>NZ_JAAAWO010000001.1 GCF_010500895.1 Alteromonas genovensis
CCCTGAACTTTAAGTTCTGGAAGGGTTGTTATAGACGATGACGTTGATAGGCAGGGTGTGGAAGCGTTGTAAGGCGTTAAGCTAACCTGTACTAATTGCCCGAGAGGCTTAACCATACAACACCCAAAAGGCTTTAGGCTGGTGTGTTGTAAAATGACAAGCACAAAACGAATAAAGCAAGTAGAGTGAAAAGTAAACATGATTACTCTTTGATTGCATTGATATCAGATTTTCCACAATTGTTAACCAGTTTATTCCTGGCAGCCATAGCGATACGGCACCACCTGACTCCATTTCGAACTCAGAAGTGAAACGTATTAGCGCCGATGGTAGTGTGGGGTTTCCCCATGTGAGAGTAGGACACTGCCAGGTCCCATTAAGAAAAACCCGCCTAACGGCGGGTTTTTTGCTTTCTGCCCCAAAAAATAAATGGGGGTCAGGTCCAGATTAATTCCGAACAACTTTCATCACATCCGACTCAATATTTAGGGTCAGATCCCTATTTATCATTATCCACACTGCTTACAGCAGACAAACGATAAAAGAATGCGGTTCTGACTCCCTTTTATCGTTTGATTCTTGCAGCGCATAATGATTAAGCGTGGTTGTCGAACAAAATAGATGGAAGCAGATCTCCACAATTATTTGCCATAACGCGTTAACCACACAAACGGTCAAAGAATGTGAGTCTGACTCCAACCATCGATTTATTGTCGAAGAATACGGACCTGATCCTAATTATTAAAAGAGCATGAGTTGGTCGTCGACGATGTCGCTAAAATCTATTCCGATTAAAGGCAGAATACTTTCTGCTATGGGACGGATTTGTTTTTCAATATAGTGGCTATGATCTAAGGGGGAGCTCACCATATCGCTGGTTTGAGGGCCGTTTAGTGTAATAACATAAGCGATGGTTCTATTACGTTGATATTGTAATGGTGCTTGGCGCTCTGCATTTAACTTATCGGCCAAAATAGCAGCCTTCACATGAGGTGGATGAGATTTTGTATAAGACGATAACGGTTTTCTTAAACGCTTCTTGTAGACCAGCTGTTGGTCTGCTTCTCCGCTGTTTATATTATCAATCGTATCTCGTATAAACTGTTTCACAGGCTGCTGTTTAAACACTTTACTATACAATTCATATTGAAAGTCTTTTGCTAATTGTGTCCAATCAGAGCGAACGTTTTCTAGTCCTTTAAAGACTAACTCCTCGTTTTCATTACTCTCACCGACGTTACTTTCAGAAAAAGTGGTACCGTCAACCTTATTAGCTGCACCTTGAGGCTCAGTATTTTCATTACCGGTATGTCGAATACCGGCGTAACGCTTTTTGCTACCTTCTGATGAACCTCTGATAGTGGGCATAAAGAACTTGGTAAAATGAGATTCAAATTCAATTTCTAGCTCACAGGTTAGGTTAAATTCCTCAGCGATGAGTGTCTGCCACCTCTGATTTATGATTGTAGCAAGCTGCTTACCTGTTTCCTTTGGCGTACCGAGAGAAACATTGTCATTTAAGTGAACAAAAGTTGAGTCTGTATCACCATAGATAACCGTATACCCTAACTCTTCAATCCATTTCGCCGTGGTCTGCATAATGTCATGTCCACGTAGGGTAATTGAACTAGCAAGCCTTGGATCGTAAAAGGGGCAACCGCCACTACCTAAAACGCCATAAAACGAGTTCATTATGATCTTGATAGCCTGAGAGCGGGGTTTGTCTTCTTGACGTTTTGCTTCGTCACGTTGGGCCCATAGACTTTTGATAATGTCGGGTAAGAAGTGTTTGGTACGGCTAAAAACAGCTCCTTTGAAGCCTGGTATGGCCTTTTCGGGAGATAGTAGGCCTTCAGCTAAACCTAAAGGGTCGATATTAAATGTGCGTATTATTGACGGATAAAGGCTTTTAAAATCTAAAACCAGTACATCATCATACAGTCCCGGTAAGGAACGCATTACGTATCCACCAGGGCTTGCAAGCCCGCCATTTGACGGTCGCACGCCAGCAACGTAATGCTCTCTATGCAGCTTTGGTAAATATACGTTTAAAAACGCGGCAACTGACCCACCGGGTCTACCTAACTCAAGTCCCGTCAACGTGCCTCGCAGCGTTAAGAAATCAATAAACTGGGTTTTTTGTTGGATACTGTTTACAAGTTCGCTGTCTTTAAAATTGTAGTTGGCAAGAGACAAGGGCTCGTGCAAATACTGATGCTTGATTGCCTTGAGTTTATCGTCTTCTTGAATAAGCTTATTTTCGTTTAAAAGCTGCTCGGCTACATTGTCTAAAGAAAACGAGTCAAAGTGATATGTCATTGTTTTTAGCGCTTCTATACCGTCGACAATGCAGCGGCCCGGTATATTAACCAGTACTTGGTCATCCCACTCTCTTGCCGTGGCCTCTCTGCCTTGTCGGCCCATCAATAGCTTTTCGTTCTGGCGTTTTGCACGTCGCGCTATGACAGCAAAGTCAAACTGCTTCACATTCCAGCCCAAAATAATATCTGGATCAATGCTGCAAATACGGGAGAAAAACAGGTTGAGAAGTTTTTTCTCGCTATCAACCACCGTCAACGTGTAACACTGATTAGTTGATTCTATGATTTTATTTTCGAAAGTTGGGGGCCTAACTAAGATGACTTCGTTATGACTTTTGCCTGCGATAGAAATGCTAAATAGTGATTCGTTCTCATCACATTCAATATCAATACTCACCCACGTAAATGCCGGCAAATAATTAGATGCTCTAATTCGAGCGTTAATTATTTCATTGTCGTTGTTAGGAGAAACAAACTCTATAGCACCATAAATGAAACGTTCCATAAGGTATCGGTCGGCTAACCGAATATCGGCTTCATAGAGCGTAATACTATTTTCGGTCGCGATTTTTCTAAGCTTGTGCATTTGGCTTTCGGTGTTTGTTTTTACAGTAACGACCGGTATTTGCTCTAGCGTTTTAAAGTGGTCAGAGGGAAAGGACACATCTCGGCGCAATACACCTGAGGCGGCTAAGGCACTAATAAGTTTGTCTTTATTATCCATAGCAACAAAACAAGTGGGCTGCTGAGGCGAAGACACTAACTTTATCGTCTTTTCGTGCGTTTTCACCCATAGCTCAACAAACGCTTTCCCCTTTTCGGTAAACGTACTTTTATTGAGAATATAACCTTGTTTAATCACGCCATGTTTTTCTTTTGTTTATCAACGTTAAGTAATTAGCTACCAGCACTTTTTAAAACCTATTGGTGCTAATTAGGTATTAAAAACCAGGTGCTCAGCCAGAAAAAGCTAAGTATACCGCACCTCGCTGTTGGTTATCCTCATTCCATTAACTACAAAGTCAGCACATTGTTATAACTTACTACTATAGATGTCCATTCGAGAGATACGTTTGTTTTTACGTTTAAGCCGCGTTAGAAGTAACGTCCCGTATAATCAATTTTGTATCTTTAAAAGAGGTATGCCATGCAATATCTAGCAGACAAACAGCCACAGCCTGGTGAACTTGTTGAAATTGCGAACGGTGTTATGTGGCTAACTATGCCTTTGCCGTTTGAACTTGACCACATTAATCTCTATCTCATTAAAGATGGAGACAACTGGGTAGTTGTTGATACGGGTATTGGTACGTCGACAACGAAAGTGTTGTGGCAACAGATATTTGAAAAGCTCAATGGCAATATATCTGCCGTTATCGTCACCCATCTTCATCCCGACCACATTGGGTTAGCGGGTTGGATTGCCGACGAATTTGATGTTCCTTTTTATATGTCACAAACTGAGTACTTCACTGCTAGAGCGTTTTGTGCGGGTAAAAATGGTGCGCCGAATAAAAGAGATGTCCGTTATTTTAGTCAAGCTGGACTAGACAGTGAGTTAGTTGAAAAGCTTACGCAGGGAGATGGCAAGGGGTTTAGCCAGGTTGTATCGCCCATTCCAGTGAGTTATACGCGGTTGAAGCACAACGATGTGCTGTCATTTGATAATAATGAGTGGAAAGTATTGGTTGGAAGGGGACATTCTCCAGAGCACGCTTGTCTGTACTGCGAAAGTAAAGGGGTGTTGATTTCAGGCGATCACATACTACCTATGATAACGCCAAACATAGGCGCTTACTCTACCGAGCCTGACGCGCTTACTTTGAATGACTACCTTACCACGCTCCCTCCGTTCAAGGCGCTCCCAGAAGATACAGTTGTATTACCCGCTCACAAGCTCCCATTTGTAGGCTTGCACCAACGGGTTGATGAATTACTTGCTCATCATCATCAACATCTTAGTGCATTAAAAAGTGCGTGTGCTACCCCTCAAACAGTGGCTGAGCTACTGCCCGTGATGTTCAAGCGAAAGCTCTCAAGCAGAAATATGGTGTTTGCCGTGGCAGAGTGTTACGCCCATTTAAATTATTTGGTTGCCGAGGGAGAGCTAACAAAAACACTAGTAGGTGACAGTGTATTAGTTTACTCAGTGCTCGGCCGCTAAACTGACAGCAACTCACTGAGAGCGGCTAAACTAACCGGCGAATGTATAATAAGAAAATTGCTTATTGCGTGTTTGTTTTTCGTTAGCGCTATTTTGAAAACGCTTCAGTCGCGGGCTCTGAATTATCAGTAGAGAAAGATTGCGGGGGGCTTTTGGGGATCGTAATTTGCACAACGGTGCCTTTTCCTTCTTTACTGCTTATAGACACTTTTCCCTGGTGTTTCTCTATTGCGGTATAGGCAACGGATAAACCCAACCCCTGGCCTTGCCCTTCCGGTTTTGTAGTAAAGAAAGGTTCAAATATACGCTTTAGATTTTGTTCGGCAATACCACATCCACTGTCTAAAATTTTAAACGCGATATCATTGTCATTTTCGATAATGCTTAGCTTTATAAAGCCTTTATCTTCAATGGCTTGGGCTGCGTTAACCATCACGTTCATCAGTGCTTGCTTAAGCGTGCCAGGGTCGCCGATGACTTCTAGCTTTTCCTTAGCACATTCAAACTTATACTCAGGCTTTGCATACTGCGCCGATATTAACGTAATAAGCTGTTTTGCCACGCTGCATACTTCAATGTTTTGATAGCCATCAGCGGTCTCTAAAGAAAAGTTCTTAAGGTTCTCAACGATGTCTCGCACACGACTTAAGCCTTCGCTCGACTCATCAATAAGCTCAGTAATATCGTCTTTTAGCAGAGCATAGTGATTACTTTCAAACAGAGATTGCATCTGCTCTTGCATCTCTTCAGTAAAGTGGGTGATTTGCGATTCTACACCATCACATATCGCTAAAAGGTGAGAGGCATATTGAGACAAGGTATCTAAGTTTGCCGTAACAAAGCCAATAGGATTATTGATTTCATGAGCGATACCTGCAGCTAGCTGTCCCGTAGAGGCCATTTTTTCAGCTTGAATAAGCTGGCTTTGTGCGGTGTCCAGTTTTCTGATGAGTTTGCGCTGTTCAGCGTGTTCTTTTTTAAGCGCTTGAGAAAGCTTTTGCTGGGCACGAAAATAGCTGGCTTGGGCCGTCACATCTTGAAGGAATATACAGGCTAACTTTCTATCAGATGTATTATCTTTTATAGGAATAATTTCCATATTTTGATACATCTGGGTTTCTTCACCCGTAATAGGGCGGCTACTTTTAAACGGGAAAATGTGGGGCCGTTGTTCCCAATAACTAAAGCTGGGGTGTTGCAATACAAACACCGACTTAAGTCGCCGTTTAAGGAACTTTCCTTGGCCTTTGAATAATTCAGTAACAGGCTGTTCTTTGTAATCTTTTCGCAACTCGTGTGGCAAGCGGTCTAAAAAAAAGTCATTCAAGTAAACCACGTTGAATGCTTCGTCAACGATGCCGATCCCGACGGGAAGTTTACTAACGAGTTGCTCGAACATTACCCGAGTAACTCATCCAATGTGTCTTTCATTCTGATGAGAGATTCATCGTCTAAACAAAAAACAACGCGCATACTGAATGATGATATGGCAATGATAAATTGCACCTCCATCACTAAGGTATGCTGCCACTGCAGGTCGCTAAAGTTGGACTTTTCAGGTTGAAATAGGGTTGGCATATTTAAGTTAGTGGTCAGCTCTAGCTGATCAGACAGCCCCGCTAAGCAAGCACCTGCAAGAATGTTACAAAGCTCGAGTATGATTTCTTGAATGTCTTCTTTTGTAAGAGGCTCTTCGTAGTCCATCAACTTTGCCACTTCAACCAGACCAGACTGTGATAGCACCGACATGACTTCGCCATGGATATCACCCAAAAATGACTGGCGCGTATAAAAGGCGTCTTTTGTTTCAAACAGCAAACCATACAGTTCGTTTGGTGTCACCGTAGAAATTTTTGGGATAGAAATGTCAATTTTCGTTTCAATGAGTTGAGCCAGTGAATTTGCAGCTTGCCCCATTGATATATTGAGCAACTCTTGCAGCGCATCTCTTTGATCTTCGTCAAGTGGTAACACAATACTCATAAGTACCCCAATTCGAACATCGCCATAGCGAGCTCTTCTTTGTCTAGTGGTTTTCTCAAAAAGCGTTTTGCGCCAAGGGATATCACAATCTTCTGTTTCTCTGGCTGAAAATCAGCACTGATAACAATGACGTTAAGTGTACTTGCTCGATCATGAAGGTATTCCAACACGCCAACGCCATCTACCTCAGGCATAGTGAGGTCGAGCAATAGTAGATCAAACGTTGTTTCTGCTAGCAAGTTTATGGCCTCTTGGCCATTCGTTGCTTCACTAATGGTATAGTCTAAATCTTGTGGCAATGCACGAATAACACTGCGTCTAGACAGCTTAGAATCATCAGCAACTAAAACAGATATCGACATTAAAAAATCTCCCAGATGGCATCCATCGTGTCTGCACAGTAGTAAAGTATGTGCAAGATTAGCGTTACTGCAACAATCTATGAGAAAAAGTTTGCAGTTAGCCGTACTTTCAACAATTGAGATTATATGGCAAAAGTGACTTTTGTGCGTATTATACTTTAAGTCTAAAAGTGGGGACAAAGGGGCAAATGAAGATGCTTATAGGGGGGCGAATTTGTGCGCCGTGTTATTCAGCGCACATGAATAGGGTTAGTGGTTAAGCGTTTTGGGCTTTTTCCATCTTTTCTAGGGCTTCTGGTATTGCATCAATATACCTTTGCACATCGCTAATTGTGCCCATGCTAACCCGAGACCAATTGTTGTAGCTTCTGTAAATACCTCGGATCAATATGTCTTTTTCAGCCATTGCACGTCTGAAGTGTTCAGCATTTCCACTTCCTAAATTGACAAATACAAAATTAGTACTCGATGATGCGGCTGTCAAACCGTTAGCTTTCACAGCATCCATCACCATAGCGCGTCCCTGTAAAATTTTATCTTTAGAGAACGTGAGAAATGCATCATCGTTGTAGCTTGCAATCGCTGCCGCAAGACCGGCTTGGTTTAACGTGTAATTACCCATCCCGTATTGATTTACCCATTCAGTATTTTGTTCTGATGCTATTAGGTAACCCACCCGCATACCCGCAAGGCCATAAATTTTCGAGAAGGTACGAGCCACGACAATATTGTGGCCAGCTTTAACTAGTGGGATCATGGTGTGTGCCGATGGATCATCGGTAAGTTCGTTGTATGCTTCATCTACCAGCACCAGCGTTTTCTTAGAGGCTTTAATGCAAAACTCTTTCAGCGCTTTAGGGTCTAAAATTTTTCCAGTTGGGTTATTAGGATTACATATGTGCACCATACAAATAGAGCCATCGATAGCGTTGTAAATAGCGTCTAAATCAATATCTAGCGCGGGCGTATTAGCTACGCGGATAATTTCATGACCCCCTTGTTTTTCAGGTGCTTTGGATGTGGTGTCCCAAAATAGATCAGGCCCTAAAATATTGCCCTTTTGACTAGCCGCTAACGCGGTATAAGATAAAATTGGGCTTGAGCCTGCGCTCAACGATATGTTTGTTTTTTCAATGCCGTGTCGCTCTGCAATCATGTCTATTAATCTCATGGCTGCAGGGTAGGCATAGTATGCACCACCTTGCACTGCAGCATCCGATATAGCTTTAAGTGCAGCGGGGCTCGGTCCAAATGGATTTTCGTTGGCATTGAGCTTAGCTACGCCAGGCTTAGGGCCGTAGCGAAGTGGCGGTTGATTTTTTAATGCCTGAGCGGTAGCTGCTTGAGCGCCTAGGGTGGTAATAATGCCGCTTGCTCCTACAGCTGTGGCCGCGGCGCTTCCGCCAAGAAATAAACGTCTTGAGCGATTCATAGTCATGGTGTTATTCCTTTTTCTTCATCATTAATTTTTTGCTTCACGCCTACATTGCTTTATAGAACATAGCGCTAGACACAAGCACGAGATAGATACCAAATAAGCGATTCAGTCTTTTTTCACTAAAGTTATGAGCCATTTTTGCTCCTATAGGCGCGGTAAAAATAGCGCCAATGCTAATAGCCACAAGAGCAGGTAGATTAATGTAGCCTACGGTACCAAACGGCAGTGCGCCGGTTTGGGAATGCGTCATAAATAAAAAACCGATAGCACCGGGCAACCCAATTAAAAAGCCAACGCCTGCAGCGGTAGCTACAGCTTGCTGAATACTGCGTTTGCACATCACCATGGTGATTACGGTTGGTGTGCCGCCACCAATACCCAGCAATGCAGAAAAGCCTCCTAGTACGAAGGCAAGCAACGCTTTACCCTTTCCCGTGGGCATCGCGAATACAAGGCCTGGTCGAACGACGAATTCAGGAAATAAAAAATACACCGAGTACAATAATACTCCGGCCGCGAATACCACGGTGAGGCCGTTAGCGCTGGTATAACTTGCTATCGCCACTCCACCTATTACACCCAGCACAAGCCAAATGCTCCACGAGCGAAGTATGTCGAAGTCCACAGCGCCTTTAGCTTTATGGGCCATGACAGAACGAGCACTTGAAACAACAATAGAGGCTAACGAGGTTCCAATGGCCACTTTTACCAATGCCTCTGAAGGAGGAGTGAAGAAAGGAAATACGGCTAAAAGGGCAGGTACTACAACAAAGCCTCCACCATTGCCGAACAGGCCTGCAGTTATTCCCGCAATTGCACCTGTTGCACACAATGTAACTACAAACAACAGTAGTTCTATTTCCATTAACGCTTTTGCTCCATTGAAATTTGTTGCACTGATAAATTGATGAACTTGAGCGTTTAACAGTAGCCAGGCTTGGCGTTCTTGTATGCGTTCCTATTTGTGCTGTTATAAGTGTCGTTATTCACGTCGCTTATATGCACTGATTTTAAGCAATACATTGCACAACAAAGGCGCTATGCAAAGCGACTATTCCCGTCTACGCCCATTTTAAAAAAATGCGTTTCATGTTCGTAGGCTAAAAGCTCTTTTATCAGCGAGGAAGAAAGAACATTATTTAGGGGTATAAGGAAAGTATTGAGCCTGTCCTCGAACCATTGATTTTATTGGTCTGTAGCTAATTAAATCGATACTTTAAATTTTTAGGGATGAGACGCCAGAAAAAAAACACGTTGTATGTCGTAGTCGATAGATACGGCTGTACGTGAGAGACCTTGTGAAGAAATTTGGGAGCAAATCTGTGAGCCAATTTGGTGGCATATACTTTGCTGCTCTCATCTATACAAAGGAGCAATGCTAGGCATGCTTGCTGTAAACAGCCCTACTGTAAACAGTCTTGCTGTAAACAGCCCTACTGTAAACAGCCCTACTGTAAACAGTCTTGCTGAGAGCAGTCTCTGGCAATAACTGACTTAGCTATAAATTGCCGGCTTATTACTACCTATTCGACACAGCGGCCGCGTGAGCAAGTATGCATTGGTATGTTGATTCATAAATTTCACCGAGGTGGTGTTGTGCATTCAAAACAGTTGGAATATTTTGTTACCGCCGCGAAGAAAGGCAGTATTGCGTCTGCAGCACGAGCGCTCAGTATTGCTCAACCTGCGGTGAGTCAGCAATTGGCAAGCTTAGAAAGAGAGATTAAAGCCACCTTATTCAACCGCAGTTTTGCGGGTATAACTCTTACTGCTGCTGGCGAAATTTTCCTTACTCATGCAACGGCACTCTTAGAGCAAATGGATATTGCCAAAAATGCAGTAAGTGAGGAAAGTCACTCGCAAAATAGAGTGATTAAAATTGGCCTTATTCCCTCTATTGGAAATGTGGTCTCGCTGCCGCTGCTTACTGAAATGGGTAAATCGAGTGAGAGATTAAAAGTAGAAATAAGTACAGGTCCTTCCTACACCATCAAAGACTGGCTTGAATCAAAGCACATCGATATCGCGTTAACTTATCGAGAAGCTGTCGATGAAAAAAGCACACATGCTACCCCTTTGATTCAAGAAGAAATGCACCTGGTGTTTTCTGCATCTACTGAAAAGCGAGAATTTGAGTTTCTTCGTCATCGAGCAGAAGTTTCGTTTTGTGAGTTGCGGCAGGTTCCACTGCTCTCGCCGGGAAAAAAAGATTCACTAGGGCAGTTAATTGCGTATTACGAACAAAAAACAGGTGTAATGTTAAATCATGATCACGCTTATTCCGGACAATTAATGACAGGCTTGCGACAAGTTATTAATGGTGAAGGCGTAATGATTCTGCCTACATCCGCTATTTTTCATCTTAAAGAGTCTGGCCTAGTCGAGTCAGTTAAAATAGTAGAGCCAGATATGCACCGCACGGTGTTCGCATTTACAGACAAAAATGCAGTTAAACAACGGCATATTCAACAAGCCTTGGGTACTATCAAAAAGGTGGTTAGCGCCGAATATGACCTTCAGCACTGGTGCGGCAAGCTTGAATTTGCCACATCAGTTACTAAGTGCAGATAGTGATGATAATTGGTTATTAACCTTGTTCCGGTAATTCGATATCGATAAGCACAGGAAGATGATCTGACATTACAGCGGTTTTCTTGTCCTTAACTTTGCCGTACTTCTGCACGCGA
This sequence comes from Alteromonas genovensis, assembly GCF_010500895.1. GTDB lineage: Bacteria > Pseudomonadota > Gammaproteobacteria > Enterobacterales > Alteromonadaceae > Alteromonas > Alteromonas genovensis. The sequence goes on from NZ_JAAAWO010000001.1 coordinate 10,956, forward strand.
ATATCACTTGATACCCATACTCTGTCGAGTGAAAAAACAGGGAAGCTACTAGGAAATGTCGCCCCCATTTTTTGCTGGTGTAGCAATGAATTTAAAGACGTAAACGCTTTTGAGAAAAACTGCCATTCGTTGAAGTCGCCGGCCAGCACCATAGGCGTTGGGTGGCGCTCTAACCGCTGTTCTAAATAGGTATGCAACAGCGAGAACTGAGATTTTCTCTCTTTTGTTTTAAGCCCTTTGTGCGTATTTACCACTGTTAACGGGCCTTTTTCCGTTTGAAGTTCAACTAACTGAACATTTCGCGGTTGCCTACCGTCCTGACTTACATCCAATGTTTCTGTAGACAAAACGTCAAAGCGACTCAACACTGCATTGCCGTACCACCCATCGGGCTCAGTAAGTGCCGGGGATGCAGTAAGACTAAACGCATTGTTGGCGCAGATATCGTTAATATCCTGCGCCGTATCCCTGTCACTTGGACGGGTATCCATTTCCTGCAATAACACAATGTCAGCACCAAGTTGTGTTAGATACTGCCCAATCCTTTTGTAGTCATGCTGCTTATCCGTTCCTATGCCACCGTGAATATTATAAGAAACTATGCGGCACATTCTTCACTCTCACTATTTTCCGATTGTTTATCAGACGCATCGGCCTGTTTCTTCTGTTGATAATAGCGTGCAAATTTTTGCGAACCCCATATCAGAAACGCCCAAAGTAATATGCCTGCTACAAGGTAGCTAATCGACTCAATAGAAGGGTTACGCCAAATCTGAGTAATCGAGTCTCCCACTAGGCCTTTTGCTATCATCGGTGGAAACATACCAAGAAAAGTCCCTACCAAGAATTGAAAGATACCGATGGATGAAATACCCGCCACCAGGTTCACTAAGCTGAAAGGGGCTACAGGCAACATACGTATAGCTGCAACACCTACTATGCCGCTGCGCTTAAGTTTTTCATCAACGGCAGCAACTTTCGGTCCACCCAGTTTTCGTAAGCCGGCATTGCCCGAAAGCTTACCAATACCAAACAGTATGGCCGAGCTTAACAATGCTCCCATCATCCCGTATACAGGGCCCCAAATAGGGCCAAAAATGGCTGCAACGGCGAGGGATAATACGGTCACAGGGAAAAAGAGAATGCCGCCTATTACATAAACAAGAAGCACAGTGGGTAGGGCAAAATAGGTGCCCCGACTTTCCTCTAAAAATGCATTGATGCTATCGGCACTTAGCCAAGAAATAGATTGGCTAGCCCAAAACATAAGACCGCCAAGTACCGCCAATACGGTTAAGCCGATGGCTATCATTATACTGCGGCGTCTTGGGTTTCTAGCAGGTGTTACAGCGCCGCCTAACGTGGGAATAGAAATAAGCGGCTCTTCGGGGTCTGACAATGATCGAAAAAGATTGTTACTCGACTGCTCAGTAAATATTTCATCTCGCACTTCAGTTAAAACGTACCCGTGTGCGATTTGGCCGCGCATAAGGGCGTCAACAGGCTGTGACTCTTTAAGAATCGTTTCCATGTCTTCTATCGTTCTGCCCGTATGCTCTGCTAAAAGGTCATTTCTCACATGGGCAATGCTTTGTCTATTTTGAGGTGTGTTGCCAAACAGTATGGTGTCAATTTCAGTATCTAAGGTCATTGAGCGGTTGCTCAAATTTGATGAGCCAATAACGAGATACTTATCATCAATGGTCATTACCTTTGAATGAATACGCTTGTATGCTCTGCGGCCTTGCATATCTTCAATAGACGAGTAGGTAACTTTTACTCGCTCAGGAGCGATACCTTTTTCTAAGATAGATTTAAACTGTATTCTACTGGCCCAGAACGCTTCACATTCAAACTTTCCCTTTGGCTCGTAAGAACTCACAATACATACGCTCAAGTCAGGCTTTAATTTTAGCTGCTTATTTAATGCTTCTGCAATTTCTTGGCGGGTGGTGAACTGATTCTCAATATAGATAATCGATTCAGCTTCGTTGATGAGGTCGAGCAGCATGTTGCGCACTTCTTGCGCGGGCTCTACTTCATCCATAAATGGGATGGTTCTAGCAAGTGCACACTCAACATTCTCAAAAATCGGCGGATAATCTTGCGGCCACGATGGTGGGATAGGCGCATCTATACTTACATTTGCATCTTCTCTCACCATAATGGGCGTTTCGTTTGCTACTCGCTGCCATCTCCAACGAACGAGTTTAGAGAAGTCGGCCACTACAGGGCCACTTGATACCATTTGAACGTCATGCAGGGGGCCATACTCGCCATCTGGTCCGTCACGCTCTTCAGACACAACAGGATGATCCCTTGTATCCCAACGGTTGGTTGAAACATCCATTCCGCCAGAAAAAACCAACTCATCATCAACAAGTACAATTTTTTGATGCTGACTTCCGCCCATTGGAATGGTGTCGTCGAGTTCGGTTTTTACATTGTCAGGGGTTTTTTCATCCCACGCCTCTTTTGCCCACATTTCTCGTTGAGCAAAAAATGCCAATGAAGAGTCCCAGCGAAGCAAGTAAATCTTCATGTCGGGGTTTTGTTCAGCTTTCCATTTTAGCAAGTCGCTTATTCTACTTGGCGCTTCGCTTTGTTCTTCATCTTCACCACGCAGGAGGCGAATTCGACTATCGATGTCCCAGCCAACGATAAAAATGCTGTGCTTTGCTTTGACAATCGCACTGTGCAACGCTTTGTAATAATTCCCGCAGTCAATCAAGGGCGCAGCAAAAGTGGCATTGCTTTTTACCCAACAGTTTTCACCCGGTTCAAATATATTATTTTGCGATGTCATTGCGTTACCCTCTGACTAATTACTTTTTCTAACAAGTGACGGTTGCAGAAATCATTCCGTTTACTGTTAGTCTAAAATAATTAAACAAATGACTGTTTTTATTGAAATTAATATTATTCCTAGGTGTTTAGGTGATCTGCGTTTACGGTAAAGTTTTGTAATAATTTCACGCTGTTGAGCGTATTTTCGTTCGCGCAAACCAATTTCTTCGTCTATAAACTTCTTTGGTCAAATATCGGAGATTTACAGAGATGGCGTTTTTTTCCCGTGAAAATGCGGCTAAACAAGCATTATCCCAGTCAATACTTGCGGTTGTAACGATAGATGAAAATAATAATATAACGTTTTACAACGACGCTGCGTCGCAGTTATGGGGGTACGCTCCCTCTGAAGTACTGGGCAAAAACATTAAAATGCTCGTACCAAGAGAGCATCAGTCAAATCACGACAGCTATGTGAATACCCACCGTAATACGAATGTGAACAAGATAGTTGGTAGCTCTCGAGAAGTAGAGCTTGAGACTAAGTCTGGGCAGCGGATATGGGTGCAATTAGCACTTTCCCAGGTCATCGTTGGTGGAAAGAAACACTACACCGCATTCGTACGGGACGTTACAGAAGAACGCGAAGCTCGAGAAATTGTAGAGCAAACCCTAGAGCAGGCCCTTGATGCTGTGGTGTGTATTAATGAACGCAACGAGGTGACGTTGTTTAACGCATCGGCTGAAAAGTTTTGGGGATATCGTCGTGAGGAAGTGATTGGGAAAAACGTCAAAATGTTGGTTCCCCAAGCCATTCAGGCAAACCACGACAACTATGTGAACGCAAACAGAGAGACCGGACAGGATAAAATTGTTGGTACTAGTCGTGAAGTACGGGTAGAGCGAAAAGACGGTAAAGAATTATGGGGCAGACTGTCTCTTTCTAAGGTTCGGCTAGCAGATAGAACGCTGTATACCGCATTTGTGAGAGACGTTACTGAAGAAGTAGAGCAACGTGAATTACAGCGCATGCTATCTTTAGTTGCTAATGAAACGGATAACGCGGTTATTATTTCAAACGCCGATGGGCTAATTGAGTATGTTAACAACGGCTTCTATCGTCTTACAGGCTGGAGCTTAGACGAGGTTAAGGGTAAAAAACCAGGTTCGTTCTTACAGGGCGAAGAGACCGACCACAGAACCGTAGACGTTATTCGGCAGAAGCTTAAAAATCGCGAGGCGTTTTACGATGAAATCCTCAACTATCGCAAAGACGGCTCACCTTACTGGACGTCACTGTCTATCAATCCGGTTTTTAACGAAGGCCAGTTAGTTAACTTTATTGCCGTTCAGGCCGACATCACTCGCGTTAAACAAATGGCCCTCGACTTCACGAATAAACTCAATGCTATTGGTAGTGCGCTAGTGCTATTAGAAATGGAACCAGATGGTAAATTAATAGAAGCTAATAAATTACTCAAAGAGACTATTAAAGGTGCTTACGATTCTAAAGATTTTGCACGAGAGCTCATGTCTCGCCTTACCACTGAGGATTTATCGCAGCTGAATTCAACCGGCTTTGTATCTAAGATTTTAGAGTTTAAGAACAATGACAAATACTTAGCGTTTGACGCCAGAGTAAGTGCATTGAAAAACTTTAATGGGCAAATTACCCGTTATGTATTTTTTGCCATCAATGTGTCTTCTCGCAAACAAGCGGTTAACGATACACAAGGGGCAATGCAAGAACTACTCACTACAAGTCAGACCATAAGCACTATTGTCGGTACCATTAACTCTATATCGGAACAGACAAATCTACTGGCGCTGAACGCAGCTATTGAAGCAGCGCGCGCCGGTGAGATGGGAAGGGGCTTTGCAGTGGTTGCTGATGAAGTAAGAACCTTAGCCGGTAATTCTCAATCCTCATCAAATGAAATCGATAATCTTGTTAAAACGACGGTGTCAAAAATTGAGGAACTCGCTAAATTAATTAAAGGCATTGACGGATAAGACCCGCCGCGGCGTGTTAAGCACGCCGTTTTTGTTTTTACTTCTTTTAACAGGTAAGCAAGGAAAAGCAAATCACATTCATGCGTAACCCAGTCGTACTAATCTGTAAACGATAATCTCGATTAAAATGTGAGAATGATGCGAGTCATTGCGTTGGTTTAACTGTAACTTCATGATATTTAATAATAAATTTATTGATTGGAAAATACTATTAGGTGAATCCAATTTATTAACTATCGCAAGCGGAAACTTCTGACTATCTTTATCGTCGTTGAAAGTAAATGATTTGTTAATTGAATTTCGAAAGAAGAATTGTCTTCATTCGTTTTGATACAACTAGCACCAACGGGATGAAAATATGACCATGATAAGGTTTAAAAAAACAACGCTATCTGCACTAGTAGCATTATCGTTAAGTGCAACAGGCGCCATTGCTAATCAAGAAATCAGCAAGCCAGCAGGCGCTAAAGGCACTGGAATGTCCAAACCATTCCAAGCTAAGACCAACCAATTCTGGTGGCCAGATCAACTAGACTTATCTGCGCTTAGAGACCACGACAGCCGGTCAAACCCCCTTGGTGATGATTTTAACTACGCAGAAGCGTTTTCAAAATTGGACTTAGACCAAGTAAAAGCAGACGTTAACGAATTGCTGACCACGTCTCAAGACTGGTGGCCAGCAGATTACGGTAACTATGGTCCGTTCTTTATTCGTCTTTCTTGGCACAGCGCAGGTACCTACCGCACATTAGACGGGAGAGGCGGCGGTGATGGCGGTCAAATGCGCTTCAACCCGCTTAACAGCTGGCCAGATAACGGTAACCTCGATAAAGCACGTCGCTTACTATGGCCAATTAAGCAAAAGTACGGTGAAAGCCTTTCATGGGGTGACCTAATGATACTTGCTGGTACCGTAGGTATGGAAAACATGGGCTTTGACACATACGGGTTTGCAGCCGGTCGTACAGACGACTGGGAGCCGGACATGGTGTACTGGGGTCCAGAAGTGGAAATGCTGGCAAGTGATCGTGAAGAGCGCGATGGCGAGCTAAAACGTCCTTTAGGCGCAACGCACATGGGCCTAATTTATGTAAACCCAGAAGGCCCTAAAGGCGTTCCTGATCCTATGGGCTCGGCGAAAAACATTCGAACTGCGTTTAAACGTATGGCGATGAACGACGAAGAAACTGTAGCGCTAATCGCCGGTGGTCACACCTTCGGTAAAATGCACGGTGCACACAAACCTGCCGATTGCCTAGAAGGCGAGCCGGGTGCTGCGGGTTTAGAAGAGCAAGGTTTAGGTTGGAAAAACAACTGTGGCAAAGGGCATTCGGAAGATACAGTAACCAGTGGTTTGGAAGGAGCTTGGACACAGGCGCCAACTCGCTGGACTAGTTTGTATCTGTCAAACTTGATGGGCTTTGAGTGGAAGCAAACGCGCAGCCCAGCAGGTGCAGTGCAGTGGATCCCTAAAGACGAATCTGCCCATCAATCTGTTCCAGATGCACACGTTGAAGGCAAAAAGCACGCGCCAGTGATGACCACTGCCGACCTTGCATTAAAATACGACCCTGAGTACCGCAAAATTGTGGAACGCTTTTTAGCAGACCCTAAAGAGTATCAAACTGCATTTGCGAAAGCCTGGTTTAAACTTACGCACCGCGATATGGGGCCGAAGGCTCGCTACTTGGGTAACGATATTCCAGAAGAAAACTTCACTTGGCAAGACCCGGTGCCAGTTGCAGATTACAAAGCCATTTCAGCGGATGATGTGAAAGAGTTGAAAGGCGAAATTTTAGATACGGGTCTTTCAATCCAAGAGCTTGTTAAAACAGCATGGGCTTCTGCAGCTAGCTTCAGAGCTTCAGATTACCGTGGTGGTGCAAACGGTGCACGCCTAGCGCTTGCGCCTCAAGCAAGTTGGGAAGCGAACGAGCCAGAATTGGTGAAGTCGGTTATCGCTAAGCTTAAAGAAGTGCAAGACGACTTTAATTCTCAAATGTTTTCGAAAAAGAAAGTATCGTTAGCCGATTTGATTGTTATCGGTGGCGCTGCCGCTATAGAGAAAGCAGCATCGAATGCAGGTGTTAGTGTAGAAGTGCCTGTTGTTGTAGGCCGTACCGACGCCACGCAAGAGCAAACAGATGTGAATGCTTTCTCATTGCTTGAGCCAACAGCAGATGCATTTAGAAACTACTACGATGCAGAAGCAAGCTATCGCTCGCCAACTGAAATGCTAGTAGACAAAGCAGATCAGCTAAGCTTGACTGTGCCAGAGATGACGGCACTTATCGGTGGAATGCGTACACTTGGCGCTAACACTGGAAGTAGCAAGCACGGCGTATTTACGGACAACGTTGGCGCGTTAAGCAACGACTTCTTTGTTAACTTGCTCGATATGTCGACTAAGTGGAGAAAGACCGATGATCCTGCTGTTTACGAAGGCGTAGATCGCAGCTCAGGTGAAGTGGTATACACAGGTACGCCAGTTGATCTTGTGTTTGGTTCAAACAGTGAATTACGCGCAGTTGCAGAAGCTTATGCTTATGACAATGCCAAAGAGCGCTTTGTTACTGACTTTGTCGATGCATGGACAAAGGTGATGACGTTAGACAGATTTGACTTGCGTCACGATGTCACCGCAAAGCTAGAAATGTAATTAAACACTAAGCAGTAAAAAACGGGGCGTTAGCCCCGTTTTCCTTTTCTAGAACAATATAATTTTTCTAAAACCTATGTTCTTTCTAAAACACAGTGCTGCTTTTCAAACGGTGTATTCTGGTTTCAGTTGACCCGCTTTACAGCTAAATGCATGATAGTTACGATTATCATCAATTTATTTAAGGCCTGTGTTATTAATAGGTCGAAGATAGCACTGCATCCGGTGCGTTTGGTAGTTAACAGGCAATAAATTTATGACAAGCCCACAGCGTACGCTCGTCGCGCTAGACATGTTGAGTGACGATATAAATCTACTGAACGACTCACAAGTTAACAGTGAACTTCATTTCAAATTACTCAGCGATTTCTTAGTACAGCTCAATCAATTAAACGATAGTGTGCAGCTAGAATCGGAAGCTGCAATGAAACGCCTCTTTGTCGGCTCTCTTTTTGAACAAGCCATTGGCCGTAAATCCATGGTCACGGTATACATGAAACTGTTGAATTATGTACTTACCGCATGGGACGCAACCCTCAAAGCCGATGCAATTATTAACGATAACTTTGATAACAATGCGGATGTTCGCTTAGAGCTTTTGCAAGTGAAGGCAATAAAGGCTAAATCACAACTAAAAACAGTGGCCTCGGCTATGGGCAAGCAAGACTATGAGGCGTTTTGCAGCTTACTAGGGCTTACTGCTGATAAGTGGCAGTGGGACACACTGCGCGCCCGCTTTTAAGTCTGTAGCGCGCAGGTAACAATGTTATAAACCAGATCTATATAAATAACCTGAATCCTGTTTAAGAAACGGCGCTCAGCACCACTAGAAACGCGAATTGCTGCGTTGCAAAAGCAAGTAATAGAACAACTATTACGTGACTTTTGCGCCTTGCACTTCGCATTTCGAGCAGTACTGAGTTTGAAATTTTAATTTATATTTTATAGAACAAATGCTTGCACCATTCTTTAAACAGGATTCAGATTACCTAGAGCCAAGCGTTATTCAGACGTTTTTATACTCATCTTAGACACTTCGTCACTTTCATTGAGTACACGTACTTCACGTTGAGGGAAAGGTATCTCAATATTGTGTTCTCTCAAGGTTTCAAAAACCGTCAACAGCAAGTCGCCACCCACGCGGTTTTTACCATCGTCTACCCCTTCCATCCAAAACTCAATGAACATATTAACCCCTGAGTCTCCAAAACTATCAATTTCACAGTCTGGCTGTTCTTCAAATGGAATGCCTTCACCGCCTATCACCTGCGGGTGGTCAGCGACAGCAGATTTCACAATTTCAACCATAGAGCGGATATCGGTTTTGTACGCCACTGAAAAATCGATGCGATAGCGCTGTTTTGAATCTTTGTGCGTCCAGTTGATAAGCAGTGAGCTGATGAATTTTTCGTTGGGCACTAAAATATCTTTGCCATCAAAGGTTTCTAATACTGCGTAACGCATCTTAAATTCGCGGACTATCCCTTTTCGTCCGTCCTCTAGCTCTACGTAGTCGCCAACAGTTAATGAGCGGTCGAGTAGAATAATAATGCCCGAGATAAAGTTTGAGGCGATAGACTGTAAACCTAAGCCTAGTCCAACACCCAAGGCTCCACCAAATACGGCTAATGCGGTTAGGTTTATGCCCATCACATTGAGCAACAAAATAAACGCTACGCAAAATAGCGCCACTTCAAAAAGCTTTGCAAACACTTCTTTTGTCGATAAATCTAGCGACTTATGGTTTCTGATAATGTCTTGGCCAATGGCATTGGAGCTTCGGCCTAACCAGAAGAGCAGCCCGCCGAAAATAACAACTCGGGCAACGCCATAGGCAGAAATTTGAACATTGCCTACTGAAATTGCGATAGATGCCAAGGCTTCATTAATTATAGGAAGTAGCCCAATAAGGTGTAAAAACAAAATAGGTAAACCCACAACTCGCATAAGCCGCGCGGTGGATTTATTTTCTACAAAACCGTTAATAATCGAATTCACAAAAATGAGCACGGCAACTACAACGGCGATATCTAATAGCCATGCGTCAAACTGAAACCTTTCTCCAAGTACTGTAGAAAACTTGAGTAAACTAATGGTAATGATAGGGAATAGGGCGCGGCCGACGTTGTACAAAAAACCGTGCAGTGTATGGGCGCCGTGCTGTGGTTCGTTTTTAGTCAATCTAAGAGACTTTTCAATCTGTCTGGAAAACAAAAACGCGCTTAAATAGATAAAAGCAATAATCATCAGCTGAATATAAAAGCTAGTCGACAGCAACGACGACTCAATAATGAGTAGCTTACTTTCTACCGCTTGATAAAAGTGCTCTATGTTCATTCTGTTTATTTCTCCAAAAGCATACGACTATGTATGCAGCAAACGCGTTTTATACTGTATCTTTGATTTGGTAAAGGTTTATTTTTACAGTAGCTGTTTATTTTTATTGCATGCTATTAATACAGAATCATTGCACCTGTGAATACGTAGCGAGAACGCAAAGTATTTAGTTGCCAAAAATGGTTGCCAAAAATAGCTACCAAAATCCGTACAGCACAGATAACAGCCCTTAGTCTAGCACAGTCAATTAATTGCCGAAAAAGCGCTAAATAACGATGCGCAGAAATGCCATGATTAAAAAGTGTGCTGGTTATCACATGCTATAAATGATAGACTCCGCGCGCGCTTTGACAGGATAGTAGCGTGCGTTTATTCCATCTTGTACTATAAATCAAAAGAGCTTTTTAAGTCGCTTCGGTGCCTTGGTCATCCCCTTTATATTTTAAACCCATCGGTTAGCAAAATAGCCCATCGGTTAGCAAAACGGCATTCTCGCTTCACCCACAGGTACCTACTGCTTTATCAGACAAAGCAACAATTTTTCAGGAGTTAGTTAATTAATGTCATTTTCCCATCTAGGGCTTGCCGAGCCGTTGTTGAAAGCAATCGAAAAACAAGGGTTTAGCAAACCATCACCTATTCAAGAAAAAGCAATTCCCGTCGTGATGGAAGGGAAAGATGTACTTGCTGCTGCGCAAACCGGGACCGGAAAAACGGCAGGATTTGGCCTGCCTATATTGCACAATCTATTAGAGGGTAAAAAAGCGTCGGGCAACAACATTAGAGCCTTAGTGCTAACGCCTACTCGAGAGCTCGCCGCCCAAGTTGAAGAAAGTATTCGTTCGTTTAGCACTTTTGTGCCGTTAACGACGGCAGTTGTATTTGGTGGTGTAGGTATAAACCCACAAATGATGAAGTTGAGAAAAGGTGTTGATGTGCTTATCGCCACCCCGGGTCGTCTTCTCGATTTATATCAACAAAATGCTGTGAAATTTTCTCAGCTAGAAGTACTTGTGTTAGATGAAGCAGATAGAATGTTGGACATGGGTTTTATCCATGACATTAAAAAAGTACTTAAGCTGTTGCCTTCCCAGCGTCAAAGTTTACTTTTCTCTGCGACATTTTCGCCAGAAATTACGGCATTAGCGCAAACGATTACTCGCGATCCAGTTCACATTTCTACGGCGCCAGCAAACACTACCGTAGACTCAGTGAAGCAACATTTGATTGCAGTCGATAAGTCTAAAAAGACGTCAGCGCTTATTAGCCTTATAAAGCAGGAAAAGTGGAGTCAGGTACTCGTATTTAGCCGTACCAAGCATGGTGCCAATCGCGTTGCCGACAAACTGTCGAAAGCGAAGATTCCAGCGGCCGCTATTCATGGCAATAAAAGCCAGGGTGCGAGAACCAAAGCACTATCAGATTTTAAATCAGGCGACATTAACGTATTGGTAGCAACCGACATCGCCGCTCGAGGCATCGACATCAGTGAGTTGCCCATTGTTGTGAATCTTGATTTGCCAAATACGCCTGCAGATTACGTTCATCGAATTGGTAGAACAGGACGCGCAGGTTCAAGCGGACAAGCATGGTCTTTTGTGAGTGTGGATGAACTTCAAAGTCTTAAAGATATTGAAACCCTCATTCAAAAACTGCTTCCAAGAGAGACATTAGAAGGGTTTGCTCCTCAGGTGCCGGTTCCAGCCACCACACTGTCTGCGCCGAAAAAGCCTAAGAAGCCTAAAGCGGCAAAAACGTCCGGTAGTGCAAATCGATCTCAGGGTTCTGAGAATGGACGAAGCGCAAATCGAGGCGGTGCTAATAAGAGCGGTGCAAATAAAACTGGGGCTCAGTTTAAAAACAAGAGACGCAGCTCATCAAATACGGAAGGTGGAAATCGCGGTAATTCTGCGGGCCAAAGTCAGTCTAAAGGTAACGGCAGCAGTCATTCTGCCGCCAGACGTTCAAAGCCCCAAAACGCTTAGGGCGCTATTTAGGACGGGTCACTGCCATGAAAAAGGGCCATGCTCAGTGAGTGTGGCCTTTTTGGTTTCTATTGACCCTTCACTTGGGTTTAGCTGTGCTTGAGTTCGCTCCATTAGCTCCTTTTGCAAAGTCGCACGAAACTGGCGAACTTCTCTCCACATAGCGTAAAAATTGTCAGCTGTGTCACCTTCTAATTCACCATTGATATCATCCTTTAACAAAGGCGATAGCGCCTTGTAGGCCGCCTGTAAGCGAGCAGCATACTGCGCGTTATAAGACATCTCTTCAGACGTAGGAGTATAAGACTGCAATACAGCAATCTCTTGCTCACTTAATTCGCCATGAGCGGTAAAATATTCAACATAATCAATAAGCGGAATGCTATCGGCATGTGCCCACCTCGCCATACTGGCGCGGTTAAGTAAGGTTCCTGTGTTAGGTTCAACAATCATCACCGAGGGGGTAGCGTAATAAATGGGGTAATCAAACCGTTCAGTGATGCTGCGTCTATCCTCCAGTAAACCTACATCCACAAGTAGGGTTGTGTAGTACTTTTCTAAGATAGGTTGAAGTGCTTCTGATTCAAAGTGTGAAGCAAGACCTGTGCTGTCATGACACCACTTTGCACCTAACACTACCAACAAAAGCGTGTCGTTATTTTTTGCTTTTTCTTGTGCATCAATCACATCCTGTAAAGGAGATTCACTAGGCGCATAAGAGAGCGTACTTTTATCACTACTTTTGCTATTGGCCGCCATCGTTGATGTAGCAAATAGCAGTGAAGATAGGACGGTTATCACCATTACGGTTAACAGGCGTGCGCTTAATAGGCGTGCGGTTAAAAGGAATAGTACAGGGGGCTGAGCTGTTGATTTCATTTTCTGGTGTCATATGAATATGTTGTCTGCATTCAATGTATCACAACTCAACTAGGAACCGCATATTCAACGCTACGCTTTAAAAAAGCTCATGGGTTTACCGGTTTTAGTCTCATTAAATATAAGTAAATTGTATTAAGAACCTAACGGTTCCCTCTTTGTTCTATTTCGCATTCGTGTATAGTTCCTCACCAGCAAGAAATTCCTGTTTTTAACGTAGAGAGACCCATGGCCGTGCACCTTGATACCCAGTCGTTGATTACGTCTATGCAAAATGTTGTTGGACAATCTTATTTACTAACCGACTCAGCCAAAAAGCAACCTTACTGTAAAGGCATTCGCTTTGGCTCTGGGGAAGCGTTAGCAGTGGTAAGACCGGGTTCGCTGGTAGAAATTTGGCGAGTGTTAAAGCTATGTGTCGATGCAGACGTAGCAGTCATTATGCAGGCAGCAAATACAGGCCTTACTGGTGGTTCTACGCCTGATGGAAAAGAATACGATAGACCCCTTGTTATCATCAGCACCATGCGTATTGACGATATTCAGTTAGTGAACGAGGGCAAGCAAATAGTTGGCCTTGCAGGCAGTACGTTATTCGGTTTAGAAGAGCAGCTAGCGCCTTATGGTCGAGAGCCTCATTCAGTGATTGGTTCTTCATGCATCGGCGCATCAATAGTGGGCGGCATTTGTAATAATTCCGGCGGGGCGCTTGTTAAGCGCGGACCAGCTTATACAGAGCTTGCTTTATTTGCACAAATTGACGCAGACGGCACGCTCTCACTGGTGAATAACCTCGGCATCAAATTGGGCAATGATCCTGAAGAAATCCTTGAGAATCTAGAAAACAAACGTTGGACGGATTCTGATGTAGAGCAGCCTGATGCAAGGGCGTCGGACAATGAATACGATGCTAGGGTGCGAGACGTCGATTCAGACACACCATCGCGCTATAACAACGATGGTCGCAGACTGCATGATGCCTCTGGATGTGCGGGAAAACTTGCTGTATTTGCCGTTCGTTTAGACACCTTCCCCATACCGGATAAAAAGCAGGTGTTTTATGTGGGGTCAAACGATGCGAACGTTTTTACATCAGTACGTAGAGACATTCTTTCTAGCTTTAAGCACTTGCCTGACTCTGGTGAGTATTTGCATCGCGACTGTTACGACGTGTCGAAGAAATACGGTAAAGACATGTTTATTGTTATCAATAAACTGGGTGCAAAGTTTATCCCTCAACTGTTTGCTTTTAAACGTAAGTTCGATGCGTTCGCGGATAAATTAGGTTTTTTACCGAATAAAATGTCAGACCGTGTTATGCAGGCTTTTAGCTATTTATTTCCGAATCATTTGCCTAAACGCATGGATGAATTCAGAGATAAATACCAGCATCACTGGATTTTAGAAATGAGTAATGATGGTGTTGATGAAGCTCGCCAATACCTCAATGAATTTTTCAAAACCAACGAAGGTGGCTATTTCGAATGTACCGAAGATGAAGCCGATAAGGCAATACTTCATCGTTTCGTAGCGGGTGGTGCAATTGGTCGTTATCATATTATGCACGGCAAGGAAGTGGGCGCTATGATGACAATAGATGTGGCCCTTCGTCGTAACGACCCTGCATGGTTTGAAGTACTCCCTAAAGACATTGATGAACAGATAGACACTAAATTGTATTACGGTCATCTGTTTTGCCACGTGATGCATCAAAATTACATCGTCAAAAAAGGCGCTGATGCAAAAGTGCTAAAAAATAAAATATTAACCACCTTTGACGAGCGCAAGGCCGAATACCCAGCAGAACACAATGTGGGGCATGAGTACGCAGCTAAAGAAACACTGCGTAACTTCTATCGAGAGCTCGACCCAACGAATAGCTTTAACCCGGGTATCGGTAAAACCACGAAGTTTAAAAACTGGGCTGACCAAGCTGGTGGCTGTTGTGGCGGTCACGACTAAGCAGCTACAAAGAAGCAGTTTTAAAAGAGCGTTATAAAGAAGCAGGTTTAGCTAAGCGGTGTTAACCAAAAGCCTTAACAACAGACTTCAAACCGTTAAAAATAAAAAAAAGCCGATATTGATATGTCCACAACGTGACACTCAATATCGGCTTTTTTGTGGCCTAGTTTTTCAATATTTCAAACTTTGAAGCGTGAAGTTTACACGTTAGCTTAGGCAAGCTTATTGATAATCGATGAAAAATCGAGTGAGCCATTGCCTTCATCGCAGTGTTGCTCAAACCACTTGGCCGCAAGTTCGCCCATAGGCACTTGAGCATCCACTCCTTCAGCGCCCTGCATGGCTAGCGTTAAGTCCTTAAGCATAAGTGCTGAGGCAAAGCCGCCAGCAAAATCGTTATCAGCTGGACTTTGCGGGCCTACACCTTTTACCGGGCAGTAAGTGGTTAATGACCACGTTTGACCGGAGGCATTAGACGCAATATCAAAAAACACTTGAGGGTCTAAGCCTAGCTTTTGCGCTAGCTGCAGGCTTTCACAAGTGGCTATCATTGAGGCACCTAACAACATGTTGTTGCAAATTTTAGCTGCCTGACCTGCGCCATGGCCTCCTGCATGGACAATTTTCTTGCCCATTGCACCGAGTACGCCCTGCGCTTTTTCAAACGCATCGGCATCACCGCCCACCATAAAGGTAAGCGTTCCCGCCGCTGCCGCCGCTGTTCCACCAGAAACAGGGGCATCCAGCATTTTCAGTCCGCGGCTTTCGGCTAATTCAGATACTGTCTTTGCTGTGCCCACATCAATGGTTGAGCAGTCTACTAGCAACGTATTTTTATCCACATTAGCCAGTATTTGATTGGCGTAGATATCGTGCACATGCTTTCCGGCAGGCAGCATGGTCACCACGATTTCAGCGCCTTTCACAGCGTCAACCGCAGAGGCTGCGACCTTACAGCCAAACCCTTTCGCTTTGTCTAGCGCGGCCTCGCTAAGGTCGAACGCCGTTACATCAAAATTGCCTTTTACCAGGTTGTCGGCCATGCCAGAACCCATGTTACCTAGGCCAATAATTGCAACTGTAGTCATCTTTTACATTCCTTATCCTACGTGTTACCGAGGGCGTGTTATCTCATTAGCCCATGGTAGGGATGACAAACGCGTTATCGTTGGTGTCAGAACCATCAGGCCAACGCTGCGTAATAGTTTTCACTTTTGTCCAGAACTTAACGCCCTCCATACCGTGCTGGTTAGTGTCTCCAAATGAAGAGCGCTTCCAACCACCAAAGGTGTGATAAGCAACAGGCACTGGGATAGGTACATTAATACCCACCATGCCCACGTTGACTCGCTGGGCAAATTCACGGGCCGCGTGACCGTTACGGGTGTACATGGCTACCCCGTTACCGTATTGATGGTCGCTGGCAAGATTAACCGCTTCATTAAAGTCGTTAGCTCGCACAATTTGCAGTACCGGGCCAAAAATCTCTTCTTGGTAAGAACGCATGTCTTTAGTTACATGGTCAAACAACGTAGGTCCGATGAAAAAGCCTTTGCTGTCAGTGGGGATTTGCGAGTGACGACCGTCGTAAACAAGCTCAGCGCCTTCCTCAATAGCAAGGTCGATGTAGCCTTCAATACGCGCTTTGTGCTCACCGGTAACAACAGGTCCGTAATGGGCATTAGGATCTTCAGAATGGCTTACCATAATGTCTTTGATTGCTGGAATGAGTTTTGCCTTAAGCTTCTCAGCCGTTTCTTCACCCACAGGCACTACTACCGGCAGTGCCATACAGCGTTCGCCCGCAGATCCATATGCCGCGCCAACAAGATCAGCGACAACTTGGTCAAGGTCGGCATCGGGCATAATAATGCCGTGGTTTTTAGCGCCGCCCATAGCCTGAACTCGTTTGCCCGCTCGTGCTCCACGCTCGTAAACGTAGTTTGCAATGTCGCTTGAGCCTACAAAGCTCACTGCTTTAATATCTTTGTGGTCTAAAATGCCGTCTACGGCTTCTTTGTTGCCGTGAACCACATTGAGTACGCCGTCGGGTAAGCCAGCTTCTGTCATTAGCTTAGCTAACTCTACCGGTACCGATGGATCGCGCTCAGACGGCTTTAAAATAAACGAGTTACCGCACGCTATTGCCACACCAAACATCCACATTGGGATCATGGCAGGGAAGTTAAACGGTGTTATACCCGCTACCACGCCTAAGGCCTGACGCATAGAGTACACATCAATGCCTGGCCCTGCGCCTTCGGTATATTCACCTTTTTGAGCATGAGGGATGCCGCAAGCAAATTCGATAACTTCTAAACCGCGCTGAATGTCGCCTTGCGCATCGCTCAATACTTTTCCGTGTTCGCTTGATAATAACTGCGCTAGTCTGTCGCGGTTAGCTTCAAGAAGCTCTTTAAACTTAAACATTACCCGTGCGCGGCGCTGCGGGTTAGTCGCTGCCCATTCAGTTTGAGCTGCTAGCGCAGAATCGACAGCTTTTTGTAAGGTATTTTGATTGGCTAAGAATACTTCAGCTTGAACATCGCCTGTGTTTGGTGCGAAAACCGACGCAGTGCTTTCTGACTCGTCGATGTATGATTTACCTGCGATATAATGATTAATTTGTCTCACGTAATTACTCCTAGATTTTTTTACAATATTGAAACCTTGTGTTTGCAAGATCAATACATATACTTACAGCTTGGTGCTGTAAAAATGCAGGTGTATTGATGAATTGGGATGACATGAGGCTGTTTCTCGGGCTGGCGAGAAACGGTCGGGTAGCAATTGCAGCTAAAGGACTTGAGTTAGATCCCACTACACTTATACGCCGTGTAAAAAAGCTTGAGGATTCTCTAAACTGCAAATTATTTGAGTTAACGAACAAGGGTTATGTCTTAACGTCCCATGGCGTTAAGCTAGTTAACTACATTGAGAAAGCGGAGCATTATTTTCTTGAGGCGCAAAATGAGCTGCATGATGAGCGTTCACACCTAGCGGGTACTATTCGAGTCAGTGTATCAGAAGGGTTTGGCAATTGGTTTTTAGCCCCGCGGCTTCCCGAATTTAAGCGTCTGTTTCCTGGTATTTGTATTGAGCTTGTGGCAACGAGCGGTTTTTTGAACTTGAATAAAAGAGAAGCGGATATTGCCATTCTTCTTGAGAAGCCGAGCAAAGGATTACTCGTTACTCAAAAGCTTACTGAATACTGTCTATATTTGTACACCAAAGCGCCTCTAGTCGAAGAGGGGAAGCCAGAGTCTCTTAGTGAACTCGCCCAATTTAACCTAGTTAGTTACGTGCCTGACTTGGTATTTGCCCCACAGCTCAAATTTATCGAGGAAACCGCACTATCTCAACTAAGCGCGTTAAGAAGCACAAGTATTCATGCTCAATACCAAATGTTAATTAACGGCGCTGGGGTAGGCATATTGCCTAAATTCATTGCAGAGCATCAGCAAGGGCTTACTCGACTTTTAGAAAAAGATATCCATATTAAACGCACGTTTTGGTTAGCTACCCACAAAGAAACCCACTCTCAAGCTCGTTTTCAAGCCTTTATTAATTGGCTTACTGACGAGGTGGAAAAGGAAAGTAAACGTTTCTGCGACGGCTAGAAAAACTCGCATTTGTTTTCCCCAAAAGGAGCGAGGAAGAGAGTAAGCGGGCAAACAAATCAAGGGCTACACCAGCCCAAGCGCTGATAAAGTGCCGAATCCCAATGCCGTAATAGGTAAAGAGGCTAGGGTGCTTACTGCAATAATACTTGCGGCTAAACGGTGATCGCCACCTAAATTTCGCACCATGATATAGCTGGCCGCTGCCGTAGGAGCGATAGAAAGTAACAGCAACACGCCCAAACTCATCCCCCTTATGCCCGCCATATATGCCATTCCAACTAACAGCGCAGGGTAGACAATACATTTACTTATTGTCGTCACGACAATGTTGTACCAATCACTAGAGAAAGACCGAAATTGCAACGAAGCCCCAGTACAGATTAACGCGAGCGGTAATGTCAACTGGGCAAAGTATTCCCCAGTTTTAAGCACCACTTCGGGTAACTGCCATTGATAGTACGAAAATGGCAGGGCCATAACGATAGACAAAATGAGCGGGTTTTTCGCAATTCCCTTTATTTGGTTAATTGGCGCACTCAAGCCTATTTGATAAAAATTGAGAATAAAAACCGATAACACGTTGTACAAAATAGTAATACAACCCATGTATACCGAGGCAGTCGCTAGCCCCTCCTGCCCGTAGGTATTAGCCGCATACGCAAGGCCAATAATGCCCATATTTGCCCTAAATCCGCCCTGCACAACAACGCCTTTTGCATTGGTATCGGTAACGGTGAAGTGAGCAAGAACCACAAGGGCAGCAAACATGGCCACTGTACCCACAAGACCGATAGCAACCAATGGAAGATTCGCCGCTTTTGAAAAATCAGACTGACTAATAGAGAGAAACAGCAGCGCGGGTAGGGCTAAGTTAAAAACCAACTTAGACCCAGATTCTACAAAGCCATCGTTAAGCCATTTGATGCGTACAAAGTACCAGCCTAAAAGTAATAGGATGAGAACGGGAAATAAGGTGCTGGTAATGAATGAGAGCATTGGAAAAATTAAGTGGTCGACAGGAATAATCAGAGTACCAAAATTTTGACTTGCACGGAGGTTTTCTCGATAAAAGTGAGTGAGCCCGCACTTAATTTTCTTTTAAATTAACTTAGAGATTAAAAAATATTCACAAATTATTATAAAAAGAGTAAATTTCATTCATCGGCTGTTTTAGGGAAATATGGTGAGCCAGCAAAATAGGTTGAAGGGTGTTCGCGCCTTTTTCACGATGATGATGTATTTTGTTTGTGGGTTTATCTCGTGGTATGCCTCTGCTCAGCCTAATAGTATCAATAGTGATACTAGCTCTAGTTTTAACTCTAACTTAAACACCGATACCGATCCCAAAGGTAGCGTCGACAGTCAGTTCGTAGTTATTTCATCCTCCGACGATCACCGCTCTCTGGTGAACAATAAGCTCTTTTTAAGTAAGCCTGACAATACTATTACTACCGCTCAACAAGCGCTGATGGTATTCAATGAAGGTGAATTCATTGAAAACACCGCTAATCGAGTGAGTTTTGGTTTTACTGAAGAGGTGCTGTGGGCTGTATTACCTATTCAAGCGGATACAACCACGGATGGCGGGCTATCTAGCGTTATCGAAATTGACAATGCGTGGCTAGATGTTGTCGATATCTTTTTTATTTCCGGTAATGAAATAGTGAGGCAGGAGTCGCTAGGCGACACTGAGGCGATAAGCGGGCGTACATACAACGCTAGAATGCCCTCGGTAAGTCATGTCTTTGCACCAGGCAGCACGTATGTGGTGTTTCGCTTCATCTCTCAAGATCCAATGACAATTCCAATCTACCTCTGTAGTGAAAAATCAAAGCAAAGTGTCATGCTTGAAAATGCTTATTTTTATGGCTTTTTGTACGGCGCACTGCTTATTTTGTTGGTGTATAACTTGGTGCTTTACACCTACCTCAAAGAGCGTCGATACTTACTTTATTCCTGCTATTTACTCGCTTTTACTGCCTTTAATTTCACTTATACCGGTCATGGTTACTGGTGGCTTTGGGGTGAAATGCCATCGGTGCAGCAGTGGCTCATGCCCACTCTTATGCTGTGTTACATAACCGCTGGCGTAACTTTCACTATTGAGTTCTTAAATGTTAAGAAATACTTACCTTCATTATTTGCCAGACGCAAATTCATATACGCAGGGTTGCTTGCCTTAGCTGTGGTTATGCTGGCCTATGGTAGTCAGCAATTTGCGATTATGGCGCAGCTGGTTATTTTAACCACACTGTCGTTGTGGATGCTGCTTATTGGCGTGATGTGTTACAAAAACGGTAATGTGTTAGCGGCGTTTTTTGTGCCAGCAATTGTACTTGGCACTGGCGGTGCAACGGTATCGAGCTTGGCAACATGGGGCGTTGTGCCCTACTCACAGTGGGCATTTAGAGGTATAGAGCTTGGTATGTTGCTGGAAATGTCGCTACTGTCAGTTTCCTTAGGGTTTAATTTTAAAGAAGTATATAAAGCTCGGTTAAGCGCAGAATTTACGTCTAGAATCGATCCACTCACTAACCTATATAACCGCAGAGCATTTACGCAATTGGTTTATCCCATCTGGGAGCTGGGCGTTCGTAAAAAGCAGCGTATGTCGATTGTATTAATCGACTTAGATTGGTTTAAACAAATTAACGACGAATTTGGACATGACGCAGGTGACGGTGTTCTAGAGTTAGTTGCTAAAACTATCAAGGCGAGAGCACGCAGTTCTGATTTGGTTTTTCGTTGGGGCGGCGAAGAGTTCTTATTATTCCTGCCAGACACCAGTGTGAGTGATGCCAAAGCACTCGCAGAAACCCTGCGTTTGAGTGTAAAAGAGATAACAAGTGAATCCATTACTACAGTGACTACCAGTATTGGTGTTGCGGCGTTTAACGCTCAAGAATCGGGCGGTACCAAAATTGAAGGGCTTATTAAAGTTGCCGACAAAGCGCTCTATGTAGCAAAGCAGAAAGGAAGAAATTGCGTGGTAGTAGGCTGATAATCGCTTGTAGCGCAAAGTTTTTAGCGCTTTTTATATGTTTGCTCATTGTTGAGCATTGGCGTTCTAGCGTATGCTTTCTTTTTTCTTTCGGTGGCCATCATCCATGTATCAAAATTTTCAAGCCGAGCTAGACTGGGCAAGCCTTCACATGCCTCGTACCAAGCGAGCTGTTTCTTCATTACCCGATTTAAGCAATGTAAAACTAGCCTGTAATATGCATCTTGACTTAAAAATGGCTCCATTAGTTGATGGGCTGTTATCGCAAGGGTGCGAGATATTTTTAACAACCTGTAATCCCACTACCGTTCAAGACGACGTGGTGGATTACTTAGTTGAAAAGGGTGCAAAAGCACATGCATGGCGTGATATGAGCGAGGCTGAGTGGTCGGCGTCCTTTGATAAAGCGTTAAACTGGCAGCCAACGCATTTGTGCGAGATGGGCGCAGATCTCACCACTCGCTTACATGACAATGCCGACAAAGGAAAGTCTACACCCACTATAAAAGCGGGTTTGGAAGCCACAGGCTCTGGTATTAGTCGTTTAAACGGTATGGCACCACGCTACCCTATATTTAACTGGGACGACTTACCCGTGAAAGAGGGGCTACATAATCGGCACATGGTAGGGCTTAGCGCCTGGCAAACCTTTTTTCAAACCACACACCTAACGCTGCACGAAAAAGTAGTGGTAGTGGTCGGTTACGGTTTAGTTGGCCAAGGTGTGGCGGCGTCAGCTAAAGCATTTGGGGCGCAAGTTCAGGTTGCAGAGTTAGATCAAGCTCGAGCGCTGCAGGCAAAATATGACGGCTGGCCGGTGGTAGATTTAACAGAAGCGGTTAAAGACGCTGACATCATTGCCACGGCAACGGGCGCAGAAGGGGTTATTGGCGCTAGGCATTTAGATACCATGAAAGATAACTCATTTATCTTAAATGTGGGGCATGTGGCTAAAGAGATTGACGTTGCCTATCTAAAAAACAATAGCAGTCACAGCGAGCCCATGCCTTATGTCAATGCGTATAAGCTCAAAGACAAAACCATCTTCTTATTAGCAGATGGCTCTATGTTTAACTTAACGGCAGGTTACGGCGACAGCCTGAATGCGTTCGATGTTACACTGGCCGTGATGGCGTCAGGCATAGGGCATATTGTGGGTGAGGGTTCGACACATCAAAGCGGGCTTTACTTATTGCCTGAGAAAGCCTGGAAGTCTGCACTGTAGGCCTTTACTTTAATGCTGCATTTTAAGAGTGTATGTTAAGTTGGTATTTTAACGCATGGCTAGTACAAAAAAGGCAATGACTTACGCCGTTGCCTTATGCTGTTGCTTCACGCCTTTTTTTAAAAAAGCTTCTCAAGCGAAATACAAAACCTTGTGTTAGTTTTTAGAAATTTGAAGACGAGTATTCGCAAGCGTTAGGTTATTTGATGAGAAGCGGTTGAGCTTATTGGCTGCAACCGAACGCTCGAAATTCTCAACACACAGCGTGGCTTTGTTTTCTAAGCAATTCAACACTGCTAGGTTGTTTAGGGCGATACTCTTATTACCTGACTGGTCAACGGCCTTTGCACAATGGGTTTGGGCTGCTTCTAAATTGCCTATTGCGATGTGCGCCACACAAAGGTTTGTGTGCAGTGGAGCCTGCTTGGTCATTACCGTAGTGCGCGCTAGTTGCGCATTTAATTTGCGAATGCCATCTGTATAATTGCCGTTCTCTATTTCCTGAACGCCGTACACATTTTCCACGGTAGTACGAAGCTTATAAACGTTATTGTTATTTTGCGCTAACGCAGTAGTCGCAAAAAGAAGTGTGGCTGCTAGGGTTAAAAGTTTAGTCATGATAATTTTCCACTTGTCGCGCTAGTTGAATTGCTTATAGTCTAATCGCGTTGCCGTGAGTCAGACGCTGGTTAACGTTTTGTTAAACGATGAGTGGAGAATAGTGAAATTCGATTTAATTACATGATGAAAAGATAATTACGAACACATTTCTTTCTAATGAAAACCTAATGTTCATTATTTTTCTGTTTTAGTTCAAACAATTCAATTATTTACGTTTGTTGAAATGAGGTCGCTTGGTGCCGTCTACGCTATTTAGTATTGAAAATTATATTGTTAATACCGCGGATAATACGATCTCCCGCGACGATAGCACTGTGAAAATTGAGCCGAAATGTATAAAAGTGTTAAAAGTTTTGGCAGAACATGCACCTGAGGCAGTGAGTAGAGAGCACATGCACAAGATGGTGTGGGGAGAACGAATTGTTGTTGATGAAGCTCTGTCACGGGTTATTTCTCAGTTGCGTCATGCGCTAAACGATAATAAATCGAAGCGGCTTATTAAAACCATTCCCAAACTAGGCTATAAGCTTGCGGTAACGCCTGTTGAGCTATCAGTCGCTATGAACTCTTCAAATAATCAGCTTTCAAATATGCCGTCTGCAAATAAGTCCTCTTTGAGTACCCCAACGACCCAAGCAGCAGTTAACATGAATGCTGAAACCGGTGGCAACACCGAGGAGCAAAGCCTGGGCCAAAACCGAGCCCTAAACAGAAACCAAAACCAAAAGTCTGCAACTACATCTATCGAAGGCAGCGCTTCACTTATAAATGAAGATGCAAATAAAGACTCAAGCAGAGACTCCAACACTGGCTCCAGTCAGAAGAGCACATTAAAAAAGAACCAGAGTCTTTGGTTGCTAGCTGGTGTGCTGGTGGTTGCTGTTATCGCAATCGCTATCACATGGGTATTCACAGGGAGTGATAACCCGTTGGTAGACAGCACCAAGCAATCGTCGCTTGAGAGCAATTCTATTGCAATACTGCCTTTTAGTCAGATTTCAGACGATACCGACTCGTCATATATTTCACTTGGGCTTACCGAGGAAATAATTTCGAGCTTGTCGACGACTCCTGGCTTTAACGTACCTTCGCGATATTCTACTTTGGCGCTGACCAAGAAAGGACTTTCTCTTGCTGACATTGCCACGGCCTTAAACGTAAATTATGCCCTTGAGGGAAGCGTCAGACGTATTAATCAAAGCTTTAGAATATCCGTTCGACTGATTGCCCCATTTGAAGACAAAGCCCTGTGGACTGCTCAGTTTGATGTCACCAACAATGACTTATTAAAAGTGCAGCTTGAAATTTCCAATGCAATTATTGCGCAGGTTTCCAGCAGCCACTCTTCATCTAAGAGGCCAATAAAGGCAGGGATCACCGACAATGCTGCCGCTTACCAAGCGTATCTAAAAGGCACTTATTGGTGGATGAATGGCACTACCAGCGAGTGGTTTAGCAAAGCCGAAGCTGCGTTTTTAGATGCCGTTAATTACGACCCTGCGTTTTCTGCTGCCTATGGCAGTCTTGCGTACATTTATGCGCGGTATAATTTTTATGATTTATATATACCCCAAGAGCAAGCGGTGCCTAAGGCAAGGGCTGCTATTGATAATGCACTGCGTTTAAACCCAAACGACGCTAATGCGCATAATGCCACAGCTATTTTGGCAACCTTAAGTTTTGACTTTAAAAAAGCAACAGCATCGCTAAATCGTGTTCTGAGCAAGGATGCAAATAATGCAACGAGTCTTTACTTACATTCAGAGTTGGCACTAGCGCAGCTATCACCCGATAGAGCACTGTCATTTGCACAACAAGCGCGTGAGATAGAACCTCTATCACCATGGGTGAATGTTAACCTTGCTATCGTTCATTATTGGCGAGGTGAAACGACGCAAGCGCTGGCCGCGCTTGATAACGCATTGGAATTAGATAGTGCTTACACATGGGCTTATGTGTGGAAGGCTAGGGTGCTAGCGTTACAGGGCAACAATAATGACGCCATCGATGTTATGGAAGCCTGTTTGACCATCGATCCATTTTCAACGATTAACGCTGCATACCTTGGCACGCTTTATTCATTAAAGGGCAACGCAAATAAAGCGAACCAGTGGTTTACCCATACCGCTTCATTGCTAGGGGATACCACTACGGCTAGGTTCTGGAAAACTCATGGAGACAGGCTAGAGAGGGAAGCGATTAGCAATACAGATATCGCGCTTATGGAGCCGCTTCTTCAAAAGCAGACGCAAGCATTCAGTGTTATTCCCATGCTCACCGAGGGATACATAGCGACACAGCAAGAAAATGTTGGCTTTGATGTCATTCGCGCCCATTTCCCATCGCTCAACACAGTTAACCCAATGGTAAATAGCCACAACGCGGAGGCTGCGTTGGCACTACTTCAGCTTTCTTCTCAATCAGTGCCTAATATTAGCAAAGCGCTGACTACATTTATTAATGCTTACCCGGTATGGGCAAAGCGGACTGGGTTTAAAGACAGATTTGAAAAAGCGGTGTCAGATTAACACCGCTTCAAATTAACCTAGCCGATAGGCTATTAATGGCGTTTGAATGGAGGATGACCGCTAAAGTTGGTTGAGTTGCTGTTTTCTTCAATGGTTTCAAATTGAGCAACGTCAATAACTGGGATGCACTCGACTGAGCGTTTAAATGGCGGCTTACCACGCATGTCCACGCTCATTCTATTTTCACATTCAGTGGCGGCACCTAGCAGCTCAAACTGAGCCACATCATGCTCCTGTACTTCAACAAGTTTGCGCTTAAAAGGCGGCTTGCCTGTACGATCCACAATAATCATTTTCGTTACGCTAGTATTGTCTGCGCCTTCGTTGGCAACAGCAGTAGCGAACGGTACAGCGGCTATCGAAGATAGCAATAAAAGAGGTAGTACAAGTTTCTTCATGGTAAACCCTCATTTTGCGAATAATCACTGGTTTCTACGTCTAAAGTCTAACTTTTGATGACAAAAAAATAACCCTATCTCGTGATAGGTAAAAGCTATCAGTTAAGAGGGTAATAGCAAAAAGGCTTTATCAATAAACAGGGGGCTGCACGTTTTATGTGCTGCTTTGCACGCTGCTGGTGCGAAGTGCTGCTGAAAAATAAAGTAACTATTGCAAAATCATAGGCTTATTATTTGGCTTCGTTATTGCTGTGTTTATCTTCATACAATTCATTGCTGCGAATGAAGCTAATTACGATATATGAAAACACACACTAAGCGCCTTTCAATAAGCACCTTGTTGACGATATTTATTGCAGTATTTACTGGCAATGTATTGAGCAGTAGTGTGGCTAACGCAAATTCGTTTTCGTTAACAAGCAGCAGTGGCGGAACCTTGTACTTACAAAGCTTTGATGCGGACAAGCGCGAATTCAACTACCTCATTGATACTGGCTCTTCCCTAACTATTTTGAATAAAGCCACCTTTAAGGTTTTTGCAGCTCAGCAAAATGTGACTGAAGAGGGCGTGGTGATTGCAAAACTAGCGAACGGTAAAAAGCACAAAGTGAAGCTTTACATCATACCTACATTGGCGTTAAGTGCAGACTGTCATTTTGATAATGTGAAGGTGGCCGTAATGGACAATCAGCACAATATCCTCGGAATGGAAGTGTTGGGCAGAGCAGCACCGTTTGGTATCCAAATGTCGCCACCCACATTAACCCTGCACCAATGCGACGATGATATAAGCTCAGAATTACTCGCAAAAAGCCCTGCAAAACCTGCTTTATAGCCGCTTTTATAACCAGCGCAATAAAAACGTGTTGTAAAAACCAGTTTCCATTGCTCTATCTTTTTCATTCTGTCCTCTATAGCGTTTTCCTATCGGCACCGTTACCAATCATGTAGATTAGCCACACTGCATTTGACGTAACGAGGCAAACATTTCATGCAAATTGGTGGAAAAACTCAGCAAGAAGCACTAGCAACACTGCGCGACATGACAACAGATATGTCCCAACCTTCTGTTTCAGAGCACACAAGCAGAATAGAAAAAGCGCAGCGCTACATGCAGGCCAATAATATAGCTGCACTGTATCTCAATGCGGGTACTAATTTAGCCTATTTTACGGGAATGCAGTGGTACGCCAGCGAGCGCTTAGTTGGCGCCATATTGCCAGCTCGTGGAGACGTTGTTTATATTGCCCCGACCTTTGAGATTGATTCCTTAGAAGAACGTAAGCTTATTGCTGGACACATAGAAGGTTGGCAAGAGCACGAGAGCCCTTACGCCTTATTCGCAAAGTTACTGAGCGACATTGATACCGCGAATGGCAGCAAGGTTGCAGTCGACGAATCAACACAGTTTTTCATTGTGGATGGATTTAGTAAAACCTTGCCTAAAACCATTGAAATAATCAATGGTAGCGAAGTGACTGCCCATTGCCGTATGCACAAATCGCCTCATGAGCTAGCACTTATTCAGCGAGCCATGGATATGACGTTAGCGGTTCATAAGGCAACCGCAAGTATGCTCAAAGAAGGAATGACAACTACGGAAGTAGAAGCATTCATTAACGAAGCGCACAGGAAAGTGGGTGCAAGTGGAAGTTATTTCTGTATCGTTTTGTTTGGCAAGGCCACCTCATTTCCACACGGGGTGAAAGATCCGCAGGTTTTAAAAGCCAACGATCTTGTTTTAATCGATACTGGCTGCAAGCTGCATGGATACCTATCAGATATTACACGAACCTATTGTTTTGGCGAGCCAACTTCAAAGCAAAGGCAGCTGTGGAGTAGTGAGAAACAAGCGCAAATAGCGGCGTTTAATGCGGCAACGGTGGGAAGCACGTGCGGCGACGTAGATGCAGCTGCAAGACACAGCTTAGAAGCTGAAGGCTTAGGGCCAGATTATACGCTGCCTGGACTACCTCATCGTACAGGTCATGGCATTGGGATGGACATTCATGAATGGCCGTACTTAGTTAAAGACAATCCTCATCAATTAGCGCCCGGTATGTGTTTTAGCAACGAGCCTATGATTGTTGTGCCCGGCGAGTTTGGCATTCGTTTAGAAGATCATTTTTATGTCACTGACGCCGGCCCAGTATGGTTTACCGAGCCAAGTAAATCAATCACTGAGCCGTTTAATGACTAAAGCGGCTTTTAAACCTTATCTCATACCGGTCAATAAATAGTAGTGATTACGCATACTAGATAAACATCATTCGAACCCTTCAGTGGGATCCTCTACACTCATCGCAATGTAAAAAAGTTGTAAATTTAAAAGGGCGAATTGCCGCCCGACTAAGTCTCATGAGGTAAAGTGATGTCTGACAATAATGCTGCAATCAATGAAGAGCTTACTATGTTCAAAGACATGGTATTGCGTTTTATGGACCAAGAAATACTGCCCCATTATTCAAAATGGGAAGACGACCATCATATGCCTCGGGAAGTGTGGCATACCATGGGACGAGCGGGAATGTTGCTTGTTGATATGCCTGAAAAGTATGGGGCAGCTGATGCTAGTTTTGATGTTTGTCAGATGATTCAAGAAGAAATGTGTCGTCTCGGTCTGCACAGTTTAGCAACAGGCTATAATATTCACGCCAATATTGTTGCGCCCTATTTGTTAAACATCGGTACCGAAGAACAAAAAGACTACTGGTTGCCGAAAATGGCCACAGGGGAAGTGCTTACCGCATTAGCAATGACAGAGCCTAATGCAGGCAGCGATGTGGCAGGCATGAAAACCAATGCTGTGAAAGAGGGTGATAGCTACATTCTCAATGGCTCAAAGGTGTTTATCACCAATGGCAACCAGGCCAATATGATCATTGTTTGCGCCAAGACCGACCCAAAAGCAGGTGCTAAAGGGGTGTCGTTGTTTTTGGTCGACACCAGTCTTCCTGGGTTTTCTACCGGAAAACCCATTCACAAAATAGGTCAGCACAGCAGCGATACTGGCGAACTCTTTTTTGAAAATATGAAAATTCCAGCTAACGCACTATTAGGCGAAGAGGGACGTGGGTTTGCCTATTTAATGCAAGAGCTACCAAGAGAGCGCTTGGGTTGCGCAGTGCAAGCTATTGGTCATGCACAAGGTGCACTCGATCTTACCATCGATTACGTAACTCAACGCAAGGCGTTTGGTCAAACAGTAGGTCAATTTCAAAATACGCGGTTTAAATTAGCCGAATGTCAGACTGAACTTGAAATGTGTAAAGCGCTATTAGAAAAACACATGGACAAGTTCAGTCGTGACGAAATGACGGTAACCGATGCAGCGATGCTTAAATTGGCAGCCACCGAGATGCAGCTGAAAATGGTGAATGAATGTCTGCAATTATTCGGCGGCTACGGCTATACCGATGAATATCCTATTTCACGTTTTTATCGAGATGCACGGGTGCAAACCATTTATGCAGGCAGCTCCGAAATTATGAAAGAAGTCATTGCCCGCGGAATGCTCGGGCGTTAACTCGTGTCATTAATGATCCCGCTTATTGTGCGGGCTCTATTTCTTTTACGATTCTTTTATGGTTTTTTTATAATTCTTTTATAAAAACACCGGCATGCTTCCCCAAACGATGTATCAAGGCATCACCGAGTGCTGAGGCGGGAGTCCAAAAGCCGCCTTTTACATCGGGGATATCTTTTGCCAAGCAAAGCGCGGCCTGCGAAAGCATTTTTGCAGTACTGCCATATCCTGGGTCTTTGTCACCGGTAACTTGTACTACCTGTCTCTTGCCATTGTTTAATTCAGCATAAAAGCGCATGTCGAACATGCCGTTTTCTTGGTCATCAACCGATGGACCTTCACCAGGTTTTGGTAAAATGTGATTTGCGAGTAAATTCCTCACTGGCGCAAAACTGGCCGCCCCTACAAATGCACCTAAACCAAGGGTAGTTATCCATGCCGTGCTAGCGGTTTTGCTCGACATAGCTTCATCGTATTTGAAGTCTTTTCCATACATAGTACCAAGCAGTTGATTACTGCGATGAACAATACGTTCGTTAATGGCTGCCATAACAAAGGGCATTGTCCAAATGCTAAGGTCGTTGTCGTATTCTGCTTTTTTATGATTTTTTTGCCGTAAATGAAAAGGGTGTCCAGCATTACAAAGCATATAAGGGTTTACTAAAAGCTTTCTCAAACTCGGGTTGTCACTGGCCTCTTTAAGCACGTTTAACATGCTGGCGATAGTGCCCCCAGATGCTGCGCCTTTAATCTTATATACCCGCATCTTTATTTGCTTGGCAGGGCTTCCCGTTTTTTCAATGGCGCTTTGCTGTGAAAAATAAACCCCTAAATCTGATGGAATTGAGTCGAATCCTGAACAGTTAATAATACGAGCTCCTGAGGCTTGTGCCTGAGGCTCATATTTATCGAGCATCGCTTTTATCCATTGAGGCTCACCGGTTAAGTCGCAGTAATCCGTGCCGGTGTTTGCACATACTTTTACCAGAGTCTCACCGTATAGCGCATAAGGCCCCACAGTGGAGATAATAACGTTGGTTTTCTCGCACAACGCAGTAAGCGCGGTTTCGTCGCTGGCATCAGCAACAAAGTGAGGGACTGATGTTAAGCCATGCTCTTTTTTTAATGCGAGAAGCTTTTGCTCGTCTCTTCCTGCTATAGCCCAAGAAAAGGTTTCTTCAGCGTAGGTAGCAAGATACGAAATCATGATTTTGCCAACGAAGGAGGTGGCGCCATATAACAGTATGTCGAATTCTTTTGTGGGCGTAGTCGTGTTCATATTCTTCTTATAATAATGTGGTGGTAAAATCTAGGTACGAATATCTAAGCTAGGTCAATTTTTTACTTTTCTATCTATTCTACTTGCCCTGCTGAGGGCGAAGAGCCAGCTTTCCTTGTTCAACAGATAATGTGATGGGAATACTAGAGAGAAGGTTAACCGTTTTATTTGTTGTGTCTAATTTATACACGGGGTTAGACACTAAGTAGCCATTGATAAGCTGCATCACTTCTTTGCTTAAAGGTGCGAGGTTGCCTTTATATCCCGCCGCATCCACAGTGCTATCAAGCAACGACAATGAGTGAACAAAAATCGCTTTTTTCTCACTGTCATAATAAGGGGTGCCTTCTAAAGACAAGCGTATTTTGGCGGGATAGCTAAATCCAAACGCGTTTATGCTGGCTGTGGCGTCGGTGCCTAACTGAACAACATCTCTTCCTTCGGGGCCAATGTTTACCGATATGTCATTTACCTCTAGCAGCAAAGGAATACCAGCAAGCGACGCTTTTTGCTGAAGTTTATCTAGCTGACTTCCTAATACCTGCTCTACATCTGCATTTGAAACCGTATACGCAGATATCTGAGACAGTGCTGCGCAGCCATTTAAAAATACAATGGCGGCCAATAGGGATAAAAACTTCATTACGTTTACTCTCTTCTTACATTCATGTTGTCACATAGTAGACAATAAAGGGTGTGTGAGGTCTACCTTTTAACGTCATAAGGCTTTTTCCTATTAGCTACTAGTTTCAGCTGTGATTCAAAATCTGCCAACTTCGCACCACCTTGCCGTCTGGCTCTGCTGAGTACCCGTTGACAATAGGTGGTGATGTTGAAATTTTAGTGGCTCAAGTGTGGGTTGTTGAAGAGGGATCGGTGCCGATGAACTTCTATTGGTCGGCGTCAGAAGATGATACGAACTGGGCAATAGTCGTCAATTAACCAGTAAAGCGCCTGTAATAATTGCAGGCGCTTAATGCTGTTACTCTTGGTGAGCACGTTTCATTAACCAAGCATAGGCCGTGGTGAAAGCAGGTTCTTGAAATTGTTTTAACCCTGTATCTGAAAATGGCACTGCAACCGGGTTTCTGCGCAACGATTCTTTAATTTCGGTGGGACCAAATACAACAACCTCTAACCCATCAATTAATTCAATAGCCGCTTCAAGCTTAAACCCAATAGCACTGCCAGCAAATTTGCCCTTACTCTGGCGTTGACGAATGACGACAGCATCAATTTTGTAGTCGGCCATTAATTTTTCAAACGTACTTTGAAAACTTTTAAGACCTTTCGCACTGGTATCGGCCAGCGTTAAACGGCGGGTTCGGCAGTCGGGTACATGAAACAAACCGTCTATTAATGACAAAAGACATACTGTCGCTTCATTACCTTTTAAATCTACACCACAAACTTTCATACTATTTCCTATTTATATTTGCGTTAAGTATACCGTTTTTTATCAAAGTTAAAGAACCACTATTTTGGTTTCTCTGCGTGAACTCATGTTGTAAGAGCGGTCGTGTTTAAAAAGGTAGCAGTGAAGGAAAGAAAGTGCATGGCTCCGCTTGGCATGCCGAAGACGGAAAACAGAAAATACCGATAATGCTGAGGAATACTGATAGTAAATTGAACTCAAAGAGCCAAGGCTACATCGACAGTAGAAAAAGAATAATAAGGAATATTGCAATTGAAGCAGAAAAGGCGAGGCCCCATAAAAGGGGCCTCTAGTGCGGCCCGGAGCCGCTACCATGTTGAAACTGTTACTCACATGGTGTGATGTATTAGGTTCGGTTAGAAATTAAATTCTTCCGTTAAGCTCAGCCGAAATGGGTGAGTCTTGTAGACCTTGCTCAGCAATCCACGCTTGAAGTGTTTTGCCGTCTGCTTCTGGCGCCTGTAGGTCTTTGCTTGGCATTTTCTTAACCAATAACGTGCCAACTTCAACCGCGTTGCTCGTTACCGCTGTGCGGATAAGGCTTTGTCCGTTACATGAAACACCTGCGTAATAATCGCGAAGTTTCAAACGGTAATCTGACTGTACACTACGCATCTTTTTACGAAGCTCACCTTTGTCGTCAGCCTGTACGATAGTACAGATGTTAGCTAGTGCATCGTTGATGCCGTCTGCTTGTGCTGCGTTAGAGAAAGCAAGTGTAGATGCTGCAATAATGATAGAGGTTTTAACTATTTTCAACATGGTTAAAGTTCCTGTGGTTAATTGTTTAATGTTTTTTGCAACTCACTCGTCGTTGCTTGAGTTGTATTAAACGCCACCTTCGCAAAAACAAAAACATGTTGGGTAATATATAGGTATTTAAAGTTATACTTTTGGTTAAGGTTTTTCCTCAAACCCACAAATCCTCAAAAAAAGTCGTCCGCTATAGACTGTAGCGTTTACCTCTTTACTTTCTGTCTTTCTATTCCTAAATCGGAATCGAAGGTGCTTCCTTTACAGTTGAATTAATGAGGAGTAGGTTTTGCTTACAACTAAAAATAAGGAAAAGCACATGAAGTGCCTGTCGGTTTGTTTTGCTGTATTTGTGACTATGTTTATTTCCGCGTGCTCGTCGGATCATAAAACGCCCGCAGTTGACCAAGCAACTGATAATCCATCAAAGGATGTTTTGCGCTGGGAAGCAACGGCAAAGAACGTGACTATTACCCGCGATAACTGGGGCATTCCCCATATTAAAGGGAAAACTGATGCTGATGCCGTGTTTGGAATGCTGTATGCCCAGGCCGAAGATGACTTTAATCGAATAGAGCGCAATTATATTAATGCCATGGGCCGTTTAGCTGAAGATCTCGGCGAGGATGAACTATACCGAGATCTTCGCATGAAGCTGTTTATTCAGCCTAAGCAAATTAAAAAGCAGTATGAAGAAAGCCCACAGTGGCTTAGAAAATTGATGGTGGCATTTGCCGATGGTTTGAACTATTACCTTTACACGCATCCTGAAGTACAACCTAAAGTCATTACCCGCTTTGAGCCTTGGATGGCGCTCACCTTTAGTGAGGGCAGTATAGGTGGCGATATTGAACGCGGCGTAAACATGGCTCGATTGGCCGAGTTCTACGGTAATGATATGGCAAATGTTTCCTTTAATAATGATTTATTGACTACAGCCAATCAATTAAACGCTGAGCCGGGTGGTTCGAACGGTTTTGCCATTGCTCCTAGTCGTACGAAAAACGGTAATGCGCTTCTTTTAGTAAATCCTCATACCAGCTTTTATTTTAGACACGAAGCTCACGTGCAATCAGAGGAAGGGTTAAATGCCTACGGGGCATCTACGTGGGGACAATTCTTTATCTACCAAGGCTTCAACGAGCGTGTGGGTTGGATGCACACATCAACCTACGTGGATGTAATAGACGAATACATAGAAACCGTTATCGAAAAAGAGGATGGTTTGCACTATGTATATGGCGATGAGCATCGCAAGCTCAAAACGCGACTTATCGAATTACCTTACAAAGCAAAAGACGGCACTATGCAGCAAAAGCAAGTGACTGCTTACTTCACCCACCGTGGTCCAATAGTACGTTCACATAACGGCAAGTGGGTGTCGGTGCGCTTGATGGAAGAGCCAGTTAAAGCGTTGATACAGTCTTATTCGCGCACAAAAGCGCAAAATTACGATGAGTTTTATTCAGCAATGAAAGGCCTAACAAACTCGTCGAACAACACCGTATACGCCGATGCCGATGGCACTATTGCCTACTTCCACGGTAATTTTGTACCTCGTCGTAATACGGCTTTCGATTATACCCAGCCAGTAGATGGAAGTAACCCCGCGACAGATTGGCAAGGCATTCATCCATTAGAAGAGCATATTCATATTAAAAACCCAGGGAATGGCTGGATTCAAAATACCAATAACTGGCCTTACAGCGCGGCAGCAGAGTTCAGCCCTAAAAAGGAGGATTACCCAGCGTACTATTCGGGTACCACTGAAAACTATCGCGGTATTCACGCCATTAATTTACTTAAAAATACGACTGACTTTGACGTCGATAGTCTTATTAATGCCGCTTACGATAGCCATTTAACTGGGTTTGATGTATTGCTTGTGCCCCTGTTTAAAGCTTTTGAGTCCTTGCCTGATTCTGACCCTAGAAAAGCGTCATTACGGGAGCCTATTGCAACGCTTCAAGCGTGGGACAAACGCAGCGGCGAAGACAGCGTGCCTACCTCTATTGCTGTTTTCTGGGGCATGGATTTGATGCAGTCCGTTCGCAATAAAGCGCGAGCTGCTGATGTAAGTGTTTATACCTATATGGAGAGCATGGCTTCTAATGATGAGCGCCTTATTTCTCTAAAGTCGGCTGTTGATAAGCTAGCTCGTGACTTTGGAACCTGGCAGACCCCATGGGGAGAAATTAATCGCTTCCAACGCATTAGCCCCGATATTCGACAGCATTTCGATGATGATGCACCAAG
Source organism: Alteromonas genovensis (assembly GCF_010500895.1). Lineage (GTDB taxonomy): Bacteria > Pseudomonadota > Gammaproteobacteria > Enterobacterales > Alteromonadaceae > Alteromonas > Alteromonas genovensis. The sequence continues at coordinate 46,223 of NZ_JAAAWO010000001.1, forward strand.
CTTGCCCGTTGGTTTTGCGTCTGGCCGGTGGGGAGCTCTTGCGGCCTACGGCCAAAATTATGGCCAGGGTGAAACAAAGCGAATTTATGGCACGCGTGGAAATAGCTTTGTGGCAGCAGTTGAATTTGGCGAAAAGCTAAAAGCTAAGGCAATTACCGCTGGTGGTTTGAGTAACGATCCGAGTTCTCCACATTATAACGATCAAGCGGCAGTCTATGTCTCAGGTAAATTGCGTGATGTGTATTTTTATGCTGACGATATTGCGGCGAACGCAGAAGAGACTTATCAACCAGGGCAGCGTTGAGTTGCCCTCTAAAGTAATTGAGGCGGGTATAAAAAGAGTTCTCTGTATTATTAATGTGGCATCAATGCAGCAGACGATTAGAAGTTGTCTCAAAAATCTAAACCAGCTAAGCCGCAAGAGCGTTGAAGCTGGAATGAAAAAAAGCAGCTGTATTTCAAAGTGTGCCTCAAATAAGTGAATATACCTGCACCTATAACAATGCGCGATTCAGTTATTGGTGCAGGTTGTCATATTTAATGATACCTATCTCGCTATTCACTTAATTCCTTAACCTTTTGCGCGACCAACCAAAGCCTGTCTTGCCCCCACACGGCCAATACTTCGTTTTCATTCTGGTCTAATAATCGATAACTTGGCACGCCCCAGCTGCCAAACTCATACATACTCAGACGGTTATCTTCTAACAGCTGCTGCCAATTGTCATCGTGAAGATGAAGGCGCGCCTCTCTCCAATCAAGCCCCGCATTCTCTGCAACCTGCTGAATACCTTGGTGCTTATTGCAATTTACTCCTCTAGCAAATGCAGCTTTTAAAAACGCGCAAAGTAAATCGTTGCCTTTATTTTGCGTTAAGGCCCACATATAAAGGCTGTAACCTCTTAATACAGGTTCGCCGATAGGATCGTAGAAGTTCCCATATTCAACGTTTAACGCCCGCGCTTCTCTGGCTACATCGGTTGCTATGTATATCTTTTTCTCTTTAGTTGCCGGCACGCCGCGCATAACCATGGGCAGCACAGGTTTAACAACTAGGTTAATGCCTGATTGTTTGGCAAATTTGATGGTTGGATCCCAAGCAATAGCGGTGTAAGGGCTTCGAAGCGATACAAAAAACTCTAGCGTGAGTGTTGATGCATTTTCACCAAACTGAGACGCAACTTCTGGGCGGGGCGCAATTAACGGTATCTTGTCTAACGGTACCTTGTCTAACGGTACCTTGCCTAAAGGTACCATGTCGTTTGTTGTTGCGCCTAAAGCGTTAAGCCTATTTTCGAGATGATATAATCGGTCTACCCCCCAGTACCATTCACCTTCGTAGTGAAACATGGCTGGGTTGTAGTGCTTTAACTCGCTTCGACGCGCGGTTGCTAATTCATACTTGGCGTGCAATTCATCAAGTGACGCACTGCCATACTGATGCGCTAACCGCGCCAGCGCTTCTTTGTCACCTCGCCATAAATAGGCGCTAATCTCAGCACCTATATCTATGACTTCTTCGCTGTTTAAATTACAAAAAATGGCGGCTGCCATTTGAACAAGGCTCTGTTCGGGAGGTGTGTTTTGGCTATCAAACTCGAGCCCGTAAAAGGGCGCGATACGCTTAGCATCGGCTACTGACATTTGTTTCCAAAGCTCTGGCTCTGGAAAATTGTCATCGCTGGCTGGGGGAACAAGGTGAACCACAAGCTTAATATCATACTGGGCTTTAAGTTTTGAAAGAGTTTGTATGGCAAGGTGAGAGTATCCATCATCCACTTGATGGAAATATTCAACCACGTGCTTTCGTCCCTCTTTTATGCGCTTTGCTTCGCGCTTGTTCCTGAGCTTTGTTTGTCGTTTCTCACTGCTGATATAGTTCATCAATTTGGACGTAAGCCAACGCATAAATGGGGAAGGGGTGCTGCTTGAAGCACCTTTTTGTTTTGTTATTTCACTCATTTGTTAGCCTTATCCAATTAATATTTGATTGCTAGTTTTTATTTTTCAATTTTATTTGGCAATTTTTTTAGCAATGCGAAAGCCTATATGCACCGTGCTAAAGTCTTGTTCCATGCCTTGACGCGCAGAAGCGCGATACCTTCTACAATAATTGCTACCGCAAAGGAATGAGCCGCCTTTAATGGTAAACCTTGGGTTAGCCTTACCATAACGGCTTTCTGTCCACTCCCAAACATTACCAATCATATCGTAGGCACCGATAAGGTTTTGTTCAAAACAGCCTACGGGGGCTGTGCCTGTAAATCCGTCTTCCTCGGTGTTGTTGTCGGGAAAAGTGCCTGTCCAAACATTTGCGCGGGGCGTACCGTCAGGCGCTTGCATACCAGACTCTGGCTCAAGCGGGTCGAAAAGCCCTAAACTCGCTGCGTACTCCCACTCAATTTCGGTTGGAATTCTACCGCCCGCCCACTCAGCGTAGGCGCGCGCATCATTAAGAGTGACATGTACAACGGGGTGCAAAGCTCGTCCTTCAAGGTTGCTACCTGCACCGTCTGGTGTTTTCCAGGTCGCGCCACTATCTAAGCTCCACCATGATGAAGTTATCCAAGGAGTTTCAGATTCTAAGAACTGCGCCGAGCCAGTACCCTTTTCAGCGTCGGTAACATAGCCAGTTTGCGCAACAAACTTTGCGAATTGCTTATTGGTCACTTCTGTTGTCTGTAGCTTAAACGAAGAAACAAACACCTTCTGAGGCGGACCCTCTTCAGGATATACGGCATCCTTGCCTTGGATGAACCCACCACCTTTTACCAGTACAAAGCTATCGATAACGTATTCAGGCAAACGGCACGGCTGGTAGTTTGTCGTCGATTTCTTGTTAAAAAGAGCAATGAAAATTCCAGCAGCTACAATGCAAGTGAGTGTCAGTAGAATAAGCGGTAATGTGCGTTGGAAAGCCATCATGATGCTCGCTTTTTTATAACTGCTTCTTATCAGCAAGTAACGCTAAAATACGGTGTGATGTTTCATAGCCACTGTTCTGGTTTTGTCCCGTTACAATATTGCCATCTACGGCCACATGCGTTGCCAACATTTCAATGGTGGCAGTTTGAAGTTCAAACTTTGCGCCTGCTTTTCGCATTTCGGTTTCAGGATGTTTTGGTGTTACCTCAATTCCCAATTGCTTGATTTGTCGGTTCGTAACGCCGGTAACGTTTCGCCCTTCAAGTAACGGCCTGCCATCGACGTTTTTTGCACTAACTAAACCAAGCGCCCCGTGGCAAACCGACCCCAGCACTTTATTATTTGCATTGGCTTTTGTTATCAGTTCCGCTAACGCTCTTGATTGCGCAAGGTCGTAGGCCGCACCCCATCCGCCAGCCATGTAGTAGACATCGTACTCATCAGGTGATATTTCATTAATAGGAATGGAATGCTTAAGTTTGCTCATTGCGGTGGCGTCTTGCTTAAAGCGCTTATCTTCAGGTGTAGCCAGTGGCCAGCCCATAGAAAATGGCTCTACTGGAATCTCGCCCCCTTTGATAGAAGCGATATCAACGTCTAAACCGGCATCTAAGAAAGCATAATAGGGCACGGTCATTTCTGAACCAAACACCCCCGTTGCTTTACCCGTTTCACCCAACGTGTCGTGACTGGTAGTGATCACCAAGGCCCGTTTCCCCTTGAGATTATAGCTCGGCATGTCGTAACTTGGGTGTAAACCCATCGCGTGCAGTAGTTTAGGAAGGCCCAGCCAAACAATAATACCTAGAATTGGAATACTTATTAACGCTACTTTCCACCAAACCATTTCTTAATTCCTCGTTGTCGTCATTTTGCTGTTTTCAATTATTTGTGCATAGCCATTTATTAATAGTCGACCGTTATTTAATTTCTGGGTTGACCGTAGTAACGGGCGAATAAACCTGGCTTTTGCTTCACATTGTTTGGGTTTATAGGTAGCTGAAACTGCTGACTTAACCCAGAGTCGATGAGACCATCTGTATGCAAAGAGAAAAGGCCTCCAGCAGCCTGAAATAAATTATTGACTCGGTCTTTATCGTCTTGTGACAAAAGGGAGAATTCTCGCTGTAGCTCTTGCCTGCACCATACTCGATAGTGCGTTGTGACAGTGCGGTTGAATTGAAAATGCTTCCCTCGATAGTTAAACCGTTTTTTACCATCGCGGTATGCAAGCGCGTTTTGGTGTAAATAAGGTAGATAATCAAGAGCAATGCGTTCAAGCAATGGCTGCCAAAATGCCGCAGACGGCCATTCCCACTTAATATTTTGATTTAATTTACTGTGTTTGACGTTCCATAGCCGGGCAACCCATTCGTAAGTATTCGGGCCTTTACGCCTCATCACTTCTGCTGAAATAGGGTCGTTGCTAAAATGGCGAAAAAACGAGCCAAAATAACCGAAGTCGGCAATGCTTGGATGATCACCTAATATAAACGGCTGTTGTTCAAATAAAGGCTCAAGAAATTCGAGTTCTCGAAACAACATGTCTCGCACATCACCGTTGTTGTTTTTGTCAACTCCATCATTCCACAGCCACTCACGCAATTGACGATGACCAAAGTAAAAGCCCAAAGGAATGGCAAGACGCTTTGAATAGACTTTGGTAATTCTTCGTCCCAATGTAACGCGAGATACCTTGGGGACCCAACGCCACCACATGGCAGGACGCCAAAGCCACTCATCGCCATAATCTTCGATTAACAAGGCAATAAATCGCAAGGCAGGGTCGGAGGGGAGCACCGGCTTTTCGGTATGCCTACTCTCTAGCCATTGAATTGTGGGCGTTGTATCAAATAACCATTTTCCATCATCCATCTCAATGGCGGGGACTTTTTGAATACCAGTCTTACGCCCTACTTTATGAAGCGCTTTCAAAGTGTCACATTCAATAACGCGATGCGGAATTTCTTTGTACCGTAAGTATGCTTCTAGCTTTCCTGAAAAGTAGGAAATGTCCATTTTATAGAGCGTGTAACTTTGGTGTTGGTTTGGTTTTAGTTTCGCAGTCATCAGCTATTTCCCATTCGCTTAATCAAGCGTGTAGCGAAAACAAACAACAGATAAACGGCTAATAATAAGGTCGCTGCTAAACCGGCAAATAGGTACCAATAATTGCCTGCTGTTCCTTTAATCGCATTAATAACGAGCTGTTTTCGCGAACTTTCTCCAGGGGGAAGCTCAAATACACCCACATCCGTGGCATAGGCGTTGTATTCATCAAGCATGTCTTGAAAAAGGCTAGGGTGTTTAAGGGCAACGTCGGTAGTTTCCCCCGGGTCGACGGCTAAATCGTACAGGTGCCAATTCCCATCCCCATGAGGAGGCGGGGTTTTGGTTATTTTCCAGTTTCCCCTGTAAAGCGCTGCGGTTCCGCTTACCTCAAACACAAAGGCATCATTTTCGCCATAAACGTTGTCAGACTGCCCCGTTAGTAGTGGCTTTAAGCTTCGCCCGTAAAACTCATCAGGGTTGTAATTTATGCCGGCAAAGTCGAGTAATGTTGGAGTAATGTCGGCAACTTGCGCACGGCTGTCGACAAAGCCTTTATTTGCTTCAACACCCGGGCCCGATACGACTAAAGGCACGCGCATGCCGCCCTCCGAGGCATTAAATTTGAACAAATGAAACGGCGCTGCAGAAACTGACGCCCACTCATGGCCTATGGCCGCAAGACTGCCTTCTTGCCCCAGGTTTTCATAACTGACGTCCCAGTCCTCAATGGCCATCCAAAACTTTTCAAACGCCTTAACTGCAGGCTTTGATGTTTTCCCAAGGGTATTGTATTCGGGGCCGTTATCTGAGGTGACAATCACAATGGTATTATCTAACTGACCTTTTGCTTCTAGGTGGCTTATCAGCCTGCCAAGGTGAAAGTCTGCCGATTCAAGCATGCCTGCGTTAACTTGCATCACGCGAGCCCAGTACGCTTTCTCGCGATCTGAAAGACTGTTCCATTCGCGGTCGTTATGGGCACCATCAGACAGTGTTGTCGTTTCAGGAACCAGACCAAGTGCAATCGCTTTTTGTAAGCGTTCTTGACGCATTATGTTCCAGCCTCTATCAAAGACGCCGTTATATTTATTGATAAACTCGGGCGAAACCTGAAGGGGAATATGTATTGCTTGAAAAGCTAAATATCCAAAATACGGCTTGGAAGGGTCGGCTTCATCCACATACTCAATCATTTTGTCGACGATATTACGAGACGAGTAAAAGTCCTCAGGCAGAGAAATTCGCTTTCCATCTTCGTACCATTCCACTTCCAAATAGTGTGGCAAATATGATTTAGCCCGATAGTTACTAGAGCCAGTGGAGTCTAATACCCAAGACCTATCAAAACCGAAGCGATGAGGCAGGTTTGCACCAATATCGCCAATTCCCCACTTGCCAGCTACGAAGGTTTGGTATCCAGCCGATTTGAGCCTTGAAGCGATAGTTTGCTGTTGGTCTGCCCACGTCATGTTATAAGCGGGCAGGGCTCGCATTTCGTCTGTAAGTACTTCTGCGAGTGTTGCAGCACCAACCTGGTGTGGGCTTTGACCTGTCATAAGTGACGCGCGACTTGGGCCACATAAGGGGGAGGAATAGTAACGTGTGAACATAGCACCGGCTTTGCCGAGTTTATCAATATTAGGCGTAGCGGTATCACTGCCGTATGCACCAAAATCCATAAAGCCAACATCGTCGAGAAGCACCAAAAGTATGTTTGGTTTGGTACGGTGCTGTTTCGCTTCTACAGAAACAACTAGAGCAATAAACAGCATTATCGATACAATGAGTTTTTTATACATGTAATTACCGCCTGCCTGTTCTAATCATGATCATTTTGCCAATCACTCACCGTTTTTAGCGCCTAAGACACACCTTCAATACTTTCTGCGTTTAACCTAACGGGCGTGTGTCAGACTTGATAGGCAGCAATGCATATTCACCAATACATATCGACCTATGAAGATGGCGCAGCGTTACACGTTAGAACGTTAGGTGGCATGAAGAAATAGCATTTCAGGTCAAAATGTGGTCATATGTGGCCACGCGATGTACTGTAAAGTGATAAGAGAGTCAGTTACTCAGCGCCGCTTTTGGGAGACTTTAATGGGCAAAAAATATCTCAACGCTAAAGATTCGGTGATCCCCACGCATTTTCAAAGGGTGCTGTTTCGTGAACTCGTTAATAAGGGTATTAGCTCTGCTTTGTTGCTAGAAGGTTTGGCGCTTCAAGAAGAACAGTTTCTAGACGATGAATTAAGACTCACCTTCGACCAGCACCGTCAATTCATAAAAAATGCACTGAGTGCTACCGGCGATCCCCATTTGGGATGGCGATTCGGTCAGCACATCAATATTACCACTCTGGGGTTGCTTGGTTATGCCATTATGGCCTCTGAAAATGGAGCCGCGGCGGTAAGAACACTTACCCGCTTTTTCAAACTCAGGGCGCCATCTTACGATTTGAAGTTGCTAAACGTGGCGCAAAACGCTGAGTCTGCCATATTGCAAATTAACGAAACCTTCGATTTTGGTGAAGTGCGTTACTTTATGCTGTCATGCATTGTGAGTGCATTTGACCATGTTTTCATGTCTTTCAATCAAGAATCTAGCGTTATCGAACGAGTTGAATTTGGTTGCGTAGAGCCCATCGAATGGTATCAAGAGTCGGCTACTGTGAAATACCCCGTTGTTTTCGGTGGGCAAACAGCCAAATTGTTTTTAGACGTTAGCTTTCTGACCAAGCCGCTTGCAACCGCAGATCCTGATACTGAAAAAACAACAACGCAAATATGCCAAGAAATGCTGAGCAGGGTAGAGGATCAAAACGGGATAATAAGGGAAGTAAATGAACTTCTTCTTAACATTTCTGGGAACTACCCCTCTTTGACAGACGCGGCAAATTATCTGTGTATATCACCCAGGACACTGCGTCGAGAGCTTAAGAAGTCAAATACAACTTATCAGCAAATGCTCGACAATACTCGCTCAACTATTGCTAAAGAATTGCTGTTAAATACCACCAAAACCACATCTGAAATAGGCTATGAGCTTGGGTTTAAGGATACGTCTAATTTTAACCGCGCTTTCAAAAAATGGACCGGCGTTAGCCCAGGGCAGTTTCGTAAATAAGACGATGGAACGACACTCGGACGGTACGCTTTGAGCGTGCCGTTTATTCAAATCGCAGGCACAAAAAAACCAACTAAATAGTTGGTTTAGAGATGGTACCAGAGGCCGGACTTTGACTGGGCCGACACTCGGACGGTACGCCAGCGTGCCGTTTATTCAAATCGCAGGCACAAAAAAACCAACTATATAGTTGGTTTAGAAGTGGTACCAGAGGCCGGACTTCGACTGGGCCGACACGCCAGCGTGCCGTTTATTCAAATCGCAGGCACAAAAAAACCAACTAAATAGTTGGTTTAGAGGTGGTACCAGAGGCCGGACTTGAACCGGCACGCTATTTCTAGCAACGGATTTTGAATCCGTCATGTCTACCAATTTCATCACTCTGGCATCACATTGTAATGGCTATGCGCCAATGCGATGCATTATAGCGATGCAGCGCGCGCATACAACACTTTTTTTCGTGAATTACCTTCAAGTGTTGAAAGTTTATACACTGGGTGCGAATAACCTCACACTTAAACGAGGGTCCATCAATGTGGTCTTATGAGTGACTATAAAGGCAATACCTATACTTATTGGGAATAGGGAAGCGGGTAGGCAGGTGTTAAGCTCATATTTTAAACACTACACCAGTGCTGGTACATCAAGTTTGCTGTCTGAGCCAATCAGCTCGTTTAAAACGCCGTAGGTCTGTTATGGACACTGGAACTTTTATTTACGATGTATCGCACGGTAGCTAGTATCAACTATGAACAATTTCCAGCCAGAAAAGCACACACTCGACATAGTATTGCACCCGCGTGAAGCTCAAATCAATGGATGGACTCTATGAGAGCGGAAAATGTGAACCCACTGCGAAATTTCCACAATATTGTATCTAATCAGTCGTTAGATTTTGACTCGAAAGTGGATGAACTCCTGCGCTTTGGCCTTGACTTGTTTGGCTTGGAAGTCGGTATTGTGAGTCAAATTGTGGGTAATGACTACAAGGTGTTTAGAACCGTCAATAATATTGACGGCCTGGACGCCGGAATGCATTTCGACCTTGGCTTAACCTATTGTCATTACACAATTAATAGAAACAAAGTGGTTGGGTTTAACCACGTAGGCTTTTCAGAAATTGCTAACCACCCCTGCTATGAAGCACAGAAGCTTGAGGCGTATCTCGCTGCCCCTATAATTATTGATAAGAGGGTGTTTGGCACGATTAATTTTTCTGCAGCCAAGCCCGTCAACATCTTTGAACCCGAAAGCTATGAATTTATTGAATTGTTTGCTCAGTGGTTGGGTTCAGAAATCGCCAAAAGACAAGTACTTGAACAGTTAAGAACAAAAGCATCTACTCTTGCAAAATTAGAAAAAGTGGCAAAGGTAGGCTCTTGGTCAGTAGATTTAGAGACTAGTCATGTTCTTTGGAGCGCTCAAACTAAACAGATACACGAAGCTCCCCCTGGGTATCAACCCTCATTCGAGTCGGCGGTAGATTTTTATGTAGTTGGTACGAGTCGTGACAGCATATTGCATGCTGTAGAGTTAGCGATAAAGACTGGTCAGTCATGGGATCTCAAGACACAAATAACAACGATGAAAGGACATCGACGATGGGTGGTTTCTAAGGGCGAGGCCGAGTTTTTTGAAAATAAATGCATTAAATTGTTTGGCACGTTTCAAGATGTAACAGATAGCGAAGAAGCGTCAAGAAAGCTGCAAGAAGCAAAGTATAAAGCCGAGCAGGCCACTAAAGCTAAAAGCGACTTTCTGGCCAATATGAGTCACGAAATAAGAACTCCCATGAATGGTGTACTTGGGACTCTACAGCTCTTAGAACGCTCAAACCTAGACTCTGAATCAAAGACGCTTATTTCAAGAGCGAGCTTTTCTGCGACGAGTCTGCTTACAATCATCAACGATATTCTGGATTATTCGAAGATAGAAGCTAACCAGCTGACGTTAGAACAGCAGCCTTTTTCAATGTGTGATGTGATGGAGCATGTTCACTCGGAATTAAGCCTAGAAGCCACTGAAAAACAAATAGCGTTAAAATCTAGGATAAGCGAAGGTTTTGTTGATGGGTGGAAAGGCGATGTAGTGAGGGTGAGGCAAATCCTTCTTAACCTGTGCGCCAATGCCGTTAAATTCACCAAGTCAGGACAAGTCAGTATAGCGTTGATGAACGATAGCTCTTATTCGTCAGGCGCGTTACGTTTCACCGTAAAAGATACGGGTATTGGCATGTCTGAAGAAGCGCAGGCACGGATATTTGAACGTTTCACTCAGGCTGACTCATCTACAACTCGTAAATTTGGTGGCACTGGATTGGGTATGTCAATCACGGTTAGTTTGGTTCAAATGATGGGGGGCAAAATTGAAGTTGATAGCGTCCCCAATCAGGGTACAACAATTACGGTAACCTTACCCCTTGAGCACGCAAACTTAGAAGGCAAAAAAACTGCTTCCCAAATGGACGATGTTCCTTACTTTTCAGGCAAGACAATTCTTATTGCCGAAGATAACGATATAAACACCCTTGTTATCGAATCTATGCTAGCACCGACCCAGGCAGACTTACATTTTGCTAAAAATGGCGTTGAGGCACTTGAGCAGTTCTCAAAAAATACACCTGATTTAGTGTTAATGGATATCCAAATGCCTGAAATGGACGGACTTCAGGCATTTGCTGAAATACAAAAGTTAAATCAGAGTGTTCCCGTTATAGCGCTAACTGCAAATGTTATGAGCACTGACATTGAGCATTATGCTCGGGTTGGGTTTAATGCTTATTTGGCTAAACCTGTAAAACTTACGGTATTGTATGATTTACTTCGCAGTGTACTGACCGCTTAGCTGTTATTGTACAAGCTCTTGCCGCACGAGTTCGGCGCCAGCTGCCAGTGCGCTTAACTTTGCGCGAGCTACATGACGAGGTAACGGGGCCATTCCACAATTGGTGCAGGGATACAATTTGTCTGCATCCACAAATTTCAGTGCCTTTCTTAACGTAGTGGCTACTTCCTCAGGGGTTTCAATATCATGGTTGGCTACATCTATTGCGCCGACCATCACTTTTTTACCGCGGATAAGCTCCATCAGCTCCAGTGGAACCTTAGAGTTGTGGCACTCCAGTGAAATGATATCGATGTTTGATTTTTGAAGCTTTGGAAAAATGGTTTCGTACTGACGCCATTCTTCTCCCAAAGTTTTTTTCCAATCTGTATTCGCTTTTATGCCATAGCCGTAGCATATGTGCACGGCGGTTTCGCATTTTAGTCCTTTAATTGCGCGCTCTAAAGCAGCCACGCCCCATTCGTTAACGTCATCAAAGAACACATTGAAAGCAGGTTCATCAAATTGAATGATATCGACGCCTGCCGCTTCTAATTCTTTGGCCTCTTGGTTCAGAATTTTAGCGAACTCCCATGCCAGCTTTTCCCGGCTTTTGTAGTGAGCGTCATATAACGTATCAATCATAGTCATTGGGCCGGGTAGGGCCCATTTAATGGGTTGAGATGTTTGGCTTCTAAGAAACTTGGCATCTTCCACAAACACGGGGCGAGTGCGTTTAACGGCACCAATCACCCTTGGTACGCTGGCTTCATAGCGATTGCGAATTGTCACCGTTTCTCGATTCTCAAAATCTACACCGCTTAAATGTTCGATAAAGGCGGTAACAAAGTGCTGACGAGTTTGCTCTCCGTCACACACGATATCAATGCCGGCGCACTGCTGTTCGTGTAGCGACAGCTTCAACGCATCGTGCTTGCCCTCAGGCAAAATATCTTGCGCTAGTTTCCACGGTGACCAAAGTTGTTCAGGCTGCGCCAGCCATGCGGGTTTAGGAAGACTGCCTGAGGTGGAAGTGGGTAATAGTGTTTTCATAATGTATTTTTGAATAATAACCTAGTTGAGCTATTCCCATAGAAGAGTAAAACCTTTAGAAGACTAAAAGGGCTACAGAAATAGTGAAAATGAGAAAATCGACAGCGAGCTAGCTGGCTCAAGGCAGCTTGGCCTTTACCAAGCGCATTGTCGTGACCATTGGGTCAGTGCACTTTGATAAGGTTTAATAAACTTTTCCTCAACAAACTTGCCTTGCTCCACTGCCAGTTGAGAACGTTCATCTCTATCGTAAACAATTCGGGTAATTGAATGATCTTTGTGATTGAGGTTCGGTTGATAGTGTTTACCCGCGACAGCGTTCGCGTTATAAATTTCAGGCCGATAAATCTTTTGAAACGTCTCCATTGTGCTAATAGTGCTAATAAGTTCTAAATTGGTGTAGTCGTTTAGTAAGTCGCCAAAGAAATAAAAGGCAAAGGGGGCAACGCTATTAGGCGGCATAAAATAGCGCACGTTCAGTCCCATCTTTTTAAAATAGCTTTCGGTTAATGAGGTCTCGTTAGGCGTGTATTCTACGCCTAAAACGGGATGCTCATTTTCTGTTCTGTGATACACCTTGTTGTCTGACACGCTGATGCATATTACTGGTGACTTCGTAAACTGCGCTTTGTAGGCTTTAGAGTGTACGAAGTGCTGGAACAGCTTTCCGTGCAGCTCGCCAAAGTCATCAGGCACACTGAAATGCGACTGTCCTTCGTTGTGATTAGACAGCACCACACTGAAGTCATAGTCGCGTATATACGATGAGAAGTTGTTGCCAACAATACCTTGCGAGCGTTTGCCCGTTTTAGTGTCAACAATATTGGTTTGAAGAATTTCAATGGTTGGAAAGCTCATCCCGTTGCCCTCGACATCCACATCAACCGATATGATATCAAGCTCAACAGTGTATCTATCTGCAGCAGCATTATCCCAAGTAGCAAGTGCGTTAAATCGATTGTCTATCATTTGCAGTGCATTGCGCAGGTTGGCTTTTCGTTGCTTACCTCTTGCTAAATTAGCAAAGTTTGTGGTTACCCGAGTATGGTCAGAAGGCTGATAGTCTTCATCAAAACGAGTACGAGTAATAGTAAATTCAAATTCCTTAGTCATCGCGGTGTTGGCTCTATGTTTGGTGCTGAAAACAATAAACATGTTATACGCAATTGAAACCATGAATAAAAATGACTTAATTTCATTTTTGTATGAATTTAATTCATTATTTTGTGGTTGGTTGGAAAGTAGCGCTGGCCATAAGGGCGATAATAAGAGGGGATATTAAGAAGGAACATTAACGGGAATATAAAGATGAGAAGCCTGCCTAACAGGCAGGCTACTATTTTTGCGAAACTTGCTTTAGAAACGCTTACCCACGCTCACTGTAAAGGTACGAGGAAGCACTACTCGTGCGTTAAATGTTGTACTTTGGCCTGCAACTGTTTCGCCTGCTCGAGGATCACCTTCAGATAAGCCTTCAGAATTATTAATATTTTTCACATCAGCTCGAACGTAGTAGCCATCTTCATTTTCAATAGCGAAGCCTAAGTTTAGCATTCCGTAAAATGGCAGTTCTGCAGTATTCGCGTCGTCCGCATAGCGTTTACCACTCCATGAGTAAGTCGCGTTGATACTTGCTACGCCCCAAGCAAAATCTTCGAATTCATAGCTACTAGTAAGCTGTCCAAAATGCTTGGGAACTCGCACTGGCATATTGCCATTAATATTTACTGTATCAACATTACCATCGCTATTAATAAACTCGGCTGCAGGGGTATTAACAAATTCTGGATCTTGATACGTGGCAGATAAGCCAACGCTCCATCCTTCTGTTACTTGCAAGTTGAATTCAGCCTCAAGACCCAATGTTTCGGTATTGCGGAATGCTTGGCGTTGTACAACCTGATTATCTACCACCGTAGGAACGTTAAAGAATAGGTCGTCTGCCGCAGCATAATAACCTGTTAAGAACGCTGCAACGTCGCCCGAGTTATATTTGAAGCCCAGCTCGGCCATTACTGTGGATGCAGGCTGTGTTTCCCGACGTTCAGAGCGATTAAACTCGTCTATCTCCTCTTGACTCGAAAGGTCTGTAATCGCCATATATTTGTCTACATCTGGCATACGGAAGCCATCTGCATATCGCGTAAATACAGCAAAATCTTCATTTACTATATAGTTTGCGGCAACTGTCCACGCTAATTCGTTGTATTCAACATCAAAGTTTCTGTATGTCCCAGCACCAAAGGGAAGAATGATATTGCCATTCACTGCATCCGAGTCGGTTGTAAAGCTGCTAATTTCATAATTACCCGGATCTTCCGCTTCACCATTGGCTCTCAATGTTTCATATCGCGCACCAAGGTTTAAGGTTAAATCATCTATCTCATATTCAAAGTCTGCATAAGGAGCAATGGTTGACTCATTATAAACAATGTTAGCGAAACCATGAGAACCGGCTTGTATGCCTTTATAGGTGCCACTTGCAATATCATTTCCCTCGGCATCTATGAAGGCGATATCGAGGCGTTGCGGTAACGGCTCAACAGATTGCAGCGTGTTAATGCGATAGTCAGTTACATGTCCATTTATATTTGATACGAACAAACCGAATGTAGAATAGAAAGTACCCTCATCAAAACCTTCATAAATATGGCGCATTTTTGTTTCGTTTTGTAAGTTGTCTCCTTCAAAACGGCGATGCCAGAATCCAGCATTAATACCAAAACCATTGGTGTTAAAGCTATCTACATTACTGTTGTTCGCTAACTCAAATCCGGTACCAGCGTCGACGACTCGGTAATTTAATTCACCACCAAATACCGCGTCGGCAAGTGCCTGCTCGTTGGTATCAAAAATAGCCTGTGCTTTTCCAGAAAGTGATTCAGCATTGCCTACGTTTATTATGCCTGTAAAGGTTGTCAGCATATCCGTGTAGCGAACTTGGTTTGAGAACGTCCAAGCATCATTAAGCTCTACTTCCGTCGTATTACCGAAATAGGTAACGTCGGCGAAGTTACCGTCGGTAACATCTAAGTCTATATCGCCACTAGGCGTGTTCGCCAAGCGCAGCAGGCGCGCACCTGCAGAGTTACCTGTTGTGCCGTCACGAATATCCATACCACCAGGGATCGTTTGAGCATCAGTTGTAGAGCCTGTAAGTGGTTGGGGAATGAAGAAAAACGACTTATCGTTTTGTTTATTAAACTCGAACCGAGTAAAGCCGCTCGCGTCTTCGAAAAAGTATTTTACATTAGCGTTTAGTTCTCCACCTTGGTTGGCGGTATAGCCTGGGTCGCGAGCAGAATCACCTTTTCGATACCACCCGCCAATGGCATAAACGGTTTGGTCGTTAATTGAGCCACTCACCCATGCTTGCGCACCTAAGCGGTTGTTACTGTTAGTTTCAAAAAATACATCGCCTTCTGTATCGTCACCGCCTTCACGAGATAAAAAGTTAATAAAACCAGCAGGTGCACTACCTACGAAAATGGAGGATGCACCGCCTCTAATGGCTTCAACATTACCTATAAAATTAGAAAGGCGAGTAAAGCGGTCGTTTTGTGAAAATAAAACATCTTGGTTATAAAAGACCGTCATGCCATCGCGAAGTAGAGCGGTAAATTCAGTTTGCGTTGAAAGAGGAAAACCACGAGGAGCCACGTTGTTACCTGTTTCACCACCTGTGTCTTCAGCATGAAATCCAGGAATGCTGCGAACTAATTCACCCACACTATAAGGTGCTAAACGCTCAAGTTTTTCTTCGCCAAACGTTGTCATAGCGTTTGTCGATTCAATTTTTTCTTTTGGTCGAGACGTACCCGTAACAATGATTTGCTCAAAATCTAAGCTGCTAGGTTTACTGGCTTCTTCCTCGGCGGTTTGTGCTATGGATGATTGTGAAATAGACGCAGTGACGGCGGCCGCGATAAGTGTAATTTTGGTTGAGCATTTCATAGTGTGTCCCTCTTAAGATTAATTTCTTAGTGTTAGTAAATCCTGTTAATTGAAAATATGTCTTTGTGTTAACAGTGGTAACAAGATTGTTAACGAAATGTAGATTAATGAAATTAATAAATCAACTAATATTATTTAATATTTTTTGGACTAATTTATTTACCGTTATCGCAACAGTTTTGACATCGGTGGAAAATACAAAGAAAACAAGCCGCGTTATGCGGCTTGCCGGTGGTAAATAAGAGAAGGTAAAGGCTTAGTTAAATAAGTTTTGGCTGTCTTGAGAAAAGTTGACTAATAACGGTAGGTTAGCGCATCCGATGGACTGAGCTTTACCGCCGATAGTACCATTCACTATTTGGCAAGGAGATAGGCCTCTAGTATCGGCTAAACTGATCTTCTCGGCGGTAGCCCTAATTATCTTTTCTCGAACTGAGACCGGGATCGCGCCGTCAATCACAATAGCTTCAAAATCAAAAATAGCCATAGAGCACAATGCTGCATAAGCGAGACCATCAGCCACTTTGTCTATCCAGTCGTCAAGGGTTGGGCCTAGCTCTCCCCAATATTCACTGGATTGCCAAAGTGCTTTTCCATCGTAGCCGGCATCGGCTAACATCTTTTCAAGAATATACAACGATGATTGCATGATAAGTTGCTGTGAGGAGAGTTGCCCTTGTTTGTTTAGTATTGGCTGGGGCAACGAACCAATCGCACCAGCGTTACCCCTTGTACCTGTGAGGAGAGAGCCGTTAATAACCACTCCTCCTCCAATGAAGGTGCCAATAAAAACGTACATAAAATCATTAAAATGACCAGGGTTGCCGAAACTCAACTCTGCAGAGCAGGCTGCAGTGTCATCGTTGCATACATATACTGGCAAGTTGATAATACTCTTGATTCCTTTTGTGAAATCAAAATCTCGCCATTCATCAAGAATATTAGAAGGCGCACCAGCCTCTTCAGCCCAGCTCCATATTTCATAGGGGGTTGCCACACCTACACCCATTATTCTCTCTCGTAGCTTGTCGCTTAAACCCAGTGTTAAGGCCTCAATGCCCTTTTCTAAAAACGATAATAATTTTGTAACGCTGGGGTATTGGAAGTTTTCATGAAGCGTGGCGCGAACATTGCCATTTAAGTCAATTAATGTCAGATCGAAGCTTCGTCTTCCTACCTTTAGTCCAATACCAAAAGCACCCTCTGAATTCAGCGAAAAGGGCACTAGAGGTTGACCTACCCGGCCCCGCTGTGGCGTTTTTCGAACTAAAAGTTCTTCTTCTTCTAAGCGCTTAATTATTACCGTGACTGCTTGTGCAGAAAGTCCAGTTCTATTGGCGATTTCGGCTTTTGGCAATGCGTTGTGTTGACGAATCAGAGACATGATTTTGCGCTCATTTTGCATTCTGAGACCAGATTGGCCTCGGCTGTTGCGAGACGATTGCTGAGATTTTATTTTATCGGTCATTATGCTTACTTCAACGGTAGGGAGATTGAAAATACCACACACAAGGTAAGTACTGCTCTATGAAAATAGGCTCGTTAGGTTAATCCGGAGCTAATCAATTAAATAAATAAAGTTGATTTATTGACACGGTATTTTTTTGTTGTTTAAATGCGTTAACCAAAAATTAACATGCGACCGTAACCCATGCAACAAAAAGCCCCCTTAGTTTCCCGTGATATGTTACTGCCTTTTATTCTCCTTACGGTGTGTTTTGCAGCGTGGGGGACTGCAGCAAATATGACCGATCCGCTGGTTAAAGTGTTCAGTAAAATTTTTACTATGTCGTCACTTCAATCGGCTCTCGTTCAATTTTCTTATTATGGTGCTTACTTTTGTTTGGCGATCCCTGCTGCATTCATCAACAAGCGTTTTTCCTATAAAACAGGGGTACTGACAGGCTTGGGGTGTGCCATCGTTGGTGCATTTATGTTTTACCCTGCAAGCCAGATGATGACGTATGGCTTTTTTCTCGCTGCGCTTTTTATTTTAGCGGGTGGGTTATCGATATTAGAGACCTCAGCAAACCCTTATGTTATGCGTATGGGAAGCGAAGTCACGGCAACGCGCCGTTTAAACTTTGCTCAATCATTCAATCCCGTTGGTACTAACTTAGGAGTGTTTTTAGCAGCAACGCTCATTCTTCCCCAATTAAACCAAGCAACAGCCGATGAGCGAAGTAACATGAGTGCTGATCAACTCGTTGCGGTAATGAGTGCTGAACTTGAGGCCGTTATGGTGCCCTATGTGGGGTTTGCATGCGTGTTGGTGGTTATTTGGATAGCCATTGCCATGATGAAAACGCCCGCAGTTTGTCAGGCTCAAGAGACGAGTAATAAGGTCGATTTTAGGGCCACAATGGGAAGGCTTTTCAAAAATCGCCACTATCGCTTTGGTGTAGTGGCGCAGTTTTTTAATGTAGCAGCACAAACTTGTGTGTGGACCTTTACTATTCAATACGTAATGGAAGCGAAAGGCGGAGATGAAATATCTGGTGGGACTGTGTTGCAATACAGTATGTTGGTTTTCCTTGTTTCGCGTTTTGTAATGACATGGATCATGGGCTTTATTAGGCCTGCGGCTCTGTTAACCGTTATGTCTACTGTGGCTACGTTACTGTGTCTTTGCATGATTGCCATGCCTAATGATACAGGCGTTTGGGCGCTTATTGGTATTTCGGCTTGCCTATCACTCATGTTCCCAACTATCTATGCCATTGCATTACACGGATTAAAAGATGACGCTAAATTTGGTGCGGCAGGATTGGTAATGGCTATTCTTGGTGGGGCACTTATTCCACTTATTCAAGCGGCACTGATTGATAACTACAGCACAGCGCTATCCTACATTGTCCCCGCGGGTTGCTTTTTAATCGTTGCTTCTTATGCCGTTTTCGATCTTAGGTCAAAGCAAAGAGCGTAACACGTTGCCGTGCTGGTACGTTGAAGGTCCAAGGGGGCTTCAACGTGCCGCGCATTAAAACTCTATAGCCCAATACATATTCACATCTTAACATTATTGTATATTTGCTTATTCAAATTCCTCACCAAAGTCATTGCCTTAACGCTACGCTGGCTGCAATATAAAAGCTCATCGTTACAAAACATCAAAAAATAAGCATTTCCACTTTTGAAAATAATAACCAAAATAAGGCGTTCAGCAATGATATTACGGCGAACATTAGCTGCTTTAATTGTGTCTATTACCACACTGCTAAGTACATCATTTTCAACCAGTGCATTAGAAGAAACCGTCAGCGCAGAGCTTTTCGACAACATGGAGTACCGATTTATTGGTCCATACCGCGGCGGTCGCTCTGTCGCTGTTGCCGGAGTTGATGGGAAACCTCAACTTTATTACATGGGCACAGCAGGTGGAGGGGTTTGGAAAACCACTAATGCGGGATTGTCGTGGAAGCCAATTTCGGATGAACATTTCGCTGTAGGGAGCATTGGTTCTATTGCCGTGGCACCTTCCGACCCCAACGTAATTTATGTTGGCACTGGCGAAGGGCCTATTCGAGGCGTTACCACAAGTCATGGCAAAGGCATCTATAAATCTACCGACGCAGGTGAAACATGGAAGCTGGTTGGATTAGACAATCGGGGTCAAATTCCAAAAATACGCATACACCCTTCGAATCCAGACGTTGCTTGGGCTGCGGTTCAAGGCAATATTTGGGCTCCCAACGAACAGCGCGGTATTTTCAAAACCACTGATGGTGGTAAAACCTGGCAACACGTATTAAAAGTGAATGGCGAAACAGGGGCCGCGGATTTAGCCTTAGATCCGTCTAACCCTAGAGTGCTGTACGCCAGTATGTGGCATCATGGCAGAACCCCTTGGTTTATAAAATCTGGCGGCGATGGGGGCGGCATTTATAAGTCTATTGATGGCGGTGAAACCTGGGAGCAGCTTGAAAAAGGCTTGCCTACGCTCATTGGCAAAGTGGGAATTGATGTATCACCATCAAACCCCAAACGACTCTACGCCATTATTGAAGCCGATGAGGGTGGCTTGTATCGCAGTGATGATGCTGGGGCTACATGGGAGTTAATGAATGGCGACAATATTCTTAAAGCCAGGGCGTGGTATTACAATCATATCAAAGTAGACCCTAACGACGACAACACGCTTTATGTGATGAACGTTCAGCTACACAAATCCATCGACGGTGGCAAAACCTTTGAAATAAGGTCGCTGCCTCACGGTGATACCCATGACATGTGGATTAACCCAGAAGATAGCTTAAACATGATCAATGCTAACGATGGCGGCGCAACCATCACCTTTGATGGCGGAGAGTCGTGGTCGAGCATTTACAATCAACCTACCGCACAATTTTACCGTGTGATCACAGATAACCTTAAACCCTACTATGTGTATGGTGGCCAGCAAGACAATACCACCATGGCGACGCCCTCTGCTACCTTCGATAGCGGCATTGGTATAGAGGAACAGTTTGCCGTTGGCGGTGGTGAGAGCGCTCATATTGCGTTTAATGCTGACGATCCTTCGCTTATATACGCGACTACCATTAACGGTACGCTTACTGAATTTGATAGAAGCAGTGGGTTAACCCGTCCTATCATGCCTTACCCTGAATACGTGTTTGGTCGTAATGCAAAAGACCAAAAGTATCGCACTAATTGGAATGCGCCGGTTTTAGTATCAACACACAACCCTGATACGGTGTATTACGGAACACAGATGATATTAAAAACCACTGACAGAGGCGTAAATTGGCAAGAGATTAGCCCCGATCTTACCCGTAACGATGCTGAAAAGCAGGGGCTAAATGGCGGTCCTATTACTAACGAGCAGGCGGGCGCTGAATATTATAATACGGTTTTCTATATTGCTGAATCGCCAACAAACGCGGGAGAGCTTTGGGTAGGTGCCGATGATGGTAAGCTGCATCTCACTAACGATGAAGGCAAAAACTGGACAGATATTACGCCCCATAAAAAAGAAGCGCAGGTAAATGCCATAGAGCTAAGCCCTCACGCTGAAGGAAAAGCCTACGTAGCAGTGACTGGTTACAAGCTTAACGACTACAGCCCATATATTTATAAAACGACAAATTATGGTAAACGCTGGACGCGCATAGACAAAGGCTTACCCGAAGACGCTTTTGTGAGAGTGGTTCGTGAAGATAGTCAGCAAGAAGGTATGCTGTTTGCCGGCACAGAAAGCGGAATGTTTATAAGCTTTGATGATGGTAAAAATTGGCAAAAGCTGTCGCTCAACTTACCGCCGGTGGCAATAACCGATCTTAAGGTAAAAGGCGATGACTTGGTGGTTGCTACTCAAGGGCGGGGCTTTTGGATATTGGACGACATAGCGCCACTTCGCGAGGCTAACAATACATTGGTTGATGAAGTGCTGTTCCAGTTTAGCCCTGTTGATGGGGTACGCCTTTTAGCTGGAGGCAATATCAGTGGTCAATTAGAAGCAGAAAACCCTGCGAGAGGGGCTACATTTCGCTACTTCTTAAATGAGGCATTAGATGAAGATGAAACCCTTCGTATCGATATATTTGATGCCAATAACCAACTGGTGCGCACGTTATCTTCTTCAGCGAGTGCGTTTGAAAAATGCGCTAAAGGTAATGAAGATATTCGTAGCCCGCTGAAATTTACATATCCATCTACCGATGCTGGCTTTAACACTTTTGAGTGGGACTTACGTCGTCAGCCCCTTAATTGTATTGATAACGTAACGTTATTCGGTGGTTGGAATGGCGCGAGAGTAATGCCAGGGGAATACAAAGCAACCATCACGGTTGGCGATGTGTCGCAAACCCGCCCCTTTAATGTGTTGCCCGACCCAAGGGAGAATACTCAGCCTGCGGAATTACAAAAAGTAGAGCAGAGTATTCAGGCGAGTGAAGATGTGCTCAATGAATTATTCGCCCACCTTCAAAAAGCGCGTGATGTCCGTGACCGGCTTAAGCATGTGGCAACGTCTAACGTCATGCTAGCGAACGATGTGTCAACATCCATCAAAAGCATTGTGAGTGAAATAGATGAATGGGAATCGTTAGTTATTCAGCCCAAACATCAAACCTTCGAAGACGACATTAATTGGCCAAATATGCTCGACAGACAAGTACGATTTTTAATGGATAACTTTGATAGAACGGGGGCGCCAGCGCAAGCCGGCGCGCTTAAGCGGTTAGACGACCTTGAAACAAAATGGCAGCAATATAAGTTGAAGCTGCAAACCTTATTTAACGAGCGAATTGCGCCTTTAAATGAAAAGCTTTCTAAGCAAGGCGTGTACGATTTAGAGAGTTTGTAAAAGCGTCTAAGTTGCACAAGGCTAAAAAGAGAGAAACGCCCCCGTTTGAAATAAATATCAAACGAGGGCGTTTTCTTTTAACGCTACCAGCGCTGTAACGTCCAGTTTAATGCAATAATCGCGATGACTGATGAGGCGATAGGCATGATGGTTTTGGCATACACATGCCAGTTTCGCACTAACACCAGGAGGGGCAGCAGTAGGGATACGATGGCGAGCTGCCCAACTTCAACGCCAATATTAAATGCGGCCACGCTCATTACTAGGCTGTTCGATTGTGCGTTTAATTCTGCAAACACGCTTGCGAAACCCATGCCGTGAAGAAGACCAAAACCAAAGGTTAAAAAGCCGAGCCTAAATACCACTGGGAATATATTGTTCAGTGCCGTTAGCATAACGGAAATTGCAATGCCCAGCTCTACCCACCTGCTATTTAGCGTAATGATATCAAGGGCAGTCGCGGTAAGCGTTATAGAGTGGGCTAGGGTGAAGGCACTCACTAAAATTACCGTGCTTTTAACAATATCGCGCTTCTTGTCCTCTTTTTTCCACGTGCGTTGATGTCGAGCTAGGTTCACAGTAAGCAAGGTCGCCACGAGAAAAAGAATATGATCCAGGCCAATAAAAATATGCCAAATGCCTTGGTAAACCATTTCAAAAAATTGCGACGCGGTAGACAGTGCTTTAGGCGACAGGGTAAGTATGCGTTTGTCTTCGGCAATCACCGATGTCAGGGTTTCATCTTGCACATTTACCGTAGTAAGAAGCTTATGGGTTGGCGATATGTCGAAAATGCCCTCGTAGCTAATGCTGATTTCTCTGCTATCTTGACTGCTGTCTTCACTGCTTTCTTCAGTATTGCGCGCTTGGCAATTAACTGACAAAGGATAAACGATAAGAGATTCGGCGGAGATAGAGCGCATGGTAGGAGTTGCAGCAGAAACAGGGCACTTGCCGCTTCCCTGTTTTATCTGTAGCGCGTTGGCAATATAAGCGGCAGCCTGTTGTTGATTGGCTAACACTTCACTCCACAATAGCTTGCCGTCATTATTGGTGTCTAAATTGGCGGCTTGGCCGATGTCTTCAGGCTTGAGTAATAACTCACCCTGAAACACGCCAGCTTCCTGCTGGTTCAGTGTAAGATAGCCACTGCTCAATTCATGAGACACGCATTGTGTGCTAAAAAAAATGAAGAAAAATAATACTACTCGTTGCATAACCTAGCTTTAACTCCGTTAGCTTAACTGTAAAAAACGCCCTAGCTCTCAGTGATTTGAGATGTCTGAGAGACCTGAAAGATCTGAGAAGCCTGAGAGCCATGTGTGGCTTGGGCAGCTTCTGCGTCCTTCGCGCTCAGGGCCTTTTCCGCTCGTTTCAATAAATGTTCATCGTGTTTGGTTTGGGCATATTCCCAGTTAAGACGAGCAAACTTTAGCGCTAGCTGTGGCTGATAATCTACATCGAGGTAATAGCTTGCCACTTGGGCAGCATGTGATGTGTCCTCTCGCCATGCCCTTATTTGCATACGCTTGCTTAACAGGCGCATCTCTTTTGTGTCATCGAGGTTAAGGGCCTTTTGCGCTTTTACCCATCTTAGTAAAAGTGCATCGTCTAAGCGGGATATATTACTGACTTCTTGGCCAAGCACTGTCGTTATAGTGTCATATTGCCCCGTCGCATAATGGGCATCGGCCCATGTTATCAAAGCACTTACTGGCAGCGTTGATAAAGTAAATTCTGATAGCTGCTGAACGGCAAGATTTGGCTTCTCAAGTGCTAGCGCCATGCTTGCTAGAGTTTCTCTAAACCATATATATTCAGCTTCATTAATCGATTCAGCATTCGTAAGTGATGAGTATCGCTCAAACTTTTGCAGCTTGTTATATACATCTTCTGAAGGCGCTATGGAAAAATCGGCATTTAACACACAACCAAAAGCAAGAAGAAAGCTGGTTTTGCCCATTAGCTGTTCGCAGTGTTGTTTAGCCTTGTCGCCTTGACCTCGCTGAATGTTGATATCTGCCAGTAGTAACTGCGCAGCTCCAGAGTGCGTGGTATCAATGGTATTAAGATGTTGAAGGGCGTCATCGAATTTATGTACGCCTTGCATCAACCTGGCTTCGAGAATTACCAGACGCTGTCGCTGCTCGTAACTAAGCTTTGTCTGTGATGAACGAAGTCTACTTACGAACTGGGTAACTTGCTGGCGCTCATTTCCCGATGCTGATAAGAAACGACTTGCGGTCAAAAGTTTCTCTGCATCAGAAATAGTAGAAAGTGTTGTGGTAGTAGGTTGCCAAGTGGCAATGATGGTGTCTTTAGATACTTCTTGTGTAGCGTTGTTAATTACAGGTTCTGCATTCACTATTGTTGGCATTGAAAGCAGTAATGAAGCGCTTGCAGTAATTAAAAAACAACAGAAAGTGACACATGAAGGTAGAGGATTGAACATGAAATTTCCCTAAAAAAAAAGGCCATCCTTGGCCTTGCGGTTATGCTCTTTTACAACGATTTATTAATCAGTCTTTTTGTTACGTGCTATCAATTAGATTATTGTTTAATCTAATTGATAAAAGACTATTTAATCGATTAATAAGTCGTCAAATGCTGCATCATCAGCATCCTGAGTAAACTCCCGTCCATTGACTGGAAGAGGCTCATCAGTTGGCGCTTGATTAAACGCCGCTCTGGTATAGCTTGTCACTGATAGTTGCTGAGCTTCAATGGTCACAGTGACCGTTCCAGTCACCTTCTGATTAAAGCTATCGCTAACACTAAAGGTAAAGCTGTCTGAGCCTGTTACCTGAGCGTTAGGCGTGTAGGTGAAACTACCGTCTGCGTTTACAGCGGCTGAACCTAACGAACCATCTTCTTCCAATGCAAACGAAAGCGGATCGTTTTCAGGGTCCGACGCGCTAAGCATCCCTTCAAATGCAATGTCTGCCTGCGTTGTAAGCATGTCATCTACTGCAACAGGTGCTTCATTGATTTCGGGCGCGTTGTCATCATCATCACTATCAAAACAACCTGATAGGGCTAGTGCTAAAGATGTAGCGATCCAAATTCGATGAATGCTTCTATTTGATTTTTTCTCAATAGGTTTATTCATAGTTGTGCTCCTTACTCAGAGCCAGCAATAGGCGTTCTTAGGTATGGGAATGATGAATCAATCATGCTTGCATCCACAGGTGCACCGTCAGTAAATGGCACTGTACCTACGCTTGCATCTTCAGGTGCACAAAGTTCTAGGTCTGTATCTTCACCTGCTACTGGAATTGGGTGGCACAGACGACCCATCACTACGCGAAGCGCAATATCCACAACATCATCACCTGGACGACGACCGTTCGGGAAGCCTGCCAAATCATCGCCTGCTACACCAAATGCCGATTGTGACTCTGCTGGCGTGGCTGGAATACCCGTGTTTAAACGAAGCATTTCAGAAGGTGTTACTGTTGCTTGCTGGTTAACACCAGGGAAGCCAGTAAGGAAGGCTGTTACCAAGTCGGTTCTCGGGAAGTTTGTTGGCGCTAGCGTCTCAATATCCGTTCCTAGCGTGGTGTTAACCGCGTCTTTAAACAAGATGTTGAGTAGTTCTGGCAGCGACGGGTGAGTAACGTAATCAGCGAACTGAGCGTCATCGCTTGGGTGCGCACTTGAGAACGTATCTTTATCACCAATACCGATAACTAACTCATTCACTAGCGGGCTGCCTAAACGAGATACCTGTGTCATTGCACCACCAGTTACTGATGGTTTTGCGAAGGTCGCATCTGGGTTTAGGATTGTTGCTTGTGGCAAGCTTGCTGTAGTCCAGCTGCCGATTACACCGTTGCCATCACCGGTTACGCACGCTGCAGGTACTTCAACAGACAGTGACGTTACGTTTTTATCTAGTAAGTCATCATTGTTTTCGCTTTGTGTAATACCGCCTGGGAAACCTTCTCCATCGCCAGCACCCGGCGCACTATCTCCTTCAACAGGTACATAGTTTACCAAGTCGAATGTTTTACCAAGGTTAACTACAAATGGGTCTTTACGCTGACCTACAAATACGCGAGCCATATCGTCACAGCCAGGAATAGCAAACGAATAGATGAAGCTTTCTGCATAACGGGCATATTCAGCTTCACTGGTGAAGGTTTTATTACCGATATAATCAAGCGGCTTCTTAAACATATCGCCCATAGAAGGCGTTAATGTAGTGCGCTCGCCGCTCTGCATGTCGCCAGAAACCATCGTTAGCGAGTACATTTCAGAGAAGTTTGCCGCGCTTGAATCATCAGCGCTAATACCACCGATGTTTTTAAGCGGTACTTTCACCATTTTTTGGTCGCCTTCTGGACCAATCGGAAGGGCAATGCCTTCGTTATCAGCAGCAAGCATGTTAGTGAAATTAAATACAAAGCTTACGTCTTCCACTGCGTCGCCATCACTATCGATGTGTATGGCGTAGTGCGCGTTAGGATCCATTGCGAAGTAATTTGGTCCGCCATACGCATCTTGTAATGGAATGTAGTTGGCAATAAAGGTTACGTAGCCGTCACGGCCTTCTTCGTAACTGTTAAAAGCGTAAAAATCTGTACTGTCTACCGCTGGAGCGCGGGTAATGTTTGGCGCTTCTCTATGACTTGATGCAATGGCACCTGCTGTAACTGCAGCGCAAGTGAGAGCAATTGCAACCGATAGTGTTTTACGTTTGAAGATTGTCATTATGTATCTCTCTGTTTGATGAGTTCATAGAGTTAAACGAGTGAGATGCGCTACTAGATGCAAAAAAAACAAAAAAAATTAAAATAAATGTTTAAAAAAGGTAAATAAAAAGAAAAAGGCCGCATTTTTATGAGTAAAAATGCGGCCTTTAGAGCAGTTGAAAAATATTCTATACCGACAAAATTGGCGCGATATAAAGTACTTCGGTTGGCGAACCAGTTTTAGAGCCGCCTGGCTCTTCTAAACTAATCGCAAGGGCTGCTATGCTGCTATCAAGTAAAATGTCCGGCGTGTTTCTACTATCACTGCCCAGTTCAGGCATAAGTCCAAGTGATATCGGCGCTTCACCATTCGCAGGAACCATCCATAGTTCGTAATCTTTATTAGCAAGTGCAGTGAAGGCATCGGTCACTTTCACGTCCAACGTGCTCGGTGATACCTCAATCACCCACAATGGGGTGTTATCCACGTTATTCACCACAGCAATATGCGACACTTCTTCAACAGGAGAAGGCTGCATAACCACAAGCAACACAGCAAGGACTAATGCAGCTGCGGTAGACAGTGCAGACAAACCTCTCCAGCGATTGCGTTTTGCACGCTCAAAATCAACAATTTGCGCTGATGTATCTTTAGAATCTGAATGTCCCAAACGCTGTTGAATCACATCCCAAACCCGTTCAGGCGGTTGAACGGGGGTAACCGCATCGTTGAAACCCGCTAAATACTGTTCCCATTGCGCAGTGGCGTCGCTCACCGCTTGA
The DNA here is from genome assembly GCF_010500895.1 of Alteromonas genovensis. Lineage (GTDB taxonomy): Bacteria > Pseudomonadota > Gammaproteobacteria > Enterobacterales > Alteromonadaceae > Alteromonas > Alteromonas genovensis. The sequence goes on from NZ_JAAAWO010000001.1 coordinate 73,943, forward strand.
TACTGCATCATCAATTTTTGATAGCGAACGCGGGCCTTTCCTCGTAGTGTCCCTACCACATATTCCGCCGCAAGCGCGTTAAGCGTTTCTTCTTTTAAATAATTCATAGTGATAAGCACCTTTGAAGGCTTTGTAATCCTCTTCGAATCCAGCTTTTTATTGTGCCTAACGGCGACGATAAATAATTCACCACCTCCTGGTGAGATAAGCCATTAATGTAAGCAAGGTGAATAGCTTGCCGTTGTGGTCCGTCGAGTTCATCTAGGCAAGCGGCGAGTTTCTCCTGCTCGCCGCCTAACTTAAAAGCCTGTGGAGTGTCTGGAATAGCGGTAGCATCTTCAGTTAGCTCAACTTCATTGCGAACATTATGGTAGCGCATCAAATCGAGTGCTCGATAGCGCACAATACTCACCATCCACGTTAATACCGTACCTTTAGTTCGCTGATAGCTTCCTGCATTGTGCCAAATTTTTATGTAGGCATCTTGCGTTGCTTCATCCGCAAGTTCTGGCCGCTTAAGCATTTTAAGTGCTACTGCGTAAAGTTGTGAACTGGTTGTTTTATAAAGCTCGGCAAAGGCGGTTTTATTACCTTCAGCAGTTTTACATAACAGCGGAAACAGGATTTCGTGTTCCATTTTGGCTCCTTGAGTACAGCTATGTGAGCTAGGCTCGCTGCCGCACGTTTATTTATTGTTGTTAGCCGTGTTTGTCACAATAAGACTTACACGTTTTTAATATATAACGATCGTCGCGTACATCTAGATGCGCAGAAAGATGCAAAAAACAGATTATTGTCATTCAAAGATAAACACGCCCTTTGAATGACAATAGCATGCTTTGCCCATTTGTCATTACTTCCTGATACTTGCCAACAACGTGTTGTTTGTCGGGCCTGAGTTCCTGTACTTGTCTCTTTTATTCGGTGCACTTTTATTTATTTCTTAGTCATTTTTAATTCAAAAATTCGAAGTGATTTTATGGTTAGCCTGTTTTTCAATAAAAATAGGTAGCTCTAAAAGCTAATAAATATGAAAAGCACGTAATTGAGCGGTGTGCGTGTTTATGCAAACTCAAGCTTGTGTCACACTACACCGTGATAACGACAGTACCGAAGTAGTGAAAAGAGAATACCGTGGCGAAAAACAAAACGAGAGCTCAACAACGAGTTCGAAATAAAAGTGAGAAAAGTGCAAACACTGAGCCGAATACGGCCCAGCCTGCCAATGACTTTGGTGAGAGGGCAGGTTTTTTTAGACGCCTTGCTGCCATGGTATATGACGTACTCGTCGCGGTTGCGGTAGGTATGTGTGCAGCAATGGTGATGATAGTGACGCTAATCGTCATGCTTAAAAATGGCGGGCTCGATATGCAGGGCTTTGCTGAGCCAGCAGACCTCATTCAAGCTTCTACGGGGTATAAGCTATTAATTCAAAGCTGGGTAGGGCTTTGGGTAGCGGGTTTTTTCTTGTGGTTTTGGAAACGAGGTGGCCAAACTTTGGGTATGCGAGCATGGCGTTTACGCATATTCAGCACGGTAGAAGAACCGGTAACAATGACCCGACTGATAACGCGCTTGGTTGGTTCGCTTTTCGGGCTAGGTACGTTACTGGTTTTATTTGATGTGAAAGAAAAGCAGTCACTTCAAGACAGGCTAGCAAAAACTGAAGTGTTAAAGCTGTCAAAAGAAGCTAACGATCATAAAAGTTGGTAGAACATTTAAATAAACGAAAAACGGAAAATAAAAAGGGCAGTAACACTGCCCTGATTAAGTGAAACGTTTTAGCGCCTGAGCATAATGCCTGCCACGGCAGCGAACAGTAGACTTGGTAAAATAGCGCCCAAGAATGGCGGCAGCTGATAAACTAAACTCACCGGGCCGAACACTTCATTTAAAATAAAGAATCCAAAGCCTGTCAGCACGCCCATAATAACCCGCGCACCCATGGTCACGCTTCTCAGTGGACCAAAGATAAAAGACAGCGCCATGAGCAACATAACACCCACAGACACCGGTTGAAGTATTTTGCGCCATAGGGCCAGTTCGTAGCGAGCAGGGTCTTGGTCGTTACTTTCTAAGTAATTGACGTAATCAACAAGCCCGGTAATAGACAAAGCCTCTGGTTTTACAGCAACAATGCCCAATTTGTCTGGTGTAAGTGTTGAATTCCAACGCTTCCTTTCAAAGCTTTCGCTGGTAATTTGTTGCTCGGTAAACGACGTGATATCTACATTATTTAGCCACCATCCGTCATCATCAAATGCCCCTGAATTTGCATAGCTGATGCTTTGTAAGGAGAGGTCTGGGTTGAACGTATAAATGCGAATGTTCTTTAATGCGTCTTGGCTGAGTACTTGGCCAATGCTGACAAAACGCTCTCCATCTTTCGCCCATACCAGCTTATCAGACGAAAACAAGCTTCCCCCGGAAATAGCTTCTGTGCGAATTTGTTTGGCTTTTGTTTCGCTCACGGGGGTTACCCATTCACCCACTGCCATTACCACAAGGATCATCACGAGAGTGGATTTCATGGCAGAGTTAATGATATTCCACCGGCTTAATCCTGCAGCTTGCATCACTACCAATTCGCTGTTGCTGGCAAGTACCCCCATGCCTATTAAACCACCGAGTAGGGTAGCCATAGGAAAAAACTGCTCTAGGTCACGAGGTAGGCTCAGTATCACATAGAGAAAGGCAACGAGCATGTCGTAGTCGCCCTCGCCAATTTTTCTCAGCTGTTCTACAAATTTGATGAGGGCGCTCAGGCCAATCAGCACGCTTAAGGTGACGGTTACGGTGCCTAATAATGTGCGAGCGACGTATAGATCGAGGATTTTAAACATTTACTTTTTCCCCAGTACCCAAGCGCGCAGCTGCGTGCCGGTTTTCCTATCGCGCACAATTAACACAAACCCAATAACCAACATGACAGCATGCACCCACCACAAACCCAATTGAGGAGGCATTTTTCCATCTTCTAATACACGGCGGCTAGCCAGTAACAATAAGAAGTAGCCTAGATAAAGAAGAATGGCAGGGAACATTTTTCCAAAGCGACCTTGTCTTGGGTCAACGGCACTTAACGGCACAGCAATAAGCACTAGAAACGGGATCGACAGTGGAATAGCAATGCGCCACTGCAACTCTGCTCGCGCTTCAATACTGGTCTCGTTCCATAACTCTACCGTGGGCAAAACGCTGACCTTTTTACGGGGCTCTTCAGCGGGCTTATCTGCAATCTGAATCTGGTATTCGTCAAATTCTACTTTTCGATAAGCTTTGCCAGATTGAGCACCTTCGTACTGCACGCCTTGTTTGAGAATAAGGTTTCGGGTGCCGTCGGCATTGGTTGCCACGTCGCCGCTTTGGGCGTAAACCACACGAACTTGTTCTTTGCTATCGTCACTCTGATTTTGCGATAAAAATACTCGTTGAAGCTTATCGTTTTCATCTACGTCGTGAGCAAAAATAACCGCCTTTTCGTTTCCGGTTTGTTGAAAACGGCCGGGCATTAGGGCGGAAATGCCTGCTTCATTGCGCGCTTTTTCTCTTAGCTGGTATTCGTTTTCCGCAGCTAAGGGGGCAAAGTATAGCGTGATTGCACCGGTCACTATCATGATCAGCACCGATAGGAACAGCATCACTCTGGTAATGTACCATTCACTGATACCACAGGCGCGCATGACGGTCATTTCACTATCGACGTATAAACGACCGTGAGCCAGCATTATTCCAAGATAAGCGCTTATTGGAAGAACAAGAGATGATAGTATGGGGGCATAAAGCGCTAGAAAGCCTAAAACGAGCCCGGCTGGGATATCGCCATCAGAAGCGTCACCTAAAACGCGAACAAAGCGTAAAGTGACAAAAATGGCCATTAAGATAAAGAAAATCGCTAGCTGAGATTTAAGCGTTTCCTTAAGTAAATAGCGGAATATCAGCATCTCAGTCTGCCCGGATAATTAGGAATTTTAGTGAAAGAAAGCACAATTTTGTTTAAACTTACCGTTTTTACAAGTTTTGCCTGCAATCATAAACCGTTTGCATGATGTTTAGACGCAAAATTGGCCTATATTTATGGGCAAACGCGTTAATTGCAGTGAACTAAAAAGTTATGCTGCGTATTAAAACATAAAGCAGCGCGAAACGTTACGTGATTTTAGTCATCGTGCAAACTATAAACGACGAAAAGCGAGGTAATATCGTGGAGTTTAGTGTAAAAAGTGGCAGCCCCGAAAAACAACGTAGTGCCTGTATCGTTGTAGGTGTCTTTGAACCACGCCGATTAACGGCAGTAGCAGAGCAGCTTGACGAAATTAGCAATGGCTATATTAGCAACCTGTTGCGCCGCGGCGACCTTGAAGGTAAAGCCGGGCAAATGTTGCTACTGCATAACGTACCAAATGTATTAAGCGAGCGTGTGCTTCTTGTCGGTTGTGGTAAAGAGCGAGAGCTAGACGAGCGCCAGTACAAAAACATTATCGCTAAAACAATTCAAACACTGAATGAAACGGGTTCAATGGAAGCGGTGTGCTTCTTAACCGAGCTTCACGTAAAAGGTCGTGATACCTACTGGAAAGTGCGTCAAGCAGTAGAAGCTACTGAAGACTCTCTTTACACTTTTCTACAGTTAAAAACCAAAAAAGGCGAGCCTCGTCGGCCACTGCGTAAAATCGTGTTCAATGTGCCTACACGTCGTGAATTGACAGTAGGTGAGCGCGCCGTCGATCACGGTCTAGCTATCTCTCGCGGTGCTAAGGTGACCAAAGACGTGGCCAATATGCCGCCAAATATTTGTAATCCAGACTATTTGTGGAAACAAGCCCAAGAGCTCGCGAGTCGTTATGACAGCGTCACGGCTGAAGTGGTGGATGAAACGCAAATGGCCGAACTAGGCATGCAGGCGTATTTGGCTGTAGGTCGCGGTTCAGAAAATGAAAGCATGATGAGTATTATGCATCATCGCGGCGGTCCTGCAGATCAAGCGCCTATTGTACTGGTAGGTAAAGGCCTGACTTTTGATTCCGGTGGTATTTCAATTAAGCCAGGCGAAGCCATGGATGAAATGAAATACGACATGGGCGGCGCTGCCGGTGTATTGGGAACCATGCACACCATTGCTGCGCTGAATTTGCCAATCAATATTATTGGCGTGTTGGCTGGCTGTGAAAATATGCCTAGTGGCAACGCCTATCGCCCTGGCGACATACTGACTACTATGTCGGGACAAACCGTTGAAGTACTTAACACCGACGCCGAAGGTAGGTTGGTATTGTGCGACGCGCTTACCTACGTAGAGCGTTATGAGCCAGAGTTAGTGATTGATGTGGCAACGCTCACTGGCGCGGCAATTATTGCGCTAGGTCATCATGCTACGGCGGTAATGAGTACGCATAACCCACTTGCACACGAATTGTTGAATGCTTCTGAGCAAAGTTCAGATCGTGCGTGGAGACTACCGCTATGGGACGACTATCAAGAGCAGCTAGAAAGCCCGTTTGCTGATATGACAAACTTAGGTGGACGACCTGCAGGTAGTATTACTGCTGGGTGCTTCTTGTCCCGCTTTACTAAAAAGTACAACTGGGCCCACCTGGATATTGCAGGAACAGCATGGCGCAGTGGCAAGAACAAGGGCGCAACCGGACGCCCAGTACCTATGTTGTCACAATTCTTGATGAATCGTGCCGACATTAAGCTAGAGGATTAATCTTCTATGCCACAGGTTATTTTTTATCAACTCAGTGCTAGCGACAACGGCGTAACGGGTAAGGCCAGTGAAGTCGTTGCTAACGCGTTTGCTAATAAACAAAAAATTAGCGTGCTGTGTGATACACAAGCACAAGCAGAAGAAGTTGATGAATTGTTGTGGCAACTACCGGCGAACCGTTTTGTTCCTCACAACCTTTATGGTGAAGGACCGCAAGCGGGCACGCCGGTAGAAATATGCTGGCAGCCTGAGCAGGTTGCCAGACGACAAATGGTGGTTAACGTGGGTTCAGGGATGGTGTCATCGCCTAACCAGCACCGCCAAATCATCGATTTTGTGCCCGTGGATGAAAATGCTAAGCAAGCAGCGCGGGTGAGATACAAAAACTATCAGCAAGCTGGATGTAATATGCAGTTTAAGTCTGCGTGACTTAGCGTACTTGGCACCGCTTATTCAACGCAAATCTTTATAGAGCATGGTTAGATTTGAGCGAAACAACAAAAATCGCCTACAGTCGTCAACTTTTTTACATCAGCTTTTAAACGAGAGTCAGTAATGGATAAAACCTTCGAACCGCAGTCTATTGAGCAGCAATGCTACCAAAAATGGGAAGAGGCGGGTTTATTTAAAGCATCTGGTAGCGGCGACCCCTACTGTATTCTTCTTCCTCCACCAAATGTGACGGGTAGCCTTCACATGGGTCATGGTTTCCAGCAAACCATTATGGATGCACTTACTCGCTATCACCGCATGAAGGGTGACAATACCCTATGGCAGGTGGGTACCGACCATGCTGGTATTGCTACGCAAATGGTGGTTGAACGCCAGCTAAACGCTCAGGGCAAAACTCGCCACGATCTAGGCCGAGAAGACTTTATTAAAAAGATCTGGGAATGGAAAGAACACAGTGGCGGCACAATCACTAGCCAAATGCGTCGATTGGGCACCTCGCCAGACTGGTCTCGCGAAGTCTTTACTATGGACGATGACCTTTCAACAGCAGTAACCGAAGTGTTTGTAAAACTGCACGAAGAAGGGCTTATCTATCGCGGTAAACGCTTAGTTAACTGGGACCCTGTTCTTCACACCGCCGTTTCTGACCTAGAAGTGCTAAACGAAGAAGAAGACGGCCATATGTGGCACATGCGTTATCCTCTTGCCGATGGCAGTGGTGAGCTTGTGGTTGCCACAACCCGTCCAGAAACAATGTTAGGTGACACCGCAGTAGCCGTTCACCCTGACGATGAGCGTTATCAAGATTTCATCGGCAAAGATATTAAGCTGCCTATTACGGGCCGTTTAATTCCTATTATTGCTGATGATTATGTAGATATGGAATTTGGAACTGGTTGCGTAAAAATAACGCCAGCGCACGATTTCAACGACTATGACATGGGTAAGCGCCACGACTTACTTATGATCAATATCTTAACCGACGATGCCAAAATTAACGATGAGGCGCCAGAGGCGTATCGCGGTTTAGATCGCTTCGATGCGCGCAAGCAAATTGTTGCCGACCTAGACAGCCAAGGTGTATTGGTTAAGATTGAACCGCATAAACTTAAAGTGCCTCGTGGGGATCGCACCGGCGCGGTAATCGAACCGTATCTGACCGACCAGTGGTATGTAGCGGTAGAGTCACTTGCTAAGCCAGCTATTGAAGCTGTTGAAAGTGGAGAGATTCGTTTTGTACCAGAGAATTGGAACAAAACTTACTTCCAGTGGATGAACAACATCCAAGACTGGTGCATATCAAGGCAGCTTTGGTGGGGACACCGAATTCCTGCATGGTATGACGATAGCGGCAAGGTATATGTAGGACGCACAGAGGAAGAAGTGCGTGCAAAACACAGCCTTGGCAATGATGTGACGCTTTCACAAGATAACGATGTACTTGATACCTGGTTCTCAAGCGCATTATGGCCATTTGCAACAATGGGATGGCCTAAAGAAACCCCTGATTTAGAAACGTTTGTTCCCTCGTCAGTGTTGGTAACAGGCTTTGACATTATTTTCTTCTGGGTAGCCAGAATGATCATGATGACGAAGAAGTTTACCGGTAAAATTCCATTTAAAGACATTTATATTACGGGTCTTATTCGCGATGAAAGCGGAGATAAAATGTCGAAGTCGAAAGGCAATGTACTTGACCCTATCGACCTGATTGACGGCATCGACCTCGAGTCGCTTGTTGAAAAACGCACCGCCGGAATGATGCAGCCTCAGCTAGCAGAAAAAATTGTGAAGCGCACCCGCAAACAGTTCCCTGACGGTATTCATGCCTACGGTACAGATGCACTTCGTTTCACGTTTGCTGCAATGGCATCCACCAGCCGTGACATCAACTTTGATATGTCTCGCGTTGAAGGCTATCGCAACTTCTGTAATAAAATCTGGAACGCCTCGCGCTTTGTATTAATGAATACAGAAGAGCACGATACCGGCGCTAACGGCGGCGAGATGGTACTGAGTCTGGCTGATCGTTGGATTTGGGCGAAGTTCCAGCAAACACTCGTTGAGTTTGAAAAGGCATTGTCTGACTACCGTTTTGATATTGCAGCACAAACAATTTACGAGTTTACGTGGAATCAGTTCTGCGACTGGTATTTAGAATTAACTAAGCCAGTACTGAGCAACGACGCGAGTAGCGAAGCTGAAAAGCGCGGAACTCGCCATACGCTCATCAACGTGCTAGAAAGTCTTTTGCGTTTAATGCACCCAATAATGCCATTTATCACTGACACTATTTGGCAGCGTGTAGTGCCATTAAGTGCGCTTAAAATAGAAGACCGCGCTAGCATCATGGTGCAACCTTTCCCAGAAGTAGACAGCGCTAAGCAAGACGACGCGGTTCTCGCTGATATTGAATGGGTGAAGAAGTTTATTGTCGGTATTCGCAACATTCGAGGGGAAATGGATATTTCACCGAATAAGCCGCTAAATGCGTTGCTGAAGAATGTCAGTGATTCTGATGCGCTGCGATTAGACGCTGCGAAAGGCTTCTTAGACAAACTGTCTAAGCTTGAGAGCGTGACTATTTTAACCAAAGACGATACCGCGCCAGCGAGCGCTACCGCGTTAGTGGGCGAGATGGAAATTCTTATTCCCATGGCTGGGTTGATTGATAAAGATGCAGAGCTTGCTCGTATCACTAAAGCCATGGAGAAAGTAGAAAAAGACGTGTCTCGAACTCGCGGAAAGCTGGGTAATGAAAAGTTTGTTAGTAATGCGCCTGAAGCGGTTATTGAAAAAGAGCGCGCAAAATTAGACGAAGGTGAAAAGGCACTGGCCAAGCTTAAAGAGCAGTACGATACTATTGCTGCACTTTAAGTGAATGACTCAGATAACGAATATTCAGGTTAGCTAAAGGACGTTTGTTAACGCTAAGCCTTTTTAAGGCTTAGCTCCTTTCAACGCTTAGCTTCTGTCAACGCCAATGTAACGTTTACCTTTGCTTTAAAGGCTCAGTATTCGAGTTGGTCAGTCTGCTAAATAAACCATAAAAAACGGGGGTTACTGTGCTCTATGCGCGTACAGTCAGCCCCGTTTTTATATATATAAGCTTAATTGTGATACTCGTTTTTGCTATTCCCGTCGTAAACTCAATTCGTTAGGAATTGCGCAAGTTTCCCGGTTAGCGCCTTTTGTTTGATAGGCTTAGTAAGATAGTCATTCATCCCTGCATCAATGGCATTTTGTTTATCTTCTTTCATCGCATTGGCAGAGAGGCCAATGATGACAATGTCGGTAAAGCCTTTCGCTCTAAGTGCTTTTGTCGCCTCGTAACCGTCCATAACCGGCATTTGAACATCCATTAGAATAAGGTCGTATTCCGAAGAGTTTTCAATTTTGCGAATGGCTTGTTGACCATCTTCGGCCACGTCAAAGGTTAGCCCCAGGTTGGTCAGCATTTCACCCGTCACAAGTTGATTGATATTGTTATCCTCTACAAGAAGAACATGCCCTTCAAAAAGAACGTTTTTCTCTCCACTCTCTTCGTCTTTTACAATCTGAGGCTCCTCAGATGTGTCTTTTGCTATCACCTGCTTAATAAACCGCTCAAATTGAATCGGTGTAAACGGGTGCATAATGAGCGGATTGTGCCAAAGGGAGGCATATTTTGCTTGCAGCGCACTACCTGCACTTTCCATCACTAGGCCTACAGATTTGCCTTCTTCGACCAGCGTTTTAAACCAGCTTAAATTTTGCCTGAAGGTAGCAAAGTCGGGGACATCAATAAGGAGATGCGCGGGTAGGTCAGCCTTATCTTTCCCTTGCTCAATCGTCACAATCGACTGTGACGGAAGCTGAAGATGTTGAATATAAGCTTGAGGCAGCAGTGCGCAGTCAGTCACATATAGACTGTCATGAGGTAGCGCTGGGGTTTGATGCAACACGCCTTTCTGCGGATTAATCACTTTAAGCGGAAGGGTGATAACAAATTCGCTGCCTTTACCTAAGGCTGATGTGGCGTGTAGTTCGCCATGCATGAGCTGGACAAGTTGGCTCACAATGGCTAAGCCTAGGCCCGTCCCGCCATAGGTTCTATTTGTTGAGCCGTCTGCTTGCGTAAAGGGTTTAAATATTCGGCTAAGCTGGGATTGGCTCATTCCTATGCCAGTATCAGACACTCGCATAGTCAGATTGAATACGTCACCAGAATCACTTAAAGCGCCGTCAAAATCTATTTCAATGCGTCCTTGTTCGGTGAACTTAACCGCATTATTACCTATATTCATGATGATTTGAGCAATGCGTAAAGGGTCGCCGACAATTTGTGAATACAGAGAAGGGTTGACTGAAAAACGAACTGAAAGGTTTTTTTCTTTCGCCCTAAGCGCAATGACGGCAATTAAATTATCAAACAGTGAATGGAGGGAGAAATTCACTTCCTCAATTTTTAATTCGCCCGCTTCAATTTTTGAAAAGTCTAAAATATCGTTAATCACGCTTAGTAAAATTTGACCGGAATAGGCGGCTTTATCAAGATAGTCTTTCACCGTATTGCTGAGAGGCTGCTTTTGAGCAAGTTCTATTAAGCCAATAATGCCATTCATAGGGGTACGAATTTCATGGCTCATGTTAGCTAAAAAGATGCTTTTTGATGCGGTGGCCTGTTCCGCTTTAAGTTTTGATACTCTCAGTTCGTGATTTAGACGCTCTTGTTCAACATTTAAATTTTGTGCATCTTCTAGTAGCTTTTGGGTTTGCCTGTTCTTATCGCGAAACACCATAGCGGCTCTCGACAGCTTGCCGATTTCATCAATGCGTTTGCTACCGGGAATATTTTCAATTTGCACATCTTGCGAGAGCTTGTTAAACACACTGGTGATAGATCTTATAGGCCCTAAAATTCTCACTATGGTGAAGATAGCGGCTAAAAGAGCCAATAAAATAGAAAATAGCGAAAAGAGTTCACCGTTTTTCTGCGTTTTTGCTGCAAGTTCATAAGTTTTCATAGTGATCGCATCAGACTGCGCCGATACGTTATTTGCTAACTCGCCACTTAAGTACAGAAACTCTCTCGCCGAGCCAGCCATCACAACATTAACTAAAAACAAATTTCCTTGAGTAATTTGAGTCAGGGTTAAAAAGTCGGCTTTAAGTCTATCCACTCTCGCCGTAATACGCTCAGCTGAGCTATCACTCTCTCCATTCACAATTGATGTAAACGGGCGCAGTGCCTGGTTAAAGGCGTTAACAAAGATGATATCTGGTTTTTGCAGGTATTTAAGCGTGGCGTTTTCGGCAAGAATAAGCTGGTTTTCAATCTTATCAAAAGTAGTCGCGCTTATTTCGCCTTGCTCTACAAGCCGGGTGATGAGGTTTTGTAAGGCAATAATGTTGGCAAGGGTGCCCTCAGAAACTAAGTTATCGCGCTTTGCTCGAGCGTCAACAACTTGAGAAAAGTTATCCTCGTAAGCATCGAGATGCTCACGCATTCGAGTCAGCACATGGTTCTCATCGGACTCTGAATAGACGATGTTTGATTGCGCTAACGTGTCGAGCTTTACATCTATCGAAGCCATTAAACGAGTGAAACGGGTAATGGCTGAGGAGCTCGCATTTTCTTTAAAAATCAGCACATTTCGCTGTAGGTCGACTACATCACGTTCTAGTTCTTTTACAGTGCCTACCGCAGTAATTGCAGCGCTGGCAGAGTCTACCCCCCGATTTAATACTGCCTGGTTCTCATGGGCGATATAACTTTGAACAAGTATCAGTGCAATAAGTGCAGCAAGAACGATAACAAGCTGAGTTCGTATTGAGGATAGCATGTAGCGCGAAAGCCTTATTTTTGTTTATCGACTAAGAGGTAATAAATTCGTACCACTTTTGTAGGCTATATTCATAGGTTGGCATTACTGTATTCCAAACTGCCACATTACTAAAGCGGTTTTCGTAACTGCCACCGGTTCGTTGGGCCCCTTTTAAAACGCTTACCTTACCGTCTGTCCCGGTGAGGTTAGAGGATGCGGGTTTACCTTCATACCAATAATCCCACTCAGCACGAGATAGGTATTTTGCTGAGCGCTGAGGATTAGAGATATAGTACCCCTGTCTGGCGATAAATGCGCCAGGCCAGCCCGACAACCACCAGTTCATATATTCATAGGCTACGTCTTTACTGCGCCCTGTGGAGGCAGAGGAGAGGCACATCACGCCATGCCATCCGCGATACCCTTCTTTAGGCGTAGCAAAGGTGACTGGTATATCTTGCCCGTTGAGTGCTGACACCGCAGGCGAAAACATACTTTCAATAGCCACTCTGCCACTTTTCATAAACTGCACCGATTCCGGTACGGAAGTCCAAAAACCGTTGAAATGGTTAAGCTGCATCAGCTCAATTAACACGCTAAACAAGTTATCAAGTTCCTGCTCAGTCATGGCGCCCATATCGTTGAATGTCACAAAGCCCTTAGCTTGGGCGGCTAACGCTAAGTCGAAAAGACCGATAGTGGGGTCATTGACAATAGCAACGCTTCCCGAGTAACGGCTATCTAGCAGCCATCCCCAGCTTTCAGCTTCGCCCTGCATATCTTTAGGTAAACGTCTTCTATCGTAACCAAAAGAATCGACGTTGTGCACGTAGGGCAGAAAGCTGACTTCATCCGTAGAGTTAGCACCTAAAGTACCATCATTTTGAATATTTAAAATTTTATGAGGGGCATCTCCTGCACCCATTCGCGCATTCGCGGTGAGTTTACCGGTTTTAGACAGATTGTTAATTTCTTCCCAATATCCAATGCGTTTTTTCTCAATAGGCTGAATAGCACCTGCACGCCACAGTACGCCTATACTATTAGACCATTGCTCGTACAAATCGAAAGAAGTAGGGTCCATCGATGCTTTTTGCAGCACGGTTGCACTGCCGCCGGGCTTAAACTGAATATTAATACCCAAATCTTCCATTGCCTGCTGTCTTATGGCCTCCTGAAGCGTTACGTGGGTTCCCATTACCTTAAGCGTGGGTTTAGGCTTACCAATGGCAAACGGAGTAACCCCGGCCGTGATACCAAGCGCGAGGCTTCCTTTGATCACGCTGCGGCGAGTGAAGACAGATGGTGTACTTTTCTTTTGTGTCATGTCCCTACTATCACTTTCAAAGCATTAACTTTTTATAGTGTGGCACTGATTTATTAAAGTTACCAATAGGTTTTGAAACGAGGGCGTGTCCTAGCGTTTAAGTCAATTTCGCAACGCACCCGCTGCAAAAATTCTCAGCCCTGCTGCGCTAATAATAAAACAAAGCGCGAGCCACGACATGGAACCACCGTGTTCTTCAACAATTACGACTGTGTCTTCTACAATATACTCGTTGGTTTCACTTTCTAGCGGTACGAAAGCAAACTCAGCGTTGTCGTAACCGTCAGAGAACGCTACAAACTGCTCAGTTTGCGCATCGTACAGTTCTAGTAAAATGTCGTAATCGTAAGAGGGAAATCCCGACACTAAGGTACTTTCTATCACAAAGCTGTCGCTTGAGTCTTCGCCAAAAATAAAGAATTCTGATGACACATGTATTGCGTCATAGACGCCGTTTTGACCCAAATAAAGCACTGCGTAGACAGGCGCGTCGACAAAAATTGTGTCGGCATCAAATTCCACCGAAAACGTAGAGAAGTAGCCGTCGTAATCTAAATCATGCTGCAGGCTTACCCAGCTATCGTAAATCCAAAACTCATTCACACTGCTAATAACAATATCACTTGATGATTTTGTTGTATTTGCATGCTGCTCAACACGGGCAGCTTGTTTTGAGCCAATGAGTGAGGTGTTTGGAATACTCATTGTAGAGACGGCGTTAGCTTCAGCGTCGCTTTCATACTTGCCAGACTGAGTTGGCAACGCTTCAGCGTTAGCTTGGCTTGGAGCTTGAGGCGCTTCTTTCCCGCTTGCATGCTCGCTATTCTCGTTTACGGCGGCTTGCTCTGTTCCAATATAAGGCTGGTTATAGCGGTACTCTTTAGACGTTACCGTTTTTTTAGCAGAGGTGCTTGCTGCAGCACTCTCTTCAGTATTTTCCGCATTGGCGTATGTCACAGGTAGTGCTAAAAATGTGAGTGCCGATAATACTTTAAAAAGGGGAGTGCTAACGCCTGGCTTGCTTCTTCTATTAATGGCGCTGCTATGAGAACTGTTGCTGCATGGGTTACGTCTACAAGAAGCAGCTTTGGGTAGTGCGGTGACAACAGATAATAATTTCATGTGTACATCCTTTTCCAATCAATAATGACATTGTCATTGTTGACGGAAAAAGATGAACCAAAGCTGAAGCGAAACTTAATAGCTGGATTTTACGGCTAGCTAGCGCTTTTTTTACCTATTAACGCTAGCGAGTTACCGTGGGTAAATAGAAAGGGTGCTAGTCGTTTAAGTGGTGGTATTCTTCTTCACCTTCACCATCCATTACGCCGTCTTCTCGAGGCTCAAAATAGGTGCCCCAACCGTCGTAGGTAACATCGTGCTTGTCGGCTATCTTTAACAGCTTATCAATGTCTTCGTTAAGCAGGTTGATATCGAGTTTGCGTTCCACCACAGCGTCGAAGCAAAACACTTCCTCGCCATCGTCTAGCACTAATTCTTCGGCATCAGAAACCTCAAAGCCCGCTTTAAAAGCATCTACGGCTGCTTTTTCTAGCACATCGAAGTCGGTACTCGCAAAATGATGTTCAATGGCGTAATCGGCATCGGCTTGGCTGCCATCTTCTAGCAGTGCATCAATCGTTTCTTGATTGAATTCATACCACTCTTCTCTTTCGTCAAATTGATTCATTTTTTCGGCCTAACCTATGCATTGAAATTGGCTGCAAGTTTACCTGCTTTTCTCTAAATCATCGACCTGCTCATTCAACTGTTCGAACTTTTCTTTCATTTGCTCGTTAAATATTCCCATCCACTCTTTAATAGAGTGCTCTTCGGTTAAAGGCTGGGGAGCGCTAATGTCGATAAGAACGATGCCGTTGTTCCACTTATTCCAGCGAACCTTCTTGTGTAGGTTGCTCGCCGTCACCATCACCACTGGCTCATTGGTGGTTTTTGCCAAACGAAACGCGCCTTGTTTAAAAGGCAAGATTCCTCGCCCATTACTGCGGGTGCCCTCTGGAAACAGCCACACTGAGGTTTTCTTTTTGGCAATGCGGTTTGCAGCGATATCGAGGGTGTTTCTGGCTGCGCCAGAGTTTTTGCGGTCTATCATGATGTTGCCTGATAGCCAGTATATTTGACCGAAAATAGGGATCCACTTGAGGCTTTTCTTACCAATGGTGACAACCCCGGGGAGTGCGGCTTTGCAAATGGTCATTATGTCAAAACTATTTTGATGATTCGCGATAAACACATAGGGCTCATTCAGTTTCACCGCTGGATCTCGTTTGATAATAATTGTTAAGCCCACAACCTTGGCCATTTGAGAATACAGTGCACCAGCGGCCTGAACGTTATCTTTGTGAAACGGGCGTAAAATACAGACGAATAGCAGCACTAGGTTAATAACCAAGAATGCGATAAGAAGAATGGGAATACGAAACAATGCTATCAAAACAACTCCTAGCGAATAATTGTGCGCGCAGTATAGAAGAAATTTCAGCGTACACTTGTCCGATGAGTTTTTATAGTGAAGTTTATAATGTAGTCTACACTTAACGGCTGCGCCTCGTGACTTTGTGCGTTACACAGGTTTAGCTCAACATGGGTGTGTTTCAATGTGTTTTTAAAGCAATCAAGGTGGCAAACCGCTTAAATTCAAAATCATGCTGTCAGCAAAAGTAAACACGGCCTAAGCGAATTGCGTTAAAACGATGTTTTATCACCTTTAGTATGAAGCATTTTTATCGATAGCCCATTACAATAGAGAAGATCGTGCATCCTAACCGTAGTTGGTACCAATAAGTATGTTGACATTTACCCCTGACGAACTAGAAGAAGATATTCTTGCAGATCTCATGGAAGAAATTAACGAACTCTATGAGTCAAGTGAGCAAACGTTAATCGAACTTGAGCTACGCCCTGCAGACAACGAATTGCAACGGGCTCTGTTTCGCTCAATCCACACTATTAAGGGCGACTTAGGGCTAGTTAACTTTTCTCCTATGATCCCACTTCTGCAGCACGTAGAAGACTTACTCGACTTTCTTCGCAAAGGCCAAGTTGATTACACCAGCACCATGAGCGATCTAGTTCTGTTAACCATGGACAGGGTGAAAGCGTTTGTTGAAGAAGTGATGCAGCGGGGTAAAGCTGACTATGACAACACGCTTCACGAGCAGTTAGTGCTTGCGATAAGTCGAGTGTCACCCGAAAACTCAACTGAACACGAGCGCCTGCTTACCGACGCAGTATTACTGTTAAATCCGGCTCTCGATGTAGCAAAAAATGACAGCACTGCGACTACCGCAGGCCAAGTAAAAGCCCCCGTACTGGCATCCACGGGTATTCCAAAAGACATTAGCAGTGAAAAGAAGCAAGATGTCTTGTTCTTTAGAGAACTAATGCAAACGGTAGAGCGCCGTTCAAACTTCTGGGCGGGTAAGGGCGATCGCATCGCTAAACTGGCTATGTATATCAACGACGTTGCCGATAATATCATTGATGAAGACCAGCTCGCGGTGGCCAGCTATGTTCACGACTTTGGCATGGCGTTTATGCCCATGAAGTTGCTCACCAAGGGCGATACCTTGAGTGAAAACGAGTTTAATTTGATGCGTTCTCACGTTTACAAAAGTGCCCGATTGCTGGAGCATTTAGACGAATGGGATTTAGCGAGAAAGATTGTTATGCAGCACCATGAGCGTACTGATGGTTCAGGATACCCTCTGGGCTTAAAAGAAGACGATATTTGTGAAGGCGCAAAGCTGTTAGCAATTATTGATACGTATGATGCCCTAACGCATGCCAGAGCGCACAGTGAAGACAAAGTAATGTCGAAAAAAGACGCGGTTATTCATATCAATAAACAAGCGAAAGGCCAGTTCAGTATGAAGTGGGTACGCTTATTTAATCAAGGCATGACGGGCTTATTAACAAAAGGGCATTAAGCCCTTTTGTTACTCTTGTGTAGAATATAAGAAAACTTTTGAGCAATACGCCCTAGTTAATCCCAAGCTCTTTTAATTTACGAGTAAGAGTATTGCGCCCCCATCCCAATCGCTTGGCCGCCTCTTGTTTGTGACCGTGGGTGTGCTGAAGAGCACGCTCTAGCATCACTTTTTCAAATGTCAGCATGGCGTCGTTTAGTATGTCATTGCGGCCATCTCTTAGCTGTTTGTCTGTCCAATTAGCAAGAAGCTCGGGCCAGTCGCCCACGGTTGCGGCAGCGGTTTCGACACTACCATCGCTGTGAATTTCAGGGGGCAAATCGCTCGGTATGACTTCCTGCCCGCTTGCCATTACGGTAAGCCAGCGACATACGTTCTCTAGTTGCCTAACGTTACCGGGCCACGGTAATTGCGACATAACTCGCTCAGCGTTTTTGCTAATGCTTTTGGCGTCAACATCGAGCTCTTTTGCAGCGCGACGCAAAAAGTGACGAGTCAGCAGCGGAATATCTTCCCGGCGCTCAGAAAGTGAGGGCAGGTGCACACGAATTACGTTGAGACGGTGAAATAAATCTTCGCGAAACTTACCTTCAGCAACCCTAATTTCTAAATTTTGATGGGTTGCTGCAATAATTCTTACATCAACGCTCACCGATTGATGACCACCGACTCGGTAAAACTGGCCATCAGCAAGCACCCTTAAAAGCCGGGTTTGCACGTCTAACGGCATGTCGCCAATTTCATCGAGAAACAGAGTTCCACCATCGGCCTGTTCAAATCTTCCTTGGCGGGCTGCTTGTGCACCGGTAAACGCCCCTTTTTCGTGCCCGAATAATTCAGACTCTACGAGGTCAGCGGGAATGGCTGCCATGTTTAATGCAATAAACGGCTTGTGTGAGCGTGGACTGTGTCTGTGAAGGGCATGAGCAACAAGTTCCTTACCTGTTCCAGATTGCCCGTTTATGAGCACACTGATTGATGAGCGCGAAAGTCGGCCAATAGCGCGAAAGACTTCCTGCATTGCAGGGGCTTCACCAATGATTTCAGTGACCACTTCATCAGGCTGTACCTTAGTGGCTGAAGACTGCTCTCTGGAATGATCTAATGCACGTTGGGTCAGTGTTACGGCTTCATCTATATCGAAGGGTTTCGGTAAATACTCAAACGCACCTTTTTGATAAGCGTTCACAGCGCTGTCTAAATCTGAATGCGCAGTCATAATAATAACCGGAAGCAACGGATGAGAGCTGTGTACTTCATTTAATAACGTCATGCCATCCATCTGCGGCATACGTATATCCGATATAATCACTTCAGGGGCTTGACCGCTTTGGATTTGACGTAGCAAGTCTTCAGGGTTTTCAAAACTTAAGCAGCTGATATCTGCTGCCTGTAAGGCTTTTTGCAGCACCCAACGAATTGAACTGTCGTCATCGACAATCCATACCGATTCATTCGTCATCGCCTGTCTCCTTGCTGTTAATTGGAATGTATATCACGAATTTTGTATAACCCGGGTGGCTATCCACATCTATCTTGCCGCCGTGATGGTTAATAAGGGTTTGCGATATTGATAACCCTAAGCCTGATCCATTCTGCTTACTGGTTACCATGGGATAAAATAACGTGTCCTTGATATCTGCTGGAATACCCGGCCCGTTATCGATAATCTTAACTTTAGCCACTAATGCATGGCGCTCTGACTGAATGGTCATCTGGCGCTCGATACGCGTGATCAATTGAATTTCTGGGTTTGGCGTATTGTGCTCGTTTAACGCCTGAATGCTGTTTCTGACGATGTTCAACACTGCCTGCTGAATCATATCCGGATCGATTCTTAGATCGGGAATACTCGGATCGTAATCTCTAACAATTGATATTGGATTTACAGAGTCTACCAACATCAGGCTTCGAACTTTCTCTAGCGCTTGATGCACGTTACTCATCTCGAAGCGGGGAAGGGAATTCGGGCCTAACAATCTGTCAACTAATGTTCGCAAGCGATCAGATTGCTCAATAATCATGCGGGTGAATTCTTTATGCTGCTCGGGTAGCTCTTTTTCTAGAAGCTGGGCTGCGCCGCGAATGCCCCCTAACGGGTTTTTGATTTCATGAGCTAGGCCTCGCACAAGTTCTCGCGCCGCATAATGTTGGGCGTTTTGCAGGTTTTCTCGGGTAATTCGCTTTTGCTGATCAATTCTTTTAACTTCAAAAAGTAGGCCGGGCCCATTTGCCGTAGTGATATTTGTTACGGTTAAATCAACAGACACATAGCGGTTATCTTTAAACGCGAGCTTTATTTCGTTTTCAGTAAAGTCTTCGCCTTTTCTTATAGCCGCTTTAAGTCGTGTGGTTTCAATAGTATCAGGCAAAAAGAAGTCTGGCAGAAAGTGCCCTTGAAGTTGTTTCATCCCTGTTTCAAATAGCGCCTCACCAGCATGGTTGGCGTAAACAATGCGCAGGCTCCTATCAACGGTAACGAGCGCTGTGTTTAAACTATTTAATAGCAGCTGTGTCTCTGACTCGGTAGATACCATCCGAGCATGTCTCCTTTGCACCAAGTTTGTGCATTGTAGCGTACAGCTAAGAAGACCGCCTCGAATTCTCTCAAAAAATATTTTGAATGAACCGCCGTGGTGCGCTTGTTTGCAAGGACTGCACGCTAGTTGTTATTAATAAACACCGATGCCTGATGTAGATAAAGGGTTTGTATAGGAGACGATGCAAGAGTCTTGCCCGTATTGTTAGTAAGTTCAACTTTATAATCGTGTGCTCCACGATTGATACCTTCTAGCTTAAATATACCCGAAGAGTTGCGCTGAATTGGGGCGCCATCAAACACTAAGCGATACAAAGGCGCCTTTGATGCACTGTTTTGCGACGCTTTTATTACAAAGTCTCCCGCATTGTTTCTAATCGTGGCTTCGGGAGCGGGGCTGGTAATACTGACGCTGTAGTCTGGCTTTTTCTTTGTAATTTTACTTTTTTGTGGTTTAGGTACTTTCATCGCAGACACCACATTGCGGGTTTTTACATCGAGTTCAACGATATCTGCATTAGGTGGTGGCGTATCGGTATAGGTCACTGAGCCGTCTTCGTTAACCACCTTATATATTTGTGGGGCGCTCTTGGCGGGTGGCTGTTCTGGTGCATTTTGAGCATCTTGCCATGCTAGTGCGCTTTGCGTACTCAGGAGCAAACAGCATGACGACAACGATAAAAGCTGCAAAGCGCGTTTTGTTAGATGAGTCATGATAGTTATTCCTGAAAGTAGTGTGTCTTCATAATAGATAATGTTTGGACAATAAAAAAGCCCGCATAAGCGGGCTTTAATAGTTGTTCTAATAAAATATCTGTGTAGATACGATATTAAACGCTGTAGTACATGTCGAACTCGATAGGGTGAGTTGTCATGTTAAGCGTTGTGACTTCTTCTGACTTAAGGTCGATATACGCATCAATCATGTCATCTGTCATTACGCCGCCAGCAGTAAGGAACTCACGGTCACTATCCAGTGCGTCTAGCGCCATTTCTAGTGAACTCGCCACTGTTGGAATTTCAGCTGCTTCTTCTGCCGGTAGGTCGTACAAGTCTTTATCCATAGCATCGCCAGGGTGGATCTTGTTTTTGATACCGTCAAGGCCAGCCATAAGCATTGCAGTAAATGCAAGGTACGGGTTACCTGTTGGGTCAGGGAAACGAACTTCGATACGGCGTGCTTTGTCACTTGTTACATAAGGAATACGAATAGATGCAGAACGGTTACGTGCAGAGTAAGCAAGCATTACCGGTGCTTCGAATCCAGGTACAAGACGCTTGTACGAGTTAGTTGATGCATTAGCAAACGCGTTAATTGCACGAGCGTGCTTAATGATACCGCCAATGTAGTAAAGCGCTTCTTCAGAAAGACCAGCATACTTGTCGCCCGCAAAAATGTTTTTGCCATCTTTAGAGATAGACTGGTGGCAGTGCATACCAGAACCGTTGTCGCCAACAAGTGGCTTAGGCATAAAGGTCGCTGTTTGGCCGTATGCGTGTGCCACATTGTGAACTACGTATTTGTACACTTGAATTTCGTCGGCTTTCTTAACAAGAGTGTTAAATTCACACGCGATTTCGTTTTGACCAGCTGTCGCTACTTCGTGGTGATGCGCTTCAATAACAAGGCCCATCTCTTCCATAACCATACACATTGCAGCGCGGATATCGTGTGCTGAATCTACTGGAGGCACTGGGAAGTAACCGCCTTTCACACCTGGGCGGTGGCCCATGTTTCCGCCTTCAAACTCTTCGCCTGAATTCCACTTTGCTTCTGATGAATCAATTTTGTAGAACGAACCCGCCATGTCAGTATGGAAGCGAACGTCGTCAAACAAGAAAAACTCCGGCTCTGGACCAAAGAATACCGTGTCACCGATACCTGTTGATTTAAGGTACTCTTCTGCGCGGCGAGCAACAGAACGTGGGTCGCGCTCGTAACCTTCCATAGTAGTAGGCTCTACGATATCGCAACGAATGTTAACTTGCGTTTCTTCTGCGAAAGGGTCAACTACGCAGCTGTCTGCGTCTGGAAGAAGAACCATGTCAGATTCGTTGATACCTTTCCATCCGGCGATTGAAGAACCGTCGAACATTTTTCCTTCTTCAAAGAAATCGTCATTAACTTGGCTCGCAGGAATAGATACGTGTTGTTCTTTACCTTTAGTATCGGTAAAACGTAAATCGATAAACTTCGCTTCGCTTTCTTTAATCAGCTCTAATGCCTTTTCTATTGACATCGTGTCCTCCAGGTTTAATGTAAAAATGCAGAGCGATCAGGCTCGCTCCAACAGTGAAAATGTGAAAGCGATAATCATGCCATCTATCCAACCGCCGTATTTTGTGACGTGAGAAAGGATAAATACGGAATTTATGATTCCTTCTGCACTATTTTGGTGCCAAATGGCTACTTTTTGGTGCAGCGTGCAGGCGCCTAGAGATTTAGACTAGAATACTTTTTCATCCCTTTCCACCGTTTTTCTAGTGCGCGCGGAGTTATGGTGCGAGGTAAATCGGGCTAAAGGCCTTTAAAACCATAAGGTAACTGTAAACATTCACTGCAAAGTAAAAAAAGATGCGCAAACGGCGCGTTTTTTCTGTACAATCCGCGCAAAATTTCCATCTGCATTTTTGCACGAAATCTCATGCATACCGTGTTGGTATGTATCGATTTATACAGGCTCTATATAAGCATGAATACCACTGATATAAGTAAGTTGCGTAATATCGCAATCATCGCCCACGTTGACCACGGTAAAACTACCTTGGTAGATAAGCTTCTTCAGCAATCTGGAACGTTGGAATCTCGCGGCGTACAAGAAGAGCGCGTTATGGACTCGAACGACATCGAGAAAGAACGTGGTATCACCATCTTGGCGAAAAATACTGCAATTAACTGGCAAGATTACCGTATCAACATTGTTGATACTCCTGGACACGCTGATTTCGGTGGTGAAGTAGAGCGTGTAATGTCAATGGCTGACTCAGTGCTGCTGCTTGTTGACGCCCAAGAAGGTCCAATGCCGCAAACGCGCTTTGTTACTCAAAAAGCGTTTGCTCAAGGCCTTAAGCCTATTGTTGTTATCAACAAAATCGACAAGCCAGGCGCTCGTCCTGATTGGGTAATGGATCAAGTATTTGATTTGTTCGATAACCTTGGCGCTACTGACGAGCAGCTTGATTTCCAAGTTGTTTATGCTTCTGCACTAAACGGTTGGGCGTCTAACGATGCTGACACACCGTCAGAAGATATGACTCCGCTTTTCCAAACTATTGTTGACCAAGTTGCTGCACCAGATGCTGATGCCAACGGTGGTTTCCAAATGCAGATTTCACAGCTAGATTACAACTCGTATGTGGGTGTAATCGGTGTAGGTCGTATCAGCCGCGGATCAGTTAAAACTAACCAACAGGTAACTATCGTTACTGCTGATGGTAAAACGCGCAACGGAAAAGTTGGCCTAGTATATGGCTACCTTGGTCTAGACCGTCACGAAGTAGACAGCGCGAATGCGGGCGATATCATCGCTATCTCTGGTCTTGGTGAACTGAAAATCTCTGACACAATTTGTGACGTTAATGCCGTTGAAGCACTTCCACCACTATCGGTAGATGAGCCAACAGTAACCATGACGTTCCAAGTAAATACATCACCTTTTGCTGGTAAAGAAGGTAAGTATGTAACGTCGCGTAACATTCTTGAGCGTTTGAACGACGAGCTTGTTCACAACGTTGCACTACGTGTTGAAGAAACGGCTGATCCGGATAAATTCCGCGTATCAGGTCGTGGTGAACTTCACTTAGGCATATTGATTGAAAATATGCGTCGTGAAGGCTACGAGCTAGCTGTTTCTCGCCCAGAAGTAATTCTGAAAGAAGAAGACGGTAAAACAACTGAACCGTTTGAAACACTGACCGTTGACTGTGAAGAACAGCATCAGGGTTCTATTATGGAGCAGCTTGGTCTTCGTAAAGCAGAAATGACTGATATGTCTCCAGATGGAAAAGGTCGTGTTCGTATCGACTTCATTATTCCAAGTCGTGGTCTTATCGGTTTCCAAACAGAATTTATGACCATGACCTCTGGTTCTGGTTTGCTATACCATTCATTCGACCACTACGGCCCTTACAAAGGCGGCATTATTGGTAAGCGTAAAAACGGTGTTCTAATTGCCAACGCTAACGGTAAAGCACTAACTAACGCATTGTTTAACCTTCAAGAACGTGGTCGTTTGTTCATCGGTCATGGTGTTGAAGTTTACGAAGGTATGGTTATCGGTATTCACAGCCGTGACAATGACCTAACGGTAAACGCCTTGAAAGGTAAGCAGCTTACTAACGTTCGTGCCTCTGGTACTGATGAAGCGCAAACACTTGTACCACCAATCAAAATGTCTCTAGAGCAAGCTTTAGAGTTCATCGATGAAGATGAATTGGTAGAAGTTACGCCTGTATCTATTCGTATTCGTAAGAAGTTGCTTACAGAAAACGAACGTAAGCGTGCATCACGAGCGCCAAAATAGTTAACGCGATAACCTCATCGCTTAAATGTTAAAAAATGCCAACCTCGTGTTGGCATTTTTGTTTTTGCTTCTCTGATATTTGAATGCAGGGTGCTTAAAACGATAACGTTTAAAGCTATGATGTTTGAAAGCATGGCGTTTGACAGTACGATATTTAAAAGCGCAGTGGTTGAAAGAATTGGCAAACTTCTACCAAAGGCGAGTAGCCATTTTGGCTATTTGACCTTACACTTTAAGCTATTGTTGCTATGGACTGCCTAACTAAAGGGCATTTTTGAGAGGTTTGTAATGCTATCTGTCGCCGTTATTGAAGATGATCTCGTCACTCTCGATTTAATCACTGTCACTCTTGAAACTGAACTTAATGCGACG
The DNA here is from genome assembly GCF_010500895.1 of Alteromonas genovensis. Classification (GTDB taxonomy): domain Bacteria; phylum Pseudomonadota; class Gammaproteobacteria; order Enterobacterales; family Alteromonadaceae; genus Alteromonas; species Alteromonas genovensis. The sequence goes on from NZ_JAAAWO010000001.1 coordinate 98,624, forward strand.
GTTTATCCATTTAGCAGAAGCAAATTAGCCCGAGATTTTCTGTTACAGCAAACCCCCGATTCTCTCAATCTGGTTATAAGCGACCAGGTCATGCCTGATTATGACGGGTTAAGCCTGTTAAAGGTATGCCGTGCGAAAGGGTTAGATATTCCTTTTCTGCTGATAAGCGCCGACCCGAATAAGGCGCTTGTGTTAGCGGCTGTAAAACTAAAGGTCGCTGGCTTCCTCGCTAAACCAATTAGAATGGAAGAACTTGTGGCAACCTCTAGCAAAGTGACAGCAGCGTTAAATTGAGCAATTGCTAACCTCGATTCTCTCCATTACTTGCCAGCTAGTCCTAATTAAGTACAAATTGTTATAGGGAAACTTGGTGTTTGCCCTAGTTTCTCATGATGCAAAAATTTACACTCAACGCATAACTTTCTCGGCAACAGGATGTAGTGTGAGCGCATTATTTGATAATACTCCTTCTCGTAAAGATACCCATTCATTTAAATGGCAGAAATATAAGGGCAAAGACATTATTCCGGCTTGGGTAGCGGATACTGAGTTTTCTTGTGCCCAGCCCATACTCGATGCCATTTCGGCGCAAGTTGCACATGGCAACATGGGTTACATGCTTCCTGCACAACACACCAGTGCTATTAATGCAGTAATCCGTTGGTTAAAAGAAAAACACGATTGGCATATTGAACCTGAATGGTTGGTATGGACGCCAGGTGTGGTGCCGGCGTTTAACACAGCGTGTAAAGCATACTGCAATGCGGGTGACAAAGTACTCATTCAAACCCCTAACTACCCGCCGCTTTTAGCTGCTCCCAAGCTCAACGGATTAGAGAGGGTGGATATTGGTACGGTTATCGACTCTACAAGTGATGGTGATAATCCCCGTCACACACTCGATTTTGATGCCCTTGAACGCGAAGCTGCCGATCCAAAATGTACGCTCTTTATTTTGTGTAACCCCATGAACCCTGTAGGTACGGTGTTAACACAAGCGGAAATAGACCGAATAGCTGATATTTGCAGCAAAAATAATGTGAAACTGTGTTCTGATGAGATTCATTGCGATCTCATTTTAGAGGAAGGGAGGAAGCATATTCCAGCCGGTCGCGAAGCGTCACTCGCTGACAACAGCGTTACCCTTATGGCGGCAAGTAAAACGTTCAACATTGCAGGTCTTGGAACGTCTTTCGCCATCATTCCAAGTAGAGCCCTTAGACAGTCATTCACTAACGCGGCAGCAGGCATTGTCCCGTGGGTCAATGTGATGGGCTTAGCCGCCACTGAAGCAGCTTTCACACAATGTGACGACTGGCATGAGCAAGAACTTGACTACCTTCGTGGCAATCGAGACAGAGTGTTTGAGGCTATCAATAATATCGACGGGCTTAGCATGCTCAAAGCGGATGCTACTTTTTTGGCATGGGTCGATGCAAGTGGGCTAGGCGTTGACAATGTGCAAACGTGGGCAGAACAAAAAGGGGTGGGTCCATCTCCGGGCATAGACTTTCACAAGGCTGACCATTTTCGAATAAACTTTGGCTGTAGTCGTGCCATGTTAGAGGATATATTGGCTCGTCTGGGCGCTTAGAAGATTATATAAAAGAGCATTTAGAAAGAACGTCTAAATTAGCCCTTGCGCTATAAGTTAAACGAAGAGAGCCTTGTTAACAAAGCCTTGTCATCACGACAAGGCTTTGTTTTTTGGTGATACTGAGTTGCGTGAAATTGTGTTGATATCACGTTGGTATAACTCGCTGCGCCTGTTTCGTCCATGGTGCAGCTAAACCTTTTATAAAGCTCAAAGTGCTTTTATAAAAAGTAGACTAGCTAAAAACATTGATCAATTTATAGCAGCCCAACCCTACAACGGTGCTCACCACAATAATACCGGCAGCATTGCTCTTCCATGAGTTCTTAAACGCGCCTAAAGCCTGACTTTTATTCATAACTACCAGTAGAAAAATAGCGATAACAGGAAGTAACAGCGCGTTAGTCGCCTGGGCGAACAATATGGCTGGTAAAGGTTTAAAGCCAAGAGCGGCCACACTTACCCCAACCAAAATAATCACCATCCACACCGCTTTGAAGCTTTTGCTCTTCATGTCATCGCTTAAGCCTAATGCACCTGTTACAGCATAGGCCGCAGCTAACGGTGCGGTAATCGCGCTAGTTAAACCCGCTGAGAATAAACCTAAGGCAAAGAACCACTGCGCTTTATCACCTAGAACCGGCTTTAGCTGCTCACCCATATTACTAGCATCCATGGTGGCGGCTTGATTGAAAAATGCCATCATAGCGGTTGCCATTACAATAAGCGTAATAAGGCCGCCCATGCTAATGGCTCTTGCTGACTGGCTTCGACAGGCCACAACCGCCTGTTGCTTATCTTGTCCCTTAGAGGATTTAGCGACCAGGCTAGCGTGCAAAAATAAATTGTAGGGGACAATGGTTGTACCGATTAACGCCAGCACGGTAGTAATGGCGTCGCTATTAAGTTTTGGTGATGTTAACTGGCTGAACATAGCCGATAGGTCGGGTTTGGCTACGAGTAGGGTTATTAAAAATACCCCAGCCATAATAAAGACCAAATAGACCAACACGGTTTCTATCCACTGGTAGCTACCAGAGTACAGTAGAATAATGGCAATAGCGCCTAAAATACTGGCCCAGGGGCCAATACCAATACTGACAAATGCATCAAGACCAATAGCGGCTCCTGTTAAGTTTCCAGATTCGTAAGCGGCATTTCCAATACCAATGGCACTCACAATAAGCACAACAAACAAGGTTTTCAGCCACGGCTTATAGGCCATGTCTTTCATAGCACCGGCAAGGCCTTGACCCGTTGCAACACCGAGTCGAGCGGCCATATCTTGCAAAACAATTGTTGCGAAAACAGAAAAAATCAGCGCCCATACAAGGTGAAAACCAAAGTTTGCGCCTGCTAAGCTGGCGGTGGTAACAGTGCCGGGGCCAATAAAGGCGGCTGCGATGATATATCCTGATTTATCTTTTGCCATTTGCAACGACTCTTAGTTATGTTTTGCCAGGGCGTGTTTATCTTTGTTGTACGAGTTTTGGGCTAAATGGAAGCATTTTAATCCCGAAACAGTCCTGTAGGCCTAGTGGGCTAAGTCAAAGGGCCCAAATAAAAAAGCGGCGACAAAGAGTAAAATGCTTCCACAACGCCCCCTTCGGGCAGCGCCTGTGAGCTATTTATCCTGCGTTAAATGGTTTCGATTTAGCCCGCTAGACCTTCAACCATTCGCCTTGTCTAAATAGCTCACAGACCGCTGCGAAAATGTACAGCAAAGTTCAACACGCCCTAGTATGATAACAGCTAGACAGACAATAGGTAGACAGGGCCGAAACATAAAAAGCAGTCTGCGCTATTTGATATCAATGTTAAAAAAGGCGCGCAGCCTAACGTTTCAAAAATCATAACGCAAACGAAAATGAGAAGACGCCGTGAATGAGCCATTACCGATAGAATTTATAAAACCTGTAATAGAACAAGACAGTTTTTGCAGCGTGTTACCTTGCGTAGAGAAGGTGGATGGAATGATCTTTGCCGTTGCTGCATGTCCTGAAATTCCGATGCCAGAACAATGGATGCCTTGGCTTATTCAAAGTGGCTCTAGTCGATTAGTAGACAGCGATGTGGATATTTTGGCCGATACACTGATGAATGGCTTGCGTTCTCATTTAGACTATATGCGCCAAGGCCGTATTGCACTGCCGCCTTATTGTGTGGATGGTGTTGAGTCTAAAGGTGACACCAAACGGCCAAGCTATGCACTATCACAATGGCTAACCGGTTTATTGTTCGTTCACAAAAACGTGGAATCAGTATGGCAAAACGCGTGGCAACAAGCAGAAAAAAAGGAGAGTAATGCTGAAACGGGCTCAGGTGAACCACCGGAAGCACGACTTACGCGGTGTTTGAAGATGTTTTCAACGCTGGCCAACATAGAGTTAGCGTATCAGCAAAGACGTGCAGATCAAGTCGCTCAACTTAGTGAGAACTTGCCTTTACTTATGCAGCAATTACCTGCATTACTTAAAGACTACACCAACCTTGCCGGTGATTTGGCGTGCGCTCTGCCCAATCAGTTCGAGACCTTTAGTAAGTCGACGGAGAATACGTCAACTGACAATCAGTCTTAGGTCATAAGTCTTAGGGCTCAGCCCTTGTAGTGACAGCTAGCGATGTCGTTGTTGAAGGCATTTGTCACTCAGAGTTTGTTTGAGTGACGTAGTGTAGGTATCGAGCGCTATTTTCGCCTCTTCATACTGCTGATTAAGTGATATCGAGTTGGGCTCACGCATGAGGGCTTTAAATGCAATGTCGGTTTGCTTCAATAACTCTTTCAAGTGTTGATTACTGTCGTCCATGGTCTTCCCTGTATTTTAGCGTTACGTACGAACGTGAAGCTCGTGTTCCTAAGCATTGCTGCAAATAATGTAGTACTAGGGCAACGTGCCCTAGTCACTGTCAGCCTCTTTATCATAGACCCAGGATTTGAGTATGACACTGTAATTGAACGCATTAAGCTGCAATAAGTCGAACTTTCTTCATCCCATCTTTCTCGCCGCTTATTGTCTTAATCATTTACCTTGCTCTCTGTGTAGGGTGAGGTGCCTATGCAGGGTTAGATGTTAAAAAGGTTTCAAAATAGCAAGGCATACCACTGCGAAGATAATTAATACCGGCGCTTCATTTAAAATGCGATAAAAGCGTGGCGTGTGAATATTTTCATCGCGAGCAAATTGCTTCATTAATTTAAATAAATAGAAGTGATAGCCATAAATGGCAAGTAAAAGAAGAATTTTTATATGTAGCCATCCCGACGCTTTAAACCATGCGCCGCCATAACTTACGATAAGCGCAATGCCAAAGGCCAGTGTGAGTAGCGCAAAGGGGGTGACAAAATACCAAAGGCGTCGTTCCATGACTTTAAATTCGTCTTTCACTAACTGCGACGTCGTCGTGGCGTGATACACGAAAAGGCGAGGCAGATAAAAAAGGCCAGCCATCCACGCCAACATAAAAAAGAGATGAAGCGCCTTAAACCATAAAATGTGCATACTAGTAATTTGCCTTCTGTAAAAAGCTTTGGAGAATATTCCAGGTAATAACGCCAATGATATCGTTATAGTCTTGGTCGTAAATATAAACTGCGCCAGAACGCGATTTTTTAAGATGTTCATACACTTCATGCAGTGTCGACTGTGCGCTGAGGCCTTCCATTTGGTAATAGCTAAGCGCTGTAGCGTCGTGTTCCAAGCTCACATTGTATTGTACTAGCTTGTACTGAACATCAATTTCAAATTTAGACTGCTGAACCACTATTTTGGTTGGCTCTTTTTCCAAATGATCGGTCAGCGCTTTCTCTGGCGCATCGTTAAACAGTTTATAGTCTGTATTCATGGCTGCCAGTACACCGGTTTTCTCTAATGCTTCTCTAATGGAGGAGATGGCATAAGGCAAGTTTTGATAGTCGAGCTGGAGAATGAAAATAGAGCGATTTTTAAAAAATTGGGTTGAGGTAACGTATGCCGGCACAATCACCAGCATTGCTGGAAGTATAATTTGAGGGCTATAAGACAGCTCCATTACGGCAGAAAGTGCAGCTAACGGTGCATGCAATACAGCGGTTAGCATGCCTGCTATTCCTAAGAGAGCAAAACTATTGGTAAATTCGGGCACGTCGATAAAGTATGACAGCGGCAATAGCAGCACTGCGCCAGCGAGCATGCCAATCACCATCACCGGGCCAATAATACCGCCTGGGATCCCAAGCCCAATGGCAAAAACCGCAAGAATGACTTTAAACACCAGCACCGACACTAACAAGAGTGTGCCGGGGTCACTGTCAAACAGGTGCTCTACATCAATAAAGTTAGCGCCTAGCGCCTCTGGTAGTAGTGCACCAACGGTTCCGGTGATACAGGCGGCAAGGATTAAACGCCACACCATAGACACCGGTCTGAACCACGTCATCACCCGCATTAGCTGTCGGTTGAACAAGGTAGCTAACATGCCAAGTAGTATACCTAGTACCACTAGGTACAAGTACATCCACTGACTAAACGCGGTGAATGAGAGAAAGGAGAGTTCATTGACCTCACCAAACACGCTGCGCGCAAGCACCGAGCCGCAGGCCGCCGCAAGCATAATAGGTACAAAGATGTGAATTTTGTACTCTCTTAATACCACTTCCATGACGAAAATAACGGCGGCAAAAGGGGTATTAAATGATGCGGAAATACCCGCTGCGATACCACAGCCGGCAAGTATCCTCACGCTGTTGTAGGGCAAGCGTAGCCACTGTCCCAATAGCCCGCTGCTAGACGCTCCCATATGAACAGAAGGGCCTTCTCTGCCAACTACAAAGCCGCCGGCCAGCGCGAGCATGCCACCAAAAAATTGGTTTATTGTGGTACGAAAAGGAATGTTGCCGTAAAAATATTTTACTCGGTGAATAACGAATGGAATACCAAGCCGGTAATGCTTAAAACCGGTTAAAAAGGCAATGAAAAGAATAATCGCTACACTGATAAGCGGCATGAGTAGTAACACTAGCCAATCGTGAACCAGCCAGGATGTTAGCGTAGCCACGCCACTTTCGCGTATCCATTCAACGCAAAGGCGAAACAGAATAATGATAAGCGCAGCAAGGGTTCCTCCAACAATGCCCAAAAGGCATAATTGAACCGATGTGCGTGGGTGAGCCACTTCCTGTCGTAAAGCCTGAAAGCGCATGATGTGGTACAGTAAAGTAATTGTGTTATAAAGCTTACCACAACCACTTAAATTTCATAATGTTAAGAATATAGTCTTAGCAGTAATCAGCATTGAACAAGATTTACATACAGCCAACCATGACAACAGACCAACTCAAAACACTTCTTGGCAACCACAAATTCGCTTTGTTAGTCGCGTTTCTAATGCTGATAATGCTTGGCTTCGGCTTTCAGTTAGCGCGTTATATAGACAAAGGCGATGGGTTAATTGTGAAAGCGCAAAAAGAAACTATCGCCATCCTGTCTACTGACAATAATAAGCTGACCACGCGTGTGAATCAGTTAGATGTAGAAATGGAACTCACGCAACTCGAAAATGAGTCTCTTACAAAAACACTTGTCGAGATTAAGCAGCAGCTTGAAGAGCAGCAGCAGCTACTGACTTTTTACGAGAGGGTAGTTGCGCCAGAGAAGTCTGACAGCATATTCGTTGCCGACGATATCGAACTGTTTTCACTTGGCGATAATAACTATCAGTTGCGAATGGTATTGCTGCAGCCTACTCAGCAGAAATCTGTCATCAACGGCTCGCTTAAGCTGAGCATAAAAGGGGAGTTGGCGGGGGATGCCGTGGCGTATAAGTCAAACGATGATAACTTTATTGGCGATGACATTACGTTTCGCTTCCGCTATTTCCAAGCAGTGAGCATAGACTTTTCGCTCCCTAAAACCTTTGAGCCCGAATCTCTTTTGCTCTCCACCACAGTGTATCGATATAAAACAAACAAAGGTAAATATGAGCGAACGCTGCTTTGGAGCGATATCGAAACAGAAGTTAACATGAATGGCCTTTCACTAAGCCCAGTTAGCACGCTTTAATAAAGCCAGCCGCTTGGGGCGAACTGGCTTTTAGGTTTTCCAGCGTCAGGCTAATTACCTCTACTGCGCTTCGCTAATACGTCTACTGCGCTAGGCTAATACCTTTACTGCGCTAGGCTAATACCTTTACTGCACTACGCTTTGACCGTCACAGTGCCTTTCATAATGCCGATGTGGCCTGGGAAAGAGCAGAAGAACATGTATTCTTCGTTAGCATTTAGCCCTTTTACTGAAAAGGTTGCTGTTGCTTCTTCGCCACCACCAATGACATCTGTAGCGCCAATCACTCTTGCATCGTTTGGCTTTAAGTAATTATTCGCTAGACCAGCACTCATGCCGTCAGTGGCGACTGCTTGGCCGTCTGCTTTCGTCGTCATTACCCAGTTGTGCCCCATGGCTTGCTTAGGCAACTGTCCCGTATGCTTTAACGTGACGGTAAAATCGTCACAGGTTGCAGGAACGACCACATTGGCTGTGTTGAATTTCATTGCATCATTGCTTTCAACCGTTATGGCGCATTCGTCTGCCGCCGCCGCGTTAGTTGTTCCTAATAATGCTGCAATAGCCAATGAACACGATAGTGCTGTACTGAACAATAATTTTCTCATCACATTTTCCTTTTTTTACTACATGAGGCGGCACTTGCCAGCCTACTAATTTTGTTACTTTTTTTACGCGGTGGGTTAATGAGAGATCACCTTATTGATAATAGTTATCATTAATTTCTTGTTGGCTTTGTTATACAGTTGTTTCAAAGATAAAGTGATCAAAACCGTCAAATAGCATTACAAACTTGTAAGGTTAGAGGTAGGGCAAACATACCTCGATGAATTGCGTTTTTTAATGCACCTATTTAGCCCTACTTGTTTAACCCCATTTATTTGACGAGATGTTTGAATTGCAAAAAGGATTAATGCTATGACTAAAACGCGAGTGGAAAAAGATAGTATGGGCGAATTAAACGTACCCCATGAAGCTTTGTATGGCGCGCAAACACAGCGTGCTATTAATAACTTTCCAGTTAGTGGTCAGCGATTACCCGAACCTTTTATCCGCGCACTCATCACCGTAAAAAAAGCAGCCGCGCTAGCTAATATGAAACTTGAAGCCCTCGACGAATCAAGAGGGAAGGTAATTGTAAGTGCCTGCGATGAGCTACTTAATAGCGATGATGTCATGGCGCATTTCCCGGTTGATGTCTTTCAAACGGGTTCGGGAACCAGTTCAAACATGAACGCCAACGAAGTGATAGCTACTGTAGCGAGTCGCTATTTAAAAGAGACTATTCACCCTAACGAGACTATCCATCCAAACGATCATGTCAATTATGGTCAAAGTTCGAATGACGTTATACCCACCACTATTCACGTCAGTGCGGCCTTAGAATTAGAAAAGCACCTCATTCCCGCTGTTGAGACACTGATTGCGCAAATAGAAGAAAAAGCGGGTTCAGTATCGCAGTACTGCAAAACAGGTCGCACACACTTAATGGATGCCATGCCAATAAGGATGGATCAAAGTTTGTTGTCATGGTCGGCGCAACTTAAACAACAGGTAAGTACACTTCGCTCCCATCAACCTGCGATTCAATCTCTTGCCCAAGGCGGCACCGCCGTAGGTACAGGTATCAACGCCCACCCAGATTTCGCCGCTACATTTGCAGATACCATCAGCGAGTTAACAGAGCTAAAATTTACCCCAGCAGAAAATTTCTTTGCTGTCATTGGCTCTCAAGATACCGCGGTTAGCTTGTCAGGCGCAGTAAAATCCCTTGCCGTCACCATGATGAAAATTTCCAATGATTTACGCTGGATGAACTCAGGGCCTCTTGCCGGTTTAGGTGAAATAGCGCTAGAAGCATTACAACCAGGCTCTTCGATTATGCCTGGAAAAGTCAACCCGGTTATACCTGAAGCTGTTGCCATGGCCAGTGCGCAGGTTATTGGTAATGATGGGGCAATTACCGTTGGCGGTCAGTCTGGCAATTTCGAACTCAATGTTATGCTGCCGATGATAGCGAGTAACTTACTTTCCTCTATCACCTTAATGACGAACAGCGTCTCGCTTATTGGTGAAAAGGCAATTAAAACATTTTCTGTTAACAAAGAGGCTTTAGAAGAAGTGCTTTACCGAAACCCGGTGTTAGTGACCGCGTTAAACCCTGTGATTGGTTATGCCAAAGCGGCCGAAATAGCCAAGGTGGCCTACAAAGAAAATAAGCCTATTTTAGAGGTGGCAGAAGCAATGACGGATATACCGAAAGACGAGCTGACTGCATTGCTCGACCCCAAAAAGCTAACGTCAAACCGTTAGTGAAATAGTTGATATATGGGGCAATCGGTTTACTCGCAGTCTACCAAAATACTGCCTTTATAATCGTTTTTGCGAAGGTTTCTACCACTATTTTCTATAAGGCTTTTCTTATCGATTATATTTATTGAAGTCTGCCTTTCGATGCAATTGCACAGCCTTTCGTTTTTATTTGCATTTATTGGCTATTAAGTAGACGTTTATGGGAATGATGTTCGCTTTATAGTTGCTGTAAAGGGGATTTTTGATACAGTTAACATACAAGTGTGACGCAGCGTTTTATGGCCTTTACAGCCAGCGTTCTATAAGTCTTTCGGGAAAAATAAATGACAGCAACGTGCTTTCGCATGAAGGGTACTACGCTCACCAGCATAGTACTGGAAGTAATCGACTTTGATCCAGATGCATTTACATCGCAATTAGAGAGTAAAGTCGCTAGTGCACCTCAGTTTTTTACGCGTTCCTCGCTGATAATACACCTAATGAAGCCACTCTCTGCAACGGAGTTTGAACTACTTATTGCACTTTGCCGACGCTTGCAGTTGCAACCGATGGCAGTGAAAGGTGAGGTGGGAGCGCTAAAAGCTGTTATTAACGACCTTGGGCTTGCTGATGTTAGTCAAAGTAAGTTTAGTGACAGCGAAGTAAACGCGTCTAAAGGCGAACCCGCAAAGAAAGGGACTGCAGACAGCGAAAAGCAGAATTCACATTCAAAAGTTAATTACCAAGCGCCGGAACCCGAGCCAACACCTGTAGCCGCTGCTCTAAAACCGGCAAAAGTCATTATGCGCCCAGTGCGCTCAGGTCAGCAAGTTTATGCCGAAGGCAGCGATTTGGTAGTGACAGCGTCGGTCAGCGAAGGGGCTGAGCTATTGGCCGATGGTAATATTCACGTTTACGGTACGCTGCGAGGCAGGGCGCTTGCGGGTGTAAAAGGAAATAGTAGCGCACGGGTTTTTTGCCAGTCTCTTGATGCAGAACTCGTTTCAATTGCAGGGCAGTTTATTATGCACGACACCGTGAAAGGTGAATGTTGGAAAAAACCTGCTCAAATATATTTAGAAGAAGATACATTACGCATAGAGGCGTTGGTTTAACGGTTTGTGCGCGTACAAAGGAAAACAGTAAATGGCTAAGATTATAGTAGTAACATCGGGCAAAGGCGGTGTGGGTAAAACCACGTCAAGTGCAGCAATTAGCACAGGTTTGGCGTTGGCAGGTCACAAAACCGTGGTTATCGACTTCGATGTAGGCTTGAGAAACCTCGACCTTATCATGGGATGTGAGCGTCGCGTCGTATATGACTTCGTTAATGTTATCAACAAAGAGGCGTCGCTTAAACAGGCTCTTATTAAAGATAAGCGCACCAGCAATCTATTTATACTGCCTGCGTCGCAAACCAGAGACAAGGACGCGCTTACTATTGAAGGCGTACAAGCGGTATTAGACGAACTGAAAGAAAGCTTCGACTTTATTATCTGTGACTCACCAGCAGGAATTGAGCAAGGTGCACAGATGGCGCTCTATTTTGCCGATGAAGCCATTGTAGTGACAAATCCTGAGGTATCGTCGGTACGAGACTCAGACCGTATTCTGGGTATACTACAAAGTAAATCGATGCGCGCAGAGCAAGGCAAAGCAGTAAAAGAGCATTTGCTGCTTACTCGCTATAACCCGGCTCGAGTAGCAACAGCAGAAATGCTTAGCGTTGCAGATGTAGAGGAAATCTTAGCTATTCCGCTACTCGGTGTAATCCCAGAGTCAGAGTCTGTGCTTAAAGCATCTAACCAAGGCCAACCTGTTATTCTTGATGAAGAAGCCAATGCGGGGCAAGCCTATACCGACGCCGTAAAACGCCTGCTTGGTGAAACTGTTGAACATCGTTTCCTTGATGCTGAGAAAAAAGGATTCTTCAAGCGTCTACTAGGAGGTAAGTAATGGGCATTTTCGATTTACTAAAGAAAAAGCAAAAGCCAAGTACAGCGGCGGTGGCAAAAGAGCGCTTACAGATTATTGTTGCTCATGAGCGCAGAAAACGCACTGAACCCGATTATTTACCTATGATGCAGCAAGAGATTATCCAAGTTATTCGCAAATACGTGGCAATAGCGGATGACCAAGTGTCTGTACAGCTAGATAACAACGATGACTGCAGTGTTTTAGAGCTAAACGTCACCTTGCCAGAGTAGCGGGCATATACTTATACCGAATTAAACTCATGTTATTTGCTACATGCACTGGTGTATTCAACATCAAGGCATAGTAAAATGTGTGAAAAGTAATTAACGTTAGGGGTAAATATGTCAGTCGAAACGGCGTTGCCAATAGAGTTTTCTGATGCGGCGGCACATAAAGTTAAAGCGCTGATTACCGAAGAAGAGAACACAGAGCTTAAGTTGCGTGTTTACGTTACCGGTGGCGGCTGCTCAGGGTTTCAGTATGGTTTCACTTTCGATGAGAAAGTCAATGAAGGCGATATGACCATTGAGAAAGACAGCGTTACTCTGGTTGTAGACCCAATGAGCTTACAATATTTAGTCGGCGGTGTTGTCGATTATGTTGATGGCTTAGAAGGCTCTCGATTCTTAGTACAAAACCCAAACGCCACAACAACTTGTGGATGCGGTGCTAGCTTTAGCGTATAACGCGCGTAGTTCAAAATAGGGCAGGTACACGTTACTCTCTTTATGGTATCTGCTCTATGAATCCTTTCAACAAATTCTATTTTCAACCCGTACGTTTTGTGTCTACACTTACCCATATAATGGATTTGCTGTAGGACGTTTTTATGAAACTGTATGGCTCTACTACGTCACCTTTCGTTAGGCGTATTCGTATTGTACTTGCTTCAATAGATCACGAGTTTTTAAACTTACAGATTTTCTCTGGTGCAGATAGGGAGCTATTAGCCTCTCGTAACCCCACGCTGAAAGTACCTTGCCTTGAAGACGGCAGCGAAATAATTTTTGATTCCCGAATTATCTACAACTATCTCGCGGATAAATATCAATACGAGCCTTTAACATGGGAGGCTGAAAATCAATTAACCCTTATTGATGCTGCGAACGATTCATTTGTACAACTGCTTTTGTTGAAGCGATCTGATTTCGATATCGCGCAGGAGAAACTTTACTTCAATTTGCAGAGCGAACGTATAGAGGGAGTGTTAACGTCGTTATCAAACCAGATAAATAGGGGCCTTTTTAGCGGGTGGAATTACCCCGAAATATGCCTTTACTCATTAGTCGATTGGGTACTGTTCCGAGAGCTACACGATATGCAAGATTACCCCGAGCTATTGTGGTTTTACGAAAAGCATCAAAACAAAATTGAAGTGACGGCTACCGATCCTCGCACATAAATTTGCACTGCTGATAACCTCTAATAGCCCTTAGTGAAGTCGAGTTTATAGCGTAGCGGTTGATGGTTGAGATAGCGCTCGGCATTGTCTAAAAACACCTGTGCCACATCTTCAGGTTGAGACTCTGCCGCGGTGTGCGCAGTTACCGTTATTTTTGGATGATGCCAAAATGGATGAGTAGCTGGCAATGGTTCAAGGTCAAAAACATCTAAAACAGCGTGGGCCAGCCGGCTTTCGTCTAACGCATTAATTAATGCGTCATCGTCTATAGCGCTTCCTCGCCCTGCATTGATTAAAATAGAATGGGGCTTTAGGTGAGCAAAGAAGACTTTAGAGAGCAACTGCTGGGTGTGCGAGGTGTCGGGCATAAGATTAACAACGTGATCGACATTCTCTGCAAATTGGGTAATTTGCGAAGGCATATACATGGCGTCTGCACCTTCGACTGGCTTAGCGCTTCTCGACACGCCAACTACTTTCATTCCAAAACTATGTGCTACAGGAATAAGCGCACGGCCAATATTACCTAAACCAATAATACCCAGTGTTAACCCGTTGAGGGGAAAGCGTGTCTCAGCGCGCCACACCGGTGGCTCAGCGTTTTGGTTCGCGGCAAATGCGGGTATGTTTCGCGCAAACTGCAGTAAGTAGGCAAACACATACTCACGCATTAATTCCCCAAATACGCCTTTTAGCCCCGTTAATTCATAGTCAGTTTTTTCAAGGTTGAGAAGTGGAGCATTGCCAGCCCAGGTAGATTGGCACCATTTCAAATGCTGGCAGCGCGGAATAACCCTAGCCGCTAGATTGGGATCTGCAAGCAGCACTTCGGTGTTATCACAGTCGATATCCTCGGAGCTCGCAGTGGCGATGCCTATATCAATGTACTGAAAAGTATCGGGTAATAATGCCGCTTTTGCGCGAATAGCGTCGGCAATTTGCTCTGCCTCGTTGCTTAAAATTGCGACTTTTAATGGTTTTTGAGCGCTTTCATTCATTCAGATTTTACTCTTAAGTAAACTTTTCTTTCCTAGTGCATGTTCATCTATCGCACGTCTGTTTGTTCTCAAATTGTAAATATAGTTTTAAGTTTTAGTTAATAGCTTGCTTTTTAGCTTAGCCAACAGTCCTAATCCAATTTCACTATTTTAATGGAACTATCATGCAGTCGGATAATACCCACAATCATTCTATCTCGGTTGAACACGCTAAAGTACTTTCACCTAAACGCAATACCACTGAGGCCAATACCACAGAGGATTTAGTTAGCGAACAGCTAAGCCATTTTGGCATCGATGCGTCTAGCGATTACGGCAAGGCTTTAGCACAAACCGCGCACCACCTATATGGCGCACAATCAAGTGTAATGGAGCTATGGAATATTACTACCAACACATTGCAAACATTGGACAAAGAAGACAGGGTCGCCTATTTCAATGCTAAAAAGTTTTTGTCTTTTCAAATTGCCAAGGTGCTAGATACATTACAAAACCCATTTCGCGCAACTTATCAAAGTTTGTCTAGCGGCAATGGCTCTCAGGGTCATTACCCAATGTTTGATAACGTTACTGCGCTATTTTCAGCGACACCGGTGGTGGTGAGAACAGCAACTTACGTGTATGCCTGCACAGAGTGGGTAGACGATGCATTTCAAGGCAAAGAGTTTACTCACCAAATATATTCTCGCCTACTGAACCCAACAAACATTTCCCTGGCGAATGCCATTGTGGACATGGAGGCTGGGCCCTATGCTTCTGAATACCTTGCTTGGAATTTTAACTCTGGAATGGCAGCCATTGATGCCATGCTGTCGAACGTGTTAAGTCATGGCGACGTGTTAATTGTGTCTAGAAATGTATATGGGGGCGTTTATCAGCTTCTTCACGATTTCTTCGCCAGAGAAAATAGGATGGATATTCAAATTGCGTGGTTCGACGGGTATGACAAAGAGAGCTTTGCAGATTTTATGGCACACACTAAGCATCAGCACTCTGAGCGTTTAAACAATGGCGCTTCAATGCATGTTTACATGGAGTCTCCGTGTAACCCCCATGGCTATGTTCTCGATGTGCCTGGTATTTGTGAGCTTGCGCATGCTGAAGGTGCGCTGGTAATGCTTGATTCTACGCTTGCCACGCCAGTACTGCATCAGCCGCTACAGCATAAAAACAAAGCTGCACGGCCAGACTATGTTGTCCACAGCTATACCAAGGACTTATGTGGCAGTGGCGCAACAACTGCGGGTGTGGTGATAGGTGAAGGCCACCGCATGTTTCAGCCTAAGGGAAGTAGTGTAGATGGTGTAGATTGGTCGCAAACCATGTTCTGGGACGTGTATTACATCAAGGGCGCTTTCTTAGACTCTGAAAAAGCGTTTGATGTATTAAATGGAATGAAAACGTTAGAGCAGAGAATGATGACAAAGGTAATCAATACACAAGTGTTTACTTCATTTCTAAGCTCTCATCCGCTCATTAGAGTGAATTGCCATGGGCTGGCAGAGCACGAAAATGCAGGACTTAGGGAGAAACAGCATGCTCATGGCTGGCCATGCACCTTATTTACTATCGATATGGCACCCGCTGGTTTAGCGAAAGACGTATTTACTCGCTTTTTCGATGCCCTAGAGCCTGCGTTTAGTCATCAAGTGAGTATTGGTCAGAACAACACGATTGTGCTGTGCCCTGCGTTAACCTCGCATTCTGAGTTAAGCAAAGACGAGCAGTCGAAAGCGGGTATTGAGCTTACTACCATGCGTATTGCGATGGGCACCGATAACGTAAAACAGCTTATTGCACATTTCATACTGGCTTCTCGTCATTTCATTGATGCCAGCACGCCAGGGTTTAGTCATAAATTTATGGGTAATGAGGCAATTGATGCGCTGTATTTAACGGTAAGCGAAAGAGTCTGCGCACAACATTTTGGCAGTAAGCCTAATATGCAGTCGCTTATGGGCGAGTAAGTTTACTCTGTGTCATTTATGGTGTGTATTTTGTTATATGCATTTTGTAATACTAAAGATACAGAGCTGGGCTAGCGTCGCTAATATAAGGTTAATAACGAAGTGTCGCCAACACAGAGTTAACAGCATAATAGAAATTGCGGCGCTAGTTCATAAAGGCGCTAGTTTATTGAGGCGCTAGTATGAAGTAACAATATGAGTGGAAAAAGGGTAGGCGAATGCGCGGGTTAAAGATTTAAGCATTTAAAGATGCTGGTCGATAACGACAGTAAGAGAAAAGCAGAACCCTTAACGCTTACGCCAGGTGTTTAAGGGAGTTAAAAATAAATGACAAAGGCCATTTTATGCATCAGTTCACCATAGATGTCACATTCAACGCGTCGCTACCTTTTATTTATGCATCGTTTCATGAAGTTGAGTACCTCTCGCAGTGGTTTGCTCCGGGTAATTGTTCGGTTACTCAAGTGATGAACGATTTTAAAGAGGGCGGGCGATACCGCATTAAAATGATGGAGCCTAACGGAGTCGAAATGTCGCTAACCGGGGAATACGTTACGCTGTTAGCTAACGAGCAACTGGTATTCTCTTGGGCTTGGGAAGATAACCTAGAAGACTCTGTAATGACTTCAGTAAACATTCATTTTAATGAAGTTGAGGAAGGCCATGTTAATGTTGTATTAGAGCAAAGTGGTTTTATGACTCAAGAAGAATGCCAGCAACACGAGTATGCGTGGATGTCATGCTTAGAAAAATTGGCCGTGTTGGCGAGTAAACAAAAAGCGCTTAGCTAAAGCTGCATGCCCAAGGGCTACGTCAAATTACACGCTAACAAAAAACGCCTAATCGTTGTTAAACGATAGGCGTTTTTTATTTTTACTGGCGCTTACTTAATTCTGCGCTAATTACTTTGTAATTCGTAATTCGTAATTCGTAATTCGTAATTCGTACTTAGGCTGTGGTTACGCAACCCCTGTTAAGTTAACGAAGACATAGCGTCTTTACCGCTTGATTCGCGATAGGTTTCATAATCGGTGTAGCCTTCTTCGTCGCCGCCATACCATGTAGATGGATCATCAAAGGGGGTTAGCGGGTAATTGTGCTTAAAGCGGGTCACAAGGTCAGGGTTGGTAATCCACGGTCTGCCAAAAGCAATCATGTCACCGTCTCCATCGCTAATGCGTTTTTCTGCTTCTTCTTTCGTGTATCCGCAGTTCCCAATAATAATGCCGTCGAACAGCGCTCTAAACTCTGCAAGAGTCATTGGCTCGCCACGCTCGTGGAAACCAAAAGCCAGTCCGTCCATTACATGCAAATAACCAACTTTCAGCTTGTTAAGCTGCTGTGCTACGTACGTAAAGGTTTCTCTGTAGTCGTCGGCACCCATGTCGTTGAAAACACCATTAGGCGATAAACGAACGCCTACATCTTCTGCAGGCCAAACGCTTAGCACTGCGTCCATCACTTCAGAAAGAAAACGATAGCGGTTTTCTAAACTGCCGCCATAGTTGTCGTCACGCTGATTGCTGCGGCTATCTAAAAATTGATTAAGCAGGTAACCATTGGCAGCGTGAACTTCGATACCGTCAAAACCAGCAGCTTTTGCATTTATCGCCGCTTTTTTGAAATCTTCTACCGTGCGCTGAATATCATCAGCGGTCATAGCTCGGGGGACTTCGTAAGGCTTTTTACCTTTAGGCGTATGAATTTCGTCGCCTTCAATTTTGATAGCCGATGCTGAAAAAGGTAGCTCGCCGTTGTGAAAGTCGCTGTGCGATGCGCGGCCTGTATGCCATAGCTGCAGCACAATTTTCCCGCCTGCTTGGTGCACGCGATCAATAACTGAACGCCAGCCTTCTACCATTTCATCGTTATAGATACCGGGAGCATTAACCCAGCCCACACCTTCTGGAGAAATTGATGTGGCTTCAGAAATGATAAGGCCTGCATCGGCCCGCTGTACGTATTGATCGCCCATGATTTTATTCGGAATGCTTTCGTTTCCAGCGCGTCCGCGGGTCATTGGTGCAAGCACCATTCTATTTTGTAAAGTCTTTCCTGCCCACTCTATGGGTTGGAACAATGCTGAATCTGTCATTAAGTATCCTTTATGGTTTCTACTTTAGTCGTAGTGAATACATAAGTGGATGTAACTTGGATTGATTCAATAGGCGATATTAGTGCGAAATTATATATTAAAGATGTTTTGAATCTTTAAAGGCTCGCTTTTTAACTGAGGAAACCGATGAAATGTTCGTATTGATGCAAAATTAGTACGCTAGTTCTTTTTGTAAAGCGCTCCAAGAACAGCAGCTCTGCTTGCTCCGGTAACTTGCGGCACATTGCCTGTAATATCATGAAGGTAAGCAAACGCTAGCCAAGCAAATGCGGCCCCTTCAACATGCTGGGGGTGAATACCCACATGATCAGAACTCAGTACGGTGTAGCCCGATGGCTGACTAGAAGAGTCAGTGAGTGAGTTAGCAGAAGAGTCGGAGAGTGAATTAGCAGCCAAATTAGCAAAAGATTCAGCAGGTGCCTTGCAAGCTAAGTTGGAAGCTAACTGATTCATCAACACGCTATTGAAGGTGCCGCCGCCACAAACAATCACTTCGATATCGTTTTGTTCGAAAGCGCTTTCAACATGGTTTGTATGCTGATTACTTACCACTTGCTGTATTGCATGGGTAATAGTCTTAGCCGTAAGTTGCAACAGCGTGGCTTGAATATCGACTGGGCGAAAAGCGTTGTCTTTACTGCTCTCGTCAATGTGCCCGGTCCTCTCAGAGAAGAAGCTTGATAAATAATTACTTAGCCAGTCAATATTAAAATACTCTCTGCCGGTACTTTTAGGGAAAGGTGAAGAGAAGTAGGTGTCACTTAACATGTGATTTAACAGCGACTGATTCACGCGTCCTTGGGCTGCCCAACTGCCGTTGCTATCGAACGGTCGGTTTAAATGTAGGCGGATCCAATTGTCCATTAGCGTATTGCCAGGCCCAGTGTCAAAGCCTAAAGGTAGACGTTGCTGATAAGCGGGTGGAACAACCGTTATATTGGCAATGCCACCAATATTAACCAGAATCCGGTATTTTGAAGGATGGGCGAATACCGCGTTATGGTAGGCTGGCACAAGAGGAGCGCCTTGACCTCCAAGGGCAATATCTTTTTTCCTAAAGTCGGCAACCACGTCAATGCCGGTGAGTACGGCAAGGGTATTGGCATCGCCAATTTGACAGGTAAACGTGCGCAGATTGTCTTTGCTAAAGCTTAATGAAAGCACGTTGCAGTCTGGGTGATGTCTTATGGTTTGTCCGTGGGATCCGATTGCTGTGATATCACTAGCAGATAGGTTTTCTTGCGCCAAGAGGGCATGCACAGCCTCGGCAAATACTTCTGCGACTAATCTGTCGGCCACCGCTAATGTATTAAGCTCATTAGCAGTCTCTACACATAATGCGTTAAGGGCGTTAAGTAATTCATCCGGGTAGGGAAGTGAGTAAGCGGCTATTGTTTTGCAAACGGTTTCTTTTTTGTTATTTCTGCCTTTATTATCTGAGACAGAAGTGCCATGGGAAATATCACAAAGGACGGCGTCCACGCCGTCCATACTCGTCCCTGACATCAATCCAATGTATTTAGCCATTTAGTTAATATTCACATAACCGTTTATACCGACTGGTATTATATTATTATCGCATAGCAAGCATAATGCGCTTGTTATTATCCAGTTGCTGTTGTCTAGCCGACGCAATTTCCATAAATCGCGCTTTTTCTTCTTTTGCAATAGGCAGGGCTTTGGGTAACTGAACCGTTCTTGGGTTTCGGTGCACGCCATCTACCAAAAACTCATAGTGAACGTGTGGACCCGAAGCAAGGCCCGTGCTGCCTAAATAACCCACCGTTTGTCCTTGCTTAACGGTATCGCCAACTTTTACCGCCCGCTTTCTAAAGTGAAGGTATTTTGTGGTGTACTTCTCACCGTGCTTAATGAACACGTGGTGGCCGTTGTATTTGTCATATGCTGATTTAACTACTTTGCCATCGCCTGCTGCCATAACTGGCGTTCCCACTTTCGCCACATAGTCGGTGCCTCTGTGAGCCTTCCATCTTTTTTGAACAGGGTGAAAGCGGGCTTTAGAGAAGTTAGAGCTAACATATCGAAAGTTAATAGGTGCACGTAAAAAGCTCTTACGCATACTACGGCCTTCAGGCGTATAGTATCTGCCATCTTCATGTAAAATAGCGCTAAACTGCTCGCCTTGGTTGGTAAACTCAGCGGCAACGATATCGCCATAGCCAACAAACTCACCGTCGATGTACTGTTCTTCAAATACCACGTTGAAGGTATCTCCAGCGCGTATTTCTAACGCAAAGTCGATGTCCCAACCAAAGATCCCCGCCAGGTTCATAATTTGGTTGCTACTCATGCCTGCTTCGCGAGCGGCATTCCAAAAGCTAGACGTTATTTCGCCCTGAGCAAAATTATAGCGAATGTCTACACTGCGTTTTTCAAGCTCTGCGACTAGTGCGTCTGAATGAACGCTGGTGTGTTCACTTGTATCGTTTTGAGGTTTATTTCGGCGTACCAGCAATGTCTCGGTTGCCGATAAAGCGTATTTTAATTCGCTAAAACGACCTTCGCGGTCAGCTTTAAAGGACAGTTCGTCGCCAGGGAGTAACGTTACTAAGGTTTTCGCTAACTCTCCCGCATTGGTAACGTTATAAACGTCACGTGCAGTAAAGCCTGCGCGCTTAAATATTTTTGCTAACGTGTCGCCACTTCTTACTTTATATGTCTGCCAAGGTGATTCTTCTTCACCAATGAAAACGTCGGAAGACGAAGTAAGTTGAAGTGCAACGGGGTAACGTATGCCCGCATCAAGGGATAATGCCTCTTGATGGCGACTCGCTTCTACCGGCTCAGATGGTAAAAGGATAAGCGCACCTAAGAACATGCTGGCTATTGCGAGGCTTGTTCTGTGCTGCTTTGGTAACTTTTTAATTAAATTGACAGCCTTAGAAGTGTCTATTTTTTTCGCCATTTCTTTTCTCATTTCTTTTCTCTTTTTACTGCTTTCTAGAGAAATACTGCTTACATAGTACTATTCATCAAATACGATGTCACATAGGTTGCTTAAAAAAGCAACTTTTCTTGCTGTTTATGAAGCAAAAGCTGCTATTTTATGCGTGTTCAGCACCGTGAAGTAGGCCAAGTTGGTTATTCAAAAGCTTCCCAAAAGAAAGACAAAAAGAATATAAACTCAATGTTGAAATCCTACTTGATAAAACAGCAACAGCTTATAACTCAATTTTGACGAGTAAACCTTTTAATGGTTCCGTTGTATGCGTAAAATGCCGCACAAAATGAATTAGTGTTATCAAAGAGTGTGAATAACAAATGAATGATTGGCAAACAGCTCTCGCTGAAATTAAACGGGGCGTTGATGAGATTCTCCCTGAAGACGATTTAATAGAGAAACTTAAATCTGGTAAAACCCTAACAATCAAAGCTGGGTTTGATCCAACTGCGCCTGATCTTCACCTTGGTCACACTGTTTTGATCAATAAGCTTCGCACTTTTCAGCAGCTAGGTCATAAGGTTGTTTTTCTTATTGGTGACTTTACCGGTCTTATTGGTGACCCAACAGGTAAAAACGTCACGCGTAAGCCATTAAGCAAAGAGCAAGTTTTGGAAAATGCAAAAACCTACCAAGAGCAGGTTTTTAAAATTCTAGATAAAGAAAAAACGGAAATACGTTTTAACTCACAGTGGATGGATAACCTCGGTGCAGCTGGCATGATCAAGCTGGCGGCAAGTCAGACAGTGGCCCGCATGCTAGAGCGTGACGACTTTAAAAAGCGTTACAACGGCGGTCAGCCTATCGCAATTCACGAGTTTCTTTACCCACTGGTTCAGGGATGGGATTCTGTTGCACTTAAATCGGATGTGGAGCTTGGCGGAACAGACCAACGTTTTAACCTGCTTATGGGGCGTGAGCTTCAAAAAGAGCAGGGCTTAAGCCAGCAGTCTATTGTAATGGTGCCGCTGCTTGAAGGCCTTGATGGCGTTCAAAAAATGTCGAAGTCGCTAAATAACTATATTGGTATTACCGATGCACCAAACGATATGTTCGGTAAAGTGATGTCAATCTCTGATGATTTAATGTGGCGCTACTACGACTTACTCAGTTTCAGGCCGTTAGAAGAGATTGCCAGCCTTAAAACCCGTGTTGCTGATGGTGAAAATCCTCGCGACATTAAAATTCTGCTAGCGAAAGAAATCATTGCTCGCTTCCATGACGAAGCGGCTGCCGAAGGCGCCCATCAAGACTTTATTCAGCGTTTCCAAAAAAACGCAATTCCAGATGATATGCCTGAGCTAGAAATTGCCCTGCCTGCCGATGGCGTAGCTATTGGTAACTTGCTAAAAGAAGCAAAGCTTGTGGGCTCAACTTCAGATGCAATGAGAATGATTAAGCAGGGTGCGGTTAAAATTAACGGCGACAAAGTAGAAGATACACGCCTTGTGCTTGTTGAAAAGGGCGAAAATGTTTACCAAGTGGGTAAACGTAAATTTGCTCGTATCACTCTTTCTTAATTCGAAGGTTTTTACGGTAAAGTTACGAGCGCTTACGGCGAGAGATAAGCGCTTTATCGGCAACGCTGTGCAATCGTTGCGTAAACCCTGATGCGAATTATCAAAAGCCTGCCACCGCTATTTACATAAATAGCTATTTACTTAAAAAGCGGTGGTAGGCTTTTTTATGTGCTCAGATACCGCTTTCATTTTTTCTATCACTTCCAATACTGCTATCGCTATCGACCACTATCGCTCAAATATTTTTGCCCACTGATAAAGTCCTTGTAAGGCCAGTCGGCGCAGTTGAGGTAATGGGTATGTGGGTAACGGCGTGTCGTAAAGAGGAAGGGATAGATTTATGCTGTTATCACCCAGCATTCGCTGCGCTAACCTCATTCCCGCAAATGCAGAAAACGACACACCAGAACCGCAATACCCCATGGCATAGCCGATACGCCCCTCGTCGGTAGTAAAAATTCTTGGCATGCTATCCATCGATACGCTTACCCAGCCACTCCAAAAATGGTCTACGGCAATGTGACGTAATGACGGGAAAGAGGCCGCCATCGCGTTAAATAAACGCTGCTTTTCTTTTTCATTATCCGCATCTTTTCCCGTTACAGCGCCCCGTCCTCCGAACAAAAGCCTGCCGTCAGGAAGTACGCGATAATAGTATTTCATGGTACGAGTATCCATAAAGCTGGCTGCATGATTAAGACCAGTCTCTTGCTGCATCTCTTTGTTCAATGGAGCGGTAACCAAAATGCTGGATTGGACAGGAAAGTGCTTTGTATCAATGCTTGAATGAAATTGCTTAGGCGTATAGGCATTAGTCGCCAGCAGTATGTGTTTTGCGCGAATAGGGCCTTTTTCAGTAATTACATTAAAATAAGATTTTTTGTCTTCAATACGCAGTGCTGGCGTTTGATATAGCAGTTGCGCTCCTTTTGCGAGAGCTACACGGGCATATTCATCTACCAGTTTTAGTGGGTTTACACAGGCACCGGGTGTCTGCACTCCACCATGCACGCTGCGTATAGAAAAGCGAGATGCAATGTCGTCTTGACTCAGCAGTTCTGCATTGCCGTTAAATTGACGATTCATTGCATTGGCCGATGCATGTAAAAGTGCGGCCTGTTTTTGGGTGTGTGCTAGTTTGTAGTAAGGGCCTTTAACTAAATCCACCTGCATGTTGTATCGCTCAATACGCTCAAACAATAAAGCAACGGCGCTATCAAACTCTTGCTGCATTCCAGTAGCGGTTTCAGGCCCCCATTTATCCTGTATTGCGGATAAGGACAAGCGCCCGCTACCTGATAAGACAAACCCCGCGTTTCGGCCCGAACAGCCAAATCCTAACGCGTGAGCATCTATGACCGTTACGCTTTTACCTGCCTCAGATAAGCTTATCGCCGCAGACAGACCGGTGTAACCTCCGCCAATAACCAGGTAGTCGGTTTGCTTTTCTGTGAATGGGTAGACAGAGGAGGACGGTAGTGTTTGGCATTGATAATCAGCATGCCAATAGCTGTTGGGCTTTGTGTGTAATGGCGATACTGAAGTAGAAACGAGGGGGTCGTAGATCATAGTTGGATTTGCGACTTATTTTAAGAAAACGAAAGCATCATTTCGGCACCTTCGCAGTAACAGTGCTCGTCGCAAACAGGACAATCGTAACCTTCGTAGATTGACGCGTACTGCCATTTATTAGGATGTTTTTTGATAAGTACACCGCCATTTTTCGAGAAATATTTATACGCACTATTCCCTGGACTGGCTAGCCATATATGAGCGAGTCCAGCAATAGCGCCTTGTATTGATGCGCTTTCAATCGACTTGGCCAACAGTTTGCTGCCGATCCCCAAGCCTTGTTTGCCAGGAACAACCGTATTGCATTTAAAATAACAGACTTTGTCTTTGTCGACGGTCCATAGGTTTGTTGAACACCATTTATCCGGCGTCCATTGAGTGTGCGCAAACGTAAGCCTGAATCCTACGACGACGTCATTGTGTAATGCTAGCCAGCTAGCATTAACATTATTGTGAAAGCTACGCGTGTAATAATCAGATATAAGCTCGGGAGTTAAGTAGTTATCGCCATGAACGTGATTTCCCAATGCAATTACGCCCTCAAAATATTGCGGGGCTAGCTGAACATAGTGTATGTCATGGCGAGTTGTTCCTTCGCGTGTGGCGTCTTTGGAGGCAGTGTTGTGCATCAGTCACCCTTCATACCGTCTAAATGAACGTCAAGAGCTTCAACAGAAATTAAGATTTCTCGTACAGACATCCAGAGTGAGTAAAGTAATGACACCAAGCTTGCAGCAAATATCCAATTTCCGACTTTTTGATACGTCAGGTAAATGGCAAGCATAGAAACCACGCATAAAAAGAAGCTACCTACGCCGGCTATTTGCATACGCTTTATCAGTGAAATACGCTGACGCAGGTTTGTGATTTGCGCAACCGTATTGTCGTTGCGTTCTTCTTTCGCAAAGTTCCTAATGATAGTCGCAAGGGTGAGAAATCTATTCGTATAGGCCAGTAACAGTAACGAAATAGCAGGAAACAACATAGCGGGAGTAGCAATATCTATTTGCATTTGGTTTTCTTGAGGTTGCGTGTGTGAAAACGTGTAGTGAAAAAAGTGTACCACACAGTTGTACAGCTTCGCACGGCCCGCGTTATGGTATCACCGTGAACTAGATAGGGGCTTAGTTAGGGCATGGGGAGACCATCTCTAGGTAATAGCTGAGTGCCGAGCTGTTACATTTTTTCCACAGCGTATCCAGCTTCATTCCAGCCCAATATATCGCCTTCCAAATGCATAACGTCGGTAAAGTCTTGCTCTTGCAGCACTTTCATTGCGAGTTTTGCTCGTCTACCTGAGCGGCAGTAAAGGATGATGGGCTTGTCTTTATATTCCTGCAATTCGCTTATGTACTCATCAATGCTTTTGTGGGGCATGTTGATGGCACCAGGAATGTGACCGTCGGCGTATTCTTCAGGAGAGCGAACATCGATTAGCAGCCAATCGTTACTGGCCACTCTTTCAAGCAGAAAAGGTGACGCTTCAATATTTCGATAAGTGGTGGCTTTAGCGGTAAATTGCAAAGATAAGAACAATGCAACGCCCACAGCAATTAAGAAACCTGTCACAACAAATCGCATGATGACCTTTCCCGTTGCGATAATCCAATGAACAATATACTACAAAAGTTTAATTAACACCGCTGCAAAGTCGTTTTAGTTCATCTGCAAGACGCAGTGAGAATCGACTGGTGATGTCGGGGTTCACAGTGACTATTTCCGCATCTAAAAAGTCTGAATGAGGTTCCCAGAATGATGACAATGACGCTTTGCTTTCGTTACTTGCCGCAATAATTACATCAACCTGACGGATTAGCACTTCTGAAACGGATACTTGAGGGTAATCGATGGGGCTGTCATAAAATGCCGTTTGCGCGCCGCATACGTTCAGTAGTTTGTTTGGCCATGCTTTAGGGCCTACTGTCATCAAGGGTGTGGACCACGAGTAATAGAACACGCTTTTGGGCGTCTCCCTTGAATAAGCACTTTTTAACGCCGCTATGTTCTCATTAAATGCTTCAGCCAGGGTTTTCGCCTTTAAACTAGTATGCGTTAACGTACCTAAACGAATGAGTTCTGATGGGATATCATCTATTTGCGTTATTGCGCTATCAAACACGTTAAGCCCCAAAGACGACAACTTTTGTATATCTTGTGGCTTATTCCCTCCTTTCCACGCCAACACCAAATCGGGCTTAAAAGCGAGAATGGCGGCCATATCTACGCCTTGGTAGTCAGCAACTCGAGGCAGCGCTTTCGCTGCCTCGGGGTAATCGCTGTAATCACTGACTGCCACAAGGTTAGGGCCTAACCCCAAACTGTACGCCCATTCGGTAAGGTGTGGAGCCAGGCTAACTATTCGCAGGCTGTCTCTGTTAGGAGCCTGTTGCCCCTCATGTAATGCAGGGCTTTCTGTTCGATGATATTCAGTGTTGAAG
Organism: Alteromonas genovensis; assembly: GCF_010500895.1. GTDB lineage: Bacteria > Pseudomonadota > Gammaproteobacteria > Enterobacterales > Alteromonadaceae > Alteromonas > Alteromonas genovensis. Next base: position 125,500 of record NZ_JAAAWO010000001.1, read on the forward strand.
TTATTGGGTGAGCCCTTATTTTGCCCTTGTGGCAATAGGCTGGCAGAAACAGTTACGTTTGCAACAAGTAAGAAACTAAAGATAGCACTACCTATTAAACCTTTAGCCAGGAACACACCACAAAAAGCAGAAGGGCGACAAGCAAAGCGGGACAAGAGATGAGAAAAAAGCCGAGAAAAAAGAGATGCGCGTTGAATACGGAGCTTTAGTGAAGTCATTATATCTACATGCCTATAACAATGAGTAACAGTGTGGCTATCGCAGTGACACCAATCATGGCGCTGGTGATTGTTCTTTTAACATAAACCATACTTGAAAATTTAACCTCGTGTTCTCCACCTACCCGTGGGTAGCGTATTTTTCTATTGGCATAAATGGCAGGCCCGCCCAGCTTGATATTATGTATACCGCCAAGGGTTGCCAATAGCAGCGAGGTTATATCCTTAGCAGAACAGCGTTTAACTGCTTTTAAACCGCGAATAGGTCTGCTGCTTATTAACGTGATGAGCGCGCCTAGTAAAGCGGGCGGAAGCACTAATACGCTAACAATTTTTTTTATGGGTTTAGCAAATAGCGCCATTTTGGGGTCTCGATAGTGCCACTGCCATGAGGTTAACAGCATCAGTCGATACACTAATGCGCCAATGGGCCCAAAGACGACATAGTAGAAAATAACGCCACAGAAGAGATAAAGAAACTTTAGCCATAGCGACTCTATTGCCGCTTTTGCAATACCTATATCAGTTAGCGTATCGCATTGACGCGCTGTGATGCTCGACACTAACTCACGAGCGAGAGATTTTTTGTTTCTGCCCACAGTCGCCAACACTTTTTTGTACTGCTGGCGCTGATAGCCGTAATCAAGCAGCACTATCATAATGACAGCATCAAAAAAAACAGGGTATTGCGCCATTGAAACTAAAATGACAAGGCAGGCAACGAGAGGGCTAAGTAATACAATGGCGGCCAGTGTACCTGAAATGTAGTGCTGGCTGGGTGCAAACGATGAGGACGGTAACACTTTACGCCCCATCTGAGTGACCAAATAGCGCATAAGTGTTAGTGGGTGAGTACGCTGCGGCCATCGCCAAGAGGCGTCGATAGCGATGGCCAACCAAAGTATCAGTAGTGGTTGAAAATCAATGCCACTAATCAGTGAATTCATTGGTGTGGTACGTCTTTATTTTCGCTTAGACAATCAGTTATGCAAAGTTTTTTACCATTGCCATTACCAGCTGTGCAGAGTGCTTTGCGGCGGTCTCTAAATACTCTTTAAAACTTACTGACGAGGTTTTCCCGGCAATATCTGACAAAGAGCGTATAACAAGAAATGGCGTATTCAGCATGTAGCAAACTTGGCCGATTGCGGCCCCTTCCATCTCAACCGCCTTCATTTCTGGGAAGTCTTCTCTTAATTTTGCTACGGCTTCATCGCTACCAATAAATGCGTCGCCGGTGCAAATTAAGCCGCTAGTAGATTGTATTTCTGCAATGTGTGATGTGGCATTTTTAGCCGTTTCAATGAGAGCTTCATCACAGCGAAAATCTTCTGGCATACCGGCGCATTGGCCAAGTTTGTAGCCAAAGTGAGTAAGATTGGCATCGTGATGAATAACGTGGCTGGCTATAACCACATCACCAATATTTAGGTTTTTATCAAAACCACCCGCCGAGCCAGTGTTCACTACCGCATCGGGAGCGTACTGCTCAATTAGCACCGTTGTTGCGATAGCGGCCGCTACTTTACCTATGCCGCATTTTACTAATATCACTTCAATGCCGCTGAGTGTGCCTTCGTAAAACGTTAAATGTTTCCACTTCGTTTCTTTCAAGTCGTCGAGTGACGCTTTAAGTAGCGCAACTTCTTCATCCATTGCACCTAAAATACCAATTCGTTTCATAATTGTACCGACAAGTTAACGTTTTAAATTGTGCTGTTGCACTGCTTTAACCGCAATATTATAAGCTGTTACGCAAGCAGTTATAAAAGCTGTTGTATTGCTAATTGTATAAGGAATGTGGTGAAACTGACAGAAAAATGCCTTTGTTACCGTCACTCTGTGTAAGTTTGAGCTGTAACAAAGGCAGGGGGAAGGGGTAATTGTCTATGCCCACTAGTACAAATGATTAAGCAGCAGCAGGGCGGCTTGATCTAATAGGTCGTGTTGGACGTTTTGTAGGCTCTGGATTCAGCGTGGGCTGTTGCGCCATCTTTTGCTGTAGACGACGATATGACACAAGTTTGTTTTCAAGACATTCTCGAATATCTTCAATACTGTAGCCTGACTTCACTTTAATGCGAACATGAGGAATTCCAGCAGCGTCCAAAGCACCAGTAACAAACCAATCTTTTTGGGTTTTGTAGCCCTCTTTACCCTGGTTGTGAACTAGGTCGATGGCTAACACTGGGCTCATGGTATCTTTTTCTACAAGCACAAAATCAAGTTGACGACTTGATGCACGTGAGAGTGCCTGTGATGCCGTTTTCTTTTTAGTCGATTGACGAACGGCCACCATGTCGTTCAAACGAACTCGGCACATAACTCTAAATTCACGGCCTACCGCTTGTTCAATTAACGTTAAAAATGAGTATTCCACTTGGGTAAACAGCTGCGGCTTACGTCGAAATGGAAATGCCATTCCTCCATCAGACAATTTTATGGCGCCTAGAGCAACGACAATAAGTAACATCATCAAAATAATTGCCAATTCCATCTTTATCCTCACATATATCAATCAATATTAGCGTCAAAAAGGTGACGCTTAATTAAGGTAGACCTTTGGTATTAAAGACTTTGCAATGCAGATGCCAATAATGAAAGTTAGCCGTGAAAGTGAGTAATGAGAGGTAAGAAAGCGTAAACGGTAGTTGCTATCGCAAAGCATTTTCAAGTGCTGCTGCAACATCCAGCAGCGCGCCTTCGTTACCTGGAGCAGATGCGAGCATGATGCCAGGCAGTAAACCTGTTTTCTTATCAGCAAATCCGCGAGCAGGTACGGTAATGCTTGATAAGTCGAGTATGTTAATTAGTGTGTGAGCGGTAATCTGTTTGTTCAGGCCTGGCTTCATTAATGTCGCTTTATTCATTGCGCCATGCTTAGGAGCAAGCATACCTAGGGTGGGTAAGCAAAGTATTCCGTCGAGGCCAAGTAGCTGTCGGTAGTGCTCTCGCGCCTGTTCATAGGTTTTTATAACACTGGCTAACTGAGCCTGTTTACGAGGCCGGTATAGGCAATTAATAAGCGAAAGCCATAGGAAAAAGCCAGGCTGTACAGTAGGGCGCCCCGTTATTTGGCGCAGCGCTTCGCTCATGGTAGAGAAGGGCTTACCTTCGTTAGATAGCCATTCTTTCCATGTGGAATTCATTTCACCAGTAACCAGTTTTGGTACATTCATAAATAGCGTCTTAATATCGCTAAAAACCGGTTCATGCTTGGTCATTCCTGCTATTTGCAATTCTCTAAGCGCAGCTTCGTAGGCCGAGTTTATGCACTGGTCTTTTGCCTCAAATGGATAATTGCGCGGAGCGATTAGTTTTAAGCCAATAACGCTTGCTGGCGTTGGTAAAGGAGTGTCGGCTATTACCGAATACGCTAGGCGGGCATCTCGAACACTCCTGGTAAATGGGCCTATTCCATTGAATGTTTCAAAATACGGCCCCGACTCGGGGTACACAAAGCTTTTATTAACGGCGGCCGAATGAGGTCTAAAACCCACTAAGCCGCAAAACCCAGCAGGAATGCGTATAGAGCCTAAAATGTCAGTACCAAAGCCCATAGGTGATACGCCGCTTGCAACTAGTGCGCCTTCGCCACCGGTAGAGCCTCCTGGCACAAGACGTTGATCTTTCGGATGATTGGTGCGCCCAAAGCGCAAATTATCCGTTTCTGCTGTCATCACAAATTCAGGAACATTACTTCGCGCAATAATGATGGCGCCCGCTGATTTGAGTCGCTCGACAACGGGGGCATCTTTTAAACATTGAATAGGCTGCATACGCTGGCTACCAATAGTAATTTGCTCACCTGCTAGGGCATACGTTTCCTTGAGGGTTATTGGTAAGCCTGATAACGGCCCGGAAACGGGGTTTTCAGCGGCGGCTAATGCCTGTTCGGCAAACACTTGAGTTGCCGCGTTTAATATTGGATTTACAAAACGCAGCCTGCCTAGACTCGCTTTGACAAGTTGCTTGCTGGTGCACTCACCTGTGCGCATTTGAGCATGCATCGCGGTGGCGTCGGGCTGATTGTGGAGAGTTAAATCTGTCATTTTATAACGCTCTCCTTAAAAGGCTGGCTATTTCGCTATCACCAAAATATCTACTTGGGCGCCCTTGTTATCTGGGGAAACTACAATTTTGGTATGACGTTCTTTTGATGTAATCAGCGTGCGCTGATTAACGACTGGGTGGGTTTTGAACATCGGTAGCTGCTCTTTGTAAAAGCCAATTACCTGAGAAGGAGACATAGCTGTGTGGTAAACCATAGCCGCCGGAATTTTGCTTTCAAACTGTTGGCACTGCGTGGCATCTGATGACAATACGATTGAATGGAACTCGCTCGGGCACGCTACTGTACTTGGCGTACCCATAGCGTCACCGCTTTGTGATTTTTCCTGCTGCGCCACCGATAGTTTATCAGCATGTGTAACCCCACTCACCAACAATGTGAGGGTAACCGTACCAGTTTTCAGCAATAGCTGTGCAGTGGGGAAAAAGCTTAACTTATTGTTATTCATGGTGAACACATTCTCATTATAGGTATATGTTGTTGCGCCAGGTTCATATCTCATATGCAGACTATGTGGAATAGCGCTGATTTGATAGTAAAAAGAATAGCGAAGAACTTCAACTGAACCTTTGCCCTTTCAGGTATATCAAAATCGAAAAGGGTATATCGCATATCTATCCAATTAACATTTGACTTACTTGTTTGATAAGCACATTTCCTCTAATGCGGACTAATGGTATTAACCTGAGCAGAAGTTGTAGCCTGTAAAAAAGTACTCATAAAAAAGGCTTAAATGCGATGTGCGTTTAAGCCTTTTTTGGGGGGCAATGAACTAACTTGTTAATTTAATTCGTTGAGTTAACTTGTTGAACCAGATAGGTCACACACCCATAAAGTCCATAATGCCCTCAGCAGCTTTACGGCCTTCATCGATGGCAGTAACTACCAAGTCACTACCTCGAACCATATCACCACCGGCGAATATTTTCGGGTTAGACGTTTGATAAGCAAATTTACCCGCTCGCGGAGCGCGCACTCGGCCTTTTTCATCAAGCATAATGCCGTACTCGCCAAACCATGGCGCAGGACTTGGCTGGAAACCAAAGGCAATAATAACCACGTCTGCTTCAAGAACGTGTTCTGAACCTTCTACTTCGATAGGGCGACGACGACCGTTTGAATCTGGCGGGCCCATCTCAGTTTTAACCAGCTTAACGCCTACCGCATTGCCGTTATCATCTACAGCAATATCCAGTGGCTGAAGGTTAAACCTAAACTCTACGCCCTCTTCTTTGGCATTAACCACTTCGCGACGTGAACCAGGCATGCTCTCTTCATCACGACGATAGGCACAGGTTACGCTTTTAGCGCCTTGACGAATAGACGTGCGCAAGCAGTCCATAGTGGTATCACCACCGCCGAGCACTACAACGCGTTTATCTTTCATGTCGATAAAGTCAGCAGGGTCTTTTTCTAACCCCATTACGCGGTTGGTGTTGGCAATCAAAAACGGTAGCGCTTCATGAACACCATGTACGTGTTCATTGTCAAAACCACCCTGCATCGACTTGTACGTACCCATACCTAAAAATACGGCATCGTACTTGTTGAGCAGATCATCAAACTGGACGTCTTTACCAATTTCAGTGTTTAGTACAAACTCAATACCCATATCTGAAAAGATTTGGCGACGCAGTTTAATCACGTCTTTTTCAAGTTTGAATGACGGAATACCGAAGGTCAGTAGCCCGCCAATTTCTTCGTACTTGTCGTACACCACCGGCTTAACGCCGTTTCTTATAAGAATGTCAGCACAAGCTAGACCAGCAGGTCCGGCTCCAACAATAGCCACTTTCTTATCTGTCCACTCAACATCGGACATGTCTGGGCGCCAGCCCATTTCAAAGGCTTTGTCGGTGATGTATTTCTCAATACTACCAATGGTAACAGCGCCAAAATCGTCGTTTAGCGTACATGCACCTTCACAAAGTCTGTCCTGTGGACACACTCGCCCGCACACTTCAGGCAAGCTATTGGTTTTATGTGAAAGTTCAGCGGCTTCAATAATTCTGCCTTCGTTAGCCAAATCCAACCATTGAGGAATGTAGTTGTGCACGGGGCACTTCCATTCGCAATATGGGTTACCGCAGTCCAGGCAGCGATCTGCCTGACCTTCGGTTTGTGACTGGCTCAGCGGCTGATAAATTTCCGCAAACTCTTCCTTACGCACCATGATCGGCTTTTTAGGCGGATCGATACGTTCAACATCGACAAATTGATATACGTTCTTTGCCATTAAGTAAATCCTCCTATTGAGCCTGAATGCGCAGTTCAGCGCTTGAACGACTGATGTGACCAAGCAAGTTTTTCACATCACTTGTTTTAGGCTTAATAAGTTTGAAGCGTGCTAGCGTTGCATTGAAGTCGGTAAGCAGTGACAAAGAGTGCTCGCTGCCTGTTTCTTCGTAATGCTGATTAATAAGACCTCGTAGATGCTCAATAAGAATGGCTTTGTCACCAATTGGCATAATATCGACTAAGTCAGCATTCACGCGGTTATCAATGTCATCGCCATCGTCCATTATGTAAGCGAAACCACCTGTCATACCGGCGCCAAAGTTAACGCCCACAGGGCCAAGCACAGCAACAATACCACCGGTCATGTATTCACAACCGTTGTCACCAATACCTTCAACAACGGCTATTGCGCCAGAGTTACGAACGCCAAAGCGCTCACCCGCACGGCCAGCAGCAAATAACTTACCGCCCGTTGCGCCATACAAACAGGTATTACCCATTATTGCGCTTTCGTGTGCATCAAACTCGATGTTTTTCGTAGGGTGGATAACTAGCTTACCGCCCGTCATGCCTTTACCCACGTAATCGTTAGCGTCGCCTTCCAAGTGCATGTGTAAGCCACCCGCATTCCACACGCCAAAACTTTGACCCGCAGTACCGGTAAGCTCAACTTTAATAGGTGTATCTTCAAAGTCTTGATTACCGTGGTGCTTAGCAATTTCACCAGAAAGCAGGGCACCCACAGAACGGTCTGTGTTGCGAATAGGGTACTTCAGAGTGATTGATTTGCTACTCACTACAGCGCTTTGTGCATCGGTAAGCATCTTAGCGTTAAGCTCGCCCTTATCCATTGGCGCATTGGTCGTTTGCGAACAGAATAGACGGGTGTGCTCACCAGCCACAGGCTGTGCCAATAGCGGCGACAAATCAAGACGGTTTTGCTTGGCAGTAATACCATCAATTACTTTAAGAAGCTCAGTACGGCCTACTAAATCGTCGAACTTGCTAACACCAATAGACGCCATGATCTCGCGCACTTCTTGAGCAATAAACTTAAAGTAGTTCATTACCATGTCAGGAAGACCAATAAAGTGATCGTCACGCAGTTTCTGATCTTGGGTTGCAACACCGGTGGCGCAGTTGTTTAGGTGGCAAATTCGAAGGTATTTACAGCCTAACGCTACCATAGGGCCAGTACCAAAGCCGAAGCTCTCAGCACCTAAAATACCCGCTTTGACTACGTCTAAACCGGTTTTTAAACCGCCGTCAGTTTGTACGCGCACTTTATGGCGTAAGCCATTTTCAATAAGTGCTTGCTGTGTTTCAGAAAGACCAAGCTCAAATGGGCTACCAGCGTATTTCACCGAGGTTAACGGGCTTGCACCTGTTCCACCGTCGTAACCAGAAATGGTAATAAGGTCTGCATAAGCCTTTGCCACACCGGTTGCGATAGTACCTACACCCGGTTCAGAAACCAGCTTCACAGAAATTAGCGCTGTTGGGTTTACCTGTTTTAAATCGAAAATAAGCTGGGCTAAATCTTCAATAGAGTAAATGTCGTGATGAGGTGGTGGAGAAATAAGCGTTACACCTGGCACAGAGAAGCGCAGCTGCGCAATGTACTTGTTAACCTTATCACCCGGTAACTGACCACCTTCACCAGGCTTCGCGCCCTGAGCAACTTTTATCTGTATAACGTTAGCATTGACTAAGTAATGCGGCGTTACACCAAAGCGACCAGAAGCGACTTGTTTAATTTTTGAGTTCTTTTCAGTACCGAAGCGAGATGGATGTTCACCACCTTCACCCGAGTTAGACTGACCGCCTAAGCGGTTCATCGCAATCGCAAGGGCCTCGTGGGCTTCAGGACTTAATGCCCCAATTGACATGGCCGCAGTATCGAAGCGAGGGAAAAGATTTTCCGGCCCTTCTACATCGCTTATATCAATAGGATCGCATTCTGGGTTTAGCGCAAGCAGGTCGCGAATGTGCGATGGCGCACGCTCGTTAACCAGCTTAGCGTATTCTTGATAGTCGGTGTATTCACCCGATACCACCGCTTTTTGCAGTGTGCTAACCACGTCTGGGTTATACGCGTGATATTCGCCATCGTGTACATATTTCAGTAAACCACCGTGAGAAACAGGTTTGCGCTTTAACCACGCAATACGGTTCAAATTGATGTGGTCTTGATGAAAATCATCAAAGCCTGCACCCTGAATACGTGAGGTAACACCCTTAAAGCAAAGCTGCATGACTTCATTATTAATACCAATAGCTTCAAACAACTTAGAGCTACGGTAACTGGCTACTGTGCTAATGCCCATTTTAGACATTATTTTGTACAAGCCCTTATTGATACCTTTGCGGTAGTTCAATGTTGCCTGCATGGGCGAAATATCAAGTTCGCCTTTTTCGCACAGCTGTTCGATCGTTTCGTAAGCTAGGAACGGATAAACCGCCGTTGCACCTAAACCAATAAGCACGGCAAAGTGATGTGGGTCACGCGCACTTGCTGTTTCTACCACAACGTTTGCATCGCAACGCAGCGACTTTTCAACCAAGCGTTTTTGAACTGCGCCTACTGCCATTGCCGCAGGAATAACTAAGCGATTTTTCTTGATGTTGCGATCTGAGAGTATAACAAACGCTGCGCGCTTGTTTTTAACCAGCATTTCAACTTCGTTACACACTCGCTCGACGGCTTTTTTCAAGCCTTCTTGCGGTAGGTACTGAAGTTCTATTACCTCAGAATAATAGTATTCTGGGTTGAACTCGCGAAGCTGTTTAAGATCTGTGTACATCAATATAGGCGAGTCGAACAATACGCGGTCAGCGTAACCGGACGTTTCGCTAAATACATTCTGCTCTCGACCAATACAGGTTGCCAACGACATCACGTGATTCTCACGCAGTGGATCGATGGGTGGGTTTGTCACCTGTGCAAATTGCTGACGGAAGTAATCGTAAATGGTGCGCTGACGAGATGACATAACCGCCATCGGCGTATCATCACCCATAGAGCCAACGGCTTCTTGACCGTCTTTTGCCAATACTTTCACGACTTGCTGAATTTCTTCGTAGCTGTATGCGTGAAGCTTGTGATAAACCGCCATGGCATCGTCGTCAAACACTCGTTTGCCGATAAGCGATGCATCTAGCTCTTCAATAGGCGTTAGGCGACGGATGTGCTTTTGTAGCCACTCTTTATAAGGGTGTCTCGCTTTTAGCTCGTCATCAATTTCGGTAGAACGCCAGATTTTGCCTGTATACGTATCTACAGCAAGCATTTCGCCGGGACCCACACGTCCTTTTTCAATGACGTCGGCTTCTTGGTAATCCCAAATGCCTACTTCTGAGGCTAGGGTAATAAAACCATTTTTGGTAATGACGTAGCGCGCTGGACGCAAGCCGTTTCTATCAAGGTTACAGGCAACGTGGCGACCGTTGGTTAAAACGATACCCGCTGGGCCGTCCCACGGCTCCATGTGCATGGAGTTAAACTCGTAGAATGCACGAAGGTCATCGTCCATTGTTTTATTGTTTTGATAGGCTGGCGGCACCAATAAGCGCATGGCACGGAATAAGTCCATACCACCTGCTAGAAACAGCTCAAGCATGTTATCTAGTGAAGAAGAGTCAGAACCTTCGGTATTGACGAAAGGTGCTGCATCTTTCAGGTCTGGAATAAGCGGTGTTGAGAATTTTGCCGCTCTTGCCATTGCCCAATCGCGGTTGCCTTTAATCGTGTTAATTTCACCATTATGAGCAAGAAAGCGAAACGGCTGCGCAAGTGGCCAGCGAGGTAATGTATTCGTTGAGAAACGCTGGTGGAATACGCAAATAGCGCTTTTCATGCGTTCGTCAGCAAGGTCGAGGTAGAAGGTTGGTAAGTCTTTCGGCATTACCAAGCCTTTATAAATAGTGACCAAACCTGATAGACACGCCACATAAAAATCTGGATCGTCTTCTAGGCGTTTTTCCGCACGGCGTCTAATCATATAAAGACGTCGTTCTAGGTCGCGCTTTCTCCATCCTGCAGGGGCGTTGACAAATACCTGTTCTATTAGAGGAACACCAGTAAGGGCAAGCTCGCCAAGTACTGATTTATCAACAGGCACTTCTCGCCATCCAACAACCGAAAGCGTTTCTTTTTCTAACTCTTCATTGAGTACTTCACGGGCAGCTTGTGCAAGCACGGGGTCCTGATTCAAAAAAATCATCCCTACGCCGTACTTTTTACCCAGCTTCCAGCCATTTTCGTCGGCAATTGAATGGAAGAAGGCATCTGGCTTTTGTAGCAATAAACCACAGCCATCACCGGTTTTTCCATCAGCGGCGATACCGCCTCGATGTTGCATTCGGTCTAAACCGTGGATTGCAGTGGATACCAATTCGTGACTGGCTTCCCCGTGAGTGTGGGCTATTAAGCCAAACCCACAATTATCCCGGGAATCGTTGGGATTGTATAAACTCATCTATTAACTCCTTCAACCTTATTGACTGGGCAAGGTATGCGTTGCGTGCAGATGCGCCTAGGTTTGCGTATCGAAACATAATTAGACATCTTTTCGCGCTTGGGCCATTTAGCTCAGCGCATGCGTCTTTCTTGTCGTTAATTATTATTAGAGGATTCCAGCCGTTCCGCATTTTTATGCATTGATGCGATGCGGGCCGTACAAAATACCCACATTGAAAACTAAAATCAAACGCAAAAAAAGCCTCATCCCTAATGAATTAGTATAACGTTTAAAAAAATCATTAAAATCAATAGGATGAAATTCAAATTTTAGATTTGTAATAATAATGTTATAAAAATTTTAGAGGGGAAAACAAACAAGCTGAAGATGATAATACTTCTCATTTGCTAATTGTTTTTGAATAAATATTCATTGAAGTGGTTGTTTTATCTAGTCAAGAGGGGGTTTTTGGTATTTTTATTTATTTGTAAATAAACTATTCCACTCATATTAGTAAACTGCTATGTTAGGTAAAATTTGAGTGAAAAATGAACAGTTTTTTTTGTTGGTTTTCGTGCTTTGGTTGGTAACCGTGCTTTGGTTGGTTATCAAGATAGTAAGTAGAGTTCATAGTCGCCGCTCATAGGAATAAGCCAAATGGACACGGTTATGACAAATACATACTCAGCACCCTTAAACGCAGTTCGCATTGAAAACAATAGGTTACACGCAAGTGAAATTGAACATGTCACCTCTCCAAACACCTCTGGCGAGTTTCCTCGCAATTTTCCCGATACCTTAGTTATTCATTTTACTGGCGGCAGCAGTGCGTCCTCGTCAGTAAATTATATGTTGAACCCAAAAAGTAAAGTATCAGCCCACCTTGTTATAGGACGAAACGGGGAGGTAACACAATTACTCCCGTTTAACGCCATTGCGTGGCATGCGGGGCAGAGCAGCTTTGCTGGCAGAAAGCAGTTCAACAACTACGCCATAGGTATCGAGTTAGATAATGCGGGTCAACTTGATATGGATGCAAATGGCGAATATGTAAGCTGGTTTGGAAAACGCTACCACCCTAACGACGTGTTTGTCGAAAGTTCGCATTCCAACTCTACAGGCCGCTCTGGCATTAAAAATAACAGCGATTTGCAAGAGAGCCCAAACGCACATTCTCCTACGTATTGGCATCGCTACAGCGAGGTGCAGCTTCAACGTACTTTTGATTTATGCAGGCTGTTGTGTAACACCTACCATATTAATTACGTACTAGGGCACGAAGAAATCTCACCAGGAAGAAAGTTTGACCCTGGCCCTGCATTTCCACTTCGCCAACTTCGCCGCTATCTGACTCAACACTCTTTCAACGCTCAACCCTCTGATGTCACCGTAGATGAACTGTCCCGAGAGCTCCCCCCTTCTTTGCAATATACGAATGAGAAACAGCTATCTGTCTCGAGAAAGTCCATAACAGCGTCACAAGACTTTCCTTACACATCTGCCATTGTTAGCGTGAAACGTTTAAATGTGAGGTTTGGGCCTGGTACCGAATTTACGAAGGCGAGTAGTCAATTAACCTCTGGGCAGGTAGTAAGGGTATTAGAGCGCGGCGATACATGGTCCCGCGTTGCGTACACCGCAGAAGGCTGGGTAAGTAATGAATACCTCACTTTTGTTAAACAGAAACGGTAAAAGTATACGAAGCTGTGGTTTGTGTGTTTGAATTTTGAACAGCAAAGTGAGGCGCGTTTTTGCATGCGTTGACTAGTGGATTCCAGAACACCAGAAAGACTGTTAGGATAGGGCAAAATGGTTATAGACTAGACGTACATGCATTCAGACTCTCCAAACGATTCATGGGCTATCCGCTTTGCCCAATTTGTGCAGCGATTTGGCACACTAAAATTAAGCATATTATTCGTTGTATTCTCACTGGTATTTACCCTTGGTGGCTCGTATGTCATACGCGTAAGCCTAGGAAGTCAGGTGCAGCCTGACGACTTTATCAGCGCAGTAATCTTAACAATGTTGTCAGCACCTTGGGTGTTGTACTTTTTTAGTGAACTGATTAAGCAACTCGAAAATTCTCGGACAAACTTAAAAGAGGTGGTGAGTCAACTAGAGAGCCTTCGCGAAGAAGATGTGTTTTTGAATCGCGAGCTGCAAAGCAATATTCGACAGCTGAATCATGAAATTGAACAGCGAAAAATTGCTCAAGAAGAGCGTGAAGGGCTGTTTAAAGACTTAGAACAAGAAATAAAAAATAAGTCTGAACAAGAATCTCAGGCACGCAGGCTGTCTACCTTATTACGCTCTATCATTGATGCTTCTCCAGATCTTATCTATTACCGCAATGAAGAAGGGCAGTTTGCAGGATGTAATCGCATTGCCGAGCTAATGACTGGGAAGACTGAGCTAGAACTACTCGGGTTGACTCCAGAAGATGTGTACGAAGAAGAGTTGGCACAACAAATTGTGGCCAGTGATAACGAAGTACTTGAGACAAACGCCAGCATTACCGAAGAGTTGTGGCTTAAGTTTGCCGATGGCCGACGTCGCTATTTCGAAATGAAGCGAGTTCCTTTCTTCGATAAGGAAGGCAATCGACTTGGCTTGTTATCGTTTGGACGAGACATGACCGAGCGTAAACAAGCGGAAAATGCGGCGGCAAAAGCCAATACAGATAAAACCCGCTTCATCGCCACAATAAGTCATGAGCTGCGCACGCCGCTAAACGGCATTGTGGGTTTAAGCCGCATGCTTCGCGATACAGAGCTTTCCGAAGAGCAGTTTAGTTGGGTGAGTACGATTTACGCCAGCGCTATTACATTAGGTAATATATTTAACGATATTATCGACCTCGATAAGCTGGGCCGAGACAAACTAGAACTCAGCTTGAAAACCATATCGCTGAAAGATTTTACGGAAGAACTTAGCAGTATTATTCGCTTATTGGCTGGCGATAAACAGCTTGAGTTTAAAACCGCAATTAAAGATCCATTGCCTCGTTTAGTTGAAATAGACGGCACGCGATTGCGCCAGATACTCTGGAACATTCTTTTCAACGCGGTGAAGTTTACTCAAAAAGGTCACGTGAGCTTGTCGGTATCTGCTACCAAGCCAGAGAATGACAAAGCCTTTGTCACCTTTATTGTAGAAGACACGGGGGTAGGGATTCCAGAAAGCGAAATAAACAAAATTTTTGCGATGTATTATCAAGTTGATCACCCCGATCACCAGTCGGCCACAGGTACCGGCATTGGCTTGGCAATTTGTAAGCAGATGGTCGATTTGATGAGCGGTGAAATTAACGTGACCAGTAGCGTAGGCAAAGGTACTCGCTTTGAAATTATCCTGCCGGTGCAAATTTCAAACAGCCCAATGAAAGTGGCTGAGCTTGAAGTGACGGGGTTAAATATTCTTCTTGTGGAAGATATAGAGCTTAATGTGATGGTGGCCAAAGCGCTGCTTGAAAAACTTGGTCAGCGTGTTGATGTTGCAATGACAGGTCAAGAGGCATTAGATAAAGCCAGAGAAACCCAATACGACCTGATTTTACTCGATATTCAGCTACCGGATATGACGGGGTTTGATGTGGCCAACACGCTAATAGAAGAAGATTTAGTGATGCAAACCCCCATCGTTGCATTAACCGCTAACGTTATTAAAAAGCGTGATGAATACTTAGAGAACGGCATGGACGATGTTATAGCCAAGCCAATCAAAAAATCTCGAGTTATTGAAGTATTTAATGACCTATTCCATGCGCCGCCAGCGCCGCTAGAAATAGAGGGTCAGGTAGAACGCGTGCAGCCCAACAAAACATTAAGTAACATTTTAGATATGGACTTGTTGGAGATGTTAGTAGATACCATAGGGGATGACATGGTTCGGGCGAGTGTGAAAGTTTTCCAAGAGAAAATGCCTGAATACATGGAAATACTGCAACTGAGCTTAACTGCTGATGAAAAGTCTGAGGTGTGTTCTCAAGCCCATAAAATAAAAGGCGCTGCGGGCTCGGTTGGTTTAGCGAGAGTGCAGCGTATTGCTAACCAAATTCAGCAGGGTGATCATCCTACATGGTGGGAGAACGTTCATGACTGGGTTGAAGAGCTACAAATGGCAGTGCAGCACGATATGAAAGGGCTGAATAGCTGGCTCAACGAACAGCAGTTTGACGACTAGTGCATTGCTATGACTATGTAGCATATCAACTGTCTAGGCTTATTTGAGTAGGCTTAGCTGAGCGGGCTTCGCTGAGTGGGCTTCGCTGAGTGGGCTTCGCTGTGTAGGCATAGCTGTGTAGGCATAGCTGTGTAGGCATAGCTGTGTAGGTTTAGCTGAGTGGTTCGATTACAGTGGCTGACGAATAGTGACTACTAGAAATGATGAGGGGGCTGATGCTCCCTTTTTATTTTAGAATTACTGGTTGGGGCATTTGGCCGTTCTGGGAGTAACACTATATAGTGAGCTTGCGTAAATTTTTACAAGGATAAGGTGTATGTTTTCAGCGTCAAAGGCGGCCGAGTTTTCTAACGAACCGCTTTCTCAGCAGGATTTACCCGCGTTAGATTTACTGGCGCTAACGCCAGTGTCGAAAAAGTATCGCACCATTAATTTAGGCGTATGTTCTACCGTCACTGTGCTTTTGCTTGGCGCGCTATCCGCAGCAAAATATCAACCTTGGTTTCGTGTGCCAGACGACCTTCACAATGCCTACCCCTATGCGTGCCTAGTCATTTTTACGTTGGGCTTTTTGTGGTTTATCTATCATTTTTTTGCCGACAAGAAGGTGAAGTTTGCTGTTAGAGAGCAAGATGTCAGTAAGGAGTCGGGCCTTTTCTTTCGGCAGTTATCTTGTCAGCCTATCCTTCGTGTACAGCATGTTGAGTTAAAGCGAGGCCCACTTGATAGATGGGCTGGACTGGCCTCGTTACAGGTTTTTTCTGCTGGCGGTGAAATGCATACCTTTGAAATTCCTGGGCTTGAAATTGATGAGGCCAATCAAATTAGGCAGTTTATTCTCGATCATAAAGATGTGAGCGCCCGATAGTGGAAGAGCAAGAGATTACATCATTGACTGCCGAGAGCTCAGTCAACGTAGAAACCGGTGATGCGTGGCAGCGCTTAGCCATCATCGCTATCTTATATTTCTCGGCACGCAACATTAAAAATTCTGCCCAAGGGCTTATTTATATTATTCCCGCGTTGGCCATAGGCTCTAACGTGCTCTCCAAGCTAAACTCGCCAGAGGCATATATTGCTATCGGCACCCTGCTATCCCTGGCGGTGGGCAGTGGCCTGATAAGCTTTTTTATGTACACCTTTCGCGTGCACAATCAGCATGTTGAGATTCAAACGGGTGTATTTCAACGTCGCTATACTAATTTACCATTTTGGCGCATTCAGAACGTAAAAATAGAGCACCCCTTTTATTATCGTCCGTTTGGCTATGCATTAGTGGTGTTGGATACCGCAGGAAGCGGTAAAGAAGAAGCTAATATAGTAGCGGTGCCGGTTTCCTACGCCAATGCGCTTAGGAAGCAAGTACTGGCTGAAAAGAAGAAAGAAGAGTATTCCTCTGCCCAATCATCTTCAAACTTAAATGACAGTTCAGTTCAAAGCCCAGTTAAAAGCCCAGATAAAAGCTCAAATCAGAGCGCTTCCGAGCATCTTTCTAGTGATAATGGGGCGGCTCGCTTTGGCGTGCTAGCAGGGGACATGCAAAAAGGGGACATGCTAGAAAACGATAGTGTAGAGAGCGACGAGGAGGTACTCAACACCCGCTCGATTGGCGATATCGTTATTCACGGAATTACCAATAACAGGGTGTGGATAATACTCGGTGCCGCAGCCCCTTTTTACGATGACGCTATAGGTTTAGTCTCCGACTGGTTAGCGGATAAAGGCCTACAGCTTAACCAAATCGTGGGGGAGCAAACCGTCGCATGGTGGCAGTTTGGGCTTTACGCGTTTGTGATCCTTATGATGATAATGGCTGCCATGGCGCTACTTAGCGTGGGTGGAGCACTATTCACGTTTTATGGGTATACCCTCTCGCGCTCTGACGACAGGTACATTCGCCGCAGCGGTCTTTTGAATAAACAAGAAGTCAGCATGCGTGCGTCGCGCATTCAAATGATTACCGCAAAACAAGACTGGCTCGACAAAATACTCAAACGAGTCAATTTGTACTTTGAGCAAAATTCCACGGCAGGTCAGCAAGTTCAAGAACTGATGTCGCCCAATAAACTTATTGTGCCATCGGTTACCGAACAGGAGGCGGTTGAGCTTAGCCAAGAAGTCATGCCTGATTGCCAACTTCACCGCGATGATTATCTAGGCGTTAGCAAACGCTTTATTCTGCACTGGTTGATAGTAGCGTGGAGTGTACCCATTTTAGCGCTCTTTATTGTTGGTATTGTCTCATCTCAGCTCGACATTTTTCTTGGCTCTATCGGGCTTTTGGTTGCAGGGAGTCTGTTGCTAACCCTGCGCTGGTGGCGATGGGGTATAGCGGCCGATGGCAAATACGTATACGTTAGGCGAGGGCGGATTGGCGTTGATTACCTATGTTTTGAGCCATACAAAATACAACAAGTGATTGTTAAACAAAGTGTGTTTATGCGACGACATCAACTTGCGTCCATCAAGTTCGTATTAGCGTCAGGGTCGGTTACCGTTCCTTTCTTGCCAGAGCATTACGTTAAAGCTCTTGCTGACAGCGTGCTTTATGAGGTGGAGTCTACGCGTAAGTCATGGATGTAAATGGCGTTTTAAAAGTAACGACTAACGCAGGTTGCTGCCTCAAGTTGCTATTCTGAAATAGTTTTTTCATCGCGAAGAATTATTTGGTCCTTGCCCGCGTTTTTAGCGTGGTATAAGCGCGCGTCGGCAATATCTAGCTGCAATTCGAAACTGCTATGGTCCTCCACACATACGCCTACGCTGCACGTAATATTGAATTTGTGAAGGGTGAATTTCGTTTGCCTTACTGCATTCATAAATGTTGATAGTGCGGATAAGTAGGTTTTGGCAGAGCGCTGAGACAAAACGGTGAATTCTTCACCCCCATAGCGAATAATGAGATCTTCGGGAAAGTGGAGTTTAATGAGCGCAGCAAATTCTTGTAGCAGCGTATCTCCCGTTTTGTGGCCATAAGTATCGTTTACGTTCTTAAAATTATCAGCGTCGATCATCGAAACAATAATGGTATCACCAGGCCCTTTGTTGGCATACAGTTCTTCAGCTTTTTCGTGTAAATAACGGCGATTGTAAACTTGAGTAAGAGGGTCGAGGTTAGCGTTATCACGAATGGTTTGAATCATTTCCTGCGACTCTAAATTTTGCATAACGCGGCAAAGAAACTCCTCGTGATAAAAGGGTTTTGATAAAAAATCATTGGCGCCGCTTTTTATAAACTTAGAGGTCAGCACGCTATCACCTGTAGAAGATAATCCGATAAATATCGTGTCCTGCATCCTTCGTTCTTGACGAATGGCCTTGATGAGCTCGTATCCGTCCATCTTAGGCATTCTATGATCAGATATCACCATCTTAATATTTTTGTGGTTGTCCAGTTGCACTAAGGCTTCTATTCCATTTCCGGCTTCATGAACTCGAAATTTGAATTTTTTGAGAAGCTTACAAATGTGATTACGGCTGGTTATCGAGTCTTCAACTACAAGGACATCGGTATAGAGATTCTTGCGAAGCCTATCAATAAGCTTTGCCACTTGCAGGTAAGAATAACGCGATTCTTTGGTTATGTAATCAAGCACGCCCTTGTCGAGGAGTTGTGAACGGGTAAACTCATCGAAGTTTCCGGTAAGCACAAGTGTCGGTAGATCATAAGAAAGCGCCAAGTCTACGCTTTCTCCATTTGGTGCATCGGGCAAATTAAGGTCAACAATAGCGGCAAGATAATCACTCGAAGCCTGCAGGGCCACTTCGGCCTGTGCTAAGTTTTCACACAAATCACAGGATAAAAGGGGATTATCTTCGATCAATTTATAGACTATTTTTCGAACCGTAACACTATCTTCTACCACAAGAACTTTATACATTGGCGATACTCAAATGACCTTGTGGATAATCATATGCAATTATTCACAAAAAAGCCCTTATAAAAAGGGCGTTTTAGACTTATGTATAGCGCTTATGTTCATGTGTGTGATGGCGGAACCCGAACATTTCCTTCCATCAGTACTCGAGCACTTCTACTCATGGTTGCTTGCGCAATATGCCAACGATCATTTGAAAACTCAGCTTTTGCACCGACGCGTAATGTGCCAGAGGGATGGCCGAAGACAACGGCATCACGGTCAACACCACCCGCACTCAAATTAACTAGTGTGCCCGGAATTGCTGCGGCAGCTGCTATGGCTACGGCGGCAGTGCCCATCATGGCGTGATGCAGTTTCCCCATGGACATGGCACGAACCAAAACATCAATATCAGAGCCTAAGATATCTTTTCCACTAGACGCTTTATAAGGTGAAGGAGGGGCAACCATAGCAACCTTAGGAGTATGCTGGCGGCTGGCCGCTTCACCAATGTCGGTGATCAAGCCCATTTTTACTGCGCCATGGGCTCTAATTGCTTCAAACTTTGCCAACGCATCAGGGTTGCTATTAATATCGTCTTGAAGCTCGGTACCTGTATAACCAATGTCTTCTGCATTGATAAAAATAGTGGGAATGCCAGCGTTGATCATAGTGGCATGCAGCGAACCCACCCCCGGGACTTCAAGGGTATCTACCAGTCTTCCCGTAGGAAAAATAGCACCCTCGCCATCGGCTGGGTCCACAAAAGCGACTTCCACTTCTGCTGCGGGAAACGTTACGCCATCAAGCTCGAAGTCACCGGTTTCCTGCACTTCGCCATTGGTGATGGGAACGTTCGCGATAATAGCTTTGTTGATATTTGCTTGCCAAATTTGCACAACAGCAATGCCATTGTCTGGAATTTTACTTTTATCAACAAGACCATTATTAATGGCAAACGCGCCAACTGCGGCGGTTAAGTTTCCGCAGTTTCCGCTCCAATCTACGAAGGGTTTGTCGATGGCAACCTGGCCGAAAAGATAATCAACGTCGTAGCCTTCTCGTTCACTCTTGCTAATTATCACGGTTTTACTGGTGCTTGAGGTAGCTCCGCCCATACCATCGGTGTGTTTACCGTAAGGATCTGGACTTCCGATTACTCTAAGTAATAGGGCGTCTCGCGCTGCCCCTGGTTTTTGAGCTTCTTCTGGCAAATCCGTTAAATTAAAAAATACACCCTTACTCGTACCGCCACGCATATAGGTAGCGGGTACTCGAAGCTGTGGCGCATACTGTGTCATGTTTATTCCTTTTTCATTGTTTTATTCAGAGAGAGCGAGTACTTAGGTGAAACACGCCGTAAATACTTCCTTGTAGGCTCTCGGGGCGCATCCATGCGCCCCGAAGGTTTCACCTGAGCACTCGTTCTCTCTTCAAAATTTCCACATTTATGTACGTTAGAGGAAAAGGGTTTCAAATCGCAGTCAAACTCCCTCTTAAATAACTAAGCTTCGTTATAGGAGAGAGGTATTTTGGGTGCGTAAAAGTTTTCACCAAAGGACTCACTTCTCTCTTCACATTTTTGCATCTAAAAGTACCTTAGAGAGGGGGCCAAATCGCGACTACATCCTATGCAAAAACTACGGCCTCCATTAAAGAAGGCTAGTGAGTTACGTTCAGGGCCCTCAATTCGCATGGATGCGAATTGGGAGCCTACAGGGACGTATTTACGGCGTGCCCTGCACCTAACTCACTTGCCTTCCTATTGCACGATGGCTGACTTGACTCGATCCACATGGATGCGAATTGGGAGCCTACAAGGATGTATTTACGGCGTGTCCCAAACCCGGCTTAGTGCTCGCTCGCCAATCAGGGCCAATTAGCCAACCTCGGCCTCTAAGAAGTCTTTTGCAAAGCGTTGTAATACGCCGCCAGCGCTGTAAATAGAGACTTCTTCCATGGTGTCTAATCGACACGTCACTGGAACATCTAATTTTTCGCCGTTAGTGCGGTTTATCACAAGAGTAAGCGTCGCACCTGGTGACGGCTCGCCCTTAACATCGTAGGTTTCAGTGCCATCTAGCTCGAGCGTTTTGCGGGTAGTGCCCGGTTTAAACTCAAGCGGTAGCACGCCCATTCCAATTAAGTTGGTGCGGTGAATACGCTCAAAACCTTCCGCCGCAATCACTTCAACACCCGCCAAACGAACGCCTTTAGCTGCCCAGTCTCGTGACGAGCCTTGGCCGTAATCAGCACCGGCAACAATAATCAAAGGCTGTCTGCGAGTCATGTAGGTTTCAATCGCTTCCCACATGCGCACAACTTTGCCTTCGGGTTCAACGCGCGCCAGAGAGCCTTGCTTGGCTTCGCCATTTTCCTGCACCATTTCGTTATACACTTTTGGGTTAGCAAGCGTGGCACGCTGAGCAGTTAAATGATCCCCTCGGTGGGTTGCATAAGAGTTAAAGTCTTCTTCAGGTAATCCCATTTTTGTCAAATACTCGCCCGCCGCGCTGTCTGCCATAATGGCATTAGAGGGAGATAAATGATCGGTAGTAATGTTATCGCCTAATATGGCAAGGGGACGCATGCCAGTCATGGTGCGTTCTGCATCCATAGCGCCTTCCCAATAGGGCGGGCGTCTTATGTAGGTGCTTTGTTCGCGCCATTCATAGAGCGGGTCAATATGACTGCCATAATCTACGCTTAAGTCGAACATTGGCTCGTACACTTTTCTGAAGTGTTCAGGCTTAACACTTTTGGCAACAATGGCATCAATTTCTTCGTCACTTGGCCAAATGTCTTTTAATGTTACTGGGTTGCCGTCGTTATCAATACCCAATACATCTTTTTCAATATCAAAACGAACGGTACCGGCAATCGCGTAAGCAACCACTAAAGGCGGCGATGCTAAGAAGGCTTGTTTGGCATAGGGATGAATACGACCATCAAAATTTCGGTTGCCCGATAGTACTGCGGTGGCGTAAAGGTCGCGGTCGATGATTTCCTGTTGAATTTTAGGGTCTAGTGCACCGCTCATGCCGTTACAGGTAGTACACGCAAAAGCCACTACGCCAAAGCCAAGGGCTTCAAGTTCGCTCATCAGGTTGGCTTCTTCAAGGTAAAGCTTAACTGCTTTCGACCCAGGCGCTAACGAGCTTTTTACCCATGGTTTGCGGGTGAGGCCGCGTTCGTTTGCGTTTCGAGCAATAAGACCAGCAGCAATCACATTGCGTGGGTTAGACGTATTGGTACAGCTTGTAATGGCAGCGATGATAACCGCGCCGTCAGGCATTTTATCGTCTTCTTGTTCCCACTTAGCCGCAATGCCGCGACTGCCAAGGTCGCTAGTTGCCAAGCGAGCATGTGGATTAGATGGTCCTGCCATGTTACGACCTACTGACGATAAATCGAAAGTGAGTACGCGCTCGTATTCAGCGGTTTTTAAATCATCAGCCCATAAGCCCGTATGCTTCGCGTAGTTCTCTACCAAGGCTATTTGGTCTTCTTCACGACCGGTAAGGCGCAAATAATCGATGGTTTGCTGATCGATATAGAACATAGCGGCAGTGGCGCCGTATTCTGGCGTCATATTCGAAATGGTAGCACGATCGCCAAGGGTAAGGTGTGAAGCACCTTCGCCATAAAACTCTAAGAAGGCAGACACTACTCGCTGCTTACGCAAGAACTCAGTAAGTGCCAGTACGATATCAGTTGCAGTAATACCAGGCTGTGGCTTACCGGTTAACTCGACACCTACAATGTCAGGCAGACGCATGTAAGACGCACGACCAAGCATGACGCTTTCAGCTTCAAGTCCACCCACACCAATAGCAATAACACCAAGAGCATCTACATGAGGAGTATGGCTGTCTGTTCCTACTAAGGTGTCGGGGAACGCCACGCCATCGCGAGATTCAATAACAGGCGACATACGCTCCAAATTGATTTGGTGCATAATGCCGTTACCTGGAGGTATGACGTCCACATTTTTAAACGCTGTTTTTGTCCAGTTAATAAAGTGAAAACGGTCGTCGTTACGTCTGTCTTCAATAGCGCGATTTTTTTCAAAAGCGTCTTCTTCAAAACCAGCGTGCTCTACCGCTAAAGAGTGGTCGACAATTAGCTGGGTAGGAACCACTGGGTTCACTTTGGCCGGATCGCCGCCTTTTGCCGCTATCGCATCGCGCAAGCCTGCTAAATCAACCAATGCGGTTTGGCCAAGAATATCATGACATACAACACGCGCTGGAAACCAAGGAAAGTCGAGGTCGCGCTTGCGATAAATGAGCTGCTCTAGCGCTTTGTTAAGTTGCTCAGGTGCACAGCGGCGCACCAAGTTTTCAGCAAATACCCGAGAAGAGTAGGGCAGCTTTTCATAAGCCCCTGGTTCTATCGTATTTACCGCTTCGCGAGTATCGAAGTAATCGATACCCGCGTTGGGTAATGGTTTACGGTAATCAATATTCATAAATGATTACCTTATGCTCTATCAGCAATAGCTGGCACTGGACGAAGCTCTTCACCGGTATAGTCAGCTGATGGACGAATAATGCGGTTATCAGAACGCTGTTCCATTACGTGAGCTGCCCAGCCTGTTAAACGAGACATTACAAAAATAGGTGTAAATAGTTTTGTAGGAATACCCATGAAGTTGTAGGCAGAAGCATGGAAAAAATCTGCGTTACAGAACAGTTTCTTTTCACGCCACATGACTTCTTCACAGCGCACTGAAACTGGGTAAAGCACTGTATCGCCCACATCGGCAGATAGCTTTTCAGACCATTCTTTAATAATGCCGTTACGCGGGTCTGAATCAGCATACACTGCGTGACCAAAGCCCATGATTTTTTCTTTGCGCTCTAACATGCCCATCATCTTTTCTTCGGCATCGTCGGCAGAGGTAAAGCCTTCAATCATTTCCATGGCGGCTTCGTTTGCGCCGCCGTGAAGAGGGCCACGAAGTGAGCCAATGGCACCCGTTACACAAGAATGCATATCAGAAAGGGTTGACGCGCATACACGGGCTGTGAACGTTGAGGCGTTAAATTCGTGCTCTGCATAAAGAATGAGTGATACATGCATCACTTGCTCGTGTAGTTCGCGTGGCTTTTCGCCGTGAAGCATATGCAGGAAGTGGGCGCCAATGGAGTCGTCATCGGTTTCCACTTCAATGCGCACGCCGTCGTGAGAAAAGCGATACCAGTAACAAATGATGCTAGGGAAACACGCTAACATGCGATCAGTGGCTTCTTGCTGCTCGTCAAAGCTCTTTTCCATTTCAAGGTTACCTAACATTGAGCAACCAGTGCGAAGCACGTCCATTGGGTGAGCATCTTTTGGAATGCGCTCAAGCACTTCTTTAAGTGCGTCAGGTAAGCCGCGCATGCCACGAAGCTTTACTTTATAGCCATCTAGCTCTGCTTGAGTAGGCAATTTGCCCTTTAAGATAAGATAGGCCACTTCTTCGAACTGACATTTATTGGCAAGATCTTTTACGTCATAGCCGCGATACGTTAAACCCGAGCCTGATTTGCCTACGGTTGATAATGCTGTTTTACCTGCAACTTGGCCGCGTAATCCCGCGCCACTTAATTGTTTAGCCATCTTGTAATCTCCGGTCTTTTAAATTTGTAAGGTACGTTAGTAAAAAAATCTATTATGAAAAAGGAACGGATTCCTTAGTCGCTGTTAAATGTAAACTTTCATAAGCGGGCTCAATGCATTGAAAAGTGGGGGCGGTACTTAGGTCGTTACCCCTGCGAGGCATGGATGCCGAGCCGGAGCCCCCATGGATGGGTTCACGGCGTGGTAACGACCTAAGTACCGCTCCTGCTTCAATAGTACATTGCGTCCCAGTTACTGTTTAATGTGTTTAATTTAGTTTTTACCTTTAGCGAAAAGCTCATCTAGCTTTTGCTCGTAATCGTGGTAACCAAGGTAATCGTATAGTTCCATGCGGGTTTGCATGCTGTCGACAACAGCTTTTTGATCGCCATTCTCAAGAATAGACGTGTAAACCATTTCTGCAGCTTTATTCATGGCTCTAAAGGCGCTTAATGGGTAAAGCACCATACTGGCTCCCCATTCACCAAGCTGTTCTTTGTTCCATAGTTCGGTTTGGCCAAATTCGGTAATATTGGCAAGAATAGGCACATCTAGTGCGTCGGCAAAGGCGCGATAGTGTTCTTCTGTTTTTACCGCTTCAGCGAAAATGCCGTCTGCACCCGCTGCCACATACGCTTTGGCTCGTTCGATAGCACTTTCTAGGCCTTCCTGAGCAAAAGAGTCGGTGCGAGCCATAATGAAAAAGTCAGGATCGGTGCGGGCATCTACCGCCGCTTTAATGCGATCAACCATTTCTTCAGTGCTGACAATTTCTTTGTTTGGACGGTGACCACAGCGCTTTTGCGCAACCTGATCTTCCATATGCACTGCGGCTGCGCCCGCTTTTTCCATATCGCGAATGGTTTTGGCTATATTGAAAGCTCCGCCCCAACCAGTGTCGATATCGACTAATAAAGGAAGATCGCATGCTGACGTAATACGCTGCACATCCACAATAACATCGTTAAGCGATGTCATGCCTAAATCTGGCAAACCGTATGATGCATTGGCAACGCCTCCGCCAGAAAGATAGATAGCTTGGTGACCAATGGATTTTGCCATCATGGCTGAATAGGCATTAATAGTGCCTACAATTTGTAGTGGTTTGTTCTTAGAAAGGGCGTCTCTAAATTTTTTTCCTGCACTCATTTTAGTTACTCGCTTAATTAGAAGTAGGGTAGAGGTGAATGAAAAATGCCGAAGCGTCGCTGCATTTATGCATGATTGAGCTTCTTTTCTATATTATTTTTTGAATAAAGAATGTGTCTGCGCATGAGTATTTCTGCTAACTCTTCATCTCGGTTAGCAATGGCGTTTACAATGTGTCTGTGTTCATCAAATGCTGTAGTGACGCGAGGTCCTGCCATGCCAAGCTGAACGCGATACATTCGTACTAAGTGATACAAGCCATCTATTAATACGCTGATGAGATGGCTGTTTTTGCTACCAGTGACAATACGATAGTGAAAATCCACGTCACCGGCCTCTTGATAGTAGCTCTCGCCGCCTTTCACTTTGTTGAAGTGACTGTCTAGTAAACCTTGCATCGCGGCTATTTCACCATCGCTCATATAACGTGCCGCGAGCCTAGCTGCCATACCTTCTAAGGCTTCTCTCACTTGATACAGCTGCACTAAGCCTTCTGGAGAAAGTGCGACTACACGAGCGCCCACGTTGGCCTTACGTTCAACAAGATGGCAGGTTGCGAGACGATTGATTGCTTCGCGCACTACGGCGCGAGACACTTCATATTTTGTCGACAATTCGGTTTCGCTTAACTTACAGCCGGACGGGATAACGCCCTCGACGATATCGTTTCGAAGCTGAAAAAATGTTTTGTCTGCGCTAGTTATGGCTTGCTCGTTATTTGGCGTCACAATAAGCTGCTTTTTTTCTCATAATGTCGACAATATAGGCTTTTTGAAACTCAATATCAAATTTTAAGGCCTCCATTGTCGACAAATTAATATTATTGTCATATTGCGATGGTCGGTAGTAGATGTATTGAAATGCGCTTCAGTGTGGAATAACAAAGCGCGTGGCTTGGGTTTGTAATTTACACTCGTAAACTCATCTTGTGACTCAAGCTCATTATCCGAGTTCGTGATTTAAGCTAATTATCTAAGTTCATGATTTAAAATCACTACCCAAGCTCGAGGTATTAGCCGGTTTTAAAGAACGGATGCTGATCTTTCTTGTGATGAAG
Source organism: Alteromonas genovensis (assembly GCF_010500895.1). Classification (GTDB taxonomy): domain Bacteria; phylum Pseudomonadota; class Gammaproteobacteria; order Enterobacterales; family Alteromonadaceae; genus Alteromonas; species Alteromonas genovensis. The sequence continues at coordinate 152,346 of NZ_JAAAWO010000001.1, forward strand.
CTGGTTTACTAGGGTCTTAAAATAGGGGCTTAAAAGAACTTCTGTTTAAAGTGCATTTGGTTTTTAGTCTTAATTCTTACGACTAAAGGCTAAAAATTATGTAAGGAAGACCAAGGGTTATTAAGGATCAGATAAGTTGATAATGGCAGGGAGCAGAGTTGTCTATATGGTCAGCTAGAGGTGTGGATTTCACAATCAAAAAGACTTATTTAGTGCATGTTTATCCTATTGAATTATAAGGCCATTGTGCAATTTATTTTTATTCTTAAAAGGTCGTACCAGCTAACCAATTAGTCTGTTTTTGGTTTTTTAGTTTGATGAAAAAATGATAATTAACTTTCCAAACAAGCAAACTGTCGGTATCATATCCATCCAGTTTTCAAGCCTAAGTTAGACACTCAAACGGCGAAGACTGGTGCACGCATTCATGCATGCTGTCAGTAAAATACATTTCAACATGTACTTCTTTGCCTTCAAGGTCCTTAGGTTGTAAGAGTTCCGCAGAAGAACTTGAAACACAAACGATAAGCCGTAAATACCAAACACTCACGCAAAGGGGTTTCACCAAATGACCACTCACACTGACGTGTCTAAGACACTAGCCAGTAAGCTTTCGCCTGTCGCTTTAGCAGTAGCGATGACCGTTCCAGCACTTACCAATGTGGCTGTTGCACAAGAAGCAGAAGCAACAGAAGAGCAACAATTCGAAGCAATTACCGTCACCGCGACGAAGCGTCCGCAGGTTATTTACGAAGTGCCAATTGCACTGAGTGCTTTTGACGGTGACAAGCTCGCTGCACAGGGTATTACTGACCTAACTGACGTGGGTAAATTTGTACCAAACCTAAACGTTACTGGTTTTTCAGCAGGCCATACCTCATCAGTTAACCCGTTTATTCGCGGCATTGGTTTACAAGATCACTTGATTACAACCGATCCAGGCGTAAGCGTATACGTTGACGGTGTTTATTTAGGTCGTCAGGTTGGTCAAAACTGGAGCTTAAACAACATTCAGCGTATTGAAGTACTGCGTGGTCCACAGGGTACACTGTACGGTCGTAACTCTATTGGTGGTGCTATCAACATCATTACTAAAGAGCCAGACCAAGGCGATGTGACCAAAATCAACACAGAATTTGGTACACGCGGTCGTGTAAAGGCAGATTTGTTCCTTAACCATGCGCTTTCTGACACTGTAGCATTCAATGCAAACTTATCGTTTAACAAGCGTGATGGCTTAGGTGAGTTTATCAATGTTCCGAATGCAGAATACGACGTGGGTGAAACCGAAGACGTTTCTGGACGTGTATCAGTTAAGTGGGAACCCTCTAATGATTTTCGTATGGTGCTAACGGCTGACGCAAACAACGGCGACGGCGGCCTTCGTCCATACACTGTACTCATCGATGAAGTTGGTTCTGCACGTTATTTTGGTGGCGGAAACGGCCTAGGTGTTGAGCTACGAAACACCGATGTTACCCCAGCGGGTGCGGATCGCTACGACAACGCTACTGGCACTGAAGCGGTAACCGGCGTATCAAACGAAGCTCGCGGTATTGCACTGACTACCGAATGGGATATTAACGAAGACTACACGGCTAAAGTAGTGGCGAGTCAGCGTACTTCAAAATATAAAGCGGGCCTAGACGACGACGGTACTGTTTTCTCACTAGACCAATTCCCAGAGCGCGGCGAAGCAGATCAAACCTCTATTGAACTTCAGTTAAATGGTTACATTAACGAGTATACCGACTTTGTTGCTGGCCTTTACTACTTCAACGAAGAAGGTAGTAACCGCCAAGGTGAAGATTCGAGTTTCGACGGCGGTGGAAACCTACTTGAACTAGACCAAGAAACTACGTCTAAAGCAGCTTACATCAACCTTCGTCACGATATTAACGACGAGCTATCTGTATCAGGTGGTTTGCGTTACACGAAAGATGAAAAAGACGCTTCTGCTAACGTATTCTCTGCACTAGGTACTATTTTTGATTCGAACGACTGGAACGAATTGACGTGGGAATTAGCGACTAACTATACGTTTGATAACGGTATGACGGGTTACGCTACCATTCAGTCGGGCTATCAGTCTGGTCAATATCCAGCGCGTCCATACTGCCTAATTGGTCAGTTCTTTGGTGCCGGTGGCTTTGACGACATCGACGGTGCACAAGCCGCAGTGCGTGCCAATAACTGTTTTACTGCCTCTGACAACATCACTGCGACAAACTACGAAGTGGGAATTAAAGGCCGTATTAACGAATATATGGATATGAGTGTTGCAGTATTCAATACTGAATTTGATGACCTACCTTACCAAGTAAGCCGTGTAAGTGAAGGTGGTTTCGACACTGCTAACTTAGTAGTTGAACAGACTTCTCGCGGTATCGAACTAGATACAACGCTTAATTACGGTAACTTCAGCATGATGACCAGCATTGGTTACATGGATGTTGATGTAGAAGAGCAGGCAGGATTTAGTCCAGTGGCTCCACTTACACCTGATTTAACCCTTGCGATTGGTCCACAGTATACCTTCGAACTAGATGGCGGTGATTCAATTCGCGTACGTGCCGATTATTCATATCGTTCAGAGATGTATGGCGAGCCAACATCTGCACCAGAGCGTATGACAGAGCTTGATAGTCGTGAGCTTGTAAATTTTGATATTGCTTACACGCCAGCAGACGAAGCGTACACAGTGGCATTATACGGTCGTAACATTTTTGATGAGCGTTATGACAATGCTCGCTTAAATACTGGCGACTATATTCTGCAAATACTCAGCAACGATGCGAGTGAGTTTGGTGTGAGATTCTCAACCGAGTTCTAAAAAGCGCGCTTAAATAAGCATGCGATAGCGCACAAACATAAAAGCCGGTCCTTTGTAATGAAGAGACCGGCTTTTTTATACCTATAAGCTGGAGAGAGACTGCAAAAAGTAGCTATAACTCAGTTTGTATACGTAATATGTAACTAAATACATCGGTAATCTTGTTTTACTGACGATATTAGAATAGTTTTATTACATCGACCTTGTGTAACTAACGCTACATTAACAAACATCGGTTAGTGACAATCAAATGGACAAGAGGATTAGCAGGGGTGGGGATACTATCTAAGTTACAACGTTCTTGGACAGAACGAAAATTCAAAAAGCATGACTGGCGTATCATTCAGCAGATCCCCTTTGACGCCTTTGAACAGCTTATCGTTTCACATGTTGATGACGGTTGGGAAATTGAAGAAGATTACCTTCCGCTTAAAGAATCCACCAAAAAGTGGGAGTGTGAGCTAAAAAAAGGCACCAGCATTTTGGTGTGTACATGGTCTAGCGACAAACTAGGGCAGGTAGTAGGGCCTGAGAGAGTGGTGACTGGGCTTGCATCAAAATTGAATTTGCCGGCACACACGTCTCCCCAATATTAACTAAAACCAGCGGGAATAGGGTGTAATTTAAAGCCATCCTTTTTGCTGCGCTATTCGAGCAGCATCAATGCGGTTGGTTGCGTTTAGCTTTGAGATAGCCTCTGAAAGATAATTTCTTACCGTACCTTCAGATAAAAACAACGCGCTAGCAATATCATGAGTTTTCATCCCCTCTGATGCGAGTTTTAGCGCTGACATTTCCTTTTCGGACAGTGGGTTGTTATCATCTAACGCCATTAGCGCAAGTTCAGTAGATATAACGACTTTCCCAGCAATTACGTCCTTAATAGATGCAATTAAGTAATCGCTATCGGCTTCTTTTAAGACAAAACCTTTTACGCCAACACTCATGGCTCGCTTTATATAACCAGGCTTGGCAAACGTCGTCATTAACACCACGTGACTAGCAATATGATGACTTGCCACATGTACTGCTAAATCTAGTCCACTCATTTGAGGCATTTCAATGTCGCTTAAAATGATATCTGGCGCGGGGTTATTTTCTAAAAAGTGAATAGCCTCTTGTCCATGGCTGCATTTTCCTTTCACATCGAGCTCGTCTTCTAAAGACAACAGCATGGCAATAGCGTCGCGCACGAGTGATTGATCTTCAACAACGAGAATGGTGGTCATCTGCTTCCTTTATCGTTTAGTAAACAAGGGCGTCTTGTGCGTGTTAGGTGCAAGCGTAAACGTGAAACCAGGGTGAGAGGAAAATGTCATAGTGGCTTGGGCGTTTATCGACGCGGCCCTCTCTCTCATTCCTTTTAAGCCATTGCCTTCTTTTATTTTATTGACGTTATCCAGATGACCAAAGTCGTGGTATTCCAGTGTATATGAAGGGTGGGGCGTATCAACTTGCAATAGTTTCAAACTCAAGGTTACGTAGGTAGCATTTGAGTAGCGAAGTGTATTGGTAAAGAGTTCTTTAACAATAAGCGCCAACTGGGTTTCTTCCATCGCGCTAATATGTTGATTGATATCATCATCAATATACAAGTTAACACTGACGTCTTTTTCCATGAGTAAGGCTTTGTTTTTGGTAATTTCATCAGTTAATGAAAGTTGTTTTATGTCAGATACTGCATGGCGTATTTCACTTAGGAGTGACTGCGATAACTCTGCTAGAGCCCTCACTTCTTGTTGTGCTAATTCAACGTTGCTTTTGCTCAACAGCTTATCGGCAAGTTGTGCTTTTAAAGAAATAGAGCTTAGCGTGTGGCCCGCAACGTCGTGTAAATCTCGCCCAATGCGCTCACGTTCTGCAATGGCTGACAGTGTGCGTAACGACGCGGCGTGCTGAGATTCTTTTATCTGATGAAGGGTTTCTTTGCGCTCCATAATGCCAAAGCCAAGAAGTACGACACTGTTTATACCTGCCGCAAGCAAAAAGTAGTCGTTTGTTTTGATGAAATATAATTGAAGTGCGGCAAGTGAAACAAGCACAAAAAACATAATGAGCAGTGAGCGTCTCATCACATAGTAGTAGCCGCAAATAAAAGCGACAAAGCCAAAGAGCACTGCACCACCTGGATTACTGTAGGTTGTGATATAGCCGAGTGCCGATATAAAGGCTATGTAAAACGGAAGCTGATGCTGTGGTTTATTAATCGCGACAAGGTAAGTTATTACAAACAGCGTATAGGCTAAAACGTTAAACGATATTACAGCGTTGCCCAGAGGCAGTGAAAGTATAAGCGGCACAAAAAAGAACAAGGAAAAAAATAGGCTGCTGTACGACCATCGCTTCTTGCGCCCACTAGCAAGTAACGGCATGGTGGGCGATTGTTCTAACTGGGTATCAGTATTGTGTTTAAACACAAGTATTTCTTCCTTATTGAAATACGACGGCAGACTTACTCGTAATAAGCACTGTACCAGACACAATCAGTATAATACCTATCACGGCAAACATGTCGAAGGTTTGTTTATAGAAAACGACTGATGCCGCTGTAATAAGCGCGATACCCAAACCAGACCAAATGGCATAAGCAACCCCAATACCCATGTGCTTTAATACAACCGCAAATAAACCTCCAGAGATAGCATAAAATGCAATAGCGGCGTACCCAAATGCCCATCTCTCCCATCCATCAGATGCCTTTAGGAGCATGGTTGCAGTAACTTCGGTAACAATGGCGAGGGCTAACAATAGATAAATCATAAATAACTTCCTTTTCGTGTAGTGTTAAAGAGACTGGTAACGACGTTCTAATGCATAAAGAGACACAATGTAGACAGCAACAATCACCGCTGATATTGCCTCTACCCGTGCATCGGGAAATAAGTACCACACTGCTACAATACCTGCAGTGCGGGTGCTAGTATGAAAGTAGCCCACCCAATGCTCGATAGACCAAGACAGGGGCATCCACATCAATCCAGCTAATATGCCTAAGGTTAACGGTACGGTCGTGTGGTCAATGGCAGCTACGGGCATAGCTATCCCGAATACCATAAGGCTCATTATCATGCCCACGAAAAAGAGTGTATCGAAACTGGTTTTAGGCTTATCTTTTGAGAAAAAGCGTTCGCCAGTAAGATAAGACAAACCTGCGCCGAGATAAAAAATAGCGCCTGTACCAATGTATAGCATCCAAGTGATAGTAACCTCAGAAACAAAAGGCGCCGCAATACCTAGCAAAGCCCATACGATGGTGCCGGCCAAAGGCATGGCAATAAATCGATTTTGCTTAAATAGCGTGCGCTGCTCATCAAGTGATAAATCACGAGCTGATAGAGGTTGATTTTGGGCTTTATCGAGTGAGCCGCCTTCTATTTGGCTGTTCGAGTGGTTGTGTGCACTTTGGTGCAACGGACGCTCAATAACATCGTTCATGTTCATTTCCTTTAATGGTGTGTTGAGAGTGCTGAGAAGGTTGAAGTATGAAGATGCGACTGCACTTAAGTAAGTCACAAATATCACCAATGTAGTATGACAATTGTCATCAATACGGCGGACAACGAACACGCGCTAGCAAGGCTCTTTTTAAACCAAATAGGCCTAGTTTCAGTATTCTACTGTCTTAGTAATACACTTTTTAGTATCGTGTTGCTTTGCCTGAGCGTGTTGGATGCACCAAAGAAAAATACCAAGGCCTTTGTGAAGGTAATGAAAACTAGAAAGGAAAGTTTCATCTAATGAGCCTATTTTGGATCCCGATTTTATTACTCATCGGCACCCTTGTACCCAAAGCTACCGAAAAGCTCGGTAGAAATGTATGCACAGCGATGACTATGCTCGCCCCTGCGGCATCATTGGCTATCATCGCGAGTTTTGCCCCCGCTATATTTGCTGGCGACGTTATTACCGACTATATCGAATGGATCCCAGCCATAGGTCTGACACTGTCGATGAGACTCAACGGCCTAGCGCTGCTTTTTGCTTTTCTTATCCTAGGTATTGGCCTTCTTGTTATCTTTTATGCGCGCTACTACCTCTCTGCAAAAGAGCCGGTAGGGCGGTTTTATGGTTTTTTAATTTTATTTATGACCGCCATGCTCTCCATTGTGCTGGCAAATAATTTGCTGCAGTTTTGGATGGCATGGGAAATAACCAGTATAAGCTCGTTTTTATTAATAGGATTTTGGTCTCATAAGTCGGCGTCTCGAAAAGGGGCGCGTATGGCCCTTACCGTTACTGGTGCTGGTGGATTGGCTCTGCTTGCAGGGTTTCTGTTAATAGGCGATATTGTAGGAACTTACGATATCGGTGTAATCGTAGATAGCGCCAACACCATCAGAGATCATAACCTCTACCCAGTGGTCTTGGTATTAGTACTTATTGGTGCATTTACCAAATCGGCCCAATTTCCTTTTCATTTTTGGCTACCCCATGCCATGGCAGCACCTACGCCAGTAAGTGCCTACTTGCACTCTGCTACTATGGTAAAAGCAGGGATATTTCTTTTAGCGCTACTTTACCCCGTATTAGCAGGCACCGAACTATGGTTTTTATTAGTCAGTTTGGCGGGGCTAATGACGTTTTTACTCGGCGCCTATGTGGCTATGTTCAAACACGATTTAAAAGGCGTGCTCGCGTATTCCACTATTAGCCATCTAGGACTTATTACGCTATTGCTAGGTTTGAATACCGAGTTAGCTGCGGTGGCAGCGCTTTTTCATATTATGAATCACGCTGTGTTTAAAGCCTCGCTATTTATGGCTGCGGGTATCATCGACCATGAAACCGGTACACGAGATATGCGTGAGCTCAGCGGGCTGTGGCGTTTTATGCCCTATACCGCCACGCTAACAATGGTGTCTGCTTTATCAATGGCAGGTATTCCTTTGTTCAATGGTTTTCTGTCAAAAGAAATGTTTTTTGCAGAAACACTAGAACAAGCGGTGTTTGGCTCGCTATCGTGGATGGTGCCACTTCTTGCCACCGTAGGCGGGGTATTATCGGTTGCTTACTCATTACGCTTCATCAAGGACGTATTCTTTAAAGGTGAGCCAGAGGCACTGCCTAAAACACCGAAAGAGCCTCCTGTATTCATGATGCTGCCTATAGCGCTGTTGGCTGTGCTGTGTATTTTAGTCGGCGTCTTCCCTGGCTTTATGGCAGGCGATTTACTCGCTATTTCAGCTTCTACGCTATTCCCTGCATCATCTTTACCCTACTACAGCTTATCGATATGGCACGGGCTCAATATTCCCTTGTTAATGAGTGTCATCGCTATTGTGGGTGGGGCAGTGCTTTATATCAACCGCCATCCTCTTTACCGTTTTCAGTTTCAGTTTAACGACCCCGATGCAAAGCAAATCTTCGAACAGGCCATGCAAAAGCTCGTAAAGTACGCTCAACGAATGCATAACAGCTTAGACAATGAATCACTGCAGCGGTATATAGGGTTACTGTTCCTGTTAGTGATAGTGATGACCGCACCACCTTTAATTATGCTTAAAAGTGCTGCGGGAAGCTCACCGCTTCAATCTGTCAACGGTATTGAAATTACATTGGCGGTAATACTGTGTATTGGCGCCATTGCCACCGCTATTTTGCATAAACAGCGCATGACCGCACTCATTGCCATTTCGGTAGTGGGGCTTGTGGTCTCTATTACTTTTGCGCGTTTTTCAGCGCCGGATCTTGCGTTAACCCAGTTAGCGGTAGAAATTGTCACGGTAATTTTGCTGATGTTAGCACTGTTCTTTTTACCCCAAAAAACCTCTGCCGATTCAGCGCCAAAAAGGGTGGTTCGCGACTTAAGCATTGCCGCCGTTATCGGCGGAATAGTGGCTACCATTAACTATGCAATTATCACCCGTCCCTTCGAGACTATTTCTGATTTCTTCGTAGAAAACAGTAAAACAGGCGGCGGTGGGACTAACGTTGTCAATGTGATTTTGGTGGACTTTCGTGGCTTCGATACCATGGGCGAAATCACTGTGTTAGGCATTGCCGCGCTGGGTATCTTCAAATTATTGACGAGAATTCCACTTGCCATGCCCTCGGCCGATGATAAGGGCATTCCATGGACGAAGGATATTCACCCGCCTATTTTAGTGATGATTTCTCAGTCGTTGCTTCCTCTTGCGCTACTAGTGTCGGCCTACATTTTTGTGCGAGGTCATAATATGCCCGGCGGTGGGTTTATTGCAGGCTTAGTTACCTCCGTAGCGTTAATTCAGCAATACATTGCCCACGGCGTTAAGTGGGTAACACCACGTATACCTGTTAATTATCAAAGTGTGATTGCATGGGGCGTTTTGCTGGCGGTACTCACCGGTGTGGGCAGCTGGGCTTTCGGAAAGCCATTTTTAACATCGTGGTTTGATTACTTCGATATTCCTTTCATCGGAAAGACAGAGTTGGCTAGCGCACTGGTATTCGATTTAGGTGTTTATCTCACGGTAGTTGGGGCAACGTTATTAATACTGGCAAACCTTGGTAAGCTTACCACCGAGCATCGCCCTACGATGGAGGAAAACTAATGGAATTACTGTATTCACTTTGTGTAGGCGTGATGACATTTAGCGGCGTATTCCTATGTTTGCGAGGCCGCACATTTCCAGTGGTAATGGGGTTAATGATGCTTGGTTATGCAGTTAACTTATTTCTGTTTTCAACTGGACGACTAAGTTTAGACGGCGCCGCTATTTTAGGTAAATCAGAAACTTACGCGGACCCACTTCCTCAGGCCTTAGTATTAACGGCAATTGTAATTGGCTTCGCCATGACAGCCTTTGCGGTTATTTTGTCTATGCGGGCAAGGGCCGACCTTGGTAACGATTTTGTAGACGGTAAAGAGCCACCTGGCAGACCAAAGCAGTCGGTGTCTCGCTGGAGTAGTAAGCAATGATGGACCATATACCCATACTACCCATTCTCGTTCCTCTGATAGGCGGGTTACTTCTTTTACTGCCGCCTTTTGCTGGCATTGAGCGCTATGTGAATCGAAGGGTTGCAGCATTATTTTTATGCTTACTGCAAATAGCCGTTGCAATAGCGCTAATGGCAAGAGTCATTGATGCTGGGCCTATCATGTATGCGGTGGGTAACTGGCAGGCGCCTTTTGGCATCATATTGTATGCAGATTCTCTAGCCGCACTTTTGGTTTTTCTCACTGGCTTCCTGGGGCTAGCATCAACGCTTTATTCATTCGCTGGCACCGACCGCGAGGGGCGTTATTTTCACCCCATAATGCAGTTTCAGTTGATGGGTATAACGGGAGCGTTTTTAACTCACGACCTGTTTAACCTATTCGTATTTTTTGAAGTGTTATTGATTGCCTCTTATGTATTGCTTGTTCACGGTGGAGGAAAACAAAGAACCCAAGCCAACGTGCATTACGTGATATTAAATTTAGTGGGCTCGGCCATATTCTTGATTGCCTTGGGGACTTTGTATGGCACCACCGGAACACTCAATATTACAGATATGTCGCTTAAAATAAGCACTTTATCAGGGGGAGAGCAAGTACTGGCCAAAGTCGGCGGCATGATGCTATTGGTGGTGTTTGGACTTAAAGCCGCCATGCTGCCATTACATTTTTGGTTGCCCAATACCTACAGCGCTGCCAGCGCGCCCGTGGCTGCCCTATTCGCCATAATGACAAAGGTGGGCATTTACAGCATATTTCGGGTGTTCACTGTCATCTTTGGTGATGGAGCGGGGGCGCTTAGCGTCATGGTTGTACCTTGGGTATGGCCGCTGGCTATTTTAACGGTAATCGTTGGAACAATTGGCGTGTTAGCTAGCCCTAACTTACGCAATATTGCTGCTAATACCGTGCTTATATCAGTAGGCACCTTGCTGATGGCTTTTTCCATAAGAAGCCCAGATGCAAGTGGGGCTGCGTTTTACTATGCACTTCACAGCACATTAATTTCAGCGGTACTCTTTATGCTTGCCGATATGATAGGGCAGCAGAGAGGGAAAGCTTTCGACCGCTTTGTCATCGCCAAAAAGGTGACTCAGCCAACACTGCTAGGCGCACTCTTTTTCGTAGCTGCCATGGTGGTGGTTGGCCTGCCGCCTTTTTCAGGCTTTATCGGCAAGGTGGTGGTTTTACAATCTGCCGCAACGGGATTAGATAAGGCTCTAGTGTGGTCTACGGTCCTTATCTCTACGCTACTCACTATTATCGCGCTAGCACGAGCCGGTACAACCCTATTTTGGCGGCATGCTGGCGAGAGCGCTAACTCAGAAGATGAGTCTGCTTCTATGTGGCAGGTAGTGGGTGTTGTATTACTGTTGGTGGCGTCTCCAATAATGGCAATTTTTGCTGGGCCCATTACCGAATACACTGCAATGGCTGCTGCGCAACTTCATGACATACGACTTCCCATGAGTGTGCTGCAGTTACAGGGAGGTTCGCAATGAGTTTGTTGTCACGCCTGCTGCCTACGCCTGGTCGCAGCGCTATATTACTTGCTATTTGGCTTATGCTGAATGCGACCGTAAGCCTGGGCCACATTATTTTGGGGGCTGTGTTTGCTATAGCAATCCCCTTATTGTGTGCACCTTTACAAATTTCACAGCCGAGAATTAAAAAGCCTTTTAAAGCACTTAAATATTTCTTTATGGTCCTTGGCGATGTGGTAGTGGCAAATGTGCAGGTGGCGATTTTAGTGCTTGGGCCCATGAGCAGAATAAAACCTGGCTTTGTTGCCGTACCGCTAGATATTAAAGAAATTCGCCCTATTACCATACTGGCAAGTACAGTAACTATGACGCCAGGAACGGTTACCGCCGAGCTCTCAAAAGATAAGCGCTATTTGTATGTGCATGTGCTGCAAATGCCGGATGACGAGCAGGAAGTGATACGGCTCATCAAAGACCGATACGAGTCGGCCATTAAGGAGATGTTTCAATGTTAGCATTTACTCTGCTTTGTGTAGGGATCATGATTTCTATAGGGTTAGTCCTTAATCTATGGCGCTTATTAGTCGGGCCAGATGTGGTAGACCGCATATTGGCACTCGATACTATGTTTATTAATAGCATTGCGTTAATCATGGTGTACGGCATACACAAAGGCACGTCGCTGTATTTTGAGGCGGCACTACTTATTGCCATGCTAGGTTTTGTGAGTAGCGTTGCATTCGGAAAATATATTCTTCGCGGCGATATTATTGAATAAAAAATGAGTAAAAACTGAATAAAAGACTGATAGCTAAGCGTAAGTAATCGAATGAGTAATAAAATGAATAGACTGCGGATAAGGATAGGTAATGAATTTTTGGCTTGAGTTAACCGTGTCAGCTCTACTTATGATTGGCGGTATATTTGTGCTCGTGGGCTCAATAGGCTTGTTTCGCTTGAAAGACGCCTACACACGCCTTCATGCCCCTACTAAAGCGACTACAGTGGGCTTAGGTGGCATTTTACTGAGCTCGGTTATTTATATGTCGCACCTTCAAGGCTACATCAATGTTCACGCATTACTGATCACACTGTTTTTGGTGATTACTGCGCCAGTAACCGCGCACATACTGGCCAAAGTTGCCATGCATCATAAAGTAAAAACTATGGAGTCGACACAAAACGAAGGATTAGTTGATAAGGCGAGAGAGCAAAAAACTGCGGACGATGAGGCTAGCTCGAGTAGCAATAAATAGGGAAGTGCATATTGGCGAGTATTTATAATTTATGGTTAGACAACCTTGTCTTGTTTTGAGCTTGATATTTGATTGATTAGTTTAGCTATATTGGAATAATTAGGCGATTGAAGCTGCTGCTTTAACATGCCTTGCTCACTCTTGACATATGGTTAAGGCTAAAAGTACTGTTAGTTTTATGTGACTGGCACAGTAGAAGGTTCCCTCAATATTGATGTCACACAATTTGAGCGTCTCGGGTAAACCAATACTTTCTTTGAGTCTAGTTAATAGACATACTCAATTCGCGCTATTCAAAAATGTTGCATGAAGAATAGAAAGCGACAGAGACCCGATTTTATAACATGTGCATGATTGTGCGGGTCGCACAAAAACGGAGCGTTAATTTGCTCCGTTTCTAACGTTCTTTTTAGCTTAGAAGAATTACGATTTTTTGCGTCTTCTCATAAATGCTGCACCGAATAGAGACATAGCAACAAGCGCCAATGTACCTGGTTCGTTAACCGACGAAGGTGGTGTAACCGAGCTGCCAGCGACCAACAATGAACCAGTCCAATTTGACTCAAATGTCATGATGTTTTCCCAATTCGCTGTGAACATCCCAGAGATTGTGTAATCGTACAAACCAGCCGTTGAAAGTCCTGTCACCAACGCTGATTGCCAATGAGTAACCGCTGCCAGAGTACTGCCGTAATTAGATACGAGCCAAGTTGAGTCTGAACCATCGAAATCACCTGATGCTGATGCCCAGAATAGGTTATCACCCACAACAAGTGACGGATCAGGAAACGCACCCGCTGCAGTCATCGCCATGCCAGTGAATGCTGTAGTGCTCCCATTAATCGTAATAGACCCTTCTGCTGGATGCGAAGTTCCGTGTGTGTATGTTCCCATCCAAAAGATGACTGAACCCGCTGCTCCACCATTTGATGTGCCGAACATTACGGTGTGTGCTTGAACTGTAAAACTACAAGTTACCATTATCGCAAGTGACGCTATAAATTTATTCACTAAACTTTTTATAAGCATGATGCTTCCCTATGTGTCTATTTAATTGCTATTTTGACTGCCGAACCCATCATACTGCAAAAAACCTACCAATTTATTTAATTAATGTATTCAGAAGCTTAAAAAATATACATCATGCCTTTCAGGAAAATGTAAAATTTACTGACAAATTTACACCGATTCAGGGAATATAGGTTTCATGTACTGTTGATATTTTGAGACATTAGCAATTTAACGTCTAAAAAGAGCTTGGTTAGGGCAGAAAGCTGAGAAAAATTTATTTAAAGTCAAATTCCAGAAAGTTGCTTAACTATTGATATATGTTTACTCTACAGATGATTGAAACTGCGCTTAGTGATTTATACATATAGCAGCGAGGGTCAAAAACTGTAATTGTAAAATTAAATTTTGGACTTCTTAAATATGATGAACGCAAAATGCTTAAGTCTATTCAACCATATGACCCTTTTACGAGTAATACTTGGTATCGCTGCTCTTTTGTCTATTATGGCGTGTACTGAGAAGTCTTCGCAGCAGGCACTAGTGGAAGCTAAATCTTATAATCTAGAAGGTGACCGGAAAGCTGCTATTATCGTATTAAAAACAGCTATTCAAAAGCAACCAACCGATGCTGAATTACGATTTCAATTAGGCAAAATTTATATTGAGCAATCAGACTTTGTCTCAGCAGAAAAAGAGCTATCTCGGGCGTTATCTCTAGGCTTTCCATCTGCAAAAGTCATTCCTTTACTAGCTGAAGCGATGGAGCGTTCGGGTGCTAATGTGGCTTTATCAGAGCTTGAAGTTGAAACTCTACAGCTAACCAACATAGATAGATTGGAAGTAGGTTTTCGACAAGTGTCATCATTAATCTCTTTAAGCAAAAAAGAACAAGCGTTAGTTCAACTTAATTCACTTCAAAAAATAAATTCTGATTCTATATATAAAAGTCTACTGTCAGCGCTCAAAGCAGTTATAGAAGATGACGCTGTTGATGCAATGGTCATTGCCGAAAAGGCCTACTCTCGCTCACCACTAAACAGGGATGTGTTGAAATTAAATGCCAACCTTAATCTTGCTCAAAAAAACTTAAGTAAGGCTGCAGCCTTTTTCTCCGAATATGAAAAGCAAGCTCCTGAAGATCTGCAAAGCAAGCTTCTTCTTGCTGATTTATTGCTACAAACTCAGCAGCCTCAAAAAGCAGAAAAGCATATTGATGAATTGCTAAATCAATTTTCAAATTCTCCGTTATTGCATCAACTTAAAAGTGTTACTCGCTTAGCAGCCGAAGACTTCGATAAAGCATTATATCATGCTGAAAAAGCAATTATTTCTAAACGCAATGAGCCTGTAATAAGGTTTGTAGCAGGGATATCATCATTTGAATTAGGAGCGTATGCTAATGCCATAGCGCATCTTTCTGTGATTGCACCTCAATTACCCGATAACCACCCAGTGCTAAGAGTTTTAGTGGCCAGTCAAGTTCAATTGAGAAGAGCCGAAGCTGCGGAGGAATCCTTATCACGCATTTCTCAACCTGAAAAAAATGACGCTAGGTTGTTTACAGAAACTAGTTCCGTGCTGTCAAAAGCGGGTGATATTGATGCAGCAAAAAGTATATTAGCTCAGGCAGAAATAATTACGGAGACACCACAAGACCTAACCCGTTTAGGGCAAATAAAAATGTCTATAAACGACGTTACGGGGCTTGCAGATTTAGAAAAATCAGCAGCCCTAGCACCCACTTCGTTGAATAGTCTATCAGTCTTGGCAGAAGCGTATCTGAGCCTCGATGAATTAGATAAGGCTAACAAAGTCTCTCAAATATTGATACAAGCGGAAGGTACCTTGGTGCAAGGATTGTTAGTTGGCGCAGAAATTAAACAAAAGAAAGGGGATTATGGGAAGGCACAATTATTGTTATCAAAAGCACTTGAACTTGACAGCTCTAATATCGACGCGAGAATTGCTGACTTAAGGCTGGCAATGAGAACTGAAGATTTTGATTTAGCAATTCAAAAAGCTGAGGCATTGTTAGCGATAGAACCGACAAATATTCAAGGCTTATCGGCGATGTTCGCCATTACAGGATACTTGGGAAGTATCGATACTGCTTTCAGTTATGTCGATAAAATTGAGCTTACTAATGAAACTGAAGTTCCTGTTAAAGTATTACTTGCTGAATATCAATTGGTGTATCAAGGAGCGGTAACTGCACTAAAAACATTAAGAGCGATCGACGCAGACCAAACTGTACCGAATTCATATTGGCATATTAAGGCAAATGCACTGGTTCAATTAGGCAAAATTGAACAAGCAAAATCACATTATTTGCTTTGGGAACAAACTTACCCTTATCAACAATTGGCTATATTGGGACAGCTAAGCTTGTATGACCGAGAGCGGAAGTATGCTGCGGGGGTAGGTAAAGCGCAAGCATTCTTAGAGCGCAAAGAGAGTGCCGATATACGTTTATATCACGCCTATTTTAGTGCAATGACTGGTAATTCTGAAGTGGCAAAAGAGTCTTTGCTTAGGGTCCCATCAGCTTTGTTAGACCAGCCTTTTTCTAAAGGCGTTTTAGCTAGAATTGCACTGTTAGATGGCCGCGCTGAAGAAGCGGTTAAAAATGCAAAAATAGCGTATCAAGATGCTGATACCATTACCAACCTATTTTTATATGTGCAATCACTCGACCAAACTCAACAAAGCGAACTAGCCTATAACGTCATCATTGCACATACAGAAAAGTATCCTTCTGACATTCCTGCCAGAATACTTTTGGGTGAGCGGCAAATCGTAAATGATACTAAAGCAGCTATTGCCAATTACACTGACTTATTGAATATTACTCCTGACAATTGGATTGTATTGAATAATTTATCGTACCTTCAAATGCAGGCCGGTAATTTAGTCAGTGCAGAGAAAAACGCCAAAACGGCTTATGAACTTGATCCAACTAATGTTGCAGTTTCAGATACCTACGCGCAAATACTAATGTTAGACAAACGTTACAACGAAGCCTTAAAAGTATTTGAAAAAATCATGTCAACTAATATTAAAAACGAAGAGGTATTAGTACGGCATGTGGAGGCATTATTAAGAAATGGTGATACCGCTGTGGCTCAAAGAAGAATGGAACAGCTCAGCATAAGACAGCCAAAATTTAAGGAACAATTAGCTTCATTAAAAAATGAATTCAACCTTTGAAAGAAGGATGACTTAACCCGGTTGTTCAATAACGCTCCACTAAATCTTTACAAACAAATAAATTATTCAGAAAGTTATATCAAGGATCGATAAACGGGAAAGAATAGAATTAGACGTGGTGGAATTAAATGGGATAAGATCCACATTAAGCGATGTAGGCTCAGTTAAAGAACCAAACGCACCGATTTCAAAGCCTAGATAAATGTGTTTAGTACAACTCAAGGGTCCCCAGGCTAGACAGCCTTAGTTTTTCTAATCTTTCCTGATTGTTTTTAGCATGCTCGCTAACGCGGAAATGTCCAAAAACGTGTTCGAGCGAACCTGCGCTAAACGCTTGTTGCAGTCCATCGAATTGTCTGGAAGCGAAGGAGCAGCTTCACGCCCTAAGCTGCCATACGTCGTAAAAATTACAATCGCAGCATTGCTACTTTTTTAACGCTTTGAAATTAGCGTGTTAGTGCAAGTAAAAAGCCCTAATTGGCAAGAGTAGAAAGTGGAAATGGTCCCATCGTTCGTTACCTATCGCTTTCTAAAATAAAGATTCCGTACCCGACCGTTAGATATTCTAAAGCCATTCACTGCGCCACTATCATCGCGTTCAAACAAGATATCGCCAACCTGTGATCTGAAAAAGTCACCTTTAACTGGCGCAATATGATGATCGCTAAGGCGATAATGAGAAATTTTGAGCTGATCGTTGTCTGGTGAAAAATGATAAGTAGAAGAGAGTTCAGGGCTGTAGTAACTGCCTGCAAACTGAGATAGCCAGGATTCGGTTACCTCGATTGGCATATAGGCAACCGATACATATGTGTCCATATTATCTACTCGCACTGTCATTGAGCTCTGCTCGCCATCTTCAGTAAACTCAACGAAGATTTCTCCCTCTACATTTAGCATTTTGAATGTGTTTTCATTCACGGCAGCGAGGGGGCTTACATCGTTTTTACCTCGTGAATACATGAGTCTACCCTTGTCTAAATATATCTCTCTTGAGTAAGCGTCTGGCTCATTCCAGTAGTGACCTACATAAGCATTCAGTATGTCTGCGCTTAATTTATTTTTGCTGAGATCGAAGGCGCTAGGTGTTTGTTTCGGTGACATTGACTCCATAAACGCATCAGCAATAGCGTTTTGAGGGGGAGGGGTATTTGATTCTAGAAAGCGTTCAGCAATTTGCAGAGCCAACTCCCAAGGTCTTCCATCCGCGCCGTTATTCAATATAGCAATTGCCAAATTCTGTTCAGGAAATCGGGCTAAATATGAACGAAAACCTGCATCTCCGCCGCTGTGCTGAATATACTTGATGCCGTTGTAATGACTAATAAACTGCCCGTATGCCCCCCCAAATGTGTCTCCATTATTTAATGTCGCAAGCGTATTCATTTGTTTGATGATTGAAGGGCTACCTACAGTAGGTTCGGTGAAGTTTTCCGACCATTTAAGAAGGTCTTCTGCGGTAGTAAACAAACTGGTTGCGCCGACATTTGCATAGTTCAACACACTTTTCTGATAGCCATTGTCAATTGGCTCGTAGGAATAAGCCCTGTTACTAACGATTTTTTGATGATCGTCATAAAATAAACTGTTGCTCATATTTAATGGCGTGAACAGTCTTTCTTGTGTGAATTTCGCAAAGGACTTACCGCTAACTCTAGCAACAACCTCTGCTAATAGTGTGAACCCGGTATTCGAATAAAGGAATTCTTCTCCCGGTTTAAAGTTTAACTCTTTTTGTTTCGCTACCATTTTTAATACATGTTCGGTAGTGATCACATCATCTAAACGCCACCCAGCCATACGCAACAAGTTCCACTGATCACGCATGCCGCTGGTGTGAGAGGCTAAGTGTCGTAAGGTTATGGTTTCGCCAAAATCTGGTACTTCGGGAATGTATTGGCGAATGTCATCGTCAAAATTTAACTTACTTTCTTCGGCGAGTAATAAAATGGCGAAAACGGTAAATTGCTTCGATACAGATGCAACGTGAAACATGGTGTCTGGCGTAACCGGTATATCGTATTCAAGGTTTGCACTGCCATAACCTTTTGAGAAGACAACCTCTCCATCTTGTAATACCGCAACCGAGGCTCCTGGCTTGTTAATATCATCAAATTGGGCGAACAGTTTATCGAACTCTGTGGTTTGCTTCGCGACAGCATCATCAGGCACTGTAGAGTTTGAAGAAGGTTGGCAGCCAGATATACAGGTGAGCAGTGATAAGCCAATAACTATTCTAGCAGCAAGATGAGACACAATAACGATTCCTTGTTAATACTTGTTTTTCGATGTTCTCAGGCGACGAGCCTAGAAAAAGTGAAAACCGTTTAAAAGCAAATAGTAGAGTAAAACTGTTTTGGGCTATCGGCAATTTTATTTTCTATGGCCGTATTACCTGATGTACTCACTTCCCCAAAACTTCTGCGTTCTATGGAAAGTGTTTAGCTAAGTTCAACACGGGCCAGTTTTCAGAATGACTTTTTGCGCTTGCGTTTATTTAATACCGCATCGCCGTCTTCCTTTGAAAGCAAGATGCTGTCTGTAATACTAACCAATGCCAGTATTGCCATAAATACCATGGCGATAGTGAATGTTGTTATATCTGGTGTATCGGCAGATTGACCGAGTATTAACGAAGCCACTGCTATGGCCAGTGCTGAAAGTGTTATCCCCAGCCCGCGATTCATTTGCATCAATATTGCCCCAAGGGTATTTGCATCGCGCATCTTATCTGGTGGAACGTCAGCAAAAGCGATGGTATTTAGCAATGTGAGGTGCATTGAACGGGTAATGCCGTTGATGAAAAGCAGGGCTGCAATGGTAAAAGACGAGGTGTTAACATCAATCATTGCCAAGGCGATAAAACCTAGCGCAATAAGTACTCCGTTAACAATCAATACCGGTTTAAAGCCAAAGGTATTCATAATCCATGTTGTGGCAGGTTTAATAGCAAGGTTACCTGCAAACAGCCACAGCAAGATAGAGCCTGCTTCAACAGGTGTGTAACCTAAGCCCAGTTGCAGCATCAGAGGAATAAGAAAAGGCGCGCTGCCTAGCGCGATACGCACGACAGAACCGCCATACACCGATAATCGAAAGGTGCGATGTTGCATTGCATCAAATGAGAAGAGCGGATTCTTTGCCCTTTTTATGTGCCACATGGCAAATAGCATACCGGCAAAACCCACTGAAATAATGGTGGCACTTTCAAATAGCCTTTCAGCGTTACTCGCAAGAAGCTCAATGCCAGCCATAAAAAGCGCAAACCCAACGCCAGTGAGCAGAAAGCCTTTTACATCGAATGTGCTTACTTTGCCTTTTGTATTTTGAAGTAAATATGCCGAGGCAATAATAGCAATCAAGCCCAAAGGAATATTCATATAGAATATCCATTGCCAGCTGAAGTGGGTGGCAATGTAGCCGCCTAATACAGGGCCGAGCAAAGGTGCACTCAGCGCTGGCCAAGTAATGATGGCCACTGTTTTCACTAACTTTTCTTTTGGTAGGTCACGAAGTACCACTAACCGACCAACGGGCACCATCATTGCCCCGCCAATTCCTTGCAGTATTCTCGATAGGGTAAATTCAACCAAAGTGGTGCTTAAGCCACATAACACAGAGGCGAGGGTAAATACCCCAATGGCAGCAATAAAGATGGTTCTAGCGCCAAAGCGATCGGCCACATAGCCACTGAGGGGAATAAATAGGGTAACCGCAACAAGGTAGGCCGATACACCAATTGAAAGATGCGCAGCGGGGATCCCAAAATCTGCAGCAATAACTGGGAGCGCCGTGGTAATAACCGTGGCGTCCAGAATTTCCATAAAGAGCGCCCCCGCCACGAGAAGAGCAGTGGCAGCGTCTTTACTGATTAATTTCAAAGGCGCGCACAACTCTAGCTACACCAGTCACATTGCGAGCAATGTCTACTGCTGCGGTGGCTTCTAGGCTGGATAATCTGCCCATAAGAAATACTTCAGAGTCTTGTACTACTACCCTTACTTGCAACGCAGGTACACGCTCGTCAGCAACTAGCTTTGTTCTCACTTTGGATGCGAGCCAAATGTCGTTAGCTTGAGTACCTGCACCTATTGGACTAGCAACGCGCACTTGGTTGTGTATTTTCTTTAAATAATCCACGTTTTGGGCGCGTTCAACCGCTTCATCTATAAGCGCTTGATTTGGCGCTTGACCAGTGAGCAGTGCTACACCGTTATAAACATCAACCTGTAGGTTAGCTTGCTCTTTCAACGCATCGCTTTTAGACCATTGAAATGCTACCGCACTGTCGGCATTTTGGTCGTCAAGCTGGGTGCCCACGGTTCGCCGGTCGTTAGCTACCTTTGCTGCAACAGCACCTGCAGCGCCAACCGCCACTACACAACCTTGTAAGGTCATGGCAAAAGTAATCGCTAGAATGCTTACGCATTTTGTCATTGGCTTCATAAATTAATAATTACTCGTCACCGTGATCAGCTGGGAATAAGCTATCGTCAATGCACTCGCATAAATTGTGAATGACCAGCAAATGCACTTCTTGAATTCGTGCTGTACGGTTTGACGGTACGCGAATTTCTACATCGTGCTCACTAAGAAATCCGGCCATTTCTCCACCGTCTTTACCCGTCAATGCAACTATCGTCATGTCGCGCGACAGTGCGGCTTCCATGGCGGCGGTAACGTTGCGCGAGTTTCCGCTGGTAGAAATAGCAAGAAGGATATCGCCGGGTTGGCCTAGCGCGCGTACTTGCTTGGCAAAAATTTCATCATAGCTGTAATCGTTGGCAATAGACGTAATTGTTGAGGTATCGGTACTCAATGCTATAGCAGGCAGGCTAGGGCGGTCTCTTTCGTAACGATTTAGCATTTCAGAAGAAAAGTGCTGTGCATCGCCAGCCGAACCGCCATTACCGCAGCTAAGCACTTTATTTCCACGAATAAGCGCTTCAACCATCATGCTCGCTGCTTTTTCAATCGACTCTGGCAAAATTTCAGAGGCAGCAATTTTGGTTTGAATACTCTCAGTAAAGTTAGCTTTAATTTGTTCAATCATACTTCTTCTCTTTTTAAGCGAGCTGCTGATAGAAAATCTTCAGCGCTGGTGGGCGCGTATGAGGCGCTTCGAATGCTAAGGCTGGCATTAGCCAATATTTTTTAGCCATTGAAGACGGTTACCGTCGATAGCAATAACGTCGATCCGCAATGAGGTAGACGTCGAATTGAGGCTATTATCTAACAAATAGAACTCAAACGCAGCTTGAATTCGCTGCAGTTTTTGTGCGGTAACGAATTCTGCTGCATTGCCAAATTTCGTATTCTTACGATATTTCACCTCAACACACACTATGGTGTCGCCGTCTTGCATAACAATATCTAATTCGCCTCGGCGGGTGCGATAATTTTGACAGCGTAAGGTTAGACCTTGTTCCAACAAAAATTGACAAGCTTGTTGCTCTGCTGCATTCCCTTGCACTAGCGACATACTAATTCTCTATTCTGTGAGTATTTCCACTTTCTCATTGCGAATAATAGCTCTGGGTTGCTGTCGTTCTACTTCGCCATTTTCGTTAAGTGACAGCGAGCCTGTAAGCCCATCGTGATTTAAATATTGTAGCGTGTTTAATATACCAAGCTGAGGAAGCAGCTCATAGGCGTCATACCCAAAGGCGAATAAACGCTTTTGCATGGTACTTTGTGCTGCAAAGGCTTGGTCTACGGTTTGGGCTAAACCTTGCCATTTATGCTGCGGCATTAACCAAGGCATATCGATAAAGTGAATGTTTTTCAAATCTCGCCACTGGTTTTTTCCGCTGTCGTAATCCATAGAGCGAGATGAGGCATAAACGGGTATGGGCTGCCCATCAAGAGGGTTAAGACTTGCTTCAATGATAGGATTAAGTAATTCAGTGTCTTGTGGTGAAGCAAACGCGATAATCGCGTCTATGTCTCGTCTGCTACGAGGCATGTTGTACACTTCGTCATTAGTCATGTACTCAATTTGATTAATTCGCTCGTTGCTTTGCGCCACATCTAGCGCTGAAGTAATGCCTTCTCTCAGCGAGTTACTGTCATTGAACGTTACCGACGTGATGTTGGTGCGGCGTTTGCCTTCCGCCTTGTTCAGCGTTTCCCAATGCGCTTTAAATGTATCATCCATGCGCATGTAAAGAGAGCTCTGCTCTGCAATAACAATAGGGGCCCTGAAACCTTTGTTAAATATAAGCTCTGCAAGCTGTTTGGCCTCATCTTCTGGTGCTAGACCAAAGAAGTTAGCTGCGATAGGTTGCGCAACAGACGTTTTCTCAGATAAACCTTGCTCTGCAGATAAGGGGGGTATCGCGCTTTTTTGCTCTGATAGCGAGCCGGCTTCAGCGTTCCCCGAAGAATCCTGCTGTGCAAGCAACTCAATGGACCTATCAAGCTCGCCCATTGCCTGCTGAAAATTATCAAACCGATTTAGGGCTAATACATTTACCCCAGTAGGTAGGGCAGGCACTATGCGTTCAACGTTATCTTTAAGTAGCGGGCCAATAACAAATTTTGCTTCTCCGATGGCACTTATAATTCCCTCGGCATCTTTATCTGTGGTATCCACAAAACTAAGCTGAGGCAGGTTGCGCTCGCTCTGATTATCTTCAATGCTCTGATAATACGCTGCCATGATGCCGTTTTTGATGGTATTTCCCGTTGCGCCAAGACGGCCAGATAGTGGAAGTAATACAGCAATACTGTCGATGCTTGGACGAGAAAGCTGGGTAGCGCTATCTACATTTTTAGGGAAAGCCTTGCCTAGGCTATGACCTGCATAGACACGTTTGAAATTGCGTAGGTTAGCGGCAAGTTGCTCAGGGTTAGAACGATATTCTTGTGTTAACTTTCTAAGTGAAATAAAAGGAGAAAGATTGGGATACTGCGAGCTTACGTCGTCAAGTGATGAGAGGGACATAGACGTTACCCATGTCCAAACTTGCTCTACTTTTTGTTCGTCAGTGAGGTCGGTTTTCAATAGGCTGTTTGCCGCCGCGCCATAATTGCCCTCGCGAATAAATAACTGTGTCTGAAGGTGTGCTTTTTCGACACCAAATTGGCTTTGGTCAGGCACTGTCTCAAGCATGGTCAGTAGAGTTTGGGGCGACGCGTCAGGGCTGTTCACATACACTTTTGCCATAAGCAGTGCGTAGGCAGATTGGTTAGCAGTAGATACGCCGTCTTGCTTCACTTCATAAAGCACTTGTTGGGCTAACAGGGGCTTTTGATTTGCGATATACAGCTCAGCAGCCTCTAGAAGTAAGGTGTCTCTTCGCTCTTTATTGCGAGTTTCAAGCCACGCCTTTTTTGCCTCAACAAGCTTGTGTTCAGGTGTAATCTCTTCCTGGGTAACAGGCTGCTCAACGGGGGATTTTACGTTTGTTGGAACGTTAACCGCTTTTTTGGGCGTACTCGTGCAGCCAACTAACAATAACGGTGAAAGCAGTAATGAGGTTACCGCAAAACGCGTGATGTGTTTTCCAGTGGTTCCGGTATGGCGCACAGTTTCATTCCTTTTACTTCGATATGGGCTCAGTTTATCTCAACCAGTGTGAAAATCTACGCTTGGCGGCATAAACTGGACTATTGGCATGTTACACTTACCGCATTATCACGTTTCTATTATTATTTATGACTAACTCTGCCAATTCTATGAATGACGTTGCTACGCTGTACATTGTACCCACCCCCATCGGAAACTTAAACGACATAAGCGCTCGTGCTATAGAGGTACTTGGCAGTGTGAGTTGGATTGCGGCAGAAGACACCCGCCATAGCTCAAGATTACTTCAGCACTTGAATATTTCTACCAAAACATTATCGCTGCACGATCATAACGAAGATAAGCGTGCAGCCATGTTATGCGAGCGACTGAAGGGTGGCGAAGCGGTTGCGTTGATCAGTGATGCAGGAACGCCGCTAATAAGCGACCCTGGTTTTATCTTGGTACGTCGCTGCCGCGAGCAGGGCATCCCGGTTTGCGCTCTGCCAGGCCCCTGCGCAGCCATTACAGCATTAAGCGCGTCAGGCTTACCGACAGACAAGTTTATTTTTGAAGGGTTTTTGCCAGTAAAATCACAGGCCAGAGAGAGTGCGGTTTCTGCGCTACTAGATAGACCTTACACGAGTGTATTTTACGAAGCGCCACGCAGAATTTTAGACACAGTAACGCTTATTCAGCGCGTGCTCGGTGAAAGGCATATTGTGGTGGCGAAAGAGCTGACTAAAACTTTCGAAACCTATGTAAGTGGCAGCGCCCAAGATGTTATTGATTACCTAACATCCGAAGCGGCCCACCAAAAAGGTGAATTTGTGGTGATGATTGGTCCAGCCCATATTAGTGAGCAAGAAATACCTTTTGAGGCAATGTCATTGCTGCACACCCTTTGTGAGCATATTCCACTGAAAAAAGCCGCTGCGGTAGTTGCAGGCCACTATGGCTTAAAGAAAAATGCGCTTTATCAAGCAGGATTGGACGCAAAAGAATAAACCAGAGGTGATAGGGGCTAGCACTGATCTTAACTGCCTTTTAGTTGTTACCAATTACTAGGTGTTATTAAGACAATGTTGAACAGCAAAAAATGGAGGCGTAAATGAAAAAAACACTGAAAATCACCATGGGAGAAGGCAAGTGGCTGGTAGATGTTTTCTCAAAGGCCAATGATTCGGGAGTGTTCGATTTAATTCACCCCAATACCAGCGCTGAGATATCGTTTAATGAAGGCGAGATGTATGGTTTTCGTTATAGCGTAAGCGGAAAAAAAGGTACCTCATTTACCATCGAGCTGGATGATATCGTGTTAGTAGAAGGTGAAATAGATGACAGCGAAACCGCAAAGGGTAGCGGTGTTATTTAAGTTCTATCGATGAAGTCCAGCAAACGTGTCGGTAGTGAACACAGACACGTTTGCTGGCTTTTGACTCACGACAATAAAACCATGAGGTATGCAATGCCGTTACCCCTTTCGCTTCTTGATTTGGCGCCTATATCAGAAGGCCAGAGTATAAGTAATGCACTTAGTAATTCGCGAGAGCTAGCTCAGCAAGCAGAGTGCAGTGGATATCAACGGGTTTGGTTGGCAGAACATCACGGTATGTTTGGCGTGGCAAGTTCCGCTACTGCGGTAGTACTAGGGAATATTGCTAATGCGACCAATCATATTCGAGTTGGAGCGGGTGGTGTGATGTTGCCCAACCATTCACCTCTTGTCATTGCTGAGCAATTTGGCACATTAGAAACTTTGTATCCCGGGCGTATTGATTTAGGGCTTGGGCGAGCTCCAGGTACCGATATGGTTACCGCTAAAGCATTACGTAGAAACCTCAGTAATTCAAATGCTATAGACACCTACCCTGACGATATAAAAGAGCTGCAGCGTTATTTGGGGACTCCTGAGCCCGCGCAAAACATTGTTGCAGTGCCAGGCGCTAATACGCATATTCCTTTGTGGTTATTAGGCTCTAGTTTATACAGTGCGCAGCTTGCCGCATCGTTTGGGCTTCGCTATTCATTTGCCTCACATTTTGCACCAGACCAACTTTTTGATGCTTTGCACGTTTATCGTTCCACGTTTACTCCGTCCGAAAAATTAGAAAAGCCTTATGTTATGGCAGGGGTAATGGCGGTGGTCGCTGATACTGATGAGGAAGCGCAATATCTTTTCACTTCGGTTCAGCAACAGTTTATGAATATGCGCCGAGGGCTTAATAAGCCTTTTGCTAAACCTACAGACGACTTAACTACAATGTGTACGCCTACTGACCATGCAATGCTGTCTCATGTATTGCAGTATGCGCTGGTCGGCTCTAAAGCCACAGTGACTGAACAGCTAGCACAGTTTGTCGGGAAAACTGAAGTCGATGAGCTAATTGTTTCTATGCCCATTCATAACTTAGAAGCAAGGTTAAAGAGTGTATCGCTGCTAGCCGAGATAGTGCACTAGGGATAAGGGATTGAGGAGTTATTAAAAAGGTTTCGGTTACATTGAAACTCGTACAAAAAAGGTCAGCATGGCAGAACACAAATAACACTAAGAAAAAGTCGGCTGATGTACGCCGACTGTTTCTCAGATTTGTTGGTTTAAGACAAGCGCCCTTTAAAGTCTTCGTACGTGAAACGTCGCACTAATTCAAACTCACCGTTTAAGCGCAATATGCCAATGGACGGATGATCAACCCCATTAAAAAACGTGGTTTTTACCATGGTGTAGTGCATCATATCTTCAAACTGGATACGGCTTCCTGCCACCAGAGGTTCATCGAACGAGTAGGTGTCTATAACATCTCCAGCAAGACATGAGTTGCCGCCAAGTTTGTAATTGTGTGACTTTTCATTTGGTAATGCCGCATTAAATACGGTAGGTCGATAGGGCATTTCAAGCACATCTGGCATGTGCGCCGTGGCCGAGATATCCAATATGGCAATATCACCTTCGTTATTCACCACATCCACCACTTCCGATATTAAAGGGCCTGTTTGCCACGCTACCGCAGAGCCCGGCTCTAAGATAATATCAAGGTGAGGGTAGCGCTCTTTAAATGCCGACAGTGTGTTGATCAAGTGCTCAACGTCATAGCCTTCGCTTGTCATTAAATGACCACCGCCTAAATTCAGCCATTTCAATTGATGTAGCCATTTGCCAAATCGTTTCTCAATGGCCTGCAAAGTACGCTCTGTGGCAAAAGAGTCGCACTCGCATAAATTGTGGCAGTGAAAACCTTCAATGCCGTCTAAGCTTATACCTTCTAGCTCATCCGCTCTTATCCCTAATCGCGAACCGGGTGCAGCTGGGTCGTAAAGTGGTGTATCTGCTTCTTGATGCTCTGGGTTAATTCTCAGCCCTAGTGATACGTCTTTTAGCGCCTCACGGTGAGTATGCCATTGGCTGAGGCTGTTAAACGATAAATGATGTACCAGTGAAGCCAGTGCTTTTGCATCCTCCGCTTTATACGCAGGGGAATAGGCATGAACCTCTTTGCCCATTTCGGCTGCTAACTTTGCCTCCCACACTGAGCTTGCGGTGGCACCTTGAAGATATTGTTTGACGATATCGAAGCAAGACCACATGGAAAAGCCTTTAAGGGCTAAAATAATTCGCACGCCAGACTCGTCTTGAACCCGCTTCATCAGCGTTAGGTTACGAATTAATTTTGCCTCCTCAAGAACATAGCAGGGTGAGGGAATATCAGTGCGTTGGGTAAGATCGGTCAAGGTGTTCAAGCTCCGGTCAATAACGTAAAAAAGGGGCACTTAACATAGCGCCCCTCGTAAATATCTATAAGTATTTGTTCAAAGCAATCTATTTAGTGAAAGGGCTACTATCGCACTCTAGTACATGCCATGGCAGTCCGTGTTCATTAAGCATATCCATGAACGGGTCTGGATCAAACTGTTCCATATTCCACACGCCAGCTTCTTTCCACGTGCCGTTTAGCATAAGTGCAGCACCAATCATCGCAGGAACGCCTGTGGTGTAAGATACCGCCTGAGCACCTACTTCCTCATTACACTTGGCGTGTTCGCAGTTATTGTAGATAAAGATGGTTTTTTCTTTGCCATCTTTTACACCTGTAATGTAAGTACCAATACAGGTCATCCCTACATAACCTTCTGCAAGCGAGCCTGGGTTAGGTAATACGGCTTTTAGAAACTCTAAAGGTACAACTTGTTGGCCTTGAAATTCTATAGGCTCAATGCTCGTCATACCGATACCTTCAAGCACGCGAAGGTGGTTAAGGTAAGCCTCGCCAAATGTCATCCAAAAACGGGCACGTTTAAGTGTTGGGAAGTGTTTCACCAACGACTCAAGCTCTTCATGGAACATAAGATACGAAGCGCGCTCGCCAATATTTTGATAGTCAACGTCTTCTCTAACACTAAGCGGATCAGTTTCTTTCCACTCACCATTTTCCCAAAATTTACCACGCTGAGTAATTTCGCGGATATTGATTTCTGGGTTGAAGTTAGTCGCGAATGCTTGACCGTGGTCGCCCCCATTACAATCGACAATATCAAGGTAGTGAATTTCATCAAAGTAGTGTTTTGCTGCATACGCAGTAAAGACGTTAGTGACACCTGGATCAAAACCACTTCCAAGTAGTGCCATGATACCGGCATCTTTAAACTTGTCTTGGTATGCCCACTGCCATGAGTATTCAAATTTTGCTACGTCTTTTGGCTCGTAGTTTGCGGTATCAAGATAATGCGTGTTGGTTGCTAAACACGCATCCATGATAGGTAAGTCTTGATATGGCAATGCCAAATTAATCACTAGGTCAGGCTGCACTTCGTTGATTAACGCTTCCACTTCTTTAGCATTATCAGCATCTAAAGCAAATACGCCTTTCACGCGGTCTTCACCAACTTCTTGCTGAAGAGCTTCACATTTAGACACCGTTCGGCTTGCTAAGAATATTTCATCGAAATGTTGTGGTAAACGAGCACACTTTTTAACCGTCACTGAGGCAACGCCGCCAGCACCAATAATGAGAACGCGAGACATAGTATTAATCCCTAAATTTTGCGAGTAAATTTTTGCTGAATGCTAGCAGACACCGACGATTTGGCAAGCAAAGTCAGTGTCTGCAAGTATAAATAGTATAAATTTTCCTGCTAACGATAGAAAACGTTATGAGCGTTTTAACTATTAATGCGTTAACAGGGGCTTAGGTCGAGCTTAGGGCGCCGCAGTATTAATTGGCGGCGATACCACCACAGAACCGTCAACCTTGTAATAAGGATATAGGAGCAATCGCTCTTCCTGGTCAGGCGACGATGTCACTACCGCTATGGCATCCAAATTTTTGCTGTTCTGTGTATTGATAGTAGCAGCATAGACTAAAACGCTGTAACTGTTGGTGTCTGTGGTTGTGTCGATGATCCTCCACTGGAGTTGCTCTATAAGCTGCGACTCACGTTTGCTCTCAGTGGTTTCATCTGCAAATATACAACCGTTTTTACCGTCTTGGTTTATAGCCGCAAAAGGGTAAAATACATCGCTGTTTAGCAGCATTATTTTACATATGGAAAGTGATTTGGAAACAAGTTCTTTTAAAGGGGTTGGCAATGTAACTGGTCGGTCGATCATGTTGTATCTCCTCAAAGTTAGCGTTGCTTGCGATGCTATAGTTAAGACTCTATAGGTCATCGCTACTATTTTACGATTGCTGTTTTTAGATACCCTGTACTTTTTTTCCTTTCATCATTACTTACGGTGTATTGGACTCATAGGTTTACTATCACTATAGAAATGAGCAATGTGCAATCCCTTTAGCGAGCACCCTGAAGTCCGCCGGTGTGTAAGACAATAATCTTACTACCTGATTTAAATGTGCCCTTTTTAAGCATATCTTTCAATGCGAAAAATACTTTTCCGGAATAAACAGGCTCAACCTTAAAGGGCATGGCGTTGTTAAAGTTCTCACAAAACGTCTTTAGGTAGGGCGGCGCTTTTGCATATCCACCGCAATGGTATTTATGGTTAATATGCCAGTTACTGATTGCCTTATTTTCTTCCACATTGATCGCAGGCGCTTTTGCTGCCAGTTCTTTTGTCATAAGTTCTTTTGTCACAATTTTTTTTGTCAAAATGGCGGGGGGTAAGAACTGATTAACTAAGGATTCCAAGTAATCTTGGCCTTTAAGGACGCCAATACCAATAGCGTGCTGATTTGGCGTTAACGCACTGACAATACCTCCCATTGTGGCACCACTGGCTACGGGGGCAATAATAGTGTCGAACTCGGTATTGTGATTGGTAGCGAGCGCTTCAGCAATTTCACTAACTAACTCTGCAACCCCTTCGATTGCCTGTTTTTGGCTTCCCCCTTCTGGGATGATAATGGCAGGGGAGAAGCGCTCTTTTAGTGAGTTGAGGTATTCGGCAGAGTCCCGTTTTTTATAGGTTATTCGGTCAACATATTCAATATCGACGTTCCATGAAGTTAGGTCGCTAATCATTGCTGTTGGTGTAGCAGAATAGTCACCACGAATAATGGCTGAAAGCGGAATGCCGAGGGTATGACACACATATCCGAGTGCATGTAGGTGATTTGAAAAGCCACCACCAAAACTGATGAGTCTGACAGAGCCTTTGGCGGTGAATGAAGAGCCCTCAGCGGTGAGCGAAGAGCCCTCAGCAATAATTGAAGACTCTTCAGCGTCAGGAGAGTCCTCATCAGCATTTTGAGGTAGTTCTTCCTCAAATTCAGCGCCGTCTAGGTATTGCTCTGCGTAGTCATAAATAAACTGCTTTAGTTTTCGCCACTTATTACCAGACACTACGGGGTGTATTTTGTCGTCGCGCTTTACATAAATAGTCACATCCTCGGCACCAGGCCAGTCAGGTGTGAACAATTCTAAAGGTGAAGGCTGGGTGAGTGTCTGCTCAAGCGTTGTTAGTTTATTCACAGGAGGAAGTTGCCACAATTGATCATTCATTATCTGCTCGCAGTATAACTAATACGACCACAAATCAAAAAGTATAGAAATGTTGAAGGCGTCAGTTCGTCAAATAGGGCGACTAAAATCGACGCTGGAGAGTCATACAGGGAAAAATGATGAAACCTAAATTAATCACGAAAGTTAACTTAACGACAAGAGCTAAATTAGTGTGTATTAAACATGCAACCTCAACTAAATCGCAGATAGAGCAGAGCTCGCTCATGAATTCTCTAGCAAATAAGCTTGGTACTGTCGTGAAACGGGCTGCTTTTTTAAGTTTAACAATGATGAGTATTTCTCTGATGAGCGTATCTTTTGCATCAAATGCTGCTTTACCTTCGCCAGTATACGACAGTGTCCCCAATGCAGAAGTTGTAGGCAAAGATATGTTTACTTATTACCTATTCGACGTTTACGAGGCTACTTTGTTCGCTCCCAAGGGAGAATATGAGAAAGGAAAGCCTATTGCCTTAACGCTAAAATACCAACGCTCGCTAGACGGTAAGAAAATAGCTGAGCGTTCTATTGATGAGATGAAAAAGCAGGCAAAGCTTGATTCAGAGAAAGCCAAGCGCTGGTTACAAGACATGGTAGATATTTTCCCGGATGTAAAAGAGGGAGATGTATTAACAGGCGTAGCCACTGAAGAGGGCAACGCCTTATTCTATTTTAACGGCGAAAATGCCGGGGAAGTTAAAGACCCAGAGTTTACGCAAAAATTCTTTGATATTTGGTTGGGTGAGAATACCTCAGAGCCTAAGTTTAGAAGAGCGCTACTAGGCATCAAATAATTAGCGTAGCTTAAATACTATTTTTTTAATTTTAGCATTAGAGTAAAGAACAGGATAATTATGAAATCATTGAAACGCGCTGCCTATGCACTAGCAGGATTGGGAATAAGTGCAGTAACACTGAGTGGTTGTTCGGTGTCGGTTGAAGGTAAAGACTATACCTCTGTGCAACCAGCATTTAACATTGAGCAGTTTTTTGATGGTGATGTCAAAGCGTGGGGCATCGTTCAAAATCGCTCTGGTGAAGTTGTGCAGCGTTTTAAAGTGGATATTGATGGTTCTATAGACGGTGACACGTTAACACTCGATGAACGCTTCGATTATGGTGTTGGTGAAGGTCCAATGTCCCGCACGTGGAAAATTGTTAAACAAAGCGATGGTACATTCGTTGGAAACGCTGGCGACATAGACGGCCCTGCTGCAGGTACATCTTACGGTAATGCTTTCAACTTCCATTACCAAATGGATTTACCCGTAGACGACACCAGTTACTCTGTGACGTTTGACGATTGGTTTTGGGCTTTTGATGAAACAACCATGATGAATCGCTCTTATATCCGCAAATTCGGGATTGTTATGGCCGAAGTGACCATATTCATGCAAAAGCAGGAGTAGCACTGCAAGCTATTTAATAATTTAATTTTTCGTGGATGGTGTTGCTTTGATGCTAGTGGAGTGTCGGCGCAAGGCTTCTACCTTTGTCAGTATTATTTGGCGTTGCCGCTCAGGTCTCGGTGCAAGCGTAAACACTCATGCTTGAAAAACAACTTTGTGCTTATTGTCCCCGAACTGGTTTACTTTCTGCCCTAATTATCTCAATAACATACTGCCTATCACTCATCGTCGATGAGTAGCTTCTTGTTGAAGGAGGTAACTAGCTTGCACTTTTTCGTTCCGCTCCCTAATTCAAAAAGTGAGTTGTGGAAAAGCGATTGTTTTGCCTCAAATTCTCCTTAACTCTTCCTCACTGCTTAATATAAAGATTAAAAAAATTTAAACCTTTTGATTTCGCCATCGTAGCAATTATATGTCGTAGGTGTCGTGCCCTACATGCAATGGAATTGAGTCTATTAAAGGCTCATCAAAGGAGATTTTTATGTCAAAGAAGCCACAGTTAACTACATCAGCGGGCGCCCCAGTAGTCAGCAATGAAACGACTAAAACAGCGGGAGAACGCGGTCCAGCATTACTTCAAGATTACCAGCTTCTCGAAAAGCTAGCTCATCAAAATCGTGAGCGTATTCCCGAACGTGTTGTTCATGCAAAAGGGTGGGGAGCACAGGGTACATTCACCGTAACTCATGATATAACTGACTACTCGTGTGCTGATATCTTCTCTCAGGTAGGAAAGCAAACAGAGGTGTTGAGCCGATGGTCCACTGTCGCTGGAGAGTCAGGAGCAGCCGACACCGAACGTGATGTTCGCGGCTTTAGCTTGAAGTTTTATACCGAGCAAGGTAACTGGGACATGGTAGGGAATAACACTCCCGTATTTTTCGTTCGCGACGGTTATAAGTTTCCCGACTTCATTCGTACTCAAAAGCGCCATCCAAAAACTAACTTGCGCTCGCCAGAGGCTATGTTCGACTTTTGGGCCGCTCAGCCAGAAAGCGTACACCAAGTTACTATCTTAATGTCAGATAGAGGTATTCCTGTTTCGCCTATGCATATGAATGGGTATGGAAGCCATACTTTCAGCATGTGGAATAAAGAGGGCAAGCGTCACTGGGTGAAATTTCACTTTAAAACCCAACAAGGTATTAAGAATTACACCAATGAAACATCAGAGAAGATTATCGGCAGCACGCGCGAAAAGTATCAAGAGGAACTTTACAGCGCGATAGATGAGGGCAATTTCCCTAAGTGGACAATGTACATACAAGCGATGCCAGAAGAGGAGGCGGGAGAGCAGAGCTTTAACCCGTTTGATCTCACCAAGGTGTGGCCACATGATGATTACCCGCTTATCGAGGTGGGTGAATTAGAAATGAACCGCAACCCAGATAACTATTTTCAAATGATTGAAAATGCCGCATTTAGTCCATCAAATGTTGTACCGGGGATCGGGTTTAGCCCAGATAAAATGCTGCAAGCCAGGATCTTTTCTTACGCCGATGCTCACAGGTATAGATTAGGCACGCACTACGAAGCGCTTCCTGCAAACGCGCCAAAAAACAGCGATGTAAATCATTACCATAAAGATGGAGCAATGCGATTCTTTACTAATGATTTCGGGAATCCAGATGCTTATTATGAACCAAATCAACATGATGGGCCGGTTGCAGACTTTTCAGTAAAAGAGCCGCCTCTGCGTATCAATGGGGATGCAGATAGGTATCATCAAGATGATGCAGACGTTGATTATGTTCAGCCCCGAAAGCTTTATGAAATGTTTTCAGATGAGCAGAAAGAACGGATGTATAAGAACTATGCCGCTGCTATGGGGCCATGTTCAGATGAGGTGAAATCGAGATGGTATGCCGTTCTTGAAAGGGTGCACCCTGATTACGCTGCTGGCGTGAAAAACGCGGTAGAAAGCCTTGATACTGATGTGAACACAGTACCGATTACTGAGAACACACCGCTTGAAGACAACTAGAGCAAAAGCAGCTAATTAGCTGTGAATAAGTAAACGCCAGTCATTCGCTAGATTTATCGTGTGACTGGCGTTTTTTTAATTCAGGTTTGAGGTCAATACTTGCTACGGCTTTTGACGTCGTGGTTTCTTCTTCGTAAATGTT
This sequence comes from Alteromonas genovensis, assembly GCF_010500895.1. Lineage (GTDB taxonomy): Bacteria > Pseudomonadota > Gammaproteobacteria > Enterobacterales > Alteromonadaceae > Alteromonas > Alteromonas genovensis. Next base: position 187,061 of record NZ_JAAAWO010000001.1, read on the forward strand.
TTTTAAACCACTTTTAGTCACGGTTATTTACTCGCTTTCTAGCTGTTCTTTATCCTTCTGAACGCTATCGGTCTGCTCAGCTAACTTTTCCCTCTCAGCTTTAGAAACATAAACTGGCTTACTACTTTTATGAAGTTTAGCATTCGCCTTTTTGTCTTTTTTCTGAAGTTTCTTGATGATTTTTTTGCGACGGTTCAAAACCAATTCCCTCAAACGGACAACTGAATTTGCGCATTATATCGTGTTAATAAGCACTCGTGCCAGACGCATGTGGCCAGTCACGGTTTATTGAGGGGCGAGAGTTGTATATGAATAGTCTAATCGCCTAGCGCTTGAAACTAAGCACCACGCCCAAGCCCGTTCCGTTCATGAGTGGGTCGTGTACAAACCACACACGGCCTTCGTGTAGCTTAACAATGGCAGAGACAAGAGACAGCCCCAAGCCGTTGCCTTTACTTGTTCTGCTGCCATCTGCTCGATAAAAACGACGTTCTAAGCTTTCCAGCTCATGCTCTCCTACGCCCATCCCTGCGTCGTTGATGGATATGACGTGGTGTGTTTTTGTCGACGTTAATTGCACTACCACACGGCTTCCATCGGGAGAGTACTTTAAGGCATTATCAAGCACGTTCGCTACAGCTTGAAACAGCAGGTTGGGGTCTGCAATCATGGTGATTGGCTGCAAGGAGCTAGTCAGGGTTATATTCCTGTCCTCCGCTAGCGGGTGGTAAAGGTCTACAACATCTTCAACGATTGCAAGAACATCGGTTTCGCAAAACCCTTCTTTTTTGTTGGTGGTTTCTAGCCCGCTTATTCTAAGCAAACTATTGAACATATTGAGCAGGTTATCTGCTTCGTGGGTTGTTTCATCACGCAGCTTTTCGTCGTCTATTTGCTCTAATGTGTTGCGTAATCGTGCTAAAGGGGTACGAAGATCGTGAGCAATACTGTCAGTTACGGTTTTTATATTGTTCACTGAGCTTTCTATGGTATCTAACATCTGGTTGAATACGGCTGACAAGCTGCTTAAATCATCCCAGTTACTATCAATTTCTAGACGTTCTTCTAAATTTCCAGTTTTTATTATTTTGTCTGCGGTTTGGGACATTCGATTAATACGATTAACCACGTAAACAGCAATGGCAAAACTGAGCACACTTAACATCGAAAGCAGCACCACTATAATCCAGCTAAACGCTCTGCCAAACCATTGGGCGCTGTATAAGTCGTCAATTCCACGCCCTACAATTAACGTATAGTTGCCTAATGAGACTTCTCTAACTAACGCCTGTCGAAGGGTTTTGCGTTCGCCGCTATCAGGCAGCGAGATAACAATTTCAGCCGTGTTAAAATTTGCGTGCTCATGACGCTCTAAAATAAGCGGAATACTGGCAAGGTTTCCAGTAACAAACTGTTCGTTTTGACTTAATACGACAAAAGAGCGAACGGACTTGGGTAGTTCGCCGGATGAGGCGTTGGGCGTCGATGCAGAATTATTGGCCATTGTGGAACGTGAAAACTCTCCACTGTCGATAGCCTCTTTAACTGCATCAATGCCTAATGAATTATGTATCTGAGAAAGAGCGGCAATTTTTGCATTAATTGCCGCCGTAGATTCTGTTATAAAAAGGTCACTGCTTGTTAATCGCCAAAAGTAAACAATGAGAATAATTGCTACGCTGGCCAGTGTGGTAAGCAGCGCGCCAACACGAAAACTAGAACTTCTCGTGAAGTCGCGAATTGCTATCATGTAGCGCTATCGGCGATACGGTAGCCCGTACCTCTTACCGTTTCAATCAGTGGAACATTAAATGCCTTGTCCACTTTTTGGCGCAGTCGGCTAATGTGCACGTCAATCACGTTGGTCTGAGGATCGAAGTGATAATTCCACACTTGCTCAAGCAGCATGCTGCGCGTAACTACTTTACCCTTATGGCGAAGTAGGCACTCAAGTAATTGAAACTCTTTCGACTGCAAATCAATTTCTTGCTCGCCGCACAATACTTTGCGGTTAACGAGGTCGAGGGTTAAATCTCCAACTTTGATAAGTGTTTTGTCATCACCTTCTTTGCCGCGCCCGGCTAGACCCTCAATGCGGGCAAGCAGCTCCTCGAACGCAAACGGCTTGGTTAAATAGTCGTTTGCACCCGTGCGCAGGCCGCGCACCTTATCCTCTACTTGGCTTTTGGCGCTAAGTAACAAAACTGGGGTGTTGTTGTCAGCTTCTCTCAGTTTTTCTAAAACAGTGAAGCCGTCGTACTCTGGAAGCATTACGTCGAGTATCACAACATCGAGTTCATTTGATGTTGCTTCCCTATAGCCAGATGCTCCGTCACCTGCAGTAATACATTCATGACCTTCGCCCAACAGTCCGTTTGCGATGTGCGAGGCAACCTTTGGATCATCTTCTACAAGTAACACTCTCATGATTACACTTCTACTTTTAGGTTAAAACGAAACGTAAGGCCGCTATTGGCTTACGGTTTCTTTTACGTGTCAGTAGACAAAAAGCGATCACTTTTACCCCACGTGCGTGATAAATAACCCGCGAAATACAGCCCTTTTTGTAAAGGCGGTGTGTGAGCGGCTTACTCCCCAGTTTTTACTGCAAAATTATGCTCTGCAGTGTGCGTTAGTCGCGTTTGAAACGCTTATTCGCTGCATAGGGGGTGAAGTGTTGTACATCGCCTCGCTCGCATTTTATCTGCACATTGCGCCAATATTCTTGGGTCATTAGGTCGCCATGAAGGTTTTTTAAGATATCTTTAAACTTGCGCTTACCCACAATGAAGTGTTCAAACTGCTCTGGAAATACGTCGCTTGGCCCCACTGAAAGGGTATCAATAGCATACGGATCATCAGATTTAGGCAGCGCGCGGAAGTTTCGTTCATTCATGAGGCAAATTTCGTCGTAGTCATAAAATATGACGCGACCATGGCGGGTAATACCAAAGTTTTTATGCAGCATGTCGCCTGGAAAAATATTGGCCATCGCAATCTGTTTTATGCACATACCCAGTTCATCTAGTGCGTTTGTTACTTTATCTTCATCCGTTTCTTGTTGAAGATAAAGATTAAGTGGCGTCATTTTGCGCTCAATGTACATATGCTTTATTACAAGCTCGTTCTCAGTGAATTCCAAACTGGAAGCACACGTCTCTTTAAGCTCTTCAATCAATTCTGGCGCTATGCGGTCAAGTGGAAATCGAAAGTTCACGTATTCATGGGTATCGGCCATTCTGCCGATACGATCAGACATCTTCACGAGTTTGTAGCAGTCTTTCACGTGCTGGCGAGTGATTTTTTTACTCTCTGCAAATTCATCTTTTATAATTTTGAACACAACACCATACGAGGGAAGGTGAAATACCATCATCACTAAACCGCGTATCCCCGGCGCCGCTTCAAAGTGGTCTTCGGAGGTTTCTAAATGAGAAAGGAAGTTGCGATAAAATACCGTTTTACCGTGTTTGTAATGGCCTAGCGCCATATACAATTCAAAGTTCTTTTTATTCGGCAGCAGTTCTTGTAGGAAAGCGGCAACTTCTGCTGGGTTTTGAGTGTCGGCCATAAAATAACTGCGGGCAAAGCCGAAGATAACGCTTAAATCTTTTCTATCCGTAAGCAGAGCATCTACAAACATATTTGGCGCATTGTAACGGCGCATAGCAATGACAAAGGGCAGCGTCTCGTCCGGCATACAAATTCGGCCAATTAAATAGGCTGCTTTTCCTCTAAAGAAGGTAGGCTTGAGTATTTCTACGGCCTGCACACTGGCAAGCTGCGATGTGCTAAGACGAGCGCGAAGTGCGTCTTCCAAATTCTGCAAATCCCGTTCGTAATCTTCAAAAGGAATGTTGTATCGGTAGGTCTTGAAGATAGCTTCGTACATCTCTCTCACCGTGGTAGTTGTATCGAAGCTATTAATCACTTTGTCTCTATCCTGACCCGGTAAAAAGCAGCGGCTAGGATGCACAAACATCATGTCATCATCTATTTTTCGATGTTTAAATATACGGCCAATTACCGAGTTGAAGAAGGTTTCTGCAAGTTCAAACTGAGGGTGACCTTCTAGTTGAAGGGCGAAGATTTTCTTTAGTTCTTGCCAAAACACATCATCTTTTTTGTGCACCGATGTTAAGTGGTAAATCTCAGCAACGGCATCGGATAAACTTTGTTCATATATATTGATGCGCTCTCTCGATGCTAATTGGGTTTCTTTCCAGTTGCCTTTTTCAAACCTCTGTTGCGCACCTCGAGTAATTCGAGTGAACCACCGGTAGCTTTTGTCAAAATGAGATAACACCAAATAGGCAGCCTTTTTGGCTAAGCTTGTTTCTTGGGGCGATAGGATATTTTGCATGACTAGGTTCCTTAGAAATAACAAGCATCACTTGCCTATTTCGACGTCTTCGAACTCCTCAATTGATGTGCACTTACAGCGCGCTATCTGTTAGAAGTCAACGTTGATAACATAGCGCAGGCAACAGGTTGAGGCGCGAAATACATCGCATGTTTATTAACAAAATAATGCAGATGATACACAGATGCCACTTGTTTCAACGGTAAGTTGCCGATAATCAGCGACTTATTTTGTTTTCTTATACTTTAGTTTAGGGTAAATTAGTTGGGTCAAAACTAAGCAGTAAAGAGTTCTTAATGAGTTTCAATGTCCTAATTTGCGATGATTCAGCGTTGGCGCGTAAAATGATGAGAAAAAGTCTGCCTGCTGGTTTTGTTGAAAATGCTTACGAGGTGTCAAACGGGGTTGATGCCCTTGAGGTATTGGCCCATCATTCTATCGATTTGATGTTACTCGACCTGACTATGCCTGTGCTTGGCGGAATAAGTGTTTTAGGAGAGATAAAACGCAGAGGTCTTGAGACTTTCGTCATTGTTGTGTCAGGCGATATTCAGCCGTTGATACACAGAAAAGTCGCTTCGTTAGGTGCATTGGATTTTGTTCAAAAGCCGCTACAGCCTAACCGCCTGCAATCAGTGCTGAAGAAGTTTGGCTTCGTCATTACTGCTGAAGAAAAAGCCCTCGCTAGCTAGCTTATTAAGATTTTGCTGGGCCTCCCTCAGCGCTAACGACTAATCAATACACTTTCTAAAACTGCTTTACACTTTTTGCATGTTTTAACATCGTAAAGCAGGGCGCTTTTTACTAGGGTGAGCGCCCGCTAAAATTGTTTATTTACGATGGGTTATCAAACCAGTGTCGTGTTCTATTTGCAAACCATACCAGTGACAGCATCACGGGAACCTCTACCAACACGCCTACCACCGTAGCTAGCGCTGCACCACTGTGTAAACCAAACATGGAAATGGCCACTGCTACTGCCAGTTCAAAAAAATTCGACGTTCCAATCATACACGCCGGAGCAGCGACGTTATGGGGAAGCTTAATCTTCTTCGCGGCAAAGTAGGCAATCGCGAAAATGCCATAAGTTTGGATAAGCAGTGGTACGGCAATAAGCGCGATATCCTGAGGCTGAGATAGTATGGTTTTAGCCTGCAGGCCAAACAATATTATGATGGTGAGCAGTAAGCCGCAGACGGAGAATGGCTTAAAGTTATTCACCAGCTTGGTAACAGCCTCCGGCCCCTTCGTTTCGATACGCTTTCGAGTGAGAAAGCCTGCTATGAGTGGCAGTACTACGTATAACGCCACCGAGAGTAATAGAGTATTCCACGGAACAGTAATATCAGTAACACCAAGCAGCAAGGCGGTCAGCGGTGCAAACGCAATCACCATAATCAAATCATTAATAGACACTTGCACTAGCGTATAATTAGCATCACCTTTAGTGAGGTGGCTCCACACAAAAACCATAGCGGTACAGGGCGCAACACCCAATAAAATCATACCTGCAATGTATTCAGTTGCCGTTTGAGGGTCTACCATATCGGCAAAAATAACTCTAAAAAACAGCCAGCCAAGTATGGCCATGCTAAAGGGCTTTATTAGCCAATTAATCGCTAGCGTTAATACTAAGCCTTTGGGCTTTTTACCCACGTCTTTGATTGAGCTAAAGTCGATTTGTACCATCATTGGGTAAATCATTAACCAAATAAGCACTGCTACCACTAAATTTACATGGGCATATTCTAATGCTGCTACTGACTCAAAAAATTGCGGCACGGCGTAGCCAAATCCCACGCCAAGAGCAATGCATAGCCCAACCCATACAGAAAGGTATCGTTCAAAGAAACCCATCGTTAACCCCTATTAAATTTGATTAGATGTGGCTCAACCACATGTTTGTACCATCATTACGATTTTTGATTTACGCGCTTACTTACTTCTTCGGCACTCTCCACTCGCTCAGAGTATCGGTCCACAAGAAACTCACTATTATCTCTAGTAAGAAGGGTAAATTTGACCAGTTCCTCGACGACATCCACAATGCGGTTGTAGTAAGGGGAAGGCTTCATTCGTCCGTTCTCTTCAAATTCAAGAAACGCTTTGGCAACAGATGATTGGTTTGGGATGGTGAGCATACGCATCCAACGCCCTAAAATACGCATTTGATTAACCGCGTTGAAAGACTGAGAGCCGCCGCTTACTTGCATTACTGCCAAGGTCTTTCCTTGGGTTGGTCGCACACCGCCCATGTTAAGGGGCACCCAATCTATAATACTTTTCATAATGCCAGTAATACTGCCGTGACGTTCGGGTGAGCACCAAATTTGCCCTTCTGACCACACCATAAGCTCGCGAAGTTCTTTCACTTTAGGGTGTGTGTCGTCTTCGGTATCTGGTTGAGGCAGCCCTTTAGGGTCGAATATTTTCGCTTCAGCGCCAAAAAACGCTAATAGTCTTGCAGCTTCTTCAATGACTAAGCGACTGTAAGAGCGCTCGCGAAGCGAGCCATAAAGCAGCAAGATACGAGGCTTATGTGAAGACGGGCTTTGTGCAAAGTCAGACGCAGAAGGTTTGTGCATTTCACTCTCGTTGAAAAGGTGCTCAGTCATTAGCGTGCACCTAATTTAACGAGTGCATCTTTGAGTTGCTCTCGTGAAAACGATTCGTCGGATAATGACCGCTTAGCGAGCTCAGCAAGTGCGGCAACGCGTTGCTCAATGATATCGATAGTGTCATAGAACGCTAAGGCTTTATCTTTATCACTGCCTTCTAACTTCGATGGATCTTCAAGACCCCAATGCATTTTCAATGACTTGCCGAAATATACTGGGCAGCTTTCGCCGGCAGCAGAGTCGCATACAGTAATAACAAGGTCTGCTTCATAATCTTCAAACTCATCCCAAGACTGGCTTTTAAGCCCCTCTGTGCGATAACCTTTTTCGGCCAAATATTGTAACGATAGAGGGTGAACTTCACCAACGGGCTGGCTGCCTGCACTTTGCGCTTGAAGAGGACCTGAAGAGGCGTTGGTAATCGCTTCACATAGGACGCTGCGGCAGCGATTGTGAGTACATATATACAGAATTTTCATGATAAACCTTCTAATGTGTGGGAAATAAATGAGAAATTAAACGTGCTGTAAGATTAGGCGTCGCATCCGACTGACTGGCAGCACGCTAGATTTTCCTTGGCTTCGCTAATGTAATCTTCGTTTTCTTGCGCGGTGTTGGTAATGATGTTTTTTGCCCACACCGGTAGGGCAGGATTGAGCCTGTAATAGACCCACTTACCTCTGCGCTCATCAACCACAAGCTCACACTTGCGTAAATCGGCAAGGTGCCGAGATATCTTGGGTTGACTCAGTTTTAGTGCATCGGTTAAGTCACACACACACAGTTCATCTGCAAAGCTCAGTAGAAGCAGTGTTTTAAGACGGGTGTCCTCCGATAGGCATTTGAAAAAGCTGAGCGGTGAGAAGTCACATGTTGCTGCCATAATTGTTCACATACGTTATTTCATATGTTTATTATGGTATATGGAATTTCGTATATGTCAAAACATATTTGAAATTTCATATGTGATGATGCAGTGGATGGGGAGAGTGGGTTATTTTGCTCGAAGCCAGCTGAATGGCTAAGCCGAATATGCGGCGAAGCCATTCAGCTGGCTAAAGGTGGTTATTAGCTTTCGGTTTTTGGAATGGCCGCATCAAAAGACATCGCGTTATCTGTGCTATTTATTGCATTGTAGTGAGCAATTACGCCTTCCATAAAGGCATACCAAGTTGGGTTAGGTTGCCAAATGGCTAATAAGTCCTTTTTGGCCATATTTTCGTCCTCACCGAGCACGTTCACTCTGTAAAGGTAAGTAAATGAGGCGCCGCGCCAGTTTAATTTGCAGTGGGTTAGCACTTTTTCAGAGCCTCTATCTACCCGTTGCATAAACGCAGAGTAGTTTAAAAAATCAGTGAGCACGGGCTTTTCCCATTCAACGGGTACGTTGAAATAGTTCAATCCCAATTCAGCAGTATTCATAATCTCTTGGGAGCGATCGCCTGGGATCAAGTCGACAACATAGGCAACGCCCTCTTCTTTTAGCAGCGCTAAATGGGCTTTCGCAGGTAATCCAGAGGAGACCATAAAATCATTATTGTTTTGTAAGTTGGTCAACGACGTTAAACTATTAACTTGCTGAGTTTCTTCACTCTGCTGTTGAGCTTTAGCCATGGCGGGTGAGGCAGCCCCTAACGACCCCAAAGCAAATAAAGTCATTGCCAACATCGACACTTTTTGAAACGGTAGCCTCTGCTGAGATGAAGCTGATAAATAAGACATCGTTTTTATAACTGTAACCAAGTTCATAAACCTTCCTACACGATTAATGCGTTATCAATACTATGGCATGAATACGCAGTAACAGCTAAAAACGTGATTAAAATCTCTTTTTCAATGCGTAACACATTGTGAAAATCAGTGTTTCTTTGACTAGTGTTTTGCAATAAAAAAGCCCGTCTTGTTAGCAAGACGGGCTTTTTTAGCGGTTATTTAACAAGCATTTGTTCATATGAGCTATTTATCTATATGAACTGCTTATTCCTATACCTACTTATCCATATGAACGACTGAGCGAATGCTTTCGCCTTTATGCATAAGGTCAAACGCTTCATTGATTTCGTCTAGCCCCATAGTGTGAGTGATAAACTCCTGTAGACCGAACTCGCCGTTTAGGTACTGTTCTACAATACCTGGTAGTTGCGAACGACCTTTTACGCCACCGAAAGCAGAGCCACGCCAAACACGACCGGTAACAAGTTGGAACGGTCTGGTTGAAATTTCTTGTCCAGCACCCGCAACCCCAATAATGACCGACTCTCCCCAGCCTTTGTGACAGCACTCAAGTGCAGAGCGCATTACATCCACATTACCGATACATTCAAATGAGTAGTCTACACCGCCATCGGTAATCTCAACGATAACGTCTTGAATGGGTTTGTCGTAATCTTTCGGGTTCACCATGTCGGTGGCGCCAAGTTGTTTCGCCAACTCGAACTTGCTCTCGTTAATATCAATGCCAATAATTCGTTTCGCACCCGCCATACGCGCGCCGATTATTGCTGACAATCCAATACCACCTAATCCGAAAATAGCTACCGTGTCGCCTTCTTGTACTTTTGCTGTATTTAACACCGCGCCCATGCCAGTAGTAACACCACAACCTAGTAGGCATACCTCTTCAAGTGGAGCACTCTTGTTGACTTTTGCCAAAGAGATATCGGGCAAAACAGTGAATTCAGAAAATGTAGAGCAACCCATGTAGTGATAAATTGGCTCGCCGTCTTTTGAGAAGCGGCTAGTGCCGTCAGGCATTAAGCCTTTGCCTTGCGTGGCGCGCACTGCTTGGCATAAGTTTGTTTTGCCAGAAGTACAAAATTTACATTCACCGCACTCTGCGGTGTAAAGAGGAATTACGTGGTCGCCCACTTCTACACTTGTTACTCCTTCGCCAACCATCTCTACAATACCGCCACCTTCATGACCAAGTACCGATGGAAAAACGCCTTCTGGATCTTCACCTGACAAGGTGAATGCGTCGGTGTGACATACGCCAGTCGCTTTTATACGAACCAATACTTCGCCTTTTTTAGGCAACTCGACATCTATTTCTTCCATCTTGAGTGGCTCGCCAGGTCCCCATGCCACTGCTGCTTTAGATTTTATATGCGTTTGACCTACTTTTAATGAATCTTTAAACGAGCTCATACTTTACTCCTGTCATTACAATTCGAGTTTGTGATGTTTGATAAGACGAGTATAGGAGAGGCAGAACGATTGATAAATACAGATTTAGTAAATCACTATTTCTTATTTGTAATAATGATGAATGCGTCTTAAGCTTTAAGCTGTATGGAAATTCATTTTGCCCAACCAAGGCTGGGCCAATCGAGCCAAAAGTGAGCGAGGGGTCAAGTTAGTCGCTGAGTAAGAGAATTATTGAAGTACATGGGAAACGCTCGATAGAACGTTTGCTTTCAAAGGAATGGTTTGAAAAGAGTATATTAATAAGAAATGGTTTTAAAAATTTGAATAGGTTGATACACGAGGCACAGCGGTGAAAAATCTAGATGGTATTGTTGAATTCTGTAATGTCGCTAACGTGGGTAATTTTACCGGCGCGGCAAACAAGCTAGATACTTCAGTGGCACAAATCAGTCGAAAAGTTGCTGCATTAGAAAAGCGACTTGGGGTAAAGCTACTGCACAGAACAACGCGCAGTGTATCGCTAACCGAGGCGGGTTCGCTTTATTTTGGGCAAACCAACCCGGCATTAACCATGCTCGAAAACGCACAGCTCACGGTAAGTGCGCTGCAACAATCTCCACAGGGGCTGATTAAGTTGACCGCGCCAGTAGCCTTTGGTGAAGCATTCATTGCGCCTTTATTGAATAAATTCCTAGCTACTTATTCCGGCATCAGTGTGCAGTGCTCGTTTTCCAATGATAAACTGGATATCGTTGAGCAGGGACTCGACTTGGCAATACGCATCGGCAAACTAGAGGACTCCTCATTGATTGCTAAAAAGTTGGCTACACGCCAGCTGTACGTGTGCGGCAGTCGAGAATACCTTAAAAGCACATCGATGCCAGAAACGCTTGAAGACTTAAAGCAACACAGTTTGCTGGTAGGTTCTCAGCCCCAATGGCGCTTTCTCATTAATCAACAGGTTCACACTCTGAATGTAAATGGTCGCGTGCGGTATAATAGTGGCAATGCACTTAAAGCTGCTGCACTTAACGGACTGGGCCTAACTCAACTTCCCGGCTTTTACGTGAGAGATGCCATCACCGAGGGTCATCTCATAGAGGTCTTACCAGATTATAAAGATAAGCAAGAAGCCATCTGGGCAGTGTTCCCCTCTAACCGCAATGTGGCACCTAAAATTAGACTTCTTGTTGATTTTTTGTCCGAAAACCTTACAGATGACCGATAACGTTACCCATAATCGGCTTTTCATATTCAAAAGAGAAACGTTTTTTCTAGAGTGTTGCATTATGTGCAATACAGTGTAGTGAAAACTGCGGTTGACAGATAGACGTCTATACGGCAAATTGAACCCATGAAACAGATTCTAGCGATTCGCACCATGACCATGTTAATTACCACCTCAAGAAGGGCGGTCGGTGACTAGTGCGAATAAGCAAAAGACAACGAAAGCCCGCCTCAAAAAGAGCGGGTTTTTTTTTATATACGTTTTAGCATGCGCAACCTCAAGGAGTAGCATATGAAAGTCTTAAAGTTTGGAGGGTCTTCTCTAGCCGATGCACCGCGATATTTACGCGTTACAGAGATTAGCATGGATACTCACCAAACCGACGGTGCTGCCGTTGTACTCTCGGCCCCTAAAGGCGTAACCAATGCGCTTTCACTATTGTGTGAACAAGCAGCCGGTGGCGAAGATTTTCAGCCGCTTCTTGATAAGCTAAACGACACAGTAAGTGGTATCGCTAACAGCTTAAATGATGAGCTAGAGGGGTTTGAATACAACCGAGTTATCGCTTTTATCGACAGTCAGCTTGCGGTATTAAAAAAACATCTACAGGGCATTAATTTGCTAAGTGTAGCGCCTGACAATGTGGCCGCAGGCATTTTAAGTATTGGTGAGTACATTTCGGTAACGCTTTTTGGTGCCATTCTTACTGCAAAGGGCGTGACTAATCGCATTATTGACCCCGTAAAATATATTCTTGCTGATGGCGAGTACTTAGATAGCATTGCCGATGTGTCGCTTAGCAAAGCGCGATTTACTGACGTACCTGTTGATGGCAGTGAATTTCTTATCATGCCAGGGTTTGTAGCCGCAAACGAAGAAGGGCAAAAAGTCACCCTAGGTCGAAATGGTTCCGATTACTCTGCGGCTATTCTAGCCGCGTGTATTGACGCAAGCTGCTGCGAAATTTGGACTGATGTAGATGGCGTTTACAATGCGGATCCGAATCAGGTTGAGGGCGCAGTACTACTTGATAAACTCACCTATCAAGAAGCGATGGAGTTATCCTATTTTGGCGCAAAAGTTCTGCACCCAAAAACAATAGGCCCAATTGCTCAGCATCATATACCGTGTCTTATTCGAAATACCCTTAATCCGGCGGCTCCTGGAACGCTTATCAGCAATGAGAAAAGCGAGAAATGGACATCGGTTAAAGGCATATCGCAGCTTGATAATGTCACTATGTTCAACGTGGCGGGGCCTGGCCTTAAAGGCATGGTGGGAATGGCAAGTCGCGTATTCGAAGTTATGTCGAACGCCAATATCTCAATCAGCCTTATTACTCAGTCGTCTTCTGAATACTCCATTAGCTTTTGTATACAGAGTAAAGACGCTAATAAAGCGCTAAACTTGCTTGAAGATGCGTTTGCGCTAGAGTTACAGAATCAATTACTCGACCCAATTGAAGTGCGCAACGACCTTGCCATCGTAACGCTAGTGGGCGACGGGATGCGTCAAACCAAGGGGCTTGCGGCTCGTTTCTTTAATTCACTAGCACAAGCACGAGTGAATAATGTAGCGATAGCGCAGGGATCTTCTGAACGTTCTATCTCTACTGTTATCGAGACTAAGCGGGCGAAAAAAGCGGTGAAGGTTATTCATCAAAACTTTTTCTCAGACAGACACACTATTGACGTATTCCTTGTAGGCTGCGGTAATGTAGGTAGCGAACTGTTAGCACAAATTGCGAAACAGCAGCCGGCCTTGCTTGCACGTAACATACAGCTGCGCGTATACGGTATGGCAAATAGCCGCAAGTTGTTACTTAATAGCCAAGGTATCGATTTAAGTGGCGACTGGAAAGCCGCACTAGAATCTGCCCGTGAAGGGTTGAGTGTTGAACGTCTAGACCAATTTGTGAATGACAATAGCTTAGTTAACCCAGTGATTGTGGATTGCACTAGCCATGAGGCCATTGCTAATCAATATGTAGACATGATGGAAAGCGGGTTTCACGTGGTAACGCCAAACAAAAAGGCAAATACCTCAGCCATGGAGTATTACCGTAAGCTGAGAAAAACGGCCCAAGCTACCAACCGTCAGTACCTTTATGAAACTACCGTTGGCGCTGGCCTACCGGTTATCGATAACCTTCAAAAGCTATTTAGCGCTGGCGATGTACTTCATCGTTTTGAGGGCATACTTTCTGGCAGTTTATCCTACGTTTTCGGAAAGCTGGACGAAGGAATGACGCTTTCTCAGGCGACCAAAACCGCTAAGCAAAACGGCTTTACTGAACCAGACCCCCGTGACGACCTAAGTGGTATGGATGTAGCGCGCAAGCTTTTAATCATGGCCCGTGAAGCAGATCTTGCGTTAGAACTGTCTGATATTGAAATTGAATCTGTATTGCCGCCAGGCTTTGCAGAAACCTGCTCGGTTGATGAGTTTATGACTCAACTGCCAGAGCTTGATGAGGCGTTTGCAGCGCGTGTTGAAGATGCTAAATCAGAAGGCAAAGTACTGCGTTACATTGGCAGCATAGAAGATGGCAAGTGCAAGGTAAGTATTCAAGCAGTACCTCCGAGCAATCCACTGTCTCAAGTGAAAGATGGCGAAAATGCATTGGCCATCAATAGCGATTATTACAACCCTATTCCTTATGTAATACGCGGCTACGGCGCCGGCGGTACAGTAACTGCGGCCGGTGTGTTTGCAGATATTTTGCGAACGATGCCTTGGAAACAAATGGCGTATTAAGCGTATAGAAAAGTGACAAGCAGGAATACGAATATGAAAGCAATACGTGCCTATGCGCCGGCCTCAATTGGTAATGTTAGTTTGGGCTTTGATGTCCTTGGTGCTGCACTTGCGCCGGTGGATGGCACTAGATTCGGTGATGAGGTAGAAGTTAAAGAAGCGGCGCATTTTTCACTAGAAACCATCGGTGCTTATGCGCACAAACTACCCGATGATGCCGACAGCAATATAGTGACAAAATGCTATCATTACTTTTGCGAAAAAATGTTGAATGACTATAAAGCGGTATCACCTGTCGCTATTACGCTGCATAAAAACCTGCCCATTGGCAGTGGCTTGGGCTCAAGTGCGAGTTCAATTGTGGCTGCTTTTGCCGCTTTAAATGCGTTGTTTGACAGCCCTTTCGACGACGATACTTTGTTAACGATGATGGGTGAGTTAGAAGGGCAGATTAGCGGCAGTATTCATTACGATAATGTGGCGCCGTGCTTTCTTGGCGGTATGACGTTAATGACCGGCTCACCATCGCCGGTAACGTTATCGCTACCGCTTAACGACCAGTGGTACTATGCTATTTGCTACTCTGGTATCAGTGTATCGACGGCGGCGGCTAGGGATATATTGCCCAAGCAGGTGGACATGGCTACAGCACTGACCTTCGGTCGTCAGCTAGGTGTGTTTGTTCACGCATTGCATTCAAAAGCATTCTCTCTGGCGGCCTCGGTAATGCAAGATGTTATTGCTGAACCGTACAGAAAATCACTGTTGCCAGGTTTCGATGAGGCGCGCGCATTCAGTGAGCGTGAAGGTGCACTGGCCTTCGGTATCTCAGGGTCTGGGCCTACTGTCTTTGCGGTATGTGATAGCCAAAATCAAGCTGAAAAAATTGCAGCTTATTTAGATAAAAATTATGTGCAAAATGACGATGGCTTTAGCCATGTATGTCAAATTCCAAAGCTCGGAACGCTCGTATCAAAGGCCTGATACAGCAGCACACAGCTTTAACTCAAGAGGGCAAACAGCCTTAAAAAGGCTGAACTAAAGCCTGCATGGGCGTGGTAAGAATTTAAGAAGGTAAATAAAAGTGGAATTGGTAAATTTAAAAGATTCATCAGATACGGCAAGTTTTGCAGAAGCGGTAAAGCGTGGCTTGGGCAAAAATCAGGGACTGTATTTTCCAGAGAAAATTCCAGCCTTACACGATATTGACGGTCTGCTGGAAAAGCCTTTTGTCGAGCGCAGCATCGAAGTACTTCGTACGCTAATTGGTGATGAATTAGCAGAAGGCGAGTTAAATGCCATCGTTGAAACGGCCTTCTCATTTGGCGCACCAGTTGAGCAAGTTAATGACAATGTGTATTCACTCGAGCTTTTCCACGGCCCAACGCTGGCATTTAAAGATTTCGGCGGGCGCTTTATGGCGCAAACATTATCTCGCATTAGCGAAGGTAAGCCGATAACTATTTTAACCGCAACCTCAGGTGACACTGGCGCTGCCGTAGCTCACGCATTCCATGGCATTGAAAATATCAACGTGGTTATTCTTTTTCCAAAGGGAAAAATCAGCAAGCTTCAAGAAAAGCTATTCACTACGTTAGGCGGCAATATCCACACGGTTGCCATTGAAGCCGATTTTGATGCCTGTCAATCGCTCGTTAAATCGGCATTTGACGACCCAGACGTGCGTGAAGGCCTGCACCTAAACTCTGCCAATTCAATCAACATCAGCCGTTTGTTGGCTCAAGTATGCTATTACTTCGAGGCGATAAGCCAGTTGCCAAAAGAGAAGCGCGACCAGGTGGTTATTTCAGTGCCTAGCGGTAACTTTGGTAACTTAACCGCGGGTATGATTGCTAAGGCAATGGGGCTGCCGATTAAGCGCTTTATTGCTGCGACAAATCTCAATGATACCGTTCCACGTTATTTAAAAACGGGAGAGTGGGATCCAAAGTCAACAGTGGCCACTATTTCAAATGCCATGGACGTGAGCCAGCCGAATAACTGGCCGCGTATCGAAGCCCTTATTGAGCGCGGGTATATCGACAAAGCGTGTTTAAAAGGTGAGATGGTTGACGAAGAGTACACTCAGCTTGCTATGCGCCAGTTAGCGCAGCAGGGCTACACTAGCGAACCTCATGCTGCTATTGCCTACCGCGCAGTGAGTCATGACTTGGAAGAAGGTGAAATTGGCCTGTTCCTTGGTACTGCTCATCCTGCAAAATTCCGCGAGACGGTAGAAAACGTGTTAGGAAACCCAATCAGCTTACCTAAGCCTCTTGCTGATGTGGCGGGAGAAGATAGTTTAGCCGTCGATTTGCCTGCAACTTATGAGGCACTGAAGCAACACATGATGAGTCTTTTGAAGCCATGATGACGTGGACAGAAGCATTAGCACCAGAGAAGGCAACTCCTTATTTCCGAGAGCTAATGTTGCATGTTCAGGCAGAAAGGGAAGCGGGTAAGGTTATTTACCCGCCAAAAGAAGACGTGTTCAATGCCTTTGCCATGACAGCGTTAGAGGATATTCGCGTCGTTATACTAGGACAAGATCCCTATCATGGGCCACATCAAGCCCATGGTCTCTGCTTTTCTGTTCTGCCAGGCGTTAAAATTCCACCGTCTCTTAGAAATATCTATAAAGAGTTGGCCGACGATATAGACGGTTTCTCTATTCCAAACCACGGCACATTGTCGCCCTGGGCTGAACAAGGCGTATTGTTATTAAACACGGTACTTACGGTTGAGCAGGGCAAAGCGCATAGCCATGCAAAGCTAGGGTGGGAGACCTTTACCGATAAAGTTATAGAGGTTGTAAACCAGCATTGTTCGAATGTGGTCTTTTTGCTGTGGGGCAGTCACGCTCAAAAGAAAGGCAATACTATTAACCGTGAAAAACATCATGTTTTACACGCGCCACATCCTTCTCCGCTGTCGGCACACAGAGGATTTTTTGGTAGCAAACCTTTCAGCCAAACAAACCAGTTACTTATTGAATCGGGCAAGGCACCTATTCAATGGCAGGTCTGAATACAAAAAAGCTAGCTATGTAGAAAGAAAAAAGCCGCCTGAAAATTCAGGCGGCTTTTTGTTATCTTTCTAAAGTTTCGAGTTCGTACTCAAAACCACAATCTAACTCAGCGAGTTCTTTTTCTAACTTGTAGCGATCTTGCAGCGCCTCGATTTCTCTCCATTTTCTTTTTTTACTTTTTGTTTTTGCTGGACTTGCTTCGATGTCTAACATGGCAAATAGATCTGATTTATCCATTGGGATCTCCTTTTTACACCACTACAACTAATACAGAGCAACTGAGTAACTTCCCTCTGTACATTTTTTATCACAGCCGCATTTAAAATAAAACACTTATATTTACTTTTTATTAACAAGATGTGGCATTTTCATGACATTGTTCAGGGCGAGCAAAATCTATTTGCAGCGAGTAAACCTATGGTGAGCGTTAGACATTGCCTTAAACGCTGGCCAAAAAAAACGGCCGGGGGTAAGCCGACCGTTCAGTTTATTATTTGCACCAAGGCGGGGTGTGTTACTATCCCATACTTTCCTTATTTTGGTGCATTCGCTGCTCTGAAGCGGGCAATCAATTGTTGGGTTGAAGCGTCAAAGTTGTCTTTGTCTGCTTCGCCTTGAATGCCTGCAAGCACTTGGTTTCCAAGTGCTTTACCTAACTCCACGCCCCATTGGTCGAAAGAATTAAGGTTCCAGATAACGCCCTGAACGAATACCTTATGTTCATACATTGCAACCAACGAGCCAAGTGTTTTAGGCGTAAGGCTATCAAACAAAAAAGTATTGCTTGGTTTATTACCCGGCATGGTTTTATGAGCAGCTAGACGCTTGCGCTCTGCGTCGTCAAGGCCCTGACCTTCAAGGTCTGCATAACATGCTTCAAAAGATTTGCCCTGCATCAGTGCTTGGGTTTGGCCAAAGCAGTTTGAGGCCAACATTGCATGATGCGTGTCATCTTGATTGGGCACGTTAAGCGGCAACATAAAATCAGCTGGAATGATGCCAGAGCCTTGGTGGATAAGCTGGTGGAAACTGTGCTGACCGTTAGTACCTTCACTTCCCCAAATAATTGGCCCTGTAGGGTAGTCTACGCTTTCACCTGTTTGCGTCACCTCTTTACCATTACTTTCCATGTCCAGCTGTTGTACATAGGCTGGAAGGCCACGCAAGTAATGATAATAAGGAAGAAGAACGTGAGACTGTGCATCAAAGAAGTTGCGATACCAAACGCCAAGAAGGCCTAATAGTACCGGCATGTTCTCTTCAAGAGGCGCGGTGGTGAAATGGGTATCCATTTCAAAAGCACCTTCAAGCAGTGCTTTGTAGTTATCAAACCCAAGTGCTAATGAAATAGGAAGGCCGATAGCAGACCACAATGAATAGCGCCCGCCAACCCAGTCCCACATTGGGAAGATGTTATCTTCGCTAATTCCGAAGTCAGTGGCCGCTTTAACATTTGAAGATACCGCAACGAAATGTTTAGCTATGTCTTGCTGCGTGCCGCCTGATTTTAAGAACCAATCTTTTGCAGTGAGTGTATTTTGTAGCGTTTCTTGTGTCGTGAATGACTTGGAAGACATAACAACAAGGGTTTCTTCAAAATCTACACTTGAGAGCACGTCGTGAATGTGACAGCCATCAACGTTAGCAACGAAGTGTACTTTAACGGCGTCAACAGTGTGAGGCTTAAGCGCCTCAGTCATGATCTTAGGGCCTAAGAACGAGCCGCCGATACCAATTGCAACGATATGTTTAACGGGCTTGCCGGTGTAGCCTTTGTGCTCGCCGCTGTGAATAGACTCGGTAAAGCCTTTCATTTTTTCAAGCGTTGCATGCACTTCAGGCATGACATCTTCGCCATCAACCATTACTGGGCGGTCAGAAAAGTTGCGCAGTGCAGTATGCAATACCGCGCGGCCTTCGGTGGTATTAATATGTTCGCCTTCGAACATGCTTGTTCGAATTGTTTTTAAATTACATGCACGGGCTAAATCGAAAAGTGAAGAAAGCGCATCGTCGTTTACACGGTTTTTTGAATAATCTAAATAAATACCGCATGCGTTAAGCGTCATCTTTTCAGCGCGTTCATTGTCAGACGCAAACCAGTCTCGCATGTGTGCGCTTTTAACCGTCTCGGCTATCTTACTTAACTTTTTCCACTCGGGCAGTGATGTTAATACGCTCATTTACTCATAGTCCTTATGCGTTTAGCTTTTCGCGAAGTAAGGTTTCAAGCTTATCTTGGTCAGCAGCGAAATTACGGATCCCCTCTGACAGCTTTTCTGTTGCCATTGCGTCTTGATTCATATCCCAGCGGAATTCGCTTTCAGTTAAGCGCGGACCAGGAGTTTGTGTTGCGCCATTGTCTTTAAGCATCACCTCAAGCTCACCGGGTTCATTGGCAAGTTCTTCGAGTAAAGCAGGGCTAATGGTTAAGCGGTCGCACCCTGCCAACGCCTGAATTTCGCCAATATTACGGAAGCTAGCACCCATTACTACGGTGTTGTAGCCGTGGTCTTTATAATAGTTATAAATACTGGTGACCGACACTACGCCTGGGTCTTCGCTGGCAGCGTAAGATTCTTTGCCCGTAGATTTCTTGTACCAATCTAGAATACGGCCCACAAAAGGAGAAATGAGATAGGCGCCTGCTTCAGCACATGCTCTTGCCTGGGCGAAACTAAATAACAAAGTAAGGTTGCACTGAATTCCTTGTTTTTCTAAAACCTCTGCCGCTTGAATGCCTTCCCAAGTCGATGCAATTTTAATAAGAATGCGTGACTTATCGATACCCGCGTCTTTATAAAGCTGAACTAGGCGTTCTGCTTTTTCGATAGTGGCCGCAGTGTCGAAAGATAATCGAGCATCCACTTCGGTAGAAATGCGACCAGGAATAGTGCCTGAAATTTCTTTACCAATAGCGACAGCGAGTTTGTCTGAGGCATCAATAAGCTGCTGGTCAGCGTCGTTCGACTGCAATTTAGCCCAGGCTACGGCGTCGTCAATCAAGCTTGCATACTGTGGTAAGCCAGCCGCTTTTAACAATAAAGACGGATTAGTAGTAGCGTCGACAGGCTGGTATTTTTTTATAGCGTCAATGTCACCGGTGTCGGCAACAACGGTAGTGATATCACGTAACGATGCTAGCTGATTGCTCATAATTCTCTCTATTAGTCATTCAAAATTTGTACAACTTGTCAGAGAGACAAGTTGAATAAAATGGTTCGTTTTTCTGCGAGTAGGGAATTAACGTTTGATTACGTTAATGAAATTCTTATAGAACATAGTTATACCAAAATCATGTGACAAATTATAGCTTACAGGCGCTAATTTACTGCTAATCGGATTTCTCTGTTAAGCCAATTTGTATGTTTGTTGCAGGGTGTTATTTTTTCACTATCAGGTGGTGATATACTCGAGTTTATAAGAGCTAGTCTGTAGAAACCTAAGGAGTTGACATGTTAGTTGTAGTTTCCCCAGCAAAGAATCTTGATTTCGAAACTGAAATTCCAGTGAGTACGTTTACTCAGCCAACCATGATGGACGATACAAAGCGTCTTATGGAAGTGTGTCGAACGTTGTCGCCAGCAGACTTATCGTCACTAATGAAAATTAGCGATAAGCTAGCAACCCTAAACGCCAATCGTTTCGCTGAATTTTCTACTCCTTTTGATAAAGACAATGCTCGTCAGGCCATGTATGCCTTTAATGGTGACGTTTATACCGGGCTTGATGCATATACCCTCAGCGATGAATCGGTAGCTTTTGCACAAGATCACTTAAGAATCTTATCTGGGCTGTATGGTCTTTTACGTCCGCTTGATCTAATGCAAGCCTACCGCTTGGAAATGGGGACAAAACTGTCAAACCCAGAGGGAAAAGACCTGTACGAATTTTGGGGCGACCGCATTACGAAAGTACTCAATGAAGCCCTTAGTGCTCAAGGTGACAATGTGCTTATTAATTTGGCGTCTAATGAATATTTCAAAGCAGTAAAGAAAAAAGAATTAGACGGCATGGTTATTACGCCTACGTTCAAAGACTGCAAAAACGGGCAGTATAAGATCATCAGCTTTTTCGCTAAAAAAGCGCGAGGCCTCATGGCCCGTTATATTATTGAGAATAAAGTGGCTGATGTAGACGGGTTAAAAGCGTTTGACACTGATGGTTACCAGTTTAGTGAAGAACAAAGCTCCTCAACTGAGCTTGTCTTTTTGCGCAACCAAGAAGCGTAAGCCAAAAAGAATAACCTTGAAGCGATACCAGAAGACGTAATACTTAGCCGGCACGCAAGATGGCGTGTCGGTCTTGCTGTCTGCATACTTCAAAGGTACTTTTTACTGATATCTCTACTAGAAGACTCCCTTTCGAACAGATACCTACTTTTATAAGCCAACTTCTCTTTTAATCAGCACCTCTTGTATATATTGCGTAACAATTGATATGCACACATACATAGCACTTTGTGTTGATAAGGCCTAAAGTAGGCGTTAATCAATTAGGTTTGTAGTCTACGGGGGCAGGGGCCAGATGTACTGTTCTAGACAAAACCTATTAAAAATAAAACGACAAGGGAAAAGGTATGATTATAAGAAAAATGTTGTTGATTAGCAGTGCAGTCGCACTAGCACTAGGTACATCAGTTGCTATCGCAAATTCTCATAATGACGCTCTAAAAGAGCCAACCGTTATGCAAAAAGCTCAAAATGAGCATGAAAAACTCTTTGCGCTTTTTGCAGCATCGGACGAGCGTAATTTAGCGCTAAACCCTGTAATGGCTATATTCCGCGGTGATATGCGACGTGCAGATCGCTTGGGCGATTTTTTAACTGATGCTCATGATTTAGCAAGCAGGACTAATACACAGCTCAATTTATCGGAACTTGCGCAGATTGATAGAAGCAAGTTAGATGATACTGACAAATTGGCTTATGACGTATTTAAATACAATCAAGAGCGCGCACTTGAGATGTCCTCTCCTGAGATAAGCGCCTTAACCCGCGTGCGTCCTGTTAATCACTTTAGCGGGTTCCATACTTTCTATCCATCATTTGCAAGCGGTAAGGGCGCAGCTCCTTTTAAAACCGTTGAAGACTACGAGAACAACTTATCACGCCACAAAGACTATATTGCTATTTCAGACCGAGCTATAGAGCGTTTTAAAGAGGGAATGGAATCTGGCGTGTTAGAAACTACTCTAACCATAGACCGCGTTATAAAGCAGTTTGATACACAGCTAGCAATACCGCTGAAAGAATCTCAGTTTTGGGGGCCTATGACCATGCTTCCAGAATCATTTTCTGGTGAAGAAAAGGCTCGCTTAACGAGTGAATATGAGCAGGCTACGCAAGACATTTACGATGCAACCACACGTATGCGCGATTTTCTTCAAACTGAGTACTTGCCTGTTGCTCGTGAAACCATCGGTTTGAGCGACATGAAAGGCGGAGCAAAGCTTTATGAGCTGATGGTAGAGGGCTCGACTACATTACCTTTGACTCCTGACGAACTGCATGAACTTGGGCTTAGAGAAGTTAAGCGCGTTAAAAACGACATGCTAGCAATAAAAGACGAAGTTGAATTTGACGGCACGTTAAACGAATTGTTTGATTTCGTGCGCACAGACCCGCAGTTTAAGCCTGAAAGTCGTGAAGCACTGACCCAAAGTTATTATCGTATTGGCAAAGAGGTAGACAAGAAAATTGGTGAGTATTTCTCATTATTGCCAAAGTCAGAGCTAGAGATAAAGCCTTACGATCCGGCTATTGAGCAGTTTAGCGCCGGTGGTTCTTATCAACCGGGTACGCCTGATGGGTCACGTCCAGGAACGTTTTTCTTTAATGCCTATGATCTACCTAGCCGTTTAACTACGGGGAACGTGACGCTATATCTTCACGAGGGCGCACCGGGCCATCATTTTCAAATAAGCCTTGCTCAAGAAAATGACTCACTGCCTTCGTTTATGCGCTTTAGCTTTTTACCCGCTTTCGGCGAGGGATGGGCGCTTTACTCTGAAACGCTAGGGTACGAAATGGGCTTCTTCGACGATCCGTGGAACCGTTACGGTACATTGCAAGATGAGCAGTTAAGAGCCATGCGCTTGGTGGTTGATACCGGTATTCACGCCAAGGGCTGGAGCAGAGAAAAAGCCATCGACTTTATGCTCGATAACTCAGGCATGACGCGCACTGAGGTAGTGGCAGAGGTTGAGCGTTATATTGCTATTCCCTCACAAGCCTTATCTTACAAGGTTGGTGCATTAAAAATACAAGAGTTACGCGCGCGGGCTGAACAAGCCCTTGGCAAGAATTTTGATATTCGAGAATTCCATGCGCAGGTATTAAACTCAGGTGGCATTCCGCTGGCTATTCTTGAACAAAAAATAGACCGCTGGATAGCCAGTCAAAAAAGCTAGTCAAAAAAGTTAGCCTCTTTAAAAAGTACGCACAAAGCCAGCTTTTGCTATCTCCAGCTTTTGCTATTAAGTGAAAGCTGGTTTTTTGATCTCACTTCCTCTACTCTAAAATTCAGCCCGTCGGGACTGGAAAGTAAAGTATGGGGAACGCAATGGAGCAACATAATGGATTTTTCGCGACTTTAGCCGCTATTGGCTTTGTCTGTGTAGCGTTAAGCCTTTCTGGCTGCCAAAGCACCTCACAGCAGGTGAGTAGCAGCGATGATGTTTCCGACGACCTGTCTTCTACACTCAACTGGCAAAGCGACAAATTTAGCCAAATCAAGGTTATTAAGCCCCATGAGATATTGGTGCTCACACCCCACCAAAAAGCGGAATTTTTATCCTTTTTCAATAGCGACGAACAGCAAAATGTGTCCCCCAATTTTCGTATATCCAACTTTTTAGAGAAATGGGCTACAGATTTTAGTTACGCAGGAGACACATTTACTGCAACAGAAGCCTTTGAAAAAAGGTCGGGAAACTGCCTGACGCTGGCAATACTAACCACTGCACTCGCTAACGTTGTTGGGTTAGATGTATATTACAAAAAGGTGTTCACACCGCCTATTTATAGGCGCCATAATCATGTTTTGACCACCTCTGCCCATGTTAAAACCATTGTGCTTGACCCTGAGGCGGAAGAGAAAAAGCTTGGTGTTGTATTTTTTCGCAGCCGAACCGTTATTGATTACTTCCCCTCATCGCTTAACGACACAGGGGAATACGTAGCCTTTAACGATTTTATTTCTATGTATTATCAAAACAAAGCGGCAAAGGCGATGGCAGTGAATAACTCGTCGCTAGTCTACAGTTTACTGGCTACCACTATGCGCCAAAGCCCGCTTAATTCAGAAACCCTTAACGCTTTGGCGGTGTTTTATCGTCAGAACATGCTGCATAAAAAAGCGCGTGACATATATGAATTTGCGATTGAGAATAACGTTGAATCTATACACACCTTATCGAACTACGCTGTGCTGTTATCCGATGTAGGAGATAGTGCAACATTAGCGAAAATAGGAAGTAAGCTATTGGACGTGGAAGAAAGCAACCCCTATCAATGGTACGACCAAGGCGTTAAATATCTGAATCAAGGTGAAACAAGAAGGGCGGTTGCCTTTTTCAACAAGTCGGTAAAAACTGGCCCGTACCTGAGTGAAGGTTATATGGGGTTAGCAAAAGCATACTTTTTACTTGGCGATATAGAACGATCAGAGTCGAAGCTTAAAAAAGCAAAGGAACTCGCCTTTGGTGAAAAGGAACGAGGATTATACGCTGCAAAGCTTGATGCCCTGCAGCGTGTTAATAGATTTACCGATTAATTAGCAAAGTAACTTTATTATTTAGACAACCAAAAACGCTTAGATTTTCGCAGCCAATTCGGCGCCCTGACGAATGGCTCTTTTAGCATCTAGTTCTGCTGCTACGTCGGCGCCACCTATGATGTTTACCTTAAACCCAGCTTCTTCAAGAGGCGCTTTTAATGGCGTATATGGCTCTTGGCCTGCACATACGATCACGTTATCGACTTCCAGTAGTTTTGGTTTGTCGTTAATAACAACATGAAGCCCTTTGTCATCAATTTTCTCGTAAGATACGCCATTGATCATTTGCACGTTGTGAAGTTTGAGAGACTGACGGTGGATCCAACCCGTTGTTTTGCCCAAGCCCTTACCCACTTTTGTGGTTTTACGCTGAAGTAAAAACACCTCGCGCGTGGTGGATGTGAGCTCTTTTTCCTTAAGTGCGCCGCCGGCGGCATAGCTTTTATCAATTCCCCAATGCTGCAGCCACTTGTCTCTATTTTCAGTAAGATCTGCATCTTCAACTAGGTATTCAGCGACATCAAACCCAATGCCTCCGGCACCGATCACCGCTACACGCTGGCCTACTTCAACATGATCCCGCAATACGTCTAGGTAACCTAATACTTTCGGGTGGTCGTGACCTTCAATAGCTAAGCTTCTAGGTTTAATACCGCTAGCTAATATAACCTCATCGAAGCTTCCATCTTTTAATGTCTCTGTGGTTGCAAGAGTATTTAAATGAATAGTGACATTGGCTCGCGCTAATTGATGGGTAAAGTAACGAAGGGTTTCATAAAATTCTTCTTTTCCCGGTATTTGCTTTGCGTAATTAAATTGACCACCAATCTCGCTAGCCTGGTCGAATAGATGCACATCGTGCCCGCGGTCGGCGGCGTACATCGCAAAAGACAGGCCTGCTGGTCCTGCACCAATAACCGCCAGTTTTTTCTTGTTCGAGGTTGGCGAGAAAGTGAGTTCGGTTTCATAACAGGCCTGGGGATTCACTAAACAGCTTGCACGCTTTTGCTCAAAGGCATGATCTAAGCAGGCTTGGTTACAGGCTATACAAGTGTTGATAAGCTTCGATTCATTCTGCATCGCTTTGGCTACAAAGTGAGCGTCGGCAAGAAAAGGGCGCGCCATGGAAACCATGTCTGCGTGCCCCTCTGCCAAGACTGACTCAGCAACTTCTGGCGTATTTATTCGGTTAGTTGTCACTAGCGGCAGCGATACCTCTGCCTTCATCCGCTTGGTTATCCAAGTAAAAGCCGCGCGCGGAACCGAGGTTGATATGGTTGGCACTCTCGCTTCATGCCACCCAATGCCTGTATTGATAAGCGTCGCGCCTGCCTTTTCTATCTCTTTAGCTAAATAAACCACTTCATCCCATTGGGCTCCGCCTTCCACTAAATCCAGCATTGAAAGGCGGTAAATAATAATAAACTCAGCCCCTACTTTTTCACGCACACTTCTCACTACCTCGATAGCCAGTCGCGCTCTATTTTCGAGACTGCCGCCCCATTCATCGTCCCGCTGATTAGTGCGTTCACAGAAAAATTGGTTAATGAGATAGCCCTCTGACCCCATTATTTCTACGCCGTCATACCCAGCCTTTTGAGCTAAACCTGCGCAATTTGCATAGTCTTTTATTGTGCTTTTGATACCACTAGATGACAGTGCCCTGGGTTTAAAGGGGGTAATGGGCGATTTCACGGGTGAGGCTGAGACCGCTAGAGGATGGTAGCCATAGCGCCCAGAATGAAGAATCTGCATGCATATCTTACCGCCTTCAGCGTGAACGGCGTCGGTAATAACTTTGTGTTTCTTAGCGTGTCTCTTACTGGTCATTCTCCCTGCAAATGGGGCTACCCACCCAGAAATGTTAGGGCTTATTCCTCCCGTTACGATGAGGCCAACGCCGCCTTTTGCTCGCTCTGCATAGAATGCAGCTAATTTATCAAACCCGCCTTTTTCCTCCTCTAAGCCTAAATGCATAGAGCCCATCAATGTTCGGTTTCGCAGTGTGGTAAAGCCTAAATCGAGAGGCTCGAGAAGGTGAGGGTAGGGGGTAGTCATAGTCATTTCTCTTTTTATAATTTTAGTGGTTTGCCTCACGTTTTCTGAAGCGCTTTATTTAAAGCAAAACGTGTTGAGGTGGATAATCTTAATTGCACAGGTCGCAAAGCAAGCGTTACAACATATAAGTCACAGTTTACCAGCCGCACCTAACAAGCCTCTTTTATGCCTAATACAACATAATAATATGTGAATACATAAAATAGTGCTGCTCTGATTATTTACTAGGAACAGCATATCGTAAAGAGAGTTTATTAAAATATAGAGGACATAAAAAAACGAGGTCAAAGACCTCGTTTTTAAAAAGTAGTCAATAAGGGCAGGGCGCCTTAGTCCACGTACATTTTTTGTTTAAACTTAAGGGTTTGCTTTTCAGCGGCTCTTTGAGCGGTGACTTCAAAGCGATAAGTTTCTTGGTCGCGAAACGGCAATACTGCCAAATAATAAATAGCGTCACCGTCTTCCACTTTCTTAAACGTCAGCTGCTTTTTACTACCAAGCAAGTTCGTTGCGTTGCCAGTCACTGATACTCGCTGAGCCTCGCCAGAGTCTTTATTTAACACCGAAATATTCACTAGCGCATTGTATTTACTGCGAACGATACCGTAGCTAGCTGCCACCTCAGGTGTTAAAAACGGCGTATTCACTACCATGTAGTGCACATCCCACTCGCCGAGAGTTTCTTTTTGCTCCGCATGAGCCTGTACGCTTAGGCACATGAGTAGTGCACCTATAAACACTGATGACACTTTTTTAACTATATTCACCGCTATTCCTCGCATTGACATTATCCGCACCGTTTTCTTTCGATTTGGTGGACAGCGTTAGCGTTAATCCTCACCTACGTAAATCTGCACCTACGTAAATCTTCACCTATAAAGAGAGAGGATTGCCCATCCATCATTTATACACTCATAGCACTCTGAGCGCGTCTTGGATCAGCAGCTGTAAAAACTGTAATCCAATAATTGCGATAAGCACCGATAAATCAAGGCCGCCCAAGGGAGGAATAATTTTGCGAATAGGCGCTAAAAAGGGCTCGGTAAGCTGATGAAGCACATAGTCTATAGGAGACTGACCCTGTGAGACCCAGCTTAAAATTGCCCGCAATAACAGCACCCAGAACATAAGCGATAAGGTTTCTTTTATCACACCCATGACTGACATAATGGCAATCCCGATAGGGTTTAGATTGCCACCAGATATCAGTATTAAGGTAATGATTTTAAGCGCACAAACAGCAATCGCTAATACAAAGGTGGCCGTATCAAATCGACCTATGGACGGGATAACGCGTCGCAACGGTCCTACAATCGGATGTGTGGCCTTCACGATAAATTGGCTCATGGGGTTGTAAAAGTCTGCTTGTACCATCTGCAGCCACAACCTCAAGATGACAATCATCAGATAAAGGTTAAATAATGTATCGACTAAAAATACCGTTGCGTTCATCTACTGTTTTTCCTAAAAAACGATTTCTAAAAACGTTAAAGCTGTTTTGCCATTTCTTCGGCTCGAGCGACGGCAGCGCGCATAGACTTGCTGACAATATCTTTTAAGCCTTCGTCAATGAACGTATTTACCGCTTGTGCGGTAGTGCCGCCTTTAGAGGTAACTTGGGCACGAAGCTCACTTAATTCAAGGTCTGGGTTATTGCACACCATTTCGGCTGCACCTAGCATAGCTTGCTGTACCATAAGACGAGACTGGTCTTTATCAAACCCCATGTTCATGGCTTCTTCTTGCATGTTCTGAAGGAATAGGAAGAAGTACGCAGGACTACTGCCGGCAGCGGCAATGACACCGTTGATACCATCTTCTTCATTAACCCAAACGGTTTCACCTACGCTGTTCATTACATCGTCAACATAGGTTCTGTCTTCTTGCGTCACTGTGTCATCGGCATACATACCCGACATGCCTTTACCTAATAAACTTGGCGTATTAGGCATGATACGAACAACTGGGTAGTCACCACCTAACATCTCTTGCAGGCGAGATACTGGAAGGCCTGCTGCAATACTCAAAAAGAGCTTACCTGCTAGGTCATTGTTTTTCTGTAAGTCGGCGCACATGTCGCCCATAATCTGTGGTTTTACTGCAAGCACAATGGCATCGGCAAACTGGCAGGCTTCATCGTTCGATTGGGTAGTTTGTATGCCGAACTCTTCTTTTAGCTTGTCTAATTTCGGCGTAGACGGGTTAGCTGCAAGTATATTTTCTTTTGCATAGCCAGACTGAATTAATCCACTAATGATGCTGCGGCTCATGTTGCCTGCGCCAATAAATGCCAATTTTTTCTGTTGCATGTAAATCCTATTTGTTGTCTGTTTAATGCTTAATTCAACACGCATAATCGCATAAAGGTAACGTCGCAATTGCGTATTGCTGAATAAGTAGTTAAATCGTGCGTTTCAACGTTGTCGCTTCGTTTTTTGAACGTCAACGTTCAACTTTTCAACGCTGATGGCTCATTTTCAACGCTGATGGCTCATTTTAAAACGCTCACGTTTCAGTGTTCAACGCTTACGCTTGGGGAGACGACTCAACCACGTTTACCAAAAATAGCTGTGCCTATTCGCACCATTGTAGAACCATTTTTGATGGCAGCGTTCATATCGCTGCTCATTCCTACCGATAGGGTATCAAAATTGGCCAGCGATTTGTGGTAATGGTCATATAATTCTTTCAGTTTACCGAGAGTAAGGGCTTGTTCTTCCTCGCTTGGATTGGCTTTTGGAATAGCCATGATCCCGCGAAGACATAATTTTTCTTGTGATTCGATAAACTGAACTAAGCCGTCAAGTTCGCCAGATTTAACGCCAGACTTGCTGTCTTCATCATCAATGTTGAGTTGAATGCATACATTTAGTGCGGGTAAGTTGTCGGGGCGTTGATCATTTAATCTTCGCGCCACTTTTTCTCTATCAACCGACTGTACCCAGTGAAAGTGCTCGGCTACGACCTTGGTTTTATTCGATTGAATGGGGCCAATCATGTGCCACTCTATATCGGTGAGGTGAGCAAGTTCCTGAACTTTTTCAACACCTTCCTGAACATAGTTCTCTGCGAACATTTGTTGTCCCGCTTCATACGCTTCAATAATATCTGATACGGGTTTAGTTTTGCTTACCGCTAGTAATTTGACTGAATTTGGTGGACGATGTACTGACGTAGCGACTTGTGTAATTCCCTCTAGTGCGGAATTTATTCTTTCTGCTATTGTTTGCATTATTCACCTTGTTATGGAGAAGTGGTTGTGGATATTACCGAACTTTTAGCGTTTAGTGTTAAGAATAACGCCTCAGATTTACATTTGTCAGCCGGACTTCCGCCGCTTATTCGCGTAGATGGCGAAATGCGTAAGCTCAATGTTCCAGCCCTTGATCACAAGCAGGTTCATGGCCTTGTTTATGAAATCATGAACGACATGCAACGCAAAGAATACGAGGAAAACTTAGAAACCGATTTTTCTTTTGAAGTAAAAGGGCTATCGCGATTTCGTGTAAACGCGTTTGTGCAAAATCGCGGCGCCGCAGCGGTACTTCGTACAATCCCAAGCGATGTGCTTACTCTAGACGACTTAGGTGCACCGGATATTTTCAAAGAAATTATCAATCAGCCAACTGGAATTGTGTTAGTGACTGGCGCTACCGGCTCGGGTAAAAGTACCACATTGGCGGCAATGGTTGATCACATTAATACTCACAAACGAGAGCATATTCTTACCATAGAAGACCCCATTGAATTTGTGCACGACAATAAGCTTAGCTTAGTTAATCAGCGTGAAGTGCATCGGGACACACACTCGTTTAACAATGCGCTGCGCTCTGCGTTACGTGAAGATCCCGATGTCATTCTTGTAGGCGAGCTACGTGATTTAGAAACTATACGCCTTGCTATCTCCGCCGCGGAAACTGGTCACTTGGTATTTGGTACCTTGCATACCAACTCAGCGCCAAAAACTATCGACCGTATTATTGACGTGTTTCCGGCAGAGGAAAAGTCTATGGTGCGTTCCATGTTATCTGAATCCTTACGAGCGGTAATATCGCAAACCCTATTGAAAAAAGTTGGCGGCGGACGAATAGCTGCCCATGAGATTATGGTGGGAATCCCGGCCATTAGAAACCTTATCCGCGAAGATAAAGTGCCGCAGATGTACTCGGTTATTCAGACCGGTCAGGCTCATGGCATGCAAACCATGGATCAGTGTTTGCAGCGCTTGGTGGCAATGGGCGTGATTACAAAACAAGATGCTGCGGCTAAGTCTGTTGATAAACAATCGATGAATAACTTCTAAAACGTTTGCTAAACATCCATATTCAGATTTAATTTTTCAGGTTTAAAACCCAGGAACCATAATGCTAGATTCGCTTTTACAAAAAATGATCGACGGTAATGCCTCAGATTTATTCGTCACGGCCAACTTTCCAATTAGTGCAAAAATTAACGGCAAGCTAACGCCCATCTCCGAATCAGACACTTCTGAAGAATTAGCGTTGTCTTTGGTTCATGAAGCGATGACAGAAAAGCAGCAACACGAGTTTCATACATCAAAAGAATGTAACTTTGCTATCGTTAGAGAGGGAATTGGGCGTTTTCGTTGCTCTGCTTTTTGGCAGCGTGACCAAGCGGGAATGGTTATTAGGCGTATTGTGACTCAAATCCCCAAAGCCGATGATTTAGGGCTGCCGAGAGTCTTAAAAGAAATAATTATGGCAAAACGCGGGCTCGTGCTATTTGTTGGGGGAACCGGCACCGGTAAATCAACATCATTAGCCGCGCTAATTGGCCACAGAAATGAAAACTCTCATGGCCATATTCTTACCATTGAAGACCCAATTGAATTTGTGCACGAACACAACAACTGCGTTATTACCCAGCGTGAAGTGGGTATAGACACCCAGTCTTTTGACGATGCGTTAAAAAGCTCCTTGCGCCAAGCGCCGGATGTCATTCTTATTGGTGAAATTCGCTCTATGGAGACAATGGAGTATGCCATGTCGTTTGCCGATACAGGTCATTTATGTGTCGCTACGTTGCACGCAAACAATGCCAATCAGGCCATTGAGCGAATAATGCATCTTGCGCCAAAAGATATGCATGACAAGCTGCGTTTCGATTTAAGCCTAAACATCCGCGCCATTGTTGCGCAGCAATTAGTGCCTACGCCAGACGGGAAAGGCCGAGTAGCGGCAATAGAAGTGCTACTCAATACGCCGCTGGTAAGCGACCTTATTCAACGCAACGAGATTGGCAGCCTAAAAGAAGCGATGAAAAAGGGGAAAGAGCAGGGCATGCAGAGCTTTGATATGGCCCTATACGACCTGTATAAGCAAGGGCGAATTGAAATGGACCAAGCGCTGCATCACGCTGACTCACCAAATGACCTTCGCCTTATGATTAAGCTAGATGCCAGTGATAACTCAAGTTTGGGAACGCTATCGAATGTGTCTTTTGATATGGATGAATAGCCACATGACATGGAGCGCCGCGGGAGTGACTGCTTGAAAAAACTGTTTTCTTCTGAGCATGCGTTTGAACTTCAGGCAGTGCGCAGCGAGCTTGATGCGCTTAGTATTCCCTACATGGTAAAAAATGAGTTTGCTAGCGGAGCACTTGGGGAACTGCCATGGCAAGAAGCACAGCAAGAGCTGTGGCTGGTTGATGATACGTGGTTTCATCGCGCTTCAAAGGTAGTGGACGGCATTAAAGCTAATTTTGCATCTAGCCAAGGTGGGAAGGGCCAAGAGGGGCGCGAATGGGTATGCAGCAGTTGCGGTGAAGAAAATGGCAGTGCGTTTGAAGTTTGCTGGCAATGCGGCGATGCTCTATAGGGCTACGAGAATCAACAGGGCCAGTAGTAAAGGAGAAGTTCTCAGGCGCCGACGCTTAAAAACCGTTTTAAAGCCTTACTCGTAGGCGTTTTCTATCCAGCTAGTAAAAATAACGCACGCCGACACACTATCAACTTTCTCTTTAGTCAGTTTTTTATACCCACCTAGCTCGAACAGCATGGCTTTAGCGTCGGTGGTAGTTAGCCGCTCGTCGCACACTTCTACCTTAATCTTAAAGCGATTGTGCAAGCGGTTAGCAAACTTACGAGCCCGCTGGGTCATCTGCTGCTCGGTCCCGTCCATATTTAGCGGTAGCCCAACAACGACCACATCAGGAAGCCAATCCTTATATAAGGTTTCGATAAGGTCCCAATCGGGAATGCCGTCTCTGGCTTTCAAAGCGGGAAGGGGCGATGCGGTACCTGTGACTTCTTGGCCTACGGCAACGCCAATGCTTTTGGTACCAAAATCGAAGGAAAGTATGGTTCTGTTGCCAAGTTTATTTCCCATTTTAGGCATGACCAGAGCCTGGCGCTAATTGCCACACATCTACGCCGAGCTTGTTGACAGTAGCTTGCCATTTCTTATGGATGGGAGTGTGAAATAAGATTTCCTCATCAGCTTCAATCGTTAGCCATGCGTTATCTTGCATTTCCTGCTCCAACTGCCCTTTAGACCAACCGGCAAACCCCAGAGCGATAATGGCATCATCAGGACCTTCATCGTTACCGATGGCGGTTAAAATGTCTTTTGACGTTGTAACCATTACCCTTGGTGCTAAGGCCAAACTCGAGGCCCAGCCTTTTTGCGTAGAGTGCAATACAAATCCTCGTTCCTGACTTATTGGGCCGCCAGCGAGTACGATTTCTTCGGCTTTATCGTCTGACACCGTGAGTTCTTTATCGGTTTGCTCTAGAAGTTGCTTCACATTCATTGTGGAGGGTTGATTCACCACAATTCCCATGGCGCCTTCTGAATCATGTTCACAAACATAAATCAAAGAGCGAGAAAAATAAGGGTCGTCTAAGCTTGGCATTGCTACCAAAAAGTGATTTTTTAAACTCGTTAACTCTGTCATATTTTTTTCACTTTCAGTGTATTTCTCTCAAAATTTATCGCGTTCAGTTTTTATAAAGGCTGAGTTTCGTCAAGCCTAGCTTTTACTAGGCCTGGGTTTTACCAAGCCTAGGTTGCACTAAGCCTTCAGTGCCAAGCGATTCTCTATTGCCTCAAACAGCTTCGCCATAATGTTGATACCGAAATGACGTTCAATTTCTCGTACGCATGTGGGGCTAGTAATGTTTATTTCCGTTATTTTATTGCCAATCACATCAAGCCCAACAAAAAGAATGTGGTTCTCTTTCAGCGTTGGTGCAATGGCTTCTGCTAACGCTCTGTCTGATTCAGAAATGGGTTGGGGCCGTCCGGTACCGCCGGCGGCTAAATTACCCCGAGTTTCTCCCTTGGTAGGTAAGCGAGCCAAGCAATAAGGAATAACTTCACCGTCTACAATGAGTACGCGCTTGTCACCGTCTTTTATTTGCGGCAAATATTCTTGAACCATCATATAGCGCGTGCCTAAGTGAGTCAGTGTTTCAATGATGACCCCAAGGTTATTGCCGTCAGGCTTCACACGAAATATGGAAGCTCCGCCCATGCCGTCAAGAGGTTTACAAATAATATCTTGGTACTTAGCGTGAAATTCACGAATTGGCACTTGGTTATTAGCAACAAGCGTAGCGGGAATATGTTCAGGGAAGTATGAAGTAAACAGCTTTTCGTTGTAATCTCGCAACGCCTGAGGGTTATTTACAACAAGAGCGCCTGCATCTTGTGCCAGAGACAGCATTTGAGTGGCATAGAGAAATTCGCTGTCAAATGGCGGATCTTTACGCATAAGCAATACGTCGATATCACCAAGGTGAACCGCATTGGTTTCTGTAATCTCGTAGAAGTCTGCGGGCTGATCTTTCACTGTTACCGTTTTCGCCAATCCCATTGGCTTACCGTTTTCTAAGTAAAGGTCCTTAAGTTCAAAATACACTACAGTTGCACCGCGGCGCTGAGCTTCTAGCATCATTGCGAGGCTGGTATCTTTGTATGGTGTGATGGCCTCAATGGGGTCCATGATTACGCCGACAGTATATTGCATTAGGTTCTCGCTTTAAAATTAACGGTAGTCACTATGACCTTATACCCCTTTATGTTGGGGCGCTCTACCACAGTTCAAGACAGCGGCGTTCCTTTAACAGGATTCAGGCTACTCAGAAATCGCCATGTTGAGCTTGCAGTATGCTTAACGACGTGAGGGCTGCAGTTTCTGTTCTTAAAATTCGTGGACCTAAGCTTACCGATAAGTATCCATTTTCATTGGCTTGATGGATTTCTGTCTCAGAAAGGCCGCCCTCCGGTCCCACTAGTAATCTGTATCCTTGGGTATTGTAGGGTTGCTTAGCAAGAGGCTGTGACGCACCCGGTGCAAGGACGATACGAGAACTAGAAGTAGATTGAGACAACCACTGAACAAGAGAAACTGGCTCATTAAGCGTAGGCACTCTGTTTCGACCGCTTTGCTCACAGGCACCCAGGATAATTTTTTGCCATTGTTGCAGCTTTTTCTCCCAGCGTGATGGCTCTAATTTCACTACACACCGCTCAGTGATGATTGGGGTGATTTCACTTACGCCCAATTCAACGCTCTTTTGCAACACCATATCCATTCGGTCACCTTTAGAAACGCCTTGACCTAAATGCAGGTGCAGAGGTGACTCATTAGAGACAGACAAGCAGGCATCAATCTCAACGATAACGTTTTTCCGCTGAACACTGATGATTATTCCACTGTACTCATTGCCATCGCCGTTAAACAAAACAATCGGTCGATTAGGTTTCAGGCGTAAAACCGTTGCAACATGATGTCCTGCTTCTTGGGTAAGCTCAAATTCTTGTTCTAAGGCGATAGGATCGGGGTAATAAACTCTAGGTATACGCATGAAAAATTTGCAGTTGTCGTTTTTGCGTATAATACGTGGGGAGGGGGGCGACATGCAACGCCGACATCAGCGAAATCGGCGATAACACGTTTAAACACGTTCTTTCTTTAGCTACTTTACTGTAAACATTTGCAATTGAGTTAAGCCAACGAGCGACGCAATAAAGTGAGAAAGCGTGGCAGAAACCGTGCGAATGTTAAACAGAGGCGACTACGCAGCGCGAGCTGAATCTGTGGAATCCGACTGTAGAGAGTGAGTAGACGCCGGCACTGCATTTTCGCTTTTATTGCGGTTCATGTCCCGTTGAGCTCGTGCGTGTTTGGTATGTTTGCCGGTGTCTGATCGCAAAGAATAAAGAAAAATTCCAGCAACGACAGTGAATAACGTGGTTAAGAGCAACATACGATAATCCTTTTTTATAATAATCTACTAAAGCATCAGTGTGGCTGTGGGTTTTATACAACAGCGTACTTAATGTCTTTGCATTAGGAGTCCAATGAACCGACTTTCATTTAAAAGTCGACGCAATTTCCTAATGCACCATCCGTGAAGCCCTAGTGTAAACTTTTTTGATTAAAAAAACATCAGCATTTTTCTTCTTATACTGTCTAAAAAGCTATCTATGTGATCAATATGAAGATTTAAAATGAAGTATTTAAATTAATACGTAAACCAAGGCGTGTTGCTCTTTGTTGTACAGCAAAGAACAACACGCCCTCAGACAATGCCTAGAGCTTAGGTGAGAAATGTGACAGGTGAGTGAACACAAAATTAAGTTCGAAATGAAATCAAAATTTATTTGCAACGATACCAGAAATCGTAAATTTATAACCATAAAACTTACTACTTTTGGATAATGAATGCCCTCTATAAGCTGCGTCAGCGTTAGACTTTAGCTTAGTTTTGAAGATTAACTTAGTTTAACTATTGGTGATGTTAGTTTTTACTGATACCGTGAGTTGCATAGTTACTACAAACTCAACAAGGAATAATTATGGAAGAACAACTCTCGCTCTTTTCTGCAAGTGACGTTGAAAGGTATATAAATGACTACGCAATTCCATGGGGCATTAATATCGCCATGGCAATCGCAATTTATGTAATTGGTAAAATTGTCGTCGGTCTGTTGCTGTCAGTTTTCCGACGCGTAATGGCCAAATCTAAATACGACGACATGCTCGTTGATTTCTTAGAAGCAATCATTAGCGCCATATTAATGCTTTTCGTTATTGTGGCATCGCTAGACCAACTTGGTGTTGATACCACATCGCTTGTCGCTATTTTAGGTGCAGCTGGCCTAGCCATTGGTTTGTCATTACAAGACTCGCTCAAGAACTTCGCTGCGGGCGTAATGCTTCTTTTATTCAAACCATTTAAAGCGGGTGATTTTGTTGAAGCGGGTGGTACTGCGGGCTCAATTAAAAAGATTGGCATTTTCACAACGACAATGACAACGCCTGACAATAAAGAAATTATCGTACCAAACGGTAATATCTACAGTGGTAATATTACCAATTACTCGGCTAAGGAAACTCGTCGTGTAGATATGGTTGTAGGTATTGGCTACGACGCTGATTTATTGAAAGCGAAGCAAATACTTCAAGAAATGGTTTCAGCTGATGAACGAATTTTAGCAGAGCCAGCGCCTACGGTTGCAGTATCTGAACTTGCCGATAGCAGTGTGAACTTTGTGGTTCGCCCATGGGTTAATGCAGCGGATTTCTGGGGCGTTAAGTTCGACTTTACTGAAGCGGTTAAATTGCGTTTCGATCAAGAAGGCATCTCTATTCCGTTTCCGCAAATGGATGTGCATTTGCATAAAACAGATGGCGAATAAGACTGCGCCAGCTAGATAAACAAAAACGCCGCTTTTAAGCGGCGTTTTTTATTACTGATATTTTTGATTACTGCTTACAATTGGGACGATTGTTCGTGGCTTGATAATCAGCAAGCGCTGGACTCATATTTGCTCTTAAATCTGCAATACGCGTTTGCGGAGCCGGGTGAGTAGATAAAAACTCCATTGGGCTATTTCCTCCACTCGCTGCCTCCATGTTCTGCCAAAGGTTGACAGACTGACGAGGGTCAAAGCCAGACTTTGCCATTAGCTGAAGACCTATTTCATCGGCCTCTGATTCGTGAGTTCTGCTGAAAGGTAATTGAACGCCAACCTGCATACCTAACCCGATAGCCGCCATAATAGGGCCCGACTGAGGCACTTCATTCGCTGCTAGTACTTGGCCTGCTGCCTGAGTACCCATATTAATTAAGGTAGATTGAGACATGCGCTCGTTACCGTGTTCAGCGATTACGTGTCCTACTTCATGGCCTATTACCGCTGCAAGCTGGTGCTGGTTTTGTGCAACGCCAAGAAGGCCAGTATAAACTCCTATTTTACCGCCAGGTAAGGCAAATGCATTGACTTGCTCGTCATCAAAAACAACCACTTCCCATTGCCCATCGAATACAGAAGCTGGCACCTGTGCAGTAATTGCATTGGCAATACATTCTACGTAGGTATTTTGCACAGGCTTTGTAGAAACTTTGAGTTCTTCTTTCATGCCTGAAAACGCTTGTGCTCCCATCTCAGATAACTGGGAGTCAGAAAAAAGCAGCACTTGGTTTCTGCCAGTTGGGGAGGTAGCACAGGCTGATAGTGCGAGCGCTGCGGCCACCGCCGCTGATAAGGTGAATTTCAATTTCATTTTGAGTCCTTTGTGTCTTTAACATCGTTTGGTTTTGAGCCTGATGATCTTTGGTTTGCAGTTTTTAAGCACTACTAGGTCAACGCGGCCTAATATAAACGCAAAACGTGCAGACCAAAGGCCAAAAGGCTATTGCCAAGCATACATCTATTTTTGATACATCAATAGTAGCTAAATAACTTAGTCGTTACCGCGACATGTAATGAGAAAAATATCATCGCTAAATAAGTAGTTGATAGCCCTTGGTAAAGCCTTTGCCAAATTAATATTTGTGTCATAAACTGACTTTAATTTATACATAGAAGTTACATGATATTTCTGTTGTACTGGAATAATGTTGAACAGATACCTACACCTGCTGATTGTACTAGTGCGCAGGAAGCGATACCTATTTCAACAGTTCAACACTGAATAACACACTAATAAAAAAGGAAATAAAAATGGCAGTGCGTAATAAATTCAAGTACGGATTACTCGCCCTTCTTGTGTCTGCATCGTTAACGGGTTGTGGTCTAGACGGCGACGATGGCGAGCAAGGCGAAACGGGTGCTCAAGGGCCTCAGGGTGAACAGGGAACTCCTGGCGCAGATGGTTCTGACGGTACTGATGCTTCAATTGGTATTGCCTTAGATGTTGTTGGTCGTGCATTTTTAGGTAATCAAGGCGCTGCGGAAATTGTTCAATATCACGCTGATACCCAAACGATTTACGCGACTAACACCTCAACCAATACTATAGCGGTTATTCCTGCAGGCACTGTCACTACAGCGGCATTGGGCGACCCGATAAACACAATTAACCTAACGCCTTCTACTGTTGATTTACCAGCAGACATCAATGGTGTTGCCCTAGGCGGTGTTAATAGCATTGCGGTCAGCGGTGATCTTATGGCTGTTGCCGTATCCGCAGCAGTGAAAACTGACAATGGCTATGTGCTTTTCTACAACGGCTTAGATAGCGCAACGCCGGCATTTTTAGATTCGGTAGAAGTGGGCGCGCTACCAGATATGGTTACGTTCACTCCCGATGGCGGTAAAGTGTTAGTGGCTAACGAAGGCGAGCCTTCAGACGATTACACGGTAGACCCGGTTGGTTCGATTTCAGTTATTAATGTACTTGCCAGTGGCGAACCAGAAGAAACGGGAACCACCGTTGGGTTCACCGCATTCAACGGTTCACAAGCCGAGCTTATGGCACAGGGCATGATGTTCCCCAACCCATCTGGTCGCACAATCAATGGGACTGCCATTGCAACGACAGTGGCGCAAGATTTAGAGCCTGAGTACATTGCAGCAACGAATGACGTAGCGTACGTCAGCTTGCAAGAAAATAATGGCCTAGCGGTGCTTGATTTAGAAGAGTTGACCGTTGATGTTGTTGGGTTAGGTACTAAAGCATGGGCTGATTTGAATATCGATATTCAAGAAGACAGTTCAGTGAGCTTCGGTCAGTACACTGGTCTATACGGCGTATATCAGCCTGACAGCCTTGCTACTTTTACTTGGAAAGACGCTACCTTCATTGTGACAGCTAACGAAGGTGATGCTCGTGAATACTTCTTTGATGCTGCTGATGATGCTGCATGTACCGCTGCAGGTGGCGTTTCGTTTGATGAAGACGATGGCTGTTTAGCGTACACCGATGAAGTACAAGTGGGCGATTTAGTTGCAGAAGCAAACTCCGAATTAGCGATGTTGCAAGCCACTGGTGAAGCGGATGATTTACGTGTTACAACAGCCATGGGTGATGCTGACAACGACGGTGAGTACGACGCTGCATTTACCTACGGTGCACGTTCATTCACAATCTGGGACCAAAACGGTTTAGTTGTTTTCGATTCGGGTGATGATTTTGAACGCATCACGGCGTCGGTGCACGGAGCGCAGTTTAATAACGACAATGATGTAAACGAAGGCGATTCACGCTCTGAAAACAAAGGGCCTGAGCCGGAAGCCATTACTGTTGGTCAAATTGGCGATCGTACTTACGCCTTTATTGGTCTAGAGCGCATGGGCGGCATTTTCGTTTACGATGTGACTAATCCGTATGATGCGCAATTTACCGAATACGTCATTAACCGTGACCTAACTGAAGGCTTAACTTCTGACGATGTGATTGGCGACTTAGCGCCTGAGAGTTTAGTGTTTGTTAGTGCAGAAGACAGCCCAAGCGGTGAAGCGTTATTAGTTGTCGGAAACGAAGTAAGTGGTACCGTTTCGGTATGGCAAATTAGCCAGTTGTAATAAAATGTGACAGCAACCTAGTGTTTTGCATTAGTGACAAAAACCCGCTTAAAAGCGGGTTTTTTTGTATCAGGGGTTTGCGAGTCACTCTAGAGCATTAATATACTGCGGACTCACTGAGTAATGTAAGAGCGCCTCGATGTTGGAGAATAGTTACAGAGCGACTTGATTGAGGTAAGCTATGGTAAAAGAAGTGGCGTTTTATAGGATGCCCGCGAGCAAAGATATCGAAGGTTTGCCTAATTCAAATACACAGACTGTGTATTAATGCCTTTAATATTGATGCGTAGGTGATTCAGCCGTAAATCAAGGCGCAAGCGATTGCTTAAATAATAGGGTTTGTGCCCCTGTATTTACCATCTAGGCTCACCAAATAATAGAAGCGTATAATTAGAAGAGAGTAACTATGTCTCAGCAAGTCGTGATAAGTGGCGTGGGTGTCTGGCACCCTGAAGAAAGCATCACCAACGAAGAATTGGTAGCAAGTTACAATGCGTATGTAGACAGTTTCAACGAAAAGAATAAACAGGACATCGAAAGCGGCGACGTTGCGCCAATGCCTTATTCAAGTGCTGAATTCATCGAAAAAGCATCAGGAATTAAAAGCCGATATATCTATCAGAAAGAAGGTGCTTTGAATATCGAGCGAATGAAGCCCAAAATTTCTCCTCGCAGTGATGACGCCTTGTCCCATCAGGCTGAAATCGCTGTTGAAGCTGCGCGCTTGGCGCTTGATTCAGCGAACGTAAATGCAGAAGAGATAGATGCCGTTATTGTTTCGTGTGCTTATACGCAACGGGCATATCCCGCAATTGCCATTGAAGTACAAGAAGCACTGAACATAGAAGGGTTTGGCTTTGACATGCTTGTAGCATGTTCAGCTGCAACGTTTGGAATGCACAGAGCATTTGAAATGTTAAGTGCCGGCAACGCTTCTCGAGTGTTGGTGATAAACCCCGAGCTAGTATCGCCGCAAATAAACTATACCGACCGTGATAGCCATTTCATATTTGGCGACGTAGCCACAGCAACCGTTATGGAATTAGCTGATACTGCAAAAAGCGAGCATGTATATGACGTGCTGAGCACAAAAGCGGTAACCAAGTTTTCAAACAATATACGTTCAAACTTTGGTTATTTAACGAGAGCCGAAGACGTTGAACCCTACGGTGTCGACAAGTTGTTCCATCAGGCAGGGCGCAAAGTGTTCAAAGAAGTTTGCCCCATGGCGGCCTCACACATAGAAGCGCATTTAGAAAGACACAATATTACGCCTGCGCAAGTGAAACGATGGTGGCTCCATCAGGCGAATATCAACATGAATACATTGATCTGTAAGCGCCTGCTTGGCAGAGACGCCACGCAACAAGAAGCGCCAATTGTGCTAGATGAGTATGCTAACACAGCGTCAGCAGGGTCAGTGATTGCGTTTGGATTGCATCATCAAGACCTAGTCTCTGGTGATGTGGGCGTGCTATGTTCATTTGGTGCTGGTTACTCAATTGGCTCATTGGTCGTTAAAAAACGCTGAGCATTTAAAAACAGACACTTGAAGACAAGAACTCGAAAATAAGTGTTTCAAGCCAAGTACGTAAAAATAAGTACGTATAGATGGTTACAAGAACAGCGCTTTAAAAGAGCGCTTAAGAGAAATAGCCTATCGGCACCCAAATAATAAGACTTACTAGGATGACAGCGAAGGGATGGTTTCAGATTTAGGTTATGGGCTAAATAGCCTAGCGCATTTAGCACTGCTACTTTTATTGCTAACGGTAAGGAAGCCAGGTGTAGCGAAGCATTTGCTCGTACTCGCTACTGCCACCACATTCGTTTGGTCGACAAGTTTAATTACGGTGTTGTTTGGGCCTATTTCGCTAAACTGGTTACTCACTGTCGACATAGTCAAACAGCTGGCGTGGCTTCTTTTCCTTGCTGGCTGTATTCAAACTAATTTTCAAAATCTTCATCACGTGCTTCGTCGCCCTGCGACATTAATGATCATAGCGCCTGCCATAGTCGCACTTGTTGCTCCCTACCTATTTGCTATTGACCCTACGTGGCGTTTTCTAACCCTCATTGTGCTGTCGCTGGAGGTGTTAGTACTACTCGAGGTTGTCTATCGCCAAGCTGGGCGAGAACAGTGGGCGTTTAAACCCCTCATCATTTACCTTGGCGCGGCAAATGTATTTGAATTTGTCACCTATGCGAATGCAACCATGGTGAACCAGGTCGAAGTCGGGTACATCGCAGCGCGCGGTTATATCTATTTCCTTCTCATGCCGCTCCTCGTTATCTCTATTCGTCGTATCCATCACTGGGGTATCGACATTTTTATATCCAGAGATGTGGTACTTCATAGCTCGCTGTTACTTGTGGCTGGTGGCTATTTATTTGTCATGGCCGTTGTTGGCTATGCGATTAACTTCGTAGGGGGGAGCTGGGGCGCCACAGTACAAATTATTTTGGTGGTTATGTCTTTCGCCTTGTTAGCCACTGTCTTTTTATCAAATGCATTTCGAACAAAAATCAAAATTTTCATCACCAAGCACTTTTTTGCTAATCAATACGATTATCGAGTGGAGTGGGTAAAGCTTACTAAATGGTTAACCCGCTCAGGGGATAGCACGGCAGACGTTTATCATTCGGGGTTAACCGGTCTATTAAATGCAGTTCAATACGACTCAGGTTTGTTGTTCAAAGTATCAAAAAGGGGCCTCGATTGCGTCGCCGCGGCCTCACCGTCTGGCGATACAAGTCTGAATGAAAAGCAGCACGCTATGCTCACGCAACTAATTGAATATAGTGGCGAAAAAGGGTGGGTAATCGATACGGATGCTTATTTGGTAAAACCCTTTGACTATGAAGGGTTAAAGCTTGATAGGGAAGTATTAAAACAGTGGGATTACCAACTATTCATACCCTTCATGCAAGATGCCCAGGTATGGGGCTTTGCCGTGTTAGCCGCGGGCGATAAAGAAAAAGTCGCATTGAATTGGGAAGTTAAAGATTACCTCAACGCAGTATCAGAGCAAGTCGGCACCTTTATACAACATCATGAAGCTGCTCAAGTCGTTGCTGAGAATGCACAATTTGCAGCTTTCAATCGAATGTCCGCATTTGTGCTACACGATTTGAAAAACGTGCTTGCTCAGGTAGACCTCATTCTTGCTAATGCGCAGCAGCACAAACACAATCCCGAATTCATTGAAGATACGTTTGAGACGCTTGAGCACACAAAAGCGCGTATGGAAAAAATGCTGAAACAATTAACCGATAAGAAGGTCATTGAAGAGAGTGTGAATGATGATCAGTATCTATCGCGAATAGTCGATGAGGTGGTAACGCAGCGCTGCAGTTCAATTTCTCCGATACCAAAAGTCCATTTGATGAAAGAAGAATCTGTTATTGTGGACAAAGAGAAAGTGGCCAATGTACTTTATCACTTAATCAGTAATGCTCAGCAGGCTACCGCAGATGATGGCGAGGT
This sequence comes from Alteromonas genovensis, assembly GCF_010500895.1. Taxonomy (GTDB): domain Bacteria; phylum Pseudomonadota; class Gammaproteobacteria; order Enterobacterales; family Alteromonadaceae; genus Alteromonas; species Alteromonas genovensis. The sequence continues at coordinate 231,307 of NZ_JAAAWO010000001.1, forward strand.
TGATGTGGTATTGACGGTTGATGGCGCAGAGCGCACGCAAATGATCATGATTGAAGATACCGGTACCGGCATGGAAAGAGCCTTTATTGAAGAGCGCCTCTTCAAACCCTTTGATACGACTAAAGGAAATGCAGGTATGGGCATTGGCGCTTACGATGCAAAAACCTACCTAGAGTCTATTGGCGGCAAACTTACCGTACAAAGTGAAGTGGGAAAAGGAAGCTGTTTTACTCTGCATTTTCCCATAGAGTAAGCGATGATACCTTTCGCAAAATAGCGCTTAGGCGCAGTAAGCACCCAATCAAATACGAGCGCAGTGGATTGTTCGCGGCGTAGGATGAAGTAGAAGAATAGGATGACAAGATGACAGATACCATACTGGTAGTTGATGATGACCTCGGTATCCAAAAGCAGCTCAAGTGGAGTTTAACCGACTACAACATTGTGTTTGCCGATGATCACACCTCGGCAATTGCTCAGTTGCGACGTCATGAGCCCAAAGTTGTTACTCTTGACTTAGGACTCCCTCCAGACCCTGCAAACGCCTCAGAGGGGCTGCGTATACTTCACGATATAATTTCTCTCGCGCCTCGTACAAAAGTAATAGTGGTAACGGGCAACAGCGATAAACAAAATGCACTAAAGGCCATCGATTTTGGTGCTTATGACTTTTATCAAAAACCTATCGATTCAGATACGATAAAGCTGCTAGTAAATCGCGCCTTAAACTTAGCAAAATTGGAACACGAGAACGCTATTTTAGCCCGCACTCGTACCGGCATGTCTCGAATTGTAGGAAACAGCGAAGCCATTCAAACGGTGGTAAGACGCGCAGAAAAAATAGCAAATACTGACATTAGCACGTTGCTTCTTGGGGAAAGTGGTACGGGTAAAGAGGTGTTTGCCCGCAGTATTCACGAACATAGTCCGCGCAAAGATAAGCCGTTTGTGGCTATTAACTGCGCATCCATACCGGAAAACTTACTTGAAAGTGAGCTGTTTGGTTATGAAAAAGGGGCATTTACCGGAGCTAACAAAACCACGCTCGGTAAAATCGAAACTGCCCAGGGCGGGACTCTATTTCTTGATGAAATTGGCGATATGCCGATTGGACTGCAGGCTAAAATGCTGCGTTTTCTTCAAGAGCGCATTATCGAACGTGTAGGTGGAAGAAGTGAGATACCCGTCGATATACGAGTTATCTGTGCAACCCACAGAGACTTGCAGGCAATGGTGGCGAACGAAACATTCAGAGAAGATTTATATTACAGGGTAGGGGAAATGCCTATTATGATCCCACCTTTGAGAGACCGGGATCAGGATGTCATTTTACTCGCACGAACGTTTCTCAATATTTATCGGGAAGAATTTAAAGCGAAAGCAAAAAGTTTTTCCGAATCTGCTGTTAACGCCCTGCTTGCTCACAAATGGCCTGGCAATATCCGGGAAATGCAGAATAAACTCAAATCAGCGGTAATTATGGCCGAGGGAACGGTGATACAGCCAGATGATTTAGGGTTGTTACCTGCAGATGGTGTTGACGAGCCCACCACATTAAATTTAAGGGAAGTGCGAGAAATAGCCGAAAGTAAGGCCATTCGAAACGCTTATCAAAAAGCTGAAAAGAACATGTCTAAAACTGCGGAGTTACTCGGGGTTACAAGGCCAACGCTTTATTCGCTTATCGATAAATATCACATGGAAGATATTAAAAGTAGCGACTGAGCTAGATAACCGGGTTTTTGCATTTGCGCCAGTAAAGAACGAGACCTGTTAAATAGTCTCTGTAAAATAAAGTGTTGGGTGGCTTACGCCAACCAACACTTCACAGGGCAACTTGCTAAGTAGTAAGGAAATTCAGATTCGTTGAATTAGCCTTACCTATCGCATTCACTAAATTAGTCTTGCGTGTCGCATTCGCTAACGTCGCCACCCATTTTTTTCTTCATTTCGATACACGCTTCGCGCATTTTTTCTGATGCCGCATCTTTCAGCTCTTCAGATTTTTCAGCGCCTTTGTCCATCATATCAGAACCCATTTCTTTACCGTCTTCGTATGCATCAGAAGCCATATCTTTGCCGTCTTCGTATGCATCAGACGCCATGTCTTTACCTTCTTCGTAGGCATCAGATGTTGCATCTTTGGTCTTATCCCATGAATCTGCTGCTTTCTCTTTTGCATCTTCATAGGTATCAGCAGTTGCTTCGCCTGCCTTTTCCATTTCAGCCATTACTTCTTCTTTCGGCTCTTCTTTCTGATCAGAGCAGCCTGCTACGCCAAGAGTGGTAAGTAGTAGTGCTAGCGCGACTGTTTTTGTTTTCATGGTAAAACCCCTTTTGCCGGATAATTTGAGTGCTGGTGTCACAAGTTGATAAGCGTAGAACAGGTAATGAATCTACCACACCTCAGCTTACGCTTAACTTCACGAGTCTAGCCTAATTCTAAAGCAAAGTGTGAGAAGTATTTGTATAGTGAGAGTTAGCGCCCACAAAGAAGAAACCGCAATGGGTCAATACCGTAGTGTATTAAATGGAGCCATTAACTTAGGTGAAACCAATCGGTTTACTGTGCCCTGCAAACATGACTTCAAGCTGGAAAGTATCTGGCTTTACTTCCACAAACAACAGCGACCCACATATATTGCAAACATGATGTGTTTCGCCGCTTGAAGCATGGAGTCGTGCGACACTTGATGGTGCGCAATCTACAATGACATGCTGTCTATCAGCCTCAAGTAACATTTTACTGTCATCTGTTGGCAGTGACATCGATGAATAGGCTTCTAGATGGTTGCCATCGGCTAATTCAAAATGCACAGCTTGGCATTTGCAATTTCCCCTATACATACTGCTACCTCGTTACTTCTTCAGGCCATTGAATACTAGCGATATTGTTAAATGATGTTGCTATTCTTGAACTTGGAAAATCGAACTTACAGTCTAAGGGCGTTCGATTGGCGTCTGTCGTGTGATACGTTTCAATTAGCCCTATCCACCCATTTCTACCAGAAAGTTTAGCGGCATACAGGGCATAATCAACGACCGCAAACGTTCGTTGCCACGCCTTATCAAAATGTGAAATTTCGTTGGGTGGAAGTAGTGAAAATCCAATACTGCAGGTAACTTTAACCGTTTTGTCATCGCCGATATTAAATACATTGCTTGCCACCGTTGCTCGGCAACGCTCTGCTAATTCAGGAAGCTCCTCTCGCGAGGAATGGCGGCACACTACAAGAAACTCTTCCCCGCCCCAGCGGATAATTAAATCGGTATGCCTAAACACCTCTTTAAGTACAGATGAAAAACCTTCAAGCACCTTATCGCCTGCTAAATGTCCATAATCATCATTAATACTTTTAAAGTGGTCTATATCAATGAGTAAACACAGAAGATCCCGCTTCTTTGACGGCGTAGATATATTGTCAATTTCAATCTGACTGCGTTTAATCTCTGAAGGTAGTTGAGATTCCAAGTAATGTCGGTTGTATAACCCCGTGAGTGGGTCGCGTAAGCTGACATGCTCTAAGGTTTTGTAGGCTTGCTCTAATTCACTATTCTTCTCTTGTAAGGTTTCAGTTTGCTGCCTAACTTCACGGCGTAAAATAATGGTTTGTTGGCGCTGCTTAAACCTGCTCCACATTAAAAAGAGCATGAGTAACACCGCGACAGATGCACTCCAAAAAAGGGTGTTTTTTAGCTTTTCCCGCTCCGCTTTTGCAATAACAAGCTGTTTGGACTCTTCTAATTTTTCAAGCTCTCCTGACTGCCTAACAAGTTCAATTTCCGCTTGAAGCCCTTTTACAGCATTCTGGGTTTCGGAATTAAGAAGCGCCTCGCGAAGTTCTTGAACCACCGACTGTATGTCCAATGCTTTCTCGAAATCGCCAAGGCTAACATTGGCGCTTAGCTGAATAGCTAAAAAGCGTAATTGGTCTCGCAAGTTCCCATGTTTTCGAGCGTCAACGGTTCCTGCGCGCGCATAGATGAGCGCTCGGTCAAACTTTTGTTCTCGCATATAGCCCTGAGCAAGCGCTAAGCGCACATCATTGACTAAACCAATTTGTCCTGATTCCAACGCAAAACTCATTGCCTCTTGCAACAAAGCAGTGCCTTTGACTGTGTCTCCGGTTTCTAACAGCGCTTTGCCCATTAACATCTTTGCCTCGAAAATGGCGCCAACATCATTGGTCGATAAAAGAAGATCAAGCCCATCAGTAATTGATTGCAGCGCGTCTTCTTTCTCGTTGTCTTTAAGCTGAAGACTTCCCATTTTGCTTTTTATCATTCCCAATAAGCGTTTATTTTCTACATTTGCGCTTAAGTTAGAAACAGCAGAATAGGCATCGTCATAATACGTAAAGGCGAGGGTAGTGTGGCCTAGTAAAGCGTAAATATCCCCGATATGAGACAAGCAAAGACTTGAATAAGTCACGTTGTCGTTGTCGCGAAACACTGCCAAAGCGAGCTTCAAAGGCTCCAAAGCGAGCTCTAATTTATCTTGCTCTTTATATACAACGCCCAACTCTAAATGTACTTCTGCTTTAAGCTGTCTGTCATTTCTCATTTCGGCAATCGAAAGGGCACGACGTAAATAGTCTTCTGCAGATACGTAATTTGAGAGGTGCCGTTCAGCGCTGGCTAGGTGCAGAAGTGAACGAGCTACGTTGAGTAATTGGCCTTCACGTGTATACGTTTCAAGTGCTGCGTCTAATACTGCTTTGGAAGCTTTGAATCGTGAGTAGGCTTGAAGCAGCTTTCCCAACGGTAGGTAGTCTGACGGTGCATTATCTTTTTGAAGCGCTCTTTCTATAAAAAGCAGCGCTTGTCTGTCAGCATCTGCATATCTTTTCGCTTCTAGAAGTCCGCCGATAACGTTGAGTTCATTGACTTCGTTTTTTTCATTACTTTGTGCAAACGATGGTACGACGAAGATACTGCTTAATAAAAGAGAAAGAACAAGCGAGTGAATAAGCTTGAAGCTGTAAATCACGTTCTTCCTCCTGAGTTGCGTGATAAGATTTTTAATAATAACTCTTTAGCTGATAGCTTTTTAGATATAGCGTTTTAGGTGTCGCTTTATAGGCTCTTTTTTTGAGCGCTCCTTGTTCTCGGAGCGCTAGGTAGCGAGAGCCGCCACGATGGCACTGATATGCTGCCATCATGCATAGACCGTAAACGGTTTTTCAATAACGTCTAGAAAGGCAGTTATACCTTAGTATAAATGATTAAACGAACTGAGCCTAAATAAAGCTCAGTGTTTTATTATCTTTATACAATGTAGTTCTATAAATTAGCGCTTTCTAAATTGACGTTTGGAAAATTCAGCTGATATCCATTCTCTTATTATTGCTGATTTCGCCATACCGCTATCTTGTGAGAGTAGTGAAAGCTGCGTAATACACTCGGGTGTAAGCGTGAAGGTTGCATGGCGCATGCCTTTTTGCTGCTTCTGAGTGGCATTACACTTAACCGCTTTCAGACACGGTTTTACTCGAGTATCTTTTGGTTTTTGGTTCGAGTCTGCCAGCGTTTCCAATGGCGTTTCTTGTTGTAATCCCTTACCCGCTGCGTAAGATATCGCATCGTCAATAAACGAATCGACAGAGTGAAGCGTGGCTTTAGCTGACGGCTTCGACTTTTTGAGGCTGAGTAAACTCATGCGAATCCTCCACTTTTCCCGCTAATAGCTCTTCAAACAAAGTTCTTATCTCGTGCGACGCTTTACCCTCTGGCTCGCTCTCTATGACTGATTGTCCTGATTCTTCTGAATCATCATACATATTGCGGCTGAAGGTAACAGCGTTAAGCACCGGAATACCAAAAGAACGGCACACTTCTTTCGCTTCTAAAATTCGTCCTGCAAGGCTAGGTAGAGAAGGGCACTGCGTTACAACAAATGCAGCATTCATCTTTGGATTTACCATCTTACACGTTGACAGTATATCTTCCATGTGAGGAACGGTTTTTAAGTCTCTACGTTTAGGGCGAAGAGGAATAAGAATATGATCGGCCACTGCCATAGAAGAGCGAAGTGCAAGGTTGTCTTGCCCACCGCAGTCTATTACGACGTAATCGTAATACTGACGAAGGTTCAAAAGTTCGTTACGTATTTTTCCGTATAACTGAACGCAATTTATTTCAGCAAGTCTCGGGTTGGCTTTTCTCTCTTGGATCCAATCCGATGTGGTTCGTTGAGGGTCACAGTCGACCATTAGCACATTTGCTCCTTTTTCGGTACGCAAATACACTGCTATGTTCTGGGCTAAGCAACTTTTACCGCTTCCGCCTTTTTCACCACCGACTAGAATAATCATGGTACAAACCCTCAAGTAAACCTTTAATAAATCGTTGTGCTACCAACATGAACCACGCATTGAACGTGCGGCGTCGGTAACCTATGACACAAAGCATAGAAACACTTGGGTGAATCTTCAGCATCAAAAACGATATTAACGAATGTAGTTAAATACCTAATAATGATTAAGTGACTGTTGTTATGGCATAATCGCCCTGCGATGCAGTTTATAAAGCATGCCGCAGTATATAAAGGGCATCTATTGATTTGTGATCTAACACAAACTAGTCTTGTCACACGGTGTTTTTATTTGTCGTGTGCTTTAGATGCAGAATCACTGCACCTTTAATGTGTGTCGCGAATCTGCGCACAAACAATATGTGCCGAGAGTGTGCGCTGCACGCACGTAGAGTGAACAATATGCACGCAGCAAAATATATGCAGCAAAGATAAGCATCCTCCATTTAATAGTAACTTTAACAGTGAGAGAAATATGTCAGAGAGTCGTTTCACATCCAAAGAAGGCCAAAAAGTACCAAGCGTAACGTTTCAGTGTAGAGAAGGTGAGTCGTGGGTAACGAAAACGACGGAAGACATCTTTGCTAAAAAGAACGTTGTCGTGTTTTCTTTACCGGGTGCCTTCACGCCAACGTGCTCATCTACACACCTACCTCGTTTTAACGCCCTTGCGAAAAAATTCGCCAAGCACGGTATCGACGACATTGTGTGCATGTCAGTGAATGACACCTTTGTTATGAATGCGTGGTCTGCCGACCAAGAGGCAGAAAACATTACCGTTATACCAGATGGAAACGGTGAGTTTACTGATGGAATGGGCATGCTAGTAGACAAAGCTGACTTAGGTTTTGGTAAACGCAGCTGGCGCTATTCTATGCTAGTGAAAGACGGTGTGGTAGATAAAATGTTTATCGAACCAGATGTGCCGGGCGACCCATTTGAAGTATCAGATGCCGATACTATGTTGTCTTATATTGCACCTGAAGAAGTCACCAATGCACCGGTTGCACTCATTACTAAGCCTGGTTGCCCTTTCTGTACGAAAGCTAAAGCACTTCTTACCGAAAAAGGGTACGACTATGAAGAACTAGTGCTAGGGAAAGATGCTACGTTAACCAGCCTTTCAGCCATTAGCGGAAGAGAAACCGTACCTCAAGTGTTTATCGGTGGTAAGCACATTGGTGGTTCTGATGACTTAGAAGCCTACTTTAGCTAAAGAGGTTGTTGTAAGCTAAAGCTAATGTGAACAACAATTAGCGGGGTCGTGACAACATGGCCCCGTTTTTTATTGTCATTTATTAACCGCCGTTTTTTTGAGTTTTTCCGTGGAGATTTAAGGTGTCGTCAAAATTAGGTTTCAAACTACTTTCTGCACTCATATTGTCGTTGATGTCGATGTTAGCTGGGGCTAAAGAAGCCAATGAGCGCTTTAAAGGATTCTACGAGAGCGAGTGGGGACAGACACAAACGTGCCGCGAAACGGCGTTAAATAAGTTTGGCGTTTGCAGCAACGTTTTGCGAAATGAAGGAAATGCGCCTTTTATTTTGCACAACAAAAATAGCGAAAAAGTTGCAGTGCTCGTGCATGGTTTAAGCGACTCTCCTTTTTTCATGCGTGCAATAGCACAAGTATTGTTTGAGGAAGGTTTTTCAGTTGTAGTGCCGCTGTTACCGGGGCACGGCTTACGAGAAGCCGATGACGATATGTCGGATTGGGACCTTGCAGAGCGCTGGCAAGCCCACGTAGACGATGTCATTTCATTAGCGGGCACTATGGGTGACACCCTTGTAGTCGGCGGATTTTCTACGGGTGGGGCGTTGGCCGTCGATAACTATCTTACCAAGGAAAACAATATTGATGGGCTCATGCTGTTTTCGGGGGCGTTAGCGTTGTCTGATAACGCAGAAGGCATGTCTCGAATTTGGGGTATTAAACTCCTCGCCAAGATTGTTGATGGCACTTACGAGACTCATGGTCCCAATCCTTATAAGTACCCTAACGTGGCTGGTTTTGCTGGTTTGGAGCTAATGGATATCATTAATGATATTCGCGACGTGATGGATGCTTCCAATAACGCTGAAGATAGCTTTGATGGCAGTACTTTTGAAAAAAACAGCGCTGAAAAAAGCAGCTCTGATAAAAACAGCTCTGGCGCAAAGAAGCACATAGACATCCCTGTATTTGCTGCTCACTCTCAGGCGGATTCAACAACGCCAATTTACGGGGTTGAAAACCTGATAGCGCAAAGTAAAGGTATCAACACCTTTTTCGTGATTGATGAATCATACAAGCTTTGTCATGCCGACTTAGTCGTTAACGCTGCGCTACTTGCCAAAATGGACTTTAATGCAAACATGGTCAATCAACAGGAAGAATGCGCTATTCCAAAAGCAAACCCGTTGTTCCCTACCATGAAACTGATGTTAGTTGATTACCTGACTAACTTTAAGTAAGGCAGGTTTAAGCAAGGCAAGTCTAAGTAAAGCATACTCGGTTTAATCGTTACGTTGGGCGTCAGTGGTATGCGTCTATGAGGCATATGCCAGTGAAGCCGTTTTAAACTGAGGTGTGGATTGCAAGCTGACCACACTATGATTCAATAGACAATAGCAGCAAGCAAAAGACAAAAAAGGGGCGTTTTCTGTACAGAAAACGCCCCTTTTTTTAATATTTTAGATTACATAAGACTCGGTGAGCAACAGTTGCAGCCGTCTTTAATAAACGTGTTTTAATGTGTTTCTGCGTAGTCTTCTACCTGTTGCCACACACGCAGTAAATTGCCACTCAATATCTTCTCAATATCGGCTCGGCTGTAGTCTCTGTCTAACAGGCCTTGCACTAAGTTTGGAAAACTCGACACGTCCTTAAGGCCTATTGGTAATGAGTCGCCAACGCCGTCATAGTCTGAGCCAATGCCTACGTGGTCAACGCCAATTAACTTAACTACGTGATCAATATGGTCCAACACTTCGTCAAGGGTAGAGTATGGATAAGGCACTTTTTTGCGATACTGTGCTTCAAAATCTTCGAGCTTAGGACTGTCTTCGCCTTCAGCTTTTATCAGCGCTTTTCGCGCGTTAGTGAGTCCAGTGCGCCATTGACCCGCTTCTTTAGAAACAAAGCTTGAGCCAAAGTTAATCATGATCACGCCACCATTGTCGCCCAGCTTTTTTATCATGTCATCGTTCATGTTGCGCTCAAACCCTGGAGTAAAACGGCGCAGCGAAGAGTGTGATGCAATAACGGGAACGTGAGTAAGCTCAACCACCTGATAGAAGGCATCATCAGATACATGAGAAATATCCAGCATAATGCCAATGTTGTTCATTTCGCTAACCAACTGCTTCCCAAACGGGCTCAGCCCTTTCCACTGTCGACGCAGGTCATAGGATGAATCTGAAATATGATTAGACTGGCTGTGAGCAAGGGTTATATAGCGAATGCCGCGCTCGTGAAAGTCTTTTAGGTTATCTAAGTTACCCTGAATAGGTGAGCCATTTTCCATTCCAAGTGGAAGTGAAATAATGCCTTTTTTAAAATGTGCTTTTACGTCGCTTGGGCTTTTGGCAATGGCAAACTTATCGGGCGCTCTCGCCACAATGGCCTCTACAGAGTCGATAAGCAGATGTGCCAGTTGGGTTGATTCGGGCGAGTTATCCAAACTTGCTGGAACATAAATACTCATAAAGGGAGCGTTTAACCCTCCTTTTACCGCCCGAGGATAGTCAAAGTCACCATCGTCGGTGGCTTTTGTCACATCAACCCACTGGTTTTTAACCCGATAGGGAACATCAATATGGCCATCGACAATAATGGTTTCCTTGGCAATGCTCACCGCTTTATCTGAAGCACTGTATGATTTAGAAACTGTAGAGCTATTGTCCTGTGCCTGGTCTTGCGACAATGGTACAAAAGCGAGTGCGCTAGCTGACAATACGCTGGCGGTAAAAAATGCGGTGATAGCCAGTGCACACTTACTCTTTACAAAGTGTGTTGTTGGTAGACGCCCCTTCATTGTTTTATTCCTTATTTGTTATTTTCATTACTTATGGATCTTAAGGTGTAGATAAAAGCCCTTGTCTTAGAGCTTTTAAACCAAAGCTTAGTAGATACTATGAGCCTAATGCATATTTTGGTGGGCTACAACGACTGCTTTTCTATCGCTTATTATCGCAGTTTTTAAAGGGGGTATTAGGGCCTGTTCACTACCTGCCTTTCGACTATTAGGCCTATTGGGCTAGGTTTTCACCTCAATTGCTCATTTTTAAAGCGGTCGGGCGTATTTACCTCAAGTTTACATTGCAATAAAAATTTAAAACTTGTTATTGTGAAGCCTGCGTGACTTCATTGCGCGAATACGGGATACTTCATGGCGTTATTTTCGGGAGAATCCCTGGGCGTGTTGACCGCTGCCCGAAGGGGTCGTTATGGAAGCATTTTACTCTTTGTCACAGTCCTTTGATCTAGCTCACTAGGCCTACAGGACTGTTTCGCGATCAAAATGCTTCCATTTAGACCAAAATCTGTACATCAGAGGTCAGCACGCCCTAGCGCTCGTCCGATGGGTGATGACGACATATCACCTGAACGGCAAAACTACATTTTTTGTGGCTCCGCACTTATCAAAACAAAAGCAGGGGCCACCGTTAACAAGTATGAGAAATAAATATGGCTATTAATTTTGTACCGCTAGATAAAGAAAAGCATAAAGACCTGAAGGTTGCGGTAAATTCATCTTTCAGCTTCGCAAAAAATACTCACCTTGCTGCGGCAACAATTCGTGAGTTTGCACAACTTGCGGCAACTATGCCTCTAGTGTTCATCGAAGATCCAACATCAAAGCGTCACCACGTAGTCACTATGCTAGGTATGGAACAAGGTCAAAACTTGTTTTTAACTGGCGACTCGTGGAAAGGCCCTCATGTTCCAATGAACATTCTTCGTTACCCGTTTGACGTTCGTCCTGACGGCGACAAACTAGGTGTATACATCGACGAGAACAGTGACCTAGTGTCAACGGGTGAAGGTCAAGCATTGTTCACTGATGCTGGCGAGCCAAGCGAGTTCCTAGACGGTCGTCAGAAGTTCTTAGCAGACCTTGCTAACAGCGAAATGCTAACACAGCGTTTTGTTGCTAAAGTGGTTGAGCTAGACCTTCTTGATCAAATCCAAATTCGTCTAACTTACCAAGACGGTAAGCAACGCAACGTAACTGGCATGATGAGCATCAACGAGAAGAAGTTACTTGAGCTTCCTGAAGAGCAAGTACTTGAGCTACATAAAGCGGGCTTCTTAGGTGCAATCTACGCGGTAATGATGTCTGTAGGTCAACTAAACCGTTTGGTTGAGCTTTCTAACGACACAGAAAACCCAATTCGCAACATGCAGCTTTCAGCCGTTCAGCCTGAAGAGCAACAAGCAAGCGAAGAAGCACCAAGCGAATAATAGATTTAATAATAGGCTACACGGCCTAGCGTATTTTAAAGCCCCGCTTTTTTGCGGGGCTTTTTGTATCTCACACAAATCCACGGTTAGCGACACTATTTACTGCAGTTCATCGATTAATTTTTAAAGGCTTAATTTCTTTTCCCAATATTTTTCTCTTTTTTACATGCCTAATCATACACTTCCTCTTAGTACTGTATATACAAACAGTCAAAAGCCAGTAAATACGCGGGCTTGGCGTTGTTTTTATACTTGACAGTGGGGATCAATGATACCTAAACTGTCACCTAGTGGGTAAATGTGGCGAAATGTGGATCAAATCATCATCACTTTGCAGATTAGTACTCAAAAAGTAAGAAAAATAAAAGCAAATAACAAAAGGCTAGGGGAATGTTCCGCGGCGCTAACGCAATTAATCTGGATACAAAAGGCAGACTAGCTATACCTACGCGGTATCGTCAGTCGCTGCTGGATGATTGTGAGGGACAACTTGTCTGCACTGTCGATACACAGCAAAGCTGTTTGCTACTTTACCCACTTCCCGAATGGGAAGAAATCGAGCTCAAGCTCATTAAGCTCTCTAGTATGGTTCCAGCCGAGCGCAGAATGCAGCGCTTGCTATTAGGCCATGCTTCAGAGGGGGAAATGGATAAAAGCGGTCGAATTCTTATACCTACACCTTTGCGTGCTCACGCAAAGCTATCCAAAGAAGTCATGTTAGTTGGTCAGTTAAACAAATTTGAAATTTGGGATGCCGATGTTTGGGCTCAACAAATTGAGGTTGATATAGACACCGAACGCAAAGGCGAATTTGAACTTACCGAACGGCTACAGGATTTCTCTCTATGACATCGCAAAACACATCATCAACAGGCGAATTTAAGCATATTTCCGTATTGCTTGATGAATGTATCGAGGCGTTATCTATTAAGCCTAATGGCACTTATATTGACGCGACCTTTGGACGTGGAGGCCATTCTGCGCACATTTTAGCGGCGTTAGGTAGTGGCGGAAAACTTATTGCGTTTGATCGCGACCCACAAGCTATCAAGGCAGCTGAGCGCTTTGCCGAGGACGAACGCTTCAGTATTATTCACGCGCCCTTCGGCAATATGGCCGAAGAAATAGAAGCCTTAGGTTTGACGGGGAAAATTGATGGTGTATTGATGGACTTAGGTGTGTCATCACCTCAGCTCGACGATGCTGAACGGGGTTTCAGTTTTCTTCGCGATGGCCCTCTTGATATGCGTATGGATACCTCTAAAGGCCAAAGCGCCGCTGATTGGTTGGCGCACGCAGAAGAGCAAGATATCACGCAAGTTATCAAAGAGTTCGGTGAAGAGAAGTTCGGCAAGCGAATAGCGCATGCCATTGTGAATACGCGCAAGGAAACGCCTATCACTCGTACGGCGCAATTAGCGAAAATTATCGACGAAGCCGTACCGGTAAAAGATAAATATAAGCATCCAGCCACGCGAGCATTCCAAGGCATTCGAATTTATATCAACGCTGAGCTTGAGCAGCTGCGCGTTGGGTTAAAAGCAGCGACGAGGGTGTTGGCGAAAGAAGGTCGATTAGCCGTTATTTCTTTTCACTCATTAGAAGACAGATTGGTTAAACGTTTTATTAAAGATCAGAGTAAAGGGAAGTCGGTTCCTCACAACATGCCCATTACTCAAGCTGAAATTGATGCCGACAAAGTGCTAAAAGCGCTTAGTCGAGCTATCAAGCCATCTGAGCAAGAAGTCATCAACAACGTGCGCTCTCGTAGCTCAGTATTGAGGGTGGCCGAAAAGCTATGACAACGCCGAATAAAGCCAGTACTAATTTTAACTTAATACTGATTATCGTCTCAGATTTGACCCGCAACAAGTTGCGGGTTTTGTTGTATTTGATGGTTATTACAAGTGCTATGGCCGTGATTTTGAGTAGTCACCACAATAGACAGCAAGTTATTGCATTAGAAGACCTTATGCAGGAGAAAGACGAGCTTGACGTTGAGTGGCGAAACCTCGTGCTTGAGCAACGCGCTTTGACCGAGCACAACCGCATCGAAACCTTAGTTGAAAAGCAGCTTGGTATGTATCGCCCTACTGCCGATGATGAAGTGGTGGTTAGACTTAAATGAGCACGGTATCTACTACTCGGTCGCGCAAGAAGACAGGCGCAAAACAAAACGTAACACCAAGTTTCATGCACTGGCGATTCCTCGTTGTGCTTGTGGTTATTACTTCTGTGTTTGGCGTACTTGCAGCCCGCGCCGCGTTTATTCAAGTGATAGAGCCCGATGAGCTTATTCAACAGGGTGACAGCCGCACACTGCGTACACGCAACATGCCCACCTACCGCGGTATTATTACCGACAGAAACGGGGTTGAATTAGCAGTCAGCGTGCCGGTAAGAGCGATATATGCCGATCCAAAAGTAATCCATGAAAACAACGGTTTTGATGAAGTGCGCCGCTGGGATGCACTGGCAGACGTTTTACGTCAGGACGTGACTGAACTAAAAGAAAAGGTAGCAAACCCTAAACGCCGATTCGTGTATCTGCAGCGCCAAGTATCGCCAGCTATGGCCGAATACGTGGACAAACTTGATATTCCCGGTATTTATCTCAGAAGGGAAAGTCGCCGTTATTACCCAACCGGTGAAGTATCAGCACAGCTTATTGGCATCACGGATGTTGATGATACCGGTGTTGAAGGTCTTGAACACATGTTTGATGAGTGGCTAACGGGCACGCCTGGCTCTCGAAAAATCCGTCGCGATGCAAAAGGGCGGCAAGTAGAAATTCTGGAGACCAAAGCAGGCGAAAAAGCCGGTAATCTTCAGCTTGCTATAGACCAACGTATTCAGGCTTTGGCGTATAAAGAAATTAAAGAAGCCATGATTTATTATCAGTCCAGCTCTGCATCGGCCATGGTGGTTGATGTAAAAACGGGCGATGTATTGGCCATGGTAAACGCACCGTCGTTTAATCCTAATGACAGAAGTGACATTGCGCCGCACAGAATGCGTAACCGCGTGATTACTGATGCCTTTGAGCCAGGCTCTGCATTAAAACCACTAGCGGTGCTTACGGCACTTGAATTCGGTGAAGTAGAACCTAACGATACTATTGATACTAGCCCTGGCTGGATGCGGCTTGGCGGTAGTTTGGTCAAAGACTCTCGCAATTACGGTGAACTATCCCTTGAAGAAATTATTCAACACTCGAGCAACATGGGAACGTCTAAGTTAGGGCTTTCAGTACCCAAAAACTTCCTATTAGACACCTATTACAATCTTGGCTTGATGAGCGACACTGGGCTTAATATGTCTGGGGAAAGCAGCGGCATTTTCCATGAAAGAAGCCGGTGGTCGAAATTTGAATTAGCGACACTGTCTTTTGGCTACGGTATTTCGGTAACCACTGCTCAGTTAGCACGGCTTTACGCCACTATCGCCAACGGTGGAATTAAAACGCCACTTAATATGGTGAAGTCGCCAGAGCAGCCTGCATGGCAAGGGCAGGCCGAACGGGTGATTAGTGAAGAGAATGCAAAAGCCATTGTTCAAATGATGGAGAGCGTTACCCAGCGTGGCGGTACAGCAACTAAGGCCGCTGTACCTGGCTACCGCGTTGCGGGCAAAACGGGCACAAGTCGAAAAGCGGTGGCCGGTGGTTATGGCGAAGAGTATGTGAATATTTTCGCAGGTATTGCCCCTGTTTCCGATCCGCGATTAGTCACGGTTGTGCTTATCAATGAGCCTGGTGGCGATCTATACCACGCAGGCGATACCGCTGCCCCTGTATTTTCATCCATTATGGGTGGGGCACTTCACATATTAAATATTACCCCCGATGACAAGCAGGTTACGTTCAGTCGATTTTTGAAGGGAGGTGAAAGTGGTAGCTAACGCCTTCACTCAAAGCATTCGAGCCTTACTCGCAAAGTTTGGTATAGATGCCCCTGATATACGCGTAGAAGGGCTCACCCTTGATAGCCGCGAAGTTAACACGCGCTCAGCGTTTGTTGCCATAAAAGGCCATGAAAGAGACGGTCGTGAATTTATTCCCCAAGCTATTAGCTTAGGTGCAAAAGTGATTCTGGCGCAAACTGACGACAGTGATGCCCATGGCGCCATGGAGATGCGTGACCATAGCGTTATCATCTCGCTTTACCAGTTGCCTAATTTGCTATCCACATTAGCGGGCGCATTTTACGACTACCCTGCACAAAAAATGACATCGGTTGCGGTAACGGGTACAAACGGAAAAACATCGACAGTTCAATTGCTTACGCAGATTAAAGGCGCGCTAGGTACACGCAGTGCCAGTATAGGAACCTTAGGCAGCAGTGTGTTTGAAGGTGCTGATACCCAGTGGCAGACAACGTCAGCGGCAAATACCACGCCTGATGCCATTCGCATGCAGTACTTGTTGGCAGAGTTTGTGCAAAGCGATGTGCAGCACGTTGCGTTTGAGGCGAGTTCTCATGCTCTGGTTCAGGGGCGTCTGAGTCATGTTAAAATCGATATTGCGGTGTTGACCAACTTAACCCGGGATCATCTTGATTATCATGGCTCTATGGAAGAGTACGCAAAGGCTAAACGTTTGTTGCTAGAACAACCGGGACTTGCGGCAATTGTATTAAATGCAAATGATGAAGAAAGTAAGCGTTGGGACAGTGCGGCAGCACAACATATTACTCGTGTGTGGACTGGTGTAACTAGCAACGAAGTTTCGGTAAGTACGTATGAAAACCAAGGCTCTGCTTTAACTACGAGTGCGGAGAAGCCCGCTAGCAAATATTGTTTTGCGCTAAATGCCGAGTATCACGAAGCCGGCTGTCGTTTTGACATCCAAAGCTCTTGGGGGAGTGCCTCGATAGCGCTTCCGTTATTTGGAGCATTTAATGTAGCCAATGTACTGAGTGCCATTGCGACTTTATTACAGCAGGGAGAGCGCTTTAACGAGGTGGTCAGCGCCGTCAACGCAATTACACCCGTTGAAGGACGCATGGAAGTATTTCCCTTTCAAGCTCACGCTAATGTGGTTGTGGATTACGCTCACACCCCCGATGCCCTTGAAAAAGTGCTTGCCAGCGCCAAGGCGCATACAGAAGGAAATGTATGGTGCGTATTTGGCTGCGGTGGAGACAGAGACAAAGGAAAGCGTCCTTTGATGGCGCGCGCGGCAGAAACGGGTGCAGACAGCATAGTGATTACCACCGACAACAGTCGAAGTGAAGCGCCTGAGGACATTGCAAAAGACATTGTTAAAGGGTTGCACAACCCAGACGTTGCGGTGTCTATCCCCGATAGAGAGAAGGCAATTCGTTACTGTTTAGCGCACAGCGCAGCGGGCGACATTATCATCGTGGCGGGTAAAGGCCACGAAAATTACCAAATTATTGGTGATACGAAAATAAATTACGATGAACGTGCAGTAGTGGCGCGACTACAACAGGAATACAGCAAATGATAATTACAACGCTGTCTTGGGTAGCCGAGAAAATAAACGGTACATTAATAGGAAATGATTGCGACGTTTCAAACGTTAGCACAGACACCCGGACAATTAGCGAAGGGGCTATTTATCTTGCACTCAAAGGCCCTAATTTTAATGGTCACGATTTTGTTAACCAAGCACAACGTGCAGGTGCAAAAGCGATAATCGCTAGCGAAGATATTACGACATCCTTACCCGTTATTCAGGTTTCAGACACAAAAGTAGCCTTAGGGTTATTAGGGGCGGCAGTAAAAGCTTCTGTGGCTCCAAAAACTATCGCCATAACAGGCAGCAGTGGCAAAACCACAGTAAAAGAAATGTGCGCATCCATATTGCAAGGTTGCGGAAGTGTGTTGGCCACAAAGGGCAATTTCAACAATGATATTGGCGTCCCGCTTACCTTGCTTCGCCTTGAACCTCATCATGACTTTGCCGTCATGGAGCTTGGTGCAAACCACAAAGGTGAAATTGCCTATACCACTGAACTAGCAAAGCCTGATGTCGCCACCATTGTGAATGCCGCTGCATCACACCTTGAGGGGTTTGGCAGCGTAGAGGGTGTGGCACGAGCAAAAAGCGAAATATTCGATGGCTTAGCAAACAATGGCGTTGCCATAGTAAACATCGATAGTGAATTTGGTGATTTTTGGTTGGACAAAGTGAGTGGTAAGCAAACCCTGACGTTTTCACCTGATCAAAAAAATGCAGCAGACTTCACTGCCACAGATATTGAAATAAAAGACAGCGGCTGTGCGTCTTTTACGCTTAATACACCAGACAGTCACATTGCTATTGCGCTAACTATTCCCGGTATTCACAACGTAGGCAATGCACTACTTGCAGCGGCTCTTACGCTGAATGTTGGAGCCACTCTTGCCGATGTAAGCGCAGGGCTCAGTGCAATGAATCAAGTAGATGGCCGACTTAACGTTAAGCGGCTTAACAAGCAGCTACGGGTGCTTGATGATACTTACAACGCCAACGTTGCCTCGGTGAAAGCCGCTATTAACACCTTGGGCGAATTTTCCGGTGCCAAGGTACTCGTTTTAGGTGATATGGCAGAGCTTGGTGATGAGTCAGATTATTACCATCAGCGCGTCGGTGAGTATGCAAAGCAGCAGGGCATTAATTACCTTTACACTATGGGTGCCCTAAGTCATTTGGCGAGTGACTCATTCGGAGGTCGACACTTCGACAACCTTGACAGTTTACTCGCCTCGCTACAAGACGACGTAGTGACAGCACACCAAGATATTTCAGTTTTGGTAAAAGGATCCCGTAGTTCAAAAATGGAGCGAGTCGTTAAGGCTATTGAAGCCTCTTCATTCGGACAGTGCGATAGTAATGAGGAGCAAAGTAAATGTTAATGTGGCTGGCCGATTGGCTAACTCAATTCGATTCAGGGTTTAACGTATTCTCGTACCTCACGTTACGGGCTATCTTAAGTACGTTGACTGCGCTTCTGATTGCTATTCTTATAGGTCCTAAAATGATCCGCTATTTGCAAAACATGCAAATAGGCCAAACGGTGCGCGACGATGGTCCGCAAAGTCATTTATCGAAGTCTGGAACGCCTACAATGGGCGGCCTCCTCATACTCGCGGCAATCGTAATAAGCGGTTTACTGTGGGCTGATTTATCAAACCGATACGTGCTTGTGACGCTTACCGTGGTAGTGGCTTATGGCATTATTGGTTTTGTTGATGACTACAGAAAAGTAATACGCAAAGACTCGAAGGGTCTTATTGCTAGGTGGAAGTACTTTTGGCAATCAGTGATTGCGTTGGGCGTTGCGTTTTATCTTTACAGTAGCGCTACGCTAAGTGCAGAAACATCCCTACTAGTGCCTTTCTTCAAAGAAGTATTCCCACAGTTAGGGATATTTTTCATCATTATTACTTACTTCGCTATTGTGGGTACCAGTAACGCCGTGAACTTAACCGATGGCCTTGATGGCTTGGCCATTGTGCCGACTATTTTAGTTGCCGGTGCGTTTGCTGTTTTTGCCTATGTGACAGGGAACGCGAACTTCGCGGCCTACCTAAATATTCCACACATCCCCCTTACCAGTGAACTGGTGATTGTCTGCACCGCTATGGTGGGTGCCGGACTCGGCTTTTTGTGGTTTAACACCTATCCAGCTCAAGTATTCATGGGCGATGTGGGCTCGTTAGCCCTAGGTGGCACACTTGGTGTGTTAGCGGTGTTAGTAAGGCAAGAGCTGGTGCTTATCATTATGGGCGGTGTGTTTGTTATAGAGACGCTGTCTGTAATCTTACAAGTGGGCTCTTACAAACTGCGCGGGCAACGTATTTTTAGAATGGCACCTATTCATCATCACTATGAATTGAAGGGTTGGCCTGAACCCAGAGTTATTGTTCGGTTCTGGATCATATCCATTATTTTAGTGCTAGTAGGTCTAGCAACACTGAAGTTGAGATAAGTCGATAATGACGTATAACGTACGCGAGCAAAGCTATGTAGTAGGAGGCCTTGGAATAACAGGTCAGGCTTGCGTGCGCTTCTTACTTCAACAAGGCGCTAGTGTAAAAGCGTTCGATACACGACCCACAGCTTCATCGACAATGGCTTCAATGCCAGAAGCGATGCAAGTAAGCATGAAAGGCAAAATAGAAACGGCTTCTTTGTCTGCCGCTTTTTTCGATAACGTAGATACACTAGTACTCAGCCCTGGCTTATCGCCGGATATAGAGCAAGTTAAGCTAGCGAAGCAGTGTGGCGTTGAAGTCATTGGTGATATAGAGCTTTTTGCTCGACTTAACACCAAACCCGTTGTCGGTATTACCGGTTCAAATGGCAAGACCACAGTGACCTTACTGACTACGCACTTGCTCAACTCACTTGGCGTTAAAGCGATTGCCGCTGGCAATGTAGGGCTTCCTGCTTTAGATACGTTGGATTCTGATGCAGACGTTATTGTGCTTGAGCTTTCTAGCTTTCAGCTTGAAACCACATCAAGCCTGTCGCTCTGTGCCGCCACTATTCTTAATCTGTCCGACGACCACCTTGATCGCCACGGCTCGTTTGAACACTACGCCCTTGCAAAACATCGTATTTTTGATAACGCATCGCAGGCTATTGTGTGGCGCGATGGTCATCATGTCGCACCTCAATCATCCTCTGTTGTACAGTTACACTATGGGTTAGGGGAAGCGCTGCAAGGTTTTGGTGTGAGTGGTTCTACAGATGAACAGCAGCTTACTTTTAACGGTGAGTCTCTTTGCAGTCTAAGCAGCATCCATCTTGCAGGCACGCATAATGTGCTTAACGTAATGGCATCGTTAGGTCTCTGCTATGCGTTAAATAAGAGCCATGCACTAGAGATAAGTCTAGAGGCAGCGGCAACGCATATCGGCAGCTTTGCCAGTGCTCCACACCGCTGTGTTGAAATTGCGAACAATGGCGTGCGCTTCATAGATGACTCAAAAGCCACAAACGTAGGTGCCACCATTGCCGCCCTTGAAGGGTTAGCGCCTGTCACACAAGGTAAACTCATTCTTATTGCTGGTGGAGATGCAAAAGGCGGCGATATTAATGCGCTGTCTCCTTATCTGAACCAGTTTGTCTCACACGTATTTGCTATCGGTAAAGATGCGCCTTTGTTCACCGCTGCTTTTGCCAACACCGTAATAAGCAGCAATTTAAACGACGCAGTAAAAAGTGCATGCAAGGTAGCAAGCAATGGCGATGTGGTATTGCTGTCTCCAGCCTGCGCTAGTATTGATATGTTTAACAACTATATGCACCGTGGAGATGTATTTAAGCAGGCGGTTGAAGAGGTATTAGCAGCATGATGTTAACCTCTACCAAACTCAGCGCGCTATTTGCAGCCAAGCATGATAAACCGCAGCAACCAAAGTACCCTTACGATGCTACCTTGGTGCTGATTGCCCTAGCGCTTATGAGCATAGGCGTCATTATTGTTACCTCGGCATCAATGCCCGTGGCTGACCGATTACACGGTAATCCTTTTCACTTTGCTATTCGCCACGGCATTTATATTGTCGGCGCCATCTTAGCGGCTATTGCTGTATTACAGCTGCCGATGCAGTTTTGGCGCGTGACAAATCCTTACCTTCTTTTTGCCGCAATAGGCCTATTGCTAGCGGTACTGCTTATTGGTCGAACCGTAAACGGCAGTACCCGGTGGTTAGCACTTGGGCCCATTACCATTCAAGCAGCCGAACCGGCAAAGTTATTTTTCTTTGCTTACCTAGCTGGGTACTTAGTTCGTCGTTATGAAGAGGTTACCGAGAATTTAAAAGGGTTTATCAAGCCCCTGGGCGTATTCTTCTTACTTGCGCTTCTACTGTTGTTACAGCCAGATTTAGGCACGGTCGTAGTGATGTTTGCCACCACTATAGGGCTGTTGTTTTTAGCTGGCGCAAGGTTGTGGCAGTTCTTTGCTTTAGTGTTTGTTGGGCTTATGGCAGTGGTTGCGCTTATCGTATTTGAAGAATACCGCCTTAAGCGCGTGACATCGTTCTTAGATCCGTGGGCCGACCCTTTCGGCGCTGGATATCAGCTAACCCAATCGCTAATGGCCTACGGTAGAGGTAATTGGTTTGGCCAAGGGCTAGGGAATAGTCTACAGAAGTTAGAGTTTTTGCCTGAAGCCCATACCGATTTCGTGATGGCAATTTTAGCTGAAGAGCTGGGCTTTGTAGGCGTTCTTGCTGTGCTAGGTCTTATTTTATGGATGGTGATTAAAGCGCTGCATATTGGCAATCACGCATTGGAGAGAGGACGAGCCTTCGACGGTTTCCTATCTTACAGTATCGGCATTTGGTTTAGCTTTCAAACGGCGGTAAATATTGGCGCTAGCGCAGGTATTTTACCCACAAAAGGGCTTACACTACCCCTTGTCAGTTACGGTGGTTCTTCCCTTATTATCATGTCGATTGCCGTTGCCATTTTATTGCGAATAGACTTTGAGCTTCGCGTAGATGGCGTACAAGCGTTAAACCGCGGGGAAAAGAGAAAGGCTAAGGCTTCTGCATCAAACGCTGAAGACTTACATACTCCAGACTCAAATGCCCTAGACTCAAATGCCTCAGGCTCAAATAAAAGCGCTGGGGCGAATGCTTCTCCAAGGGCTACACCTAACTCTTCTAGTGCTAAAGCAAAACCGGAAGACGAAGGAAAGGCCGGTATTAAAGCTATACTCGCGCGGGTAGCCGAGGAGGCCGATAATGACTAAGCGTTGTCTTATTATGGCCGGCGGCACTGGCGGGCATGTATTCCCTGGGCTCGCAGTAGCCAACGCGTTGCGTACAGAAGGATGGGATATTCATTGGCTTGGAACTGCCGAGCGAATGGAAGCGAACGTGGTGCCAAAGCACGATATTCCTATTCACTTTATTCCGGTAAAGGGTTTACGTGGCAAAGGTATGTCAGCGCGTATTAAAGGTGGCATTGCGCTACTAAAAAGTTTGCTATCGGCTAGGCGTATTATCAAGCGTATACAGCCTGATATTGTCGTCGGTTTTGGTGGTTACGCGAGTGGACCTGGTGGCATAGCGGCGAAGACCCTTGGCATTCCGGTGATTATTCACGAGCAAAATGCGGCTGCCGGAATGACCAACAAACTATTGAGTAAAGTGGCGCATCGCGTGTTGCTTGGGTTTGAGGATGCGAAAGCGCAATTTACTAATGTGGCCAGTAAAGTACACGTTGTTGGCAACCCAGTAAGAGACGATATTTGGGAAGTCTCTAGTAAGTCTCAGTTACAGAAGGTTCATCAAAGCGAACCTCAAGCGGTTAATAGCTCGGCCAGTGTTTTAGAAAAAAGCTCAGAGATTAGCTCAGAGGAAAGCGTCAATACAGCCAATGAGAGCAACGCTTCATGCCTTAACATGCTAGTTGTTGGCGGCAGTCTGGGAGCGCAAGTGCTCAACGAAGTAGTGCCGCAAGTGTGCAGCGCATTAAAAGGGTTATCCATTGTGCATCAATGCGGCAAAGATAACGCCTCGCCTGTAAAACAAACCTACGATAATTTGGGTGCTAATACTGTTGATGTAACGGTGAGTGATTTTATTGACGATATGGCAGACGCTTACGAATGGGCCGATTTTATTGTATGCAGAGCAGGCGCGCTTACCGTTAGCGAAGTTGCTGCGGCGGGAAGGGCGGCGATTTTTGTTCCGCTGCCTCATGCGGTGGACGATCATCAAACTAAAAATGCACAATCGCTGGTTAAGCACAGCGCTGGCGTTATGATTGTGCAATCGGTATTAAAAGAGAATTTAGGGCAAACCGTTCGTCACTGGATACAGCATCCAGAGGACTGTTTGAAAATGGGCGAGCTTGCACGTAAATGCGCAAGCCCCCACGCCACACACCAAGTAGTAAGCCACATTAAGTCAGTGGTAGGAGTAGGGGACTAATGGTTTTTAAAACCCCATTTGAAAGCCCGCAAATGCGTCGGGTTAATAATATTTTCTTTATCGGTATCGGCGGCGCCGGTATGGGTGGTATTGCAGAAGTTCTTCTTAATGAAGGGTATCAAATAGCGGGCTCAGATATTCAAGAGGGCCCAATGACAAAACGCCTTAGCGAGTTAGGTGCTGACGTTAAAATTGGACACCGAGCGGAAAATGTCGATGGCATGGATGTGATCGTCGTCTCTAGCGCGATTAACGAGGAAAACCCTGAAATCATCACCGCAAGAGAAAACCGTATCCCCATTATTCGCCGAGCTGAAATGCTTGCTGAGCTAATGCGTTTTCGCCACGGAATAGCCGTTGCTGGTACGCATGGTAAAACGACCACGACCAGCTTAATTTCGACCATTTTTGCTGAGGCCCACTACGACCCAACCTTCGTGATTGGTGGGTTGCTAAATAGTGCTGGCACCAATGCCCGCTTAGGGAAAAGTCGTTACCTTATTGCTGAGGCTGATGAAAGCGATGCATCATTTTTGCACCTACAGCCTATGGTCTCTGTAGTGACCAATATTGAAGCTGACCACATGGATACCTATGGCGGCGACTTCTCAAAGGTTAAAGATACCTTTGTGGATTTTCTGTCTAACCTGCCGTTTTACGGTCAGGCCATTGTGTGTGGCGATGATACTAATATTCAAGAAATACGCCCGCGTATAGGCAGAAGCATCGTTACTTATGGCTTTGAGGAGCATAACGACTATCGCGCCAAGAACATTACGCTGTCCTTTGGTAAAGCAAATTTCACTGTACACCGACCTGATGCTGAGCCCCTTGAGATAATGCTCAACTTAACCGGTAATCACAATGTGCTTAATGCGCTCGCCGCCATAGCGGTAGCTTGTGATGAAGGTATTGATGATGAATCAATAGTAAGCGCACTGGCAAGCTTTGGCGGCATAGGGCGTCGATTCGAACAGTTAGGCACGTTTAATACCAGTAAAGGTGAAGTGTGTTTAGTCGATGACTACGGCCATCACCCTACCGAAGTAAAGGCGACAATTGCGGCAGCAACAGCCAATTGGCCAGACAATCGCTTAGTGATGGTTTATCAGCCTCACCGCTACACGCGAACTCGAGATTTGTATGAAGACTTTGTTGAGGTGCTATCAAGTGTTGATGCACTGCTGTTGCTTGATGTGTATGCCGCTAGCGAGCAGCCCATTGAAGGGGCAGATAGCAAGTCATTGTGTCGCTCTATTCGACAACGAGGCCAAATAGAGCCTGTATATGTGGGTGATAAAGAGGCGTTGCCCTCTATATTGGCCAACATATTACAAGGCGGCGATATTGTTATGACGCAGGGCGCAGGCAATATCGGTCAAATTTCAAAACGATTAGCGGCGTGTGAATTAGAGCCAGCAAAGCTTGCTAGCGAAGGAGGTGACCATGCTTAAGCCAATGGTGACTTCTCATACACCAGAGCAATACGGCAAAGTTGCCGTGTTACTTGGTGGTGACTCTGCCGAGCGCGAGGTATCGCTTAATTCGGGTAACACGGTGTTAAACGCCCTGCTACGACAAGGGGTTGATGCCTTTGCTTTTGACCCTGCCGAACGCCCGCTTACCGATTTGATTGACTTAAACGTCGATCGCGCGCTTATCATGCTGCACGGTCGCGGCGGTGAAGATGGTTCTATGCAAGGGGCACTTCAGCTGCTCAAAATTCCCTATACTGGCAGTCGAGTTTTAGGCTCTGCATTGGCAATGGACAAAATCCACACTAAGCAGGTGTGGCAAAGTCTTGGCTTACCTACGGCGAAATATGAAATTGCTGACAAAAGGCGCTTTGATGCTGGTAAGTGCAGCGCTATAATGGAAAAGTTGGGAAATGAGGTCATGGTAAAACCGGCTCAAGAAGGGTCGAGTATTGGCATGGCAAAGGTGACAAGCGCTAAACAACTAGAAACGGCTGTTCAAGATGCCTTTCAATATGACGATCAAGTATTGCTAGAGCAGTATATCGACGGCCCTGAGTTTACTGTTTCTGTTGTTCAGGGGCAGGCTTTACCGTCAATTCGTATGTCTACGCCTCACACGTTCTACGACTATGCTGCGAAATATCAGGATAATACAACCGAATACTTTTGCCCAAGCGGCTTATCAGAAGCGCAAGAAGTGCAGCTGGCATCGCTAGCATCTCGCGCTTTTGACGCTATTTCAGGAAGCGGCTGGGGAAGAGTAGACGTGATGCAGGACAATCAGCGCCAGTTTTATTTGCTAGAAGCGAATACGGTGCCCGGTATGACTGAAAAAAGCTTAGTGCCAAAGGCAGCAAAAGTGGCAGGGCTGAGCTTCGATGAGTTGGTGTTAAGTATTTTATCAACGAGCTTCGATAGCGTTGCTTATATTGCTAATGACTAAAGCCGCGCGAATGACAAAAGCCGCTGATGAGTCGGGCGCAGGTTCAAAAGCTAAAGCGCCGAAGAACAATAGGCGCACAATGTGGGCCGGCGTACTCTTTTTGCTGTTGGTGATATCGGGTGTGGTGTTTGGCGGCATGAAAGCCAATCAGTACTTGCATGATGAACAACAAATGCCGGTACAAGTTATCGATTTTTCTGGGGATTACCAGCATATCGATATCACTAAGCTAGAGAGATTGATTAGAAAGGCGCAGCCCGGCAGTTTTTTTGCTTTGGATGTTAATGACGTGTTTGAGTTAGTTGAAGCACAGTCATGGGTATACCGCGCGTCGGTTCGCAAAAAGTGGCCGAACACGCTGAAGATTTATTTGGTTGAGCAGCAAGCCGTTGCAAAGTGGAACGAAGACTTGCTGCTTAATCCGTACGGCGACACCTTTAATGACGAAGGCGTTGAGATTGATTTGCCGCGGCTGTATGGTCCCGGTGGTAGTGAGAAAACAGCGCTAGAAGGCTTTAACAGCATGCATGCACTGATAGGCACTACCAATATGGCTATTGATGAACTGTCACTCAGCGAGCGATTTGCTTGGCAGGTACAGCTAGAAAATGGCATTAGATTGAATTTAGGGCGCCAGGATTTTATCGATAGGCTACAGCGCTTTATCGATGTGTATCCACTGTTAGCGCAACAAGAGAAGGCTGTACGTTACGTCGACCTTCGCTATGACACTGGTGTCGCTGTTGGTTGGAATGAAAACGACAGCAGCAACACGACAAACAAAGAGAGTTAAGAAAACCATGTCAAAACCTGCGGAACGCAATTTGATTGTAGGACTAGATATCGGCACCAGCCAAGTTAAGGCCGTGGTGGGCGAAGTACTAGATGATGATCAAATCAGTATTGTTGGTGTGGGCACTCATGCATCGAAAGGCATGGATAAAGGTGGCGTTAACGATCTGAATTTAGTGGTAAAATCAGTACAACGTGCTGTTAATGAAATGGAATTAATGGCAGATTGTCGTGTTTCGTCGGTGTTTATGTCTATCTCAGGACGTCATGTTAAATGCCAAAACGAAAACGGCATGGTGCCAATTAACAATCAAGAAGTGACACAAGAAGACGTGGACAACGTTATTCACGCGGCGCGCAGTGTGCCAATAGCAGCTGAAAGACGCTTACTTCACGTGTTGCCACAAGAGTTTACTATTGATGTGCAAGAGGGGATTAAAAACCCCATTGGTATGTCAGGGGTGCGTATGGAGGCCGATGCACACATCATTACTTGTGCAGACGATATGGCTAAAAATATGGTGAAGTGTGTAGAGCGCTGCGAACTAAACGCAGACCAGCTTATTTTCTCTGCACTGGCCTCAAGTTATGCAGTACTCACTGACGATGAGCGCGAATTAGGCGTCTGTGTGGTTGATATAGGTGGCGGCACCATGGATATGGTTATTTACACTGATGGCGCAATTCGTCACACTGCAGTAATACCTGTTGCTGGCAATCAGATTACGAGCGACATAGCGAAAATATTTAGAACACCTATCAGCAATGCGGAAGAGATTAAAATCAACTACGCGTGTGCACTAAAAGATATGGTGAGTATGGAAGACAGCATTGAAGTGCCTAGCGTGGGTGGACGCCCTGCCAGAGTCATGTCTCGTCATACATTAGCGGAGGTCATTGAGCCTCGCTATCAAGAACTTTTTGAACTGGTACATGATGAGATTCGTGCCAGTGGTCTGGAAGAGCAAATTGCTGCGGGCCTTGTGCTTACAGGAGGCACCGCGAAGATGGAAGGTGCTGTTGAATTTGCCGAAGAACTTTTCCAGATGCCCGTTCGCGTGGGCAAACCTATCAATGTAAAAGGCTTAGCCGAATATGTTGATGATGCCGGATTTGCAACTGTAGTAGGTTTACTGCAATACGGCAAAGTACAAACTGATAATAAGAATTCCAGTACGCAGAAATCGAGCGAAAGTTTGTTTCATCGAGTGCAAAGCTGGTTCAAAGGTGAATTTTAATTTTTTAGGGGGCGCTGCAGTAAAGGCATTAAGGCTAGCAGGATGCTATTAGTCAACAACGTGACCTAGTGCAGTGTTTTAAAGACGTACAACCGGAGAGTAAGTATGTTCGAATTAATGGATAGTCACGGCGAAGAAGCCGTAATCAAAGTCATCGGTGTAGGCGGTGGCGGCGGTAATGCAGTTGAGCACATGGTGTCTCAAAGCATTGAAGGCGTAGAGTTTATCGCTGTGAATACTGATGCACAGGTACTTCGTAGTTCAAATGCAGATATTACGCTGCAAATTGGCTCAAGTGTCACAAAAGGGTTAGGCGCAGGCGCCGATCCAAATATCGGTAGAGATGCAGCGCAAGAAGACAGAGAAACTATTCGCCAAGCGTTAGATGGGGCCGATATGGTTTTCATTACCGCTGGTATGGGTGGTGGTACTGGAACCGGAGCTGCGCCAGAGGTGGCAAAGATAGCCCGTGAAATGGGTATTCTTACAGTGGCCGTGGTAACCAAACCATTTCCATTCGAAGGGAAGAAACGTACCTCTTTTGCTGAGCAAGGTATTGTTGAGCTAGCGAACAACGTTGACTCATTGATCACTATTCCTAACGAAAAGCTTCTTAAAGTAATGGGTCCTGGCACGCCGCTTCTTCAAGCATTTAGCGCGGCGAACGATGTATTACGCGGTGCGGTTCAAGGCATTGCAGAGCTGATCACACGCCCTGGTTTGATCAATGTGGATTTCGCCGACGTAAGAACTGTTATGTCTGAAATGGGTAAAGCCATGATGGGTAGCGGCGCAGCAAGCGGTCCAGACCGTGCTGAAGAAGCAGCTGAGTCCGCTATTGCGAGTCCACTGCTTGAAGATATCGATTTATCAGGTGCGCGAGGCATTCTTGTTAACATTACAGCGGGCCCAGACTTTGCTATCGACGAGTTTGAAACTGTGGGTAATGCAGTTAAAGCATTTGCATCTGAAAACGCTACTGTTGTTGTTGGTACCGTTATTGATATGGAAATGACGGACGAGCTACGTGTCACTGTTGTTGCCACAGGTATTGGTGCAGAGCGTAAGGCTGATATTTCGTTGGTCAGTACTGAAGGTTCTCGCTTAACTCAGCCTGCTAAAGAGTACGGAAGTAATAGCAATACTACCGAATCACGCTCCTCTGTTGGTGGTACCGAAGGCAACCAAGCATTAAAAGCAGAAGACAGTGCACAGCCTGACAATGATTTGGAATATTTAGATATTCCTGCGTTTTTGCGTAAGCAGGCAGACTAACCTACTGCCTGGCAGTTTCGAGACATTTGAAAAAAGTCTGCGAAAAAACGTCAGGAAACTACGGGGAATCTTTTGGTTTTGCTGTGGTCTGAGTAATGCGGTCATTCTCTTATGGCTAGAGTGTTATGGCTAGACTGTTATGGTTAAAGCATTATGGTTAGAGTCTTAAGCTTAGAGTGAAACAGGCACTGGTTGAATAAACTGCGAGCGAGTACGAGGTGCTTTTTAGACTACCTCAAGGTTTATGAAAGCAAGTTATTCAGTATTTTTGCTCAGGCAAAGCAGTGGGAGAAATTCCACAATTTGTGTGTTTTTTGACATGTGAGTAATAACTCACTATAATTCGCGCCCGCTTTTTTAAAAGGTAAAAGCATAAGCAAATGATTAGACAACGTACAATCAAGCATCCGGTTCAAGAAACCGGCATTGGGCTTCATAAAGGGGAAAAGGTCACGATGACTCTCCGGCCTGCGCCTGCGAACACGGGAATCGTGTTTAGGCGTGTTGACCTTATCCCTCATGTTGATATTCCTTCTCGCGCCGATGCGGTAGGGAACACCATGCTGTGCACGTGTTTAAATAACGAAGACGGTGTGACAATTCAGACCGTTGAGCATCTTGCTTCTGCTCTTGCTGGCTTAGGCATCGACAATATCATCGTTGAAGTTGACAGTAACGAACTGCCAATCATGGATGGAAGTGCAAGTCCGTTTGTATTTCTGCTTCAAACGGCGGGTATTGAAGAATTAAATGCACCTAAGCAGTTTATCCGTATAAAGAAACCGGTGCGCGTGGAAGATGAAGACAAATGGGCTGAGCTGGTTCCTTATGACGGCTTCCGTGTAGATTTCAAAATCGACTTTGACCACCCAGTTATTAGCGAAACCCGCCAACACATGGTGATGGATTTCGATTCATGCTCTTATGTTAACGAAGTTAGCAGAGCGCGCACATTTGGTTTTATGCGCGATCTTGAGTATATGAATGCGAATAATCTGGCATTAGGTGGCAGCATGGAAAATGCCGTGGCTCTTGACGAGTTTCGCGTGTTAAACCCTGAAGGTTTGCGCTACGACGATGAATTCCTAAAGCATAAGATTTTGGATGCTATCGGTGATTTGTATCTTGGCGGCAACAGCTTGATCGGCGAACTGAGAGCGTATAAAACCGGTCATGGTTTGAATAATAAGCTGCTGAATGCCCTACTAGCACAACAAGATTGTTGGGAGTTCGTGACGTATGACTCTCAGGAGTCCGCGCCAATACGCTACGCACGACCCGTATTAGCATAATTTGAAAAAGCCGCCAACTTGGCGGTTTTTTTTCACGTGGCAATCGTTTCAATAAATGATAAAGTAAGCCGATAATTTACAGAATTCCGTCTCGACATTAATAATAAAGCCCTAGGAAGTTAGCCTAGTGCGCAAAGAACACGTTCGAGTGTGAAGTCCAATTCCGTTTTGTGGTATGAAGTTAACAATTACACTAGCAGGTAAAAATACACGCTATCGGCACAGTATCAGTGTCCGTACGCTTGTGAGCGCAACTGTGCTCACATCTATTTTTATGCTGGTGTCGAGCCGTTCAACAGAGTCTGTTCCTGAAGACGTTGCTCGGGTTCGCTTAGCTCAATCACAAGTCGATGGCGCTAGAGAAGACATTGACGCGCTAAAAAATCAAACCACAACGAAATTAAAAGCACTGCTCTCACGTGTGGCCGAACTCTCGGCACAAGCAACCATTCTTGACGAGCAAGGCAAACAAATTGCAACAGAATTAGGTATGTCAGCGGCTGACCTGGACGCTTTCGTACCGGTATCGATACCAGACAACATCCAAGACGACCTCATCCTCAATGAGATAGCCAAGCTAGAGCAATCACTCGATTTGAAATCGCAACAGCTAGCTATGCTTGAAAGTTTGGTTCGGGGTCACCATATCCAAGAGCAGAGTCGATTATCTGGTCGTCCGATTGCGTCGGGATGGTTGTCATCTTATTACGGTATGCGGGCCGACCCGTTTACTGGCGAATCAGCTATGCACAAAGGGCTAGATTTTGCTGGAGAGGCGGGTGTAGACGTAGTGACAACAGCTGCAGGTATTGTTACCTGGGCAGGTGATCGCTATGGTTATGGCCAACTAGTAGAAATTGATCATGGAGATGGATTCGTTACCCGCTATGGGCACAACGACACACTGTCTGTTTCCATCGGTGATGTGGTTACCAAGGGGCAACCTATCGCTAAAATGGGCAATACCGGTCGTTCGACTGGCGCTCATGTTCACTACGAAGTAATAAGAAACGGAAAACAAGTCGATCCTCTACCTTACGTAAGAAAAAGATAAAGGTAGCAGCCAGGTAAGTAGGGTAATTCCTGCGTCAATATAAAGTGCATTTTTAAGCAGTGTTTACGCACTACAAACCGCATTTTATGTGAAAATCGCAAGGCAATGTCACATTGTGGCTTCAGTCTTATACAATTAATTTTTGCTGTACCTCTGGTATGGCGTCTCGACAAGTAGTGGAATAAAAAAGCTAATGTTTTCAAGCATCCTTAGAAAAGTATTCGGAAGTAGAAACGACCGTCTATTAAAAAAATTACGTAAAAACGTAGATGCCATCAATGCACTGGAAGCAGAGTATGAAAAGCTTTCTGATGAGGCGCTAAAAGCAAAAACTGACGAATTTAAAGCGCGCATTGAAAAGGGCGAAACCCTAGATGCGTTGCTAAATGAAGCGTTTGCGACAGTGCGAGAAGCCAGTAAACGCGTATACGGCATGCGTCACTTTGACGTGCAAATGTTGGGCGGTCAGGTACTGCATCAAGGTAACATTTCAGAGATGCGTACTGGTGAAGGTAAAACACTAACTGCAACCTTGCCTACCTATTTAAATGCATTATCGGGTAAAGGTGTTCACGTTATTACTGTGAACGACTATCTTGCCAAACGTGATGCGCAGTGGAGCAATCAACTGTTTAACTTCTTGGGCATGGAAGTCGGTTGTAACATTCCGGGGATGTCCTCTGAAGAGAAGCGTCAAGCCTACCAGGCCGATGTGACCTACGGTACGAACAACGAATTCGGTTTTGACTACCTACGCGACAACATGGCGTTTAGCCCCCAAGACAGAGTACAGCGTCCTCTAAACTACGCAGTAGTGGATGAGGTTGATTCAATTTTAATTGATGAAGCTCGGACGCCTTTGATCATCTCTGGTCAAGCTGAAGATAGCTCAGAACTCTATCGCAGAATAAACGTGCTTATTCCTCAACTTGTACAGCAAGAAAAGGAAGATGAAGAAGGCCAAGAAGGTGATGGCGATTACACCATTGACCTTAAAGCCAAACAGATTCACTTAACTGAACGTGGGCAGCTTCACGTAGAAGAAATTCTTCAGGAAGAAGGCGTGCTTCCAGAGGGGGAAT
Organism: Alteromonas genovensis; assembly: GCF_010500895.1. GTDB lineage: Bacteria > Pseudomonadota > Gammaproteobacteria > Enterobacterales > Alteromonadaceae > Alteromonas > Alteromonas genovensis. The sequence continues at coordinate 264,121 of NZ_JAAAWO010000001.1, forward strand.
CTCTATTCGCTGCAGGCAATATCTCATTACTGCATCATATTAATGCTGCACTGCGTGCCCATAAGCTATTTACGAAAGACGTAGATTACATTGTTAAAGACGATCAGATTGTCATTGTTGATGAGCATACTGGTAGAACAATGGAAGGACGTCGCTGGTCTGAAGGTTTACACCAAGCCGTAGAGGCGAAAGAAGGTGTACGCATTCAAAACGAAAACCAAACGCTTGCATCAATCACTTTCCAGAACTACTTCCGCATTTATAACAAACTGGCGGGTATGACAGGTACGGCAGATACAGAAGCGTTTGAATTTCAGCATATCTATGGCTTAGAAACCGTAGTTATTCCCACCAACAAGCCAATGCAGCGCAAAGACATGGCTGACCTTATCTACTTAACTGCTGAAGAAAAATACGAAGCGATAGTAGAAGATATAAAAGACTGCGTGAAACGTGGGCAGCCTACTCTGGTAGGTACGGTATCGATTGAAAACTCTGAGCTTATCTCGCGTATTCTGAAAAAGGCGAAAATTCCGCACAAAGTACTGAATGCCAAATTTCACGAGCATGAAGCAGACATTGTGGCACAAGCGGGTAAAACCGGTGCCGTAACTATTGCGACTAACATGGCTGGTCGTGGTACCGATATTGTATTGGGCGGTAACTGGCAGGCTGAGGTTGAAAATATTGAAAATCCTACCGACGCTCAGGTTGAGAAGATCAAAGCAGAGTGGAAAATAAGACACGACGAAGTACTCGCTGCTGGTGGTTTACACATCATTGGTACTGAGCGTCATGAATCTCGTCGTATCGATAATCAGCTTCGTGGACGTTCAGGCCGTCAGGGTGACCCTGGTTCAAGCCGTTTCTATCTATCGTTAGACGACGCACTTATGCGCATATTTGCCTCTGAAAAAATGGGCAATATGATGAAGCGTTTAGGCATGGAGCGTGGCGAAGCCATTGAACACCCTTGGGTGACCCGCGCTATTGAAAATGCACAGCGCAAAGTGGAAGGTCGTAACTTCGACACCCGTAAACAGCTTCTTGAATACGATGACGTGGCTAACGATCAGCGTAAAGTCATTTACGAGCAGCGTAACGAACTACTCGATGAAGGCGATATCAGCGAAACGATTTCTGCTATCCGTGAAGACGTTATTACGAGCGTTGTAGACGAATACATTCCACCGCAGTCTCTTGAAGAAATGTGGGATGTAAAAGGCCTAGAAGAGCGCTTGAAGGCAGACTTCGCTGTGGATTTACCGGTGCAGTCATGGTTAGAAAACGACGACAAGCTTTATGAAGAGAAGCTTCGTGAACGCATTCACGGTGAAGTAGTAGGCGCTTACACAGAGAAAGAAAAAGTAGTAGGGGCTGACGTGTTACGTCAGTTTGAAAAAGCAGTCATGCTACAAAACCTAGACAGCCACTGGAAAGAGCATTTGGCGGCTATGGATCATCTTCGTCAGGGCATTCACTTGCGTGGCTATGCTCAGAAGAATCCAAAGCAAGAGTATAAGCGAGAGTCCTTCGCGCTATTCTCACAAATGCTTGAGACCCTAAAGGTTGAAGTGATCACTATTCTTGCTCGCGTGAAAGTACAAGCAGAAGAAGACGTGCAAAAAGTGGAAGAGCAGCGTCGTCAAGCCGACGATGTTCCTAAGAACTTTGAGCATCAAGATGCTTCTGAAACGCAACCAGAAGAAGCGAGCAATACGCCGCGCACCGCAGTGAGAAATGGCCCTAAAGTCGGCCGTAACGATCCGTGTCCGTGTGGTTCTGGCAAGAAGTATAAGCAGTGTCACGGTAAGCTGAATTAATGAAGCTAGTACACGTAGCCGTGGGCGTAGTTGCCCGCGGTAGTAACATTTTCACTACCCTTCGTGCTAAAGACGCTCACCAAGGCGGGAAATGGGAGTTTCCGGGCGGAAAAGTGGAAAGTGGAGAAACGGTTACTGATGCACTAACGCGAGAGCTTGCTGAAGAAATTGGCATAGACGTGCTATCTAGCGAGCCGTTAATACTTATCGAGCATGACTATGGCGATAAGCGCGTAAAACTAGATGTGCATCGCGTGACGCAATTTACCGGCGAGCCTCACGGCAAAGAAGGGCAGCCTTCAAAGTGGCAGTCGTTGAGTGACATTAACAGCGATGAATTTCCTGCGGCGAACAAACCCATCATACAAGCTTTAGCACTTCTTTAAGCTCTTTTTTGTACTGAACGTCATACACATGGCGTTCAGTTACGCAAAAACTCAAAAATTTTCTTTTCACAATTTCTCCTATTAGACGAAAGATAATTGACAATTTTTTCAATTGTCACCTTTTTAAATTTTATATTGCAGATCAATATTTTATTTTTTTATATGACATTAGTGTCATTTGTGTATTCTGCTTGTATCTCCGAAATTTCAATAGCGGCATAATTCCCTTAGTTCGTTATTTCTATACTTTAGTATTTTGATTTATACCTAAATTGTTCAGAAAGTCGCTGATAGTAAATGGCGTATCTATCCTGAACCGTACTGAGGTAACCCATGGCACTCAAAAAAAACACCGAGCAAAGCTCTGCCCCCACCGTTAACGTTGACGCTAGAATGAGGAAACAAGCGGAAGATGCACGTAAAAAGGCGCGCACGCTAGCAAGGCAACAACAAGCAGCTGAGCGGATTGCAACGGCAACAACTGAGCTTGCAAGTGGAATCAACGAATCATCGAGTGCTACAGATCAACTTTCAACTGCGGTTAGTGAAATTTCGGCTGGAGCAGAAGAGTCAAGTAGTGCAAGCCAAGAAAGTCTGGCAGCTATCACTCAAATTGCGGGCGGTTTAGCAGAGCAAACTGAGCTATCTAGCGCGACGCTAGATAAATCCAACGAGCTAAAAAAATATATTGAAAGAGTAGTCAGTGATTTGGCGATTATGATGTCAAGCGTAAAGGTGGCATCTGAAAATCAATCCCGTTCTGTTGTGATGATGAGTGAGTTAGAGCAACAGGCCTCCAACATTGGCGAGGCGGTCAAACAAGTGACACGTATTGCTGACCAAACTAATCTTCTTGCTCTCAATGCAGCAATTGAGGCGGGGCGAGCGGGTAAGCACGGTAAGGGGTTTGCGGTTGTCGCTGATACGGTGCGCGCTTTAGCAGAAGTATCTGATAAGAGTGCATCTGAAATTGCAAGGCAAATAGAGTCTATTCAAATGCAGTCGAACCAAGTTTCAGACTCTGTGAAATCATCCTCTGAGTCAGCACTTGAAGAAGTAAAAAAAGGAGAAACAGTCACTTCGCAGCTCAGTACGATAAAGGAAGATATGCAAGCAATTTCGGATGGTGCTTATGAGCTTCAAGCTCAGGTTAAATCGATGGAAAATGCTGCAACAGAAATTCAGACTGCTTCAGAAGCTATTTCCTGCGCAGCCGAAGAGCAGTCATCAGCCGCCCAAGAGGTTTCTTCTAATGTCGCTGAACAAAGCGCTGCACTGACCCAAGCAGAGCAAGCCGCACAGTCGCTCGAAATCATAACTGAGGAGCTTCGCAATAGTACTGACATTAATAAAAGCGCGGAAGAAGTCGCCTCCTCTGCTGAAGAACTTTCTGCCACCTTGGAAGAAATCAGTCGGTCATCAACAGAAATATCAACCGCTCTTACTCAGGTTAACAACGGTGCTCAGCAAGCTGCAAGCGCGGTTGACCAGGCGGTTGGTAACATTGAAATACTGCGAGAGGGTGTGGATAAAGCCTCTTCCCAATGCGATACAGCTTTAGAAAAAGGTGAATCCATTTCTGTCTTACTCGCAACGAATAAAACACTTATCGAAGAGATGGTGTCGGGAATTGATATCGCGCTTGAAACCAGCAAAGAAAATGTCTCATCCATTTCTACCATGGAAGCAATGACCCGACAGATCGATAAAGTTATAGACACTATCACCACAGTATCAGTGAAGACTAGCATGTTAGCGGTTAACGGTGCTGTGGAGGCGGCAAGAGCGGGCGAATTTGGAAAAGGCTTTGCTGTCGTTTCTTCCGATATTCAAAGTTTAGCCGATGAAGCGGCGGAAAACGTAGAGCAAATCAAAGACTTAATAAAAGCCATTCAAGATCAGACAGTTAAAGTCAAATTTGACCTTACTAATGTTGCAGAAAGCGCGTCGCGGGAAGTTCAAAAAGCTCAGCAAACAATGAAAGATGTGGAAAAAATCAGTATTGATATTGGCGAAATCGTTAAGTTCAACCAAGGAATGAAAGATAGTGGTCAGGAAATATCAGCAGGGGTAACACAAGCGCAAAAAGGACTGGAGCAAATTGCCACTGCCAATGAGCAAGCCAGCAGTAACTGTCAGCAAGCACTTGTGGCTGCCGAGCAGCAGAGTAGGGGAATGGAGTTACTCGCTAAGTCCATTGAAGAAATTGCATCTGTAGCTGATGAAATGCAAAACGGTTAGTTTGAGTGGCCGATAGAAATCGGTCATTTAAATGTGGTTTGTGCAAAGTGGTTAAAACGAAGCGGTCAAGATGAGGAAGCAGTGATGAGTATAACCGAACAAGTTCACACTGATAGCGCAGATGTTGAAAAACAATTTGTTTCTTTTTTAATCCAAGAAGAGTGTTTTGCATTCCAAATGTTATCAGTCGGAGAAATCATCAGAGTTCCAGTTTTGGTATCTGTCCCATTAGGGCCGCCTCAAATGCAAGGACTGGCAAATCTTAGAGGAAATGTGCTGCCAGTTTACGATCTGTCAATGATTTTACTTGGCAAGCCTTCAGTGGTATCCGATGTGAATCGCGTTATTGTAGTTGATACAGAGCTTGGGAGTATTGGTTTTCTTGTAGACCGAGTTCTCAAGGTGTACAGCGTGCCAAGCAATTGCGTGGTCGACAGCGATAGTAAAGCGGTCGCTGTGGCTTACGACTATTTAGATGGAATTATAAAGCAAGCAGATATGCCCGTTGAGCAAATTCTGAATGTGTCTTCACTAGCTAAAGCACAATCAATAGCAAAGCTAGAATCGAAAAATACCACCCTTTCTCACTTTGCATCAGCTGACAGTAAGACGAATATTGGACAAGAGGCAGATGACCTGCAGCAACTTGTGTGTTTTTCGCTAGAGGCTCAAGACTTTGCTCTGCATTTACAGGACGTGCAAGAAATAGTGCGGGTACCAGATGCCATGTCGCAATTACCCGATAGCCTACCTTGTGTTTTAGGGCTTGTTAATCTCAGGGGGCGAATTATTCCTATTATCGATCTTGCGTCGACCATACACATGAAAAGTTCTCAAATTAACGATGCAAGCAGAATTGTGATCATACATAGCGCACATTATGGAAGTATTGGCTTCGTTGTCGCTAAGGTAAGCAACGTCATGTCAATTTGCAGTAATGAGATGGAGCCTGTTCCTAGTGTTTGTAACGATGGCGCAGAGTCTGGCTTCCTTGAAGCGGTTTACCGACGAGACGGCGGCAAAAGTTTAGTTTCAATAATCTCGTTAGAGAATATTTTCATGCGTTCCTTATCACATACGCTAAGTACCATGGAAACCAATCTTATAGGAGAGGAAAACGTGACTGAGGTTAAGCAAGATTCGGTGGGCGAAGACGACTATGAACAGTACGTCATATTCTGGATTGAGGGACAGGAGTATGGCGTTAGTATTGAAGACACTCAAGAGATAACTCGTGTACCAGAAAAGCTAGAGAGTGTGCCAGGCACTCCTCACTACCTGAAAGGAATTGTTAACTTAAGAGGTACAGTTTTACCTGTTATCGATTTGAGAAGCCGTTTAAATCTGCCTTCGTCGCAAAGCTGTGAGCGTCAGAGGATTGTTGTACTGACGAAAAATAAGTTACGTACAGGTTTTATTGTAGACAGCGTTGTTGAAGTAAAAACCGTGGTGCGAAATGCGATTGAAAAAGCACCTTCCTTATCAGATTCACAAAGTGAATTTTTAAATAGGTTAATAAAGCTCAGCGATGAAAAACGCATTATCCAACTTATCGAGCCTAGTGTGTTGCTTCACGACAGTGCTGTAGAAACTGCTCGTGGTTAAATGTCTTATCGCTTGAGAGGTCAAGAAATGCCCATTAAAGTTCTTATCGTCGATGACTCCGCTCTTATGCGCAAACACTTCTCTAACCTATTCATCAGGGAGGGGTTTGTGGTTGACATAGCGCGCAACGGAGAAGAAGCACTTAGCAAAGCCGTTGAGTTTCAACCAGATTGCATTACGTTAGACATCAATATGCCCGTGATGGACGGGATGACATGTTTAGCTATTTTGAAAGATTTATACTCTTGCCCAATTATTATGGTTTCATCGCTCACTCAAAAAGGTGCGATCGTCACCTTAGAAGCGCTCACCTTAGGCGCCGCCGATTTTGTACTAAAAACTGGCGGAACCGTATCTCGTGATATTGCAGACATAGAAGCTCCCCTAATTGATAAAATCCATGCTCTGACAAACGCGGTTAAGCCAGTAAGAACAATTCGAAAAGTAAATTCAACTGCAGCCCCTGTCCCGCAGAATACATCTTCAAACCAGCAGGTGGATGTCGTGCTTATTGGAGTTTCAACTGGTGGTCCAAAAAAACTGGAGCAAATTTTAACTCAGCTTTCGCCACAGTTTCCAGCTCCTATCGTAATTGCTCAGCACATGCCAGCTTCATTTACTAGCGCACTAAGCAATCGGTTGGATGGAATTTGCCCGCTTCCTGTCATGGAAGCCGGCAATAAAACTAAGTTGAAACGCGGCTGCGTGTATATAGCAAAAGGGGATTCGGATGTCGTATTCTCAAAATCAGGCCAAGACATCTTTATCAGGCCTGTTCCCTCTAGTCCTTCTTTTCTATGGCACCCGAGTGTAGATCGCATGGTTGAGTCTGCACTCTCCTGCTATGAGCCGATGAATATGGTTTGTGTTCAACTCACTGGAATGGGGTATGACGGGGCGCATGCTATGAGTAAAGCGTTCAAAGGTGGGGCTATAACAATTGCCGAAAGTGAAAAGTCTGCAGTGGTGTTTGGCATGCCTAAAGAGTTAATAGAGGCTGGATGTGCCAGTTTTACCCTTGATAGTCATCATATTTCCGGAAAATTGAACACACTGTGCCGCTGAGGAGATTCAAATGGGATTGAAAAAGAAAAATGACGTTAGTTTTGATACTGAATCGAGCGAGTCAGAACGCCGTGCAGTAGCCAGAACCTACGAACAATTAATCCGCGATTTATCCTCAAGTGACATAGAGGTAAGACGCTGGGCAATTCGTGATTTAGGGGCCAGTGACACTGCGGACGAAGTGTTCATCGAACGGCTTCACAAAGAGACTGACGTTACCATTATTGAGGCGCTATTCTCTGCTTTAGACAAGATGTTTTCGTCAAAGACAGCAAGTGAGATGCTTGATTTGCTCAAATCAGAGAACGTTCAAGTTCGAAATGGAGCTATAGAACTTTTTCAGCTCAATCCTGTTGAGTTCGCCTCTCAAATTGACAATATCATCGATGATAGCGATCCAGATGTACGAATTTTCTGTGTCGATATTATTGGCGCTGTTGCACACAAAGAGGCTACAAACTGGCTACATAAAATTGCTCTAACGGACACGAACATAAATGTTGTAGGAACCGCATTAGACAAACTCACAGAGGTAGGCGACGGCACAACGTTGGAAGTATTGCCATTGGTTGCTGAACGACATGCTGGCAATTCGTACATAGAATTTGTCATCAATATTCTCTATCAACAGCTAGGTTCAGCTGATGAGTAGCGCATCATTAGACAAAATTTCAACAGCAGATTTTGAACGCTTCCGCTCACTGTTTTATCGAAAAACAGGTATTCACTTTGAAGATGGGAAGCGTTATTTCGTTGATAAACGTCTCTATGAACGAATGAAAGTCACGGGGCATACGACATTTAAAAGCTACTTTACGTTCATGCGATTTCAGGCAAGCGGTGATGAATTTCAAAACTTAGTGAATGCCATGACAGTCAACGAAACGTACTTCTTTCGTGAAGACTATCAGTTTTCTGCCATGACTAAACATATAATGGACGAGCTTGATAGTAAACGTCAGCCTGGTGAAGATCTTAGGATTTGGTCGGTTCCCTCTAGCACTGGCGAAGAGCCTTATTCTATTGCAATTCAGTTGCTTGAATATTGGAAGGGAATATCACATCGAGATGTAGAAATAATTTCTTCAGACATCGATAGCAAGGTCTTGCAAGCAGCAAAGAAAGGACTCTATTCAAAACGCTCGGTACAAAATATTCCAGTGGATATTCAAAGAAAATACTTTGTAGAAAACAATGGGCAGTTCCAACTAATTGAAGATATTCGCGATTCTGTTTCATTCACTCTCGCCAACATTTTATCTTCAAGCAATATGAAGCAGTTTCGACATTTTGACCTCATATTTTGTCGTAATTTATTGATTTACTTCGACGATGACTCACGCAAGCGGGCAGCACAAGTTTTGTACGATGCTATGAAGCCAGGGGGGTATATTTTTCTCGGTCATTCTGAGTCGATGAGTCGTATAACGTCTATGTTTAAAATTAAAAGATTTGGTGATGTGATTGCTTACCAAAAACCTATGACAGGGGGTGAGTGAGATGAAGAATATCATGATTGTTGACGACGCCACTACAGTTCGTATGTTTCACAAAGGCGTTATTTCTTCTATAAACCGACACATAGAAGAGGCTGAAAATGGCGTAGAAGCATTAGAGAAAGCGCTTAAAGCGCCTATTGATCTGTTCTTGGTTGATATCAACATGCCAAAAATGGACGGGTACCGATTATGCCAAGAAATCAGACAACGTGACGAGCTACGCACATCCACAGTCATCATGATAAGTACAGAGTCAGCGAAGCTGGATGAGGAACGGGCCTATAGAAGTGGTGCAAATTTTTATATGTCTAAGCCTGTAGACAGTGAACAGCTCAAAGTGCTTGTTGGGGCTATATTAGGGGATGCGGTATGAGTGAGCTTCTAGATGTATTTATTAATGAGTCGAGAGAAAATCTAGAGTCAGCAAGTCGAGGCCTGTTAACGATACAGTCCTCGAGCTCTCACAACGGTATCATCGACGGTATTTTTAGAGACATCCACACAATTAAAGGCTCTTCTGATCTTTTCGATATTAAACCCCTCACCGCGTTAGCGCACGCCGCAGAAGATTTGCTTGATTGTCTACGAGCGAGTGAAGTCGTTTATACCGAAGAAATTGGTGACCTTCTATTAGAGGTGTTAGATCAAATATCCTCGTGGTTCGATGAGCTTGAACTCGGTACTGAAAACATGAACGAATGGAAACCAGTTTCGGTAAAACTAAGCGATTCATTACGTGCATTCATTAATGCAGACAACCCAAAGGTCACCAGCTATGAAGAGCAGCCGCACCCCGTCTCATCGTCTTCTGAAAATGTTATTGGAAATATAGCGAGTGAATCACCTGGCGCTGGCCCATTCACTAGCACTATCGGTACATTCACGTCCAAGTTTTCATCAAGCTCGGCAATCATTCTTTTGGCAAAAACGCAAAGTGAAAACCTGTATCTCATAGACTATCAGCCAGATCACGACTGCTTTTTTCGGGGCGAAGATCCGTTCAATGTATTAATCACAATGCCTGGTTTATTGGGTTTCAAAGCAGCATTTCCACTTTTAACAAGCGAAAGCGATATTTACGAGAGTGCTCTCTCTTTTGTTGCCATCGGTGAAGCGGATATAAGTGAAATCGATAGCCATATGGCATATTACGAGGGACAGTATCACGTATCGCACATCTCTCGCCGCGAATTAGCACTGTCTTGTGCCGCTGAAATAAGAGACGCTGTCGAGAAACTTGCGAATGAAAGTCTCCTTATTGCGATTGAAGATGGTGAGTTGGAGCAGATACAAAGTGTTGCCGAGTTACTGCAAACCTCGGGTAATCACGACCCTATGACAAATGCAGTGCTCTGTTATTTGGCAAAAGGAAATGAGTACCCTGCTAATTCTACTCAAGCCCATATGCAAGGTAGCGTGAAGCTAGAATCTCTTCAGCTTACAGACAATAAACACGTTAAATCTGTCAGCCTCTATGAAGTCGAGCTATTGCAACAGCAGCGCAAACTACTTGACGCAGAGTATTACAATCGCGAGCTTATGCTCCCTTCAGTAGCGAACCTAACGCAACAATTGCTGTGTCGTTTTGCAATTGAATGTGATTTGACCTGTGAGGAGAGCATACGAAATGCGATAGACCGCGCCTTGTCTGTGGCGAGCACCCCTTTAGAGAATTCACAACCAGAGAACGACAGTAATTCAATAGATGTTGATTCGCATAACAGACACGCTTCTTCAAATTCACCCGCTGAAGAGGGGGCTAAATCAGAACGCCACGTCGTGAAAATGCTCAAAGTCGACCAAGAAAAAATTGATTATCTCATGGATATCGTTGGTGAACTGGCTGTCGCAAAAAATTCTTTACCCTACTTAGCAAAGCAAGCTGAAAAAGAAGGGGGAAGTAAAGCGTTGAGTAAGCAGATTAAGTCTCATTTTTCTATCGTGAATCGTTTAACTGAGTCGTTACAAAGCGCTGTGCTTCAGATTCGTATGGTGCCAGTATCTCATGTTTTCGAACGGTATCCTCGTTTGGTGCGTGACCTTGCTAGAAAGCTTAATAAAAAAATTGAGTTAGTTATGAGTGGAGAGGATACAGAATTCGACAAAAATTTAATTGAATCACTGTCTGAACCGCTTATTCACCTGCTGCGAAATAGCATTGACCATGGTATTGAGCTTCCAGATTTAAGGATACAGCAGGGTAAAGCGGAAAAAGGAAGAATAGATCTTATTGCTACTCCGCTTGATGATAGCGTTGTCATTGAAATTCGCGATGACGGTAAAGGAATTGACCCTGAAAAATTAAAAATGCTTGCCTTCCAAAAGGGCATCATCACTGAACATCAGCTAGAAACAATGAATGATGAGGACGCGCTTCAGCTTATCTTTGCTCCGGGATTTTCAACCAACGAAGAGGTGTCTGATTTATCGGGACGTGGAGTTGGCATGGATGCTGTGCGCACCATGGTAAATCAGGCCGGCGGAAAAATTGAGATGAGCAGCGAGCTCGGTATTGGAACCACATTTAAACTCTTGCTGCCTCAAACCATGTCGGTAAACCATGTAATGATGTTTGAGGTCGCCGATCAAATGTTCGCTGTCAGTATGGATGCGGTTGTTGAAACAGTAAAAGTGCATCGAAGTGAAATTCAACGAATTCGCAATCAGAATGTACTTGTTATCCGCGATAAGTTAATCCCGCTGTGTGAACTGCGTTCGGCGCTTGGTTTTGAAAATCAAGAAAAGGGAGAAGAGTGTTCTATCTTGATCGTGACTTCTCCTACCGGCGAGCATGGGTTGGTGATAGATAAATTTCACGAGGGAATAGATGTTATTCAAAAGCCTTTAGAGGGAGTCCTGTCTGGCTATTCCCACTTTTCAGGTACAGCACTACTAGGCGATGGGCGTGTGCTGCTGATTGTAAATATTCAGGAGATACTCGCATGCCATTAGTATTGAAGAAAAAAGTGGCGGTGCTGCGTGGGCACTGCGAAATAGAGGACGCAGAAAGCTTGTTCAATTGGCTGCAGGAGTCCTCTGGACGTTCGCTAAATTTAAAAGAGCTGACCTCCGCACATACAGCTATCTACCAAGTGATTTTAGGGTTCCAACCTACAATATCGATAATGCCTGAGGACACTTCACTGTTTTGGCTTAAAGAGCTATTAACGCACGATTCGAAAGAGGTGTGGTTGTGATGCGGGTTGTAACGGTCGCAAATAGGAAAGGTGGAAGTGCTAAAACGACCACTGTTGTAAACCTTGCCTATGGTCTTGCGACTAGGGGGCGACGTGTATTGGTATTAGACTTAGACAATCAAGGACATGTGCTACACGGATTCTCTCAAGGCGAGCAAAGCCCTATTACGCCTGCTTTTCCAATTGAGCATTTTTATAAACAACTTGTGGCAGTGCACCCCAATATTGATATCACAGAAGTGAACAATACAAGTTCCGATATTGGAAGCCAGATCCAGTTACAAGCGGTAAGAGAGTGGTGTGATGATTCAAGAGTGCGCGCACGCTACGACGTGATTCTTATTGACACCCCACCAACGCTCAATGCTCAGCTAATGGCTGCATTAGCAGCCGCTACAGAAATCGTTATACCCGCAGCTCCATTGCCCCTTAGCTCGGATGGTGTAGATAAACTGCTTTTTGCTTGTTTAAAAGCGGTGTCAGAAAGAAAGTTTAGAGCAAAAAGCATAAAGCTACTCCCTGTCATGGTTGAAAAAAACGTGAGGCTTCATCGCTTAACGCTTAACCAGTGGAGAGAGAGATTTGGGAACACAAAAGTATTTTCCCCTATTCACAAGTGCATCAAATTAGCGGAAGCATTCAGTATCAATAAGCCAATAAGTGAGTTCGCCCCTAAATGTCGGGGAGCGAAAGACTACGACGCACTGTGTAACGCCATGATTTCACAGTAACAACGGAGCCACTATGAGTACAATACATTTAATTGACGATTCTGCAACCATGCTAATGAGTATGGAAATGCTACTTAAGCGAGCAGGATATACCGTAACAAAATCAAACAGCGCTGAAGCTGCGATGAAAGACCTTCAAGAGATCACGCCTAAACTCATCATCACAGATTTAAATATGCCAGGTATGAATGGAATAGATCTCATTCAGACTTTAAAACAACAAACAAAGTTTCGGTTTATGCCGATGCTGATGTTGACTACTGAGTCACAGCAAAGCCGACGTGAGGAGGCGAAGCGAGCTGGTGCAACAGGTTGGTTGGTTAAGCCCGTAGAGCCCGATCAGCTCATTGGCGTAGTAAAGCAACTGGTTCCTGCAGCATAAGGTTAAACATGATGAAGAAATCAACTTTTTTTGATAATCAGTTTGTAGCGAGCAGAATGAAATTTGCAAATATGAAAATCTCTATAGATTCTTTTGTCAGTTTTTTCAGTCTTCAAAGAATGGTGTTTTGTGCCTGCATAATCCTCTCTTTGCTTATAGGGCTTGGGGCAAATCTTCACTCAAGTTTATCAATGGCTCTTGGTGGAGCTCTTGATATGGTTCTCGTTGCATCGGGAATTTTGTTCAGCTGCTTTTGGAATACGAAGAAGGTGAGGAAGGAGTTGAATGCAGAGATACACATACAAAATCTCTATTTAAAAGAAGCGTCGAGTCAATTAAGCGATACCCATAATCAAGTAAACGATTACGTTGCAATACTGAAAGGACAAATTGATGGGATTAGTACGATTACCGAAGAGGCGTCATTAGAGCTAATGACTGCGCTTTATGAGATCGAAAGTTCCATTCAAAGCAGCTTGGACAACGTTGAAATGAACCAACGTCAAAGTGTTAATTGCAAGAAGGAAAGTGCTTCTGAGTTTTTAAAAGTTGAAACGCGCTTATCGCAAATACAGACTCTTATAAACCAGCAGCGAGAGCAAGATATCGAACACAATGAGTCTATCCAAAATGTTATGTCCGAAGTGGAGAAACTCAAAGAGTTGACGGATTTAGTCAAAAACATCGCAAACCAAACTAACCTTCTAGCGTTGAACGCTGCAATAGAAGCAGCAAGAGCCGGGGAGTATGGTCGAGGTTTTGCAGTGGTCGCAGAGCAAGTTCGTATTCTGTCTTCGCAATCTTCTGAAGCAGCAGATAAAATTGAATTTGGAATAAAGTCGGCGCTTGATGCTGCTCGTCTTCAGGGCGATAAAATGTTGGCATCTACCCAGTCCAACGAAACCTGTGACTTGCTAAGTGGTTTCTCAAGCTCCTTGAAAAGCATTACTCAACACTACAAGTCATTAGAAGATTTAAATCCTGCAATGCTTGCGTGTTTTGAAAAAAGTGCGTGCGAAGTCGCGAAGAAAGTAAGTGGGGCAATTGGTAAAATTCAGTTTCAAGATATCATAAGGCAGCGCGCAGAGCACATAAAGCTAGAACAAGATGCTATTGTGGGACTGTTCGGCCATTTTTCTTCATATATTGATTCACGAGAAGAGTTTGATGAAACTTTTAACTTAAATACAAAGAAGATGTTTGAAAATTACGTTATGGAAGATCAGCGTAAGATTCACTTTGATATCAATGAGGATAAAGGTAACAGTGTTAAAACAGAGGTTGAAGAAGCGAGAGAGCCCAAAATACAACTATTCTGAGAAGCGATATCGCCAAGCACTGAAGTGCAAAGCATATCGCTCCTATTTGTATGATTTTAGTTCTGCTATAGCGTAATTAGTGACGAGGTGGCAAAGGCCACATCTAGTTTGTGATAGGCCGCTTCATTGATAAAGTGCGGGTAGGTTGGCTCTGTACCCTCCCATACAACGTCTTTACCATCAAAACGCCTAAACATGGGCGCGCCAGGCATTAAGGGGACAAAGTCGTTATCTTGCAACGAATGATGGATCATAGCCGTGCGGTTGCCTTCATCATTTAATGGGAAGGCGATGTTCTCACCGAGTCGAAACGCCTCGCAGGCCTCTAAGTCGTCGCACTCGCCTTTGTTATAAGCAACACAAAAGGCCAACAAAACTTCTGCCATCTTTTGTGTGGCTAAGTACACGTCCTCTCGCAATACACCTTGAGGCTGGGCGCCAACCTCAATCATCACGCCATATTTACCTGTAGTACACAAATAACCGTGAGACGCATAGGGCTTTTCGTCTTCCACTAAAATATTAGCTTCTGGCATATTTTGCTTTACGTAACGCGCCATTTTAACGTACACATCGCTCGTATCGAGGATGATAAGTGTTGCACCCATATTGCTGGTGGTATTGTGTATATCGATTACCAAGTCGGTAGAAGCATTGCCTTTAGGGCCTAATTGTTCGTTAATCGTTTGTGCTAACTTGTGTTCTTCACTCGTGCTGGCAGCTTGAGGTGAATCGAATTTTAAGGCGTCAGGAGTAAACTGACGATTTAAATCTTCCTCTAAAAACCGAACGTTGGCCGCGATAGCAGCAGGGTTGGCAGTATAAAGCGTGACGTCCAAGTCACTAAACTGAGTAGGAATGCCGCTAGATTCCCAATTTTGAATAAGCTGAATACCGCTCATTTCATTGCCGTGAGTACCACCTACCAGTGCGATATGGTTAATCATGTTGTTCCTTAAATAGACAAATTAGTGCTTGAAGAAGTCGTTAGGCTGCTGCGCTAACATTGCCTCTATTTCCTCTATATCCATAGCTTGCGGCGTAGCATCTTGAGCTGGTTTACCGGCTATCTTTCTATCTTCACCGGCCCATTCACCTAAATCAATCAGCTGGCACTTTTTACTGCAAAAAGGGCGGTATTCACTTTGTGGCGACCACACAACAGGTTTGGTACAAATAGGACACTTTACTTCCATCTATCTCTCCAAAAAGAATGCTAAAACAATAGTCTAGGGCATATTCACCCTTGCTAAGAACTTAAAACCACATGTGTTCACCCACGCATAAACTAGGCTAATTCTTTGAATGAGCTACTAGGACGAATCGACCACAAGCGGCTCTATGTTCTGCAGGTACAGCAATTATCCGCTGTAGATACAGCTATTACAAAAGTTCAAGATGCTAGTTATTCTACATAGTATGTGTACGGGTTTTAGTAAGGAGTAGCTCTTAACTACAGGTTAGCAGGCTGCTAAAAGGAATTGAACGTTTTCTTCTACAGAACCGCTCTTACTGTCATCACTTGAGAAAAGCATAAAGCGAAGGGCATAGCGATATTTGTTACCGCTAAGGGTTGGGTAGTAACCTTCATCGGTGCGACATTTGACTCTTATAAGCTCATTTTTGTCTTCTGCTGCTCCTTGATAGAAGCCACTCTCTGCAATAGTACTCTTAAATTGACCTCGTTCGCGAATAAACGATAGGCCTACCGTGATAGCGTCGTCTAATAAGGCAAGGGTGTCTAACCATTGCGCTATTTCTGTTAAGCGACGCTCAAGGGGTTGATGTAACCAAAAATGCAAATTAGGTAAATCAAAACTACAGGCACCGCCAGGTATGGCGAATCGCTGCCTTATGGAGCTTAACAACTTGTCTTCTTTTAGCGTACTGCCAAACCGACCTTCAGTTTTAATTTTTTGGCGTAAACGCAATACGGTTTTTAACGCATGATCAAGGGCAGTAGAGTCGATTTTAGGATGTTTTGACCAGTAAACAAGGCTCTTTTCGTGAGCTTCTAAATCTTTAGTGAGATCTGAGCGAAGATCGATTCGCTCTACAAGGTCAAGCAGCTCAAAGAGCTGCTCAAAAAATACAAGCTGCAAGCTACTTTGCTCTGCCTTAGCCGTAATTTTAAGTTGCCCAAGCAGCTGTTCTACGCGTAAGTAATTACGCACCTTTTCCTTTAGAGGGAATTCGAATACAGCGTCGCTCATGGATATCCTTTAAATACAATTACGTAAGGAGAAAGCGTAAAGCCTAAAGCATAGTGACCATTAAGCCAAGTACACTTACCAACCAAACTAGTCTTTAGATACCAAATGAGCAAAAAAGTTTCAAAAACAGGCAAATTGTCATCAATCGCTGTTACAGCGGGATGTCTTTAACTATTTGCCTTGCTTAACTTGAGAATAAGCCACTGTAAAAATGTGCAGAGAGGGAAGGCTCGCTCTAGGGAGTGCGGATTGCTCTAGGAAGAAGGAGTATTTGAGGCTTGCGCTAATAATTGATGGTGTAAATCTGCTACTTGCTGCTCAAGCGATAGTAAGCTTGAATTGTTATCTAGTACATAATCAGCTGCATTTAAACGTTCTTCGCGGGTAGCTTGGGCATCCATAATGTTCTTTATGGTTTCTACATCACTGCTATCTCTTTCCACTGCACGAGTCAGCTGAGTGCTTTCGCTGCAGTCAACTACAACGACTTTGTTGCACATTGTAGTGAGTTTGTTTTCCACAAGTAGCGGCACAGAGAGTATGCAGTAAGCGCTCGATGTGTCGGCTATCAGTTGCTGCATACGCTCCCGTATAAGGGGGTGAAGTAAGCTATTTAGCCAGTTTTTCGCTGTGCTATCGGTAAACACTAACTTACGAAGTTGTGCTCTATCAAGGGTGCCATCGCTGAGCAATACACTGTCGCCAAAGCGCTCGACAATACTCTGCAACCCAGTTGTGCCAGGTAAAACTACATCTCGTGCTACTTCATCGGCGTCGACAACGTCAATACCATGGGTTTTAAACAAATCGGTAGCTGCCGATTTACCGCTTCCAATACCGCCAGTCAGGCCAACAACAAATGTGTTATTCAATTTTCACTCTCCCCAAACACGTTAATTAAACACACTAAGCCAATCAGTTTATCCAACACGTTAAACAAGAATGTCAAACAAGAACGTCAAACAAACGTCTATTCGTTACATGTTGTAGTTACCAAACCAGCGCTGTTTGACAGCGTCGCTGCTCTTGAATTATCAGCTTGAGCCATAAGTTCGAGCCATAAGCTTGAACTTAAAATTTGACTGATAAACTGATAATGAACACAATCAGCTTTTGCTATTTAGCTAATTGCTACAAAACCATATCAAGGTAGGTGGTAATAATAACGTCTTTGTATAAAAGCGTCAGCCAGCCCGCAACTGCTAAATAAGGCCCAAAAGGAATCGCCAGCGATTTACCCTTATTTTGTATCATCATAATGGCAATACCAATAACGGCGCCCACAAAAGAAGAGAGTAAAATAATAACCGGCAGGCCCTGCCAGCCAGTATAGGCACCAAGGGCAGCCAGCAACTTAAAGTCGCCGTAGCCCATACCTTCTTTGCCAGTCACTAACTTAAACAGCCAATAAACAGACCATAAGCTTAAATACCCTGCAGCAGCACCAATTATGGCATCGGTAGTGCCAACAAAAACGTCACTCGTGCTTAACAGCAAACCAAGCCAAAGCAGTGGCAACGTCAGTTGGTCTGGCAGCAACATTTTGTCTACGTCGATGAAAATAAGCGAAATAAGTACATAGGTAATTAAAATGGCCCATATGGCTTGGGACGTTGGCCCAAAGTGATATGCAGTAAACGTACAGGCGATAGCAGTAAAAAGCTCTACTAGCGGATAGCGAGGGGAAATGCTCGTTTTACAGTTGGCGCATTTGCCTTTTAAAAGCAAATAACTGAGTACTGGAATATTCTCCCACGCCCGAATGGTATGCCCACACTTAGGGCAGGTGCTATCAGGCTTAACTAGGTTAAACGGGGCCGAGGGGGGAGAAAGGGCAGGGGCAACAGTTGAAGCAGCATTGGCGTCTTCATCACTATTTTCTTCAGCAAAGTAACTGTCGTATTCTTCTTGCCAGCTTCGCTCCATCATAATTGGCAGGCGATAAATAACCACATTCAAAAAACTGCCAACCATTAGGCTAACCAGAAAAACGAATACGTAAAAGAACTCTGGGTGGAGTTGACTGAGGGTAATTATTGCATCCATTAAAGCAGTTCCATTAATGTAATTCTGTTATCGGCAACGTATTTACGCGCTACCTATACCAACCAGAATAAGAAAAAGCCCGCGAAAGCGCGAGCTAATTATTTGTTATTGTATTTAAACTGAGTGATTTTACACTATCCTTCGAGAGAGCTTGCTAGCCTTTGTGCTAGTTCGACGCTGAGTTCATTCAAGCATTTATACTACGTTACCCATATCGAATATAGGAAGGTACATGGCGATAATAAGGCCACCAATAACCACGCCTAATACAGCCATTATCATAGGTTCTAGTAAGCTGGTTAAACCATCTACCATATCATCCACTTCTGCTTCATATATTGTGGCAATTTTACTCAGCATCTCATCAACAGCACCAGACTCTTCACCAATAGCAATCATTTGCGTCACCATATCGGGAAATACGTTGGTAGCACGCATGGCCACATGCATGGGAATACCGCCAGCCACTTCTTTACGCATATATAATATCGCTTCCCTATATACGGCATTACCAGATGCGCCTGCGGCAGATTCAAGAGCACCGATAAGGGGCACGCCCGCTGAAAAAGTAGTGGCAAGGGTGCGAGTAAAGCGAGCAATACTAGCCTTCTTTAGAATTTCGCCAATCACAGGAATTTTCAATACCAATCTATCGCAACGATCACGTAAGTTTTGGCTCTTTTTATAAGCACGGCCAAATAGAAATCCAGCAACACCCACACCAATCGCGATAAAAATACCGTAATCTTGTACAAATCGAGAAATGCCTAATACAAACTGTGTAAAGGCGGGAAGTTCAGCGCCGAAACTACTAAATATTTCTTCAAACTGAGGTACCACAAAAATAAGCAGTATAGTGGTGACAATGAAGGCTACCACTACAACAGCGATAGGGTAGAACATAGCCTTTTTAATCTTAGATTTTAAGGCTTCTGCTTTTTCTTTATAGGTTGCAATTCTGTCGTAAATAAGTTCGAGTGCACCGGACTGTTCACCGGTATAAACTAGGTCGCAGTATAAATCGTCGAAGTAGTTGGGATGTTTTCTTAAGGCGGAAGATAACGGGTTTCCGGCTTTAACTTCTTCGGTTATCTCACCTAAAAGTTTGCGCATGCTTACTTTTGCATGGCCTTGGGCAATCATTTCAAGAGACTGGATAAGAGTTACACCGGCGCTAAGCATAGTAGCTATTTGGCGTGAAGTGACGGAAATATCCGCAGCGGTTATTTTTGCTGCGCCAGAGCCAAAGAGTGGCTTTGCTAACTTCTTTACTTTGTTTGCAGATATACCTTGGCGACGAAGTAAGTTTTTCGCCTCTGAAATTGATACGGCGGAAACTTCACCTTTCCGCGACTGGCCTTTTCGGTCTTTACCTTGCCATGTGAAAGTTACTGCTGCTTTTGCCATCTAACATACTCTGTGCCGTTAAAAAAAAGCCCAGTTAAAACCGGGCTTATTTCTTAATAAATGTAATCAAAAATTAGCATAAGTCTGCTGGGTCGCATGAAACGTCCCAAAGAAGGCGGCCATTACTTTCAGTGGCGGTTAACGTATAAGTACCATTACCAGCAGCGGCTCCCTGAATATTCATGTCAGGGTATGCTGTTGCTTCTATAGTGCCTGCGGTATCAGTATCAACACCAACTATTGCAGGTGAAGTAGCAGTTTCGTTTGCAGCTGCGTATGTTGCAGGTACACCATTACTCCCGCCAACACAATCTGAAAGGTCAGCTGTGGAAGCGTAGCACACCTCTACTGCTGTCTTAGCGGCTGCTGTTGCATTGGATACTTCAGTAAACTTGGCTTTCTGCGTGTAGTTCTGATAGGCAGGCAATGCGATTGCTGCAAGAATACCGATGATCGCAACAACAATCATTAATTCGATTAGGGTAAAACCTTTTTGGTTTGTAGTTTTCATTTTCATCATGGTCTATCTCCGGGACGCGTATAACACGCTAAGTTTAAATAAATTCAAATTGACGTTTATACCCGAGTCGTCCTTAAACGCCCCTGGTACTTGTTACTCAGTATAGAATTTTCTTTGTCTATGACAAGTATCTAGAATTATACCTATGTCTGACACAGTCAGTATGACACGTTCGTTCACACCATTGCAGCTCTATGTCATTGAACTTTCGTATAAAACTATTCCTACTGGCAAAGTATGTTGAGCAATACAGACCACAACATTTAATGTTATACATGTTGACCTGCGCCGAACTGCTCGTCGCAGGTTTATATTCTGCAAATTTTCCGTTGATTTCGGTATATTTTCTAACTTGCTTATTTATTGACAGCAATTGTTGTGAGCAAAATTAAACAAAATTAGCCTTAATCTAACTGGATACGCAGAGACAAATCAATAGCTTGCACGTGCTTTGTTAGCGCTCCTGAAGAGATATAATCTACCCCAAGTTTTGATAACGAAGCCAAACGCTCATCGGTAATGTTGCCAGACACTTCTAGCTTACACTGTGCGTTATTCATGGCTACTGCCTGCTGGATCTGTTCGTTAGTAAAGTTGTCTAGCATTACAATATCCGCACCGGCATTAAGGGCCTGTTGAAATTCTTCAATGCTTTCAACTTCTACCTCGACCGTTTTACCTGGCATGTTTGTTTTTGCTCGGCTTATTGCGTTGTGAATACCGCCGCAGGAGAAAATGTGATTCTCTTTAATTAAATAGGCGTCGAACAACCCAACACGGTGATTTTGCCCACCGCCGCAGCGTACGGCATATTTTTGCGCGTATCTAAGCCCTGGAAGGGTTTTACGTGTATCAAGAATTTTGGTGTTTGTACCGGCTAAATACTTGGTGTAAGAAGCGGTTACTGTTGCACTGCCTGATAAGGTCTGTAAAAAGTTAAGCGCAGTGCGTTCAGCGGTAAGAATAGCTCGGGCAGAGCCAGACAAACTCACTAGCACCGTATCGGCTTCTACATGGTCCCCGTCTTTTACATGCCAAGTTACCGACACTGACTCATCTATTAAGGCAAACGCTTGGTTTACCCAAGCAACACCACAAATAACGCAAGGCTCTCTGGTAATAATAGTGGCACTTGCTGTTACTTCTTTATCAATTAGGTTGGCAGTTATGTCGTTATCGGCATTCAGTTCACCACCTAAGTCTTCAATGAGGGCTTGAGAAACCTGTTCGCGGATGGCTTGTATATCGGGTGACGTCATCTTCATCGCTGTTGTCTTTTCACTTTGTCTTGTCAGAGGGTACGCAATATTAACCAATCGCCACGCTGAGTAAACTCTAATTGGCGAAGAACGCTCATTCCGAGCAATATATGGTTATCTTGCATACCAGGATTTAAGTTGGCTTTTACATTTCGTACTTCGATATCGCCAATGCGAAGGGTGTCTATGGTGGATTCGGCTATTCTGACCGTTCCATTTGCGGTTCTTGCCAGTGCTTGGCGGCCTGCCTGCAACTGAAGCTTGCTGGCCAAATGCGCTGGCACAGCAACATCCGTCGCACCAGTGTCGACTAAAAAGACAACCTCTTCACCGTTAATATAGCCGCTGGTGACGTAATGGCCCTGACGGTTCTGTTTAAGGCGCACTTCGGTTTGCGATCCCATTTGCTGCGAAATAGGCGTGCTATTCGGGTTAACTTGTTTTTCCAATAGGCCGGAAAAAACATACACAAGTAAACCCAGTCCGCACACCCACGCTAAAAGCACCATCCACTTTCCAGCGGCGCTTGTTTCATTGTGTTCCTGAGACATTACTCTCCCGTTAGAGCGCTTATCATCGCTTTTATATTAGTTGTTTCCGTAGCTTTTTTCATGGCTTTTTAAAACCTGCCTTTGGCTTAAGTTATTGATTTTGCCAGTACAGGAATGTAACACTTCTATATGACAGGCATCTAATACTTAAAAATGCTGCCAAACACATGAGTACAACCCACACCGAGGTGCTTCACCCTATGTTGAAATACGACAATGCGACCTTTGTACCGTCTCCTCACTGTGATGCTCGTCCTGATGACGCACAAGTAAGCCTGCTGGTGGTTCACAATATTTCTCTACCACCCTCTCAATTTGGTACGTCAGGAATTCGGGATTTGTTTATGGGGCAGCTTAATATTAATGAACACCCTTTTTACCGAGAAATTGCTGGTCTGCGGGTATCGGCACATTGTGTAATATATCGTACGGGTGAAATTGAACAATTTGTTCCATTTAATCAGCGGGCATGGCATGCAGGTCTGTCCACTTATCAGGGTAAAAGCAGGTGTAATGACTTTTCCATTGGTATCGAACTTGAAGGCACAGACACACTTCCTTTCACCGATGAGCAGTATACCGCATTGACAAAACTGACCCATTTCATCGTTAAGCACTATCCTCATATCTCGTTAGGGCGTATCGTAGGTCATAACGATATCGCGCCAGGGCGAAAAACCGACCCTGGCGTTGCATTTGATTGGGCTAGGTATAGAAAGACCCTTATCAATTTACTGTAGGCCACTCTTAGTAAACAAAGTAGTAAACTAAGTCGTAAATGAGTAATAAAATGAATGCCTATAAAGTGGGTCACCGCGTTTAGTCAGGCTTAATCAACAATTAAGATAAATACCTGTATTGCGTCAAATAACTGGAAGCGATTTACCACATGATTTTAATGAGTTTGCTATTAGTACTTAGTTTAGAGCGATTAGTAAGTAAAGAACCACGTTGGCATATTGAAAAATACGCCGGTCAATACCGGGAGTGGCTTATTGAAAAGCGCTGGTTGTCTAAAAAGAACACGTCTGCGTCATTGTATCTTTGCCTGCTAGCTCCCGCCGTTGTACTTGCAGCAATAGAATATTTTATTTTCGGCGCTTTTCTTACGTTTATAGAGCAAAGCGTTGTCCTATTTATTTGCATTGGTTGTCCTGCACTAAGGGCCACGTATAAATGCTTCTTAAACGCGGCCGAGCGAAATGATTTGCAGGCCTGTAGTATGTACACCGACCAATTGGGCCACTGTACCAATGAGCGTGATAGTCAAAGTAGTCTTAACGAAAACGCAAGCGATGAAGAGACTGACGACACGAGTAGCGCAAAATACCAAGGCCAAAGCTTTGGGCAACATTTAACATGGCTTAATTATCAGCATTACGCCGCTGTTATGCTGTGGTTTATTGCGTTTGGCGCGCCTGGCGCATTATTCTATAGCCTGAGTAGAAGTACTACCGAAGCGCTATGTGCTGCTAATCATCCCATGCGCGAAACTTCAGCCCGTCTCATGTTCGCATTAGATTATATTCCAGTGCGTATTACTGCCTTTGGTATGTTGATGATGGGGCACTTCTCTCGCGCATTACCGGAATGGATTAAATATGCGCTGCAATTAGATGTATCTGCCTACGACGTACTCACGATTATTTCGGCGAAAGCTGAAATGCTAACGCCGGAAGAACAAGCGCTACAGGCTGAAAATGCATCGGTTGAACCCAAGGTACTTGTAAAGTTAGCAAAACGTAATGTTATTTTTTTACTGGTTGTTACTTCGGCACTTACGGTTATAGGTAGCCTCGCATAATCACTATTTTTAACATTTAAAACGATGAAAACATTTGGTCTAGTAAAAAACTGTTGCTAGATCAGATGCTTTTGTCTTTTCACCTGCTTCCATCTTCTCATCAGACCAGTAATGGTTTAAATACTTTTCTTAACAAATTCAACAATAAAGCTTAACAGACAGCAAACTCAGTCAGGTTTGCTATGCTTGAGAGTATTTACCTCCAAAACGATCTGCCTTAAACTGTATAGGTAAAATGGTATTACCAATTTGAGTTGAGTTTACATTAATGTCACTAATTTAGCGTATTCACAACTGTTATTACCACTTAAGGACTTCACTACAGGATTCTTTACAGAGACAGGGGCCGCATGCGTCAGCAGCGAAAAAAACTAGCAGATGTCATAACTGAGCAACTTGAATCTATGATTCTTGATGGTTCTCTGTTGGCGGGGCAAAAATTGCCGCCAGAGCGAGAACTTGCGCTGAAGTTTGATGTGTCTCGTCCTTCTTTACGTGAAGCTATTGGTAATCTGCAAGCCCGTGGTCTGGTAGAAAGGAAGCAAGGTGGCGGTACGTTTGTCAACCGCAATCTCAATGCAGCAATGAAAGATCCACTCATGGATTTAGTGAGCAAACGTCCAGAAACTCAGTTTGATTTACTCGAATTTCGCCATGCCTTAGAAGGTATGTCGGCTTATTACGCTGCGCTTCGTGGGCAACCAGAAGATATTGATGCACTAACTCAAGCATTAAATGAGCTTCCGTCGCCAAAAGTGAGCGAGAGTAAGCGCGCTCAGGCCGAGGCGCTAGGCCAGTTTTACATCATCATGGCTCGAGCTTCGCACAATATGGTGCTGCTTCACGTAATGAGTACCATGCAAAGTATGTTGGTTGACAACATAGAACGAAATTTAGACATGCTGGCGATGCACACTGATGCCGTGGCAGATATTGCCAAACAGCGACGAGAAATTGTGGAAGCCATAGCGTCGCAAGATCCAGAAGCGGCTCGCCAAGCATGTAACACGCATTTGGCGTTTATTGAAAAAACGCTGTTAACCATTAATCAGCGCGACACTCGTGTTCAGCGAGCGTTGCGTCGTTTAGAGATTTAGCCTCGAGCATGCTGCTCGCGGTTAATTATTCGCAGAGGCCGGTCGGGTTGTACCCGTGCCACTGCCCAAGCAGGTGAGCCAGAACGGGTCACTGTGAGTACAACGTAGTTTAGTATTCCTCCTTCAACGCAGGGTGTAAATGTTGCGTAAGGAGGATTCTCTATATAAGCAAAAATAGGATGGCACCATGACTGATATGATGCACCAAGATGTGGACCCTCAAGAAACTAAAGAGTGGCTAGATGCACTCGAATCTGTATTCGAAGAGGAAGGTGTAGAACGCGCTCATTACTTACTTGAGAAGCTTGTTGATAAAGCTCGCCGTAGCGGAGCTCACTTACCGTACGACGCAACAACAGCGTACATCAACACTATACCTGCAGCGCAAGAACCTAACATGCCAGGCGATCTCACTATCGAAGCGCGCATCCGTGCTGCAATTCGTTGGAACGCATTGATGATAGTGTTACGCGCGTCTAAGAAAGACCTAGAACTTGGTGGTCACATTGGTAGCTTTGCCTCTTCAGCCATGCTGTACGATGTTGGCTTTAACCACTTTTTCAAAGCGCCAACAGATGGTAATGGCGGCGACTTTATATTCGCTCAAGGCCACATCTCCCCAGGTATCTACGCTCGTTCTTTCATCGAAGGTAACTTAACGGAAGAGCAGCTAAACAACTTCCGTCAAGAGTGTAACGGCGATGGACTATCATCGTACCCGCACCCGCATTTGATGAAAGACTACTGGCAGTTTCCAACAGTATCTATGGGCCTTGGTCCACTTCAAGCGATATACACAGCGCGTTTCTTAAAATACCTCACTAACCGCGGTATTAAAGACTGTTCAGGTCAGCGCGTATACTGCTACATGGGTGATGGTGAGTGTGATGAGCCAGAATCATTGGGTGCCATTGGCTTAGCGTCTCGCGAAGGCTTAGACAACCTAACATTTGTTATTAACTGTAACTTACAGCGCTTAGACGGCCCTGTACGCGGTAATGGCAAAATTATCCAAGAACTTGAAGGCACATTCCGCGGCGCAGGCTGGGAAGTGGTTAAAGTTATTTGGGGTAGTTACTGGGATGAGCTTCTTGCCCGTGATAAATCAGGCAAGCTTATTCAGCTTATGGGCGAAACCGTAGACGGTGAATATCAGAACTGTAAAGCGAAGGGCGGTAAGTACACCCGCGAAAACTTCTTTAACAAGTACCCAGAAACGAAAGCGTTAGTGGCTAACTATTCAGATGAAGACATCTGGCGCTTAAATCGTGGTGGTCACGATCCGGTTAAGGTATTTGCAGCATATCAAAAAGCCATCGATACCAAAGGTCGCCCAACGGTTATTCTTGCGAAAACCGTTAAAGGCTTTGGTCTTGGTTCATCGGGTGAAGCACAGAACGTGGCTCACAACGTGAAGAAAATGGAAGTGGAATCTATTAAGAAATTCCGTGACCGTTTCAATATTCCAATTGAAGACGACAAAATTGCGGATCTTCCGTACTATCGCTTCCCAGAAGACAGTGAAGAACTTAAGTATCTGAAAGAGCGCCGTGAGGCCCTTGGCGGATACCTTCCAGCGCGCAGAGAACAAGCAGAAGAGCAGTTAGAAGTACCAGAGTTAAAAGCCTTTGACGCTATTTTAAAAGGGTCAGGCGATCGTCAAGTGTCATCTACTATGACCTTTGTTCGCGTACTTAACGCGCTGCTTAAAGATAAGAAAATTGGCAAGCGCATTGTGCCAATTATTCCTGATGAAGCCCGTACATTCGGTATGGAAGGTCTGTTCCGTCAGGTAGGTATTTACGCTAATGAGGGACAAAAATACGTTCCACAAGACGCCGACCAAGTGGCTTACTATCGCGAAGATAAGAAAGGCCAGGTATTGCAAGAGGGTATTAACGAGCTAGGCGCTATGGCGTCTTGGGTAGCGGCGGGTACGTCTTACTCAACCTGTAACGCGACCACTATTCCTTTTTATATCTACTACTCAATGTTCGGTTTCCAACGTGTTGGCGACTTAGCTTGGGCAGCGGGTGATAGTCAGGCCCGTGGTTTCCTATTAGGTGCTACAGCAGGTAGAACAACACTGAATGGAGAAGGTCTACAGCATCAAGATGGCCACTCACATGTACAGGCTAACTTAATTCCTAACTGTGTAACGTACGATCCGACGTATGGCTACGAAGTGGCGGTTATCGTACAAGATGGCTTGCGCCGTATGTACGGTGAAAACGAAAACGTTTTCTACTACCTCACGTTAATGAACGAAAACTATCAGCACCCTGCGATGCCTGAAGATGATGATATTGCAGAGCAAATCATCAAAGGTATTTATAAGCTAGAGCGTGTTGAAGGTAAGAAAGCTAAGCACAATGTTCAATTGATGGGCTCGGGCACTATTTTGAATGAAGTGCGCAAAGCGGCACAAATTCTTAGTGACGATTACGATGTGTCTTCTGACGTGTACTCGGTAACATCTTTCAACGAGCTGGCTCGTGAAGGTCAAGGCGTTGCACGCTGGAACATGCTTAACCCAGAAGCAGAGCAAAAAATACCGTACATTAGCCAAGTGATCACAAAAGATGCAGGCCCAGCAATTTCTGCAACTGATTACGTGAAGAACTACTCTGATCAAGTCCGCGCTTTCATCGATACAGAATATCGTTGTTTAGGTACAGACGGCTTCGGAAGAAGTGACAGCCGTGAAAACTTGCGTACGCATTTCGAAGTGAATGCTGCCTACATTGTAGTGGCATCACTTTACGAACTTGCACAGCGCGGTGACGTTGAGAAAAAAGTGGTGGCAGATGCCATTAAGCGTTTTGAAATTAACGCTGAAAAACTTAACCCACTTTACGCGTAGTCACAGACACATAAGGTATTTTACATATGTCAGATATTCAAAAGATTGTCGTTCCCGATGTTGGTGGTGACGAAGTTGAAGTTATCGAACTGTGTGTTTCCGTTGGTGACACATTAGAGGCAGATGAAGGGATTGTTACTGTAGAGAGCGATAAAGCATCTATGGACATTCCTGCGCCGTTTGAAGGCGAAATAGTAAGCCTATCTGTTGCCGTGGGTGACAAGATTAAAGAAGGCGACGTTATCGGCGAAATCAAAACCAGTGCTGACTCTGAGGAGAACAGCTCTGAGGCTGATGATTCTGAAGCTAATGATTCTGAGGCAAGTAGCTCAGCAGACGCCGAGTCGGACAGTGAGTCATCTTCAAACGAATCGCCTAAAGAAGAGTCCGAATCAACATCAGACTCTGCTAAGTCTTCAGGCGGCAACGTGATTGAAGTTGCTGTACCCGATATTGGTGAAGACGGCGAAGTTGACGTTATCGACGTGCTAGTTGCGGTAGGCGATACCATTGAAAAAGAAGATGGTTTAATTACGCTAGAAACTGACAAGGCAACGATGGACGTGCCATCAAGCCATGCTGGTACCGTAAAAGAAGTTCTCATAAGCAATGGCGATAAAGTTAAAGAAGGCACCGTGGTTATCAAGCTTGAGGTGGGTGGTTCTGACTCATCTGAAAGCACAGAAAGCACGGAAAGCTCGAGCACTGACTCTTCAGATAGCGCCGAAAAGGAAGCTAAGTCGTCAAGCGCCGCATCTTCTGATTCGTCTTCAAGTGAAGTGATTGAAGTATCCGTCCCTGATATTGGTGAAGACGGTGAAGTCGACGTTATCGACGTACTTGTATCTGTTGGCGATACCATTGAAAAAGAAGATGGTCTGATTACCCTTGAAACCGATAAAGCCACCATGGATGTGCCATCGACACATTCAGGTACGGTAAAAGAAGTGCTTATTTCAACAGGCGATAAGGTTAAGCAAGGCACCCTAGTAGTGAAGTTAGAAACTAGCGGTGGCGCGTCAGCCTCTTCAGCAAAAGAAGAAAGTAAATCTGAAGCACCTAAGCAGTCAGACTCTTCTAGTAAAGAAGCTGCGGGCAAGAAGACTGAAGAAAAGTCAAAAGCGCCAGCACAAAAGCCTGGGCCGGCTAAAGCACACTCAAGCTCTGATACAGAAAGTAATGACGGAAAAGCTCATGCTTCACCATCGGTGCGCAGAGTAGCGAGAGAATTTGGTGTAGACCTCACCTTGGTAAAAGGCTCTGGTCGTAAGAATCGTATTTTGAAAGAAGATGTTCAAGAATACGTAAAAGCTGAATTGGCTAAGCCTAAAACGGCTGCCGCGTCAGGTAATGCACCTGTGGGTGACAATGTACTTCAAATTGTGCCGGTTAAACCTGTTGATCACAGCAAGTTTGGTGAAGTTGAAGAGCAGAAGTTATCGCGTATTCAGAAAATCTCTGGGCCGTTCTTACATCGTAACTGGGCTACTATTCCACACGTTACGCAGTTTGATGAAGCTGATATCACTGGCGTTGAAGCATTCCGTAAAGAGCAGAATGCTTATCATGCAAAAATAAAGTCTGGCTTAAAGATCACGCCACTTGTTTTTGTTATGAAAGCCGTAGCGAAAGCGCTAGAAAAATACGAAGTGTTCAACTCGTCGCTATCTGAAGATGGCGAAAGCTTGATCATTAAGAAGTTTATCAATATTGGTATTGCGGTAGAAACTCCTGGCGGCCTTGTCGTACCTGTAATCAAAGATGTAAACAGAAAAGGTATTGAGCAACTGTCTCAAGAGCTAATTGATACGTCTAAGAAGGCACGTGAAGGTAAGTTGAAGTCTGCCGATATGCAGGGCGGCACGTTCACTATCTCTAGCCTAGGTGGTATTGGCGGTACGGCGTTTACGCCAATCGTAAATGCACCAGAGGTGGGTATTTTAGGTGTCTCTAAATCAGAAATGAAACCTAAGTGGAATGGCAGTGAATTTGAACCTCGTTTAATGGTTCCGTTAAGCTTGTCATACGACCACCGTGTTATTGATGGTGCTGTAGGTGCAAGGTTTGCTGCAGAAGTTGCTGCTAACCTAACTGACTTACGTAGAATTATACTTTAAAAGAAAATCGTAAAATGTTTACAATGTGTTTAACATTTTTGACGATTTTATAGGCCCTTAGGGCGGTATTTAGGTTATGCTAACGCCTATATGTGTAAGCAACGCGTGTTAGCATAATCAAAAAAGAGGATTGAGGTTCACAATGAGCGAAATTAAAACGCAATTAGTGGTACTGGGCGGCGGCCCTGGCGGTTATTCTGCAGCATTCCGTGCAGCCGATTTAGGCATTGAAACAGTTATCGTAGATTCGCGCGATTCATTAGGCGGTGTATGTCTTAATGTTGGCTGTATTCCGTCAAAGGCACTGCTCCACGTTGCGAAAGTAATGAAAGAAGCAAAGCACTTGGCAAGTCATGGCGTGAGCTTTGGTGAGCCAAAGATTGATTTAGACAAAATTCGTGACTACAAAGACGGCGTTGTTAAGCAACTTACCAACGGTCTTGCAGGCATGTCTAAAATGCGCAAAACCCAGCATGTGAAAGGCTACGGTAAGTTTACGGGCAGCAACACTCTTGAAGTGCAAGGCGACGACGGCGTTACCACTATTACGTTTGAAAAAGCAATTATTGCTGCAGGCTCTGAGCCAATCAGCTTGCCATTCATTCCCGAAGACGATCGCGTAATCGACTCAACTGGCGCTTTGGAAATGAAAGATATTCCAGAGAAAATGCTAGTCCTTGGCGGTGGTATCATTGGTCTTGAAATGGGTACAGTGTACGAAGCTCTAGGCTCAAACGTTGATGTAGTTGAGTTTTTAGACCAGCTTATTCCAGCTGCCGATAAAGACATCATGAAAGTATTCATGAAAGACTACAAAGAAAAATTCAACATCATGCTAGAAACCAAAGTAACTGCGGTTGAAGCAAAAGACGATGGTTTGTACGTTACGTTTGAAGGCAAGAAAGCACCTG
Organism: Alteromonas genovensis; assembly: GCF_010500895.1. GTDB lineage: Bacteria > Pseudomonadota > Gammaproteobacteria > Enterobacterales > Alteromonadaceae > Alteromonas > Alteromonas genovensis. The sequence continues at coordinate 295,157 of NZ_JAAAWO010000001.1, forward strand.
CTGAGCCAGTACGTTACGACAAAGTACTTGTAGCAGTTGGCCGTAAGCCAAATGGTAATCTAGTAAGTGCTGATAAAGCCGGCGTTAATGTTGATGAGCGTGGTTTCATCAATGTTGATAAGCAAATGCGCACTAACGTAGAGCATATCTTTGCCATTGGCGACCTTGTAGGTCAGCCTATGCTTGCACACAAAGCGGTACATGAAGGTCATGTTGCTGCAGAAGTGGTTGCAGGTCAGAAGCACTACTTCGACCCACGTGCCATTCCATCAGTTGCCTACACAGAGCCAGAAGTTGCTTGGGTTGGTCTAACTGAGAAAGAAGCTAAAGAGCAGGGCGTAAACTACGAAGTAGCGTCGTTCCCGTGGGCTGCATCAGGCCGCGCAATTGCTCAAGATTCGACTAACGGTTTGACCAAGATGATTTTCGATAAAGAATCTGGTCGCGTTATTGGTGGTGCAATGGTTGGTACTAACGCGGGCGAAATGCTTGGCGAAATTGGCCTAGCTATTGAGATGGGTGCTGACGGTGAAGATGTTGCACTTACCATTCATGCTCACCCTACGCTAAACGAATCAATTGGACTAGCGTCTGAAATATTCGAAGGAAGCATCACTGATTTGCCAAACCCTAAGGCAAAGAAAAAGAAATAAATCGCTTTTTTCTGATGTAATAAAAACCCGCTAATTAGCGGGTTTTTTAATTTTTAAAGGTAAATGTTAAGCTATAACCTTGTCTTTCAGTACAGGTTCGGGCTCAGGCCCTGCTACTGCATCGTTAGCGGTTTGTAAGTGCGCTGGAGTAAACTCACTGCTATCCATATTGCGCTGCGCCATAAGACGTTTCACCGTATCGGCGCAGTACGCTTTTCTACAGCATTGCGACAACAGTAATTCATGACGCTGAACTCGTTCGCGAATAAATTTCACAACCAGCCCCCGCAACCATTGCAACCCTGCGTCTTGATCTTGGCGCTTGTGCCACATTACCGAAAGTGGCGAGCTGACAATTTCCACTGGCGTTTCGAATACAGCCAGTTCACCAGAAAATATTTCCTTCTCTACCACCAGAGATGGCGCTACGCAGATAAGATTGCTCTCTTTCAAAAGTGGGGTAGCGTTATAAAACTGATTAACCGACATGGCAACCCGTCTTTTAAGTCCCAAGTTAGCCAATACTTGGTCGGTTGGGCCCGTGACATCGCCAGTGACCGACACCAACAAATGATCAGCTGCTACAAAGTCATCCAGTGTAAGTTGAGACGCTGCAAGAGGATGATCGGGGCGCATTATTACCACCCAACTCGGGTCTAGCACATGCTCTGCACGTATGACTGAATCAGGCTCTTGATGCTTTGAAAACGTTAACTCAGCCTCGGCGTCTTTTAATATTTTGTCTGTTTCCATGTCGTAATTAGGAATAGCGTGAATATTAATGCCAGGTGCCTCATTTTCAATCACCTTTCTAAGAGGGCCCCATACCATGGAAACAATACTGTCTGTGGCGGCTATACGAAAAGTGCGTTTGGCAGTGGCCGGATTGAAATCGGTGGGGTTAACCGCTACTTCAAGCTCTCCCAGCGGCCCTTGAATTTGACTCCACAGGTTCTTTGCGTAAGACGTAGGCTGAATGCCTCTACCGTCTTTTACAAACAGCTCATCTTTCCATGCGGTGCGCATTCTTGATAAGGCGTTCGATACAGCGGGCTGTGTCATTGAAAGCCTGTCTGCTGCACGTGTAATCGCGCCCTCTGTCATGATGGCATCGAAAATCATCAATAAATTTAAGTCATGTGGACGCATTGCCGTCTCCATTAAAAACCTGAATGTAGCCTCAATATTAAGCGTTTATAGCCAATTTTTACGCTATATATATGTGCGGTTAACAAGGGTGTTACATAACCTCAAAGTATCACATTAAATGATGTGTTGCATATGAAAATATAATTATTTTTATTGTTTAGACTTTAGCATAATGCGCGCCATCAAACCTATAGCTAATTTCAAAAGAGTATCTTGCAATGAAAAGTTTAACCCGTTTTATGGCAGTGGTAGGTCTCACTGCACTTATCGCTGCATGCGGTGATAATCAGGAATCTGATCAAATGATGCAAGCGAGTAACGGTGTGCCGGTAGATGTGGCTACTGTGGTATCACAACGCTTGACCGAGTGGGACAACTTTACGGGTCGCCTAGAGTCGCCGCATATTGTAGCGCTTCGCCCTCGTGTTTCAGGCTATGTTGATTTTGTTGCCTATGAAGAGGGTGAATATGTTGAGCAAGGACAAACTCTATTTCTTATCGACAACAGAATGTTTAAAGCAGAAGTATCCCGTTTAACGGCGCAGCTTGAAGAAGCCAAAAGCCGACTATCTCTTGCCAAGCAAAATTACGACCGTGCCTTTAAGCTGCGTGAAACTCAAGCGGTATCAGAAGAAGTGTTAGATGCTCGATTAGCCGAGAAGAATCAGGCGATGGCGAGTTTAAATCAAACGCAGGCGTCATTAGAAGTTGCTAGATTAAATCGCGGTTTTGCCCGTGTTGAAGCGCCTATTTCAGGTCGTGTATCGCGCGCCAATATTACCGAGGGTAACTTTGTTACCGCAGGGCAGACCGAACTTACCCGTATCGTGTCTACCGACCGTCTGTATGCCTACTTCGACATTGACGAGCAAACCTACCTTAATTACTTATCTGATAAAACCAATGCCTCTACTGCAGTGAGTGAGCAGCCAGTAGCAATGCGCTTGGCAAACGAGAATGATTACATGCACTGGGGGCAAATCGACTTTATTGACAACCAGGTTAATGCAAATACCGGAACCCTTCGCGTACGCGCTGTGTTCGACAATGAAAACGGCCGTTTAATTCCAGGCTTGTTCGCTCATTTGAAACTTGCGGGTGATACCAACGAGAAGGGCATACTAATTAAAGAAAGAGCCATAGGCACCGACCTGAATAATAAGTACGTGCTTGTGGTAAATGATGACAATAAAGCGGAGTACCGCCCAGTCACGTTAGGTGACAAAGTAGGAAGCATGCGCATTATTAAGCAAGGGCTTTCTACAGACGACACTATTGTAGTTAACGGACTTCAACGAGTTCGCCCGGGCGCAACCGTGGCCAGAAACAAAGTTCCTATGAGTGATGAAGATGCCCTTGCAAACTTAGAGCATTGGCAGTCTCGCGTTGATAGCGCAACGCAAGTTACCCAAAACATGGCGCAAGTAGAAGACGTGTTATCAGGAGGTTCATTTTCTACCGGTTCAGCAACGGCAGGCCTTAAGTAATGAATGTTTCGCAATTTTTTATTAGCCGGCCGATATTCGCCGGCGTATTGTCCATTCTTATATTTATCGGTGGTGCCATTGCGGTATGGCAGCTACCCATTACTGAATACCCAGAAGTGGTGCCACCCACAGTTGTAGTCACGGCTAACTATCCTGGTGCCAACCCTGAAGTAATAGCAGAAACCGTCGCCACTCCGTTAGAGCAAGAAATTAACGGCGTAGAAAATATGTTGTATATGTCGTCGCAGGCTACAAGCGATGGACGCATGACGCTCACTATTACCTTTGCCATTGGTACCGACCCAGACGATGCCACAACCCTAGTACAAAACCGTGTTAATCGCGCGACCCCTCGATTGCCACAAGAAGTACAGCGCCTTGGCGTAGTGACCGAAAAATCATCTCCAAATCTAACCATGGTGGTGCATTTAACGTCACCGGATAATCGCTACGACATGCTGTATTTGTCGAACTACGCCGATCAAAATGTAAAAGATGAACTTGCGCGAATTGATGGTGTTGGTCAGGTGCGTTTATTTGGCGCAGGTGAGTTCAGCATGCGCGTATGGCTTAACCCAAGTAAGCTTGCTGCTCTGCAAATGAACCCCGGCGACGTGGTTGCCGCCATTGCTGATCAAAATCAACAGGCTGCCGCTGGTAGCTTGGGCGCACAGCCTAATGGGTCCAGTGAATTTCAGCTGTTAATTAACGTTCGCGGCCGTTTAAAAGACGAGTCAGAGTTTGAAAATATCATCGTAAAAACCGGCGATGATGGTGAAATTACGCGCCTAAAAGATATAGCGCGTATAGAGCTTGGGGCAAATACTTACTCCTTACGTTCGCTGCTTAATAACAAGCCGGCTGCGGCAATCCCTATTTTTCAGGCTCCAGGTTCAAATGCAATACAGATCTCTGACGATGTCCGTGCTCGCATGGCTGAATTGTCACAGCTGTTTCCTGAAGGGCTAGAGTTCGACATTGTTTACGACCCCACTGTGTTTGTTAGGGGCTCCATAGAAGCGGTGGTAAACACCCTTTTTGAAGCCGTGCTGTTGGTGGTGCTGGTGGTGGTTCTGTTTTTGCAAACGTGGCGCGCCTCAATTATTCCCTTAGTGGCGGTTCCTATTTCGTTGGTAGGTACTTTCGCATTTATGCAACTAATGGGCTTTTCCCTCAATGCGCTGTCGTTGTTCGGATTAGTATTGGCAATAGGTATCGTAGTTGATGATGCCATTGTGGTGGTGGAAAACGTAGAGCGAAATATCGCAGAGGGTAAAACACCTTTCGATGCTACCGTGCAGGCGATGAAAGAGGTCACTGGGCCTATTATTGCCACTACGCTAGTGCTGGCTGCAGTATTTGTTCCCACTGCATTTATGAGTGGTTTAACGGGGCAGTTCTATAAACAGTTTGCATTAACCATTACCATTTCAACGGTTATCTCCGCGATAAACTCTTTAACGCTGAGTCCAGCACTGTCTGCGCTGTTGCTAAAACCTCACGGCAAATCGAACGATTGGCTAACGCGGGGCATGGACAAAGTGTTTGGCAGATTTGTGTTTGCGCCCTTTAATCGGTTATTCGAACGCAGTGCTAAAGGGTATACCAATGCAGTTGGTGGTTTAATTCGTAAGAGCAGCATTGTATTAGTGCTTTACGCCGGCCTTATTGCGCTAACTTACAATCAATTTGCTACCACGCCAACGGGGTATGTGCCCCCTCAAGATAAGCAATATCTAGTGGCGTTTGCTCAGCTTCCTAATGCAGCAAGTTTGGACAGAACAGAAGAAGTTATTCGAGAGATGTCCCGTATTGCCATGGAACACCCGGGTGTTTCAGACGCGGTAGCATTTCCTGGGCTAAATATTAACGGGTTTACCAATAGTCCTAGCTCGGGCATCTTGTTTACACCGTTGAAACCCTTCGACGAGCGAGAGTCTCCAGAGTTATCGGCAGGTGCCATTGCCGCTAAACTAAATCAACAGTTTGGCTCGATAAAAGGCGCCTATGTGGCCATATTCCCACCGCCGCCGGTCAATGGCTTGGGTACGATTGGTGGCTTTAGATTACAGGTTGAAGATAGAGGCAACCTTGGGTTTGAAGAGCTAGAGCGAGTTACTCAAGAAGTGATTGGCAAAGCGTGGCAGCATCCTGCGCTTACCGATGCTTTTACCAGCTTTACCGTTGCCGTTCCGCAATTAGATGTAGATGTAGATCGGGAAAAAGCAGTCAGTCAAGGGGTAAACATAGATACCTTGTTTACCACTATGCAAGCTTACTTGGGCTCGCTGTATGTGAACGACTTCAATCTATTTGGGCGAACTTATCAGGTGAACGTGCAGGCCGATGCACAGTACCGTCAAGATATAGAAGATATTAGCCAATTCAAAATACGAAACGCTCAGGGCGACATGATCCCACTTGGTTCATTTTTAGACGTTGAGCATAGCGCCGGCCCAGACAGAGTGATGCATTACAACGGCTACATTACCGCGGAAATTAATGGCGCACCTGCACCTGGATATTCCTCTGATCAGGCTAGGGCAGCAATCGAGAAAATTCTTGCCGAGACATTACCGTTAGGCATGACCTACGAGTGGACAGAGCTCACCTACCAGCAAATACTGGCGGGTAACGCAGCGGCTTATATCTTCCCACTCGTTGTGCTGTTGGTGTTCTTAGTATTAGCAGCTCAATATGAAAGCTTGCGTTTACCGCTAGCCATTATTCTTATTGTGCCTATGACACTGCTAAGCGCGTTAATAGGGGTTAAAATTTATGGTGGAGATAACAATATATTCACCCAAATAGGGCTAATCGTGTTGGTTGGCTTGGCAACTAAAAACGCCATTCTTATTGTGGAATTTGCGAAAGAGTTACAAGACAGCGGCATGAGTGCGTTAGCGGCAATTAAGGAAGCAAGCCGCTTGCGTCTACGCCCTATTTTAATGACTTCAATCGCATTCATCATGGGTGTACTGCCAATGGTACTCTCTACTGGTGCAGGGGCTGAAATGCGTCAAGCCATGGGTGTAGCGGTCTTCTCGGGCATGATAGGAGTCACCGTCTTTGGCCTTATCCTTACACCGGTGTTTTATTACTTACTGAAACGGAAAGGCTAGAGCGTATCGACTAGCGATTTTATTCTTCGTTTTTATTAATTGAACATTTCCGTCTACCCAAGCGTTGCTCTCTTAAGGAGCCTTTTAGGCCACTCAATTGAGTGGCCTTTTTTTCAGCTAACGGTTTTTCACATTTTCAAATTTGGTCTTTGCCTCTACGTATTGAGTGTAGCGCTTGGCAAGTTCAGGGTTTGAATTTATAAGGTCAGCCATTTTCTTAGCCATTTCTTTTTTCTTTTTTGCGTAGATTAAACGTAAGGTTGCTTTGTCTGGCACTGCGTTCAAAATTGAGCTGGCGCTAAGCCTGCCACTCCTCAAAGCGGCAGTCTCTAGCTCTCTAGCGTTTTCAATTTCTACAAATCGGGGGATGCAGGCGCGATGCTTAACTTTTGACTGAAGATGCATTGAGCGCATTTCACAGTCCATTCGAAATTGATTTTCATCTATAAGCTCGTTGTACAGATCAAAAAAATTATCTTCTTGACGATAGAAGGCTTTTCGCAGCAGATTGGCTGGCATTTTTCCTAATACTTCTATCTTTTCTACATCATCATTAGCTGTATTTTTATTATTTACTAGCGCGGACTCTATTTGCACGGCTTCCACTTGCGCGCTCTCTATTTGCGCCGCTTCTATTTGCGCAGCTTCTATTTGAATATTTTCCATGTAAAAAGCGTAGCCTTCATCTACTGGGGAGATGAGTAGCAAAAGCATTAAAGCAGCGAATTGGCGTGTTACAATAAATCTCTTATTCTTACTCATCACACTGTCTTTTTCATGATTTCAAATATAACGATAGACTAATGAAAATAGAAATCAAATGAGATAAATGTCTTTGTCGTTTTCTATTAATTAGAGTCCGTCCAATCAAGCGTGTATATTTAACAATAGTTCAGTTGAGCTCTGCCGTACAAAGGAGGTTAGTTATATGAAAGTTGGCGCCGCAATAATAATTGCTCTGGGGATGATTGTTGCCACGGCTTTTCTGGGGACAACCCTATCTGCATCGATGAAAGACATGCAGACATGGAATAGGGTGGTGACGGTAAAGGGGTTATCAGAGAGAGAGTTTGTTGCCGACCAAGTTATTTGGCCAATTCAGTTTGTGGAAGCCGGTAACGACTTACCGGAGCTTTACGACCGTATTGAGCTAAACAGCGAAACAGTAGTACGTTTTTTACAAGATAGCGGCATTGAGTCAGATAGCATTACTACCGGCAAACCCCAGATAACGGACAAGCTTGCACAGCAGTATGTTGGAAGTGAACGAGCGCCATTTAGGTATAGTAGCGTACAAACCATTACGGTTTTTTCATCGCAGGTTGAAACGGTTCGCACAGCGATGCAGCAAATGGGTAAACTTATCAAGTCGGGAATAGTGTTATCTGAAAACCGCTACGAGGCCCAGCCCGACTACGTGTTTACACGGTTAAACGAAGTGAAGCCCTCTATGATTGAAGAAGCCACATTGAACGCGAGAGAAGTGGCTGAGAAGTTCGCAACAGATTCGCAAAGTACGTTAGGTAAAATTAAGCGAGCCAATCAAGGTCGCTTTAGCATAAGCAGCAGAGACAGTTATCACCCTCATATTAAAAAAGTACGCGTGGTATCGACCATCGATTACACGTTAGTAGATTAATCGCTAAAGGCTATATTCACGCTGATGGCTCCGAGAAGCTCAAGGCTTATTTGATGCTAATGTCTAGTAGCAGTAAGGTTGAATTTCGTGTTTAATCGGCGCCGTGAGTTCGCTAGCGTTAACATCACATTAGAAAGGGCTGCGGTTACGCGTTCATTCTAACAAAAACATTGAGAGATCATGTCACAGCAAAAACCACAGTCTGAACAACTGGAGTTCTTTGAGATACCAAGCCCGTGTATTGGAGTTTGCGAATCTGGACCCCGTGGTTTTTGCAAAGGGTGCCTCAGAAGCCGAGATGAACGTCTTTATTGGCTTCAAGTGAATGATGCAACGAAACGCCAAATTATAGCGGCCTGCATGAGGCGCAAGCGCGCCATTATTGCCAGAGCACGCAAACAGCAATTAGAAGCACAAAGTAAGAAGACAACTAGCCAAATAGGCCTGTTTGAGAACGAGCAACGCGACGATGAATAGCTGCCGAGCCAGAGCCAAAAAGGCTTTAGAATCAGTTGTTATAGCCGCGTCTAATACCAATTGAGAGTGTGTTAATGTCGATAAAGAAATACGTAAAGTTTGCCACTAAATCTTTTGCGCTCCCCAATGTGTGCGTAAGGTTACGTGAATTACTCGACTGCCCGCGTTCAAGCGCTGAAGACATCGGTAACTTAATCAGTATTGACCCCTCGCTAACGGCTAAGGTACTACGCCTTGCAAACAGTTCTTTGTTTCGTTTTCCCTCGCAAATTGAGTCTGTGTCAAAAGCCATTAACGTGATTGGTGGCGAGGCGCTGTATAACTTAGTCATCTCTGAAACAGCCAGCACCGCTTTTAAGTGTTTTGATTCTGAACTTATCGATTTAAAGCAACATTGGCATGCGTCTGTTTATTCAGGCATGTTAGCCAAACACTTAGCTATGAGTACCAATGCGAAAGTCATAGAGCGCTTTTTTGTGATGGGTATACTGCAAAACTTAAGCGAGCTTGTAGTAGCAAAGCGTTCGCCAGAGCTTTACCAACAATATTTAGACAGTGATAAATCACTTCTTCCTTACCAGCGACAAAAGCAGCTTTTCGGTTTTACCTTCGCACACTGTAGCGGTATCATATTGGAAAGTTGGAACTTACCTATTGGTCTATTCTACCCAATCACGCATGTGAACGATGTGGCAAGACAGTCATCAGATCGTGAAATTGGGGTACTGGCATTGTCCAATCGGATTGCAGTGCGTCAGTTAGACAAAGAAAATCATTCAGATATTGAACTTTTTACTTCTGAAATAGCCAATACAGTAAGTTTAGACATGGAAATGGTGAGCAATGCCACTGATTACGCAGAGCGTGAAACAGTGAAAATTGCTGCACTAATCAGATGAGTCAAAGCGTAAATCGCAAAGTGAATATAGTGCTTTAGTAAATATATTACTTAAGTGGATGTTATTATAGCTAGTTATTGCTAACTCGTGGCTCAACGCTCAAATGGACTTGAATAAGTGTTTTTATTTAAAAGCACTTTCAAATAGAAAGTTCATAAAAGCCAATAACAAAAACGATAAAGCTAACGTTAATTTAATTATGCTCACTGACCTCTTCAAGACCTGCATCGCGCTGTGCGTTATGTGCACCAGCATCTCTTCATTTGCGCAGGCCACCGATCTTATCCAAACGCTTTACCACGCCGACTTCACACCAGATACGGACGAAACCATCCCGCGATTTAATCTTGATGGCGAGCTGGGCGTTTTGGTAAACACCGGAAATACTTCAGCGGCAAGTGTTAAAGCCGCAGTGAATGCCGACCATGAAACCGAAACGTGGAGCAGTGTGTACTTCGCAGAGCTTCTTTATAAAGAAAGTGCCACCATTGGCGCTAAACGAGATATTAGTGCCCAGCGCTTCTTTGGTAGCGCTCAATTTGATTACAAGCTTGTGGCCAATGGTCGTCGAATTTTTATGTATGGCGATTATGAGGATGACAGGTTTACCGGTTATGAGCACCGTGCGTCGCTGGCAGCGGGTTATTCAGAGCGACTTTGGCGCAATGAGGACAGTGAATTCCGCTACAGCATTGGCCCTGGTTACAGCTTCATTGAGGCGCAGGCGGACAATAACACCATGGTGAACGACGGCGTTATAGTCAGAGCCTCAGCGGAATACAAATACCGTTGGAGTTCAGGTGCCAAATTAAGGCAATTTGTGAGTACCGAAGCTGGAGAAGAGAACACCAAATCCCGCAGTGAAACCTCTCTATCTGCTAACGTTTTCGGCTCCCTTGCCATGAAGTTATCCTTCATTTTAAACCATGAAACAGATACAGCAGAAGATATAGCGCCTTTAAGCACCGAAACCTCTGTAGCTCTTGTTTACCAATTTTTTTAAACGTTGTTTATTCGTTGTGCGCTTTACTACTTTCGGCGATTTTTTGACCTTTTCTCGTTGACTGTCAATTTTTAATCGGTACACTGCGCGGCACACATCATCAGCAGCGATTTGTATCGTTGTTAATATCCTGAAAATAGTTGTGTTGCGTCGTCAATGAAGTGATCGCAGCGTAACGAAGGGAAAGTTAATCAATAGGACTGTCCAATGAAAAAGCGCGTTCTGACAACCATAATTGCATTCTCACTTGCACCCTCTGCTTTTGCTCAAGATAAGCCAAAGCCATTTACTATGGAAGGTGAGTTAGGGTTTATCTCAACAACGGGTAACACAGAAACCACATCAATAAATGCCGGTATTACTGCGCATCAAGAGTTAGAAATGTGGAGCAATGATTACCTGATTGAAGGTCTCTACAAAGAAGAGACTGTAGAGGGTGACGACGGTGAAGACGTTGAATTTACATCAGCACAAAAGTTTTTCGCCTCTGCACAGGGTAACTATAAATTAGATAATCCAGATAATCGCTTGTTCGGCTTTGCTTCGTTTGAAGATGACCGCCTGAGCAACTTTAATTATCAAGCTACGCTAGCACTGGGTTGGAACCAAAAGGTATTACAGAACGAGAGACATACACTAGAATATTCAATCGGTCCGGGTTACTCGTTTGTTGAAACACAAGACGGTGAAGATCAAGACAGTGTAATTGTTCGTGCTTCAACAGCATATACTTGGTTAATTTCAGACACGTCTAAGTTTACTCAAACACTGAGTACGGAAGTGGGTTCTGAAAATACTAAGTCTCGTGCGGAATCGGCACTCACTGCAGTGATCACAGGTAATCTTTCAATGCGTTTGTCATTCAAAATGGATCACAACTCAGACGTAGCTGAAAACAGAGATAACCTTGATACCGAAACAGCAGTTAGCTTAGTATACAATTTCTTTTAAACAAGCTGATACACAAACAGTGTTAGCTGTTTAGTGATAAAAAGCGCCGCATCGATATTTGTCGATGCGGCGCTTTTGTTTGTGGCTATTGACCATTATGACGAGTCGCTGGGCATTCAGCCGCTCGCTAGGCTTTTAGCAAGTATGCAGTGGGTACTTAGTGCAATATACGCGTCTTTATAGTGCCGTCAATTTGTTGAAGTTCAGCAAGGGCTTCATAGCCTCTGTCTTCTTTAACGTCTACTACCACGTAACCAATTTCGGCGTTTGTTTGCAGGTACTGCGCTTCAATGTTGATGCCTTTCTCTGCAAACGCTTGGTTAATTTGCGTAAGAATACCTGGTTGGTTTTTGTGAACGTGAAGCAAGCGTGAGCGGCTGTTGTGCTCTGGCAGCGATACTTCGGGGAAGTTAACCGCAGACAGGGTTGAGCCGTTATCGCTATATTTTGCGAGCTTCCCCGCCACTTCAATACCAATATTCTCTTGCGCTTCCTGGGTGCTCCCCCCAACGTGTGGCGTAAGAATGACGTTGTCGAATTCACGTAAAGGTGATTCAAACTCTTCGCCATTCGACTTAGGCTCTACTGGGAATACGTCAATGGCAGCACCATTTAACTGACCGCTTTTAAGAGCCCCTGATAGTGCGTCTATATCAACCACCGTTCCGCGAGACGCATTAATGAGAATGCTGCCAGGCTTCATTTGTGCAAGCTCTTTTTCACCTATCATGTTTTGCGTTTCAGGTGTTTCAGGCACGTGAAGCGTGACTACGTCAGAGGTGTTAAGCAATTTCTCAAGAGACTTAACTTGGGCTGAGTTACCCAGCACTAGCTTATCTTCGATGTCAAAAAACTGTACGCGCATGCCCAAGTGTTCCGCCAAGATGCTAAGCTGCGTTCCAATGTGGCCATAACCAATAATTCCCAGCGTTTTGCCTCTTGCTTCGTAAGAGCCAACAGCGGTCTTTTCCCATTCTCCACGGTGTGCCTTTGCATTTTTGCTTGGCACTTGACGAAGTAAAAGAATAATTTGGCCTAGCACTAGCTCGGCAACAGAGCGAGTGTTTGAAAAGGGCGCGTTAAACACAGGAATACCGCGGCGCTGAGTAGCAGCTAGGTCAACTTGGTTTGTACCAATACAAAAGCAGCCGATGGCAACAAGCTTTTTAGCGGCATCCACCACTTTCTCAGTTATTTGGGTACGAGAACGAAGTCCGACGAAGTGGGCATCTTTGATTTTTTCAATCAACTCATCTTCTGGAAGAGAAGTTTTAAGATACTCAATGTTTGTGTAACCGTTATTTTTTAGTGTTTCGAGCGCGCTCTGATGAACACCCTCTAACAATAAAATTCGGATTTTGTCCTTCTCAAGTGAAACTTTACTCATGAACTCGCTGTCTCTCGCTGTTGTGTTTCGGTTCGAAAATATGGATCGAGCCATCTAGACGTCTAAAAGAAAAATAACAGAAAACGCCCTCAGTTAAAAGGAGTATTTCACTTAAAGGTTTTTACACCTTCATCGGTCGCTGAAAGCACGATATCTGCGCCGCGCAAAGCGAAAATTCCGTTAGTGACAACACCGGGAATATTATTGATTGCTTGCTCTAATTCACGAGGATTGAGTATGTCTAAATTGTGGACATCTAAAATGACATTGCCATTGTCGGTTACGACACCTTGACGGTATTCTGGATCGCCACCGAGTTTCACGAGTTCTCTAGCCACAAAAGAGCGCGCCATAGGGATCACTTCCACCGGAAGGGGGAAGTTACCGAGAACAGGAACGCGCTTACTGTCATCAACAATACACACGAACGTTTTTGCCACGCCAGCCACTATCTTCTCACGTGTAAGCGCAGCGCCTCCGCCTTTAATCATATGCTTGTGTTCGGTGACTTCGTCGGCCCCGTCAATATACACCGATAGGTTGCTAACGTCGTTGAGTTCAAAAACCTCAATGCCTAATGCTTTTAGCTTTTCTGTAGAGGCTTCAGAGCTTGATACAGCACCCTCTATTTTATGTTTGATTTTGCCTAATTCTTCAATAAAAAAGTTAACGGTTGAACCTGTGCCTACTCCAACAATGCTGTCTTGTTCGACATAGTCTATTGCCGCTTTTGCCACTGCTTGCTTTTTCGCGTTCTGATCCATTGTTACTCTCCTTTTGGTTTGTTTGAAGTGTAACCGATAAGGCGCAAAATCGCAGCTTTATGTCTTTAAAAGAAATGGACCTAGGATTAGGGCTTAATATTAGAAAAGGTGAGTATTCGTTTAGGGGTCACAATAATATCTAGCGGAATATCCCAAGGTTCAAAGGGCAGGGTCTCAACTTCTTGCTCATCGTGTGCAATACCAATCAAAATGGGTTTTTGTTGAGTAAATTGAGTAAACGCCAGCGTACGGTCGTAGTAACCGCCGCCCATGCCCAGTCGATTGCCTTTGCTATCAAAGCCCACCAAAGGCATTAAAATAACGTCTATAGTGCTAGTGGGAATAACGTTGGGGCAGGCCAGTTCAGGCTCATCAATATTGTATTTATTTTTTACAAGTGTGGTATGTGGGCCATATTCAAGAAACAGCAGGTGGCCTTTACAAACAGGGTGTAACACGGGCAGTGAGAACGTGGTGGGCATCGGTGTAAGAGCTGACTTAGGAGCTGATGCAGATGTTGATGCAGATATTGATGCAGATATTGTTGCGGATGTAGACGTAGATGAATAATCGATGCTGCTCGTCACTTCTTTGCGCATATCTTTGGAACGGGTAAACGCATCTTGCATAAAGTTGCTAAGGTCTAGCTCTCCATCATTCACCAAATACCCAGCAATTGACTTTGCTTTAGTGACGCAAGATAAAGAGTTTAACTGTTGGCTAATCTGCAGCGCAGAATGCGCACATTGCTCGGGCGGTATGCTATTTCTTACGTTTCTTAGGCTTTTACGCAAATGTTTGCGAAGACTTGCTTTGCTCTCAGCACGCTCATTATTGGGTAAAAACTTACTCATCGCCATGTTACTCTCAAACCAACTTGCCTTTATTCGTAATTTTGATCAGTTTTCGCTTGATTAAGGCTCGCTCAGCCTAAGTCTTTTTAAACCAGGCATTCTTAACTAGGCACTTTTAACCAAGAAAGTGGTTTAGCACTTTTACTAGGTTGGCTGCATTAATTGGTTTCGTCAACACGTCGTCCAGTCCCCTCTCTTTCAAACTGTCGGAAGTAGTAATAGCATCTGCGGTGAGTGCCACAATAGGAAGGTTAGGGTATTGAGCTTTAATCAGCCTAGATGCCTGGTCGCCCTGGATACCGGGTAAATTTATGTCCATTAAAACAAGGTCGGCGTGATTGGATTTTATGTATTCAACGCCTTCTTCACCCGTATCAACAATGGTAAACGCCAGCCCTAACTTCTCAAAAAGCGCTGCAATAACCGCTTGATTAATAGGGTGGTCTTCTACGATCAGAATATTTACGGGCTTAGAAATAGAAAGTTGCGCGGATGCACTTTGAGGAGAGGCTTCTGCCACCTGATTTTGGTCCATCTGCGCAGACGGAATTGAGATACTGACTCTTGTACCTTCTTGCAGTTTACTCTTAAGTTTTATTGAGCCATCCATTAGCTCAACCAGTTGCTTAGATATACTCAGTCCCAAACCAGAACCAGGTATTTTATGTGCATTATCCATACGCTCAAATCGAGCAAATAGGCGCGCCTGGTCGTCATCGCTAATACCAATACCTTCATCGGCAACAATAAATATTAAGGCGCCTTTTTTGTATTTTACTTGACAAGTCACTGCCTTATTTCTTGGCGTAAATTTAATGGCATTGGAAAGTATATTTAGCGCAACTTGCCCAAACTTAGTGTCATCTAAATAAATAGAAGCTGGAAGGCTAGTATCTAGTGTTGCAGTAAAGGTGATGTCGTTTTGTTCGGCGCGAACACGAGTTACTGAAAACAGATGAGTGAAAAAATCGTTCGTATTAATAGCGCGTGGCATCACACGCATTTTACCCGCTTCTATCTGCTTAATATCAAGCACTGAATTGACGATTTCTAGCAGGCGCTCGCCGCTTTTACTAATGTGCGACAGTGAAGAGCTAAATTGAGACGGAAGCGACAGTTTTCGAGCCTCACTCTCTAGCAAATTACTAAACGTGTTAATCGCGTTAAGCGGCGTGCGAATTTCATGGCTGACATAAGACAGAAAATCAGACTTAAATTGGCTTGTGCGCTCAAGCTCTCTATTTTTACGTCTTAATTCTAGGTGAGCAACCACTGATTGCCCCAGTGTTTCTAGTGCTTGTTTCTGTTCTTCTGTTAGTCTATTTGGCTTTTTATCAATGGCGCAAAGTGTGCCAATTGGATGACCAGAGGGGGTAATAAGCGGTGCACCCGCATAAAACCGAATATCAGGAGAGCCAGTTACAAGAGGATTGTCGCTAAAACGCTCATCCTTGGTGGCATCAGGCACTTCAAACACTTTTTGCTGCAATATGGCGTGTGAGCAAAATGCGATTTCGCGAGATGTTTCTTCGGCAGCAAGGCCAATACGAGATTTAAACCACTGCCTATCGGGGTCGATAAGACTAATAAGCGCGATAGGCGTACCGCAAATTTGTGACGCTAGCGCAGTAAGATCGTCGAAAAGCTTTTCAGCTTCAGTATCTAAGATGTCGTAGCTTAGAAGTTCAGCTAACCGTTCTTTTTCATTTTCTGGCTCAGGGGCAGACTTCATAGCTCTGGTTTTTAACCTTCAAGTACATGTTCGTTAGGGGAATCTACTGATTCCCCTAACGATATTACTAAAGAGCGTAGGTGTCTATGAACAATTTCTCAAGCTTACTATGGTCTACTTTCGTCGCCACTCTAATCGTATTTGCGTCGTTCCAAAGTGGACTTGGTGTTGTGCCTTTAGGTGCGACTACCGTTTGGCCTCTGTCTAGCGAGCCTGTTCCAACCCTAACGTGGCCCTCTGTTAATTCAAAAAGCTCTGGGTGGCGAAGGTGTGCAATAGGAAACGCATCGTGGAAGAAACACACTCTGTCTTCTCTATTTTGCGAGTAAAAATCCATATAGAACTGGGCGCTTTCTTGAACAAAGCCACCTAGCGTTGGGTTTTTCTCAGCCAGTACGTCAACAAAGGTAGGTGCAAATGGCACGTCATTGGTTACGTCTAAACCAAACATAACCAAGTCCCAGTCTGCAGCAAATACTATTTCTGCTGCATGAGCATCATTCCAAATGTTTGCTTCTGCAACCGGCGTTAAATTGCCAGGTACAAACGCAGCACCGCCCATAACGCTTACGCCTTTAACCAGTTTAGGTAGTTCTGGCTCTAAACGAAGCGCTAGCGCTAAGTTACCAAGCGGGCCTATTGCAACTAAGGTAATTTCGCCCGGATATTTACGCGCCATATCAACGATAAACTGTGCTGAGCTGCGAGGGTCGAGTTTGCCTTTAGGCGACTCTGGCTTAATGTGGCCAAACCCGTGTTCTCCATGAACGAAGTGAGCATAGGTAGACTCTTCGCCAACCCAAGGCATGCCGACCCCTTTTGTTACTGGAATGTCGTTTTTGCCAGCCAGTTCGCAAAGCGTTAGGGCATTTTGCGCTGCCATTGTAACGGGAACATTACCGTAAACCGTTGTTAAGCCAAGAAGCTCAATATCTGGTGATTGAAACGCAAAAAATATGGCCATTGCATCATCAATGCCCGGATCGGTATCTAATATTATTTTATGTGCCATGAAATTCTCTCTGGGATATTTTTAGCCGGAATGCTTTGCTAAAAAACGGTCTACTTCTTTCTGAGTTGGAATGCTTTGCGCAGCGCCTTCGCGAGTAACGGCTATTGCAGAAGCCGCGCATCCGCGTTTAAGTGCCTGTTTAGCGTCTGTGTGGTTACTGTACGCTGATAAAAAGTATCCGATAAACGTATCGCCTGCGGCAGTAGTATCAACAGCATCAACAGAAAAGGCATCAACGTTAATGACGTCGCCTTTTCTCAGCATCATTACACCAGCTTTACCCAACGTGATAATGACTTCACAGTGGGCCCACTGCTGCTTAAATTCATCAACAATGTCATCCATTGCTTCTTTACCAGTTAGCGCGGCGGCTTCTGTTTCGTTAACGATAAGCAAGTCTATACAATCGTGAGGCAATGCTTTAACCGACTCGCTCATTGGCGCAGGATTAAAGGCAACTTTCAGCTGTTTTTCTTGTGCTTGGCGAAGCACTTCATCAATACTGCTCGTTTCGTTTTGCGTTAGCACCCAGTCTGCAGGCTTGGTGTCATCTAGCGCGGCCATAACGGTTTTAGCTGTAATGGTTTGGTTTGCACCGCCAAAGAGAACGATGGCATTTTCGCCGCTTGGGGTGACTTGGATTATGGCATGACCTGAGGGAGTCTCAGAGCATTTTACGCCGCGACAATCTACACCTTTTTTAATCAACGCTTGCTTAAAATAGGCGTCATTTTGGTGAATACTGCCTACATGCCTAACATCAGCACCGGCTTGCGCTAGCGCAATTGATTGGTTTGCGCCTTTACCGCCTAACAAGGTTTGGTAGTGCGTGGAGGCGATTGTTTCACCAGGTTGAACAAAGTGATCTACTTGGTAAACGTGGTCGATATTAATGGAACCAAAATTTATTATTGCCATTTCTTCTTCCGTCGAAAGAGGGCGTCTCCCAGAATGCCGCGTGTCCATTTTCGCCCGTGAACCGAAATGTTCAGGGCGGAAGAATCACTATGACCGTAGGCTTCTCGATACGAGCCGAGCTTGCACAATAGTTACAGTTTCAACTTCCTAGGTTTATAGCATCGGCCAGGGACATGAATGAACTAGCAAACATCCCAGGAAACATTGTTGTTGTATTAACGCAACAGGGTATATGAAACGCATGTACTAGTGAAGGAGATCACTCTTGTGCGTAGCAAAACTTTGCGTTGTTGAGTATAGCTGCTTAAAGAATACTTTATTCTTGACCATTTGGTCAGCACCTGTTGGTCAGCAAGTATACACGCATATGCGACAAGCTCAAGAAAACCGCGTTCTCTCTTTACGCTAGCACTTTCTCTGTGTTGCAAAGGGAAGTCCTTGTCCACGTCTTAATGGTAGTAGAAATACACGAGGGTTACCAGAGAAGATAAAGGTTTTACTGCTTTTGCTCACTCGTTTGAACAGTGAGTAATCAAATTGGCAAAAGTAGGTTTTATATCCCGATTTTGCTACTATAAACCCACAGTATACGCACGGCGGTTATCTTTTTGGCGTTGTTTTACTTCGCGTGGTTCACTCATACCTAAGCGGGTGTGCTAAAGCCTAAAAAAGCGGATAAAGGCAAAGAGAATAATTTCCATGCATTACATCAAATTTCAAACATAAAGAGAGTTACCAGTGGAAAAGCAGCTTGATTACGACAGCGTTACCAATAAATTGTCACAACATGGCGTAATAGTAGACGGCGCCGAAATACACGGCATCCTCTGCGGCATGTTGTGCGGTGGTATGTCTCTTACCGATCAAAAATGGTTAGAAGCATTAAGCGAAACGGTGAATCAAGACGAAAGCTTTAGTGAGCCGGTTGTTTTTACGCTAACGACTTTATTTAACCAAACTTGCCAACAGTTGTTAGAGCCTGAGTTTGCACTTACTTTGCTACTTCCAGAAGACCATGCCCCAATAAACGATCGCGGCGCTGCTCTTATTAATTGGGTGCAAGGGTTTATGCTTGGTTTTGGATTACACCAGCAAGATTTAGTGAAGTGCAGTGATGATGTAAAAGAAGCACTTGAAGACTTTTCCGACATTTCTCGAATGGAAGAGCCAATGGATGCAGACGAAGAGTCTGAGAAAGCACTCTTTGAAGTAGAAGAGTATGTAAAGATTTCAGCAATTCTCTGCTTCAGCGAGCTGGGGCAGTCATTGCTGGACGATCAAAAAGAAAAGCCTTCAATACATTAATTGCGAAGAGCCCATTTTTTAGAGCTGGGTTTTATAACTGGGCTTTAAAAGTGGGCGCTACTTCTTAGGCTCTAATACGTGAGCTTCAGAAATTGGCTTTAAATCTTGAAATTTAACACTTAAATTTTAAGGACGTCTTTTATAAGCAGGTTTCTTAAATATAAATCACTTATAAACAAACTGCTCACAGGTTGAGTAAGTAAAAGTAATAAAAAAGTGCTGCAAAAACACCGTTTTCTAAAAATAATGCCGACAGGGTTTGTGAATTTATGATTAGCGCGCAAGAGTTTATTTCTAGGCAAGATAGATTATTAGTACAGTGCCAGCCAAACAGTGTATGCATTGTACCCGCAGCGTCTTTAGTTACCCGAAGTCGAGATACGGAATACTTATTCAGACAAGACAGCGACTTTTGGTATTTAACGGGTTTTGAAGAGCCAAACGCATGGTTAATCATTTCAAATCATCCCCGCTATGGTGAAAGCTACCGCGCAATGGTAGTACAAGCTAAAGACAAACAAGCGGAAGTGTGGCAAGGAAAACGATTAGGCGCTGAGGCGGCATTGTCCCGATTTAGCCTAGACGAGGCATTTGAAGAACAAGAGTTAGAAGAAGCCATTCTTGAAGCAATGCAGGGACAACAACATCTTTATGTGGCCCTTGGTGCAAATGAGCAGCACGATCAGTTAATTGTTAACGCTTTAAAGACGTTGAAAGAGGCCCCGAAACAGTCCCTTGCACCTGCTACTGTGCGCGATATACAGCCTTTGCTACATGAGATGCGCGTGTATAAGTCGGCAAGTGAAGTTGCGGTTATGAAAGCGGCCTGTGAAATAAGTGCTCGTGCCCACAAACGCGCCATGCAGTTTGCGCACCCAGGGTGCTTTGAATACCAGTTAGAAGCTGAACTTCATCATGAATTTGCCATGGCGGGCGCACGAAGTCCGGCTTACGGTACCATAGTGGGTAGCGGGGAAAATGCATGCATATTGCATTACACACAAAACAGCGCACAGGTTAACAATGGCGATTTAGTGCTTATTGATGCGGGTGCCGAGTACCAAGGGTACGCTGCCGATATTACGCGCACGTTTCCAGTGAACGGTAAGTTTAGCGACGCGCAACGCGCCATATACAGTTTGGTCTTAAAAGCCCAAAAAAGCGTTTTAGATATGCTGGCACCGGGCGTTACTTTACCTCAGGCAATGACTCACAGCGCAGAAGTGATCACCGAAGGTTTAATTGAGCTGGGCATATTATCCGGCAGTATCGCAGAAAACTTAGATAATCAAACCTGGCGACAATTTTATATGCACGGTTTAGGGCACTTTTTAGGCTTAGACGTGCACGATGTTGGCGACTACAAGCACAATGGCGATGACCGAGCGCTCAGCCCTGGCATGGTCATTACCGTAGAGCCTGGGATCTATATTAGCAGCGATTGCGATGTGCCAGAGCGTTTCAAAGGTATTGGCGTGAGAATAGAAGACGATGTAGCCATTACCGCTACTGGCGTTGAGATACTCACTAAAGACGTGCCAAAAGAGATTGATGAAATTGAGGCATTAATGGCGTAATTTAGCCTTGAATAAAATTGGGCTAATCAAATGCACCTAGAAGGAACGGACTGAGTGAAGAGTGTTGATGTAGTTGTTGTTGGCGGCGGAATTGTCGGTTGCGTTCTCGCTAAAGGGCTGTCCCAAACTTCAGGGCTATCTAAGCGCTCAGGGCTGAAAGTAGCTCTGATTGATTCGGCAGCGCCAGTTTCATCGAGCTCGCTGAAAACAAAAGCACCAACAAAAACAACTGCCACCAACGACTTCAATCCATTTACCGATACCCGGGTTATCGCCCTTGCTCGCCGCACGGTACAAGAGCTTAAAGCACTCAACGTACAGTTAGATAAACTGGCAGAGTACAGCTTTGGCGAATTACCGCCGACTATTGATGCGATTGAAGTAAGCGACAGTGGGCATCTAGGGTTAGTAAATTTAGCAGCAAAAGACTTCCACATTTCTTCGTTTGGGCAGGTGGTCTCGTTAAGTGCATTAACTAAGCTTGTTGCAGACTCTAATGACAGTTACGAGCATGTAGCGCCTGCGAAGGTAGTGAGTGTAAAGCAGCATGTTGCACACACCGACGTTACCTTAGATAACGGCGAATGTTATCGGGCTAAGCTGTTGGTGCTGGCCGATGGCGGCCGCTCCCCACTGGCTGAGCAGGTAGGCATAGGCAGAAGTGAAAGCGACTACGGTCAAACCGCCATTGTGTTTAATGTGCATACACAGCTATCTCACAGCAATAAGGCCTACGAGCGTTTTACCGACTCTGGCCCATTAGCGTTTTTACCCTTTGATAACGAAATAGACGGTGAAAAGTCATCAAACAATGGGTTTTCAGTGGTGTGGACAGTAAAGTCTGACAAAGCCGCTCACCTATTAGCCATGTCGGCCAATGAGTTTGCTAGCGCTCTGCAAGATGCGTTTGGCTTTCGCCAAGGCAAAATAGAAAAGGTCAGCGACAAAAGCAGCTATCCACTTTCACTAAAACTTGCCAGTGACGTAATGGCTCACCGAACGGTGATTGTGGGTAACGCCGCACAGGCGCTTCACCCCATAGCGGGGCAGGGCTTTAACCTGGGTCTTAGAGATATCCACACCTTGATATCGGTGCTTACTCGCAATACAACATCACCCTCTGACCCGGGCGATTTCTCTGTTTTACATGAATACGCAAGTAAGAGAAGCAAAGATAGAAAAACCACGGTGGCGCTTACCGACACCTTGGTACATACATTTTCTAACCGCCACTTTCCCCTTGTTGTAGGGCGAAATATATCGCTACTTGCGCTCGGAATGTTGCCCGCTGCTAAAAAGCAGTTTGTTAAGCAAACCACTGGATACGGCCTAGGTGTTAAGTGAGCCATTGCCAAGCACATAGCTGTATTTAACCAGTTTTTAAATGAATTCAAACTAAGCCTCTAACGAGTCCTAATCTGAGAAACAAGAGAGAGTTATGCAACACGTTGATATTGGAATAGTGGGTGGGGGAATTGTTGGCTTAACGCTAGCCGCTGCGCTGAAAGAAAGTTCGCTGTCTGTTGCGATAATTGATAAGCACCCTTTATCAACAGCCCTAGGCGAGAAGCCTACCGCACGAGTCAGTGCTATTAATCAGGCCAATATTGCTGCCTTGCAGTCGTTAGATACATGGCAACACCTGCAAAAAGACCGCGCCAATGCTTACGTGGCTATGCACGTGTGGGACAAAGACAGCTTTGGCGATATTCATTTTAGCTGTGAAGAAATGGGCAGCGATGCCCTTGGCGTTATTGTTGAAAACCAGGCGTTAATTAATGCGCTGGCGCAGAGCGTTGAAAGTCAGGCTAACGTTCAGGTGTTTGAATCTGGCATAGAGCGGGTGCTATCAGGGCCAAATCAAAATATGGTGATGTTTGACAATAACGACGCCCTTAGCTGCCGACTGCTCATTGGCGCAGATGGTGCTAACTCCTTTGTTCGTCAGCAGGCAGGTTTTCCAATCACGTTTAAAGACTACGAACATACGGCCATTGTTGCCAATATCAAAACCGCACTGCCCCATGAAAACGTGGCAAGACAAGCGTTCACCCCTACAGGGCCTCTTGCGCTGTTGCCTATGGCAGAGCCCAACGTTTGTTCTATCGTGTGGTCACAAACACCTGACGCTGCTGCTAAACTTGCCGCAATGAGCGACAGTGACTTTTGCAATGCCCTAACGGCCGCAAGTGGCAGCATTCTTGGCACAACCGCACTAGAAACTCAGCGTTCAGCATTTCCATTAACCATGCGCTACGCCAGAGAATGGGCTAAAGACGGCATCGCGCTAGTAGGAGATGCCGCTCACACCATTCATCCTCTTGCTGGACAAGGCGCAAACTTAGGAATGCAGGACGCGCTAGCACTGGCTGAATTATTGGTACAGCTTTCGAACGAGGGCAGCGATATTGGGTTACACAAAAACCTACGCCCTTACGAGCGAAGCCGTAAAACCGAAGCGATGAAGATGATTGCAGCCATGGATGGTTTTAAGTTGCTATTTGACGGTGACGACCCGCTTAAAAAGCTTATTCGCGGCGTGGGCTTGGCGGCTACCGACAAAGTGGGGGCCATTAAGCAGGCATTCGTTAGTCATGCGATGGGGCTATAAACCGCCTTGAGCATTTAAAAAAGCGGTATTAAAAGCGTAGTTAAAGAAACCATTTAAAAATAATAATATAAACGACAGGTGAATTTCATGGATAAACGACATTTTTTAAAGTTTGCAGGTGCTGGGCTCGCGCTATCACCCGCACTTTCGGTGGCGGCAAATGCCTCTTCCAGCGCAGACGCCAGCGGCACTGCTCCTATGCCATCGCTATCATCACTAAAACTGCTCACTGAAAACGCAAAGCCTATTAACCTAGCAGAAAGAAAAGCAAGAATAGAACACGCACAGTCTTTGATGAAAGCACAAGGCATAGCGGCCATCCTAATAGAGCCGGGCGCGGCAATGGATTATTTCTCTGGCATACAGTGGTGGCGCAGCGAAAGACTAACGGCGCTTATTATTCCTCAAAAAGGGGATATTGCTGTTGTTACGCCGTTTTTTGAAAAGCCAAGCGTATTGGAGTCTCTTAAAGTAGGCGATGACGTTCGCGTATGGCAAGAGCATGAAAGCCCTTTTGACGTTGTTGCCGATATTCTAAAATCAAGAGGCGTTACCAGCGGCAAGTTAGGTGTTGAAAATAGCGTTCGCTACTTTGTGGTGAACGGCGTAAGTAACGCTATGCCTAGCTTGGATATTGTGCCTGCAGAGCCTATTACTCGTGGTTGCAGAATGTATAAAACGGCTGCCGAGTTAACGCTGATGCACAAGGCGAATGAAGTTACTCTTGCAGCATACGACGTTGTGTTTAAGCACCTCAAGCTAGGCATGACCCAAGCTGAAGTTAAAGCCTTAATGCACAAAGCACAGCAACAGTTAGGTGGCAGCAATTCGTGGTGCCTTGCCTTATTTAATGACGCCAGTGCGTACCCGCATGGAACCAATGCAAAGCAGGTTATTCAGCAAGGCTCCGTAGTGTTGCTTGATAGCGGATGCAGTGTGCACGGGTATCAAAGTGATATCAGCCGTACTCTTGTGTTCGGTGAGCCATCACAAAAAGTGACAGACGTATGGAATACTGTGCGAGAAGGGCAAAATGTCGCGTTTGATGCAGCCAAAGTGGGTACACCTGCCGGTAAGGTAGATGACGCCGTGCGTGCTTATTACGTTACTCAAGGTTACGACAAAGACTATGCACTACCTGGGCTAAGTCATCGCACAGGACATGGCATTGGAATGGAAGGTCACGAAAGCGTGAATTTTGTGCGCGGCGAAACAGCATCGCTTAAAAAGGGTATGTGTTTTTCTAACGAGCCTGGTTTATACATTCCTGGCGAGTTTGGCGTGCGGTTAGAAGACTGTTTGTATATGACAGACAAAGGCCCACGGTACTTTACTGAGCCACCTGCATCGCTAGAAGAGCCGCTAGGTCGACTAGTGCCTATGGTATAGCACTTTCACCCGTTAGTTATTTTTAAGTCGAGTCGTAAAAAATTCCGCCAAGGTCTTACTAATAACAGGGTGCTGGGTATCTTGGTTGAACAAGCAAATATTCACCTTGCCCAGTTTCGGTAGGTGAGGGTGTTTAAGCAAAGTCAGGTTGGCAGGTAGGCTTGATTTTGCCAACGCGGTAACGCCCAAGCCCTGCTGAATAGCCGCAGTTATGCCCCCTAAATCGGCGTTGGTATACGTAATTTTCCAAGCAAAGGTTTGCTGCTTGAGTTGCTCTATTACCCGGCTTCTATACATACAGCCATCTGGGGCCAGTACAAGGGGAATAGTACTACCCACCAGCGGATGCGCACTATCTCCCACCCATACCACATCATCTTCTAACACCACCTCGCCTTCGGTGTCTTCATCGGGATTAACTAAGGCCAAAATAAGGTCAAAATGATCGCGCTGGCTAGGGTGCAGCAAGTCTCGGCTAAGCGAGGAAGTGACTTCTAATGATACATCGGGATAGCGCTTTGAAAATTCACCAATTAACCCTGGCAAAAGGGTAGAGGCAAACTCATTGGGAATGCCCAACCGAAGGCGGCCACTAAGCGGGGCAGGGGTTAAACTTCGAAATATGCTGTCGTTGAGTTCAAGTAATTCTTTGGCTTTTGCATACAGCCAATTGCCATCTGCACTTGGCACATGTCGCTGGCCTAACTTGATAAAAAGCTTGCGGTCGAGCTGCGATTCCAGCTTCTTAATTTGCAAGCTAATGGCAGGCTGAGAACGACCAAGAAAGTCGCCGGCTTTAGCGTACCCACCAAGCTCAATAACACTCACAAATGTACGCAAGTTATCTAACGAAAGCTGTTTCATTATATAAGTATTTCTAATTACCTACCCGCTCAACATTATATTTGTAAATGTTAATATTGAAAACCGCTAATAGAAGTATTTACTTTGTACCTTTTATTTTGACTATTTCAACAAAACTAAATGGTGATTAAGGTGCCTCTGTAACTGCGGCCGAAAAATAGTGTATTCCCCCTATGTTTGATATTCTCAGGCATATAATTGCGCTTCTGCTTTAGTAATGACTATTCAGGTATGGAAGGTTTCGGGGCTTAAACGAAGTTCATCATCAAGCTAAACAAGGTAAATAACACGTAATGCAAAAAACTATCTACGTTGATTCCATATTGGTTAATGCCGAATGGAAAGCACAGCAAGTGATGATTGTTGAAAACGGGACTATTTCTGACATTGTCGACGCTGCTAAATTCGCTACCGGCAATGAAATGACTGCAAACAGTAAAGACCTCGCTAGCAAAGTGAACGTCGACGAGCGTATTGAAGGAACGGTTATACCTGGCTATGTAGACACCCAAGTGAATGGCGGTGGCGGCGTTATGTTTAATCATGCCCCTACATTGGAAAGTGTAAATACTATTGCCAATGCACATGCTCGTTTTGGCACTACGAGTTTGTTTCCCACGCTTATCACCGATGACTTTGCGACCATTAGCAGCGCTGCCGACGCTATATCTCAAGCTATACGCTTAAATCATCCCTCCATCATGGGCGTTCATTTTGAAGGGCCGCATTTGTCGGTAGCGAAAAAGGGAGTGCATAAGGCTGCTCACATCAGGTCAATTTCAGATGAAGAGCTAGCGGTGTATACGCGAAAAGATATTGGCCAAGTTATTGTTACTGTAGCGCCAGAAAATGTGTCACCTGAGGTTATACAAGCCCTTGTTTCAGAGAATGTGGTTGTGGCGCTTGGCCATTCAAATGCGCCCTATGAGGTGGTGCAGAGAGCTCTTGATGCTGGTGCTACTGGGTTCACTCACTTATTTAATGCCATGTCGCCATTAACCTCTAGAGAGCCGGGTATGGTGGGCGCTGCGCTTTTATCAGATGCCATTTGCGGGCTGATTGTTGATCATCAACACCTTCATAAAAAGTCGGCAGAACTTGCCTGCAAAGTTAAAAGTGAAAAGGGCATTATGCTTGTCACCGATGCCATGGCCCATGTTGGCGGAAAACAAGACACCGTTGCTTTTTTTGATACAGAGATCACTCGTACGAGCACCCGCACGGGGGAGAAGTTAACCACGCCCGATGGCACATTAGCCGGCAGCTGTTTAGATATGCATTCGGCGCTACGTCATTGCGTTAACGATTTAGGCATTACGCTTAAAAGTGCCAGTGTAATGGCAAGTACCACGGCGTCTTGTTTCACTTGCACTCAGCGTAACATTGGGCAGTTAGTACCAGGGACTGCTGCCAATTTTGTTGTACTCGACGATAAGCTCAACCTTAAAGCAGTGTGGCAAAGGGGCCTCAATATTCACAATAACGACTAGCCGAAAAATCAGAACAAGTAAAAAGACTGCTCCGTGTGTTTGAACTTTTAACTCTCGCTATTGCCCCACATTATTCAACTAGTGTGAAACTCAATAGGTGCAAAGCTTTATGGGTAGAACGAAGTTGTTCACAATTGGCTAAGAGAACTGCTTTCAAATAACGAAGTTAAACTCACTTATTACGGCCAATTGATATTCACGAAATGACAAGGAGCTTTAATGAAGCTTATTAAGACAACATTGCTCACCGCCGCCTTAACCGCAGGACTAAGTGCAGGTGCAGCCATTGCACAGGAAACAAATACGCAAGCCGCAAAAGCTCAAGAACAGCAGGGCGCCACACAACAGATACAAATTTCTGAAAAGCAGGTAGATCAGTTTGTTGATGCCTATTTAACGGTTCAGTTAATAGGGCAGAAGTATCAGGCAGAAATTCAGGCCGCTGGCGATCAGGCAAAAGCCAAAGATCTTCAGCAAGAAGCCAGAGAAAAAATGCAAACCGCGATTTCCGACAGCGGTATAGCCATGCAGAAATACCGTGAAATTTCTCTTGCCGCCAATCAAGACGAGGCATTACGAGGCCGCATTTCCGAAAAGCTTACCGTAGAGCTAGAGTCGCGCCAGCAGGCCCAAAACGTCGACAGTTAAGTCGCATCGTATTCACGAATTCTCAATAAAACGCTGCATCAATATGTAGCGTTTTTTATTTTGCGCTGTCTATTTTTCCCCTATTGGCAAATCTGCTCTATCAACGCTCTCTAATCTTGCACAACAGGTTCTCCTCGAAGGCTCACCTCAAGCTCTTTTACAGCTCTTCTAAACCCCTCGTGCGAATATAACGTTTTCTGATGTTCTCTAGTATCTACATCAGGTTTTTAAATGTAGTGATAAGAATTATCAATTTGTTGCGCGATTGTTACCTATCTATACTCAATATCGTTTTCTATCTTTCAACAAGAGTAAAGTGGAATGTCTAACACCACCGCCCTACATGCGAAGCACCTAGAAGCTGGTGCCAAAATGGTCGACTTTTTCGGCTGGGATATGCCGATTAACTATGGCTCTCAAATTGAAGAACATCACGCTGTGCGCCAAGACGCCGGTATGTTTGATGTGTCTCATATGACCATTGTTGACGCGAAAGGCCCGCAGGCAAAAGCGTATCTTCAATACCTATTGGCAAACGACGTTGCCAAGCTGAAAGACAAAGGCAAAGCCCTTTACAGCGGTATGCTAAACGAAGAGGGTGGGGTTGTTGATGACCTTATCGTGTATCACTTTGACGAAACCAATTACCGCTTAGTGGTTAACTCAGCCACTCGCGAAAAAGATATGAACTGGCTGTTGAGCAAAGCAGAAGGTTTTGACGTAACCATCAACGAGCGTTCTGAGTTCGCGATGATTGCAGTACAAGGCCCAAATGCAAAAGAAAAAGCCGCAACGCTTTTCAGTGCGGCTCAAAAAGAAGCAGTAGCCGGCATGAAGCCGTTCTTTGGCGTACAAGCTGAAGACCTTTTCATTGCAACAACAGGCTACACCGGTGAAGCGGGCTACGAAATTATGGTGCCAACGGCGCAAGCAGCAAGCTTTTGGCAAAGTTTATTAGATGCAGGCGTTAAGCCATGCGGCCTAGGCGCACGAGATACATTGCGCTTAGAAGCAGGTATGAACCTTTACGGCCAAGATATGGATGAAACCATATCGCCACTAGCGGCTAACATGGGTTGGACTATAACTTGGGAGCCAGCAGACAGAGACTTCGTTGGCAGAAAAGCCCTTGAAACACTGCGTGAAACAGGTACCGACAAGCTAGTAGGCTTAGTGATGACTGAAAAAGGCGTACTTCGCCACGGCTTAAAAGTAAAAACAGAAAGCGGCGAAGGGGTAATCACTTCAGGTACGTTTTCACCTACATTAGGCCATTCTATTGCCATGGCACGAGTGCCTAGCAATGTGGGTGACACAGTAGAAGTGGAAATGCGCAAAAAGTGGGTTACAGTAAAAGTGGTTAAGCCCTCCTTTGTTCGCAACGGAAAAAGTGTTTTATAAGTTTATGTCTCAAGTTTACAAAATTGACAAAGATTAACAGGAACGATTATGAGCAACATCCCAACTGATTTACGTTATGCCGCTACCCACGAATGGGTTCGCTCTGAAGGCGACGGTGTTTTTACTGTAGGTATTTCTGAGCACGCACAAGGTTTACTTGGCGACATGGTTTTCGTTGAGCTACCTGATGTGGGCGACGCGGTAACTACTGGCGACGACGTGTGTGTTGCTGAGTCGGTTAAAGCGGCTTCTGACGTTTACACGCCAATTACAGGTGAAGTAATCGAAATCAATGAAGACCTAGAAGACTCGCCAGAGCTGGTAAACTCTGACCCATACGGCGAAGGCTGGATGTTTAAAATTAAAGCGGAAGACCCTGCAGAAGTAGAAAGCTTGCTTGACGCAGAAGGTTATGAAAACAGCATTGACGAAGAGTAATTCGTTACGAGGGCGTGTTGATCTTTGATGTACATTTTTGCAGCGGTCTGTGAGTTATTTAGACAAGGCGAATGGTTGAAGGTCTAGCGGGCTAAATCGAAACCATACAACGCAGGGTAAATAGCTCACAGACCGTTGCCCGAAGGGGGCGTTATGTAAGCATTTTACTCTTTGTCACAGCCCTTTGACTTAGCCCACTAGGCCTACAGGACTGTTCCGCGATTAAAATGCTTTCATTTAGCCCAAAACTCGTACAACAAAGGTCAACACGCCCTAGAAAGATACACAGTTGAAAAAGGGGCATGAATATTATTCAGCCCCTTTTTAACTTTTAGATTTAACGACGCCCTTGCGGCAACCATTAAGAGTGCTTAACAACGTTATGTCGAATACTTCTCCTACATTGGCTCAATTAGAGCAAAAAGATACGTTTATCCGTCGTCATATTGGCCCGGGTAAAGGCGAAATTGAAGAAATGCTGTCTGCCATTGGTGCTAGCTCATTAGATGATTTAATTGAGCAAACCGTACCAGCAGGTATTGCGCTACCAGAACCGTTAAAGTGCGGCGAAGGTGCGACAGAAGTTGAAGCATTAAGTGAATTAAAAACGGTTGCGGCGAAAAACAAAATTAACCGTTCGTTTATCGGAATGGGTTATTACGATACCCACGTACCGAACGTTATTTTGCGTAACGTGCTAGAAAATCCAGGTTGGTACACGGCTTATACACCTTATCAGCCAGAGATTGCGCAGGGTCGTTTAGAAGCTATTTTGAACTTCCAGCAGGTAACCATCGATTTAACCGGCCTCGAGCTAGCATCTGCATCATTGCTAGATGAAAGTACCGCGGCAGCCGAGGCGATGGGTCTTGCCAAGCGTGTATCGAAAAACAAAAAAGCGAACATCTTTTTTGTGTCTGACGATGTGCACCCACAAACACTAGATGTTGTGCAAACTCGTGCCGACATGTTTGGTTTTGAAATTGTAACTGGCCCTGCAGAAGAAGCGGCAGAGCACGATGTATTCGGTGCGCTTTTACAATACCCAACTAGCACGGGCGAAATTAAAGATATTTCTGACATTATTGCCGCAGTACAATCAAAAAAAGGCATTGTGGCAGTAGCGGCAGACCTAATGAGCTTAGTCATGCTTAAGTCGCCTGGCGAGCTGGGCGCAGATGTTGCACTAGGTAGTGCGCAGCGCTTTGGTGTACCAATGGGTTATGGCGGTCCACATGCTGCTTTCTTTGCAACCCGTGAAAGCTTCAAGCGTTCATTGCCAGGACGTATTATTGGCGTAAGTAAAGATACACGCGACCGCCCAGCACTACGTATGGCACTGCAAACTCGCGAGCAGCACATTCGCCGCGAAAAAGCGAACTCGAACATTTGTACCGCGCAAGTGCTACTTGCCAACATGGCGAGCTTTTACGCCGTATATCACGGCCCACAGGGCTTAAAAACTATTGCCGAGCGTATTCACCGTTTCGCCGATATTCTTGCAACCGGCTTAACACTTAAAGGCGCCAACAAAGGCGTAGCGCTTAAGCACAGCACGTACTTTGACACACTCACTGTAATGGTTGAAAACAAAGAAGATGTTCTTGCTAAAGCTTATGCGAAAGGTATGAACCTTCGAGCAGACCTAGAAGGTGCAGTAGGTGTATCGCTTGACGAAACCACTACTCGTGAAGATATCTTAGCGTTATTCGATGTTATTTTAGGCGACGGCTTTTGTGAAGAGAACGGATTAAGTGTTGAAGACCTAGACGCGGAAGTAACTACACAAGCCGTTAAATCTATTCCAGAAGAGTTAGTGCGTACTAGCGATATTTTAACTCATGAAGTGTTCAACAAGTATCACTCTGAAACTGAAATGCTGCGTTATATCAAAAGCCTTGAAAACAAAGATTTGGCATTAAACCATTCAATGATTTCATTGGGCTCTTGCACCATGAAGCTAAACGCAACGGCAGAAATGATACCCGTAACCTGGGCTGAATTTGGGCAATTGCACCCGTTCGCGCCACTTGATCAAGCCGTAGGCTATCAAGAAATGATTGCAGAATTAGCCGAGTGGCTCATTGATGTAACGGGTTACGATGCACTTTCTATGCAGCCTAACTCAGGCGCACAAGGTGAGTATGCTGGCTTATTAGCTATTCAGCGCTACCATGAAAGCCGCGGCGACAGCCACAGAAACGTATGTTTGATTCCAAGCTCTGCTCACGGTACTAACCCAGCCTCAGCGCAAATGGTTAGCTTAAAAGTAGTGGTAGTAGCCTGTGATTCAAACGGTAACGTAGACCTTAACGACCTTCGCAAAAAAGCGGAAGAAGTGGGCGACAACCTATCATGCGCAATGATCACGTACCCATCTACTCACGGTGTTTACGAAGAAACGGTGAAAGAAATATGCGATATCGTTCACGAGCACGGCGGCCAGGTTTACATGGACGGCGCTAACATGAACGCGCAGGTGGGTATTACATCACCAGGCTTCATTGGCTCAGACGTATCGCACCTTAACTTGCACAAAACATTCTGCATTCCACACGGTGGCGGCGGCCCAGGTATGGGGCCAATTGGCGTAAAATCGCACCTTGCACCGTTTTTACCTAATCACACCGTGATTAACGTAGAAACTGCGGGTAAAGGCTGCGGCGCGGTAAGTGGTGCGCCATGGGGAAGTGCGTCTATTTTGCCTATCAGCTATATGTACATCAAAATGATGGGTAGCGAAGGCCTACGCCGTGCAACGGAAGTGGCTATTCTCAACGCGAACTACGTGGCTAAGAAGCTAGAGGGGCACTTCGAAATACTTTACAAAGGCAACAACGACCGCGTAGCCCACGAATGTATTATCGACCTTCGCCCACTAAAAGAAGCCAGTGGCGTAACCGAGCTAGACATTGCTAAGCGCTTAAACGACTACGGTTTCCACTCACCCACAATGAGCTTCCCTGTGGCAGGCACATTAATGGTAGAGCCAACCGAGTCTGAAGCGAAGTACGAGCTAGACCGTTTCATTAACGCCATGATGAGCATTCGCCAAGAAATAGCGAAAGTGGAAAGCGGTGAGTGGGATGCAACAGATAACCCACTGCACAATGCACCGCACACGCTAGCTGACATCTGTGACAGCGACTGGAACCGCAGCTACGACCGCATGTTAGCGGCGTACCCAGCACCAGAAGTACACAGAAACAAATTCTGGCCAACGGTTAACCGTATTGATGATGTATATGGCGACCGTAACTTAATTTGTTCTTGCCCAAGTATAGAGAGTTATATTGAGGGGTAGGTTGGTTGACTAACTGCAATTAAAATTGTGAATGCGACAATTAAGTTTGTGAATGCAATTAAGATTGTAAATAGCTAGATATGAGACAGGCGAACCAGAAATGGTTCGCCTTTTTTTGTTTGCCCAGCGAAGCTGGCAAACCCGTCAGATTGGAAGAAACCTGAATCACCCAGACTGAGGGGAAGATAATCCGAATGGCAGGGACGCTGCTGGCCAACGGCAGGGTCTCCGGGGGCCGGCCCGAAGCAAGCCATAGGACGTTAGAGGTACACAACGAAAGTGGACCTGATTCGGCAAGGCAGGAGGGTAAGCGTGTAAGATAGCGTAAAGCCCGATACTCGGTCAGTCCTGTTTTGTGCTTGAGTGTGGGATTTCTAACAGGGCGTCAGTGCAGTAACCGGGGAAGCCTGGCACCTTAACTTGCTTGGAGTAAGTGGTTAATGTTCAAGGGGAGACTCAAGATGTTAATCGGTGTGAGGTGGCAGATGAAGCCGTATTAGTGAGTAAAGTTCGGCCTGTGAAAGCCAGTAATTGTGTGGAGGATAAAACCGAACTAACCATCAGCAGTAAGTCTGATGGCGTTCTTATCAGTCAAAAGCTGATTAGGATGGCGAAGGGCGGAAGTACATAGTCAGTCTGTGATGAGCAGATGTTTTTTTTTTCAGTGGTACACGAATCGACTAGCTATCGACGTCTTTGTACTTGGTTTGTCGCGGAAGCGATAGACTGGCTACGAAACGGTGCATGGGGGTAATGTGGAAACACTGAGTAGATTGCCATTTGGCTAGCACGCCCAACCACCATGTGAAATAGACCAACACGAAGAGAAGTCATCGGCCCCCACACAGCACACTGTCTTCGAGTGGATGCGTGCGGGTTTTTTATAGTTTGTAAGGTCACTTGCTAAATAAAGCAAGACTGTTCAAGGCATTTAAAAAGGTATTCAAAGCGAAAGGCGCGGCTGGAATAGATGGGCAGAGCCTGAGTGCGCTTGCCCCAAATCTGGATAATGAACTTACACAGCTTCTTCTCGAACTCAAAACCAAACGCTATCAAGCGCAACCGGTAAGGCGGGTTGTTATCCCGAAAGAAGGTGGCGGCGAGCGTCTGTTGGGTATTACAACGGTAAGAGATAGAGTCGTTCAACAATGCTTAAATGACCTCCTAACCCCATCTTCGAGGAGCAGTTCCATCCATCAAGCTTTAGTTATAGACCGAAGTGGAGCTGTCACGGTGCGATAAATAAATCCACCATGTTTATCCGTCGATATAGTCGTCAACACGTGGTGGATACGGACTTGTCGAAGTGCTTCGATAAGCTGGACTTTAGGCTTATCATAGAAAGCGTCAAAAGACGGGGCCGAGATGGCAGTGTGCTGAGCTTCATTGCTCAGTTCTTATAAAGTGGCGTAATGGTTTATGGGCATTGGCAGCACTAAAACTATAGAAGTGATCCACTTAAATTGGTTTTGATCCTTTTAATAAGTAATGTATAGCTCATGGCGTCAATTTTTCTTTTACGCACTTTGAATTCTTCAGTTGCAACCTTTAAAAGCTTGTTTTCAACTTCAACAACATACTTACCTGTAGCAATCTTTGTAAGGTTTGATACACGATCGATATGAGTGTCGACAGCTATGGTAGGTCAGTTAATAGATAATAAAGTTAGGAATAGCTTATGGCCTGTGATGTTTTGCCAAACCTCTTTACGCTTAATGTATAAAGGTTGTACAGCTGTGGATGTTCGAGTATGTTTAACATTCAAAAAATAAAGAGCAGGACGCATGAAATTCTTTACAGAATTAAAACGACGCAACGTGTTTAAAGTCGCTAGTGTCTATCTAGTGACTTGTTGGATTATCTTACAAATTGTTGCGGTGATTTCACCCGCCTTACACCTGCCCATTTTATTCAGTACCATTACCACGGTTATCCTCGCGATTTCTTTTCCTTTTGTGTGTATTTTTGCATGGGCGTTTGAACTCACGCCGGACGGGCTAAAACGAACGGGTGAGGTGGAAGTCAACGAGTCGATTCATGAGTACACCGGCAGTAAAATTAATTATATTTTAATCGCAGCGTTGATATTGGCTCTTGGCTTCATCGCCTATGAAAAGCTTTTTCTAACGAGTGCTGATGGAAGTTTAGAGCGCTCAATCGCCGTATTACCGTTTGAAGATATGAGCCCGGATAAGTCACAAAGCTATTTTGGAGATGGTATTGCCGAAGAAATATTGAATTCATTGGCGCGCCTGAAGCAGTTAGTCGTTATTGCCCGCACCTCATCGTTTAATTTTAAAGACAGTAATATCGATATTCGCGAAATAGGGCAAAAGCTCAATGTAAACTATGTGCTTGAAGGCAGCGTACGCAAAGATAGAGACAAGGTGCGCATTACCGCCCAGCTGATTGATGTAACAAGTGGTGCGCATATCTGGTCACAAACGTATGACAGAACCCTTGATAGCATTTTTGCGGTACAGGATGAGTTGACGTTTGCCATCACTCAAGCACTTAAACTGAACCTGTTACCCGAACAAGTAAAATATGAAGCGGGTATGACTGACACCCCTGAAGCCTATGAGTTATTTATTCTGGGGCGTGAGTTGGCCTATCAACGAACCTCAAAGGCATTGCGAAAATCTGCCGAAGTACTTAAACGCGCTATCGAGCTGGATGAGCATTTTTATCTCGCTATGGCCCAGCTATACACGACGTATATCTTGGCAAGTGAATACGGTGGTATTGATTACGCCACCATACTTGCAGAGCAAGAAAGGTTATTTTGGCAATTGCAAGCTGCGCCTGATTTTGCATTAAAATATCTTGCGTTATCATTCCATGCGAGTCAAAAATATCAAACCACAGTTTACTTGGCATTGATTAGGCGTGCTTATGAGCTTGCACCCAATGACCCCCTTGTTCAGAACGGTTACTTACTGATTATAGAGGATATTGACCAAACGATAGAGCAACGCTTTGCAGTACTGCGCACCAACCCCGAAAGTGCCATTAACTATCGAAACCTTATTGACTTACTTATTGCTCAAGGGCGTGTTGCTGAAGCAAAAGATTTGCTCAATGATATGGAGACTAAATTCCCAAACACAACATTACTACTGGTTTCGAAACTTCTCGTTTATTTTACCGGCGAGCATGATTTTGAGAAAAGTTTGCGCTTGTTTGCCAACTATAAGGGCGAGCTCGACGGAAATTTGCGGGCGCTTGAAACGACGTTGTTGATTTTTTCTGACCGAATTGATGACGCTCTGGCGTTAATGCAGAAAAACACCACCAATCATCCAACTCAGTTTGATTTCGAATATAGTAACGCGCTATTGCTCTCGCAATTGCGAAATTATGAACGATTGACACCGGCGCAAGAAACCAAATTTAAACAAATTTTTGACGATACTCAGCAAGCAGAATTTCATATTCTACTTGAATTATTAAATGGAAATACGCAGTCTTTTATTGAAAAGTATGAGTTAAGTAATCCGACACAGCAAACCCTGAAAAAAGCTTTATCTGATGATCCGTACATCACCATGCTGTATCTGGCCATTCTCAAAGAGCGAGGGAAGACAGATGAACTTAATATTTTACTGCCTGAAATGAAGTCACAATTCGAAAGCCATTGCATCACTAATTTGGTCAGTCAGATGAGTAATTCTTGTTTAGTTTTCTGGTATTTAAGCGAACAACATAGTGCTGAGCAACGCTTTACCAGCTTTAGTAAACAACTCAATTATTTATCTATTTATTACGGAGGAATGACTCCTTCGTTACCGAATTCAACAGGATATAATGGTGTGAAAAACCATCCTGAATTTAAGTCAACCGTTCGAAAGTTCATGGATGACACGTTTAGGCAATCAAATCCTAAATTGATTTTTGAGCCGCGTTGATAGCTGGAAAGTGCAATGATACTTGCATTTCGTATTTCAAATTATTGCGTTTATAGCTGGCAGGCTGAGTTTGTAATACAGACATTTAATCTTTCCTTTCCTCAAACTCACTCAAATTTTTAATAACGCAACTGCCTTAGTGTTGCTTTTGCTCAATGTAAGTAAGACGACCATTAAGGGGGCAACTTCTGCTCAACCTAATGGGCATTTTTACCCATGCCTTACTTAGTGCGGTCTGATATGCTGAATATATTATGGCAACAGCTATTATTGACCAGGCAAAAGATAATAAAGCTAAATATTGAAGTTTTCCGCATGCTGGTATATCAGAGGCAGCATGGAGTTTAATAATCCATAACAAAAGTAAACCGGTGATTGTTCTTGCAATTTTTCGGTGACCAAAAATAAGCATCGGCTTATCAGCATATTTTACCCGTTGTTGAGCATTAAATAGGTTTGCGATATCGACGAAATAGAATAATAAAGTAATCGCTGTGAATACCAGAATAATATCGAGATTCCGCGGTTGCCTATCCGTCTCTAGTTGATTCTAACTCTGCACAAGCTCTACTCAAACAGTTAGAGCGCCATAGTCTAGCGATAGTTAGATGGGTTCACAAACAAAGGTTAACTAGCTGCTTAAATCAACGTTTGCTGAGCATTATAACAAATAGGTTTTCTCTGCTTCATAGCAACGCCTTCTCAAAATGAGTAAAGCCTTGCATTGACCAGTTGAACTCATAGCCTTTTGTTGCCTGTCGGTTTAGATCGAAACCTTCGAACAAATAACTAAACAAGACAGGCATGTTAAGCACCACACTTTTCAGTAAACTACACCAGCAAGCTCACGCCAAGCGCAGCCATAACAAACCCTATTATAAATTCGAGTACCTTCCAGGCTTTAGGTTTTTTGAAAACAGGAATGAGTAATTTCGCGCCGTATCCGAGCGAAAAGAAAAAAACAAACGAGCCGAAAATTGCGCCTAAGCCAAATGCAGCTTGCTGGCCTTCATATTGAGTGGATATTGAGCCTAGCAATACAAAAGTGTCGAGGTAAACATGCGGATTAAGCCATGTAAAAGCAAGACATGTCATTGTGGCCGCTAAAAGGCTTCCAACTTCTTTTCCCTTTGCCTGTAAAGCGTGATCTGTCGTAAAGGCTGACTTAAAACTAAGTGCACTGTAAAAAAACAGAAATACTGCGCCTAAATAACGGGCCAGTTGTTCGATAAGTGGAAATTGTTGTACAACTACACCAAAACCTGCCACACCAAGTGTGATCAAAATAGCGTCTGATAAAGCACAAATCAAACAAACAACAAAAACGTGCTGTTGCTTCAGCCCTTGTTTGAGTACAAACGCATTTTGCGCACCAATGGCAAGTATAAGAGATATACTAAGTGAAAAACCTGCTAAAAATACTGAAAAGCTCATTTATACTTCCGTTCCTTACTTTTCTTTTGGTATAAAACACGAAGCCATATCAACTGGTAACAAAGGCTGGTGCTTTTTTAGGGAGGATTACAGCAGTCCTATTAATAAATTGCACGGTCAACTTGAACAATGCATTAAATGGTCTGTTTTTTAAAGCATGCCTTTGCAATAACGAGTTCATTTATCTTCCGCGGTAATAGGCGTTAATCTATTAAATCGCTATTGTAAAAGAGTGGCAGTTGAATTTAACTATCCAACAAGTAATAAAAATACTTATACAAAACCGTCAACTGGGGCTAGCATTTTGAACTTTTTAAAGGGCCTTATTGGCTTGATTAATCCAAAGAACGCAAAGACTTCTTACACGTTTGCCGTTTGTTGCATTGTTTTAGCCTTACTCAGCGCTTGCTCCATATCACCTCAAGATGAAGGCGTTGCCACAACACTAGCATTTAGCCCCAGTGATGACACACGCTTTTCAAATGAAGTGATGAACGTGGCACCATTTTTACCAGCGAACCAGGTTAAAAGACACGAACAATGCAATATAAAAACTGCCGATAAAGGTTTTAAAACCTCACATGAGGTTAATTACACCAAGTATGGATGGGAAAAGCGCATCGCCCATCAAACGGAATTCTTTGATATTCCGCAGCAAGAGGGGCGTATTCTTATTATTGATTTTGCAAAGGCAGAGGATGCGTTGGCTTATCGTTATTTAAGTAACGATAATAGTCACAATACGCTTTACGAGCCGTGGAGTTCATCGAAGATATTTGCCTTTACTGGCGCTATAGCCAAATTGCGTGAGCAGGGTTTAGGAGCACAAGCAAAAGTTGGCGGCACTTACGTTGCTGATATGATCACCTCTATAAATACTTATGAAGCCTTTGGCACCTCAATAGACAACTCAAATGCACTCGCTACTTTGTTTGCTAATGTTGCTGGTAGAGACAATCTTAGCGCGCTGTTTTACGACGATTGGTTAAAGCTTTCAACGCCCAACATATATTTTCGAGGTGCTTACGGTCCTAGCGCATATAAACCTAATTCTTATGAGGCGCAAATGCTTGATGGCACGAGTAGTATACGATTACAGCCTTTTTTAAATGCAGCGGATGACCCAGGATATTTAAATTACCGCTGCGAAAGCTGCGGGTTAACAGGCAACAAGCCAATGACGACCCTGGCACAAGCGGAGTTTTTAAAACGACTGGCTAGTCATACGCGCGACCCACTTACTCAGCATCCAGCTCTTGAGGCCGTCGATGTTAAAACGCTTTTTTATGGTGACGGAAATTCATTAGGTAACGAACGCTTTGCAGGTATGAGCGCCGGTATCTCAGTAATGTTACAGCATGCAATCGCCAACAGTATTCAAACTGAAACAAGCACGAATAAAAGCGCGAAACTTATTTTAGATGAAGCAAGTCAGGGTAAATGGCGCGTATTTCAAAAAATAGGGTGGGGTCCTAGCGACACTCGCGGTACCACAGAGGTAGTAGTGCTTGCACACGTGTGTTTGCCATATTATCTAGGTGGTCGAGAGTTCACCGTTAGCGCGCAGGTGTCAGTGCCTAATGCAGATGAAAGTCTACTTCCTGCTGCCGGTAAAAAAATGCAAAGATTATTAGAAAAAACCATGGATAAGCTTTTATAAACGTAACTCGCTTTTGGCTTCTGTCGCTTTTACTTCCTTTAAAGCGAATTGTCTAATGCCCACCTGCTGTTAATCTGCTTTTAATGTTCAGTAAAAGTACTCTTAACCATAGATGTATATTCTTATTAGCAACCAATACAAAGCGACGTGCCTTGTATTAATCAATGCTATTTAGGTGGGAGTCTACTCATGAAATTACGTACTCAATCGATAATGAAAGCTACTCTTTTAACTGCCTCAGTGATAATCGCATCTGGCTGCGCTGCTGTGGCAAAGCCCCAAATGAGTAATGATACAGCCAAAAGCGCAGCTATGATGAAGCATCAGAGCGAAGATGATGTGCTTTTGTATTCAAATCAGTGCATTACTGAACGAGAGGTAGTGAATGCACAGAAAATGTGGGGTGATGGCATTGTTAGAATTGGCAGCGTTTTTTCTAACAAAGGTGATTATTCTAACGAAGCCGCCGATTTTATTCAGCAAATGTACGGCTATGATTTAAGCAGCGTTTTATTTAAGCCCACGCTAGCGGCTAACGATCAGTTTAGGTCAAGTTTTGATGCTGCTTTGTCGTACTTCGTAGGTGGTAACGATGCATACGAAGAAGATAAGGGCTTTGCGATAAAACCCTATACCAAAGTGAAGTTCGACAACGTGGGAATTATCAATAATAGCTGTCGTATGGCTGTTGCAATGGGCAATTATTATTTCACTGACACCACAGGTGGCGAAACCAAAGTGGAATATACATTTGCGTACGTGAAAGACAGCGAAGGTGATTTGCGTATTGTCGCTCATCAGTCGTCACTTCCTTATAACCCATCATCAAATTAAACCTCGCTATTAGCGCGATATGAAATACTTCATATCGCGCTACCTCTCATTAAAGCACCACAAAGCTCATCACATCGAGGTTTCTATGCGCACGATAAAAAATACAATAACCACTATTACCGCTTTATCATTACTGCTGATGTGCACCGCTGAATCGCATGCAACAACAAACGATTTTCAATCGTGGAATGCTGTTGCCCTTGCTGGTAACGCTGATAAAGCGGGCGACCTGCAATTCTGGTTTGATGGACACCTGCGATTTAAAGACGATGCCTCTCAACTGGGTGTGTCAATTTTTCGCCCTGGTATTGGCTATCGTATGTCTGACGACCTTACGTTGTGGTTAGGTGTTGCGAGGATAGCGATAGATTCAGAGGCCGGTACGGTAGAAGAAGACCGGCTTTGGCAGCAAGCAACCTACTCACTTCGCCCATTTTTAGGCGGCAATGTGTCTGCACGCACGCGGCTTGAACAGCGCTATCGCAGAGTCCAAGGTGACGACGTGGGCCATCGAATTAGACAATTCGTGCGTTGGGAAAAGCCGCTGGGCGACAAATGGTCTTTTGTTGTGTGGGATGAGCTGTTTGTTACCCTTAATGATACGCAGTGGGGGCAAGCAAGTGGGTTTGATCAAAATCGATTCTATGCAGGCCCAGCTTATCAACTTAACGACACATGGCGCGTTGAAATGGGATATATGAATAACTATATTCATTCGCCCGGTGCTTCTTCAGCAGAGGCCCAAATAAACCACAATCTTTCTCTTACGTTTTTTGGTTCGTGGTTTTGAGTGTGAAACAACAACTCATGTTTATTGATGTTGACAACACCTAGATATCGGCCCTTTGAGTATGCATGCTGAGCAATGGAATTTTATCAAGGGCCGCTCGTAATTTCTAATTTCCCAGCCCCTAATTACTCCATTTTCTCACCACGAATGTTGTTATCCATCACAAGGGTCTTAACCATTCCTTCATCCGTAGTTTCGAATACAATATTACTGCCGTTTTTGGCAAAGAAACGGTCTTCTCCCTCGTAGAAATACGCTTCATTTTCAATGTACGGTAGCGCATTAAGCACAAAGCCATCATTCGTTGCCTGCAGGGTAACTTCTACTTCAACAGGCGCGGTCACTTTATAAGTACCAATATACTTACCGAGCTCTTCTTGGCTTATTTGAGCTGTGCGTTTCACATTGGCTTGGGAGTAACCCACATCTAACGCTTCTTTTATTCTAATTTCGAGTTCTTGGATTAGCTGAGTGCCGTTGTTACTGTTTGTCATAATGGCGTAGCCATTACCGGTGTCTAACTCAATATATAACTGCGACATAAACCCTTCATCAGCACCGCCATGGCCAAAGCCTAAAATTTCTCCGTCTTCATCCATATTGATGAAAAAACCAATGCCTACATTTGGGGCTGCAGTGGTAGGCGTATTATTGGTTAATATTTCTGTTGCTGTGGCCTTTGATATCCAATCGGTGTTTTCACCTAAATAGGCGCTTCGCACAGCGCCAGCCATTTTTAGCATATCCGCTGGCGTGCTCCACATACCAGCTGCTGCAAGAGTCGCATAGGTATGGGCGCCACCTTCTACTGGCGCACCGTCTCCGTTATAGGGAGTGGCCATATTGCCTGCTAACTGAGAAGATATAGGCTGTTGAAAGCTAGAGCGAGTCATACCCAAGGGTTTAAATAGTAGCCGCTGGGCCATTGGCGGCAACGCTTCTTCGGTCACATCTTGCAAGGCAAGTTGTGCCACTGTGGTACCGCCACCTGAATAGCGCATTTGTGAGCCGGGCTTAATATCAACTAGCACGGCACTAGTGTTAGCTGGCTTAGCACCATCTAACACTTGCTGTAAAGAGGGCACAGCTTCGCCTGCAGCGTAACCCGGAAAACCATGCACTGTAGTACCAGCGGTATGGCTCAGTAGCCTACGCAATGAAACGGCTTCTTCGCCTGTCCATTCATGAGGTGGCAGCTGCCAGCTGGTAAGTAAGTTATTAATATCTGCGTCTAAATCGATAGGGTTGTTTTGACGATATTTCATTAACACGGCCGCAAATGCAGGTTTAGAGATACTGCCAGCTTGAAACACCGTGTCCGCATCAATAGGCTCTTCAGTATCGACGTCTTTAACGCCGCTTTGAAGTGTCCACGCAAGTTGCCCATCTCGCATCAATGCCACAGAAACGCCAGGTACATTATAGTGCGCTTGACGCTGCAATAAGGTTTGAAAGTCGACTTCTTGGCCCTCAATGCGAACTTTCTCTGCAAGGCCTGTTCGTAATAAATCAGATTTTGATGATACTTTGGGAGGGGGAGTATTCGGCTTTGGAGTTTCAGCCTCTGTGCAACCAAGCAATGACGCCATGCAAATAGAGAGCGTGAAGGAGATTATCGTTTTACGAGATTTCATCTGAGTATTCCATTACAAGTGAAATATCAGCATACGGACGTTAATTTAAGGAGTCAATTCGTGTGAATTCGTTCAGCGGATGCGTTGCCCTTACCCCTACTAAAATGCGTTATACATTAAGGGGAAAGAAGCAAAAACACGAAGAACTACTTGGAGTTGCGTTTATCCAACGCGTATTGAACCGCCATTCTTGCAGCGCCTGCACCAATGCCTGATACCACGGCCCACGTTACGGCTTCTTGAAGATCGGTATTTTCACTT
Source organism: Alteromonas genovensis (assembly GCF_010500895.1). GTDB lineage: Bacteria > Pseudomonadota > Gammaproteobacteria > Enterobacterales > Alteromonadaceae > Alteromonas > Alteromonas genovensis. Next base: position 338,752 of record NZ_JAAAWO010000001.1, read on the forward strand.
CCTTTGTCTTTCGGAGCAGGTTCGTTAGTCACCTTTTCCCACGATTTTTGAAGTGTTTTTCTGGCCAGCATGCCTGCTGATGCAGCGGCGAGGCCAATGCCTACGGTTGTAATTAATTTGTCACTCATAGTATTCTCCTTAAATTGGTAGTGAGAAGTCTGCGTGAAACAGCTATCGCAAGCTGCGATAGGTAATTAAACCCATCGCTTAGCTTGCGGTTGTCTACTTGCCTCTCACCATGTTCATCACGAGTGATACAACCAGTAAGACTAAGAAAACACCAAAGATAATTTTGGCTATACCTGCCGCAGAACCTGCAATTCCACCAAATCCTAAAACGGCAGCAACTATTGCAACAACTAAAAATATTAATGCCCAACGTAACATAATGTATCCCTTCATTTTGTGAGTTCACAATTGAAGGTGCAAAGCATAGGCCTACTTTAAAAAGTTGCTTAAATTATTGTATGAAATGTAGCCGTAGCGAGGCCTGTAGAGCGATGGTGTCAGAAAAAGGAAGTCCATCTTTTTATGCTAGTGCAAAACTAGCACAGGTTGATGGTGAGTATTTTTCCCAATAAAGCTGTAAATATTTCTTATTTTTAATTTGCAATTTTACCAATAGTGCTTGGCCAAATTCATTCTTTTCTCACTTTGTTACAAGTTTCGCATTAACAGGTGCATTATTTAGGAGTAGTTTATATTTTGAACAGAAAATAAAAAGAACTCATTACTAATAACTACTTACAAAGGAATGCTCATGCTCAACATTAGCGGTCTCACCAAAACTTACCCCAATGGAGTTAAAGCCCTTAACGGCATCAACCTTTCAATTCCCAAGGGAATGTTTGGGTTACTTGGCCCCAACGGTGCCGGCAAATCCTCTTTAATGCGCACTATTGCTACCCTGCAAAATCCTGACACGGGTTCAATACAATTTAATGGTATTGACGTGTTGGCCGATCCTAATGGGTTGCGACAATGCCTTGGCTATTTACCGCAAGACTTTGGTGTCTACCCGCGCATTAGTGCAGAGAAACTGCTAGACCATCTAGCCGTGTTAAAGGGTATTAGCAGCAAGTCTGAGCGTAAAGACGCGGTGGAAAGCTTGTTGGTTCACACCAATTTGTGGCAGCACAGAGACAAAGCAGTAAGTGGTTATTCTGGCGGTATGCGTCAGCGCTTTGGTATTGCTCAGGCATTATTGGGCGACCCTGACCTTATTATTGTAGATGAGCCTACCGCTGGCCTCGACCCTGAAGAGCGCAATCGCTTTCACAACTTGTTAGTAAGCTTAGGTGAAGAGAAGGTTATTATACTCTCTACACACATTGTTGATGATGTATCAGAACTTTGCCCGAAAATGGCCGTGCTAGGGCAGGGAGAAATTTTATTAGAAGGTAACCCTATTAGTCTCACCACAGAGCTGGCGGGACGCATTTGGCGCAAGCAGGTGAGTCAAGAAGAGTACCGCGAACTTGAGCAGAGCCTGAATATTATTTCTGCCCGTTTAATTGCCGGTAAGCACGTTATTCACGTAATGGCCGACACGCCCCCAGAAGGGTTCGAACAAGCGCCAGCTAATCTGGAAGATGTGTATTTTTCCACCTTGCACAATAGCCGCGCTGCAACTGCTGCGTAAGGGGAATAACCATGTTTTTAAATAGCCTTACGTTTGAATGGCGATATTACCTTCGCCAACCTTCGTTTTACGTCACCATGCTGGCGTTTTTCTTGTTACCTTTTTTGGCAACCACTACCGATAACGTTCGTATTGGTGGTGGTAACGTGCTGTATAACGGCTCGTTTGCTATTACTCAAACCGCGCTTATTATGGGTATCTTTGCGCTGTTTTTGTTGGTTAACTTTGTGTCTGGTACTGCAACACGAAATCACTCCAGCAATATGGGCGAGCTAATATACACTCGGCCTATTACGCCGCTGTCGTACCACTTGGGCCGTTTTTTAGGTGCCTATTTGGTCAGTATTTGCGTGTTTGCTATGGTGCCTTTTGCCATTTTATTAGGCTCGTTAATGCCTTGGATAGATCAAGAGCGAATAGGGCCCACTAATCTTAGTTTCTATCTAACTACCTTTTTCTACTTCTCAGTGCCCAGCATGTTAGCACTGGGTATGATTTTTTATGCCGTTGCTCAGCGCCTTCGCTCAATTATGGCCGCGTATTTGGTAGCAATGGGTATATTCATTTTCTACCTCATTAGCGGGGTCGTCACCTCAGAGCCTGAATATCGCACCATTGGCGCATTATTAGACCCCTTTGGTCTTCGTACCTACGCCGAGATAACCCGTTATTGGACAGTGTTTGATAAAAACACCAGCGTTGTGTTGTTAGAAGGTGTGTTACTGCAAAACCGTTTGATATGGCTTGGCATTGGCGCAGTTATACTGGCCACTGTTGGCAGTATTTATCAAATGCGCTGGCAGCAAAAAAGCCGTAAAGAAAAACCAAGTAAAGCCTCGGCTGTGGCTCCACCCAAAATCCTTAACCTTACTATTAAAGCAAAGGCGGGCGGGCAGTTTGATAAGTTACTTACCCGTATTGGCTTTGAAATGCGCCAAGTTATGTTTAGCCCAGCCCTTCTTGTGCTGATGATTTTTACGCTGTTCAATCTGTCTGCCCTGTATTTTGTGCCTATTGGCGGTGTGTACGGCACGCCAGATTGGCCGCTTACCTATAAAATGGTTGAGTTTATTCGCGAAAGTTTTGGGTTGATGATGCTAATTGTTATCACCTATTACAGTGGCGAAATTGTATGGCGTGAGCGTGGTTCTGGTATGGGCGATATCGTCGATTCAACGCCCGCTTTTAATCTGATCTTTTGGGTATCTAAGTTACTTGCAATGTGGGCGGTAACCGCCGTGCTATTTGCTATTGGCATTGTTTTTACCGTTATCTATCAGGCTACCCAAGGGTATTTCGACTTTGATTTTAGTACGTATTTAATTGGGATCTATTTTGTATCATGGGTTCCGTGGGCGCTATTGGCGGTTCTGGCATTTTTTATTCAGGTACTAAGCCCGAATAAATTTGTGGGTATGCTGCTGTTTGTGGCGTACTTCATTGTTAGCTTAGTATTTGCTGAGCTAGGTTTAGAGCACAACATGTTCAGCTTCAGCGACGCGCCAAGCGTGTTGTATTCCGACCTTAACGGCTGGGGATGGTTCTTGGCTCCGTTCGCTTGGTACATGCTTTATTGGAGTGCATTATCGTTAGCGCTATTCACCATTGGTTATGCATTGTGGCAGCGAGGGCCAGAGGTATCACTAAAACACCGCTTTAAGTTACTTGGTTATCAGTTAGGGGCGTCTGGAAAGGCCGTGTTAGCAGCAAGCCTTCTCGTATTCGTACTTACGGGTGGCTACATTCACTACAACACCAAGGTGGTAAACACTTACCTTACTCAAGATGAGACCTTCGAGCTTCAAGCTGAATACGAAAGTCCGTTTGGCCAGTATGAAGACGACTTAATTCCGGTCGTAACTCAAGTAAATGCGAACGTTGATATTTACCCAGAGGCCCGCCGTGTAGAAGTGTCGGCAGATATGACCATCAGCAATCCGTTTGATGAGCCAATTTCCCGCACCTTGCTGTCGATTCCACGGTTTACGACTACATGGGATGTGGTTATACCTGGCGCGCAAATTACCGAACGCTTCGACAACCTGTCTGCGGCGTGGCTAACCTTTGACGAACCACTAATGCCGGGTGAAACCAGGAAAGGAACCCTTTCAGCACTGCGCGAGCATAAGGGGTTCAAAGATGGCAGCTTCGATCTGCAGGTAGCTGAAAATGGCACGTTTATCGATAATTTCTCGCTGTTTCCATCTTTTGGGTTTAACGGGCGTTATGTAATTTCAGACCGACACGAGCGACGTAAGCGCGAACTGCCAGAGCGTCCTCGGGCCTATAAGTTGGAAGATACCTCACGTTATGCTGAGAGTGGTTTTGGTAAGGGAGTCACCTTTATCGACTTTGAAACTACGGTGTCGACCAGCGGCGATCAAATTGCTATTGCGCCGGGTTACCTGCAAAAAGAGTGGCAGGAAAACGGACGTAACTATTTTCATTACAAAATGGATGCGCCAATTGTTAACTTTTTCTCCTACCTTTCTGCGCGCCACGACGTTACGCGAGACGAGCATAAAGGTGTGAATATTGAGGTGTACTATCACCCTGAACACCATTGGAATGTAGATGTGATGCTGCAAAGTGTGAAAGATTCTCTCGATTATTTCACCAACGCCTTTGGCCCTTACCAGCACAAACAAATGCGTATTATTGAGTTTCCAGGGTATCGGTCGTTTGCGCAAAGCTTTGCTAATACGGTGCCTTATTCTGAGGATATTGGGTTTATTGCCGACCTGCGCGACCCTGAAGATATTGACTATGTGTACTATGTTACCGCCCATGAGGTAGCTCACCAGTGGTGGGGACATCAGGTAGGTGCTGCCAATGTTCAGGGCCAATCAATTATTATTGAGAGTTTGTCTCAGTACAGTGCCATTATGGTATTGCGCGAGCGCTTTGGCGAAGAGAAGATGCGACGCTTCCTCAAGTATGAGCTGGATCGCTACCTTCGCGATCGTGGGAGTGAGCTGATTGAAGAAATGCCGTTTATGCGCAGTGAAGATCAGCAGTACATTCATTACCGTAAAGGTTCGGTAGTCATGATGGCAATTCTAGATAGGTTAGGGGAAGAGCGTGTTAATACCGCACTGAAAAGCTTTTTAGAGGCGTATAAGTTTAAAAACGATCCCTATCCAACTACGTTAGATTTGCAGGCTGCCCTTAATGCTGAGGCGACAAACGAGGAACAGCAGTTTATCGCAGACTTGTTTGAGCGTATTACCCTGTATGACTTAAAAATGCTGTCAGCTGAGGTTGAAGAAACTAGCGACGGTAAGTTTGCCGTAACCATGACAGTATCGGCGGGCAAGTTTGAGGCTAATGGCGATGGACGTGAAACAGAAGGTAGTGTTGATGAATATATTGATATTGCACTGTTCACTGGCGACCCAGAAGATGTGTCTGAAAACACTCAGGTGCTTTATAACCAGAAGCACAGATTAATTAGCGGGGAAAATACAATAACCGTGACGGTGGATGAAAAGCCCGCCTATGTGGGAGTAGACCCCTTTGTGAAAATGATTGATAGAGACAGCGGAGACAACGTAATTAAGCTGTAATTTTTATCAGTAAGCGTGAAGCAGAGCAGCGTATGTTTCAAAATTTGAAACGTACGCTTGCTTCGCTTTTAATCACCAAGAGCAAACCGATAGCTTTTTATAGAAAGCTAAAGCTAAAGCTAAGCAGGCCTTAAGATGCCTTCTTCAGTTCGCTGTGTGATTTTAATACTTTGCTTCCATCGTCCTGTTCAATCATATACGCGGGGTCGGTTTCGCTTGCATCTCGTTTAACCGATGAGCCTTTGATAGTGCGTTCAACCTCGCTGGTAAACTTCTCTCGAATATTGCCCGAAGCACTGCCGTTGCCCCATTCCCATTCAACCTCGGTGTTTATAGCATAATGTTTCATTTCAAAATTCCTTGTAGTGGTGGCGACTTTATTAAACGGTTCAACCATACCTCGCAAAACCTGTGGAGCTAAGCTCTGGCAAATAAAGCCAGATAGAATAAAGCCAGAGAAGGTAAGGCTGGGTAAAATAGAGCCCCGTTAAATGGCTAACATAGTTGTAACGCAAAGGAGGAATTAAAGGTTCATAAAAGGTGCAGCTAACTAGCTTAAGGTTTGCTTTAACACTATGTTAGAAGGTCTATTTCAGAATTTTCCATTTATACTATACACTTGCATCAATTACAGATAACGCAGTTCTGTCCGATTATGAGTAAATATCACAACAGTAAAGGCTTTACGCTAATTGAGTTAATTATCGTAATAGTCGTTTTAGGAATACTGGCCGTTACCGCTGCACCTAAGTTTTTAAACGTCCAAAAAGACGCACAAGCTGGGGCACTTGAAGGGCTAAATGCTGCATTATTAGGGGCGTCGGAAATTGTTTACGCAAAAGCACTGATTGAAGGGACGCAGGGAAGTGCCGATACTACCCTAACTTCTGGCATTCGTGTGCGTTACGGCTATCCTTATGCAACGCAAACAAACTTAAAAGAAGTGGCTGATTTTTCAGAAGACGATTGGAAATTAAGTGGCTCTGCACCTGAAGTCACCTTTACGTTAGAGCGTCAAACTGCAGACTTAACTAACGCTGAGATTGCAGCAAACGATGTGTGCAAAGTTACTTATCGTCACCCCAATCAAGGTGAAAAGCCCACAATCACGGTAACTGATTGCAATTAGGCCGAAACTCAGAAACGAAGTGTATCGATAGAAAAATATGACAACAGAAAAGATTACTATTGAGCAACCGAGATCGGCTTTTAGCGCTTTTTTTATAAGCGCTCGATCATCGGGTGTGTTTTCTATCGTTAATTTCACTAGCTTTATCTACATCATCGTTTTGGGGCTTACCTTCAAAGACCTGTACAGCTTTATGGAAGATTGGGTGGTTATCACTCAGGCCATTGGTGTGCTTGTTATTTTAATGAACGTTGTCGCGCTTAAAAAAACCAACAATGTACCGTTAGCGTCAGCAATTATGCTGTTTTGTATGTTTGCCATACACATGGCAAACGTCACCTTTGCAGGGGGTATTGATACTGTCCATTATGCGTGGATCTTTATCTTTCCCATCCTTGCTGGTGGAACAATGGGATGGCGCGGGCAAATATTCTTTTGGTTTATTAGCGTGCTTGGCACCGTTTACTATTATGTGTGGCCCGAGCAAATGGACACACTTCCCTACGAGGGTGACATGGGCTACACATTGGCTACGCGCCTGATGTGTTTAACAATTTTCAGCCTTATTATGCTCACTTACTATTTTACGCTGAATGAAAAAATGCTGTTTTTGCGTAAAGCCCTTAAACTGGCCTCGTTTGAAAGTGACTTGTTTTCTGGGGTGTTTAATTCAAAAGCGCAAAGTGTGTTGTTGGTAGATGAAAAAGGAACTATACAGCGCGCTAATCATACCACTCATACTACTTTCGGCTTTGCTGAAGATACGCTAATTCATCAACCAGTGAGTACGCTATGTTTGCACGCCGACCTGCTTTTTGCTGCAGATACGGTAGATAAACCGACGCGAGAAATACAGGTACAAACCAAAGATGGCCGAATTGTTTGGATTGAATATTCAGCACTTAGCGTTTTGGATGAAAATGAACATCGACACAGCTTGATCACCATCGAAGACATTAGCGATCGCAAAAAGCATGAATCTGAGCTGTCTCACCTAGCTCATTACGATCATCTCACTAAAATGCCAAATCGCCTTATGCTTCAAGAGCATCTTGCTTCTTTGCTTAAACTTCACGCTAACGTGTCCTTTGCTGTTATTTTTATCGACCTTGATAAGTTTAAAGACGTTAACGATATGCACGGTCATGAAGCCGGCGATGCAGTATTAGTGGAAGTTGCTCGTCGTTTAGAGCGCTGTGTACGAGAAGGGGATTTTATCGGGCGCTTCGGTGGTGATGAATTTATATTGCTAAGTGAAATCGACACCTCTAAAGATGAAATTGTGCGCTTGGTTCAGCGTGTGCAAAAGGTAATATTACAGCCCATTTATTACCAAAACAGACAGCACAACATTGGCTCAAGCGTGGGCATAGCGCAATACCCAGTTGATAGTGAAGATGCAAACGACTTACTTCGCAAAGCAGATGCTGCTATGTACCGTACAAAAATTAACGAGAAAGGCGCATTCGCTTTTTACAACCTAGATTACGACATTGATTTGCAGCGCAAACTTCGCCTCAACACAGACTTGAATTTTGCATTGGATAAAAATGAATTGTCGTTGGTGTTCCAACCTATATTCGATAAGAACAAAGTGCTTTGTGGTGCCGAGGCCTTGCTGCGTTGGGAGCACAGTGAACTGGGCTTTATTTCGCCCGATGACTTTATTCCAATTGCCGAAGATGGTGGCCAAATTTTACATATTGGCGATTGGGTTATAGATGCTGCTTGTGAGGTACTGCGAGAGTGGCAGGAAATGGGACATTCTGCGCTTAGTATGTCGGTGAATATTTCCTATCGACAACTTGCCGACTGTGCTTTGGTTGATGTAACTCGCCGCAGCTTAAACAAGCATGGCTTGAAAGGCGATAACTTGATACTTGAATTAACCGAGCGTGTATTTGCCGATGACTTAGCGCTGGTTCGAGAAAATATGCGAATGCTGTCTGAGCTAGGGGTGAAAACGGCCATTGACGATTTTGGTATTGCCTATTCCAGCTTGAGCTATTTACGTAGTGTAAACTTTAATATTTTGAAAATTGACCGCAGTTTCGTTAAAGATATTGTGGATGATCACGAAGCCAGAAACCTCTGTCATGCCATACACTCAATGGCGAAAAGCCTGAGCTTACAGGTGACGGCTGAGGGCATTGAAACCGAGGCACATTTTAACGCCTTAATTGAAATGAATGTAGATAAGTTCCAAGGCTATCACTTGGCAAAGCCACTCACTAAAAGCGACTTTTCTAAGTTATTGAGTTAACGCTGCACTGGTAATATTAGAGCAATGTGCTCATACTCAAATTTTTAAGCCATTAAAAGAGACAATGGAAACAAAGCTCCCAATATACAAAAAGCTGCTGGTGATATTTCGCGTTGAGCCTGGCTGCCTTGGGCCGCAGGGTCCTGATTACGTGGAAGAATTTTGTGTTTTTGCGAAGCAGAAACTTAAAAATCATCACGGCCATTGTTTGCGCTGGGCGATTAAACCCCGCTACGACAAATCGTTGCCAGAGTTAGAGTTTCAGTTCAAAAACAGTATTGTGTCTCGTGAGAATGCTGATAAATACATGAACAGCTTCGATATCGACATTGATGTGTTTGAAGAAGGGCTAGAGGAGTCTCTAGCCGATCTTATTGATGTGTTTTTTGAGCGATAGGAAAGCAGACATAGCTGCTTTCCCATCTCGCTTAATTACTCTGGTACTAATGCCACCTCAAGCTCTCTTGGTAAAACATGGCATAAGTCTTTGCCAATACCAAAGTCGTCTACCTGAAACGTTTGATAGCCTGCTTTTTCAACGGTAATTGAATAAAAGCCAGGGCGCTCAGCTAGCATAGCGATTGATTCCTCCCCGTCACAGGTCCCAGTGGCTGCTTCTGAAAAGTCTTCTTCGGTTGCCGTAACCGCTGTATCACAAGCAATGGGCGTGCTTGTAGATTGGTCGGTAACCGACACTATCAAGCCATTTTCCACACTGGTAGTGCAGGTAATGTCGCCCGCTGCAATCACATTACTGACTTCAATTGTGTATTCGTCGTCGGCAGTTTGAGAATTACCATCTACTTGAATTCGAGTTGGATACCCAAGCTCGGGATGATATTCAACTTTTAGCGATTCAGCACGGCTCTCTTCTAATGCTATACGGTTGAACAAGCCAGCTATGGTTTCAGAACTAAAGGTACCTTGCGGCAGGGCGACACTATTTTCTATGATGGTTTGCGATTCTACCTGGTTTGCATTTACAACCACCAAGCGGGGGCGGGTAGCGTCGTCTAAACAAAAACACGAAATGCTGTAATTAAATTGATAGTTGTCGATGTTGGCGCTTTCCCATTTTGCGCGGTTGGCATTGAGGTCTTCCAACGTATTATTTGAATCGCTGTTGCAGCCAACGAGTAAAAGAATAGCAGTGCAAGTAGTCGCGAAAGTAGCGATATAGTGAGTTAAATTATTCATAACTGTCCTTAGTTTTAAGAGCGTTTTGATTTAGTGTTGAGATGCTTTGAGTTAGTTTTGAAATAATCATTTTGAATAATAACTAATCAATAGCATTGCAAATATCACGCGTCCAATCAATAGAATGTGGCATTTTTGTGCGAATTATAACTGCAGCCTGTGACAGCTGCTGCCCAAAAAGGCTTGCTAACATTTACCGACGCTTTTTACGCCCTTTAGATTTTCTTTTGCCTGAGGGCTTATCAAAAGCTTCGAAATTGCCGTATAAATTTTCTTCTATTTTATCTTTTTTAACCGCTGGTGGTTTTGGCTTTGGTGTGAATTCAGAAATAAACGTCTTTTTAAACTGTCGACCAGTAAGGCGTTCAATTGACCTTAGCTGCTTCGTCTCGTCGTCGCTATACAGTGAAATAGCTAAGCCCTTTGATGATGCTCTGCCCGTGCGGCCTATTCTGTGAATGTAGTCTTCAGATACATAGGGTAAATCTACATTGATAACGCACGGCAGTTGCTGAATATCGATGCCTCTTGCGGCAAGGTCGGTCCCTATTAAAACTTTCAGGCTGCCATCTCTAAAGCCATCTAGTGCTTGCGTGCGCGCGTGTTGCGTTCTATTAGCATGTATAGATTCTGCAGCAATACCCATTGCTTCTAATTCGTTTCTCAATTCATCTGCACCGCGTTTAGTGCGGGTAAAAACCAATACCTGAGACCAGTCATTACTTTTAAGAAGATGAATGACGAGCTCGTGCTTTCGCTCCTTATCTACCGGGTGCAATATTTGCGTGATATTTTCAATATGATCGTGAGCCGTTGCCAGTTCAATTGTCACAGGTTTATTGAGCATGGTGGCAGCTAGTGCCTTTATTTCTTTTGAGAACGTGGCTGAAAATAGCAGTGTTTGACGCTGCTTTGGCAAGAGACTTTGTATAAAGTGAATATGCTCAACAAAGCCCAAGTCCAACATGCGATCGGCCTCATCAAGCACTAACATTTCGATATGCTCAAAATTAACATCGCCTTGTTTGTATAAGTCGACTAAGCGGCCAGGAGTGGCAATTAAAATGTCTACCCCTTGCGCTAGCTCAAATTTTTGAGGCTCAATGCGAACACCCCCAAAAACGGCCGTCGAGCGAATATTCATACCTTCGCTGTAGCTTTCAACGTTTTTAGCAACCTGCGCTGCGAGCTCTCGCGTTGGTGCAACAATGAGCGCTTTCACACAATGTGGTTTTGAAGGCTGCGTATTTGCCAGTAACTGCAAAATTGGCAGTGAAAAGCTCGCCGTTTTGCCAGTGCCCGTTTGTGCTATCGCAATGACGTCTCGACCATTGAGTACTGTTGGAATAGCGTGTTGCTGAATAGGAGAGGCACTTGCGTAGCCCTTTTCAGTAACAGTAGTGACCAATTCGGTACACAAACCTAATTCGCCAAATGATATTGGAGACGATATGGGAGGAGACGATATGGAAGAAGACGTAGAAGAAGACTGGGACGAGGGCATAAAGGATACATTCACGACGTTTGAAAATTAACGATATGATACGTGTTGTAGCGCAATGATGCGTGATTATTTGTCGACTTATTTATAATGCTTATTCGAAGGGGCCCGTTAAACGTGGTGCTTTGTTTGCGCGGTGCTACGCTTAATAAAAATGGGTGGATGTCTTCACGTTTGAATGTATTAAACATGTAGAGGTACCACATTAAACCTAAGGTTTAGACAACTAGATAAGTAGGCTTACCGAATGTGGACAGTCGAAATAGACTTTAGTTGAGCCTAACCGAATTGAAATCCGTAAGCATCACTAATAATTATCATTAGCGTGCCATATGTCCATTTGACTAGCCTTTTGTAATGAGCGTTTATGTCTCGTCTTTTGTGTCTAGTTCGTATTCGGTCTCCTGTAACCAGTCTGCATGGACAGCGTGAGGTGGCAAGCGTAAGCAGTTCAACAGGCTCGTAGCGAAAAGCGCAGACATAGCATATGAAGTTGATGCTGTGAATTCACGAGCTTTAATTAAGATTCAACATCAGGATGAGACGATGATTCTTCAAAAGAGAAATATGCAAAAACAATCTGTTAAAACGCGGTCAATGAATATCCGAACCCTGCCGCGGAAAATAGCGTTAATTGTTACGCTAGTTGCAACCTCATACGGAGCCTTAGCTCAGTCTAACTCACCAACGCAGGTGGAAATGACCGGCAGCGAAGGTACTGTGCTAATGGGCAGCGCAATAACATCATTTGATAACCCGTGGGCTATGGCGTTTTTACCCGATGGCCACAGCTTGGTGACAGAAAAAACAGGCGCAATGTGGTTGCTCGATGAAAACCAGCAAAAGCGCGCTAAAGTCGACAATGTGCCAAAGGTTACACCGCGTGGGCAAGGCGGTCTGGGTGATGTGATTGTGCACCCAGATTTTGCATCGAATAATACTATCTATGTTTCTTATGTAGAACGAGATGCTAAGGATGACGCTTTTAGTGGAGCCGTTATCGAGCGCGCCACGCTCACTATTACTGATAAAGGCGCGAGCCTATCGAACAGAGAGCTAATTTGGCGTCAATCACCTAAGGTAACTGGAAACGGACACTACTCCCATCGTATGGCGTTTTCGCCCGATGGTTATTTATTTATCAGTTCTGGTGAAAGACAAAAGTTTACACCTGCGCAGAATATGGCGATGAACTTAGGTAAAATTGTACGCCTGAATGCAGATGGGAGTGTGCCAGAAGACAACCCTTTTTATGGCAATGGTGCAGTGACAGAGCAAATATGGTCGTTAGGTCATCGCAACCCATTGGGTATCGATTTTGATGCGCAGGGTAATTTATGGTCTCACGAGATGGGCCCTCGTCATGGCGATGAGCTGAACATTATCGAAAAGGCACGAAACTATGGTTATCCAACGGTGTCCCAAGGCGATCATTACTCTGGTGTGAAAATACCAAATCATGAAGATATTCCTATTTTTAAGTCGCCGGAAAAAGCCTGGGTGCCAGCGATAAGTCCTGCAGGCTTTATTATTTATAAAGGGGATTTACACAAAGATTGGCAAGGCGATGGTTTTATCGGCGGTCTGTCTTCACAAGCGTTGGTTCGGGTTAGCTTTAATCAGGATGATAAAGGGAAGTGGAATGTTGAAGAAGCTGAGCGTTACGAATGGGGCAAAAGAGTACGTGAAGTTGAGCAAGATGGTATGGGCAACATATACGTACTTGAAGACAAAGAGGGTGGACGCCTTATAAAGCTTCAAAAAGGTAATTAAATGACCAGGGCCAGTGCTGTGACGATATAGTATTTAGTGACAAATCATATAGCGACATAGCATTTGGCGACATTATTTGTGGTACAACGATACATAGTAAAGCGGTTTTTGTTACTGTTATAAATAATGTAGATAGCGTTAGAGAAGTAGGTTTGTAAACTGCTTCCTAACGTCGCCAAAAGGTTGTGCGTTAATGGAAATAAAAGAAGCCTCTATTCAAGACTTTGATCTTATATGGCCTATTTTTCATGAGGTAGCAAAAGCGGGCGAGACCTATGCGTTTCGCACAGACACCTCAAAAGAAGAAGCACTTAATATCTGGGTCAAAACCCCCCGCAAAACTTACATAGCATTGGATGACGGTGAGGTGATAGGCACGTATTATCTTAAAACCAATCACGCCGGCCCGGGAGGCCATGTTTGCAACTGTGGTTATATGGTTGCGGCATCAGCAAGTGGAAAGGGTGTAGCAACGGCCATGTGTAAGCATTCTCAGACCATGGCAAAAGAGTTTGGTTATAAGGCAATGCAGTTTAACTTTGTTGCTTCAACTAACGAGGGAGCCATTCGCTTATGGCACAAGTTAGGGTACAACACTGTTGGGAAATTACCCAATGCGTTCAATCATCCAGCGAAAGGCTTTGTCGATGCACTGGTAATGTATAAATGGCTTTAAACCGGCAAAACAAACCTTGTAATGCTTCCCTACATTCTTTTGGAAATTTGAATTTGCAACTCGGTTTAAAACTTGAACTCATGGCCTAATTGAGGGGCCTAACTGAAGCGCCTAGTTGCAGGGCTAACTTGAATGGCCTAGTTATAAGATAAGGCCGTGACCTCAACGCTTTTTTCAAATATCCGGCGGAAAAACATCACAATTCAATAAACATGTTAAGGACAATTCATGACTTCTAACACATCAGACAGTAATCAACACGACCAATCATTAGGTGACTTTGCAGCAATAAAAACGTCAATTGCCAATGGCGACATTGATGAAGTTAAAGCGAGACTAGACGGTAAATCTCTTAAATCACTGGAAAAGGACTACCTAATAGACCTTGCGAAACTTAGTGGTAACAGTGACATTGTTGATACATTAGAAGCCATGCCGGAGGCTAAATAATAGATAGTGCGTGTATAGCGCTTTATTAGTACTTCGTAGAAAGCCAGTCGTGATTAGTAAGCTGGCTTTTTACATATTAACTCTAGCCTCAACCTCTCATTCCTCATCATTTTTTAAATTATAGCTTGTATATGCGCATAGCTGCAGGCATATTTATTTCTTCTCTGCATTCAGAGCGTTAACTGTCAGCACTGACATTGTGAACTTAAATGGATTTATTGTAGGAATCTCTGTTGTACTCCTTCTTCATTCGCTGTTGTATTTTCTTGCTTTCAACTGTGCCTATTGCTTCTGCCACAGGCGTAAAGTTTGATCTAGAGAGCGCCGCATCGCAAAGCGTGTGGAAACAGTTGCTGCATGCTGAGCAAACAGCAGTTTCGTTACATGCTAGCAGTGAAAACTTTTACTTGGCAGAAAACGGCTTCAAGTATCCCCAAGCAGAGCTTAAAGCAACGATAAGCGCTTTTAAGAACGAGCCAACCAGCCAATGCCAGTTTCCTGCGCGTAAGCTCTTTATTAACAAGCACCTGCCAGAGCTGAGCTTTCCTGATGTTAAATGCCCTCAGTATCAAGAATACTTAGATGCTTTTTCAACCCAAAGCGCAAGCCTCATATTTGCCTCAGGTTATTTAGGCAACCCTGCGTCTATGTTTGGTCACGTGTTTTTAAAGTTTAATAGCGGCTCAGAAGAGGGGCTATTAGACAACACGTTCTCTTATGGCGCCAAGGTTCCAACTGGCGAAAATAAGCTGGTTTATATCACTAAAGGTATATTTGGCGGCTACCAAGGCAAGTTCTCAAATCAGAAGTACCATCACCACCATTTAACGTATAGCGAAACAGAGCTGCGTGACATGTGGGAGTACAAGCTAAATTTAACTCAAGACGATATTCAATTTTTGCTAGCCCATTTGTGGGAGCTAGAAAATGCCACTATGACCTATTACTTTTTTGAGCAAAACTGCGCCTACCAACTGGCAAAGTTGCTCGGTTTAGTGTTCGATAAGCCGTTTATTGCTCCCAACAAGATATGGGTGATGCCGTTTGATTTAGTGGTGATGATGCAGCGCAATCAGAGCGATCAAATAATGTTTAGTGACGTTATCTACCACGGTTCACGTCAACAGACTCTGTACGATCGCTGGCAACAGCTAACCCCTCGAGAACAGCAAGTACTGCTAACAATACTGGAAAGCGCACCTCAAGAGGCGCATCAACAGCTTGCATCGTTAACGGATGCGTCTGCGATACGAGTAATAGATACACTCTACGACTATTTTGCATTTATTGAGCAAAAAGAAGACGACCTTACCGATATCCAAAAAGCGCAAAAGCGGCAGGCCATGATAAAGCGTTTTTCTATGGCACCTGTGAAGACGAGTTGGGATGTAGTGAAAAGGCGTCCTCCCCATGAGGCGCAGGACACTACTCGTATCGGCTTAGCGCTTCACGACTCGTCAGCGGGTGGTATGGCCGGTGAGCTAAATTTTCGCGCGAATTATTATGATTTACTGACGCTTAATCCGGGGCGAATTCCATATTCTGAACTCACCACGTTTAATTTACGTCTTCGGTATCTTGAAGCAGAAGGAGTGTCGGTTAAGGAGTTTACACCGGTACGCATTATTAACCTCAATGCATCTGAATCTGGGTTACCACTAGATAGCAATTGGGCTTGGAAGTTAGCTTTTGGCTACCGCGACCAAGCAAATAATTGCGTGGATTGTGGCGCGGGTTACATAGACAGTTTTATAGGGAAGTCTTGGGTATTTCGCCACAACCTTGTGGGATATGCGGCACTCAGTACTTCCATTACGAGCTCTAATCTGAATGGCGGCTTTATTGCTGTAGGTTCAGAAGTGGGGGGTGTGGCACATGTTACGCCTGAAATAGCAATGTCATTGACAGTGGGCCAACAATGGTTTGTAAATCAACCATCTAAGGACCTGCACTATCTCTCAATGTCAGCTCGATACTTAATTAATCAGCGCTGGGATGTGAGAGTTAATATTGATAATAAGCAAGGTACTGACTTTGGCGTGCTCATTTCGCATTACTATTGAAAATTAAATAAAAAATAAATTTTAAAATCAGAGGAATAATCAATGTTTAAAAAATTAACACTTGCAGCACTTTTAACGACTACTGCTTTTGCTGGAAATGTAGCAGCTGATGACCACATCAATGCGTGGAAACACTGTGGTATTGGCGCTATGATTTTTGACGACAATGGCACAGCAGCTGCTATCTCTAACATCATTTGGGATTTAGGAACTACTGCGGTTTCTTCAAAAATTTCATCTGTTGATTCATGTGAAGGCAAAATGGCAACTGCAGCTATTTTCATTCAAAACAACTTCAACAACGTCATTGAAGAAACTAGCCAAGGTTCTGGCGCACACTTAACGGCAATGCTTGATATTCTAGAAGTCAACGAAGCGGATCGTTCAGAAGTGGTTACTGCGGTACGTGCTGAAATGGCAGTATCAGTTGCAACAAACGAAGCAGCTAACCCAGAAGCTTTCTACAACGCTGTTGTAGCAAACATCTAATAGTGCTGGGCAGTGGCGTATTTACCTATAAAATTAGGTAAAGGTGCCGCTGCCCCAATTTAGCTTTCGTCTTTAGCTGATGTCGCCTGTAAATAGTAGCGGCTTTTGAGAGAGATTACTCAGCATCATCCGTAAAGTTGATACGCGCTAGGCGTTCTTTTTCTTCATCTTCAGCCGCTTGAATTTCTTCAAGAATGGCACCCACATCCGCATCTTCGTCATCATCTTCAAATTCGCCAGTCAGCGTGGAATTAGGCGTTAAATTACCTTCTTCAAACAAAGCCCACATTTCTTTGGCATAGTTCGTTTGTAATAGCTGGGGGGCAAATTCACCGTAATAGCGACGCATGTTGTTTACGTCGCGGGCGAACATGGCTTCAGCGCTATTATTGGCCGAAGCATTAACGGCTTGTGGCAAATCGATGATTACTGGGCCTTTATCGTCGACAAGGACGTTAAATTCTGAGAGGTCACCGTGAATAATGCCGGCACAAAGCATGAGCATGATGTTGTGCATCATTTCTTTGTGTTGCTTGAGCGCCTCATCTTCACTCATTGAAACATGGCCTAACTGAGGGGCCACATCGCCGCTCTCATCTGAAACAAGCTCCATAAGTAACACACCATCAATACAGCAATAGGTATCAGGTACACGTACACCGGCTTCATTTAAGCGTGATAGGGCGTCAACTTCTGCAGTTTGCCATATCTCTTCCTCTAGCTGACGGCCATAGCTTGAGCGCTTACCCATAGCCCGTGCTTGACGACCACCCCGTACCTTTCTGCCTTCTTGGTATTGAGCCGCGTTTTTGAAACTGCGTTTTACCGCGTCTTTGTAAACCTTTGCGCAGCGAATATGGTCGCCACAGCGAACAATAAACACATCGGCTTCTTTGCCACTCATTAAGCGGCTTACTACTGCATCAATTAAACCATCATCGACAAGGGGTTGTAGGCGTTTAGGTATTTTCACAGCGTGCCTACTAAATGGGGGAGGTGTTTAGTCATGTTTTAAAGCATTGCTCTTTATTTAAGTAAATTCAGCCATAGTATATCAGTCTTAAAAATCAAGAGCATTAATGTTGGCCATTTCCTCTATGTAGCCTCAACAACACGGTTACCTGAATCTAATTGTGTTCCGCCCGTCTTGTTTTGCTTGATAAAGCGCGTTATCTGCTCGCTTTATCACCTCTTCAGGTGTTTGCTTATGTGTTTTTTTGACTTCAGTAATACCAATACTGACCGTAATTGAAAACGGGGTCGTGCCTTCAGTGAAAGAGGTTTTTTCAACGCATTGTCTTATCCTCTCGGCAATGACCATTGTATCCTCTTGCGACGCATTATGAATAATAGCTAAGAACTCTTCACCCCCGAACCTACCTAAAATATCGACTTCTCTAAGTTGTGAAGAGGCAATTTCGGTGAATTTAAGTAACACGTCGTCACCAACAAGATGGCCATGGTTATCGTTAATAGCTTTAAAATGGTCTAAATCCATGAGCATTATTGAGAACGGTAGATTATCTCGTTCAAAACGAGATAGCTCTTCGCTTAATGCGTTAACTATTTCGCTTTTGTTCCACAACTGTGTCATGGCATCTCGGCGAGCGCGCTCTTCTAACTCAGCTTCAAGGTGTTTGGTATCAGAGATATCAACCATATAGCCTGTCCAAACTTGATGCCCTTCATAGAATTCATCACTTGGCTTAGAAGACAATCTAATCCAAATCGTACCTTTTGCTGGATTGTTTATGCGAACGTCTGAAACAAAAAAGTCGCCCTGTTGGTTTGCATTATTATCTTCTGCTTGCAGTCGTTCTAAGTCGCTGGGATAAACTATACTCCAGAAATTATCGATATCGCCCATCATGTCTTTAGCGTGTAAACCCAGTAAATCATTGCTGCCAGCACTTACATACAAAAGTCTCCCATCGCCGTTAGGGAATAGCACGTATTTGTAAAGTACGCAGGGCGCGAATTCCAACAGATGCTCTAATTCAACAAGAGATATATTTGTGTGCATTTAGTGAAAAAGTCCTTTTCAGTTTTTATAATTAAAGCATAGCTACATGTTGATGAAATCACCAATATCGACGGCTCTACCAGCGATACGGTTTAAAGCTACCATAATAGCTAGCGTGTAGAGGTGCCGTTTGTGTTTAGGTTAACCTTAACTGCTTCATGTATTTCAGCAAGCGCGCAACTCATTATTTCAAGCTGTTTGTCAAAGTCTGTTTCAAAGTCTTCTGCTCGTTCTTCTTGGTTTTGAATGGTGAGTTCGACAGAGCGTGTTAATTCAGCGAGTTCGTAAGCACCAATGTATTTAAGAGCAGTACTGTAAATATGCACAATTCGGGAGATTGAAGGGTAATCTTTATCAGCAATGGCCAGCGAAAGTGCATCAAGTTCTGCTTGCAGTGCTAAAAAGTCGGTAAGCAAAGTTGTATATAAAGATTCATCGTTAAGCAAAGACTGCATTGCTCTTGCTTTATCGATACGAGTAAGTGCTTTAAGAGGTTTAGCGTTGGCAGGTATTTCGTTCAACTCGTTCGCTTCAATACCGACTGCAGTAGTCTTATGTTCGCGAATTAAGGTTGCCAGTACACTAAATAGTTTGTCCGGCTCGACAGGTTTATTGAGGTGAGCGTTCATGCCCGCCGCGATACTTTTGTCGATGTCTTGCTGCATAGCATGTGCTGTCATAGCGATAATAGGCATCGTAAGCTGTAGTTCACCGCGAATGACTTTGGTTGCTTCTAAGCCATCCATTTCGGGCATTTGGATATCCATAAGCACTAAATCAAAAACGCTATTGCGACGAAGTATATCGATAGCCTCTATGCCATTATTGGCCACTTGAATGTTGGCGTGAGTATCTTTAAGTAAACCTAAGGCCACTTTCTGATTAAGCGCATTATCTTCAGCTAGCAGAATAGTCTTACCGGCAAGGTTCGGAAATCCAGACACGTCTGTCTCTATTATTTCTGCACTTGCGCGGTAATCTAGACACAGCTCCTGAATATTATTGATGAGTTCACTGGCTCCGAAAGGCTTTTTGATAAAGGTCTTAATACCGAGGCGCGTTGCCTGCTCGCGCATTTGGGCCGACTCAAACGCGGACAGCATAATGACTTTGGGAGGCTTAGCAGCAAACTCTTGATTCATGATCGCGACAACTTCAAGGCCGTCAATGTCGGGCATTTTCCAATCTAAAATAAGCAAGTCGAAAGGTGCATTGTTAGCCGTAGCGTTGCGTAATTTGGCTATGGCTTCTTGACCGCCGGTGGCAAGATCAGCCTCAATATTAGCCATCAATAACGCTTCTGATATTGCGTGCCGTGATAAACTTACATCATCTACAACCAACACTTTTAGGGCAGACAGCTGTTTAGAGGGTGATACTATCTTTACTGCTGAATTGCGTTTTACGTTTACCGTAAAGTAAAAGCTAGCGCCTTTGCCTAACTTACTTTCAACCCATGTTTTTCCGCCCATTAATGAGGCGAGCTGCTGACATATGGCTAAACCCAATCCGGTTCCCCCATAGCGACGAGATGTAGATTCATTGCCTTGATTGAAAGGCTGAAACAGCCTGTTTTTTTCCTTGTTATTCAAGCCAATGCCAGTATCTTTTACTTCAAATTCGAGCAGTACGTTGTCGGCGACAAGTTCACATCCCACGCTAACAGATACCAGTCCATCGTCGGTAAACTTAAGCGCATTGCTTAAAAAATTGTTTAAAATTTGCTGTATGCGCAGCGGATCCCCAATTAAATTGTGAGGAACATCTCTGGCAATGTGCTGAATTAACTCAATCTGTTTTTCGTTGGCGCGGGGCAGGTGATATCGAATTGCCTGATTAACCAAAGCGTCAATATTGAACGGCGTCGACTCAATATCCATTTTTCCCGCTTCAATTTTTGAAAAGTCGAGAATATCGTTTACTACGCTCAATAGTGTTTTCGATGCACCTTCTATTTGTAACAGGTTGGTTTGCTGGTCTTTACTTTCGGCAGCGCGCTGAGAAAGTTTTGTAAGCCCAATAATTGCATTGAGTGGAGTTCGTACTTCATGACTCATACGAGCAAGAAAATCAGATTTTGCGTCGGTAGCCTTTTGCAGTTCTTTTGCTAGCTTATTGAGAGCACTGCGCTGTTGCCGAGTTCTAAGCAATAAGCTTATTACTAAAATTAAAGACAAAATAACGCCGCCAATAAAATAAAGCTGAAAAGTATTGGTTTTTTGTTGGATAATATTACGTTGCTCTTTTAACTGATTGTCTTTCTCAAGCAGTTGTATCGTGTCTTCTTTTTCTGCTATTGCTAAACGCACGCGATTTAACGCGAGTAACCTAGACTGTTGTTCGTTAAAACTTTGCTTATAGGTTTCTTGAAACTGCTTTGAATATTGCAGGGCCGACTGATAATCGTTTGTTGATTCAAAGAGTGAAATGAGTTGTTCTAAAAACCTAAGCAGCAGCGCCTTGTCGCTCTTTACCTCTTCTTTTTTTAGTCCTGCCTCAAGCTCGCTGATAGCCAGTTCGACTTCACCCCGCTGTAAATAAATTTCAACCAGCTGTAGCAGACGAGGTCCCTCGGTATATCGAAATCCAACCTTGCGATCTGCTTCTGCGGCTTTGTTGAGGCTTCGTAATGCTTCACTCATATTACCTTGCGCGATGTATAGCTCTGCCATAGAGCTATACACAATGCCAACAAAGGGGTAGTTGATTTCAATCAGAATGTCATCTGCTAGCAGTAGGCTAACTTTCGCATCCTGATAATTGCCTAACTCTTTGTGTGCATAGCCTTGAAAATAATAAGCAATACCTTCACTTTCTCTGTTCCCTAATCGTTGCGCCGAAGAAAGATATTGATGGCTAAACGACAGTAACTTTTCAAAGTCTTCGAGGGAGGCATACACATTTCCCATTGCACTGTATACCGACAGCACTTCGTCGCTATTTAACTGACTATATACCTCAAGAGAATGATTCAAGGCATCTAGTGCTCGCCCATGCTCGCCAGAGAAATCTAAAATAAATCCTTCCAACCGAAATGACTCGGCAAGGGCTAATTCGTTATTACCAACCTTGGCATATTCGCGTGCATCTAAAAGCTGTTGATAAGCTGATACATAATCTTGTTTTAAAATATCGCGATAGGCTTTTAAGTTAAGAAATCGGGCGTGATGGTAATCGTTGGGGTGTTCAGTGAAGTACTGAGAAAGCCCTTTAACCGTGGTTTCTACAGATGACTCGTTTTGTTTGATGCGCTCTTCAAGAGAGTTTAATAGCGCGGGTGTGGGTTGTATCTGGCCAAGGCCGCTTTCTAACGTGTTATTTTGAACAAGCGTACTTCGAAGCGGCATATTTTGCATAGCCATCACTGTTTTCACCGAAAAACCGGTGAAAACAACAACGAAAAAAATAAACTGCTGTACTGCAACTCTCACGTCAATTAATAACTCACTACACGATTGGCTTTACTTGCATCGTCAAACCGTTTCTTCACTTCATCCCAGTTTTGCTCTTTGATAAGCGTTAAGTCCTCATCAGAGAGCCCGTATTTTGCGGCGGTCGCCACGGGGTCTTTTTTGTATGCTTCCATTAAATTGCTATTAGTGTCTAGTTCTTCTAAAAAATTTATCAGCGAGCTGGCCATGTTACTTCCTTATTTAGTTTATTTTCGGGTTTCGGTAATTGATGACTTGTTCTTTTGTCAGGCCAAGGCGTGCTAAGCGTTCCTGGTGATATTCTGGCAACCCCAAGGAAGGTACAACAAGAGTTGAAATTAACGTTGGTGTTGCACGTGGTAAATCGCGAAGCATTAATTTTTGAATTTTGGGCTCACATATGGGTAAGGTTGCTGCTTCGTAAACAATCACTTCGTGGTTCTCGGGATAATGCTCTAGCAGTACCTCTGTCAATATCGCCAACCCAGATAGGCTATGATTGGCATTTAGCACGCTGAGCGAGGCTTCTCCAGCTAGCCCAATTTGCCAGATAATCTGAGTCATGTACGGGTCTATTTTGTAGTCGCGAAATAAAAACTGAGTTGCTTCATACGATTGGCACCCAAATCGCGATGGGTCGAGACCTAAGTCAGCGATTAAGCAATCTTCCGCTGATACGCCAGGCAGCATTTTAGCGTCTAAACCGAGCGCCTGCACTCGTCGAATGGCTTCGTGAGAAGGCGTAACGAATACACCTGCATGACCATAAAAAGCGGCGCACACGTTTTGACCTTCGACAACGGCTTGGACAATGCGGTCAGCCATTTGATGGTAAGTAATTGCTCGGGATTTGCCTTGTTCGTAAAGGTCATCTAGGGAGATGCTATTAGGGTTTATTTTTTTAACGACGTGTTCGCCCACTTTATTCATGATACCCATGAACACGATGTCGGCTCTTTCTATGTAGCTTCTTGCTGCCAATGTCATTTGGCCAGCAACGCTGATGCCGGTGCCGACAACAACTAGCGATCCCTCTTTATCAGTGTCCATCATTCCCTTTTGTCAGTGGCTACATAATATACTCCCGTTACTATAAGTCAGATTTGTTGCATTTACTACGCCTGACGATTGCACGCATGCTCTCCCTCAATGAGCCGTTAATTTTTACTTGAAATAAATGGTGTACGTTGAATGGTTCTCTTCTATTTAAACTGACACTTTCACTTGTACTACTTCCACTTCTACTGCTTTCAATTTTATTCGTAAAAATGTCAAAGAAGAAATGTATTCCAATCTAAATGTTAAAAATACTATACATGAAGTAATAAATTAATTACTCTTGGTTCATCGTAAGCACACCCTCAAGCGCAAAAGGTTTTAAATCACGTCGCTGTAACAAATTTAATGGAGCTACTTATGAACATGACACTAAAAGAAAAAAGTACCTGGCTATCGCTCATTGCCACACTGGTAATTTTTGGCTCGTACACATTAAATGTAGTCAGCATTGATTTAGCTAGCGTGTCAGAGCAGCAAGCTATTGATATTGCTATGGGAAATTTAAGTCAGGCTATTTTATATATCATTATTGTAGAAATTATTTTTCAGTCACTTATTACTGTTGCAGGTTCTAGAGCTGACATAGAAGGTGATGAGCGAGACCGATTTATCGCATTAACTGCTAATAACAGCGGCTACTGGGTATTAAGTATTGGAGTAGTCATGACATTAGGTCATTTATTGCTACCACATGCACTTGGTGTCGAATCGTCGATAAAAGCCTACTTTCCCATCCCATTGTTTGAAGTGCATGTGCTGTTGCTTATGTTTATTTTTTCGGAAATAGTGAGATTCACACATCAAATCATACTTTATAGAAAAGACGCGGTATAACCATTATGGCGATTACGAATAAAGTGAGAGAATGTCGCTTTTTTGCTAACGAGATGACGCAACAAACACTCGCTGAGGCCGTTGGTGTTACGCGGCAAACTATTATGGCTATTGAAAAAAACAAGTATAACCCCTCGCTAGAGGTAGCTTTCAAAATTGCCAAACTCTTCAACAAATCTGTAGAAGAAGTGTTTGCCTATTTTCCTGATGATTAGGGCGGGTGGGAATTAAGCCATCTTGCCTATTGAAAAAGTAGGGCGAAGACAAACATATACACTGAATACATTACCTGGAATGCTCTTGATAACCTTACGCCATTTTCCTACTTTGTTGATATATTTCGCGTTTCTTTTTACGTCGATTTTTGCATCATTTTGTGTGACTGCTGACGATGAACTGCTATCACAACAAGAAGTCGTCAAGGCGCTGAATAATCTTGTAGTGAGTGTAGATAAAGACTACCTGCATGAGAAACATCGGGAAAAGATTACTGAGCAGATCACCACCTCCCTCAATCAAGGTGACTTTGACGGTCATTATCAATTTCATCGGTTTAAACGAAAGCTCGAATCTTTGTTATATGCTTCAAGCCATGATGCTAATTTTGAGATTACATGGCGGTCTGGGTCAGAAAGTTTGACCAACGCCCCAGATAGAGTCTTCCCCAGTACCATTGAAACTCAATTGCTCGAATCGAATATTGGCTACTTGGGAATTGATGGCGACCTTTTTAATGAGCACGCAAAAAGCGATGTAGACAATGCTGTGGCTTACCTATCTAGCGCCACTGCGATCGTTATCGATTTAAGAAGTGCTGGCTACGTCGACTTAGATGTTGCCAAGCAATTTTTAAGTTACTTTGTACCTACTGGTAAACCCATTGCAACGCTTACCCTAGCTCAAAATAATACCTCTCTATTAGTGGCGAGTGATACTGGGTTTAAAATGGGTGAGAAGGTGCCTATTTTTGTGGTTACATCGCCTTTTGTGGCGGGTTCGTGGGAGTTTGTAGCCTATACACTTCAACAGACAAGTAAGGCGACTGTTGTAGGTACGCGTACAATGGGTTTGAGCTATCTATCGACTACCACATCACTTAGTGAGCACATCAATCTTGTGATGACATACGGCGATTTGCGACATCCGTCTACCCAGGAAAGCTGGAAAGATGAGGGAGTCATACCGGATATTCCCTGTGAGGCAACCGACGCAGTGACAGCCGCTTTTGAACTAGTCGAAAAGCGTTTAAATAGTGAAACGAAAGGCAAATGAAATGCATACATCTTCATTATGCTTTTGCTTTCGCTTGTTTTTTGCACCTGTCATTAAAAGCGGTCGCTGGCTGAAATCATAAACTGTGTGAAAATATTTTAATCCTAGTCATACCCACTGCTGTATATATCCTATCAATAAAAAAATTAACGCGAGACTATGAGTAATACACACCTTAGTGAAGCAAGCACAGCTTTTGAGCTCACAATTAAAAGTTGGTGGAGCATTCTCAAACGCATATTCACTAATATTGGCGGTCATAATATTCCCCTTATTTCCGCAGGAGTTGCGTTTTATTGTTTGTTGGCAATCTTTCCCTTACTGGGGGCAACAATATCCTTATATGGTCTTATCGTATCGCCAGAAGAGTTGCAGCGTCATATGGCTTTACTCGTCGATGTGGTGCCTTCTGACAGTAGCTATATCATTGAAGAGCAGCTTAAAAAGCTGACGGAAAAGTCGAGTTCTGCATTGGGGTGGGGGTTCTTTTTAACCCTATTCTTGTCGCTTTGGAGCAGTAGTAAAGGAGCAAATGCATTAATCACAGCGTGCAATATCACCTATAACGAAAGTGAGGGACGAGGCTTTTTTAATGGCTTAATAGCTCGCATAACCTGCACCATCAGTATGATAGCCACCGTTATAGTGGCTCTGGCATGCATTACCATATTGCCCGAGACAATAAGTTGGGTAGCAGGTGGCTCAATTGATGATAAGCAGGCCATGTGGCTTACCTGGCCTATAATGCTCGTGCTGTTCAACTTTTGTCTTTCTGCGCTGTACCGTTATGCGCCTCACCGTCGCTCTGCGCAGTGGCGATGGGTGACACCAGGCGCATTACTCGCCACAGTATTGTGGATAGCGGCCTCGTATGGTTTTTCTATCTATTTAAATGAATTTGCCAGCTATAACAAAACCTATGGATCAGTGGGCGGAATTATCATTTTGCTGATGTGGCTGTATTTAAGTGCCTACATTATTCTAATTGGTGCTGAAGTAAACTCAAGTATAGAGCTACAAACGAGTGTGGATAGCACCGTGGGTGAAGATAAGCCCATGGGGGAGCGAAACGCTGTCGTTGCTGATAATACACCTGAAGATTTACGCAAGTCTTAAGTTTGAACGCATAAAATACTGATGTATTGCGGTATCATGCCTGCCAGTATTTAAACGAGCTTGTGTAAAAGCCGTTTTTTAAGGAGCAGGCAATTCAATGACCGCAGACTACTCTTCAACACTACAGGGCCTATTTGGTTTTCCATCCTTTCGAGCAGGACAGCAGGAGGTGGTTGAAGGCTTACTGAATCAGCAGTCGTCGCTCGCTATTTTTCCTACCGGCTCAGGCAAGTCATTGTGCTATCAATTTGTGGCTACGCAATTACCGCACCTTACCGTGGTGGTATCACCCTTGTTAGCACTGATGAAAGATCAGCTCGCATTCTTACACAGCAAAGGCATTGCAGCGGCGAGTATAGATTCAACGCTAACGCCCCAGCAAAACAAGCAAGTTATGAATGACGTGCGTTCAGGCCAGTGCAAAATATTGATGGTGTCAGTAGAGCGGTTTAAAAATGAGCGTTTTCGTCAGTTTATAGAATCGGTTTCTGTATCGATGCTGGTGGTCGACGAAGCCCACTGTATTTCTGAGTGGGGGCATAACTTTCGACCAGATTATTTAAAGCTGCCCGCCTATCAACAAGATTTAAAAATACCTTTAGTGCTGCTGCTCACTGCTACGGCTACTAAAAAGGTTAAGCTGGACATGGCCCGCAGATTTGACATTGCCCCATCAAATATTATTCAAACCGGGTTTTATCGTTCAAATTTGAATTTAAATGTGTTGCCGGTGGTAGAGTCAGAAAAAAATAACGCATTGCTTAATGAATTAGAGCAGCAGCAAGGTGCAGGCATTGTTTACGTAACCCTGCAACAAAGCGCTGAGCAGGTAGCCCGTTTTTTACAACAAAATGGCTATACAGCAAGTGCTTATCACGCCGGTTTAGACAGTGATGTGAGACAACGTATACAGCACGACTTCATGGACAATAAGCTTCAGGTCGTTGTGGCAACAATTGCCTTTGGTATGGGAATCGATAAATCAGATATTCGCTTTGTAGTGCATTATGACTTACCCAAGTCTATTGAAAACTACAGTCAGGAAATTGGTCGAGGGGGGCGTGACGGAAAAGCGGCTAACTGCACCGTACTAGCTAATTTAGATGGTTTGGTTACCATTGAAAACTTTGTTTATGGCGACACACCCGACCAACAAGCCGTTCAAGCGGTTATCGATGATATCGCCTCACAAGGCACAGAAACAGTAAACGACAATGTGTATGAGTGGGAAACTCAGATAAACAGTCTATCGACTAAAAGTAATATTCGACAGCTCCCGCTTAAAACATTGCTAGTGCAATTAGAATTGGCCAACGTTATCCGCCCACTTTATGCGTATTTTGCAGAGTTTAAATTTCGCTTTATAACCGAAAAAGCAGACATTCTTAGTCAGTTTGCTAAAGAGCGCAGCGACTTTCTAAATGCAGTTTTTAACAACACTGCAATGAAAAAGGTGTGGGGTGTGGTTAACTTTGATGATATTTATCAGCACTATGGGGCCGAGCGAAGCAGAGTTGTGAGCGCACTAGAATATTTGCACGAGCACAACCATATTGAATTGGCATCGCGCTTAATTACCGATGTGTTTGAGGTGAATCAGCAGGCACTGCTCGCAAGTGATTTATCCGAAAAGTTAGCGCACTATTTTGCCGACAATGAACGCAAAGAAATTCAGCGTATTGCTGCTCTTGTTCGATTTTTTGAGCTCGATAGCTGCTTAAATGCCAATTTATCTACCTATTTTGATGATAAAGACGCGCCTGAGCGGTGCGGACACTGTAGCGTGTGCAGCGGCAATGTGTCTAAGCTGACTTACTCAAACCCAATAGCGGCGCCTGATGAAGACGAAATAGCAACCGCAATAACGGCACTTAATAAGCACCTTGAAGGTAAAGTAAACACCCACCTAACCGAAAATACGTACTGCCGTTTTCTTACTGGTATGTCTATGCCGTTGTTTACTCGGATGAAAGTGAGGCAGGTACAGGGCTTCGGTTGTTGTGAAAACTGCCGCTATGCAGATGTAAAAGCGGTGGTGACTGCTTATTTACAATCGAATGCTCGCGGCTAGCATTAGATAACAAGCAGTAAACAACAACCAGTAAATAATAAGAAATAAAACGGTTACTAGGGTGGGGAGTGTTGCTGGAAAAATGTACAGCAAAAATCAATACGCCCTAGGCCGTTATTATTATAACATCAGTCTTATATCATCAGCGATAACAAATCTAACACTAGAGCGCGTTGGTCTTGACTGTATAGCCAAGGTCGACATGCCTTAGCTATCTAAAACGTTAAGCAAATAGGCGAGATGCACATGGAAATTTTGGCGCTGTGGTTACCTTTGGTTATTACATTATCCTTTGGAACGGTAATGATTATCGCAGTGCGATGGATATTATTAAGACGTGCTCAAGAGTTGACCAGCGAACAGCGTTTGCCGCGACAAATGGTCGTGTTTGTTATTATTTTGGTACTATTGATAGCGGTTGCGCTCACACTTCCGGTAAGTGAAAGCTCTAGAAATCAGCTGTTGGCGTTAATTGGCGTGTTAGTGTCAGGTGTTCTTGCTTTCTCATCCACCACCATAGTTGCAAACTTAATGTCTGGGTTGGTCATTCGATTCAACAAACCCTTTAAAACGGGCGATTTCATTCGTTGTAATGATTATTTTGGACGAGTATCGGAAAAAGGATTGCTCGATACAGAAATACAAACCGAGCAGCGTGATTTGATCCATATTGCTAACAGCTACCTGGTTAATAACCCTGTGTCCGTTATCCGCTCTTCTGGCACCTTGATCACAGCTAATATCTCTATTGGTTACGATGTTCATCACACTAGCGTAACCGAGGCGCTCACCAAAGCAGTTCTTGAGGCTGGTTTAGAAGAGGGGTACGTGCAGGTTAGTGAGCTGGGAGATTTCAGTGTGTCTTATCGCGTTGCTGGTCTGCTTAAAGAAGTAAAAAGTGTATTAACGGCACGTTCAAATTTACACAAAGCAATTTTAGATACGCTCCACAATAGCGATATTGAAATTATGTCGCCTAACTTTATTGCTCAGCGACCCACAGAGGCAACGCAAAAATTTATCGCCAAGGTACCGACTAATGTGCCTAGTAAGACACGTGCTAGCGTGGAGGACGATGATGCCCAGGAGGCAATTGCATTTGATAAGGCCGAACTAGCGGCGCAGCACGAAGAGTCGCTTCGAGATGCAAAAGCCAAGGTTGAGAGTGTGCGTCAGCAGATATCAGAGGCTAAGGGAGCAGACAAAACAGCGCTTGAGAAGGAACTCGAAGGGGCACTTAGTCAGGTCGACAATATTTTAAAACTTGAGCAACAAACAAAAGAGACTGAGTAAAGTCAGCAAAATAAAATACCAGTACCGGCGTACTCAGCCTTTGACGAGAAAATGCCTTTAGGGCATACCAATCAGGATTAACATGGCACTCAAAGCAACGATATTTAAAGCGGATATCTCGATAACCGATATGGACCGCAACTATTACAACGATCACAATTTAACCATCGCCCGTCACCCGTCTGAAAACGACGAGCGTATGATGCTGCGTATTATCGCTTTCATTGTTAACGCCCATGAGCAATTGCAGTTTACAAAAGGTTTATCCGACGATGAGGTGCCAGATTTATGGCAAAAAAGTTTCAGTGACGAGATTGAGCTGTGGATTGAATTAGGGCAACCCTCTGACCAACGCATTAAAAAAGGCTGCAATCAAAGTAAGCAAATGAAGATTTACGCTTATGCTGATAACAGCTTCGATGTGTGGTGGAAGAAAGAGCAGAATAAGCTTAATACCAAGAAGAACCTATCTGTGTATACACTTCCTGATGCGCTATCGGCAACGCTGGCAGAAGCAGTTGAGCGTTCTATGCAAATACAAGTAACGATTCAAGATGGGCAAATTTGGCTCACTTTTGCGGGCTCACAGGGAACGGAGAGTTTAGAGATAGAAATAGAGAAGCATTTATAGTGCCGCTATGTTGACTATCTACCTAGAAGAATAAAAGAGTAGAAAAGTAAAAGATTAAAAGTTTGCCATGAAAATCAATCTCTCTTTACATGTCCAACACAAATGCTACATTAAATTGGTGTTTAGCAGATATTTAAGGAGGTGATCATATGTCTAGTGTTTTGAAAACAGGTGAATCGGCTATGAATGGGGTACGTTCTAACTAACCCTTTTTTCGTCACCATTCTGGCTGGCTGATTTGCTAGCCAAAGCACGGAGGAGTCGCAGTAATGCGACTCCTTTTTTATTTGCTCTTTTATAAAGCTAAAGCGTTTACGTGTGCAGAACATTTACTTGAATAGAGCAGTCTGCTCAGTAAATTGATGAGTTTAATCGACGTTTACTTACACTAATCCGCTTCGTTTAGTGCTAACTTATCAAGAGATGAAAGTTTGTTAAAACTGATCATTTCACGTAATTCCTTGCCGTATTCATCACCACGTTCAGAATATTTACCTAAGCCATAACTAAGCGCGACTCCAGTGACAGCTTCGCCTTTTTTACGTAACGATTGACGAATATTACGTAATGGCTTGTAGGCATCATGGGTATTTAAATTGAGCATGTAACTTTCTACTGAATCGGCAGGCGAACGGAAATCCGCAACTTCATGCGATTTGTTCGCATCTCGTGATTTTGGAACAATGCCACAGCCTTTTGTGAAGCACCACTGACCGAAAAAGTTATTCCCCTGTTTGGCAAAACGAGACGTTCCCCACGCACTTTCGTTAGCGGCTTGCGCAATGGCCAATGACGCAGGGACAATGTCTGCTCGGCGTAGCAATATATTGCAGGCGGTGTCTTGTTCAAGATCAGTGTCGTCAATGCGAAATTTGGTTAGAAAATTGTCTAATGTTCCTGTTTCACCGGCGTCACATGCACTTTGAATTTGCTGTCTATCGGCAGCTAGCTCTCTGTTTATATCTAAAATAATGGGCGTGAAGTATTCAAAAAAAGCAGCTTTTCGATCAGGGCCTGCGGCGTAAGCAGTAAAGTCAGGCGCAGATTCTTTGGCAAAAAACGTGAACCACGCAGCGATACTTGCCACTACGGCAACGACTACAATAATGATATATTTCGGGTTTGACATCAGGTGATACCTCTTTTTTTAAATAAAATAATGCTCTTTATTAGCGGACTACCTTAATGAGTACTCTTTCACCATACAGATTCTTACATGCACTGCAACTTATTGAGAGGAAGGTAAATTAAAGTTAATAAAGGTGGGGCAATTATTCTGTCATGGGGGAAAGCGTTTCTAACACTTCTCGTTGGAAAAAGTATCTGTTACATTTCTATGGGCACAAAAAAATCCGATGGCTTGCACCATCGGATTTTATGTTTCACTCGATGAATCTGCCTAACGAGGCGTTCATCGCTCCTTTCGGAGCCATATGCTAGTAGCTAGTCGTGTGCAAGAAGCTTCGACTTTTTCTCGATCTTACAATCTAAAATACGTTGTGCGTTTTTGCGGCCTACGTATGCGGCAACTGCGTATGGGTGCTTGCGTTTGAATAACTTCGTGAATGTCTTTAGCATGTTAAGCCCCCTTTGATAAATTTTCACTATTTAAATTTACATTATTACAGTTATGTGATCAAGTTTTATTTTCAATAGCTGATTTAGACTAAAAATGTAAGGAGGCCATACGCCGTCTAGAAAGCCGTCTAGATTTCAACCTCGCCTATTATCACTTTGTCCTTCGATCATCTTGCCTTATTGGCGAGTTTTGTTGATGTGAACAATGCGAGCCTTCGCGAATAACCCTACACAGCGTTTACTTTATTCACCGTTTGCCCTATTCTTGCTACGCAGAATGTATCTGGTTGGATTATGAACACAGCGTTTTCAAAACTTTTGATTGTTTTCAGTATGCTTGTCGCTTTTAGTGGGCAGTCTTTTGCGTACGTGTTTGAGCATTGCGCTGTTTTTTCTGTTCGCTCGCCAACTACCTCTGCATCTGGCTCGGCACTTGTTTCAAATGTAGGCGACCGTCACGGTAGCTTACATCACCAATCACATCAGCAAATGGCAAGTGACAACAACCAACACGCTTTGCACGGTGCTTCTAAAGACATGGAGCATAAAGAAAGCTGCTGTGTTGAAGAGTGCGTCTGTAAAACAAGCGCGTGCTCTGCAGTGAGTATCATAGCTTCATACCATTACTATTTCACCTTACAAGCAATTAGCGAACGCGTTGCTGCACAACAGGTGAACTCCCCAAAATCAGTGACCTCTCTTCTCTATCGGCCCCCTATTTTTAGTTAAGCGGGGTAATTGCGTCTTTTTTTCGTGATTAACGTGGAAATGTCGCACATTCAATTTTTATCATTAAGCATAGTTTTACCGACAATAGGCATTTTTAGCCAATTTGGCTAACGCGTTCGTTGAAAAGTGGGCCTCACTTTCCGTAAGGACGACTAGTTGTAAGCGTGTTACCCAGTAAGCGTTGCAGCGTTAAGCTATAAATGCCTATTTCTAAAGGACAAGTATCATGAATCGCATTTATTTTAGTCTCTCGATACTGATGGGTTTTTTGTTAATTTCTCATTCTGCGTTGGCTGAGCAAACACGCAATGTCATTTCTCTTGAACAAGCTATTTCGCGGGCACAGCAAAACGATCCTTGGCTTCATGGAAGTCAGCTTAATCAGAAAGCGACAGAATACCGAAGCGATGCTGCGAACACGTGGGCTAACCCTAAAGTGTCGTTAAGCATGATGAACTTACCCACAAATTCGTGGGCGTTTAATCAAGAAGCCATGACCCAATTTAACATTGGCGTAGCACAAATGTTTCCCCGAGGTGATTCTCTCGCCATTCGTGAGGCTCAGCTTAACATTCAGGCCTCTCAGTTTTCTTTTTTGCGCGAAGACAGAAAGGCGAAATTAGAAACCCTAGTTTCTGAGCTATGGCTGGATGCCTATCTTGCACAACAGACTATCGCCCTTATCGAGTCTGATCGCGCCTTGTTCGAGCAGATGTCTGAGGTGGCCAGAGCAAATTATGCTTCAACGGTAGGAAATACAAGACAGCAAGATGTGATCCGCGCCGACCTTGAAATCATTCAACTTGAAGACCGTTTAATGGTTCAGCAGCAAGCGTTGGAATTTGCCGTGGCTCAGTTGAATGAATTTCTTCATATATACAGCCGCAATCAAAGTGGCGAGGCTTTTAACTTCGATTCTCAGCCTTTGGCTTTTTCCGTATCGAACACACTGCCTAAAATTGCGTTAAATAGCCAAGAAATAACCAACATGAGCACTTATAAAAGAAGCCGAATGGCTCGAGCTCTATCGCAACATCCTGCTGTGAGGGCATTAGAAGTGAAAAGAAAGGTGTCTGAAAAAGCGATTGATTTGGCTAAGCAGCAGTATAAACCTCAGTGGGGGGTTAACGCTAATTATGGGTACAGAGATGATATGCCATCGGGGCAGAGCAGAGCTGACTTTTTCTCTGTTGGCGTATCATTCGATGTGCCTTTGTTCACTAAAAAACGACAAGACAAAGAAGTCGCCGCCTCTGTGGCAGATGCTGAAGCAGTCAAAACAGAAAAACTGCTGCTCATCAAAAAAATGTTAAGTGCAGTTGAAAAGGAAATAAAGCAGCTAAATCGCTTGCGCGAGCGCCAGGCGATTTATGAGCAGCAGTTGTTAATACAAACCCACGAGCAAGCCGAAGCTTCTTTAACCGCATATACTAATGATGACGGCGATTTTGCTGAAGTCGTACGAGCGAGAATCGCTGTGCTAAACGCCCGAATAGCGTCATTGCAAATAAATGTTGAAGCGCTGAGGACCGTCTCAAGAATCAATTACTTCTTCTCAGATTCTCATAACAATACATATCGCTTAGATCAGGGCTTAACCCTACAAGAGGGAGAAAAATAATGTCAAACAACGCACCTAGCTCACCGATTTTTACTACGCCAGCAAAAGCGGCGATTTTTGGAATCGTCATTGGGGCAGTAGTAGGCGTAGCTCTGTTGATGCTCTTTCAAGGAGGCTTTCAAGGGGAAGAGCATGGCAGTGCGGCAGCGCAAGACAGTGAAAGTCCCAGCCAGAGCAAAGAGCCTCTTTACTGGGTTGCTCCTATGGATCCAAATTATCGTAAAGATGGGCCAGGAAAATCACCCATGGGAATGGATTTGGTTCCTGTTTACGAAGGGCAGCAAGGAAACGCAGAGAATAACCAAGGTAACGGGGCTGGGGTAGTCACCATTTCACCCAATGTGGTAAATAATTTAGGGGTTAAAACGGCTCCAGTAAAACGTGAACCCATCGACAGCAAAATTTCAACCGTAGGGTATGTTCAGTACGATGAGGATGAAATGGTGCATATTCACCCGCGGGTAGCAGGCTGGGTTGAGAAGCTGCATGTAAAAGCTGAGGGCGATAGAGTAGAAAAAGGCGAACCGATTTACACGTTGTACTCACCTCAGTTAGTTAACGCGCAAGAAGAACTCGTGATAGCGCTCAAGCGCAAAAATACGGGTTTAATAAACGGAGCAAAAGACAGATTAAAGGCACTGCAACTATCAGAACGTTTAATTCAAAACTTAGAGAAAACGTTAAAAGTGCAGCAAAATATCACCTTCTATGCCCCCCAATCTGGCGTAGTAGACGGGTTAAACATACGAGAGGGCTTTTATGTAAAGCCAGAAAATACGTTGCTTAGTATTGCCAAACTCAACAAAATTTGGGTTGAAGCAGAGATATTTGAACGAGATGCTGCACTTGTTAAAAAAGGGCTGCCAGTGAGTATGACCGTCGATTACTTACCAGGCAAAGAGTGGAAAGGTAATGTTGATTACATCTATCCCTCGCTCAATGAAAGCACTCGAACACTGCGAGTAAGATTGAAATTCGATAATACGAATGACGAGTTAAAGCCCAATATGTTTGCCAGCGTGACGATGTTTTCAGATGGAAACTCCGAGGTTGTTGTCGTACCTAAAGCAGCGGTTATTCGAACCGGTACTCAAAATCGCGTTGTAGTAGCGTTAGGCGACGGTCAGTTTAAGTCTGTTCATGTTGATATTGGTCGGGTGGGCAACGAATATATTGAAATTGTAAACGGCGTCGTTGAAGGCGATGAAGTTGCAGTGTCAGCTCAGTTTTTACTCGACTCTGAATCTAGCAAAACGTCTGACTTCGCCAGAATGAACGCTTCAGAACTCCCTAAGTCGGTATGGATGGAAGGTGAAATTAACCACGTTATGGCTGGGCACCGTATGGTTAACATTTCTCACGGCCCAGTAAAAGCCTGGGACTGGCCAGAGATGACCATGGATTTTATGGTTGCCGACGGCGTGGACTTTGAAGCACTAAAGGCTGGGCAGACTTTACATTTTGAGGTAACCAAAGACGACAACGAAAACGTTGTTCTCACTGGTATTCACATTATGTCAGAGCCTGAGGTGTCATCAGCAACAGTGAACGGCGTTATTAATGATATCAATATCGCCACCCGAACCCTCAATATTAGCCGAGGTGCCATTGAAAAATGGGGAAGAGAGCCTGCGACAATGGACTTCATTGCCGCTGAGCACATTGCTCTGTCTAAATTCAGTGTTAATGACGAGGTGACGTTTACCTTTGAGATACGCGATGACTTTATCATAGTGGAAATGAATGGTCAGCATGGTGAGCATAACCAGCATCGTATACACGACGCCTCTTCTGCAAGCGATGCCTCGGGTGTTAAAAAAGCCCATCAAGCGGAAAAGGCACCTAACACTCACGATGCTCATAAGGCGCATAAAGCGCATAGAGAAGAGGGAGATAGCGCTGAAAGCCATGATAGCGTAGACCACTCTCAGCATAAGAGAGGGCATTCCGCATGATTGAATCTGTTATAAGGTGGTCAATTAAAAATCGTATTTTTGTGGTTTTGCTCACGCTTATGATTATTGGCGCAGGGCTGTATTCAATAAAAAGTACACCCGTGGATGCGATCCCAGATTTGTCCGACGTGCAGGTGATTATAAAAACCAGCTACCCAGGGCAGGCACCGCAGGTAGTGCAAGATCAGGTGACGTTCCCATTAACTAGCGCAATGTTATCGGTGCCTGGAGCACAAACGGTAAGAGGCTATTCTTTTTTTGGTGACTCTTATGTGTACGTCATTTTCGACGACGACACCGATGTTTATTGGGCAAGAAGCCGAGTACTGGAGTACTTAAGTCAAGTTGCCACTAGTCTTCCAGCATCCGCTAAACCTCAACTTGGTCCCGACGCCACAGGTGTGGGTTGGGTGTATATATACGCACTCACTGATACTACCAACACCTATGATTTAGGTGAACTTCGCAGTATTCAAGATTGGTTTTTGAAGTACGAGCTTCAAACTGTGCCCGGGGTTTCTGAGGTAGCGGCAGTGGGGGGAATGGTGAAGCAATATCAGGTTCAAGTAGACCCAGAGAAACTGCGCGCTTACCAGGTTCCGCTAGCTCACGTACAAACTGCGCTGCAAAGGGGCAACAAAGAGGCTGGAGCCTCGGTGATTGAAATGGCTGAGGCCGAGTACATGGTAACGGCTACCGGTTACATTCAGTCAATTGATGACATCGAAAAAATACCCTTAGGGCTGAATGATCAAGGAACGCCACTGCGTATCGGCGATGTTGCTTATGTAAACCTAGGGCCGCAAATGCGCCGAGGCGTAGCCGAATTAAATGGCGAAGGTGAGGTGGTTGGCGGCATTATTGTGATGCGCGCTGGCGAAAATGCACAGCAAACAATTAATGGAGTAAAAGAAAAGCTAGCCTCGCTGAAGGCATCAATCCCCGAGGGTGTTGAGATAGTGCCAGTGTACGATCGCTCGAAGCTTATAGAGCGGGCTGTTGATAATTTATGGGATAAATTATTAGAGGAGCTAGTTGTAGTAGCGCTAGTTTGTGCAATATTTCTCTTTCATTTACGTTCCTCTTTGGTTGCCATTGTTACGTTGCCATTAGGCATACTGGTTGCTTTTATCATCATGTATATGCAGGGAATTAACGCCAATATCATGTCCTTAGGGGGAATCGCCATTGCCATTGGGGCCATGACTGATGGTGCAATCGTGATGATTGAAAATATGCACAAGCATATGGAAAATCTTCATCAAAACGGTGATACGCTGAACCGAGAGAATCGATGGGAAGTGGTATCGAGAGCAGCCAGCGAAGTTGGGCCAGCGCTGTTTTTTAGTTTACTGATCATAACCGTTTCCTTCTTACCGGTTTTTATCCTTGAAGCGCAAGAGGGCAGAATGTTTGCGCCACTCGCTTTTACTAAAACCTATGCTATGGCAGCGGCCGCTGGTTTGGCCATTACTCTAGTGCCAGTACTCATGGGATATTTCATTCGGGGCAAAGTCATCTCGCAAAAGAAAAACCCGCTTAATCGATTGCTGATTGCCTTGTATATGCCTGTTCTAAGGCGGGTAATGCAGTTTCCCAAATTGACTATCGCCTTAGCGTTCATTATTACTGTGGTAGGGTTTTGGCCTGTAAGTAAAATAGGTAGCGAGTTTATACCGCCTCTTGATGAAGGTGACCTAATGTATATGCCTACAACCTATCCTGGTATTTCGATAGGTAAGGCTCGACAGCTGTTACAGCAAACTGACAAACTTATTGCAACAGTACCTGAAGTTGAAAGTGTGTTTGGCAAAGTGGGCAGGGCAGAAACTGCCACGGACCCGGCACCGCTTACCATGATTGAAACCTTTATACAGCTCAAGCCCAGAGATGAGTGGCGAGAAGGAATAACAACCGAGTCGTTAAAAGCAGAGTTTGATAGCTTGGTAAAACTCCCTGGCTTAACCAATGCGTGGGTAATGCCGATAAAAACCCGAATCGATATGTTGGCTACCGGGATTAAAACCCCCGTGGGAATTAAAATAGCCGGTCCCGATCTCAATGTTATCCAGGAGATTGGCCAACACATCGAAAATACATTGCCCGAAGTAGAGGGTACGGCGTCTGTTTATTCTGAACGTGTCGCGGGCGGGCGTTACATAAAGGTGGATATATCTCGCGAGAAAGCGAGCCGCTACGGATTGAATATTGATGATGTCCAGCAGGTAGTATCTACCGCCATTGGTGGCATAAATGTAACTCAAACCGTTGAAGGACAAGAGCGTTATCCAGTGAATGTACGTTATCCGCAGGATTACAGAGACTCGCCTGAGCAACTGTCCCGTTTACCCGTGGTTACGCCGAGTGGACAACACATTGCTTTGGGAGATGTGGCTGATATTCGTGTGGAAGATGGTCCGCCGGGAATAAAAAGTGAAAACGCCCGTATTAATGGATGGACGTTTATTGATATAAAAGGTGTGGATGTAGGAACCTACGTTGTTAATGCGAAAGCTTACCTCTCAAAGACGCTCGACCTTCCGGTTGGCTACTCTATTACATGGGCTGGTCAATACGAGTACATGGAGAGAGCAAAAGAAAAACTGTCTTATGTGCTTCCATTAACTTTCGCCATTATTGTTATTTTACTCTATCTTAATTTTAAAGCGTTTAGTGAGGTGGCAATCATCATAGTAACGCTCCCCATGGCTATGATAGGTGGACTTTGGTTGATGTACTTTGAAGGCTTTAATTTTTCCGTAGCCGTCGGTGTGGGTTTTATAGCACTGGCCGGTGTAGCAGTAGAAATAGGCGTTATTATGTTGGTTTACTTAAATCAAGCAATCAACGAGCTGAAAGGAAATGCGAGCGCGAATAACGCGCCAATATCGGCCGACGCGTACCGAAATGCGCTTGTTCATGGCGCGGGATTACGAGTTCGCCCTGTTATGATGACGGTAGCAACTATTATATTGGGTCTGTTACCTATTCTATATGGTACGGGAACAGGCTCAGAAATAATGAGTAGAATAGCCGCGCCTATGGTTGGCGGCATGACAAGCGCAGTACTTTTAACGTTAATTGTCGTGCCTGCATTGTATTCTATAGTTAAAAAGTCGGACATATCGGCATTCAATCGCGAACTATCAAATCATGGT
This sequence comes from Alteromonas genovensis, assembly GCF_010500895.1. Lineage (GTDB taxonomy): Bacteria > Pseudomonadota > Gammaproteobacteria > Enterobacterales > Alteromonadaceae > Alteromonas > Alteromonas genovensis. The sequence goes on from NZ_JAAAWO010000001.1 coordinate 378,272, forward strand.
GAATAATACGGCGCGGTCGACATCGGTGGTATGGCTAAAAAAAGCGAGAAAATACCACCGATGGTTGATGGCTGGGGTGGGGGTGCAATTTCTTTTTTGGTCGATAACCGGTGTGTATATGGTAAGTATGAACATTCACTATATACACGGGGAGTCGCTGGTAAAAGATGATGACGAAAAACTCGACTTAGGAAGTATTGAGTTTCCCATGAGTGCGCTGGTGGCTGAATATCCAAACGCCAGGTCTATATCGCTTACCCAGCGGATGGGAGCGCCTATTTATATTGTTACTAAAGGTGCGAACACGTTTTCCATCGATGCCATAACTGGAGCGCAATTGCCCAAGCTTAATGAGGCGGCGGCAATTGCTATAGCCCGATACCACTATGCGGCCAGTGATGAAATTACAGGAAGCCGGCTTATTCGCTTCTCATCAGACATGCCTGAAGAACTCTCATCTCGCCATTTACCCGTATGGCAAGTCACTTTCGATAATGTTGCAACTCCTACCTTTTATATCAGTCAGCAAACCGGAGAAATTGTTACCAAGCGCCACCATTATTGGCGCTTATTCGATTGGATGTGGCGTTTTCATATTATGGATTACGATAACGGCGAGAACGTAAAAAACGGGTTTTTGTTTTTTGTCGCAGCAATTGGAGTTATCGCTGCATTGTTGGGAGCTGCCTTAACGTATTTTAGTTTGCGTACTTCTGTAACAAAGGGCTCGGTTGAAAAGGGCTTTAACAAATGAAGATAAGCAAGTTTAAACCCGCTTTCAGCACTCCATTTACTAACGCTCACACCGGCGTATCTAAGGTTGCATTCACCGCTTCTTTGCATAAATGGCTTTCATTATTGGTGGGCGTTCAGCTATTAATTTGGCTTGCAACCGGGTTGTATTTCAACCTTATGGATCACAAAAAGGCAAGCGGTAACGCGCTAAGAGAACCAGTGAGTGTTAAACGGAGCTTTACTGACAGTGAACTTATTCCTCTCAATAAGTTAAAAACTGTAAGTGAGGTGGCGCCTCAAAAAGTAGAGCTCATATGGGTGCTGGGGAGCCCTTATTATCATGTTATTGGCAGGCAGGGAGAGCATAGTTACCAACTTCGTCATTCGTTACTATTTAATGCCATTACAGGCGAGAAAGCGGCGTTAACATCCCAACAGGTGTTGGAAATAGCAAAACTTTCTTATTCCGGGTCCAGCGAATTAAGCAATCCTAAACTGCTTCAGCCTCCTTTTTCAGATTATGTCGCACAGCAAAACCCAATGTGGAAGGTGTCTGCGAATGACAATAACAATACCTCTATTTATATTGACAGTGTTACCGGGCAAGTTTTAAAGCATGTGAACGATGATGCCAGATTAAAAGCCCTGATGTTTAAACTGCATTTTATGGATTACACCAACACAGGAGGCTTTAATCATTGGCTTATTATTTGTTTTGCTTTCGTTACATTATTTCTCTCGGGAACCGGGGTAACCTTGCTTGCAAAACGATATCAACGTCGAATATTTTCCGTGAAAAGAAACGGCAATAAACAGGCTATTTCTGTCATTTTATCTCATTCGCACACTCCAGCACCGGCTCGCGTAGAGTCTGAGGCAAACTTATTTAATGCGCTTGCGGATGTAGGTATCGAGTTACCCTCGGTGTGTAATGGTGCTGGTACCTGCGGTAAATGTAAGTTCTTTTCTGAAAACAGGCTTCGCGTTGCTCCTACTGAACGTAGGCTTTTGTCAGCAACTGAATTAGCTGAGGGTGTTCGGCTTGCCTGTCAGCATAAAGCTTCTGAAGTCACCGGTGTAATTGATGTGAGCGTGACAGGCTTTGCGACAAAGCTTCAGGAATAGGCCTTTAGAGTGAGCTTCACTGGTAGCACCTCTTTCAGAGGTCGCAGTGATACCTACTTGTACAAATGGCGTATGAAAGATGGCAATAGGCAGTGCGTAGGTTGACGTACTTCTTATCATTAAAAGTTTTAATCAATATGGGCGAACCAATGAAGCGTTTCAGTTTTGTACTTTTTATATTTGTCGCCGCAATCAGTATGGCAAACGGGGCACAAGTGGAAGAGTCTCGTTTGAGTAAAGGGTTACTGGCGGTGGTAAATAAGTCTGATAACAGCATTAGCGTGATTGATATAAATGATAAACGGATTATCAAAACACTGCCTACCGGTAAGGGGCCTCACGAGCTTGTAATGTCTAACAATCAAAAGTGGGCGGTAAGTACCAATTTTGTAGGCGGCGACAGCTTGACGGTTTTTAATTTGAGGGAGCTTGAAGTGGAGAGAACAATTCCACTCGAGGCGTTGAAAGGTCCACATGGTGCTGCGTTTTTAACCGACAATAAACACGTTATTTTCACCTCAGGTAAGGCAAAGCATCTTGGCATTGTAAACGTTGAAACGGGAGCGCTCGAAACAAAAATAAAAACCGCGCAAGATACCACCCACATGGTGGCTTTAAACAAGGATGAAAGTAGAGCATTTGCCACCAATATTCGAAGTGATTCGATATCGGTGCTAGACTTACAAAATCAAAGTCGAGTGAAAAATATTGCTACTTTCTCTATGCCAGAGGCTATTGGCTATCGTGCGAGTGCCCATGAGATATGGTACGGCGCAAACAAGGAAGGTAGGCTCGTTGTTATTAACCCTGACAGCGAACAAGAGATTGCTCAATGGCAAGGTTTTGGTTTTCCTTACAGAGTGCTGTTTAATCACGATGAGTCGGTAGCTATGGTGCCAGACTTTCATAATCACTACATTCGTTTCTTTGATGCGAATAATAAAAAAGAGCTAGGGACTCTGGCTTTAGAAGAGGGGGCAGGACCGCAGGGCATCACTCTTCATCCAAAGCATGATATTGCATTCTTATCACTGAACTTGAAAAATAAGATAGTCGCGATAGACATTCATACTCGGGAAGTTATTGCAGAGTTTCCCACGGGAACTAACCCTGATGGCGTGATTTTTATTAGTCGTTAATCTGCATAAGTTAATAAAACATACCCATCTTTTAAAAGAGCGACGACTGGCAAGACAATAAACTCAGTTGAACCCTCCAGTCGCAGCTTTTAGTTAATAGGTGCGTATCCCCACGGTGTACCAGGCAGTTCAACCGGGTTTGTTAAATCAAAGTCTACTTGAACTTCCCTTGCAGGGCGCACTAAGCGATAACTAAAACGCTTTGGGTAAATCATCATTTGCCAAACATTATCAGTTGAGGCAGTAATTCCAGAGTCGATAAATAGCTGTTTTGAATACGCATCGGCTGGGAACGACTGAACTTCGTTATAACCTCTTTCTGTTGTATGTCCTCCATACATGGTTGATGTGTGGAAGCTTCCATCTTCATTACGATGGTCGTGTTTAAGCATTAAGCCGGCACCTGTTTTTGTGACAATCCAAGTGCGAGAGGCGTCATCCCCGACGTGAAAGGGAATATGCAGTTGAGTATCCGAGCACTCCCGTACATGCATGATGAGTTTATTATCGCCAAAGGTATTGCCTACGTTATCCTTTGTCACCTTTCCAATAAATGCTTTGCCGCAGTGCGCTTTTATTGCATTAAAAAAGTTATCGTGAGTGTCTATAGACACTAAAGGGGCGGGCGTTGCGCTTACTAATGTGGAGAAGACCGCAATGTATGCCGTAAAAGAAAAAGTGCAAAAAGCAGAAAAATTTTTTGTTTTAGTCAACGTAGTTTTCATAATAAACCTGTTAGTAAGATGCGCTTTTTAATACGCTCTGATAATCCTTACCTTAAGTCAGTGAAGCGGATATGTCACTGTTATACTGCCCTTTAAGCGCTTGTTTAAAAGCGCGTATTTAACCTACTAGCACATACCACATTGATTTTTATATCGGTGCAGAGAAAGTGCACAATAAAATTCGGTACGTTGTAATCCAAATTAGTATTCATTTCATGAAGCTAAATAAATCAGGCAAATAAAGTATGTCTATACTTTCCTTCATCATACTCTACATATCAAACAATAATGGGGCGCTTCTCTTAGCCACACAACGAGCTAACAGGCCCAGCTACTAGGTCCAGCAAATAGGCCAAGTCATGAAGAGTATAAAAGGTGAATAGTATGTCTAACGAATTTAGCGGTAAGACCGCAATTATATCCGGAGCAGCCGGTGGTATAGGGCTAGCTGTTGCCGAAGCGCTGGCAGGGCAGGGCATGAACATAGTTATGGGAGATATTGATTCTTCCACGTTGTCTGAGGCAAGCGACGCGTTAAAAGAAAAAGGGTACAACGTTATTACCTGCCCGTTAGATGTTACCGACTATACGCAGTGGGAGTCTATTGTGGAAAAGGCAAAGGAAGCCTTTGGTAAGGTACATATGGTGGTTAATAACGCCGGCGTTGGCGGTACACCTGGCAAGATTGAAGACGCTGAGCACGAGACATGGCGTTGGGTGATGGATGTTAACGTGATGGGCGTGCTCTATGGAGCTCAGGCAACAGTACCTGCAATAAAAGAGCACGGTGAAGGCGGTTGGGTGTTAAATGTTGCGTCTATGGCAGGAATGATGGGAATGCCTTACGCCGGTGCTTATTGTGCATCTAAAGCTGCGGTGGTCTCGATGACCGAAAGTTGGATGGCAGAGCTTCACCCTCACAATATTCATGTTTCTGTGCTTTGTCCTGCCTTTGTGAAAACTCGAATTCACGAGTCACATCGCAATAGGCAAGAAAAATATGCAGTAGCGAAAGAAAAGCGAATGAGTAAAGACAAGCTTATGGCTGGTGCGCAGGCTGCGGCTGCTGCCGTCGAATCTGGTATTCCTGTTTCTATGTTAGCCGAGCGAGTGGTTGAGGCGTTGCGCTCTAAACAAACCTATATTTATTCTCATCCCAATTATAGAAAAGTGACTAGCGGGCGAGCGAAAGCTATCGATATGGCATTTGTCGATGCCGAAGAGAGTGAAGTGGTAGGGCATTTAATTAACGATGATATCGTCACGTTTTAAAGTGGCTTCGTGCCTTTTAAATTCGACATTAATGTCTTAAATTTATGCATTGGATATTACCTCTTCCTCAACGCTGTCTAGCACAATGCCCAGCGCTTGCGGTTTGTGAAGGTAATATCCTTGCGCAAAATCCACCCCAATTTCTTTCAATCGCTGCAGCTGTTTTGCACTGTTAACAGACTTGGCCACCACCTCTATATTACGAAGCTTGGCAATGTCGGCAAATGCTTTGACAGCTATTTCATCCACCTGATCATTAAGAATATTGCCAACAAAATTGCCATCAATCTTAATCTGTTCAATTTGATATTTTTTTAAATAAGCAAAGGAAGATGCACCAGTACCAAAGTCATCGAGTGCAGTTTTGATACCGGCACTGCGTAAAAGGGTGACAAACGCAACACTATCCACCATTGAGCGGGTTATGGTTGCTTCAGTCATTTCGAAAACAAGCTTTTCTTTAATAGAGTACGGCGTGTTGTTCAATAATGGCAAAAGCTTTTTGATAAAAGCCTGGTTAGCAATAGTTTGGCCCGATATGTTTATGTTTATTTGGGCGATGCGGTGAAGGTGTTGGCAGCGATGAAGCGTAGAGATCACACTGCTAATTACATAGTAATCTATATGGGGGGAAAGAGAATAGCGCTCTGCAATAGGTAAAAATGAATCTGGCAATATCCAATTGGATTCTCCGTCTGGCATTCTCAGCAAAACCTCTAAAAAGATGACTTTTGATGGGGAATGCAATGGGAACACTCTTTGCGCGAATAGCTCAAATAATTCACTATCTATTGCATGTCTAATACGTGAAGACCAATTGCTTTCTAGTGAACGCTGGTGGCCACGCTTTTCCTCCTCTTTCCATACAAATACGCGATTTCTGCCCGCTTTTTTGGCAGAGTAACAGGCGCTATCTGCCGCATTGATGAGCTCGGCCACACTCGACCACCGTCTAGTTATCGGCACAAGACCAATACTTGCCCCTATGCGGAATATTCTATTGTCATGATAAAAACGGAAATTATCCACCACTTGGCACAGGTTCTGCGCTTTAGCCAAGGCGTGCTCTTCATCCTGGTCGGCTAAGAGCAGACCAAATTCATCTCCACCTAGTCGGGCAATAACATCATTCTTAGCGATATTATCTTTAAGCAGCCTACTAACTTGCTTTAGAAGTTCGTCGCCAGCGTGATGTCCGCATGTATCGTTAACAGCCTTGAACTTATCAAGGTCAATATACGCTAAGGCGTAATTCGTCAAAACTCCCCGATTATCGCCTAAGCAAGGATTAAGTCGCGACTCAAATTCACTGCGATTGTAAAAACCTGTAAGCGGGTCATGTGTAGCTCTATGCTTCATTTCCATGCCGGCTTGGCGCTCTTCCGTTACATCATGAAACACCATCACCGAGCCTAACAATTCTTCACTCTCTGTGCAGATGGGAGAGACGGAACAGGTTATTCCATATTTTGCACCGTCTCGAGAAAGTAACGTGGTGGAATGCTCTAGTTCTACAGTGCGCTTTTTCTGTAAACATTGGATAATGGGGTTGGGCAAGTCCGTCTGAGTTTGCTCATTTATCACATTGAGTATATCAGATGCCGCCATGCTTTCGGCCTCTTCAAGGGACCAGCCTGTAAGTTGCTCTGCAATAGGGTTTAGCCATGTTACGTTACCGTTGGTATCGCTTGTAATTAACGCATCTCCAATGGATTGCAGCGTGACGCGCAATAATTCATGCTGCTTTGTTAGCTGCATCTTTAAACGCTTACTGCTTGTGATATCTTGAAATACACCAAACATTCGTACGCATTTATTGTTTGCCCATTCTGGTTTGCCGATGGCTCTTACCCAAATAGTACGGCCTTTTGCAGTTACCAATTCTAATTCTTCGTCGTAGGGAATCCCGCAATGTATACCCTGTTCAACCGCGTTAGTAATAATACTTCGGCTTTCCCCTTCTTTGTAAAAATTAATAGCTGTCGCTAAGTTAGGTTTGTAATCGTCTGGGACTTCGTGAATACGCTTAGTTTGTCGACTCCACCAAATAGTATTTTTCTCTAAATCCAAATCCCAAATACCAATGTTGGCGGTATTTTCGAGTTCTTCAAATGTTTGGTTTCGTTTCTGAAGAGCAATAGTTTGTTTTTTTATTTCTGTAACATCAACGTGAGAGCCAAGCATGCGTATTGCTTTACCATTTTTATCTCTCAATGCTAAACCTCTACAGCGTATCCAAACTGTTTGTCCAGATTTATGGGTATAGCGAACAACTTGATCGAAGGGGTGAGAGGGGCTCTCACAATGTTTCTGTATGTTTTTTTTAACAACAACGAGGTCGTCGGGGTGAATGATGTCTTGCCACTCTGACGATAAATGTTGCTTTTCAGTTGGTTCGTAGCCTAGAGTCTTCCAAAAATTGTCACTCATCCACTCGTGTTCCGGGCGAGTTAAATCCCAGAACCATAGTCCATCGAGTGATGACTTCTCTACGAAAGACAAAATGCTCTCGTCGCTTTTAATTAGCTCAAGCAACTCTCTACGAAGAGGGTGAATTGATCTGCTATTTTGTGTTGTCAAACTGTATTCTTTTTATTATTTTTTTAAAAAGTGTTCTTGTGAGACTTTGTCGACAAATAGTGGTCCACAAGTCTAATACCTTTAAAATTAGCACAAATATAATGAAACGCTAATTTACCTACGCCTCATCATTCTGGCTGGTTATTCATACACTATTCTTTGTCATGTTCGTCCTTGTATTTTTCATCAATAAGTTCGTAGCAAGCCCCAAGAACGATAAACAATAATGCGGTTTGTAAGTTATCTTGATGAGTATTAAGTTCTGGAGTTGTTAAAAATGCATAAATGCCTTCCAGCATAAGTAGAAGCGCAGCAGCACCAGTTGCATAGCTGAGTTTAAATTTCATGAGGGGGGACGCCTTTTTAAAGAGGCTCGTGGAGCCTCTTTCTTTTAGTTTAAAGTTAACTACCAATGGTTTCTATTCGTGTTGCCATATGCGTCGTAAATAGCATCATTAGCGTTAGCTACTTTTGCAAAAAAGGCGCCCAGCTCATACATCAAGCCTCCGCCTGCAACAGCGCTTATGTCGGCGGATGAAAGTTCCATCATTGTTTCGGTTTTCATAGTTTTTCCTTAACTTCTGTGGTCAGAATAGCCTTCGTAAAACTCATACAATCCCTCAGCTATCGTTGCAACGACGCCGATGTAGCCAAGTCCCTTCATCCAACTTCCGCCAGAAACAGCATCTAACTCGTTTATGGTTAACTCACTCATTAATAATATTTCCTTATATTTTGTTGTGACGTGACTTTATCATCGCGCCGATATGCAAATTAGCAATTACCTCAGGCCAAATAAACTGGCCGTCGTGTGTGTTTTTACGCGTTTATGTAATCTAGTACAGTGAAAGTCGGTTCAATGCATCTGACCCCTATTATCGTCAGTTGGTCGTTTGTTCCATTGAACACTTGTGCGCTTGTTTGTAACTTCATTATTGAAGAGTCCACAAACTAGGCAATAACAATGAAAAAAATACTTAACGTTGCAGTGGCTGTAACCATGGCACTGTCAAGCGTGCCAGCATTTGCAGATAAGTCAGAGACAGATAAAAACGCCCCTTTCAGTAGCGCTACGTTTAAAGCGATGGAAATGAGAAGTATCGGCCCGGCCTATATGTCTGGGCGAATAGCAGATATCGCCATCGATCAAAACCACCCGTCAACCTGGTACACCGCGGTAGGTTCTGGCGGCGTGTGGAAAACCAATAATTCTGGTACCACGTGGGAACCTATTTTTGATAATGAAGCGGTTTACTCAATAGGTGATGTCACCATTGCACCAAGCAATTCAAACGTCGTTTGGGTAGGTACAGGTGAGAATAACGGCGGCCGCCATATCAGTTTTGGCGATGGCGTTTACAAATCACTTGATGGCGGTAAAACGTGGAAAAACATGGGGCTTAAAAAGTCTGAACACGTTTCCGACATTATAATTCACCCAGAAAACCCCGATGTAGTATGGGTGTCGGCCCAGGGTCCTTTATGGTCTGAAGGCGGTGAACGTGGCTTGTATAAAACCACCGACGGCGGTGAAACTTGGAAGCAGGTACTTACCCCTGAAGATGAATGGACTGGGGTAACATCTCTTCTACTCGACCCAAACGATCCTAACAGGCTTTATGCAGCTACATGGTCAAGACAAAGAACCGTTGCAAACTACGTTGGTACAGGCCCTGCAGCCGGTATTCACACCTCTAGCGATGGTGGCGAAACATGGACTGAATTAAAGACCGGCTTACCCAAAGGCAATATGGGTAAAATTGGTATGGCGATTTCGCCTATCGATTCCAATGTACTTTACGCGACTATTGAGATAGATAATCGCGAGGGCGGTTTTTATCGCTCGGCAAATAAAGGGGCGAGCTGGGAAAAGATGTCTGATGAAGTAGGTGGCGGTACTGGCCCACACTATTATCAAGAAATCTTTGCTGATCAGCACCAAATGGATAGAGTCTACATTGCTAGCAATTACAGCAAAGTGTCTGACGATGGCGGAAAAACATGGACGCCTATTAATACCAAGCGCAAACACGTTGATGATCACGCAATGGCATTTCACCCCACTGACCCTGATTTTGTGTTGATGGGGTCGGATGGCGGTATTTATATGTCGCACGACAGAATGGCCAACTGGCGCTTTATGGCAAACTTGCCATTAACTCAGTTTTATAAAGTCGCGCCAGATGACACCAAGCCGTTTTACAATGTGTATGCCGGTGCGCAGGATAACTCTACACAGGGCGGCCCCTCTCGTACTAATCGTGCAGAAGGAATTAAGAATAAAGATTGGTTTTTGACCCTAGGTGGCGACGGACACCAACCTGCTGTTGAACCCGGTAATCCAGATATTGTGTATTCTCAGTGGCAGCAAGGTAACCTCACTCGCGTGGACATGACCACGAAGGAAGGAGTGTATATTAAACCGCAGCCGTTGCCTGGCGACCCAGCGGAGCGATTCAATTGGGATGCGCCTATCAACGTATCTGCTCACGATCCGAAGCGAATTTATTTTGCATCGCAGCGCGTATGGCGCTCTGACGACCGTGGTGATAGCTGGACTGCGCTCTCGGGCGATCTCACTAAAAACGGCAACCGCATGCATATGCCCATGATGGGGCGAACTTGGTCTGTCGAGGCAGGCTGGGATTTATATGCCATGTCTGAGTATCACACTATTGCAAACTTTGCTGAAAGCCCAGTTGATGAAAATATACTTTGGGTAGGCACAGATGATGGCATCATTCAGGTTACTACTAACGGCGGCAAATCGTGGAAAAAGATAGAACTTGATGATATTCGCGGTATTCCTGCTACCGCTTACGTGAATGATATTCGCGCTGACTTGTTCGACCCGAACACGGTGTATGTTGCACTAGATAACCATAAATATGGCGACTATAAACCGTATCTTATTAAGTCGACTAACTTAGGGAAAAAATGGACGTCGATGGCAGATGAACTGCCTGAAAAACACTTAGTGTGGCGTATTGTTCAAGATCACGAAAATAAAGATCTTATGTTTATCGGCACTGAATTCGGTATTTTCTTTACCGTCGACGGGGGAGAAAAATGGGTTGAACTTGAAGGTGGAATGCCTACTATTTCAACCCGAGACGTGAAAATTCAGCGTCGTGAGAACGATTTAGTGGCCGGTACGTTTGGTCGAGGTATTTATATACTCGACGATTATGCACCGCTTCGCTCGTTAACGAAAAAGTCGATGGAAGAAGACGCGCTGCTATTTGCGCCTAGTCGGCCGGTTAAGTGGTATCAACCAGACGATAACCATACAGATTCAGACGGTGACGACCGCTATGTGGCTGAAAACCCAGAGCATGGCGCAACGCTGACTTATTACCTTAAAGACAGCCTACTGACAGCGAAAGAGAAACGTCAAGAAGCTGAGAAAAAGCTTATGGAGGGTAAAGACAAATATCCGAAGTATCCAAGCTGGGAAGCGGTGGAAGCAGAAAACCAAGAAGCTGCGCCTGCCGTCTATCTTGAGATAAAAGACGCTAAAGGTGATGTGGTTAACCGGGTAGAAGGAAGCACTAAGAAAGGCTTGCACAGAGTTACATGGGATATGACCTATGCCAATGCAATGCCTATTACGGATAAAGACAGTGCTAGTCGTTCTCGTGGCGCATTAATGGCGTTACCAGGCAGCTATACGGCAACGCTGTTTAAGCGCGAAGGTACTACAATAACGCCGCTAGCAGAACCTGTTAGTTTTGTGCTTGAGTCTATCTACGAAGGGGCACTAGAAGGTGCTACAGCACAAGAACGTGCTGCCTATGATGGTAAAGTGAGTGACGCCCAAAAACGAGCGGTAACCACTACAAGCGTGCTGGCTAATGTGAAAGACACGATGGAAGTACTTCGCAGTGCTATAAACCGTACTCAGGGTGATATCAGCAAGCTTGAAACACAATTTGCCGATGTGCAGACTGAAATTAATGCCTTAAGCCGCGAGCTTTATGGTTTAGAGTCTCGTGAACGCAAAGGGATAAAGCCTGCGAATATAACCAGCCGTTTACGTTACGCTCGTTCTGCCGTGGGCACATCTTATGGACCGACTCAACAGCATCAAGACCAATTGCGTTATGCTAGCGAAGGGTTGGTTGCAGTGAGTAAGCGCGTAAGTGTACTTCAGCAAACCACCGTACCTGAGCTACAGCGCGCAGTAGTGAATGCTGGTGGCCCATGGACAGCAGGTCTGCCGGTTATTACTGAATAACTGTTAATGCAATAAACGGGTTTTATACCTTATAAAACGGCAGTGTTCTCACTGCCGTTTTCTTTTAATTTTTCTAAACAAAATTACATAGGCACTATGACAGGTTCGCGACTCTCTTTTTCTTTACACACCATGCGTAGTGCACCTGTGGCGGTGTGTACACAGCTTATGTTCAAATCAGTCATTAGACTAGCGTTTATGACACCGCTTACGGCAGCGCTTATGACAGCTTTTATGTTAGCAACGTTTCCAGCTTCTTCAGCATCGGTTGTACAATCAGAGATTAGCAAATTAGGCGCTCACGAATCAGATGTAGAGAACATAGTGGTAAAGGCTACGAGACCTTACTACCACGACACGCTAGAACGCATCCTTCCCCTATATAGCTATTCACAATCTACAGTGGCTAAAGGCAATAGTATTAATGATGTATTAGTTCAGTCCCCGGTAATCAGCCTGAACGGGCAGGGAGGGCAAATTCAAAATGTGAGTATTCGCGGCTTTTCCCGCTGGCGAATTCAAACGCTGTTAAACGGCGTTCCTATTTTTAGCGATAGGAGAGCCGGTGCAAGTGCTGGCTTTATACCCCCTTCCTGGATAACTCAGGTGTCAGTTGTGCCTGGCGCAGCGTCGACATATCTAGGTTCTGGTGCAATCGGCGGCGCGGTTAACCTGCAGATTGCTACACCGAATGAGCAGAATCTTTATGTTGGAATGCTGAATAATGGCGAAACTCAAGAATACGGGTATGAAGGCTTTGCAGATAGTTCACTTACGCCCAATACTGATAAGCGCCATGCTTATTCTGGAAGCACTGATTGGAAAATCTCTTATCGCAATGCAGATAACACGCAAGATGCCAATGGCAATGCGTTGTTTGAGCAATTTGAGCAAACTGCGCTTTTTATACGACATCAGCCGGAGCAATCTAATATCACTGAGGCGTGGTCGCTGTTTTCACACAATAGCAATGTTGGAAAGTCGAGCAGTGATTTTCCACAAGATAGAATAACAACATACCCTAAAAACACCCATTGGCTTGGCAAAGTAAGCGCTGTTTTCGATAACATGACTAGTAACGTGTGGTGGCATCAGTCTCAATTAGATACTCAAACGTTACGGCCAGAAGCGCGCATTAATGAAAGCAGTAGCAACGCATTCGATTATGGCAGTGATATTGGAGGCAGGCAGCGTGTAGGGAAGTGGCGAGTTAATTGGCAAGCCCAACTTCAAGGACGTGAAGGGGTAAGAATTAATGAAAGTGAAACGCCGATAACATCGCTAGGGTCTCAAGTAACACCTGAGGCGGCAATATCAGCTCAAGCTCTCTCTATACACGCTCTATCTTTACGAGCACTGTCTATACAAGCACTCCCTGCACAAGTTGCTAAGACTGACGCCTTTAACATCACCACACTTGATGCCAGTGAGATTGGATTGGCGGGCGTTTTGGATGCCTCAAGAACGTTCCAGAAGCTGTCTGTAGCGGTTGGTACACGCGTTGACTGGCAGCGTCAAAGTGGAAGTGGGCAAAACATAAAAAAATTAAACGTTAGCGGATTCACTGGTGCTATCTATGCACTTTCTCCTCACTGGCAAGCAAGCGTATATGTTTCAAGCGCTTTCAGGAACCCATCACTTACAGAACGTTTTTTCTCTGGAGTAACTCCTCGAGGCACAGTGCTGGGAAATCAACGTTTAGACACTGAGCAATCAGTAAATATTCAAGGCGGGATCTCATATAAAAACAATTGCTTACTGGCAACCACTGAAGTGTTTAGTCAAAATATACATCACTATATCGAACGCATTGAAATTAGTGAGGATGTGTTGGAATACGTTAATTTAGACAGTGCCACTATTAATGGGCTGAGCTATACGGCTAATTGGGCACCGCACAAAAGCAAGTTGTCTTTGCAGTTAAGTGGCGCTTGGATAAAAGGTGAGGACGAAAGCGGGAATGTTATCGCGGATATTCCTGCGCACAATCATCGACTCACGGCGGAATACCAGGTGGGCACGATACGCTTTTTTTCAAACGTGCTTTATCGGGCTAGTAAAACACACGTTGCTGATGGAGAGCGGTCATTAGATAGCGTAGTGACCCTAGATATAGGGGCATCTTTGCCGTTTAATAATAAAGTGAATGGAAGAGTGAGTATTCGAAACTTCACTAATCAGCTTTTTTATGTGAGTGCTGATGACAGGGCGGCTTTTGCTCAAGGTCGCAGCATTCAGTTTGCGCTAAGGTTTTTGTTTTAGAGAACTTGCTTCAAAAGACTTGCTTTAAGTGGGGCTTTAAGAGACTTGCATCAGCGGGCCTGGTTTAACTAGCTTGTTGAAACTAAAGTGTACTGACCAGGTTGTACTAACTAGACTGCTGCAAGCGAGCCTGTTTCTTTCGATATTTACTTTTAAGCGTGGTAAATAACATTACTATGCCAGTTAACCAAATGACGAAAAGAAGCAAAGCGGCGGGTAGAAACAGGTACAGTTTAGCGCCTTCAAAAAACCAGCTTCCGTCATGGATAGATTCTATGGTGTCGGTACGTCGATACGCTGTTTGCAGCACCTCACCTGTGTAGGCGTTAAGCTGCACTTCCCAATGATTATTGCCACGTACTTTTATGATGCCTTTGTTCGGTCTAATATCCAGTCTGTCAATGTCTTCCCAGCGCGTTAATTGGGCGTTGGATACGGTTTGGACTGCTTGTAATATCTGCTGCGAACTTATTATGGTACTGGACGAGTCTGTTGCTTCTTCTAAAGGCGTTTGGTTTACTTTTTGGGTTGGCGGTTGGATCCAGTCTATCTCCTTTTTCACCTGCAGCAGCAGGCCGCTACCAATCACGATGATAACGGGAAGAAAAATACTCAAGGAGATCCACAAGTGAAGATGTCGACTGACTTTTCGTAGTTTGTTGGGCATTCGAATACATATCTGAAACGGGCTAATACTATACTGCATAGGGCTTTCAGAGTAAAAGCGGTAGTCATGCTACTGACCGCTAAAAAACGGCTAAACAACCGCTTTTTAAGCGCTAAGTAAGCGCTAGCCAAATGCCCACACCAATCATTAGTGTACCCGCTATTCGGTTCATTAACTGCACATTGTCGCTTTGCATTAACAAAGAGCGCATGGTTCGCCCACCTGATGCATAAATTAATAGGCAACTAAATTCTAGCACTAATATGATGGCGATTAAGCTAGCTAATTGATGCATCAGCGGTTGTTCAGGGTTGATAAAAGGCGGCAGTAATGCAACAAAGAAGGCCCAACCTTTTGGGTTAGCAATGGCGGTGATAAATCCTTGCGACATAAGGGCTAAACGAGAGGCCCGCTGACTTTCACCATCGGGTTTTAACGCCATTTTGCCTCGCGACAACCACATTTGCACGCCTACATAAAAAAGGTACGCGCCTCCGATGTATTTTAGGACAGTGAATACGGATGGGTAATTGAGCAACAGTGCAGCCACGCCAACAGAGGACAGAGTGGCTACTAGCCCCACACCCGCCAGTTCACCAATCATCATCCATAAGGCACGTTTAACACCAATACTCATGCCTAGCGTCAGCGCGAGTGTCATACACATGCCTGGCGTTATGGACACAAAGAAAAATGTAGGAATAAAAAGAGACAGCAAGCCCCAGCTCATAAGTAGTGTCCGATGATAAAGAAAACAGGCGTGGAAGTTGCCAGAAAAGGCGATGGTGATCAATAACAAGTTGCGCATTGATCAACCGATATCTGCGTATTGTTATTTTTGGCCTTGTAAGAACTTCTTGCCCGTTGAAAAATTAGCAGAACATGCTGAGAGCAACGTTTGGATGATAAAATTAAAGTGACTATTAATCAGTGGTTTATGTTTGTTTGTAGACCGGCATTTCTGGATCGCTTGTTGCACACCTCTAGTTTACTGTTGAGCAAAGTTAAATAGTAAGTATTACTAAAAGTAAGAGAACACTTTCTCTAAAGCACAAATTTATCAAGCAGAGCATCTCTCGAGCACATGTTTTCTCGAAGAAAGTGCTCTAAAGAACTCGGTGACTAGAAAGAAAAAGGAGAACCTAATTATGAGTAAGACTAAACAATCTAAAGTCGTTGTTATCACGGGCGCGTCTAGCGGCATAGGCAAGGCAACCGCCAAATCGCTCGTGCAAGAGGGGCATCGCGTTGCGTTAGTTGCAAGAAGTGAAGATAAGCTAAACAGTCTTGTGGAAGAGTTGGGTAGCGAAAATGCATTTTCAGTAAAGGCCGATGTAAGTGATTTTGACGACGTAGAGAACGCATTTGCCAAAATAAATGCGCATTTCGATAAAATAGACGTTGTTTTTGCTAACGCGGGAACCGGCGCGAGTTCTCCAGGTATTGAAAAAGGCGATGTGAGCGATTGGTCGACTATGCTTGGGGCGAACGTGAACGGTCTTTTATATACAGCAAAAGCAGGGTTACCTTTTTTAAGGGAGAGCAAGGGGCATTTTATTCTCACGGGCTCCGTAGCCGGACGCATTGCTCTTAAAGGCTCGGTATACGGCGCTAGCAAGTGGTTCGCTTATGGCTTCGGTCAAAACTTAGCCGAGGAAATGCGTGAATGGGGAGGGAAATGCACAACCATTTGCCCAGGTATGGTCAATACACCATTTTTTGACGAACCTAAAGAAGATAAGCTGGCACCAGAAGATATTGCAGATGCGGTTAATTACGCATTATCAAGCAGCGACAAAGCATGTGTAAGAGAAGTATATGTAATGCCAACGTCGTAACTTTTAGTTATCGCAAATCAAGGTTCTAATTATTA
Organism: Alteromonas genovensis; assembly: GCF_010500895.1. GTDB lineage: Bacteria > Pseudomonadota > Gammaproteobacteria > Enterobacterales > Alteromonadaceae > Alteromonas > Alteromonas genovensis. The sequence goes on from NZ_JAAAWO010000001.1 coordinate 394,887, forward strand.
CCGCCAAAGGTGCCAGTAATATTGGGCGAGCCGCTACCGCCGCTTGCGTTGCCTAAAAAGTCCTAACTTGATGGCAATGCCGGTGGCAATAAATGTAATGGTAAAAATAACAAAGACTCTTAGTAATAACTCAAGCTTATCCGTTAATTCAAAAGAAGCAGCTAACACACTCAATACGAGATTGCTTGTTACAGTGATACTAAAAATATAGGCCATGTAGCCAACAATCAACGTCACATTTTTTTGCACGGTATTCTCCTGAAAGTCCATTCCAATAAGGGCTCTCGCCACTTTCATGCTCAATTAATTTTCCGCGTTCGCAGAGCAACCAATGTCGCTATGTTCCAATGTTAATACTAGTTTTAACGCTAGCCCTACCTTTAGCTAAAGTTCGTAATGCTAACGATGGATAATAAAAAGAGTAACTGGTCATAAAGACTGTTTTCTTTCTAACTACATTAACTATGGATATAAACGAACGTTGAGCCTTATGACACTAAACTGATAACTCTTGCTTTTAATCGCGTTTTTTCGTTTTTGATGCGTAAATCTCTGTAAGGTGTGATTACTTTATGCTCAATGTTATTTAAGACGATTAACCCTACAACTTGGCAGGCAAAAGAATGAAAACAGATAAACCTTCTGTAACGATCCCTCAAGAAGCTTTTGATTGGTATGACGAATATGCTCATGGCGACATAGACAGGCGCACATTTTTAACTCGCGTAGCCTCGTTGTCTGTTGCAGGCCTGTCTGCTGGTGTTATCGGCAGCGCGCTTATTCCCGACTATGCTAAAGCTGAACAAGTGTCCTTTAACAACCCCGCCATTAAAGCAACATACGAAGAGTTTCCATCCCCTGAAGGCCATGGCACTGGAGGCGGGTATTTGGTAGTGCCTACTGAGGCTAGCGCCGAAAGCCTTATGCCGGCGGTTGTTGTGGTGCATGAAAATAGAGGGCTGAACCCCTATATAAAAGACGTGGCAAGACGCTTAGCCATGCAAGGGTTTGTTGCGTTCGCGCCAGATGCTTTATTTCCCTTAGGAGGTTATCCAGGTAATGATGATGACGGTAGATCAATGCAGCGCAGTCTCGATAGAGAAAAAATTGAACACGATTTTATGGCAGCCGCAAAGTGGCTAAGTCACTTTGAAAAAACCTCAGACAAGCTTGGTGTGGTTGGTTTTTGCTTCGGCGGATACATCAGTAACCTTTTAGCCGCAACCCTTCCTGATATGATTGATGCGGCCGTACCATTTTACGGTACACCTGCAAAAGAAGAGTTGCAGGCTCAAGTGAATGGGCCGCTGCTTCTGCATTTTGGTGAGAATGATAAGCGAGTGAATGCAACCTGGCCGGAATATGAAAAAGTGCTGAAGGCCAACGGGGCAGACTACACCGCTCATGTTTATGACAAAGCCCAGCATGGCTTTCACAACGACTCAACAAGCCGGTACAGCCCAAAAGATGCCGAACTTGCATGGCAGCGCACCGTTGATTTTTTCTCGACTCACCTTAAAGCCCCAATAAGTCGGTAAATTAACAAGTCGGTAAATTAATCAGTCGGTAAATTGATAAGCCGGTAAACTGATGAATCGGTAAGCAAGTAAACCTTCAAATAAGACCCGAGCCTTTGACGAAACGAGTATCGAATATAAAAAAGCGCCACCAGAGGCGCTTTTTTATATTGATCATCTAGATGATGTTTACAAGCATGTAGATGGCGGTAAAACCTCAACTGAGTTAAACTACGCACATCTGCATGAGCTGTTGCAGCCGTTGAATTAACAGTTGCGTCTCACTGATTTTGCTCTGCTTGTGCGCTGCTAGCACGGAAGCACCGTGCAATAAATTAGCGCAACGCTCGGCTCTACTATGACGCTTCGCTTGAATAAAGCACTGTGCTCAAAAGGCCTCAGCGTAATCAAACACAATAACTACTTCTATCCTTAAAGGTTATCAATCATGTTTCACAACGATGTTCTACGCCGCATTCGCTATGCGCTTGCTATAAACGATACCGCGGCTATCAGTATTTTTAAGCTGATGGATTACGAAATGGACATAGATTATCTTCATAGCATCATGAAAAAAGAGGATGAAGAAGGTTATTTGCCATGTAGAGATAAGATCCTTGCGATGTTTTTAGATGGTTTGATTATCAAAAATCGTGGTAAGCAAGAAGGACAAGCGCCCAAAGAGCTCGGCCCAAAAGAGCGCCTGAGTAATAATGAGATACTTCGAAAAATTCGCATTGCGATGAGCTATAAAGACGAAGATATGATTGCCGTATTGTATATGGCTGATTTCAGGCTGAGCAAAGGCGAGTTGTCAGCACTATTTCGAAAGCCTGATCACCGAAACTATAAAGCGGCCGGCGACCAGGTTGTACGAAATTTACTGCAAGGTATGGTAATTAAGTATCGCCAAAATACGAAACCTCGTACGTCTAATCAAAATGCATTTGCATCAAAAAGCAAAGGTGGTGGTACGGCTAAGTCTGGCTCGTCTGAAACACAGAAAGCAGGCCCTAAAACCCTTAACCTCAAGAACTCAGGCGCCAAAAAGCAAATAGTCAAAAAGAAGAGTAATACCTATCGCGTAGATAATAAGCCCACAGACTCTTTGCGGAGTAAGGGCTAGCTCTTTTGCAGTAAGGTAGAAGTTGGCAAGGAAATCGATAGATAGCAGAAATGGCGGGCGAGCGGCAGTTGAAAGGTAAGTGTTCAGCGCACATAGTGTTGCTATTAACATGGACAACTAATGTAAAGCGAGGAAGACCCTTATGGCTAAAACGATAGATACACCGACCAGTAGACATTTCGATAATGCAGACGGGCTTTGCGAAGAAAAAAGCGACGCAACAAGAGGGTTTGTCTTTAATCAAACCATGCTGCGAATTGCTGATCCCAAACGCACCTTAGACTTTTATACCCGTGTGATGGGTATGACGCTGATAAAGCGACTAGACTTTGAAGAAATGAAGTTTAGTTTGTATTTTCTAGCGGCAGGGGATGACTTTTCAGATATAAGCGATGACTCAGAGAAGCGCACGCAGCAAACCTTCGGTCGCCCTGCGATGTTAGAACTTACTCACAATTGGGACGACACCCCAGAAAATGCGTCTTACCACAACGGTAACAGTGAGCCAAAAGGCTTTGGCCATATTGGTTTTCACGTGCCAGATGCAGAGGCTGCCTGCGAGCGATTTGAAGCCCTTGGCGTGCCATTTCAGAAAAAGTTAAATGACGGGTCTATGAAAGGCATTGCGTTTATAAAAGATCCCGACGGCTATTGGATTGAAATTTTTGATGCCAGCAAGGTAGCAAAAACCTGCGCGCCGCATTTAAAAGGTTAGAACAACGCACCTGATATTTTTTAAGCGTTTCTAAACCATTTTATAAAAATACTAAAAGGAGCCGCGCTCCTTTTAGTATTCTTTTTACTTTCTCCCTTCGTTAGTCGGCATCGTCAGAAGATAGCTTATAATCAAGTTGCACCAACAAACCTGTTTGCATCAGTGCTTGGCCATTTTGAACCCGCGGCTTATATTGCCACTGCTTGAGAGCGCTACTGGCACTTTTATCGAATACGCCTTCAGGTGACGACTTTACTACCGTTATGTTATCGGTAGTGCCTGTTTCTGTAATATCAAATTGCAACACGACATACCCTTCAGTATTTGTCTTTGCAGCATCTTCAGGGTAAGTCGGTGAAACGCGAGCTATCGGTGAGGCTTCATTGACCTTAGCATCGATTGCCTTATGCTCATTTCCCTCAGCATGATTTTTCGGTGGTGGCGGCATATTGGCCGCAGCAGTATTCGCCATTAGTAATACGCTCAGTGCCACTGCAACGAATGCGGCTAGTCGGTTTTGTGGAAGTTTATCTTTCATTAGTAATAAACGTTTTTTCATGGTGCTTTTCTCTCCAAAGGTAGGGTACAGACTCAATGTCTGCGGGGATTGCTCGGCACACTGTACGAGTGCTTTTGCATAAATAAGTGTCTCCTTATCGCTTTTGTTTGATAGAACTTTGTGGTCGCAGGCTAGTTCTTGGTTAGTTCGAAATGCTTTAAGCGCAATCCAAACGAGAGGGTTGAACCAAAAAAGCGTCATCAAAACGAAGGTAAAACCATTCCACAGGTGATCCCTGTGATGTTTGTGGACCGATTCATGTTCGACAATCATTTGCTGCTGCGCTTCACAAAACATGCGCTCAAAGTTCAGGGGCAGCACTATTTTAGGGTTAACAAAACCAAATAACATGGGCGTATTTGCCGTAGATGAGTAATAAGCTACATCACCGTTAGTGTTTATCTTGTGTAAGGAGGCAGTAAGAGACAGATAATGCACAAGCGTAATAACCATTATCGCACTCGCTCCTAGTGCCCAAAGATAAAGAAATACATCGATGTGCTGCACAGTGAATGTGGGTGTCGTGTTGACTACATAGTTAGAGAATGAGTCACTTGTTACCGATACACTGTAAATAGGTAGGTTGTTAAGAAGTAATACAGCTGGCACTGTGGCCCACAATTTATAGGTAAACATAGCGCCCATCTTTGCGGTAAATCGCTCTGCTATCAGCATTAAAATGAGGGCAATACTCAAAGCACCTTGTTGTGCTATTAACCATTCAGTCATTGTCTTCTTCCCATTGTGCTATTAACGCTTTTAACTCGTTTACATCATCTTTTGACAATGTTTTCTGGGTTGCAAACCCTGCTACTAATGGTGTGATTTTGCCCTTGAAAAGCTTGCCAACAAAGCTCTCTGTTTCTTGTGCGGCATAGTCTTCTCGCGCGATAAGTGGGTAATACAAATATTGACGCTGCTGTTTTTCAAAACCAATAACGCCTTTTTTTACTAGTCGGCCTAATAAGGTTTTAATTGTTTTCTCATGCCACTCTTTATGGCTAGACAAGGTTTGCACCACGTCGCTCGCACTTGCAGGGTTGCGCTCCCACAGTACGTCGAGTACATCAAATTCTGCATTGGAAATATCGGGTTTAGACATGGTCTTGCTTACCTCTATCTTTTCGATTACAACTGTAGTCTCTCATTTAAGATTACACCTGTAATCGTTCTTTGCAAGTCTTTTTAGTTCTTTTTTTCATCAATGTAAAAAGAGGGGAGATCAACTCAGCTGAGATTTGGTGTACTTATTATCTGAATTCGGAACTAATTAAAAAGAGCGAGTTAGGACTGGAAAAGCAAAAGAACGAAAGAAACAGGAGGGCAAAATAGTTGATATAGATTTATAGCAAGAACTCAGAAGCAGATAGCTAATAGGAAAAAGTAAGACTTACCTCAATGAACCACGGAAAATGTAAGGTCTGTAGATTCAAGAAACTCACCTAGAATACGTGACTGTTGATTTCCACGAGGCACCATAACGTAGCATTTAGGCTTCGGCGAGACCTCTGAAAGTTCGTACCAGAGACTATCTAGCACGTCCGCCCCGTGTTTTAAAAACGTCTCACCCCAAGTGGTGCTGTAAAGTAAATACACATCTTCTACTGTAGGTTTTTGGCGAAGGGTGGGAAAATTAACTAATGCCATGCATGTCATAATGCGTTCTGGTGCCAGTAAATTCTCTCGCGGCAATGCAGATACCCGTACTGGTGGAAACAACGCGCACAGGTGTTTTAGCAGGTCATTGAGGTCGAGCTCGCTAATTTCGCAATAGTTGTAATCTAGATGAATTTTTGTGTTCGTATCCATTATGCGGCTGGCAACACACCACACAAGTAACGCCACTGCATTAGATGCTTGTGAAATCTTTTGCGATTCATCGATAATACCCGACTTGCTCAGCCTATCACCCGCGTAAGCGGTCCATATCTCATCGCCATTCTTAAGTGTTCTCACGGCTATGGTTACGGTGGGGCAATATAAACTCTCATCAAATGCTCTGCGAAGAAACTCCACCTTGTTGTGTTTTTTACCGTAAAACGTGCTCAATCGGCGACCGAGTACCGTCATGTCTTTTTCATCCATGATTTGGGTTTGGCCATCAAGTTGACTGGATATGCGTCTATAGCATTTGAGTAAAAAGCGATGTATGCGACGACTTAATTGAACACGCTCGTTAAAGTTCCATTGTTGAATATTATCAAGGTGCTCTAATGACTTTCTGCTCCAGCCCCAGCTTTTTGCATAGGCGGCCATAATTCGTCGTTTAAAGTTAGGTGTTTCTCCCTCATACAAGGGCTGACTGAGGCTACATCCACATTTTAGGTACAAGCACTGCTGTAAAATAAGAATATCTTCGGGTTGGCCATAGGCAGTGTAGTGGGTGATCAGCTCATTGAACATAAGCGCATAGGGGTCAATATCAGTCACTTTCCCTGGCGCGTCAGAGCCCAAGTGAACATGCTTTTTAAGAGTGTTGCACAGCGGCTGCTCGCTGCCAATATTAGCAAGATAGACTTCTAACTTTGCCATTTTCAGCAGCGACTTAAATGGCGAATCCATTGCCTTACCTAACTGCCATATGGCTGCGCCAAATAGCTCGCCAGCATCAAGTTTTTCCAAATGGCCTAAATCCATAAACCAATCTAAGTCGGGGGAGCCTCCTTTTTCAAGGTTTCCCAAAATGCCGTCGTATTGCTTTATGGTCGACTTTTCTGGCGTTAGCCACCAAAAGGGCACTTTCCCCGCTACAACAATGTTAGTGCTGTAAAATTCAGCTTTTAAAAACAATGCTTGCGCAGAGCCGGCACTTTCTCCGTCTGCAACGCCAAAGTCATTTTGTTTTACCTTCTCGATATCAGAGAGAAAAAAGTGTACTTCAGTACCCCACTTTTTATCAGCCCATTGCTCAATTGCTCTTAGTTTTTGAGTTAATAAGTCGAGGGATTGGGGAGAAAACTGCTTTCCGTTTACACACACCCAATAATCAAAATCTGACGTGTCGGTTTGCGCAATTGTGCCTATGCTGCCCATTAAAACCAGCGAGTCTATGCACCGCTGACGGGGCCAAATAGATTTAATATCAGTAAATAACGACTGCAGTGAAGGAAAACAGCGCGTCAGCGCCATCTCAATATCTTTTCTGAAAGAGTAATTGTTGATACCAAATGGCACTAATACATCGTTAGAAGGCGATTCAACATACCCGGGTAAATCGGGGTGATTAACGTGGATTAAGAATGGCAGTACGTGAAACAGAGGTCTGTTTTCAAGGGGCAATAAACTTAAAGCACGCTCTGTTCGTGATTTGTTGTATCGCAATACGCGCAGCAACCTTATCGTGAGGTTTTTCTGTAAAGAGAGCGATTTTTGCTCAACCATAACTTAGTCTTTGCCCACTTGCTTTTGCTTGATGTCTACTGTCTTGTATTTTATACCAAGCATAGCGCGATTCACTGCTATCTGCTTGTTATTTATCTTTAGTGTTTGGGTAATTATCGAGAAGTGATTTTACTAGCTCGTTTAGCGCCCGTTGAACGGTAATCGCATCATTTGCTTTAATTTCAGTACTGCCCGACGCACTGTAAACAAAGGTGTTTTCCTTTGTGACGTCTATCTGCAAGTTTTGATATTCTGTAAATTGCTCTCCAACAGGAATGCTAAATACGCTACCTATCGATATTCCGCCCGAACGTCCAAATGTTCCGCTGCCTAGGCCTATGTTTAAACGTGTGCCGTCATCTTTAGATTCTACAAAAGGGAAAAATCCGATGAGAACGTCAGCTTCATCTTGTGAAACCTCAGTTAACCCTTTTGCTGTCATTACCTTAGCAATAGTCTCTGCAATACCGTTTTCAAGGGTTGGGTTTACGCTGTTTAGCGGTGGCTTCACATGAAAGCTATCAATGCTTTGAAAGTCTTGTGTTTCGTCTACGCTGATAGACGGGGCGTTAGAAGCACAGCCGGTTAACAAACCACCAAACGCGATCAAACAGAAAAGCAGTTGGATCTTTCTAAATCGTTCTCTCATCGTCTTATCCCTCATTTTTTGTCAATCATCATTTGCCGTTTAAAAGGGCTGTTGCAATCAGTTGAATATGATTGGCTTATTCCCTAAGCACTTGCGGTTTATTATCGACAGGATCGCTCATTGCACCATCATTGGCAATATTAATGACAAGATCTTTGGAAATGACCTTGTGAATGATTAGACTAATTCATAATTGTTGAAAATTTAAACATCGTTAATAATTCGCTCGTTTTCAACTTCTCGAAATGGCTTATGTTCAAACTATTGCTCTCGATGACTGCTTTTATGATGTGCTACGCCGCCAGTGCAGCGGATGCCCCAAGCGGCGACGTAACGCAGGTGGACAAGACAGAAAAAGTAACGATAACCTGGGCAGTAAATCCGGCTCCTCCTTTTCATATATTTGAGGGCAAATATGCGTCACAAGGCATAGGTGACGTAATGCTTAACTCGATAATCGCTCACATGCCAGAAGCAAAACACACTATAGTTCGGATGCCTCATTCGAGAATAAGTAAAAGGGTTGATGCTGATATGAACCTCTGTTTTCCTTGTTTGATTAAAAGGTCCCGAAGCAGCAAATGGATTTATTCCAACACAAATGTTGAGTATTTACCCCTTGGTGTCATTGCCCTTCCTGAAACTATTGCGCCTTTTCTGGACAGCGATGGTCGAGTTTCTTTTAAACACTTAGTAGAGAACTCTCAGTTAACATTCGCAAAGCCAGTGGCAAGAAAATATCCCGATGTGATGCAGACAATAGTGGAAAGCGCGAAAGGTAATCCACGTTTTGAAACAATCGCTGGAGCAGACAGTGCTATTAGAGTACTCAACCAATTAAAGTATGGTCGCATTGATTTTACATTAGAGTATCCAGCTATTCTGACATATCTCACGCTTACCGATGGGGAAAGTAAACTGCAATATTACTACACCACAGAGTTGGGGGAGACCCCCATACCGGGTGCGGTGGGTTGTACCAATAATGCGTGGGGAGAAAACGTTATAGAGCATGTGAACGAAGCGCTAAAATCCATTGTCGATACTCCTGACTATAGGGCATCCCAAGGGTTCTGGCTTTCACCTTAGCCTCTTTGTGATAAAGCCCCTGCAGTAATAACCTCCTCACATGGCGTAGAGGCCGGTAACGTACCAAATGCCAAACCATGATGGCCGGCCAGCCTGCTCTCGCAAAAGCTGTGTGCAATATTGCGTATTTCAGCATCTTCGTTATTTAGCAGTACACAAGCCTGAAGTGCCAACGCCGTTTTCTCTGTTAACAAGCGGCTGCGCATTTGCAACGCTTCGTTATCGCTAAAACTATTTAAAAGTTGCGCGACATACGAATCAAAATGCATATTTTTTCCTTTAGCACTTTGTAGTTCCGTAAATAACGCTTTCTGTGTTGCTGGCTCTTTTGCCATGGCTCGCAACACATCCAAACATTGCACATTGCCGCTGCCTTCCCAAATTGAGTTTAGTGGCGCTTGGCGGTACAACCGCGGCATTATGTTTTCTTCCACATAGCCAATACCACCGAGACATTCTTGCGCTTCATTCACAAACGTTGCGGTACGTTTACAAATCCAGTACTTGCCGATAGCCGTGCAAATACGAGCAAGTGCAGCCTCATGCGGGTTGATACCGCTTTCATCAACGGCCTTTGCTACACGCATAGTTAGCGCAGTAGCCGCCGCGCTCTCGATGGTGAGATCTGCCAACACATTTTGCATAAGAGGTTGGTTGATAAGCGTATTGCCAAAGGCGTCTCGGTGGCTAACGTGGTGTGTTGCTTGAACGAGAGCCTGTCTCATAAGAGCGGAAGAGCCAATCATGCAGTCGAGTCGGGTGAGCGATACCATATCGATGATCACAGATACGCCGCGACCTTCCTCACCAAGTAAAAAAGCCGTCGCCTCTTGAAACTCTACTTCTGATGATGCGTTGCTCCAATCCCCCAGCTTGTCTTTAAGGCGCTGGATGCGAACATGATTTAATTCTCCACTTTCAAGTATCCTAGGGAGAAGAAAGCAGCTTAGTCCGCCTTCTGCTTGAGCTAATACGAGGTGGGCATCACACATTGGCGCAGAGTAAAAGAATTTATGTCCGGTAATGGCGTAGCTGCCGTCAGGGTGTTGCACAGCTTTGGTAGTATTACGCCTTACATCGGAGCCTCCTTGTTTTTCCGTCATGCCCATACCCACAGTAATGCCGTTCTTTTCAAATGCGGGGAGTTCTCTTGGGTCGTACGTACCGTTTATCAGTTTATCGAGCCAATATTTGGGAATGTGCTTTGAGTACCTCATGGCGGGCACGGCTGCATGGGTCATTGTTAGCGGGCAGGTAGTACCTGCATCAGTCTGACTATGCATATAAAGCAGGGCAGCGCGAATGACATGAGCTCCACTTGCTGAGCTGTTTTGCCACGAATACGAATGAACTTGATGCTCCATGGCCGAGCTCATCAGAGCATGATAGCTTGGATGAAACTCTACTTTGTCGGTTCTGCGCCCATATCGGTCAAACGCATGCAAAATGGGCTTGTTTTTGTTGGCAAGTTCGCCATGTTCAAACTGCACATGACCGCTGTATTGACCGAACTGTTCAAGCAGTGTGGGAACATAAGCATAATGGTGCTGTTTCACCATACTTTGCAGTAGCGGGTCAGCTAGCCAAAGGTTATAAGCAGGGAGCGCATAAGGTTGATTTTCTACCTCATGGGTATGAAATTTGTTTGTTGCTGTCATGTCATTTGGCCTAGCTGGCGGTGCATTTCTGTTTGTTAAATTACATAAAATAATAAAATTAGTCAAAAGTTGTAATATTTGTGGTTGAGATACGCTGATAAGCTCGCGCTTTAAACAAGTGATATATTGCAACAAAGCAAGTATAAAAAAGCGTGTGCCAAGTGCAGGTGAAGGGAAAAGCAGTTTGAATAAAGCGGAAACAAAAAAGCCAGTAGCAAGAAAATTGCTGCTCAAGCTTTTAGGCTCTAGAGCAAAGGTAAAAATGACAGCGTCAAGTGCCGTGCGCGTAGGTCGTCTTTTTGCCATCTCTGAAAATAATATCAGAGTCACTATTAATCGTTTACACAGCGCTGGCGTGTTATCGCTTGTCGATAGGGGCTACTACCAGCTTGGGAAAGAGGGCGTGGACTTTGCGCGAGAGATCAATAGCTGGCGAAATGCGGAAACCTCACTGCTACCTAGCTGGAATGGTGATTGGGTAGTGGTGCACACGCATATGCTAGCTAAAAGTGATAAGAAACAGGCTAGACAGAATGACCGTGCACTAAAAATTCTTGGGTTGAAAAAGTTGCTCCCTGATATGTACATCAGACCTGCAAACATTCAAGGTGGTGCAGGTGTGGTTAGAGAAAAGCTGCAGGTACTAGGATTAAGTCAACAGGCAGTGGTGTTTTGCGCATTCGATTTAGATTCAAAGCTACATTTGCGAACACGAAAGTTGTGGAATACCGCAGAGTTAGAGCAGCGCTATCAGCAGGGCGTAACTGAACTAAAAGAATCGTTAAATCGTCTTCCAACGCTATCATTAGAAGACGCCACAAAAGAATCGTTTGAAATTGGGGACAATGCACTTCATCAGTTAGTGTTCGACCCACTGTTGCCCTCACCTTTGATAGATGAGTCGCTGCGAAGAGAGTTCGCAGAATTAGTTAAACACTACGACGATATTGGTGCGCAGATTTGGCATCAGTTTTTATCATTAGATAACAATTATTCGCCAGGCTAAAAGAGAAGAAGGGCCAGGGCGAAAATAAGGAATACGTATGTCCACATCTCGTCCGTTGTTTAAACATATTCGAAATCACACATCGTTATTTACTGAGCTATCTCAGTATCGCGATACCGCCTTAGATTCCCTCGGATTTGCGAATTTCGAGTTTCACAAAGTGCCAAAGTTCATCACCGAGGATGGGCAAAGGCTGACCATTGAGCCTGAGCGCAGCATTGTGTTGCCAAATGTGACAATGTTAAGCGGTGTTAAAGCAAAACTAGAAAAACACATACCGTCTTTCAACATGGTAGAGAACAGCGAAATTGGGTATCGTTATCCTACAGCCGCCCTTGCAAACTTAGATGCGCCTTTTATAAAGCGAATGCGTTCAGAGTATTTTCATAAGGTAGATGAGGATCGCAGCATTTGTCGTCCAGTGAATCTATCTTACGGTATTAAAAGTCGAGGAAAAGCTGACAATCGCCAAGAATACGAAGTGTGGATGCCCGACGAGGCACCTGAGCAAAACCCGTTGCCATTACTCATAGAGCGCTATGGAGAAGATTTGCCTAATGACGTTCGTCATTTTGTAGAGCAACCCTCAAAAGTACATGGTTGGATGGGAGTAAAGCGAGCTGCATTTGAGGCGCTTTATACCGATAAAAAACTCTGTGGCGACCTTGTTATTTGTATTGCCATGAGCGTAGATGCTTACAATATTGGCGCAAAACCTGACTTATCGTTTTCGCCTGAGGCAGATAGTTCAATAGCTGTGAGTAATGCTGAACTAGAGTGGGAAGTAGAGGGTTATTATGCGCCACGAGGATGGCAGTTTGATCACGATATGGTGTGGAGCGCCATTCAACACACTCTCGAAGCGGTTAATGCGCCGTTGGTAGACATGTACAGCAACACGTTAATACCGATTGCAGAAAGCAAGACTGAGCGGATTTTGTCAACGCTCACTTCTTTAGGAGTTACCCAGGAAGAGATTGACCATTTGAATCTACAACCTTGGGAGTTTTTGCAAACAGAAAGCACACACAGAATGAAGCATAAAGATCCTAATCACTCTGTGAATTTGTTAGGCAGGCTTAACCGTCTTTTCTATCAACCTGAAAACCCACTCCCATCATTGAACTGGATGCACGACCTTATTAGCTAAATTCAACATAACCTGCTGAAGGCGTCCCTTTTATTAAAGAGTCTATCCGTTAAAAAAGCGCGTTTGCTCTCAACAGATCAGGCGCGCCTAGAATCTTCGCTGTTTAAGCCTTAATTGCATAAGCCTCAGTTGCACAAACTTATTTTCTAAAAACACGCCCTAATAGGATCCCCTGGAATTGTAAACAAAACGATAAACGTGATGTTTTTGTGTAAATAACTTTCAGTATTAACGTAATTTGAATGTTTTTATACTAATTTATGTAACTAAATTACATAAAGTGCTTTATTTATCCATTTTTCTGGTCATAATGTAGTCATTGCTTTCGCAATATCTAATTAAGTTACAAAAATAGGAATACATATGAAACTGTCTACATTTGCTATCTCACTTCTTTTCTCTGTTGCTGCTACTCAGTCTTTTGCTAAAGACGTTCGCTTACAGCCTGTGGATGAAAACATCGAAACAAAAGCGTGTTTAACTGCCGCGAATGAAGGCTATCAGCCAGCGCTTCGCTTAGTGCGCGCGAGTGGTTTTGACTCTGACGAATTCAGTGCATCAGTTCGTTGTAATGGAGAGTCATTAAGAACGTTTGCTTTCATGTACAGAAATAATCAGGTATCTGAAAATGCTAAGAAAGTTGCTCTAGTGGCTAAAAATAACAATGCCGCATCGCAGGCTTGTTTAGAAGCACTCACCATCGGTAAAGACGAAGCGTTAACTAAATATGGTTTGAAAGGTGAGAGCGTGATTTGTAATCGCAAAGATATTGCTGATTTTGTTCGTACCTATAAATCGCAAAATGTAGAAGTTCGCACTGCTGACGAATAACCGTTAGGGCAGCGTTACGAATAAAAGCTATTAGCAATATCAGTTTCGGGGCCCTTTGCTTACAGAGCAAAAGGGCCCGTCACTTTGCTTACTTCTCCAAGCCTGAATGGCTAACTTCTCTCAGCCCGTATGGCTATTGTTTTACTGAATCGTTTTACTGAGTCATTTTATTAGCGCTCAGTCGCTAAAGTTGCGTTATAGCACTTACTTGGCTTCAGAAGAAATTAAATGAAACTCTGTTTGTCTCCCGTCTAAGTAAGACACCGAACTACCGTCAAAAAACGCATCTTCCTCTAGCATAATCCTGACTTCTTTACCCCAATCTTCAATCATCACCGCGGCATTTAGCTCAATCGAATATACGGTATTTTCATACATAGGATAGTCGCCTTTTATGGGGATTCCTTCTTGCGCATCCCACATACCAACGGTTGGTCCTGCTGCATGCCCGTGTAATCCAAGCGGGTGGGTATAAATAGTGGGCTTTATATTCTCTTCTATGGCTTGGGCTCGAGAGCGCTTTAAAATTTCATTACCTGAACGACCTTTCTGAAAATTAGTGGTTAAGATATCTTGCAACCTGTTGCCCTTTGTAAGTGCGTCTTTTAGGTACTTAGGCGCATCCGTTTCACCAGGTTTTAAAATGTAGGCATGCTGCTGTTGATCGGTATTTAAGCGCAAATAGGTAATGCCAAAATCAACGTGAATAAGGTCGCCAGGTTGAATAATATTTTGTTCTGGTCGCTTGCTGAAGGCCTTTATCTGATCAAAAGCTTCGCTGTCTGCCCGTTGAATTGACACGGTTGGATGAAACCAATTTTTAAGACCTAGCTCGTTTGTTCTGTCTCTCAACCACCACACAACATCATCAGTGGTGGTAACACCAGGTGTGATCACCACATTGGAAAATGCAGTGGCAATAAGTTTATGGCCGATTTGCGTCAGTATGGGATAGAACTCCATTTCCATGTCACTGCGTGTTTCTAGCCACCCAATCGATAGCTTTTCGCCAGATACCACACGGTCTTTGTAGGCTTTTGGTAACGCTGACATAAATAGGTTTTTTTCGGTAGAGGTCATGCCGTCGGCGAGGGCAAAAGCGTCTGACGTATTGATGGCTATCTTGCTAGGGTTTCGCTGCTTGATAATGTTGGCAAGTGCTTTGAATTGATTGGGTTGATCTTCTTTATCCCAGGCTTTTTCAAAACTTTTAGCAACCGCATAGCGTGCTACGGCTAATCGCTCTAAGGGTTGTCCCTCGCCTTGGTCATAGATGACTAACATAGTATGTCGTCTGGCCGACAGCCAAGTCGACGGGAGCATTGTTTTTAACACCGGATCTTCGTTGTATTCTCGAGACATAATTACCCACATGTCGATATTTTCTCGTCGCATGATGTGAGGTAAAACAGTGTCAAAACGTTGAGCGATGATGTTATCAATGACATCACTTCGCTCCTTCATGGACAATATGTCTTGAGACCACGCGAATGGGCACGAAAATAGCGCAGACAAGAACACAATACCTATTAATAACGCTCTCATAATTTTCCTTTTTTGTGGTACGATTTACGACATTAGCATAGTCTGTGTTACATCGGCATGCGGTATTTTTTGCGTCAAAGATGAAAGGGTTTGCGCCGATTTGGCTGCTAATACAACAAACATTTATTTGGCTTAACAGGTGCTAAACTTACACAGATAAACTCTAACGGTTTCTGGTTGTAATAAGAGTGCAGCTAGAAAAGCGCTATTAGTGATAACAGCCCCAGTATTGATACATAGTATTAAAACATAGTATTAAAACACACTATTGAAATACAATATGGACATACAGTACTAACCGTACAGTATTAACATAAAACGGCGTCAGCGAATTGAATTGCACGTTTTAGGCAGTGATTGCAGATGAAACAGATAGTTTTAGTTTTTCTCCTACTTATTCCGACCTATGCATTAGCAAAAGGGGCGGCAAACGCAGCATTGCTGTCTCAAAATGTATCTACACAAGCAAAACAAACGCCAACACAAACACAAACAGAACCGACAGTAGTAAAGTGGGGAACTGATGTCTGGCCTAATTATACCAATAGAGATGGAACAGGCTTTTATCACGAGCTTTTGTTTGCGATATACTCAGAGCCTCAGTATTCTTTACGTGTAGAATATTTCCCCTGGCAACGAACACTCAAAAATCTGGCAACGGGTGAAATAGACCTTACCGGTTCGCTTCCCAAATCAGCTTCCTTTTACCAGTCTAAGTGGCCCGTCATTAACGAAGATATCAATGTTGCTTTACTTAATGATGATGCACTCAACAGCGACTATCTATCCTCCAACGTAGGTGCTTACAGAGCGGGTTATGAGGACGATGTGTTTTATGCAGCATTGCCGAAAAGTGCGAAAGGCGTTCCGGTTGAAAGCGCAGAGCAAGCATTAGCGCTTCTAAAAAAGGGCAAGGTAGATTACTTCGTCGATTTGCGCAGTATTATCACCCCGCTGATGGATAAAGAACAAACAGACCAGGACTCGTTGGTGAAAGTAAGAACAATTGGGCGATACAAGCTGTATTGGTCTTTTGTTTATAATGAACAGGGGCAGCGGTTGAAGCGGCACTTTGATGACCAAATTGAAATATTACGGAACAATGGCGTTTTGCAATCGATGTATGAAAAGTACAATTTAGAACTGCCCGTCAAAGAATAATATCAACGCGCCTTAAACCTCAATTCAGCACTTTATTTAGAAGAGCAACACAATGCATCCTCGCAGTTACCACAACGATGGATACCCCATGGCAGCACTTTGCGCGTCATTTTCTCCATTAAAACCTCATATTATCCTCGCTAAAAGTGGCCAAAAAAGTATTGATTTTGCTCGTCCTGAGGCTGTTATTACATTAAACGCAGCGTTACTGGCGCACTATTACAATGTTAATCAGTGGCAGCTGCCAAAAGGCTACCTTTGTCCGCCTATTCCGGGTCGTGCAGACTATATCCATGGTATAGCCGACCTTCTCGTTGATTCTCAAAAGATGCCAGAGACATTGAAAAGAGATGCGAGCGACAATCAAACAAAGGTAAGTGCATTAAAAAGCGTGAATAACGTAAAAGCGCTGCTTGGCAATAAAGTGAGAGGGCTTGATATAGGTGTAGGCGCTAACGCTATCTATCCCATTATTGGATCGCAAGTTTATGATTGGTCGTTTGTAGGAAGCGATATTGATGAAGTCGCTTTTGATAATGCGTCGGCAATAGTGAGAAATAATAGCACGCTGCAGTCGCGTATTGAGATAAGAAGACAGCTGCAAACTGACAACATATTCGCGGGAATAATTGGTGACGATGACCATTTTACGTTTACCATGTGCAACCCTCCGTTTCATAAATCTGCACAAGATGCGCTTGCCGGTAGTGCCCGTAAAAATAAAAATTTAGCCGCGAACAGAGCAAAGCGCTCGGGCAAAAATACCCGTGCCGAGGCTGGAAAAAAATCACATGCTAAGACGAGTTTGAACTTTGCAGGCCAGGCTAACGAGCTGTGGTGTGAGGGAGGTGAATTAGCGTTTATTCAACGAATGATAAAGGAGAGCGTTGAGTTTAAGCAAAACGTCACCTGGTTTACGTGTTTAGTGTCTAAGTCTGAGCACATAAAGCCTATCGAAAAAAGCCTAGCGTATAACCGTGCCACACAGATAAGAGTAGTGAACATGGGGCAGGGCAATAAACAAAGTCGGTTTATTGCCTGGCGCTTTGCATAGCCGTAATTTAATGGCTGCTGGTTTGAAACATACTCGTTTGAAACATTGTCAATTGAAACTTAAGAGGCCAGTGCAAGTGGAAAATTAAATAGACCACTTACTGCGTTTACAATTGACAACCTGAGGCTGGTGAACAATTATCGTTTATTAGCACACGGTTTATTCAGCAAACAAGATGAGTGAGTAAATTGTGCATGACTCTTTTTTATTTATTTAGCGTTTTCGATAGTTAGCCTACAGTGGGGCCAGATGTTCTCTCGTTTAAATGGGCTTTTACGCTCAATACACCTTCATAGTATTACTTTTTTATTGCTGATAGTGATGCTGCTTTGCACAAAATCAATCAATGCGTTGGCATCAGAAGATTATCGCAGTGAGCGCTGGCAAGTTTCAAATGCACAAGCATTGGAAAAAGGACAGCTCATCGCCACCGATGGTCTCCCCCAAATATCAGTTCATGCGATTGCCCAAGATACCGATGGTTTTTTTTGGTTAGGCACTGAAAATGGATTGGCTCGGTTTGATGGCAGAAAGTTTGAAATTTTAAATACCATCAATGAGCCTTCGCTTCCTTCAAATTGGATTGAGTATCTCTTTGTAGATAATGCAGGAAAGGTATGGATAGCGACCGCCAGCGGCGTAGTGAGTTATTCTAAGGGCGCGTTTAAGGCAGTTGAATTTAAGCAGTCTCAGGACAGAATAACCTATATTGATCAGTCTGCAGACGGGCAATTATGGTTTTTCGGGACGTCACTGTGGTCACTAGAGAATAATCAGCTAGTTGCTTCGAGTGCTTTAGAGCAAAGTGAGCACTCAGAGCAAAACGAGCAGCACTTAAAACAACAGTCTCCAGAACAACAGTCTCCAATACAACAGTATCCAGAACAGCAAAAGCACCAAGAACAGCTGCTACAGCAGCAAGCAAAGCTCAGTGCCGCTAGCATAGACGGTAATAGCATATGGCTTTTAAACGCCGATAAAACACTCGTTTATTTTGATGCTGTGACAAACGCCACCTGTGAATACCCCCTGACACGTGAGCGAGAATACGCTCAGCTTCAGGCAGCAAATCAACGTGTTTATATTCTTGAAGACAAACGTCTTCGCTCGTTTATGCACTCAGCAGACAATTGCTCTCTCACCGAGACTCCCCAAGTTACCTCTTACGAAATACACAAACTAACGTTAAGTAACAGCGGTTATCCACTTCTTCTTACAATGGACGGCAAGGCATATAACGTTAGCCCAGTAAAAGGCACTCTTGAGGAGTCTTGGGATCACGTAGTGACGCCGTCTTTGGTGAAAGACGTGCTTACGCTGTTTCAAGGTGATGAACTCACATTGCTTGGTACGAAGGCTAACGGCCTTGTACTACTTTGGCCATCGGCTATTACTCGACAAGCGGCGGGTCAGTCATTCGCAAAGGCAAGGGCATGGTCATTCTTTGTTGACGATAGTGTGTACGCTGCTTCAAGTATGGGGGTATATAAGCGCATTGACGATGAGCAGTGGCAGTTGGTTATTCCCCCAAGCGCGTTAAACGGAAATGATGCATACAGTTTACAGATTGATAACGGGACAATGTGGGTAGGCACACGCAACGGCTTATACCGTGTCAATACTGAAACATCAGCGGTTATGCCGGTAAGCGGTTTTGAAGGTTATCAAATAAACACCCTATACAAAGACGGGAATTCCCTTTGGTTGGGGACAAATAACGGGCTATTTAAACAACAAGACGACAGCTTTATTGAGGTGATTTATTTTGCCTCTCAGTCTGTTCGCAGTATCCATCGTTCAAAGACGGGGTCGCTATGGGTAGGAACTGAATCAGGATTATATAGCGCCAATCTAGACAGCGGCAACAACACTAGTCAATGGCAACAAGTAAACATGGCTGGCGTGAGCAGTGCCTTTGTATCGAATATCACTGAGTCGCCTAATGGACACCTCTTTTTTGCTACTTATGGCGATGGCCTGTTCCAAAAAAATAAAAAAGGCAATTGGACACAATACACCATTAAAAATGGACTGCCATTTCAAAACCTGTTCAATATCAATATTGCGGCAAACCAACTGTGGGTTTCAGGCGCAAGCGGTATATTTTCTGTGGACTTATCGGGTCTTTATAAACAGCAAATACAACGGCATATCGTACTAAGAGACGACGGCACGTTTACGTCAAGAAAAGACATTCGATGTTGCAATGGCGCGGGAAATAACCGAGGCGTCGTTTTTAACAACAAACTCTATTATCCAACATTAGCAGGCGTGCTGTCGGTTGATACTATTAAACGCCAACCAATGCTCTCGCCAGTAGTTATCTCCGGCGTGTATCAAAATGGCGAACGCTTCACCTTTGCCTCTTCAACTATCGAAATTACCAACGAACGTAATTTAGAAGTGGCGTACACCATGCCAATATTTGCTGGAGAAGAGGTACCGCAATATCGATATAGGCTTACCAAGGGCGACAGCAGCTGGGTGTATGCAGGACAACGAGAGCTGGCTTATTTTACCAACTTACCGTCGGGTGAATTCGTTTTTGAGGTATCAGCAAAACTAGGCAGTGATGAGTGGCTACCGCCCACCACACTTTCGATAAACGTTGCGCCTTACTGGTGGGAAACCTGGTGGGCGCGAGGCGTCGCGGTAATTGTCATTCTCTTTGTTGGATGGCTGTTGTTTTCGGTGCGTACGCGAGCACTAATGAAAAGAAACGACATGCTAGAAAAAATGGTTGAAGAGCGCACCCTGGCTTACGAAAGAGTAAACAAAGAGCTAGAGCAAAAAAATGATGCGCTTAGGCAGGTGGCCAATACCGATCCGTTAACTGGGCTTAGCAATAGAAGAGCGATAAAAGAGTATCTTCCCAAGCTCTTTGACACTATTAATGCGCGACAAATTGGTTATAAAAACGCTGAAGGCAAGCATGCAGGTAAAGAAGCATCTGAAGACATTTGCGCGTTGTTTCTTATAGATTTAGATAATTTTAAGCGGATCAATGACGAATTTGGTCATGACAAA
Source organism: Alteromonas genovensis (assembly GCF_010500895.1). Lineage (GTDB taxonomy): Bacteria > Pseudomonadota > Gammaproteobacteria > Enterobacterales > Alteromonadaceae > Alteromonas > Alteromonas genovensis. The sequence continues at coordinate 415,355 of NZ_JAAAWO010000001.1, forward strand.
GGCGACAGCGTGCTGACGTACGTTGCCGATGCCATAGAAAGTGTGAGTCGACCGGAGGATTGTCTGTTGCGATGGGGCGGAGAAGAATTCTTGCTCATTGTTCCTACCATCAAAAAACAAAGTTTTAAGGCGCTTAACGACAGACTTCATGCTGCGCTTACCAACTTGCATTATAAGCTTGGCCTTCCTTCGCCGATAACCATGTCCATAGGTGCAGTTTGGCTTCCTTGGGAAAACTCGCAAACCGACTTCCATCAGTGGGAGCATTCCATGCTGTTGACCGATTTGGCGTTATATAGAGTAAAAGAAACGGGTCGCAATGGCACCGCTTTTGTTCACACAACAAAAGGACTGAGCGACTGGCTCAACTGGTCTAAGGAAGGCATCGAAAAAGCAGAAAAGCAGGCAGTGATAACGATAGAGCGTATTTAGCGTTACCACTGCTTATTGTTTAAGTTAGCCTTTCATGTTGGCAATGGTGTCTTTTCTAAGCTGTATTTTTGATTCGGCAAATGCAGCGCGAGGAAGCATTTTGAGCTTTTCAGCATAACCGAGGGCAGTGCGAAGCACTTGATCTTGGGGTACGGCCGCGTCTAAAAAGCCTGCCTTTACTGCGTCTTTACCTTCAAATATACGAGAGAATAGTAACGCTTCGGTTTGTGATGTGAGTGCTAACCTTGCTTTGGCGAGCTCCATACCAAATGCGGGCAGCACCATGCCAATGGCCGTTTCGTTTAGCCCATATTTTGTGCCGCCGTCTTTGCCTATACGCAAATCTGCCGCCATTAGCATAATAGCGCCTAATGCAATACTGTGGCCTTCAGCCGCAACGATCACCGGCAGTGGAAAACCGTACAAACGTACGATAAGGTCTGCTCCAGCTTGAACAAGCCTAAGCTGCTCGGCTTTATCATCGCCTTTCATCACAGAAAGGTCGAAACCGCCGCAGAACTTTCCCTCTCCGCCATGAAATACCACAGCGTTTGCGCTCTTTTCTGCTTCATCAAGTGCAGTATTAAATTTCTCTATTAAATCAAATCCCACCGCATTTACTTTGCCGTCATCAAAGGTGATTACTGCAATGTCGTTCTCAATGTTAAAATCGAAAGCCATAAGTGTTATGCCCTTTACAAATTACGTAAACTGGTATTACCAGAACCTGCATTGAGCATACGTTGCATCGAGTTGCTAATCAAATGCTTCATTTTCATAAATGTCTTGTACCAAAGATGTAATCACTTTCTTCTTGTACCGACGCTGTCTTCGTCGCGCCTTTGCACCATTGGCTCTCCACTGAGCACGCTTGTCGACTACTACGTCTTCCAAATCTTCTGCGCGATGAATTCTTGATGCATCTTTTGGTGATGTTCGTTGCGGCATAGTTTCCCCCCTCGTCACGTGAAAAAGAGCCTAAAAGTCGAACTTAGCTTGCTTGATTCTCCATGCCTTTGACTTATTATTTAAGGTGGTTAGGCACACTTGGTTATTCGCTATCTTTTCACAAAGCGCTTTTGCTGCTCGCGCTTGCTCCAAAGATAGATTTTTATAAGCCGGAGATGGAATAACGTCATACCACGGGGCTTGGCAAATCGTATCTAGCACCACCCTTTGAAAGCAGTGATCGTTATGTATGGGCCATGTATTGAGTTTGTTTGCCGCCTTGGCCATAGTTGGCAATAGGATTTTGGTGAATTCCAAATATGACGCTATTGCCATTGCGTGCTCAGAATTTTCATCTTTTGCGTTAATGGCAGCAGTTGTCGACGCAGATGTCGATGCATGGAAGTGTGTTTTAACAGTCATTGCGAGCGTTTACTTTTCACAGAATTATTTAACATTGAAGCTATTAGCATTGAAGTTATACGCAGTGTAGTTATGAGCGCTGCAGTTATGAGCGCTGCAGTGAAATGCACTGCAAGTTATAAGTGTTAGGGCCATTAATCTGAAGCATACAAAAAAGAGACATCTTGCAGGGTTACATTTGTGTAAGGCTTAACGGAAATGAAGAAGGTGAATACCAAAATCGGATTTAGATGCGAAGTGAGTGATAAATTTTAAGGTGCCCTCATTCTCACCTTGAGTTTTTACCCACATAACTTAAACTTGCGCCCTCAGGCGGCGCACCTATTTTAAACCGTGTGTCTATTATGAACTCTGGAGCATGAGTCAATGAAGCTAAGCGATGTAAAAAAGCTACACCAAAAAAAGTATCGAACCCAGTTCGGTTATTATTTGGTGGAAGGTGAACATCTGATCTTAGAGTTATTGAAGTCGGCGCCTAAAAACACGGTGACGGTATACGTTACTTCAAATTATGAAGCGTGGCTTGGCTCTGCTAGGGCAGATTATGCGCCATTACTTCGCGATGATGTTATCCAAGTTCAAATAGTCACCTCGGTGCAAATGCAGCAAATAAGCGATACAAAATCACCTCAGGGGATTATCGCTAGGGTGCCGCTTCCTTCGGTACTCAATTCAGAACTCAATTCAGTAACTGGTTCGCTATCTGAAGAAGCGCCGCGGCAGAATGCAAATGCAGACGAGCAGATGCAAAAGTCGGTAAGCAGCGCCAATTCAAAGCGCTGTATTTATCTTTATGAGGTACAAGACCCCGGCAACCTTGGTACAATATTGCGTACGCTAGCTTGGTTTGGTCAGTTTAAGCTGTTGCTAAGCCCTAATAGTGTGGACCCGTTTAACTCTAAAGTGGTTAGGTCGAGTATGGGGGCAATCTTTCACGCTGATATGGAGCTTAACGTTCCACTTGAAAGCTTAACATCACGATTCTCTCAGTTCGCTTATTTAGACATGCGCGGGCAAGAGGTAAAATCCGACAGCTTTGCTCACTTCGAATGTTACCTTTTTGGCAATGAAGCTCGTGGTGTACCTACTGAGGATGTAAAGCGTCTAAACGCGACTGCATTTACAATACCGGGCAGTGGTAAAATAGATTCCTTGAACCTTGCTAGTGCGGTGAATATTTGTGCTTACGAGCTATCATGTTAACTAAACGCCAAGCACAATCGCGATTTTTGATTAGGGCGTGTTGATCTTTGCTGTACATTTTTGCAGCGGTCTGTGAGCTATTTAAACAAGGCGAATGGTTGAAGGTCTAGCGGGCTAAATCGAAACCATTCAACGCAGAGTAAATAGCTCACAGGCGCTGCCCGAAGGGGGCTTTATGGAAGCATTTTACTCTTTGGCACAGCCCTTTGACTTAGCCCACTAGGCCTACAGGACTGTTTCGCGATTAAAATGCTTCCATTTAGCCCAAAACTTGTTCAGCAAAGTGCAACACGCCCTTAGCTGCTTGCAGCGTTTTGGTTGCATTCATTGTCACTTATATTTTTTCAGCCCCCAATAAACACATAGGAATAACGCATGGCTCTTCAGTGGTTTCCCGGTCATATGCACAAAGCGCTTAAAGAAATAAAAGAGTCGCTCAGCCAGGTAGACATACTTATCGAAGTGCTTGATGCACGAATTCCTTTTTCAAGTGAGAACCCTGAAATTGCCAAAATACGCGGCGATAAACCCTGTATTAAAATCTTGAATAAGTATGACTTAGCCGACCCAGAGATAACGGCCCGTTGGCAAGAAAGCTTAGAAAAAGAGCGCGGCGTTAAAACCATTACCACATCAAGCGATAACCCTGGTAACAGTAAGCAACTTATGCAGCTTATCCGCAGCATATGCTCTCATAAAGATGGTCAGGCTAAAGTGATTAAAGCGATGATCACTGGTATACCTAATGTTGGAAAGTCTACGCTTATTAACATTCTTGCCGATCGAATTATCGCAAAAACAGGTAACGAGCCTGCCGTCACAAAAAGTCAGCAGCGCATAAACCTAGGGAGCGGTATTATTTTGTTCGATACTCCAGGGGTGCTATGGCCGAAACTCGAAAACCCACATTCTATCTATCGTTTAGCCTCCTCAGGTGCAGTAAAAAATACGGCCATGGAATACGATGACGTTGGCTTTTTTGCCGCCGATTACTTAATAAAGGCTTACCCTGACGTTTTAAAAGAGCGGTATAAGCTTGATGAACTGCCAGATACCGAGATTGAGTTTCTAGAAGCAGCAGCCAAAAGTCGCGGTGCCATCATGGCCGGTGGGCGCGTAAATCTTCATAAAATTTGTGAAATACTGTTAAAAGAACTTCAGTCTGGCAAATTAGGTCGCATAACCCTTGAAACACCTGAAATGCTCGTGGCAGAACAAATAGAAATAGAAGAAGCGGCTAAGAAAAAAGCAGAGGCAAAGGCCAAGCGTAAGCAGAAATTCAAAACGGGCTCTTTAACACCCGACAAAAAAGACCGCAAAGAGAAACGCGAAGAGAAGCGTGAAGAGCAAAGTCGCCGCATGAAAAAGTCTAAATAGCCAAAGCCGTTTTTAATGCATTTTTAAAATTTTTTATTTTTTTGCATCCAACCTGAAACGCGAGTCGTTTGGTTTACATGTTGTTAACAATCTGGGCGAGTTTTGCCGTTGTTTGACAGCATGTAAACCTAAAATAACAGGATGCCAAAAATGAAAACACGTCCATCACTTGTACCCGCATTAACACTACTCTCTTTAAGTATTACCTCCCATTTTGCATTAGCAGATCGCAATAAAGGAAAGGTGCCCATTGTCACCCCCGAATGCGTCAGCGAACAAATATGTAAACAAAAAGGGGTATTTACTAATCCATTCGAAGAGCCGCTAGTAACTGGCGAGTTTGCCGATCAAAACAATACCAACATTAAAAACCCGCTTAATAACTATCCTGACAATGGAAAGTGCGAAGAGAATGATGAAGGGGTATTAAAATGTAAACCTGCAGCGGGAAGTCTGGCACTGCTCAATGATGGCCGTATTTTGTATTTCAATGCCCTTGAGGGTACAGAAAACGTTGAATACAATGCGCTTCTAGAAATTGGCTCAGCAATTGTAAACGATCAAACACGCGTGCTGACGATGAAAAACGGTAGCGCGAGTTGGATTGCCCCGTCGCCTGTTGATGCGGGGGCCAATCCTGATGGCAACGACTCAGAAACCCTTATCGGTGACATTTCGGGTTTTCTCGGCAATCCTATTGATATCGATTTAGGCACTGATGACGATAGAACTAACAACGATGGCGCGCTCTTTTGTGCAGATTTAGTAGGGTTGCCAAACGGCGAACTGATGGCGGTTGGCGGCACGGATTATTATCATGAGCCTGGGGTGAATACCGAGCTTTTAGGCCAGCCGATTAACTTTGGCTTGTCTGAGTTAGAAGGCCTTAAAAATAGCCGAATTTTTAATCCTGACGATAATAGCTGGCGTAAAACAGGTGATATGAATTTTGGGCGCTGGTACCCAAGCACGGTGTCACTGGCAAACGGTAACGTACTTGTAGCCAGTGGTGTTACCAAGCTTGTAAAGCCAGTGTATTTAACTCGCCCTGAAACATCGGGTAGAAACGTAACGGTAACTGAAACCTACGATACCTCATGTGGAGAGTGGACCGACAATGGGGCTTTAGCTGAGCGTTCATTGCCGCTATACCCACGCTTACATCTTTTGCCCAATGGACATGTTTTTTACAACGGTGGCGGGCAAGCATTTAATCCCTTCGGTCAAGGCTACGATCAAGCACTTTGGAATATTGTAGCGGCCTACGACCCTAAGTCGCAAACCTGGGCCGACTTAGGGTTTGCTGGTCTACCTTTGCATTTAAGCGAGGCGGGCGTGAGTGATTTAACCAGTCTACTTAACATTACCAATACCGAAGCAGATAAATCACTTAGCGGGCTGCTTAGCGGCTTAACTGAAGAGTTTATTGCCAATCCTTTTGACGCCTTAGCACCGATTATTGACGACCCCTACAAACTAGCAGACGTGCAGTCTGTATTGGGCGCAGGTTTCAGAGGCTCTACATTTTCTATGATGATGCCACTTAAGCCCGATGAAAATGGCAAGTACAGTAAGGCAGAGTTTTTAACAGCTGGTGGCGTATTAACCGGCGTTGCAGCCACTAGCCCTGGGCTTTATTTAGGTACAAACCTAGCGCGAATCGACTCAGTAACCATAGACGGAGAGACTATGCTGTATGACTCTCGCTCGACAGGGAGTTTGTCGCAAGGACGCTGGTATGGCACCGGTGTGTTACTGCCTACCGGTGAAGTATTAGTGGTATCGGGTGCAGACAGAGACGAGGTGGTACTTCCTGGTTCTGGCGTGCCAATTTTAGAGGCCGAAATATTCGACCCTGAAACTGAAACGTTTAGAAAGGTTGCAAAACAAAACCGCCCGCGTACTTATCATAACTCAGCAGCGTTATTGCCCGATGGAAGTGTGTTAATTGGTGGTCATGCACCCATTAATACAGCCTATGCTTATAGCGTTACCTTGCCAGGCTTCTCGCCTAATGACGGACGTGACCCTTCTTTTGAAATCTATAAGCCGCCCTACATGTTTGGCGATCGCCCCTCAATTGGCAAAGGAAGTAAGTCTGTGCATATAGGCGAGCGGTTCAGAATTGGACTTAAAAACAGTGACGCTGCCACCACCACCATGAACCAACGTATCGAGTCTGTTGTGCTAGTACGCCGCACGAATATTACACACCTCATAGACGGTGACCAACGAAGCGTGGAATTACCTATTGTGCGTCATAGAAGCGGCAGAATCGTAGTACAAATGCCAAAAGAGCAGGCCGTTGTGCCGCCTGGCGATTACATGCTGTTTGTTAACGCACGAGATGATGAAGGTAATTTGGTTCCGTCTGAATCAAAGACCATTAGCGTTACCGGTTCACTCTCTAACGTATGCCGATAAGGGGGAGTTATGAAACTACGTCTAATAAGTTTATTGCTCATTGTGTTTTCTCAGACTATCTCTGCGCACGGCAGTAGCCAGGTGGATGGAGAATGGCAACCAGTGCTAAATACAAGTAAAAACAGTCATGTGGTAACGCAAATACAAAGCTCACCACTGGGCAACGAAATTCTTATCGCTTACGCAGGCGAAGGAAGGTTGGAGGTTCTCGCAGAGGACAACACCCCGTTTATTCGCATCACTCAGCAGGGAGTGTTTGCAAATTGGGATCATCCTATGTGGTTTAAGGTTCAAACTGCGGGTCCACGACCTCTGCCTGAGTGGGTGAAAGATGGAAATATAGAGGCAAAATGGACTCAAGTGAGTAAAAATAACTATTATGGCTGGTACGATCAACGGCTTGTTAAAAGTGACGAACACGCCGATGAGTGGCAAATAGGCATTGCGGTAGATGGCGAGCGCCAAATGATTGATGGCTATTTCAAATCGCTGAACCCACCAGAAACGCGCACGCTAGTGACGCTAGATAACAGCGCTGCGCCTATTGCCAACCTCAGCGCAATGATCATACCTGGCGTCGATAGTGCAATTAGAGTGAGTTATACCGGAGACCATCATATGGTGGTTCTCGATAAGCAAGATGAGCCTATGCTTCGATTTAGCCCAAAAGGTGTTGAAGCTAATACCGCTAGTACTGGTTGGAAAGCGTTGGGAAGGAAGCCCTATGGTGCAGCGGTTAATGATATGGAATCTAAAAATACAGAGGCTTCTGATACCAAAAATAGCTGGGTGTTACTGTCGTCCCACTCGGCGTACACGTGGCCAGACAGCCGCATTCAGTCTGATGAAACGGGCGATAGCTGGGCCATTCCCGTTTTTTGTCATTCAGATAAAGTCGTAAAAAGTATCGAAGGTGGCTGGTTAGAAGTGGCACAGCGGTAGCATCAATAGATGCAATCAATTACCCAAAAAAGAAGCCATGAGGTTACGTATAGAAAGTTAAACGTAAATCATACGTAAAGCTAATAGTGTGTTTACGCGTTTTGTTTTACCCTATCGGCAATATTTATTATCAGGGAAAAATTATGAAACGTGTATACGCGCTTGCTTTAGCGTCAATGCTAGTTGTTGCACCACAGGCACAGGCAGAAGGTTGGCTAGATTCAATCAAAGACTTTTTAGGATTGGCCGCTGAAGGCGACGAAGTGACAGGCCCAACAATTGAAGGAATGATGGCCTCAGTTGAAGATGCAACGGGTATGACTTCTGAACAAGTGAAGGGAAGTTTAGCGGCGCTATTTAGCTATGCTGAAAAAAATATCTCAGCAGAGCAAATCAACACGCTTAAATCGAACCTGCCTAATTTAGACAGCCTGCTTGCGGCGGCACCTGATGTGAGTGAGATGAGCAGTAAAGGCTCTCTTGGTGGCTTGCTGGATAAGGCGGCTGGATACAGCGAATCTTTTTCTAATATGAACGAATTGAAAAAGCAATTCGACTCACTAGGTCTCGATACTCAGCAAATTGCGCAAATTGTTGAAAGCGTTAAGACTTACCTTGATACGGAAGAGGGGCAAGAGCTCAAGACCGTGCTAATGGATGGGTTATCATCGTTTAAGGCATAATAAGCTAGCGCTTGCGCAAAGGTAAGCACTATCTAGCGCGTGCACAGCTATGCGCGCTCTAGTAGGTTTTAAAAAGAACGAGCGTAATGCTCGTTTTTTTATTCTTGTAAGACAAGTCATATCAATGACAAACTGTAGCACTGAACAACGAATACAGTAGCTAAATCAATAGCTAAGGTCAGTTCACCTTTCAACGACGAGGGAATGCAATGAATAATGTGCAACTATTTGACCGCGCCGCTTTCGCTTTATTGAAAAATGAGGCTGCAAAAAGCCCGCGTAAACGGGCAAACTTAAATGTACATCAGTCTTACGACGATATAGTGCAGCGCTTATTCATTGCTATGCTTCCCGACTCTTATGTGAGGCCTCACCAGCATATTCAACGCCATAAGTGGGAATTTTTTATGGTAGTTGAAGGGGCCTTAGACCTATTATTTTTTGATGAGCACGGCGCTGTGACCAACCGTATTACCTTGGAAGCAGATGGGGAATGTTCAGGGTTAGAGATTCCGCCGCACACCTGGCATGCCACAGTATGTTTTGAGCCTGTGGTCTTTATGGAAGTAAAGCAAGGCCCTTATGATGTTACCGAAGACAAGGGGTTTGCACCTTGGTCACCCGAAGAGGGCAGTGCAGAGGTTCCTGCATTTTTAGCTAAGCTAAAAAGCGCGAATATTGGCACTGCATTTTAAGGGATAGTTAGAGCGCTGCAGTTGCCCAAATACGATGTTATCTACTTTCCTATTAGGAAAGCAGTTGTTATTGCCAGCAGTGATGGTATGTTTAACTATAAGTGTTAATTAAGCCGCTAACACGCTTGGGCGAATAGGAAAATAAGCTGGTGATTACACCCAGACTTATCGAGCCAGCACAAATACGTTGAGCGGTAATAAAGTACTCGCGTAGTGAGTATTCATAAGATATTTTTTTTAAAGCCAAGTCCAAACCCAAAGATATAAGAGAATTATCATGCAAAACGTTTCACTATCTTATTTTTATAATTTTATCTACTGACCGCACCTGACGCGTGTTGTTCAGGGGCAAGTATTCGCTTCTGGGCATAGGTAAGAACGTTTTGCAAAAGCCCAGAAGGTGTGAACCAACTGGGCTTTTTTAATGCCCTCAATTTTTCGGTAAAAAGAATGAAAGAACTTACATTAGGCGACATCAGAAAACAGCATCGTGTTAAACAAGAAGTGGTGGCCATGGCGCTATCAGTGACTGCATCGGGGGTAAGTAAACTTGAATCTAAGCGCATTCAAGATGTGTCTTTGCAACGAGCGGCTGCGTATTTAGCTGCCGTTGGCGGAAGTTTAACCATAGAGGTGACTTTACCCGATGGCGGAACACTGGATGTTGCGTAAACCGCGACAGAGCACGTGATAACATTTACTATAGTATGATGTTAATTATCTATTTAGGAACTCGTTATGGCTGTTCATGAAATTACGCACCCCCTTATTGCTCATAAATTGGGGCTAATGCGAAACGCTAATGTTAGCAGTAAAGATTTTCGCGAATTGGCGTCAGAAGTAGGTAACCTATTAACTTACGAGGCAACGCGAACGCTACCCACAGAACGCGCGACTATAGAAAGCTGGTCTGGCGACCAAGTTGAGGTAAAGCAGATCAAAGGCAAAAAAATTACTGTGGTACCAATTTTGCGCGCCGGCTTAGGTATGCTGGAAGGGGTGTTAGAGCTTATCCCTAATGCCAAAATAAGTGTGGTAGGACTGTATCGAGACGAAGAAACTCTTCAACCGGTTGCGTACTTCGATAAGGTGGTAAAAAATATTGATGAGCGGACGGCACTTATTGTCGACCCCATGCTGGCCACTGGCGGCACCTTAATTTCTACTATCGATTTGCTCAAAGAAAAAGGGTGTAAAAACATCATGGGGTTATTTCTCGTTGCGGCTCCAGAGGGAATCAAAAGCGTAGTAGATAAGCACCCCGATGTTGATATTTTTACCGCGGCTATCGATGAACGTCTTGATGAGAATGGTTACATATTGCCGGGCTTAGGCGACGCCGGAGATAAAATATTTGGTACCCGGTAGTGCTCATCGGACGTTTCAAACTTTTGTTAAGTTTGCGCAAAAAGTTTAAGTTTTGGTTATGAACTCGTTAATTTGGTAGGGTTAAACGTTTAAGTTAATGTTAGTATTGTGCGAAGCCCTGCTCGATAGGGTGATATAACATTGCCATAGCAGTTATCGATTAAGATTCGCACAGTGAGTGACTTACAATGAAAAAGACCAAGTTAACGCTTAAAGATGTCGCACAACAACTTGGCGTATCAACCGCTACTATTTCAAATGCCTTCAATCGTCCCGATCAATTATCAAAAGGGAAACGAGAAGAAATACTCGCGCAGTGCGAACGCATAGGCTATTCAGGGCCAAACAAGGCCGCACAAATTTTACGTAAGGGTACGTCAAACATTGTTGCACTTGTACTTGCAGACAGCATTGCCTATATGGTGAGTGACCCGGTAGCCAGTACGTTTATAAAAGGCGTATCCACAACGCTTCAGCAACAGGGCAAGCACTTGCTTCTCTACGCGGGTGATTCAAACAGTATTTTAGATGTAGTGGACTTTGTGGATGGATTTATCTGCTACGGCGCACCGCGAAATTATAAACTAGCGCAAGAAATTGCAGCTCAGTCTAAGCCAGCCATTACTGTAGATTTTGATATCGATGATGTGCCTTCTATAAATATCGATAACGAAAACGCGGCGTATGAAGTTGCCAAAGCTGCAATCGATGAAAATGACATTGTAGCCATACTTGGTTTGCGGTTAATTGACTCACCTACCACCTGCAGAATTTACGATAGCCCCTTGATTGATGTGAATAGCTCAATCTCACATCGCCGTTTAGATGGCTATGTGCGCGCTGCGAAAGAGCAGGGCATTGAGATAAACAATGAATGGATTTGGCACCTTCCGGAAAGTGACAGAAGCTACGCCCGACAGGCAGCGAAAGAAGTGCTTATGAGCTCGCCGCGACCGAATACGGTGCTATGTATGAGTGATATCATTGCATTAGAGTTGTTGCACAGCGCGCTAGCGATGGGCATTGATGTGCCAAACGAACTCAAAATCACAGGTTTTGATGGCATTGAGGAAGCGGATAGAGCTAGGCCGCATTTAACAACGGTTTGTCAGTCTAGCGTAGCTAAGGGTGAGGCCGCCGCTAATGCGTTACTCTCTGGTGAGTCACGCAAGCAAATACTGCCCTTTGATTTAAAACTGGGCGAAACCATTCGCAGTTAATCATTCGCAGCTAATTACGATATACCGTGAGCGAATTACAGCTATCTGTAATTCGCTCACGGTATCAGCATGCTCAGGCGTTCCACACCAATGCTTTGAAGTGCTTACGGCACATAGACTCGTAGGTGTCGTTTCCGCCTATTTGAACTTGGTCTCCACCTGTAACAGCGTTGCCCTGTTCATCCAGTCGTACCACAAAATTCGCTTTTCGACCGCAATGACAAACGGTTTTTAGCTCGAACAGCTTATCGGCCCACGCAAGAAGATAATGACTGCCCTCAAAGGTTTCACCCAAGAAATCTGTGCGCAACCCGTAAGCCAACACTGGCACATCAAGCTCATCAACCACTTCGACCAATTGGCGAACCTGCTCTTTAGTTAGAAATTGTGCTTCATCAATAAAAATACAGTCGAGGGGGCATTCTTGTTCGTCTTGCTTAATTGAGGCGAACAAATCATCGTCTTTGCTATAGAGTTTTGCATCAGCCTGCAAGCCAATTCGTGAAGTGACTTTTCCAATGCCGTAACGGTCATCAAGACCTGCAGTATAAATAATTGAGTGCATACCGCGCTCACGGTAGTTATATGCAGATTGGAGAAGAGAAGTGGATTTTCCTGCATTCATTGCAGAATAATAAAAATAAAGTTGTGCCATGGTGATTAATTTTTTTCGTTATACCAGTTTTTCAAATCTTCAAGCTTCATGGGTTTAGCGAAATAGAAACCTTGCAGATAGTCTGTGCCCAGCATTGCTAAATGTTTAAATTGCTGCTCTGTTTCAATGCCTTCAGCTATGGTCTCACAGCCAAATTCTTTCGCCATTAACAGCGTTGCTCGTATTATGGTATCACTCTCTTCGGATGTATTCTTTACAAAAGATCTGTCTATCTTAATAAAGTTAAAAGGCATGGTTTGCAGTCGAAATAGTGACGAGTACCCCGTACCAAAGTCATCAATAGATATCTTCACTCCACGCCTTACCAATCCTTGCAGTCGTTGTGTAACCAGCTCCTCATCGTTGGCAAAAACACTCTCTGTCACTTCTAAAGATAAACGCTGTGGCGCCACTTGTGTGGTTTGCAAAGCATTGTCTAAAATTTTAATAAATTCATCGTCTAACAACTGTGCAATAGAGACATTCACAGATAAACACATGGCGTCGGATGCTGACCAATGAGACAAGTCGATTAGCGCTCGATTAAGCACCCATGCTCCAATTTCCGGCATCATCCCTGAGCGCTCCGCAAGAGGAATAAAGACATCCGGCGTAATATTCTCTCCATCGCAGGACCAGCGCAACAGCGCTTCCACCGAAGACAGTGCGTTAGTATTAACATTGATAATTGGCTGATAGTGCACACATAACTCGTCGTTATCTATGGCGTTACGCAAACGTTCGCACAAGCGTTGCTCTCGCTTTACCTCGTCGTGCAACGCTTCATTAAATACACCTACAGACCCTCTTTGCCTGCGCTTTTGGTCGTACATGGTGAGGTCTGCATGCTGAATTAAATCCATGGCAGTGTGACCATGTTCGGGAAACATTGCGATACCAATGGTGGCATCTAGAGTAATTTGGTTTTTATTGGCCGTAACCGGAATGGCAATACCACTTCGCATTGCGTGGGCAACTGTTTTCGCGATATCCACAGTCACATAAGGCAAAAGCGCGACAAACTCATCACCACCCCATCTTGCAAGGAGGTTGGTTTCACAATATTTGCTGAGCCGTTGCGCTATTTCAGTCAGTACGATATCACCTATTTTATGACCTAAGCTATCATTTACTTGCTTAAAACCATCCAAATCTACAAACAAAACGGCAAAGGTGCCGTCCACTGCCTTTGTTTTCTCAAGCAGTGGGTTCATGTGTTTTAGCAAACCGTTTCTATTGAGGAGGCTTGTAAGTGGGTCGTGATTAGATAAACGAAAAAGATCTTCGGTACGCTTTTGTACCTTCATTTCTAAACTGCCGTTAACGTCATCGAGTCGCTGATTCGTGTTGCGCAAAAGCTGATTCACCCTATCAGTTTGTTGCCGTTCTCGCTTCATTTGCTCTACTAGCATCATGTTCTTAGCTTTGAGTTGAACCGTTTTTATAAAGAAATTGTTGTACCTAAACGCACTCGCAAAAAGGCCAGCCCAAAACACGATGCCGAAAACGCCAAGAACAAAAAATTCATCATTATTAAACAGTGCGCATACAGATATAGGGAGTATTAATACCGTTTCGTAAAAGACCACCAATATCTTGCTGGGCGCTAGAAATGTACTTCCTCCAGCAGCCATATTGGCAATGACCACCATGGTAACGGCGAGTTCAATCATTCCCATTGAGTCGTAGAGAAGGGTAGTATAAAGAGCCCAAATAGTGCCTGTTGCAATTAAACCTACAGAAAAGCGCAGTAGCGCTGGTGTTGGGTTAAATTCGGTGCCCCGAAGTCTTTTGCGCCAGTAGAAGGAATCTACCCATCGAGCAAAAAGTGTTATGGCCATTGCAAACAATAACGAAAGTTTTATTTGCGAAACTGATGAGTCGGTGGGCTGGAAAAAGAATATAAGCCCGGAAAACAAAAACGCTGTTATGACTAGGCCAACGGCAGAGTTTTCCATGAGCATGTTCACCGTATCCCTGTCTACGCTCTCTTTAGGTATATCATCATCGTAAAGATGCAAAGTAGGCGCCTCTTTTCATTGCTACCGTATAGCTACCTCATAGATAGCTAAACTATAAATGCTTACTGTAATAATTTTCATTGTTTTTGGCCAAGTGGAAATCAACACGTCCTAAATATAAACCATTCTCACGGGTTTTCCGCCTCCTCCCTACAATTACTTGTTTATAACAATTAGAAAGCCGAATTCAGATAACACGTTCATCACTTGTTAACACTTTCAACAAATTATTTTTAAAATTTTTTGTAGAAACTAAACCGAAGAGCTAATTTTTAGCCATTTAGACACGATGTACTATGCTTTCATCTGTTGTAAGAGTAAAGCGCGTGGCGCAAGCCCGTATTAAACAAGGCTTTTGCATTCTTTCTTAAACGTTTAAATTTTTCGTTTGTACTAAACGTTTGTCTGTTAGGTCACCATGAATTCTGTAAATTAATTGTATGTTAGACTAATTGATATGCTTATTTCTGAAAATTTTCTTCACAGAATCTTTACAAGATAAATATCTTGGTATACATTCTTAATCGATTAAGCAGCGGGTGCAATCGCTGTGTCATATTAAGTAAGCATTTTGGATATCAAGGCTCTAACACACCGCCGGAGATGACATGAAAAACACACACACACTAAACGCATTGACACTCGCTGTTTGCGCAGCACTTTCTGGAACTGCCTTCGCACAAGAAGCAGCACCGTCAGACGCTGAAAAGAAAGAAAAAGAGAAATATGAACAAATCGTTGTTACTGCCGCGCCTGGTGGCGCAACTATGCAGGAAGCGAGTGTTTCAGTAAGTTCATTTGATGAGAACGACATTATCAAGCTTGCGCCTCGTTCAACAGCTGAAGTGTTCCGTGCACTTCCTGGTATCCGTGCTGAATCTTCTGGCGGTGGCGGTAACGCAAACATCACTATCCGTGGTATTCCTTTAGCAACGGGTGGTTCAAAGTTTTTACAGCTTCACGAAGATGGTCTTCCAGTACTTGAGTACGGCGATATAAACTTCGGTAACGCTGATAACTTTATCCGTTACGATTGGTCTGTTGCTAACGTAGAAGCGATTCGTGGTGGTTCTGCATCAACATTCGCAAGTAACTCACCAGGTGGTGTTATCAACATGATCAGTAATACTGGTGAAGTTGGTGGCGGCGCTATTGGTACTTCATTTGGTGTTGATTACGATGAGTTTCGTTTAGATTTCCGCTACGGTGGCGAAATCAGCGACGACATGTATTACCATATTGCTGGTTTTGCCCGTGGCGGTGAAGGCCCGCGCGATACCGGTTATAACGGCGACCAAGGTGGTCAAATCAAGTTCAACATCACCAAGATGTTAGATAACGGTCACATCCGTTTCTACTACAAAAATCTTGATGATAAAGTGTCTACTTACTTACCTTCACCAGTACTTGTAAAGGGTGATGGCGAGTACGGCCCTGTACCAAACTACGACGCAAGCTCACAGGCGTTGAACTCTGCATTCAATACGAACATTTCTACATTCGACAGCTTCGGCAACCCAGAAAACCGTGACGTACGTGATGGTATCGAGTCTAAGGTGAGCTCTTTTGGTATTGAAGTTGACCTAGAAGTTGCTGATAACTTGTTCCTTCTTAACAAATTCCGTACATCAGATATCTCTGGTGGATTCATTGCCCCGTTTACAGACGGCTTCCCAGCTGGCCCTGGCGATGTATCTAACTTTGCTTCAGCATTGTGTGCAGGCGCCACTGACGGCGACGGAAATGCGCTTAACTGTGACACTACCACAGTCACACTGGCAAATGGCCCTGGTGCGGGTAACGCATACTCTGGTCAAGCATTTACTAACCTACAGTTTGATACGCGAATCAACGATCTTGGTAACATGATCAACGACTTTAGCCTTCGCAAAGAGTTTGATAATGGCGTAGACCTAACGGTGGGTTACTACTACTCAAACCAAGAAATTGCTACTAGCTGGTCTAGCTGGCAGACGTTTATCCAGACACTGGATGGCTCTAACTCTCAAATGCTAAATATCACTAACGGTGATGGCGTTGAGCTAGTGTCTGACGGTTTATTGTCTCCAAGCTTCCTGTCTTGGGAGTGGGACCTAAACTACCAAACTACTGCTCCTTACATGAACGTTGGTTTCGAACTGTCTGACAACATTCTGATTGATGCGTCAGTTCGTTATGACACGGTTGAAGCATCTGGTGAGCTAATCAACTCTTGCTGTGGTGGTAACACAGATTTTGATATCAACGGCAACGGTGTTATTGAGCAAATCGAAGATGCATCGGCAACTAACAGTGGCTTTATCCGCGGTGGTGTAATTAACCTTAACCGCGCAGGCGCAGCATCACAAATCGTTGATTACGATGCGAACAACACGTCTTACTCGGTGGGTGGTTCATACCTTCTTAGCGATAGCCAAACGTTCTTCGCTCGCTACTCTAAGGGCGGCCGCGCAATAGCAGACCGTTTGTTACAAATCGGCGGAACGCTTAACCAAGACGGAAGTCTTACTAGCACTACATCTGGTTTTGATACGACTAAACAGCTTGAAGTGGGTTATAAGTACGGTACTTCAGACCTAATGATTAACGCTACGTTATTCGATACGGTTACCGAAGATACACAAGCGGAAGTAACTAGCGGTCTTACCTTCATGCGTGAGTACGAAGCAACAGGTCTTGAATTTGAAGGTCGTTGGAATGCCACTGATAACTTCGTAATGGCTGGTAACTTAACGTGGACAGATGCGGAAATTAGCAGTGATGTTAACAATGCAGCAATCGTCGGTAATACGCCACGCCGTCAAGCAGACTGGATTTGGACAATTACACCTGAGTACGTAACTGACACTTGGTCTGTAGGTGCGTCACTACAAGGTTCAACTGAATACTACGTGCAAGACAACAACGACCTTAAGCAAGAAGGCTACACGCTAGTTAACTTGTTTGCCACTTACTGGGTGAATGACCAGTTCTCAGTAGCGCTTAACGTTAACAACGCAACGGATGAATTTGTAGTAACTGAAGTTGAAGCAACACCGTTTGGTGAGATTTCAACGGGAGATTTCGTCCGAGGAAGACCACTGAATGGTCGTACAACTGTACTATCTCTTAAGTATATGTTCGACTAAGAGAAGCCATAACATTAACTTGAGTCACTAGTGTTAATAACGTACTCAAATTAATAGCGAAAAAAATGCCTGCTTTATGCAGGCATTTTTGTTTTTGGGGCTCTATACCATTCCGCATAGATACTTACCCACTCAGCGAGACTTAAAATGTTCGTAATCGCGGCGTGTTACCGCAGGTATAGGGTTCTACATCAAGGTGACACAACAAAGAGTACGGACATTTTAAACTCGCCCTTCGGGAAGGCCTGGCAAGCTTCCTAGCTTCATTCTGGGAATTTGGAAGGAAACAGCCATTACTGCATTCCCACGCTTTGCTAGGAAACTTGCCAGTGCCATCTGGGTGGGCAATTATTTATGCGGACTGGTATTAATGATAGTAGAGCTATTCTGTCGCTTTCTCTCGCCTGATAAAAATTGCTCTATAAAAGCAGCTTAATTCACTTAGCACTTTCGGCGTTATCCACTTTGCTAATGGCAAGCTGGTGCTCGATAGCTTTCGATAAGGCTGGCTGAAGGTTGAGATGCTTTTTGTTAATCACATGAATTAAGCTATGTTTTACCAGCGGAATATAATTAAAGCCAAGCTCCTCAAATACGTGTAAATCTGAAAAGTCACTCGGTGCAATGGCATAGCTAAAGCGCTCTGACTTTATTAATTCTACCACGTGATAGAAGTCATCGAACTCATAGAAGTTTGCCGCAAGATCGCTTGGCTGCTTTTCAATGTTATAAAAAAAGCGAGTAGTTACTGCAATACCGGTATCAGGTTTATTAATTATGTCTTTGTTGCAGGGGACATCAGGTACGCACAGTAAAAACGATGCTCCAATTGACAGCTGAGGTGCAATAGCAATCACGTTGCTATTATCTTTAATCACTACGTCATAGCGAATAACATCCGCGTCTGTCATGCCCTCATTAAGTAGTTTTAAGCCTCTCATGCCGCCTACTTTTTCAAAGGTCACACTAATACCTATTTGTTTGTACGCCCTTTCTATAAGGGGCTTATAAAATTTATTAACCTGTGGGTGGTTTATATAGCCAACAACAAAATGGGCTTCATCGTGGTCGGCATATCCAGAGTTGGGAAAGAGTGCGATGGCAGGGCCTAAAAGAGCCAGGCACACTGATATGGCGCTTTTAGCGTAAGTCGTTTTAAAGGCACGTGCGGGCATTTAGTTTCTATGCTTATAAGCTTCATAATGTTAAGTAAGCGTAGAAAACAATCACATAATATTCCATTATTTTAGAAACAACTGTGCAATTGAGCATGTAAATAAAAAAGCCCTGACAAATTGTCAGGGCTTTGTTTGTTAGCGTTTGAATATCCGTTAAATTAACAACTTAAATCAACGCAATAATCAATGATGATGTTTATGCAGCGTTTTTGCCGCCATCAACTGCTTTCAATGTTTGCGACGCTGGCAGTAACTCTAGGTCGAACGTGTATTCATCAACACGTACCGCTAGCTTGCGCTTCTCATTGTAGTCATGCAGTTTTGCTGCTTCTTCAGCGTTAACAACGCCTTTTTCTTGAAGCTTATTAAGCGCATGCTCAAACGAGATAAACGGAACCACTGGCTCTTTGCGAAGCGCTTTTTGCACTTTGCTAAGCAAGTGAGCAACGGCGTGTTTCGCTTTAAACGCTTGCTCGTTAATGTCGTTACCATCACCTGGAATAACACGTACTAGGTGAGTCAACTGATCTTTCACGCTGTTGTCTTGCATAGAAGCAAGTGACAATTCACGTACTAGGTCGTCGCTAATACCCTTGACGCTGTTTGTGTAAGTGTTAGTTAACAAACGCATTAGGCCGCGAGTCGCTGTGTTCGGGAAATTGTTGATAAAGTTAACAATTGCCTGATCAGCCTGCTGTAAAGACCACTGCATCGCGTACTCAAAGTACGGAAGTGCCAGCTTTCTATCTTCGATACGTTGCTCGTAGAAGCGAATTGCCGCCATTGCACCGTATAAGTAGCTCATTACGTCGCCTAAGCGAGCAGACAATAGCTCTGCTTTCTTAAGGTCGCCGCCAAGTACAGCAAGTGACAAATCAGCAAGTGGCGCTAGTTTCGCAGCAATGCTGTTCACGCGCTTTTCATACTGACGTACTTCTGGCAACGCTGACTCAGATTCGCGTAAGAAAGGTAAGTAACCTTTACCTAAACTGCGGAACGCATTTTTAACGCTAAATCCGATAGTTTTGCGAAGTACTTTGTTAAATTCTGCATCAGCCGAACTTTCATTGCTGTGAATTAGGTCAACCATATCTTTAAGGTGTGGGTGACAACGCATTGCACCTTGGCCGAAAATCATAAGGTTACGTGTAAGGATGTTTGCACCCTCAACCGTAATGGCAATAGGTAGCGCTGAATAGCCGCCTGCCAACGTGTTTTGAGGACCACGTTGAATGGCTTTACCAGCCTGCACGTCCATTGCCGAGTTTAATACATCACGACCTAGTTCGGTCATGTGGTATTTGGCAATAGCAGTCACTACAGAAGGTTTAACACCCAGACCTAGGCCTTCAGTGGTAAGCACACGCATAGACTCTAGCAGGAATGTTTTACCCGCGATGTCTGCCATCTTCTCTTGAATACCTTCAAAACGACCGATAGGTAAACCAAACTGTTCACGAACAAAAGAATACTCAACGGTGCCTTTAAACGCTGATTGAGCTGATGCAACGCCCATCGCAGGTAGTGAAATACCGCGACCTGCACCTAAACAGCTCACCAACATCTGCCAACCGCGACCGATGTTCTTTTGACCACCAATAACGAAATCCATTGGGATAAACACATCTTGACCACGAGTCGTACCGTTATAAAAACGAACGCCCATAGGGTCGTGACGGTTTCCAAGTTCTACACCAGGGTGCGACTTTGGAAGTAGGGCACAGGTAATACCGTGCTCAAACTTATCGCCAAGTAGTTGGTCTGGATCGAATACTTTAAAAGCAAGACCAAGAACCGTTGCGATTGGTGCAAGTGTAATATAACGCTTGTCCCAACTTACGCGAAGACCAAGAACTTCTTCACCGTTGTATTCACCCTTTGTCACGATTGCCGCGTCTGGTATCGCACCTGCGTCCGAACCTGCCTCTGGGCTGGTAAGGGCGAAACATGGAATGTCGCGACCGTCAGACAATCTAGGTAACCAATAGTCTTGTTGTGCTGTAGTGCCGTAGTGCATCAGCAGCTCACCCGGACCTAACGAGTTAGGTACCATTACTGTTACCGCAATCGCGCCGCTTTTCGCAGCAATGGTGGCAACAATCGTAGAGTTGGCGTATGGACTAAACTCCAAACCGCCAAACTTCTTAGGGATAATCATTGAGAAGAAACGGTTTTTACCCAAGAAATCGATAATTTCTTGTGGGATATGCTTTTCGTTTCCAAGCTCGAAGTCATCAATCATGCCCAATAGCTCAGCTACTGGACCATCTAAAAATGTTTGCTCATCCGCACTCAGTTTTGCCTGAGGGATATCGCGAAGTGCCTGCATATCAGGTTTACCCTGATAAATTGAAGATTCAATCCACACGTCGCCCGCATCTAGGGCTTCTTGTTCTGTAATTGAAATTGGGGGTAGCACTTTCTTTAAGCTAGTTCTAATACTCATGTTTACTCATCCGCTCATCTGACCAGTTGTTGCTATAGATACTACAACAAATTTACAAAAGATCAAAAAAAATCGTCGATGAAGAAGTTAAAATCCTGTAATGTGCAAAGAAAACAAATAGTTAAGATTTTCGTGTTTTTTAGTGGTCGGGCGAAATATGTGAAAAAAATCGTGCTTAAGTACAAAAATCTGCTTGCGGGTTATGTTAATTCACGTTTAAGCGATACACTTATTGCAGAATTAGAACTCAGGATGTTGTGATGTCTCACAAGTCAAAAAAGCCCTTCTATTTAGCTTTTCCCAAGGCGTCTTTAGTTTTCACGTTATTGGTGATGGCTTTAGCGTTAATTGGAGCTCAAAATCTCTATTTTCGTGGCGATTATAAGGTGTTCTTTGAGGAAAGCGACCCACAGAGAGTGGCGTTTGAGGAGATGCAAAATGTTTTCAATAAAACTGAAAACGTTGCGTTTATGATTGTGCCAAAGAGTAATGATGTCTTTAATCAAGATACGCTTAACCTCGCTTACGATATAACCGAAGCTGCATGGCAACTCCCTCTATCGACAAGAGTCGAGTCGATATCAAATTACCAGCATACATACGACCTTGATGGAGACTTGATAGTCGAGGACCTACTGTTTGAGAAGCTGCAAAATAGTGAAGAGTTAGCTCAAATTGAAAAAGTGGTGGACTCAACCCCTGAGATCTTCGGTAGGCTGGTTTCAAAAAATAAAGAAGCACTGGTCGTAGACACGACAATACAGCTTCCTGAGGGGGATCAAACAAAGGCCGTTATCGAAATTGCAACAGCGGCTAAAGCAATTAAGGCAGAAATGCTCGAGCGGTATCCTGACCATGAAATTTATCTTACGGGAATGGTCATAATGAACGACGCATTTGCCGTCGCAGCGCAGAGTGACGCTGAAACATTGATCCCCGCTATGTTTCTACTTATTTTTGTCTCTATAGCTATTATCGTTCGCTCTGTTTGGTCGGCTGTTTTCACTATGGCAGTTGTTATTGCATCAATAGCCATTACCGTTGGCTTAACTGGCTGGGTTGGCATTTACTTAAGCACCGCCACGGTTAATGCACCCACAATGATTACGACGCTTGCTGTTGCTGACTGTATCCATATCATCGTTGGTGTTAAATATTTTTTGAGTAAGGGGTTTTCGGCACATAACGCTATCGAACAAAGCGTGAAGGTAAATAAAAAGCCTATTTTTATTACAAGCGTAACAACGGCAATTGGATTTCTAATGCTCAACTTCTCTGCCGTACCTGTTTTAGCGCATTTAGGAAATATGACTGCGTTGGGCGTGATGCTCGCCTGCGTATTTTCGTTAACCGTGCTTCCTTCAATGCTTGTTTTAAAACCACTAAGTAGCGGCAGCGCTATTAACAATACATTATTTGTTCGCTGGGGAGCGTTTGTTGTAAAGAATCACAAAGTACTCCTTGTCTTTTCATTAAGTACCATTGTTATTATCAGTGCATTTGCCATGAACAACAGGCTCAATGATGTAGCAGTCAAATATTTTGACGAACGAAGCACGTTTCGACAGGCAGTGGATGTGAATGAGAAAATATTTGGCGGCATGTCTAACATTGATTTCGTGCTATATACCGATACTCCGTATGGCATTACCAAGAACGACTTCCTAAGTGATGTGGCGTTGTTCTCTGAATGGTTGAGTAAACGTGAAGAAGTAAACCACGTTCTTACTTTCACAGATACGTTAAAACGTTTGAATAAGAATATGAATGGGGATGACGAAGCATTCCACGTTATTCCTGGCGACTCTGAATTGGCATCACAGTATTTACTACTTTATGAAATGTCCCTGCCTTTTGGCTTAGACCTAGGTAATCAATTAGATATTGATAAATCGGCCTTGAGAGTCATTGCGGTGATCGAAAATTTGGGCAGTAACGAAATTACTCAACTAGAAAAAGACGCAAAAGCCTTTTTCAATTCTTTGGAAAATAAGTACAGAATTGAGGCTGCAAGTCCACCATTGATGTTTGCTCATATAGGTGAGCGGAATATGAAGAACATGGTATGGGGGAGTGTCCTAGCGTTGGCGTTAATTTCTGGGCTCATATTATTTGCCCTCAGGTCGATAAAATTAGGAGCAGCTAGCCTGGTAACTAACTTGCTTCCTGCTGCCATTGGGTTTGGTGTTTGGGGCATGGTGTCGGGTGAAATTAATATGGCGCTGTCCGTAGTCATCAGTATGACTATGGGGATTATTGTTGATGATACCGTTCACTTTTCATCAAAGTATCAAACCGCTCGAAAAGAGAATAAAAGTGCCCACGAAAGTGTTATTTTTGCATTTAGCTCAGTGGGAATGGCATTGACGACGACTACCATTGTTCTAACCTTAGGGTTTGCGGTGTTGGCCTCGTCTAGTTTCATGCTAAATGCACACATGGGAATTTTAACGATTATTATCATTGTGGCCGCATTAATCGTGGACTTTATTTTCCTCCCCGCTTTATTAGCTTGGATTGGGGACGACAGACAGCCAAAAAGAGAGAGTTATACATGATTTCAATACGTAAAGCCGTTTCGCTGTTTACTATACTTTTAATTGGGGCAACACATGTTGTTGCGTCTGAAACCGATAACGCGACAGCACTGACTATTGCTAAAGAAAGGAAACAAAGGGATATTGGCTGGGGTACCACAGAAGCAAACGTGACTATGGTTTTACGCAATAGTCAGGGGCAGGAAGCGCAGCGTGAACTCAACGTTAAATCGTTGGAGGTTTCTGATGATGGTGATAAAGCACTCACTGTTTTTAATTCTCCACGTGACGTCAAAGGAACTGCATTTCTTAGCTTCTCTCATGCGCTAGAGCCTGACGAACAGTGGATTTACTTACCTGCATTGAAGAGAGTTAAACGAATATCTTCGAGAAATAAAAGTGGCCCATTTGTTGGCAGTGAGTTTGCTTTTGAAGATATGACATCTTATGAAGTAGAAAAATTTTCTTATGAACATCTTGGCGAAGAAGAGGTCAATGGCGAGGTCTGTTTTGTACTAAGACAAACGCCCAATTATGACTACTCAGGCTATACCTCACAAAAGGTGTGGATAGATAAATCCCACTATCGAGTCCAGAAAGTTGAGTTCTATGATAAAAAGAATGCCTTGTTAAAGGTACTGACACCTCAAGAATATAAACTATATAAAGACAAGTTTTGGCGGCCTATGCGAAGTGAGATGCGAAACGTACAAACGCGTAAATCGACATATTTAATAACCGAAGATATCAACTTTGACACCGAGCTGTCAGAAAGTGATTTTGATAAAAATAGGTTGAAAAGAGCGCGATGATCAGAGCTTTCACCTTATATGGAGTGCTAGCACTTGCCAATAATAGTTATGCAGAGATAGAGGTCACTGGCTCCGCTGGATTTGAGCAACGGTACTTCCTTCAAGATGCACTTTATGAGAATCAGGAGCGCACGTACAGTTCAGCATTTTTGATGCCTGAGGTTTACACGCAGTGGAACGACGGAGCCGATACGTTGGTGTTTAAGCCGTTCTATCGCATTGACGAGCATGATGATGAAAGAACCCATGGAGATATAAGAGAATTACAGTGGGCACACTATGCGGATTCTTGGGAAACAAGAGTGGGCATTGGAAAGGTGTTTTGGGGCCAAACTGAGTCTCTTCATCTCGTAGATATTATCAATCAAACTGATTCAGTAGAGAGCTTAGATGGTGAGGTCAAACTTGGCCAGCCTATGGTAAATTTTAACTATTTCTCCGATTACGGTATGTTTTCGATTTACGCATTACCATACTTCAGAGAGCGGACATTTCAGGGAGACAGTGGTCGCCTAAGGCCGCCCGTTGCGATAGGTGACGCATTGTATGAATCTGATGATGAACAACAAAATCTCGACATAGCAATACGGTGGCAATCGTCTATCGCTGATTGGGAGGTTGGCCTGTCCGCATTTTCAGGAACCACTAGAGAACCAGAACTTTTTACTACACCAAATCAAGATGGCGAACTTGTAATTTTTCCTTTTTATGCGCAAATAGATCAATTCGGGATTGATGTGTTAAAAGTATCTGGCGCGTGGCTTTTAAAGTTAGAGTCTATTTACCGAAGCGGGCAGTCAGAAGATTTTGCAGCGGTTGTCACGGGTTTTGAATATACTACACAAGGTATTTGGGGCTCGCGCTACGGTTTAGGTGTTTTAGCCGAATATCAATATGATGAACGAGACGATAATTTTTTCGCTATAGGACAAAACGACTTAATGACAGGTTTGAGAGTTATCGTAAATGATATCGCTGGAACTGAGGTATTGTTTGGTTTTGTGCAAGATTTAGATGAATCGTCAACATATTCCGGCTTTGTTGAGGCATCTAGCCGCTTAACCGCGAATTGGAGTTGGAAATTAAATGGTTATTTCTTCTCAGCTGACGACACGGAAGATCCGTTTTATTTCTTGCGAAGAGACGATCATGTTCAATTTTCACTAGAGTATTATTTTTGAGGTTTAGATGAAGCAGTATTTATGGATAGCAGGTGCACTAGTAGCGGGAGCATTAGTGTGCTTTAAAGCAGAAGCAGCACCTGAAAACTACGGGTTAGTATCTGTAGGGTATACGGACTTTGAATTCGACGGCGGCAGCGATCGTGAAGTCGCCTACAGTGTTGCATATGGTCATAAAATTCACAGACAGTGGTATGCAGAAGCCGGCTACTTGAACCTTTTTGATTATTCCGACGATGGTGCAGAGGCTGAGGGTGAAGCACTTTATTTAGCTGTGCTAGGTAAGGCAAGTAGCACCACGGGCGAATTGTTTTATAAGTTGGGCGTTGCCCGAGTGGACGTGGCAGCTACTATTCCATGTGGCACCGAAACAGCATCTGCGTCTTGTAGTTTTGATAATGGTATCGCTGCTGGTCTTATTGGGCTTGGCTTTGATTATTATGTTTCACAAAATTCGATGGTGCGCTTTGAATATACTTACATCGGCGGGGAAGATAGCTTTTCAACCAATATGCTCAGCTTAGGATTCCGCTACAACTTCAATTGATTGATTTTGCGACCAATCCAAAGATCCCGTGAAAGAGTACTAATTTTATTAAGTTAAGGAAGGTACTTACAATGAAAAACGAATTAGACAGCAAGTTTTTACTTCAAGTGTTCGACAAAATTCGCCAGCATGGCTCGAAAGAGGGCGACGAATACAAGTTGATGGGCATTACAGCGTTTACCGATCACGATGGGTATACGCTGTATATCGAAGACGTTAATGTGAAGCTGCGATTCGGTTTTCATAACCAATACCATTTTGATTACGACTCCAGTGATCACTATGATTCCTTCGAGAAAAAGCTTAAGCAGATAGATAAAACGTACTAAGTACGGTCTACTACGCTTTAAAGCGCGCTGTTTTGGCTACCTTTAGTTAAACTAGTTCAAGGTTAACTATTATCAGTATACCTACGCGCGCTCTCGTATGTTTTGTAAATCCCGTACCCCGTACCCCGTAGCCCACAATAATTCGTTCTGATACACTATATGTCTTCTTATATATTGGAAACAGACCTTGGCTGCGGCAATAAAAGCTCCTAAATTCACCCTCTCTTTTTTTGGTCCACGCTATTGGTTGATATGGCTTGCTGTAGGTTTGCTCTATATCATCACTTGGCTACCGCTGCCTGTCATAAGGGCGATTGGAGCGGGTGCCGGCAAGCTAATTGCGATTATCGTGCCTAAGCGTGCAAAAGTAGCCAGGCGGAACATCGAGCTTTGGAACCCCGCTTTATCGAGCGATGAAGTAGACCGCTTGTACCATGAAAATATTCGCCGTACGGGCATGGCGCTTTTCGAAACAGCCATGGGCTGGTGGTGGCCTACTTGGCGGGTGCAACGAGCATTCGAAATAGAAGGCGCCGAACATATAGAAGCGGCTAAAGCCCAAAGTAAGGGCGTATTTGGTATGGCTCTGCATAATATGAATGTAGAGTTTGCGTGTCGTGGTATCGGCTATTCATATCCTAGCGTGGCTTTTTACCGTAAACACAACAATCCTCTTATAGACTATCTTCAATATCATGGTCGCAATCAGTCGAACAAATACATGATTGATAAACGCAATGCGAAAGCGTTGCTAGCTGCAATGGACGACAAAGAGCTTTGCCTTTATTTACCGGACCAAGACTATGGGCCGAAGCAAAGTATTTTTGTCCCATTTGGTGGGGTTAAAGACACGGCTACAACAACTGCAACCTTGATGTTTATTCGTCGCTCTGAGAGCGTTCCCATGCTAATTACTTCGCAATATACAAAGCGTGGATATAAAATTAAAGTCTTCCCACCGTTACTCGGCCTTGGTGAAATGGAAGATCATGCAGCGTTAACGTTGCTCAATGAGCATATTGATAAAGCGATAAAAGAGCAGCCTGAAAGTTACCTATGGATGCACAAAAGATTTAAAACGAGGCCGTCTAAAACGTCTCCATCGCTCTATTAGTAAGAAAGAACGAAGGCAATAGCAGCAAAAAAGTTCAAGGTAAGAACATTACGTTGAGCCGGTACTACATAGCGGCTTTCACTTAAAGAACAACAGTTAGGTATAAAGTTTCATGGGGCAACAAAGCTACTCAAGTACATCTTTTTGGGCGAAACAAATCATACTGGCAGTAGTGCTAGTTGTCGCCGCTGGCGTACTCATCTATTTCCTTGAGGTTAAAGAGACGGCTCCTGTGCCCGAAAGTCAAAAGGAAGAAAAGTCAGTTTCAAAAGGCCTCAGTGAGTTTTACCGTGAGTTTAGAATGTCTGCAACCGATCCTTTGAAAGAGGAGCAGGGCGATTTTGTGCTAGATATTGCTGGGGTGGATCCAAACCTTGATAGCAAACTGGAAAAAATGGCGAGCAAAACCCGTCCAGTAGAGTCGAATTGGACTGGTGAGCATAAATTCCGTACGTTTCAAGAAGGGAATACGCTACGTGAGGCTATTTCTCAGTACGCTCAGGACGAGGGAATGCAGCTAATATGGAACTTAGAGCAAGACTTTGTGATAAAGCATCAGTTTCAGTTAGACAATACTGTATCGGGGTCGTTAGCGAGTATAGCGAGTGCAATAGACAGCAGTTTTGAGGGGGAAGTGAAAGCGTATCTGTGCGCAGAGCAGCGTTCTTTAGTAGTGACAGCACAAGAAACTAAGCTACTTAAAAATCAATGTGAGCGCGTGAATTAGGCTTTTTTGCCCACGGGCGAACAACACGTTGTGGCTTTTCAAAATATCGTCATACCAAGTACTGTTCAGAGTTTCTAATACACTTTGCTTGTCGTATTTGTATACTACATTACGTTAGTTGAGATTGTGGCTCTATGCTCATATGTGCCGCGCTGCTGATACGATTTCTCCCTTGGCGTTTTGCTTCATAAAGCGCTTGGTCTGCTCTTTCAAGCGTATCGTGCCAGCTTGAGTCGAGTGGTGTTGATAAAGCAATTCCCACGCTCACAGTAAGCGTTATTTGTGACGTATCAATATTTATTTTTGATTGAAGTATTCTCAATCGTATTCTTTCTGCAATTTCAGTTATCTCTTGTTCATCCGTATCGCTTATAAGTACTGCAAATTCTTCCCCACCTAATCTAAAGTTATTGTCGTAACCCCGAATGACTTCTTTCGCTAGCTGAGTAACTTTCTTTAGTGCTGCATCGCCAGCACAATGGCCGAACTTATCATTGATGCGCTTAAAGTGGTCTATGTCGATAATGACAAAACCTAGGTGTGTTTTTTCTCTTGCACTTCTCTCATATTCACGAGTAGCTATTGAGTCCAACGCTTTGCGATTAAGCCAACCTGTTAAGTAGTCGGTTACCGATGCCCTGCGAAGTTTGAGCTCTTTTTTCCACGTAATGATGAAGGTAAAGCAAATGGTTAATAAGAACAGGAAAGTAATGACTGCAAGGGTCCCTGAGGTTTGCATAAACTGATCGCCAATTAGTGTGAGGTTTTCAGAGCCAAATAACGTTATTCCGCCTCGAACCGCAAGTTGCATAATAAATAAAAACAAAACAGCCATTAAACCCCAATACACTCTTCCAATATCCGCAGGCCTATGTTTAAAAAGGGCGATGAGTGTTGATACGTTAAGCGCAATGATTATTGGGTAGAACGTGATAATTCGGGTAGTAACTGATTCCGTCATACCAGGAATGAAGTGAAGTAAAATGACGGCTATAATCGCGCCAAACACTAAACGCCAAACCGAGCGTTTATAAACACAACGATAAACACCGCTAAATATCGTCGCATGGCCGGCGATATAAAATGCATTGCCTAGTGCAAGGGAGAGTTGAATAGGCACTTGATAGAAGGTAATGAAGATAGCGACGATATTAGAAAGAAGAAAGAACGTGCCCGATGCCATCCAATCCAGAAGATAGCGCTCCTCTCGGTTTACAAAATACATCGCTGCCATAGTGAGTGTCATCACTAAGCTTACTAACAGCGTGCAGACAATCAGTGTCGTCGTATCCATTTTTCAATTCCATTTGAGTTATGGTGGTTTATCTAATACAAGCGTTTTGCTTGTGCACTCCATTTTTGAAAAGCGTATTCTGTAATTGCCTAGCATTTAAGAGCCGTCTGATTAGATTGCTGCGTAACAGCTATTCCAATATAGCGGCTGACGTATTTTTAGTCTTTATTTTAAACATTAATTTTTTATTTAATTTTATATTCAGCTATCAATTCAACTATACATGTAGCGTTCCACTTAATTTTGAGAGTACAGCGTTTAGAAAACAAAGAGCAGCGCAGCACCGAATTAATTATGTTTATTAAACAAAATGTCCCAATGTTTTCTAACATTCTCACGGATTTCGTCGAGCTCTTCAGTTTGATCCGCAAATTTTGAATCGGCCAGCGTTAAATGGTGATACTGCTCTCTTAGTTTTAAATACGCTTTTTGCAGTTCCCTGGCGGTGTTTGCTTCGATAATTTTATTTTCAACAGCATTTTCTAAAATGCGTAGGTTATCGGTAAACTGCGTCATTGATTCAATCTTATGAGAATTCGCGAGTACCCAGTATTGGGTCATAAATTCAATATCAGTAATACCGCCTACACACTGTTTTAAATCTACTTTTTGCTCGGTTTTAGACAATAAATGCTCACGCATTTTTATTCGCATTTTACACACATCTTCAGCAAGGCTCGATGGCTCTCGTTGTTTCGTCAACACGCGCTTGCGCACGGCATTGAATGCTTCAATGACACTGCTATCTCCGCATATGGCTCTGGCTCTTACCAACGCTTGGTGTTCCCAGGTCCATGCTTCCTCATTTTGGTATTTTTCAAAACCATTTACATGGCAGCACAGCAGGCCAGCATTGCCAGAGGGGCGCAAGCGTAAATCAGTCTCGTACAGCTGTCCGAATAGCGTTTTTGTGTTTAACAAATGCATAATACGCTGGGCTAGCTTTATATAGAACTGCTGAGCTTCTATCTGCTTTTTACCGTTTGTAGTTATTCCGCTTGGCGCATTGTGTAAAAATACTAAGTCTAAATCAGAGCCATAGCCTAATTCATAGCCTCCTAGCTTTCCGTAACCTACAACGCCGAACCCCTTGTCAGTGCCTTCTAAGTGGGATGGCGTACCGTAGCGTTCACTCATTTGCATCCACGCGGCGCTGACAATATTTTCCAATATCACTTCAGCTAATACAGTCAATTTGTCGCTTACATTGGCAATGGGAAGTGAGTCACTGATATCGCTAGCGGCAATTCGAAGCTGCTGACACAACTTAAACTGACGCCATGCATCCATAAGCAGCTCAACGTCATCTTGCTCAATGCGAAGCATAGACTGTCTGAGGTCTTGCTCGTATTCCCGTTTGCTGGTGGCAATATCTGTGTTTTGCTGGCCCAAATACAACGGGGTGAGAAGCTCGTCCAATAGCAGTGGAAAGCGTTTGATTTCTTGCGCAACCCAGCCACTTCTCTCACATAGTTTTACCAATTGCTTCAGCACATCAGGGTTTTCGAGCAACAAATCAAGGTAGGTTGTGCGACCCGTTATAGCCTCAATCACGCCTAGTAATCGAGATAAAACCTGAACAGAGTTCGTCGGGTGCTGAACAACCAGCACATAAAGAATTTCAGGCAGCAGTTTTGTGAGGGTATCTTCTCCACGCTGTCCAATTCGGTAATTGCGCTGAGTATCTTTAAACTCTATCAGCGTGTTGAAAATACCCATGGCCTCACGGTTTGAAAGATGATCGCTAAAAGCATCTATAAATTCATCGCTTTCTAACGTTAGTTGCCATGCGTCTTGGCATGCACCGAA
Source organism: Alteromonas genovensis (assembly GCF_010500895.1). GTDB lineage: Bacteria > Pseudomonadota > Gammaproteobacteria > Enterobacterales > Alteromonadaceae > Alteromonas > Alteromonas genovensis. The sequence goes on from NZ_JAAAWO010000001.1 coordinate 446,848, forward strand.
CAGCGCATCTTCATCAGAATGAGTTTCATGAGATTCTTCCACAAGCTCATTAAAATGCCCATGGATGGTTTTCATTGTGGCACTTAGCGCGTCTAAAAAGCGCTCGTATGTCTCAAAGCCCATAACCGCTATGAGAGCCTCTTGCTCCCAATCGGAATCTGGCAGTGTTTGGGTTTGCCTGTCGCGACACTGTTGCAACGTATGCTCTACTTTGCGAAGAAACAGATAGCTGTTTCTTAATTGTTGCGTGACATCTTGCTCAACAATGTCCATATCTGAAAGCGCGGTAAGCGTAGTAAGTAGTGACTTACTTTGAAGGCCTGGCTCTCTGCCACCATGGATGAGTTGAAAGCTTTGAGCGAAAAACTCTACTTCGCGAATGCCGCCGGCCCCCAGCTTAATATTATTGCTCAGCTTTCTACGCCTGATCTCTGTGGCTATTAACTTTTTCATGTTGCGCAAGGCATCAAGCGTTGTGAAGTCGAGATAACGGCGAAAGGTAAAGGGTTTGAGGATATCTTTAAGTGCCTGTGCATCGTCAGAATTATCATCATTGATAATGCGGGCTTTTACCATTGCAAATCTTTCCCAATGGCGGCCTTGGTCTTGATAATAATCTTCCATAGCAGCAAAGTGCATAACCAGCGGCCCCGAGTCGCCAAAGGGGCGCAATCGCATATCTACGCGGTACACCTGTCCATCGGTTGTTATTTTATTCAGTGATTGAATTAGCTTTTGCGCTAACTTGGTGAAAAATTGCTGGTTTTCAATACTTTTTCGACCCCCTTGAGTTTCGCCTTTTTCAGGGTAGGCAAAAATAAGGTCAATGTCGGAAGAAAAGTTAAGCTCTCTACCACCTAGTTTGCCCATACCTAAAATATACATGTGTGCGGGGCAGGGTGCTGTGCTTTGGTCTGAGTTTGTACTTTGGTTAGAGCCGTCTTTTGAAAAAAGCCCTGTGCTATGAGTTGATACGGGTGTGCCGTATCGCGCTGCTGCATCTGTATATAGCCAATTATAGGCGGCAACTATTAGTGTATCGGCAAGGGCGGAGACTTGAGCGAGAGAGGTTAAAATAGCTTGTTTATTTAGCACATCAGCATAGGTTATGCGGGCCATCTCAGTATTTCTGCACTCTCTTAACGCTGACAACAGCTCATCTTCAGTTTTGACGCCTTCTAAGCGTTTTGAAACCTCGGCGCAATAATGATGTAAAACGCTGCCTTTAGAAGCTCCATCAACTATATTCTTACGATTGTTTGAAGGATTATCAGAAGGAGGCAGAGTAAGCACTCTTTCTAACGTATGAGGATACTGAATAAGGTGCTCTGCTAAAAACGCTGAGCGAGAAAATGCAGTAAGAATATCCGCTTTGTTATGCGTCAACCTGTGCGTCAAATTATGCGCCAAATTATGCGTCAATACCTCTTGACTATGTTTTTCTATTCCTTCGTGATGGTCTTCGTTCGGGTACTTTGCTGTGCTGCTTTTTATGCTCCCGTCTTCGTAAACTGACACTAATTTTTGCCAATACTGTTCAGCTAGTTCAACGTTAGCCATGCTATTTTCCTTTTCTATTGGCATAATACTCGCATTAACCTCAAGTCTTATAAAAATAATCACTTTACGATGTGTAGAAGCAATGTATGCCAGCGAATGAAAACTAAACCAGATAAAAATGACGGTTTCGCTGGTCGATATACAGATTGTTTATTTAGTCGGTAAAGTGCAAGGAGCAAAGATAGCGTGGAAGCTTTAGTAAAACTAGTACCCCTTACCGAAGAATTATTGATTTACCTCGCCATGGACGTGGGCATTGCACTCGCGCTTTTAATGGTGATGAAGTGGTTAACGGGGGCGTTTAGGAAAACATCAGTAACCGATGAGCTTGGTGTAAAAGATAATTTCGCTTTTGGTATAAGCATTGCCGGAGGCATGTTGTCGCTGTGTATTGTGCTGAGTTCGGTTGTAGGGCGGCATGTGGGTATGGGCTATAAAGATGCTGCAGTTGCCATGCTAACCTTCGGTCTTGTAGGCATAATACTGGTAAAGTTTGGACGTTATGCTCACGACAAACTCGTGCTTAACAAAGTCGACACCCCTGAAATGATTGCAGAGCGCAGTGTAAGTGTTGCCCTAGTGGACGCGGCTAGCTTAGTTGCAAGCGCCATTGTGCTTCGCAACATTATGCTGTGGGTGAACGGTAGCGACATGAATGCGGTTATCGCCATTGTGACGGGTTTTGCGGTAGTGTTGACTATGCTGCTAGTGATGACCCGTATACTTGAATTTAGGTACGCCAAGGACAATCAGAATGACTCTTTTCAAGGTGCGCTGGAAGGTGGCCAAATAGCGTTGGCTATAGAGCATGCAGGAAACTTGTTAGGTACTGCAATGATAGTGTCTGCAGCGAAGAACTTACTTATTTACGAGCCTACGGGTTATGTCAGTAACGTGACCGGATGGTTATTGGTGAGCGTGGGCTTAACTATCGCTTTGCATTTGTTAGTGCTGGCAAATAAGAAGATAATTCTTTTTGGTATGAACTTCCGTCAAGAAGTAGATCAGCAGCATAACATCGGTGTGGCCGCATTAGGTTTCACGTTGAGTATTGGTAATGCCATGATTATCAATGCGGTTTTAGGTGGGTAGTGAGTCTACTAGTTCGGCCCTTATGCAATTAAATGTGAGTGTGCCGTCCTTATTCGTCAATTCGAGTTTCCCTGACTGAATAATGCTGTTTTTCTGCGTTCGTGTTAGCTTTTTAACCTTACACTCAAGCACGGCAGCTTCCGACTTATTTGATAGTTGAAAAATAGCACGAAAGGTAAGGGGGCTTTTGCCTTTCAGTGCTTTTGCTCCGCCCACTTTTTCTCCCCTATGTTGAGCTATACGCCTTTTGGGATCGGTAGTAATACCTGTGTAAAGCTGACCCAATCTGTTTTCTATCAAATACAAGTACCAGGCAGTGGCGGCCTTTGCTTCAGAGAGATTATCTCGCTTGTGGGTATTGCTCGACATGGCTGTTATACTGGTTCCAATAGAATTAAAGATCGGAAAGGGTTGTTTTGCCATGATATTACCAGATTTTACCAAAGCGAACGTGCTTATTGTCGGCGACCTCATGTTAGACCGGTATTGGAGTGGCGGTACCGGGCGCATATCTCCGGAAGCCCCCGTACCTGTTGTTAACGTAAATAGTGCAGAAGACCGCCCAGGCGGCGCCGCCAATGTAGCGGTAAATGTAGCTACGTTAGGCGCAAAAGTGACGTTACTGGGTATGTGCGGCAATGACGAAAACGCCAACATTTTAAGAGAACGTCTGCACACTCACGACATTAACTGTGAGTTCTTCCCCGTCGATGGTTTCGATACAATCACTAAGCTAAGAGTAATGAGCCGCAATCAGCAGTTACTGCGTTTAGATTTTGAAAAAAGTTTTGCTAATACCGACAAATCGGCGTTAGAGCAGGCCTTTGATGATGCGCTAGACATAGCCGATATTGTTATTTTAAGCGACTATGCAAAGGGATGTTTAAGCAACCCTGCTGTATTAATTGAAAAAGCGCTAGCGAAAGGTAAGCGGGTGGTTGTAGACCCCAAAGGAAGCGATTTCAAAAAATACGCAGGTGCATCGCTTATTACGCCTAATATGGATGAGCTTCAGGGCGTGGTTGGTGAAGTAGGTTCTGAACAAGAGCTGGTAGAAAAAGCAAGTAAGCTAAAGGAAGATCTAAATATAGGCGCGCTGCTAGTTACCCGTTCTGAAGATGGTATGACATTGTTTGAGGGTGACAATACAGAATTTCATTTGCCCGCTAAAGCCAAAGAAGTGTACGACGTCACTGGTGCTGGGGATACGGTAGTTTCTACCATTGCAGTGGGAATGGCGAGTAAGCTTCCCCTTCAAGCATCTTGTGTATTGGCTAACTTGGCCGCAAGCGTGGTGGTAGGTAAGCTAGGTACCTCTACCGTGTCGAACACAGAGCTAGCACTAGCCTTGGGTGAAGAGTCTGTTCATCTAGATGGCGGTGTAATGAATGAAGATCAGCTCGCTATTGCGATAAAAGCGGCAAAAGAGCGAGGTGAGCGCATAGTAATGACCAACGGTTGTTTTGACATCCTTCATGCCGGCCATGTGTCGTATTTGGAAGAGGCGTCTCAGTTAGGAGATAGGTTAATTGTTGCGGTGAATACTGACAGTTCGGTAACCAAGCTTAAAGGGCCTGGCCGACCGGTAAATAACGAAAGTCGAAGAATGGCTGTGCTAGCAGGATTAAGTGCAGTAGATTGGGTTGTGCCCTTTAGTGAAGATACGCCACAGCGTATTATTGCGCGATTGCTGCCCGATGTACTAGTTAAAGGTGGCGATTACAGCGTTGGGCAAATAGCGGGTGGTACGGACGTTATAAAAAACGGTGGAGAAGTGAAAGTACTCAGCTTCGCCGATGGCGTTTCGACAACAGGTATTATTGAACGAATAACAAAAAATAAGTTGGGCTAGGGCAAGTAAAAGGTGGTGTAATATACACCACCTTATGCTTCAGCCAGTTATATCTAGCTTTTGCAAATAGGCAAGATAAACAGCTAATACAAACAGCCAATATAAATAGAGATGCGCGTTATTTTCTGCGCTTTGATAACAGCAACATCATACGGTATTTTTCATGTACGAAAGTTATTACGGACTTAACTCGAAACCGTTTCAGCTAACGCCTGATCCTGCTTTTTTCTTCGCTAGTAAGTGGCACAAAAGAGCAATGTCATATCTACAGTATGGATTGTCTCAAGCCGAAGGGTTTATCGTGATAACCGGCGGCATAGGCACTGGGAAGACCACAGTTGCCAATAGCCTGCTCGAAGAGCTTGAAGATGATATCGCCGCTGCGCAAATTGTGACACCAAAGCTGTCGCCAGATGAACTTGTGAAAATGGTGGCGTCGAAGTTTGATATTGCTACTGAAGGCAGAAGCAAAGCAGACATCTTAAAAGCCTTAGAAATTTTCCTTTTTGAGTTAAACCGAGCAGGACGTCGAGCGCTCCTGTTAGTCGACGAGGCGCAAAATTTGCCATTAGAGTCTATTGAAGAGTTGCGTATGCTGAGCAATTTTCAATTTAATGGTAAGCCGCTTATTCAAAGTTTTTTGTTAGGGCAAGAAGAGCTGCAGCCTATATTGCGCGCCCCTAATATGGAGCAGTTTAGACAGCGTATTGTTGCATCGTGTCATTTGGCTCCTCTTACCTTGGAAGAGTGTAGAGCCTATATTGAGTACCGATTACATCATGCTGGATGGAACGGTGCACAGCTTTTCTCTGATGAGGCATTTGAGCGAATCCATCTATTCACTCGCGGTATTCCCCGTAAAGTGAATACCCTGATGGATAGAATCATGCTTTACGGTTTTTTAGAAGAACTAGATACCTTCAACGCTGAATCTATCGATGAAGTGATTGAAGAAGTAAAAGCCGAAATGTTCGAGCCTGATAAATCAGGCGCAGAGATTACAGAGCACATGGGCTTTGCCGACAGCCCTGAAAGCAAAACGATAATGACGCCTGAGGGCAACGTTATTCGCGATACAAAGTATTACCTTGATATGTTGGCTGAGCTGGTAGATGCTCTAGATGCTGCCATATCGCAAAAAGTTAAAATGACTCAATACGTAGATAAGTTGATGAAGAAGAAGTTTAAGACTTATGTAAGGCTGAAGAGTGATGACAGTAAAGTGGAGTGATGCACAATTAGTGTATTACAATACATTTTTTTAAAACTGCCATATATTAATTTAAAGCTGTTTAAACGATAAAGGTTTGTAGATTAAAGAAAAGGGCAATGTAACTTTGCCCTCTCCAAACAAAACAATGTTTTCGTGTGGCTTCTTACTGTCGTATTTGTAGAAATAAAACGAATCAATCGAAAGTATAGGTTATGCCAAGTGTTAAGCGTCTATCAGTGTAATTTGCGCCAAAGGCTCCGTTTCCCCCACCTCCGCCGTTAATTAGGTCACCGCTTCTATCGATGTAATTTAAATCTAAGGTTGCAGCTAATGCTCTACCGAATGCTCTTTCTAGCCCAAGTGAAGCATTCCAGTTTTCACTGTTTCCCCCCTCGATAGTTTCAGACCGCTGTGCGATATCGGCATAATTTACGCTTGCGTTAATATTTGTATAGCTACCAAGGCGATAGACTAACGTTGAGCCTAACGAGTAGGTACGCGTTAATCTGTCTTGATCCAAAGCGTCATCCTCTGAGTAACGCAGTGACATGCCGATAGTAACTCTTGAGAAATTATATCCTATTTGAAAATTGCTGCTTTTTCGAATAATGACGTTGTCGTTGAATTCGAGGTTTTGCGTTGTTAATTGAACAAATTGTTCATCTGCATTAGGTATGTAGCTCAAACTATTAGGCTGAAAACAACTAGCAATAGTCAAGGAATTAGCAGGACAAACGAACACACCTAGATTTTCTGGGTTTGCCAGCAGTCGAGAAACGTTTGTTACATCCTCAGAATATCCAAAAGCAGTGCGAAAATATTTTGAATTATAACTAATGTTTGCAGAAGCTGTTTCGCCAAAGAAACGTCTACCGTAAGTTGCTGAAATCTGTGTTCGGGTGCTCAAAGCCCACTGGGCGTCTAATCCTACAAAGGTTTCGTTGTCGTCATCTTCTAAGTCTGAATTTGTTGTGTTAGCTGTTAACGATATGAAACGGTTTGTGCTTTGGCGATAGGTAATACCCACACCATAAGAGTCAAATTCACGGACCAAGTTTGAGGTGTCATTTCGTGCTGAAACCTGATTACCCTCGTGAGTTCCAGTGACCCTCACTGCCCAATTTGGTAGAAAATGAATGTCGACAAACCCTGAGGCATTGCGAGAGATAAACGCACCCTGATTAGCTTGTGCTCTATCTGTGCTTTGAAAACTGCCGGTGAGATTCCATATTAAATACTTTGCCTCATCACCGTTCGTTAGGGTACCTGAAAGTTGATAGCTGTCATTATTAAGGGCAAACCCGTTGTTCAATGCGTTGCGCTCAGAGGCTACGTCAGAATATGAGGCTTGCCCTGTACCACGGATCCAGTCACCTTGGGATATTGTACTGGTTACGCCTATTCTATTTGAACGTGTTTTTGCTAAAGCGTCTGAGTTAGTTAAAAAATCCGAAACTAAAAAGTTACCTGCTTGTGCATTTTGGTAATTAAGTGCTCCTGAAACCTGAAAAACAAGAAGTTCATCAAAAGGGTTCCAGTTTGCAGAATAACTGTATTCACCATATGTATCCTCTCGGCTCGCATCATTTCGATCACGCTCTAAATGGGTTAGCTTGCCTTGCCATAATCCATTAAGTGTTCGCGACTGATAAGAGATATTTACATTTGGATTGACTGAAAGAGTAGTAAACGAAAAAGTACCGTTCTCTTCAGAATTTATGTCTTGAAAAACACTATTAGCAGAAGCATTTGCAGTGACGTTGATGCCGGCCAATGCTTCGAGGTTCGTAGCAAGAATAAAAACTGAAAATAGTATATTTACTGATGATGAAACTAGTCGACTATTACTTATCTCTTTCGGCATAATAATATCCATAATATCCGCTTCCATCAGTATCGTTATGTACCGATTTATTAACCACAAATCCTATCGCCATTTCCGGATTAAGTCGCTCGACAGACAACTTAATGTCTGACATTTTGGCTTTGCCCTCTTCGACAACCACTACGGCTTGCCCGGCAAAGTTTGCCAAAATAGCACTTTCATTTATTCCAATCAGTGGCGGAGTATCAAAAATAACAATTCGGTCTGGGTAGCGATTTGCAAATTCATCTACGGTATCGTGCATTTTTTGACTGGCAAGCAATTCAGTAGAAAGGTGGTGCGAACGACCGGCTGGGATTATTTTAAGCTTATCAATGTTAGTAGGATAAAGTACGTCAGCAATGTCTTCTACATCACCTTTTAAATACTCCATAAGCCCCTGTCTGTTCTCGAGGCCTAATGTTCTAAGTACGTTTGGCTTAAGTACATCGGCATCTACTAGTAGAACCGTCTTGTCTTGCTCAGAAGCGATGCTCATGGCTAAGTTGGTAGCGGTAAAGGTTTTACCTTCTGAAGGGCGGCTACTGGTTACCATAATAATGTTAGGGTTGTGCAATGTTTTTGATAAAGCTCCAAAAGAGTTCGCTAACAGCTTGCGCTTTATTTCACGGTATTCTTCGTTTATCTGCTTTCGTTCGCCATTTAGCGATATATGACCATTTTTATCCAAACGTTCAAAGTCAATTGTGAAGCCGTACTGCTCAGGCGTTTTCCTCTCTGTTGTTACGATTGTTTCAGTACTTGCTGCTTTCTCTTCAACAGTAATGTCTACGTTGCCAGTAAGTACACTTTGGGCTTCTGCAGGAAGTTCTTGCGCAACGTTAACTTCCTCAGCGTTCTTCTCTTTCTCAAGCTCAGCGGCTTTGGTCTGTTTTTGTTTTTGAAGTGCTTTTTCTATGGTGTTTTTCATTAAATAAGCCCTCCAAATAAATCAATGTTCATAATTTCTGCCGCCATTAAAATACTGTACATGGCTAAAATTGCACCGCTAGACATTAAGAAAACAATTAATCGCGTTCTGTTCTTTTTCTTTATTTGCTCAATATTTAAGTGAGTAACAGTTCCCCAAATCGGGAAATCTGACACTGTTAGCAATTGCTTAGGCCTTATCAGTATGGGGTTTAGCTGACTTACTAAGAACGCAACTGCAATACCGGCGCCAAAGCCAATTACAAGCACCGCTGTATAGAATATTAAGCGATTTGGGCCTGAGGGGCGCTTAGGTAGCAATGGTGGTTCAATAATTCGAAATTGAAGGTCTTCTGATGAAACATCAGCACGCCTTGAAAGATCTGCAGATTCTTTACGCGATAGTAACTCTTGATATTTCTGCTGAGTGACGCTGTAGTCTCGGTTTAGCGCTGTAGACTCAGCCTCTATTTGCGGTATTAAGTCTACCTTGCTCTCTAACTCTACAATCTTGCTTTGTAAATCAGTTTCTTTCACGCGAAGAGACGCTATTTGGCTTTGAAGGCGACTAGCTTCAAGTTTAATCTCTCTGTTTAGCTCGGTGAGTGGTTGGCTACCATTTTCATCAGACTGATTTAAAAAGGCATCTATCTCTTGAGCACGAGCTTTTTCTAAGCTTTCTAACAATGCTTTGGTTTCTACAACATCAGGGTGTAGATCGGTAAAACGCAAAGTAAGTCTGTCTAATTCTTCTTCTAAACCTCTAATTCGCTCGTCATAGCGAGTGCGTAGGGCAGGCTCTTCTTGGTTGGTAACCCCAAAGTTATCGGTGCGCTTTGCGCCGCTTATTTGCTCGTTAAGTGATGCTGCTTGCTGCTGAGTCTGCTTAATTTGTAATTGAGTCGCTTCAAGTTCGCCATTTAACCCTTGAAGTCTGGAGTAGTAGGTACCAGATAACGGTAAGATGTCATTATATTGGCGTTTAAAGTTGGCCAAGCGCTGCTCTGCTTCTGCTAGCCTTGATTCGTATTCTGCAATTTGTTCGTCTAAAAATCGCCCCGCCGTGTCCGTATCTCTTCTACTATTGCCTAAAGAGCCTTCAACAAACAAATCAAGAGTTTCTTGTACAACACGCTGTGCTATCAGCGGTTTTTCATTAGAGAACGATATATTGTAGATGTTACTCCTACCTGTAGATGATAGGTTAATATTCTTGGATAATGATGTGACTAAGTTTTCAAATTCAGTCTCTGTAGAAGTAGTAATATCTAAGTCACTTTCGCGAGCAATTTTTTCCACATTACTTCTACTCAGTAATGTTTTTGCCATCATTTGAATTTCTTGATCCGGGTTAGTTTGTATCGCCAAACCTCGAAGAAGAGGTTGCAATACCGAGCGAGTATCAACAAAAACCTGCGCTTTAGATTGGTATGTGTCGGGTAATGAGGCGACATAAAAAAAGCCGATAGGACATATCAGCCATGAAAATATAATTACGTAACGCTTTTTTATCCAAACTCCTTTCACATAATCGAGAATTTGGGTAAGCGTTTGTTGTAAATCCTGCATATTGTGTTTTGTTCCGTTAACTACTTATACATTGGCTTTTGATTAAAGTTTAAAACCAAGCTTCTGGTATTATAACGATATCGCCCGGTAACATATCTACGTTTTCAGAAATATCCCCATCTCTTATCAAATCGTCGATATTAATTTCGTAGGTGCGTTGGTTACCGTTAACCACACGTACTAATTTAGCATTGTTGCCGTTTGCAAACTCTGTTAAACCGCCCACGGCAATCATTAAATCTAGAAGTGTCATGTGCTCTGTGTAACTCACTGCACTGGGGTTCGTAGCTTCACCAATAACGCGGACTTGTTCACTCAATGGCCCAGTAAAGTTGTTTACACTTACCGTCACTCTGGGGTTATTAATATATTTGCTAAGTTGCTCTTCAATTTGTCGAGCTAGCATTGTTGGCGTTTTACCCGCTACATCAATATCTTCGACAAGAGAAGTGGTTACTTTACCATCTGGCCTAACAATAAACTGCCCAGATACCTCTGGGTTCCGCCAAACAAAAATGGTAAGCGAATCGCCTGGCCCAATTAAATATTGGTATGCATTGACGTCTGTGGTTAGTGATGCTCTTGTAGTAGCTTCAGGCAGAACCCCTGTATTGCTACAGCCATATAAGCCAAGTAAAACAAGAGAGATATAACATTTAGATAGCTTTTTAGAACGGAACATAAGAGATCTTCCTACACTCATTATGGTTATTTTGTGCTTTTCACGTTTACCCTACGGGAAACGTCACTATAATGCCAATAACAATTCTAGTCTATTGCAATAAATCCCTTTATGATAGACGAAGTGATGTAGTTTTTTTGGAGGCCAGGGGTGGCAAGTAATAAACGTAATCAAAGTAAACGTTCAAACATTTTAGTGTTATCTGAAGCGTTGCTTATTTCTTACATGGGGTATATTTCTCATTTTATTCTTACGCAAATGGAAATGTCATCGCCCGTCTCCATTGAGAAGCTTATAGTTAATGTTGGCATGTTAACTGTTGCTATACTGCTTTGCTCACTTTCAGTTGGATTGTACGAAGCTAAGTTGCGAGAAACTTTCCGCGGTATTATACGCAGAATATTCGTAAGTGTAGGGTTGAGTTACTTCTTGGTTGAAGTATTAAGCCGTGCATTTTTCGATAACCTTCTCATGGATTCCTATTTTCTGCCTGCAGCCGTCAGCGCCATTATAATTACGCTAGTTATATTTCGCTATTTTACTAACCGCTTGGGCCTTCTTGGGCTGGGAAAGGCAAGAATTTTAGTTTTAGGTGCAGGCGAGCGAGCGTCAATTATCGAAAAGCGAATGCGCAGAGACGTAGACAGAATTGGCTTCGAACTCGTCGGGTTTGTTCCAATTCCTGGAGATAACCGCGAAGAAGGTATACGAAAAGAAAAGCTAATACACCTCAAAATAGATGAAAGCTTTCAGCAGTTTATATCAGATAATGAAATTGAAGAGATAGTGATAGCCTGCGATCAGCGACGTGGCACTTTACCCGTTGAGGTGTTATTCGAGTGCAGGTTGCGTGGTATAGAGGTGACCGAGCTGCTTGATTTTATGGAGCGTGAGACTGGCCAAATAGTGGTTAATCTTATGTATCCAAGCTGGGTTATCTATTCAAACGGCTTTCAAACCCAAAACTACCTGCGAGATTCACTCGATTACACATTCAACGCTTTAATCGCTTTCGTAATATTTTTCTTTGTGTGGCCCATAATGTTGTTTACTGCATTGGTAATTTACTTGGACGATGGGCGCAGAACAGGCGTATCAGTATTTTATAAGCAAGAGCGCGTTGGTCTAAACGGTAAGCTTTTCAATATTATAAAATTTCGCAGTATGCGCCCAGACGCGGAAAAAGATGGTGCTAAATGGGCCAGCAAAAATGACACTCGGGTAACGCGCATCGGAAATTTTATCCGTAAATATCGCGTAGACGAGCTGCCCCAGCTTCTCAATGTGTTTAAGGGCGAAATGTCTTTTATTGGCCCCCGTCCAGAGCGCCCACAGTTTGTAGAGCAATTAGTGCGTGAAGTCCCTTATTACAATCAACGCCATAACGTGAAGCCTGGCTTGGCGGGTTGGGCGCAGCTCAATTATCCATACGGCGCAAGCGTTGAAGACTCTATGGAGAAACTCAAGTTTGACCTTTACTACGTTAAGCATCAAAGTTTACTTCTTGATATTCTGATCCTGATTAGAACCGTTGAAATTGTCTTGTTTGGAAAGGGTCGTTAAAAAATGAAATTAGATAATCGTTTAAATGCGATGACAGTGGATGTTGAAGACTATTTTCAGGTATCGGCCTTTGAAGGCGTGATAGATAAAAAAGACTGGAACAGTATTAGCTTAAGGGTTGGTGATAATACGCATCGTTTGCTCGACTTGTTTGCAGAAAACAACGTTAAAAGTACTTTCTTTACGTTGGGTTGGGTAGCAAAACGTTGTCCCGACGTAATAAAGCGTATAGTAAACGAAGGCCATGAATTGGCTAGCCATGGGTTAGAGCACCAACGTGCTACTACAATGACCAAAACACAACTCTTTGACGATATAAAGCAAAGTAAAGACATTCTTGAAGATATTGGTGAGGTAGCGCTTAAAGGTTACCGTGCCCCGAGCTTTTCAATTAACGACTCGAACACATGGGCTTACGATATTCTAAAAGAATTAGGGTTTGTATACTCATCGAGTACTTACCCCATCAAACACGATTTGTATGGCGTACCCGAATGGCCACGGTTTAAATACCAGCGAGAAAACGGCCTTATCGAAATTCCTATTCCCACGGTACGAAAAAAAGGCAATAACGTTGGTATTGGTGGCGGCGGTTATTTTAGGCTGTACCCTTATTGGCTATCTAAGCGCCGAATTAGTGAGTTTATGAAAACCGAAACTGCGCCGTATAGTTTTTATTTTCACCCTTGGGAAATAGACGCACAGCAGCCTAAGTTTGGCACTGCACCTTGGAAGTCTAAAGTACGCCATTATATCAACCTTTCAAAAATGGAAGGCAAGGTAGAGCAGCTACTAAAAGATTTTAACTGGACTACTATGCAAGCCGCTTACAATATCGAATAACGACCAAAATTGATTTATTCGACCTATAAGCCAACAAGAATAAGAAGAGGGCAATGAGACAATGGATGATGTAGCTGCTCAGACGCCGAACGAACCTGAACATAATAACAGCCTTTCGTTTGGCGCTAACAAGACATTTTATCTCTCTTTTTTATTAATATTTGGCTTATGGGTAGTGCTGACTTGGCAGGGTTTAACCACTGCTGTAAGCGTGTGGTACGGCAATGAAATTTTCAATCACGGCTTTTTCATTGTACCTGGCTCGCTATACCTTATATATCTAAAGCGCCAAGAATTACTTTCTACACCTATCCTAACCACGCCGCTTGCGTTCATCGTTATTCTACCGGCTATTCTTTTGTACGTGGTAGGTGTGGCTGGCGACGTTCAGCTTTTTATGCATGCAGCCACTTTCACCTTGTTGCCTGCACTTATTTGGCTAATGATAGGCACCGCGGCCGCTAAGGTCATTTTGTTTCCGCTATTTTTTATGCTTTTTAGTGTGCCTGTAGGCGAACAATTAATTCCCTATTTACAAGAAATAGCAGCCGATGGCTCGGTTGCGCTGCTAAGACTGTCGGGAATACCACTATTTCGCAGCGGTTTGTATATCGAAATACCGCAGGGGCGTTTTCTTGTGGCCGAAGCTTGTTCAGGGGTAAGCTTTTTTATTGCAAGTTTTGTTATTGGAAGTTTGTATGCCTATTTAAATTTGGTATCGGTAATGCGCCGAGCTATTTTTGTGGCAATATCGTTGCTATTCCCAATTATGGCTAATGTTATCCGAGTTTACGGCATCATACTTATTGCCTACTGGACAGACATGGAGCATGCTGCCGGCGCCGACCACTTAATTTATGGCTGGTTCTTTTTCGCGTTTGTCATTATTTGTTTGTTGGGCATTGGTGAGTTGATGAGGCAGCAATTAACGCATAAGCCTAATTTAGCATTGCTTGCTCCCGCCGCTGGCGTGAAACGTTCTGTTGTTTTTGCTGCGGTAATTGCATGTTTCGCCGCAATATTATGGGTGGCGAATATATCAAAGCTAGGCACTACCCAGTTATCAGTTCCTTCGCCTGTACTCAGTGATGTAAAAATGGATAAATGCAATAAAAGTGTTTGGAGCCCTTTAATTCAAAACCCAGATATAGAAGAAGGGGCTTTCATAGAAGGCACAAATTGTAGGGTAAAAGTTCATACAGCTTGGTTCAGTGAGCAAGACAACGAGTTAGTGAGTGATTTGCATAGAGTATTCGACCCCGAACGTTTTTCTTTGCGGGGCACGCGTACCCTGAACATAGACCAATACAATTTTGTTGTTTACGACGTGGTTTCTTTAAGTGGCAAAACGCTAAGTATAGTAAAGTGGTACGAGATAGAAGGCAAAGTGTTCACGAATGTTATACAGGCAAAGCTCCGTCAAACAGTGAACGTTCTAGCGGGCAAAAATACCGGCGGAAGATTGTGGGTAGCGATGTCTGAAGACGACGACCTTAAGGTGCTTGGTCAAACTTTTGAGCAATTACAGCATTAATACTTTATTAACCTTTTAATCGCACGGAGTCAGCGACCGAATGAATAATGCCATCTCATCCTCTCGTGGTTTGCTGCCACTATTTTTTGCAGCGCTTTTGGCTTTGTTCGCATGTGTGGGCTTATTTACTTTTCCTTCTTACCACATTCTTTTATTGCTTGCGGCTTCAGCTTATGTCGCAGCGTTGCGATACTTCAATTTCACGTGGCTTTACGTGCTTTTATTTGCCACTTTTGCAGTAAATTTAGCTCCGTGGACAGGGCGATATTTGGTAGACGAACTAGATATATTTGTTGCAATCACTGGGGCTTATTTTTTCATTAAATACCGAAATGAATACGAAGTATCGCGCCACTTGCTTCTTAGCGTATTGCTAGTTGTATTATGTTTATTAACATCATTTGACTCTTCGTGGTTTAACATATTCCAGCCGCTCGCTGTTAATTTCTATGTGTCGCCGTTAAACGGCTTCGTTATATTTAAGGGCTTTGTATGGGCATTAGTATTGGTGTGGGCGTTTAATCAACAAAAACGAAGTGATAGCACAAGAGCACTGAAGCATCTTTTGCAGGCTAGTATGTTTGCGGCGTTTGCGTCATTTACAATTGTGATGTGGGAAAAACAGGTACTTGGAACATTATTCTCAGGCGCAGATGTTTATACTAAGGTAAATACTTTTTTCAACCTAAGCTCCGCTTATAGAACGACAGGTATTATAAGTGGTATGCATACCGGTGGTGAGAGTATTGATGGCCTTTACCTTACGTTACTGCCCCTTGTGTTCGGCGCTTGTTTCTTCTTTAAACATAATGCAGTTCGGTTTATCGCGATTGCAGCGGTTGTTGCAGTTATGTATTGCGTATTAATGGGGTTCACCCGCGCAACGTACGCAGCAAGCTTTATTTCAATGGCTGTATGTAGCACATTGTACTTTTTTGAAAGATGGCGCAGCACCTCTGCACCTAATGTAGAAAACATAGGAAAGCCAGTATATTCCAATATGTCGTTTAGTTTAGTTGTTGGAAATCTATTGGCTTATTTGTTGTTAGTATATTCGGTTTACGCACTACACCAATACACAGGCTATTATGCCGAGCTGTCAGCAGGTTTGTTGTACACAATAACCATTGCGCTAAGCCAAGTACGCAGCATTAACTTAGTCATGAAACTTATTGGAATGATTATTGGTTATATTGGCTTTTTTTACATTAATGTTGATAGTTTCAATAATAGCCAGTGGGTTGATGTTAGTACGGTGTCTACATCGGCACTTTATATTGCGACTAGCCTGCCGCTTATTGCGTTCACGACGCTTTTTGTCATAAAACGCCGCGGCATATTTGAATTACCGCGCTTAGTTACCGAAACGATTACACTGGTGTTGTTTGGTGTGTTAATGGCAGCAGCCTTTTCCGGTGCCCGAATAAACATTCGAGCCGAAACCAGTGCTAGTGATTTTAATACGCGAATGGAGCATTGGCAGGGTATTGTCGAAAGCGGTAGATGGAGTGCCGCCGATATAGCGCTAGGGCATGGTTTAGGCACTATGCCAACCAACTATGCGCTCTCGGGTAAAGGCGAATTAGACAGAATTGGTACTTTTGAGATAAACCCGCAAACCGCTGTGTTAACGGTTATACCAGGTTCAGACCTGATGCTTACGCAAAGAACACCTATTGATTCAAATGGCGCGTATTTGTTTGAAATGACTTATTCAACAAATGAAGATGTTCAGGTAGCAGTAGCGCTGTGTAGGCGCAATATGATCATTTTTGAGTTTTGGGCCCACGGCTGCGGAAACATAATTAGGCGTACGCTACCTTCAACTGGCGCTGATGAGAGCAAGACCTATTTAATGGGGCTCACCGCTACCAAGGACACCTTTTTTGGCTTACCTGGCGCACTTACAATAAAAACAACAGCGGGTAATGTTCCGATAACAATTGAGTCTATTTCGCTAGTTAATGCAGATGGCGAACAACTTCTTAAGAATAATTCGTTCGATGATGGGGGCGACTTCTGGTTTTTTTATTATGACTTTGAGCATTTAGTTTGGCACATTAAAAATTTATATTTGAGTTTTGCGTACCAGTTTGGCGTTATAGGGGCATTATTGATAGGTGCTTTGATTGTGTCGGCTGCTATCGCGTTTAACTCGAAAAACCAGTTGCTTAGTTTACCCGCAGCCATATTTAGTGCATTTTTAGCCGGGCAGTTTGCTTTTGGCTTATTTGGAGACCCTTTAGATTCATCACGTACCAACATGTGGTTTTTCTTTTTACTCTTTGGTGCGTTACTTCCGTCTCATAAAAGTCCACCTCGACAGATTTAGCCATGCTGAATGCCAATAAGCTCATTAATAGTGCTTTTTTCTCCGTTGCAGCCAAGTTACTGGGTAAGACTCTTGGCCTTATAAGTACTGTGATTGTTGCGCGTATTTTAACGCCGGAAGACTTTGGCTTTATTGCTATAGTAAGTATGGCATTATATTTTTTTGATATTCTCTCGCACGCTGCTGGTGAACAATACATTATTCAAAAGGGAAGGGTAGCATTCTACGATTTACATACTGCTTGGACATTGAACTTAGTACTAAAAGTGTTGATAGCAATAGGACTTGTTATAAGTGCAGGTAGTGTTTCTTTATTCTTTGATAAACCTCAGCTAAGCAGTGCGATAATGTTTAGCGCGACTATTCTGCCACTTCAAGCGCTTAAGTCGCATAAAATAATGCTACTTAAACGGCAACTTCGCTTTAAACCTCTATTTTGGCTATCTTTTCTTGAGCGGGTTTTTGCGCTTCCTGTATTAATAACATTAGCTATTTTACTGGGCAATTACTGGGCATTCCTTATAACCGATGTGATGGTTGCTATGTTTGGTTTGCTGCTTTCGTTTTTCATGCTGAAGGGGATGCCACGCTTAACGTTAAGGTGTGTTGGAAAACAGTGGCGCTTTTCTCAATGGATGCTTGGTAAGCACCTATTAGGCTATGCACGTTCTCAAATAGACACATTGGTAGTTGCAAAAGTATTCAACGCTTCAATGCTGGGTAATTACCACATGGCGCGCGACCTTGCCATGATGCCCGCACATTATTTACTCAGCCCCGCTATTGAGCCATTACTCGCCGTGTTAAAAAATGATAGGGCAAACAAACGTGAATTGTTAAACAACGTTGCGTTTGCATTGTTAGTTGTTGTTTCTATTAGTCTTCCTATTGTAGCTGTTTTGATGCTGTATTCGAAACCTATTGTATATGTACTTTTGGGTGAGAAATGGCACCTGGCAGCGCAATTACTGCCAGTGTTGTCAATTTTATTTTTTTATTGGTGCATTGTTCAAGTACTCGATGCTGCTTTAATTGCCCTTGATAAAGTGCAGTTTTTATTTCTGTTTGATGTTGCGTCGTTAGCTGTAGTTGGCTTAACGCTATTGATGGCGATTTTTTACAGCGCAACGTTATTAGAGCTTGCCTGGTATCGTGCGCTATCTGGCCTGTTCACCGCTTGTGTTTTGTTGATATGGGTATTTATCAGGCATTGGAACTTGCTGAAAGCTCTTTTAAAGCTTGTTGCCATCGTTATAGCCCTTACAGGGCTTGCGCTTGGTACGGTTTGGCTGACTGGCTTTAACGAATTTTCTAGGGTTTCTGTATCAGTTAGTTATGTCTTACAAACTGGTGCATCTCTAGCTGTATTCTCTGCAATATATACAGCTCTGTTCTTACTATTCCTGACAAAATCGAAGCACTACCATATAGTCAGGCTAAAACAGCTAGTTTCTCAGTATTTACCAACCTCATTAACACGGAAGTTTTAGATGAAAATAACAGTGATTATTCCTTGGGTATTCTTATTTTTGCTATTCGGCCATAACGATGATGCACTAGCAGAAACTGAGGGCAGTATACTTAGCGCATCGTTGGCCAAGTCGCAAATGATGCAGATCATTACCCCACGACTAGACTGGGCAATGGCTAATAACAATTATGCTGTACAATTGTTTGACGCAGATTGGAAGGTGGTGCCTAACGACTCTATTGCCTTATATCAGCAAGCAAGACAAGTGTATATTTTCGCAAAAGGCTTTGAGGCCACAAACGATAATCGTTACCTCACTGCAATGATTAAAAGCGCTGACCTTATGATAGACCACATGTATGACGAGTCGACGTCAAACTGGTTTGCTAGTGTTAATAGGAGTAATACTTCACTGCGCAGCCAGTCGAAGGAGTATGAAACTGCATTTGCACTTTTTGCCATGGCACATGCGTATGACGCTTCAAAAGAAAAACGGTATTTAGACAAGGCCTTGGCAACGTGGATGTTAAGTGATTTAGCGACTGGCTTTTTGATTGCCAGAAGCAAAGAGAGTAGCAGTGCTGAAAATATTATTAATAGCGGAACATGGTCTACAAACGCATTAATGCATTTGTTTGAGGCACTTCTAGCATTACATGACGTTACCAAAAGTGGCACTGTTTGGCAGGATATTGAGACAATTGCGAGCTTTGTCTCCACTTCGTTAATACAAGAAGAAAGCTACATAGCAGAATATTACGAAAACGTAAACCAGCCACTCGCAATTAGTGACGGTGGTTACGTTGAGTTAGGCCATCAAATAGAGTGGGCGTACTTGCTTCATACTGCGGTGGATAAAGGGCTTGATACTAGATATAGGACCATAGCAAATTCACTAGTTGAATATGCATTAATGGTTGGCTGGAATGACTCGGAAGGCAGCCTTGGAGGAAGAGCTGACTATAGCAGAAATTTGGTTGAAAAGCAGCCTGTTTGGTGGGCGCAAGCAGAATTTATGAAGCTGAACCTTTACTTTATCAAGCGTAAATTTGATACGACTCAGAGTAAGTATCTTTTGTCTAGCAGTTACAGTTTCATAGTAAATAGATTTCTCGATTATAAAATCGGAGGGTGGTTCTTAAGTAGTCGAGAAGGTAAAAGAAGACCTGTGGGATACCATCCAGTGGGAATGTATAGTGAAGAGCTAATTGAGTATTATTAATATAGGTAATTAAGTTGATGAATTTAAATGATTTTAAAGAAAAGGTATCCAGGAAGGTTCAGGAGTCTCGTTTAAATAGTGTGCTGAAAGGGTATTTACATTTAGAACCTATCGAATCAGATGCCGGGGCAGAAGTTACGGTAATGACTCAGTTATACGCAAAAGCTATCTATATGGGTATTGCTGCTATGCACTCCCTAGTGGAAAAATTAGAGTGTTCTGTCAACCTTGAGGTTATTGACGATGGTAGTTTAACGAAACAGCACCATCAAATTTTACTCAATGTGTTTCCTGGCCTAACGATCACAAAAATAAGGAATATAGCTCGACATGGCTGTCCGTCGGGCGGATGTTGGGAGCGCTTACTGAGAATTCAAGAGCTCACAAATGACTATTACGTCATTCAAGTTGATACAGATATCTTGGTAATAAATGATATTCACGAAATTAACGATTGCATAACTAGCAATCGTGCTTTCATTTCATCATCGCCGGATTGGCCGCAGCCAGTTGGCATAGATGAAATAGTAGAATATGCGTCAAAATCTGGTAGTCACAATATTCAGTTTGAATCTGAAAGGCAACTCGCAAAAATTAAGTCGATAGAGTTAAACCGTTATGTAAGAGGATGCGCAGCATTTACCGGCTTTCCGAAAGGCGCCGAGCTTACAGGTAAGCTATCTAAGTTTTCCCAAGAAATGGAGTCGATATTAGGTAAGCGTTGGCTTGAATGGGGAACAGAGCAGTTTGCATGCAATACAATGATTGCGTTGTGTGAAGAGCTTATGGTTCTTCCTTGGCCTAAATATCAGAATTTTTGTTTTCCAGAATTTAAACCGTTAATAGAGGACTCGAGTTTTAGCGACGAGGTATCCGTAATCCATTTTATAGGAAGTAACCGGTTCAAATATAATGTATATTTGACCTACGCTAAGACCTTACTGAAGTCGCTTTCAAAAAAGTAACACTGGCTATCTAATCGGTAAAGGCTCGAGGCTTTTAATAAGTTGTTTATAGCAACCTAAAGAAGAAAATACTGAACTCAATTTTTGTTAATTGTTAGTCTAATTCCCGTAAATATAGTTACCGGAGCAAGTTTGCGTATTGGAGCACCATGAACTCGGAAAATTTAAGTCTACCGGTATCGGTAATCGTTCCACTTTACAACCGAGAGGCTTTTCTTCCTCAACTTCTTAGAACTTTGGAGTCTCAAACATTTAAAGATTTTGAGGTCATTCTTATTGATGATGGAAGCAACGATGGCACTCGTGCGTGGATAGAAAAATATTTTCGAGAATCTGCTCTGAATTATCACTATGTATATCAGGAAAATGGCGGGCCCTATAAAGCACGTAACAACGGTTTAAAACACGCAAAAGGTAAATATATAGTCCTTTTTGATAGCGACGATGAGTGGCCAGTTTATCATTTAAAGCAATTTTTTGATGCTATGGAGTCGAGCAAAGACGTTGACTGGATTTTTGCGAGCATAGAAATAATAGAGCACGAAAGTCGAAATGTATTGCAAGAGTCAAACTTCGTCGACAAACATGGTAATGAGCACCCTGTCATTTCACTTCAATCTGAAAGTAGGCTCGTGGCTGAGGGACAAATTAAGGTTATTACAGACCAGAGGCTTCCTGAAACGATGATAGAGCACACACTTCCCGGTAGCATGCAATGTTCAATAATCAGAAGGTCTGTGTTCGACATTCATTTGTTTGACGACAGTTTTAGAACTGCTTACGACCGTTTCTTTTGCATGAAGACTGCCATTCGAGGGTTTAAGTTTGCGTATCTAGACAATACTCATCTTATTTATCATGTTCATGACGATAATATATCTACTGTATCAGCTAATACCCCAGCTGAAAAATTAAAGAAAAGCGCGATAACAATGATTAGGGGATATAGATTAATTGAAAAAGAAGCAGTGAATTTAAAACAAAAAAAAGCAGCAAAGAAGCGTATTAGTGAAGTTCATGCGTGGGAGCTTTCCATGGCTGAGCAGTCTTTAGGTGATTACCAGGCAAGCATAAGTGCCATTTGTGTCGCGATAAACAATTATCCTCAAAATATTCTGTACTATAAAACGCTGCTTGCGACTTGCATCAAGTTAATCTCATCAAAAATAATCAATTTTATTAGGGAAGATAAGTGATGCTAGATGTTACGGTAGATGCAGTAATACCTCACTATGGTGAATTAACGCAGCTATTGAATATTTTGGACTGTTTCCAAATCGCTGATAAGCCGATTGGTTTTGGGAAGATTATAATTGTTGAAAACGGACAAGAAGCAAACGCCTCAAATGTTGGCAATTTATACCCTAGCTTAAACATCGTTTACATTCATACAGAAACCGCAGGTCTAACCAATGCGAGAAATATAGGTGTTCATTCTAGCGAGGCTAAGTTCATTTTACTTCTTGATAACGATCTAAGTTTCAATAAATCTTTTCTCAGCCAGTATTACGAGGCATTCTCTAAACGCGGGCAAATGTATTTTTATGGTGGCCAGATAGAGCCTGTATTCGAAAGCAGCCCTCAGGAGTGGTTGCTTGATTACTGCCCTACGTCAGTAAAGGGGTTGTTTTTTGATGAAGATTCGGAAACGAATAAGCCAGAGTTTTTAGGTGGCAATCACGCCATTTCTCGAAAAGCTATTGAATTCCTTATTAAGGAAAACGGTCAAGTATACGATGGAGAATCGGCTACTGCTGACTCAGGCGGTATTGGAGAGGAGACACGCCTTCAGAGCTATTTGCTTGCTAAAGGCTTCAAAGGGTGGAAAGTGTCAGAAGCTACGGTGCTGCACCCTGTTCCAACAGAATCTCTAACTTATGAGTGGGTATGTAATCGTAGATACCGTGCTGGTGTTACTGCTGGAAGTACAGAGTTGGCAACTCATAAGTCTGTTCCTGTGTGGCTTTCTAAAATATTTTACTTAAGCTCTATTAAAGAGCAGGCTTTTTTGTTGTTTTCAAAGCGGCTTGCCCTTAAATATGGCGTTTCTCGGGCGTGGGCCAAAGGTGCTATTGACGCTATTAAAAACAGGACTTTGAAGTAGTGGCGTCATTTCGGTCAGCATTAAAATTTTCTTACCTTGGTGGTTATGCAGTAATAGTATTCCAACTTTTGACATCAATGGTCGTTGCTCGATTATTAGAGCCTTCAGACTTTGGACTCTACTCTGTCGCAATGGTATTTGCAGTAATAGCCGAATTAATCAGAAATTTTGGGGTGAGTAATTACATAATAAAAGAGAAAGAGCTCACAACTCAAAAGCTCGAGTGTGCGCTTTTTCTTTTGATAGTAACGAGTTCGTTTGTTGCGGGGCTGCAATTTTTTATGGCAGTCCCAATTGGCAACTTTTATAACGAAGAGCGTTTGACTGCAGTATTGCAATTATTATCGCTTAACCTCGTGCTTATTCCGTTTGGTGCGATTACTAAGTCTCGTTTAAGGCGAGAATTACGTATGAAAGAACTATCCATTATAGATGTAACTAGCAATTTAGTGGGTTCTCTCGTTACGCTTAGCCTTGCTTATTTCGGCTGGGGGGTATTCTCACTGCCGCTAGGGCTAATAGCAGTATCACTTACTTCTGTTCTTATCACATTTTTTTTCCGATACGACGATAACCCCAAACGTTTGAGAGTGAGGGGAAGCAAAGATATCTTCTCTTTTTCATCAATAGTTGGACTTACTGGAATTGTAAACCATATTGGGAATAGCTCTCAGGACTGGTTGTTAGGGAAACTTGTTGGAATGGAGAGCGTCGGTTTGTATTCTAGAGGCTCTTCCACTGTAGCGTTGTTTGATCGATTGGTGTCGAACCCTGTGAATTTGTTGATAGCCCCAGTTTTTGCAACCAAAGCAAATTCGGGAGAGGCAATAGTTCCCACATATATAAAGTTGACTTGTATTCAAGCATCAATTGCTTGGCCTTGTTTGATAACGCTAGCATATTTTTCAGAACCAATAATAAACCTGTTATACGGTGCACAATGGTTGCTCGTTTCAGATTTACTGGTCTGGATTTGTTTAGCCAAAATTTTGATGACTATTACTCAATATGCAAATGAGATCCTCGTCGGAGTTGGCAAAGCCAGTGAAGTTTTTTACGCGAACTTGTTGATGATGATCGTGAAAATAGCAATTTTAATTGCGTGTATTGACTTAGACTTAGTTTACATAGTCATGGCAGTATCGCTGTCTGTTCAAACGATTAGATTGTTCACATATCTGTTCATACTAAATCGCTCATTAAAGCTAGATGTCACTTTGTTAGCAAAAAAGCTTGCAAGGGTGGCGTTTGTTTGTGGTTTATCCGTTAGCCCTCTACTTTTATACGATAGAAATGAGGTAACGTTGACATTGGCTTTTCTACCATTCATTTCTCTTCTGATTTGGTTTTTCTTCTCGAAGGTAATGAAATTAGATGTTTATCTTGAAATAGACAAAGTAATTGAAAGGATGTATTTACGTGAAAACTTTAGAAAATATTTTTCTAGATAACAAAGATAAAAAGCATATATTTGTTCAACCTGGGGGGAATTGGGGCGATCATCTAATATACTTTGGGCTTGAATGCTTGGCTAAGAAAATTAACCTCAATTATGAAACATATAAGATTAATGAGTTTTTCGATTACGCCCCTAAACCTAATGAGGTGGTTTATATTCATGGTGGTGGTGCGTTTAACTCTTGGTCAACAGATGCGGGGTTTAGAGCTCTGAGGCATGCGATAAACTCAGATGCGGTAGATGTGATCTATGGACCTTGTACATGTTCTCAGGATGTTGATTTTTTAGAAGAGAAATTTGGCGAAATCATCAACGAAAATCGCAAATTTACGTTGTTCGCGAGAGAGCTAATAACTTATTCAATATTTAACAACTTAAATTGTTTGAAGGGAAGCGCTGAAGTATTGTTAGACAATGATACAGCATTCCATGCGACTAAAGGTGCATTACAAGCGCTTGCTGGAGAAGAAAAATACAATTACTCTCTCTACGGTTACAGAAGTGATAAGGAAGATAGCGGTATAACGTTTTCGCCGACTCCGCAATTTTTACTCGTAGACCCGCCTGAAATAGCAAAGAGTTTCGCACACTGGGTAAGAATTCATCTACACGCAATAGAGATAGTAACCAATAGAACGCATTCTTCAATCGTTGGCTCTATTCTTGGGAAGCCGACTACGTTATTTGATAATAGTTACCATAAAAATAAAAGTATTTGGCAGTATAACCTTGAGGCTCGCGGGGTCAAATGGATAGACGCGTCTGAAGCAATTGAGATTGTTGAACCAAAGGGGGTCGCTAGGTTAATTCCGAAAAAGTTAAACAATAGTTGGAAACTTAATGCGCTCTTTAGAAGGTTGAGAGGTTTTCCTCAGTGCTAAAGTATAATATTTCGACTTATTCAAACAAAAATTTACGAACATATGCTCTAGATACTCTAGGAATGATTTGATGAAATACTGCTTATACGAATATTCTAACTCTGATAACTTGGGCGATGAAATACAAAGCATCGCAGCCAAGCGATTTCTTCCGACAATAGACTACTTCGTCGATAGAGATAATTGGGATTCAAGTAACGTTAAGGAGCCTGCGAGGCTTATTGCTAACGGTTGGTATACACATAACAACGATATGTGGCTACCTTCAAATGAGTTTATTTCTCCGTTGTTTATATCATTCCACATTACGCCCCAAGCGCGTCCGGTTTTTGAAAAAAAGGAGACGTTGGAGTTTCTTCAGCGCCATGGACCTATCGGTTGTCGTGATTTTGAAACTAAAGAGTTTTTGCAGAGTCGAGGTGTGGACGCATACTTTTCTGGCTGCTTAACGCTTACCTTACAAACTCACGATATACCGAACAAACATAATTCTACTGTATTCATGGATATCCCTGAGCGTCTAGTTTCAAAGATGCCGAGCAAACTGGTAGATAATCAATTAACTGTAAAGCAATACTACGATAAGACTCTACTATTGCTTCAAAAGGTCGACAATAAGTTGGGTACCACATTAGCCCGAAATATCGGTTTTAAACGAGCACAAAAGCTTTTGGATACCTACAAAGGTGCCAGTCTTGTCATAACACAAAGGCTGCATTGTGCTTTACCTTGTACTGCCATTGGGACTCCAGTAGTTTTCCTTGTGCCGCATTACAATGATGCTCGTTATAAAGGTCTTATTTCGCTGACTAATCATATGAGCTATGACGAATTTTTAGAAAATCCATCGAGCATATTAGAGCTGAATAACAGAGAGGCGGATAAAGCAAAACTACTAGGTGAAAAGCTTTCTACTATTTGTAATAAATTTATCGCTGATGGCATAAAACCAGAATGCTATGACCTATTGTAGTTTGTGATTGAGTTCTTAAGTTACATCTATTTAAATTATTTTGAATAAAGCATGTAATCGAAATGTATTTACTATTTGCTCTGGGTTGAGATTTATGTTTTTTACGCCATATTTATGCAAATTATGGCGTAGTTAAAGTTTTGGCTACGAAGGCCTTAAAATTTCGCATGATTACTCTTGTTGAGCGCCCGCTCTTTTTTGCATGCTGTATAAATCCTCTATCTTTAAGTCTCCCAATATCAATTTTGAACCTTCAATCGTCAGGTGCCCGTTGTCTCTATACAGCCCCGTTTCATTCTTTGAAGTGATACACCTCCCTTTTTCACAAAATAGCGTTGAGACATCAAAAACGGCACTAACGCTCTCCAGTTCTTTTAAGATGGTTGTTACACCGTTCTGGTGCTTTTGGTAAGTTTCAAAACTAATAGTACAGTCGCCTAGTAGTAATAGAGCAGGCCCATACTCTCTCTCTAAACACTCTCCAATGTTTCTGCCGTCTCTAGGGGGGGGGGATACGAACACAATAGATTTCCCAGCTTTATTTAGTTCATTTATCATAAATTTATATGAGTCAACGAGTACTGAGCTACCAGTTATAATTCTACCATCATTCGCTAGTATATCGTTCTGTAAGTAAAACTCGATTGAGGAACTTAGAACTACGTTTCTGATATTGTCGTTTTTTCTAATAAAATCGAAAGCTAATGTATTGAAATGAATACAATCTTTAGCCCATTGTTCACTATAATTCGAGTTGACAATAGCTATATTTAAAAATGGACCGCACATACTTTTCGTTATTTGGGCAATGTTGTTTTTTATGCTGAGCCCAGGCACCAAATGCATGGCGTAACTATCTCCCCAAATAACAGTGTCGAACGATTCACTATTAGTACACTTAATATTCATATTTAATCTGTCATCTATTGCATCTTGGCACTCTTGCGAAAACCCATAATTCAATTCCTTTTGGGCCATGACTCTATTATCAAAATTTTCGTTTATTGGTAGTAAGGTAATAATGATAGGAATAGTTAAAACAAGGACGGTAGCGAAAACGAAGTTCCGTAAGCTCGATAGCTGTAACGGAGCACCTTTGTGACGAAAAGGTGTTTCAACATATTTGTATTGAAATTGACCCAAAAAAATCGAAAAAATTATGATTAAGCAACTCACAAGGAGTGGTGTTTGCCCAACGTAAGCTAAATAGGAGAATGCAAATAAAGGCCAATGAATTAGATAAATAGAGTATGACCAGTCACCAACCTTAATTACCATTCTATTAATAAAGTTTTGCGAGAGCCATAGATCATCGCCTAATAGAATAACAGCCGTACAGCATGCAATGATTAGTGCTTCTATGCTTGGGTGGGATTGCGTTATTTGTAGATAACCTAAGGTCAGTATTATAGAAAGGCAAGCAATCTTAGTACGCGGAGTGACTGCAATTCGTTTATTTAAATACAACCATGCAGTGACTGAACCTGCTAGAAGCTCCCAAGCTCTTGTTGGCAACATATAAAATGACCACTCATATTTGCTGACATCGCTAAAACGCCAAAGAAAGGGTACGTTTTGGTCAGTAGCATTAGACCATGAAAAACACATGTAAATACTGGCCATAAAAACAGATATTAATGCTGCGACTCGAAGCCCTTTGGGAGTTAAAAATAATACTAGAGGCAACAAAAAATAGTATTGTTCTTCGAGAGATAAGGACCATATATGGAGAAGTGGTTTTCCTTCTGCTGCTGCATCAAAGTAACCAGTCTGCGAGGGAAGCACCATATTTGCACTAAATGTTACTGCACCTATCAATTGATAGGAAAAGTCTTGTAGCTGTGAAGCGGTAAGAAAAAGTATACTTAGTAGCGATGTTAATATAAGTGTTACATATAAAGCAGGAAGGAGTCGATTCACACGTCGTTGATAAAAGTTTAAGAAGCTAAATTTATTCTGCTCTATTTGCTCTAGAATTAATTTAGTGATTAAAAAACCTGATAGAACGAAAAAAATATCTACGCCGAGAAAGCCTTGCGGTAAAAAGTCTAATCCGCTGTGATAAAAAACTACGTAGAGAACGGCAATACCTCTCAAAAATTGAATATCGTTGCGCACATTATCCTTTTTTATCTAATTATATGAACTTAAAAGTACAATTCATACATTGAAGTTTATTTAGTTTTCCAATGAGAAAGCTCAATTTGCAGTAACTCTTCAAGTTTTTCAATATCTCCCAAGAACTTGCTTTTGTGAACATTGTTAACTTTCAACTCTTTTTTCCTACCTCCAGTATTATACTTTTCCTTAATTACACTTCCTAACCAACCGGACTTAATATATTCAACTAGTTTAGATAAACCCAATCTTTTAAGAAACTCTTGGGTACGGGGAAATATAATTCTATTCACACGGCTATTTAGAATAGAGGGGGTAAAGCTATCATCAACATCTAAAAAACCATAAACCCTCTTTAAGAATGATCGAGGTTCATTTTGAAGTTCGTCATAAAATGCTAGGTGTATATTGTTGCGAGGAAAAGACTTAAGGATGTGTTCGACAAATGTCGCTTGCATGCTTAGCGTACTAATTATTGGTACTTGCTCCATTGCTTCGTCAAAGGTCATTCCATTGCATTGATTTGTTAGGCTTAATTGATAGTGGGAATAACTTCTCGCTACCGGTTCTCGTAAAATTAATATAATTTTGGTATTCGGCAGGGCAGCAGATATTCGGTCAATAGCTGTTTTAATATGGTAATAATTTGGTGAAAGTTCACCTATTGCTTTATGTTCAGCACCAGCGTCTTCAAAAAATGACGCATAATATTCTATTCCTTTTTCAAAATGACTACTGAAGAAATTTAGCTCTTTTACCTCTGGCACATACACCTCAGGGTGTTCTTTTAGGCATTCATATAACCACGTTGTGCCAGCCCTTTGTACGCCTACACAAATGAAATTAGGAAGAGTCATAGGTTATTCCTTTTTCTTAAACTAGCTTCTTGCTTTGAAGGTTGGTGATCGCTCTTGGATAAATACATATTGAGACAGCAAGCGGAAAGTGCAACGAGCCAATATAATACTTCCGCACGCATTCTATTAATGAATGTCATGCAAACGATAAATGTTACAAAGCCACTAGACAAAGAAAGAACAAATGAACTAGCAATAAAGTCTTTTCGCTTCCACAATTCTTTTCTAACACGAGCGAAAGCTTTGAATGTGTACCATATCATAAGCGTAAAAAACAAAAGGCCAAGAAAACCAGCTTCGGAAAGTGTTTCAAACCACGTTGAATGAACAGCTCGTTGCCGAGACTTTCCAGTGTCGATATGAGTTGGAATATAGTATGTTCCATAATATTGAAAGGCCCCCGCGCCGGCTCCGAAGGGGTAATCTTTGGCCATTTCTATTGAGGCAAGCCAGAAAAAGACGCGAGTTGAACCTGTTTCTTGCTGTTCGTTCAATGTCGACTGTTCTTGAACTGTCATCATTCGGTTAATAAAGGTATCGTCTGCCAGCCTAAAGAAAGCCCCCACAAAAAGTAGCATGCCAAGAAAAATTGTACCTTTCTCCTTGGCTGTGAAAGCTTTATTTCTAAAGCTAATAAATAGAAAATAAGAAACGCCAGCGACAACGCCCAAAAATGCGCCTCTACTATTAATCAATATCAGCGAGTTAAGGGAAAAAATTAACCCAATAGAATATATCCCACGTTGGATTAACGATTTGTGAGCAATAAGCTTGGCTATAAATATCACAATAGTTGGGGCTAGTGCCGCTGCCACTAAGTTAGCATCGGGAGCATCCACCATTCCAACACCGGCCACTCGACCAGAGTTATCACGGCCCCATCCAAATATATAAAAAGCTAAAAGGAAAGCGCTGAGAAGGTATGTATCGACTATCCAAGAGATATGTTTTTTCTGAGTACATAATTTGACAATGAGAAATGTCACTGCTGCCACTGTAAGCAGAGCATCCATCGCTGAAATATGATATTGAAGATAAGGCGCATTAAAATAAGCGGCACAAAAACAAATAATGGTTAGCCACATAAATGCAATTTGAGGGTGTTTAAAGTATTTGTTTGGCCAGTATTTTCCAAACCCGATGAAAAATACGATTAACATTGTTAACACAAGATAAAATTGTGCGCCCAAGAACGGTAAGTAGCTTCCCCACCACTTATTTTGTGGGTTTAAGAAATAATCGAGCTGGTAAACCATAAAAATCAGCACGGGGCCGTGTCGTAAAGACATTGCCAGGCCCGTCAAAAATGGTAATAAGTATAGTAGTGCGGATATCACTCGGTAGGCTCCAAGCGTTCTATGTTCTGTATTACCTCAGGGCCTTTTATCTCCCAGTCGAACTGCTCTGCATGTTTACGGGCAAACAACCCCATTTTTTCGCGCTTCTCATTATCGTGCGCTAATAAAATCACGTGCTCAACAAGTTCATCTGGCGCACTACAATTTACGCTGAACCCTGTTTGGCCGTGTACTAATGTTTCTGGTGTGCCGCCAGACATACCTCCTATAACAGGTATGCCACAGGCTTGCGCCTCTATCATTACTATGCCAAAACCCTCAATGTTACGCCCAACATCTCTATTGGGTAGAACGAAAACGTCTGCCTGTTGATAGCACGCCACCATGTCTTCGTCGCTTACATTGGGCATAAACCTAATGTTATCGTGTAAATTTAGTTCGTGCGTTAATTGTTTAAGGTATTCAATGCGCGGGCCGCTACCAATAATGGCATACAATGCATTGGGAACACTTTTCACAATATCAGCCATGGCCTTAACCATCATATCGTGTCCTTTGCGTTCCTCTAGTCGAGAAACTGTCACCAATACAAACCTGTCTGTCCAACCAAGCTTTTCGCGAGTATTTTCACAGCGGGGGGCGGGTACGAATGCAGATGTATTCGCCCCAGGGTTAACAATACAGCATTTATCTTTTTGAACATCCCAATGTTCAAGCAGCAAACGGTGCGAATTTTTACTATTACAAATTAGAAGGTTTGCTCGCTTAAGCACCGGGCGTAGCATGGCTGTCATACTTCGGCTGGTTGCGCTATTCTCAATATCTTCACCATGTATATAGCAATAATAAGGAATACCTTTAAAAAGCTTGAACAGCATGGCAATAAAGCCTTCAGGAATGCATCGCCCGCAATGAATTGCCGTTACATCGTATTGCCTTATAATTTTCCTAAGTTTTAGGAAAAGCTTGGTATAAAAAATAAGGCCGCCAAGTGAAAATAGCGCCCAATCAGACCAAGACGTGTAGTTAAAAGAAATTCTATGAATTTTTAGTTCGGCTTTACTATCAAAAAGAGTGTCACCTTCTGCGTTACCGGCAACAACAACATACTTATTGGCATCTTGGCGAGAGTATACCTCCCATAACCAGCGACCGCTTCCGCCATGCATTGGTGGGAATACTTCAGAGAAAACCAACTCTACTTTTTGTTTATCTTTCACGTTAAATTCTCACTGAACCTACGGTACGAGGTAATTGTATTGAACTCGGAATGCTTCGTTCATTTTTTGTGCACTAAATTGCAATTCAAATTTCTCGATCGCATTTTTACCAAAATTTTCGCGCATTTCATGGTGCTGTGTTAATTGTGATATTGCTGCTGCAAATGCATTCTTGTTATCGTTTTCTGTTACTAGGCCGTTAGTATTGTGAGTGACAACTTCAGCGTTGCCGCCTGCATCGGTTACTACACAAGGTTTGCCTAAGCTCATTGCTTCAAGCAACGTCATCGACGTTCCTTCACTTAATGATGAAAGTAAAAAAGCATCCATTAGCGCTAAATAGTTTGCAGGTTTAGCAATATAGCCAGTAAAAATAACCTTATTGTTAATGCCTAAATTATTTACCTCTTGCTGCAATGCTTCACGCATTTCCCCGTCACCAACCAGCAGTAGATAAAGGTCGTTTCGGCCTTTGGCGGCATCTGCAAATGCATTAATCATCATAAGCTGATTTTTAATCGGGTCGAACCGTGCAATGGTACCCAGTATTATATCGGTTTCATTAAACCCTAGCTGCGTGCGCAACGCATCTACTTCGTTCTGCTTTACCACTAATGGTTTAATGCCGTTGTAAATTACGTCAATCTTACGGCTAGGAATGAATTCATAGGTAGCCAATGCATCGCTTGTCGCCTTTGAGATGGCGGTTACCTTCGACGTAAAAGAGAGCAATATTGGGTTAACGAGCTTTCTTTTCCAGCTTGTAGAGTCAGGGTAAAAGCGCCCATGTTCCGTAAAAATAACCTTGGTTTTTGTAAAGGCGGCTGCTAATACACCATAAACCCAAGGGGTGTACTGGTGGCAGTGCAAAATGTCTATGTTGTTTTCTTTAACATGTTGCCTTATTGCCTTAATAAGCGATGTATCGAACCCTGGGTTGCGTTCTTGTGTAGTGATGGAAATACCAGATTTCGCTAGCTCTTCACCCCATGGGCCTAAAGGGGCCTCTATGCAATAAATTGACATGTCAATATTGGCTTCGGTATTGCCCTCTATGAGGTTCTTGATCACCATTTCAGTGCCGCCAATACGCATGTCGTAGGTAACGTGCATTACTTTCATTATGATGAACGCTCTTGTATAACGGCATATCGGTCATACCACATTTGGTACATCAGCATGCTCCACAATACAATGCCGTGGTCTTTCGTATGGCTTTGATGTTCCTGCCAAATAGAATTAATGGCGGCTGTATTAAATACATCGCTTAAACCCTCATTGCATTGAAGCAGTTTTGATTCTGACAGTGCTTTTAACTCGCCCCTGAACCATTCATCTAAGGGGGTGCTGAACCCCATTTTTTTTCTATACAGCAAAGAGTCGGGAATAAACGGTTTAAACACTTCTTTCAGTAAGTACTTTTTTTCACCATCACGGTATTTTTGTGAAGAGGGAAGGGTAGCGGCAAATTCTGCCACTTGATAATCAAGAATAGGGGCCCGTACTTCTAGAGAGTTAGCCATACTCATTCTGTCTACTTTCACCAAAATATCGCCTGTCATATAGGTTTTAATATCGGTGTACAAAATTTTACTTAAATGGTCAGGTCCATCGGCCTTGTTATACATATCAAGAGTATATTGGCTAGGGTGGTAACCGTTTAGCGTTGCGGCTACGTCAGGTTTAACCAGCTTATTCCACATATCGTCGGTCATCATACTGTTTGTGATGAAAAAGCCCATGGCGGCATCGTGCGATAAACTGGTAAGTAGCGATTTCCCCTTTCGTCCAATTGCCCCTGGTAGTGTGCCAACTATTTTAGCAAGACTTGGGAATATCGATTTTCTAACGCTTTCAGGAAACTTATTTCTAAGTTTGTTTTCGATATCGTCTGTGGTGTACTTTTCGTACCCTGCGAACATTTCGTCGCCGCCATCGCCTGCTAATGCCACTGTAACCGCCTTTCTGGCCAGTTCAGACACGAAAAACGTGGGTACTAAGGAAGGGTCGGCAAAGGGCTCATCAAAAAAGCTTGCAATGTGTTCTAATTGCTCTGCAACATTTTGATGTACCGTAAATTCATGGTGCTCGGTATGGTATTTTTCAGCTATTTCCCGTGCGAAATCCGCTTCATTAAATGCTTTGTTGTCGAACCCAATGGTACACGTTTTAACTGGCGTGTCGCTCGCTTCGGCCATCATAGCTACCACACCAGAGCTGTCCACACCACCGCTTAAAAAGGCACCTAAAGGTACATCACTAATCATGCGCTGCTTCGTTACTTTTTCTAGCAGCGTTTTAAGCTTTTGTTTGTTCGTCTCTTCGCTGTCCCCTGTGACATGCTTGAAACTTAAGTCCCAATACTCTTTTATGGAAAACCCATTTTTATCCAAAACAAGGTAATGCGCAGGGGGGAGCTTGTGAATGTGTTTAAAAATGCTTTTAGGGTCAGGTACGTACTGGTAGGCAAAAAAGTCGTGCACTGCGTCTAAACGTATTTCTCTTGGAATATCTTGCAGTGCAAGTATGGCCTTAATTTCTGAACCGAACGCAAAGCGGCCCTTGTCAGAAAAATAATAAAGAGGTTTCTTGCCTAAGCGATCGCGAGCAATAAATAGCTCTTGTTTTGTTTTATCCCAAAGGGCAAAAGCAAACATACCATTTAATTTGTCGAGGCATTTAACACCTTCTCGCGCGTAAAGCGCTAAGATTATTTCAGTGTCGGTATGGCTTTTAAAGGTAACGCCTTGTTGCTCAAGATCTGCTCGTAGTTCTAAGAAGTTATAAATTTCACCGTTAAATACAATAACTAAATTATTGTCGGCAGAATACATTGGCTGGTTGCCCGCTTCCGATAAATCTAAAATACTGAGTCGACGATGACATAAACCAATGTGTTCATCTAAATATATACCGCTTGCGTCGGGGCCTCTGTGCACGATGGCTTTGTGCATTGCTTCTAGTGAAGCACTTCCGCCTTCCTGATAATTAAACAGGCTAAACCCTGCAATGCCGCACATACTTTACGATCCTATAATGAAATGTAAGGCCGAATTAACGACCCTGCTGAAACAGTTATACTAAGCGGTAGCTTTTGCCATATGCTTTCTGCCATTGAACGCAGTTTACTCTGTTGCGACGAATCAATTTCTTCTGTAATCGGTCTACCTGTTGAATTGTACTTTTGCCAGTTAAGCAGTTGCGGCTCAGCGCCCCATTGCTTTTTAAACTTGTAAGTACCCTCTTCAAAAGTAGAACGGCCAAAATCAAAGCACTCGACGCTGTTATCAGCACAATGAGCTAATAACGACCAATACAAAAGCATATTAGGTGCAAGTTTGTTGTATTCCCGAAGTGTTGAGGCCCACGGAATAGAGGCATTAGTGTTATTTTTGATAACTAACCCTGCACCAATTGCTTTGCCGTCGTGGTAAACCACACCAATAACGCTGTTGCTGCCGTATGCTTTAATTACCTGTTGAAACCACTTTTTAGCGTGTACAGGCGAGCCTAAATCTCGCATGTTCGTTGCATAAACGTTGTAAAATTCGTCAATGAATTTTTGTTCAGTTCCAAGAACTGCAGTTAGGCCATTCTTTTCAGCTTTGCGAATTTGACTACGAAGCTTAGATTTAAAACCTGCCAATAGTGCTTCACTACTTTCAGGTAAAGGCAAAAGCATACGCACTTTTTGGTGTTTAAGTGATTCAGGCTGTTGAGCTGTGTTATCAATATTGCGTACTTCTAATTTTTTAGTGTTCGTTTTACTTACGTATTCAACTAAGTACTGTCGCAGTTGTTCTTCAATTTCTGCGTTGTCACCAATAGCGTAGCCCACATCACAGTATGGAAGGGCGCAAAGCTGAGCGCCTAAAAAAGGCGCTCTCATAATTACTGAGGGCATTACGCCCACGATGCTCTGAGTCTCCTTATTTTTAGCTATGATGCCAAAGCTGTCATGGCCATAAGCACCTTTGACTGCTTGCAGCCAACCAAAACGATGGTAGGCAGATGCACGGGTATGCTGGCTTACGTAATCGTTCCACCTGTGTAAGTCGCTATACGCAGCGATTTGAATTTCTATCTGACTATCAAAATTTTGAACATCATTTTCCAAAATAATGCTCCTTTGGCGAGTTTGCGATTAATGGTACTTCGCTCTCTTTTAGTCGCTCAGCTGCTTCAGTGATAGTGCAAAACGAAATATTTGCTTTTGTTTCCAAGTCTTTTAAAAAGTCAATAATACGAAGACAAATTAAGTCATAAGCGTTATCTACATTAAGTAAACCAGTTACACCATCAATTAAGCTGGAGCTATGTAAATACATGTGTATTACCTTATGCTGCTTACTCAAGCAGGTATCACTTAGCTCAATCATACTATTAGTGTCGGATAACTCAGGACTAAGGTATATTTTTTTGAGAATTTTGGTATGCCAAAGCATGCCAATTATTCTTAACATTGAAAATGGAGGCCTAGATAAAACTGAATGGATATTATCTGCATTGCGGAAGTTTGATACGTTAAAGCCAGCAGTAACAGGAATTTCCATTATGTTTTGTTGATTTCCAGGTTGAAGGGCATTGTCAAAGCTAGGGTAGTATGGAGTATTAGGTGCGCCCTTGCAGTGAAAGAATGGGTTTTCGTAAAACGGGTACACGCTGCTATCTACAGTAATTCCGCGCGATGCAAGCAGTTCAAGCGTTTTACCTTTCATACCCCAACGACCGCTTCTAAAGGAGCGTGGCGTAACTCCTATTTTTTCATTGATAACACGGTTTAGTTCATCAAGTTTTTGTACAACTTGTTCTTCAGGCAAATTAATAACATGGGATTCCGCTTCTGTTGTTTTACCAAAGTAGGGCGGGTTACACCACGGATGTAAATGGGCACCAATTTCTGCTTTTTTGGTTTTTACAAACTCGCGAAGAATATGGCTGCCCTGAGCGTCGTTGGCCACAGCATAATCAACAAAATAGGTGGGCCTTATGCCTAGCGACTCACAAAAGGCTTGAAATGCAGGAAGCTTCTCAACATTTTTTACTGAACAATCATGCTGGGGAAACTCACTGTCCCACTGCCATTCTTCTTCAGTGTCTATGGTGAGTACAAACAATACGTTTGGTTTACCCATTTTGCTGCTCGTTTAGCATAGTAGAGAACAATTCGTAGTATTCATCAGCCATCCGCTGTGCTGAGAAATTTTCTTGCACAAATGTGCGCGCGTTCTGCGCTAGCTGCTGAGCGTAATGAGTATCGTCTAGTAACGTTTCCCAGTCTTTTTGAAGTTGCTGGGTATCATGAAGCGGTGTGAGTAATCCGCTTTCTTTGTGAGTAATAAGTTGGTCAATACCAGCAATGTTATAGGCCGAAACCGGAATTTCCATGGCGCAGGCCTCCATTAAACAACGCGGAATGCCTTCAAGTGTGGATGTCATTACAAACATATTAAAATCGCGAAGTTGTTCTAGCCTGTCATTTCTAAAGCCTAAAAATGATATTGCCCCTTCGCTGTCTAACGTGTTTGCATAAGATTCTAACTTAGGCCTGTCTTCACCATCCCCTAGAAACACTAACTCTATATCATTACGCTTTTTATACAGCGCATCAAAGCAATCTAGTATAGCGGTAATGTTTTTGCGGCTAATCATTTGGCCAACAAACCCTATTACCTTTTTACTGTTCTCCGGCTTTGATTGCTTGGTTACTCTTACAGCTTCAACTTCTGATAAATCTACGCCATTTTGAATATAAGCTAATTTATGTTCAGCAATGTTGAATTGCTTTACATCGGACATAAGCTGCCTAGAAAGTGGCACCACTTTGTCTGCAAAGCGCATTGCCTGGCATCCGGCCCAAATAAATAGGCGAAGTTTAAAGTCTGCCGCATTTTCAAAGCCGTGTGGCGTTACAACGCAGGGAATGCCCGCTTTTTTAGCCGCCATAACCCCTAAAATATCTGACTTATAACCGTGGGTATGAATAATATCGATGTTATTGTCTTTTATAAGTGCAGCGAGTTTTTTTACGGCACCTAAATCGAATCGGCCATGCATAGGAACGTGGTGGGTTTTACCGATAGGTTGAAATTGTTTAACGAGCTCTAAGTCTTCGGTGCCTGGCTCTAACGTTACTGCCAGCTCGCTAGTTACATGACTAGGCATGTGTTTAGACAGTGCCAATACCCAGCGCTCTGCGCCATAAAAACCCGTAGAACAAATAAACTGCAATATTTTCATTATTATTTATGCGAGCTGGTGGTTACCGAGCCGCGTGCTCCTAATAGTGTTCCTATGGCTCTTGCTGGAAAGTACACAAGGTAAAAGCGTAGGCAATTAAAAAACGATACTGTGTTGCCTACCAACTTTTTAAGCCTAAATGTATATGCCAAAAGAGGTGCTCCTGCGATTATGCTGAATATAATAGCGAAGTTGGTTTGTGAATACAGTAGGCAAAGCAATAAAATTATAATGCCTAAGCTAACGGCAAAAGGAACGATAAAGCTAGGTAGCTCACGAAGCGGTATCGGCCTGCCACTGGTTGACGCTATATTTGATTGTCCACGCCAAATTTCTTTTTTAAACATGGGGCCGAAGGCTTTGTCTTCCCCTAAGTGCACATAATGAGTCTCAGAGGTGTAGTAAAGGCCGCCATGTTCGTTAACTTGCCCAGTAAAATAATAATCTTCGCAGGTTAAAAGGTGTTCTGGAAAGCCATTTACTTTTGCAAAGGTGTCTTTGTGCAAAAACAGATTCCTGCCAGGCAAAAAGCTAACGGTGGTATCTAACTCAGCATTGCTAAGCGAGGTTCTTATTCGCTCTAGCGGCGGCGCATTTTCTGAGTTAATTTGCATTGCAGCGACTAAGGCAAGCGAAGGTGAATGCTTTAGTTTTTGAAGCATTACCAGCGCATAGTCACTTGCAAGGCTGACATCAGCATCGAGAAACGCAAAGTAAGTACCTTTCGCCTTTTCCGCGCCTAAGTTTCTAGAATGCGAAATACTTTTTGCATCATCGTTGTAAATAATATTTAAAGAAAAGAATTGTTCAAACTCTTTGAGCCTAGACGATACATTGGTGTTTTGGCTAACAAGAACCACTTCAAATTGATCTTCGGGCAGGGTTTGATGCTTTATACTTTCGAGGGTGTCGATAAGCATCTTCTCTCTGCCTTTGTGAGGGATTATAAAGCTAATTAACGCGGTCATTTTAGCTCTCTCACGGTTTGCCTAGCCATTGTTGAAGTTGCGCAAAGCGCTTTACTGCTTGGGTGCGCTCTTTGCCAAGGGAAAAATGACGAATTGAAGTAAACAGAAACGAACTAAGACTCTCTGAGTGTGTTTCTATCTTCATGCTGCTGTCTATAAACATGGGGCGCGGTATTGCCTCGAAGGATTCAAAGTTCATATTTTGCATCATCAAACACAGCAGACGTGTGGTCTCACTTTCTTTAGTGCTAGTAAGTCTATCGATAATCTTGGTTTGTAAATCATGCTTTTTGTTTTCTATTTCGCTCACTAAGTTGGGTAGGTAGGCTTCGGCAAAAGCGAGTAAACAAAGCTTTCGTAAATCTTGACCTGTCCATGTTTCATTCGGAAACTCTAAAATGTCAGGCTTTTCTAAATACACATATTCGTTGTTAACCATCCAGGTTACATAATGCGATAGTGCTTTAACTGCATAGGCATAGTCGTAATCATTTTGCCGATGCAGTTCTTTAAGCTGAATAAACCGGCAAACTGCCTGAAAGAAGACAGTATAAAACCATGTTGCTTCAACATTGTCTAAATTTCTCTCACTAATATCATCTAAAGGCGAAACCGTGTGCTGAATGATATGTGCGCATTTTTTTAAATCTTCTGTTTCACTTAACAAAGTATATCTATCCATTAGAGCCTGCAGATAATTACCCGTTCCTCTGTCTAATGGGTACTGACCTGTTTTTACGTTTTTAATGCCTTCTGTTCCTGAATTTTTGACCAGCAATAAAGCATTTAGCAGCGTGCCATCACCTTCATAGTATCTTTCTATCCAGTCACAAATTTCTAGCAAAGCGTTTTTGGAGGTGCTGCTTCCGGTCAATAAGTAGTGATGCAGCAAGCCGTTGGTATAGCAATGCTGTCCACCTGGGCCACCGCCGCCAGCGTGGTCTTCGTATACACCTGTCGGTTGGTTTTTTGAATACGTTCTATGCCCTGCAGTATGTGCAGGTACATAGTGATCGGTATGCCAAAAAAGCCCCCCAGAGTACTCAGGCTTATCAAGGGAAGTGTGATAAACATCAATATTGGCAACATGTTTTGCCAAGTTATCTGCTAACTCTTTCCAACGGTGATCGCCACTCACCGTCCATTGATATAGCATGCCGCAAAGCGGGTCGTACTGATTGTTGTAATGAGAGACAAAGTAAGTTGCGTCTGGAGCCAACGCCTTTTCGTGGTCGGCATATAGTTCGCCAAAATGCCGCCACCCAAATTCATCAATACTGTCACGCTTGTCAAAAAATGAGTTGTCGCCTTCTATTCCTTTTTCCACAAGTTGCTGAAGTTGTCGAGGGGCATTGAAGGGCGTAAAGGGAAGGCATGAGGTGTGCTGAATCCAGTCTTTGCAAAGTGTCACTTCGAAGGTGGTAATGGGGCCTACCGATAAAGTTATAGTTCGCGTTAACTGCTCTCCTGGTTGTAGTTCTTGTGGTTCACTATCTTTCGCACCTAGCAAGCTAACAAACGTACTATCTTTAGTCGCGGTCATTGCTGAGGGAAAGTGCTGCCAAAACTCTTTTGCTTCAAGCACATAATCAGAACTGTCTTCTAAATTAAATGTAGCGAAAGGTTGGCATTGATCAGCTTCGTATTCTAATTCGCCATTGCGAAAAACTTTAACGCCTTTATGGGCTAAGTTTACTTCGTCGCCAGCGTTCACATGCACAGGGCTTTGCCAATGTGGCTTTCCACTGGATGCCTGGTGAATGAACGCACTGTCAAAAGTGGGATTAAGCGTTTGATTATCGTTGACATATAAGGTGTTAGCTTGCTTGCTTATAGCGAGTGACAACTCATTAATACATATAGATGATGGGTCGCCTAAGTCCCATTGTCCATTTGGGTGCAAAGATGCCGCTGGGTTAGTTATGGTGATATCGCTTAACACGTCACCATTGGCTAAAAAAACCGTGCTTTGATATTCAATATCCAGGGCTTTGTTTTGTATCTCAAGCTGCCCTGTGTGTTTAATTCTCACTGCTACATTATGGCAATGGCTTCTTAACACCGTATAACTAAAATCACTTATATGTGAAAAGGGCAGGGCGTTGTGTTTGTTGCCGTAGTAGTGGGTTAACGACGCTGTTAGTTCATTATTGAAGTGTAAACAACCTGGATGATTGCGATTTATCGTAACCATCTTGCCGTTTGATAGCGTGATGTCTATTAGGCCCTTCGAGTCTCTTGGCTTAACGGGATTAATGTAAGTAGGCTGAGTGACTTTAGCCAGTTTTAGCGAGTAATTTCTGGTTTCATTTGACGGTATAGACGTTATACCCGTGATGTATAGCCACTTTATTGAGCCGTTGTGCCACAAATGCCGAACTTCCAGTGAAGCCCTTACATACTCACCATCTTCATCAATTAATTCGAGTGGTTCTGAAACCGAAAACTTACCTTCAGGGCAAGGCACTCCAACACAGAATGAGCCGCGTTGAGTGTGCGAACTCGCGTTACGTAAACTAAAAACAATATGCTGCATTGGGCTACTTGTACGTCTTCCGTGATAGGCAATTTTAAAACACCGCAATACTTTATATCACTTGTTATGTAATGCCAACGTGTTTACCTTTCTATGCAATTGAACAATAGAATGGCAACACGGCTAGAAAAAATGCAAACAGAGTTTGCCGTGTGAAGTGAGAGACATAGTCAATATATTGGAATCAAAACTTCTACTGTTGGTTATTTTGACGAGTTACAGCCTACAACGTACTATAGCTAAGGGAATTAAAAATTTTGCTAATGGACGTAAAAATGGCGAAGCTTCGCAAAATCACTGTCGTATCTCAGCGGGTGCCTTACCCGCCCAATAAGGGCGAAAAGCTTCGTACTTATCATCAGATTGAGTTTTTAACACAACTTGGCTATTGCGTTGATGTGCTTTGTTTAGGCGAAAACACACAAGATAGTGCCGACGCAAAGGAGCTTGGTAAGAAGTTAGATATTTCGGTGACAGTATTCCCTCTTCCTCATAAAATTAAGCGCTATAGTTGGGCATTGCTGCATCGACAAGCCATTAGCGTTGGCGCGTTTTATAGCAGTGCGCTTCAAAAGGAAGTGAATGCCTGTTTAATAAATGGCTGCGATGCACTATTACTCAGCGCTTCAAGTCTTGGATACTATGTGTTTAATGCTGCTAATTATGATGATAGAACGTGTGCGCTTTTTATGGATATGATGGATGTAGACTCTGATAAATGGCGACAGTATGCTGAGTCGAGTTCATTTCCTATGAGAGTGGTATATCGTCGAGAGAGCAAGCGAATAAAAAGGCTTGAAGCGAGAGCGAATAAAGAGTTTGAAGACACATTTCTTATTGCTAAAGAGGAAACCCGGTTATTTGAAAAAACAGTGAGTGC
Source organism: Alteromonas genovensis (assembly GCF_010500895.1). Taxonomy (GTDB): domain Bacteria; phylum Pseudomonadota; class Gammaproteobacteria; order Enterobacterales; family Alteromonadaceae; genus Alteromonas; species Alteromonas genovensis. Next base: position 489,074 of record NZ_JAAAWO010000001.1, read on the forward strand.
GTTCAAACCGGTTAAAGTGCTAGGAAACGGTTTAGATTTTTCTGCTTTTTTTCCCGCCCCAACGCCTGCGAACGACACAAATTTTCTCTTCACTGGCGTTATGGATTACAAACCAAACGTAGATGCCGTTATGTGGTTTGTAGAACACTGCTGGCCAATAATAAAGCAAAGTTTGCCTGGCGCCACCTTCACAGTAGGTGGCATGAACCCGACAAAAGAGATACAGCAATTATCAGAGCGAGACAAAGCGATTGAAGTTACTGGGTTTGTAGACGATATGCTGCCTTTCTTTCATAAAGCGACTGCCTTTGTTGCTCCGTTTCGACTTGCGAGGGGCGTTCAGAACAAAGTGCTACAGGCTGCTGCATGCAAATTACCCGTGATAACCACTAGCATGGGAGCCGAGGGAATTAGCTATGCGAGTGAGAATACTATGTATATTGCAAACGAAGAAAGCAGCTTTATAGACGCCTGTGTAGATTGCGTAAAAAAAACTGACACAGCGCAACAGCTAGCAGATAACGCATATAATGCGTTACACAGTACATATTCTTGGAATCAGCAGTTACAGCCGCTTAAACAGGCATTGGAAAAAATATGAAGCAACTTATTAAGCATATTGTTTTTTTGGTTCTAGCGCTTCTTATTAGCCCTGTCACAATTTCTTATAAACTACTGTCGTTGCTTTTAAATAAAGATGCTCTGATAACGAGTTACAGCCAGGCTCTGTCACTGTTACCCGGCAAGATGGGGAGTTATTTACGCAGCGGCTTCTATCGATTTGCTTTTAAAAAATGCTCACCTGATGCCGTTATTTCTTTTGGTACATTGTTTTCTCAGCAAGACACGAGCATTGATGAGGGAGTGTATATTGGGCCTCAATGCAATATCGGCAAATGCAGCATTGGTAAAAACACATTATTAGGTAGTGGTGTCCATATTATGAGTGGAAAAGGGCAGCACAACTTTTCAGACCCTTCAAAGCCAATAAAGGACCAAGGCGGTGCATTTACCAAAGTTGAAATAGGCGAAAATTGTTGGCTAGGTAATGGCGCGTTGGTAATGGCTAATGTTGGCGCGGGGAGCGTCGTGGCAGCTGGAGCTGTGGTGGCTGATGATGTCCCAGAGAGGGCTATTGTTGGGGGAAATCCGGCGAGGCTGCTTAAGCGAATTTAATATTTCAAAGAAGAACTGATGTCAAAAATAAAAGCGATTTTACCTGTAAATGATTCAAGTGAAGTCAATGCTGAACTATATTTCTGAGCCCAGCGTAAATGGAAGCTAGTAGGGCCTTGAAGGATCCTAAGGGGATAGTTACCGAAGATAGGTAATATTCACTATTTGAAAAACTCGCCTTGTATCTCGCGTCGCCTCCAAGAAAATCGTAATGGCTAAACCCAAGCTTTGCATAATATTGCATAAGAGAATTATGCATACTGTAACCTGGCTTGATGTGTTTGGTAGATAACTCGTGATTAATGCCTGAGCAATAGAAAAAAACTTTTTGTTGATGCAAGTAATTGATGCAAAACCCTAAAGCGGTCTCCCCTGCAAATACACCTACAATTGCCGCTAGCTCTTTATTTTCAATCAGTCGCTTCTGAAGTAAAGTAAAGGCGGGGTTGTTAAAACCACTTCCTTCAATAGACGAAGACCACTGCTTTTTATGAAATTTACTAAGCTCTTCTAAAAAATATAAAGATTCATTTTGGTTCTTTGGAGTAACCACAGCTAAGGGCCCGTAAAGCCGTTCTAGCTGATTGTTGCTGCGTTTAATTTGAGAGCGAGTATTCTTTGATAAATAGGATAGATTAAAAAAAGAATTGCCACTGCATAATTCAGAGGTATAGCCTTTGAAATTCATTTCGTCTATTGGATTAGGAGCTACTTGATTCCATCGTCGTATTGCATCGTGTTGAATCATTGAAACAATTAACAAGTCAAAGCCTTCGGATTTCAAGTAGTCAATCAGGCACGTTATAAAATTGTTTCGACTCCTGTCGGCACAAACTAGATCATTATATTCTATCCATGCTTGATCACTTTCGATATTACCCGCTTGGTTGAGTAAACCTACTTTTAACACTAAACCGAGTTTGACCCGCTTAGTATCGCCAATAAAGCAAACGCCACAAGGCTCATTGCCTTCGAAATAAATTACGAAAGTTGGCTTTTTTGTAGCAGAAAAGTACCAACTTGATACCCATTCGGGTGTGAGGAATGGGCTCGATAAATTCAAGTTTCTGCTTACCTTGGTCCACATGTTAATTACGAACTCTTCAGATGGAGTTGAATAAACTTTAACGTGACTATTGCAGGTAATTATATCTTTCATAATTTAAATAGGCCTCTTCTGAACAGATATGAATATATCAAATATTTTTGTTACTGCATTGTAAAGTTTAGGGTAGTTTGCGTATCTTATAATGGATTAAAGGTTTAAAGCGCATTGACTGGAGTAGTTCACATGCTCTGTCTGTTTTTTTTACAAAATAATCATGATGATGATTGGTTGATTTGTTAAGTTGCTGTTTTTTATTTATTTTTAAGTCTTGGTCTGAGCTTTGCATTACGGTTTATGACATAACTAAAAAGTTCTCTACCGGAGTTACATTATGAAGAAATTAATATTAGGAACACTCGTTGGGTTAGCAATGGCTAGCTCTGCTGCGGCAAGCGTTGTTACATTAGACTACAGCAAGGTTGCAGGGGCAAGCGGTACAATAAACTTCGACACAATTGATTTTCCACCATTTTTCCCAGTTTCTTATTACATAGACGAAACAGAAAACGGGTTTGTTGACGATGGCGAGTTTGTTTTCGACTTTGGAACTGACCTTGAAGTTGGAACATTACAGTTAGGTACATCGAATACTGCAATTGGCACCGGTTCAACAGCACCATACAGACTAGTAGCGGACTACTTGTTGATCGGTGAGGCAGTTGTTACAGATGGAGAGGCAGCAGCCCTACTTCAAGCGGGTGCTGATTTTGACGGTGTATCGCTGAATGCTTACATCGATTCTGTGCTTGCAGTTACTGGAAATTGCTCGGCACCAGGCGGTTTCGCTAGAGACTGTGCTGCAATTGCGCGCGTAAATGGCGAAAATTTGTTAGATGGCTTAAACGGCAATGACCCTACAGCCGCTACGGAAGAACTACTAGCAGCCAACTTAACTGAAGGTATTTTTAACTTATTTTTGGCAGACACTAGTGGTCAGCGTGTTGGGTTTGCGGGCTCTTTTGGTGTTACCAATACACAACTGAACTTCGGCGGGCAAATTAACCTTGAAATAGACGGTGCTTTGGTGCAAGCCGAGCAAGGTTTGCTATTCGATGAGTATGGTAATTCGTTTGCAGACATCCTTGCTGATGGTACCGCATTACCCCCAACGCTTACGTTCAAGACTACTATCCAAGATTCAAGCAGATTGCCAGGAACACTCCAGTCTCAGGAGGTTGGTACCAACAACCCTGCAGGTAATGCTAATGGTGAACAGCTTTACTACTACACAGATACGAATCTGACAGTGGCAGAAGTTACTGCAATGGCAAATACATGCCCAGGTTTTGGCGGTTCAAACCCAGGTGATATCTCCTTTGGTGGTTGTTCAAGCATCATAGGCGCTAACGGTCCTGCCGATAGCTTGTGGGATGACTTACGAGCTACTGTTCGTGCTGCTGGTGGGTGTGCAAGCGATAGTGCAAGTGCGTCTTGCAGCCTGAACTTGCTTGCAAGAACTACTCAATTAGACGGTAACGCTACTATCGAAGCTACTGCGCCAGGAACATTGATGATAAGTGCATTAGGGCTAATGATGTTGGGCTTCCGTAGAAAGTTCTTTTAATCAATTAGCTGAGTAAGATAATATGGGCCACTATTTAGTGGCCCTTTTTAGTTGAGTAAGAATAATGAACGCGATTAAAATTATAACAATAGCCCTTCTCCTATCTGCCTGTTCACCAAACGAAAACTCCCAAATACAAGATGCAAAAAAAGCGTTGCAAGAGGGAGACGATAAAAGAGCACAAGTAATAGCGAAGTCACTGCTTCAAAAAAATGCACAGGATACTGAAGCGAGGGGTGTTCTTGCAAAAGCACAATTTATGAAGGGCGCATTTCCAGATGCGCAGAGTAATTTTGATAAGGCCTATGAGCTTGGTGATAAGCGTTTTGTTAATGAACTCATTGCTAGTGCAGTTTTAAACGAAGCATATGACTATGCGCTTAAGTTGTTTTCTGATAACAGCGACTTGAATGCTATGGCGGATGCGTTTGCTCTCTACGCAGCCCTAACCCAAAACAATCCTGAGCTTGTCAGTGAGATTCAAAAAAAATTAGATACAGGTAGCTATGACTCTTTGTCTCAGTCTTTTCTATCAGCAAAAAACGGGCAAATTAGCCAAGCGCTACAATATGCCGAAAAGGCCGCTTTTGAAGATCCTAATAACGCTGACGCATACTGGTTTCAGGGAGTGTATCAGCATCGTCTTTTTAAACCTGATGAAGCTTTAGCAGCGTTTGAGTATTATCGCGAATTAAGACCTAATGATGCTCGTAGTATCTACTTTATTGCAAGAAGTGCCGTGGCCGCGGGTGATTGGAAACTAGCTAAAACATATGGTCAAAAACTAACTGAAATTGTCGAAAGTCATTCTTACGGTAACTACATTTTGGGTGTGACAGCTTTACAGGAAGGGAAGGTTGCACAGGCCTATCGCAATGCAACACGAGCTAACGTGGCACAAGAGGTTGAATTGCAAGCGAAGTTACTTCGAGGTGTGAGCGCTTACGAGATGGGAAATTTCGAAAGTGCTTTTAATGATTTATTAAGCGTAAGTATTAGAACATCAAGCAATAGCGCCGCTACTGCTTTTGCGTTATTGACAGCACTTAAATTAAATGACGGAAATTCATTGACTCGGGTCATTGATGAGGTTTTTGATGGGGGGGAGGAGATCGACATCGCCTCAACGGTAAGTGGTATTACTTATTCTCTGGCTAAACAAGGTGACGAACAGTATCTGGCTTCACTACTTTTCGATAGCCTTAAAAGGGTATACCCAGACAATTTTTATTCTGTCACAGTTCAGAATTTATTGAGTTCTAAGCTAAACAAAGAAGCTTCAATGTCGTTGGAAGAACTATTAGCTTTAGATGGAGATAACGAGAGAGTGCTAATTGCGCTGATGTATCAAAATTTAAGAGAAAATAATACAGAGGTTGCTAGAAGGTATGTTGATTCAATTAAAGATGAAAGTGTAAAAGGCCATATAAAAGTAAATATAGCTTTATTAGAACAGCGGTTCAAAGATGCTTACGAACTAACTATCGATTTAATTGAAAGTGGTAGAGGGTCTAACGCAACTTTAAACCTCGCCATAAACGCGGCAGAAAAGTTGGAAACTAAACCTGATCACTCCCACCTTGAAGCTGTAGCTCTGCAGAATAACTTAAACATTTTTCCACTCAAGGTTGTTAGCTATCTGAACGCCAAGAGTGAAGAAAATAAAAAGTGGCTACGTCGACAACTTTCCCAACAAGAAATCGGCTTGAAAGCGTTTTTCTCTGAGCGTTTCATCAGAGAGGAAGCTTATGGCGATGCATTAGATATAATTCCAGCCGCTTACACGCATTCTTTAGAAGACCCAGTCACTAAGCTTAAAATTACTTCTCTACTTGCTGTTGGGAGCACACCAAAACTTGTTGCCTTCTTTGAAGAGTGGAGTCTTAATGCAGATTCGACGGCCCCCATGGAGTCTGTAGTAAGACTTTTGCTAGGTGAGAAAAAATTCAGTCAAATCATCGATACCATTGAGCCTTTGTCTATCTCAGGAAAGGCTTCTCAAACAATGGAGAGAGGGCTTGTGAGGGCTTATATTTTTGAAAATGAGATAGATAAGGCTAAAGCTCTTTTGAACTCATTGATAGAGAAAAACCCTTTTGATGGCGAACTCTTTTATGAGTTATCTCGTTTAGAAGGTAAAGGTGGGAACATATCTAGGCAGCGAGCATTGCTTGAAAAAGCCTATACAATTGAACCATCTGAAAAAATTGTTATTAATTATGCGTATCATTTTTTACAGCATTCATTAACAGGCAAGGCTGTTAAATTATTAGAAGAACACGGGGTAGAAAACCCCAATCATGATAATGCAAAATTGTTATATGCAATGGTTAGTGTTGCAGATGAACCTCAAAAAGCACTAGAAGCATACCTGTCTGTACCTAAAACTATTCTATATAAAAGTCCCGACTCCTTAAATAATGTGGCTTATTTGCTAGCGCAAAAAGGGCAATTCGAAGAGGCAAAAAAATACTTAAACATTGCCCTTCAAGCAGACCCAGATAATAGTGCTTATTTAGATACCAAAGAACTAATAGACAAGAATAGATAGCCAAATTTTGAACCATCTACCCATTACCTAATAGATAGTAGACTTGGTGGTTTACTATCTATTCATTAGGGGCAAATGAAGAAAATTATACGTTTGATAGGGCGTTTAGAAACAAGTATCTCTAATAAGAAGGTTTGAGAGGAAGACTAACAGTTTCATTAGAGTAGTAGTTTACGTGCAATGCGATGTTTTATCTTCTGTAGAACTCCATTGTTTCCCCACCTTAGATGAGACACCCTTAATCTATTCGTATACGTATCAAAGTGCAGCGCCTTAGGCGCTGTGACAACTTCCCCTCTACCTAACAAAAGCTTGATTGTGTTGGTGCCTATAACACCACTACACAGCTTCACTGAAAATGGAGTAGATGGTCCTCTTTTTTCCTTAAAGTTTGCCCTTGTTTTGTCTACTAGATATTCTTTCTGAAGCATGAAGGGGCTTAAACCAAGTAGGAATCTGATAGCTTTGTCATTTTCATCCTTGGCCTTACTAAAAACAAAGTAGTCGTCAAATGTCATGCTATCTTTCGTAAAACACAAAAATGAGACCCCCATGCCTAAGGGAGCGGCTGTAATTGCAGGTATACATAAACTCCGGCAATGTTCGAATAAAATTTGTCTTACTTCTAAAACAAAAAAATCTAAACCATCTACATACACATCAACATTCGCTAAGAAACTTTCAAAGTTTTTCTCATTTATACCATCAGGAAACTTCTTAATACTGCAATTTGGGTTTATGTCTAACAGTGTTCTTTCTAAAACATTTAACTTGCTCTCGCCTATAGTGCTTGAAAAACAGCCGGCTTGGCGGTTCATATTGTGAATTTCGAACTCATCGAAGTCAGAAAGATTAAAGTGTTGTATACCCATTCTCGCCAATGTGACAGCGTGTTCAAAACCTACACCCCCACAGCCCGCAATTGCCACTCGCTTTTTACTTAGCACTATCTGCTCGTTTTCCGTAACCCAGCCGAGGTTTCTAGAAAAAGCTTTCTCGTAGTCGAACATGAATTATCCTTTTGGGTAAGTGCTAATTGTGTCTTGGATTTCGTTTAGTATTACCTTAAAGCTCGGTCTTAGGTTAGCGTAAAGCAGAGATGGGTTTATATAATACGGTGCCCTTTTTCCGTGGTAATTTACAACAGGACCTACTTGCTCAAATTTGATCCCCACAAAGCTCATGCTTCTAGCAAGGCGAGGTTCCATCATTACGTAAGTGTGCTTAATATCGTAGTGAATAACCATAGCAGCTGCAGAAAAGTATAATCCTATCGCGATAAATGGAAAACAACGAAGTTCCTCTTCGGAATAGGTATTCTCGTTGATAACACCTAGTGCTGCCCCAGAAAAACTATCCATTTGACGTTTACGAAACTCTTTTGGCACGGCTAGCCTTGAAATTTCACACACGTCTTTTCTATCGAAGTTGGATGGCGATAATGTTTTGTGGGTTATCGAGTCAAGGCAGTATTTTTCTATTGGCAAGAGTTGTCCAGATTCAGTTGGTCTAACCAATCTAACGGTGCCTGCAAGCTTTTGTGATGCTTTATGACGGATTAAACACGGAGTAGAAAATTTATCAAACTCGTCACTCTCAATTTGTAGGTCGTTTTCTTCCTCAAATGAAAGCTCTTTGCAGTAAACTTTGTGGCGAATATTGTAGCTAGCAATTTTCATATCTTCGGATAGTGCTACCGCTGGCTCAAGATAAGCTGAAAAGTGCTTCGAGATAAATTTTGCTTCTCGGATAGTTTCGTAGCCTGACAACAGTTTACCTAATCGACTCTTAGGTCCAACAAATGTTTTGACGCTACCGATGATTGATTTGTTTGTCACGTGAATATGATTCCATCCGCTTTTTATTTTACAGTGCTAATAAAGTCTAGCAGAGTATTCACCTTATCTACTCTAAACTGCAATTCTACTATCGTATACAAAATATTTAGCAATCGCCATGTATTCGTATATAGCCTTGCCAGTATTATTCAGTGCAGCATAGGAAGGTATTGTTATATAGGGTGTTAACTCCCCAGAACTGTGAAAGTCTACACTTAATACCTGATGTTGAATTTTAAAATCTGAGAGAAGGCTAGACAGTCTGTAACGATGAGTGGCACTAGAAACTGCCACAATTGTTTTACCAGCTAAAGTTGCGTTTAAAGCGATCACCTCAGACCTTGTGTTATATCCCTTAGGAATAGCTACAATGTCGATGCCATCTACTCCTAGAGACGTCATAAATGATTTTGCTTTGTCAGCAAAAAAGATACTCTCGTCATTTAAAAAATTACCGCCAGTGAAATGAATCGGTACTTGAAGCTCTAAATGTAATTGATAAGCTAACAGCATTCTCTGAAGTGAACACTCGTGCCAGCGAGTTATTTCAGGAACTTTTCCACCGCTATGATAATAGCAGGCTGGTACGAAAATAACCTCTGGTTTTGTTTTAATTTCATTTATTTCAAACTTCCAGAATTCTAAAGGATACAATAACAAATTCGCAACCCAAGGCTGAGAGAAGATAAGCAGTATACTCATAGACATTCTCAACAATTTCGCTGCTATTTCAGTTTTATACAATTTTAAAAAGTAGGCGCTAAAAAAAAGGAGGGTTAGGCTGATACAAAGGGGCGACATAAGGAATAGCACTATTTGCTTTAGTACTAACATTTTGATTTGTGCCTCTTTTTAAAGTAGTCTCATACAGTTACATATATAAAGAACTTATCATGAATATTCAACGATTACTTATTTGTATTTTATCTATTATTGTCCTGGTATATCCGGCCAAAGAAGCGTTTTCGAAACCAGATAGACATAATTTTCCGTTCATTGTGAAAGCTATTTCAGAAAGCACGCTCGCTATTGCCATAGAGGCGCCCATCAAATACTCGACTCCAAAAATACAAGGCACAGGTTTTGTAGTTGGAGATGGCAGCTACGCTATCACAAATTATCATGTTGTATCTGACGTGTTAGATCCCTCTATAGTGGAGCATTTCGTTGTACTAAGTGGTAGAGGAACCAAAGTTAGAAAGATAAAAGCGACTCTAGAAAAAATTGACCCTCAGCACGATCTTGCACTACTTAAATTAGATGAAAAATTGACAGCCGTTCATTTATCAACCGAGGCTCTTTTACCACCTGGGAGTGAGGTTGCATTTACTGGGTTCCCGATTGGTGCAATTCTTGGTTTATATCCAGCAACCCATAGAGGTTATATATCGGCAATTACTCCCGATGCCATACCGGCTCATAATTCAAACCAATTAACGTCGCGTATGTTGGCTAGAATAGAAAACCCAAGTCTAATTTATCAATTAGATGCTGTTGCTTATCCTGGTAATAGTGGGAGCCCGGTTTATGACCCGACTACTGGCGACATAATAGGGGTGATAAATAAGGTGCTAGTAAAAGATACAAAGGAAAGTGCACTTTCTGCACCGACAGGTATATCATATGCCATACCAGTGAGGCATGTACTAAACCTCATGTCGAAAGAACAGTAAAACTCTAAGTGTCAAATTAGTTTACAACGATATCGGAACAAGAGTGTAAGCTTATGAATTCAAGTATATTTATTTTGGGTGCACTTTTTGCATGATAGGGTTAAAGTTTCGTGTTAGTCACGGCAAGAATTTTGGAGTAAGAGTGTGAATAGTCAGGATAACAATAGTCGCCGCAAGTTTATTAAGGCTTCTGGAGCGATTGCAGGTGTAACAATCATCCCGTCAAAGTCGGTATGGGGGGCGTGTAATGCATCAGGTGTTTCAGGTGGTTCTCAAGCACTAGAAAACGTTTGCCGTGTTTCTGCTGAAGACGATCCATCGCAGAACGTAAGCCCAACTGGATTCAGCGCAGCGCAATTCAACACTGTGTTCACTTCCATGAATAAAAACCCTACGCCAATTCCAGATGCAAAAGCACGTGGGATTATTGGCGGCATGTTTACTAAAACTACATGGCTAGATGAAGACCATTCAGTGACTTCGCCTGTGCACTATGAATTTCCAATTTTCCGTTACGATGGCGCGTTCAAAATTACGAACATTGTGGGCTGGAATGGTAGTTTGATGTCCACAGAATTAAAGAGTGATCTCAAAAAGCTTGAAGGCGCAAAAAACGCTAATGTTTCAAAAGTGTCTGAATCTACATTGAAAGCACAGTTTGATGCGAGCAAGTTTTGGCACATGGGCGAGCTATTTGCTGTTCGCTCTAAGTTGGAAGATTTAGCTGACATCGATTTGGTTTACGTGTCGGGTGTCGGAGCTGACGGTAAAGCAAATACTTCATCTATTAACGTGCTCGATGAGCTCAAAAACGGTTCTGGTGTTGCGCTAAACGTAGCCGCGCTTTATCTTAATCTCAAAGCGGGTTTCTGTAACGGAATACCTGCTGGTTATAATGAAAGAACTTATTGCGAACATTTGCTTTCGGTAGTACTAGAAAATGTCACTGACGCTGGTTTTGCGAGTGACTTAACGGCTAAGATAGCTGGGTTGTTTAGTAACCCTCTAAGTATTAAGGCTTCAGCGCTTCTAAAAGTGAACTAAAATGCTGGATTCCGAAAGCTCGGAGGCGTTCACAGTATTTGAAGATGGTTCGGGAATAGCACTGCTGAAAAGCGATTACTCGTCGGTAGTGCTTATTACCTCAGCCATAGAAAAAGAATTTCCTACTTTACATCGCCTTTTGTCGTCTGATGAGCCATCTAGGTGTAAAATAAAAAGCGAACTTCTGGCTCAAGGATTTTTTAGCGTTGACTATAGCTATTGATAGCGGGCCCTATACATTTTCTATTAAAGGCCTTTCTGCTCCTGTTGTTTCTGAACTTAGTAATCTTTACTTAGAGAGATTAACGCCGGAGAAAGATGGATTTTATGATTTCTCCCTTTCCATTGAAAACACGTCGCCGTTGCGCCGTTTCTTTCGTCGCCAGCGCATTATAAGTGTTGAAGGCGTAAAGCCCTTTAACCCTATTTCAGATCAGCACCTCCTCCCTTCGATTGAGTGGGCTATGAACTGGGCTGTAGCGGCATATCAGCATACTAAGCTAAGCTTGCATTCATCCGTTGTTGTAAAGAATGGTAAGGCTATTTTATTCCCAGCCTCATCGGGGTCTGGTAAATCAACTCTTGCTACTTATTTAGGCTACTCTGGTTGGCAAATGTTTTCTGACGAAATGGCATTGATAGACCCAAACACATTGGAGGTGTCTCCTTTGTACAGGCCAGCGTCTTTGAAAAATAAATCAATTGATGTGATAAGTACATTATGTGAAAACGTCAATTTATCGAATATAACGCGTGGGACTCACAAGGGCGATATTGCACACGCCAGACTATATACTTGTCAGCAATTCGGACACTTTGTACCCTCAAAGCCTAAATTTGTGGTGTTTCCTCGCTACGTCCCTCATAAAGAAACAACAATTAGAATGATATCGAGTGTAGAGTCTTTTGCCATGCTGCTCCGAAATGCTTTTAATTATAATATTATGGGCAAACAGGGGTTTTCAGCACTCAGTGAAATATCATCATCGTGCCAGGCTATGCAGATTGAGTATAGTGACGCACACGATTTAGATGACTATTTGAGTGGGTTGGTTGAGTAGTATGCTAAGCCAAAAGCAATTTTTAAATGCATATTGTTACTTAAATGGTTTTGATGATTTTGATGCTAACAAATGGAACTCGTTTGTTCGCGTGCTGCGAGAAAACTCTCTTGTAGCGTCGTTTTATCATCGTTTAGAGCGAAGCAATCAACTCTACTGTATTCCTGAATATTGTGAAGATATGTTCTTGTCTGCTATTAACTTTGCCAATGCGCAGGTCATTCAAACAGAAGTGCAGGGTAAGAAGCTAATTCGTCTATTTAATGCGATAGATATCCCGTTTGTTTTCTTAAAAGGCGCTGCATACATTCTTGGTAGCAAGAGAAATAGTATGGGGCGGTTGATGACCGATATCGATATTTGTGTTGAAAAAGAGAATATTGATAAAGCGGAGGAGGCTCTGTTAGGTGCTGGTTGGTCATTTAAAAATATGGACGAGCATGATGATAAGTATTACCGTGAGTGGTCACATGAAATACCTCCTTTGAAACACGATAACGAAGGTGTTGTTCTTGACGTTCATCATACGTTGATCCCTCCGATAAAAGGACGGTTATTAGATATTCATGCGTTAATACATAGCAGTGAATCTGACAGTGATTTTTCTTCCACCATTCCCTCGAGAGCTTGGCTCGTTTTACACTCGGCTCTTCATCTTATTTTAAATGAAGATGTAAAAAATGGCTTGCGTGATTTAACCGATATTTTCGTGCTGCTTTATGGCGAAGGAAGCGCGAGTGAAAACGTCGCTGAAACAGAGGCACTGTTTATCAAAGAAGGTTTTGAACAAGAATGGATAGTTTTGTCATTATTGTTAGAGGACTTTTTTAATACCGAAATCGGTTCTGAGCACGCATCTGCTAATTTGTCGCTTTACATCCGTATGAGACACTTTATTCTTAGAAAAGCTATAGTGCCAAATTCCTCATTTATTCAAAGTGATGGGAGATGGCTATGGGACAGCGTCAATTATGTTTTAGGTTACTGCTCAAAAATGCCACTTCATATTCTTTTTAAGCAAGTAACTTATAAAACGTATCGCAATTTAATTAAGCTTGCTTTCGGAGAGTACTTCTTCAGAAAGCCCAAACCTAAAAGAAATGGACTATGAAAATTCTTGTCACCGGCGCTGCAGGCTTCATTGGCGCAGCGGTATCACAGTATCTAATTAATCGTGGTGACCATGTTGTCGGGATTGACAATATTAACGACTATTATGATGTTAACCTGAAGCACGCTCGTCTAGCACATATCAATACCTCAGATGCGGCGTCACATTTCACGTTCATCGAGATGGGAGTAGAAGAGCGGGATAAAATGACTGCGCTATTTGAAGAGCATAAATTCGACAGGGTTGTGCATTTAGCGGCGCAAGCCGGGGTTCGATACTCACTTGAAAACCCCAATGCGTATGTAGATTCAAACATTGTTGGCTTTGTGAATATTCTTGAAGGGTGCCGGCACAACAGTGTAGGTCATTTAGTGTATGCCTCATCTAGCTCAGTATACGGTGCCAATGAAACTATGCCGTTCTCAGAGCAGCATAATGTAGACCATCAAGTTAGCCTTTACGCAGCATCGAAGAAAGCCAATGAGCTCATGGCGCACACTTACAGTCACTTGTATAACTTGCCCACCACTGGTTTACGCTTTTTCACCGTATATGGGCCCTGGGGCCGACCTGACATGGCGCTGTTTAAATTTACGAAAAAGATTTTAGAGGGCGACACTATTCAAGTGTACAACTTCGGTAATCACCGTCGTGACTTCACTTATATTGACGATATTGTTGAAGGTGTTATTAAGTCTCTCGATAATGTGGCATCGCCAAATGAGCAGTGGGATGGCAAGCAACCCGATCCAAGTACCAGTAAAGCGCCTTATAAGGTATACAACATTGGTGCTCAGACGCCAGTACATCTGCTTCGGTTTATTGAAACCTTAGAAGAGGCATTAGGCGTAGAGGCTAAAAAAGAGCTGTTACCTATGCAGCCTGGCGATGTGCCAGATACCTACGCCGACGTGTCTTCCTTAGTGGCTGACACTGGTTACCAGCCAAAAACGAATATCGACAAAGGTGTGAAAGCGTTTGTTGATTGGTATCGAGATTTTTACAACATCTAAACTTGCAGTTGTTGTAGATGGCCGAGTGAATCGACTCTCGCGATAGTGCTGGGTGGATTCAGTCGCTTACCGTTTAATAGAACGTTTAGTAGTAGTTAACGCACCGTGCTCTTTTGCTCCGTTTCCTCTTGCCCGCTGCTTTTCCCATTTGTTTGAATATATCCCGCGTATTTTTTCGGCAAGAACTCACGTGTTGTGGAATATCCAAGGTCGAATAGGGTGTTTTTTATCTCTGGCGTTAGCGAAAAATCCACCGCTGAAATTTCACCCGTATTCACCACTACGGTGTTGTGCCAATAACGGGCGTTTACATATTCCCGAGACATTGCCGTCATAAATGTTCTAATAAGCATGCCCACATACTGGGGCAGCTGTAATACATTCTTTTTAATTATTCTGCGTTTTTGCATGGTGCTTTGTAGGCGAAAACATACTGATGGTGTGCCGTCACCCTGCCAATCTTCAAATAGTGCGTCTTCCGATAATATGGCGCCATCTACCAGCAAGTACTCTTTAAATGGTTTAAATGAGAATATGAGAGGAATAGACATGGAATACCGTACCGCTTCAGACACTTTCATGTCTGGCGTGGTGGCTCGATTAAATAGCACGGGTCCTCCACCATTTACATCGGTAGCCAATATATTCAAGGCCATTGGCATATCTGAAAACGTTGCGCCTTCTAGTTGCTCATCAATCCACTGCTGAAATACATCCCCTGAGGACAAACCGCCTTCTCGGAGTAATCTGAACAGGCTGAAAGCAGTAAACTGCTTAAAGTCGGTGTTAAGCGCTAGCTCTCGCATTTGCTCAACGGAGCAACCCTTGGCAAATAATGACGCAACAATAGAGCCGCCAGATACACCCACAAGGGTGGAGAATTCGATGTTCATGTCTTGCAGCGCTTTAATAATGCCAATATGTGCGCTAAGGCGAGTTCCTCCCCCTGAAAAGATAGGAACAATGCGCGTATTGGATACAGATTCTATTGGCATGCTTTTCTCATAGTTATTGCGTGCAACGTGAGATTTACTGAGTATTTAATGCATAACGTAAGCATAGTGTAGAGACGATAAATCACCACTTATATTTTGCATTTTTTTACGATTAGCCTTTGCTTTACAAAGAAAAAACGGGTGCTAAAAAGCACCCGTTCGTTATATTGCATAAGTAGTATTATGACTGCGCTAGTTTTGCTTTCATTTCACGGCGTTTAGCATGCAGTAAAGGCTCGGTATAACCTGATGGTTGCTCCTTACCTTTAAATATTAGGTCGCTAGCGGCCTGAAACCCAATGGAATTTTCCAAATCTGGCGTCATTGGAATGTATTCAGCATCGCTGGCATTTTGTTCGTCTACCAACACAGCCATGCGTGACAGCGATTCTTTGACTTGGTCAACGCTTACAATGCCGTGCTCTAACCAATTGGCAATGTGCTGCGAAGAAATACGCAGTGTGGCTCTATCTTCCATTAAGCCGACATCATTAATGTCAGGTACTTTCGAGCACCCTACACCTTGGTGCACCCAGCGAACAACGTAGCCTAAAATTCCCTGAACATTGTTATCTATCTCACGTTTAATACCGTCACGAGTTAGGCTTGAAGTGTCTGCTAAAAGCGGGATAGTGAGAATGTCGTTTAAACCGTCGAAGTTTTCGTCTAATTGCTTTTGTACGTTAAACACGTTCACATCGTGATAGTGAAGGGCGTGCAGTGTTGCTGCAGTAGGAGAGGGTACCCATGCGGTGTTCGCGCCGGCCTTTAAATGTCCAATCTTCGCGTCCATCATATTTTGCATTTCATCAGGGGTTGGCCACATGCCTTTTCCTATCTGGGCTTTGCCAGACAATCCACAGCGTAAACCAACCGCCACATTTGCGGTTTCGTAGGCTTTAATCCACGACATTGTTTTTAATGAGGCTTTCTCAGCAAATGGGCCGGCCAGCATAGACGTATGAATCTCATCGCCGGTACGATCTAAAAAGCCGGTATTGATAAATACTACGCGCGATTGTGCTTCAGCAATGCATGCTTGAAGGTTAACGCTGGTTCTGCGCTCTTCATCCATAATGCCCATTTTAAGTGTATTACGCGGTACATCGATGATGTCTTCAATACGTTCAAACAAAACATTGGAAAACGCCACTTCTTCAGGCCCGTGCATTTTAGGCTTAACGATATACACGCTACCCTCACGGCTATTTGTATACTCGCTGTTGCCGAGTAAGTCGTGCTTTGCGATAAGCGAAGTGATGAGTCCGTCCATAATCCCTTCAGGCACTTCTTCGCCATCAAATAGCATGGCGTTGTTTGTCATTAAATGACCTACGTTACGAACGAACATCAAACTTCTACCTGAAAGCACTAATTCGTTTTGCGAGTTCTTTTGCTCTGAAGCTACGTGCTTTGACGGGTGATAGGCACGGTCGCTATGCATAGCGCGCACGATGTTTTTGCCACCCTTTGTCATCTCAATGCGCAAGCTGCCCTTCATTAGCCCAAGCCAGTTGCTGTATACCAATGTTTTGTCCTCAGCATCTACTGCCGCAACTGAGTCTTCACAATCCATAATGGTGGTGATTGCTGCCTCAACGAGTACGTCTTTTACGTTGGCTGAGTCACTTTCACCAATGGGGTGGGTGGGGTCTATTTGAATTTCAAAGTGCAGGCCGTTGTGCGCAAACAATAGTGCAGAGGGTGCGCTTATATCACCTTGGTAGCCTTGCCACTGCTCGGTATTGGCAAGGGTAGTCACATCGCCATCGGTAAGTTGAACCGACAGCTTTCCCGTCTCTATTTTGTATTTTACAGCATTTGCATGACTGCCTTTTGCAAGGGGGATCATGCTGTCTAGGTAAGCTTTGGCTTTTTCTACCACTTTTGCGCCGCGAACTGGGTTATACGCTTTGCCAGGTTCTGCTCCGTTTTCTGTACCGATAACATCGGTGCCGTATAATGCGTCATAGAGGCTGCCCCAGCGAGCGTTGACCGCATTGAGCGCATAGCGAGCATTGTTAATAGGTACAACAAGCTGAGGCCCTGCCATGGTGGCAATTTCAGCATCCACATTTGTGGTGGCCGCTGCAACGTCAGAAGGCTGCTCTACGAGGTAACCGATTTTTTTTAAAAAAGCGGTATATTCGCTACCAGGAGCGGGGTTGCCTGCTTTGTGATAATCATCGATGGCGCGCTGTAGCTGTTCACGCTTTTCAAGTAGTGCGCGATTTTGGGGAATGAATTCTGCAAAGAGGGCTTCAGCGCCTTTCCAAAATGATTCTGGCTGAACTTTTGTGCCTGGGATGGCCTGATCGTTAATAAAGCTATCAAGTTGCGCTGCAACTTGTAGTCGACCGTGCGTAATATATCCTTGCATAACTACCTCTATACATTGTGTTACTAGGAAAGGTTTTACTTGGTAAGCATCTACTACGTGCTTACTGTACTTTTTATAAAGTACATTTCAGTAAAGTGCATTTTAGTAAAGTCTCTGCCTAGTGTAGTGCGTATAGAGATAGTTTTTTAATTTATGGTTTGTATTGCTGTCATAATCTTCGTGAATGTTGGTGCTTTCAGTATAATAATTTGCAACTAAACGGCATTCATTTCGCTCGCAACATCACTGATTAATCGGCGTAGCCAAATATGACCTGCGTCGTGATGAAGTAGTGCGCTCCAAGCCATTTTCAGCGCAATAGGAGGAATATCAAACGGAGGTTCCTTTATTACTACATCGGGATCGTGTTTGAAAAGCTTAGCTGCTTTACTTGGCAACGTTGCAATAAGCTTTTGTTTTTTCGCTATTTGAAGCGCCGCATGATAATGGCGTGTAAATACGCGAATGGCCCGTTGCTTCCCTATCTTTGTGAGCTCTGCGTCTACCCAGCCAAGCTTTTGAACTTCATTCGGGTCGATACCAACGCCCACGCCAAAGCCTGTCTTACTTACCCAAATATGCTGTGCGTTAATGTAACTTTCTAAGTCACATTTTTGCACTAAAGGATGGTCGGCGCTCATTACGCAGCTAAAGGTGTCATACCACACCACTTTTTGATGAAACGAAAGGGGGAGTTCGTCAAAGCGGTTTATCGCCATGTCTACCTTGCCTTGCTCTACATCGTGAAACGTCACATCACTCGGCGTGATTAAATCTAAGGTGATATTAGGCGCTAAGTCGGCTAACCGGCCAACAAGCTCGAGTAATAAGGTACTTTCTGCATAATCACTGGTCATAATGCGAAAGGTTCTCTCGCTCGTAAGCGGATCAAATTCAGACTCTGGCTGAATAGAGCTTTCTAATCGGCCGAGCACGTCGCGAATAATAGGCTGAAGTTCTAACGCGCGTTTAGTGGGCGTCATACCGTCGCTTGTTCGCACTAAAAGAGGGTCTTTAAATAAGTCGCGAAGTCGTTTTAAACCGTTACTCATGGCCGGCTGCGTAATACTCAATTGGTTTGCCGCTTTTGTTACGCTGCCCTCTCGCAGTAAGACATCTAAATAAACCAATAGATTAAGATCGACCTTCGCTATATTCATTGCTGTAATGCTCTTTTTGAAGATTATTAGAGAAGTGTATTGTAAAGCGTTTTGTGTCTGTTGTCAGATAAGCGTTTAGTCTTAATTAAAATTTGACTACTTACCTTAAGTTTATGAATTTAAATATTTAATTGGTAGGGCGAGTAAAGATATTCAGTTTTTTAGTAATGAAATTAGCAAGATATAACATAAATATTATGAATAACGATAAAAAAGGGCACCCTAAGGTGCCCAGTAAAGGAAAGGTTGGGAACTTTCCGTTAAACGTCGAACTGGTTCATTGTGTTGTCATCACCTGATGCTTTAAGCGCCGCATCACCAGAGAAGTACTCTTTATGCGTATCGCCTAAATCTGAACCTGCCATTGCTTGGTGTTTAACACACGCTAAACCTTGGCGAATTTCTTGGCGTTGAACACCGCGTACATAAGCCAGCATACCTTCTTCACCGAAGTAACCTTTAGCTAGGTTGTCAGTCGACAACGCGGTGGTGTGGTAAGTCGGAAGCGTGATTAGGTGATGGAAAATACCGGCTTCGCGAGCAGCGTCTGCTTGGAAGCTCTTAATTTTCTCATCAGCTACAGCAGCAAGTTCTGTATCGTCGTACTCTACTGCCATTAAGCCTGCACGGTTATAAGCAGAAACGTCTTTGCCTTCTTCACTCCACGCGTCAAATACTTGCTGGCGGAAGTTAAGCGTCCAGTTAAACGATGGTGAGTTGTTGTAAACCAGTTTTGCGTCAGGCACTTGTTCACGGATAGCGTTAACCATTTCCGCAATTTGACCTACGTGAGGTTTTTCAGTTTCAATCCACAGAAGATCTGCACCGTGTTGAAGTGATGTAACACAGTCAAGAACAACGCGGTCGAAACCTGAGCCGTCTTTAAATCTGAACAATCCGTTTGGTAAGCGCTCTGGCTTAACAAGCTTTCCGCCTTGCTTAAGGATTAAGTCGCCTTCATTCACATCGTCAGCACCGCCAACATCGCTAGTTTTAAGGAACGCGTTGTACTGAGCCGCAAGGTCGCCTTCAGACTGAGATACCGGTATTTTTTGCGTAAGGCCAGCACCCAATGAATCGGTACGAGCAACAATAACACCGTCGTCTACGCCTAGTTCAAGAAACGCGTAACGTACCGCGTTAATTTTCGCTAAGAAGTCTTCATGAGGAACGGTAACTTTACCGTCTTGGTGACCACATTGTTTAGCGTCTGATACTTGGTTTTCAATTTGAATACAGCAAGCACCAGCTTCAATCATTTGCTTGGCAAGCAAATAAGTCGCTTCTTCGTTACCAAAGCCCGCATCGATATCTGCAATAATTGGAACGATATGAGTTTCATAGTTTTCAATTTCTGCTTGAATTGCTGCAACATCGCCACCGTTTGCTTTTGCATCATCAAGTTTATGGAAAAGGTCGCCTAATTCACGAGCATCGGCCTGACGAAGAAATGTGTATAGTTCTTCGATAAGTGATGAAACCGATGTTTTCTCATGCATTGATTGGTCTGGAAGAGGACCGAACTCTGAGCGAAGCGCTGCAACCATCCAGCCCGACAAGTACAA
Source organism: Alteromonas genovensis (assembly GCF_010500895.1). GTDB lineage: Bacteria > Pseudomonadota > Gammaproteobacteria > Enterobacterales > Alteromonadaceae > Alteromonas > Alteromonas genovensis. Next base: position 509,313 of record NZ_JAAAWO010000001.1, read on the forward strand.
GTAGCTTTTGCTTGTAGTGCCCTGATGCTTTTTAACAGACAACATTTTTTGTTGACCAACGAAGCCGTGCCAGCAGCCCAACGACTGAGTGTACTGTGAAGAATCGGCATCGTAGTCTGCCATGTCTTGACGCATGATGGCCGCTGTATAGCGAGCGATATCCAAACCGGTCTTGAAACGGTTCTGAAGCTTCATGCGAGCGGCGAATTCTGGATTAATACCTTCCCATGCGCCTTTTTGTGATGCTTTTAAAGTTGCGAAGTTATCGATATCTTGTTGGTATTGCGACATGAGCGTCTCTCCCGTCTATGATTATATTTTTACGTTAACGCGTTTTTTATGAAGCTTGCCTTTCGTTCGTCACTATTCAGCTGTAGGGCGTTTCCGTGAGTTCCATTTCATCCTAGTGTGGTTGTCGGAATAATAGAAATATATATTTTGCATTGCCGTCATTTATCTTGTGAATGCTTTGGCGAAGAAATCATCTGCCTATATAAGAATTGTCAGGACCAATGTCGACTGAATTGATATCGGTTCTGGGTTTGATATTGGCTTTAGCTTTAAGACAGGCATTATAGAGGCTTTAAGAACACGCCCTAGTTATCCGAATCCAATAAAATAGGATGATACTGCCATTTACGGCTATATTTAAAAGGTCGTGGATAAGACTTCATTTAGAAAAGCTGACAACTCTGCCAAAACTCGACTGGCAAATCCACTTATATGGCGGGTGGTGTACTAAATATTCGTTATTTGGGGTAAGTAGCGTTGATTGGTTCTTACTTTGGTTATCACATCGGATATTGCATTGGGGAGGAATTGGGTTTTGCATTAGATGGTGCATTAGATGGTGCATTGAAGAGTGCGTTAGGGCTTAGACTTTAGTGCAAATCTATTCATACCAGCCGTGAAGGCTGATACTCTAGCCTGTCACGCTGTAACATTGATAACGAGTGCGTTGGTTTCATTGCCCTCTGAATACTAAATAAAAGTGAGTAGTATGAGTAAAAGTGTATTGTCGTCTGTCGACCAAAGAACCAAGTTGGTTGGTGAAAATAGGTTGGAACTACTGATGTTTCAGCTAGGTACACGTCATATTTTTGCTATGAACGTATTTAAGATTAAAGAAGTTATCAACATGCCAAAGCTTAATGCGATGCCGGGCTCCCACGAAAACCTACGAGGCGTGATGAATTATAGAGGTATTGCGATCCCTGTGATTGATCTTCGCCAATCGATTAAAATGCGCGGTGTTGCCACGGACGAAACTGCCAGAAACGTCATCATTACTGAGTATAATCGCAGTGTGCAGGGGTTTATCATTGGTCAAGTCAGAAGCATCGTTAACACCTCGTGGGATACCATTCAGCCGCCTCCTAGCGGGATGGGCAAGTCGAACTATTTAACCGCCATAACGCAAGTGAATGTTGAAGGTAAAACCGAGCTGGTAGAAATCATCGATGTTGAAAAAGTGCTTGCTGAAATCATTGATTACGATATTACGATTTCAGAAGAAATACTCGACACCGACATTGTGAACCATTTTCTTAATAAAAAAGTGCTCATTGTGGATGACTCCAGCACGGCAAGAAAACAAATAAGCGATACCCTCAAACAGCTGGGTATTACTATTATAGAACGTAAAAACGGTGCACAAGCACTGGCGCTGTTAAAACAATGGGCTGATGAGGGTAAAAACCCCTGCGATGAAATTTTGCTTATGTTCACCGACGCCGAAATGCCAGAAATGGATGGCTACCGCTTAACTGCCGAGGTTCGAAGCGACCCAAGAATGAGCAAATTGTTTATTGCACTTAATACATCGTTAAGCGGCAGTTTTAATGATGCAATGGTGGAAAAAGTAGGTTGTGACCGCTTCATCTCTAAATTTCAGCCCGATATGTTGGTAGATGTTGCCCAGCAACGTATGCGCGAGTATCTATCGGAGCAAAAGCAGTAAAGGTCCCCCAGAAAGATAAGCATGGCTCTGCGCTCTAACATTCGGTCCTAAAGAAGACCCAGTAACACGAGCTAATAAAAACTCAATCTTATAAGCTATCAATACAAGCTAGCGCTTAAGTTTTATACCAGCATCTGCCTTTGTGCTTGTTTTATCCTCACTTCATCGCCCCTACGACCTTTTAGTTTTGTTGTTGGGGTGAGTCTGCTTTACAATTGCATAAAGAAAAGCAATGCCTTTTTCGAACACGCTCTTGTAAACATATATTCCTCTAAATAAATATCGTTTAGAAGAGAGTGTCTTTAATTTAATAAACAACGACTTATACATGAAAGCACTTTAGTTAAAGCCTAACTCGTCGTTGTATTATATTGATTAAAGTGCAACAAGCGCCAAGACGCCCAAGCGTGAACAACGATTTCTAAATATATTACTTAGCAGTATGCGCCGTTTCGTTTTGCTAAACACATTGCGCATGTTATTACCCAGGGAAGTTCAACATGGTTAAACACGTATTACGTGCCTCATTAGTAAGCAGTTTGTCTGTCGCGTTCATGGCAGGCTGCACAGTGACTAAAAGTGTCAATAACGCTCAACAAGTCGCACCAACAAACACGCCGAAAAATATCATAATGGTTGTTGCAGATGGAATGGGACCCGCCTATACCACTGCCTATCGCAATTATGTCGATAATGCTGCTACGCCTGAAATTGAGAGCGTGGTTTTCGATGACATTCTTCTAGGCAACGCATCGACGTATCCTGCTAAAGTATCTGGTTACGTGACCGATTCTGCCGCCGCGGCTACCGCACTTGCAGCTGGCGTGAAATCATATAATGGCGCTATTGGCGTTGACGTTGATAAAAAGCCTGTCAATTCTGTTATGCACTATGCAAAAACAAAGGGCATGAGAACAGGGCTGGCCGTTACTTCTCAGATTGTTCACGCCACGCCTGCCTCTTACATCGCACACAATGAAAGCCGCAAAAACTATAACGAAATAGCAGACGATTTTTTTGATATTCGCGTAAATGGTGAGCCTGTTGCTGACGTAATGCTTGGCGGCGGAACCGTTTATTTTAAGCGAGAAGACAGAAGTCTGCTATCGCAGTTTGTGAATGAAGGCTATGAATACGTAGACTCCTACGAAGGCTTGTCATCCATTCCAGCGGGAAGCGATGTTATTGGTTTATTCGCTCCTGTAGCCCTTCCTGCGGTGCTAGACGATAACCGCAAAGATCGCCTTGCGTATCTTACTAAACATGCAATCAAGCATCTTGAAAATGATAAGGGTTATTTCTTGTTGGTTGAAGCTAGTCAAATAGATTGGGCTGGTCATGCTAATGATGTGGGCTCTGCCATGGCAGAAATGCACGATTTAGCTCAAACCATGGAGTATCTGCGTGAGTATGTAGACACGCACCCAGACACATTGGTAGTGCTTACCGCTGACCATAGCACGGGTGGCTTGGCAATTGGTGCTGGTGGCGATTACCGCTGGAGCCCTGAGTATCTTCATAATATGTCCGCTTCTGCACGCACTATAGCCGCGACTATGGTTGATGAAGACATGCCGGGCGAATACGCTGCAAAACAATTAGGCCTGTCGCTTACCAGTGAAGAGCTCGCTATGTTAGATAGTGTCTCGAATCAAGATGAAGAAACCCGATACGCTGCAGTGAAAACCTTTTTAGATATTAAAACAAACACAGGTTGGACTACCACAGGTCATACCGGTGTTGATGTTGAAGTGTTTGCATTTGGTGCAGGTGCCACGTCGTTTAGCGGACAAATAGACAATACGGATATTGCCAAAACTATATTTACCTTGTTAGACAGTAGCGCTTTAAACAAGTAATTTATTGAGGTAAATACTCAGCGTGGGTTTGAGGCTTTATTAGGTATTAGCACGTTGAGTGCACCATAAATATAACTGGGTGGAGAAATTGATTTGATAAACGATGACATGCGAGCGCTACTTCAAGATATTTATGACGAGGTAGAGCCCATGCTGGGTATGGGTAAGGTGGCTGATTATATTCCTGCCCTTGCAACCGTTAATCCACGTCAATTCGGCATTGCGATTTGCGATATTCAGGGCGAGATTACGTCGATTGGCGATGCCGGTGTGCCTTTTTCTATTCAAAGTATATCGAAAGTGTTCAATTTGGTACTCGCTATTAATCACTATGGCGAGACCATGTGGGATCGGGTAGGTTGCGAGCCATCCGGATTGCCATTTAACTCGTTAGTGCAGCTTGAATACGAAAATGGGATGCCAAGAAACCCTTTCATCAATGCTGGTGCATTAGTAGTCAGCGACATGGTGCAGTCCCGTTTTGCCTCGCCCCATATCGCTATGCGGGACTTTGTTCGTCGTCTATCGTGTAACGGCGAAATTATGGTGAACAAGGTGGTGGCTGAGTCAGAATTTCAGCATCGCTCAAGAAATGCGGCAATGGCCTACTTAATGAAGGCTTACGGAAATTTTGAGAATGAAGTTGAAGATGTATTGCACAACTATTTTCATAATTGCGCTTTAGAGATGAGCTGTGAAGACTTGGCGCGCTCTATTAGTTTTCTTGCCAATCGGGGCATGTCAGCGTGTGACAATGAGCAAGTGCTAACCCCTTATCAAACTAAGCAGGTTAATGCATTGCTTGCCACTAGCGGTATGTACGATGAAGCAGGCAGCTTTGCTTTCAAAGTAGGCTTGCCAGGTAAGAGTGGGGTAGGTGGCGGAATTGTTGCTGTCGTTCCTGGGCACTTTACCATTTGCGTATTTTCGCCCGCTCTTAACAGTGTCGGAAACTCTCAACTTGGCGTGGCCGCATTAACCTCGTTAAGTGAGCGAATTAACTGGTCTATCTACTAGGGAGTGTTGATCTTTGCGCTTTAAGCACCTTCATAGCCTTGGTAGATCAATACCCCGTTAATTCCATAAAGCCAGCACCCTTATGGGTGCCGGTGACGTTTACTCTTCCCTCATAATACTCAAATACGCTGCTATTCCATTGGCCAGATTTAAATGGCGATACAGTAATATCCACATCTTTACTAGGAATGGTTATTTGCCACGTGGTGGGCACATCGCGTTCGGTATTTAACGTAGTAATTTGTTCATTGTCTAAAGGCATAATGCTGATTTCATTCAATGCTAGTGTTTCTTTATCTCCTGATGCCGTGATATAAGAGGCTGTCGTATATATTTCACTACCTCTATTTTTTGTACCTTTTGTACCTGCACCAGTGGCATGCATACGAAACGCCATCAGCTTACTACCGTCGTCTAAATGCAGTGAAAACCAGTCCCAACCCATGGCATTGCTGTTAGCTAGGTGGCTTGTCCATTCATGATCGTACCAGCCCAAACCTTTCACGTTGAACGTTGTGTTGTTGATATCAAGAGTGCCGCTTGCGTCTATAAATGGCTGGCTGTAATAGTAGGAGCGAAGGCGTGCGTCTTCAGTTTTTTTACTGTAACCCTTATCACCCTGTTTAACGAATGGGCCTTTAGCAGTGAGTGATAGAGCAATATCTACGTTATTATTGATAGAGAATTGTAATGTTGCGGGAAAAGGAGAGTCGCTTTTTGATTGCCACGACCAGTCATCAATAACGGCGTTAAAAGGGGCTGGCTTAACAAAGGCGTTTCCTACACCTCCAGCAGCTAAGCGCTCTTCAAAAAAATGCTCATCTTTTGCGTGTAGTGACGCATGTCCCATCCACTGCTGTGGCGTAGACCATGAGCTTGCTATCTGAGTTTCTTTTGCGGTAGCAAATCGAAACAAGGTAAATTGTAAGCCGTATTCGTTATTCTCATCATCTCCTAATACAAAGGTTAGGTACCACCACTCAAGCTGATAATCAGGGTGGCTGCCATGATCCTTAGGTAATACTAAAGGAGTTGTTTTATTCACAGATTGAAACGAGCCGGTTGAAGAGTCGCTGCTACTGCCATTTTCAGCGCTATCTTCCGAATTACTTTTTGATAGATCCCCAAAGAAACGAGAAGGCGCTGGCGCATCTGAGCAAGCACTGCAGGTTAATACACAAACGGCCATTGCTACTGAAAGGGAAAATTTGAGAGGCTCAATTCTTTTTAAGAGCGTAGGAAAAATCTCCGAGAGCAGGTTAAGCGTAGGTTTCATAGCGGTGCATCCTGTCGTAAATCTACTTTGGGCTTTAGCCTGCCTAGTGGAAGAGCAATTACCAAGCATATGATTGCTAGCGACACCGTTACACTGCTTATGATAAGGCCAACGTCGACGGCTAGCGGATAGACCCAGCTAAAGGCAAGTCGATTAACTTTGAATATAAATACATACGCTAGGTAAACGCCAAACGGTACGGCAAGTAAGGCGGTGAGTAAGCATAGAAAAATATATTGTCCTAGTAAGCTGAGCTTTACTGCTGTTTTACTTACCCCGAGGGCCCTCAGCACTGTTAGCGATGATGCATTGCTTAGCGACAATATACTTAGCGATACCGCAAAGGCTATTCCCGCCACAAGCAGCGTTGTGATATTTAAGCCATCAGTAAGGACAAACGTTCTATCAAAGGTATCCATCGAAAGCGTGAGTAATTCTTCTCTACTGTAGAGGTTACCCTGAGTGGCGAGTGTTGTTTCCTTCTGCTCAAAGGTTTGAGGCGTTTCAGGTGTACCTGCTTGGAAAGTAGATTGACCATAAGAGATAGCAAGCACGCCAGAAAATGCGGCGTCTCCAATGGTATCTTTATTAAAGTTTGATAGTGGCAACAGCAACTGCGCTTTCATATTGCCGTAATCTGGGTAGATGCCTAATACGGTAAAAGAGGGTGGTTTGTTAAAGAAGCGATTGTTAATTTGGTTTGAGTTCTCATCGATATTGACAGCCTTTATCTCTTCAAGAAAAAGCGTGTCGCCCAGTGAAACATCATGAGAAAACGCAAGTTGCTGATTAATGTAAATGCCTTCACCGCTTTCAAACTTGGTCCATGCATTAGGAACACTTGAGTCTACAACAAGGGCATTACGGCCATTATCATGGGTAGGGTAACTGCTAATTGAAATAGTGGTAGCATCCGCGCTTTTAGAGCTATTGCTACTAAAATCATTGCCACTAGAGCTATTGTTATTAGAAGCACTGCCACTAGGGTTCGCATTAGACTGGGCAACAAGTTTGCCTTGTAGTCTTAGCAATGGCGTTGAGGCAACGCCTTCGGGTATAACAAGTTCAGAGAGTGCTTTATCGACGTACAAATACGCAGGGGCGTACAATCGCTGTGTTAGCCAACTTTCCGTAGCCGCACGAAAGCTATCGGTCATAACGTTCATGCCAATGTTAGCGGTAAGCGCAATGAAAAAAGCACAGACGGCAAGACGGGTACGAGAAGAAAGCTGCGCAGTACTTGCTACTATAAAGTGTAAAACGGGTTTACTTGGGGGCGTAACCTTCATCACACCGTTGGCCAGTATTGGCAACCATACAATCACCAAAGAGCAGCTTACCAGCAGTAATATTGCAACAAACAGCAGTGCGTGCAGCGTAGATGATATTAACGCTTGGGTAATGGCTAATAGGGCAATACCGGCTATCGTCCAAACAAGAACAGAGCGTTTTCGCATAGGCTGAGCGGCTTTAACTGTTCTTGTGCTTAATGCAGTAGAGAGTTGTTTTGCTGGAATGAGTGCAAATATGCCCAGCGATAAAAAGGTAACAATTACCGAGAGCGCGAGTGTGCTGATTAGGTTGACGTCAGGGGTAATAAACACCGCATCGAAAAGAGAAGAAAAGGTGCCGCTAATAATGGGTGAAAGCATTGACGCGGCATAAAAACCTGCAGCGCAACCAACGGGAACGCTCAATACGCAATAAATTAAAAGCTCTGTAAGTAGTGCTGTGGTTAAATGGCGGCTGCGTATGCCCAGTTGCCTCATTCTAATGATGTTGGGTAACCGAGTTCTGTACATCAAGTTCAGCGCGTTTAACACAATAAAGAGCGCCACAACAGCCATCAGCGCGCCCATAGCCCACAAATTCAGCTTAAAGCTATCTGGCAACGAGCCGGTGTCTTGCTGCGTGCTGACATCTTCAAATTGAACGGTCTGTGAAAGCCTTTGTTGTATATCTAGCTTCTCGTTTTGTGAGAGAGTCTGTAAGGACAAAAAGCCCGAAAGGGGCCATGTGGCCTCAGTGATATTTCGGCGATAAAAGTCTGACAGTGACACAACAATTGCGTCTTGCGACACTGCGGTGCTGACCCTTAATTGTACAATAACGGTTGATGAGGATGATGAAGTGATGCCAGAAGAGGGCGGCAACGCACCTGCTGTTTCACCTAAGATGTCAGCTGAAGAGGCTCCTGATGAAGACGCTCTTGGTGAAGAAGCTTCGCCGTCTTGTGTGTCACCACTGGCTAGTTGGCTATTTTTTTGGCTGCGTTTTTGGCTACCTTTTTGACTGCGTTTTTGAGCACCACTAAAAAACAACACATCACAGCCGAGTTTTGATTTTGTAGCTGGGTGTATGGCGCCCACAACATGATTTGACTGAGCAGAGCCGCCATTTGTTGACATTAACCCAGTCATATTATTTGAAATTGAGCCAGCTTTATCCCCAGCAGCTGGATAGCTAAAAAGGGCTTGGTTATCTATTCCCAAAAGAGACAGCTCTGAAGCTTCTTGCGACGTTTCTACTTGGTTAACGCTATTGTCATCTTCAGCGCATAAAAACCTGTATTGTCTTTCGCTAAACGCTACCAGTTGGGTAAACCCTGCCATTCTCAAATTGGCATAGTCAGCTTTGCTGAGTGAGTCGTCTTCACCCACTTCACCCACTCGAGGCTCACTTACAGCCTCATCCAAAGCTGTGTCGGCAACAGCAGTCTTGTCGACAAAAACAATAGTACCGCCATTGAAAATAGAAGATTGGCTACTGGCTAGCTCACCTTGCGAAGCGCCTTCGTTAATGAGCAGCACGGTAATGAGGCCTGCATTTGCTAAAATGATGGCGAACATGATGAGCAGCGGCTCCCACGGTCTTACCCGCGACATGGCTAAAAGGGCTTTAAGGGTGAGGCTTAAGGTTCTATGCAAAGTGATACTTCATCATTTAAATAATGGGCCGGTTTGACACATGCATTAACTACTGCATTAGCGACTGCGCTCGCTTTTACTCTTACTATGGCTCTCACTATGGCGCCTATTTTTGCACCAATCAGTGCGTTCACTGCAATTCCCTAATCGGCGCTTTTTCTTCGTTCAATTTGCCTTTATGTAGCCACAATGGGAGCTTCGCTTTTTGAGCCACATCAGGGCTGTGTGTCACAACCAGTAATGTTGTGTTCATCGCGCTGCATACGTCATAGAGAATATCGGAAACAGCTTGGCTGGTGGCTTCATCTAAATTTCCGGTAGGTTCGTCAGCGAGTATTAAAGAGGGCTTGTGTACCAGAGCCCTTGCTATTGCACAGCGCTGTTGCTCACCGCCAGATAATTGAGATATTGGCTTTTTCGCAAGAGGCAAAATATTGAGCTGTTCCATAAGTTCAGTTTGATACTGCGGGTTGTAGTTACCTTTTAATCGCGCGGTAAACGCAATGTTGTCCCATGCATTAAAACAATCAAATAGGTTGTAGCTTTGAAATACGATCCCTAAATGATTCTTTCGAAAATCATCCACATTGCTTTTATTTCTCGCAACATTGTTTAAAACAGTCTCTGTTCCAACTTTACCTTTTTCGGCCGCAGCTAGGTTTCGGGCATTAGAGGAAGCGTCCTGAGATGGGGATTCACTGCCTTCATACAAACAATAATCGTTGACTGAAATGGTACCTGAGGTAGGCGTATCAAAGCCTGCAATAAGCGATAAAAGCGTTGATTTGCCACACCCTGAAGCCCCTTGAATACTCACGGAATCGCCGTTATTTACCGAAAGGTCTAAATCACAAAGAATAGGTGCGGTAACGCCTTCAAACGACTTTGTTAACTTTTCAATTTTCAACATAGGTGACAGGAAGACCTTTTCGAGTAATAGAAGTAAAGAACAATTCATTCAGGGTCGCAGTTTGGCAACTCTGGAGGATTTTAAAGCGGCAATCCTGACGACAATTTTAAGCTAGCCGTCTATTTCAAGCTAACAATTAATTTGTTCTATTATTGCGTCTTACTGATAGGTTTACGTTGCCTCAGCACTTTTGGAGCAGCAAAAAATAGCAAGAATAAGAATAATGGTAAATGGGGGCAAAAGAGGTAAATTTAAAAAACAACAAATTGACATAATGTTGTATCTGAACTATCGTTTTCAGCATCGCCCCTATGGAGTTGTCTATGAGACTTTCAATTGATATTACTGCAGAACAGCACCAGTTTCTTAAAGCAGCAGCTGCTATTCAGGGTAAGAGCATAAAAACCTATGTGTTAGAATGTGCATTGCCTTCACAGGAGGAATCTGAGGCATTTAAAAAGTTGGAAAGCCTTTTGAATAAAAGGATCAATAGCGCATTAAGTGGTGCCATTTCAAACAAAACACTCGATGAAATATTCGATGAAGAGTTAGCAGATCAGTAACTTGACTTCATATCTTCTATCAAAAGACGCTGAAAATGATATTCGTGAAGTAGTTCGCTACACCCTAAAAAACTGGGGTGAAAAACAAGTAAAACTATATCGCTCTGCATTGAGAAACCAATTCGACAAAATTGGTACAAATGAAGTTGTCTGTAAATATTATTCTAAAACACTCCCCAGCGTAAAATTTACGATTGTAAAAGAGCACTTCATTTTCTACATTTCACCTCCAAACGAAAAGCCAATAATAATTGCCGTACTACATAAATCAAGAGATATGGTGCGGCACCTATCGAGCAGGTCTAAAGGTACGCTTTATTAAAATTACTGATTAATAAAGTTATCGAGCTCTTCACCAGTAATTTTCTTTATTTGAGCAAACAGATACCACAACGCAGCAATCAGCAATACCATGCTAGGAATGACGATCACGGGGTAGCTTAGCGCTGTCATTCTGCCAAGCTCTTCGGTGTAGGCCGTTGTGCCAGGCTCGCTGACGAGTATCATTTTTGCCAGTATGTAATTAAGCGCAGAAGACAAAAAGAAAGAGCTTGCAACAATATATGAGCTTACCGCCACTTTTTTATTGAACTCAACCTGCTTGCCTTTGGCGTCAAGTACCTGATTTAGATGAGGCCAATTGATGATTTGGTCGTTTAATATCAACATCTTGACTAAAGGTTTTTCGGTATATTGAGTGACTAAAACTGCAATGCCGATAAGGCCAGGGATTGCGGCTTCTTTTATCGCAATATACTCGGCGGGAAGTTTTAATAGGCTAAATCCCCCGGTAAGCAATACACTGATGATCCCAAGAATGGAGAAACCATTCACTTTTCCCGACTGCTTTAAATCATAAAGCCCGTAGCCGATGGGAAAGCTTAGCGCCGCCACTATGCTCCACGCTGGACCTAAATAATCCTCAGAGCTTGCATAGCTCATAAGCACTACGGGAATAATGATATTAAAAGCGAGGTTGCCAAAAAAGCCCTGATTTTTTTGCTGAGGTTGTTGTACTGCTGACATATCAATCTGTAACTTCAAATTCTGTAGTGTGATTATACGGAAAGTTATTTCCGTGCCCAGTGCCAAGCGGCAAATAACCCACCTAGAAAGCCAAATAGATGATATTCAAACGAAATAAACTTCGATGTGGGGAGCACGCCGACTAACATTCCGCCGTATAGCGCAGCAACCACCAAGGAAATGAGCAAATATCGAATCTTATTACTTCGAAACCCAGCCAATACCAAGAAGCCAAAGTATCCATATACCATGCCGCTAGCCCCAATATGTGTAGCGCTTCGGCCAAACAGCCATACGCCGAGGCCGCCAATAAGCAGCGCACACACGGTAGCAATAATGAAAGTGCGTTTGCCCCATTGCATTGTTAGCCACATGAATAGCATTAGCGGCAATAGGTTTGCCATTAAGTGTGTAGGAGTGCCATGAAGAAAAGGGGCAGTAAAAATAAATGGCAAGTGATTTAAAGAGCGTGGCACAACGCCAAAGGCATTGAGTGAATTACCCGTTAAAAGGTTTGCCACTTCAATTAAAATTAACAGTGCGCCTATGGTGAATATGATGCGCAGCTGCATCGATAGCGACTTCATAACATGTCCTTTACGATAATGCTAAATAAGTATTGTGAGTAGTACGGTGTTAATATCGCGGTGCTAGAATGTAGTACATGTAATATAGGTTTTAGAGCGCACATGGTCACCAAACCTTTCGTTTACAGATTCTTGCGTTCATAAAGTCTTTCGCTTATAAAATTATGTGAGGTACATAGCGCGAGAGGTCTTGTGTAATGGCAGACGTATCCTCCCTGACTGAAATTCCCGCAGGCATGTCATCTACCAGCCAGCTGCCAATTAGTGTGTAATTATCACCAAAGGTGGGTAAAGGTTCAAAGGCCTGCACAATAAAGCCTTCTTCTCCATAGGGACCGCTGCTCAGCTCATCCTCTTTGCCATCTTGAAGAATCGAAACGTTCGCCCCCTCCCGTGAATACAATGGCTTTTTAATCCATTTGCCCGACGCAACCGCTTTATCAGCTTCATCGCTGAAATACGATGGTAGCAGGTTAGGGTGGCCTTCAAACATCTTCCACAGCATAGGAAGCAATGCTTTATTTGATAAAACAGATTTCCAAGCAGGCTCTAGCCAATTTACTTCTGCACCTGCTAGTGCGTCGCCGAATTCTTCCCGAAGCATGAACTCCCACGGATAAAGCTTAAAACAATCTGTGATGGGACTGTCGTTTAAATCGGTAAACACACCCGTATCTGCAATGCCGACGTCTTCAATAAACACAAAGTCGGCGAGCAGCCCAGCTTCTGCCGCGCAATCTTGAAGGTATTGCACGGTACCTCTGTCTTCATCGGTATCTTTGCAACAGGCCATGTGAAGTTGCTGAATGTTATAATGCTTCGCTATTTCACGGAATCGATGAACCAGCTTTTCTTGCAGGCTGTTAAATTGATCTGAATGCCTAGCCAGTTTCCCATTATCCACGTTCTGCTCTAGCCACAGCCACTGCCAAAAACCCGATTCGTATAAGCTGGTGGGCGTGTCGGCGTTGTTTTCTAGTAACTTTGCAGGGCCTGCACCGCTATAAACTAGGTCTAGACGAGAATATAAACTGGGGTCGGCATTAAACCAACTTGATTGCACTAAATCCCAGTGTTGTTCGGGTATGGCAAATCGGCGAAGTAATGATTCGCTGTTCACCACTTTCTCCACTACCGCTAAACACATTTGATGCAGTTCTGCGGTGGGCGCTTCAATATCGTTTTCAATTTGCGCTAGCGAAAACTGATAATAGGCACTTTCATCCCAATACGGCTGCCCGTACATGGTATGAAAATGAAAGCCGAACTCTGAGGCTAGCTGCTGCCAGTTTGGGCGCGGCTGGCAGGGCATTCTAAACATTCTAGCCGCCCCATCCGCCTTTGCGACTACTGCTACCCCATGAAGATTTAGCGCGCACGCTACTGCCGAAGCCGCCTCGCTTCATTGTGCGGTTAACCGTAGGTTTTGGTTTTAACTGATCTTTACTTACTCGGTAATTGCGCTTTCGAATATCGCCATCGAACACATGTCCGTCGGCCGTTATCCACCGTGAGCGAAAGGGCGAGTTGTATGAAGATGAGGTATACAGAGGTTGTGAATAATAGCGGTTTGGCGAAAGTAGTGAGCTCACCATGTAGCCCGCCATAAACGGCATAAAAAAGCTGCCGCCGTTAGTGTTGACGTTACGGCACTGATTAGGGCCAAATTCGTATTCACAGTCGTATTCTGAATTAAATCGAGGGCTTGTGCGCAGGGCTTCATCAGCCGCGGTTTTATAGGCTGCCTCGCACTTTTCTAATGCATCAGGATAATCCTGCTTGCAGTCATCAATTGATGTATAAATCTTGGCTTCTTCTCGCTCGGCGCCGCAGGCAGAGAGCATTACACTGGCAACGCCAAGTGCCAAAGGTTTAACGCTAAACGTTTTGCGCATTCGGCTTAAATTGATGTGCTTACTGCGTTTGGTTTTTACTTCAGGCTCAGCGTTCGTCTCAGATGAGACTTGAGTACTCATACAACTGCCATCGCTGGTGGAAGTATTTTTACAGCTGGTTTCATTGCTGCTTTCGCAGTTACTTTCAAAAGACGTAGAGCCAAGCGGGCCCTGTTTATTTGTGTTGTCTGTTGAGTCTGTCATAGCGGCTCCCTAATAGGTCATACACGCTGCGTTGAGCAGGCCTACGGCAATTGACATACTGGCAAGCATCACACCTGCAGAAATTTCATTGTTGTTAATGCGCTCAGCAATTTTTGGCATAAAGCTAAATCGTAAAATAGCAAAAGCCAGAGACTGAGCAATAACGGCAACAATGGCCCAAATGGCGAAGTCGACTACGGCAACCGAGTTTGAAGCGGCACTTCCAAGCGCAATAGCAAAACCGATAATAGCTCCGCCAAAACCAATGGCTGCGGCAACGTTTTTGTCTTCTTTAACCAGTTTCCACTCGTCATGTGGTGTGACTAACGCATACACCAATTTGAAAATAAATAAGAACAGGATTGAAAGGCCAAAGTACAAAGCAAAGTTGTCTAGTCCGGCAAGAGATTGCATGATTGTATCCGTCATATTTTTTGTTCCTATCCGTTAATAGTTATATCTGCTGGTTGAATATCAACGCCCGTTGAAATTACTAAGCATCGGTCTAAATTATTACCTACTTGCTTCTCTTCTCCAACGACTAACAAGGTTTCCACCCGTTCATTATCTATTGGACGTTCGTAAAGCATCATAAATTGATCTGTTTTACTTATATCATCATCTTCCTCATAGGTGGTTTCGGTGACTGCCACGGGGGGAGACTCGTCGCCAATGGCGCCCCATACTCGTGTAAAGGTGGTGCCGTCTAGGTCATAAGTTGGCTGGCTAATAATTGATGATAAACACGTGTTCCACTGCGCATCACTGCCAATAGTTTGTGTGTCGTAAAAATGCCAGAGCTTGACGTCGGTTACGTGGTTTTCACTCATTCCGCCATCGAGAATAACCTGCAAAAATCCATCGTCATCGGTGTAAAATCTGAGTATGGTGCCGCCAGTGTCAAGCGGTGCTTCGCCTACAGCTTGTATAAGGTGCGAGCGAGCCGCCTTTTCTATAGTTAGCGATGGCTCTAGCAACGACATTTTAAGGTTGTCGAGTTCAAACGAACCGCCTAAATACAGCCCCATTACTTCAGGTGTTTTTGGTGCTGCAGGTTTCGCTTTTTTAAACAATTTACCAAACATACGGGGGCTCCTTTTTGACAGCCTAGTGTGCGGGCTAATCTGCGTCCAGCGTTAGCCAGTCAATCGAATTGATTCGACTTAGCGCAATATAAAAAAGGGTGTCACCAGGATTCAGTGTGCCTTCTAATGGAGGATTCACCACCATGTCTTTCACTTGCCCGCGGGGCGCATAACCAATAAATATGGCGTCGTGCTTGCGTTTCAAGTTCATAAATAACTTTGCAATTGAGATTGCAGGGCTCGACGCTGGAATTTTTACCGAAAACTGGGCTTGGCCCTCATCAATACTCAACAGGTCGTGATGAAGCATGCTCGAGCCAGGATCGAAGGCTGATTTTGCCAGCATTTCAACCGCAACGCTGGGGGTACATTCAACCTTAGGGCAATGGTCTTGCAGCAGGTCGACTAAGCTTTCGTCTTCAAAATATGCCACTTGATGTGCATCGGGGTTACGCTTCGTGCAATACAGCGCAGTGGTCATGGTGACGTCGTCGTAAGGATTATCTAGCAAAATAGTAGACGCCGAGGAAACACAGGCTCTGTCCATGTCTTCATCTTTATTGAACGAGTCTACTTTGACAAATTCGATAACGCCGGGCATGGGGTTACTAATATCGGCTTTAACGCACAGCACAATATCAGGTTTAGGGCTCATTGCATTTCGCTCCTGTAACAGGAGGTTAAGTAGCAGCATGGTTCGCTGTTCATTCCAGCCGATAACCAGTATGTGGTTGTTAACATCTAAGCTTGTCATACCCAATAACCCTTTTCTCCATTGTTCAGACACCCACGCGGCCAATCGGCCAATAACCATGGCAAAAATACTTAAGCCAAGCGGAATGACGTATATCGCCACTATTAGTTTTCCCGCCGAAGTTACCGGCGACAAGTCGCCGTAGCCCACTGTCGAGGCCGTTACTGCTAACCAGTAAAAGAAGTCGACATTGTTAATGAGTTCATTTTCATTTGCAGCATAAAGCAGCCAATAGCTACTTACTGCGTAAAACGCCGTTACGCCTAAAATGGTATACCAGCGAGATTCAGCGAAATACTGCAGCATGACTTTGCGCAGTTTTATCCATGGGGACATAAAAGAAGTAACCCGTGTTTTCCGTGCGTTAACTGTGCCTTGAAGCGTTTAACTTGTCTAGCCGTGCTAAAACTAAAAAAAGGGGGAGCGTAAACGCTCCCCCTTTTTGCTATCTTTTTACTTGCCTAAAATTCTAGCAAGTTCATCGTCGGCAGACGTTTTTCCGCCCTTGATGCCTGCATCAGCCAGTCGTTTTTCAAGATCGCTACTCGATTCTTCACCCGCTAGCTCTTCGGCGGCTTGAAGCTCAGCATTACGCATTTTTTGCTTATCTTGAATACGGGACAGTGATTCTGTGGCCGTTTTCATTTTGCTGTTTGCGCCCATGTGTCGTGAAGACACCGCAACTTGTGCTTTTTGCACGCTCTCTGTGGCTTTCACCATATCAACCTGCTGCTCTAGGCGGCGAAGGTTAGCTTTAGCTTGCTGAATGTTTTGCGCTAACTGCTTTTCCGATTGCTTGAACTGGTCAAGGTATGACTGCTCTTGCGCTCGTTCTTCATTTAGCTCAGACACCTTTTGCGCACAGTCGAGGGCAAGTTGGCGGTCATTATCTACTGCTTTTCTAGCATGTGCTTCATATTCTGCGATGGATGAATCAAAGCTTTCTACTTTTTGCTGCGAAAGCTTACATTTTGCAAGAATCTGAGTACGTGCGTGGTCAGATTTGCGTAACTCTTCTTTCGCTTCTCTAATTTCCTGCTCCAGAATTCGGATGGCCTGACTGTCGGCCACTGACTGCGCTGCTTCGGTAGCGCCACCCTTTACTGCGGTAATTAACTTTTTCCACACTGACATTTGCTTCTCCTTCGAAGTAAATTTTAGTTAAGGTGCATTTCGTAAGCATCTAAGAAAGATGCAACGTTCTGAAACAAGGTTTCAACTTCAATAACAATACTCTCGCCTTTCGACTGCGCACTTAGCGCGCCAAATGCGGTGTAGTACTCATCGCCACCAATGATTGATATTCCAACGGTTGTGAGTGGAAACACCATGTGAGAAGACAGAATTTCATGGTCTAACGCGTGCTTGTCTTTCACTTCTGAAGCAGCAAACAAGAGACTTTCTACTAAAATTTGCTCACCACTGATTGCTAGCCAGGCATCGATGCCATCTTGATTAGCAATGAGTAAGCAATTTTCCTCTCGTGTTACCACAAAGTCATCAACCTCTTTTAGTAAGGCTTCGATGCTTTCCAGTTCCCAACTCATAGTGTTCTCCTTAAATTATTGAAGCGATAATGTCGTAAATGAAAAAGGTGCCGTTACCTTCGGCATTGCTACTGTAACCAGTATTTTCCATCTTCGCCAACATCTTGACTTGAAGTGTATATCCATTGTGCCATAATCGTCAATAACAAATATGCTTCTTAAGTGTAAAAAAGTGTGTTTTTGTAAAATATACGTCACAAAAGAGTGTTTTTAGTGGTAGTTTTAATGGCGTTTTTAATGGCTGGGGAGGCCGGTTTTGAACAAAGAATTGAGTGCTAAAAATGCATGGAGACAAACCGTAGCGCGGGTGATTAAGTCAGAAATGTCTGTGCGAGGCGTGAAATATCAAGACTTAAGCCAGCGGCTTGCTGCTATTGATATCGAACAGAGTGCTGATAATTTAAGAAATAAGGTGAATAAAGGTATTATGGGGGCTGATTTAATGCTGCAAGTACTTTATGTACTAAAAGCTCGGCCTCTAGACGCCGCTGTGCTAGAGGAGATCTTAACTGACCTTCAACCATGATCTTGGTATGATAATAGGAACAGCAGGAAAATAGCACGAACAAATAAACGAGCAGTAAATTGAGAATCAAAGGCTAACGTGACGGCCAATACGCCGACCAAGATAAAAGCAGCAGGCAAAAAAATACCCAGCAAGTAGCCGGGTATCAAAGATAAAGAATTGTCAGGGAGAACATCATCACTATCTGGGTTGTATCTTAACCGTTTAAGCTGCCTTGTACTAATTTTAATCAGCTGTAAGTGGTATGAAATTTCATAACGGATTATGTGGCACCATACCCATGCGAGGACCTACGCGAAGACGTTTATAGTTTTTAGCTTTTTTTAACGTGTTTCTCGTTATTTAATTACCCTTATTTTATGGCCTGTTATTGTGCTTACTGTGGTTATTGTCACAACTGCTTGTAATCACTGCTTGAAATGACTGCACTGTGCAACTTTTAATTAACTAAGTAAGAAGAGTATCTCACCACGTTATGAAACTTTCTGATTTTAGCTTCGAGCTCCCTGAAAAACTTATCGCGAAATATCCTACTGAGCAGCGTGCTGCTAGCCGCCTTTTGCGTTTAGATGGAAAAACGGGAACCGTTACCCACTCAATGTTTGCCGATATGCTATCTCTTGTTGAACCTGGCGATCTGCTTGTATTTAATGACACACGGGTTATCCCAGCCAGATTGCTCGGGAAGAAAGAAACGGGTGGACAAGTAGAAGTGCTTATCGAACGCATTATTGCAGACAACACCGCTCTTGCTCATGTGAGAGCGAGCAAAGCGCCTAAACCAGGCACAAAACTTGTTTTAGAAGACTGCGTTAATGTGACCGTTACGGGCCGTGATGATGCTTTATTTATTTTGCAATTCGACCATGATGAAACCGTTTTGCAGCTATTAGAAGCGCACGGGCACATGCCATTGCCGCCCTACATAGACAGACCTG
This sequence comes from Alteromonas genovensis, assembly GCF_010500895.1. Lineage (GTDB taxonomy): Bacteria > Pseudomonadota > Gammaproteobacteria > Enterobacterales > Alteromonadaceae > Alteromonas > Alteromonas genovensis. The sequence continues at coordinate 528,387 of NZ_JAAAWO010000001.1, forward strand.
ATGAAAATTCAGACAAAGAACGTTATCAAACGGTATATAACGACAAGCCAGGTGCGGTAGCAGCGCCAACCGCTGGTTTACACTTTGACGAACACATTCTTGGTGCGCTGAAAGAGAAGGGCGTTGACTTGGCCTTTGTCACTTTGCATGTGGGGGCGGGAACGTTTCAACCAGTGCGAGTAGATAATATTACCGAGCACAAGATGCATGCCGAATATGCTGAGGTACCGCAAAACGTAGTGGATGCCGTACTGCAGACAAAGGCAGCCGGTAAGCGAGTTATTGCCGTAGGTACCACCTCGGTGCGTTCGTTAGAGTCGGCTGCGAAATTCAGTACCATGCGAAGCGACGGTGATGTCATTGGCACGTTTTACGATGACACCGAGATCTTTATTTATCCGGGGTTCGAGTTCAAAGTAGTGGATGCGATGTTTACCAATTTCCACTTACCAGAATCTACCTTAATGATGCTTATAAGTGCGTTTGCTTCTAAAGAGTATGTGATGGATGCATACCAAGAGGCCATTGATAAGGAATATCGATTCTTCAGCTATGGCGATTCCATGTTTATCGAAAGAAGCTAGTTCAGAGTTTTTGTAGTGGCCTTTTAGAATAGCTCTTGGAATAAGCTCTTGTAATGGCTACTCGGATAGGTTCTCTGGAAAGCGCTTTTAAATAGCGCTTTCCTTAGCTCGTTAAATAGCTTCCTTAATAGCTATCAAAAAAACTCCCTAGATAGCCCCCTAAATAGCTCCCAAAATAATACCCTCAATTTCTACTTCAAACGGTTATTCTCAAACATCTATCCTCAAATGCCGTTCATCGTTAGTTACTTTCTCTTAAAGCCCTCTTTTACAGCCAGATATTCGTTCACTTCAATAGAAACATAGATACAGGGAATGATCTCGCGTAAATTACTGGTATAATCCCGCCCCATGATTTCAAACCCAGTTTTATACCCAGCGCACGTTTTTTATCAGGCGCACGTTATAGACCGATTATATCAAAAGCACTTTTATACTTAACGCGAAGAGTGCGCAAAGATGGGAAAGTTCTTACATGCAATTTGAGTTATTAAAAACAGAGGGTCGCGCTAGGCGCGGGCGTCTTGTATTTGAGCGCGGTGTTGTCGAAACGCCAGCGTTTATGCCGGTAGGTACCTACGGCACGGTAAAAGGAATGACACCGGAAGAACTGAAAGAAAGTGGGGCACATATCTGTTTGGGTAATACCTTTCATTTAATGCTTCGCCCGGGCACGGGTGTGATTCGCCAGCATGGTGACCTGCACGACTTTATGAACTGGGATAAGCCTATTCTTACCGATTCAGGCGGTTTTCAAGTATTCAGCTTAGGTGACCTGCGTAAGATCACCGAAGAGGGCGTAACGTTCCGCTCGCCAATAAATGGTGAAAAGATCTTACTCACACCTGAAAAGTCGATGGAAGTTCAGCGAGACCTAGGCTCTGATATTGTGATGATTTTTGACGAATGTACGCCTTACCCAGCCACTGAGCAGGAAGCGCGGGTGTCTATGGAAATGTCCCTTCGCTGGGCCGAGCGAAGCAAAGAGGCTCATGGTGACAACCCTGCTGCACTGTTCGGTATTATTCAAGGCGGCATGTATGAGGGTCTTCGTGATGTATCTCTTGCAGGCCTTGAAGCGATTGGTTTTGACGGTTATGCCATTGGCGGGTTATCAGTTGGCGAGCCTAAAGAAGACATGATCCGCATTATCGATCACACAGCGCCAAAGATTCCCGAAGATAAGCCTCGCTACTTGATGGGCGTGGGTAAACCGGAAGACTTAGTTGAGGCTGTTCGTCGCGGCATCGACATGTTCGACTGTGTTATGCCAACCCGTAATGCGCGCAATGGTCATTTGTTTGTAGGCGAGGGGGTTATTAAGATCCGAAACGCTAAACATCGCAACGATACATCACCATTAGATGAAAATTGTGACTGTTACACTTGTAAAAATTATTCTCGCTCTTATTTACATCACTTAGATAAGTGTAATGAGATACTTGGCGCACGATTGAATACTATTCATAACTTGCGTCACTACCAACGTGTCATGCAAGGTATGCGCGATGCTATTGAAGCCGGCACAATGGATGAGTTTGTACATAATTTCTATGAACAAAGAGGGTTGCCGGTACCGGCACTCTAACAACGAAATAATAACGCAAATATTCGAATAACGAATATATTTGAATAACAAAAATACTTGGGGAATTTTATGAGTCTATTTATCTCAAACGCGTACGCACAATCAGCTGGTGGTGCTTCACAAGGTGGCGGCATGGAAATGATAATCATGCTGGCAGTGTTTGGTCTTATCTTTTATTTCTTGCTTTATCGCCCACAAGCGAAGCGTGTTAAAGAGCATAAGAACCTAGTATCGTCACTTGGCAAAGGTGATGAAGTGCTAACCCAAGGTGGTTTAGTAGGAAAAATCACAAAAGTGTCTGACGATAAAGATTTTATTGAAATGGCACTTAACGAAGCAAGCAACATAGTTGTGCAGAAGTCTTCAGTTACTGCTGTGTTGCCAAAAGGCACAATGAAGTCGCTGTAAGTAAAAAACGCCGGAGCCGAGACGCTTCTCGGCATCGGCACGAAAGGATTATCCAGTGCTAAACAAAAATTCAATATGGAAAGTATTAAGTGCACTCTTTGTGGTTGCAATGTGTGCACTTTATGCCCTTCCCAATATTTACGGTGAAGATCACGCCGTACAAATTTCAGCAGGTCGTGATGCGGTTGTCACGCAATCAATGGTTAAGCAAGTTGAGTCTGCACTAGCTGAAAAATCAATTACGCCTAAGCGCATTGAATTCGAGAATGAACAAATACTTGTTCGCGTTTCAGATTCTGATACCCAGCTTGTCGCCCGTGAAACCTTAGAGAAGCTGCTTGGCGACGACTACTTTGTAGCGATGAACCTAGCGCCTGATACCCCTGAATGGCTAGAGAGCTTAGGTGGAACGCCAATGAAGCTTGGTCTAGACCTTCGCGGCGGTGTCCACTTCCTGATGGAAGTTGATATGTCTGAAGTGATCACAAAATCGTTAGAAGACGCGGAAAGCGGATTCAGAACATCCCTTCGCGGTGAAGACATTCGCTATCGCGGCGTTAAGCAAGTTGGGAATCATATCGATATTACCTTTCGCGACGAAGACGCGCTTGATAAAGCGAAATTTTTCCTGCGTAACCAAAGCCGTGACTTAACGTTTAACGACGTTGATGACCTTACGTTACGAGCGACGTTTGCCGAGAGTAAGCTACAAGAAATTCGCGACAATGCGGTTAAGCAAAACATTACCATAATCCGTAATCGTGTTAACCAACTTGGTGTGGCCGAGCCTCTTGTGCAAAAACAAGGCGCTGACCGTATTGTGGTCCAGCTTCCAGGTATTCAGGATACTGCACGAGCAAAAGAAATTTTGAATGCGACGGCTACGCTTGAATTCCGCATGCTTGATCAGAAAAATGACGTTCGAGACGCATTAAACGGGCGTGTTCCGCCTGGTTCTCAAATTATTGAAGACCAGCAAGGTGTGCCACAATTACTTGAGAAGCGCATTATGCTTACGGGTAGCCATATCATTGATGCCAACAGCGGCGTTGACGAATACGGCTTGCCTAACGTCAACATTTCTCTTGATTCTGAAGGCGGCAACAAGATGTCACGCTCTACTCGTGGCAATATCGGCAAGCCGATGGCAACCGTCTTTATTGAGTACAAGGCAACCGGTGAGCGCAACAAAGAAGACAAACTCATTTTTGAAAAAGAAGAGCAAGTTATCTCGGTGGCTACCATTCGTGCACAGCTTGGCAGTAAGTTTCAAATTACCGGGCTAGACTCGCCAAAAGAAGCCCGCGACCTTGCACTTTTACTTCGCGCAGGAGCACTAATTGCGCCTATTCAAATTGTTGAAGAGCGCACAGTAGGGCCAAGCTTAGGTAAAGAGAATATTGAACTGGGTACGCAAGCCATTGTGTACGGCTTACTCGCGGTACTTGCTTTTATGCTGGTGTACTACAAGGCATTCGGCATTGTGGCAAATATTGCGTTGGTGACTAACTTGGTGATGATTGTGGGTATTATGTCTATGATCCCTGGCGCTACGCTTACCCTACCGGGTATGGCGGGTATTGTACTTACCGTTGGTATGGCGGTAGATGCGAACGTGCTTATTTTTGAGCGTATTCGAGAAGAGTTGCGTGACGGTCGAAGCCCGCAGCAAGCGATACATCACGGTTACGACAGCGCATTCTCAACGATTTTAGATGCGAATATCACGACATTTATTGCGGGCCTTATTTTGTTCGCAGTAGGTACAGGTCCAATTAAAGGGTTCTCTATTACGCTTATGATTGGTATTGCCACTTCTATGTTTACCGCTATTTTGGTTACGCGCGTTATCGTAAATGCTGTGTATGGTGGGAAGCGTCTAGAGAAATTGGCGATTTAAGGAGCGTAACATGCAATTATTAAAACTATCCGATACCGTCAATTTCATGCGCCTTCGCGTTCCCGCGATGGTGCTGTCTACTTTACTTATTTTGGGCTCATTCGTTTCTTTAGGCGTTAATAGCCTGAACTGGGGACTGGATTTCACCGGCGGTACGCTGATTGAAGTTGGCTATGAAGACAGTGCTAATTTAGAGTCTATTCGCGCTCAGTTAAATAACGCTGATTTTGAAGATGCCATAGTACAAAACTTTGGTAGCAGCCAAGAAGTACTTATTCGTATTGCGCCTCGCGATGGTGTAAAAGCGGTCACTATTGGTAACCAAGTTGTTGATGCGTTACGTGCCGACGGTACTAACGTTGATATGCGACGTATTGAGTTTGTAGGGCCAAATGTTGGTGAAGAGTTAACAGAGCAGGGCGGTCTTGCCATGCTAGTAGCACTTATCTGTATTTTGGTTTACGTGGCAATGCGTTTTGAATGGCGTTTCGCCCTAGGCTCGGTATCCGCCTTGGCCCACGATGTTATTTTAACGTTAGGTTTGTTTTCAGTACTTCAAATTGAATTTGATTTGACGGTACTGGCTGCGGTACTGGCGGTTATCGGTTACTCACTCAACGATACTATTGTTGTGTCTGACCGTATTCGCGAGAACTTCCGCAAAATCCGTAAAGGTGAGCCAATTGACATCATCAATACCTCACTGACCCAAACCTTGAACCGAACCATAATTACTTCATTAACCACCGTACTAGTACTTGTTGCCTTGTTCTACAAAGGTGGAGCACTAATACATGGTTTTGCCACAGCTCTTCTATTTGGTGTGGTAGTGGGTACTTACTCATCGGTTTACATTGCAAGTTCTGTTGCGTTAGCGCTGGGTATCAGCAAAGAAGACCTCATGCCACCACAAGTGGAGAAAGAGGGCGCTGACCAAGAGCCGCTTTAGCTTTTCTGTGACTACCCTATAGGAAGTTAGGTACACGCTGAATAAAAAGCAAAAACAAAAAAAGGTCGCTGTTTTCACAGCGACCTTTTTATTTATAAGCCATTTAAAAATGGCCTACTTAAGTTTTCTTACTTAAGGTGCTTAACGAGGCCTTGAACAACTTTGCCGCTTCCAGCAACGATTTCGCCTTTGTGCAAAGGATCGTTACCGCCTTTAAAGTCTGTCACCAAACCGCCCGCTTCACGAACAATTAGCTCGCCCGCTGCAATATCCCAAGACTTAACACCGCGCTCGTAATAACCGTCGTGACGGCCAGCAGCAACGTATGCTAGGTCAAGTGCAGCACTTCCTGCGCGACGTAAGTCACCCACTTCGTGGAAAATTTTATTAAGGCTAAGGGCGTATTCGCCAAACTGTGATTTGTTTTTAAACGGCAGGCCAGTAGCAATAATGGTTTCGCTTAAATCACGAGGCTTTGATGCACGAATACGGTAACCATTAAGCTGAGCGCCTTGTCCGCGACTGGCTGTGAATAATTCACTACGGATTGGGTCAAATACAACGCCTTGCTCTAAACGGCCTTTATGAAGAAGTGCGATAGAAACAGCAAAATGAGGTATGCCTTTCACAAAATTGGCGGTGCCATCTAGCGGGTCGATAATCCACTGATAATCAGTGTCCGAACCTAATATCTCTCCTGACTCTTCGCCTAAAAAGCAATGATCTGGGTATGACTGCTGAATTTTATAGATAACCGCTTGCTCTGCGTCTTTGTCAACTTGAGTAACGAAGTCGTTTAACCCCTTTGACTCTGTTGCAATCTCATTATGTTTTTCAAAACCACGAACAATAACTGTTCCAGCCGCACGCGCAGCACGCACTGCAATATTCAGCATAGGATGCATAGATAAACCACCAATTGTAAAAGACCAATGAATTACGCAAGTTGTATAATGTTCAAGTTGTAAACAGCATTTAAACTGTACAAAAAATAGCTTGCCTAATTCGAAAACGGGCGGAGTCTAACAGAATCGATGAACGATGCAAATGAATTTGCTAAGCAAGCCTGTCTTAACCATCTTATTTAGGTGCTACCCAAGTGCTGCCAGACGGTGCAAACTACACCTAGTAACTACTAATCCGAATGTCGCGAATTATTGAGTCATAAGCAAGTGAGTCAAAAGTAAGCTAATAGCCATCTATACCGCTGCTGTGCTACACTTTACGCTAATTAAAGACGTCCCTGCCATTCTTTTACAGCAGGCTATTTGTTGCTGCTTAGGTTGCTAGAACTGGGGTTAATCACCTAGTTATTGAGAGCTTTGCTTATAAGAGCGCAGTATGCAAGAGCACAGTATGTATGAGCAAAGTGTGCAAGAGCATATGAACGTCGCCTTTTAAGGCACCGCTTTTAAGCGCTAGCCGTAATAAGACAAAACAACTAACTATTCAGTAAATAGGTATCGCAAGCATGCTTGAAAATATTCGCATTATTTTGGTTAACACCTCTCACACAGGAAATATAGGCTCTACTGCACGCGCCATGAAAACAATGGGGTTAAGTAGCTTATATTTAGTTGACCCAGTGAATGAACCTGATGGTCAAGCAAGCGCATTAGCAGCGGGTGCAGGCGACGTGCTAGCCAATGCGAAAATTGTCAACACCCTTGAAGAGGCGGTAAAAGACTGTGGACTTGTTGTTGGCACCTCTGCGCGCTCGCGCACGCACTCTTGGCCAATGCTAGGACCACGAGACTGTGGTGAAAAGTTGGTACAAGAAGTCAGTAAATACCCCGTCGCGTTGGTGTTTGGTCGTGAGAACAGCGGGCTTTCCAATGAAGAACTGCAGCAGTGTCATTTTCATATGTGTATTCCGGCAAACCCAGAATACAGTTCACTAAACCTAGCAGCGGCGGTGCAAACACTATGTTATGAAATTCGTATGGCGTACTTGAATAGAGAAACTTACCCTGAAGTTGAAGAGGTATATCCTCTTAACGAAGACTTAGAGCGCTTTTACGTGCACCTTGAGTCTACACTGGAAAAAACCTCTTTTATCCGTAAGAGCCACCCCGGGGTGGTTATGACTAAGTTACGCAGATTGTTCAATCGCTCTCGTCCTGAATCGCAGGAGCTTAATATTCTACGCGGTATTTTAGCGTCAATTGATAAGTCGGTTAAAGCAAGTGATGAAGATGCTAGCCAAGCGTCCTCATTAGAAACGACAGATGAAGCAGCAGCTCAAACGACAAGTCAGGGTCGTAATTAATCAGAAAAATAATTAATCAGAACAGTAATGAGTAAAGCATGTTTAGCCGAATAAAAGACGACATTCAAGGCGTATTTCATCGCGACCCGGCAGCGCGCAATACGTTTGAAGTATTAACCAATTATCCTGGCCTACATGCCGTGTGGTTGCACAGAATTAGTCACAAATTATGGAAAGCTCAGTGGAAGTGGCTGGCTCGCACATTGTCTACATTTAATCGATGGTTAACGGGTATTGAAATACATCCAGGTGCTACGTTAGGGCGACGAGTATTTATCGACCACGGTATGGGGGTGGTTATTGGTGAGACCGCTGAAATTGGTGACGATGTTACGCTTTACCATGGTGTGACATTAGGCGGAACCAGTTGGAAAGCCGGAAAGCGCCACCCAACTCTTAAAAACGGCGCAGTAGTAGGCGCTGGTGCAAAGGTACTTGGGCCTATCACCATTGGCGAAAATGGCAAAGTGGGCTCAAATTCTGTTGTAGTGAAAGATATTCCCGACGGCGCTACGGCGGTGGGTATTCCAGGTAGAATTATTATTACCAAGCAAAAAGATGCCAGTGCATCCCTAAATCCCCAGAGAGATAAAATTGCACAGAAATACGGTTTCGACGCTTATGCCGTAGCACCAGATAATCCAGACCCCGTAGCCAATGCCATGGGAATTATGCTTGAGCATATGCATCAAATGGACACAAAAGTAGAAGAGATGTGTAAGGTTATCCAGTCTCTTGGAGGTGATGTGTGTACAGAAAACCTTCATAATATTAGCGCGGAAGATTTTGCTGATACTGGCTTTGAGTTAAACGAAGCTCAACAAGATAGCAGTACCCATAAGTCATTCGATCCAGCTATTTGATACGCCTTTCTATTTATTGAAAATGAAGTGCGGCAGTGCGCTTTCTAACTTATCTTTCTTACATTATCGTTCTTAGATAAAAGGGGCTGCACTCTTCGAATAGCGTAATTATCTAAATGGTTAAATGACGCTGAATAATACCTGACTAAATTACTGGGTCTTATACTTGACCATTTTAGTCGGGTATGTGAAAATTCCGCCATACGAATAAGGCGGGAGACAATAATGAAACTTACCTCAAAAGGTCGCTATGCGGTAACCGCTATGCTTGATGTAGCATTGCATTCCAAACGCGGTCCTGTTCCCCTTGCCGATATATCTGAAAGACAAGAAATATCGCTTTCTTACTTAGAGCAGCTATTCTCTCGATTGCGCAAAGAGAAGCTGGTAGATAGCGTACGTGGTCCCGGCGGTGGTTATTTGCTTGGCCGCAGCGCCAATGAGATTGCAATTGGTCAAGTGATATCAGCGGTTGATGAATCAATCGACGCTACACGTTGCCAGGGGCAGGCCGACTGTCAGGGCGGCGATCGCTGTCTAACGCATAGTCTATGGCAAGATTTAAGCGATCGTATCTCAAGCTTTTTACACTCTATTACGCTTGGCGAATTAATGGAAAAGCATGATGTGCGCGAAGTAGCAGGGCGACAAGATAATAATAGCGCTCTTCGCAATATAGCCAACGATATTGAAGTAAGCATTAGGCTTTAACAAAGGCATTGATGACTATGACGCTATCTACTCCTATTTATTTAGATTACGCCGCCACAACTCCCGTAGACCCGCGAGTTGCCCAAGTTATGGCGAAATGCCTAACCCTTGACGGTAATTTTGGCAACCCAGCGTCAAGAAGCTATCGCTTTGGTTGGATGGCAGAGGAAGCCGTTGATATCGCCCGTAATCAGGTTAGCGATGCGCTAAACTGCGACCCAAGGGAAATTGTATTTACCTCCGGTGCTACCGAGTCGAATAACTTGGCGATAAAAGGCGTCGCCGAAGGTTATGCATCGAAAGGCAAGCACATCATTACCGTTAATACGGAGCACAAAGCAGTGCTTGATACCTGTGAGTATTTGCAAGCACAGGGCTTTGACGTTACTTATCTTCAGGTAGGCGCCGATGGTTTAGTTAACTTATCGGACTTAGAGACCGCAATGAGAGACGACACTATCTTAGTCTCTGTCATGCATGTAAACAACGAACTGGGTGTAACGCAAGACATCGAATCTATTGGAAAGCTTTGTCGTCAACATAATGTGTTATTTCATGTGGATGGAGCACAAAGTGTGGGCAAAGTTGCCATAGACCTCAATGAGCTTCCGATAGACCTTTTGTCAATGTCGGCACACAAGTTTTACGGGCCTAAGGGAATGGGGGCACTTTACGTTCGCCGCCGTCCTAAGATTAATTTAGAAGCACAAATTCATGGCGGTGGTCATGAACGTGGTATGCGTTCGGGCACGCTGGCAACTCATCAAATTGTGGGTATGGGCGAAGCACTCGAATTAGCGAGTCGAGACATGGAAGCTGAGAACGAGCGTATTAAGGCGCTTCGTATCGCTTTGTGGAATGGGCTAAGCAAGATTGAGGGCTTATACCTAAACGGCCATGAAGAAAAGCGCATTGCAGGTATTTTAAATGTTAGTTTTGCCAATGTTGATGGCGAAAGTTTGATGATGGGGCTAAATGATATTGCTGTGTCATCTGGCTCAGCATGCACATCGGCAAGTTTAGAGCCTTCGTATGTGCTCAAAGCATTGGGGCGAAGTGATGAACTGGCCCATGCAGGAATTCGATTTAGTGTGGGACGATTTACGACCCAAGACGACATCGATTACGTAGTAAATAAAGTAACAGATGTAACAAACCGATTGCGGCAAGTGGCGTTAGCTTAAGATTTTTTAAAGCAAGTAGCGCAAAATACGTCGCTGAATATTTGAGTGGATTACTCAGGTATTATATAATACCGCACCAATTTTTAAGGCTGCCACCATTGTAAAATGCTACCTGCACGAGGTTTGTGCGGTGAATTAAGGGAAATTACCAAGACCGTGGGGTAATTTTCCAAGCCAAGGTGAATGGAAGGCTTAGGCAGCAAATGCAGGCAAACAAGCGAGACCCAAACATGAGTGAACAGATCGAACAGGCGTTAGAAAGAAAGTACGATGCTGGTTTTTATTCAGAGATCGAATCGGACACGTTTGAAAGCGGCCTAGATGAGTCGATTATTCGTCGCATTTCCGCAATGAAAAACGAGCCTGAGTGGATGCTCGAATGGCGTCTAAAGGCTTATCATGCGTGGCTTGAAATGGAAGAGCCTGATTGGGCCCATGTGGAATACCCCAAAATTGATTTCCAGGCAATTTCGTATTACTCGGCACCAAAGAGTATGGAAGACAAGCCTCAGTCGCTAGATGAAGTCGACCCAGAGCTACTGCGTACTTACGAAAAGTTAGGTATTCCGCTGCACGAACAAGAAATGTTAGCAGGCGTTGCGGTAGATGCAGTATTTGACTCTGTATCAGTGGTCACAACGTTCCGCTCTAAGCTTGAAGAAGCTGGCGTCATTTTCTGCCCAATTTCTGAGGCGATTCAAAAGTATCCAGACCTTGTTAAAAAGTACATTGGGTCAGTAGTACCGCGTACGGATAATTATTTCTCTGCGCTAAACTGCGCCGTGTTTACCGACGGTTCATTTGTTTATATTCCAAAAGGCACTCGTTGCCCAATGGAGCTTTCCACCTATTTCCGTATTAACGAAATGAACACCGGTCAGTTTGAGCGTACGTTAATCATTGCCGATGAAGGCAGCCACGTGAGCTACTTGGAAGGTTGTACAGCGCCGCAGCGCGATGAGAATCAACTGCACGCCGCGGTGGTCGAGCTAGTTGCAATGGACGACGCCACAATCAAATACTCCACGGTTCAAAACTGGTATCCAGGTGATGAGAACGGTAAAGGTGGTATTTACAACTTTGTGACCAAGCGCGGTATTGCACACACCAACGCTAAAATCTCATGGACTCAGGTTGAAACTGGGTCAGCAGTAACGTGGAAGTACCCAAGCTGCATCCTTAAAGGCGACAACAGCGTAGGCGAATTCTACTCTGTAGCGCTTACTCGCGGTCGTCAGCAGGCTGACACAGGTACCAAGATGATTCACATGGGTAAAAATACGCGCTCAACCATTATCTCAAAAGGAATATCTGCAGGTAAAAGTAACAACGCTTATCGCGGTCTTGTGCAAATGGGACCTCGTGCAGACGGCGCGCGTAACTTTACTGAGTGTGACTCGCTGCTTATTGGTGATAAGTGTGGTGCACATACGTTCCCGTATATCGAAAGTCGCAACCCGTCGGCAATAGTTGAGCACGAAGCGACAACATCGAAGGTAAGTGACGAACAATTATTTTTGTGTCGCCAACGTGGTTTAGACACAGAGAAGGCCGTTTCTATGATTGTTAACGGTTTTTGTAAAGAAGTATTCAAAGAGCTGCCAATGGAATTTGCCGTAGAAGCCGGTAAGCTGCTCGAAATTAGTCTTGAAGGTTCAGTGGGGTAATCAATGCTTAGTATAAAGAATTTACATGCCAGCGTAGAAGAGAAAAACATCATTAAGGGTCTTAACCTAGAAGTTAAGCCGGGTGAAGTACACGCTATCATGGGCCCCAATGGTGCCGGTAAAAGTACGTTAGGTTATGTCTTGTCAGGCCGTGATGGCTATGAAGTGAGCAAAGGCGACGTAACGCTTAATGGAAAAGATTTGCTAGACCTTGAAGTTGAAGAGCGTGCCCGTGAAGGCTTGTTCTTAGCGTTTCAATACCCAGTAGAAATTCCTGGCGTTAGCAACATGGAATTCATGAAAGAGTCTGTAAATGCCATGCGTGAAGAACGTGGTGAAGAAGCTTTGACAGCTGCTGAGTTTTTAAAAAAGGCGAAAGAAGCCTGCAAACAAGTGCAGCTGCCATTAGATTTTCTTAAGCGTGGTGTTAACGAAGGCTTCTCAGGTGGTGAGAAAAAGCGTAACGAAATCATGCAAATGATTTTGTTAGAGCCGTCACTGTGCATTCTTGATGAATCAGATTCAGGCCTTGACGTTGATGCTCTTCAAGTTGTTGCCAACGGCGTTAATAGCCAGCGTGACGGTAAGCGTAGCTTTATCGTAGTAACGCACTATCAGCGCTTACTTGATTACATCAAACCAGATTTCGTACACATTCTTGCCGACGGCAAAATTGTGAAAAGCGGTGACGCATCACTCGCTCACGAGGTAGAAAAAGAAGGTTACGCATTCCTAGGGAAGGCGTACGAGGAGGCAGAGGCATGAGTCAATGGCTACAACAGGTCATTGATGGGGCGCAATTCGACGATTATTTAGCGCCCGTGCGTCAGCAGGCCTTAACTCAATTAAAAGCCGATGGTTGGCCAGCTCGAAGAAACGAAAGCTGGCGTTTTACGCCGCTTACTTCTGTAGAGAAGCGCGAAGTAAAAACGACAACACAGGCAGACGTTCTACCGGTACCCGCTATCGATAACTTAAATGCTATCGATTTAGTGTTTGTTGACGGCGTATTGATCACGCAAGTGAATACGCTAGATGTACCAAAAGGCATGAGAATCACGTCGCTTAAGCACGACGATGAGGCAACTCAACAAGCAATATCGAGTATTTACGGGCAAATTAAGCCTACGCGACACATGTTTGGGTTAGTCAATGATGCATTGTGTGAGCATGGTATTTTTATCAGTGTTGAAGAAAATGCCAAAATTGATACACCAGTGCGTATTGTTAACATGGCCACGCAAAACGTTGATGCACATACCCGTGTTGTTGTAAAAGTAGCAAAGGGTGCCAGCGCCACTGTCATTGAGCAAGGCGTGGGTGACACCGATAGTTTAACCACCGCTTTTGCTGAATACGATATTGCCGATGATGCCCATTTAGAGCACTACCGCTTTGCCATGTTTACGGCAGCGGCCAAGCAGCTTGGTGGAAGTCACTTCAAATTACACAATCGCTCTACACTTAATTCTACTATGGTAGGTTATGGAAGCGATTTATCTCGCCTAGATGTGGATATTCATCATGCTGGTGAGTTTGCCGATGCCAAAATGAATGCCATTTATTTGTTGGCGGAAGGTGAGTTGTTCGACCTTCATTCAACCATTGAGCATGCAATGCCAAACGGTACCACAGAAGAAAATGCCCGTGGAATCGTGGGTGATAAGGCTCGCGCTGTATTTAATGGCCGAATTCATATTCACCGCGATGCACAAAAAACCTTGGCAGAGCTTAACAACCGCAATCTATTGCTTTCTCGCCGCGGTGTCATCAATACAAAACCTGAGTTAGAGATTTATGCTGATGACGTTAAGTGTGCTCACGGTGCAACCGTAGCTGAAATTGACGAAGAAGCACTTTATTACCTGCTTACTCGCGGTGTACCGCGCAGCAAAGCCTTGGTTATGCTTAATTTTGGGTTTATTCAGGAGTTAGTTAACGACGTACCAAATAGCGCAATCCGCGAATGGTTACAGCCGTTACTCAGCGAACGTTTTTCCCAGATGGAGGTGAAATGAGCTTAGATGTTGCTGCACTTCGTGCCCAGTTTCCTATTCTTTCTAAAACGGTAGATGGGAAGCCGCTGGTATATCTAGATAACGCTGCGACCACGCAAAAGCCGCAGGCGGTGATTGACGCCATTGTCGATTTTTATACCGGCACTAATGCTAACGTACATCGTGGTGCGCATCATTTGTCAGATGAGGCAACCCGTCGCTACGAAAATGCGCGAGCAAGCGTAGCGAGCTTTATCAATGCGAATGCCCGTGAAGAGGTTATCTGGACCGCAGGAACAACCGAGGCTATCAACATAGTGGCAAACGGTCTTGCTCAGCTTTTAGCCGAGGGCGACGAAGTCATGGCGACGGAGTTTGAGCATCACGCGAACTTAGTCACATGGCAGCAGGCTTGTCGTAAAGCAGGTGCTACGCTTAATATTGTGCCTATATTTGATAACGGTGAGCTAGACATTGATGCGTTTGAAAAGCTACTTTCGAGTAAAACAAAGCTAGTTGCGTTTCCACATGTGTCTAATGCATTAGGCACAGTGAACCCGATTAAAGCGCTGACAGAAAAAGCGAAGCAAGTAGGTGCTTGGGTGCTTGTTGATGGCGCGCAGGGCATTGCTCATGGCGGTGTTGACGTGCAAGACATCGGCTGTGATTTTTATGTTTTTTCTGGTCACAAACTTTTCGGTCCAACCGGTATTGGTTGTTTGTGGGGTAAAAAAGAGATTTTAGAGTCTTGGCCAGTTTGGCAAGTAGGCGGTGAGATGATTAAAGACGTCTCTTACCACGAGGCTACGTGGGGAGCACTGCCTAATAGACTTGAAGCAGGCACGCCAAATATTGCCGGTGCCATCGGGATGGGCGCTGCGGTTGAGTGGTTTAAACAGCTCGATATAGCGGCGTTACATGAACACGAGCATGCTCTTTTGTCTTATGCGACAGAGCAAGCAGAAGCACTCGACGGTATGAAAATAGTCGGCACCGCACCGAATAAGGTTGGTGTGTTAAGCTTTTTACTCGACGGTGCACACCCTGCAGATATTGGCTTTATTCTCGATAGGCAAGGTGTTGCAATTCGCACTGGCGACAATTGTGCGCAGCCATTAATGAAGCGCTTTGGTATTCCTGGAACTGCCCGCGCTTCATTTTCAATTTATAACACGCTTGAAGAAGTGGACAGCCTTTTTGCTGCACTTAAAAAAGCTAAAATGATGTTGGCCTAAGGGGGCATTATGAGTGTTGAAACGTTTGTACCGAGTACACAACTCATCTCGCTAACAGACAGTGCCGTTAAGCATTTCGAAAGTAAGCTTAAAGAAAAGCCTGGTCAGTTAATTCGTCTATCAACACGAGTGAGCGGTTGTACTGGATATGCCTATGTGCTGGATTTTGCAGATAGCGCAAAAGACGATGATGAAATTATTGAGATCTCACCTATGCTAAACGTGGCTATTGCTGCTGATGCAACGGGACTGTTAAAAAACACTGAAATTGATTACGTGCAAGAAGGTGTTAACGGGGTGATTAAATACAATAACCCAAATGTAGTTGATGAGTGTGGTTGTGGTGAGAGCTTTAACGTCGGTTAATCTGGCAAGTACATAGTTTCACAAGTACATAGTTTCACAAGTACAGAGTTTCACAAGAATACGATCACACGTAAATACAATAGAGCACTAGCAGTTTATGAAGCAAAAAATGGTGGTAACTGAGCGCGAATGTAAAGCGCGTTTGGTACCGGCGGGGAATCCTGTTGTTATCCCTGAAGGCGAATTCGTCAGCATTACCCAAGAGTTAGGTGGCAATTATACCATCACTTGGAAAGGCAATATGTACCGTATCGACGGTACCGATGCTGGGGCCATTGGCCGTAAAGAAATGGTGCTTAGTTTTGACGAGCCTAGCGATGGAAATATAAGCAAGCAGCAAGTGTGGGACGCGCTAGAAACCATTTTTGACCCAGAAATCCCAATTAACCTTGTTTCTCTCGGGCTTATTTACACCGTCAATATTCAACAAGAGAGTGGGGTTGTGGATATTGATATGACATTAACCGCACCTGGTTGTGGCATGGGGCCGGTATTGGTTGGCGACGTAGAGTATCGCGTTGCTATGGTTCCTCATGTAAATAAAGTAAATGTTGAGCTCGTGTTCGATCCACCTTGGTCTCGTGAAATGATGAGTGAAGAAGCACAGCTAGAAGCTGGCCTTTTCTTTTAAATTAAAAACAGGACAAACGATGAAGTTGCCTAGCAGTGAAGAAATTATTGATGACTTAGCGTTTTTCGATGATTGGGAACAGCGCTATCAATATATTATCGACTTAGGTAAGTCTATTCCTGGCTTACCAGAAAGTGAGAAAACACCGGAACATTTGGTAAAAGGTTGTCAAAGTAGTGTGTGGTTGGTTGAATCTTTCGAGAACGGTAAAATTACGTTTGATGTAGACAGCGATGCGGTGATTGTTCAAGGCCTTCTGGCGCTAGTGCTTGCTGCCTATAACAATAAATCGCCGAAAGACATCACACAGTTTGATGTGGACGGATACTTTGAAGCTTTAGATTTAGAGCGTCATATTACCCCCACCCGTGGTAACGGACTTCGAGCCATCGTAGGCAAAATACAAGATTTGGCTCGCGCGAACGTGTAGGCGGACTTTTTTAAAGGCGAAATTAACCTTTCAGTATTTTGCTTAATTGGACTGTGTTCTCGCAATTAATACTTTAAGTACAATGGTTTGGTAGCAAATTAGCAATGCGTTCATGTGCTCATGAGGCAGTGTAAAACGCTAAAGCTCAAGGTGACTGAGTCGCTTTACAAATAGTCACTAGTCATTGCGGTCATTATTGCCTATAATTCGCCGCCAAAATTGAAAACACACTTATTTGTTTGGAGAAAAAACATGGCTCTTGAGCGCACTTTTTCGATTATCAAGCCTGATGCGGTAGCAAAAAACGTAGTCGGCGCAATTTACAACCGTTTTGAATCTGCTGGTCTTCGCATCGTTGCTTCTAAGATGTTACACATGAGCAAAGAGCAAGCGGAAGGTTTCTACGCAGAACACAAAGAACGTCCTTTCTTTGGTGCTTTGGTAGATTTCATGACATCTGGTCCAGTTATGGTCCAGGTTCTTGAAGGCGAAAACGCTGTTCTAGCTAACCGTGAAATCATGGGTGCAACTAACCCAGCTGATGCTGCTGCTGGAACGCTTCGTTCTGACTATGCTGCGTCAATCGACGAAAATGCGGTTCACGGTTCTGATGCACCTGAATCTGCTGCTCGTGAAATTGCATACTTCTTCTCAGAAGAAGAGATTTGCCCACGTACTCGCTAAGTACGTAGTCAAAGCGAAGCAGAGTTTTTCAAACTCTGAAACGAGGCTCCGGCCTCGTTTTTTTATATCTGAAGTAAGTGAAGGCATTGCATCACTTTTTATGCGAAGGCATACGTGGTAGAATTTGCACAAATTTTAAGCGCAAATGTTTAATGCAAATCCTTACTACAAAGGTTAGTTAAAGGTTTAGCAAAACGTGTACGAGCGGCTCAACCGCAACCTAGCGAAAGTTAGGAAGTAATACAGTAAAAAGCGTCAGCATCGGTGTTTTATGTGCAGCACTAAAGACAGTCACACTTCTTCGTTAAAGTATGACTGTCTTTAGTCGCTTCTGAAGTACAACTCACAGTACTAGCACTCTTAATTAAGCAGTTCGAGGTAGTAATCCTCGCAAGGTAAAAGGGTCATTTTATTCATGGCAAAAACAAACTTATTAAATCTAAATCGCGAAGGCTTGCGCAATTTCTTCAAGGAAAAAGGAGAGAAACCATTTCGTGCTGATCAAGTAATGAAGTGGATTTATCAGCAGGGCGAAAGCGATTTTGAGAAAATGAGTAACCTCAATAAAAACCTTCGTGCCATGCTTATTGAAAATTGTGAGATAAAAGCGCCCGAAATTGCTTATTTCCAAGAGGCCAGTGACGGCACTATCAAGTTTGCACTCACACTTGAGGGCGGCCAAGAAGTAGAATCTGTTTGGATCCCTGAGGAAGAGCGAGCCACGCTATGTGTATCTTCACAAGTAGGTTGTGCCCTTGAATGCACCTTCTGCAGCACAGCTCAGCAAGGGTTTAACCGTAATCTTAGTGTGAGCGAGATTATTGGTCAGGTGTGGCGCGTAGCTACGTTTTTAGGTCTTTCAAAAGATACTAGCCAACGTCCCATTACCAATGTGGTCATGATGGGAATGGGCGAGCCCTTGCTTAACCTTAAAAATGTGGTTCCAGCCATGGACATCATGCTAGACGATTTTGGCTTTGGTTTGTCAAAACGTCGCGTTACATTGAGCACGTCAGGTGTAGTGCCAGCGCTGGATATGCTGGGCGACCAGATTGACGTAGCGTTAGCCATTTCACTGCACGCGCCGAATGATGAGTTGCGCAATGAGATTGTACCTGTAAATAAGAAATACAATATTGAAGCGTTTCTTGCTGGCGTACGTCGTTACTTGGCAAAGTCTAAAGCAAACCAGGGCAGAGTGACGGTTGAGTATGTTATGCTCTCTCACATTAACGACAGTACCGAGCAGGCACACGAGCTAGCTAAAGTACTGAAAGATACGCCAAGTAAAATTAACCTTATTCCATTTAATCCCTATCCGGGGTCACCGTATACCTGTTCTAGTAATTCTAGAATAGATAGGTTTGCTAAAGTGCTAATGGAATATGGCTTTACGACAGTTGTTCGCAAAACCCGTGGCGATGATATTGATGCTGCATGTGGTCAATTAGTAGGCGATGTTGTCGACAGAACAAAAAGAATGTTAAAAAAACAGGTGAAGGGCGAAGCAATTTCAGTAAAAATGGCCCAATAATCATTAAGATATTAGGGTAAGACTATGCCAACTGGATTGCAAAAAGGATTAAGAAGCAGCATGCGCGCCGCGTTAGTGGGAGCATCGTTATTCATTGTGGGCTGTGTAAGTAGTAGCCAAACAGGCATTAACAGTGCTGATTTCGATCCTGAGGAAGCGGCTCGAACGCGCATGTCATTAGGTCTTACCTACCTTCAAAACAACAATTACACTCAAGCAAAGCGCAACCTCGATAAAGCGATAGAGTTTGATCCGCGCTCGGCCGATGTACAATATGCAATGGCCTATTACTACCAACTGGTAGGGGAAAATCAGCGTGCTGAGGAATACTATATTACCGCACTAGACATTGAACCTGACAATGGCGATATCGCCAACAGCTTTGGCGCCTTCAAATGCCAAAACGGCCAGTACGACGAAGCTAAAACATATTTTCTACGCGCCATCGATAATCGCTCGTATTCAAATGCTGCACAAACCTACGAAAATTTGGCCCTTTGCGCTCAATCACAAAATAATATTCAAGACGCCATAGCGTATTTTGAGAACGCGCTAAAGCATCAACCCGCACGCGCGAAAACACTTTTCCTGCTTACCGAACTTTACGTCGCTACTGAGCAGTGGCAAAAGGCAAAATCTGCCCTTCGTCGTTATGAGCGGGTTGCCAAGGTATCACCAGATTCACTGTGGTTAGCATTTGAAATTGCCAAGGGGGAGAAAGATGACGCCGCCGCAAAGGGCTATGGAGATATGTTATTGTCGTTATTCCCTAATAGCACGTTAGCGAAGCGCTATTTGGCAGAGCGCTCAAACCTAAATGCTAAGGTAATTAAAACCGTCAAAACGGTGGTGAAAGACTCAGGAAATGGAAACAGTGTAAGTGCAAACCAGAGTGGCTCGATACTAAGACCAACCACAGAGCAAACGGTGTTAGTTGTGAATAGCGACGAGCAGTCTACTCAATCAGCGCCAACCCATGAATCTGATTCAGAGTCGAGCTCTGACAAAAGATCGAAAACAATCGCCAAATCAGCCGCTTCAGAGCTTGGCGCTGACAAGGTGAAAGCGGGCGCTCCCTCGGCGCAAGATGCAGATAATGAAAATGTCGCCGCAAAGCCTGATTTATCCGACCAAACGAGTAAATTCCATGTAGTAAAAGAGGCGGAAAACTTATATCGTATTTCGTTGCTATACAATATTAAGATGTCTACGCTGCAAAAGTGGAATAACCTAGACAATACTGGCGCTATTATTGCTGGTCAGAAGCTTTGGTTAGTACCACCGAGTATGCAGGAGGAATAAAGGTTAATGGTGTCAGAAGAAAACGCGAGTCAAGAAGTCACATCGCAACAAGAAAAAAGTACGCCAAGTCCTGGGGCCTTATTAAAAGAGCGCAGAGAAGCGTTAGGTCTTTCACAACAAGAAATTGCTAGTAAGCTTTTCTTAAAAGCATTTCAAATCAATGATTTAGAAAATGATGTTATTGATGAGAAGTCATCAGTTACGTTTACAAAAGGATACGTTCGAAATTACGCTAAGCAATTAGGGTTGCCTTCAGACGAGGTTATTGAAGCCTTTGAGCACTATCATAATCAATCTGAAGTACCGTCATCCGATAAGCTTCAAAGCTTTTCAAAACGTGTCGCAAAACAGACACATGATGACCGCTGGATGATGGTGACTTATATTATTCTGCTAATTATTATTGGTGGCGTAGTGTTGTGGTGGTATCAGCAGCCTGGAGACGACACAGCGACAGATTCATCATTAATCGAGTCGGTGAAAGAGGAAGCTATAGCGAAGGCACGTTCACCGAAGACTGAATCTTCAATCTCTGATGATGAAATCTCTACAGGCAATGTATCAATGTCTGGCGAGAATTCAACGCGCACTGCTCAAGACACTAGCAGTGCTTCTTCGTCAGCGTTATCAAATTCTCCCTCTAACCTTACAAGTCGCGACGGTCTAGACAGCGGTGCAATTTCAGCGCCGCCATCAGAAATTAACGATAGCAATAATCTTACCGCGCTTGTCAGCAGTATGACAGAAGACGAAGACGTCGATTTAAATGTAAACGAGGCCGCTGCGCCTATATCAATGACCTTTACGTTCAGTGAAGATTGTTGGGTGAATATTGCGGATGCCACTGGAGAGGTTATCGCCACTGGCGTAAAGCAACAGGGACGGGTTATGGACATTCAAGGTGTTCCTCCTGTTGCAGTTACCCTAGGCGCACCTGATAATGTGCGCATATCAGTTAATGGCGAGCTAGCAGATATCACATCGTTTCAAAATGGAAAAATAGCTCGCTTCACGCTTCCTTTATAGGTATTTAGATGTTTGCAGAAAGCCCTATTAAACGCAGAAAGTCCACACGTATTAATGTGGGAAATGTTCCTATAGGTGATGGCGCTCCCATTGCTGTTCAATCGATGACGAATACGCTCACTACAGATGTTGCTGCAACTGTTGCGCAGATCAATAGAATTGTAGCTGTAGGCGGCGACATCGTGCGTGTCTCCGTGCCAACCATGGACGCAGCTGAAGCGTTTAAAGAAATTAAGCGCCAAGTAAGCGTGCCCTTGGTGGCAGATATTCATTTTGATTATCGCATTGCTTTAAAAGTTGCCGAGTATGGCGTGGATTGTCTGCGTATTAATCCAGGTAATATTGGAAACATGGAGCGCGTGCGCTCTGTAGTAGATTGCGCTAAAGACAACAATATCCCTATCCGAATTGGGGTTAATGGCGGATCGTTAGAAAAAGATTTACAAGAGAAATACGGTGAGCCTACGCCAGAAGCGTTAGTAGAATCTGCCATGCGTCACGTTGACATTCTTGACAAACTCAATTTTGATCAATTTAAGATTAGCGTGAAAGCATCGGACGTATTTTTGGCCGTTGGTGCCTACCGACTGCTCGCGCAGAAAATTGATCAACCTTTGCATTTAGGTATCACAGAAGCTGGCGGACAGCGTGCAGGCGCGGTTAAAAGCGCGGTAGGACTTGGCATGCTACTCGCCGAAGGCATTGGCGACACCATACGCGTCTCTCTTGCTGCCGACCCTGTAGAAGAGATAAAAGTAGGCTTCGATATTCTTAAGTCTTTACGTATTCGCTCTCGCGGTATCAACTTTATTGCGTGTCCTAGCTGCTCTCGCCAAGAGTTTGATGTGATAGGCACAGTGAATGAGCTAGAGGAGCGTCTT
This sequence comes from Alteromonas genovensis, assembly GCF_010500895.1. Taxonomy (GTDB): domain Bacteria; phylum Pseudomonadota; class Gammaproteobacteria; order Enterobacterales; family Alteromonadaceae; genus Alteromonas; species Alteromonas genovensis. Next base: position 550,596 of record NZ_JAAAWO010000001.1, read on the forward strand.
GAAGATATTTTAACGCCTATGGACGTCTCTATTATCGGCTGTGTTGTCAATGGTCCCGGAGAAGCTGAAGTGTCAGATTTAGGGCTAACCGGTGCTCGCAACATGAGTGGTTTGTACGAAGATGGCAAGCGCGTAAAAGAGCGTTTAGCTAACGACGACCTCGTTGATAAGCTAGAAGCCAAAATTCGCGCGAAAGCGATGCGTATGAGCGAAGAAAACAAAATTCAGGTATCGGTAAAAGACTAAGCCTGCAACGTTGTTGTTTGTTCCCAAAGCCCCTATAATGCGGGGCTTTTCACTATTTAGCAGTATGAGAATTTCAAGTGGCTAAGACTATTCAGGCAATACGAGGCATGAATGACTGCCTACCGGAGATTTCCGGTACATGGCAAAAAGTAGAATCTGTACTTCGACAGGTTGTGGCGAATTACGGTTACCAAGAGATACGCACGCCCATTGTCGAGAGTACCGACCTCTTTAAACGCTCTATCGGTGAAGTCACTGATATTGTTGAAAAAGAGATGTACACGTTCGAAGACAGAAATGGCGATAGCTTAACGCTGCGTCCAGAAGGCACTGCTAGCTGCGTAAGAGCCGGAAATGAACATGGGCTGTTATATAACCAACAGCAACGTTTGTGGTACATGGGCCCAATGTTTCGCCATGAACGTCCACAAAAAGGTCGTTACCGTCAGTTTCATCAGTTTGGTGTAGAAACATACGGAATAGATGGGCCAGATATTGACCTAGAAGTTATTTTACTCAGCGCTCGTTTTTGGAAAGCGTTTGGTATTGAAAAGCACGTTACGCTGCAAATCAATACGCTAGGCTCTAATGAAGCTCGTGCTGCTTACCGTGACACGCTCGTTGAATTCCTAAAGGCTAGCGCGGATCAGCTGGACGAAGACTCACTTCGTCGGTTGGAAACTAATCCACTTCGCGTTCTCGATAGCAAGAATCCAGACGTTCAAGCTGTCATCGCCGATGCCCCTTCTCTTATCGACCACTTAGACGAAGAATCGAAAGCGCACTTTGAAACTCTTTGCGCACGATTAACCGAAGTTGGCATTGCCTATGAAGTGAATCCGCGATTAGTTCGAGGCTTAGATTATTACAATCGAACGGTGTTTGAGTGGGTAACAGACAGCTTAGGCGCACAAGGTACAATATGCGCCGGCGGCCGCTACGATGGTTTGGTAGAGCAACTTGGTGGTAAAGCGACACCGGCGGTTGGTTTTGCAATGGGTATCGAACGTTTAGTGTTGTTGTTAACCACGCTGACCGATGAAGGCCAAGACGACAGTTTCGCTGATGTCTATGTGACTGCTATGGGCGATGATGCCCAGTCTTATGCTATTGAAGTGGCGGAGCACTTGAGAAATCAATTGCCTGATACGCGTATCATGATGCATTGTGGCGGCGGAAATTTTAAAAAACAATTAAAGCGCGCGGATAAAACCGGTGCTCGTCTAGCGCTACTTTTAGGTTCGGACGAAATGCAATCACGCAAAGTAGGCGTTAAGCCCCTTCGCGATGGTCAAGAGCAAGTTACAGTGAGTTTTGAAAGCCTATCAGATACGGTTTTAAAACTGCTGAGCGAAAAATAAGAAGAGGACATCATGGAACAGTTCGCAACAGAAGAACAACAAGTTGAAGCGATTAAGCGTTTTTGGAAAGAGCATGGTACTGCCATCATTGTGGGGGCTGCCTTAGGCCTAGGCGGTCTTTTCGGATGGCGTCAATATTCAGATATGCAAATTGAAAGCAAAGAAGCCGCTTCCGTTGCTTATCAATCGGCGGTAGAAACCTTCGCTGAAGAGGGAAGTAGTGCCAGTTTAAAATCGTTTATTGAAGAAAATAAAGATACAGGTTACGCCAGTATCGCAAACTTACTCGCTGCTAAAAAAGCAGCTGATTCAGGTGATTTAGACACTGCGGCCTCTCATTTAAATGAGGTGATCACATTTGCTGAAAATGAGCAAATGAAAGAATTAGCGTCTCTTCGCTTAGCTCGTGTGCAAATTGAAATGAACCAGCTCGATGCTGCGTTGTCTACGCTTGGCAATGTATCAAACGACGCATTCTCTGCAGAAGTATCCGAACTTGAAGGCGATGTATATCAGCAACAAGATAAGTTCGATGATGCGCGTTTAGCATACTCTAGTGCATTAGAAAAAAATGCCAACAACCCACTGCTGCAAATGAAGCTTGATAATCTCGCTGTTGCGGCAGCTCAGTAAGCTTGGGTCGAAAGGCTGATAAAAATTAAAGAGGTACGCAATTTGTTTCACAACACCTGTGGCCGTAAGGGTCGATTTGCTCGCACCATTTCAATGGCGTTGGCGGTTTCAATTACTTTGTCTGGCTGTTCAACCGTTTCTGACTGGTTCGCTGATGAAGAAGAGCTTGAAATTCGTCGTTTAAAGCCCATCGAAGCTAAGTTTTCTCCAATGGTAGAGTGGGAGCGAGATATCGGTGATGGTGTAAATCATTACTTTTCACGCCTTAAGCCGGTTTACGCGTACGATAAACTTTATGCTGCAGACCGCCACGGCAACGTTGTTGCTATGGAGCCTGAAACAGGCAACGTAGTATGGGAAAAGAACTTTGCTACATTTCGCACAGAGGGCATGTTGAGCTCCGTTAGCAACTTGTGGAGCAGTGGTGAAAGTGCCCGTATTGGTGGTATTTTTGTTGCTGACAGACATGTTTTTGTTGGCACTGAAAACGGTTATGTTGCTGCGCTAGACGCCGAAAGTGGCGAGCTAGTGTGGGATGCTACCGTGCCAGGTGAGGTATTAGCAGCTCCTGCAGCCGATGATGGTATTTTAGTGGTTAACACCGGCGCTGGCAGCTTATTTGGTTTTAATACACGAACCGGTGAGCAGTTGTGGCGTCATGAAGGGGATACACCTCCGTTAACATTACGCGGCATTTCAGGGCCGATAGCGTCAAATGGCGGTGTGATTGTGGGTGCCCCAACGGGTAAGCTTCAGGTTAACCTTATTGATACTGGCGTATTAGCATGGGAAACCGTTATTTCTACGCCATCAGGTGCCACCGAACTAGAGCGTATTGTTGATATCGACACTACTCCTGTGCTGTATGGCGGAACTATTTATACCGTCTCGTACAATGGTACGTTGGCGGCAGTTGAACTGCGTTCAGGCCGTGTAATCTGGAAACGCGAGTATTCTTCATATCGCAACCTGAATATTGATGGTAATCAGATTTTTGTTGTTGATAACGCGTCTAACGTTTACGCCTTAGACAGACGAAACGGTGTGGAGCTTTGGTCGCAAGGCACGCTTAAGCAGCGCTCATTAACGGCAGCAACGCCTGTGGGCGAATATGTGGTAGTGGGTGATAAATGGGGCTTTCTGCACTGGATTGAAAAGGAAAGTGGTGAAGTTGTTGCGCGTCTAGACGTGGGCGGCGATGATGAAGATGACTCTATTTACGTAGAGCCCATCGTTGTTGAAGGCGCGATAGTTGCTATTACTCGCAACGGTGTAGTGGCTTCGGTCAAAGTCCCATAAATAAGGTCCCGTAAATAAAGTTCCGTAAAGAAGGCTCCGTAAATATAGCCCTAAAAATAAAACACTTTAGATAGAAGGGCCTTTTCAATAGAGGCCCTTAAGCAAAGTACCTAAAAAGCGCCGTCACAACGGCGCTTTTTTGTTACCAGTCTTATTATTAGCTCTTCATGACTCATAGGTGATGAATCCGAATTGGTATTAACCCCCTTAAAGGGTATAATGCGCCCATTCAAAACCGCAAGTTGTCAACGAGCTATTGGTGCTATTATTTAAAGCATTGATTACTTCGTTATTAAACGCTTGCGGTTTATGCTTTTTAGCTTTCATGACCTTTAGGATCTGATAAATGTTACCCGTTGTTGCTCTGGTTGGCCGTCCCAATGTCGGAAAATCGACCTTATTTAATCGTCTTACAAACACTCGCGATGCACTCGTTGCTGATTTCCCTGGCCTCACGCGAGATCGAAAATATGGCCAAGCCAAATTCGAAAGACGTCAATTCATCGTAGTGGATACGGGGGGAATTACGGGTGATGAAGAAGGTATCGACGCTGAAATGGCCCAGCAGTCTCTTCTAGCCATTGAAGAAGCTGATGTTGTGATGTTTCTGGTTGATGCAAGAGCTGGGTTACTGCCAGCAGACCAAGGCATAGCCGACCATCTTCGTCGCATTAACAAAAAAGTCTTTATCGTTGCTAATAAAGTAGACGGTATTGACGGCGACAGTGAGAGTGCTGAGTTTTACAAGCTTGGGTTAGGTGAGGTTAAGCAAATTGCTGCCGCTCATGGTCGAGGTGTGAGTCAATTGCTACAAGACGGTTTAGCGCCTCTTGAAGCTGATTTTCCTGATATGGAAATTGTGGATGACATCGAGCCTGAAGGCGAAGAGGATGCAGAAGCACAGCGTCAACGACTTCAAGACTTACCTATCAAGCTTGCCATTGTGGGTAAACCGAACGTTGGAAAGTCTACGCTAACCAATCGCATTTTAGGCGAAGAGCGGGTGGTGGTTTTTGATCAGCCGGGTACGACCCGCGACAGCATTTATATTCCTATGGAACGAGATGAACGGGAATATGTTCTCATCGATACTGCCGGCGTGAGAAAGCGTAAGAAGATCAACGAGGCGGTTGAAAAGTTTTCCATTGTTAAAACCCTTCAAGCCATTGAAGAAGCGAACGTAGTTTTACTGGTTATTGATGCTCGTGAGGGGATTACCGACCAGGATTTGAGCTTGCTCGGTTTCGTTTTAAACTCTGGTCGTTCGTTAGTGCTAGCGGTCAATAAGTGGGATGGGTTAAGTAGTGATGTGAAAGACGATATTAAGCGTGAAATGGATAGACGCTTAGGCTTTGTCGATTTTGCACGCATTCACTTTATTTCAGCTCTTCACGGTTCGGGTGTGGGTAATTTATTTGGATCGGTCCAGGAAGCGTACTCAAGCGCAACTAAACGCATTAACACATCGATACTCACTAAGATTATGGAAATGGCTCAAGATGACCATCAGCCACCGCTTGTTCGCGGCAGAAGAGTAAAAATGAAGTATGCCCATGCGGGTGGTTACAATCCGCCTGTTATTGTTATACACGGCAACCAGGTAGATGATTTACCTAACTCATACAAGCGCTTCTTAATGAACTACTTTAGAAAAGCACTTGAGATCATGGGAACGCCCATCAAGATTGAGTTTAGAGAAGGGGCCAACCCGTTTGAAGGGAAGAAGAATAACTTAACGCTAGCGCAGCAGCGTAAACGCCGTCGCATGATGTCTTTCTATAAAGACAAATAGTACGAGCAAAATAGTAATAAACCGACGATTACTCTTGGGTAGCTCGTCGGTTTTTTGTTTTAAAGCCCAGTTTTACCGTTTTATTTCTGTCGCGTGATTAATAACAATTTCTTTACAGCATCATTTCAGCAAAGCAGCATTTTAGGATAGCTATTTATAACAGCTTTCGAACCCGCTTCATTAACAACGATTCTTTTGGTACATCAACACGCTGTATTAGCTCATCCACGAGTGGATCTGAGAAATCGGTGGGAAAGGTGGTGGCTATTTTTATGATTTTGTCATGCTTTCTAAATACGTAGGTAGATGCATAGAGTGTGGGGGCTTTCTCAGACTCAGCCGTAATGCCAAGTCGCCACCCATCGGCTATTCCTTTTACTTTATATGGTGCTGCTGGGCTAGAAAGAGTAAGAGTAAGTTGCTGTGCTTTTGCTACCGCACTCGCTTTCGCAAGGTCGACATCGAGTTGCTCGTTTAACAGCGTGCGATCATCTTCAGTTACCTTATGTGTAAACGGGTAAACAATAACATCAACGAGGGCATCTTCATAAGCAGGATGAGTATATCGGGTAATGGCGCCGCTAAATGGGTCTGCAAAAAGTTGGGTGTCTAGCTTAGTAAACTGCCCAAATGAATTAGGCACTGCTAAGTCATGCTGGTAATTACTTGCCTGTAGAGCGCGATAAAGGAATTCTGCTGTAAAAATTCCTTCGTTGACTGCATTGTCTTCCCACTGCCTAATTAGCGTTTCGGCATGTTGAAGGTTTCCACTTTCAGCCTGTTTCTGTGCACTTGTCTTAACAATATGGGAGTTTATTTCCATTCCCCGCCACTGCAGCGTTATTTCAGCAAATTGAGTGGATACTTTCCCCACATTGGCTATCAACAGTTCATAGTCATTATTCTCTGCATAAGGCTGCAGTGAAGTAAAATATGACGTTGCTTTTAGGGCAGACACAAATTCGTCGGGAGTAATACTATCTTCTTCGCAGCGACTCTCTGGCTCATTGCACAAGGCCACGAGCTCAGACGACGGATAGGTAGAAAACACAGAGACTGGTGCCGAGACGCTATGTACGACAGGTTTGGTCACAACGGCGTGTGCTATAGGTAAAAAAGTACCAATAGAAAGGAGTGCTCCAATTGAAACCATAGCAAGAGACAAAGAGGCTATTCGAAAAGCGAAGCTGCGAAAGGTCGGCATAATTGGCTGAGTTATTCCTTTAACGTTTTTGTTACTGTACTGGTTATTTCACCGTCAGTCACTCGGGTTGTTATCGTATCGCCATTATTCACCGCTTCTATACTCGTTACGGCAGCGTTCTCAGCGAGAGTAATACTGTAACCTCTTGCCAGTGTAGACAGTGGACTTACCGATTGAAGTAATGATGCATTTGAGGCCAGCTGTTGCTTTTTGGTGCCAAGCAGTGCGGCCATGCTATTGAGCAATCTCGTTTTCACATAGGCCAAATTACTGTTTGATTGCGCAAGACGTTGTGCTGGGTTTTGACTATTCAGCCGGCTAGTTAGCGATTGCAGTCGTTTATCAGCGCCTGCTATATCTCGCTGCATTTTGTGAAGTAATTGCAGCTGTAACCGGTCTAGTGATTGCCATTGATGCTGTATTTTACTCTGCGGGTGTAAGTTTTGTAATCGCTGACGCAAAATGGTCAGTTGTTGTTTGTTGCTAACGAGCTTCTGCGCAATCGCACGGTGTAAACGCTGGCGTTTTTGCACCAGCTTTTGCACAATTTCGTTCGAATTCTGGCTAAGAAGCTCAGCGGCAGCAGAAGGAGTAGGGGCACGCAAATCGGCTACAAAATCAGAAATAGTAAAATCGACTTCGTGGCCAACAGCACTCACAACGGGTAAATGACTGGCCGACACTTCTCGCGCTAATGCCTCATTATTAAAGCACCACAAGTCTTCTAGCGAACCACCGCCACGGGTTAGAAGCAGTACGTCAACCTCATTTCTTTCATTGGCTTTTTTAAGAGCCTGAATAAGCTGAGCCGGCGCAGTTTCTCCCTGTACCATCGAAGGGTACACAATAACCTGTGTTTGCGGGCTTCGACGTTTTAAAACGCTAAGTACGTCGTGAAGGGCGGCGCCATTTGATGAGGTGATCACGCCAATGCGCGTAATATAGGTGGGCAGGTTTCGTTTTGTTGATGCGTCGAACAGACCTTCATTGTTGAGTTTCAGCTTTAACGCTTCAAATGCCTGTTTTAAAGCGCCTTCACCGTCACTTTCCATATGTTCAACAACTAGCTGATAGTCGCCTCTAGCCTCATAAAGACCCACCGACGCTCTCACTAATATTTTATCGCCTTCTTTCGGGCGCTGACGCACCGAGCGGTTGGAGCCCTTGAACATGGCTGCACGTACCTGCGCTTTGTTGTCTTTTAACGTGAAGTACCAATGTCCTGATGCTGCACAGACAAAATTGGAAATTTCAGCAGACAGCCAAATCAGACCAATTTCGCCTTCAAGCACGGTTCTAGCCAATCGATTTAGCTTTGTTACTGTTAAAATTTGTCGAGATGTAGATGGCGAATTTGTAAACATAAAAAAAATCACATGGTTTAATACAAATAGAGTTTACCTTAAAACCAAAAAACACTACAATCACGCCGCAATTAACCCTCAACTGAATAGGTGTTGTTGCATGCTACGTATCATCCAAGAAGCCCTTACTTTTGACGATGTGTTGCTAGTTCCTGGCCACTCAACCGTCCTCCCTCACACAGCAAGTCTACAAACGCGTCTTACGCGCAATGTGACAATGAATATTCCCATGGTGTCAGCCGCCATGGATACGGTTTCTGAAGCCCCCTTAGCCATTGCATTGGCACAAGAAGGTGGGATCGGGTTTATTCATAAAAACATGAAGCCTGAAGAGCAAGCAAAACACGTTCTTGAAGTTAAAAAGTATGAGAGCGGTGTAGTATCCGACCCTGTTACAGTAACTAAAGACGCGACTATTGGCGACGTTATTGCTTTATCGAAAAGCAAAGGTTACTCAGGTTTCCCTGTTACCGATGAAGAAAATAACCTCATTGGTATTGTGACAGGCCGCGACCTTCGATTTGAAAAGCGATTAGAGCTGCCTATTAGTAACGTCATGACAGGTAAAGACGACCTTGTCACGGTAAAAGAAGGCGCTAGTTCTGACGTGGTTCTTGATTTGATGCATGAGCATCGCATCGAAAAAATTCTTGTTGTGGACGACGCATTTAAACTTACCGGCCTTATTACGGTAAAAGATTTTCAAAAAGCAGAAAACAAACCGAATGCCTGTAAAGACTCACTAGGTAGATTGCGTGTTGGTGCGGCTGTTAGTGTTGGCCCAGGTACTGACGAACGCATTAAACTATTAGTAGATGCGGGTGTTGACGTGCTGTTAATTGATACTTCACATGGTCACTCCCAAGGCGTTATCGACCGCGTGAAGAAAGTACGCCAAGATTACCCTGACGTACAAATTATCGCGGGTAACGTAGCCACTCGTGAAGGTGCAAAAGCACTAGCGGATGCAGGCGTAGACGCAGTGAAAGTAGGTATAGGCCCGGGTTCAATCTGTACAACTCGTATTGTAACCGGTTGTGGTATGCCGCAGATTACTGCCGTTGCCGATGCGGTAGAAGCCCTTGAAGGGACTGGTATTCCAGTGATCGCTGATGGCGGTATTCGTTTCTCAGGTGATATCGCCAAAGCATTAGCAGCTGGTGCAAGCTGCGTGATGGTAGGCAGCATGCTTGCAGGTACCGAAGAAGCACCGGGTGAAGTTGAGCTTTTCCAAGGTCGTTATTACAAATCTTACCGCGGTATGGGGTCGTTAGGCGCCATGAACCAAAGCCATGGTTCATCAGACCGTTATTTCCAAGAATCCAATAATGCTGAAAAATTAGTACCAGAAGGTATTGAGGGTCGCGTTGCCTACAAAGGACCGATTGCCAATATTATTCATCAGCAAATGGGCGGCCTTCGCTCAGCAATGGGCTTGACGGGGTGCGCTACTATCGAAGAGCTTAATACCAAAGCACAGTTTGTTCGCGTAACGTCAGCGGGTATGGGTGAAAGCCACGTGCACGATGTAAGTATTACGAAAGAAGCGCCAAACTACCGTTTAGGTTAAGGCGAGTTATTGTTCAGCGTGGGCATAGTGTCTAACACCACCACGCTGTAAACCCATCCAGGGGAGCTTGGCCTCGGCATCCATGCCTCGGACAGGTTGTTTACAAACACTTTGCCCACGCTATATGACGCCATATGACGCAATGTGGCTTAGTGATTGAAAAGAGAAAAAAGGCTTTTTATGAGTTCAGACATACACGCTCAACGAATACTTATTTTGGATTTTGGTTCGCAATATACACAGCTAATAGCACGCCGAGTACGTGAAATAGGCGTTTATTGCGAGCTATGGGCTTGGGATGTAACCGAAGAGCAGATTCGCGCATTTAATCCTCAAGGGATCATATTGTCAGGCGGTCCAGAGTCGGTAACCGAAGAAGGGTCACCGCGAGCACCTGATTATGTGTTTGAGGCCGGCGTTCCTGTTTTCGGAATTTGTTACGGTATGCAGACTATGGCCCATCAGCTTGGCGGCGGCGTGCTTGGTTCAGACAAGCGTGAGTTTGGTTATGCTCAAGTAGAGGTCATTAAGCCAAGTCCATTACTTGATAAGATTGAAGATGCTATCGGTGATAACGGAGCCGCTCGTCTTGATGTATGGATGAGTCACGGCGACAAAGTGTCTGCTATTCCCGCAGGTTTTGAGACCATCGCCCAGACTGCGTCTTGCCCTCACGCGGCTATGTATAACGAAGAAAAACAGTTCTATGGTGTACAGTTTCACCCAGAAGTGACCCACACTCGCCAGGGCATGCGTTTATTAACGCATTTCGTTATGGACGTGTGTAAGTGTGAAAAGCTATGGACTGCGGGTGCGATAATTGAAGATGCTATTGAGCGTATTAAACAAAAAGTCGGCGATGATGAGGTAATACTCGGTCTTTCTGGTGGCGTAGACTCCTCGGTTACGGCCATGCTTTTACATCGCGCTATTGGCAAAAACCTTACCTGCGTATTTGTTGATAACGGGTTGTTGCGATTAAACGAAGCCGACCAAGTTATGGAGATGTTTGGCGATCACTTTGGTTTAAATATCATTCGTATCGATGCTGAAGAAAGATTTTTAGCGCGCCTTGAAGGTATTGAAGATCCAGAGCTTAAACGCAAAGCCATTGGCAACGAATTTGTTCGCGTTTTTGATGAAGAAGCCGGCAAGCTTGCTAATGCAAAATGGTTAGCTCAGGGCACTATCTACCCTGATGTAATCGAATCTGCAGGTTCGGCTACGGGTAAAGCCCACGTTATAAAGTCTCACCACAACGTAGGCGGTCTGCCAGATGATATGGCGCTCGGGCTTGTTGAGCCATTGCGTGAATTATTTAAAGATGAAGTGCGCAAAATTGGTCTTGAGCTTGGCCTGCCTTACGACATGCTATACCGTCACCCGTTCCCTGGGCCAGGTTTGGGAGTTCGTGTACTTGGTGAAATTAAGAAAGAGTACTGCGATCTGCTGCGTCGCGCCGATGCTATCTTTATTGAAGAGCTATACGCCGCAGACTTATACCAAAAAGTGAGTCAAGCATTTACCGTATTCTTACCGGTACGCTCTGTGGGCGTTATGGGCGATGCGCGTAAATACGACTGGGTAGTCAGCCTTCGCGCTGTTGAAACAATCGACTTTATGACGGCGCATTGGGCACACCTGCCGTACGATTTCCTTGGTAAAGTGTCTAACCGTATAATCAACGAAGTAGATGGTATCTCGCGCGTGGTATACGACATCTCAGGTAAACCGCCTGCTACCATTGAGTGGGAATAGTGGAAACACGCCTTAATACATTAGCTTAATAGGCCGCCTTAGCAAAATGAATCAAAAAAGAGCCCAAGTGGCTCTTTTTTTCATTTCTACTGCACCTTTCTTTTTAATCATCTTTAACTATATTGACGCAAGCGAAAGTCTAAAGGCCGTGCTGGTTTTAGCTTTAGGCTTTTAGGTACTTATTTTTATCAAAAGCGCTTTTTACTTTGAATGATAGGTATAAAGTGCAAGATATAAGTATGCTCTGCTATACCTTTGACGTAACGCAACTGTCATAAAAATATCATCTAATAGTGCAGTTATTATCTAAGTTAAAGGTCATATCGTGTTCAAGTACACCAGCATAAGCCGTTTGGTCATTGCCCCCGTTCTCGCTAGTTTCTTTCTCCTTGTTTTACTCAACGGTGCATCAATTTTAAAGTCATTCACACTGCTGAATGCCTTTGATGAACTTGAAAATACGCTGGTTCAGTCTGAGCGCGACGTTAACGATGTACTGAGTGCTTTTAAGACTCAGGTCCAAGAGTGGAAAAATGTGCTTCTTCGAGGCCATAACAAAGCCGATAGAGAAAAGTATTGGGAGCGGTTTAAGCAGCGTGAAAGTGACATTCAAGCAAAGTTTAGTGCCATGCTGCAAAATGATGTAATCAGTAATGAAGCAAAAGCAGAAATTCGCCAGTTTCAAAAAGCTCATAACATAATGGCAACCAAATATCGCGAAGGGTACGACGCTTTTGTCAATTCTGGCTTCAACGCTAAAGTCGGTGATAGCTATGTACGAGGCATTGATAGAGAGCCCGCGAAGCTATTAGGCAGTATTGCTGATGATATAGCATCACAGTCGGCTACAGCTATAGTAGAGCTTAAGCAAAGCGCGCGTAACATGCTGTGGCTTATTCTTCTTGCCGCCGTCGTGTTATCAGTATTGTCTTTGAGCTATGTTATCGCAAGGCTTCGTTCACAGGTAATAAGACCCACTAAAGACATTGCGTCGTGCATCGCTAACCTTGCCGAGAGTGAATACGATTATTCCCTAACATATTCGAGCCGCCACGAGCTTGGTATATTGGCAAATTCTGCAAGGGCCTTGCAACATAAGCTCAACGTATCGGTAGGGCAATTAAAAGATGCCGAGAAGGAAATGAGTGGCGCATTTACTTCGCTTGGGAAAGTGAGTGACCTCATTATGCAAGGCGCCAATGAGCAAAGAGACACATCTCGTTCATTGGACACTAGCACGGATAAGTTAAAGGGCATTGTGCAAAATCTGGTAGCTATCACTGATCAGGTAGCCGTAGCAACCAACAATTCAGAACAAAATGTAGCAAGTTGCTACACCACATTCGAAAAAGCCAACGTTGGGTTTAGGCAACTTGCGCAAACCGTTACAGCATCAAGTGACATTGTGACTGAGCTTCAATCTCGCAGTACTAATATTTTAAAAGTAGTGAATGTGATTAATGAAATAGCAGACCAAACTAATTTATTAGCACTTAATGCGGCCATTGAAGCTGCGCGGGCTGGAGAGCACGGCAGAGGTTTTGCTGTGGTTGCTGATGAAGTAAGAGCGTTAGCGGCTAAAACGCAACAATCCACCAGAGAGATTAACGATATTCTAAGCAGCTTCGAGTCAGAGGCAATGAGTGCGGTAACCGCCATGAATGCTGGCAAACAGCTATCCGATACCAACGCCGCTGAGGCGGAGTCGGCCCTCGAACGACTAAATACCGTTGTGAGAGACATTCAGGAGACGGCAAGTGTTGTGGTAGCGCTTAATGAAGCGGCTGATGAGCAGGAGGCTGTGCTAGGGCAAGTTGAATCTATCATTGGTAGAGTAGTGACTTCTGCTGAGCGCTATCATGAACTCGCCCAGCGTGATGATATGTCTCGCTCTATGAAAAATATGTCATACAACGTTGAAAAGGTGGTGAACAGTTTGACCCGCTAAGTCTGCTTTGACAGTATTCACTGAGGAAGCATTGGCTTCCTCTGCCACTAATGCTGTTTATAAGGTTGTTGCGACTTCATGATACCCCTAGTATTCCATCCCATCTATAGCCAACTCTCATTGCCAGACCGGCATCGGTTTCCAATCGAGAAGTATGTGGGAATTAGAGATGAGTTAATTGCTCGGGGAGTGAGCCCATCACGTTTTAGCACCCCAACGCCAGTGACTAACGAAGAGTTAATACGCTTCTATTCACCTGAATATGTGGAGCAACTCACCACAGGTACCCTTGATAAAAAGGCGATGCGAAGAATAGGCTTTCCTTGGTCTGAGCAACTGATAGAGCGCACGCGCACCGCAGTGGCCGGAACAATCCAAACTGCTAATCTCGCCATAGAGACCGGTAAAGCCTTAAATTTGACCGGTGGCTATCATCACGCTTTTGCCGATTTCGGATCGGGTTTTTGCCTGTTTAACGATTTGTATTTGGCAGCCAAGGCTATGCAATCCCACGAGGGCATCGATAATGTTCTTATTATTGATTTAGATGTGCACCAAGGTGACGGCACAGCTAAGCTGGCCGAAAACGATGACGACATCTTTACACTCTCTCTTCATGGTGAAAAAAACTTTCCCCATAGAAAGCAAATATCCAACATTGATATTGGCCTCCCTAAAGCGGCCGAGGACGATGAATATCTCACCACGTTGGAGCAGGCTATTACACTCGCTTTTCGCCAATTTCAGCCCGATGCCATCATTTACGATGCTGGCGTAGACGTGCATGTTAATGATGATTTGGGGCTATTAAATATTTCTACGAAGGGGGTGTATCACAGAGATAAAACAATTTTCGACTTGGCAGAGAGGGAGGGGCTCCCAATTGCTGCTGTAATTGGAGGGGGATATCAACGGGATATTGCGGCGCTTGTTGACGTACATATGCAACTGTATCGCGCCGCAGGTGTTGTTAAATAGCGGTTTTCAGCTTTACTGCAAATAACGTAAAACCTTATTTGCAGATGATAACAGGCCTTAGATGATAGCAGGCCTTAAAGGAACGTTACTTGAAAGCCTATGCCAATACGCTCTTGTGAGCGATTATAGTCTATCAGGGAGTCGCCGTAGCCGTTGAAATACTGCACTAACAGCTCATAGCGATCTGATATAGGGTAGGTCATATCCAGTTGAAAGCTGCCTCTATTCTCATCAAAGTCTAAGTTATTTCGAACAAGAGCGAGCATCTTAAACGCGCCAATCTTTCTGCCATAGCCAAACTCGAATCGGCCGTAAAAGTCTTCGATATCAGGGTTGTCATCACCACTGGCATCCAAAGGATCGTCTTTTTCATCTTCTGGCACGCGATACCATGTTTTTAGATAATAAATATCGTCATTGTCGCTAAAAGTGATAGAGGCAAATATACGGTTCCAACTGCGAGAGCGAAGGCCGCTTTGGCCATTAGACATATGATTAAAACCTAATTGAAAGGTATTAAACTTATACCCTAGTACTGAGTAGTCGCCGGTCTTCTGCCAAAAGACTTCTGGTTCATAGTTGGTTTCACGAAATGGTTTAGACACCTCACTATTGTAAAGTTGCCAAAACGAGGTAAGAGTAAAACCAAAATACAGTCCATCAAAACCTGTGTCCTCTAGGTATAAAGGTAGCTTCATGCTTACCTGAAATTTAGCCTCTTTGCTGTCTACATTTTCTTCTGTTAAATCCTGATTACCCGCAGAGTTTGGGTTTTTAACATACGTAAAAGGAAGCAGATAGTTTTGACGATGCTGAGTAATAGCAAACACATTATCGAGGGCTTCTTTATCACCTGCTATTCTGTTATCCAGCGCACTTTCTGTTGTGGTATCTCGTTTGATGATATCAATAACTTCAATGCCTTCTTCAATAGCTGAAGATAAATCAGATTTGTCTTCCTTTTTAGCAGCATCAGATGTTGTTTGCTCATCACTTGAGTCTGACTCCTGCGCATGCGCAAGGGTATTTGCACCTAGTAAAATGTACGTCGATGTAATTAAAAAAAACAAAGGTTTTAGATTCACCTTTTACTCTCCGGGTTATGATCTTAAGGTTCTAAGTTGAGGTTTAAATTAAGGCTTGTTGAAGTTCAGTGTTTGACCTTCAGCCGAAGCAAATATGGTTAGCGGGGATTCAGCCGCAACAACAAAGTCATTACAGTGCGCAACCACAAAATCTATATCATCGTCTGTTCTTTCGGGGTCATGACTGTATAGCGCGAGTCGCTTAACGTTACTTGCCATAGCAAGTTTCACCGCTTCTTCTGCCACAGAGTGTCCCCATCCGTTCTTTGCGGGCATATCTGACCCCATGTACTGAGCGTCATGGATTAATAGATCTGCGTTACTGGCAAAGGTAGCGAACGTTTGAAAATCAGTTTCTTTTTTGTAAGGAGGATAAAGCTCGTTGTCAGTAATGTACGCTATTTTGCATCCATCGGCTTCGATGCAGTAGGCGCTCCCTTTACCTGGGTGATTCATTGGTACACGCTTTATATGAGCGCTGCCAACAGTGAAGCTTTCTTGCTCCGCTGGTAGCTGCACAATATCTATATTAGCGTGCAAAGCAGTTCGCGGTACGGGAAATAAGGAGCCTTCCATTTGCCGAAGTATCTGATCTGGCTCATCGAGATTAGTCTGGCCTGGAAAAATATTTATTTCTCTGCCTTTTTGATAAATCGGCGTGAAAAAGGGAAAGCCCTGAATATGGTCCCAGTGGTTGTGGCTAAGTAAAATATTAATTGGCGACGTCTTTTGAATAAGTTGAGCGCTTAGTAAGCGAATGCCTGTGCCTGAATCGAGGACGATATCGGTGCCATCCTCAAGTTCAATATGCACACACGCAGTATTACCGCCATAGCGCACGAAGTCCGCACCGGGAGTCGGAATTGAACCTCTAACGCCATAAAATGTTAACCGCATATACTAAGCCCCATCATCTACTTATTTGGGCAACGCCAGAAGTTAGAGCGCGGCTATAAAGTCTTTAGCGGCACTGATATCTAATAACTGTTTATCGCCAGTTCTTCTATTCTTGTATTCAACTTGTTGATTATCCAAGTTTCTTTCGCCAATAACAATACTGTGAGGTATACCAATTAATTCCATGTCATTAAACATGACACCTGGACGCTCTTTTCTGTCGTCGAAAAGTACGTCTATACCAAGTGCTAGAAGCGCTTCATAAAGGGCTTCAGCCGTTTCCTTTATGCGATGGGATTTGTGCATGTTCATCGGGATAATCGCCACCTTGAACGGTGCGATGGCGTCAGGCCATTTAATACCAAACTTGTCATGGTTTTGTTCTATAGCAGCGGCAACAATACGAGATACGCCAATACCATAGCATCCCATGGTAAGTGTTTGGTGCTTACCCGTTTCGCTTAATACACCGCAGTTCATGGCTTCAGAGTACTTTCTTCCAAGTTGAAAAATATGACCCACTTCAATGCCGCGTTTAATGTCAAGTGTTCCTTCACCGTCAGGAGATACATCTCCGGCGACGACATTACGAATATCAACCGCATTAATCTCTTCAGACCAATTTGAATTAATGGCTAATGTGTTTTGCTCTCCAGCACCGCAAGTAAAGTCGGCTAGCGCTGCTGCACTTGAATCAACAAAGGTAGGAATAGGTAAGGTGGTTGCATCGGCAAATAAAGGAGAAACACCTAGTACCTGTGCCGCTTTTTCAGCAGAGGCTTGAACTAGCGGTGTAGCAACTCTACCAATTTTTTCTGCTTTGACATCGTTGAGTGTGTGGTCTGCACGAAGTACAAGCGCAACCCATTTTTCATCACTGTTTGGCGCAGCGTCAGCGTTGCCCTCATCGGTTTCAGCGCCTTTAACTACAAACACGTTTACCGCGTTGCTCGCTGCAATATCAATACTGCCAAGAGCCTCTTCTAAAGTGTGACCACTCACAGGCTTAGTCTCACGCACAGCACCAGAGGCCACTGCTTTTTCAGGGGCAGTAGCAAAAGCCATCTCTACATTTGCTGCGTAGTTGCTCTGATTAGAGAAAGCAATGGCGTCTTCACCAGAGTCTGCCAATACATGAAACTCATGAGAATGATTACCACCAATTGAGCCAGAATCGGCAATGACTGCACGGAAATCTAGGCCCAAACGGGTGAAGATATTGCTGTAGGCATCGTACATTTTTTGATAGGTAGTTTCTAAGCACGAGTCTTCTAAGTGAAAACTATAGGCGTCTTTCATCGTAAACTCGCGGCTTCGCATAATGCCGAAGCGAGGGCGAACTTCATCACGAAATTTGGTTTGTATTTGATACAGGTTCAGCGGCAGCTGCTTATAACTGCTCACCTCATTGCGTACAAGAGCAGTAATAACCTCTTCGTGAGTGGGTCCTAATACGAAATCACGCTGATGGCGGTCTTTCACACGCAGTAGTTCTGGGCCGTACTCTTCCCAGCGACCAGATTCTTCCCAAAGATCGGCAGGTTGAACAACAGGCATTAATATTTCAATCGCGCCGGCTTTGTTCATTTCTTCACGAACGATATTGGCCACTTTATTGAGAACGCGAAGGCCTGAAGGCAGCCAATTATATAACCCCGACGCTAACTTTCTGATCATACCAGCGCGTAACATTAGCTGGTGGCTGATAACCTCTGCATCTGCAGGTGTTTCTTTTTGCGTGGCGAGCAAATATTGACTAGTGCGCATGTAAAACAGTATTCCTGTAAAATAAAATTTAATCTTATGTATTCTAATTAAGTACGAGCCATTACGCTACATACTGAGTGTTTTATATTGTATTTATCTCTGTGACGACAACAATGCCGTTTTTCACCATAAATCCTATGTCCCGATCGTAAAGGGTTACCCTATAGATTTTGTCATCACTTTCTGTGTTTTGCTTATAGGCGGGGCGGGGGTCTTGGGCTAAAATTTCACGCACTAGGAGTTGAAAATCGCTGTGTTGCTCACAGGCTTTTAGAAGCTGTGGTGAAATTTCTTCTGAAAACGCTACCGTTCGCTGAGGTATAGGACGCATTTGCTCAAGGCTATCGGTGGCGTTTTGAATACTGTCGGCGTAATGCAGGTAAGGTTTAATATCGATGATGGGAGTACCGTCTACTAAATCTATGCCTTCAACCACTAATCTTGGTTTGCCGTCGATAGTATGAATACCATTATTCTTTACTACCGACATACCGATGGAATTGGGTCTATGGGTAGTTCGCGTTGCGAGCACTCCCATTGTGGCATTGCCGCCTAAACGAGGGGCTTTAACAGTACTTTTCCATCCTCGTTCCATTGTTTCGTGAAATACAAATAGAAGCCATAGATGGCTGTAACCTTCGATACCTTTCAACATATTGATATCGTCAAAACCGGTGGCAAAGGAAATAATTCCCTTTGCTGCGCTTAGGTTAGCCTGCCGAGGTACCGCAAATTTTTGCTTGAATGGTGTTGCTATGGTGGCAATTGCGTTAATGCGAAATTCATCGTTTATCGTCATTTCGTTGAATCTTTGTTGTTTTTTGCTTGTTTGATAGACGACAACGTTTTTTCAAAATAGGGGCAGCCAAGCTCGTTGGCTTTTGCGATATTATGGGTATATATCTTTTGTGCATCTTCTTCGTTTTTCATATAACGAGTAATGTCGCTTTCTCGGATTATATGTAAGAGCGGATAAGGTGAGCGGTTAGTGTAATTTTCAGAGTCATCAATGCTGTTGCCCTCAAAAACATACTGTGGGTGAAAACTGGCTAGCTGATAGCGCTCTAAAAAGCCCCAGTCGTGGAGCATGGCCTCTGCGATGGACAGCACATCTAAGTATTCATTAAAGTCTGAGAACGACGTGTTTGAAAGAATTATGAGGGTTGTTGCAATATCGTCAGTATTATCTAAGCGTTTCAATTCCTCAAAAAGTGCTTCTAATACATCACCGGTATTGCCTGCTATTACACTGCAATGTATTTGATTAGGCGTTCTTACGAAAGATGCGAAGGGGCAAAAGTTATGGTGAATAACAACGTCATCAACCCACTGCATAGTGGCCTCTGTGTAGTGTGCGTGGCTGTCGCTAGATTGCTCGTTACCAGAGCTCTCATCATTAGAGTGCTGTGTCGCTTGTCTAGCGCCTGAAGATTCAACTGGTTTCATCAAATAACACTGTTCGCTAATATGTGCCTCAAGTGTAAAGAAGCAATCAAGTTTGTAAGAGTGTGCTGTAAGAAAACGCCCAGCTATGAGCTAGGCCATTCTATAAAGCGCTAAGTCGAGACATTTCTTAAAAGCATCGCATAGGTTGTATGCGATGCGAAACTAGCGCAATTATGTTACTAAGAATGATACTTTACGTACGCCTCTAGCGTGTTTTCAATAAGGCTTGCTACCGTCATCGGGCCCACGCCGCCAGGCACTGGCGTTATCCATCCAGCACGCTCTTTTGCCTGCTCAAATTCGATATCACCAATTAATGAACCGTCGCTTACACGATTGATACCCACATCAATAACAATGGCACCGGGTTTTATCCAGCTACCAGGAATGAAATTGGGCTTACCCACGGCAACGACCAGCAAGTCAGCGCGCTGAACATGATTCTTTAAGTCTTGCGTAAACTTATGACAAGTGGTTACTGTACATCCCGCCAGCAACAGCTCAAGACTCATTGGGCGACCAACAATGTTTGATGCGCCAACAATGACCGCGTCTAAACCTTTTACCGGGCGCTTCGTTGATTCAATCATTGTCATTATGCCCTTAGGGGTGCAAGGACGAAGGGCCGGTATCCGTTGCGCTAAGCGGCCTATATTATAGGGATGAAATCCATCTACATCTTTGTGCGGGTGAATGCGCTCTAAGACACGCTCAGCGTTCAGTCCTGCTGGCAACGGTAATTGAACAAGAATACCGTCTATTTCTCTATCTTCGTTAAGCTCATCTACCAATGAAAGAAGTGCTTCTTCTGTGGTGTCTGAGGGAAGGTCAAAAGAACGAGATATAAATCCTACTTCTTCACACGCCTTTCGTTTATTCGATACATAGACTTGAGAGGCAGCGTCACTGCCAACTAATACCACGGCCAAGCCGGGTTGGCGCTTTTTCGCTTTTATTAATGAGTCGACGTAAGAAGCAACATGCTGGCGAACTTGCTTGGCAATTAGTTTGCCATCAATTAGGTGAGCAGTCATAAACACAAATTCATAAAGTAATTAATGAGTGTTGCTTATTGTTTCACAAAACCAATATATGAAACCAGTTTATTATTTCGGTAAATCTGAGCTTTTGACTAAAGACTGAGAGTGTGACTTCTTAAAAGTAGTACTTAGGACATTTTTCTAAAATGTCTAATTAAGAAAAGCAGATATCAAGTGCGCTTATTAATTTACTTTCTATTCTTTTTTTCATTTGCGCTTTTTATTTATGCTTTCCAGTTATCTGCGTATTTAAGTTTTTGCGGCTTACCAACGGCCAACACCTCAATTTTACGTTCAAAAAGCATACGGTTTGTATAAAAAAACACAATAATGCACGCTTTATGAGCGGTTGATTTTTTTATTTCAAAAAGTGTTTGACGAGGTGGGGGCAAGTCAGTAATATTCGCACCCCGTAACGGCACAGAGGCAAAACGCTTCGAAAGCAGTTACGCTGTCGGTGAGTGGCGCAGCTTGGTAGCGCACTTGTTTTGGGTACAAGGGGTCGCAGGTTCAAATCCTGTCTCACCGACCACTTCTTTGCAACGACGTTTGCAAAGGAAAAAGATTCGTCGAGCGCCCGTAGCTCAGCTGGATAGAGCAACGGCCTTCTAAGCCGTGGGTCGCAGGTTCGAATCCTGCCGGGCGCGCCATGCGGGTCAGGTAGGTCCTGACCACATCGATAGAATCTTTACGTTTACATGTTTATCAATTCACATGTAAACTATAACACCTCAGTGGTGGGCGTAGCTCAGTTGGTAGAGCCCCGGATTGTGATTCCGGTTGTCGTGGGTTCAAGTCCCATCGTCCACCCCACTTTTTCGCGGGAGTGGTGGAATTGGTAGACACGCTGGATTTAGGTTCCAGTGCTTCACGGCGTGAGAGTTCAAGTCTCTCCTTCCGCACCATAAGTTCAAGCTTCTTTCAAAAGCTTTTCAGCACTTCTATTGTCGGTGAGTGGCGCAGCTTGGTAGCGCACTTGTTTTGGGTACAAGGGGTCGCAGGTTCAAATCCTGTCTCACCGACCACTGCTTTATTTCCCTTTTTCTATCATTTCTAGTAGCTTTCTGCGTGAATTTTCAATAATTCTGCCTTTCTGCGCGTTTATTGCGCAAAACGATGTTAAAAGCGTGTTTTTGCCTCTCGACTCTCAAAGTGTGCGGCTGTATACTACCGCGTCTTTTTTTAACCAATACGTTTATTTCAAGCTGCGTGTTTACACACTTAAATTCATATTTGAATTATGTAGCTTTGAATTCATAAACGATTTTTAACGACCTCTTCCCCGAGTGATGTGCTTACTAAGCATGACGGGAGAGGGGATTGAAAACAAAGCGCCTGAAAAGGCGTATAGTTGAGGTAATATAATGCAAGTTTCAGTCGAGACGACCCAGGGTTTAGAACGCCGTCTTACTATCACCGTTCCAGCTGACACGGTTGATTCAGCAGTTAAGTCACGTTTACAACAGTTGGCGAAAACACAGCGCATCAACGGTTTCCGTCCTGGCAAAGTTCCAGTAAGCGTAATCAAAAAACGTTTCGGCCAAGCAGTTCGCCAAGAAGTTTCTGGTGAAGTCATGCAGCAAAACTTCTACCAAGCAGTTATTCAAGAAAAAATTCAGCCTGCTGGTATGCCGAAGTTTGATTTAACAACAGACGAAGACGGTAAAGATTTAGAATTTACAGCGTCTTTTGAAGTTTACCCTGAAGTTGAAGTGAAGGGTGTAAGCGACATCGAGATTGAAAAGCCGGCAGTAGAGATTACTGACGAAGACTTAGACAACATGATGGAAACGCTTCAGAAGCAGCACGCGACTTGGAAAGAAGTTAAGCGTAAAGCGAAGAAAGATGACAAAGTAGTCATGGATTTCGTAGGCACTATCGACGGTGAAGAGTTTGAAGGCGGAAAAGCGGAAGACTTCTCATTAGAGCTTGGTCAAGGACGTATGATCCCTGGCTTTGAAAAACCACTTGTTGGCGCGAAAGCGGGTGACGAAGTGACTATTGAAGTGACTTTCCCGGAAGACTACCACGCAGAAAACCTGAAAGGTAAAGATGCAGTATTCCAGGCTACAATTAAGAAAGTTGAAGGTCAGGCACTGCCTAAAGTAGACGAAGAATTCGCAACACTATTCGGTGTTGAAGAAGGCGGCGTTGATGCGCTTAAAGCAGAAGTTCGTAAGAACATGCAGCGCGAGTTAGACCAAACGCTTAAAGCACAAGTAAAAGAAGATGTTATCTCTAAGCTAGTAGATGCAAACGAGATTGACATTCCACAGGCGCTTATCGATCAGGAAATCGATGCACTTCGCGAGCAAGCGAAGCAGCGTTTCAGCCAACAGGGCGGTGGTCAAAATCTTCCAGACCTGCCTGCTGAGTTGTTTACAGACAATGCGAAACGTCGTGTTTCAATTGGCCTACTTCTAGGTGAAGTGATTAAGCAAAACGAGCTTAAAGCTGACGAAGAACGCGTAAAAGAGATGATCGAAACAGCGGCATCAGCGTACGAAGATCCAAGTGAAGTTGTAGAGTACTACAACAACAACCAAGAGCTAATGCAGCAAATGCAGAACGTTGCGCTAGAAGAGCAAGCTATCGAGTGGGTTCTTGAGCAAGCTAAAGTTACTGAAGTAACCAAGGCTTTTGACGAGGTAATGAACAAACAGGCGTAATTTTTTACTGTCTGATTGACATTACTTGTCAGCAACTGCTTAAATGCTCGGAGCCTTCCGAGCATTTTTGTTTTTAACGCTAGATAATAAAGGTAGTTATGACTAACACTCCGTTTGACCCTATGAATGCACTTGTTCCAATGGTTGTAGAGCAAACCTCTAAAGGTGAGCGCTCTTACGACATTTATTCTCGCCTATTAAAAGAAAATGTTATTTTCTTAGTGGGGCAAGTTGAAGATCACATGGCCAACCTTATTGTTGCGCAGATGTTGTTCTTAGAAGCGGAAAATCCAGAGAAAGACATTTTCCTTTATATCAATTCTCCTGGCGGTTCAGTTTCAGCAGGTATGGCAATTTACGATACCATGAAGTTTATCAAGCCTGATGTAAGCACAGTATGTATGGGCCAAGCGGCTAGCATGGGAGCGTTTTTGCTTTCAGCGGGTGCCAAAGGCAAGCGCTACTGTCTACCTAATTCTCGAGTGATGATTCATCAACCTCTCGGCGGATTCCAAGGCCAAGCATCAGATTTTGAGATACACGCGAAAGAAATTCTTTATATCAAAGAAAAATTAAATCGCCTAATGGCCGAACATACCGGTCAAGACTACGAAAAAGTAGCAAAAGACACAGATCGTGATAACTTCTTAAATGCATCTGATGCAAAAGAATATGGATTAGTTGACCAAGTGTTGGCAAACCGTTCTGACGTTGCTGCAACGAAGTAGTATAGTTATAGTAAATCTGAGCCAAAATATCGTGTGATTTAGTGTGTGGCTCAGGCAAGGCAGAGGCAAAAGTAATGAGTGATAAGCAAAGCGGTGACGGTGATAACAAGCTACTGTACTGCTCGTTTTGTGGCAAAAGCCAGCACGAAGTGAGAAAGTTAATAGCAGGCCCGTCGGTATTCATTTGCGACGAGTGTGTTGAGTTATGTAACGATATCATTCGCGAAGAAATCAAGGAAATTGCGCCTAAGCAAAAGCAGGATGCTTTACCTAAACCAGCCGAGATCCACGAGCATCTTAACGATTATGTGATAGGGCAGGACCACGCTAAAAAAGTACTTTCTGTAGCGGTTTATAACCACTACAAGCGCTTGCGCAATGGTGATGTTCACGATGGCGTAGAGCTTGGTAAAAGTAATATTCTTCTTATCGGTCCAACGGGAAGCGGTAAAACACTTCTTGCTGAAACACTAGCGCGATTGTTAGACGTTCCATTTACCATGGCCGATGCTACCACGCTAACCGAAGCGGGTTATGTGGGTGAAGACGTTGAAAATATAATTCAGAAGCTTTTACAAAAATGCGACTACGATGTAGAAAAAGCCCAACGCGGTATTGTCTACATTGATGAAATAGACAAGATCTCTCGTAAGTCAGACAACCCGTCAATTACACGAGATGTGTCTGGCGAAGGTGTACAGCAAGCGCTGTTGAAGCTTATTGAGGGCACAGTAGCTTCTGTTCCCCCACAAGGCGGAAGAAAGCACCCTCAACAAGAGTTCTTGCAGGTAGATACGTCCAAAATCTTGTTCATCTGTGGTGGTGCGTTTGCCGGTCTTGATAAAGTGATTGAGCAACGTGCACAAAAAGACACCGGTATAGGTTTTGGTGCGACGGTCAAATCAAAAGAAAATGGTCAGCAAATAAGTGAGCTGTTTAAGCAAGTTGAGCCAGAAGACTTGGTGAAGTACGGATTAATTCCAGAATTTATCGGTCGTTTACCTGTAGTAACAAGCTTAGAGGAGCTAAACGAAGAAGCACTTATTCAAATTCTTCGCGAGCCGAAGAACGCGATAACTAAGCAATACGGTGCACTTTTCTCGATGGAAGACGTTGAACTTGAGTTCCGTGAAGACGCGTTAAACGCTATTGCGAAGAAGGCGATGGAGCGTAAAACCGGTGCCCGTGGGCTTCGTTCTATTGTTGAGGCTGTGTTGCTCGAGACAATGTACGATCTTCCGTCTACCGACGATGTGAGTAAAGTGGTGATAGATGAAACTGTAATACGCGGCGAGTCTAAACCTATTTTGATTTACGACAGTAATGAGAAAAAAGCAGCATCAGAATAGCGATAAATTTGTTGATAAAAGGCCCTTCGGGGCCTTTTTTGTTTCTAGCACATTATTTTGCATTGATATTTAAGCCTTAGCCTATTTGAGCCTTCGCCGCCGCGTCCAATTTTCGGCGCTATGCCCGCTAAGCTGTCTGTTATTTGAGCTAACAGCACGATAAAGTCCATCCTTTGATATAGATCTGCCCTCTGCCTATTGCCTTAAGCGCAAAAATCGATAATGGTATTTGTGTGAGCTAATGATAAACGCGACGCAATGTAATCGATAATATCTAATTCACGTATCTAATTTGCTTTGTGTAGAAGCAAAAGGTGAGGGATGGTAAGGAATTAACGCACTTTAATAAGTTTTGATTGAAGTTTGCTCTTACATCCCCATATAAAACGACATCGGAAATAAATTGAGAACAAGTATGACAGTTGAGCGTGAAAATCGCATTGAAATTCCTGTGCTTGCCCTGCGGGACGTGGTCGTATACCCGCATATGGTCATACCCCTTTTTGTAGGGCGTGAAAAATCTATCCGCTGCCTAGAAGCAGCAATGGAAAATGACAAACAAATTTTCTTAGTAGCACAAAAAGATGCCGGCGTTGATGAGCCTGAATCTGATGATATCTACACAGTAGGTACTATAGCGACTATTTTACAGCTTTTAAAATTACCGGACGGAACGGTGAAAGTTCTAGTTGAAGGTAGTGTTCGCGGCCAGATCGAAAGCTATAAACAAGCCGATCCTTATTTCGTTGCTGCCGTTGACCAAATTGATGATGAAGACATCGAAGAGAGTGAGCAGGAAGTTCTCATTCGCTCTGCAGTCTCTCAGTTTGAAGGTTATGTAAAGCTGAATAAAAAGATACCGCCGGAAGTACTCACTTCACTAAACGGTATCGAAGACGCAGCACGTTTAGCTGATACTATGGCAGCTCACATGCCGCTTAAGCTGACGGAAAAGCAAAAAGTATTAGAGATGCAAAGCGTTAACGAGCGTCTTGAATACTTGATGGCGCTTATGGAAGGCGAAATCGATCTGTTGCAGGTAGAGAAGAAAATTCGTACCCGCGTTAAGAAACAGATGGAGAAAAGCCAGCGCGAATATTATTTGAATGAGCAAATGAAAGCCATTCAAAAAGAGCTTGGCGAGCTAGACGATGCACCTGACGAATTTGAAGCGCTGGCGAAAAAGATTGCTGACGCCAAAATGCCTAAAGAAGCAGAAGACAAAGCCAAATCAGAACTTCAGAAACTGAAGATGATGTCGCCGATGTCTGCAGAGGCTACCGTGCTTCGCAGCTACATTGAATGGTTAACGAACGTTCCGTGGAACAAACGTTCTCCTGTGAAAAGAGATTTGGCAAAAGCTGAAGAAGTGCTCAATGAAGATCATTACGGTCTTGAGAAGGTCAAAGAACGTATTCTTGAGTATCTAGCCGTTCAGCAACGCGTTAAAAAGCTGAAAGGTCCCATTTTGTGCTTAGTAGGTCCTCCTGGTGTAGGTAAAACATCACTGGGTCAGTCTGTAGCTAAAGCAACTGGCAGAAAGTATGTGCGTATGGCACTAGGCGGTGTGAGAGATGAGGCAGAAATTCGAGGCCATCGTCGAACTTACATCGGCTCACTGCCCGGTAAATTAGTTCAAAAAATGGCGAAAGTTGGGGTGAAGAACCCGCTATTTTTGCTTGATGAAATCGACAAGATTTCATCTGACATGCGCGGCGACCCGGCATCAGCTTTGTTAGAAGTGCTTGACCCAGAGCAGAACAACAGCTTCAGTGACCATTATCTAGAAGTGGATTACGACCTCTCTGATGTGATGTTTGTGGCTACATCGAACAGCATGAATATTCCGGGTCCATTACTGGATCGTATGGAAGTTATCCGTCTGTCTGGTTACACCGAAGATGAAAAGTTGAACATTGCGAAAAACCATTTAATTGGTAAGCAGATGGAGCGCAATGGCCTTAAAGCCAAAGAGCTTGAAATTACTGACTCTGCGGTTATCGGCATGATTCGCTATTACACACGAGAAGCGGGTGTACGTAGCTTAGAGCGTGAGATTTCCAAGGTGTGCCGCAAAGCGGTGAAAGACGTTCTTCTTAAAAAGAACAAAGATAAAGTGTCTGTCACTCAGGATAATCTAAAAGATTATCTTGGCGTTCAACGCTTTGACTACGGTAAGGCCGATAAAGACAACCAGATTGGTCAAGTGACTGGTTTGGCGTGGACTCAAGTTGGTGGCGATTTACTTACCATTGAGACTACATCGGTGCCAGGTAAGGGGAAAATGACCTCTACAGGCTCTCTTGGCGACGTAATGCAAGAGTCAATCAAGGCCGCCATGACGGTGGTAAGAAGCCGTGCAGAAAAGCTTCGTATTAACGAAGATTTTTACGAAAAACGCGACATTCACGTGCACGTGCCGGAAGGTGCTACACCGAAAGATGGCCCAAGTGCCGGTATCGCCATGTGTACTGCGTTGGTGTCGTCACTCACTGGCAATCCAGTGAAGTGTGAGGTTGCCATGACGGGTGAAATAACGCTACGTGGTGAAGTACTTGCCATCGGTGGTCTAAAAGAGAAGCTGCTAGCTGCTCACCGAGGCGGTATTAAAACGGTGATTATCCCTAAAGACAATGAACGTGATTTGGAAGAAATTCCTGATAACGTGAAAAAAGATTTGGCTATTCACCCAGTAAAATGGATTGATGACGTCCTCGACATTGCACTTCAGGAGCCAGTGGAAAGTTTTAAGGTAGAAAAGAAATCGTAAATAGTAATGGCTACAATGCTTAATTTTAAAGGGTTGTAGCCATTTTCTTGTACTTTTTGATTAAAAAATGTACGTAATATTAAAGAATTGCCGTTTTTTTTAAAATTAGGGCTTTCAAGACCGAAAAGTTGTGTTACCTTAAAATGGTTATCGCTTAAAGCCTTGCCACAAAAGGGATTGCAGCGGTTATTTTAAAAGTTAATTAATTGTGACAGATGCTTGATGTTAACGATCAAGCTTGTTATAACGTCCAAACCAATTTTTTGGACAAACAGTATAATAACAATTGAAGGGGATCAAAATAGTGAACAAGTCTCAACTTATCGACCAAATTGCTGCTGGTGCAGATATTTCTAAAGCAGCTGCTGGGCGCGCACTTGACGCATTCACTGACTCAGTAACTGCGGCGCTTAAAGACGGCGACCAAGTAGCACTAGTGGGCTTTGGCACTTTCTCAGTTCGCGAACGTTCAGCTCGCAGTGGCCGTAATCCACAAACTGGTGAGACTATTCAGATTTCAGCTGCGAAAGTTCCATCTTTCAAAGCCGGTAAAGCTCTGAAAGACGCTTGTAACTAAGTCAAAAAATATAGAAAAAGGCGATGGCTAGTCCATCGCCTTTTTTATTTGTACACAACATAATTGATAACCCCGCCGCGAATAACGTTTACCTTGCACTAAGCCTGATAAGAAAGTCTTAGAAACACGCAGATTAGTTTGTTTTAGGTCGTTTATCTTCATCGGCATTAGGTTATAATCATCGCTTATTTTACCAGTGACAGCTATTACATCGCTTTGCGAAAAGGTATTGTCAGGTATCAGTAGTAAGCAACGGAGTTGAAGAATAATCATGCTAGAAAGAATCAGAGAAGGTTCTCAAGGCCCATGGGCGATGGCAATCATTGCGCTAATCGTTTTGAGTTTCGTATTTGCTGGTGTAGGAAGTTACCTCACATCGCCAGGCACGTCTGCAGTGGCTACGGTAAATGGCGAAGAAATCTCGGCCCAAGAACTAGACCGTGCGTATCAAAATCAGCGCGCGCAAATGGAATCACAGTTTGGCGAAAGCGTAGCTCAGCTATTTTCCAGTGAAGAGTACCTTGCAAACTTTAGACGCAGTGCGTTGGACCGCTTAATTTCAGAAAAGCTAATTCAGCAACAAGCATCAGAAATTGGCTTGCGTGTAAGCGATGAACAAATTCGCGAAACCATAGTGCAAATGCCAGAATTTCAATTTGGCGGTCAATTTGATAACGAACGTTTTCAAACCATCCTTCGTCAAAACGGTTTCTCACCTGCAGATTTTCGTAATTACCTTCGCATTCAGATGACACAAAATCAGTTGGCTGCTGCACTGACTACCTCAGCCTTTGCACTAGATAGTGAAGTGGAAGAGGCAAACATGCTTCAACGCCAAACTCGCGACGCAAAATACCTAATGGTAAGCGCTGCTAGCTTTGCAGATTCGGTAGAAGTGTCTGAAGCCGACATTGAAACGTTTTATAACAACAACATTGCATCGTTTGATACCGAAGAAAAAGTTAAGCTTGCTTATGTGAAGTTAAGTGTAGAAGACCTTAAAGGTAGAGTGTCTGTAGACGATGATGCGGTTCGTACTTATTACGAAGCGAATTTACCGAGCTACGGTAAAGAAGAAGAACGCCGCGTTTCTCATATTTTGATCGAATCAGGTGATGATGTTGATGCTGCAAGAGCGGAAATAGAGGCACTAAAAGCCCAGCTTGATAATGGTGCTGACTTTGCCACACTGGCATCAGAAAATTCAGACGATACTTTTTCTGCTGAAAATGGTGGTGACTTAGACTTTATTACGCCAGAAATGATGGACGCTGAATTTGATGAAGCGGCATTTGCATTAGATAGCGTAGGCGACGTGTCTGATATTGTTGAAACGGATTTTGGTTTCCACATCATCAAGCTGACTGATATCAATGAAGCGCAAACTAAATCATTTGAAGAAGTAGCCAGTGATATCCGCGAGTCGTTACTCTATGACCAGGCAATGGAAAAGTATTTTGAGCTTCAAAATACATTGGCAGAGATAGCGTTTGAAGTACCTGACACACTAGAAGATGCAGCAAACGCGGTTAATCTTCCAGTTCAAGAAACAGCGTTATTCAGTCGCAATACGGCACCAGAAGAGTTGAACCTGCCCGCGCTATTAGACGACGCCTTTTCTTCAGAACTTATCGAAGAGCGTCTTAACAGCGACATCATTGAGTTAGATGATGAAAACATTGTTGCGATTCGAGTTATTGAGCATGAGCCACAGCGCACGCAGTCACTTGATGAAGTACGCGACAGTATTACCGCTTCAGTAAAATCAACGAAGGCAAGAGAAGCTGCACAGGCTTGGGCTTCAGATGTTGCTGTGAAAGTAAGAGCAGGTGAAGATGTATCAGCGCTTTTATCTGAAAAGTCTGCGACGTGGGAAACGGCAAAGGCTGTTCCTAGAAACGGTGGCACGTTGGCTGCTGCGGTTGTTGAGACCTTGTTTGCTCTAGCGCCTGAAGGTGAGGGAAGTGTTGACGTGGCAACCACCATGAATGGTGACGTTGCGGTAGTTCAGCTAGAAGGGGTTAATGCAGCACCGGTACTTGAAGCTGAGTTAGGCAATAGTCTTAAAGAGCGTCTCGGCCAGATGAAAGGACAGCGTTTGTACGAGCAGTACATTGAAGCGCTTCGTTCTCAAGCAGACGTTACCATTGCAGAAAGCGTATAACGCGTACTAAAAAATAAGTTTAATACCAAAAGGGGCACCAATTAGTGCCCCTTTTTTATGTTTGTGACCCGTCCTAAATAGTGTCCCGCCCTGAAATACGTTGACATAAAGACAACTTCTTTATGACGACATCAATCTCGTTTAGGTCGAGTGTATTTAAATACTGCTATCACGTTTAAATAAAAAGTGATCGCTATATTACACCCCTCTATTTCAAAAATGGTGCGGTTTTGCTCAAAGCGCTTTTAGCCACTTCGCGAGGCGTTCCTTGCGCCACCACCGTACCGCCTTCATCGCCCGCTCCTGGGCCGATGTCAATCACGTAGTCACTCGCTGATGCCACCTGCATATTGTGTTCTACCATTATCACGCTACTGCCTTCATCGACTAATGCATTTAAGTGTTTCATTAACAAGCTGATATCCGCAGGGTGAAGGCCCGTGGTAGGCTCATCAAGCACATAAAGTGTATGCTTTTTTTCAGCGCGTTTTAGTTCAGTTGCAAGTTTTATCCTTTGCGCTTCTCCGCCTGATAATTCCGTCGCAGGCTGGCCAAGGCGCAAATAGCCAAGCCCCACTTTTTGAAGTGCATCAAGAGCGCGATAGACTGGCGGCTCGTCAGCAAATATAAAATGCGCTTCAGACACAGTAAGCGACAATACATCTGATATCGATAAATCATTCCAAGTTATAGCAAGGGTGTCTTCATTGTACCGTTTGGTGTCGCACACTGGGCAAGGCGAATAGACGCTGGGCATAAACAGAAGTTCTACCGATACAAAGCCAACGCCCTCACAATTTTCACAACGCCCCTTTGTGGTATTAAATGAAAAGCGTCCTGCGTCATAGCGACGTTTCTTCGCAAGCTCTGTCGCTGCAAATAGTTTTCTAACGTGGTCAAAAAGCCCCGTATAGGTTGCTAGGTTGGAACGCGGCGTTCTACCTATTGGCGCCTGATTAACAACAACTAACCGTTTAACTCGGTCTATGCCACTCGCTATCGTTCCTTCAACAGGCGTTTCCTCACTACCTCTTAACAGTGAAGACTCACTCAGGTCTTTACCTGCTGGCGTACTTTGCGATCTGTCAGAACCAATAGCTTGCTTTACCAGCTCTACCAATGCATGGCTAACTAGGCTCGACTTTCCAGAGCCCGACACGCCGGTTACCGTGGTGATAGTGCCAAGAGGAAAGTCACAGTGAAAGTCGTTCAGGTTGTTTTTATTAATATTTGCTAGCGAAAGCCATCCCGTGGGTTCTCTATTGAAGTGAGTCAGCGCAAGAGAGTCGTCAAACAAAAAGCGAGACGTTATAGAGTCGGATGCGTCTTTGAGCTTTTCAGCAGGCCCGCTAAATATGAGCTCTCCGCCACTCACACCCGCATGTGGGCCAATATCTACTACCCAATCTGCATGCTGTATAACGCGCAAGTTATGTTCTACGACGAAAACCGTATTTCCGGCATCTACCAATTCACTAAAAGCACTGAGTAGTGCATTCACATCATGAGGGTGTAATCCGGAAGAGGGCTCATCCATGATGTAAACCACACCAAATAATTTAGATTTAATTTGAGTCGCCAACCTCAAGCGCTGTAATTCACCACCAGAGACGGTGGTGGTGCTGCGCTCTAACGAGAGGTAGCCAAGGCCAAGAGATATTATAGGTACAATACGGGCAATAATATCGCTGGCTAAATTACGGACCACCATAGCGCGTTCGTTACTTTGACTATCTACAGTGTTCAATAAGGTAGTTAAATGAGTCACTACATCGCTAAGCGATAGACGAGAAAACTCGATGATATCCAGGTTGCAGATTGTTACGGAAAGGGACGACGCTTTAAGTTTTTTGCCCGCACATCTAGGACATATAGACACATCTAAGTATTCTGCAATACGCTGTTTTATCTTTTCTTTCTGAGTAGATTTAAACGTATCAAGCACATAGCGTCTTGCACCGACAAATTTTCCTTTGTAGCTGGCAGGCTCACCCTCAGCGAATGCGTTACGTGTCTGCGCTAAGTTGTAGTGGCGATATACTGGCACTTGAAGTGTTTCATCGGTGAATAAAATCCACTCTTGGGTTTTTACGGGCAAATCGCTCCATGGAACGTCTACGTCAATATCAAGTGATAGCAATACTCTGACTAAGTTTTTGCCTTGCCATGCCCCAGGCCACGCTGCAATAGCGCCTTCTCTAATTGTCAGATTAGGGTCGGGCACGAGCTTTTCTCGCGTGACATCAAATACACTACCTATCCCATGACATGTTTCACAGGCACCTTCTACCGTGTTCGGTGAAAAGGCATCAGCATAAATAATGCTTTGCCCTTGTGGATAAACACCTGCCCGTGAATACAGCATGCGCAGGGTATTAGAAATAGTGGTAATACTGCCTACCGATGAGCGTATTGACGGGGCGCCTCGTTGTTGATGCAGTCCTACTGCTGGGGGTAAACCTTCAATACTGTCCACGTCGGGAGTTTCAACTTGGTCTATCAATCGGCGTGCGTAGGGTGATACTGAATCTAAATAGCGGTGCTGGGCTTCGGCGAAAAGAGTGCCGAAAGCGAGAGAGGACTTACCCGAGCCGGAAATTCCAGTAAATGCCACAATTTTGTTTCTTGGAATATCTACATTGATGCTTTTTAAGTTGTGAACGCGAGAGCCCCGCACCCGAACATTGTTATTATCAAACGTTGTCATAACCTTATGATATTTCATCCTTGTTTAAAAAAGCGAATCCTAGCGGGTGAAAAAAAAGCCCAGCGACTTGTGGCTAGGCTTTTTATTAGCATGATAGCGTTAGCGAATAAGCAGCGCTTACTTGCGATACCATTCGTTTTGCAGTTCAAAACGGTCTAGCATCATGACTTTGTGCCATGCTTTTACGAAAGCATGAACAAATTTTTCATGACCAGTAGACGCCCCGTAAACATCGCACACTGCTCTTAGCTGTAAGTTCGATCCAAACACAAGATCGCACCGCGTGGCAGACCACTTTTTCTCACCCGTGGCCACATCGCTTCCTTCGAACAATTCATTGTCGTCGGTCACTGGCTTCCACTTAGTATTGATATCTAGCAAGTTGATAAAAAAGTCATTGGTTAATACCCCTGGTTTTTTCGTAAACACACCGTGTTTAGAACCGTCGTAATTGGTGTCTAGAACCCGGAGGCCGCCAACTAACGCGGTGAGTTCAGGAGCCGATAAATCAAGGAGGTGGGCTCTGTCGATTAACATGCGCTCAGTATCTGTACCATACTTACCTTTTACATAGTTTCTAAAGCCATCGGCATGAGGCTCAAGAAACGAAATGTTGTGCTCGTCGGTTTGCTCTTGCGTAGCGTCCATTCGGCCGGGTTCAAAAGGTACGGTAACGTCAACACCTGCTTCTTTTGCTGCTTTTTCTATTGCGGCACTACCTGCTAATACCACAAGGTCTGCAATAGAAACTCGTTTGCTTGTTTGTGCATCGTTAAAGGTTTTCTGTATCTCTTTAAGTGACTCAAGTACGCCTTTAAGTTGACGTGGGTTATTGACTTCCCAGTTGATCATTGGCTCAAGTTGAATTCGTGCACCATTCGCGCCGCCGCGCAGGTCCGTTTTTCTGAACGTTGAGGCAGAGGCCCATGCAGTGCTCACCAGTGCAGAGATACTGTGCTCAGTTGCAAGAATACTGGCTTTAAGCGCAATAATGTCCACTTCACCGATGAGTTCATGGTCGCACTTTGGAATAGGATCTTGCCAAATAAGGCTTTCGTCTGGCACATCTGGGCCAAGTAATCGGTTTTTAGGCCCCATATCTCTATGAATTAATTTATACCATGCCTTAGCAAATGCGTCGTCGAGGAGTTCTGGCTGCTCAACAAACTTCTCGCATATTTTTAGGTAAGCAGGGTCTTTGATAAGGGCAATGTCGGTAGTCATCATCATAGGAGGATGACGAAGTCCTTCCACATGCGCGTCAGGAATAAGGTCAGCAGCTTCCCCATTTTTAGGACGCCATGCTTTACCTCCAGCCGGGCTCTCTGTCTGTTCCCACTCAAATTTAAACAAGTTTTTTAAGTATTCGTGGTCCCAGCGGGTAGGGTTTGATGTCCATGCTCCCTCGATACCATTTGTGGTGGTGTACTGGGCATTGCCCGAGCCATTGCTGTTTAACCAGCCTAGGCCTTGGTTTTCAATAGGTGCTCCGCTTGGTTCTGGGCCTAAATGCGATTTATCCGAGCCGCCGTGACTTTTACCAAACGCGTGACCGCCTGCAATAAGCGCAACGGTCTCTTCGTCATTCATGCCCATTCTTCCAAAGGTAATGCGAATTTCTTGTGCTGACGAAATAGGATCCATATTGCCAAAGG
This sequence comes from Alteromonas genovensis, assembly GCF_010500895.1. Classification (GTDB taxonomy): domain Bacteria; phylum Pseudomonadota; class Gammaproteobacteria; order Enterobacterales; family Alteromonadaceae; genus Alteromonas; species Alteromonas genovensis. Next base: position 585,603 of record NZ_JAAAWO010000001.1, read on the forward strand.
GGCCTTCTGGATGAACATAAATAAGCGACTGACGAGACGCAGCAAGCGGATTCTCTAGGTCATAGTCTTCGGTACCAGGCTCACCTGTCCAACGCTTGTCTTGAGTGGCCATTTCAGTTTCTGGGCCCCAATAGGTGGCGTCATCAGCCTCCCAGCAGTCAATGCGTCCGCCACCAAAGCCAAAGGTTTTGAAGCCCATCTGCTCTAACGCAAGATTGCCCGTTAGCATAATCAAATCTGCCCACGAGATGTTGTCACCGTACTTCAGCTTAATAGGCTGTAATAGGCGTATCGACTTATCGATGTTGCCGTTGTCTTCCCAAGAGTAAAGAGGAGCAAAGCGCTGTAGCCCCTGCGCCGACCCTCCACGTCCGTCGAATACGCGGTATGAACCCGCAGAGTGCCACGCCATTCTAATCATCTGAGGGCCATAGTTGCCGTAATCCGCTGGCCAGAAATCTTGCGATGTGGTCAGAAGTGCCAAAATATCTTTTTTTACCGCGTCTAAATCAAGAGATGCGAACGCAGCGGGATAATCAAAATCCTCACCTAGCGGGTTTGCTGATGGAGATTGGCTGTGCAGAAGTTCAATAGGTAGCTGACCGGGCCACCAATTCGCATTCATAGGAGGAGTGCCTATTGCACCGCCAATACGTTTACTCTCGATGGCCTCGTAACCACCGGCGATGGGGCATTTCATTTTATCAGACATTCAATAGTTCCTTTTATATTGCGCCCCATAGGAAAGCCTTAACGGGTGATTATGTTTCACAGTCATCACAGCAAGCTAAAGCTTCTTTATCAGCCGTTCCAAGCCCTATTTCAGTGAACCGCTTCGCTGAACTGCTTGAATGACCGAGATGAAGAGCAATGTGTTGATTAAACATTTTTATATAGATGACTACGCCATGCTGGTGGCAAAGTTCACAACAACGAAATTATCAGCGTTGATGTGAAGTAAACCGCCACTATCGGCGGTGCGAAATAGATAAAAAATAAATAAAGTGAGGGGGAATTTAGAAACTAAAAGCCGGAAGCCAAAAGCCAAGAAATGTCGCGGCGCACTAGTTATTAGCTTGTAAGCAGCCCTAAGAGCGCCGTTCGCCGTTGTCTGACATGCGGTGCTGAGCCCAATGAGGTAAGGCTTAAATGGCGAAAAGGTGTTTAAAAGGCGCGTTAATGGGTTAAGAATATCATCACGGTATAAAATAATGCGATAACGCCACTTAGCACAAGAATATAGAGAAAGCCTTGCTTACCTTGCTCTAGTGAATATTTGTTTGCCTGCAGGTAGCCGAACCACAGCAGAGAAAGAATAAGTGGAATAAGTACAATTATTTTTATCATATAAGGCCCTAAGCTACGCACTTCACAGTGACAAAACATTACATCAGGCCTTGTTATATCAATGTATGGTATTAAATGCCAACGACCTAACGGATATTTCATTCTATTAAACTGTATTCAAGCCGTTGCCTTTAGCTCATCGTGGCATAGATATCGTTTGCGTTTTTTTTCAGTAATTGCCATTGCATCAACCACCACAAGACCATCTATACAGTCGTTAAAATCTGGGTCAACGTTAAACCCTAAAAAGGCGACACCATCGGCTTTCGCTATTTCTGAATACTGCTTATACAGCGTGGGTACATTTACGCCCATATTAGCGAGTAGGTGCTTAAGTATAGTGAATTCGGCTTTGTAATCGTCACCTGTAAACACATGCAAAGGCTCTCTTGCGGGGCAAAAAGGTTGTTTACACGTAACACTGCCGAACTTAGCCGGAAAGTATGTTGAGTAGAACTGCACTAAAAGATCTTTAGCAGTATCAGGATAGGCATTGCTTAATGACACTGCCCCGAACAAATAGCGGTACTTTGGATAGCGACTAAGAAAAACGCCAATGCCGAACCACAGATAGTCGAGGCTGCGCTTTCCCCAATATCGAGGTTGTATAAAACTTCGACCTAACTCCAGGCCTTGCTCAAATAGGGCTTCATTATTTTCGCCGTAATCAAACAGCGTAGCGGAGTACAATCCCGTTGGGTGGCCTTCTTCGCTAAGCGCTTGGGCGTCACCGAAACGATAGGCACCCACAATCTCTAAGTCGCGATCATCCCACAGCACTAGGTGATAGTAGTGAGAGTCGTACTGGTCTATGTCTCGTCGCTTATTAGTGCCTTCTCCAACAGCTCTAAATGCTATTTCTCGAAGACGTCCTATCTCACGCATAATGGGAGAGCAATGAGTATGCTGATAAAGATAAATCGACTTTCCATCGGCCGTTTGCCCCAAATGTTCACAGGCGCGAACAGCCCGTGAGAGCTCTTTTCTGTCCTCTGGCATTGCAATAGCAGCTTGGGTTTCGAATACGCCCTTTTTGTTATTGCCTATGCGATAAAGATGTCGTTTAAACAACTTCACTTTTTCTTTTAGTGCTAGGGTTGGCTGTTGATAAGACTCAAACGCAATGAGTTCCCCAACACGGATGGGTAAATGTTTGCGCCGCTGCTTAAACATTTCTTTCACGAGTAGCGCAGTAGCCAACGGCTTGTAAATCATAGACACGCCATAAAAAAGAGGGCTATTTTTAGCATCGATATACACGGGAAGAATAGGGGCTTTAGCGTGACGGGCAATGCGCAAAAAACCTGAATGCCAGCGCGTGTCACGTACCCCTTGAGGTCTGAGTCTGGAGACTTCTCCAGCGGGAAAGATTAATACGGCACCTTCCTGTGATAAATGATGGTGAATGGCGGACAAATGCTGCTTTGGGGTTCCGCCCTCCATATTGTTTACAGGTAGTAACATGCTGTGCAGTGGTTCAATGGCCATAAGCATTTCATTTGCGACTACTTTTAAATCGTGTCGAACTTCACTTACGAGTTTAATTAATGCAAGCGCATCAAGAGAGCCAATGGGATGGTTTGCAATTATCACCACACGACCTTCGCTCGGGATTCGCTCTTTCTCAATGTCTCTCGCAGAATAGCTGACGTTAAAATACGCCAGTACTTGCTCAACAAAATCAATATCATTGTAATGCGGGTACGTGTCGCCAAACGCCTGAATGTCTTTTTCGTGTAAAAGGTGGCTTAGTGCGAAAGACAGCGATTTGAATAAAAGAGGATTATTCGCGACCTGAGGGTAATGTTTGTTTAAAACGTCGTTTACAGTAAACATAGCTTCTCTCGTTTTTTTGCAAACACTAGCAGCCTAATGTGACGTTTTTGACATACTTTTTTGTCACTTATTTTACAATGGTCGTATTAGGTGTTCGCGGCTGATTAGACCGGAACTTTTGAATCCACCGGTAAAAAAGGTAAACTCAGAGCTTAATATTCAATAAAAATAACAATAAAGAGCAGAACTATTATGCGTATCGTCATCACCGGTGGAGCCACCGGACTGGGCAAAGCACTTGCCACTAAGTGGGCTGAAAAGCATAAAGGGGTAAAAATTTGTATTGCCGACATCAATCAGGCTCGCGGCAATGAGACCGTTGAGGCACTTACCTCAATAGGAGCCGACGCCTTTTACGTTACCTGCGATATCACATCTGAAACGAATGTGAATGAACTTGCCAGCACAATAAGCGCCAAGTGGCAGGGTATAGACTACGTATTTAATAACGCAGGCGTAGCCACCGGCGGCAGCTTACTTGATGAAACGCCAGAGCAATGGCAATGGGTATTCGATATTAATATGTTAGGCATGGTGCGAGTGAGTAGGGCGCTGTTGCCCCTGATGCAAACGCAGGGGCACGGTTACTTCGTTAATATTGCCTCGCAGGCCGGAATAACGCCAGTCCCTTATATGGGCAGTTACAACGCCATGAAAGCGGCGGTGGTGGCCTTCTCTGAAACAATGAAGTTGGAACTTGCGCCAGATAACATTGGGGTGAGTGTGGTTTGCCCCAGTTTTTTCAAGACTCATCTTGATGAGTCGATGCGAAGTGCCAACCCTGCATCACATAAAATGCTTAATAAACTTTTCGCCAAAGCCGACATGAGCAAAGAGGATGTAGCGCAAAGTATTTACCAGCAAGTAAACGCTAAGCAGTTTCTTATTTTGACCCACAAAGAAGGTAAGCGCGCCTTTTTGTTGAAAAAGCTGTTGTCATCAAAACGTTATTTAAAAATGATGCTGTCGCAAACAAAGACCATGAAGCAAGTGATGGACAAGCGAGACAGCTAACGTCCTTTATGCAAAAGCTCGAAAACGGCAAAGCATTAACCTGTGTAAAGCGGAGAAAGAATGAACCAAGGCGTAGTAGATAAAGCACAACAAGTGCGAAGTGGTGAAGAGCTAAGCGCAGAGACGGTAAATCGTTGGCTCAAAGATAATCTCGATGACACCATAAAAGCCCGTTGTAATGGCTGTGAAACCAAGCCTGCAATAACTCAGTATGCAGGTGGAGCGTCTAACTGGACTTACTGCTTAGATTACCCCAATACATCGATGATTTTGCGAAGAGGCCCGGCGGGCACAAAAGCAAAAGGTGCTCACGATATGGAGCGAGAGTATAAACTTCAGCGAGCGCTGAAACCGGTGTATCGTTATGTGCCAACCATGTACGCCTATTGTGAAGATGAATCGGTTATTGGTGCCGATTTTTACCTGATGGAAAAGTTTACTGGCATTATACCTCGCAAAAATCTACCTCGAGATTTGAACACAACAAAAGCACAAACGGCTCAGCTGTGCACCAATGTGCTCGATAGCTTAATAGAGCTTCATAAGGTAGACCATGAGAAAGCCGGTTTATCTCATTTAGGTAAAGGAAAGGGCTATATTGAGCGACAAATTAGCGGCTGGAGTGAGCGCTACAGCAAAGCGAAAACGTGGAATGTACCCTCAGGTAAAAAGGTAATGCACTGGCTTGAAAGGCACATGCCTGACAAGGAGCGTATATGTATTACCCACAATGACTTCCGCTTCGACAATGTTGTACTTAACCCAAATAACTACACTGACATTATTGGGGTGCTTGATTGGGAATTAGCAACCCTGGGAGATCCACTTATGGATTTGGGAAATTCGCTAGCCTATTGGGTTGATGCCGATGATGACTTTTTAGCCCAATCTACTCGTCGTCAGCCCACACACTTAGAAGGGATGTTTACCCGCAAGCAAGTTGTCGCCTACTACTGCGAGAAGATGGATATTGACGTAGAAGACTTCACGTTTTACGAGGTGTATGGGCTTTTCCGTTTAGCGGGGATCGCTCAGCAAATTTATTATCGTTACCATCACGGACAAACTAATAACCCAGCGTTTAAGCGTTTTTGGGTATTTATTCATTACTTACTGTGGCGCTGCAATAAGGCCATAAAAGCATCAGGAAAAAAATAATGACTATAAGAGAAAATATTCTGATCACCGGGGCAAGCTCTGGGCTTGGTAAAGGGATGGCCATTGAGTTTGCCAAACAAGGTCGAAACTTAGCGTTGTGCGCTAGGCGCTATGAAAACCTTGAAACGCTAAAAGCAGAATTACTCGAACTTAACCCAGATATCAATGTGTTTATTCGTTCTTTAGACGTTAATGATCACGACGCTGTCTTTGAGGTTTTTGATGCGTTTAAACAAGATTTAGGACGCCTTGACAGAGTTATTGTTAATGCCGGTATGGGGAAGGGAGCATCTGTAGGAACGGGCTATTTTCACGCAAATAAACAAACTGCTACCACCAACTTTGTGTCAGCGTTAGCACAATGCGAGGCGGCGATGGCGATATTCAGAGCGCAGAACAGTGGACACCTAGTGACGATCTCTTCAATCAGCGCGGTGAGAGGCTTTAGGCGTGCCATGACCGTGTATGCAGCCACCAAAGCCGGCCTTACATCACTGTCTGAAGGAATACGCATGGATGTGATGAACACGCCGATTAAAGTCACCTGTATTCATCCAGGCTTTATTCGCAGTGAAATCAATGAAAAAGTAGAGAAAGTCCCCTTTATGGTTGATACCGATGTGGGTTGCCGGGCAATGGTTAAGGCGATAGAAAAAGAAGAGGCAAATGCTTTCGTGCCTAGCTGGCCTTGGGCGTTATTGCACTGGGTAATGCGCATTGCACCAGCAAGTACAATAAGAAAAATGAGTTAGTGGGATAGGGAGCGAGTGCATATAGATGTAAAAAGCAGGTAGACAAAAAATGCAGACATAAAAAAAGCGCCCAAGGGCGCTTTTTAATTGCTAATCGTATAGATTAACCTAGTGCTTTAATTTGCGCAGCTAGGCGACTCTTGTGACGAGCAGCTTTATTTTTGTGAATCAAGCCTTTAGTAGCCATTCTGTCAAGTACTGGAGTAGCAGCAGATAATGCAGCTTGTGCACCTTCTTTATCGCCATTAGCGATAGCAGCAACTACTTTTTTGATGCTTGTACGAGTCATTGAACGACGGCTAGCGTTGTGCTGACGACGCTTTTCGGCTTGGATTGCACGTTTCTTAGCAGACTTAATGTTAGCCAAGGTGTAACTCCCAAATAAATTCATGTCAAAAACGAGGGTGCGGATTGTGCCTACCAATCGCTAAATTGTCAAACGATTTAACGATGTAAATCGATGGCTATTTTGAAAGCACAATCTATTAAACACAGTCTCTGCTAAATACAGTAAATGTGCTCAACACGTTGCGCATTCATCGCGAAAGCTATGCCTAAACATTGCATCCCATAACGGGCGCGGATTATAGCAATAAAATACCTAGAAATGCACAACTATTTTGAATAAATCATTTCACCTGCTAGCGCCTTTGGTTATCATGATCCGCTCACTCCCCTTCGTTTACTCTATCGGAAAGCACACGTGTCACGGAAGTTAATCAAATCAGGCTTAATAGTCAGTGTAATGACCCTAGTTTCACGGGTTTTAGGTCTTGTACGAGACGTTGTCGTTGCTAAGCTAATGGGTGATGGGGCAGCCGCCGATGTATTTTTCTTTGCCAATAAAATTCCCAATTTTCTACGACGACTTTTTGCTGAAGGCGCATTTGCTCAAGCGTTCATCCCCGTGCTTACAGAAGTTCACAATAATGATGATAAGAAAGAACTACGAGAATTTGTCGCAAAAGTAAGCGGTACCCTTGGTGGAATTGTTTTTATTGTCTCTATTGTGGGCATTGTTGCATCGCCGGTACTTGCTGCATTATTTGGCACCGGCTGGTTTGTTGCTTGGCTACAGGGTGATGAGGCGGGGGATAAATTTGAACTTGCTTCAACCATGCTCAAAATTACTTTCCCATACCTCGCCTTCATTTCATTAACGGGGCTTTCTGGCGCCATTTTAAATACATTAAATAAGTTTGCAGTTGCTGCGTTTACCCCCGTGCTGCTCAATGTATGTATTATCGCCTGCGCCATATACCTATCGCCCAGTATGTCACAACCCGCTTTTGCTCTTGCGTGGGGCGTATTTATTGGTGGCATAGTACAGTTTCTTTTTCAGCTGCCGTTTTTATTTAGAGCAGGCCTATTGGTAAAACCCAAATGGGGCTGGCACGACGAGAACGTGGTTAAAGTACGCACTCTGATGATCCCCGCATTATTCGGCGTGTCGGTTGGGCAAATTAATTTATTGTTCGATACCTTTATCGCCAGCTTTTTAGTGACCGGTTCCATCAGCTGGTTATATTATTCCGACAGATTACTCGAGTTCCCACTGGGTTTATTCGGAATCGCTATTGCCACTGTCATTCTGCCCACGCTATCTCGAAATCACGTCACCAATAACCCAAAAGCATTCGCCGCGAATATTGATTGGGCGTTTAGAATGGTGTGTTTGTTAGGCATACCCGCGGCGGTAGGCCTGGGTACGATGGCACGTCCTATACTGACCGTGATTTTTCAGCGGGGCGCATTTACCGCAGAAACCGCTATTATGGCCTCTTATTCTCTCACCGCTTACTCTTTTGGCTTAATAAGCTTTATGTTGGTGAAGGTGCTGGCCCCGGGATTTTACTCCCGCCAAGATACAAAAACGCCCGTTAGGTTTGGTATATGGTGCATGATTGCCAATATGGTGTTTAATCTCATTTTTGCCATTCCATTTGGGTATGTCGGATTAGCTATTGCAACGAGTATGTCAGCCACGCTGAATGCAGCGCTTCTGTACATTACATTGCGGAAGCAAGGTGTGTTCGAGTTAAGTAGAACTTCGCTACTGTTTATTGCCCGTGTTGTGATAGCAAGCACCGTTATGGGAGCGTTAATTTATTATCGCGACCGTGGACTCGCTTTCTTCGACCTAGCCCTCTCTGAGCAAATGATAGACGTGGGGCTAACCATTTTGTTATCCGTAGGTGGCTTCCTTACTACCATGGTGCTTTTGGGAATGAGACCTCGGCATTTTCGAAGTGGTGGCGAATAGATAGCTGGTATAAGGGCAAGAATCGTGAAAATTGAGCCCGTCGGTATGGGAATTTGCATGATTGCTGGAACGCTTGTCTGATTGGGACGGCGCTTGGTAATTCGGGCGGGGTCAGCTATAATCGCGAGCTTTGAATTTCTAGCAGTTAAAAAGGTAGTGGTTAACAGTGGAATTTATCCGCGGGCTAAATAATGTAAAACCTCACCATAAGGGGTGTATTCTCACCATTGGCAAGTTTGATGGCGTACATAGAGGTCATCAGGCAGTACTCGCTAATGTGATGGAGAAAGCGAGCTCGCTGTCGTTGCCCGCCACTGTGATGGTTTTTGAACCGCAGCCAGAGGAAGTTTTCACGCCAGAAAAGGCACCCGCGCGTATCAGCCCACTTCGGGAAAAGTACGAATTGCTAAGCCAGCAGGGCGTAGACAGGCTGCTTGCCGTGCGCTTTAACGCTCAATTTGCAAAACAAAGCGCAGATACCTTTGTCCACGATTTGTTAGTTGATAAGTTGGGCGTTAAATTTCTTGTTGTAGGTGATGATTTTCGCTTCGGTTTTGGCCGCAAAGGTGACTTCACCATGCTAGAGGCTGCCGGGCGCCGTTACGGCTTTGATGTGGTTAGTACCCAAAGCTTTACTATGCATGCCCACCGCATAAGCTCTACTGCCGTGAGAGATGCACTGGCGCAAAGCGACTTTGGCCTAGCAACAGAAATGCTAGGTCGTCCGTTTGCTATTCACGGGCGAGTTGTTCACGGCGAAAAGAAAGGCCGGACCATAGGTTTCCCTACGGCTAATGTCATGCTTAAGCGTTTTAAAACACCTATTCACGGCGTGTTTGCGGTGCGGGTAGACATAGACGGTGAACACTACAATGGGGTTGCAAATGTGGGTACCAGACCCACATTGAATGGGGTTAGAAACCAGTTAGAAGTACATATTTTCGATTTGTCGGCAGACTTATACGGTAAGCCTATCACCGTGCTGCCTATGGCAAAAATACGAGATGAAATTAAGTTTGCTTCTTTTGAAGCATTAAAAGATCAAATACAGGCAGACGCCGCCCAGGCACGCCTGTTGTTAGCATAGTTAATCGTGATAAAGTCGCAGCGCGCATTTAAATGCAACTAAATATAAATGCAGCGGCATCATATAACCCCTTCGCAGTGTCATAACGACATTGGATGAAACTTAAGGTAACCGGATAAAACAATTTTATGAGTGATTACAAAGCCACATTGAACCTTCCAGAAACTGCGTTTCCTATGCGTGGTAACCTTGCTCAGCGCGAGCCAAAGATGCTTAAAGACTGGCAGGAAAAAGGGGTATATACCAAGATCCGCGAAGCTAAAAAAGGTAAAAAGCCTTTTATTCTTCACGACGGCCCTCCTTATGCGAACGGCAACATTCATATTGGACACGCGGTTAACAAAATTCTCAAAGACATTATTGTTAAGTCAAAAAACCTGTCTGACTTTGACTCTCCTTACGTTCCGGGGTGGGATTGTCATGGTTTACCTATTGAGCTTATGGTTGAGAAAAAAGTAGGAAAGCCAGGTAAAAAGGTCACCGCTGCTGAGTTTCGTCAAAAATGTCGCGACTATGCGCAAAAACAAATAGACGGTCAAATGGCTGATTTTAAGCGTTTGGGCGTATTCGGTGAATGGAATAATCCTTATAAAACAATGGATTTTTCTTCTGAAGCCGACATTATCCGAGCGTTAAGTAAAATTGTAGATTCAGGGCACCTTGAAAAAGGGTTTAAACCTGTTCATTGGTGTACAGACTGTGGCTCGGCCTTGGCTGAAGCAGAAGTTGAATACCAAGATAAAGTATCGCCAGCTATCGACGTGAAATTTCCGGTTGCAGATTCAGCAGCCATTGCGTCGGCATTTGGCGTAGAAGAAAGCGAACTGCTTGCTCACAATACTGGGGTCGTTATTTGGACCACCACACCGTGGACATTGCCTGCAAACCGCGCGATAAGCTTACACCCAGAATTTACTTATACCATTGTTGAAGTTCAACCTTCAAACGATTGGTATGTGGTCGCTCAAGACTTGCTTGAAAGCTGCATGACTCGCTACGGTGTGGACGAATTCCGCGAAGTAGCAACATGTACCGGTGTTGCGCTAGATAAGCTGAAGGTTAATCATCCGTTTTTAGATATTAAAATACCACTTATTCTTGGCGACCACGTGACCACTGAGTCAGGTACGGGTTGTGTACATACCGCGCCTGCTCATGGTGTTGACGATTTCAACGTAGGCAAGCAATACGATATTGAGGTGTATAACCCAGTAGGTAATAACGGTGTTTATCTTGAAAATACGCCGTTATTTGCAGGTCAGTTCGTGTTTAAAGCGAACCAATCCATTATCGACACTGTTCAAGAAAAGGGAAACCTTGTTTTGAACGTGAAATACGAGCACAGCTATCCACATTGCTGGCGTCATAAAACGCCAATTATTTTCCGAGCAACGCCGCAGTGGTTTATCAGCATGGATAATAAAGGGTTGCGCAGCGAGTCGTTAGAGCAAATTAAGCAAACCAAATGGATCCCTGAGTGGGGCCAAAACCGCATTGAAAAAATGGTGGAAGGGCGTCCTGACTGGTGTATCTCTCGACAGCGCACGTGGGGTGTTCCTATTCCACTTTACGTTCACAAACTCACTGGTGAAGTACATCCTCAGTCTTCCTCTCTCATGGAAAAGGTTGCATTAGAAGTAGAGAAAAAAGGTATTCAAGCCTGGTGGGACATCGACGATGCACAGCTTTTAGGCAGCGATGCGGATAGCTACGATAAAGTGACTGACACATTAGACGTATGGTTCGACTCTGGTGTTACCCATTACTTTGTAGTTGACCGTCGAGAAGACCTTCCTGCAAGTGCTGACCTTTATCTAGAAGGTTCAGATCAGCATCGCGGTTGGTTCATGTCGTCTCTCATATCGTCAACTGCAATGCACGGTCACGCGCCGTACAAAGAAGTACTCACTCACGGATTTACCGTTGATGCCCACGGTAAGAAGATGTCTAAGTCTGTGGGTAATGTGGTTGCACCCCAAGAAGTGACTAATAAGCTAGGCGCGGATATTCTGCGTTTATGGGTAGCGTCTACAGACTATCGCGGTGAGATTGCAGTTTCCGATGAAATTTTAAAACGCGCAGCAGATTCTTATCGTCGAGTTAGAAACACGGCTCGTTTCCTACTAGCAAACCTCAACGGATTTAATGTTGAAGATGCGGTAGCAGAAGAGGAAATGGTGGCGTTAGACCGCTGGATTGTTGCCCGTGCTAAAGCATTGCAAGACGAACTTTTCGAAGCGTATGAAAAGTATGACCTGCTTGTGGTAACACAAAAAATCATCCATTTCTGCTCGATTGAGCTTGGCTCGTTCTACCTTGATGTTATTAAAGACCGTCAATATACCGCTAAATCAGACGGTATAGCACGACGCTCTTGCCAAACTGCCATGTACCATATCATTGAAGCGTTAGTTCGCTGGATTGGTCCCATCACCAGTTTTACAGCCCAAGAAATTTGGGAAGCACTGCCTGGCGAACGTAGTGAATTCGTATTCACTGAAACATGGTACGAAGGCTTTAACGGCTTCACACAAAGCGACACCTTTAATGATGAGCTTTGGCATAGCGTTATTAGCGTGAAAGACGCCGCTAACCAAGCAATGGAAAAAGCCCGAAAAGAAGGTCAGCTAGGAGGCTCGTTGGAGGCAAGCATCAGTCTTTATGCCACAGAGTCTTTATACAATGCGCTTTCAAGCTTCGACAATGAGCTTCGTTTCGTTCTGATCACCTCAGGTGTGTCACTGACCCTTGTTGACAGTAAGCCTGCTGACGCGCAAGAAACCGATGTTGATGGTTTGTGGTTGAGCGTCAGTAAAGCGAAAGGCGAAAAATGCGTGCGCTGTTGGCATCACTTAGAAGATGTTGGTACTCATGCTGGCCACGAAGAGCTGTGTGGACGTTGTGTAACCAACATTGATGGCGAAGGGGAAATTCGTCAATATGCCTAATTCCAACGTGTCAGGTAATAGGCTCTTTAGTCAAACTGGTCTGCGTTTTTTATGGATAAGTGTGGTGGCATTTGTTCTTGACCAATGGAGCAAGTACGCGGTGTTAGATTCGATGAACTTGTATCAATCGATAGAAGTTCTTCCGTTTTTTAACCTGACTTATGTACATAACTACGGCGCAGCATTTAGCTTTTTGAGCAATGCCGGTGGATGGCAGCGTTGGTTCTTTACCGCTATCGCCATCGGTATCAGTGCGGTAATCTTGTGGTGGCTTAAACAGTCGCCACGGTCACAAAAGCTTTTACCAGTGGCTTTTGCGTTTATTCTTGGTGGTGCACTTGGTAACGTCTACGACCGTTTAGTGCATGGTTATGTCATCGATTTTCTTGATTTCTACGTAAACAATTGGCACTGGCCTGCGTTCAATATTGCCGATAGTGCAATTTTTATTGGAGCAGGTTTATTGATTGTAGATATGTTTAAGAACGGTGATAAACATACAGACAAACCACAGGCTGATAGCAGCAAAACTTCACAGCAGTAATCGGAATAGATATGACAGACTCATTAGTAATAGGTAATGACAGCGAAGTTATCCTTCACTTCGACTTGAAGTTAGAAGATGGCTCTGCGGCGGACAGTACCCGGGTTAATAATAAGCCGGCGAAAATGGTAATGGGTGATGGAAGCCTTACTCCTAATTTTGAAGCCTGTCTTTTAGGTTTGAAAAAAGGCGATAAGAAAGCGTTCACACTAGAAGCGAACGATGCATTTGGCGAGCCTAACCCAAACAATATGCACTACATGGACAGAAGCCGCTTCGGCTCAGATCTGAGCATCGAGGAAGGCATGATCTTGGCCTTCGCTCAGCCAGATGGCTCGGAAATTCCAGGTATAATCAGAAGTGTCGCGGGAGATTCTGTAACGGTTGACTTTAACCATCCGCTTGCAGGACAAACCGTTGTATTCGATGTCGAGATTGTTGATGTTAAATCTGGAGCTAGCGCTCAAGGCGAGAAATAACTATGCAAATTCATTTAGCTAATCCACGAGGCTTTTGTGCCGGCGTTGACCGCGCAATCACGATAGTAGAGCGCGCTTTAGAGATGTTTGAACCGCCTATCTATGTACGCCATGAAGTTGTGCACAACAAGTTTGTTGTTGATGGGCTTCGCGAGCGCGGCGCACTGTTTGTGGATGAGCTTCATGAAGTGCCAGACGACAGCATTGTTATCTTTTCGGCTCATGGCGTGTCACAGGCCGTGCGCAAAAATGCGACTTCTAGAGGCCTGAAAGTGTTTGACGCTACCTGTCCATTAGTGACTAAGGTGCATATGGAAGTCACCCGTGCGAGCAAATCTGGAACTGAATGCATTTTAATTGGGCATGCAGGACACCCGGAAGTTGAAGGCACTATGGGGCAATATAGCAATGAAGATGGCGGCATCTACCTTGTCGAGTCCCAAAGCGATGTTGAAAAACTGACGGTCAAAGACCCGTCAAGGCTCTATTACTGCAGTCAAACTACGCTGTCGGTAGATGATACCGCTGACGTTATCGACGCGCTACGCGCGAAGTTCCCGGCGATTAACGGCCCTCGTAAAGACGATATTTGCTACGCCACGCAAAATCGACAAGATGCGGTACGCGATTTGGCAACAGATTGTGATGTGTTGTTGGTAGTTGGGGCGCAAAATAGCTCTAACTCCAATCGTTTGCGTGAGCTTGCCGAGAAGATTGGCGCGAAAGCGTATCTCATCGCCGATGCTAACTGTATTCAAGAGTCTTGGTTAGAAAACGTTAACCATGTTGGCGTCACCGCCGGCGCCTCGGCCCCTGAGGTACTTGTGCAAGGGGTTGTAGATCGGCTTAAAGCATGGGGAGCCGTTTCTGCTTCCGAGCGCTCGGGTAGAGAAGAGAATGTTGAATTTGCGGTGCCTAAAGAGCTGCGGGTGAAGCAAGTTGTGTAAGTAGCTGGGTGTAAGTGGGTGGGTGTAAGCGTAATAAAGTTGCACTCGCTTAACAAGGGTAGCAAAGACTAAAGCTACCAAATCGCTATCGCAACATCTCAGTGAAGCTAAAAAAACCGCAGTTTTTACTGCGGTTTTTTTATGCTAAAGGCTACTGGCGCAAATCAGAAAAAGAATGGATTATACCAGTACGCATAGATAGTTACCCACTCAGCGAGACTTAAAATGTTTGAAATCGCGGCGTGTTACCGCAGATGCAGTGGTCCTACATCAAGGTGACATAACAAAGAGTACGGACATTTTAAACTCGCCCTTCGGGAAGGTCTGGCAAGTTTCCTAGCATCATTCTGGGAATTTGAAAGGGAATAGCCATTCCTGCATTCCCACGCTTTGCTAGGAAACTTGCCAGCGCCTTCTGAGTGAGCAATTATCTATGCGGACTGGTATTTTCATACCGATAGCATTGCGTCCGCCAAATACTGTTGTCGATGAATAACGCGGTGATAATCAGCGTAGGCCAAGGGATTTCGAGAAAGAGGGTAAATACATTTGGCTTAGCTTTGGTATTAGGAGTGAAAAAACTAAAAGGCATGATGTTATTAAATTATACGTTTTAATCATCAAAGATACTTTTTTTAGCACGCTTACCGTCTAAACTGCTGTACTGGCATTAATGTAAATGACTAATAGTTGGTTAGGCAATTATGGCAACGCAGAAGGAAACAATGAAGCACGTTAAGGACAACCCCATCATCTCGCAACGAGGCGTAGGATTAATTGAAATCCTTATTACGCTATTTATTCTCGCTGTGGGGTTGTTGGGTGTTGCTGCGCTTCAATTTACCGGGTCATTTGCCAACAAAGATGCAATTAGCAGAACACAGGCGGAATTAGTCGCCGCACAAGTGGCTGAGCGTTTGCGCGCAGCAGCACGGCCTGCGACTGTTGGTGACGGTATGGTAGTCAATAATGCGTATTTCTCCAGCAATTCATACAACTTCTCCACATTAAGCTGCACCGGCTCTAGTCAGCCTTATCAGTGTTTTTGTCTAACTCGCCCAGCCGGTGTTCCCAACTGCGAAAGTAATAACTGCACAGAACTGCAGATGGCAGAGTACGATGGGTGGGCGTTATCCTGCTCGGCGGTGCAAACTAACCCACAAACCGAGATTACAGTGAATTGCGATGACAATAATAGTGCAGATATTTATTCCTGCAGCACTGGGTCGCGCATTGAAGTGATGTTGACATGGCCTGTTGCGTCTTCGAGCACGCGACAATACACCAAGAATAGCCGATGTAATCCGAATACCGGCGATAGTAACGCCTGTGTTGTTAAGGATATTACGTTATGAGGCGTTCGAATGTGTGCTTAGCTGTTTTGTTTAAGGGCCGCTCTTTTAAAAAGCGTGCTTCCAAAAGCAGTGTTTCTTTCAATACTGATTATATGAACAATAATTACATAAGCAGCGCATCTAAAGCTAACCAAGGCGGTTTTTCATTGGTAGAGTTAATGATAACCCTCACCCTTGGACTTATTATCTCAGGTGCCATCATTCAGGTATTGGTAAGCAGCAGTGTAACAAATAAACTCAATCAGGCGGTGTCTCAGGTACAGGAATCGGGTCGTTTTATCATGAGTCGACTATCGAGAGAGTTTTATGAAGTGGGTCGTTACGACCTTATCACTGCCAATGTGGATGCGTCGGTGGATATCGTAGCCGAGTCAGCCTACATTCAGAATAATCCTGTTGCTATCCCCGGAGATTTCATCAACAGCGCTACGCTAGGCAGTATTCAAACCACTAGTGGTGGAAATGACAAACTAGTGGTGAACCTTTTGGCTGCTAACGATTGTACCGGCAACAAACATGGCTACCCAGTGGACGTAGAGTTTCACGTGGTGAATCATTACTTTGTTGTTGGCAGTGAGCTTAAATGCACTGGTTTTGATGGAAGGGTTCTTCGGGGCCTTAAAGCACAAACCGTGTCTCCGGTAACGGTTACATTATTAGATAATATCGAAAGTTTTCAAATTCAATTTGGCGTGTCAGATACGGTAACGACATCACAGGGGCAGGCGGTTACTTACGTTACACCGGACCAGATTGGAAATTTACGTACATTGAATCAACAGGTAGTCTCACTTCGGTGGGCGCTCATGTTAAAAAGCTATCAAAATGAAGTGCGCCAAACGAACGCACAAAAATTTGCCTTACTTAACGAAGCTGCAAAGACCATGGATACAGCACATTACTATCAGGTCTTTTCTAAGACCCTTGCGCTTCGCAATATGAAAAACTTTGTTAGGAGTTCACGATGAAACAGCGTGGTTTAGTCATGGTGTTTGCATTACTTGTGCTGCTTTCTATCACCGTATTAGGTGTAAGCGCAGTCACTAGCAGCTTATCGCAATCGAAAATGGCCATGTCGATGCAGCAAAGCGGTCTTGCATTTGATGCGGCGGAATCAGCAATAGCTGGGGTGTTCTTTGAGTCAGAAGATGAAGTGTTACTTGCTGACGATACGTTAACCGATCCGCTATCAGAGGCAAGGCAGGGTACGATTTTCGACCCTAATGCAGATGAAATGAGCTGCTTTGATGAAGGAGACTGGACGGACAGGCATATGACAGCCGGTGGACTAACGACGGGAAGTCGTCACGTTACGTCAGGAAGTTATCAGTCGTCTATGTCGACTAAAAGTTGGTCTCGAACTGCTTTTATACGAGAGCAGGCTTGTCGAGGCTCGAGCAACGTTATTGGTGGCAGCAATGTTAACTGTCATGTTTTTATTATTAGAGGATGTGGGAAGGTTTCTGGTAAGCCTTCAGTGGTAGCAAATTCACTAGCCGCGTCGGTCTTTGGCCCAGCATCTCAATAGGTAGTAATATGAAAAAGTTAATAAGCTCCTTCACATCAACGGTTTTATTTGGCTGCATTGCGTTCTCCGCCATTGGTGACGATTTAGATATTTACCTTGGAAATGCAGATAGCGCAGTAACCTACAACCCTAACGTTATTTTTATTATGGACTCATCGGGGAGTATGGGGGCTTATGATGGCACGAGTCAGTCTCGAATGCTGCGAGTACAAAACGCATTAAAAGAAGCCCTCGGTTCGGCGACGAATATCAATGCCGGCCTTATGCGCTTTTCTGATTACGGTGGTCCAATTCTTTACCCTGTGAGAGATATAGACGATGCGGTTCGCCCTGAAATTGTGGTATCTACCGGTTCGAGCAACAACGATGCCCACGAGATAGACGGCTCGGTAACTACATCTTCAAATGAAGTTATTCTCAGTAAAGGTACAGATACCGTTACCTCTGGGATGCGTTTCGAAACACTGCAAATTCCACAAGGCGCCACGATTGTGAGCGCAAATATTCGTTTTACGTCAGAAGGGTTTAATATCGCTGACACCTCATTAGTGATTTCTGCAGAGGCACAGGCCGACAGTACAGCGTTCAGCACATCTTCAAACAACCTTTCCTCAAGACCTAAAACGGCCACAAACGTAGAGTGGGTGGCAGGTAACAGCTTCCCCACAACCGGAGAGGTTATTACCACGCCGGATATCAGCGGTGTTATACAAGAAGTCGTCAACCTTAACGATTGGTGCGGTGGTAAAGACCTTAATGTACTCATTGAAGGCACTAGCATAACAGGGCTGAGCGATCGCCGAGTAAGAGCTATAGATGAGGGGCTGAGCGGTGCACCGCAGCTAGTCGTATCTTATGATGACACAACGGCAACGGGATGTACGCAAGGTGAAAGTGTTTATCAGGTTGCGAGTCAGCGTGATAACTCAGAAGAAGACACTAATGGCTATCCAAATACCGGCACAGAATTGACTTTTTATAGCGCTTATAACGATGATATCGCAGTGCGTTTTCGTAATTTAAACCTACCGCAAGGTGCGGAGATTACCGAAGCCTACTTAGAGTTTACCTCTAACGCCAACAGAACCTATTCTAATGCCAGTATGCGCATTAGGGGAGTGGCACAAAATGACGTTAATGATTTTCATCCAGAAAGGCGTTACCGGTTACGAGATTTACCGAAAACCTCTGGCATAGTCTGGTCTATGCCGAGTTTCTATTACCAAAACGTTTATCGTACACCAGATATAAGCAGTGTTGTCAAAGAAATAGTGGACCGCTCAGGGTGGCAAGCCGGTAATGATATGGCGTTCGTACTCGATAATTTTAACTCTTATCGAAGTGCATATACTTACAACGGTTCGGCTTCCCGTGCGCCAAAGTTAATTATTAAATTTAATGGGGCGGCTACACCGGGTGCATCGGCAACGGTACGTCAACACCTAATGAGTAAGGTAGACGAACTCAGCGCAAATGGGTTCACTCCGATTGTAGATACTCTTTATGAAGCCGCTAGTTATTACGGTGGTAATGCAGTTTATTATGGCCTTGAGCGGGGTAAAAATGACGTCAATAACTCAGTAAGACGCAGTACTCGAGTCAGTCATCGTTCTTCTTATATCGGCGGTGACCCCATTCGTCCATCCGGTTGCTCTGAAGGAAACCTTTCCGATAGCGACTGTATTAATGAGCGAATTCCGGTAGGCGCAAACTATATTTCGCCAGTCTCAGACCTTCAATGTCAAACCAATAATCATATTGTGTTGTTGTCAGACGGTGAGGCGAATAACAATCATAGCGTGGATGAAATTCAAGCGTTGCTAGGTGAAAACTGTACCGGTAACGGCGGTGAGAAATGTGGGCTTAATTTAGTCAAAAATATCAGTAAAGCGGAAACCTCAGCCATTGGACCTCGGGTAATAACCCACACCATAGGTTTTGCTGCTAACAGTACCGCCAATAACTTCTTAAACCAGCTTGCTATTCAAAGCGGTGGGGGATTCTACCAAGCGGATAACAGCGAAGATTTGTTAGCCGCTTTCAACACCATATTGCGTTCTGTTAAAGACGTAAATGCCACCTTTGTATCGCCAGGTGTGGCGGTAAATCAGTTAAACCGTTTAACCCATCGAGATGAGCTTTATTTCGCTTTATTTAAGCCAAGCGAAGGCGCTATTTGGCCTGGGAACTTAAAGCGCTATCGTTTGAGTGGGGATGATGTTTTGGATAAAAACGATTCAAGTGCGGTAGACAGTGTTACCGGCTTCTTCTCTGAAAGTTCGCATAGTTATTGGTCTGTGTTTGCAGACGGTAATGACGTTAGAAATGGTGGCGCTGCGAGTAAACTCACCTCTGAACGCAATCTGTATGTGTTTGACGGGGTGGGTTCAATTGTTAGCAGCACTAACGAGCTACACGAAGACAATGGTTCAATTACTGAGTCGGATTTGGCTATTGAGGATGAAACTGATGCCGGGGCGCTGCGGGACGTTTTATTGAAATGGGCGCGCGGTGTTGATGTTAAGGATGAAGACGGTGATGGCAGTACACGTGACTTTGTCTCTCGAATGGGCGACCCAATTCATTCACAACCCATCATAGTGAACTACGGCACCAATGATTCAGCCATATTTGTGGCAACCAATCACGGTATGCTGCACTCTATAGATACAGAAACCGGCGATGAAAACTTTGCCATTATGCCAAAAGAATTATTGCCTAACATTGAGCACTTTTATAAAGATGCGTCGTCGTTTGATCATAAATATGGGCTAGATGGCGATATGGTGCTGCGAACCGTTGGTAACAAAATGTACCTTTACGTTGGCATGCGAAGAGGTGGGCGCAACTATTATGTTTTTGATGTGACGCAAAAGACATCGCCAAAATTAGTGTACAAACTTGAAGGTGGCACTGGTAGCTTAAGCAAGCTCGGTGAAACCTGGTCTAGACCCACCATTACCAAAGTTAAGATAGGTGGCGTGGTAAAAGACGTCATGATTGTTGGCGGTGGCTATGACAATGCTCAAGATAATAGAATTGTAAGATCCGGTGACACCGTGGGTAATGCGGTCTTTATGTTTGATGCAGATACCGGTGCGCTTTTATGGCATGCCAGTAACGCTGATGCCAATTTAAACCTAACGAATATGCAATACAGTATTCCAGGTCGAGTTTCTGTGATTGACAGGGATAACGATGGTTTGGCCGACCACATGTACGTGGCCGATACGGGCGGGCAGCTATTTAGACTTGATATCTATAATGGTGAAACAGGGGCCGACTTTATCAAGGGCGCTCGATTAGCCGACTTTGGCGGTGATACTGCAGAGTCGAATCGTCGTTTCTATTACGGCCCTGATGTGTCCGAAGTCGCTTTAGGTGATGAGTTGTATTACGGCGTGGCACTAGGCAGCGGCTGGCGTGCATCACCGTTAGATACGGCGGTGGAAGATAACTTTTATATGCTTAAAGATGACGGCGTATTCAACCGCAATACAGACGGTGACTATAAGTTTATGTCAACGGTGTTTGAAAGCGATATGTATAACGCAACCAGCCATGCATTGACCAGTTCGGTTGAGTCTGAGCGAGAGATTGCAGCCCAGGACTTTGCCAACAAAGCAGGGTGGTACCTCAACCTTTCTACAGGGGGAGAGAAGGTATTGTCATCACCGCTGATCATTGACTATAAAGTATTTTTTACCACTTATGTGCCATCTTCAAGTAGCACGAGTGCCTGTGCACCGCCTACTGGCAACAGCCGAGCTTACTTAGTTAATTTGTTTAATGGTAATGCTCTTACAGACCTTAATATCAACGGTATTCTTGATGACGGTGACCGAGCTGCGGATCTTAAGCAAACGGGGATTGCGCCAGAAACCAAAATTCTGATTGAGAGCATTACCAGTCCGGTTGTGTGTTTAGGTACAGAGTGTGTTTCTGCTGTTATTGAAGTAGATGAAGACGGAAACGACGAAGCATGTACTTCTGCCTTTGAATGTTTGGGGCAGAATATTTACGGGCGATTTGAGCGTATTCAGCGCGGAAGTTGGCATTCAGAGACAGAGCGAGAGCAATAATTGTGAGTAAGGTAAAACAACAGGGCTTTTCACTGATTGAACTAATGATTGTAGTGACTATTATTGGCATTATTGCAGGTATTGCATATCCCTCTTATCAGGGGGTTATAGCCGATGGTTACAGAGGAACAGGGCAAGCGGATTTACTCGCCTTTGCTGCTGCCATGGAGCGCCATCAAAGCGGTTCGTTCAGTTATGAAGGAGCTGGCACTAGTGGGAGCAACACGGGGGCGCCTGCTGTATTTGCCACCTATTCACCATCATCTGAAAATGCGGCAAGCAAGCGCTATAACTTAACGATTGTTGCCGCAAATGCCACTAGCTATGAGCTAAAGGCCACGCCTGTGAGTGGCTCTGGGCAAGCAGACGATGGTGCCTTATTTTATTTCAGCGATGGTCGAAAAGGCTGGGACAGAAACAATAATGGCTCACTCGACACTGGCGAGTATTGCTGGTCTTGCTAAAGTATTTAATAAGAGCGCTCAGGATAGAGCGCTTGAGGGATTGCCCTTGAGGAATAGCCCTTAAGAAAGAGCGCTTAAAAAGAGCCCTGCAGACCGAAAAACTAAGAAGAGAAGCTAAGGGACCAGTTTTAAATGGCCCAATTCTTGAACATCGGCCCAGGCTTGCTCATAACTATCAATCATCATTTGCTTTCTTGCGCTGTTTATAGTGGTATTGCGAGAAAGCTTTTTGTCATAAATGGCAACCCATAGCGATTCAGTGTGAGTAAACGCCCCTACCATACCCACAGTGACTGATAAAAATAGGGCAGTCGCTATAAGTACTTCAACCAATGCGCCTCCGTGTTGTGCGCACCCTCTATTTAAATGATGTCGGTTTTTACGACTCATTGTGCTCAAGGTTTTCATCTTTTCTCTATTCCTCTAAAAATGTTGTCTATGGCTGTATTAGAACTGTGCATGCCAGCTACCGGGAACCGCAATAATCTTAGCCAGCTTGGGTGCCTGTTGGAGGGTGCGCAAAACATGAGGCGAGTACGTGAGGGCACCATCATTTTGCACAGTAATAGTATGCGAAGAGGTGAGAGCTCCATTTATGCTTGCACCGTGCTTCACTGTTGCAGAGTAAACTATTCCATCGTCTGATAATAAAATGATCACGCCATAAAAAGACGTTCCGCCTAGCACAGTTAAATGGCCGTTTTTAATGATAAGCAGCATCGGATTTACACTGCTGCTATGCTCTACGTCGTTCTTGTTAAGTTCACAGTCTCCGTTTATCCAATGCATGGTTGCCTCGTCTAAATCGGTACATGAACTTGCAACAACACTTAATGGAAAATATGTTGGCACTAAGGCAGAAGCGCTTCTGTTAAAAAGCCACTGGGTGAGGTGTGTATCGGGTGTGGTGGCCTGTAATGTAGTGGGTATTTTGATAAGCGATGGGTAACGTAAAAAACGTTGTTTAACTTTGGTATTAGATTTAGCGTGATGCAGCGTTATATCGAAGGCTTTCACGGTTTGAGCTTCACTCCCATGATAAACACTAGACACAATAGTGTGCGCTATTGATGTATTACCTAGTGCAACTGTGTTGTGAGGTTGAGTACGAAGCTGAGAGCTAATATTGCGCATCTCTTTTTTTGTGTCTAAGTAGCGTTCCTGGGTCACTCCTAAAGCGTCCTGAACTGCTTGAAAGTCGCTAACAGCAACGGTTACGCTAGTTAAGGTGAATGCCGCAATACTCAGCAATACAAGCACAGACGAAATAATAAAAAGACCTTGCTGTTTTCGTCGGTAAGCACTCACCATCTTCATTGTATCTGCGATGCTTTTTAACGAAAAGCGCGTCAACGAAGAGCGAGTCAACAAAGGTCGAGTTAATAGTATGCTATTCAACAAAGCGCTATTGAACATTGGCTACCTCTACAATAAATGTTGTTGAGGCTTCTACGCCAGAAAATACTCGGCTAGAGGCTTTAATGTATATTTCATAGGTAACGCCCCATCCACTTACGTGTAATCGGGTAATTGAAAATTCACTCACGCTAACATCTTTGGTGTCGGTTAGGTCTTGCCAATGAGTTTGCGAACAGCTTCGTTTCCCAACGCGATATTCAATGGCCTTATCTCGTAACCTAAAACCAAAAAACTCATTTGGTGTAAGCGTAATAGTGCCGTCACTATTTTTATCGTAAGAGAAGGTAAAACAGCTATTTGGCGCTTCGGAGCTAAAACGAGAAACATTAATAGACGGCAGGCTTGCATGAGAGACAGCAAGCTGTGTCGCTATTGGCTGTTCTATATAACCCGCTTGTTCTAAGTGAGCTGTAATCACATGCTGCAGTGACTGAAATTCGGCTTCGATGGCAACGGTATGTTGAACTTTTAACAGCGCACTGTAAAAGAATGCAGTATGACGGGACGCCAAAACCAATAAAGTGCTTGCTATGCCAGTGGCCACAAGCAGCTCTACAAGACTAAACCCTTTGCTTTTCAACATGTGGCAACACCGCTTAGGCTGGATGTGGAGCAGTGTTTAATTCGTCCCAAGGCGCTTATCACCACCTTGCCTGAATGAGACGGGCTTTTTACCGTGATTGTCGTATTATTCCCGAAGTTTACCGCGCCGAATTTGCTAAAGGTAACAATGCGATTCTTATTGTTCGCGGTTGTCAGAGTCATTCCTGATTGCGTTGCTAAGAATGCGTACTCTTTTCCATCAATGCTACAAGCATTAGGGGCTGTGCAATCACAGGATACTAGTCGGCTAGTTCCCGCACACTGACCACCTGTAACGTCTACCACAAATGACACATTTGATTGTGAGGCTACGGCGACTACTTTAGCTGCCTCAGCAAGGCTACTGACGTGACGAAGAGCCTGTTTAAACTTGTTCGCCTCGTGCCACTGTGCGAAGGAAGGCGCAGCTAAAAGCATTGTAATAATGAGGATGGAGAGTGTGACCATTAGCTCCAGTAACGTTAAACCATTTATGTGCTGTTTGTACTTAACGGCGTTGTTATAAACCATGCTTGGGGTCGGTTATGCCAAATAGGGTGAATTGATATGGTTAATCTATAGAGAAATTAAGGCGCAGGTAATCTGTACTATGGAAGGTAATTGTTTTAAGAGGAGAGGGCTTACCCTTGTTGAGCTGTTAATTGTATTGTGTATTGTGGGTATTTTAACCACATTAACAATGCAGTCTTATCAATCAGGAAAAAGGGTAACGTCTCGCTATTTGGCGAAAAGCCACATGATAAAACTTCAGGCTATTCAGTCGCGCTATTGGCTTAGTAGTGGTGCCTTTGTTCCGCTATCAAAGTTACCCGACATAGACACTGGTGGTGTAAAAATTAAGGAAGTAGCGAGCAGTAATAGTCATTACGAGTTTAAGGCAGTGCTCACGTATTTTGATAGCAAAGCCCCTTGCCGGACGCTTATTGTCACCAACACGGCCTTATTGCCAAGGCAGTGTTGGTTGGCTCATTAAGCTCACTGCTTATGAACAGCTTAGCTTATGAACAGTTAAACTTATGAACAGCTCAAATCTGCGCCCGCTAAGTCTTCTTTCGTGCCATCCCCATCACTGTCTACAGCCACTGAAATTCGGCCATACAGCGAGAGAAGCAGTGCTGAAGCATACTCGCTGCTATTGTCTTTTGGGCAAAGCGTAATAGTGGCTGCTTGACTTATACCGCCTTGCTCATTGAAGCTGATAGTGCCCGATATGCCATAAATTGTATTTGCGCTATTGAGTGGATCGCTGGTGGTGATAAGCGTTTCAGAAGTATCACGGGAGCCGTTACCATTGTCATCAACGAAAATCATGGTGGCGTTTTTCCAGCTGCTTACACAGCTTGTGTAATTTTTGGTTGGACACATAACAACGCTTGATTGCTCATCTACTGCTGTAAATCGAGCACGCTGAGCCACTGCGCTTAAGCTGTTAAGATCTGAAGTGATCCTGCTTTTTATCAGAATGCTTTGTATAGCAGGGGCAACCGTTGTTAGCATAATAGCAACAATCGCTATGGCAATGAGCAGCTCTAATAGGGTGAGCCCTGCTTGGTTTACTGTAACCTGCCTATTATTTTTCATTCGACTTTTTATCATAATTACTCAAAGTTCTTGGTCAAAATCTGACACTTTTTTAATCCCGCATGCAGAATTTGATAAACAAAAACGCCAATATTTAGCGTACACTAAAGTTGTTGGGCATAGCGTATGTTTTACTTCTATTGCGCATAGTTCGCTATACGTCTTTATGATAAGCCTACTACAAGTACTACGATTACCGTGGCATTTACTCTTGCCACTAACATCTATACAGATAATATCGTAAACTCACCGACTAAGACGCTTAAAAACACGTGGATATTATGATGCAAAAACAAGCAGTTATTGAAGAGATGCAAGTGCTTCCTGAAATCGATGTTGAATTTGAGGTGGCGCGAAGAGTGTCATTTATTAAAAAACAGTTGCTCACCTCAGGGTTAAACTCTTTAGTGCTAGGTATTAGCGGCGGGATAGATTCATGTACTTTGGGCAAATTAGCACAGCTTGCCGTCAATGAATTGAACAAAGAAAATCATGAAAACTACCAGTTTATAGCTGTCAGACTTCCTTATGACACCCAAGCTGATGAAGATGATGCACAGCAATCTATCGATTTTATTCAACCCTCACATTCTGTGACCGTCAATGTGCAACCAGGCGTCGATGCCATACATGCGTCTACAACAAACGCACTGAAAGAAACGGGGTTGCTTCCTGACAGCACTGCCAAACAAGACTTTGTGAAAGGCAACGTGAAGGCGAGAGCGCGCATGGTCACGCAATATGAGATTGCCGGCATGGTGGATGGACTTGTGCTAGGTACCGATCACTCGGCTGAAAATATTACAGGGTTCTATACTAAATACGGTGACGGTGCTTGCGACCTAGCCCCACTTTTTGGTTTAAGTAAACGCCAAGTTAGAGCACTGGCATCCCATTTAGGTGCGCCTCATAACGTGATCACCAAAGCCCCCACAGCCGACTTGGAAAGCCTGTCTCCACAGAAAGCAGATGAGCAAGCGCTGGGAATGACGTACGATCAAATCGATGATTTTCTGGAAGGTAAGCCAGTTTCCGCTGAAGTGGAAGAGAAATTGCTTTATATTTATGAACGTACACAGCATAAGCGTGTACCCATTCCAACAATCTATGATGAGTTGTAGTCATGAAAAAAATTGAAGCTATCATTAAGCCATTTAAAATGGACGATGTAAGGGAAGCATTAGCTGAAGTCGGTATTGCAGGGATGACCGTTACTGAGGTAAAAGGTTTCGGTAGGCAGAAAGGGCATACTGAACTTTACCGCGGCGCTGAATACCAAGTCGATTTCCTCCCTAAAATTAAGGTTGAGTTAGTGCTCGACGACGAGCGCGTGGAACAAGCATTAGATGCTATTCAGTCGGCGGCCAAAACAGGTAAAATTGGCGACGGAAAAATATTTGTTTATAACGTGGAAAGTGCGGTTCGAATTCGAACCGGTGAGCAGAACGAAGACGCTATCTAACTTATACGGTGCTGATAGAGCGCAAAAAAGGGAGCGTGCTGCTCCCTTTCTTTTACACTATAGCGTGTGGCTTAGTGGTCGTGTCCGCAACCTTCAGGTCCGTGCACATGTCCATGTTCGCGCTCTTGCTCAGTCGCTTCTCGAATATCTACTACATTAACGTCAAACGTTAATGGAATACCCGCCAAAGGATGGTTACCATCAACAACCACTTCTTCATCATTGGTCTCTATAATAATGACAGACTGTTCGCCTTGTGGTGTAGTGGCACGAAAAGACATGCCTACTTCAACTTCTGTACCTTCAAACATTGAACGAGGAACCGTTTGAACTAACTCGTCTACACGCTCTCCGTATGCTTTTTCAGGCTCGATAGACACGTTGAAGCTATCGTCTTTGTCTTTTCCAATTAATGCGTCTTCTAGTCCCTCAATAAGGAAGCGTTGACCAAGCAACACGACTAGCGGTTCTTTTCCTTCAGAAGAATCCAATGTGGTTCCATCTTCGGTTGAAACAGTATAGTGAAGTGTTACAACGCTATCAGAGGTAATAGTCATATAAAATCCTAAGTTTTCCCATGTGGGTAATGAATGTAAATCGTTTGCCGTAACAATCAGCGACGTTTCTTTACGATGTTGCTGGCTTGTTGCTCAATACTGTACGGCAGAGCATAAGGGTAACAGGTTACAGCCTCATTATCAGCCAACCTGTGTAAATCTTGTGGGGTGGTATCGTTAGACAGTACCGCCATAAAGTGAGTTTCATTATCTAAACGGGCAACGCTTGTTACCAAGCCTGCTCTTCGCCAATTATCGCCAAGCTGCTTTTCAATAGTGTCTCCTGCAGAAACCTCAACATTTCCATCAATACAAAAACTGAATGCAGCACGTTTGTTTTTCCCTAAAAAACGGGTTCTCGCCACCACTTCTTGGCCCATGTAGCAGCCCTTATCAAAATCAATGGCATTAAGGGCGTGCACATTTAGCATTTGGGGTACATATTCACCCACTGTACTTCCGTTGACTGCTGCGTGAGCACTAGCAATTTTTATGGCGTCAAACACCGATTGTGAATAACAGGGAAGTCCGTTCTTGGCTATGTTTGCTGTAACGTCGTCGCTAGCTTGTTGGTGCAGAACTACGACGTAACCCTGTTGCGCCGTATCGGTTTTAAAGCAAAGCCCATGCTCGCTTTGATAGCTGATAAGAGAACCGTCGCTATCGGCTTCGTTTAAAGACACGTCAGGAAAATGTTTGCTTAAAAGGGCTACCGCTTCTGTGCCTGAAACAAAAAAAGCATTGAACTCGCTGCTGCCATCGACGATGTCTACTTTTGAAAATACGCCGTACTTATTAAGCTCAGCCAGGGTACGGGCACCAGCGTCTTCATTGGTCAGTAACAGTATTTTTGAGCCAAATCGCGCTAGATAGCCCGTTGACCATGTTTTACCTTTGTTATCGCAATGGGCGTAGTGCCGTACCGTCTTGTCATCTAGTTTATTGATATTGACCGTTAGCTGGCCCTGCAGATAGCTATCCGCTTGCTCACCCTCTAGGGATATAATCATGGTATTGCCAAGTGTTACAGCATAGTGTTGCGGCAGTGCATCTAGCGTTTTTAATGACATGATGGCGCTCTTTTTAAAATCGTATAGTCTCAAGGTATGGCAAAAAGCTGATTTATCAAGGGGGAGGTGGCAGGCAGTCGTAAATTCTTTACGTTAAGTTTGCTTATCAGACCAAAAGAGCAGTGATCCTACGGTGACACGCGTGGTACTATTTAATGATAACAATTGAGGTTAAAGAATATATGTTTGAACCCAAACGATTAGCGAGATTAAAGTGGGCATGCCGCCGCGGCATGCTTGAACTAGATGTGTTATTACTGCCTTTTGTAGAGCAAGCGTTCGACGAATTAAGTTACGAAGAAAAAGTTACCTTCGAGCGTTTACTAACAAGCGACGATCCTGATTTGTTCGCGTGGATAATGGGTCATCAAAAATGCGACGACCCCGAGTTAGCCGCGATGATTTCAACCGTCGTCAATCGTGTCAAAGTATAGAATACACATAACGTATTCACCTTACAGAGTGACGTTCAACCGCGTCACTCTTTCCGTTTTACTGTTAGTTGTATTGCAATGTTTGCCATCAAGTCTTATGACGTGGATTGATAAGACAAGCCTTACCGCTCTCACGCTCCCCCCACTTTTTATATGGATTTACTGTTCACTTTTTTGTATATCAAAGCTCAGTCAATCAAAGCCAAGTCAATTAGCGCTCAGTCAATCAGTGCTTAGACAGTCAACACAGAGAAATTCTCTAAACCAATTGGATTTGATGTTGTCGGACGAGGGTGTCGTGCATATTGTAGACGGCGTCTCTTGTGACAAGTTTATGAATCTGATAAGAAAAAGACTTACCAGCTCTCAGACTAATGATATATTTCAGCTTCACGGTTCGTCTCAGCTTTTCCCTTGGGGGATTTGTCTTGAGATGACTCGAGTAAAACAAAAATGGTCCAATAAAGATCACGCTCACTTTTGCTGGGTATTGAAAAACGAATGTTCTGAACGTGATTATCGCAGATTATGTAGAGCGGTAATTTATGTCAGAAAAGGATATGGACTTAGGGACAAAATGAATGTTTCGTGAATATACAAAATCGCTGTTTAAGCGTGTTGATAAGCGACAGTTAATGCAGTTCAAACCTCCACGGTTACCACAACGCATTTACACCAAAACCCTCAATATAGACAACAAACACTACGGTAAATTTTGTCAGGAAGTGGCTTGGCCTGCGAGTGAACACGTTCATCCTTTATATCTGCAAATGCTTTCTCTTCCTTTGCAGATGCGCTGTTTATTAGACAAACAAAGCCCATTTCCTTTACTTGGATTAATTCACTGCGCCAACAAGGTTGAGGTTTTTGAGCATTGCGATCTCTCTGAGCCTGTTGAATGTCGGGTTAGGTTTAGTGATGTTAGACCTCATGCAAGAGGGTGGGAAGTGGATGTTTTACTTGACGCATTGCAAAGCTCAAAGTGCGTTTATAAAGCTGTAAGTAGTTACCTAGTTAAGGTGAAAGCGGTGCATGTTGCTCCAAGAGCAGCGCAGACAGGACACGTTTCAACCGACGAGAGCGATGAGGCCATACAGCGAGAGTTAGTATCAACGCTCAATGCAAGTGCAGACACAGGAAGGCGCTACGCCGCTATTTCGGGAGACTATAACCCTATTCATCTATCGGCTGTTTCTGCGAAGGTATTTGGCTTTAAAACTGCCATTGCCCACGGAATGTGGACACTGGCCTGTGTAATCTCTCAATTTGTTGACAATACTGCCGACAAAACCACTGTTGATGGCATTGTCGAAGCCAATGGCGAAAGCACAGATAACGCAGAAAAAGAGCAGGGCTCAGGCGGTGATAAAGCGTTATGTAACGGCTATATCAAAGAAGTGTCGTGTAGGTTTAAACAGCCCGTTTATTTACCCAATGAATTGACCGTGTTCAGTAAAAGCCTAACTAGCTCTTTAAGCGCAACATCAGAATCGCATGCTAACCCGTGTGCTAACCATAGTCCTAAACATAGTGCCGAGCTAGAAGTGACCAGTGCGAAAGACTCAACTACGCACTTACACGCTTTTTTGCATTATTAAAAAAGGTGGGCGTTTCCGTTTACTTTAACGCCCACCTTTAGTGTTTAACATTACCACTGCGCACCTTATCTTGAGTAGAGTGCATCTATTACAAAGCATCGAGTACAGGGTATTAATCACAAGGCAAAGCTAGCGTGTTACATGTTAGCGTTTAACGTCTAGAGCTCAACGCATATCGCTGAAGCTTCCTTCAGTAATGAGTGCCCCAACGCTTTCCCCGGACAGCTGGTTATTAGGTACCAACACGGTGGGCTTAGTGTCACTTAGCTGTTCAGGATGGTCCAGATTGAAATGAAGGCCTCTACTTTCTTTTCTTTCCATGGCGCATCGCACAATGAGTTCTGCCACTGTGACCAAGTTTCTCAACTCAAGCAAGTTGTTGCTCACTCGGAAGTGGGAATAATATTCGGTAATTTCCTGCTCTAACAACTTAATGCGTCGCATAGCACGTTCTAACCGTTTATCGGTTCGAACAATACCAACATAATCCCACATAAACAGTCTCAGCTCGTGCCAGTTGTGTTGAATAATAACTTCTTCGTCTGAGTTTGATACTTGGCTTTCATCCCAAGGGGCAATAGTTTCGTCATTATCTTTAGTGGGGAGACAGCTGATAATATGCTCTGCTGCTGAACTGGCAAACACCACGCATTCCAGTAAAGAGTTTGACGCCATTCTATTAGCACCGTGCAAACCGGTATAGGCAACTTCGCCAATAGCGTAAACGTTGTTTAAATCGGTCTTTGCATTAAAGTCGGTGATCACACCACCACAGCTATAATGCGCTGCCGGTACCACCGGAATTGGCTCACGGGTGATATCGATACCCAAGGAGCGACATTTGCGATAGATGTTAGGGAAGTGTTTAACAATAAAATCGGCAGGTTTATGACTGATGTCTAAGTACATGCAATCTGCGCCCAAGCGTTTCATTTCATAATCTATCGCTCTTGCAACCACATCACGGGGCGCAAGATCGCCACGCTCATCAAACTTCTGCATAAAGCGAGTGCCATCAGCGTGACAAAGGTTAGCGCCTTCACCGCGTAATGCTTCTGTGATGAGAAAGTTTCGCGCCTGAGGATGAAATAGACAAGTAGGGTGGAACTGGTTAAATTCCATGTTTGCCACTCTACATCCGGCGCGCCAGGCCATTGCAATGCCGTCACCGCTCGATACATCTGGGTTTGATGTGTATTGATAAACTTTACTGCCGCCGCCGGTGGCTAAGGCAATAAACGGCGCGCGGATAACTTCAACGTGCTCTTGCTGACGGTTCCATACATACGCACCCACGCACTGATTTTTCTCGGTCTTCGATGGGATGAGGTCAATGGCATTATAGCGCTCGAAAAAATGGATGTTGGGGTGGGTGGATACCGCATCGTTGAGCGTAATTTGCAGCGCTTCACCGGTGGCATCCGCGGCATGCAATATTCTGCGATGACTATGACCGCCCTCTCGGGTCAGGTGAAATTTCTCTTCGCCAGATTCGCTTTTTTCTCTGTCAAACGGCACTCCGTAACTAATTAGCCATTCCAAAGCCGCTTTTGCCCGTTCGGTGGTAAAGCGAACTGCTGGCTCCTCACAAAGGCCGCCACCGGCCATTAGCGTGTCGCTGACGTGTGCATCGATTGAATCTTGTTCATCGAATACGGCAGCAATACCACCTTGGGCGTAACGTGTTGAGCCTTCATTTCGATCGCTTTTACTCAAAACAATAACTTGGCAATGGTCAGCGAGCCTCAACGCTAGGCTTAGCCCAGCTGCGCCGCTTCCGATAATTAACACATCACATCGATGTTCTATGGCATTTGGTGTGGAAGTTAGTGAAGACGATCCAGATTTCATGTATTTTTACATCAATATATACGAGCAAAGGTTCAGCAAGTCTAAAGGATGAGTGACAAAACACAATAATTCTTAGGGCGTGAACATGGTATTATTTAAAATAATTAATGCTTTAACAGAACTTTTTTAAATAGAACACGTCTATAAGCAGGCTTAATAGAGCTATTGTGGATATGAAGTAGGGAGTAATGGCTCGAATGAGCGAGCAAGTAACCGACCAGCAACTGGTGGAAAGAGTACAACGTGGTGATAAAAATGCATTTAACTTGTTGGTAACCCGTTACCAGCACAAAGTTATGCACCTAGTGTCTCGATACGTTAAAAATTCAGGTGATGTTGCTGACGTAACTCAAGAAGCCTTTATAAAAGCATATAGAGCGCTCCCCAATTTTCGCGGAGACAGTGCCTTTTACACCTGGCTTTATCGCATTGCGGTAAATAGCGCTAAAAACTATCTCGTTTCTCAAGGCCGAAAGCCCCCCGCAAGCGATGTGGATGCTGAAGAAGCCGACTACTATGAAGGTAGTGACGCGCTAAAAGAGCAATCGACTCCCGAAAGGAGCTTGCTCTCAGATGAGCTAGAGGAGACGTTATTTAAAGTGGTGGAAAAACTGCCTGATGATCTCCGTATGGCGATAACACTGCGTGAAATTGAAGGGTTAAGCTACGAAGAAATTGCCAGTGTAATGTCTTGTCCTGTAGGTACCGTGCGATCGCGTATATTCAGGGCGAGAGAAGCCATTGATAAAGTCATTCAGCCGCTGTTGGAAAATTAATTTAAATAAACTTCAAAAAAGATGAACTTTCTCTTTTTTGGGATGACTAACAGCTGTGTTAGGGTAGTTAACGATCAAAACGATCTGGATATGAATATATGACGCAACAGCAAGAAAAATTGTCCGCATTCATGGATGGTGAAGCAGAAGACGATAAAATCATCGACGCTATCAAGCATGATGCAGAGCTTCAGGCTAAATGGCAGCGATACCATGTCATCCGTGGTACTATGCGCAAAGAAGCAAGCGTAGCGCCAGAAATGGATATTACGGCTAACATTGCTGCGGCCTTGGCAGACGAACCTGCGATTGTGGCACCAAAAGAGTCTCGCTGGCGCTCAATCCCAATCATTGGAAATGTGGTTCCATTTGCAACTCAATCTGGTCAGTTTGCCGTTGCAGCGTCGGTAGCTTTAGCCGTTATTCTAGGTGTTCAGCACCTGAACCAGCCAGCGCCTTCAGAGCCATTCATGACGGCACCCACTGCGGGTCCACAAGGTGGTTTAGCGCCGGTAAGTCTTGAGCAAACTCGGACGTTGCCACGCAACGACATGAATGAAGTGCTTGAGAAGAAGCGTAAAATTAACGCGCTTATCGCCGACCATGAGCAACAAATAAAATTGAAACAGGTGCAGGCCGAAGAGGAAGAAAAAGCCTCTGACGATACTAATCGCCCATAGGCGATTGCGGCAACGCCCCCATTTCAACTAGTATTTATTATTAGTAACTTCGCATACCAGCACTTGCACGTGCTGGTATGTCTGTTTTAAAGGCAAGGAAAATGCGCTGTAACCCATTTGTTCTCCTCATCACAGGGGCTTTATCAATTTTCACGCCTCTCTGTGTTCATGCGCAATCAAGCGATTCGTCTCTTCCAACTAGCCTTGAGTCAAATAGCCAAGCAAAAAACGCAACAGAAAGAGAGGCAAAAACAGATACAGTAAAACAAACAGAGCCGGCAGTAGAGAGAGAAACTAACGCACTGCAAACACCAGTACAGTGGTTACAACGTCTTCAATCACTCATCTCTTCTGCCAACTATCAGCTATCATTTGTTCAGACCACCGTTGGTAAAGAAACGGTGCCATACCTATGGCGTCACGGCGTACTGGATGATGGCACTGAAGTAGAGCAGTTGAATTTGCAAAATGGACCAGGCCGCGAGCTTATCCGCGTTGATGGTATCGTGAGTGTGTTTGAGCCTGATACGCAGCCCTACAGCATTCGCTCTCGTTTTATCAATGGGCCCATTCCTAATATTCTTCTTCATAACCCACAGAAGCTGTTAGAAAGTTACGAATTTGTATTAGTCGGCCGGGCTAGAGTCGCTGGACGTTCTGCACAGCAAATTAGAATTGTGAGTAGGGACAACACTCGGTTTGGTTACCAGCTTTGGCTTGATGAAGAGTCGGGCATGCTATTAAAGCTTAATATGCTGGATTTACAGGGCGCCTTACTGGAACAAATACAAATTAGCGCATTTTCTGTGATGGCATCGCCGTCTCCCTATTTTGCCCGAATTAATCCGTCGTCTTTGCCGGAGCCAATTATGATGGCAAGCAGTCAATCTCGCGCTCATGGATGGGAAGTTAACTACCTTCCTGTGGGCATGAAAGAGGTGAAACGAGATACACGACGACTAGCACTGACCGGTCAGGTGGTAGAGTATAAAATGTACAGTGATGGCTTGGTAGATGTGTCAGTGTATGTTCAACCTATTGAGGATGCACTGGGAGGCGATATCGCTTTGCGCAATGAGGTGAGTACGTTTCTTACGTTAAAAGCAGGTAAAGCACAGGTAACGGTGTTAGGTGAAATTCCACTTCAAACGGCAAAGGCGATTGCCACCTCAATTAGCGCGGTGAATAACAGCAATGATTGAGGAGTCTGCGACGGTGGTGGCGGTTGACGGTGATAGCGTCACGGTAGAGTCAGCAATAAAATCGACCTGTAGCAGTTGTCAGGCACAAAGTGACTGCGGTACGGGCGCCATTTCGCGCGCGCTCGCGCCGAAAATGCAGCGCTTAACATTGTCTACACCAATGACGGTTTCTGTTGGTCAAAGTGTCACTATTGGTGTGCCTGAGGCCGGCGTGCTAAGTGCCTCGGCATGGCTTTATCTTCTTCCTCTATTTATGTTTATCGGCTGCTTCTCGCTGGCCTCTTACTTTCTGCCTACGATTGGTCTAACTCATGAATTATGGGGAATACTCCCAAGCACTATTGCAACGGTGTTAGTGTATCGATACACGGCTAAGAAATTACAGCGGATAGAGTCTGCAAAGTATCGACCTGTCCTGCTTAAAGCAGAACCTCTAGAACGTGTGTAAAAAGCCTATTTAAGGCTGAATTTTACTGTCTCGTCTCATGGCTTGTGCTGTTTAGCAAAATATACTCGCTGCTAATTCGCTTTTCCGCCCATAAATGGGTAAAATCCGCACGCGTCGCGTTTACGTCTTAACGTATAGCGCGCAGTATTTTTTCGTTTAATGAATTTTTCTGCAGGTAAATTCCAGCATTATGCAACAATCGCACATTCGTAACTTCAGTATTATCGCCCATATCGACCACGGTAAATCGACATTGTCGGACCGTCTTATTCAACATTGTGGCGGGCTTTCAACTCGCGAAATGGCTGAGCAAGTTCTAGATTCCATGGATTTAGAAAAAGAGCGTGGAATTACAATAAAAGCGCAGAGCGTAACGCTAGAGTACAGCGCCCAAAACGGTGAAACGTATCAGCTTAATTTCATCGATACACCAGGGCACGTTGACTTTACCTATGAAGTATCTCGCTCACTGGCTGCCTGTGAAGGTGCGCTACTGGTTGTTGATGCGGGGCAGGGCGTAGAAGCACAGACCCTAGCAAACTGCTACACCGCCATTGAGATGGATATGGAAGTGGTGCCTATCCTCAACAAAATAGACTTACCTCAAGCGGATCCAGACCGTGTGGCAGAAGAGATTGAAGACATTGTCGGTATTGATGCACTAGAAGCGGTACGCTGTTCAGCGAAAACCGGCATTGGTATTGAAGACGTACTCGAAGTTATCGTCAATAAAATCCCACCTCCCGGTGGAGACAGAGAAGCGCCACTAAAAGCACTTATCATCGATTCATGGTTTGATAATTACCAAGGCGTTGTCTCATTGGTACGTATTGTTGAGGGGCAACTCAACAAGAAAGACAAAATTCAAATTATGTCTAACGGCCAAAGCCATCAAGTGGATAAGATTGGTGTGTTTACACCTAAAGCTCTCGATACCGGTATTCTTCGTGCTGGTGAAGTGGGTTTCATTATTGCCGGCATTAAAGATATTCAGGGCGCGCCAGTGGGCGATACTATTACACTTGCAAAAGCACCTGCCACCGACATGCTGCCTGGATTTAAAAAGATTAAGCCGCAAGTTTACGCGGGTATCTTCCCCATTAGTTCAGACGATTATGAAGACTTCCGCGATGCGCTGGCAAAGCTAAGCCTAAACGACGCGTCTTTATTTTACGAGCCAGAGAGCTCTGCAGCGTTAGGCTTTGGTTTTAGAATCGGCTTTCTCGGCATGCTTCACATGGAAATTATCCAAGAGCGTCTTGAGCGAGAGTATGACCTTGGCCTGATTACCACAGCGCCAACGGTAATTTACCAAGTTGAGACCACCAAAGGCGAAATACTCACCGTTGATAGTCCAGCGAAATTACCACCAGTTAATGACATTGCAGAAATTCGCGAGCCCCTTGTTGAGGCCAATATTTTGGTGCCTCAAGAATACCTTGGTAACGTTATTACTTTGTGTGTTGAAAAGCGCGGTATGCAAACCAACATGACTTATCACGGTAAGCAGGTTGCTGTGACTTACGAACTGCCCATGGCAGAGGTAGTGCTTGATTTCTTCGACCGCTTGAAGTCGACAAGTCGAGGTTTCGCGTCACTCGATTACAACTTTAAACGCTTCCAAACTTCAGACATGGTGAGAGTGGATATTCTGATTAACGCTGAACGCGTTGATGCGCTAGCAGTAATCACCCACAGAGATAACTCGCAAGGTCGCGGTAGAGAACTCGTTGAGAAGTTGCGCGAGCTTATCCCGCGTCAAATGTTTGATATTGCTATTCAAGCGGCGATTGGTAACCATATTGTCGCTCGTAGTACGGTTAAACAGCTGCGCAAGAACGTTATTGCAAAATGTTATGGCGGCGACGTTAGCCGTAAGAAAAAGCTACTGCAAAAGCAGAAAGAAGGTAAAAAGCGCATGAAGCAGATTGGTAACGTTGAACTGCCGCAAGATGCCTTCCTTGCCGTGTTGAAGGTAGGTAAATAATGGCAAATTACTTCTCCCTGATCTTGGTTGCATTAACGCTGATCACAGGACTTATATGGTTAGTTGACAGTGTAGTGTTTGCACCAAAGCGCAAGGCGCGTTTACAGGCATCAGCAGTTGCCGAAAATGCCAGTTACGGTGAAGATCCGCAATTACCCTATCTTGTGGATACATCGCAGCAAATATTTCCGGTTATTGCCTTCGTATTAGTGTTGCGCTCATTTTTATATGAGCCATTTCAAATACCGTCTGGCTCAATGATGCCAACGCTCCTCGTTGGCGACTTTATATTGGTTGAAAAGTTTGCGTATGGTGTAAAAGACCCTGTATTTCGCAGTAAGCTGATTGAGACCGGAGCACCAGAGCGAGGCGATGTAGTTGTGTTTAAGTATCCAGAGGATACCGGCATCGATTACATTAAGCGCGTAATAGGCATGCCAGGCGATACTGTGGTTTATCAAAATAAGCAGGTGTACATAAAGCCTAAATGTGTCGAGAGTGAAAACTGTCCTGCACTTGAAGCCGTGCCTTTATCTTTCCAAGAGCGTGGTGAATTTGTTCAGGATATGGCGCAGCTAATGCGTTATACCGAATCGCTTGGCGACATAGAGCACGATATTTTACGCCATCCGCTGCGCGATATTTCTCCAGTAAATTTTTATACGCAACCGGGAACGCGCCGCAACGAATGGATTGTGCCTGAAAACAATTATTTTGTGTTAGGTGATAACCGCGATAACAGTCGTGATAGCCGTTTTTGGGGTTTCGTACCCGATGATAACTTAGTCGGCAAAGCGGTAGCAATTTGGATTTCGTTTGAATTTGAACGTAAGCCACAAGACATGTTACCAACATGGATCCCAACAGGCGTTCGATTTGAGCGTACAGGTGGCATTCGTTAATGCAGGGAATAGATAAATATTGTCGTCTTTACAAGGCGATAGACTATACATTCAACAATATTGCTTTGCTCGATCAAGCTTTTACGCACAGAAGTGCGGCAAAACAGCACAATGAACGCCTAGAATTCTTAGGCGATGCCATACTGGGAATGATTATTGGCGAGACGCTATACAAGCGCTTTCCAGACGTGCCTGAAGGCAAGTTAACCCGTATGCGCTCAACGCTGGTGAAAGGCGATACGTTAGCCGAGCTAGCTCGTGAGGCAAGTATGGGTGAATTACTTCACTTAGGTCCCGGCGAGCTCAAAAGTGGCGGCCATCGTCGCAGCTCTATTTTAGCTGATGCGGTAGAAGCGTTGCTTGGTGCAATTTATCTCGACTCCGGTATGGACGAGGTGCGCCACGTTATAGACAGGCTGTGGGAAACGCGCATAAATAAGTTAGACCCCCACGCGCACCCTAAAGACAATAAAACACGTCTACAGGAGTTTTTACAGGGACGAAAATTGCCTCTGCCTACCTATGAGGTACTGTCGATTTCTGGGAAAGATCACGCGCAGGTTTTTCAAGTTAGCTGCACGGTTGAAAATTTACCTGAGCCTGTTAAAGCGTCAGGAAACAGCCGTCGCAAAGCTGAACAAGAAGCAGCTCGTCTAACGCTGGAGAAGCTCGATGACTAACAATGACAATGAAATACATTATTCACAACCGCAGACACGCTGTGGTTTAGTGGCTATCGTTGGCCGCCCAAATGTGGGTAAATCTACTTTGCTCAACCGTTTGTTAGGGCAAAAAGTCAGCATTACCTCTAGAAAGCCGCAAACAACGCGACATCGCATACTAGGCATTGATACCGACGGCGAATATCAGGCCATATATGTTGATACGCCAGGGCTCCATCAAGATGAAAAGCGTGCCATTAACCGGTATATGAACCGGGCGGCCTCTAGCTCGTTAGCAGAAGTTGGCTTGATTCTTTTTGTGATTGAGGGCGATCGCTGGAACGCAGACGACGAAATGGTGCTGACAAAGGTAAAGCAATCAAAACTACCTTGTTACCTTATCGTCAATAAAATGGATAAAGTAGAGAACAGAGAAGGTTTTGTTACCCACCTTAGACAGCTTGGCGAGAAGCATACCTTCGAACATATCATCCCAATTAGCGCTAAGCAGGGCAAAATGGTGGATGATATTCGCGAGTTAGTTGCTAAGTCTCTTCCGCCGAGCGACTTCTTTTTCCCTGAAGATTATATTACTGATCGCTCTAGCCGTTTTATGGCCGCAGAGATTATTCGCGAAAAGCTTATGCGCTTTACTGGTGACGAGCTTCCATACTCGACGACGGTAGAAATTGAGCAGTTTAAAATGGCCGAAAATGGCGTGTACCGAATAAGTGGACTTATTTTGGTAGAACGCGAAACGCAAAAGCGCATGATTATCGGCAAAGGCGGTAAGCACCTTAAAACAATAGGCGAGCATGCCCGTAAAGACATGGAAAACCTGTTCGACAACAAAGTGTTCCTAGAGCTTTGGGTAAAGGTAAAACAGGGTTGGGCTGACGATGAGCGAGCGCTACGCTCGCTTGGATACGGCGATGACAGCAACTTTTAATACTCATTTACATGTCGTTGCAATTGGTGTGATCCCTTCCTGAGCGTTATTCGTTTTTAACGTCTTATTAGTATTTGTTTATGCGCAATGGTCTACCATGAAAGCATGGCGCTTAATCAAGGGCTGCTCGTAATAAAGAGTCGCCCTTAGGAAAAAGTCGCTTTTAATGATGTAGAAACATTGCGCAGGAGAAATTGATGGCTATTTCAGATATGCGCAGACAGTACTCAAAGGGAACCTTGAGCGAGTCAGACGTTACCGACACACCTTTTCAACTATTCGATAAGTGGCTGCAAGATGCCATTGATGAGAATATTCCAGATCCCACCGCCATGACAGTGGCAACAGTGGATGAAAGCGGTCAGCCCTCGCAGCGTATAGTGCTCTTAAAAGATGTAAATAAAGACGGCTTTGTTTTCTTTACAAACTTAGGAAGTAGAAAAGCCAAAGAGCTTGCGTTAAACCCAAAAGTCTCTTGTCATTTTCCTTGGTTTTTTATGGAGCGGCAGGTGCGTGTTTGTGGCACGGTAGAAAAGCTATCGACTAGTGAAAATGCGTCTTATTTTTTCTCCCGTCCCAAAGACAGTCAGCTAGCTGCTTATGCGTCAAAGCAAAGTAAGCCAATTAGCAGTAAAGCACTCTTGCTTACGCAATTTAAACAGTTAAAAGACAAGTTTGCGAACAAAGAACTTCCTGTGCCTGATTTTTGGGGTGGCTTTAGAATTGTTCCTCATCAAGTCGAGTTCTGGCAAGGCGGTGAAGATAGGCTTCACGACCGTATAGAATACAACATCGATAAAGCTGGTAGCTGGAGCACTCAGCGACTGATGCCTTAGCATTTGTCCACTTATCAACAGCGCGTTAAAAGCATATTTGCTGTTATTCGAAGAAGTGAGTAAAGGGGAGGGGGTACATGATAGACAGTCACTGTCATCTTAACTTGGCCCCCTTGGGGAGTAACCTTACTGAAGTGCTGCGCAAGGCTAAGCAAAATGGCGTTAAGCGAATAATGGTGCCAGGCATCACGCCAGCGTCTTGGAAAGTGCTTAGTAGTTTTAACAGCCAGCCCTACTGCGATATTCTTCCCATTGATACCGCCATTGGTTTGCACCCTTACTTCCTGCCTAAAGAGCGCGATGAAATTCCTCCTTTACTCAAGCAGTTTGAAGAAGCCGTTGCTGGTGCGGTGGTAAATACTAAGGAAAGTCTGTCTGTGGCTGAGGGGGCTTTACCAAACTCTCAAGGCTTTCTTGCTGTAGCTCAAGGCTGTGATCCTGAAGCTCAAGGCTGTTTATCCAACGCTCAGGGCTGTCTATCCTCCGCTAAAGGCTGTTTCTGTGCCATTGGAGAAACAGGGTTAGACGGTCATATTCCTGTTGATATGAATGTTCAAAAACAGGTGTTACATGCTCATTTAGATATAGCGGATTCTTTTGGACTTCCCGTTATTTTACACCACCGAAAGTCTCATCACTTGCTGTTTGAAGCCTTGAAGGCATCATCGTTTGAGGGGCGGGGAGTTATCCACGCATTTTCAGGCAGTACAGATGTTGCCAAGCGCTATATAGACAGAGGATTTTGTTTAGGCATTGGCGGCACAATTACTTACGAACGAGCTAAGAAAACGAAAGATACGGTGACGTATCTACTTCGGAATCATCCAGAGAGTATTTTACTTGAAACCGATGCGCCCGATATGCCAATGTCAGGCAGGCAAGGTCAGCCCAATATGCCTCATTACCTAACAGATGTGGTTGCAGCCCTCTCAGGCCTGTCTGAGATAGAGCCTAATGAGATTAAGACGATCACATCTGCAAACTATGCACGCCTTTTTAAGCCATCTCTTTTTTAAACTATTTGATGCAAATAGTGATGAATATTAATCATTACCCAACTGGGCGAATTTGCTTATTACCCAAGGTCTAAACTTGTAGAAGCCTCGGGTTAAATAAATTCCTATCACCAAGGCTAAAAATAAAACAATAACTCCAATGAGCAGCAGCTGTGCACGCAGGGCCAGTGGGTCTTCTAATATCACTTTTGTATTCATGTGAACATGAACGTAACCAATTACGTTGTCGCTATTATTTACAATAGGCTCAACAAACGTAAGAGGCCGCACGTCCTGAGACTGGCTAAGAGCAACGACACTTTCGGTTTTTGGCAAAGGCGCAATGTACTGTCCTTTTTCATCAAAGATAGCAATGCCAAGAATATGTGGCTCTTGGGTTAACACAGTGGCTGTACTTTTAAGTGCCACCGCTCTTGTAGCATCGTTCACAGAATTAGCGTCGGACTTCGCATTACCAGTAGTATCTATAATGGGGGAAACAAGCTTTGCATATTGGCGTGCAGCGCTACTGCCGGCATACTCTGTTTGGGCAAGTAGCCACTCTTCTTGATAACGTTGAAGCATAAGTAGCAGGGCAATAAGCAAGCCAACTACCAAGCTTGCCAGTACTGTATGCACCAGTCGTTTAACGACGGTATAAAGCGAGTGAGAATGACTTGCTGACGAGGTCAATAAGTTGGTTTCAGCCTTTGCCAACATGAAATTCCGTTAACGGGTAAATATGAGTGTAACAGTAGGATAAATCTTACTAATTTGAAAGCGGATATTTTATTACTCTGCTCAATTCGGTAGCATGTAGCCACCTCCACTTTTAAGGATTTACCAGTGCTCGACACGTTTAAACAGTTGTTAGGTGATAACGCAGCAGACGATATGCATTGCGCTTCAACGCTAGCGGGTGTCATTGCCATGCAGCAAAGTGATGCGTCTTTTCACGCCTCAATGACTATTATAGGACAAGCACTTACACCCTACATTGTCGGCAATATTTTAACTGACACCCAGTCGCACTTTGATACAGTAAGTCTAACTTTCCATCATTTGCATCAACAATTTGGTGATGATGTGGTGGTAGTAAAAGGAAATGTGCTCGACGAAGACACGTCAATCTTAAAGTCCCTACTTGGTGCCTTATCTGAAACGTTTAACGTTGATATCGGGGTACAGCAGTCTCAGCCTTCTCTTTCTGAAGGTGGCTTGTTAGTCATGGATATGGACAGCACCGTAATTGGTATTGAGTGTATTGATGAAATTGCCAAGCTGGCAGATGTTGGTCAGGAGGTTGCCGAAGTCACAGAAAAGGCGATGCGTGGAGAAATAGCGTTTAACGAAAGTTTACATCACCGTGTTGCATGTCTTAAGGGTGTGCCCGTTGAGCACCTGCGTCAGATTAGAGACAGCCTGCCTATTATGCCTGGTATTCAAGGGTTACTTAGTGAATTGAAAAAGCACAATTGGAAGCTAGCTATCGCATCGGGTGGTTTTACTTATTTTGCTGATCACCTAAAACGTAGGTTAGAGCTTGATTACGCCACGTCCAATACCTTAGTTATTGAAAATGGTCTATTGACTGGGAAAGTAGAAGGCGAAGTGGTTAACGCTGATGTAAAAGCCGAGACAGTTAAACAACTGGCGTTAAAATGGAATATTTCAGATACCCAAACTGTGGCCATGGGCGATGGAGCTAACGACCTTGTGATGATGGCGACATCGGCGCTTGGTGTAGCGTGTCACGGTAAGCCTGTGGTGAACGAGAAGGCTGATGTTGCCATACGTGTAGGCAGCCTTCACAGCTTGCTTTACTTTTTAGATAAATAAATAGCAAATAGTAAAGAGGGAGCGACTCCCTCTTTTAGGCGTTTTGTGGGTTTTGAGCTTCTGGTTTCTGGGGGGATGAGCTGTTTTCACTGCCAGCTAAAGCGCGTTTCGGATTGTGGATTTGAGTCGTCCCATCCAGCGTTCGGTTCTGTGCAATTTCAGCTGGGGTAAAACCATATCGTACTAACACTTCATCGGTTACGTCCACAAGGTGGGCACAAGCTGCGATACTCCACATCTTTTTCTCAAGTTCTCTTGCCCTGTGCATTGCATACATAGTGACGTAATTTATTTCTGTCTGCAGCATTGATAGGTCGGGTTTGCCTGTGGTGGTAAGCATCACGTGTATGGCAATAAATTGTCCTCGATTCATTGCCTCTTTAATGAAATTTTGTCGCTGT
Organism: Alteromonas genovensis; assembly: GCF_010500895.1. GTDB lineage: Bacteria > Pseudomonadota > Gammaproteobacteria > Enterobacterales > Alteromonadaceae > Alteromonas > Alteromonas genovensis. The sequence goes on from NZ_JAAAWO010000001.1 coordinate 629,659, forward strand.
GTGTTGCTTTCAAATTTGTGAGAGTAGCGAGGAATAATAGCCATGCGTGAGTCTTTTTGACTATTGTCAAAAGAGACAAACAGTTCTTGTCGTAACGGCATATTTTCTAGTTTTACGGTTTTTACGCCGCTTTGCACAAAGGGAGAATCTTGCTTTCGATCTCGAAATAGAAATTCCAGATTTACTTTGCCTCGCTCTGCGTACTGCGTAGTAAGAAGCGTTACTCGCTCATCTTGTTTCCCAATGATGCCCGCTTGCGGCGTATACCTAACGCCTTCTTTGCTCATAAGAAAAGAAAGAGAGGTCGCATTTCTAGCATTAATACAGCGAAGAGCTTGCCCCATACCCGGGATCTCTTCTTCGTCAGACTCCGCATGCAGGTTTGCTTTGTTTTTCTTTATAAGCTCTTCAAAAAAGCTTCGTGCCGTTTTACCTTCATCACCCGGTGCTGCTTTCAAATGCAGAATGTTCTTATCTACATTGTGATAAATGATTTCGTACTGTAACTGCATGACGTCAAACGAAGTGGTAATGGCTTGAAGGCGAGGGAATGCGACTTCAACCCGCCCCTCTAAACTACCGGCGTACTCTTTTGTTAACTCTACTCGAAGGCCTAAACCATGAACTGAGATATCTTCGCTGACACCCTTATGAACGGTGTCATCACCATTGAAACGCGCCTCTATATGAGTACGTAATCGATAGCGACTCTCAATTCTTAACTCTTCGTTTTTGAATCGCACAACTTGAATGTCAGCGGGAGGACGGTTTCGGGGGTGACCAAAGTTACGCAAGTGCGAAAGATTGTCTCGATTAAACGTAAAATCGTTGTAAGTTTCTTGTCCTGTTATCGATGTAACATCGGTAATATGGGCAAGGTAGCGCAAATTTTTAAGCTTCGACATAAGCCTGGCAGAAATCGGGGTATTGAGCTTCTTTACTTTACTCCCAACAGAATCTGGAATGGAAAGGGGGATATGCGCCTGTTCCGGTACCATAGTGGTAAGCGCTATCTTATACACTCTCCAGCTCGCTTTTTTAGAGCCGAACCCCAAGAACACTTGTTTAAGTAGGTCTTTTTGCATTAACTCTTCAAAAGAGGCCGAATAAAAATACACTTTACTGTTTTGTAGATGGGTAAAGCTGTATACAAAGCATTCTCTTACTTCTTCAGACTTCTGCAATAGGCGTTTGAGTCGCTCTTGAGTCAGCAGAAAGTTTAATCGGCAGTTGTCTTCTTCATCCTGCCAGTATTGTAACGTTTCTCGGTTTACCTCGTTCATCATGGCAAAACGAGGCACCAAGGTTTGATTCACAACGTCGATATAAATCGGTAATGTTGGGCTACGCGGTGAGAAATACTGTTCAGAGGTTTTACTGGTTATCGCTTCGATAGTGTTATTCATATTCACTTTATAGCGACGCTTGTTGCCGTGAATAAAACTTTCTAAAAATTGATCAAAGCTTTTGTTGGGGTGTTCTGAATCACGTTGCAGTGCGAGGTAGTTAACGTCGTTTTTCGTGGAGATTTTTACGAGCTTGTAAGCAATACCGTTTTTCTTATCCATAGTGAACTCACTTTCGAGTCCTCTGAAGTAGATAAAAAGTAGTTCACCTTTCTCGAAAATGGTGTCTTTCGATAATTTGACCTGCAGACCCTCAAGAGAAATGTCCACACTGAGGCCGCGCATTGATTCGTTATATTTATTAAATATCTCTACCGCCACCGCAAAATTCATTCGTTCCGTATTGCGCTGTCGGTAGTCTAATAAGTTAACGGTGGGTACTTTAAATTGCTCTAATACTGCCGAGCGTTTCTTTAACTCTGGCCGTGCTTTTTCTACCCGCTCTTGTGCAATCTCTCGTTCCTGCATTAAGCGAAAGTTATTTTCTGTGCTTTGCACTGCCTCATAAACACCATACGTATAGCGGCCAAATATTCGCAGCTGCTCTTCAAACTTGTCGACGGCAATATCGTCCATGTAGTGATTTCTACCTTCATGGGGATATTTTTTACATTTACCGTCCACGTGTCCACGCAGGTCAATTGTGCGCATACAAGGTTTTGCAAGACGCTTTACTTCCATTTTTATAAGAAAGCGCTTTTCCTTTGGGATATCAGAAGCAACTTGCAGTAAAACTTGGTTGAACTCAGGCTCGTTCACCACCGGCTTTAACTGTTCAATTATGTCAGCGTACTGGGCTAAGTCTTGACTCATCTATGCGCAACTTTGTTGTTTACATTTTTCATTTTAGTTTTTATCGACCGTGGTAGAAAAGACCTTAACCTTTGAATTTCGCGGGTAAGTCCATTTTTCATCTTTAAATGCAAGAAGCCTTGTACTTATTCCAAAGCCGTTTAATGATAGAATACTCTTTTTAAGTTGTGGATAAAACTGGAAAATGGCAAAACGTAAAACTGCTTATGTGTGTTCAGACTGCGGTGCGGAGTTTCCTCGTTGGCAGGGACAATGCACAGAGTGTAAAGAATGGAATACCATCAGCGAGTTTGTAGTGGCTAGCGCCAAAGAAAATACGCGTCAAGTAAACGCTGGGTATGCGGGTCAAACAGCGGCAAAGATTGAAAAATTAAACGCCATTGACCTAGAAGCGCTGCCTCGTTTTTCTTCAGGTTTTAAAGAGCTGGATCGCGTTCTTGGCGGCGGTATTGTTCCAGGAGCAGCCATGCTAATTGGTGGCTCACCCGGAGCAGGAAAAAGTACGCTTTTACTTCAGGTAATGTGTCAAATGGCGAAGACTGAGAAGGCACTGTATGTGACCGGTGAGGAATCGCTACAGCAAGTTGCCATGCGCGCTAAGCGTTTGTCCCTACCCGATGACAACTTAATGATGCTAGCCGAGACCAACGTCGAAACAATTTGTGAACTAGCACTGACTGAAAAACCAAAAATAATGGTTATCGATTCGATCCAAGTTATGCACGTTGCAGACGTTCAATCAGCGCCGGGTAGCGTGTCTCAAGTTCGAGAGGGAGCTGCCTATTTAACCCGCTTTGCCAAACAAAATCATATTGCCATGTTTATCGTTGGTCACGTGACAAAAGATGGCAACCTTGCAGGGCCTAAAGTGCTCGAGCACTGCATTGATAGCTCCATGATGTTGGAAGGGGAAAGCGATGGGCGTTATCGCACCTTGCGCAGCCATAAAAACCGCTTTGGTGCGGTCAATGAGCTGGGCGTTTTTGCGATGACTGAAAAAGGCTTGAAAGAGGTAAAAAACCCGTCTGCCATATTTTTAAGTCGTGACGAGAATGAAACTCCAGGCTCTAGCGTTATGGTTATCTGGGAAGGCACCCGTCCATTACTTGTAGAAATTCAAGCGCTGGTAGACTATTCACAAATGTCTAATCCAAGGCGGATTGCGGTGGGCCTTGATCAAAACAGGCTGTCGATGCTACTTGCCGTACTTCATCGCCACGGCAACGTTCAAATGAACGATCAAGATGTGTTTGTGAATGTAGTGGGTGGGGTAAGAGTAACAGAGACCGGTGCCGACTTGGCTTTGCTATTAGCAATGATTTCAAGCTTTAGAAATCGTTCGCTGCCTAACGATCTTATTGTTTTTGGCGAAGTGGGTCTAGCGGGTGAAATTAGGCCTGTTCCCAACGGCACCGAACGCATCATTGAAGCTGCAAAGCATGGATTTAAACGTGCCATAGTGCCAAAAGCTAATATGCCGAAGCAAGCTATGCAGGGTATGAAGGTAATACCGGTAGCCCGTTTGTCTGAAGCACTAGATGCGTTGGAACAGTAAGATAAGGTCTATTTAAAAGTAGGTGTTAATTAGCGTGTTCATAAACAGCATTGACCAACGCATTGAGATCTTTTTCATCAATGCTGTCATCTGGGCTATTTAAACTAATTAAGCGGCGCAGGGCACTGACGCAATTTATATCCATTTGTGATACCTTACATCCCAATGACACCTTCGACTTGCGGCTATCTGAATGTCGATACAGCTGCTCTATATACAGAGTGATGAGAGGGCTATCCTCGTTGGCCCTAAAGTTAGCCACGTATGGGTCGTGACTATCGAAAGGCAATTTAACCAGTTCAGTTTCACTCGCGAGGAGCTTGATCCCTTGTAGGGATACGTCATGAACAATGACATCTATTTCGCTATCGTTGTGGGCAAGCTTTCCCGGAACATTTAATGCAACCCTTTGAAATTGGCGCTTATCTGTCATGCTCTCTTTTCTCTTTAAGTCCTATTAACCCCAGTATTAGCGAATAACGGCGGGTTATCAACGTAAAGAAATAATAATTTGCGAGATGACGTTCATTTTGGCAGGTAGTAGGTGTGTCGTAACATAAAAAGGCCCTCTGTTTGAAGAGGGCCTTATCGTTGCTTATTACTGCTAATTGTTACTTAATACTGTTTACTAATGCTAATGAGTTAATAGCTGCGGTGTAAGCGTGCTAGTATCGCACCATTACGTTTCTCAGCGTTGTTCACAACGATGTTATTAACTACTTAGACATGCGTTTGTACTTCAAGCGGTGAGGTTCCACAATATCTTTACCAAACTCTTGCTTAAGCCACGTTTCGTAATCGGCATAGTTACCCTCAAAGAAGTTAATATTGCCTTCGTCACGGTAATCCATAATGTGAGTCGCGACTCTGTCTAGGAACCATCTATCGTGCGAAATGACCATCGCGCAACCAGGGAACTCCAACAAGGCATTTTCAAGTGCACGTAACGTCTCTACGTCTAGGTCATTCGTGGGCTCATCCAGTAGCAACACGTTCCCGCCCGCTTTTAATAGCTTCGCTAAATGGACTCGGTTACGCTCACCGCCTGACAAGTCTTTGATAAACTTCTGCTGGTCGTTACCTTTGAAGTTAAATCGGCTGCAGTAGGCGCGACTGGCAATTTCGAAGTTACCAATTCGAATGATGTCTTGATCATCCGAGATTTCCTTCCATACCGTGTTGTTTTCATTCATGTGATCACGGAACTGCTCAACAGCGGCAATGTTGACCGTATCGCCCAGCTCGATGCTTCCCGCATCAGGCTGCTCAGCACCCGTTAGCATTCTGAACAGGGTAGATTTACCCGCACCATTTGGACCAACAATCCCAACGATAGCGCCCTTTGGAACGCTAAACGATAAATCATCGATAAGCACGCGGTCGCCATAGGACTTTTTAAGATTCGATACATCAATAACCTTATCGCCTAAACGCTCACCTGGTGGAATGAATAGCTCGTTCGTTTCATTTCTCTTTTGGTAATCACCCGTTGAGAGTTCTTCAAATCGCGCCATACGGGCTTTGCTCTTGGCATGGCGACCTTTAGGGTTTGAGCGAACCCATTCAAGTTCTTGTTTAATACTCTTTTGACGAGCAGATTCAATGCGTTCTTCTTGCTCTAGTCTGCTCTCTTTTTGCTCGAGCCACGATGAATAGTTGCCTTCCCATGGAATGCCTTCACCACGGTCAAGTTCTAATATCCATCCAGCTACATTATCTAAGAAGTACCTATCATGGGTAATGGCTACCACAGTGCCTTCGTAGTCGTGTAAGAAGCGCTCTAGCCACGCTACAGATTCCGCATCCAAGTGGTTAGTGGGCTCGTCTAATAGCAGCATTTCTGGTTTTTCAAGAAGTAGGCGACATAATGCAACCCGACGACGTTCACCACCTGATAGCTTGGTTACATCAGCATCCCACGCAGGAAGCCTTAATGCATCGGCAGCACGCTCAAGCACGTTTTCAAGGTTGTGCCCATCTTTGGTAGCAATGATCGCTTCAAGTTCACCCTGCTCTTTAGCCAAAGCATCAAAGTCGGCGTCAGCGTCTGCGTAGGCAGCATAAACTTCGTCAAGGCGTGTCAGTGCATGCTTAACATCGGCTACGGCCTCTTCAATATTGCCGCGAACGTCTTTGGTTTCATCAAGACGAGGCTCTTGCGATAAGTAACCTATCTTCAATCCAGGTTGAGGACGCGCTTCACCTTCAATATCGGTATCGATACCTGCCATGATACGCAAAAGTGTTGATTTACCTGCACCGTTTAGACCAAGTACGCCAATTTTTGCTCCTGGAAAAAAGCTGAGAGAGATATTTTTAAGAATTTGTTTTTTCGGTGGCACAATTTTGCCAACGCGATGCATACTATATACGTATTGAGCCATGCTCTAACCTCGTTTAAACGCGGTGAAAAATCAGATGATTATGATTTGGTGATAAAATTGGGTACTAGTGTACTCGCAACACTATAGCGTGCGCTAGTCTGTAACGCCATGGAAGTAAGCGCTTGATGCTTTTTTGCGCGTTCAGCATGCAAGTACAGAAAAAGGCATCGGAGCACCCCGGTATTTAGGATAAACTTGGGAATATATTTGCGAATTTACGATAGCTTGCAAGGTCGGCATGAGTTTACAACCTAAGCGTTTTTTAATTAAACGGTAATGAGCGGAGCAGTAAACAACGATACACGGACAATATTGGTATAAAATTTCGTGAGAAAGGTGCTTGAATTGAAAAAGTGCTGATCACTCATCTTCAATCGTGTGTATTTAAATATTAAATTGTTAATAGGTAATTAAGTGTATGACAGCCATTAATAAAGGAACTTACCGTTTAGCCGAGCTTGCCAGCCATGTTGGTGGGGTTGTACAAGGAGACAGCACTACGCCTATTTCCTCAGTTGCCACGTTAGCAGGCGCTAAACATCATCAGATTTCATTTCTGACCAACCCTAAATACAAGTCTCAGTTGGCAGAAACACACGCTGGTGCGGTGATAGTGCACGATAAGGTAAAAGGCGATGTAAAGTGTGCTGCGCTCATTGTAGACAACCCTCATGTTGCCTTTGCGCGTATCGCTCAGCTATTCGATACAACGCCAGCAGTAGCATCAAACATTGCTCAAACCGCTATTATTGCGTCTTCCGCTCGACTTGGAAGTGATGTCTCTTTAGGTGAGAACGTTATCATTGAAGATAATGTAGTACTCGGAGATGGCGTAAGTATTGGCGCTAATACCGTAGTTCGTAAGGGGACTCACATCGGTCAAGGGAGTACGCTTTACCCCAACGTGACAATTTATCACGACGTGGTAATAGGCAAGCGAGTGACTATTCACAGCCAAACTGTTGTTGGCTCGTCGGGCTTTGGCTACGCCAATGATAAAGGCGTATGGTTACCTATTCCTCAGTTGGGTTCGGTGCGCATAGGCGATGACAGTCAAATTGGAGCAAGCACCAGTATTGACCGCGGTGCCTTAGACGACACAATAATTGGCGATAACGTGATTATTGATAATCAGGTGCAAATTGGCCATAACTGCATCATTGGCGATCATTCTTGCATCTGCGGCTCCACAGGCATTGCAGGGAGTTGCAACATCGGTAAGCACGTTATTATAGCGGGTGGCTGTGGTGTAAATGGCCATATAAGCATCTGCGATAATGTACAGGTAACTGGATTCACAATGGTGGTGCAAGATATTACTTCACCTGGGGTTTATTCATCAGGCCAGCCCGCTCAAACCAATCTTGAGTGGCGTAAAAACACGGTAAGACTACAAAAAATTGGGAGTCTATTTGACCGAGTAAAAGCACTAGAAAAACAGGTCTGATGTGCTTGTAGCCGAGGATTTACGTTAAACCTAGGCCATTTAAATTAATTTAGCCATAAAGCGGTATACAAGTGATCGAAAATGACTAGAATATGGCTCCAAAATTACGCTGTCTGAGCATGACTCATCAGGTTGAGGATTGCACTTTTTGCGCAACATTGTTTACCGTGCCATAAATAATCGCAGTTAAGGAGCCCCCATGTTTTCTCGCGAAATGAACATAGCTGACTTTGATCCAGAATTAGCCACAGCAATGGCCAATGAAGTTCAGCGTCAAGAACATCACATTGAGCTAATAGCCTCTGAAAACTACTGTAGTCCGCGTGTGATGGAAGCTCAGGGTTCTCAATTAACCAATAAATATGCTGAGGGATATCCAGGCAAGCGCTATTACGGCGGTTGTGAGCATGTTGATGTAGTAGAGCAACTTGCCATTGATAGAGCGAAGCAGCTGTTTGGTGCTGAATACGCTAACGTCCAGCCTCACGCTGGCTCACAAGCAAACACTGCTGTTTTCATGGCATTGCTTGATGCAGGCGATACGGTATTGGGAATGAGCCTGTCTGAAGGCGGCCACCTTACTCACGGCTCACATGTAAACTTCTCTGGTAAAACGTACAATGCGGTTCAGTACGGGCTTGACAATGAAACCGGTGAAATTGATTACGCGCAAGTTGAAGCGCTAGCGAAAGAACACAAGCCAAAAATGATCATTGGTGGTTTCTCTGCATACTCAGGCATTGTTGACTGGGCTAAGTTCCGCGAAATTGCAGATAGCGTAGGCGCATATCTGCTTGTGGACATGGCTCACGTAGCAGGTTTAGTTGCGGCAGGTGTTTACCCTAATCCACTTCCACATGCGCATGTGGTAACGACGACTACCCACAAAACGTTGGCCGGTCCTCGCAGTGGTCTTATTCTTTCATCATGCGGCGACGAAACGCTATACAAGAAATTCAATAGCTCAGTATTCCCAGGTAACCAAGGTGGCCCACTTTGCCACGTTATTGCAGCAAAAGCAGTTGCCTTTAAAGAAGCACTTGAGCCTGAGTTTAAAGTATACCAACAGCAAGTAGTGGCAAATGCGAAAGCAATGGTTAAAGTGATGCAAGAGCGCGGTTACAACATCGTCTCTGGTGGCACAGATAATCACTTGTTCCTTCTTGATTTAATCGACAAAGACATCACTGGTAAAGACGCTGACGCAGCATTAGGTTCAGCGAACATTACAGTGAATAAGAACTCTGTGCCTAACGACCCTCGTTCACCGTTTGTCACTAGTGGTCTTCGCATTGGTAGCCCTGCAATCACTCGCAGAGGTTTCAAAGAAGAACAAGCACAGCAGGTCGCTACGTGGATTTGTGATGTACTTGATAACATGGGCGATGAGTCTGTAATCAAGCGCGTGCAAGGTGAAGTAGTCGAACTATGCTCAAAGTTCCCTGTTTACTCGTAAGTAAATAGGTTTGTCTTTTATTGCGTACTTTGGTACTAATGCACTCTTGCATCTCTGCAATTTGCATCAGCCTAAGTACGCAATTATAAAGGATATTCTATGTTTTGCCCTTTTTGTTCAGCGCAAGAAACGAAAGTTATTGATTCTCGCTTAGTTGCAGAAGGGTATCAGGTACGAAGACGTAGAGAATGTGCTCAGTGCCACGAACGTTTTACTACGTTTGAGGGGGCTGAATTAGTTATGCCTCGTGTGATCAAGCGAGACGGCTCCCGCGAACCGTTCAACGAAGACAAGCTACGAGCAGGGCTGCAGCGAGCGCTAGAAAAGCGTCCTGTAAGCACAGAAAAAGTTGAACAATGTATATTATCCCTCAAATCCGAACTTCGTGCGACCGGCGAAAGAGAGGTTGAAAGCGAATTCCTCGGCACTCTCATTATGAAAGCATTGAAGGAATTAGACAAAGTTGCCTACGTGCGCTTTGCCTCCGTTTATCGATCCTTTGAAGATATAAGAGAATTTGGTGAGGAAATTGCGAGGCTTGGAGACTGACCACAGGACACCACGTGCAGCAAAACACCGTTAAATCTGATTATTATTGGATGGCTAAAGCCATTCAACTTGCAAAAAAGGGCCGTTACACCACGTCGCCTAACCCGAGAGTCGGTTGCGTTATTGTTGATGAACATAACCACTGTATTGGTCAAGGGTATCACGTAAAAGCCGGCACTCCCCATGCCGAAGTTCATGCGCTACACCAAGCTCGAAAGTCACACGAAAAATCTCTAGACGCCGCCACTGCCTATGTCACACTTGAACCTTGCAGTCATTACGGTCGCACTCCTCCTTGTGCTGAAGCGCTTATCAATGCAAACGTTGCAAGGGTGGTAATTGCAATGACAGATCCCAATCCTAATGTAAGTGGCAATGGTATCCGCAAGCTGCAAGAAGCTGGCATAGAAGTGGTGAGTGACATAATGGCTGCAGAGGCGGCTGCGCTCAACCCAGGGTTTGTGAAGCGAATGCTTACTGGAATACCTTTTGTGAGGGTGAAGTTAGGCATTAGTTTAGACGGAAAAATAGCGTTAGAAAACGGCGTGAGTCAGTGGATTACTGGGCCTCAGGCTAGACGAGATGTTCAGCGCCACCGTGCACAAAGCTGCTGCGTGCTCACAGGTTCTGGCACCGTCTTAGCCGATGACCCCAGTTTATTAGTTAGGCCATCTGAAGCGCAATTCAGTGACTATCCGCTGGACGAAATTAGGCAGCCTGCTCGTGTTGTTGTTGACAGCAAGGGTGTGATCAATGGCGAGTACCAATGCTTGAACGACGCGCACACCACGCTTATTGCAACATGCAAAGCGCATGTGGATACGGACTCACAGCATTATCTATCGGTTACGGAAAACCAGGGGCGCGTTGATTTGCACGCGCTTATGCAAGCTTTAAGTGATAAGCAATACAATGAAGTGTGGGTTGAAGCTGGGCCTGGACTTGCCGGCGCACTTTTAGAAGCCGGGCTGGTGGATGAGTTGATCTGTTATCAAGCGCCGAAGCTGCTAGGTAATAAAGGAAGAAGCATGGTCACTTTGCCTAGTTTTACGGCCATTGAACAATCTATTTCGCTCTCTCTTATTGAAAATCGTCAGGTTGGTAACGATATTAAGCTAACTTACCGCCCCGACACTATGAGTCCGCGTAATTAAACGCGGCAACGAGGACAGCTATGTTTACTGGTATTATTGAAGCACTAGGCACAATTCAAAAGCTAGATAACCGGGGTAAAGATATCCGGTTAACTGTATCATCTAAGCATCTTGATATGTCTGATGTGGCCCTTGGCGATAGTATTGCCACAAATGGTGTATGCTTAACAGTAACTGACTTTGGCGATGACTACTATTGCGCAGATGTATCTACTGAAACCATAAAACTGACTGGGTTTAAGCATTACCGCGCAGGCTCTACCGTAAACCTCGAAAAGGCAATGCGTCCTACGGATCGCTTCGGCGGTCACATTGTTTCCGGTCACGTAGATGGTGTGGGTGAAGTAAGCCAAATTATTAAGCACACCGATTACGTTGAGATTTGGGTCAAGGCTCCAGAGGCAATTGCTAAGTATATTGCACACAAAGGCAGTATCACTGTAGACGGTGTAAGCTTAACGGTAAACAAAGTTAATGGTGCAGAGTTTATGCTGTGGATCATCCCTCACACGTTGAAGGAAACAGTACTAGGCACCTATAAGGTTGGCACCGAAGTCAATTTGGAAGTTGATGTCATTGCCCGATATCTAGAGCGCCTAATGCTTGGCGATAAAGCTGCTGAGCCTGTAGAAAAAGGTATTGATATGGCGTTTTTAGCCGAGAACGGATTTTTAAAAAAATAACCCTACAAGAAGTATAAAATATGGCATTTAACACATCAGAAGAAATAATAGAAGATATCCGTCAGGGTAAGATGGTTATCTTGATGGATGATGAAGACCGCGAAAATGAAGGCGATCTGATTATGGCGGCCGAACATGTGACGCCAGAAGCCATAAATTTTATGGTAACGCATGCAAGGGGCCTTGTTTGTCTTCCTATGACGCCTGACCGCTGTCGCCGACTGAATCTTCCTCTTATGGTAGACAAAAACGAAGCTCAGTTTTCTACTAATTTCACTGTCTCTATAGAGGCTGCTACTGGCGTTACTACTGGTATTTCAGCGGCAGACCGGGCGACAACAATCAAGGCTGCGGTTGGCAAAGATGCTAAAGCGACGGATATTGTTCAGCCAGGTCATATTTTCCCGCTTATCGCTAAAGAGGGTGGTGTGTTAAATCGTGCAGGTCACACTGAGGCGGGTGTCGACTTACCTCGTTTAGCTGGACTTGAGCCTGCAGGTGTTATCGTTGAAATTCTGAATGAAGACGGCACAATGGCCCGTCGACCAGAGCTAGAAACGTTTGCAGCGAAGCACGATTTGAAAATTGGCACCATTGCCGATCTCATCGAGTACCGAAACTTGAATGAGACGACCATTGAGAAAGTAGCCCAGTGCAATATTCCTACTGAATACGGCGATTTTGAACTGCATACATTCAAAGACAGTATCGACAATCAGCTTCATTTTGCCCTCAAAAAAGGCGAAGTATCTGAAACATCGCCAACGTTAGTGCGTGTTCACCTTCACAACACTTTTAGTGATCTGCTTGGTTCTACACGGGGTATCAACCGCTCGATGACGCTCTCCCAAGGTATGCAAAAAATTGCAGACGAAGGCGGCGTGTTGGTTCTACTCGGTAAGGACGAACAAATAGAAAATCAAGTGAGACGTTTCGCTGCTGAAGACAGAGGTGAACAGCCAGCCGGTGCTGACTGGCAGGGTTCATCTCGTACTATCGGTGTGGGCAGCCAGATATTGGCATCGATGGGCGTACATAAGATGCGTTTATTAAGTAAACCCATAAAGTACCATGCGCTATCGGGGTATGGTCTAGAAGTTGTAGAATACGTTCACGACTAACAGGTCATTGTAGAAATAACGTGTTTTTTAATTTTAATTATTGCAAAAACACGTTGGTGGCATGACCGCTATATTAGAAACAGAAAGTGTGCTGATGCGCACTTTTTGTCTATTTACACAGGTTTCAACGACCTAGTTTTAACGATAGTGCGCTGCGGCGAATAAAGTCGTTGGATAAAAAAACAATCGATTCAGTTTAGGTGCAGTTGTGGTATACTTCGCGCCGCTTTTTCTCGAGGAATGAAAACATGCAAGTCATTGAAGGTAACATCCGCGCTACGGGTAAAAAATTCGCTATTGTAGTTTCACGCTTTAACAGCTTTGTTGTTGAAAGCCTATTAGAAGGCGCGCTTGATACGCTAGAGCGTCATGGTGAAGTAAATGGAGACGATATCACAGTAGTACGTGTTCCGGGTGCCTATGAGCTACCTATCGTGGCGAAAAAACTTGCCGAGAAAAAGTCATTTGACGGCATCATTGCACTTGGCGCAGTTATTCGTGGCGGCACACCGCACTTCGATTTTGTAGCGGGTGAGTGTAATAAAGGTTTAGCGCAAGTTTCGTTAGAATACGGCGTACCTTTGTCATTTGGCGTTATCACAACGGATTCAATTGAACAGGCTATCGAGCGTTCAGGAACCAAAGCTGGCAACAAGGGTGCAGAAGCTGCACTTGGCGCGCTAGAAATGGTTAACGTTATCGATGCTGTTGAAAAGCTTTAAGGTAATTATTTAGTGAAAGTTTCAGCTCGTCGTAAAGCCCGTGAATTAGCCTTGCAAGGCATTTATTCATGGCAAATGAGTCATAACGATATTCAGCAGATTGAACTGGCGTTAGCTACCAGTAATGATATGCAGAAAGTTGATATGGCATATTTCCAAGCGCTCCTAAAAGGAGTGGCACACAACGCAAGTAATTTGGATGCGACGATTAAGCCTTACCTTGGCCGATTGCCAGAAGAGTTAGACGCCATTGAAAAGGCGATTCTTCGTATAGCTACGCTGGAACTGACTGAGCGCATCGATGTGCCATATCGCGTCATCATTAATGAAGCTATTGAACTAGCTAAATCATTCGGCGCTGAAGACAGCCACAAATTCATCAATGGTGCACTCGACAAAGCAGTTAAAACGCTGCGAAAAGACGAGCGCGACTAACCTATTTCAGTGACACTGGACGTTACTTAAGGTTTCTAAATTACCGTGAAAGAATTCGACCTTATCGGCCGCTACTTTTCTGCTGGCGGTCATAAAAGACGAGACGTAGTTATTGGTATTGGTGATGATTGTGCCGTTACTATGGTGCCTGAAAATCAGCAACTCGCAGTAACTACTGATACGCTTGTAGCAGATGTCCACTTTCTAAGAGATGCGCCCGCTAAGTCAGTGGCGTACAAGGCCGTTGCAGCCAACCTTAGTGACTTGGCAGCTATGGGTGCAGAGCCTGCTTGGATCAGCCTGTCCCTGTCCCTACCTGAGGTTAAGGAAGCATGGTTAAGTGACTTTGTTACCGGTCTCTACGAGCTTACTCAATACTACTCTGTACAGCTAATTGGTGGTGATACGGTTAAAGGTCCTATGGCCATGACTATCACTGCACAAGGTTTTATCCCTCCAGGTTCAGAGTTGACCCGCAGTGGCGCCAAACCCGGTGATTGGGTGTACGTTACTGGTACACTGGGCGATGCAGGTGCCGGTTTAGATATCTTACAAGGTAAGTTAGACGTTGCCGGCGAGGCGAGAGACGTGCTGATAAATAGGCATTATTTCCCTACACCTCGCGTTGCGGTTGGAACAGCAATGCGTCGTATTGCATCTTCTTGTATCGACGTATCTGATGGCGTTATTTCCGACTTAAAACATATCTTAAGTGCATCTGGCTGTGGTGCTAATCTTCACGTTGATCGTCTGCCGTTATCCAGAGCACTAACAAGTGCGGTATCACAGGATGAAGCCATAGAATATGCGCTTTCTGCTGGTGACGATTACGAACTCATTTTTACCGTATCGGAAGAGCAGCGAGGGAGCCTTGAAACCTCTATCGCGAGTACAAACGTGAAGGCAACGTGTATTGGTCAGCTTACCGGCCACAACGATAAGCTTTCACTGTTTAAGAATGACGAAAAGTACACGCCAAAGCAGTCTACAGGCTACGAGCATACCTTTTAATATGGACATTTAACATGCAGGCTGAGTTTCGAGCTAGAGTAAGTATGAAGAACCCAGTGCACTTCTTAGCGCTTGGGTTTGGCAGTGGCTTAGTCCCCGTTATGCCGGGTACCTTTGGTTCTCTCGCCGCTATCCCTCTGCTTTTATTGTGTATGGGTCTATCTACGCCTTCCTTTATTGCCGTTACGCTTATAGCTTCAGTCGTGGGCATCTATCTGTGCGGTAAAACCGCTGATGATATGCAGGTACACGATCATGGTTCTATTGTATGGGACGAAATTGCAGGCATGTTTGTTACGTTTTTATTTTTACCGCTAACGGCATCAACACTCGTTTTGGGGTTTGTGTTATTTAGACTATTCGATATTCTTAAGCCCTGGCCTATTGGCGTTATCGATAAACGGTTACATGGCGGTACGGGAATAATGCTTGATGACCTACTTGCAGGTGCAATGGCATGCGCGTGCTTGCATATTTGTGTAACCCTGTATCCTGCTGTACTTACCCTGTTTTAAAAAGGCATATGCTTTATTAAGCCATCTGTTTTATCAAGATATGCAAGAGGGTAGTTGACGAAACTTATAGTAAAAGCCCGCATTATTGCGGGCTTTTTCGTATCTTTTCTTTTTAGCGCTAGAATTTATAACGCTAAAAGCGCATTTGTTAAAAGCCCAGACGTTAAAAACCAAGCTACTAAAAACTAAGCGACTAAAACCTACCTTGCCAAAAACTGGGTGGCGCTGGCTACAATGCCTTTTGCATCCAATCCGTGCTCTTCGTACATTTCTTGCTGCGTGCCTTGCAAAATGAAACTATCAGGAAGACCAAGCGTCTTAACTCGCTTCATTACACCGTGTTGCTGAAGGTGTTCGATAACCGCGCTACCAGCACCGCCCATGATACAACCGTCTTCAAGTGTCAACAGCACATCATGCTCTTGTGCAGCCTTTAAAACAGCATCGCCATCAAGGGGCTTTACAAAGCGCATATCAATAACGGTAGCGTCGATGGCCTCAGCTGCCTCAAGTGAATTTGGTAGCAAGCAGCCAAAGTTAAGAATGGCGACGCGCTGGCTTTCCTTGGCCATACTTTCTCGACAAGTGCGCGACTTTCCTATCGCCAGTGCTGTCATTGCTTTGTCGGGCGTTACGCCCATGCCTGAGCCACGAGGATAGCGCACGGCTGCGGGCTGGTTAGCTAAGTGGCCTGTGTATAGCATTTGGCGGCATTCGTTTTCGTCTGAAGGTGCCATTACAATGAGATTTGGAATACAGCGTAAAAACGCGATATCAAATGCGCCTTGGTGAGTAGGGCCGTCAGCACCCACAATGCCGGCTCTGTCTATAGCAAAAAGCACCGGTAAATTCTGTATAGCTACATCGTGAATAAGCTGGTCGTACGCCCGCTGAAGGAACGTAGAGTAAATCGCCACAACTGCATTGAGGCCCTCTTTGGCTAAACCTGCACCAAAGGTCACGGCGTGCTGTTCTGCAATGGCAACGTCGAAGTATTGCTCGGGATATTGTTGAGAAAATGCAACCATGCCGGAGCCTTCACGCATAGCTGGCGTTACCGCCATGAGTTTAGGATCTTTCGCCGCCATGTCACACAGCCACTCGCCAAATATCGCAGAGTAGGTAGGCGCGGTTGCTTTTGATTTTGGTAACGCGTTATCGGCCGGGTTAAACTTGGGCACCGCGTGGAATTTAATTGGATCTTCTTCAGCAACCGCATAGCCCTTACCTTTTTTGGTAACAACATGAAGAAGTTGAGGGCCTTCAAATTTTCGCATATTGCGTAAGGTATCGACCACTGCGTTTACATCGTGCCCATCTATAGGACCAATGTAGTTAAAGCCAAGCTCTTCAAAGATAGTACCCGGAACGACCATTCCCTTGAGATGCTCTTCAGCTCTACTAGCAAATTCTTTAATGGGTGGGACATTGCTTAATAGCTTCTTTCCGCCGTCGCGTATAGAGTTAAATAGGTTACCTGTTAACAGGCGCGCCAAATGGCTATTTAGGGCTCCTACGTTCTCAGAAATAGACATCTCGTTATCGTTGAGGATAACAACCATGTCTTTTTTGATATCACCTGCATGATTGAGCGCTTCAAACGCCATACCTGCCGTCATTGCACCGTCGCCAATGACCGATACAATCTTGCGGCCCTTTGCTTCTTTCTCTGCAGCAACTGCCATACCCAAAGCTGCACTGATTGATGTAGAGGAGTGGCCAACTGCAAATGTATCGTAGTCGCTTTCGCCAGGCCAAGGGAAAGGGTGCAGTCCGTCTTTTTGTCTAATGGTTGACATGCGATCAGCGCGCCCCGTAACTATTTTATGGGGATAAGCTTGGTGGCCCACATCCCATATAAGACGGTCGAACGGCGTATTATAGATATAATGAAGCGCCACGGTTAATTCCACCGTGCCTAAACCAGAAGCAAAATGTCCGCTACTTTGACTTACACAAGTCAGAAGGTACTCGCGAAGTTCATCGGCAAGTTCGCGCAGCTTCTCTTGAGGTAACTGCCTTAATTTGTCCGGCGTCTGCGCGAGGGCAAGCGTGGGGTAATGTTGGAGGTCTAAACTCATTTATTTATTATCTTTTTCAACATGGCGCGTGGCTAGTGGTCACGTTTTACCAAAAGCTCGCTAAACGCAATTAAACTGTCTGTATTGTAAGGTAATCGGGTTAAGGGTTGTAGTGCCTTTTCATGCAGCACTGCCAATTCCTCTTTCGCACCATCTAATCCAAGCTTTGCAGGGAAGGTATTTTTTCCCTGGGCTTCATCAGAACCTGCCGGTTTCCCAAGAATCTCGTTACTACCTTCTACGTCCAAAATATCGTCTTGGACTTGAAATGCGAGGCCAATGTTGCTGGCGAACACCAAAAGGTCAGCTTCTGACTGCTTGTCCAAAGTGCCGCAAACAGTGGCAATCATCTCAACACAAGCGCGAAGCAATGCACCGGTTTTAAGCCTATGAAGCATTTTTAATGCATCAATGTTTATGGTTTGCCCAGTGCTTGCTAAATCAATAGCTTGGCCGCCACACATGCCGTGATAGCCCGCACAGTTTGCAAGTATGCTAAGCAGCTTTGCGCGTTTAGTATCGCCAAAATCGCTAAGCTCGGCGTCGGCGAGTATACTAAACCCAAGTGTCTGAAGTGCGTCGCCAGCTAAAATGGCTGTTGCTTCGTCAAAAGCAATATGACAAGTAGGCATGCCGCGTCGCAAGTCGTCATCGTCCATAGCGGGTAAATCATCGTGCACCAGTGAATAGGCGTGCACACACTCAATAGCCATGCTAATGGCCATTTGATCTTTCTTTGGTACGTCGAGAGTGTTGCCCACAACATGCACCAGCAGTGGTCGCATGCGCTTGCCGCCCGCCAGAAGGGCATGGCGCATGGCTGCCTTCAATTGCGGTGCATAATCGGGAAGTTCTTCGATAAGTTTTAATAAAGACGCATCAGTTTGCTGCTTAACTTGCTGATGCAGAGCAGAGAAATTCATTAAATTACCTGTAGTTAAAAAGTGAGCAGATTAGGGTTGCTCACTCTCAGGGAGCGATTGAAGTGTTTCTTCGCCTTGTTCATTAAGCAGGATTTGTACTTTCTGCTCAGCAGTTTCAAGGGACTTTTGGCCTTGTCTAGAAAGCGCTATGCCGCGTTCAAATTTTTCCAATGCTTTATTTAGCGGCAAATCGCCGTTTTCCATTTCATCGACGATCGATTCCAATTCAGCAAGGGTTTCTTCAAACGTCGCGGTATCCGTTTTTTTTGTCATAAAAGTGCTCGATAATGGGCAAAATTACCATATGGCGCACATTAACGGACGGTAGCAGATGGGTCAAATGGTTTGTCCCAATATCGAGCATCCGGCTGAGCATCTGGCCAAATGCTTGGTCTTGTCTCTTGGAGTTAGTAAAGACCAATTTTACTCAGCGTCATTCATTTGTGTATTAGCTCTTCGCAGTGTCAACACTTGGGCCTGTGGAATCTTGAGCGGCTTTGAGTGTGTGGACCTTTGTTGCGAAAATATACAGGGAGGGTTAATACGCCCTAAGTGGTGTTGATATAAAAGATAACTCAACAAACATTACGCATAATGAAGTGAGGCGATACATACTATTAGCGACCTAGATAGTTATCGCTATCAACAAAGTCATTAAATATTTACTATTGCGTAAAAGACAGGAGATATTTGTGATATTTTTCAACAATGTTGTTATAGATTTTCTATACTTTGCCGATAGAATCAGAGTATATCACTAGTACTAGCTGCATATTTAAGAGGAAGAGTGAGTGGATTTAGCAACCGTAATAGGCATGTTGGGAGCCATCGGCTTTATCGTAATGGCGATGTTGATGGGCGGTACCATGAGTATGTTTATCAACGTGCCTTCACTTCTTATCGTATTCGGTGGAAGCTTGTTTGTTGTTTTATCTCAGTTCACATTGGGCCAATTCTTTGGTGCAGGTAAGGTGGCTGGTAAAGCCTTTATGTTTAAAATCGATACGCCAGAAGAGCTAATCGAGAAAATTGTAGAAATGGCTGATGCAGCGCGCAAAGGTGGTTTCTTAGCCCTAGAAGAAGCAGAAATAAGTAACGAATTTATGCAAAAAGGCGTCGACATGCTTGTTGACGGTCACGACATTGAGGTAGTGAGAGAAACGCTATCAAAAGACATTAAAATGACAACAGACCGACATGAGTTCGGGGCAACTATCTTTAAAGGCATGGGCGACGTTGCGCCAGCAATGGGAATGATAGGGACGCTAATAGGCTTGGTTGCCATGCTCTCTAACATGGACGACCCTAAATCTATCGGCCCGGCAATGGCGGTTGCACTTCTTACCACTCTCTACGGTGCCTTCTTTGCCAACATTATATGTTTACCTATTGCGGTTAAGTTGTCTAACCGAGCAGCAGAGGAAAAACTGAATCAAAGCCTTATTCTAGACGGAATTGTGGGTATAGCCGATGGCCAAAACCCTCGCGTTATCGATGGCATCTTGAAAAATTACCTAGCGGCGAGTAAGCGCAGCACCGGTGAGGAAGAGTAATGGCTGAAGAAGAATGTCCTAAGTGCCCACCCGAAGGCCTCCCAGCGTGGATGGGGACATTTGCCGATTTAATGTCGTTGCTGATGTGCTTCTTTGTACTGCTTCTTTCATTTTCAGAAATGGATGTTCTGAAGTTTAAGCAAATAGCAGGCTCTATGAGTTTTGCGTTTGGTGTGCAAAACAAGATAGAAGTGAAAGATATTCCAAAAGGCACCAGCGTTATTGCAATGGAGTTTAGACCGGGAAAGCCAGATCCTACGCCAATTGAAACCATTCAACAGCAAACCATTGAAATGACGCAGCAGATGCTGGAGTTTCAAGCGGGTGATGAAGATTCTGCTGGGGGCAGGCAGAAACAACGCGGCGAGCAACGAGGAGGGCAAGCGCAGCAAACTGCAACAGACTCGTCCTCCTCCGCATCGCAAAGCTCAGAGGAGTCTCAAACGGCTGAGTTAATGAAAAAAGTGGCCCAGCAGCTTCAAAAACAAATTCTCGATGGCTCAATTGAGATGGAGTCGTTAGGTCAACAGCTTACCATTCGCATACGTGAAAACGGTTCGTTTTCAGCGGGCTCTGCGTTTTTACAGCCACAGTTTCAGCCTGTAATTCGTAAAATTGGAACACTGCTGGCAGATGTACCAGGTGAGATAGCCATATCTGGCCACAGTGACGGGCAACATATCGCGAACGAGCTGTACCGCTCAAACTGGGACTTGTCTGCTCAGCGAGCCGTTGCTGTTGCTGAGGCCATGCGAACTGCGCCTGGCTTCGACGAAAGCCGCATGTCGGTAGTAGGGATGGCCGATACCAATCCTATTGTGGAAAATGCCACATCAGCATCCGATAGGGCGAGAAACAGACGGGTTGAAATTAATATAAATCAAGGCGAACCTATGATTTCAAAACCTATCTCCGTCATCGATGATTAGAGTGACTGGTGTCAAATAAGGCTCTCAAAGAAGCTTTTAAATTGCGCCTTTCAATTGAGCCTTTCAACTAAGAATTTCAACTAAGGCTGCCAAATAAAATCAATACTCATCGTTTGATCGCTCACTTGATAAAAGCCAGATGGTAAAAGTCAGATGAAAAAGCCGTTGAGAAAAAGAAAAAAAAGCGACGCAATTGCGTCGCTTTTTGTTTATCAGGCCTGTAGATTCCGCCTCACTTTAATTTTAATTAAGTTCCGCGGGCCAATAAATCTCTGTATTGAGGCTTTGAAATAACAAGCTGTACCGTACTTATCGTTCTCTCAAGAAAGCCGCCTTCGCAGTACTTAAGATAGTAAGTCCACATGCGAACAAAACGTTCATCATAGCCGTCTTGAAGCAGGTCGTCTTTTGCCGCTATAAAAGCTTCATACCAGTGATTTAATGTTTTTGCATAATCGATACCGATATCGTGCAAGTCTCTGATCATCATGTCGGAATGCTTTTTAAGATGGGCATTAAGTTGATACTGAGAAGGTAAAAAGCCACCTGGGAAAATGTATTTCTGAATAAAGTCTACGCTGTTCGAATAACTTTCATAGCGTCTATCATCAATGGTAATTGACTGTAAAAGCATAAGACCGTTTTCTTTAAGCAACGACGAGCACTTTTCGAAGAAATTACCCAAAAACGAACGACCCACTGCTTCTATCATTTCAATCGAAACAAGTTTGTCGTATTTGCCTTCTAATAAACGGTAGTCTTTTTTGAGAAGCGTCACTTTATCTTGCAGTTGTTCTCGCGCAATCCAGTCTTCCGCCCACGCATATTGCTCTTCAGATATTGTGGTCGTGGTGACTTTACAGCCATAATGCTTCGCTGCGTATACTGCTAGTCCACCCCAGCCTGTGCCAATTTCTAAAAGATGATCATTTTCATTAAGCTTAAGTTTGTCGCATATGGTTTTAAGCTTATGATTTTGCGCTTCGTTCAACGAGGCGTTTGGGTCTGGATAAACTGCAGATGAGTACATCATTGTACCATCGAGAAAGCGAGTATAGAGTTTGTTGCCCAGGTCGTAGTGGGCTTCAATATTCTTTTTGGCTTGGCTAGTGGTGTTGCGGCGTGCAAAGTGCTGTAACTTCATCACAGGCATTGTTAGCCACTTAAATTTATTCTCCCACTCATCGAGTGTAGGCAGGTTACGTGCGAACACCTGCACCACAGCGGTCACGTCATTACTGTCCCAGTGACCATCCATATAGGCCTCGCCGGCACCAACACTGCCACCAAGCAAAAGGCTACGATAAGCTTTTACATCTTTAATATTTACAACGGCTGATAATTCATCCTGCTCGTTGCCAAACGTTGCAATAGTGTCGCCGTTTTCTTGAATAGTAAGGTTACCAAGGGGGAGGTGTTTCAAACATTTAAGAAACAGCGTTCTACAGGTTTTGTCTATAAACGAAACCTCTGATGTAGAGAGTAATACAGATTCACCAAAAGACATTTTTTATTTTTCCTGACTCTTTTCTGGGTGTGTATATAAAGGCGTCTTTTTTATAAATAGCATAAGTGCTTGCCAATATATTCCCAATACAGTTTTCATTGTCATACTAGGTATACGTCTCATTACTTTAGTTAGATTCGCATTATCTAAAGTAAATTTGTTTAAATTTATTCCGGCACAAAATTCTTTGTCTGCTCTAACGCAATCCATTACCAATGATAGCTTATCTGAAGGTTGCGTTATGCGCCATTGATAGGTCATGTCCATTGGGTTAAATGGAGAAACATGGAAAGCTTTAGGCGTATCTTCTTGTGTCGACAAATCGACCAAGTAGTAGTGCCTTTCATTCCACGGCGTATTGCTGACTTCAGCAAGCATATGGCTAAACGTACCGTCGCCTTGCCTGAGATAGTAAAAATTCACAGGGCTAAAGTACAGCCCCCACATGCGCAATTGCCCCAACATAAATACGTCGCCATCTAACGCGGTGTCGCCGTTTAACGATGTCATCTTTTCAAGCACTGCGTCTTTTAGAGGTTTCCCATCATCGCTTAGGTAATCACTGCGTTTAAACCGTGCTCGCGCCCACTTGCGAATTGAAAAATGTGTTAAATTCTCTGATAACGCGTTGAGCTCTGACTCGTCTAACTTTAGCCAAAACAAATAAATGTCGTAAACAAATTTGTGCTTCGTTGGCTTAAAACGTTCGTGATAAACACTGCCTTTGTATATGGCACTTTCTATTTGCATTGCCGTCACAGTGTCTCACCGAAACGCTTACATACGTCTAAGGCGCTCACTACACCGTCTTCATGAAAGCCGTTGTACCAATACGCACCGCAAAAATGTAAATTATCAACGCCACAAATTTCAGAACGACGTTGCTGTGCATTCACCATGTCTGCGCTGTATTGGGGATGAGAGTATCGATATTGCCCAAGAATTTTGCTTTTATCTATTTCGCTCGTGTTATTCAGCGTGACTGAATAAGTGTTTTTAGCAGTTAGGCGCTGAAGAATATTCATGTCGTAAGTGACAGACGCGGGGCGCATTTCTTCGGTAGCGTCTTCTTTAAGACGATAATTCCAGCTAGCCCATGCTAATTTACGCTTTGGCAATTGCCCAATATCTTTGTGCATAACCACGTCATTCTCGCCGTACGGTATGTTGCCCAAAATATCTTTGTGTGAGGCCGTTGCATTATCTAGCATGGCTAATGCTTGGTCACTGTGACAGGCAAATACCACGTCGTCAAAATGTGCCACGCCACCATTTACATCGGTGACAGACCATAGCTCACCTTCTTTAGTCACTTTGTTGACACCACAAGACAGCTTTATCTTCGATTCAAAAGGAGCGATTAACGGAGCAATATACTGACTAGAGCCGCCAACGATGGTGTACCACTGTGGTCTGTCGGTAATGTTGAGGAGGCCGTGGTTATTAAAAAACTGTAGAAAAAAGGTAAGGGGAAAGCGTCGTGTTTGCTCAAGGCTGCTCGACCAAATAGCGGCGCACATTGGTAAAATATAATAACGAGCGAAATCATCGCTTAATCCTAACTCGTCAATAATGTCTTGCAGCGTAAGGGCAGATGTATCTCTCTTTTCAGCCACCATTGACTTACAGGCTTTATTAAACTTGAGAATATCGCGAACAATGCGCCAGAATTTGGGGCGAAGAATATTTCTGCGCTGCGCGAAAAGACTATTAATCGTGTTGCCATTATATTCAATGTTGGCTTTTTTGCTGGTAACAGAAAAGCTCATTTCAGTTGGCTGACACTCTACGCCAAGCGCAGTCATTAATTTAATAAAGTTAGGGTATGTCCAATCATTGAAAACAATAAAGCCGGTATCTATGTTGTGGGTTTCACCTTCATCCACAATTGTCTTTGTTGCTGTGTGACCGCCAATGTAATCATTCGCTTCATAAACAGTGATGTCATTTTTCTTATTTAAAAGGTGGGCACATGTTAAACCTGCGATACCTGTACCCACGATTGCTACTTTTCTTGTCATTATTATATTTCTCTTAAACTACTTATTTGTCGTTGCGCATGGATAGGGACAATCGCTTTTGCAGACCAGATGGTAATACATTCATGAACCTTAATATATAGCCAAACATTCTCGGGAAAAAGATCGTACGTTTATCGCTTTCAATCCCTTTCAACATACTTTCAGCTGCTTCTTGAGCCGTTATTTTCATTGGCATATCAAAGTCATTCTTTTCTGTTAACGGCGTTTCTACAAAGCCAGGCGATACTGCTTGTACCTTAACGCCTCTGTCGTGCAAGTCTACTTCGAGACTTTTCGTAAAGTAGTGCAGGGCTGCTTTACTTGCGCCATAGGCTTGTGAACGAGTAAAGGGAAGCAATCTAGCCATACTATCTACAATAACTAAGGTCTTACCCGCTTTCAGGTTGTGGATGAATGCATCCACGCAGTTAACTACACCGAAAAAGTTAGGCTCGAATACTCTGCGAAACATATCGGATTCAAATTGATCAATATCCACATACTCACAAGTACCCGCATTTAACACTGCGATATCAAACTGAATGTCTTTTAGCGCATTTTTAGTATCATCAAGTGATGACACGTCAAATTGACATGAAGTGATGTTCTCATGGCGTGCTAACTCATTGAGCGCTTCTTCATTTCTACCGCACGCAATTACGTCGTAACCCTTTTGGGCTGCATGCTCAGCAAGTGCTTTTCCGATCCCCGATGTTGCTCCAGTAATTAGCAATGTTGTCATTTGGCGAGTCTTCCTTTTATCTTCTTAATCACAAAACCTAATAAAGGTACGTGTTCATAGACCATTTCGCCCAAATCGTAATAATCCTTGTGATAAATAATGATGTCGTCTTTCACTCCTAGTTGAGTGGTTCCATCTAAAGTAATAACCCTATCGCTTCCTTTTAAGGTTAAGGTCATTGTCCAATTTGCAATATGTGTCACGTTACACTTTGAGGGCGCACATTCTAGTATGTCAGCGATATTGAATTTACAGGTGTCGGCTTGCTCAAGAAGATTGCTGAAATACGACTTCACCGCATCAAGACCTCGATGGGTGGTGATAGGGTCTATGAATACGATATTTTGTGAATAAATCTCATTAAGATCCTCGGTAGATATTTTACAAATGTCTGTGTAAATTTTACAAAATCGTTGAATGACTTCCATACTAAATCCTTTGCACGCCTTGGCATGTCTACTTCTCAGGTAATAGGTTCTGATTAAATAAATCAATATATGACTTATCTTATACAGCGCGTGTACCAGTATTAGTGTGCTATTAGTGCGCAAGGTTCAGCGCGACTGTGTTCGTGTGTTTTCTTTATATAAAGAATGACTCGTTACAAAAGATGACACAAGCTCTTGAATTTAATTAACTCTTTCTAATATAAAAGTCGATTAAATTATAAACATTACCGCTTCTGCTCAAGATTAGATCAAGAGTAAAAAAGTCAGTGTGAAAATATTTCTCATATGGATCCAATTCATACCCACTACCGTACCTCTTTATGTATTCTTGGAAGTGTGGTGTATGAGTAATAATCGTTTTCCCTTATTCCCATTATCTGCCCATCTGTTACCAGAAGGTAGAATGGCGTTACGAATTTTTGAGCCCAGATATTTGCGCATGGTTAAAGAGGCATGCGCCGAAAACAAAGGGTTTGTTATGTGTATGTTAAATGCCAACGGCGATAAGTCGGCGAATGAACATATACATAAAATAGGTACGTACGCCACGGTGGTCGACTTCGATATGCTTGATGATGGCTTGCTTGGCATAAAGGTTGCTGGTTCTCATCTAGTTGAGGTCGAAGACATTGCTGTCGAGCATGATGAATTGAGAACGGGAGTGTGTAATCCCATCGATTCATGGAACTGTGACCTATCAACTCAACAAATAGCGCCTATGGACGAGCGACTTAAAGAAATATTCGGGAATTATGAAGAGTTAGCGTCGTTATACGATGAGCCGAAATTTGATAGCCCGAACTGGGTATTAAATAGATGGCTAGAACTATTACCGGTAGACGGTTCGCAAAAGCAGCATTTTCTTGAACAACGAGAATGCACTAACTTGCTAAAGTATCTGTCTACATTAATCGGTTAATGCGTCATTTGAACAACATGACAACTTCATTACAAAATCGTAACGCGCAAAGTGCGATTTTTCCGAACGTTTTAAGTCAAAAAGCCGTAGTATGATGCAACCAAAACGGAAAAGCGGACGAATATTATGTTAGTTGGAATTCCATTGGAACAGAGCAATAGCACAATCAAACCAAAAGAATGTGCTACCGAAATGTCTGAATACCTTGTAGCGGTTGCTGACGCTCGCTGTAAACGCTCATTTTCTCGAGTCTTTAATTATTTTGCACCTCGCCTTCGCTCCTACGCATTAAAACAAATGGGTAACGAGGCTTTAGCGATGGAGCTAGTACAAGACACCATGTCTAATGTGTGGCAAAAAGCCCATCTTTTCAATGCTGAAAAAGGGTCGCCATCTACATGGATATTCACAATCGCACGAAACATACGTTTCGATATGCTGCGCAAGCTACAAAACAGAAAAGAAGACGTATGCTCTGATGACTTGTGGCCAGTATTGTGTGAACAAACTGCTGATTTAAACGAAGCGCCCCTTGACGAGCAAGTAACGCTTGAGCAAATTGGGTATATGTTTGAAGCGTTACCGGTTAAACAAAAAGCAGTAATTGAAGCTATCTATATAGATGGCAAATCTCAGCAAGAAGTTGCAAACGAACTATCTATTCCATTAGGTACAGTGAAGTCGAGAACTCGACTAGCACTTCAACGTTTAAAAGGTATGCTGAACGACAATGATTAAGTTTCACCCAAGTCCTCAACAGATTACAGAATTCGTTGAGGGCAGTCTTACGCCAGCTGTATCGCTATTGGTGTCTGCACACTCTGACATGTGTGAGCAGTGTCAAATGCGAATTGAAAGCGAAACTGAAAGCCTTGCGGCTGACATGGTGTTAGAAATAGAAGAAAGTTTTGACGAATCTGCTCAGTTTGGCGATATGTTGTCTCAAATAACGCAGGCACCGTCGTCATTAGAATCTGATGCTAGAACGTCTAAAGAGACGAGCATTTTCAAAGAGAAGTCGGTAACAATTGAGCTAGACGGTCGTACCTTTAAATTACCACGTACACTGCATCGCTACATCGACAAAACGGGCAATTGGTCCAGTTTGGTCGGAAAGCTTTGGCAGGCACCTGTTGATTTAGGTAATCAAGGTGTGGCTAACTTTATCTTTATGGGCAGCGGCGGAAGCGTCCCTGAGCATACCCACAGAGGTACTGAGTACACGTTGGTTATCGACGGTGAATTTAGTGATGGTTTAGCTAATTACGATACTGGCGATTTCATTTTTATGGATGGCAACAAGACCCACACCCCTAAGTCGGACACGAAGGAAGGGTGTTTGGTTTTCAGTATTGTGGATCAGCCTTTACACTTCACGTCAGGTTTGGCTCGGTTGCTCAACCCGTTCAGTCATCTGTTCTTCAGATAGGCTAGAAAAAGTCCCAACAAATAAAAAACGCACCGAAGGTGCGTTTTTTTGCTTTGAACTGGTGGATGTTGCAACCTTATCAGCTGATAAAGTCGCTTTCTGGGAAGTTCAGCTTTAACGTCTTCATTGCGTTTAAACGTAAGTCTTCCAATCCAAGTTGTTCATAACTCGACACCATTATCTCAAGGGCATCCTTTACCTGAGTTGTATCAGGAAAGTGTTCAATGACATACCGACCGCGATTCGCTGCTGCTACGTAAGCCTGGCGGCGCATGTAGAAACGAGCAATAGCAATTTCATATCTGGCTAGTCTGTCTTTAATATGCAGCATACGCTTTTTAGCATCAGGGGCGTATTTACTGTTTGGGTATTGCTCAATCAGCCGTCTGAAATCTTCAAATGCTTGACGAGATTTTGATGGGTCTCTGTCCGAGCGGTCTATTGTCAGCAGCTCTTGAAAAAGATTGCTGTCTGATTCCATATTCGTTAACCCGCGCATATAGTACGCGTAATCTACATCTGAATGATTAGGGTTAAGGCGAATAAAGCGGTCAACTGTCGCCAATGTTTCGTCAATTTTACCCGACTTGTAATAACTGTAGATAAGATCGAGTTGAACCTGGTGAGACAATGGGCCAAAAGGATAGCGAGAATCTAGTGCGCTAAGCGTTTGGGCAGCGGCGCTAAAATTGCCCACTTCCATGCTTTCAGAAGCTCTGTCGTAAAGTTGTTGTGCACCCATGTTTGCAAGTACAATTTTTTCCTCTTCAGATTCTGAAGAGCTGCAACCTGTTAAGGTCACCATAGCACCTAGAAAAACTGGCGCTAAAAGACGAAATGATTTCATAATAATTCTATATTCCTGCTAAACAGTTTTAATACTTCGCTGTCTACGCTCATGTGTTAAACAACAACACGTTGCCCGCATTCTAACGTACTAACGATGAGAAAAACCATACAAATTCGCAAACAACGCAGTGTACAGGGTGAATACTTGTTATAATACCCTTTTTACACGCAATGTTAGGTGTTATGACGCAAGTGCCAAACACAATTCAATTAGAGGCTTTAACACAAGCCGCCCATTTTGGTTTACGTTTAGATCAGGCTTTGGCCGATTTGTTCCCTGAATATTCACGTTCAAAGTTAAAAACTTGGATTCAGGATGGTAACGTTGCAGTAAATGGCGAGGTTATCACGGTTCCACGCCATAAAATGCAAATAGACGAAGTTATTACTGTTCGCGCAGAAATGGATGTTCAGGTAACGAGTGTTGCACAAGATATCGCTCTGAACATCGTTTTTGAAGATGAGCATATTATGGTGATAAATAAACCTGCAGACCTAGTCGTTCATCCGGGGGCCGGAAACCCAAGCGGTACCGTGCTTAACGCGCTGCTTAACCACGTGCCCGACATCGACCTCGTTCCTCGTGCAGGTATTGTTCATCGCCTTGATAAGGACACAACGGGACTGATGGTTGTTGCGAAGACCGTACCAGCGCAAACCCATTTAGTTGACCAGCTTCAGCGTCGAGAGATGAGTAGGGAATACGAAGCAATTGCAATGGGTACGATGGTTGCTGGTGGTGTAGTAGATGAACCTATCGGCCGTCATGCAACTAAGCGCACGCACATGGCGGTAAGAGAAGACGGTAAACCTGCAATTACTCACTTTAGAGTGATTGAAAAGTTTCGAGCCTACACGCACATCCGCTTAAAACTAGAGACAGGTAGAACTCATCAAATTCGTGTTCATATGGCGCATTTGAAACATCCTTTGTTAGGCGATCAAACTTACGGTGGGCGCCCTCGATTACCAAAAGGCGCATCTGAAAGCTTTATCGATGCATTGAGAGGTTTCCAGCGACAGGCTCTTCACGCGGCACAACTTTCGTTTTTCCATCCGGAAAGCGAAGAATGGATGACGTACAAAGCACCGTTGCCCAACGATATGCAGTCGCTATTAGAAGCGGTTAGACAGGATACAAAAGACAATCCGGAAGACATGATTTAGCCACATGTCATCCGCTGAGCGTTTCATAATTCCAGAGTGCTTTCCCGATAATGTAGTGGCCTATACATCCACTCGATGTGGCGGTGTAAGCGATAAATTTCTAGTAGATAGCAGCGCCCAAGAAGGTAAAGCTACTCAGAGTAAAAGTGCTCAGGCTAAAACGACTCAAGCTAAAACTGCTCAAGAAAATTCGGGCGCAAAAGACTATCTGGGGCTCAACATAGGGGCGCATGTGGGCGATGACATTATCAGCGTCCGCGAGAATCGCGCGCGTTTGCCACATAGCGAAAAGATAACATGGCTAGAGCAAGTACATGGCAACACCATTGCCACTTTGCCCACGCTATCTGTTGAAGCTGATGCCTCATTTTCCTCACGTCCAGAGCATTTTTGTGCGGTGATGACGGCAGATTGCGTACCGGTACTGATAAGCGATAATAGAGGAAAGGAGGTTGCAGCTATCCATGCCGGATGGAAGGGACTGGAAGCCACTATTATTGCTGATGCCGTAACGCACTTTTCTACTGATCCATCACAGCTAATAGCCTGGGTTGGCCCTGCCATTTGTGGACAGTGTTACGAGGTTAACGAAGCGCTTGCCAACAAATTCTCCTATTACAAAAACTGCGTAACGCCAAAAAAGCAAGCGGGTAAGTACCTGTTAGACCTACCTCAAATAGCAAATCAGCAGTTAACACACCTTGGTATTAAACACGTTGAGCAAAGCCATTATTGTACCTATTGCCGTAGCGACTTGTTTTATTCCCATCGAAAAGCCACGCACAGCAATTTCGAGGCTACAGGTCGAATTGTGAGTGTCATTGGCAAGCGTTAACTTTGCGCTCAATCAAGTTTTTCATCATCTTTGTCATTACTTACTTGAATCGTCATTCATAAGCTCCCATAAATAGAACATAAAGAAATATTCATTTTAAGGTTGAGGTTATGAGATTAGACAGATTTACCAGTAAATTTCAGCTCGCTATATCCGATGCTCAATCACTCGCATTGGGTCGAGACCATCAATATATCGAACCTGTCCACCTAATGACGGCCATGCTTAATCAGCAGGGCGGTTCAGTGCGACCATTACTTGACCAAGCAAAAATTAACGTTAACGCACTGCGTTCGGCGTTAAGCCAAGCGATAGAAAGGCTTCCTCGCATTGAGGGTATTGGCGGTGAAGTTCAGTTAGGTAAGGACAGCGTTATCTTACTTAATATGTGTGACAAGATTGCACAGCAGCGTAAAGACGACTACATCACTTCTGAAATTTTTGTTGTTGCCGCCATAGACGATAAAGGTCGACTCGGTGAAATTTTAAGAAGCCTTAACGTGACCAAAGATATCGTAGAGGCAGCAATTGATGATATGCGCGGCGGTCAAACGGTTACCGACCCCAATGCAGAAGATGTGCGTCAGGCATTAGAAAAATATACTACCGACCTTACCGAGCGAGCGGAGCAGGGTAAACTTGACCCAGTCATTGGCAGAGACGATGAAATTCGCCGCACTGTTCAAGTGTTGCAGCGCCGCACAAAGAATAATCCGGTGTTAATCGGTGAGCCAGGTGTGGGTAAAACGGCAATTGTTGAAGGGCTAGCACAGCGAATTATTAACGGTGAGGTGCCTGAAGGGCTTAAGAACAAACGAGTTCTTTCTTTGGACATGGGAGCACTGATTGCTGGCGCTAAATACCGCGGTGAATTTGAAGAACGTTTAAAAGCAGTTCTTAATGAGCTGTCGAAGGAAGAGGGACGAGTCATTCTCTTTATTGACGAGCTTCACACCATGGTTGGAGCTGGCAAAGGTGATGGTGCCATGGATGCAGGTAACATGCTTAAACCAGCGCTCGCTCGCGGGGAACTTCATTGTGTGGGAGCGACGACTCTTAATGAGTACCGTCAATACATAGAAAAAGATGCGGCATTGGAGCGCAGATTCCAAAAGGTATTAGTGGAAGAGCCAAGTGTTGAAGACACTATTGCTATATTGCGTGGCCTTAAAGAGCGTTACGAGCTACATCACTCTGTTGATATTACCGACCCTGCTATTGTAGCGGCTGCAAGTTTGTCTCATCGTTATATAAGCGACAGACAACTGCCTGATAAAGCCATCGATTTAATTGACGAAGCCGCATCAAGTATTCGACTTCAAATAGATTCTAAGCCTGAAGATATGGACAGGCTTGAGCGTCGAATCATTCAGTTGAAGCTAGAAGAACAAGCGTTGGCTAAAGAGACGGACGATGCCAGTCATAAGCGCTTAGAAATGATAGAGCTTGAACGAGAGCAGGCGGAAACTAAATATGCGGCTTTCGAAAAAGTATGGCTTGATGAAAAAGACGCCATGCAGGGCACGCAGACAATAAAGTCTGAGCTCGAGCAAGCTAAACTAGATTTAGAGATTGCCCGTCGAGCATCCGATCTTAATCGTATGTCTGAGCTTCAATATGGGCGAATTCCAGAACTTGAAGCTAAATTAGAGCACGCCGCTGAAAATGAAACCCGTGAAACCAAGCTTGTCAAGAATAAGGTAACAGACAACGAAATTGCAGATGTATTGTCTCGGTGGACAGGCATCCCGGTATCTAAAATGTTAGAAGGTGAGCGAGATAAGTTACTTCGCATGGAAGATGTGCTGCACAAACGAGTGGTAGGCCAAGAAGAAGCATTGCACTCGGTATCTAATGCTATTCGTCGCTCTCGAGCAGGATTAGCGGACCCAGATAGACCAATTGGTTCCTTTTTGTTTTTAGGGCCTACGGGCGTGGGTAAAACTGAATTGTGTAAAACGTTGGCCGGTTTTATGTTCGATACCGAAGACGCCATGATCAGAATAGACATGTCTGAGTTTATGGAAAAGCATTCGGTTTCACGCCTTGTTGGCGCTCCTCCTGGTTATGTCGGCTATGAGGAAGGAGGGTATTTAACCGAAGCCGTTCGCAGAAAGCCTTATTCAGTCATACTGTTAGATGAAGTGGAGAAAGCTCATCCTGATGTATTTAATATTCTGCTTCAAGTGCTCGATGATGGTCGACTAACAGATGGTCAAGGTCGCACAGTAGATTTTAAAAATACCGTTGTGATCATGACGTCTAATCTTGGTTCAGACGTCATACAAGATAAGCATGATGAAAGTCAGTACGATGAAATGAAGTCGATGGTGATGAATGTGGTAGGCCAGCACTTCCGCCCTGAGTTTATAAACCGTGTTGATGACATTGTTGTATTTCATCCTTTGGGTAAAGAGCAGATAAAAGCGATTGCAAAAATACAGCTTGCATCATTAAGAGCGAGGCTTGCAGAGAAGGGGTATAAGCTCAGCCTTACTGGCCGTGCAATGGACAAGCTAGCCGAAGCTGGTTTCGACCCTATCTTTGGGGCAAGGCCGCTCAAACGGGCGATTCAAATTCAAATAGAAAACCCGTTAGCACAGCAATTGCTTTCAGGAGAGTTAGAGCCAGAGTCTACGGTTAAGATAGATGCCAACAATGAAAAATTGTTTATTGTGAATGAATAGGTAGGCAAACTTTTATTGAGTTAATGCTTTAAAAAAACAGCTAAGCTAGTGCGGTAAAAAACGAGCGGGTGTTGGTTTAACACCCGCTTTTTTGTGTCTGTATTTAATGGGCATCTTTGTGTTGAGGCGGTAGTATAGGAATTGATAAACAATGAAATTGAAAAAAGAGCGGCAGTGAAAATAAACAGTATTATTGAACAGTTTCAAGGTGCGTTAGGTGATGACAGCGTGTCTGTAAACAGTAAAGTTACCGAGCACTACAGAACGGGCTGGCGTTCAGGCGGCGGTGATGCTATCGCTGTTCTTTTCCCTAAAACGCTTATGGAATATTGGGAAGCCCTTACAATTTGTGTCGCCGAAAAATGCATTATTATCATGCAAGCGGCAAATACAGGCCTTACTGAAGGGTCTACGCCAAGTGGCAGTGACTACGACAGGCCAGTAGTCGTTATCAATACATTAGCGATGAACGATATCGTTCTTATCAATAATGGTCAGCAAGCCATCAGCTTTCCTGGTGCTACACTACACAAGCTTGAAAAGCAATTAGCACCATTGGGAAGGGCACCTCACTCTGTCATTGGCTCTTCATGTTTAGGAGCTTCAATAGTCGGGGGGATAGCCAATAATTCAGGCGGTGCATTGGTTAAGCGAGGCCCTGCGTATACTGAGCTATCGCTTTACGCCCATGTAGATAACAGTGGCAAACTGGGGCTGGTCAATCATCTAGGCATTGAATTGGGTGACACTCCAGAAGACATTATTGCAAACCTTTCATCGGGCAATTTTGCGAAAGATAACATACAGACTGATAAAAAAGCATCAGCCAGTGATTATGAAGAGATAGTACGAAATACTCACGCCGATACGCCTAGCCGCTTTAACGCAGACCCATCTCGTTTATTCGAGGCCAGCGGCTGCGCTGGCAAAATAGCCATTTTCGCTGTTGTTGTTGATACTTTTGAAGTACCTCAAGAAGAGCAAACCTTCTATATTGGCACCAATGATCAGGCAGTATTAACGCAAATCAGACGGGATATGTTAGCTCAGTTCTCGCAACTTCCCGAAGTGGGGGAGTATTTGCATAGAGACATGTTCAACATTGCAGAAAAATATGGAAAAGACACCTGCTTATGTATTCATCACTTAGGTACAGCAGCACTTCCCAAATTATTTGCCGCTAAAGGTCGCATTGACGCGTTACTTCGTCGTTCAGCAGTGTTTCCTAACCATTTTACCGACAAAGCAATGCAGCTGGCGGGTGGTCTTTTTCCTCAGTTTTTACCTGAATCATTAACCCAATTTCGAGACCAGTACGAACACCATCTTATTCTTAAAATGAGTAATCAAGGTATAGAGGAAGCGAAGCGGTACTTAGGTAATCTTTTTGATACAGAGAAGAGAGAAGGTGCATTTATTATTTGCAATAAAGAGGAAGCGTCGAAAGCCTTCTTGTTGCGATTTGCTGCTGCAGGCGCAGCCATGCGTTATCAAACTCTTAATGAAGATGACGTAGGAGAAGTATTAGCCCTTGATATTGCACTTAGGCGCAACGATGAAAGCTGGCTAGAAAGCTTACCTGAGCAGATAAGTCGGCATATCGATAAAGCCTTATACTACGGCCACTTTTTTTGCCATGTCTTTCACCAAGACTATGTACTGAAAAAGGGGGCCGATGCTAAGCAGGTTAAGGCTGACATGCTAGCGCTGCTCGATAATCGTGGAGCGAAATACCCAGCTGAGCATAATGTGGGTCATTTATATGACGCAGAGGAGACGTTACAACGCTTTTATCAAAAATTAGACCCCACCAATACGTTTAACCCGGGAATTGGCAAAATGGACAAGCACGCCCGTAACTGCGCTTGTTGCGGGTAGTGCTTGTTGCATGTTGCCCTTAAATCGAGTGGCTCTTAATAGGACTTTTTTAAGCCAAGCTAAGGCAAAGCCAAAGCCAAGCGCTAAGGCGAAAGCTGATAATCGCTTTATAAGCTTTCTACTATAAACTCTCTAACAGTGCTTTGGCTTGAGGGCGCTTGAAAAATGGGCGCTCTACATTTACCGCGTATTCCAACTCCCTTTTCGCTTCATCGATACGACCTAACTTGGCAAGGGTAAACCCAAGATGATAGCGAATGTTTGGATCCTTTGCGTCTCTAGCAAAAGCGTCTCGCAACATTTGTAAGCTTTGTTCAAAATCACCCCGCAGTGCCTTTATATGGCCGTAGGTATTTAAAATGCTTGCTGAGTTTGGTTGTAGTTCATAGGCTTTTTGCGCATAGTTTCTCGCGGTCACCAGCGACGCTTCTATACTCATTATCGCTAATCGATTGTAAGCTTCAGCTGGATTTAAAAGGTTAGGCTCTTTGACGAGCTCTTCATAGAGAGCCGTTGACTCTTCAAAATCACGAATAAAAAACAGATACTGCGCTAGTAAATTTTTGGCCAGTAAGTTGTTAGCATTTTTTTCGACCATTTTACGGGCTGTGTTTAGAAAAACGTCGACAAACTGTTCGTTAAGAGCATAGTTATAAATAGCGATAAACGCTTGGGCAAAACTTGGATCTATAGCTAATGCGCGCTTATAGGCGTTAACTGCGGACTCGCTTTTGCCTAGGTTAGCATTAAGCCTACCCGCTAAGAAATGATAGACCGCACTCTGTTGCTGTTCCTTCGAAATATTGGCAAGTAATCGTTTTGCTTTGTCATTGCTTTGCAAATCTAATAATAGGCTGGCGTAGCGTAAGGTCACAAATGTATTGTTGTTGGCAATTTCATAGGCTCTTGCCATGGCAGCCTCTGCTGCTTCATCGTTACCTATAGCGCGAACCTGCTCCATATAAGTGATTAATTTACCGGCATCGTCGTTAATAAAGTTGCGGACAATACTCAGTGTTTTCTCTGCATCAGTTCGCTCGTTGGTTTGTATTTGTAAGGCAGCTTTGCGAAGCAGGTAGTCTGCATTATCAAAGTCGTCTTTCAGCAAAAGATCTAAATGATACAACGCACTTTTGGTGTCGCCTTGCTGTTGGTATAAAAATGAAACTCGCTCTCTTGCCGCCATGTTTGATGGTGATAGCGTAAGAATATCCAGATAAATTTGTTTGGCGTTATCTAACTCACCTTCTTTTGACAGGTTAAATGCTTTTAGCATCAATGTTTCATTGTGCTGTGGAGATAGCGTCAATAATTCTTCGATAAGCTCATTAGACTGCTCAACGTTACCTAATCTACTCTGCGTGGCGGCTAAATTAAATTTCGCTGGGAATAACGTCGGGTTTTGTTCCAGCGCTTTTTTAATATTGGTTTTTGCTTCTTCCAGAAGTCCCTGACGGATTAAAATGCCGGCCTTCAAGTTATACACTTCAGCTTCATCCGGAAATAGGGCACCAAGAAGTTCTGCGCCACTAAGTGCTTTCTCAAATTTTTCGGCTTGTAAATTCATTAATGAGTAAGTAAATAAAAAGCCTGCGTTGTCACGGTACGCGGGTAGATTGTCCTCTAATATAGAAAGCGCTTCTTCTCGTTTGCCCCTTGCGGCCATCAGCTTAATTTTGAAAAGCTGTAACTTGCCTTCGTTGGGATATTTATACTCTAAGTTTTGCAGTAAACGTTCTGCTTTAAACGCTTTGTTTTGGCTTATAAAAAGATTGCCAAGCATAAGCGCTGAATCGGGGTCTTCCATAAGCGCTTTTTGATGGCGTTCAAGAAGCAGTAGTGCTTGCTTATCCTGCTGCGTGGCCATATAAACTTGACTAAGCATCAATACTGCTTGCAGATCGTCAGGCTCTTTTTGCAGATAAGTGGTGAAATCCTTAGCTGCGGTTTCCATATTATTATTGAAAAAATTAGTCAGCCCACTGATATACAGCAGCATTGGCTGCGAGGTAATAAGGTCTGGGTCTAACTGCGCCATAAACTCATTGAGCTCTTTTAGCTTTTCATTGTCTATTGCCTGTTTGTTGTCTCTACTTTGTAGCCAGCTATTGAGCAGAATGGCAAGAGGATCATTAGGTGTATCTTCGATAATCTCGTCAACAAACAGTTTAGCGGTGTCGTAGTCTTTAGCTTCTAAGTAAAGGTCTACAAGATTGCGCAGAGCAATTGGATCGTCCCTATTAAAGGTTAACGCTTTTTGTAAGTGCGCAGTTGCTGCATCTTTATCGCCTTGACGATAAGCGAGTTGGCCTTTCAATCGCCAAGTTATCGCGTTTTCTGGCTCTACATCCATAGCTCTGTTGATGAGCGTCGACGCCTTCGTCAAATCTTCGTTCTGAAGAGCAATTGAGGCCAAACCATTTATCGCAGGCACAAAGCTGGGGGCGCGAGATAAGAGTGCGTTGTAATCTTTAAGGGCACAGGCTTCATCTTCCAAACGAATGCATGCAGTGGCGCGGATAAGCAGCCATTCTTGCTCAGAGTCCCCAGAGAGTTTATCAAGTTCACTAAAGTCGACGATATCTTGGTATTTGTTCAAAAACAGCCAGGTATTTCCTAGGGGCTCAGCGACTAAATTGATATCGGCCCCCATTTCTAATGCTTCAACAAACTCTAGTTCTGCTGCGGTAAGGTAACCATTAATAAGTAGGATTTCTCCCATCAGAATTTTAGCGGCTAAATTTTCAGGGTCTTTTTGCAGGCTATTTTTAAGGTGTATATACGCTTCGTCATACTCACTGTGATTGAACGCAGTTAACGCCTTCTCGTAATCCTCTGATGTTGTCGCAAAACCGTTCACGGTGAAAAAAGAGGTGGCGATGACAGAGAAGAGAGCGCGTTTAACAAAGCGCTTTTTATTATTAAAAAAGTTCATAGTTACCTTTGGGTTTGCCTTACTCAAGCATAAAAATAGCATAAAAAAAGGTGGCCAAAGCCACCTTCTAAAGATACGTGTTTTTTAACTGTTTTAAAACAATTAAGCGCGACGTTTGCGTCTGTAAAGCACTAAACCAAGACCTAAGCTCATTAGAGCAAGAGCACCTGGCTCGCTGACGTCTGTTGTAGTTGTTGTTTTCGCGATTGAGATGTCCAATGTTGAAAGTTTGAGCCCTACACCGTCGCCGGATTGACTGCCAACTTCGTCAAAAATGGTGTTGTATGCACCTACCAACCAATATTGAGCTTTTCCAGTAATTGTTTCGAATTTAGATTCATAGAGCCCGTTAGCACCCTTTGCGTTAATACCAAAATGGCCAAGCGTCCCAGAAATTATATTAGCCTTTACATTTTGCCACGTAGCGCTGGTACCAGAAAAGAAAGCGTTAATGTCGCTAATACCTGCAACAGTGACTTCATTATTGCCGTTATCGCCATTCATCCAGCTAAAACCAGCTCCTGCTAGAGTAACGTCTTCGCTAAATGTGAAAAGAAACATATCGAAATCACCACCGCCAGAATAATTATCTGCAGAGTGGCTGTCGCCACTTTCACTGTTTTCAATTCCATAGCCGTACTTTCTATTTTGGTCTGTGCATCCAACTTCGTTGATGTCACAATTGTACCAACCATCAATAGTGCCTGATTTTAATGTGTCATTTAAAAAGCCCGCATTGTCAGACCATCCTGAAAAACCCATAGACACTAACTTTCCATCAATATCTACGGTAGTTACGTGAGTGCCTGGTGTTGTGGCATGCGCTATTTTATCGTTTTTAAGCGAAACAGTTGCCTCATGAAGAGGTACGTCAGCATAAACATTACATGTGCTAATTAGGGCGAGACTTGAAACAACAGCTTTTAAAAGTTTCATTAAGTGTTTACCAGAAAAATATTTACAAAGTTATTTCTATGTAAAGCACTTTATGTGCCATTTTGTATTGTTCTGTTTTGTAAGAACTTTTTGATTATTCGGAGTGATTACGTAAAAAAAGCTGACAAGGTTCACCCGTCAGCTTTAGTCTAAAGTCTAGATGCGCCATGCCTTACGTTTTCTACGCCACATAACAAGCAATCCTGATCCTAAGAGCAGTCCCGCAGCACTGGGTTCACTTACGGCTGTCGTTTCAGTAGTGGAAGGGGAGTCATTAACAGAGAAGCCTACGCCGGTCAGCTTAAACGCATCATCGTAAGAGTTGCCGCCAATATCTCCAAACACTGTGTTGTAAGCACCGACTAGCCAATATCTAGCGGAGGCACTCAAGCCAAATTCTGACGTATATTTGAAGTGCGAGTCGGAAGTATCATATTTTATAATGTCATACGATGACGAAACAGCGTTACTGACAATATCGCTCCAAGTGTTCGAACCAGAAGATAATGTATCTATATCGTCGAGAGCAGCAACTGATACCTGCGAATCATTTTGATTGTACACCCAAGAATAACTTGCTCCAGTGAGTGATACCGCTTCGTCGAATGAAAACAGAATAAAGTCAAAATCTTGCCAATTTCCGTTTTTCGTATTGATATTGTCGATTGCGTGATCTGGAGAGTTTCTTGACGATTCCCAGTCGCTATTCGTTACACCATATCCATAGTAATTAGAAATTTTATAGCTATCTGCACCCACAACGATATCATCGTTATATCCATAGGTATCAGACCAACCACTAATAGCGACGTTAACTCCGCCAATGGAAATTTTAGACGATGACGCGTTAGTGCTTTCAACGATTCCGTGATCTACTAAATTGTAAACATTCTCACCTAGAGGAGAATTACATTCACCTGAAGACCCTTGCGAAGTACTACAGTGTGAGTAGTCTGTAGTACTGTGACTTCCTGCTGTTGCAGCATTTATTGCCAGCAGGCCGGTCGTGAGGGTAGACATCTTTATTATCGAACTTAACCGCATTTCAATTTTCCTATATAAATTGATAGGGACAAGCTCTCTCTGCGCTG
Source organism: Alteromonas genovensis (assembly GCF_010500895.1). Taxonomy (GTDB): domain Bacteria; phylum Pseudomonadota; class Gammaproteobacteria; order Enterobacterales; family Alteromonadaceae; genus Alteromonas; species Alteromonas genovensis. The sequence continues at coordinate 669,841 of NZ_JAAAWO010000001.1, forward strand.
CGCGCGAGGAACTTCAACATGGTTCGCTTATGTTAGATGTATTAAGATGATTGTTCGGTATGCGTTCGCATACTCTGTTATCTGCTATTTAATCGCCTGCGATTTCTCTATTCCTATGCGCGGCGTGATATATATGAAATAATTAACAAATAAGTAAGCTAAATTATGAGGACCTATGTCTGAACAAAAGCGTAAAGGGATATACTTACTTCCCAATTTACTAACTACTGCGGGCCTGTTTTCGGGTTTCTTTGCGGTTGTATCATCTATGAATGGTCGATTCGAGGCTGCAGCGGTCGCTATTTTTATTGCCATGATATTCGACGGTTTGGATGGCCGAGTAGCAAGGATGACAAACACGCAAAGCGATTTTGGAGCCGAATACGACTCTATGGCTGATATGGTGTCATTCGGTATGGCGCCAGCATTAGTTGCTTACAATTGGGGATTAACTGAATTAGGTAAACTGGGTTGGCTTGCCGCATTTGTCTATGTAGCTGGTGCTGCATTAAGGCTAGCGCGATTCAATACGCAGGTGGGTATTGCAGACAAACGTTTTTTCCAAGGTTTAGCAAGCCCAGCAGCGGCTGCGGTAGTATCGGGCTTAGTATGGGTTGGTGTTGAATACGACGTGGTCGGTACAGACTATGGTCTTGTTGTTGCTGCCGTTACCGGTCTTGCTGGGTTATTAATGGTGAGTAACTTTAAATATAACTCGTTTAAAGAAGTGAATTGGCACGGCAAGGTACCTTTCGTTGCGTTATTGTTAGTGCTGCTTATATTTGTTGTTGTGGCAACAGAGCCAGCGTTGGTTCTTTTTATAGTGTTTGCGCTTTACGCACTCGCTGGTCCAATCAATACATTTAGAACGGTAGATAAAGTTACCTTAGATGATGTTGTTGGTGATCATGAAGAAGATGCCGACTTTAAAAATGAGTCTAGCAATGCGAATACTCAGTCTAACGATGACGATAAGGTTACATAGACGGGCGATGTATTAGGCGCAGAAACAGCCGTGAAAACGACACGGATTGCGTTAAACCCAGATGAACGGTTATCGTTATTGACAATAAATAGACAAAAAGATTAAAAAGCGACCACTTGGTCGCTTTTTTGCTTTTTATTTTAAGAAGGCTATTGACGGCGAGCGAGAGATAAGTAGAATGCGCATCCGCTTCGGGGGAAAAGCAAAACGACTTACCCAGCTCTTAGCAAGAGAAGCAAGTCTTTACTAACCGTTAAGGCCAGTAAAGACGGGAGTTTCGAAGTTAGCCTTGAGAAAATAAATTTTCAAAAAGTGTTGACAGCAAAAACTTCCAGCGTATAATGCGCACCTCACTCAAACGGAGTGAGTCACCAAGAAGCAACGGCTTACGGTGAGGTTGCACTAGCAACCACGTTCTT
>NZ_JAAAWO010000010.1 GCF_010500895.1 Alteromonas genovensis
TTTTTATTGTATATAAATCTGCTCTCGAATGCGATTTATGATATTACATCACTATTAAACAACTGATTTCACTATGAAATAAAAAAAGGGATCTGACTTTTCAGATCCCTATTTAAGTATCAGCCCAAGATTAACTGGCGTTTTTTGAATTACAAAAAATAGTGTAAAGAGGTGCTAGCTAGGAATATCCCCTGGCTTACCGACTGATGGTTTATCTACACCGTCGTTTTTAATTTCACCTTCTTTCACTGGCGAACCACCACTAGGCTTGTCGCCACCCGATGGTTTGCTGTCGTCCCAGTCTGCAGGAGGACGCACTTCGGTACGGTTCATCAAATCATCAATTTGCTTAGCATCGATGGTTTCATACTTCATAAGCGCGTCTTTCATCGTATGAAGAACATCTTTATTGTCTTCTAGAATTTGCTGCGCTCTGTCGTAGTTACGGTCGATCAGTGATTTAATTTCAGCATCGATGGCACGGGCTGTGTCGTCAGACATACTTGACGCTCTCGACATTGAATTACCGAGGAAAACTTCGCCTTCTTCTTCTGCGTACAGCATAGGTCCCATCTTAGTAGATAATCCCCATTGCGTTACCATCTTACGAGCGATATCAGTAGCACGCTCGATATCGTTTGATGCACCGGTAGTCACCTTGTCATCGCCGTAAATGATTTGCTCTGCAATTCGACCGCCGAACAAGCTCGAAATCATACTCTCTAAGTGCTGCTTAGAATGACTTACGCGGTCTTTCTCCGGTAAATACATAGTGACACCAAGTGCTCTACCACGAGGAATAATTGACACTTTATATACAGGGTCGTGCTCAGGCACTATACGACCTACAATTGCGTGTCCTGCTTCGTGATATGCTGTCATTTCTTTTTCAGACTCAGACATCACCATAGACTTACGCTCAGAGCCCATCATGATTTTGTCTTTCGCTTTCTCGAACTCTTCCATGGCAACGACACGCTTGCTACCGCGGGCGGCAAATAGAGCAGCTTCGTTCACTAGGTTTGCTAAGTCAGCACCAGAAAAACCTGGTGTTCCTCTAGCAATCAATGATGCTTCAACATTGTCTGCGATAGGCACTTTACGCATGTGCACTTTAAGAATTTGTTCACGACCGCGAATATCGGGAAGACCAACAATAACCTGACGGTCAAAACGACCTGGACGAAGTAACGCAGGGTCGAGTACGTCTGGGCGGTTAGTTGCCGCAATAACGATAATCCCTTCGTGACCTTCAAAGCCATCCATTTCAACTAACATCTGGTTAAGGGTTTGTTCACGCTCATCGTGACCACCGCCTAATCCAGCACCACGCTTGCGTCCGACAGCGTCTATCTCGTCAATAAAGATAATACAGGGTGCTGCTTTTTTCGCTTGTTCGAACATATCGCGAACGCGTGATGCGCCTACACCCACAAACATTTCAACAAAGTCAGAACCCGAGATGCTGAAGAATGGCACTTTGGCTTCACCGGCAATGGCTTTTGCTAGCAGCGTTTTACCCGTTCCCGGAGGACCGACCATTAATACGCCTTTCGGGATTTTACCGCCTAGCTTTTGGAATTTCGAAGGATCGCGCAAGAAGTCAACCAATTCAGACACATCTTCTTTTGCCTCGTCACAACCCGCAACGTCTGCAAACGTCGTTTTGATTTGATCTTCGCCTAACAAGCGCGCCTTGCTCTTGCCGAAAGACATGGCGCCTTTGCCACCGCCGCCCTGCATCTGGCGCATAAAGAATATCCAAACACCAATTAACAGTAACATTGGGAACCACGATATAAATATCGATGCGAGGAGTGATTGCTCCTCTGGTGGCTCTCCATAAACTCTTACGTCATTTTTCACCAAGTCTGAAACCAGCTTGTCATCGAAGTAAGGTACAAAGGTTTGAAAAGATTCGCCAGAGCGCTTAGTGCCGCGAATTTCGCCATCATTGTTAATGCGAACTTCACGGATATTGCCCTGCTCCGCTTCTCTTAGGAATGTTGTGTAGTCAGTTTGTGAACGAGCAGATTCACTCGGTGAAAAGCTCTGGAAAACCGACATCAATACAACGGCGATAACCAACCATAAGATTAAATTTTTTGCCATGTCGCTCAATGCTACTAACCTCTATAAATCCGAACCGATGCGGTTTTGAACAAGTTGTTTATTCAATATGCAAAACGGTTCGCAACAAAAATCGCTTAATTCAAAGCGTACTACACTTTATACCCACAAGCCACCAAATACACCTCACGAGACCGTGATCTCGACGAAGCAGGCTTCCGCGTTTTTATGGTGGTGAAAGATTGTTTAAGTGAATTCATAAACTCAACAAAACCTTCACCTTGAAACACTTTGATGACGAATGAGCCACCCGGCTTCAATACTTGATGACACATATCCAACGCCAGCTCACACAAGTACATAGAACGAGACTGATCCACCGCCGAATTACCAGCTAAGTTAGGTGCCATGTCAGACAACACTATATCTACGGTGTTCCCATCAATTCTGTTCAATAATGCATTTAAAACTTCTTCTTCGCGAAAGTCACCCTGAAGAAAGTCTACACCTACAATGGAATCCATAGGTAAAATGTCACAAGCGATGACCTGACCTTTGTCGCCGACTAACTTTGCAGAGAGCTGTGACCAGCCACCAGGGGCTGCACCTAAATCGACCAATGTCATTCCAGGTTTGATTAATTTATCTTTATTCTGAATTTCTTCCAGCTTGTAGATAGCGCGAGACCGCCAACCCTCTTTCTGCGCTTTTTGCACATAATGGTCGTCGAAATGTTCTTTGAGCCAGCGTTTACTGCTGGCGGATTGGTTCTTTTTTGTCATTCAATTACAATGTTATTAGGATTGTAGGGGAGATGGCGTTAGAATACGTTATTTCAAGCATAAACTAACAGAATAATTGTAAGAATATTTATTAAATGAAACTTTCAAATAAACAGAAACAATTTCTTAAAGGCCTAGCTCACCCAATGAAACCAATCGTACAGCTTGGTTCAAACGGCCTCACTGAGGGCGTAGTAGCGGAAATTGATAGCGCCTTAAATCATCACGAATTGATCAAAGTAAAAGTGCCCTCTGACGATCGCGAAGAAAAATCGTTGATAATGGATGCTATCGTTCGCGAAACTAACGCACACAAGCTTCAGGTCATAGGTCACACGCTTATTATTTACCGTCCTGGCGAAGACTGTAAAATTCAGTTGCCAAAATAAGAAAGCTTTTGGTGCTAGCATAGGCTAGCGCCATAGTTTTTCCTACCAAATCCCGTTAAAATCTTGTTAAAACAACGAGAACAAACGGGATATCAATGTTGTTAACTAATCTTACTGCAATAGTCACTGGCGGCTGCTCTGGTTTGGGCCATGCAACTGCGGTTGCGCTTAGAGGCGCCGGCGTTAAAGTCAGTCTTTTCGATTTAAATAACGAACAGGGCGCCCAGCGCGTATCTGAACTAGGTGAAGAAGGCACGCTTTTTTCTCACGTAGACGTTCGCGATGAAGAGCAGGTTCAACGAGGAATCGACGCTACCACTGCAAAATTTGGCGCCATAAGTATGGTGGTTAACTGCGCCGGTATTGCTCCAGCAAAACGCTTACTCGACAGAGAAGGCAACCCTGCCCCCCTTGGCGACTTTCAAAAAACCATCGACATTAATCTTGTTGGCAGCTTTAACGTTGCACGGCTTGTTGCTGCAACAATGGCAAAACAGTCTCCTATCAATGATGAAGGTGAACGTGGCCTTATCATTAATACGGCATCGGTGGCCGGCTATGAAGGCCAAATAGGCCAAACGGCCTATGCTGCGAGTAAAGGCGGCATCATTGGTCTTACCCTACCTATGGCTCGAGACTTGGCGCCACTAGGTATTCGCGTGAATACAATCGCGCCCGGCGTGATGGGTACGCCTATGCTGCTTGCTATGCCAGAAAAAGTGCAAGAAGCTCTGTCAGCAAATGTTCAGTTTCCAAAGCGTTTAGGCTTACCTGAAGAATTTGCAAAACTGGTTATGCAAATCGCAGATAACACGTATATTAATGGCGAAACTATACGTTTGGACGGTGGCCTTCGGATGCCACCCAAATAGTCGACACTCATTAGTTATGCTGCGAACTAGTATTGAGTTGCCTAGGGCCGACCGACATTAACGTTAAAAGCGTGGCGGTCACCTGATTGTAGTGACAATGCCGCGCTTTACTCTCCATCGCCACCGCTAACAATTAACGCAATATTGTATAGCCTGTTTACGGCATGATAGTTAATTGAGTTTTTCGGGTATCTTCCCTTACTACTTAGTTTGCCCGCTTCTTGCTGCATCAATATAGTAAGCGCATCATCAACAGTTTCCACTGTGTATATGTGAAACAGCCCTTTTTTCACCGCATCCACGACGGTTGCATCTAACACTAAATTAATAGCATTAGATTTAGGTATAATAACGCCTTGAGTTCCTGTAAGCCCGCGGTATTGGCAAAGGTCAAAGAAACCTTCAATTTTTTCATTAACGCCCCCCACAGCTTGCACTTCACCATATTGGTTTATTGACCCTGTAATGGCCAAGGTTTGTAGGCAAGGGATCTCCGTTAACGCAGAAATAAGCGCAACCAGCTCACCTAACGATGCACTGTCACCATCAATGTGACCATAGGATTGCTCAAGGGCAATATTGGCCGAAAGGGTTAAGGGAAAATGTTGAGCATACTTGTTACCCAAGTAACCATTAAGCAGCATAACCCCTTTAGAGTGTATGGGCTGCCCTAACTCGACTTCCCGCTCTATATCCACCACGCCACTTGCGCCGGCAAATACCGTTGCCGTTATACGAGCAGGTGTGCCAAACGCCGTATCTCCTACATCTAAAACCGTCAGCCCGTTAACCTTACCCACTGCTTTGTTTTCAGTGTCGATAAGAACGTGGCCTTCCTTTATATCGTTTAGCAAAGTTTGACTGACTCGACCGGTTCGACGCTTTTTTGCATCAAGGGCGGTAATTAAATGTCCAAGTTCAATTTCACTGGCACCGGCCATAGCGCAGAAATAATGCGCTTCATTAACTAGCTCTATCACATCTGCAAAGTGTGCCGATAGCTTTTCTTTATGTTCAGCTTTTCGCAATGAAAATTGGACCAAGCGACACATGGCATTCGCGGTAATACCCTTGAGCCCTAATGACGCTAAATGCGCACGGATTTTTCCAACGAAATCGAATAGAGTTTGACGAGTGACTGGAATTTCTAAATCGAAATCCACCAACACCCGAAATAGCTCATCGAATTCGTCATCAAAGTCTTGCAAGGTGTAATACAAATCTCGAGAACCAAGCAGAACAATCTTAACAGTCAAGTCAATGGGCTGTGGATTTAGCGTAATGTTATTGACCATGCCAACGTCTTGCTGGGGTAAATCCATTCTTAATCGCCCAGATTTAATAGCTAGTTTTAACGTTTCCCATACATAGGGCTGCTCGATAAGCTGGTCAACATCCAACAATAAATAACCACCATTAGCGCGGTGTAAGGCACCTGGCTGAATCATTCTGTAATTAGTAAACACACTGCCGTTAATGTTGGTATATTCAATTTTTCCAAATAAGTTTTGGTAAGTGGGGTTAGGCTCATAAATAACGGGGGCAGCATCGTCGCGCTTATTGGCCACTAATACATTAGGTAAAAGCTGCTCTTCCAAAAATATCTTTTTGTCAAAGTCGTCACTTTTTTCTTCTTTCTGTTCTTCTTGGTGAATAACGAGAATAGCGTCGACCAAAGCAGTTTTTAGCTGCTTAAGGTACTTCATCACACCGAGATTTGCGGCATACTGATGCTCAAGGTCTTTTATTAGGGTTTTAATTCCCTGCTCTGCAGTCCCCCTATCAAGCTCTCGAAGACGCTCAGAGTTTTCACGCTTCCACGCTGGGAGACTTAACAAGCCTTCGCTTAATCTATTCTCTAGTTCATCCACGAGTGTATAAAAGTGTTGGCGCTGCTGCTTACTCAGCGTAGCAACGTGACTGTCGTTGGCGGGTTTACCGTCGACAATAGGAACAAATGTGATGGCGCCACTCTCTTCGAACATAGCAATATCATTGGCGTTGGCATAGCGTTCTACCGCGTCGATGGCCTCGTCGTACTTTTGTTCAAAATCTCGTGAAATAGAGGCGCGTTTGCGCTGATATCCAGGGTTGTCGAAAGCCACTGGAAATGTGTCTAACACGTCGTCGATAAGTTGGGCGATATCTTTTTGAAAAACCTTACCACCGCCAGGAGGAAAACGAAGGGCCACGGGCTCACGCTCTTCGTCAAAGTTATTGATGTAGCACCAGTCATCAGGCGAGCTCAACCGCGCAACTTGCCGCTCTATGTAGTCTTTTACCAATGTAAATCGACCAGTGGCAGGTTCACCCATCACATATAAATTATACCCAATGGCATCGATCCCTAAACCAAAGGTCAAGGCTTCTCTCGCCCTTTCTTGTCCAATAAAGGTGGCATTGAGCGCCTGCTCGTCTTTAAGCGCGCTGTTTATTACTCGTCTGTTTATTGTGGGCGTTAAGGCATCGGTAGCTAACGCAAAGGCTTTACTGTCAACTGACATATCATTCTTTTTATAGTGCTTTTAGGTAAGTGAAACTCTATTTAACTGGGGTGTCAAACCCTTATCGCCCGTTGCCACGATTTCGTAGCGCAAATGAACAAGAATCAGACAAACACACACCGCCACTTGCTTATTTTTACAGCAAGTGGCAATAAAAATCCCGCTCATATACGTTAAGCTATTGAGGCATGACTCTCCCGTGGGGTATTCTATGCGGCTAAATAAGTACTCAACTCGCTACATTTTCGTTGTTTATCACCTTTTGGTGCCATTCTTGGGCGCCATTTTGAGCCAAGAATAACGACCATCTAGCAAAGTAAGAACGTTTCAACTTAATAATGCGGAAGCCTAAGTTTCATGGCCGATAATCAGTACAACCCAAAAGATATAGAAAAACGCGTTCAGCAGTATTGGGAAGATAATCAATCTTTCAAAGCAATTGATGACGTAGATAAAGAAAAATTTTACTGCCTATCAATGTTCCCTTACCCAAGCGGACGTCTGCACATGGGTCACGTGCGCAATTACACCATTGGCGATGTTATCAGCCGATACCAGCGTATGCAGGGAAAAAATGTCATGCAGCCAATGGGTTGGGATGCGTTCGGTCTGCCTGCTGAGAATGCAGCAATCAACAACAATACGGCGCCTGCTAAGTGGACCTATTCTAATATCGATTATATGAAAACCCAGCTTCGCTCGCTTGGTTTTGGCTACGATTGGGACCGCGAAGTTACAACGTGTAAACCTGATTATTATCGTTGGGAACAATGGTTCTTCACCCGCCTTTACGAAAAAGGGCTGGTTTATAAGAAAAACTCAACAGTGAACTGGGATCCCATTGACCAGACGGTGTTGGCTAATGAACAAGTTATTGATGGCCGCGGATGGCGATCTGGTGCGTTAGTTGAGCAAAAAGAAATCCCTCAATGGTTTATCAAAATAACCGATTATGCTGAAGAATTATTAAGCGATTTAGAACAGCTTGAAGAATGGCCTGACCAAGTGCGCGCCATGCAGGCGAACTGGATTGGTCGCTCTGAAGGGATAGACATTACTTTTAATTTGGCGTCACCCGTCAATGATATCGCCGATCTTACTGTTTACACCACCCGCCCTGATACTTTTTATGGCGTTACTTATGTTGCTGTTGCTGCCCAACATCCGTTGGCAGAATTTGCAGCACAGTCAAATCCAGACATCGCTCGTTTTATCGACGAATGCAAAAATACTAAAGTTGCTGAAGCAGAAATGGCCACTATGGATAAAAAGGGCTGCGCCACAGGATTAGAGGTTGTTCATCCGCTTACCGGCGAAAAGCTACCAATTTGGATTGCTAACTTCGTACTAATGGAATACGGCTCTGGCGCTGTAATGGCCGTTCCTGGGCACGATCAACGAGACTGGGAGTTTGCAACAAAGTACAATCTGCCCATTCAGCAAGTTATTGCCGCCAAAGAAGGTGATGAAGATAAATGCGACCTTTCAGCGTCTGCCTACACTGAAAAAGGCACATTAATTAACTCTGAAAAGTTTGATGGTCTTGATTTCGATGCGGCATTTAACGGCATCGCAGATGAGCTGGAAAGTAAAGAATGCGGCAAACGCAAAGTGAATTATCGCCTACGAGATTGGGGGGTAAGTCGTCAGCGCTATTGGGGTACCCCTATCCCAATGTTAAGGCTAGAAAACGGTGAATCTGCGCCTGTGCCGGCGGAGCAACTTCCTGTTGAGCTACCGGAAGACGTAGAGATGGACGGCGTCATTTCGCCTATCAAAGCGGATCCTGAATGGGCAAAAACAACCTACAATGGTGAACCCGCTCTGCGTGAAACGGACACGTTTGATACCTTTATGGAATCGTCGTGGTACTACGCCCGCTATGCTAGTGCAACTAACGCCGATGCCATGCTAGACCCGAAGTCAGCTAACTACTGGCTGCCTGTTGACCAATATGTTGGTGGAATAGAACATGCAATATTGCACCTACTCTACTCTCGCTTTTTCCACAAATTATTGCGCGATGAAGGCTTGGTAGACTCAGACGAACCATTTAAGCGCTTACTATGCCAAGGCATGGTGCTAGCAGATTCTTACTATCGAGAAGACGATAAAGGTAAGAAAACCTGGTATTCGCCTACTGAAGTAACCACTGAAAAAGACGACAAAGGCCGTATTGTTAACGCATGGCTTACCGCTGATAACACCCCTGTCACTCACGGCGGCATGACAAAAATGTCGAAGTCGAAGAACAATGGCATTGACCCGCAAGAAGTTATCGATCAGTACGGTGCAGATACGGTGCGTTTGTTTACTATGTTTGCTGCTCCACCTGAACAAACTCTTGAATGGGTAGATTCGGGTGTAGAGGGCGCTAACCGCTTCCTTCGTCGTATTTGGAAGCTAGTGACTGAGCACGTTGAAAAAGGGACTCCTGATGCGCTAGACGTGAAGGCGCTCAATAAACCACAGCAAGCTCTTCGTCGTGAACTGCACAAAACTATTCAAAAGGTAAGCGACGACCTTGGCCGTCGACAAACTTTTAATACAGCTGTTGCTGCCATTATGGAGCTACTGAATCACCTTCAAAAAGCGCCGCAAGATGATGTGCAGGACATTGCTATTATGCGCGAAGCGACCGAGTCTGTGCTTCTGTTGCTTAACCCAATTACACCGCATATTGCCCATGAATTGTGGAAGGTGCTTGGACATAACGAAGATATTGATATTGCGCCGTGGCCAGAAGTGGACAAAGACGCACTTGTTGAAGACGAAAAGCTGATCATTGTTCAGGTAAATGGCAAGGTACGCGCCAAAATGACCATTGCCGCTGATGCCAGCAAAGAGGACATTGAAGCAAGCGCCCTCGCCCAGTCGAATGTCCAACAATTTATCGATGGGAAAACCATTCGAAAAGTAATTGTTGTGCCCGGCAAGCTTGTAAACATTGTAGCGAACTAGGCGACTATTGATAATGAATGCACTTTTAAAATTAGTCGGTATTGCAGCGATAGTCAGCACCCTTAGCAGCTGTGGTTTTCATCTGCGTGGCGCTCCCAGCCTCCCTGACAATATCAACACTATTGTAATTGAAAGTGCCCGAGCACATGCGCCCTTAGCGCGTGCGCTCGACAATAGATTGAACATTTACGGATTAAAGTCACAAGAACGGGGTAGCAACAGCGCACCGAGTGAGAACATCAGCATCTACCTTTTACCGGAAAAGTTGGAACGCCAACTTTTATCCGTTTATCCATCAGGTCAAGTCGCGGAGTACGACCTCATTTATGTGGTGCGTTATCGCGTGTCCTTTCCTAACAAAGAGCCTTTGACGGCGCAGTTTGAAGTGGTGCGTGATTATCAAGATGACCCCGATCAGGTATTGGCAAAATCGAGAGAGCTGGATTTAATGCTTGATGAAATGCGCGCCGAGGCAGCAGATATGATCATTAGACGCTTATCCGGTCAAGCGGTTGCTGCATTGGACATTGAAAAATGATGACTGACAACTAGGCATGCAAATTTACCCAAACCAGTTTCATCAAGATATCAAAAAAGGTCTGAGACCTTGTTATTTGGTGTTTGGAGACGAGCCGCAGCAGAAGTTCGACGTTATCGAGCAAATTCGAACACAAGCAAAATCAAAGGGATTTGACGAGAGAACTACCCTGGTTGCTGACACCGGTTTTTCATGGAACCAGCTGCTTGAGGCAACACAAAGTATGTCTCTGTTTTCAAGCCAGCAATTTATTGAGCTAGAACTTCCTACCGGTAAGCCAGGCACTGAGGGCAGTAAAATGCTGCAAGAAGTCGCCGCTAAACTCAACCCAGACATGCTGTTATTAATTCATGGGCCTAAAATTGGTAAAGACGTACAGCGTGGAAAATGGTTTAAAGTTCTCGACGAAATAGGCGCATCCACACTATGTTATCCCCTTGAAGGACGCCAATTAAGCACATGGATAAACCAGCAGCTTACCTCGCATCAGCTTTCTGTATCGGCAAATGGCGCAAAAATGATTTCCGACTTTTGTGAGGGCAACCTTCTTGCCGCAAAACAAGAGATAGATAAACTTGCGCTGCTTTATCCGCATCAGTCTGTAACCGATGAGCAAATTGAGCGAGCCATGGTCGATCAATCTCGCTTCAGCGTTTTTCAGCTTGTTGATGTGATGCTTAATGGAGAAAGCACCCGCTGTATTAAAATGCTTTACCGATTAGAAAGTGAGGGTTTAGAGCCAAATATAATCATTTGGGCATTAGTGAGAGAATGGGAACAGCTGTGGAATTTAAAAGCGGCTGAACAACAAGGACAGCCTATTCAATGGCAGAGATTTGGCATTTGGCGAAATAAACAGGCGGTATATCAAAATGCAATGCAGCGTCTTTCTTTGCAACAGTTAGAAAGTATTCAACACGCGTTGAGTCAAGCCGACCTTGCCTTTAAGCAACAAGTTATATCCCGTCCTTATGTAAAGCTATGCCACCTGTGTATGATGTTTATGGGTGTAAATTTAGCTAATATTCCGTTATTGGATAAATAGCTGTGGCGTTAAAAGCGATATTGGGCGGTACGTTTAACCCACCCCATTACGGTCACATTACGCCTGCGCTCAATGCCTCAGAAACCTTAGCAATTGACTCTGTTTACCTGATGCCATGCAAGTTACCGCCTCATAAATCGGTATCAGTGTCTGAGAAACACAGAGTGAATATGATCAATCTGTGTTGCGAAGAAAACCCCAAGCTTCACGCAGAGCTGATTGAGCTCTCTCTCCCTTCCCCATCTTATACAGTAAAAACGCTGCGAGAATTAAATTCTCAAACCGACGAGACAATCTGTTTTCTCATTGGTGCCGATTCACTGTATAATCTAGATAAGTGGTACGAGTGGGAATGCTTATTAGCGTATTGTCACCTTATTGTAATGCGAAGAGATGACGAAAATTTTGCACCGCCACCGGCTGTAGCAGATTGGCTCAAACCTGTTGTTACTCGAGATGCGGCGCAGTTACATCAACGTAAAAATGGACATGTATTGTTAGTTGATACTCCCCTTAAAGCAATTTCGTCAACGCAGTTGCGCAATACCATAACCCAAAAAAACGCAGGGGCTTTAGATAAAGCCGTTCAAGATTTTATTGAAAACTGGATACCAAACAGCGTCATTGATTACATTGATGCCAACCAGTTATATATTGAAGAAAGATAAGAGGAAAACACTTGGAGAGTCTACAACTTAAGCAGTTTGTTAAAGACAAAATAGATGACATGAAAGGCCGTGATATCATTGAGCTTGATGTTAGAGGTAAGTCGACCATTACAGATACCATGATCATTTGTTCTGGTAATTCAAAACGTCACGTATCCTCAATTGCAGAGAATGTATTGGTTGAAGCGAAAAACGCTGGGCATGCGCCTGGACACGTTGACGGCAAAGACACCGGAGAATGGGTACTGGTTGATTTCGGCGATGTCATTTTGCACGTTATGCAAGATGAAACCCGAGACTTTTATCAGCTAGAAAAGCTCTGGTCATAGGCCTTGCCCTTACAGAGTAAGCAATAAGCATGTCTTATTTTCATCCACAACACCCATTAAGGTTAGGACTGTCATTCATGGTGCAGTGTTGAAGATTCAAATAGTTGCTGTGGGAACAAAAATGCCTTCATGGGTATCCGCGGGCGTCGACGAGTTTATCCGTCGATTCCCTAGCGATATGCCTGTGAGCATCACTGAAATACCGGCCGGCAAACGTGGAAAAAATGCGGACATCAAACGGATCCTCGAAAAAGAGGGTGAGCAGATGTTGGCGGCCATACCCAAAGGCAACCGCGCAGTGACGCTTGAAGTAACCGGAAAGCCATGGGATACACCCATGCTGGCAAAACAGCTAGATAATTGGAAGATGGACGGTAGAGATGTTAGCTTGCTCATTGGTGGTCCTGAAGGATTAGCCCCCTCTTGCATAGCGGCTTCTGAACAAAAGTGGTCATTATCAGCGCTAACACTTCCCCACCCTTTGGTTCGTATTATCCTTGTAGAAAGCGTTTACCGCGCATGGTCAGTAACACAGAATCATCCTTATCATAGAGAATAGAAGCAGTCATTAATGCAAAGGAATTCAATGCACCGTAAGCGCCAAGCTATTCGCGACCATTCCGCGGAAGCCAATCTGTTTGCCCGTCGTGCAACCATTGCCTTTATCATTGTTACCGCCATGCTAGGCATCGTGCTTAACAATCTTTACTCCTTGCAAGTTACACAACACGATGACTATCAAACTCGTTCAAATGGCAACCGCATTAAAGTACTGCCTGTTGCGCCAAATCGTGGGTTAATCTACGACCGAAATGGTGTATTGCTTGCCGAAAATAGACCCGTGTTTAGTTTGGAAGTCATCCCAGAAAAAGTTGACGACATCGATGAAACATTGGCGCGAATTAGCACGCTGATGGATATTACTGATGACGAAATTAAACGCTTTCAGAAAAACTTAAAGGGGACTCGCCGCTTCAAGCCTATTGTATTACGCACAGAGCTATCTGAAGAAGAGGTGGCAATTTTTTCAGCCAGCAAACATAAATTTACGGGGGTGCAAATAGAAGCTCGTCTTGCTCGCCATTACCCCTATGCAGAAACCCTCACCCACGTACTGGGCTACGTTGCACGCATTAACAAACGGGACTTACAAAAGATAGTTGAAGCCGGTCAAGAAGATAACTACGCCGCCACCTACGATATTGGCAAGCTTGGTATCGAAAAGTACCATGAAGAAATTCTCCATGGTGAAGTAGGATACCAACAGGTTGAAGTGAACAACCAAGGACGGATAATACGTGTATTAAACGTAGAGCCGCCCACACCAGGCAAGGATATTGTTCTTAACCTCGACCTGACTTTGCAACAAGAAGTTCAGCGCATTTTAGAAGGTACTCGTGGTGCAGTAGTAATTTCAGAAGTTAAGACTGGCGGCGTGCTGGCGCTCTACTCTAACCCTGGCTACGATCCGAACCTATTTGTTCACGGTATCAGCAGTAAAAATTACTCCGCGTTATTAAATTCACCAAACCGGCCGCTCATTAACCGCGCTACACAGGGCCAATACTCACCAGCATCTACCATAAAGCCGCATTTGGCGTTGCTTGGGCTAGAAGACGGCGTAGTTAATGAGGACTACTCTATTAAAGATAACGGCCGTTACCGATTACCTAACGTAGATCACGTTTGGCGAGACTGGAAACGGTGGGGTCATGGTGAAGTGGACATTGCGAAAGCGATCGAAGTGTCCTGTGACACCTACTATTACGATTTAGCCTATAACTTGGGTATCGATAAAATCAGTGAGGCCATGCGAAATTTCGGCTTTGGTGATTACACGGGTATCGATTTGTACGAAGAATCCGATGCGAATATGCCAAGCAGAGGGTGGAAACGCGCCCGCTTTAATCAGCCTTGGTATATTGGTGATACTATTCCTGTAGGCATCGGACAAAGCTTTTGGACCGCCACGCCTATTCAGCTTACCCACTCAATCAACACGTTAGTCAACCGAGGCGAGCGCTATATACCTCAGATCATTCGCGGTTACAGAAACCTTGATGGCACAGACGACCTGATCCCATTGAAAACCTCGCGCCCAATCCAGATTAACGATGAGAAGAACCTCGATATTGTATTAAATGCTATGCACGATGTAGTTCATGGCGAAGAGGGAACCGCACGCTTTGCCTTCGCCGACACGCCTTATGAATCTGCGGGCAAGACGGGAACCGCTCAGTTATTTACCGTAGGGCAAGACGAAAAGTACAACGCTGACGAAGTGGATGAAAGGCTTCGCGACAACGCCCTCTACGTTGGCTTTGCGCCCTTCGACAACCCAGAAATTTCTATTACGGTGGTGCTAGAAAATGCCGGTGGCGGAAGCTCTAATGCGGCGCCTATAGCAAGGAAATTAATGGATTTTTATTTTCGAGACAGACGTTTTGAAACCGCAAGTATCGACAGCGAGCTCGACGAATAATGAAAAGAACGGCAATCACGCCAGATAAAATAAGCTTTTTACAGCGTATCCATGTGGATGGCTGGTTGCTGCTTGGCCTGTTGGTCTTAAGTGGCGTTGGACTAGTCACACTCTATTCTGCGTCAGGTCAAGATATGGCGCAAATGGAGCGACAGTTTACTCGCTTAGGTCTGAGCTTTGTCGTTATGGCAATACTGGCTCAATTGCCGCCTGGTTTCTATCGACGTCTCTCACCTTTTGCCTTCGCGGTGGGGCTACTTATGTTAGTTGCCGTTTTACTTTTTGGTGACATGGGAAAAGGCGCGCAGCGCTGGCTTGACTTTGGTTTTATTCGTTTTCAACCATCGGAGTTGATGAAACTCGCCGTACCAATGATGGTAGCATGGTATATTAGTAAACATACCCTACCCCCGCGAACGCATCATATTGCGCTAGGCTTTACTATGGTGGTAGTGCCCACGGTGCTCATTGCCAAGCAGCCTGATTTGGGAACATCGTTACTTATTGCAAGCTCTGGTGTGTTTGCCATCTTTCTTGCAGGGATGAGCTGGCGCCTTATCTCTTTGGTAGGTGCGCTTATTGGCGCATTTGCCCCTATCATGTGGTTTTTCTTAATGAAAGATTATCAGAAGCAGCGGGTATTAACGTTTTTAAATCCTGAGAGCGACCCACTTGGCTCGGGCTATCATATTATTCAATCTCAGATAGCGATTGGTTCCGGTGGCGTTGAGGGCAAGGGCTGGCTTCAAGGTACACAGTCTCAACTAGAGTTTTTACCTGAGCGGCATACCGACTTTATCTTTTCTGTTTTTAGTGAAGAGTTTGGTCTAACCGGCGTTATGGTACTACTGGCTATCTATTTGTGCATTATTTTACGCGGTTTAATCATTTCTAGTCGGGCTCAAGACGCCTTTTCAAAATTACTCGGTGGTAGTATTACCTTAACCTTTTTTGTCTATGTATTCGTAAACATGGGCATGGTATCCGGTTTACTCCCTGTCGTGGGTGTTCCATTGCCATTAGTGAGTTATGGCGGTACATCAATGGTGACATTAATGGCGGGTTTTGGCATTCTTATGTCTATAGCAACGCAAAAACGTTTAATATCCCGATGACCTTGCCAATTTCAATGCGCCCGCAAATTTCGAAGCTAATGCATCAGTTTTGTCGTATATTGTTATCGTTGCCATCGGTTTTGTTGCCGTTGCTTTCGTTGTTAAACTCGCCAAGTTTGGTTAAGCGCATCATTCACGCAAATACCCGAGGCTTTTTGCTTTTCTCATGTGTATCGACGTTACTGTTAAGCGGATGTCAGTCAGGCCAAACTGGTCGCTATACACAATCACAAGACTCCGCCCCTAATTACGTGGCTAAACTGCCAGAAACCCTCGACGCTGTGCCTAAGTTCGAAGCCTACCGCACCTTTAACAACAGACCCTACAAAGTCCTTGGCAAACATTATACGCCGATGACCTCAGGCAAAGGCTACGAAAAGGTGGGATATGCCAGTTGGTATGGTCAGAAGTTTCATGGCCACCTTACGTCAAATGGTGAAACGTACAATATGTTTGCCATGAGTGCAGCACACAAAACCTTGCCTCTACCCTCTTTCGTGAGAGTGACAAACTTAGAGAATAATAAACAAGCTATTGTTCGTGTAAACGATCGGGGCCCCTTTCATGACAATAGGGTTATTGACTTGTCTTATGCCGCTGCGGTGAAGCTGGGCTATCACAGCAAAGGCACTGCAAAGGTAAAACTAGAGGTCATTCATTTCGATGAAGACAATAACGTCACGATAGGGAGTAATCCCACCGTCAGTTATGATGAATACTTGGGTATAGGTGTTCCGGATAAGATTGCTACGAGTAACGCAGCGCCAATTAAGATGGCTCAGTCTGAAGCTGTAGAAAACACAGCACAACGCAATAAACAGTCTACAGCCACCCAAAATGAAAGCCCCATCAACGCTGGCGGTATATTTATTCAGGTTGCTGCCCTATCTAACGCAGAGAAGGCAAAATCCATAAGCAATGTGTTGTCTGCTTTATATCAGCTCCCCGCCCATCTTCCTGTAAGTAACAATATCTACAAACTTCAGCTTGGTCCTATTGAAGACGAACAAATGATTGAAGACGTGTTAAGTCAGCTTAAACAAAACGGCTACCCACATGCTTATGCAATAAGACAGCCTCAATAGCACTTTCATCGAAACTTTTTCGGTAAACCCTAGTCCTATGTTCAGCCTTGCGATAGACTTCGGTACTATTGCAATCTCTAGTGTAATTTCTATCGCAATTTCTATGACAATCTCTATATGTCATTTTGATATGCAATTACTAATCGCTCTTGATGGGTAGTCTTAGTGGTGAGAACGTCAATCTAAGAGTAGCTGTAAACTCACACGGATATAACTCGGTAAAAGAAATAAACCATGCTAAAAATAATTAAACGCGCTAAAGCGCCTTCACTGTCATTTGCCTTCTTATTGCTCGGCGTATTTTTTAACATTGCTCACGCTGCTGTTGTTACCCCCCCAGCGCCTACTGTAGCCGCAGAAGGCTTTTTGCTTACTGATTTTGAAACAGGTCATGTTATTGCGGAAAAAAATGCTGATATGCAGCTCGCTCCAGCAAGTCTTACTAAAATAATGACTATCTACGTAATAGGTAAGGAACTTCAGTCTGGCAATATCAGCTTAGATGATGAAGTCACTATTTCAGAAAACGCATGGGCGAAGAAATTTCCAGATTCTTCGAAAATGTTTATCGAAGTAGGTACTCAGGTTTCAGTAAGCGACTTACTTCGCGGTATTGTGGTGCAATCAGGTAACGACGCATGTGTGGCAATGGCAGAACATGTAGCAGGCTCTCAATCGGCCTTTGCAAGCATGATGAATGCACATTCTCAGGCCCTTGGATTAACCAGCACCAACTGGGTTAATGCACATGGTTTACACGACCCAGACCACTACACCACCCCCCGTGACATGGCAGTGCTATCTCGCGCACTTATTGCTGAAACGCCAGAAATGTATGCGATTTACAGCGAAAAAGAATTCACGTTTAACGGCATTAAGCAATATAACCGCAACAGCTTGTTGTGGGATAAAAGCCTCAATGTTGACGGTATCAAAACTGGACATACATCTGATGCAGGTTACAGCCTTATCACATCAGCAGAGCAAGGCGACATGCGCCTGATTTCAGTTGTTATGGGCACCGACAGCGAGCGAGCGCGTAAGGTTGAAAATAAGAAGCTACTTAAATACGGCTTCCGCTTTTTCGAAACCGTCATTCCTTATGAAGCAGGTCAGAGCTTTGTGGCACACCGAATTTACATGGGTGACAGAGAAACTGTGGACCTTGGAATTAATCAATCTACCCCCATTACCATTCCACGCGGTCAAGCTGAGAACCTAGAAGCTAATTTTGAGCTAGATAAAAAGCTTGAAGCACCACTGGCAAAAGGACAAGTTGTTGGAAAACTTTACCTTCAGCTTGGTGGTGAAGACGTAGCCAGCTATCCCCTTGTTACACTTCAAGAAGTGAAGGAAGGCAGCATGTTCAACCGCCTAAAAGATTACATAATGCTTCAAATTGGTTTTGACGACGAATAAATAATTGCGTTAACACCTAGTTGTGAAGCGGCCAGATTGATACAATCTGGCCGTTTTTTTATATAAAGTTTACATACCGAGAATATCGCATGGATACCCGTTTCGACGAACTGTTAGATTTTCCCACACACCAGACGTTTAAAATTATGGGCGTTGCCCATGAAGACTTACCTGAACAGGTAATATCGTGTTTGCAGCAGCACGCGCCTGGTGATTATGTGCCTGCTATAAAGCCTAGCAGCAAAGGCAGCTATCACTCATTGTCATTAAGCGTACGAGTAACCAGCAAAGAACATATGGAAACCATTTACACCGAGCTGGCTAAGCTAGAATTAGTTAGGGTTGTTCTGTAAGTGAGTACGCAAGAGCAGGTTGTTAAAGCCAGCGATGACGTTAACTCCAAAAGTGACGTCATTATTCGCCAGTTGGGACGTCAATCTTACGAACCTATTTGGCAAGCAATGCAGCGCTTTACTGATAAGCGTGACAATGACACTACTGATGAAATTTGGTTAGTGGAACACGACCCTGTGTTTACACAAGGTCAAGCTGGAAAAGCAGAACATATATTATTGCCTGGCGACATTCCTGTTGTACAAGTTGATAGAGGTGGTCAAGTCACCTATCACGGCCCAGGTCAGCAGGTAATTTACCTGCTTCTAAACATTAAACGTAGAAAATTAGGCGTAAGACACCTCGTCACCGCAATGGAAGAAGCGGTGGTAGGATTGCTAGCCCCCCATGATATTAGTGCTTATCCCAAGCCAGATGCACCAGGCGTTTACGTCAACGAGCAAAAGGTCTGCTCACTTGGCTTAAGAATACGTAATGGTTGCTCATTTCATGGACTAGCGTTAAATGTTAATATGGATTTATCACCGTTTCAGCGTATTAATCCATGCGGCTATGCAGGTATGGAAATGACGGACACCGCGCGTCTTAACGGTCCCGATTCGCTTGAACAGGCTGGCGATGAGCTTGTACGCTTATTACTAGAGGCGCTTTCCTTTACGGAAACAACATATAAAGAAGGTTTTGATGAGTAACGCACGACCTACAGCGGGGGTAAAACTCCGAGATGATGAAAAAGTAAAACACATTCCAATCACCATTGTTCCCACTGAAAAGGAAGAAATGCTGAGGAAGCCTGAGTGGATCAAGATTAAACTCCCCCGCTCTACGGAAAAAATTGATCACATCAAGCGTACGCTTAGAAAGAACAATCTGCACTCGGTTTGTGAAGAAGCAAGCTGTCCAAATTTAGCTGAGTGCTTTAATCATGGTACTGCAACGTTCATGATCTTGGGTGATATATGCACACGTCGCTGCCCGTTTTGCGATGTTGCTCACGGTAAGCCATTACCCCCAAGCGCTGAAGAGCCTGAAAAGCTAGCTAAAACCATTGCAGAGATGAACCTTCGCTATGTGGTTATTACGTCTGTTGACCGAGATGACCTACGCGATGGCGGTGCACAGCATTTTGTAGATTGTATTAATGCCATTCGAGAGCACAGCCCTACTACCACTATTGAAGTGCTAGTACCCGATTTCAGAGGGCGAATGGACCGTGCGCTTGAGATATTTAAAAATGGTGAGCCTGATGTGTTCAATCACAACTTAGAAACCATTCCTCGCCTTTACCGCGAATGTCGTCCTGGTGCCAATTATCAGTGGTCGCTTGATTTGCTTAAGAAGTTTAAAGCGCAGCACCCTCACATTAAAACCAAGTCAGGTTTGATGATGGGTATGGGTGAAGAAAACGAAGAGATCCAAGGTGTATTAAGAGACCTTCGGGATCACGACGTTGATATGCTGACGCTAGGTCAATACCTACAGCCCAGCCGTCACCACTTTCCTGTGAAGCGATATGTGCACCCTACTGAGTTTGATGCTCTAGGTGATTACGCGAAAGAGATAGGATTTACCCACGCTGCGTGTGGTCCAATGGTACGCTCAAGTTACCATGCTGATCAGCAAGCTGCCGGTGTAGAAGTAAAATAGGCATATCTATGTCAATAAGAGGCGGCCGTTAATAGCGAGCCGCCTTTTTTGTATAACGAGTGACAAAGTATGGACGACTGCTAAAATGCAGCCACACTTATTTATCGCAAAAAACGCAAAAAGCAGACAACAGGGTATTCATGCGTAAACATATTTATATCGCCTATACAGGCGGCACCATAGGGATGAAGCCATCGAGTCAAGGGTATGTGCCTGCTGCTGGGTTCTTAACAGAAACTCTGGCGAAAATGCCTGAGTTTAACCGCAGTGAAATGCCGCTTTTTACTATTCATGAGTACGACAATTTAATCGACTCTTCGGATATGAGCCCATCGGATTGGCAGCGTATTGCAGACGATATAGCTGATAACTATGACGACTACGACGGCTTTATTATTTTGCATGGTACCGACACCATGGCCTACACGTCGTCAGCCTTAAGCTTTATGCTTGAAGACCTCGCTAAGCCGGTGATAGTGACGGGCTCTCAGATACCGCTGGCTGAACTGCGCTCAGATGGTCAGGTAAACCTGTTAAATGCCCTGTTTATTGCCGCCAATTTCCCTATCGCAGAAGTCGGGTTATTTTTTAACAATCGTTTACTACGCGGAAATCGCAGCCGTAAAGTAGATGCAGACGGCTTTAACGCATTTGACTCACCCAACTTCCCTCCTCTACTAGAGGCCGGAATAAATATTCGCCTTAAAGCAGGTGAATTAGCAAAAGCGTCAGATAAAAAGCTGACCGTTTCTAATGTATCCGCTCAGCCCATTGGCATGGTGAGCCTGTATCCGGGAATTGCGCCTGAAGTCATTAAAAATACGCTGCAGCAACCGGTTAATGCACTCATACTATTAAGTTATGGTGTGGGGAATGCACCTCAAAATCCAAAACTGATTGAGCAGTTGCAATACGCTAAATCTAGAGAAATACCGGTAGTTAACTGCACACAATGCATTCGCGGTAGAGTAAACATGGGTGGGTATGCCACCGGCCATGGTCTTCAAGAGGTTGGCGTGCTTTCGGGCAGTGACATGACCCCCGAGGCTGCACTAGCAAAGCTGCATTATTTATTAAGTAAAAATCTCTCGTTTGAACAAATCAATTTACTGCTCACCGCCAACCTGCGCGGCGAGTTAAGCGAATAAGGTACTAAATTTTGACACAAAGTTATTCTGGTGCATTACGAAAAATGCGTACTCATGCATTTGATAATAGTGAAGTTTGCTATGAACTCCCTATTGGAGATAGCAGCGTAGACATGAACGCACTGATAGGACGGGAGATTTCATTGTCCTTTAACAATGAAATTCACTGTGTTCACTGCAGCCGAAAAACCAAAAAGAGTTTCAACCAGGGTTATTGCTACCCTTGCCTCATTTCACTTGCTCAGTGCGACAGCTGTATTATAAAACCTGAAAAGTGCCACTACCACGAAGGTACGTGTCGCGAGCCAGAATGGGGAGAGGCCCACTGCTTTAACGAACACTTTGTCTACTTAGCTAATACAGGCAACGTGAAAGTGGGTATTACCCGAGAAGTAACCGAATCTGTCTCGCCTCGTTGGATGGACCAAGGCGCAACGCAAGCCACGGTTATGCTGCGCGTACCAGACAGATTAACTAGCGGGCTTGTGGAAACGTTATGCAAAAACCATATTGCCGATAAGACTAACTGGCGCACCATGCTAAAAGGCAAGCCAGAAGAAGTGGATTTAATAGCAGTAAAACACGATCTCATGGAGAAAATTTCCGATGAACTTGCTGCGCTAAAACAAGAAAAAGGGCTTCAAGCTGTATCTGAGGTAGAGTCGAAAGTACATCAAATCAACTTTCCGGTAGACACCTACCCAGAAAAAATAAAATCGATTAATCTCGACAAAACCCCTGACTTTTCTGGTGAGCTTAAGGGTATTAAAGGGCAATACTGGATGCTTGATGGAGACAGGGTTATCAACATTCGAAAATTTGCTGGCTATAACGTCACGCTTCAAGTTTTCTAACGCCTTGTCTTATAGATGCCGCAAAGAAAATTAACTGATAAAGGGCGCACGCAATGTGCGCCTTTACATTTATCTAAAGTAGCTAGTGCGTTTCATTAACTCCAATGCTCAAAAAACGCAGTAGTGTCACGTTCTGGCTTTGGTGCTGGCTCGAAAGCTGGCGTACCTAAATACAAAAAACCAACGAGTTCGTCTTCTTCTGACATCCCCAGCCCACTTTTGACAACGGGACACTGTGCATAGCTACCGGTGCGCCACATTCCGTTAAACCCTTGTGCTACAGCCGCCATCTGCATGGCCATAACACCACAAGAGGCAGACGCTATCTGCTCAACACGAGGGACTTTTTCGTGCTCTTTATATTGTGCAATGGCAACTATGACCATAGGCGCACGCAAAGGAAGTTGTGGCGCTCTATCTATTTCTTTCTGACTTTTGTCGTTTTCAATCGCAGACGTTTCAAAAAGTGACCCAAGCTTGTTTAACCCTTCACCTTGGCATACCACAAATCGCCATGGGGTAAGGCAAGCATGATCAGGGGCACGTAATGCCGCTTGCATAATGTTTTCCAGCGCATCTCCGCTAGGAGCAGGCTCGTTTAAGCGTGGCTGAGAGCTTCGATTAAGAAGTAGAGTTAGTGCATCCACTTTGGGGCCTCCTTGATGACGCCGCATTGAAACAAGATATTGATGTACTGTGGCGTCAGTATTTTGATAAAGAAACGAATTCGTTTGTGCGTCAATCTTACGTAGGACAGCCGTGGCTGTCGACCCTAACCACCCTGTTTGACATTAAAGAAAGTCATTTAATCGCATTGCAATATATCAATTACGAATTCTGCGATATTTTAAAGAGTGTACTGCAAAGACTCTATGCGGTTGTGAAATCCTTTTATTGTCAGATTACGTATTTTTAATATTCACAATACACTGCAAATAAGGAGATTAAGATTTTGAACAAGTCATCTAATACAACTCCTAATGCTTCTCCATTGTCTCGTTTGATGAAAAAAGGCCAGTCAAAAACAGGTTATAAATCTACCTCTGGAAACTTGCTTATGCAGATGAGTGAAAATGACCACAAGCGAATTGCTAAACTCATTGCTAACTGGTTAGAACGCGATAAATAGTGACATAGCACTCGTCTATAGCGCTATGTATATATGAAATAAACGAACGGAAATAACGGAGGATTCGTGAGAAGTTTACTGACACATCTATTTATAATGTTTTTTTCAATAGCGCTCGTAGTCGGTTGCAAAGCCGTATCTAACGAAGTAAGCGAAGCACAACCTGAGAATACTGCGAAGGCGAGACTTAGTGAGTTGCCTGACGCCCTAACATCAAGCGAGCTTTTTGACACCACTATTCTTAAACCCACTCAGTTGTTTGATAATTTCTACTTTGTTGGATATGTCAGCGTCGGTAGCTTTGTTATACAGACCTCCGATGGAATTGTACTCATCGACTCGATGTGGACGCCAAACGATGCCAAAACGGTAATAGTGCCAGGAATGATTGAACTTGGATTAGACCCTAGTGACATCAAGTTTGTTTTGATAACACATGGACATAGTGATCACTATGGTGGCGCGCATTACTTTGAACAGGAATATGGGGCCAAAATATTAATGCGGGAACAAGAGTGGCGCTTTATTAATAACCCAGAGGCACCTGTTTTAACAGATCCATTTGGCAATTACTCAACAGAAATACCCACTCCAACGACCTATACATCTTTGGCTGATAAAGACGTCTTAAATTTCGGGGATACCCAAGTAACCATTCTTGCCACACCGGGGCACACACCAGGCGCAACATCGCTCATAATATCAGCTGAAGACGATGGAGAAAAACATACTGTAGCGTTATGGGGGGGAACAGGATTACCCGATACGTTAGAGGCAAATAAACGTTACCTTCAATCTTTAAACTACTTTCAAAAAGTCGTTAATGAAAAAAGAGCCGACGTCACTATTTCAAATCATCCGTTTTCATATAATTTGATAGAAAAAATGACATTATTGAAACAACAGAAAACGTCTATGCCAAACCCGTTGGTCGTCGGCAATGAAGCTATCAACGATTACATAGACAACGAATTAAGAAATAATGTGAAGGAAAAAATTTCATCACTGGATTAGCTCTGTCTTGCCTTTATTGAACTATGGCCGTGTTTATCCAATATAAATGAACGTCGACTTCAGTGTTGGCTTGACGCTAAAAAGACTGTACTGATGGGGAAATAAAATGAGTTCCGTAGTTATGCGGTATATATTCATTTTGTCCGTTGCTTACTCGTTTTAACGTGTTTAACGCTGTTTTATCGGCAGGAGTTACAAAAAATTACAATTAACTTAGCGATCTTATGCGAAACAGGTAACATAATGACATTAGTGTAGTTGGATTTACCATCGCACATAGCGCTCAAAAATTTGAAAAGCAATCACACTTTAGAAAAAGGTAGTAAAATATGGCGGCCAAGGGAAATTGGACTAAATCCTTGTTTATTGGCTTGTGGACGGTACTGAACTTCACCCGCAAACTTTTCTTCAACGTAATATTCATTGTAATTTTCGTTGGCATAATCATGGCCATCGCGAACCAAGACGGTGAGCAGCTAACAGTCAAATCCGATAGTGCGCTATACCTCACACTTAATGGCCAGCTGGTGATTGAAAAAGAGAGCGTTGACCCCTTCGAGCAGTTTTTGCAAGAGTCATTAGGCAGCGAACCCGACAATCCAGAAGTGCTAGTACGTGATGTTGTAGACGTGCTTGAAAACGCGGCACAAGACAGAAGAATTAAAGCACTCGTACTAGACCTACAAGGACTTACGGGTGGTGGACTAGACAAGCTTCGCGTTGTTGCCCAGGCCATAGAGGCATTTAAAGAATCTGAAAAGCCTGTTTACGCAATAGGCGACTATTACTCTCAGGATCAATACTACTTAGCAGCTCAAGCTGACAAGGTTTACCTTAATCCTATGGGCGGCCTGTTGCTTGAGGGGTACGGCCGTTACGGCATGTATTTTAAAGACATGCTAGACAAGCTCAAAGTGACTACGCATATATTCAGAGTGGGCACATACAAGTCGGCAGTCGAGCCGGTCATGAGAAATGACATGTCTGCTGAAGCAAAAGAAGCAGAAAAGCAGTGGTTAGACGGGTATTGGAAGCAGTATAAAGAAGATGTTGCAGCCGCTCGCGGTATAGACGTCACTAACTTCGATGAAACGGCTAACGAATTGCTGTCTAAGTTTGAGGCTGCTGGAGGCGATTTCGCTCAATATGCCCTGGATAACAATTGGGTAGATGCACTTAAAACCCGAGAAGAAGTGAGACAAGAGCTTATCGAATTAGTGGGTGAAGGTGATAACCAGCAGGGAATCAACCTAACGGCCTTTAACACCTACTTAAAAGTCATTAATCCGCCGATGCCTAAGATCAATAACGATATGGACAAGGTGGCAATTGTAGTGGCAAAAGGTACCATTTTAGATGGTAATCAAAAAGCCGGTACGATTGGTGGCGACAGCACAGCCCGTTTACTGCGTCAGGCTCGCTTAGACGACAATATCAAAGCAGTTGTACTTCAAATAGACTCACCCGGCGGCAGTGCTTTTGCCTCAGAAGTGATTCGCCAAGAAATATTACAACTGCGTCAAGCGGGCAAGCCGGTTATCTCTTCAATGAGTACGTATGCAGCATCTGGCGGTTACTGGATTGCAGCAAGCACTGATAAGATTTTTGCAAGTCCGAGCACAATCACAGGGTCAATTGGTGTGTTTGGTATGTTTATGACGTATGAAAATTCACTAGACTATTTAGGCATACACAGCGATGGCGTTGGCTCTACTGACATTGCAGGCTTATCGCCAGCAAGAGCCCTGTCTCCGGCGTTTGGACAAATCCTTCAGCGCAATGTGGAGAACACCTACGGAAACTTTCTATCATTAGTAGCAAACGCTAGGGATATGACTGTTGAAGAAGTCGACACTGTTGCTCAAGGGCGTGTGTGGATTGGTGAAGACGCATTAGAGTTAGGTCTTGTTGATGAGCTTGGTGAGCTTGATGATGCAGTAGCAACTGCTGCTGAACTCGCTGAACTAGAAAACTACGACACTGTGTATGTGCAGCGCAGTCTTTCTGCTCAAGAACTTTTTTGGAAAGAATTCTTTGGTCAGGCCATGACATTTGTTGGTAAATGGCAGTTCGCTAACAGCAACTCTGCGCTTATCAATGAATTTAAACGCGTTATGGGTGAGTTTAATACCCTCAATGAGCTTAACGATCCAAAAGGCACGTACATATTGTGCTTACCCTGCGATGTGAGATAATCATTAACTTATTCTACCTCACAATGCTTTGAGAAAACGCCGCTTGATACGGCGTTTTTTTATAGATGTACTTTTTTCAATTTTATTTTTATTTAACTCTGCCTTCGGTACTCACTTTGTGGCAGCGTACCGAATTGAAAGCCTGTGATTAAAAAGGACAATTGCCATCGCTACTCGTGACTTATCTGAGCAACAGCAACAAGAAATTCATGCTGCGCTAACCGCTTGTTATGACAAAGCTGATGACTATTTTAATAGGAAATTCGTGCGCCCTCACCTGTCATTTCGACGCTCTGGTAAAAACGCTGGCACGGCATTCCTGCAACAAAATAGAATTAATCTGCACCCATTGCTGTTTAAGCAAAACCAGCAGGCATTTTTAGAAGAAGTGATACCTCATGAAGTAAGCCATCTTCTGGTTTGGACTTTGTTCGGAAGGGTTAAACCTCACGGTAACGAGTGGCAGAGCATTATGATTGAGGTATTTGGATGTGAGGCAAAAACAACGCATAGCTTTGATATCAAAGCGGTGACGAACACCGTGGCTTATTCCTGTGACTGCAGTGAGCATGCCCTGTCAATGCGACGCCATAAAAGTATTATCACCGGTACACGCTATCGCTGTAGAAAGTGTAATACAGAACTCAGCCAGAATTAATTAAACCAATTCTCGGTAAACGCATTGTCTAAGTCTTTAAACGCTGTTTTAAGTAACTGCGCTAGTTCTTTATATTTTGGCTTTGATTTAACTGAAGCGACTTTACAGCCCTGTGAGCGCATTGAAGAATGTATTTCTTGATACCAACTGTTTAACTGGGGCGGTAAATATTGGTCAGAGCGATGGCCTAACCACAGCAAGCCTTGTATGGGGAGACTAAGAAAAAACATACCCATTGCGATAGTCTGTGGAATAAACTGCGTACCTAAGTTTTGAAGCAATAGCAAACATATCACCATGGTGGCTGGTGGCATGGTCTTTATAGCGAATTTAGTGGCAGCCACAACTCTGCACTCTGGGAAAAAACCATAGAGCTCTTTCCTCATGGGCCAAGTTTTCATGTATTGTTGGCCATCTTTCAACATTGCCATCACTGACTGAGACATGCTTCACCTCTAAACGTGCGTATTGCACCACGCACTGATTTATTGCTTAACGTAAATTGTAATCTTCTTTACGTTTAATACAAGAAACACCGACGTCTTGCCCACTTTTTCTGCCGTGTTTTATTGCTAGATTGCCGATTCTTAATTTATATTGACTGAAATTTCAAAATTTTTATCCACGTAGATGTTCGAATATTGATATCCTAGCGCTCATTACGAGGTTTGGAGTCTTGGCGAGACATGTCGAATTGCTTCGCCAGCACTTTTTTCAGCATACATGGCTGAAAAGAATGGGGCTTTAAAGGTTGATTTAAATCCAAACGACCTCACTTTCTTTTGTACAAATTTTTGAATAGTCTACATACCCTGTTGATGGGTGTTATTGGAGAGGAAAATGTCAGAAAGCAGACACGTCCGTCTACTTATTTTAGGTTCGGGTCCTGCGGGTTACTCGGCAGCAGTTTATGCAGCACGTGCTAACTTAGAACCGGTTCTATTAACCGGTATTCAACAAGGCGGACAGCTTACAACCACCACCGAAGTTGAAAACTGGCCTGGCGATCCTGAAGGACTAACGGGACCAGACTTGATGGTTCGCATGCAAAAACATGCTGAAAAATTTGATACTGAAATCATTTTTGATCACATCAACAAAACTGACCTCAGCAAGCGTCCATTCACCCTACACGGTGATAACGGTACTTACACTTGCGACGCACTTATCATTTCTACTGGGGCATCAGCAAAGTATTTAGGCCTTGAGTCAGAGCAAGCCTTCATGGGTAAAGGCGTATCAGCATGCGCAACCTGTGACGGATTTTTCTATCGCAACCAAAAAGTAGCGGTTGTTGGCGGTGGTAATACCGCGGTAGAAGAAGCGCTATATTTGTCTAACATTGCTTCTGAAGTTCATGTAATCCATAGAAGAGATACTTTCAGGAGTGAAAAGATCCTTGAACAGCGTCTACGAGACAAAGCGGAAAACGGCAACGTTGTATTGCATCTGAATAAGACATTAGATGAAGTACTTGGTGATGATATGGGTGTTACAAAAATCCGAATCAAAGATACCGACGGCGATGCCACTGAAGAACTTGATGTAATGGGCTTATTCATCGCCATTGGTCACAAGCCAAACACTGATATATTTGCCGACCAGCTCACCATGAAAGACGGCTATATTGTTGTGAACAGTGGTTTGCACGGCAACGCCACACAAACTAGCGTTGAAGGCGTTTTTGCCGCTGGTGACGTGAGTGACCACGTTTATCGTCAGGCGATCACGTCTGCTGGCACTGGCTGTATGGCAGCACTTGATGCAGAAAAATTCTTGGACGGAATGGCTTCTGAACAAGGGTAATCACGATATAGGCCTTACTTATCCTGATAGGAATTTGTGAGGCCTCTCTTATGCTAGCACTACACTACATTGAAAATGATGCGCCTTTCCCTCCAGTTCATGAGGCGTTAGACGATCCCAATGGCTTGCTTGCTTTTGGCGGCGACTTGAGCCCGCAACGTTTGTTTTCTGCCTACTCTCAAGGCATCTTTCCTTGGTTCAGTGATGACGAGCCCTTATTATGGTGGTCTCCTGATCCGCGAGCCATTATTAGCTTAGATGGTTTTTGCGTTTCAAAAAG
Organism: Alteromonas genovensis; assembly: GCF_010500895.1. GTDB lineage: Bacteria > Pseudomonadota > Gammaproteobacteria > Enterobacterales > Alteromonadaceae > Alteromonas > Alteromonas genovensis. The sequence continues at coordinate 29,345 of NZ_JAAAWO010000010.1, forward strand.
TTTAAAGAAACTCGTCAGACAGCGAAAATACACGGTAACCCTTAATCATGCATTTGATAGAGTTATCGATACTTGCTCTGCAATACCTCGGGTTACGCAATCTGGAAGCGGCGTATCTAACGAAACCTGGATTACCGACGATATGAAAGCCGCTTATTCGCAGCTTCATGGCTTAGGCATTGCCCACTCTGTTGAGGTATGGGAAAACGAAGAACTCGTTGGCGGCCTTTACGGCGTAGGTATTGGTAAGGTGTACTGCGGTGAGTCTATGTTTCACAAGAAAAGTAATGCATCTAAACTTGCAATGGTTGCCCTTGTTGAACACATGCGTTCACAACAGATGGCATTTATAGATTGCCAGTTACCTACAGAGCATTTGGCCTCACTGGGCGCACGCACTGTCAGCAGAAACGACTTCATTAAGACGCTAAGAGAGAATAATCAGACAGTAAATTCTCAGGGTGAGCTAAGCTCTGAGTATGTACAGCGCTGGCGTCCGAGGGAAATAACGCCATGAAGTTTGGTATTACACAATCATTTTCGTGTAGCTATCTTCCCAACGAGGAAGAACGTTTACTGGTCTATGCAGAGGAAGATGCATTTTTATCAGCGCGCTATTCACAGCTCATTCAAGCTGGCTTTAGACGCAGTGGCGAGCAAATTTATCGTCCCCACTGTGTAAGCTGTAATAAATGTCAGTCTGTGAGGATACCCGTTGATGCTTTCGCCCTCTCTCGCAGCCAAAAGCGGATTTTAAAAGGAAATGCCACACTATCTGTAAAGTTAAGCACTTCTTTAAAGCCAGAATATTATCCGTTATACGAACGCTACATCAACGAACGGCATTCGGACGGGTCTATGTACCCGCCCTCCTATGAGCAATTTGACAATTTTTTAAGCTGCACATGGATGGCGCCGCATTTTTTGGAAGCTTATGACAATGATAAGCTTGTAGCGGTTGCAGTAACCGACGTACTAGAGGACAATGTACACACTAGCGCGCTATCTGCGTTGTACACCTTTTTTGACCCTGACTATGCTGCTTCATCTCTCGGTACGTGGATGATCCTCATGCAAATTGAGCAGGCAAGGTCAGCAGGCCACCATTACGTTTACTTAGGGTACTATGTGGAAGGCTGTCAAAAAATGAGCTATAAACACAAATTTCACCCCTTTGAACAGTTTATAGACAACCAATGGCGTCTATTTACTAAAAAACCAGCTTAATCGCTTTACACTGCACGCAAGATTGGTTAATGTCTGCGCGGCAAAAATTTTGAATTACTGAGGTAACTGCTTTACATGGCAAAAGAAGATTGTATTGAAATGGAAGGTACGGTGCAAGACACTCTACCTAATACTATGTTCCGCGTAGAACTAGAAAACGGTCACGTTGTGACTGCACATATTTCTGGTAAAATGCGTAAGAACTATATCCGAATTCTTACTGGCGATAAGGTCACTGTTGAGATGACTCCTTATGATTTGACCAAAGGTCGTATCATTTATCGCGCAAGATAATGAGCCATTGAAGCGGTAACGCATAAAAAAAGCCCGATAATTTTTTAATTATCGGGCTTTTTCATTCTTAACAGCCTTGCACAATTAACTAGGCTCGGCTTGTTCTGACTTAGTATCCACGCCGCTGTATTCAAACGTTAATTTGTCATCAACGTAATCCACTTTCACGTTTCCGCCTTTCGCCAGCTCACCAAACAGTAGCTCATTGGCTAATTCTTTCTTAAGCTCGTCTTTTATAAGACGTGCCATTGGGCGCGCACCCATCGACTTGTCATACCCTTTTTCAGCCATGTAAGCTCGTGCTTCAGAGGTCACCTCTAAAGACACACCTTTCACGTCTAACTGGGCCTGCAATTCGATAATGAACTTGTCTACCACCTGTAGGATGATTTCAGCATCCAAGTGATTAAACCAAATGATGCCATCAAGACGATTGCGGAACTCAGGGGTGAATATCTTATTGATTTCACTTAGCGCATCGTGGCTGTGATCTTGTTGCTTAAAGCCAATCGACTTACGCACGGTTTCCTGAACGCCAGCATTCGTTGTCATCACTAGCACAACATTTCTGAAATCAACTTTACGGCCGTTGTTATCAGTCAGTGTGCCGTGGTCCATTACCTGCAATAATATGTTGTAAATATCGCTGTGAGCTTTCTCAATCTCGTCCAATAGCACAACCGAATACGGGTTTTTAATTACCGCATCAGTCAGCAACCCGCCTTGGTCGAACCCAACATAACCTGGAGGCGCACCAATTAGGCGACTTACAGCATGACGTTCCATGTACTCAGACATATCGAAGCGCACTAGCTCAACACCCATAATATTTGAAAGCTGTTGCGTCACCTCCGTTTTACCTACACCGGTTGGACCTGCAAACAAGAAACTACCGATTGGCTTTGTTTCAGCGCCTAATCCAGAGCGAGACAGCAATATAGCGTCATTGAGGGTCTCTATCGCTTTGTCCTGACCGAACACTACCATCTTAAGGTTGCGCCCTAGGTTTTTAAGTACTTCTTTGTCAGATGCCGATACGGACTTCTCAGGTATACGAGCCATTTTCGCAATAATTTGCTCTATATCACCCACATTGATTGTTTTCTTGCGCTTTGAAGGTGCAAGAAGACGCTGACTAGCGCCCGCTTCGTCCATTACATCAATGGCTTTATCAGGCAAATGTCTCTCATTGATATACTTCGCAGACAGCTCTGCTGCAGCCTGAATCGCTTTTTGCGTGAAGCGCACATTGTGATGATCTTCGTAACGGCTTTTCAGTCCAAGTAAAATCTTCGTAGTGTCGCTAACACTTGGCTCAGTCACATCAACCTTTTGGAAACGACGCGCTAAGGCACGGTCTTTCTCAAAAATACCTTGGTATTCTTGATACGTCGTAGAACCAATACAGCGTAATTCGCCGCTTGATAACTTAGGTTTTAGTAAGTTAGACGCATCCATGACGCCGCCAGAGGCAGCACCTGCACCAATAATGGTATGAATTTCATCTATGAATAAAATGGCGTGTTCATCTTTGCTTAGCTCTTTAAGGATAGCCTTAAGACGTTTTTCAAAGTCGCCGCGATATTTTGTTCCCGCCAATAAACCGCCAAGGTCAAGAGAGTAAACGGTACTCTCTGCGATGACATCAGGGACGTCGTTGTTCACAATACGATAAGCTAACCCTTCGGCAATGGCCGTTTTACCCACACCCGCTTCACCAACAAGTAGCGGGTTATTTTTACGACGTCTGCACAAGATTTGAATAGTACGTTCAACCTCTGCATCACGGCCGATAAGGGGATCAATTTTGCCATCTTTAGCATGGCGGTTTAAATCGGTAGCGTATTTACCTAACGCTGTGCCGTTTTCTTCGCCGCTCTCAGCCTCTTCTGGGGTTTCAGAATTGATTGACTCATCATCTTCGGCTTTACTCACACCATGGCTGATGTAATTAACTACATCCAATCTGGTGACGTCTGCTTTCTTGAGAATGAAAACCGCTTGCGACTCTTGTTCGCTAAAGATTGCTACTAGCACGTTTGCGCCAGTCACTTCGTCTTTACCTGAAGATTGAACATGAAAGACCGCGCGCTGCAACACCCGTTGAAATCCAAGCGTTGGCTGGGTTTCTCGTTCGTTAAGCTGCTCGTCAAGAATTAGCGGCGTTGTATCTTTCACAAAAGATAACAATTCGCTTTTAACGGCCTCAACGTCTGCACCACACGCTTTTAATGCATCGCGAGCTGCTGTGTTGTCCAGCAATGCCAACAACAAGTGCTCTACCGTCATAAACTCATGACGGTGCTCTCTGGCAAATACAAACGCACTATTTAGCGTTTGTTCTAATTCTTTATTTAACATATTGCTCGCCCTCTACAAATTGCCTTATGCCTGCTCCATAGTGCACATCAATGGATGCTGATGTTTGCGTGCGTACTGATTGACTTGCATCACTTTTGTTTCTGCAATCTCAGCGGTAAACACACCACAAACCGCTTTACCTTGATAATGCACGGTAAGCATAAGTTGATTGGCTTTCTCAGCGTCCAAATTGAAAAACTGCGTGAGAACCTCTATAACAAAATCCATTGGTGTATAGTCGTCATTATTCAACAACACTTTATACATGGGAGGCGGCTGCGGCTTTTGTCGCTGCGCGTCTTTTTGCTTTTCCTTTTCAATACTAATAGCGTTGTCTTTACTCATAACTTAATAATAGTGTGTTACTGGCAGATGTCGTTAAACTTTTGGATAAAATTAATTCACATTAGCTCTTGACATAATATGGTTAAAAAATCTACATTTTGATAGTGACATTGAGTATCTGTCTATATCGATACTCAATACACTATGCTCTCGGATCTATAATGGGGGCATAAACGTGTGAGTTCAAGGATTAAGAGGAAGTCGAAGTATGGCGGTTGGCAAAGTTAAATGGTTTAACAACGCGAAAGGTTTTGGGTTTATCGTTCCAGAGGAAGGTGGTGATGACATATTCGCTCACTACTCAACAATTCAGATGGAAGGTTATCGCTCATTGAAGGCAGGTCAAGAAGTTCAGTTCGAGGTGCAACAAGGTCCTAAGGGCTTGCATGCAGAGAACATAGGTTTTGTAGAAGAACCAGAGCGTTAAAGAAAAATTCTAAGCAGCCCGACTGCCATGTCGGGCTCTTCTAACACTCTTTTTTCCGGTCAATATTAAAGGAGAAAGAGCGGTTTTTGTCGTCCCAAATATTACCTATGATTTTTAGGTTCACGGCCCTTCCTTACCAAATCACATTGTTTCGCGACCTATCCTAAGCCTTAAATCTCCGCTTTCTTAACTCAATCTGCACTCGAATATCGCGCTTATTTAAATAAAAGCCCCATCCCGTTTCGTACTTTTAATCAAAATTCTCTTCGAATATGGATAAATTGTAATAGCTATGAGTGGATGTAAATCACATGCCGCAAGCTAGGCTAGCATCTTTTAATCGAGCAAAACCCTTCACCCAATTAGACTTTTCAATGGAAAAATGTAAAAAGCTCGAAAGCAAAGAGCTAGATACCCGGTAACTCATCAGTAATATTAAGTTGTTGCGTAGCCATTGCTATTAAGTCTTCATCGAGAGGTGTCGGTACAATATCCACATCAGCGCTTAACACCTCAACAATAGCGCGCAGCACTTCAACCCTAGCTTGCCACTTATGCTCACCATCAATAATTTTCCATGGAGCGAATGGCGTGTTTGTTTTGGCAAACATGTCATTAATTGCACGAATATAATGATGTCGTTGCTTACTGTTATGTAAATCTTCTGCAGTGAGCTTCCAACGTTTATAAGGATTGCGAAGTCTTTCTTCAAAGCGTTTTCGCTGCTCTGCAGCTGAGATATGCATAAACAGCTTTACAATGCGAACGCCGCTATTGTGAAGTGTCTCTTCAAACTCGTTTATTTCTCGGTACCCACGCTGCCACTGTGCATCACTGGCCAATTGATCAACGCGTTCGACTAACACCCTTCCATAATGGGAACGGTCAAATATAGTCATATTCCCAGGAGCCGGAACATGATGCCAAAAGCGATAAAGAAAATGCTTTGCTTGGTCTATTTCATCAGGCTTAGCCACAGGTAATACTCGCACGCCGCGGGGATCGAGCTTTTCGGTAACTCGCCTTATCGCACCGCCTTTCCCCGAAGCGTCCCAGCCTTCAAAAATAATCAATGCTCGTCGATTTTGATGAAAATACGCCTGCTGAACGTGAAAAAGCTGTTCTTGAAGGGCTTTCTCTTCTGCTTTGTAAGTCTCTTTATCCGTAAAGCGGGACGCAGGAAACTCATGCACAAGCGTGAGTGTGTTCTGGGTTTCCTGCTTTTGCTTTTCAAGCTTTTCGCTCGACACCACCGAACTTTGTTCTTTTTCGTGCATGATGAAACTCCCTTCGCATTACGCTTTATTGACTTAAGCTGCGTCCTATTGATTTAAGTCGCGGCCTTCAGGCTCCAGCTTCGACACACTAGCTAAAACTGACGCAGAGATAGACGTAGACACGACATGTCAGCTCTTAAAAATAGGCGCTAGCCTTTACATCTACCATAGCAAAAAGAGGCTTTAGGACGGAAAAAAGACAATAAAAACCCCAGAAGCAACACTTCTGGGTTTTTGGTATGTGCGCTATTTGTGCGCTATCAACTGAGCTAAAGCTCTTAAGCGCCGATAATTGCTTTAAGCGTCTCACTAGGTGACATTGCAGCGAAAACCTTGTCTTCGTCTGGGTAGTAGTAACCGCCAATTTCTTGCGCTTTACCCTGTGTCGCATCAATCTCTGCAATAATGTCGTCCATTTTTGCAGACAGTTCGTCATAAACAGACTTGAACTGCGCGGCAAGTTCAGCATCTTCGCTTTGATTCGCCACTTCTTGTGCCCAATACAGCCCAAGGTAGACGTGGCTACCACGGTTATCAAGCTGCCCTGCTTTACGCAGTGGTGACTTCCCGTTGTTAAGCAGTGCTTCAGTTGCCTTGTCTAATGCTTGTGCAAGAATTTTTGCTCTCGGGTTTTCGTGCTTAATAGCAACATCTTCTAGAGACACGGCTAACGCAAGAAATTCGCCTAGTGAATCCCAACGCAAATGGCCTTCTTCAACAAATTGTTGAACGTGCTTCGGTGCTGAACCACCTGCACCTGTCTCGTAAAGGCCACCGCCAGCCATCAATGGAACAATGGATAGCATCTTAGCACTAGTGCCAAGCTCTAAAATTGGGAACAAATCAGTAAGGTAATCACGAAGCACGTTACCGGTTACCGAAATAGTATCAAGCCCGCGAATTGCGCGCTCCATGCTGTAACGGATAGCGCGTACTGGAGACATTATTTGAATGTCTAAGCCAGATGTATCGTGATCTTTAAGGTAGGTATTCACTTTCTCAATCAGCTGGGCATCGTGTGCACGCTCATCGTCTAACCAAAATACCGCAGGCATGCCTGATTGACGTGAACGAGTCACCGCTAGCTTCACCCAATCTTGAATAGGCGCGTCTTTCACCTGACACATACGCCAGATATCGCCTTCCTCAACGTCATGAGAAATAAGCACGTTGCCGTCTTGGTCTACGATAGACACGGTACCATCAGCTTCTAGCTCAAATGTTTTATCATGTGAACCGTACTCTTCTGCTTTTTGCGCCATTAGGCCAACGTTTGGCACTGTACCCATTGTTGTTGGATCGAACGCACCATGCGTTTTACAGAAATTAATCGCTTCTTGATAAATAGTCGCGTACGTACTTTCTGGAATAACCGCTTTGGTATCGTGTGCTTTTCCATCCGGTCCCCACATTTGACCAGAGTTACGGATCATTGCAGGCATTGACGCATCTACAATAACGTCACTTGGTACGTGAAGGTTTGAAATGCCTTTGTCTGAATTAACCATCGCCATTGGTGGTCTATCTGCGTAACACGCATTGATATCTTTTTGGATTTCAGAACGCTGACTTTCAGGAAGGGTCGCTATTTTGTCGTAAACGCTACCTAAACCGTTGTTAGGGTTAACGCCTAACTCTTCGAAAAGGTCGCCGTACTTGTTGAACAGGTCTTTGTAGAAAACTTTAACACAGTGTCCGAATACAATAGGGTGCGACACTTTCATCATCGTTGCTTTCACGTGTAGTGAGAACAATACGCCTGAATTTTTCGCATCTTCAATTTGTTCTTCAAAGAATTCACAAAGCGCTTTTTTGCTCATGAACATGCCGTCGATAACTTCGCCAGCTAGCAAATCTACACGAGGCTTAAGGGTTTTCTTGCTGCCATCTTTACCCGTAAATTCAATGCTTACGTGACCGTCTTTTTCAACGGTAACCGACTTTTCTGCCGAGTAGAAATCGCCGCCGCGCATGTGAGCAACGTGTGAGCGAGACGCTTGAGACCATTCTCCCATTGAGTGAGGATGCTTACGTGCAAAGTTCTTAACTGCTGTTGGTGCTCTGCGGTCAGAATTACCTTCACGTAGTACAGGGTTTACTGCGCTACCAAGTACTTTGCTGTAGCGTTCACGAATCTCTTTGTCTTCATCAGTCTTCGGCGAGTCAGGAAATGCAGGTACATTGAACCCTTTGTCGTTAAGCTCTTTGATGGTTGCGCGAAGCTGTGGAATTGAGGCGCTGATGTTTGGAAGCTTAATGATGTTTACATTAGGATCTTGAGTCAAATCACCAAGTTCAGATAATGCATCCGGTACTTTTTGCTCTTCTTTCAGATATTCTGGGAAGTTTGCTAAAACACGGGCAGCTAGTGAGATGTCGGTTAGCTCAACATCAATGCCTGCCGCAGCAGCAAATTTCTTGATAATTGGAAGTAACGAATACGTTGCCAACATTGGCGCTTCATCCGTCTTCGTATAGATGATCTTAGACTTGGTCATTATATACCTCTGTTAAGTCGGCAGAGTGCTGCCGTTTTTAATCCATTCTGTTGCAACAACCCGCTACAAAAGGTAACGCCCACGGTCATTGCAATACGTAATTACTCTTTCGCCTTACAAAGCATTGCTGTCTGTAAACGCGATAATTCTCATTCGTCTTCGTTTTCCGCCGCACATCCTTCTAACAATGTGCTTAAGCGGCGTGTCTTTGCGGCATATCAATGCAACTAACGCCTTTCACATATCACTCTGTCATTTTACAACGGATAAACGAATGCACAGCCTATTACATTGGCTGCGTTCAATAGTATAGGGTCGAAAGTTCGAGTTACAAGTCATACCATTGTCTTAGTGATAAAGATCAACGTATTAATTGGCAATTTAATCTGAAACGTCAGAGAAATACCCTATATAAATAGCATTTGGAATACAGAAGGAAGTAGAGAAAGAAATACAGAAGGAAATTCAGAGGGAAACACAGGAACCTTTATTTGAACCATGCTACGATCATTGGCATGCTGAAGGTGGTGAAAAATGGTGATAACAAAGCACGTCACAAGTACAAACACCATAAAAGCTATGCTTGACAGACAATATCCAACGTATAGTTTCGTCACGTAAATGAAAACCGCAACGCAGCAACCGTAGTTTTGACAACACGCAAATCAATACCACTTTAAACAGGCTTTCTATGCAGTCCGATACAAAAGTTATTCTTTTCAACAAACCGTTCCAAGTGCTCTCTCAGTTTACCGATGCAGACGGTCGCGAAACGTTAAAAGACTATATAGAGGTTCCTGATGTGTATGCGGCGGGTCGACTCGATAGAGATTCTGAGGGACTATTAGTGCTTACCAACAACGGTAAATTACAGCACAAGCTTGCCCACCCAAAAGCTAAAACCAGCAAAACCTATTGGGCTCAAGTTGAAGGCATACCAGATAATGCCGCTATTCAGTCACTGCAAGCGGGTGTAGAGCTGAAAGACGGCATGACTAAACCTGCCAAAGTTAAATTAATGCCTGAGCCTACGGTATGGGATAGGCATCCACCTGTGAGGTTTCGTCAATCTATTCCTACTTCATGGCTTGAAATTACCATTACCGAAGGACGTAACAGACAAGTTAGGCGAATGACGGCTCACGTGGGCTACCCTACTCTGCGACTGATTCGTTATCGTGTTGGAAATTGGACCATAGACGGCATTCAAAACGGCAAGTTCGTAAGCATTGATGCATAGTGTGCAAAATAGTGTGACGAAATAACCACTTTATTTCGAGAGCCTATATTCAGTACAAGGTCGCCCGCCTTATTAGCATTAGCACTTATGGTAGAGAAAGAGTTAAAACGACTGTTCATATTGAATTAAGACGTAAACACCCTACCTTATAAGCTATGCCGTATTGAAAAGATATTAGCGTGAATTACCCCTCCAATTCTGATAAAATCCGCGACCTAAAAATTGATACGCAAGCAAGTTGTCGTTCATTCAGAGAGCGACATTGAAAAATCGGTCAAAAAGCCGGTTGAAAGAACTATCCCAGAGAACAGCCTGGGTTTTTCCTGCAATTTCCTAATTATTGAGTGTGCAAGACGTAGTGACTGACATAGATTCAAACGCCAGCAAAAAAGTTATTGTCGGAATGTCCGGCGGTGTAGATTCATCCGTTTCAGCTTACCTGCTTCAACAGCAGGGGTATCAGGTTGAAGGGCTTTTTATGAAAAACTGGGAAGAAGATGACAACGACGAATATTGCGCCGCAGCTGAAGACTTAAAAGATGCCCAAGCAGTCGCTGACAAGCTTGGCATGGAACTGCACACGATCAACTTTGCTGCAGAGTACTGGGATAACGTATTCGAATATTTCCTTGAAGAATACAAGGCGGGTAGAACTCCAAACCCCGACATTATGTGCAACAAGGAAATTAAATTTAAAGCGTTTCTAGAATTTGCAGCAGAAGACTTAGGCGCCGACTATATTGCAACGGGTCATTATGTACGCCGTCGCGAGGTTGACGGTAAATGGCAAATGCTGCGCGGGTTAGACAACAACAAAGACCAAAGCTACTTTCTTTATACACTAGGCGAAGAGCACGTTGCCAAAACGTTGTTTCCAGTAGGAGACATTGAGAAGCCACTGGTTAGAAAAATAGCTGAAGAACAAGGCCTTATTACTCATGATAAAAAAGATTCCACGGGCATCTGTTTTATCGGTGAGCGAAAATTCAAAGACTTTTTAGCGCAGTACCTGCCTGCACAGCCAGGTATTATTGAAACCGCTGAAGGTGAGGAAATAGGCAAGCACGAAGGCTTGATGTATCACACACTAGGTCAGCGTAAAGGGCTTCATATTGGCGGCCTTGCTAAATTTGGTGAAGACCCATGGTACGTAGTAGATAAAGACGTAGCACGTAACGTCCTTATTGTAGGTCAAGGTGCAGACCACCCTCGCCTCTATTCAAAAGGTTTAGTGGCGAAACAGCTACACTGGGTCGACCGAGAAAACGTGAATGCGCCGTTCAAGGCTATGGTCAAAACACGATATCGCCAGGCTGATATCCCTTGTACCATCACGCCGAAAGACAATGACACTATCGAAGTCATGTTCGACGAGCCACAAAAAGCCGTTACTCCAGGCCAATCAGCCGTTTTTTACCTCGATGAAGTATGTTTAGGTGGCGGTATTATTGAGAGCTATATCCGATAATGTTAGATGCAGATATTGAAGATAACTTAGCCCTTGCTGGTGTATGCCAAGCGGCAGCGCTTGTTCAGCAACTTGCAAGAAAAGGTACAGCAGATAATGACGCCATAGAGGCTAGCTTATCAAGTATCCTTGTTACCGATCCGGAAACACCACAGCAGGTGTTTGGTCAACTGAGTAACCTGCAGTTGGGATACTCTACTCTGGTTTCACAACTGTCCGATAAGCAGGCAACCAAAGATACAGAGCTTACTCGTTACATTGCGAGTATTCTTGGCCTTGAGCGCAAGCTAGCGCGCAAATCAAAAGCCATGCACGAGCTGGGCGACCGCATTTCACACGTTCAGCGACAGCTTGCCCATGTGGACTTTCAAAATCCACAAATTGTGTCTTCCCTTGCAAGTATATACAGCGATGTTGTTAGCCCACTTGCGCCGAAAATTCAGGTTGCAGGCAATCCCGATTACCTAAGCCAACCGGGTACCCAACATAAAGTGCGGGCAATATTACTGTCAGGTGTTAGAGCGGCGGTAATGTGGCGTCAAATGGGTGGTAAAAGACGCAACATTTTGTTCAAGCGCAAACAAATTTTAAGTAGTGCTGTTAAAGCGCTCAGATTAATCAACTAGTGCCGTTAAGGCGCTCATACTAATAAACTAGTGAGGAGCTCAAGGTGGAACTGAGTCAGTTAACTGCAATTTCCCCTGTCGATGGTCGATATGCTGGCAAAAGCGTAGAATTACGCAGTATTTTTAGCGAGTATGGCTTATTAAAGTACCGAGTAGAAGTAGAAGTTCGTTGGCTACAAATGCTGTCGAACAACGAGCACATTGAGGAAGTTCCCGCTTTTTCTGGATCAGCAAAGACGCTGTTAGACAGTATTGTGGCTGATTTCAGTGTTGAAGATGCCACTCGTATCAAAGATATCGAGCGTACCACTAACCACGATGTAAAAGCGGTTGAGTATTTTCTAAAAGAAAAGGTGGCGGATAACGCTGAGCTCTCAGCTGTTAACGAATTTATTCACTTTGCATGTACATCAGAAGACATCAACAACCTTTCTCACGGACTTATGCTTAATGAAGCCCGTGAAAGCGTTATATTACCTTACTGCGATAAACTCATAGATGCGCTTATTACACTAGCGAAAAAGTATCAGTCGGTACCTATGATGGCAAGAACTCACGGCCAGCCTGCATCCCCTACAACTATGGGTAAGGAAATGGCCAACGTGGCTATCCGCCTTAAGCGCCAGCGCACGCAAATTGCAAACGTAGAGCTGTTAGGTAAAATCAATGGTGCTGTAGGTAATTACAACGCTCACTTATCTGCGTATAAAGATGTAGATTGGCACAGTGTCTCAGAAGGCTTCGTAACGTCGCTAGGCCTAACGTGGAACCCCTACACTACGCAAATCGAACCCCATGACTACATTGCCGAAATGTTTGATGCTATTGCCCGCTTTAATACCATTCTTATCGACTTTGATAGAGATGTATGGGGCTACATTGCACTGGGTCACTTTAAGCAAAAAACCGTTGCCGGCGAAATTGGTTCATCAACCATGCCGCATAAAGTGAACCCTATCGATTTTGAAAACTCCGAAGGCAACCTAGGTCTGGCCAACGCCATTTTTGACCACCTAGCCGCTAAGCTGCCTATTTCTCGCTGGCAGCGTGACCTTACCGATTCAACCGTTTTGCGTAATTTAGGTGTGGGTGTGGGTTATGCAGTTATTGCATACCAAGCTACGCTTAAAGGCATCAGCAAGCTTGAGGTAAACGAAAAAAGTCTCACTAACGAGCTTAATAATAATTGGGAGCTTCTTGCTGAGCCAATTCAAACCGTGATGCGTCGTTATGGTATAGAAAAGCCCTATGAAAAACTAAAAGAGCTGACTCGCGGTAAAAAGGTAGATGCTGACGGTATCGCAGCTTTTATTGATAACCTTGAAATGCCAGAGTCTGCAAAAGATGAGCTAAAAGCACTCACACCAGCTAATTACATTGGCGATGCGATTAGGCTTGTAGAGCAACTGTAATAAGTGTAAATACTAGGGTGTATTATCCCTGTTAAAGCGCGGTTATTTACCGCGCTTTTTTCTTTCTCTCTTTCCTTTTTTAGCGAGCCTTTTGAGCGAGGCTTTTTAGCGAGACACTATGCAAAACTTTGATATCGACACATTTCTCAATGAATACTGGCAACAGAAACCTGTTGTACTAAAAGGTTTTTTTAAAAACTTTGTCGACCCTCTTGATGAAAACGACCTCGCAGGATTAGCACAAGAGGGTGAAGTAGACAGCAGAATAATCAGCCATGACAATGGACAATGGCATGTAGAAGAAGGGCCAATAGCAGATTTTGAGCGCGTATGCCAAGGACAATGGACATTACTCGTTCAAGGTGTGGACAAATATATCGGGGACGTAACCCCCCTGCTCGCGCCTTTCTCATTTATTCCAAATTGGCGCCTTGACGATCTAATGGTTAGTTTTGCTACCGAAGGCGCAGGGGTTGGTGCTCATATCGATCAGTACGACGTATTTTTAGTTCAGGGCAAAGGCTCGCGACGGTGGCGAGTAGGCGAGCCAGGTCATTATGCTGAAATTCATCCCCATGGAAAGCTTCGTCAAATTGAAGATTTCTTCCCCATTATTGATGAAACAATGATGCCCGGCGATGTACTTTATGTACCGCCAGGTTGGCCTCATGACGGTAAAACAATAGAAGACAGCTTGACCTATTCCGTTGGTTATCGTGCACCTGATAATCTTCAGCTTGCAGAAAGCCTAGCGATGATGCTTGATAAAGGAACGGGAAATCAGCGTTTTAGCGACCCTTCCCGCCCTAGTACCATGCAACCCGCGAAAGTTATTGCTGGCGATGTAAATGCGCTAAAACAACAGTTAATCGACACCATTAATTCAAAGGATTACACCCACTCACTGTTAGAAGCAATGAGCGAACAAGGTATTCCTGAGTTTCCATTAGAACAAGAAGTCACCATTGAGCAGGTGTCTAACGATCTTGCAACGGGCCTAAGCTTTCAGCCCGCACCCGGTATAAGGCCCTTGCTATGTGACGGTAAGAACGGACTTCCGCTAGCTTTGTACGTCAATGGTAGCCGATTCGATGTGGCCGAGAACGATATTGAGTGGTATGAAATACTTGCCTCAGGCAACACGTTCGATGCCACATCGAGCCAAGATGCCCCCTCTTTTGCATTTTTGCAGACATTAACTACACTTATTAATAACGGATATTGGGAATAGTTAATAGGGTGGAATGTCACTATGGCGTTTACGGTGAAAAGCGTCGACTGGGAAAATGGAAAACCAATCATTCAATCACTCAGAAAAAGTGTGTTTGTGGTTGAGTGGCGAATTCCGCAGGCCAGTGAATTTGATGATCAAGACAGCACGGCAACACATGTTCTGATTTTAGACAGGGACGACGAGGCGGTTGCCACTGCAAGACTCACTAGAGGTGGCGAATTAGGGCGAATAGCCGTGAAACGAAGTCATCGAACACTGTCTATCTATAAAACGTTATTTGCCGCGCTTCTTAAAACTGCAAAACAACAGTCTTTTCCTACACTCAATGTGGTGTGTAACCTCGACAGCGTGGCCTACCATCGCTCAATTGGCTTTAAACCCGCGGGTAGAGTATTTATGGACGCGGGCGTGCCAAGACAGCGTCTTAAATGTAAAGCAAAACAGTTTCCCCTACCCGACGTCACCCAGTTACACTGACACCACATTTACTACTGCTGGTATCTTCAGTGCCCCCTCTCCCAAAGAACGATATCTACACTTAGTTACATTTAACTTATTGGCTTTTACCTAACTAGAGCGCATTATCTAGTCATACGTATATAAAGTACGAACAAATGCTTTAGTAGTAACAGCATTTTTTGCCGTTTTTGTATCAAGACATATTCAGCGGGATAGATAAACATGAAGACAGTGCGATTAACCATTGGTGGGTTGCTGCTAATCAGCGGTATTATCCTTACCCTATTACCTGGCTCTATCCTCCTTGTACTTGGAGGGTTGATGCTGCTCAGTTACGATTGGCCCCGCGCTCGCGGATGGCTTAAGTTTAGCCAAAAATCGATGACAACCAGTGCGAGAAAATTAGACCGCATGATGTTGATGCGCCGGTTAAGAAAGTAGCGCTGAAAATTAGGCTAACATGCAGTTAACTAGCCGAACTCTGAATACGAACTATGAACACGAACTATGAACAAAAAAAACCGCTCAATTGAGCGGTTTTTTCGTTTTACTTTAGGCGTTTATTGACCGTGCTTTTCAGCAAGGTACAACCATGTTTCTACCACTGAATCAGGGTTTAATGATACAGAGTCAATGCCCTCAGCCACTAGCCACGCTGCAAAGTCTTCGTGATCCGATGGACCCTGTCCACAGATACCCACGTACTTGCCACGCTTCTTAGCCGCTCTGATTGCCATAGACAACAGGGCTTTTACTGCATCATCACGTTCATCGAACAAGTGAGCAATAAGACCACTGTCACGATCTAGCCCCAAGGTAAGTTGGGTAAGGTCGTTAGAGCCAATTGAGAAGCCGTCAAAGATATCTAAGAACTGGTCAGCAAGCAGTGCGTTTGACGGTAACTCACACATCATAATGATGCGAAGACCTTTGTCGCCCTTCTTAAGCCCTTGCTCTTCTAAAAGCTCAATAACTTTGCGTCCCTCTTCAACGGTTCTGACAAATGGGATCATAATTTCCACATTCGTAAGGTCCATCTTGTTGCGTACGCGCTTTATCGCTTCACACTCTAGCGCAAAACAGTCTCTGAAATCTTCTGAGATATAGCGGCTTGCACCACGGAACCCCAACATTGGATTTTCTTCATCAGGCTCGTACTGATAACCACCAACAAGGTTGAAGTATTCATTCGACTTAAAGTCAGACATACGAACAATAACTTTCTCAGGTGCAAACGCAGCGCCAATAGTTGAAATACCCTCAACAAGTTTTTCGATGTAGTATTCCGTTGGCGACTCGTAGCCCGCTATCATATCGGTAATTTCTTCTTTTAACTCTTCAGGCTGGCTGTCGAAGTTAAGAAGAGCTTTCGGGTGAACGCCTATCATTCGGTTGATGATAAATTCTAAACGGGCAAGGCCGACTCCTGCATGAGGAAGACGTGCAAAGTCGAATGCGCGATCCGGGTTACCCACGTTCATCATTACGTTAAGCGGAAGGTCTGGCATAGAATCGATGCGTGAGGTAACAACATCAAATTCAAGTACGTCACCATAGATGTAACCAGTATCACCCTCTGCACACGACACGGTGATTCTATCGCCGTTTTGAATGCTGTCTGTTGCGTTGGTACAACCTACAACCGCAGGAATACCCAGTTCACGAGCAATGATTGCTGCGTGACAAGTTCGTCCACCACGGTTAGTCACAATCGCTGATGCTTTTTTCATGATAGGTTCCCAATCAGGGTCTGTCATGTCGGTAACTAACACATCGCCCGCTTGGATCTTATCCATCTCTTCGATAGAGCCTAAAACTTTCGCAACGCCTGCACCAATTTTATGGCCAATAGCGCGACCTTCGCAAATAATGTTGCTTTGGCCTTTAAGCTGGAAACGCTCGATACTTTGAGAGTCTTCTCGGCTACGAACGGTTTCTGGACGAGCCTGTACGATGTAAAGCTTGCCGTCTACACCGTCTTTGGCCCATTCAATATCCATAGGACGCTTGTAGTGTTTTTCAATGATCTGGGCTTGTTTAGCTAGCTCCATCACTTCATCGTCAGTTAACGAGAACGTTTTACTCTGAACTGGCTCAATATCGACAATTGAAACCTGCTTGCCGTGAGCTTCATCATCAGAATAAATCATTTTAGTGAGCTTGCTGCCAATGTTACGACGAACAATAGCCGGTAAACCTTTATCTAGGGTTGGCTTGTGCACATAAAACTCGTCAGGGTTTACCGCACCCTGAACCACCATTTCGCCTAAACCAAACGAGCTAGTGATGAACACAACGTCTTCAAAGCCTGACTCAGTATCGATGGTGAACATAACGCCCGAAGAGGCGATATCACTGCGCACCATACGCTGAATACCTGCCGATAGCGCAACACCTTTGTGGTCGTAACCTTGGTGCACGCGATAAGAAATGGCGCGGTCGTTAAACAGTGAAGCAAATACGTGTTTAATGGCTACCATTACTGAGTCGTAGCCTTTCACGTTCAAAAACGTTTCTTGCTGCCCAGCAAATGATGCATCTGGCATGTCTTCTGCGGTAGCTGAAGAACGAACGGCGAAAGATGCTTCATCGCCTGCGTCCCCCTGCAGAGTGACGAATGCATCTTTGATAGCATCTTCGAGTTGTGGTTGAAACGGCGTGTCAATAATCCATTGGCGAATGTTCTTACCCGCTTCAGTAAGTGCGCCAATATCGTCAACGTCAAGTACATCTAGCGTTTCGTGGATTTTTGCTTCTAACCCGCTCTGTTCTAAAAACGCATTAAACGCTTCGGCGGTTGTTGCAAAGCCACCTGGCACCTGCACACCGGCGTTTGAAAGGTTTGAGATCATCTCGCCCAATGATGCATTTTTGCCGCCTACGCGACCTACATCGTGCATGCCCAGTTCTTGATACCAAAGTACGTAATCTTGCACAGCCCAAGCCTCCAGCTTTTTTTGTGTAGGGTATGAGGTTAATTTCAGGTTTTGTTGATTTTATTACCCGAAAAAATTCAATTCGTTAGTCGAAATGTTAATGACCACTACTTTTCGCGCGACAACATAAGTCTGTTTTAAATGGTCGTCATTCGCGATAAGCGTCTGGCTTTTCGACGAAATCATCATAGAATGGGTGTATCGAGAATGTAAACTCTTTATTAATTCTGTAATTAAATTACGACAATGTTAAGGATATGTTGTGAGAACAGCTTTTTATATTTCAGATGGCACAGCCATCACATCAGAGGTGTTTGGTCACGCTCTACTATCATTATTCCCCGTTGAGTTTAATCACAACACCATCCCATTTGTAGAAACTGAGGAAGAAGCGCAGAAAGTTTTAGAACAAATTTCTGAAAGTTTTCAAGATACCGGAGAACGACCGCTCGTTTTTTATACAATTGTGAATGTAGATATTCGCAAAATTATCTCTAAATCGGTAGGTATTAACTACAATTTCCTCGACCAATTTGTTGCTCCATTAGAGAAAGTGCTTGGCGTACCGTCTAAACCAGAAAAACATCGTACGCACAGTATTCACGAAACAACCTATGATATTCGTATTGAGGCGGTAAATTACGCGTTAGCGAATGACGATGGCTCAAACTTAAAAGACTATGACGAGGCGGATATTATTCTCACTGGCGTATCTCGCTCGGGAAAAACACCCACAAGTTTATATTTGGCACTGCAGTTTGGTATAAAAGCCGCTAATTACCCGTTTACTGAAGAAGACATGGGAGACATGCTAAAGCTACCTCCAGCATTAAGACGTTATAAAAACAAACTGTTTGGTTTAACTATTCAGCCTGAACGTTTACATCAAATTCGTTCTGAGCGACGTGCCAACAGTAAATATGCCTCGATGCAGCAATGTCGGATGGAGTTAAGAGAGGTGGAAAATTTGTACCGCAAAGAAAAGATTCCTTTTTTGAACAGTACTAAGTATTCCATTGAAGAAATATCAGCAAAAATCTTAGCCGAAACCGGACTTAAGCGAAGAAAATATTAGAGAAAGTCGGCTGAGAAATAACAGCTCTACTCTTACACTAGCTTCCATTGAAAAAAGCAGCCTGCGCTGCTTTTTTCCATTACAGGGCTGAACAATATTAAGAAGACAAACGACTTAATGCTTGTTTAAGCTCTTCTAAATATTCCTCAAATGGCTTCCATTGTTCCATACCTGTTTTATAAATAGGCTGGCGAACTTGTTCTGAGCTTGGCGTTTTGATAACTCGCTTTGTTTCGTAAAATGAGAGGCAACTTTCTTCAAACGGAAGGTCGCAAAACGCAAGTATGCGCTTTACCTGTCCTTCTAAATCATCAAGCACATCTTCATGCTGCACCGTTAATATTTCACCGGAAAGTACTGATTTCCAATGAGTCATTAACGCTTCATAAGCTACATAATAACGGCCAATATCGTCTTGTCCGTAGCTGAACTCTTGCCCTTCCCCAAACAATTGCTTAAAGCCGCTGAAGCAACAATCCATGGGAGCCCTGCGAGCATCAATGATTTTTGCGTTAGGCAGTATTTTTTTGATAAGGCCAATATGAATAAAGTTATTTGGCATTTTATCAATAAAAAATGGTGCGCCCTGCCGATAAGCTTGAGTTTGATCGATATATCGCTGACCCAGTGCTTTACACGCTTCATCGTCTAATTCGTTTACATTAAACGGATACGGCGTTTTTTTATGACTCAGTGAAGATGCAATTCCCAATACGTCATGCAGTTCCATAGTGCCATCTACCATAGAATGAGAAGCCAGTATTTGCTCAAGTAACGTTGAGCCAGCACGCGGAAGGCCGACAATAAAAATAGGGTCTGGAGCCTGACAGCCTTTAGCCTTATTAAAGCTTTCTGCATTAAACGCTTTTTGCTGAGCATCTAATGCCACTTCAGTTCTTCTAATATCAAACTGCAAGGTTCGTTTTTTAAGCGCATTACCTAGGCTGTAATAGTGAAACGCGGTTTTAGCGTCTTTTCTATCTTCAAAACCTTTACCCAATGCAAAACAAAGGTGAATTTTGTCATCTAATTTCGTAGACGCCAACGACTCCTGCTCTACCATTTTTGCCATTGTCTGCTCATCAAAACGGTAGGTTTTTGTATTGGCTAAGCTCCAGTAGGCGTCTCCAAAATCAGCGGCAAAGGCAATTGATTTTTGATAAGCGCTTACTGCTTGCTCCATGTTGCCTTGCGCTTTGTAAGCATGACCCAGAGCAACCCACAACGCGGGGCGATCATCATTGGCAGATAATAGCTCTTGGTATATGTGAATTGCTTCATCTAACGAGCCAATGCCTACCAGAGCATGAGCCAGTGAGACTTGCACGGTAAAATTATCTGGCGATAGCGCCAAGCGCTTTTTAGCCAGCGCCGCTGCTTCAGGAAATTTTCCTAACTTTGATAGCAGGCTTTGAAAGGCCGCAGCAGCCCTGTCATTGTCGGGATACATTTCAACGCAGCTTTCTAATAAAAACTCAGCGTCGCTATATACCTTTAATTGAATGCCTAATTCAGCAAGCAGCATCATGGCTTCAGGGTGATGCTTGTTATTAGTAAGAAACTGTCTGCAAACCTGTTCAGCCTTGTGCAATTGGCCTTCGTGCATTAAATCTGTAGCACCTAATAGCGGCTTTGGCAGTGAGGTTAAAAATTGAATTTGCTGCTGACACAATGTTAGCGCTTGCTTCTGGTCGTCTCTTTTATACACTTTTTCGAGCTGTTGCCACGATGCAAGTAAGGCAGGATTAAATCGAGTGGCTTGATAAAAGCTGTGGGCAGACTTTTTACCGTCTATGTTCGCGTAGCAGTAACCCAGTTCTTGAAACGCTCTTCCGTAATCTGGAAATAAAGCAATAACGTTATCAAGAGTAGCAATCGCATTTTGCGTGTTACCTGATAGCCTGTAGGCGACCGCTTGTAAATATAGCGCTTCGCGCTGTGCATCACTGCTGAGACCAGTTTCACCTGCTTTACTAGTTTCATCAAGAGCAGCGTCTGTCACATTAGATTGAGTCTGTGCAGTCAGCAATTCACTACATTGCGTGATCACCGATTGAAAGTGAGACTGCATTAAGGTTTTCTTAATAGTAAGAAGTGTTTGTTGTTCTTTTGTATTCATTTATACAGCATGCCTAAAAATAGAAAAAACGGCAAACCCGAAAGTTTGCCGTTTTAATTTTTCACCTATGGCTTAGCCAATGTCTCAAACAATAACTTAATAGTAGTCGTAAGAGAAACGCATTCCGATAGTGCGAGGTCTGTTTGTAACTACTTTTGGCGTAAACTGTTGCGTATCGATGTTTAGAACCGCTCGCTCATCAAATACATTGTCGATGTACAGTTCAGCTTTCCAAACGTCGTTCGTAACACCTACTGCTAAGTTAGCAATGAAGTATGACTCTTGAACATAACGGCCGCCACGGAAGGTTTCACCGTTTGAATCTGCGTAGGTAACGCCTTCATATACAGCGGCTTCTTGCTCAATTTTAAGACCAGAACCTGTGCCGTAAATATTCTGAGTAGCATCTTCCATTACGAAAGCATCCATTACCATGCCTGCATAGCGGTCACCCGTGTAGCTTACAGAGCCGTTAACGTAGCCGCGCTTGTCGCCATCTAGTTCAAAGAAATAGCGGGCGTTAATGTTACCAGAGAATTCTGCAGAGTAAGGTAGTTGTGAACCAACACCTGCCGCAATACCTTCAAGCTCAGAGTTAACGCTTGTCAATTCTGTATCTAGTACGCTAAACGCCGCGTTAATCACTAGGTCATCAGTAGCAAGCCACGTTAAATCTGCATCTAACCCTTTTATCTCAGCATCACCAACGTTATCAGTGAATACTAGGAATGAGATATTTGTAGGGTCGTAACGAGACGTTTGCAGGTCGGTAATTTCAGAGTAATACGCTGTCGCGTTTACGCGGAATAAACCGTCAAAGAAGTCGCCTTTTAAACCAAGCTCGTAGTTATCTAGCGTATCTGTGGTTGAATATACTGGAATACGGAAGTTGTTAAACTTGCCTTCTTGGTTTGTCGACAAACCACCACCAACACGGTTCGTTACCGGAGGACGGAAACCTTCAGAGTAGTTAGCAAACACCAATACATCTTTATTCACTTTATAATCGAGTGAAAATTTGAAAATGGTGTCGTCAACCGTTAGCACACCATTGCTATCAAGAAGATCTGTTTCTAATTGACCGCTCTGAATGGCTGCATTAACGGCATCAGGGTCTAAGCCCACTGCTGCTAATTCGTCAGCGTCTTGGGTACCAAATGCACGAATTCGGCGAGTTACGTCTACAGTAGACGTTGAACCTACGTAGATATCGTCAATTTGATACCAACGAGCACCAATACTTGCAGTTAACTTCTCTGTTAGGTCGTACTCAACCTGACCAAATACCGCTATTTGTTCAATAGTATGGGTAATGTCGTTAACAAAACTTACTTCAGCTGGGAATGGCCCGCCGTCACTATTAATGCCTTCATTGCCAACTAGCGTACGTTGAAGGTTGTCAAAACCAAACGTGCTCATTTCGGTATTAGCAATTTTGAACTGACCAACGGTCGCTACTTCTTGTTCGTCGTAGAACAAACCAGCAGTTACGCGCCAAGGCGTATCCATAGTCGTATTGAAGCGCAGCTCGTGTGTGTTACGTGTAGAAGAAGTATCTTCTTGATAGTACTTAGTTGGATCTAGACAGCGCTCATCTGCAGCGTTATCCGGCGTATCGTAGTGGTTACAAAGGTAATATGCCGAGAACAAACCACCGTTAGTGTAGCCCGTGTAGTCAGCCAAGGTGTCGATTTCACGGTCTAAATAACCACCGGTATATACAACATCGAGCTTGTCCATACGACCTTCAACGGTCCACGTTGTAAGACCAAACTCATCTCTGTTTTCATCTGCTTGGAAACGAATAGCAGACGTTTCGCCATCTAGCGTTGGGTCGTAAGAAAATACACCTTCAGTGTCTAGCGTTTGCTGAGTATGTTGTACTAGCAAGTCCCAGTCGTCATTGATGTGATACGACAAACCAAAACGAGCACCAGAGTAAACCGCATCATTGAAATCTTCTTCAACAAGTGCGTCGTTCTGAGGCGATACTACCGATGCTTCAGAACTTGAAGAGATGTTAGGGTTAGTAATGCGGTTCGCATCCATCGCCACTGGGTCAGCTAGTACGCCACCAGAGATACGGTCAACAACAACCGCGCTTCCTATATAGCCACCCTCACCAGGCACGTTTCTTACGTTGTCAATCCAACCACCTTGTTGGTCATTGTACGCCGCTACGCGAACTGCTAAGTCGTCGGTAAGTGACATATTGAAGTAGGCCTGAACAGAGTTGCTCATCTCACCGTCTTTGGTGAAGCCAATGTTAGTGTCGAAACCAGCGCCAAAACCTGTGTGGTCTGGTTTGTTAGTGATTAAACGAATAGTACCTGCCTGCGAGCTAGCGCCAAACAGTGTGCCCTGTGGCCCAGGTAGCACTTCAACACGCTCTACGTCAGTGGCGTAAACATCAAGGTTACGACCCGCCATTGAAACCGGCATTTCATCTAGGTAAAAAGCTACCGATGGTTGTAATGCTTGAACTGAAGAAAGCATTATATTTGATTGTGTTGTTGCGGCGCCGCGGATGTAAATCTCGTTTTGGCCAGGTCCCGTTCCTTGGAAAACAACGTTAGGTAGGAACTCGACGTACTCTTGGAAGTTATCAATGCCAAGATTTTCTAAGGCTTTACCGTTAAGAGCTTGAACAGCAACGGGTACGTCTTGGATAGATTCAGTACGTTTAGTTGCAGTGACTTCAATAGTTTCGAGTTTCGCGGGTGCTTTCGACTCCTGCGCGGCTATAGATGTTGTTGCCAATGCAGCGACGATCGCACAGCTAAGCTGAGTTTTACGCATAATGTGTGTTTTCCTTTGAAAATGGTTTTTTATTCTTCGGATACTGTTTACTTGAAACACGTATCAATAAGATCAGTATTATTAACCCACAAACAGAAATTAATTTCTACTCTAACGATTAAGTTTCATGCAAAAACACCGAAAATATAAACTAATGACTAATAATAAGCGAAAAAGCACACCTCGATTGCGCATTATATGAGAATTCTTCTCATTGTTAACTTCAAAGCTAATTATTTAAACTCATGTTTATAAAATCGAGAGTTTACGGTATATTTGATAGCAATCGTTTTAATCGAACAAAAGTGGAAGGATTTTTTCTGCGTGATAGAAAATGAAAACAAGTCTCCCCTAAACAAACCGGTGTTTTATACATCTTCTGCCATCATCATTTGCCTGATGTGCTTCGCGGCCTTAATGCCAACAGTCGCTGACGCTCTCTTTAAAACTGTTCAAAGTGTTATTGTGACCAACGGCAGCTGGTTTTACGTGCTTGCAGTTGCTTTCGTGGTGCTGTTTGTCGTTTACCTTGGCATGTCTCGCTACGGTGAGATAAAACTCGGTCCCGACCACGCTTCACCTGAATTCAGCTTTCCAACATGGTTAAGTATGTTATTTGCTGCTGGAATGGGTATTGGGCTAATGTTCTTTGGTGTTTCAGAACCGCTAATGCATTTTTTAGCTCCCCCAACAGCTGCAGCCGGTACAATAGATGCGGTAAGAGAGGCAATGAAAACCACCTTTTTCCATTGGGGTATTCATGCGTGGGCCATCTATGCGATTGTCGCGCTCATATTGGGCTATTTCTCTTATAGACAAAACCTCCCGCTAACTCTTCGGTCTGCGCTTTACCCACTTATTGGTGAAAGAATTTATGGGTGGCCTGGTCATATAGTCGATATCTTTGCAGTAACGTCTACGGTTTTTGGTATTGCAACCTCTCTCGGCCTTGGGGCTTCTCAAGTTAACGCTGGTTTCAATTACTTATTTGGCATGCCATCGGGTACCGGTGTTCAGATACTGATTATGGCTTGCGTTGTTGGTCTCGCTGTTATTTCAGTAACCACTGGGCTAGACAAGGGCATAAGAAGACTGTCAGAAACAAACATGGTACTGGCCATAGCACTTTTACTGCTCGTGCTAATTTTAGGCCCTACGGTTTTCTTGCTGCAGGCTTTTATGCAGAACACCGGCGCTTACCTTGCTGATATTGTTAGAAACACCTTTAACCTATTCGCCTACGACAAAACCGACTGGATTGGTGGATGGACAATTTTCTACTGGGGTTGGTGGTTAGCATGGGCACCGTTTGTTGGCCTATTCATCGCTCGTATTTCTTACGGTAGAACAATCAGAGAATTTATACTCGGCGTGCTGCTTATTCCATCGGTATTCACGTTATTTTGGATGACCGTGTTTGGAAACAGCGCCATTGACCAAGTACTCGTGCAGGGACAAGACGTGCTTGCCAATATGGTGAATGAAGATACCGCCGTAGCACTATTTGTATTTTTAGAACAATTCCCATACTCAAGCGTACTTAGCTTCATTGCAGTACTCATGGTTATCGTTTTCTTCGTTACCTCTTGTGACTCTGGCGCCATGGTTGTCGATATGTTGTGTTCACACGGACGCAACGACACACCAGTATGGCAACGAATTTATTGGGCCGTAGGTGTAGGTGTGGTGAGTGCTGTACTGCTATACGCAGGAGGGCTTGGCGCATTGCAAACTATGACCATTGCCGCAGCCTTGCCGTTTGCTATTGTATTGCTTATTGCGATGTTTGGCTTACTGAAAGCGCTGCGCGTGGAAGGCTTCAAACGCGAGAGCTTACAAGTACTTGCAGGTACACCACAGCACAGCGATGCTGACAAAAATTGGAAAGGGCGTTTAGAGAACATCGTATCGTTCCCTGATGAAGAAGCTGTACTTCGCTTTATGAGAAAAGTAGCCCTGCCCGCAATGAATGAAGTGGGTAAAGAATTTGAAGAACAGAACTTCGAAGTGAACGTTGAAGAAACTGATGAAGCTTTTATTCTTACCGTTACTATGGGTACAGACCCCGACTTTATTTATGCGGTATATCCTACTCCAACTGATCAACCTGAGTTCGCGCCATCAGAGCAAATGGACGAAGGTGTACAAAAGACGTATTATCGCGCCGAGGTTCACTTGAGTGAAGGTGGTCAAAACTACGACATCATGGGTTGGTCGAAGTTATCGGTAATCAATGATGTGATAGATCACTATCACAAGCACCAGCACTTTATTCATTTGCTTAAGTAACACACGTTACGCATTTGTTGGAAAAAATATGCGAAAAGAAGAAGAATTGCTTGTTGCCCTACGGCGCGTTATCCGCGCCGTAGACTTGCGCAGCAAACAGCTTAGTAAGCACGTGGGTCTAACTGGCCCGCAATTGCTCGTTATGCAAAATATAGAAGAGCAGCCAGGCATTATGGTTCGCGAAATTGCAGAGAACATTAATTTGAGCCCTGCAACTATCACTAATATTTTGGACCGGCTTGAGTCTCGAGACCTAGCCACACGTATTAGAAGCACCAAAGACAAGCGAAAGGTAGGCGTGTTTCTTACCGACCGCGGTAAAGAAGCGGTTAAAGATGCACCTCGCCCTTTGCAAGAACATTTTGTTGAGCGTTTTTCTCAGCTTAAGGAATGGGAACAGAGTCAGATGGTGGCAACAATGCAACGCATAGCCACCATGATGGATGCAGAAAATATCGACGCTTCGCCATTTTTGGAACTAGGAAGCATTTCCGATAAAACTGTCTAGTACGTTTACTTCGCTTTGAGAGGGTTGACCTTGCCGCCAGTCACTTTGTCGGCTCTACCCTCTTCTTTCGCTTTCTCCGCTCGACGTTTTCTTATTTCTTTAGGATCGGCAATTAGTCCGCGATAAATCTCTATTCTGTCGCCATCAATAAGTGTGTCTTTAAGCCGAACTACGCGACTCCACACACCTACTTTAGTTTTTGACAAATCGATATCGGGATACTCGTAGAGAAGGTTAGAGGACTTTATAGCTTCTTCCACTGTCGCATCTCTATCTATGGCAATGCTAACCAGAGACTGCTTAGTAGGCAGCGCGTAGGCTACCTCAACGGTAATTAGCTCGCTACTCATGCGTATACACTCTTTGCTCTTTCAGTAAACGCGGTCACCATGCTGGACGCCAAGCTATTAAACACCTTTCCAAAGGCCATTTCCGCAAGCTTATTGGCAAACTCAAAGTGCAGGTTAAGTTCAATTTTACACGCTTCATCAGATAGCGCTGAAAACGTCCAACCGCCTGATAGAGACCGAAAAGGACCGTCGACCAACTGCATTTCAATTCGCTCAGCTGGATACAATACGTTTTCGGTAGTAAACCACTGTTTAATCCCTGCTTTTGAGACTAACAACGATGCGCTCATCGCTTGTTCTGTATTGTTCAGAATTTTACTGTCTGCACAACCTGGTAAAAACTTTGGATACGACTCAACGTCATTCACTAAGTTAAACATGGCCTCTGCACTATGAGCTACAAGCGCACTTCTATGAATACTTGGCATCTACTTCACTAATACAATTTCTAATCGCAAAATTATATCACAGTTATTTTTCATTTTTTTAGATCTGAAACCACATTTGTGCATGAATAATCTGTTAGCAGCTGATACTTTTCAGCGAATATAAAACGATACACGCCCAAATTTGTAAGACACATTTAAAGACATTTATTCACACTATCAGTATAATAGCGCCCATGAAAAAGAATAAAGCAAACAAAAATACCACCGGAAACATCGCGCAGAACAAGAAAGCGCGTCATGATTATTTCTTAGAAGACAAGTTTGAAGCTGGTTTAGAGCTTCAAGGCTGGGAAATTAAGAGTATTCGGTCTGGTAAAGTCAATATTACCGATGCGTATATCATTATCCAAAACGCAGAAGCATACCTTGTTGGGTGTAGAATAAGTCCGCTAACTCAGGCATCGACCCACGTTATTGCCGCTCCAGAACGGGCACGTAAACTGTTGCTTAAAAAACGAGAGATTGACCGTTTGATGGGAGCTCGTGATAGACAAGGTTACTCGATTGTTG
Source organism: Alteromonas genovensis (assembly GCF_010500895.1). Lineage (GTDB taxonomy): Bacteria > Pseudomonadota > Gammaproteobacteria > Enterobacterales > Alteromonadaceae > Alteromonas > Alteromonas genovensis. The sequence goes on from NZ_JAAAWO010000010.1 coordinate 57,248, forward strand.
CTACATCTATGTATTGGAAGAAGTGCTGGGTTAAGCTAGAAATTCACTTAGCGAAAGGTAAGCACGCTCACGATAAGCGAGATACGCTGAAAGACAAAGATTGGCAGCGCCAGAAAGAAAGAATGATGAAGCACAGCGTGTAACGCTGTGCACTCCCCGTTATAAAACGCCTTTAAAGCCGACCTATCAAACGCCCTATCAGTCGTGCTACTAAGTGCCGGTCTTACTGAGGCGTTCTAAATGCCACATCCCGCTTAGTCATTTTCTTACGGTGCAGTAAGTCTAATATTAAACTCCACAGCGGAGATGGGCTTCGCAGTGTGGTGAGGTTGTTTCCAAGGCGACGGAGCTGTCTTCTTACAATGGCCATGTTCGCAAGGCTCGCCAAAGATTTATCTTTCCATGTGCAGTGCGGGATAATGCCGGAATATGTCCATTCCTGTTGCCATTTTTTCGCCAAATTCGGCGTAATGGCAAGTGCACTCGCTAGACCAACAAGCTCACACCCTTCTTGCACTACTCGCTCAGCTATCTCAGCGCGTTTAATCCCACCGGTTGTCATTAACGGTATATCCGTCTTACTCTCTAACGTGTGCGCAAACTCTAAAAAATAAGCTTCTCGGGCAAGAGTGGTATTGTCTTTGGTCTGCCCCTGCATGGCGGGTGCTTCATAGCTTCCCCCTGAAAGTTCAACAACATCGACCCCCAGCGCCTCTAATCGATTTACCACTTCACAAGCATCATCGAAGGAAAATCCATTTTTTTGAAAATCGGCTGAATTCAACTTCACCATAACAATGAAATCTTTCGCACACACCGCGCGTATTTGGCTGACAATATTAATCAGTAGCCGTGCTCTATTGATAATAGAGCCGCCCCACTCGTCTTGACGCTGATTGGTTAGTGGTGACAGAAACTGGGTGAGCAAGTAGCCATGAGCGGCATGAACCTCTACGCCATCGAACCCAGCTTTTTCGGCTTGTTTGGCAGTATGCACAAAACGCTGACACACATCGTGAATATCTTGGCAGGTCATTTCTCGAGGTTCGGCAAACAATTTAGAGTGCTTACCCATATCTAGCGGCACCGCAGAAGGCGCTATCGCTTTACCCTGCATGGCTTTAAATACTTGGCGACCAGGATGGTTTATTTGCATTACGGCAAGCGCGCCGTTGGACTTTATAATTTTTGCCCATTTTTGAAAGGGTGCAAGATTTGTGTCTTTCTCTAGCACCACGCCACCTGGCCCTGTCATGGCCTCTTTGTCTACCATGACATTTCCGGTGATGACCATACCTAGGTCTCCATGAGCCCAATAGCGATAAAGGGAGTAAAGAGATTCGCCAGGCACACACCCCTTGCTTGACATATTTTCTTCCATTGCCGCTTTAACTACGCGATTTCTAACCGTAATACCACAAGGCAATGTATAGGGTGAATATAGAATAGAGTTTGAAGACATGCACAACACAGCTAGATTTGAATAGCTGGCATTTTAAAGGTAATTGATTATAAATGCATCTTTTGAAAGCAATTTATAAAAGAAACGTTTAACGTACACTGAGTTATGTTATACTTCGGTCTCACACTCGGGGCTGATTAGGATTCGACAGGATCTAGGAAGCCGGAGGTGCATGCAGAGGTGCGGCTGGCCTCTTAAAAAAGCCGCTTTAAATAGTCGCAAACGACGAAAACTACGCACTAGCCGCTTAATAACCGGTATAGGCCCTTCCACCACAGCTTAGTTTGCTAGCGTGGGTTTGGAAGGTCATATAAGCAAACTAGCGAGGGAAACTTTCCTAAGGTTGAACCGCGAAATAGTATTAGGACAGCTACCAGGAACCCTGTTTGTCGGGGTCTAAAGTAGTTAAAGAAAAGACAAACTAAGCATGTAGTACCAAAGGTAGACATTTTCTGGACGCGGGTTCAAATCCCGCCAGCTCCACCAATTCATAAAAAGGGCGTATTCAACGCCTTTTTTTGTGCCTGAAATTGAGTAAATTAAGGCTGAGCAGGTCATCCTGCTTGGTTTTTAGTCGCATGGTTAGCTTGCATATACTCCATCAATGCGAACATGCTCAATGGTCTCGCAAAGTGATAGCCCTGCATTGCCGTAGCACCAATGCGTCTGGCAAAGCTCACCTGTTCGCTAGTTTCAAGCCCTTCCAATGTGCATGGCATATCTAAAGCAGAACATAACGAAATTACATTCTCTATGATAAGCGCTCTTCGCTTAGCGCTGTCGTCATTAAGCGGAAAAGTGGGTAACAAGGAGCGGTCGATTTTTATGGCATCGTAAATATCATCGGCAAGCTCAGATATGCATGAAAAGCCTGTACCGAAGTCGTCTAAAGACACTTTAAAACCAAGCAGCTTTAGCTTATTTAGCGTAACCCGCGCTCTTGAGTTTTGCAGTGTAGACTCGGTTATTTCGAGTACTAACTTAGACGAATCGATATTATTAGCGTCGATGACCGTTTTAAACGCCTCAATTATCCCCTTCTTTTGCAGCTGCACTGCTGACAAATTCAGGTTAACTTTGATTTCGTCAAAGCCCCATGAATTCAGTTTATTTAATGCAATACACGCTTCCGTTAGCATGTGAACGCCAATTTCATGAATATGTTGCGTAAGCTCAGCAATAGGGATAAATTTTTCTGGGCTAACAGAACCATAATTTGGAATGTGCCAGCGAGCCAATGCCTCTAATGATAAAACCTTGCCTTCGGTGTCTACTATAGGTTGGAAATAGGCGCTTATTTCTTTAGAGGCTACTGCGTTATCTAACCCTTGCTGTATAAACAGTCTATACTCAATATCTTTTGACAAGCTCTCGTCAAAATTAACCACACTGTTTTTTCCATTTCGCTTGGCAGAATACATGGCGATATCTGCATTCTTAAGTAATTCACTAGCCGTCATCGATTCTGAAGACACCGCTACGCCCAAACTAGCAGTTATTCTAAAATTGCCAATATTGGTTTGAAATGGTTCAGCAAATATGTCTTTAAGCCTTTTAGTAATACCCTCTAGTTCTTCTCGCAAAATTGAGCTGGTTACAATAATAAATTCATCGCCACCAAACCTAATTATATTGTCCTCTTCCCGAACTATGGCTCTCAACCTAGCTACACAGCCTTTCAGCACCTCATCACCTACCTCGTGACCGTGTGAATCGTTGATCAGCTTAAATTCATCAATATCGATAAAAACAATGGCACAGTGTTCGTTAGAAGATGTGTAGCTCTTTATGATTGTATTCAAATAATTTCGGTTGCCAGCACCTGTTAATGAGTCGGTATACGCTAGTTGCTTTAGCTGGGTTTCAGACGATTTTAACTCTGTTATGTCGGTGAATATAGCAACAAAGAATTGGTTAGAACCATCTTGATAGAAAGACGTAACAGACATAACCAGGTGATGCCTAATGCCAAAGTCGTTCACCACGGTCACTTCTGCCCTCAAACCATCAGTTAACACATCTGGCTGCACATCGTCTTTCCTATCACTAGGGAATACGGACATAACATGATAATTAAGCACTTCTTCTTTCACCTTGCCCAGCATGTCACAAAAGGCATCGTTAGCTTTCATCACAATACCGCAATCGTCACACACCAAGACTCCTTCCTGGATCTCGCTTATTATTTTATCTGCAATGCTCAGCTTAGATTTAACAGACTCCATTGGTGAAACGTCTTGAATCGCACCAATTTGAATCGCCCCCTCCGACATTGTGACATCAGACAATACGACTTCGTACCAACGTGTATCGCTTCCATCAAGTTCAACTTGCAGCATGGTGCGATATTTATTTTTCCTTTTGACGGCGGCTTTAAGCTTACCTCTTTCCTCCTCTGGAAACAGGTTATAAAAGCTTTCTAAGCTAAGGGAGTGCGGAAAATCCATTAATTCTTCGACGCCATTAACCACTACCGAATTTGATGCAACGTCAACTTCTAACACACCGAGTTTCGCCACACTTGAGGCCATTGAGAATCGAGAATTTGTGTTTCTTATATCATCTTCAATTCGCCTGCGTTCCATAGCAACACCTATCGCCGTTTCAAGCGACGACCGACCATAAGGCTTAATCAAATACCCGTACGGAGAGATAGCTAGCGCACTGGATATGGTGTCATCGTCGCCGTATGACGTGGTAAAAATTATGGGAATACCGTAAGAGCCAGTTATCGCCTGCCCTATTTCTATTCCCGTCTCTTCTCCACCTAGATTAATATCAAGCAGGATGAGATCGGGTATTTCGTTTTCTAATAAAGAGAAAACCTTTTCAGCTGACTTTGCAACGCCTAGTACTCGCATGCCTAATCCTTCGACGAATCTACTCGCATTCAATGCATCGATGGTTTGATCTTCAACAATAACTGCTGTCTTGTCTTTAAAGTTCCGCATAGACTGCACTCGCACCAGCGTTTTCATTTATGGCGTCTTGCAACACCCCAAAATCTACTGGTTTCGTCAGTACCCGCACGTTCTTTAACGCTGGAGGTAGATCTATTCCGGCGCCGTATCCCGTTATAAACATAAAGGGAATGTGCTTTTTCAAAATTTCCATTCCCAGTTCGAAGGAGTTTTCGTTGCCTAGATGTACATCGAGAAAGACCATTTGTGGCTTATTATGGTCTAGCCCAATCCTTGCAGAGGCTAAATCGCCGTAAATATCAACATCTTCAAATCCGGCTCGTTTAAGCTTTTTTTGAAGATCCAGTGATATAAGTAAATTATCTTCTACAATCACCGCTCTCACTAACCGTTGCCTTTTTGGTTGTTTGTGACGAGCTACAGAACTCGTATCTATATTAGCTGCTCCATGGTTTTCGATAGACGGTATTTCACCTTCTCCCTTCTCAACGTATCTTTTAGGAATGACAAATGAAGCCTGCAAACCTGTAATCTTGGGCTCTATCAAAGCTTCACCACCAAGCTCATGAGGAATAACCGATTTAATCACCGTCATACCGAAACCATCGTCTTGCAGTTTGGTAATCGGAGGCCCGCCCCATTCTTGCCATTTTATCTCGCAATCTCCTGCCTCATTGTAATCCCAAGTAATTGACACCGAGCCTTTTTCGCTGGTTGCGCTAAGCGCTCCGTACTTTGCAGCATTGGTAATGAGTTCATGAAAAACAAGTACCAGTGGAGTAACAGCGTAGGCGGTTAACTTTACGTTTGGCCCTTCAATCTTAAACGCAGCCTCATTAACCATATACGCTTTCAGTTCATTTAACAGTAGTGTGGAAAAGCTGATGCTGTTCCAAGAAGAATGGGTAAGTTGGTCGTGGCCTAGAGCAAGAGCGGTAATGCGAGAGGAGAGTGATGCAACGAAATCATTTAAATCAGTCTTGCTTTGCGAGGTTTGCCCAATAATGGCGCTCACTAAGTTGAGAATGTTCCTCACTCTGTGGTTCAATTCTCCAATTAAGAGTTCGAGTCGTTCGTTGGCCTCTCGCTGTAACGCTTCTTTTTCGTGAAGATGCCGTATTGTGAGCTCCATGATGCCAAGTCGAATTGATTTAGCTCGCTCGATGTCCAGCGTCGTCCAAGATTTTGCTTTACCCTCATTGTATTCCACCCATTTTTCAAAGCTTGTGCGTGGGGTGAGCACTTTACGATCGCCAATTTGGGAAACGCTCTTTTCAGGATTGCCGGCCCAATTAACTTCCTGAGTGACAGAGGTTCTAAAAAGAAAAATGTAATCACAAGGAAGCTTAGAAATCTGCAGCGCTAATACACCGGCCACATGCTTGTCAGATAATCTACTGTCTGCGGCCACTAGATTGTCGAGCTCATGAACCTCCGTATTCGGCAGTTTCTGAAGCACTTCCACCAACATGTGGATTTTCTTTTCACTCAACGACACTCCATTATGCTTATAATCACCATTAAATGCACAACCAATACCGTCAATATCAATAAGCTTTTTAATCAAATCCAGTTGCTCAACCGTTGAAAGCGTTAACGAATTGCTGATAGACAGATTACTGAGCATCTTAGCAAACGAGGCATTCGCGTTTTCGCTAACGATAATCCGCTCCATCACCAATCTACGAGCAAGCTCTAGCGAAAATAATTCACTAAACAGCTCTAATTCCTCTAATACTCGCGAGGACATCAGTTTTGCAGTATTGTGATGGCACGCTATTAAACCCCATAATTTGCCGTCAACAATCAATGAGATTGACATCGAAGCTGCAACACCCATATTTTTAAGATACTGAATGTGCACCTCGGAAACGGCGCGGGTTCTGGAAAACGAGAGATCCAATGGCTGCTTTATATCATGGTCGCATTCGATAGGCTCAGTAACGTCGTGAACATCTGTAATAACGCGAATGAGGTTTTTTTTATACAGCTCTCGTGCCTGTTTTGGAATATCTGAAGCGGGATAACGCAGCCCTAAAAAAGGCTCCATATTGCTTTCTTTCATTTCAGCAATAACTTCACCGGCTCCGTCGTCAAGAAAACGATAAAGCATAACTCTATCAAACCCTGATGCTACTTTTATCCCCGCAACCAAAGCGGCGTAGAGTTCGTCTAAGGTATCCGGCTCTGCTATCTGACTCATCATCGCGGCCAAAACATTGTCTTGTGAGGCGCGGTGATCTCTGTTTTCAAACTCAATAATTGAGGAACTACCACTTTGGTGTACGCTTACATCGAAAAGTGTGTCTGTTGTAGGAAGTGTGAAAGCGTAAAGTCGAGTTGGTTTTTTGATTATCGAGGCTTGATGAAGTGCTCCTCGAATAGAGTGACTTGCGTCTCGTCCCACAAGCTCCCAGAAAGAGGTGCCCAACAGTGCGTTATTGTCGATACCTGGGCCAAAATCTGCGTTTCTGGAAATGTGGGTAAATATACCTTCTTTGTCAGTTGCAGCTAAAAAACCAAAAGACTGTACTCGGCCGAGCTCATGAATAGGCTCTTTGTCGCACTCGGTACCTATATCACTGTTGCTTTGCCATTGTAAATCCATTGCTGTTTACCTTGTATACAAACCTTTATTTGTATCGCAACATCAAAGCATGTCGAGCTGCTGTCTGCTTTATTCACGACTTATATAAGTAATAGACTATGAAGAAATAAAATACTATACGTAATTACTCAATCTAGACAAAAGGTGTACTTCATGTTTATGCAATGTCGCAAGTGTCATTAATCTCGATAAATCAACAAGTTAAACAGTGCTATTTTGTGAAAAATAGTGCTTTAAAATTGAAAGAACGTTAACTACCTGCCGGCGAGTGCTCAAATATCACTCAAACCTTATATAAAACATCATTTAACTAAATGATAACATTATATTTACATGGATTGATTTTACGTTAAGTTAGACATCTGTCTTCGTTCGCCGATATTTATGTCAGATAACACGCAATATTGACGAACTTATTATAAAAATAAACACAACAAGAGAACGTACTATGGAAAAGTGTCCACTTTCATTTTTTAAACGAAAGCCACTTGCGCTTATGGTTGCAGTAACACTCGGCCTGTCAGGCCATGTCGCCCTTGCACAGGAATCAACTACCAACACACCGCAAGCTGAGGCACAAACCGATGACGATCTCTTTGAACAAATTCTGATAACCGCATCAAAACGACAAACAGGACTGCAAGAAACGCCTATCGCTGTTACCGTCACTACTGGAGAGGATATAGCGCAAACGCAAGTATTGGATATACAAGACTTACAGGCTTTAGTCCCTACACTTCGTGTAACGCCACTGCAACGCTCCTCTAATACAAATTTTTCAATTCGCGGATTTGGTAACGGTACAAATAACACAGGTATCGAACCCTCTGTGGGCGTTTTCATCGATGGCGTTTATCGCTCTAGAGCTGCTGCACAAATTGGTGATTTACCTCGCCTAGAACAAGTTGAAGTATTAAGCGGCCCGCAAAGCACACTGTTTGGCAAAAACGCCTCTGCGGGTGTTATTAACGTTAGAACAGCAGGCCCTTCGTTTATAGAAGCCGCCAAAGTGGAATTAGGTGTTGGCAACTTTAATCAGCGCTTATTAAGAGGTTATTACACGAACGGAATTACCGAAGAGTTGGCGTTTAGCGTATCTGGCGGTATTAACAAACGAGACGGCTATACCGACAGTGTTGTTGGACTTGATGATATGAATAACCGTGATAGGTGGAATGTCCGTGGTCAGGCGCTTTACGAACCAACCGAAGATACACGAATCCGATTTATTGCTGATTACAGTGAAATTGATGAACGCTGTTGCACCGTGGCCGATGTTATCAATGGCCCAACGACAGCCGCTGTGCGGGCTCTCGGTGGAACCGTTCTTGATGTAGAAGACCAGTTTGAATTCAAATCAGCGCTTAACCAAAACTCTACTAATACAGTTGAAGATGGCGGTGTTTCTGTTCAAATAGACGTGGATTATGACTCTTTTACACTCACGTCAATTACTGCGTTTCGAAAAAATACGAGCAGCTACGATTCTGATGTAGATTACACCTCACTTGATATCCTTACCGAAACTGGTAATACCGATATAGAAACCTTTACCCAAGAATTTCGCTTAACCTCGACTGGCGATAACGAATTCGATTGGATGGTAGGCGGATTTTACTTCTCTGAAGAAGTGGATACAGGCGATGTACTTTACTATGGGGAAGGAACACGACCATTTTTCAACATTCTTGGTTTACAGCCACTTTTAGAGAGTGCTGAAGACGTATATGCACAACCTCGCAACGCTTTTTTTAACGCGAGTAACTTTGTGGCCACAGACTTCCTGCAAGAAAACGATGCGTTTAGCCTGTTTGCTACCGTTGATTACGATTTAAGTGACAAACTCACCGCGACGGTTGGAATTTCGTATACTGATGATGAAAAAGACGTGTCGGTGTCTCAAGTTCACAACGAAACACTGTCGGCGATTGATTTTGATACGGACCCTACCGTATTCGGCGTACCACTTGCTTTCATTCCAGATTTACAACCGTTTGTGCCTACCTTAAAAGGTGTTCAATTTTTGCCACCGCAGCTTATTTTTCCTAATGAGGTAGAGGGAGGGAATACAAACGACAGCAAAACCACGTGGAACGTGCGCTTAGCCTATGAAGTTAATCGAAATTTCAACGTGTTTGCATCCGCTGCAACAGGTTTTAAAGCCTCTTCGTGGAACCTATCTCGTGATACTCGTCCGTTTCCTAGCGATCAGCAAGCACTTGAAACAGCGAGTTTAACGCGAGCAAATCAAAGCTACGGTACACGCTATGCAGGAGCCGAGGAGTCTACGGTTTACGAGCTTGGTGTTAAGGCAAGATTTAAACGGGGCGCATTTAACGTCACATTGTTCGACCAAACCATTGAAGGATTTCAGTCGAGTATTTTCGTCGGTACGGGCTTTGTTCTGGCAAACGCAGGTGAACAATCAACTAAAGGCATAGAGTTTGATTCTACGTTCAACCTAACTGATGAACTGGTATTTTCCTTTGGCGGGACCATTCTCGACCCGGTTTACGATTCTTTTGAAGGAGCAAACGGCGTAGACGGGCCAGTCGATCTATCAGGAACACAGCCGGCAGGCATACATGAACGCAGCTTTGTTGCGGGGCTTACCTATAACTTCGAATTAGGTAACGGCATGTATGGCTTTGTTCGTTCAGACTATCTTTTTGAAAGTGAAGCACGACTTGTAGAAAACGTTCCCGCTGAACTTACTCGAGAAGTAGGCACGTTAAACGCGAGTGCGGGCCTAACTATGGATAACGGTTTAAGCGTAAAAGTGTGGGTTCGCAACTTGAACAATGATGAGTATTTCTTATCTGCCTTTCCACCACCAATTCAAGCCGGTAGTTACAATGCATACCCGAATCAGCCTCGTACATTCGGTGCAACCGTGTCTTATGAGTTTTAGGCTATAACAAACAAAAAAAGCCCGCTCTGGAGTGTTTTAACTTTTCAAAGCGGGCTTTTTTTATTTTTATTAAGGAGCGCTTTAATTCAACAATGCACTAAGCGCAGACACGTCCCCTTCCCGTCGATTTTGCTCGGTAAAGCGCCTTATCAGCCTTATCAATCAATTCAACACAGTTCTCATCACAGTTATCTTCTTGAGTAGCAATGCCAATACTCACCGTTAACAGGCCATCATGAGGCGATGCTTCGTGCTCTATACCCAACCCCTTAACATTCTCAACAATACGATTGGCTATGTCCTTCGCTCGGTCGGTGGTTGTAGAAGGCAGGATAACAGCAAACTCCTCTCCGCCGTAGCGGGCGACTAAATCATCGGTACCCACACAACTGTCTGCTAGTGTCTGAGCGACTTTTTGAAGCACGCTGTCACCGGCAACATGACCATATTGGTCGTTGTATAGTTTGAAAAAATCCACATCAATCAGCAAAAGAGATAGTGCGTCTTGTTTTCGACAACTTTGGGCTAAGTCTTTATCTAAAGTGCTGTTAAACAGGCGTCTGTTTGCTATGCCCGTTAATCCGTCAATATTAGCTAATTTTTGCAGTTGTCTATTAGCCTCAATCAGCTCCTGCTGCATAGTATGAATGGCTTTACGATTATAAATATTTTGCAGCGTATTGCCCAACATGTCACCAATTCGCTTTAAGTATTCTATATCTGAAGCACTCCACGTATAAGGGCTTCCGGTGATGTCACAACCTATAAAGCCGTGAGTTTTACCATCTGCCATAATTCGGGAGCACAAGATAGAACATATATTTTCTTTCTGAAATTCTTCACGTTCGGCAATCGCTGAGTCGGGAATGTTGCTTACGTCATCCACTTTAAATAGACCATGCTCAATATGACCTATTAAATACGGCATTTCCTTTGTTGGCATATTTTGCAATTCGTCAATGTAAGGGTTAACGCCCGCGGCCACCCACTCGTGGGTGTTAGACATCAAAGCAAAATCGTCTGAGAACTCAAAAAGATAACAGCGGTCAACATCACAAAACTCACCAAAGGCAGCGAGACTTTGAGCAATAATAACGTCCAAATCTTGTGCACTGGCATTAATGAGTTTTGAGGAAAATTTGGTAAGTAACTGGTTAAATTCAATATGCCGCTGTGCACCAGCGCTATCGTTTCCGTTATTGGCGGTCACTCGATTATTCGCATCAATGTGGAACACCAGCCATTGTGTGCCATTGTCTGTAATGGTTGAGCCATTAATAAAGCAGTGTAACGAGCGCTCAGGAGTTTGAAGGCGAACCCAGGTGCTTGCTACATCGCCTTTTTCTAATGCTTGATAAGGACATTTCTCACCAGTAAGCTCATTCTTAGTGAGGGGGTCATAAAAACGAAAATCTGTGGGTTCACTGCCTTTTTTGCTATCAGGTGATATGCCGAAAAGTGAAAGAAACGCGGTATTTAAGCAATAGCTGCTATCACCTCTTTGCTTAAACATAAGGGGTGTGGGAAGCTGCTGAAGCAATTCATTTCTTTTATTACTGTGCAATATCAACCTCTCGTTACTTTGAGGCTTAGAAGCTAGTCTCAATGATAAGCTTCTAAGCTGTATATTTCATCATCGCAATCTCTACTGAAACGCTAACTCCAAGCGTGCACATCTATGTTAAAAAACGTATTTATTGATAAAACAGGCATTGGTTATGTGCGAAGTATAACAACACTTACCTCCACTTGCTGTTTTTTTCAACACCCATGAATGATATATGCATCCAGTAAAAAAATTAACAATATAAACAAAAACGATTGGAAGGTTTATTCAGCTCAATCTTTAGCCGGTCTGGAAAAGGGCTGACGAAGCAGCGATAGCATGCTTGCGTTGTCTTTTGTGGGCGGCACATCACGTTGCCCTATTGGCAACTTATCGTCGCTTTCATGGGCACGGGACTTAAAGCTATTAAATACCTTATCCCACCACGATACGCTAAAACCAAAATTGCTGTTAGATTCTTCTTTAGCTTGGCTATGATGAATGCGGTGTAATCGTTGAGTAATGATGAGTGTCGACAGTCTATCGTCCCACTTTTGAGGCAGTCGTATGTTGGCATGATTAAATAGCGCAAAACCATTCAATGCGACTTCAAAAATGACAATTGCTAAAACAGGCACGCCAAACGCGACTACAGCGGCAGTTTTCACACCTAAGCTGATCACTATCTCTATTGGGTGGAAACGTAAACCTGTGGTGGTGTCTACATGGCTATCTGCGTGATGCATTTTATGAATGCGCCACAACAATGGAATGGTATGAAACAACCTGTGCTGCCAATAAATAACCACGTCCAGTAGTAATACCCCCACCACAACGAGTACTGCACTGACTAGCGTGCTATTTGATGCAAAGAGAATGTTGAATAGGCCGTAGCCTTTTTCGCTAGCCCACAACGACATCCCTACCAATGAAGCTGGCACAAGAAGCCGAGAAACCACTGCACCAAAAACAACCATAGACAGATTGCCTACCCACCGCTCTTTGCGAGATAGAGTTGATTTACGCGCAGGTAAAAACGCCTCTAGCATCGCCATGATGAAGAAAACCGAAATAAACACTGAAAGTCGGATTACTGATGTAGTGTCCATTCACCCCACTCTTCTTATAGCTGGTTTGATTTCTGACTACTCGCGTTAGACTGCTCTACTCGTTTAAGTGTAGCAAAGCCGCCGCTTACTCTTGTCACTATGGTAACGAGACAGGCCGCTGCAAAACAGTAAGCCATAATAGGAAAATGGTTAGGCCAGATACAAAACGCTAAAAAGACAGCTATCGTCTCGGTACCTTCAGTAAGCCCTTGCATGTAATAAAAGCTTTTATTCGCAAACTGTGGGCGGTCGATATTGAATTTCTCTGCCGCGACTGCGAATGCAAGAAAGCTGCTTCCCGTGCCAATAAAGGTGGCCAACAATACCACAGCAGGTATCCCCCATTCACTGGGGTTCGCAATGCCAAACGCTAATGGAATTGAAGCATAGAATAGAAAATCTAAGCAAATATCTAAATAACCACCAGCACTGCTACTGCTTTTTTGATATCGCGCAAGCTCGCCGTCGATACCATCACACACTCTATTGAATATGATGAAGCCAAGGGCCCCTAGCCACCAGTTAAGAATTATTAAAGGCACGGCTATCAAACCAACAATAAATCCTGCGAGTGTTACGTGATTAGGCGTTATACCACGTTTGTCTAAGCCAACAACTATGGGTCTTAAAAGCGGTTTGATAAACGGGGTTACTTTGGCATCTAACATGATGATAGCTCAATGGCTTGACCACCGGCTGACACAGCATCGGCACTGTCATGAGTAACGAGTAGTGCGGGTATATTGCGCTCGCGCAACTGCGTGAATGTCCATTCCCGAATGTGTTGTCTAAGCGCTGTGTCTAATTTACTAAAGGGCTCATCAAGTAATACCGCCTGTGGCTCTGCAGCTAACGTACGCAATAGAGAAATACGACTTTGCTGACCACCAGACAATGTGGTTACCACTCTATGTTGCATTTCATCTAACTCAACAGCGTGAAGCAGCTTTGCCACAGCTTCTCGTTTTCTGCTCTTTGTTTGATACTTAGCACTAGGCATAGCAAACATAATGTTCTGCTCTACCGTCATGTGCTCAAACAAAAGTGCATCTTGAAACATAACGCCAACACCGCGCCGATGTGGCGGCTGACTAGCTAGATTCGTTCCATCTATTGAGATGGAACCCGAAAACGAAAAAGGCGTGTCGAGATGCCCTGCTATTGCCTGCAGCAGCGTTGACTTACCCGACCCACTTGGCCCCATTACCGTTAAAATTTCACCCTCATCAACGGTGACATCAAGGGAAAGTAGCAAAGCGCTCCCCTTAAAAATTTCAAGCTCTCTGAGTGTCAGTGCCATTTACGCTCTCTTTTCTGTTAGATAGATCATACGCTTCTTACACTTTTACCTGTGCTGGATTTATTTGTACTTATTTTGGTTGTGCTCGGTTTGAAGAGTATGTTCGATAACCACCACGCTAAACCAAACCCACACAATGGCATTACAGCTTGAATAACCACATAAGCTGCACTTAATCTTGCGCTGCTTCCCGCAGCTAACGCCACTGCCTCTGTGGTAACTGTAGAAATTGCCCCGCCAGTGGTGAGTAACGTAGGAAGGTACTGGCTGAAGCTAATTGCCAGCCCTAAAGCAAAGGCAACCAGAATGGGCCCAATGAGCAGAGGAAGTTTTACTAAAAAGAACACACCCATTGGTGATTTGCCAAGGCTTAGCGCCACCATTACATAACGGTTATCAAACTTTCGGTACGCTACAGCCAGTGATAGGTACACATAAGGAATCACATAAACCATGTGCGCCACATACACATGAAACCAAACGGCATCCTTTAAAATAAGCTGCTGGAACCACACTAAGCCATACAAAAAGGCTACCCCAGGCACTAGAAGAGGTAAAAATAAGGCCGTAGGAAGTAGCAGCGAAGCCCGTGTCTTTCCAGTATTCAATGGTTCGCTCTCAAGAGTAAGTAACACTAATACTAATGCACTGAAGCTTACGCTAACACCTAATAACACGGTATTCGATAAGGGCGTTAACACCGCGTCTAACACAGTGTTCCAGTGAACCATGGTGACGTCAGCCGGTATAATGTTAGGAAACGTCCACTGCTTCGCAAACGAGAACGCAACCAGTGTGTAAATAGCACTCACTACTAGCACCACGTACGCTATCAATAGTAGGTAGGCTATGGCGCTAATTGCTTTATCGGTAACGTGTCGCTTCCCGCGCTGCAGCCATTTTTTACCATAAAAGGTGAAGCCCTTCTCAACTGCCAACATCACAATAATAGCAAACACAGCGATACCCACCTGCACAACTGCTGCAGAGGAGGCCTGCAAGCGCATAGATAAATCAATATGATTAAACCAATGCAGTACGGCTACGGCTAGGGTACTGGGATCATTAGGCCCAAGTATGAGCGGAATCTCTACGTTTGAAACCGCAAAAACCAATACTGCTAAAAGAGGCAGTCGTATTTGTGGAAACACTATTGGCAGCACTAATTTAAAGAAAATAGCGATAGGTGAGTATCCAAGAGCGGTACCTGCTTTAAAGTAACCGTTGATTTTCTCCCGTATTAGCGGCTGCGACATCACACTTATTGCCATAAGAAGAACGAACGGAGTTTCTTTTAACACTAGCGCTAATATAATGCTGATGCCGTAACTATCGAAAAGAAAAACACCTTCATTTGCAGAGGCAATGGCGCTGCTATTGAACGTAAAAAGCCGTGCAAAGAACCCCGATGGACTCAGTAAGAATACTAGGGCTATTGCTGCACCGGCGTGTGGCAATACCAAAAAAGGGCTTAGTACTATCTGTAATCGAGAGAGCATTTGCGAGCGATAAAATACAGACAGCAACACAAACGCAAATAGCGCAGCAATCACTGTCGCAACTACGCCTGTGAAAAGCGAAAGCCACATCATGGTGTGAATGCCTGCCACATCAAATAATGCGGCGAAAACGCGAAAATCAAATTGATTCGCGCCAATGGCAGGAAAGTAACCCATGGCAGGTAAGAAAACCCCTATAACGCCAGCAGCCACGGGAATAATCAGTAAGCAGAGTAATAGCCACTTTGCACAAACCGCAATGCGATTGAAATGGCCCTGCGCCAAGCTTCGGTTTCTATTCTTATACAGAGGCTTAGATAGAGGCTTAGATTGAGGCCTAGATCGAGGCGTAGATTGAGAATTGAAATTAGACATCAGTATCTCGCCCCGTATCGCTCTTCCCAGGCCTGTCTCAGTGCATCGGTCCAGCTAGCGTGAGGCTCTGCGTACAGAGGCGTTGACTGAGACTTATCAAGTGCTGAAGGATGAGACTGCTGGGTTTCAAACATGCTTTTTTGCGAAGGGGATAACAGGTTAGTGTCAAGTACGGTGTCGTCACCCCATACCTGTAAACGTTGTTTTTTTGCCTGGGCCTTAGGGGACAATAGAAAATTGACTACCGTTTTTGCCGCCGCTTGATTAGGCGAATTAAAGGTTAGCCCTATAAAATGCACATTTGCCAGACTACCGTCTGACATTGCAAAAGTACGCACATCCCGCGGTAAATCAAACCGCTCTACCGCACTTGGTATTTCTGCAGCGGTAAACGAAAAGGCCAACGAAAGTTCACCGCTGCCAATTAATCGCTGTAGCTGAGATGCTTGTCGTACCATGTATTCGCCATTACGCCACATTGTGGGATGCAGCGCATCAAGGTACGTCCATAACGAAGGAGTAATCTTCTCTAGGGCGTTTTGAGTAACGGGTTTATAAAATAGCGATTGGTTTGACGAATTAAGGGCAATAGCAGCGTACTTGATGAAGCTTATACCTAAATAGTCTGTTACCACTGGATAAGTAAACCGACCAGGCTGCTGCTGACTAAACTGCAAAAGGGCATGAATAGTTTGGGGTACTGGCTTATTGTATGAGTCAAAGTGCGATTTACGGTAGTAAAACACCATAGATGCTTTACCCCACGGCGCTTCCATTCCCAGCGTTGGCTCACCAAAATCTGTCACCATTGCCGAATTACTATCTGGATTTGTTAACGCAAAGTTTGCAATATCACCCACCCATCCCTTTGCCAGCAACGCATTCTTTTTCATAGCAGCGAAATTTTCACCGTTGATCCAAATGAGATCGACACTGCCATTATGTAAGTTATCCGCGGCTTTTTCTGCTAATACTCTTGAAACCGCGTCGCTGGTATCGGCAAGCTTCACGTGCTTTAACGCAATGCCGTGTTTGCGCTCAACCCTATCGGCAACCCACTTGAGGTAACTATTTACCTGCGCACTGCCGCCCCATGCGTGAAATCGCACAACGGGGTTGGCATCAGTTTTGGGATTAGTCTGGGGATTAACAACTGGACCAGCAATAGGATTGTCACTGCCATTTACTAACGAATCGGCATAAGCACTACCTGCGATAATTAATATCGTTAGGCATGCTAACCGAACGAAAGCCATGATTGCATCGCAAGTGTTTTTTGCGCTGCACACGGGTAAAAAAACGCACGCCCTTCTCATTATGACTAATTTTTCGCTGCCGCTTTTGTATCGTTCAACGACCAGTCGTATTCTAGGTAATCAATATCAGCCGTTCCGTTCTTAATTAAATCGACTTGAGCACTGCTTAGCGCCATCGCGTCTTTATATAAAAGGATAAACTCAAACACCGAATTAGTATCCTTCCAGTTTTTTTCAAAATCGCCTTTATACCATGAGAAAATTTTTGATAAATAGAGTGTTTCGTTTTCTATCTTGTTGCGGGAACTATCCCTTAAAAAACGCTTTGTTTGCATATCGAGCTGAGCGTCTAATCGCTCGCCCACATAGGCCTCTTCTCGAAGCGCTGGGCAGCCAACGCTTGCACAGTTAACCGCAAAGTGAATACGTGGCTCGCTGTATTTATTGTCCCCTCTTATTAAATTGTGCTCTATATCGTCAAGGGACCGGGACTTACCGAGAAGCGGGGCTATCTCTTTGTCCCAAGGAGAGGAAAAAAAGTTGCCTAAATCTCGAATAGACTCAAGTTCAGGGTATTCGGTAAGAATTAAATCGATGGTATAGGCGTTGTACGCATTAATAAGAAATGCTAGCTGCGTATTTTGATCCCACGAGTCGAATGTACGCGGCGGCACTGCGGCGAGTTGGTCAAGGTAACTGCTTAGCTGGCTTTGATCGCGCTTAAACCCTTTATAGTCAACTTGAGTACTGGCACCACCGTCGATAGTCACCACATGTTTATCGAGTAGTGCATTGTATTTCTCATGTAATTTGCTGTTTGCCAATGCGTTTAGCGAGAACACGGATAGCGCGCAGCCTATTGCTGCGACTGCGCTTAATCTTTTGAGCATTTTCATCAGTGCATTTTCACGCATTTTTTAGGTGCCCTTCTAGTTGTTAGTTTACGTGCTTGTTTAGGTGCTTGTTTAGGTGCTTGTTCAGGTACTAGTTTAGGTGCAGTGGCACAAAAGCCACTAATAGCGGTAGGTGAGAATATACCGAACTTCACGTTACCCAATTGCATTATTAGCCCCTGCGCCATGTGTGAAACTTCTCAACAAAGCTTAATAGCTTTTCAGGTTGATTCGCGCGCTTCCAATTACCGGCAGCGTACTTAGCGCCCTCAGCCCACGTTGGATAGGTATGAATGGTGCCTAAAATTTTGTTTAGTCCCAACCCGTGCTTCATGGCAATAACAAACTCTGCCAGCAAGTCTCCGGCGTGTTCAGACACCACCGTTACACCTAAAATTTTGTCTTTGCCAGGGGGTGTAAGTACCTTAATAAATCCTTTGCGGGCGCTTTCTGTCACCGCTCTGTCTAGTTCGGCAAACTCGTATCGCGTCACTTCTACGTCAATATCTCGCTCGACAGCGTCTCGTTCGCTTAAACCCACTCTCGCCACTTCAGGGTCGATAAACGTCGTCCAAGGAATTACGCTGTAATCCACTTTGAATTTTTTAAACGTTCCAAATAACGCATTTACCGCTGCAAACCACGCTTGGTGCGCTGCAACATGAGTAAATTGATACGGCCCCACTACATCTCCTGCAGCATAAATGTTTGGCATGAGTGTTTGCAGGTACTCATCGGTTTCAATCGTTCTGTCAAACTGAATGCCCAGCTTTTCTAGGCCAAAGCCATTGAGGCGAGCTTTACGCCCTACTGCAATAATAACTTCGTCATAGGCAACGTCGATTTCGTTGCCATCTTTAGCCACCACTAACACTTTGTCATCACCACGAGTTTCAAACCGCAATGCATCATGCTGTGTTAGAACCTTAACGTTACTCTCTGTGAGCACCGATTGCACATAGTCGGCCACATCCGTATCTTCACGCCCCATTAAACGGGGAGCACGCTCTACCTGAGTCACCTCACTGCCCAACCGGGCAAAGGCCTGTGCTAGCTCACAACCAATAGGGCCGCCGCCTAGCACTATTAACCTTTTAGGTGCATCGTCTAATTCGGCAAACTTAGTCCAAAGGGTGTCTGAAGTAACATACCCACTTTCCTCGATACCAGGAAGCTCAGGAATAAATGGGCTAGCGCCAGTAGCAACAACAATATTCTTGGTGGTTAAGCGCTTTACGTCGCCTTCATTGGTTTTAATTTCTACGGTCCATGGGTCGATAATGGTCGCATAGCCTTTTACCACATCCACACCTAGGTTTGTGTAGCGCTCTACGCTGTCGTTAGGGGCGATGGTTGCTATAACTTCGTGCACCCTTTTCATTACCTTTTTAAACGACATAGACGGTGAAACTGGGTTTAGCCCGTAATCATCGGCATGGCGCATTTGATTAGCGACTTTGGCCGTTTTTATTATTGCCTTACTGGGCACACAGCCATAGTTAAGACAATCTCCACCCATCTCCCCCGCTTCGATAAGCGTTACTTTCGCTTTAACCGCAGCAGCAATGTAGCTGGTTACTAGGCCGCCAGCGCCTGCACCGATAACCACTAAGTTTCTATCGAAGGTTTTAGGTTTGCTATAGCCTTTGTAAGCACGACGACGGTTAACTATGGCCACAATGCCTTTCGCAATCCAAGGAAATATACCCAGCAAAACAAAAGAGAAAAGTAGCTCAGGGGATAAAATGCCCGAAAGGCTATCAATCTGCGCTAACTGGGTGCCAGCATTAACGTAAACAACCGTACCGGCAAGCATGCCTACTTGACTTACCCAGTAAAATGTCCAGGTTTTGATAGACGTTAAGCCCATCAATAAATTGATTAAAAAGAATGGAAAAACCGGCACTAACCTAAGGGTAAATAAATAGAATGGCCCTTGCTTTTCAACGCCCTCATCAATTTTCTTCAGCTTCTCTTTAAACTTATTACGTACCGTGTCTCGCAAAATAAACCGGGCGACGAAAAAGGCCAGTGTTGCGCCTAAACTAGACGCAAAGGACACAATAATTAGGCCTTGGAACAGGCCAAATAAGGCGCCAGCGGCTAACGTAAGAATAGCCGCTCCAGGTAACGACAGCGCCGTTACCGCTACGTAAATCGCAAAGAAAATCGCGACGCTTAACACCGGGTTTTCAGATATTTGAGTTTTGAACGTATCTAGCGAGCCTTTCATCCCCTCTAGCGTCAAATACGAGTTGAGATCAAAATAGAAAAACCCAACGACAGCGGCTGCAATGACAGCAAGCAACGCAATTTTCTTAAACATTATTATTCCTTATGTGCGCTTAAAACGCATACTGCATAGTTAACTGAACATGACGAGGTACATTAGGCATAACAAGCGTTGCACCAAAATAACCGCCTTCAAACAGTGGTTGCCAATTGTCCTGATCAGTCACATTAATAACGTCTGCACGAACACGTAATTGTTCATTAATGCGATAGTCCGCATTTAAGTCAAGGGAATACTGGTCGCGAATGTTTACCGTTTGCAAGAAATCTAATGGAAACGACTTGGTGTAAAGAGCACTAGCGCCTACTGCGAAGTCATCGGTTAACTGCCAGCCTGTATTCAATGACACCATTTGACGAGGTATTCCCTGCACTCGACTGTCTGAAGGGGCAAACGCCGTAAACGATGGTGAGCCAACGCCCGTACCGCTAACAATATCGGGGCGGCTGTTATCGAAGGCATCAATCACTTGTGACGTTCCTTGGAAAGCTGCAGAGTCATCAAAGCGCGCGTCTAAATAGCTATACGCTGCGTTTACCCACACATCATTGTGTTGGTAAAACACTTGAAACTCTGCACCTTGGGTTTTAACGCCGCTATTGCTGCCATCGCGGTTTCGCAAACTACGGGTTTGGTCAAACACCGATACCTCTGCGTACCACTCGCTGCTAGGTGAATATTTTACACCAACTTCATACAGCGTATTTTCAGTAGCGAAATTCAGCGGATTAATCTCGTTATCTCCGCCCAGTACCGTACCACCTCCCATGCTATTGGAGGTGGCATCGTTTTCGGAAAATGCAGCGTAAAGATTAATCGCGTTGGTAAGCTTGTAAACCGCACTTAGCTGATAGCTACTTAAAGTATCACTGTAGGTATCAGAGGCTGCTTCAACGCCCTCTGGCGATAACGGGTCTCGGGCCTCAACGTCGTAGTAATCAATTCGCACACCGGCAATAGTGGTTAAATTATCAGTCCACTTTGATTGCTGCTGCACCGCTATGCCGGTTTGCCACGTGGTAGAGTCTGTCGTGTCAGATAAATTGAAATCTCCAGCCCCGTCACCGTTTAGGTCGTATTGGGCACCAGGAGAGACAAATACGCCTGGGCGCAACTGCACTAAACGGGCTTTTTGTGCATCAGTAAGGGGAATTACGCGGTTTGAAAGCGGGCCTGTCAAGTCGATAGGGTTATCGGCTTCAGTGGTAAATTGGCTGTAGCCCAACACATCGTTATAGCGAATTGATAATCCAACCGTTGTTGTTTGCGAGTCAGACCACTGATAATCAACCTCAGTTCTATTTTCAAAGGTATCAGCACCATCGATTATTTCGACGAAGCTGTTTTGCGCCACTTCTTCGCGCTCTAAATATTGATAATACGATAAGTTGCGAATAGTGATGTTGTCGGCATATTGATAGTCGATACTGCTGCGCACCACGGTGGTGGTTGCACCATTAATATCATCAGGGTTGGTAAATACACGATTACGTGGAATAACTACCTCACCGGTGGGTGAAATTATTGCCCCCGCACCAGGTACCGTGCTGCCGTTAGGCTGAACGCCCTGACCGGTAATGTACAAGCCATCATCGATTAACGATTGAGTGGGTCTATTAATACCCGCATTGTCCGGATAATCGGTATCGTAGTATTCAGCACTAATATCCCAAGTGAGTGCATCACTTGGGGTGTAGCGATACGCAGCGAAGAGATTAACGCTGTCTCGCTCTGCAAAATCGTAAAAGCTGCCGTGATCGAGGTATTCTGCGCTTATGCGAAAGCCGCTTTTGCCCTCTTCAATCGCCGTATTAACATCGACCTGACCAGAGTATTGCTCCCAACGACCGGCGCGAAGTGTCACCTTACCTTGCGTTCCTTGTGTTGAGGCGGCTTTAGTTTGCAAATTTACAAACCCGCCGTTTCGCTGTGTACTACCAAATAATACAGGTGACGGGCCTTTAACCACGTCGACTTGTTCTACGCCATTGAAAGACAGCGGCAGTCCGAAACCATTGTTACCGGCCTGGCGACGAATACCGTCTTGGAACAATTCGCCTAGCTGGCCTCTTATGCTTGGTAAGCTTGGTGTACCAAAACCACTTGATGCATAGGCATTGGGAGCAGCTTTGACAATGTCGTGTAAATCATTAATGTTGAATGCTTCTAGTGCCTCGCTAGACAAGGATGTGACTGAACGAGGTGTTTCTGCCGCCGACATTCCGGCGCCAAAGATACCTTTTAACTGATTGTCGCCTGGATTTAAATTGCCAAGTGAAGACGCATTTCCTTTCACTTCGACAACTTCAATATCCCGTTCTTGGGTTTGTTGTGCTTGCACGCCTTGGCTAACTGCAAGAGCCAAAGAACTGATGGCGAGGCCTACTAGGTTATTCATGTATGTTTCCGTTTTTTAATATTATGTGACAAGACCGATACGTTATTAAAAAAATTTCAGCGCATTTTTTATTTTCTGAAATTTTTTATTCTCCAACCCGTTCTTTATTAATCACATTTATCTCATAACCAATTGGAGACCTTTATGGGTCAATCAGCTACACATTCACACCTTTCTGCACAATCAGATGTTATTACTACTCGACTACCTTGGGCGTTACTGGCACTGCGCGTCACTGTGTTTATCGTGATGTTTGTGTGGACACTCGACAAATTTGTAAACCCTGCCCACGGCATGGCTATCTTTGAAAAGTTCTACGGTATTGGCGGTGTGCCAGAAATGGCAGTATACATTATGGGCCTATTTCAGCTTGCGCTTGTTTTTGCTTTTCTTGGCGGCGTGGCTAAGCGATATACCTATGGGCTTATCTTTTTACTTCACGGTGGCTCAACGCTGTCCTCATTCCCGCAGTATATTGATGCGTTCAGTCATCTGCTCTTTTTTGCCGCTTGGCCAATGTGGGGCGCGTGCTTTGCACTGTATATTCTTCGCGAAGCAGACACTAAATTTACTCTTTCTAAAAAGTAGCCTTAAACACTGAAGCGCCAGCATAGTAAGCTAGCCCACGAAGACAAATGCGGGTCTAGCATACTGAGCTAACAATCCGAGTCAGCATTGTGATCTCAATAGACGAGTTATCGCGCTACTTGGCAGCAGCATATAGCTGCTGCCATTCATTTTCTGTTACTGGCATCACCGATAAACGCCCGCCTTTGGTTACCAAGGGTATTTCTGTAATATTTGGCATCGCTTTTATTTCACAAAGAGGAAGCACACGGTTAAACGACTCTACATGTTTTACGTCTACGCAGTACCACCTAGGCTTGTCAGTGGTTGCCTTAATATCGTAGTAATTGGACTCGGGGTTGAATTGACTAACATCTGGATAGCCTCCTTTCACAACTTCGGCCACTCCTGCGATACCCACCGTTTTGCAACTCGAGTGATAAATAAACACTAAGTCGCCAACCTTTATACTGTCGCAAAGAAAGTTTCTCGCTTGATAGTTTCTCACGCCATCCCAGGGTTCAGTTTGGTTCGGCCGTTGTACTAAATCATCAATAGAAAAAGCGTCGGGTTCAGTTTTAAACAACCAATAAGCCATAGCGGTATCTTCATTTTTATTATTCACATTCCCTTAAGTATACAAAGGGCGCTTATTTAATGACAGCGCTATACCCCCACCGCAGCAACACTGCTATAATTACGGTTCATTTCTGAAAATTTGCCTAGCGCCAACACGCCCAAGCTTTTCAGGCAAACTTTGTTTTTTTATATGTGATCATTATGCAAGCCACCATTAAAGCCGACCGCAGTCTGTTTTCTTACCCTAAATATTGGCCCCACTGCCTCGGCACAGCGCCGTTTCTTCCTATGTCAAAGGAGGAGATGGATGCATTAGGTTGGGATAGCTGCGATGTTATTTTGGTGACCGGCGACGCCTATGTAGACCACCCAAGTTTTGGTATGGCAGTAATAGGTCGCGTATTAGAAGCCCACGGTTTTCGCGTAGGCATCATTGCTCAACCAGATTGGAAGAGCAAAGACGACTTTATGAAGCTTGGCAAACCTAATCTCTATTTTGGTGTGACTGCCGGCAACATGGACTCCATGATTAACCGCTACACGTCAGACAAAAAGCTACGTCATGACGATGCCTATACGCCGGGCAACGTAGGTGGTAAGCGTCCAGATAGAGCGGTAACGGTGTATGCACAGCGTTGTCGTGAAGCGTTCAAGGGCGTGCCTGTTATTGCTGGCGGTATTGAAGCCAGTTTGCGCCGCATTGCTCACTACGATTACTGGAGCGAAAAAGTCCGCCGTTCGGTATTATTCGATTCAAAAGCCGATATGCTTTTCTTTGGTAATGCAGAGCGTCCATTGGTTGAAGTCACGCACCGTTTAGCCGCTGGTGAAAATATTGCGGACATGCGCGATATTCGTGGCACCGCAATTATTGTGAAAGAGGCGTTGCCCGAGTGGCAAGGTGTAGACTCTACATCCCTTGACCGTCCTGGCAAAATAGACCCTATTCCAAGCCCCTACATTATGGAGCCGGAATGTGATTCTGAGGAAAAAGACAGCAAAAGTAGCGAAGCACCAGACGCAGCGCCCATTGTTATTCAGCCACCTCAAAAAGAAAAAGAAAAGCGTAAGCCTTGGGAAAATGTGTACGTTAAGCTTCCTGCTTATGAAACGGTAAAAGATAACAAAATGCTTTACGCCCACACATCGCGGATTTTGCATCAAGAAACAAACCCGGGCTGTGCACGAGCACTTATGCAGCGTCATGGCGACCGACATATCTGGATAAATCCACCAGCGATGCCCCTTGAAACTGAAGAAATGGATGCTGTGTTTGATTTGCCGTATCAGCGCATACCTCACCCGGTTTATGGTGATGCGAAAATTCCAGCTTACGACATGATCCGCTTCAGCATCAATATTATGCGAGGCTGTTACGGTGGCTGTACGTTTTGTTCTATTACCGAGCACGAAGGCCGTATTATTCAAAGCCGTTCTGAAGACTCTATCATCAGAGAGATAGAGCAAATTCGCGATACTGTACCCGGCTTTACCGGCGTTATTTCTGATTTGGGTGGCCCTACAGCCAACATGTATCGCTTACGCTGTAAAAGCCCTAAAGCGGAAGCAACCTGTCGTCGCCCTTCTTGTGTGTACCCCAGTATTTGTGCCCACATGGACACCGATCATAAGCCGACGATAGACCTTTATCGTCGTGCGCGTAACTTACCGGGAATAAAGAAAATTCTTATTGCTTCCGGCGTTCGTTACGACCTAGCCATTGAAGATCCTGAATATGTTAAGGAGTTGGCCTTACACCACGTGGGTGGCTATTTAAAAATTGCCCCTGAACACACAGAAGATGGCCCGCTTTCGAAAATGATGAAGCCTGGCATGGGCACCTACGATCGATTTAAAGAGCTATTTGATAAATATTCTGAAGAGGCAGGCAAAAAGCAGTACTTAATTCCGTATTTTATTGCCTCTCATCCAGGTACCACTGATGAAGACATGCTTAGTCTTGCTATATGGCTTAAAGAAAATAAGTTTAAACTAGACCAAGTGCAAAACTTTTACCCCTCGCCCATGGCCACAGCAACGACCATGTACCACACAGAGGTAAACTCTCTTCGTAAAGTCACAAAAGACAGTGAAGAAGTACCATCAGCAAAAGGTGAAATTCATCGCCGTCTGCACAAAGCTATGCTTCGTTATCACGACCCTAAAAACTTTGCGCAAATTCGTAAAGCGTTGGTCAATATGGGCAGAGAAGATCTTATTGGTCGCGGTCCTCAGCACTTAGTGCCACCTGAAACTGCCGATGAAAAGCGTCAAAAAGCGCAACGTGGGCGTAAAGGTGAGCGAGCGTTGACGAAGCACACAGGCCTACCTCCGTCATTCCAGCGTAAAAGCAATGGCAAGAGCGGTGGTAAAGGCAACACCCAGAATACCAAATCAGGAGGCCGTCAGGAGCAAAGCTCTGGTTCAAATAGGAGCGGCGGCAAAGGCGGATTTAACGGCAACCAAGCTGTAAACGTTGGCAACAAGTCAAACAGACCTAAAGCCCAGCGGTCTAAATAAGCGCGGTCTAAATAAACGAAAGAGAGCGCAATAAAAAAAGCAGTGTTAATCACAAGCTTAAAAAAACTAAAAAAGGGCCTTTTAGTAACTAAAAGGCCCTTTTTGTTTTTAAGAATGCGTATACCGCAATTCACATATCATAACTATGGTGAACTATCGTTTCGCTGCCACACAATCAACTCCGTCAAGCAGCATCTCTTCATTATTCTGTTCGTTACGAATAAAGCACTCATCACCGCGTTTTAGCAACGTAAACACAAATGCAGGGTTACTGTGCCTGCCGTCAAGAGGCAAACCTCGCTTATCCATTGCGCCCTTTCGTTCGATACTTAAGGTAGACGACGCAGTAAACGCATTGTCTGCAAGGGTGATATCCATGCCGCCAAACCACTGACCAATCGCCGTTTCGATAACAGCCACGCTGTCTAATTCAGCCCTTGAGGTCGCCACAGTTTGAGGTGATGTCGCAAGTAAGGCCATTTCAGGAGAATCAGCTTTTGTGGAAGTACACCCTACTGTCGCTGTCAAAACAAGCGTCAACACACAGGCTGACAGGCGTTTTTCTTTGCGCTTTTCTTTGCTTAGCGCCCATGCCGCTGAGGTATTAGCAGTGCTTGCAATACGTGTACAGGCGCCTCTTCTACGCTTTAAAAACGCCATTAGTTGTCGCCTCGAAGGATAGGCTCGTTAATTTTATTGTGCAGTATCAACTCATCTCGCTGTGTATGAGGTGGCTTTATCGCTAGGGACGACTCGCTCGCAGTAGTTTGACCAGTTGCTTGGCTGTTAGATGGTGCATTAGAGTGTGAGCCAGATATTAAAGATGCCGACGTTGAAGATGCAGTACTCACTGGGCATGCACCAGATTCTGCATATTGTATTGCCGCTGACAGCATACCTTCACTGGCATCGCCAAGTGGTTTTGTAAAGTCATCTTGCACATCGCAACCTGGTAACTCGAATTCAAAGTTGGGCGTTGAGCTAGGAATAAACCCATCGGCGAAATCACCAAACCCTTTGTTATTCACACCTTGGAATTGAATAGTGAAATAGGTGGTTCCGCAGTTATCTGTTGGATAAAACCCATAAGGCTTTCCGCACGTGGGTGTACCAATCTGCACTACTTCTACATCCACACCGCGCAATGAGTTAATCACCGCTTCACTGGCAGAACAGGTAGAACCGGTCGTAATTACATAAACTGTGGTTAGCGATAAACTTGGAAGTAGCGTATTAGTGAGCAAGCCTGCATTGTAATCTATTTCTGTCGAGTAAAACGGTGTGGGACTTATAGTAGAGCCTGTTACCGGGTTTCTTGTTGGATATTTATCGTTAAACTGCAACGTCTCAAAAATAGCGCCGTCAGTTTGATTAGGGCCCGCCACCATGTAAGAAAGCTGAGACGCTAAAGCAAGTAACCCACCGCCGTTATATCGAAGGTCGATAACAAGCTCGGTAACGTTGTCATTCACAAATTGGTCAAATGCGTTTATCAGCGAGCCTTGTGCTGTACGAATAAAGGTATTGAACTGAAAATATCCCATTTTGCCCGCGCTGGTCTCAAGCACAGTGACGTTTTGAACTGGCGATACTTCAATGTCAGCAGAAGTAACGCTCACCGATAGCTCGCTACCGTCTACAAGCTCAAAAGTCAGGTTGGTGGTGTTGCCACTTTCACTGGGGAATAACCCTGCGTTTATCACATCCACCTCGGCCTGGGTATTAGCATTAACAAAATCTACGCCGTCGATGGTTTTCAGCGACGCACCACGGGGTATGCCCGCAGTCTCTGCAGGCGAATTTGGTTCGGTATACTGCACAATGAGCTCTCTAGGCGCAGTCAAACTGACAAACTCCCACTCAACCCCGTAACCCGATGACACCCCAGTTTGCGTTAACGTATTGTACTCCTCGGTAGCGCGGGAGAAATGAAAATTGTCTTTAGGAGTACCGCTAGGCGTAAGCTCTGTGGTTTTGAGCTGATCAAAGTACGCGGCAATTGAAAAATTAGCAGGGTCGTTATCGTCTACTTCGTCATACCAAAGATATGTATCGTTAGTCCATGAGCGCATCCACAGCTTTTCATCCATTGCAGTGCCAGCTTCATCAGGATAAGAATTACCTGAAAACGGATCGATACCGCTTCTTGGCGATTCACACTGGTTGATAAAATTTGATTCGGGCTCGTAAACGCCTGCCTGCCAGTCAGGTTCACTTGGCGTTTCTGACACAGGAGGAGTAGGAGGAGTGACGCTGGCTTCAGGTGTGGTGTTAGAAGAACCACTACCACCGCACGCAGTGACAGATGAAATCACGAGAGCGGCTATCGTGAGCTCTCTTAGTGATGAAAAATTGCTTACCTTCATACAAATATTCCTTGTAGCAACCAGTGGAGTAAACGTAGCTCTCTATGTAAACGTGGCTTTGCGTAAACATGGCTTTGAGTAAACGTGTTTCTGTTCGCAGCGCACTGATCAAATAATAAACTCTACATCGATATTGCCACACACATCCGCAATTTAACATTTATCTACTTTAAAATTTTGTAAACAAACGCTAATGAAACAATTAAAATATGGCGGAAATATTGCTGGAACATTATTAGGACATTGCTCGTTTAAAATGAGGGCGTGTTGAAAAGAGTCACTCACTGTCTTCAAATGGCATTTCTGCACTAGGGATAAAACCTATGGAGGGCTCTGTTAAACTTGAGATATAAAGCCCGTCCGCCGTTTGAAGTGCACCGGTGGTAAACGCATAGCCCCCTTCGGCAGATTGAAGGCTTTGCAGTACCTCACCTGTTGAACTCACTTTTATCACGTGCCCGAGAGCCTCTGCACTTGGACGCAGCGCGGCGGGCATGCGCATTATGGCCTTTCTTAAGAAAGGACTAGCAGACAGTTCATCAATCATGCTGCTGCGCGGTGCGGCAAAGCCTAGCCAATAATCCCCTTCCTTGGTGGTACTAATATTATCTGGAAACCCTGGTAGGTTATCCATAAACACAGTCACCCTGCCTTTATTAACGCCTTTTAGCCAATAGCGTAATACACGGTATTTTCCCGTTTCATTCACAAGTACACTATCGCCGTTGTTACTTATTGCGACTCCATTGGCAAAAATAAGAGCATCCATTATAACAGTTGAAGCCCCAGTAACGGGGTTATATTCGATAAGCCTCCCATTCCCCCTGTGCTCCATTATCTCAAGCATACTGGCCTTCAGCGTTCCGCCGTAATCTTGAGCAGCAAATTTGGATGTCGCATCAGTAAAGTAGACCATTCCATTATCGGCAATATCAACATCGTCGGCGAAAACAACTGCAGTATCTTTGCCACCATCCTCAACTTTATCGACCAATACGCTAACTGTGCCAGCGACATCAATCTTAAGTAGGCCTCGGTGTGCATCAGCAACCAATAGATTGTCGTCGCTATCGTACTCTATCCCAAGAGGACGACCTACTGTGTTAACCCAAACCTCAAACTGAGTATCACTGGGGCGCTTTCTAAGAATATTTCCAGAATGACTCGAAACAGCGATGACACCGCTTGCACTTATTGCAAGGTCCTCGGGGCCATAATCATCAGCCATTGGTATGCGCCGAAGCGCCTTTAATTTTTCATTCTGCTTGAAACTTTCAACCAGGCCATTGTCTTTTGGCGCCTGCCAAGATGCGGGTGAAATGGGTACTGGCCAAAAAGAGAAATAGGCCGCGCATATACAAAGAAGAAAAAGCGCTATTAAAAGGAATCGAAAAAGGAAACGAAATATGGCAGTGCCCACGGTGCAATCTCATGTTTTTTTTATTAATTTACCAACTCTATTTAAAAATGAACTCTTTATTTTAGTTATATTAAGTCATGCTGTACTGATTTATGTTTCCTAGGTCCTATGATTCTGGCGCACGTTGCCCTTTGCTGGTCACTTTTTCAGCGACCCTGTCCTTTTTGGGCAAACCAAATAGTTAAATGTCTAGCGTATGCACCTAGTTTTATGCCTCGTCTTTTTAAAAATTACAATTCGTTAAGTATCAATCTTTTACTGTAGCCACAGCGGTATTAACTACTCATTGATTACGAGTACTGTGTTTATGTTTCTTCTATTGTGTGGGTGCCTTGTGGTTATCGTTGGCGGCATGGTGACTTTCCAAGCTCTATTTGCGCCATTAATTTTTATAAAACTCCCAAGCGAAGTCGCCCGACCTTTTATTCGCACCTTTTTTCCCTTTTATTATTTGTATTTTGGCGCACTGAGTTTACTTGCTACCGCTTCTGCAATTATAAGCAGCCATTGGCAAGTGGCCTGGCTAATAGCGCCTGTCACACTCGGCTTCATTGTTAGCCGTCAAATACTTATGCCGCTGGCAAATCACGCTACCGATAACCAACAGGAAAAGAAATTCCAAATATACCACCGCCTTACCGTGTTAATTAATACGGTACAGCTAGTTGCGCTATGCGTGGCTTTCTATGGGTTGTTGGCCCCCTATTAACGAGGAAAAGTGATGTCGATAATAAGCAAAGCGATGACCAACAATTGGATAAGTCTAGTAGACAAAGAGTTACGAGCTAGTCACGCCGGCGAGACTGGCGCAGTTTGGATTTACCGCGGCGCCCTTACCGCCGATTTCTTAGTGAGCATAGTGGCAGGCCTTTGGGCTAAACTAACGCCGCCAAGACTGAGTGGACAGGAGGATGAAAAGCAAAAGAGAGACGATAACATGTCTTCGTTTGCTTCTGAGCACCTGGCCACTGAAAAGAGTCATCTCGATATATTTGAAAACCACATGCCCCCGTTTCGAGGCAGCTATATGCTGTTGCTTTGGATGGTAGCTGGGTTTATGACCGGTTTTCTTCCGAGGATTTTGGGGCGTAACTGGTTTTTTTATACCATCTATTGCGTTGAGTGTTTCGTTGATGAGCACTACGAAGAACAGTGCGGCCTGCTTGAGAGCGTTGAACCTACGCCCTTTGATGTGCTGGAAAAATTTAGACGTTGCCAGTCAGACGAGCAAAGTCACAGAGACGAAGCGTACAATGCAATGACCTCTGCCCCAACGAGTGCCATGAAATTATGGGGTAACATGGTAGGTAAAGGCTCAGCAATCGCCGTTGTTATGGCAAAGAAAATCTAGGGCTTGTCAGCGTAAATAGATAACCATTGAGTTGGTGAGATTCTTTGTTGGAAAGTACTAGTAGGAAAGTATTAGGTGGAAAGTGTAGGTAGGAAAGCATAATTGGGAAAAAAGACAAGAGAAAGGCCGCCACGACAATGTGACAATTGCAAGGTGGAAGCAGACGTTCAGTATCGCGTTAGTTATAGGGGGGAGTGGCATATTATCTGTAAAACTTGCCAGCTAGAGGTATCTGTTTGTAGTGATTATATTTACGGCGGTACATGGAAACGAAATAAGCGTAATTAAAACCGTATCGGTGCGGCTAACCCCCATCGCCCACAATATGAACGCCAATTCCTTTAAACTATAATTTTTAGCAACAACTTTAGCTACAATCCACTTCCTCATTCGTGCAAAATAGCGGAAGATAGTAGGGAAACTTAACATGGCTACGCGTAGATAAAGCCATTAATAACAGGGTAAGACCATGCCAAAGGCAAGTGAAATTAAAAAAAATCACACCATCGTTTACGGTGGAAAAACATGTATTGTAAGAGATATTGATCGTTCAGTACCTCAGGGCCGCGCTGGCGGAAGCATATATCGTATGCGTATGTACGATGTCGTCAGCGGCGCTAAATTCGACGAAACATTTAAAGACTCAGACATGTTAGAAATGGCTGATTTAGTGCGCCGCCCGGTGATGTTTTCATACATGGACGGCGACGAATTTGTCTTTCTAGATAACGAAGACTACACGCCTTATCACCTAAACAAAGAGAGTATTGCTGATGAAGCCTTGTTCATTAATGAAAAGACTGAGTCTATTCAGGTGTTAATTGTGAGTGATGTGCCTGTTGCTCTCGACTTACCAATGAGCGTAGAACTAGAAGTGGTTGAAACTGACCCGTCAATCAAGGGCGCTTCAGCAACCTCGCGCACCAAGCCAGCTACCCTATCTACTGGCCTTGTCGTGCAAGTTCCTGAATACATCAGCACTGGCGAATGGATAAAAGTGAACACTGAGGAACGCAAGTTCCAAAGCCGTGCCTAAATTAGACTAGACAATGCCTATAAAAAAACCGGATAAGTAAACTTATCCGGTTTTTGGTTACTGCTGCCGCTGTTTAGTTAGGCAGCTTCTGTTTCTTTTTCGCTAGTTTTTTCGCTAGTTTCTTCAGTGTCAGCTACTTCATGACTTAGCAAATATTCAAAAGCGGCTAGCGACGCTTTAGCACCCTCGCCCATCGAGATTACAATTTGCTTATAAGGCACTGTTGTCACGTCGCCGGCAGCGAATATGCCAGGCTCAGAAGTATGACATTTACCGTCAATAACAACTTCTCCGTATTGAGTAAGCTCAACGGTATCCTTCATAAATTGGCTATTCGGTACCAATCCAATTTGAACAAACACACCGACTAATTCTTTCGTGTGCACTTCGTTGGTACTGCGATCTTGGTACTCGATAGCATTTACTTTGCCATTTTCAGCTAAAATCTGACGCGTTGCCGCATTCTTGATAATGGTAATGTTGTCACGCTTGTTTGCTTGATCAATCAATACTTGGTCTGCTTTTAATTCAGGCATGAATTCAAAAACAGTCACCGATTTCACAATACCGGCTAAATCAAGGGCTGCCTCAATACCTGAGTTACCGCCACCAATCACTGCAACATCTTTTCCTTTAAAGAATGGACCGTCACAGTGTGGGCAATATGCCACGCCGTTCCCGACGTTCTCTCTCTCACCAGGCACACCTAGTTCTCTCCAACGAGCGCCGGTGGCAACAATAAGACTACGAGTACGAATTTGCTCGCCAGAAGAAAGCGTAATTGTTTTGATATTGCCTTTTTCGATGTTATCAACACGCACATGCTCTTTAAGAGTAATGTCATAATCGCGCACGTGTTCCATCAAGTTACCTACAAGCTCTGGGCCTGTGGTTTTCGACACTGAAATTAAATTCTCAATGCCCATGGTATCTTTTACTTGGCCGCCAAATGTTTCTGCGATAACCGATACCTTTAAGCCTTTACGAGCGCTGTAGATAGCAGATGCCACACCAGCTGGTCCACCGCCAATAACAGTTACGTCTTGTAACGGCATTGATTCGCCTTTGTTGGCGTCTTTTAAACTTGGGTTTTGTTCAATAAGCTTATTAATAAGCACAGCAGCATCTACTTTACCGTTAGCGAATAGTTCGCCGTTTAAGTAAACGCTTGGTACGCCCTGAATGTCACGTTCTTCAATAACGTTCTGATACAAACCGCCATCTATCATCTCAGACGTAATGTTTGGATTAATTAACGCAAACTGATTTAGCGCTTGAACGACTTCTGGGCAGTTGTGGCAGCTTAGGCTGATAAACACTTCAAAATTGAGTGGTTCGCTCACTGCTTTAACTATAGACGCTACGCTGTCATCTAGTTTTAATTCGGTTCCTGAAGCATGCAGCATGGCTAGAATCAGTGAGTTAAACTCATGACCGCCCGGAATACCTGAAAATCTTATCCCCGTATCTTCGCCATCAGCTTCTAATAAAAAGCTTACAGAGCTACGAAGTATGCCGTTTGTGTCGCGTTCTTCAACGCTAAGTTTATCGCTTATACCTGCAATGTCGGACAGAAAGCCAACAAGCTCTTCACGCTTGCTGTGTTCACCGGTCTGTACGACAAAGGTTACGTCTTTTTGCATTGTCTCGGTATAACCCTTCAACGCTTGTAAAATTTCTTTAGTTAACACGGTTGTCCTGCCTTATTTTCGACATGCCGATCCCCGCCAACCATTTTTGATGGTCAACTTATAAGCGGAAACTGGAAAGTTAAATAAAAATTGAATAGAGGGAGCGAGAATTCACTCCCTATCAACTAATTGCGTTTTTGAAAAAACGCGCTAGTTACGTCAGTACTTAGATTTTACCAACTAGGTCAAGTGAAGGTGCTAGTGTTGCTTCGCCTTCTTTCCATTTTGCTGGACATACTTCGCCTGGGTTGTTCGCTACGTACTGAGCAGCTTTGATTTTACGTACTAGGTCATCTGCGTCACGGCCAATGCCTTCAGACGTGATTTCCATTGCTTGTACAATACCTTCTGGGTCTACAACAAACGTTGCACGGTCAGCTAGGCCCATTGTTTCACGCATACAATCGAAGTTGCGTGTGATTTCGCCCGTTGGGTCACCAATCATTGCAAATTTGATTTTGTTGATTGTGTCTGAAGAATCGTGCCATGCTTTGTGAGTGAAGTGAGTGTCAGTAGATACTGAGAATACTTCTACACCACGAGACTGTAGCTCTTCGTACTTATCAGCGATATCACCAAGCTCAGTTGGGCATACAAACGTGAAATCAGCTGGGTAAAATACGAATACTGACCATTTGCCTTTAATGTCTTCACTACTTACGTCAATAAATTCGCCGTCTTTAAATGCTGTTGCTTTAAAAGGCTTAATAGCAGTATTGATCATTGCCATGTTTAAATTCTCCATTATGGTTTAAGAAAGAATGTTTTAAGAAAGATTGCTTTTAAATTAGATTCGTAAGCCAGTAGCATACGAGAGTAATCTTTACGTTTTTTATGACCACTTGGTTTTGCAATTTTTGTTTCGCTAAATTCAAGTGCCCTTCAACTTGATGCAAAGAATAGCGCGCTAATTTATAAAACACTAATTGGTAAATGTGAATCGTCTAATCAACTTATTGAATCGAACGATTAAAACTTATCAAATATGGTTAAAAACAACGCGATATAACACCGGAGTAGTCTAATGCGAAACTCGCGAATTGCCCAAGACATTGCCAGAATTGATGGTTCGACACCGTCAAGGACTATCGGAAAACATATAAAAATGGCTTCAAGCCCTTTTGTTTTCTTCCGCGGTACTGCACAGCTATTTTACTCCGACGTGTATAATGGGGTCATATGCCTGCCAGACAACCTTAATGCCATTCCTCTGACAAGTATTGTGGGTGATTGCCACTTGTCTAATTTTGGGTTTCTTACTGAAGAGGGCTCCCACGGTGATACCGTCATTTTTTCACCCAACGATTTTGACGATGCCTGCGTTGGCAGAGCGCACTGGGACATAATGCGGTTGCTCACGTCATTTACGCTGTCTCAAATACATTGTGAAGGTATTGTGAGTGGAGCCTATGTGGATAAGGACGTTGACACAACAAAACCCGTCATTAGCAAAAACGACGTGATAAACGCACAACATACTTTTTTAAACGCTTACATCGAAACCTGCCGTAGAGTGACCGAAGATGAAGCCGTGATTAACGAAGCGGTTAACTGGCGACCTGATAAAGTAGCCACAAAATTAGCCAAGCTTTACGATAAGGCAGTATTGAGAAGCGCTAACGGCAGCGCTTTTACAACAAAAAGTGCCCTTGCACGGGCGGTAGACTTTAATAATGATACCTTGTCATTTAAGGCTAACAGCGCAAAATTCACTCCGCTAACTAACGAAGAATATTCTGAACTCTACAACGCCTTTGCGCCTTTTATGGATGACTCAGTGGTTGATATCGTGCGCCGCGAGGATGCCGGAACCGGCTCGGTAAACCTCGACCGCTTCTATTTTTTAGTCGGTCCCAAAAAGCCACATACTTCGGTGAGTTTTTCCCATTGTCATATTGTAGAAGTGAAACAACAGCGTGAGGCTGCTCCGCTTCATCACTTCGCATCCCTTTGCCCGGTCAATCAGCTTAATCCTGCTCATTTAACCGCACGAAGCCAGCGCCGAATGCAGCGCAATCCAGACCTTATCCTCGACGAAGCGATTTTTGACAACAAGCACTATCTCATCCGTTCGCGCCATCATGCAAAAGTTGGCATTTCACCTGAAGATGTCGTCATGGGCAAAAAAGCAAATCAAGGTGGCTTTAACTACTTTGCAGAGCTCTGTGGCTACACATTAGCACTGGCGCATTGCCGTGGCGACCGTCGCAGCACGCGATTTGCCACCGCTGCCTGTAATTTATTGCCAGACGCAGGTGAAGACATGGTCACCGCCTCGAATGAATATGCATATAAAGTGCTCGATGATTATGCGTACTTTTGCGAGGAGCTGGCTTTGTCATGATCTGCTTTTGTAAGGGGTGCGCTTCGATAAGCACTTTTTTGTGAAGATATGAGCTTTTAAAGGTATGAGCGTATCTTACGCTAGTGCATTACTTCACCGAGTTTTTGGTTACTAAAAACAACGCAGTACTGTTACTTAACGCTATCACTTAGCTCCTTAGCGATAGCCAATGTGATAAATAAACTTACCTATACAACTTAAGCCACTGTTTATAAATGAAATCTCAAAAAACAGCTTGAATATACTTAAGTCATATTTACGCTTAAAAAATCCCTATACGGTAGTGTAAGCAACAATAATGTTGCCTGCCCTCACGGGCATAAAAAAATAAAAAAACACTACTACAAAAGGGAAAATGACGTGAGAACATCACTATCTTTACTTAGCGCAGGCATCCTATCGGCGCTCTCACTTTCTGCAGCAACTAACGTCGCGTTGGCAAACGACATTGTCATCAGCGGTGTGATTGACGGCCCTTTATCGGGCGGTGTACCAAAGGCAGTTGAGCTTTATGTGATAAATGACGTTGCTGACCTATCCGAGTATGGCATTGGAAGTGCCAATAACGGAGGCGGTAGCGATGGTGAAGAATTTACGTTTCCAGTTCAAAGTGCGTCAGCAGGAACGTACCTGTATATCGCCTCAGAAATAGACGGCTTTACTAGCTTTTTCGGTATGGCTCCAGACTTTGATAGCTCAGCTATGGGGATTAACGGTGATGATGCAGTCGAGCTTTTCAAAGGCGGCAACGTTATTGATACCTTTGGCGACATAAACGTTGATGGTAACGGCACTGCTTGGGAATATCTAGATGGATGGGCCTACCGTAGCAATGGACAAACCGCAAACGCAGGAACTTTTAATGATGAAAACTGGGCATACAGCGGTGTTGATGCCCTTGACGGTGCTAACACTAACGCAGAAGCATCTACGCCATTTCCTTTAGGTACCTTTACCACTGAAGGCGGTGGTGATGTAGAAGTTCCGCCTGTTGAGCCACCAGTTGCATTAGGCGCTTGTGGCGATGATGCAACACTCATAAGCGCAATACAAGGCTATGACGCTGCCTCTGATGAAGCAGGAAATAGTCATATTATTGAAGCCATCATTACGGCCACACGACAAGGCGGCTTCTTTATCCAAGAAGAAAACGCTGATAGCGATGGCGATGCAACGACATCTGAGGCGATTATTGTCGAAGGCGAGACGGACATTACAGTTGGTAATATCATTCGTTTATATGGAAGCGTGACTGAAAACTTCGGCATGACAACCATAGAGATGGATAGCGACGTTGTAGCCGCAGATTGCGGTGCGAGCGATGATGTCATGACCACTAGCATTTCAATGCCTTACGAAGAAGATTTGGAGGCTCTTGAAGGAATGTTAGTTAGCGTCACCGATGCCACGGTAACCAGCACCAACTCGCTTTGGCGTTTCGGTGAAATTGTGGTGAGTGATAGTGTTAAACGTCAGCCAAGCGATATTGCTCCTCCCCTTTCTGATGCTTTTGCTGCTGCACAGACAGAGAGCGAAGCTAGCCTATTAACTATTGAAGATAATAGCGGTTCACAATACCCAGATGCCATCAGCTTCTTCCCCAACTTTAGCTACGCAAATACCATTCGTATTGGCGACACTGTGTCTGCATCGGGCCCGCTGAATTTTAGTTTTGGAACTTATCGCATCAATCCTACCGACGTCATCGCGGTTACTTCTACTCGTGAAGATACCCCAGTAGTAAGTGAGGGTAATCTGTCAGTAGCTACCTTTAACGTTCTTAACTATTTCAATGGTGATGAAGATGAAAACGGTGAACTGACGTTCGACTACGACGATAATCGTGGCGCTGAAAGCGAAGCGGCTTTTGCACTTCAGGAAGGTCGTATAGTAGAAGCCATTGTTGATTTAAATGCTGACGTGGTCGGCCTAATGGAAATCGAGAACGACGGTTTTGGCGATGATAGTGCCATTCAATCTTTACTTAATGCTATTAATGCCCAGCTTGGCGAAGCAGAGCAATACGCGTTTATCAGTACTGCTGATAACTCGCAAATTGGCACTGACGCAATTACCGTTGGGCTATTGTATCGCGGCACAGTGGTAACACCACAAGGCGATGCGGTAATAGTGGCGATGCCTGAACAACAAGTATCGGAAGATAGACTAGCGAGAATGCGTCCGTCGCTAGTGCAAACCTTCGAGCACACTGAAAGCGGCGAAACGTTTGCCGTTGCAGTCAACCACTTTAAGTCAAAGGGCTCGCAGTGTGCCGAAGATGTTGCAGAAGCTCCTTCTGATATTGATACCATTCAGGGCAGCTGTAACGCACTTCGTGTATCTGCTGCCATCACGCTAGGTAATGCGCTAAATGATGAAACACTGCCTGAGCGCAAAATAATACTGGGCGATCTAAATGCCTACAGCGCAGAAGACCCTGTTGCAGTGCTTACCGACTACACGCCAGAAAACCGCGGATACACGATTAAAACTGCAATTAACACTGGAATGGATGAGGGTGAATCTGTCGAGGTGGACGCAAGCTATGGTTATCATAACCTTGCAGAAACCTTTGATGAAGATGGTTTTTCTTACTGGTTCTTTGGTACCGAGCAAGTGGGTAGCCTAGACCACGTATTAGCAAGCGATGCAATGCTAGCGGACGCCGTTGATGGCACACATTGGAACATCAATTCTGTGGAAGCCTATCAACTTCAATATAACCAGGCACTTCGATTCTACCCAGATGAAGAAGGTTATGCTTTTACTGATATTGGTCCTTTTAGAAGCTCTGATCACGACCCGTTTATTGCTACCTTCAATTTAGTCGCAGACGAGCCAGCTCCGCTTCCAATACCCGATGAAGACGAAGATAGTTCTGGTGGCTCAATGGGAGGAATTCTAACATTGCTTGCTGCAATGGTTGGCTTTCGCCGTTGGTCTGCTGTTTCTAAAAAACGCGCTAGCTAAACGTCGAAAATAACACGACAACACAAAGAGGCAGCGTTTAGCTGCCTCTTTTTATTTTACTATAAAAACATAATGCTTATTTGTACGGTATTTTTCTATTGAGATGCTTCGCGTTCTTTAGCGCCGTCCTTATCACTACTTTGTAAAGCGCTGCTGTTTGAAGAGCTGGAGTCTAAAGCGCTGACTTCTTGTGACAGAACGCCAATAAAGTCAGACGCGTGCACATCATCAATTTCAAGCCCTAAGCGCTGAATGTACATATCTCGCTTTTCAGCTTGAGTAGGAGAGAGCTTGCCCTCTACCAATACCTTTGCAGCCGCCTTAGCTGACGCAATTTGATCTTCAGTTAAATCTTCGCCCACGTGAATATTTGTAATAATCTTAAGTAAGCTTAGGGCCACTTGCTTGTCGGTGGGAGAAATTGTTAGCGCCTGTCGAAGGTTGTTGTAAGCAGGACCAAGACGATTTTCTTTGTAGTTCACCGTCGCCATGTGCTTGAGCTCTTTAGGCGTAAATTGAATTTCGTTTCGTTCTATAGACTCTTGCTTGAGATATTCATCTACCACTTGCGATGTGAACGTATCGCCCTCAATTTGCTTTCGAAGTTTTTCCAAAATACTAATGCAGTGCTCGCGCATACCTAGCTCGTGAAAAGCTTTCATCTTATCCAGACTGTCTTCCATAGACAGACCATCCGTATTCGCTGAGCTTTGCTTCATCACTTGCTCAGCGCCTTTCTTGTCATCTTTTAGACACAGCACTCTGGCTTTAATAACGTTCACTTGCTCGCCCAGTTCAGTGCGTACCCCTTTTTGCTGTGCGACATTATCAAGGTCGTGTTGCGCACGTTGAATATACTTTTCAGCATCAGTACCGCCAAGGCTAGTGGCTAAATCGATGGTAGAACGTATTACATTTAAAGAAAGCTGAGGTGAGTCATGAATAGAGTTTTTAGCAAATTTCGCCATATTTTGTACAGCAGATAGCTGGCCAATCTTGTCGTGATTTAACCGTGCTAAATCCCATAAGCGTTTATTTCGTTCAATGTTTCTCGGTGCAAGTCGACTCGCCTCTTTCATTTGTTCGTAGGCAATATCGAACTGCTCTTTTTCAATAAAATACTGGGCCAGTAAATCGAACGTAAGAAAGCGAGTGTCAGGCCGCTGAAGCAAATCATCTACAATTAGCTGAGCCTCTTCTAGCTCGTCTTGGCGAAGCAGCGAGCGAGTGAGCCCAATGTGTACCCAGGCGTGGTCCATACTTTGCAGCAGCTCTCGAAAGTAATTTTCGGCGGTTTCAAAGTCTCGCAATTGCAGCAGGCAATCGCCAATTAAGCGCTTTATTCTCGGGTGATATTCTATTAACGAGCTGTCTTTTAATTGTCGCTCTGCGTAATACATGGCCGTGGAATAATCGCCATTTTGCATGCAGTGCAGCATTTTATGCAGTTTGTATCGAATATGGAGAAGATACTGAAGACGAGAAACTATTTTCGTTCGCTGTAATGGTTTTACCCAGAAATCATGGGGCTGCAACTCGACAATGCAGTTTACCAGCTCTGTGGACGTTTCAGCGCTTAAGAAAATAACCGTGGTGGTATCGTTGATGTAATTAAGATGTTTCAACTCTTCAAATAAGTGAAAGCCATCTTTATCGTGACTGACATTAAAGGCAAGTAAAACAAAATCAAACTGTCTGGTTTCGCATAAGCGTTTCGCATGAAAGGCGTTAAATGCGCTACTCACATGATTTATCCCAACTTCGTGCAGTGCTGAGGCCACTACATCATGCACTAATCCTTGATTATCAATAACCAATACATGAAGGTCTTCTCTTGGTACGGGATCAGGGATTTTTTCCAACATTTAACAACCACTTCTTACGTCTTTTCCTTAAGTAACACAACGTTGATTGTAAGCGCACCTGCTTGGGTAAAAGACTTACAGTAATGAAAAAACAACGCTGTGGGCAAGTATGCATAATATTGCATCTGGATTGATATTAGCACTTACCTCCCATATTGCGCTAGTCATGGTTATCTTGGTGGGTCTATTTGACCATTAATACTACCATTTACTCTAAACCACCCCGCCACTGAATGACGCTGACGTTTTGACGTTAAGACTTCATGGGGAAATTGTTCACTTAAAAAAATCACAAACGTCCCCTTTTCTGGTCGCACTATAAAACCTGTAGCATCGTCTTCACTTGTGTACAAAACGAGTTCGCCGCCATCGCTTTCTAGCCATTGTTCATTGAGATAGGCTACCAGTGAGAGCGCCCTGTTACTTTGTCCTTTAAAGGCGTCTACGTGGCGTTTGTAATAAGCTCCTACATCGTAACAAGCAAAGTGACTCTCAAATGAAAACAACCCCATAAACAGGGTTTTATTAATGTAGGTTTTAAGAGCTTCACACCACGATAGCCAGATTTCTCCTTCAACTGTACTGCCGGTAATCCAGCTAATATCGTCTGTGCGTATAGCATCCACATGCTGAAAACTTGACGCTCGACCAATGCCGGCTTTTTGATATTCACTGTCTGCCATAGCGCCCTGACAAGACAGCAATGCGTCGGTAATAAAACTAGGCAGTGCAGAGTGCTGAACACTAAACCCTTGCGTCACTAAGTCGTTGACGATTGACTCGAAAAGAGCCTCATTATAAACAGGAAGGGGGTTAACATTGGTAAGGTGAGTAACGTTAAGACTTTGCATGATGTATTCGAAAAATGATTTGTCAGCGTTATAGAGCTAATCAGCCTTATTCACAACATATATCACAGCTTACGAGCCGCTATTTTTTTGTTGTGATCCACAAAATTTTTTATCGCTAAATAAAAAGCATGGTTTTTGCTTATTTTTAATTGAATGTATGATTGAATGTAGGCATACCTTGAACGGCCCTACCAAGACGTAACGCAAAAGAGAGTTGTTAATGAGTCAAGATCAAACACAGATAGAAGAGACAGAGCATCACCTCGACTTACGAAATTTACGATTAGATGACTACAACGATGTCAAAGATCTTATGGATAAGGTTTACGCCAATGTTGGCGGCGCGTGGCCCTACTCTAATTACAAAGCACAGGTAACCACGTTTTCTGATGGTCAAATTTGTATAGAAGATAAGGGCAAAGTGGTTGCTTTCGCTATATCCGTCATTGTTGATTATGATCAATTTGGTGACAAACATAGCTACGATGAAATCACAGGCGATGCCTATCTTACTACTCACGATCCAAATGGTGATGTACTTTACGGCGTAGAGGTCATTGTTTGCCCTGAATACAGAGGATTAAGACTTGGCAGAAGGCTGTATGAAGCAAGAAAAGAGTTGTGCCGAAATCTTAATTTGAAATCGATTATGGCCGGTGGTCGTATTCCTAACTACCGTAACCATGCCCAAGAACTGACGCCATATGAATACATTGAGCAGGTAAAACTGAAGGATATTTACGATCCTATCCTTACCTTTCAATTGTCTAATGGATTTGAAGTAAAGCAAGTAATGACTGCCTATCTTCCCGAAGATGAAGCGTCACAAGGGTACGCTACGCTTTTACAATGGCACAATATTTACTACGAGCCAGGCACTCCGTCGCTAATTGCCAGTAGAAAACTGAGTGCCAGAATAGGCTGTATTCAATGGCAGATGCGTTACTTCAACAATGTAGAAGAGTTATTGCAGCAGGTTGAATACTTTGTCGATGCGTTGTCAGATTACTCCTGTGATGTCGCTCTGTTCCCTGAGTTTTTCAATGCACCTCTTATGGGGCTGTGCCCGACCGAGTCGTCCATTGACGCAATATGGCACCTTGCTACCTATACCGATGAAATCCTTACGTCAGTGTCTCATTTAGCCGTGTCTTATAACATCACCA
The DNA here is from genome assembly GCF_010500895.1 of Alteromonas genovensis. GTDB lineage: Bacteria > Pseudomonadota > Gammaproteobacteria > Enterobacterales > Alteromonadaceae > Alteromonas > Alteromonas genovensis. Next base: position 100,545 of record NZ_JAAAWO010000010.1, read on the forward strand.
TTATCGCGGGCTCTATGCCTGTGGTAGAAGACGATTTGCTTTATAACGTAAGCTATATCTGTAAGCGTGATGGCACCATAGAAAGTCAGTATAAGCTACACCCTACCCCTCATGAAAAAGAAGACTGGATCATGAAAGGCGGAAATAGCCTGAAAACCTTTGATACCGACTTCGGCAAAATAGGCGTGCTTATTTGTTACGACGTTGAGTTTCCTGAGCTGGCGCGCGTTCTTGCTGATCAGGAAATGCAAATTCTCTTCGTACCGTTTTGGACAGACACAAAAAATGGCTACTTACGCGTTAGACGCTGTGCGCAAGCAAGAGCCATTGAAAATGAGTGTTACGTGGCAATTGCTGGCAGCGTAGGTAACTTACCTAAAGTAGACAACGTTGATATTCAATACGGACAAACTGCGGTATTTTCACCTAGTGATTTTGCTTTTCCTCACGATGCTATTGTGTCTGAAACAACGCCAAATACAGAAATGACTCTGATTGTTGATTTAGATTTAGACAAGCTGACGAAACTGCAAAACGAAGGTTCGGTGAGAAACTATTTAGATAGACGTCGCGACCTGTACCGAGTTGAGTGGATGGGCGATTAAACATCCTTAAAAGGCGAACACAACAGCGTGAAGTGTTCGCCTTTTTACTATCCCCGTCATGTAAAGGAGTTAAACGGATAAGCCGTGGCATTTGATTAAAATAAGCGATACCATGCTGTAGTGAGCAAAGAATTAGCGTTTCTTGCGGTAAACCTGTGCCTTAGGCTTTGTAAAGTAAGGTTTAATCGATGAAGAAACAACCAGAATGAGAATGTAACGATATTATGCCTAACAACTCAAAAAATGATGAATTTCCAACTATTAGGTTAGATGACGAAGACCGTCGCGATTATCAAACCAAGCGCCAAACGTCACCTGATAGTACTTCCACGCCCTCTCCAGCAACAAGCACCTCATCTTCATCCGGTGGCAACGGTATTTGGGTAGCGTTGATTGCCCTCATTGCCTTATCTGCGTGCGGTGGCTGTTATTATTTATTCACATTACTTGAACAGCAAAAAGCGATTGCTGAGCGAGCAGAAGAGCGCATCATGTTACTGGAGAATAAACTCTCTGCTACAGGTGAGGAAATGGGCGAATCGACGGTTGCTCTGCAAGTTAAAGTCAATGAACTAAACGATAAAACCAGTGAATTATGGGAACAAATGGATAAACTTTGGGCTTCTGCGTGGCGCAGAAACCAAAAAGAAATTGCAGATTTAGGTGAGCGCGTGAGTAAGGTTCAAAGTGCCGCGAATAAAGACATAAATGCGGTATCTGAAGATGTAGATGCACAATCGGCAACCATGGGTTCTTTGAAAAACCAGCTGGCCTCAGTAGCTGATGAGCTTTTAGCAGTGAACGTTCGTCTTGAGCAAACTGCGGATGACAAAGCAGGTACCCAGCAAGACGTTAAAAACTTAGCTGACACCCTATCTGTGCTTGAAAAGCGCAACGCAACCTTATCTGGCAGGCTGAACAGCTTAGAAAATGAAATTAGGGAAATTGCTACCAAGGTGGTATCAGGTACAAGCGCGAGTAATACAAACGGCGCCCCTGCGGCAGGAGCAAGCCCTGCTGCATCGCCAAATGCCGGCTAAAAAAACAAAGCGATTGGCAAATACGGTATGAATAAATAAAGGGGCTCACTGCCCCTTTGTTCGTGTAACAGCCGCTATTTTCTATTAAACGAGTCGTGGTGACTTACCAACACACAGCCCTAAACAACAGAGGAAACCAAGTTCAATGAGCGAGCAGACGCTTAAACGCTTGAATAAATACATTAGTGATACAGGATTATGTTCTCGCCGTGAGGCCGATAAACTTATTGAGCAAAATCGCGTTACCATTAACGGCAAGACTCCAGAATTAGGCACTAAAGTAGGCCCAAACGACACTGTAGAAGTTGATAAAAAGCGTATTGGCGCTGTTGCCAAGGATAAATCGGATCGCGTCTATCTTGTTTATAATAAGCCCATTGGGATCACCTGCACCACAGAGCGTCATGTGAAAGGCAATATTATTGATGCCATTGGTCACAAAGAGCGAATTTTTCCCGTAGGACGCCTCGACAAGCCTTCAGAGGGACTTATTATCTTAACTAGCGATGGTGACATCGTAAATAAGATATTGCGTGCAGAGAACGCGCACGACAAAGAGTATGAAGTCACGGTAGATCAACCAGTAAGTGAGAGGTTTTTAACTAAAATGGCCCGCGGCGTACCTATTTTAGGGACGGTGACCAAGCCATGTACAGTTAAGCAAACAGGCAGAAATAAATTTACTATTATTTTAACTCAGGGCCTTAACAGGCAGATTCGCAGAATGTGTGAATTTTTAGGGTATGAAGTTACTAAGTTAAAGCGCACAAGAATTATGCATTTAGCGTTAAGTAACCTTCGTCCAGGACAATGGCGAGAACTCACCACTCGGGAACTAGCTACTTTGAATAATGCGGTGAAACACTCAACTAAGACATCGCAAGAAAAGTGAGACGGTGTAGGTGTTTAAAAGAAGAGTGCTCATCGGTAATCGTGAAAGCACGTGTAAACGTGCTCATAAAACAGTTATAAAACGTCTGTAAACCCCAACTAAGATAGCAGTAAAAAGATAGCAATAAATTCAAGGCACAAAAAAAGCGTCCAATGGACGCTTTTTTTGTATAACCCAAGTCTTATCGACGAAGGCCTAGACGCTTGATAAGGTCAAGGTAACGCTGAGCGTTCTTGCCTTTAAGGTAATCTAGTAGCTTACGACGCTGGCTAACCATACGAAGAAGACCACGACGTGAGTGGTGATCTTTCTTATGATCAGCGAAGTGACCTTGAAGCTTGTTGATGTTGTGAGTAAGCAAAGCTACTTGAACTTCTGGTGAACCAGTGTCGCCTTCTTTAACGCCGTACTCAGCAATGATTTTCGCAGTTTGTTCTTTAGTTAGTGACATAACATTCTCCTAAATTATGTTCCGCCGATCACTAATTCAGCAGAACGGAATGAAGCGCGTATTATAATGACGCTTGCCCAGTTAGCAAGCCACAAAGGCACTTTCTTTTTATTATTTCTTCTCAACTAATTTTTAAGAAGGATATACCACCCGTCGTTTTGGATTAACGAAGATTTCGTTTTTGGGCTGTCCCTGATCTCGCGGGTCTTTTACCCCCTCGCCTACGCCTAAAAACAACAAATCGTCTGCCTGCTGATGATAAACGCGGTAGGAAACACCAGCGATAAGTTCTGCTTCGCATACACCCCTAACACTTTGACCATGGTCGAAGCGACTGCGTTCTTCATCATTAACAGTAACACGAGGCAAGCGGCTTACTGCTGTATCCATGGGGATAAGAAAGGCATCTAATGCGGCAAAGTTACCCTCATCGAGTGATTCTTGCGTGCTGATAAGGGTATCTAATGACACCATTTTATTCGTTGGATAATCTGCAACTTCAGTGCGATGCAAACGTGTTACATACGCGCCGCAACCTAGATTTTGACCTAAGTCGTCAACAATTGAGCGTATGTAAGTTCCTTTGCTGCACTTTATTCGCATATCCACGTAAGGCAATTCGATGCGCAAAACATCAAGCTCAAAAACCTCAATATCGCGAGGCTCTCTCTCTATTTCAATACCTTGACGGGCGTAGAAATACAAAGGCTTGCCTTGATGTTTGAGCGCGGAAAACATAGAGGGTATTTGCTTGCTTTTACCTAAAAAAGCGAGGCATGCTTCGTTAACCTGTGCATCAGTAACATCAACGGGCTTCTCTTCAACTACTTCGCCATCAGCATCTGAAGTGGTAGTACGAACACCTAATTGAGCGGTAACTTCATAGGTTTTTTCGGCATCGAGCAAGAACTGAGAAAACTTAGTTGCCTCGCCTAAACACAATGGCAACATGCCGCTAGCTAAAGGGTCTAGTGCACCTGTGTGTCCTGCCTTTACTGCCTTATACAACCATCGAACCTTTTGAAGCAGCTGGTTGGATGACCCGCCAAGCGGCTTATCAAGTAGTACTATGCCGTTAATATCACGGCCTTTACGTCGTCTTGCCATTTACTCCGACTCTTGTTCGTCATCAAGGTCGCGCTTTGACTCATCAGTAGCAATGGTTTGAGAAACCAAGTTTGAGATGCGCATACCTTCAATGATCGACCTGTCTTCGAAGAAATGAAGATCAGGCACTGAGCGCATGCGTAGACGCTTCGCTAGAATACTGCGCACAAAGCCTTTAAGTTCTTTAAGTTGCTTAACCTGCTCTTTACCTTCTTCTTCAGTACTGTTGTAGATGGTGACGTAGATTTTCGCGTGTGCTAAATCTCGTGATACCTCAACTTCAGACACAGTGATTAGCGGCATGTCGCCTACTCTGTGCTTGTATTCGTTTTGAAGGATACTCGCTACTTCTTTATGAACTTGCTGAGCGACCCTATCGGTACGTGAAAATTCACGAGCCATTATGAACTCCTTACCCTATTTATAAAAAGCGTATAGACAAAAGCGGGAGCACTCGGCCCCCGCTTTTTAAATGCCAATTAAACCAGGCAATTAAATTTCGCGCTTAACCTCAACGATTTCGAAGACCTCAATTTGGTCACCTACTTTCACATCGTTGTAATTTTTAACGCCGATACCACATTCCATACCGTTACGAACCTCTTGTACGTCGTCTTTAAAGCGACGAAGTGACTCTAGCTCGCCTTCGTATATAACAACGTTTTCACGAAGTACGCGGATTGGATTACTACGCTTAATGTTACCTTCGGTAACCATACACCCTGCAATCGCACCAAGTTTAGGCGATTTGAATACGTCACGTACTTCAGCCAAACCAATGATTTCTTGTTTGAACTCAGGTGCAAGCATACCGCTCATGGCCGCTTTCACTTCGTCGATAAGGCTGTAGATTACGCTGTAATAGCGCAAATCAATTTCTTCCGCTTCAAGCACTTTACGCGCAGATGCGTCGGCACGAACGTTAAAGCCAACAACAATTGCACCAGATGCCGCTGCAAGTGTAGCGTCAGTTTCAGTAATTCCACCAACACCGCTACCAACGATGTTAACTTTTACTTCTGATGTAGAAAGTTTAGTGAGTGATTCAGCAATCGCTTCAACAGAGCCCTGCACATCGGCTTTAAGTACGATGTTCAATTCGCTCACGTCGCCTGATGCCATGTTCGCAAACATGTTTTCAAGTTTCGCTTTTTGCTGACGTGCTAATTTAAGCTCACGCTTCTTCTGATGACGCTTCGCAGCTACTTCACGAGCTTTACGCTCATCTTGCACTACTGCCGCATCTTCACCGGCAACCGGTACACCAGATAAACCAAGTACTTCAACAGGCGTTGATGGACCAGCAAACTTCATCTCTTGTGCATTTTCATCGCGCATTGCACGAACACGACCGTACTCTTCACCACACAACAGGATGTCACCTGGGCGAAGTTGTCCTTCTTGAACCAATACAGACGCTACGGGACCACGGCCTTTATCAAGACGTGATTCAATGACGATACCGCGACATGGACCTTCAGGTACCGCTTTTAAATCAAGCAATTCAGCTTGAAGTACAATAGCTTCTAGTAATTCTTCAACACCCATACCAGTTTTCGCTGATACATTACAGAACTGGTGCTCACCGCCGTATTCTTCTGGAATAACTTCAAGTTGAAGTAGCTCGCTCTTAACGCGATCAGGGTCCGCAGACTCTTTATCCATTTTGTTTACAGCAACAATCAAAGGAACGCCAGCCGCTTTAGCATGCTGAACCGCTTCTTTAGTTTGTGGCATAACACCATCATCGGCAGCAACAACCAAGATAACAATATCAGTCGCCGTTGCACCACGTGCACGCATTGCAGTAAATGCCGCGTGTCCAGGCGTATCTAAGAAAGTAATCTCGCCGTTATCAGTTTCTACTTTGTAGGCACCGATATGCTGAGTAATACCACCGGCTTCTCCGTCTGCTACTTTAGCGCGACGAATGAAATCGAGTAGTGATGTCTTACCATGGTCAACGTGACCCATGATAGTTACTACTGGAGCACGAGTTGTTTTAACACCGTCCATGCCTTCAGCGAGTAATTCATCTTCTAGCGCATTGTCGTTCACTAACTCAAACTTATGCCCCATTTCTTCAACCACTAAAACGGCTGTGTCTTGGTCAAGCACTTGGTTAATGGTTGCCATCTCACCCATTTTCATCATGGCTTTGATAACTTCATTAGACTTAATCGCTAACTTGCTTGCTAATTCACCAACCGTAATAGTAGCGCCAAGTTTAACTACGCGTTCTACAGGTTGTGCGGGCTTGTTAAAGCCTTGCTTAAGGTGTTCACCAGCATGTTTTTTCGACTTGCGACGACGGCGTGATGAACGCTCAACCTGCATGTCTTCTTCGTCTTCTGCTTCTTGAGCATAGCGATTTGAGTGCAAGTGAACTTCTTCAGCTTCCGCTTTTTTACGGCGCTCTTCTTCTTCTTTCCAGCGACGTTCATTTTCTTCAGCTAGTTTACGCGCTTCTTCAGCTGCCTTTTTGGCATCTTCTTCAAGCTTCTTCTGAGACTCTTCTTCTTGAGCCTTACGTAAACGTTCTTCTTCTTGGCGATCTGCTTCTTGCTTCGCTTTTTCAGCTTCAGAAAGCTCCGGCTCGTTTTTCTTACGAGCTTCAGCGTCTTTCTTAGCTTGCTCTGCACGGCGGGCACGCTCTTCGTCAGCCGCTTTCTTCGCTTCTGCTGCTTTACGTGCTTTTTCTTGGGCTGCTTGCTTAGCTTCTGCTGCCGCTTTTTCTTCAGCTTCGCGCTTAATACGCTCTTCTTCCTGACGCTTCGCTTCTTCTTCAACGTCAGTACGTTTAACGTAAGTACGTTTTTTGCGTACTTCAACTTTTACTTCTTTCGACTTTCCAACACTTAATGTACTGGTCGTCTTGCGCTTTAATGTCATGCGCGTGGGCTCTGCTGAGCTACCGTGTTGCTTACTTAAATGATCCAACAGTTTTTGTTTCTCTTCTTCGTTAACTTGACCGCCGGCATTCTTTACAATACCCGCGTCTTTAAATTGGCCAACCAATCGGTCAACGGTCGTACCAATGTCGCTGGCGAGCTTTTCTATAGATACATCTGCCATTACGTAATTATCCCCCTGTTGACCTTACTCTTCTTCACTGAACCAAACGATGTTACGAGCAGCCATTATTAATGCACCTGCAGTTTCGTCGTTAAGTTCATCGATATCATTGATATCATCGGTGCCTTGTTCTGCTAATTCTTCTAGGTCGGTAATACCGCGGCTGGCCAACACATAAGCCACGTGTTTACTCATACCTTCAAGATTTAATAAGGCTTCTGTCGGTTCTGCACCTTCAAGGGACTCTTCATCCGCTAGTGCTCGCGTAGTTAGGAAGGCACGCGCTCTTGTACGCAGTTCTTCAACGGTATCTTCATCTAATCCTTCAACCGCTAAAAGCTCACTTACTGGAACGTAGGCTACCTCTTCTAACGTGGTAAAGCCTTCATCTACTAGTACTGATGCAAAATCTTCATCAATATCAAGACCAGCTGTGAATAGGTTAAGTACCTTCGCGTTTTCTTCTTCGTGTTTCTTGTTGAGATCGTCAACCGTCATCACGTTAAGTTCCCAGCCACTTAGTTGGCTGGCTAGACGTACGTTTTGACCGCTTCTACCAATTGCTTGCGCAAGGTTATCTGCTTCAACTGCTACGTCCATCGTGTTGTTATCTTCATCAACAACAATCGATGCTACCTCGGCAGGCGCCATGGCGTTGATAACAAATTGCGCTGGATTCTCATCCCACAATACGATATCAACACGCTCACCGCCTAGCTCTCCAGATACTGCCTGTACGCGTGAACCACGCATACCAACACACGCACCTACCGGGTCTAAGCGTTTGTCGTTAGTTTTAACGGCAATTTTTGCTCGTGAACCTGGATCCCGTGCTGCAGATTTTATTTCTAGTGTCTCTTCCGCGATTTCTGGTACTTCAAGGCGGAATAATTCAACCAGCATGTCTGGGTGTGTACGGCTAATAAATAGCTGTGCACCACGGGCTTCTGGACGAATAACATAAAGTAGACCACGTACTCTATCACCTGGACGGAATGTCTCTCTTGGGAGCATATCGTCGCGGTAAATAACACCTTCTGCGTTATTACCTAAATCAATAATGATGTTGTCGCGGTTAACTTTCTTAACCGTACCAGTCACTAACTCGCCAACTCTGTCTTCGTACTCAGCAATCATTTGCTGGCGTTCTGCCTCTCGAACTTTTTGTACGATAACTTGTTTTGCCGTCTGCGTAGTTATGCGGTCGAACTTGATGGATTCAATCTGTTCTTCAACATAGTCACCCAATTCTATCTCTGGCTCATCAACCTGAGCCGCTGAAATTGTAATTTCAGCGTATGGGTTTTCTTGTTCTTGGTCATCCGGTGTAACTAACCAGCGACGGAACGTGTCAAAGTCGCCAGACGTTCTGTCGATACTTACACGAACTTCTATTTCGCCTTCATTTTTCTTTTTCGTCGCGCTTGCAATTGCAAACTCCAACGCTTCAAAAATCTTTTCTCTAGGCACTTGTTTTTCATTTGAAACGGCTTCCGCCACTAACAAAATTTCTTTATTCATTTTCGCCTCTCTTTTGCCTTCGTCGATGAAAGCAGAGCTGTTCCGTTAATCGAACGTGGGAACAACGTTACCTTTTTCGATATTCGCCACAGCTAACTGGAACTGTTGGCCATCCACTTCAATACTTACCATGCCGTCTTCGCAAGAAAGTACTTCGCCTTTGAAATTACGTCTGTCGTCCATCGGCATAGACAAACGAACTTGAACCACTTCACCTACAGAAGCCTTGTAATGCTTTTCATTGAAAAGCGGTCTATCCATTCCCGGTGATGACACTTCCAAGTTGTATTCGGTACTGATCGGATCTTCTACGTCTAATATTGCGCTTACTTGATGACTAACATCTGCACAATTATCAACGGAAATACCATTCTCGTGATCAATAAAAACGCGAAGAATAGAATGTTTCCCCGCACGTACAAACTCGACACCAACCAACTCGAATCCAAGTGCTTCAACACCAGGATTTAGCATTTCGGTTAGTTTATCTTCAAGTCTTGCCAATCCAAACCTCCAAAAACGAAAAAAGGGCCATAAGCCCACCTGTCATCACCTAGAAAAACGTTACTTCACTAGGTTTTAATACAACAAAAAGCCCCGGACTAGCGGGGCTTTTTGTTGTAATTCTGAACCCTATACCATCGCGATTAGAAAGCGACATCTATGTGGGTAAAAACACCGTCAGGTGATAGCTTGCTATTAATAAGTGCGTTACTTTCCTAAAAACTTGAGGGAGCCCGCTCTCATTACTTAATCACTGCATTATACGTACAGGTACTGCATTAAGCAACAGCGATACAAAATTTACTCTATTTCTTTAAACGCCTCTTTAATTTCCACTATCTTTGGCAGCATTGCCACAAGTAGATCTACTAGCTTGGGTTCAAAGTGTTTACCTTTCTGACTCTGAATAAATTCTACCGCCTTTTCGATACTCCATGCTTCTTTATAAGGCCGCTTACTTGTCAGCGCGTCAAAAACATCGGCAAGTGCACAGATGCGACCTTCTATAGGAATCTCCTCCCCTTTCAAACCTTTCGGGTAGCCCGTTCCATCCCATTTTTCGTGGTGTGTCATCGAAACGGATTTGGCAACCTTGAATAATAAGGAATCCCCGCAATCACCAATTATTTCTGCGCCAATCTCAGGATGGCGCTGCATATCCTTAAACTCCTCATCCGTCAGCTTTCCTGGTTTCAGCATAATACTGTCAGCAATACCTATTTTTCCGATGTCATGCATCGGGGCTGCGTGAAGGAGCGTCGTGGCTTGCTCCTCAGATAAACCATACGCCAATGCCAACTCTCTTGAAAAATGGCTCATACGCATCACATGCATTCCGGTCTCATTATCTTTATACTCAGCGGCGCGCCCTAGCCGCTGAACTACGTGCAGACGACTTTCCATAAGCGCTTCAGCGCGAACTAGACTTAGATGTGTTTTTACTCGCGCTTTAACCACCGCCGGTGATATAGGTTTGGTAATAAAATCAACAGCCCCCACCTCGAAGCCTTTTGCTTCATCCATATCTTCAGTTAGCGCTGTTACAAAAATAACGGGAATGTGCGTTGTGACTTCATTGCTTTTAAGAGACTCACACACTTCAAAGCCAGTCATTCCTGGCATCATTACATCTAGTAAGATAAGGTCTGGTCTACGCATTGAAGCTATCTCTAGCGCCTCATACCCATCGCGAGCAAACACTAACTGGTACTGCTGCGAAAGAAGTTGTTTGAGAACTCGCAAATTTGCGGGCTCATCGTCAACAAGTAACAAAACCGGATTAGCTATTTTTGTCTCAAGCATAGTCAGCCTCTACTATGATTCTAAATTTGTAAGCAGTTCATCGACGTGTTGTAACGCCGATTTGAAGTCGAAGTTATCAATATGGAACAGTATTTGAACTACAGCATCTTCGTGTGAAGACGCGGCCTCGTTACGCAGAAAAACTAACTCACTCTCATCTATCATGTTTTGAAGCAGGCTTTGCTTTAATTTAACAACATGCTCAGTCAACACTGCATTGTCTGCCAAAATGCTCTCTGCGCTTTTTCCCGTAAGACTGTCTGCCAAAGCGCTACTGTTTGAGCCTTCAGAATAAGTGTGCACATTTTTATTAGCATTACTTAAGGTCGCTATGCAAGAAGCAATATCGTCCAAATCGTGCTTCAACATCGCTAATTGGTGCTTTTCTATTTGCTGATGCTTGAGTGCTTGCGACTCGATAGTTTTAACATGCCGATAGAACGAAGTTAGACATAGATTTCCGGAGGTTCCCTTTAACGCATGTAAAGCAGCAATTGCATCGTTTGAGTGATTGTTTGACACGGCGCGGCCAAGCGCAGTTAACTTATCGCGAGCAAGATTTAGAAATTTGGATAGCTCTAAGAGCACCGTCTTTTCGTCACCCCACACTAAGGTAGCTCGTGCTAAATCAACAATGTCTTGATTATGAGGCACGCCCGTAGTTTGACTGGAGATAACTTTACTTCCCAATAATTCTTTTCCATCTGGCGACTTTGCTTTATCAAATTCTAGTGAAAGTACATCGTTAGTGTCTTCCTCCAGAACTCTCGCAACCTCGTGCATTAGTGCAGCAAAGTCGACAGGTTTGTTCGCAAATCCTTCCATGCCAGCTTGTTTTGCCGCCAATCTATCCTCAACGAGTACGCTAGCGGTGAGTGCTATCATAGGCACATGGACTAATTTGTTGTCCTTTTCGAATTGACGACGCTGTTTTGCTGCGCGAAGTCCGTCTAACTTGGGCATTTGTAGGTCCATAAGCACAATATCAAAATCCTGCTCCTTCATCATTTCCAACGCTTCTTCTCCGTCTTCGGCTGACGTAACCTCATGACCAGCGCGGGTAAGGAACAAAGTAAGAAGCTCAGTATTTTGTTGGACATCATCGGCAACTAAGACTTTTAGAGACCGTCTGATATTCGAATGAGATGAGCGTGAAGATTTTGTCTTTACAGGAGCTTCAACAGGTTCAAGAGGCAAAGAAAAAGTAAAAGATGAACCTTTATTCTCTTCGCTAGAAACGGATATCGAACCTCCCATTAACTCAACAAGCTGTTTTGAGATTGTTGTGCCAAGTCCAGTACCTCCATATTTTCTGCTCATTGAGGCATCTGCTTGAGAAAAAGGGTCGAACACTCTCTCCACTTGCTCTTTTGTCATACCAATGCCGGTATCGGCCACTTCAAAGTAAATATCGTCACTGTGCAGATACACTGAAACAACGACTTCACCTTCGTGGGTAAATTTAACTGCGTTGCCAATGAGGTTGTTAAGCACTTGCCTAATTCGCTCTGGTGCACCGACAAACGTGTCTACTAGCTGGGCATTTAGCGATAAACGCAAGTCAACGTGTTTTCGCTTCGCTTCTAACCAAAACGTGGAAATAACCAGGTCCAGCTCCTCTCGTAAAGAAAACTCTCTGAGTTCAATATCGAGCTTTCCTTTATCGAGTTTGGCACTATCAAGAATGTCGTTGAGTAAATGCAACAGAGACCGAGCAGAGCGATTAATAGTAGTAAGATGCCCCTTCTGGTCTTGGCTTGTAGCCTCAATTAACATCAGGTCACTAAAACCAATTATGGCATTCATGGGCGTACGAATTTCATGGCTCATGTTAGCAAGGAAAGCCGCTCTGGCGGCAGCGGCCTCCTGCGCTTTGTCTCGAGCAGCTTTAAGCGCATTCTCCATATTTTTTCTTGGCGTTATATCTGAAATAAAGCCATCAATATATTCTGCTTCGCCATGCTCATTGTTAACGATTACTCCCTGCTCAATAACCCATTTTACCTCACCACCTTTCGTAATTATTCGATACTCAAGAATGAAAGTCCCCTCGCGTGCTGACTTTTCTTTAATGTATTCACTATCGTCTGGATGATAGAGCGAAGCGAAACATCGCTTGGAGTCAGGTAGCGTAAAATCATCCGCCTCATAACCTGTTAACTCTTTTACCGCGTCGCTTAGAAAAGTCATCTCCTGTTTTGCATTCGCCAGCTTGCGATAGGCCATACCGGGTATGTTGGCGATTAAACTTCTGAATTTAGCCTCACTCTCTCTTAATTTGTTTTCTATTGCTTTTCGCTTTCTCATGTCTGAAGCAAGCGAAACAAAGATGCCTCTCCCATTAATTCGGGTATGGCCAATCCCCGCTCTTACCGGGATCCTCTCTCCACCTTTCCTAACCACCTCGGCCTCAAGCCCTCTGCCAATTGTCCGATCTTCTTCAAAGGAGGTCTTTTTGAAAAAATCTGGACCGTAAAGATGTCGACGTTCCGGTACAAGCAGCTCATTGGCATGCATGCCAACGAGTTCAGAAACCGTGTAACCATAGACATCGCCAGCGGCAGGATTGGCGGTGCGAATTATACCGTCATCACCAAAGGTAATAATGGCATCTACAGCAGTATTAGTGAGAGCACGCTGCACTCGCTCACTTTCAATAGCTCGCGTCATTGTATCTCGATATTTAAACAATAGACTCACGCCTAACGCCGATGCGATGAGCACAGTAGTCACTACCGCGGTGGCGACAGCCAAATATGTTGTGATATTCGGTGGCTGAGAAGTAAGCTCAAACCCAGGTGGGAGTACAAACCGTGCCGCAGCCATACCAGTGTAATGCATACCCGCAATCGCAAGCCCCATAACAACACTGGCCAAAACAATGTGCCGTGAGAGTGCTCGTTTTGATTTGGCGCCAACATTGATGCCAAACTTTATCCATAGTGAGAGCACGGCCAAAACGACTGCAACAACAACAGACAAAAGAAACATAGGCAGGTCGTAACGTAACAACGGCGCCATATCCATCGCAGCCATGCCAATGTAATGCATACAACCAATGCCAGACCCCATCAAAACTCCGCCTTGCACAATTTCAGAAACAGACACTTTCCTCTTTGTTAATAGATGTAGTGCAACCCAAGAGGCCGCTACTCCGGGTAAAGCAGACAGCATTGTTACTGAGATGTCGTAACTTACTGGTGTACAAAGCTCCAAAGCTAGCATGCCTAAGAAATGCATGGACCACACCCCGCCTCCTAAGGCAAAGCTTCCAGTGATGAGCAGAACACTTTTTCTTGCTTTATGTTTAGTTACGGATGCCTGATTGGCTACATTAAAAGCCATGAAGGACGCGAAGACCGCGATAAGCAGAGATAGAAGAATGAGGGGAAAGTTATAAGAACCCTCAAGAAAAGAGGCATTTGTGTCAAAAATGAAAAGTTCTAAGAGAGTCATTAAATAATAAAACCAAAAAATTGCAGCCGATACGTGTGCAAATTAGCACACAATATAATTCTAGCGACGCGTATTAATGAAAACTAGACTAATTGATATTTCAAATAGAGCGGTTTTTAAAAATTCTTCGATGGTTTGGGTGTAATTTAGATGGTTGGCCATAAATATAGATTAGAGCGTTATCTGCGCAAATGAAACATAGTTAATAAACTATAGTATCGTTAATAATCATAGTATAGAGCAAAGCTAAGTCCATATGCTTTGGTGACATTGCAGAAGCAGCACAGTTCATTGAGACTGATGATGTTTTATAGCGGTTAGTGAAGAATGCTAATTCAGAAAGGATGACAGTGTTTCAAATACAAAAAAGCCCCAACAAATGCTGAGGCTTTTTAATGTGGTTGCGGGAGCAGGATTTGAACCTACGACCTTCGGGTTATGAGCCCGACGAGCTACCAGACTGCTCCATCCCGCGTCTGTACAGTAAAATGTGATATTCACATTTTAAAAATTCTGGTATATTTTCTGTGGTTGCGGGAGCAGGATTTGAACCTACGACCTTCGGGTTATGAGCCCGACGAGCTACCAGACTGCTCCATCCCGCGCCAGAAAATATCGGTTGAGATTGCTTGGCTTTTCTTCCTCGCCTCAACGTGGAGCGTATTATACATAGGGACTTTTCTAACACAAGCGTCTAACATCAAAATATTGCATTTTTCTGACTGTTCGCAGGTTTATTGAACAATGTGTGCAAACATAATACAAAATAATACGTTTTATCCGCTTTTACGTCTCTATCTATTTAAACTTTTCCATTTTTTCAGCCAGTGAAAAGTCGAGATCACTCAATCCATCAACATCATGAGTGGTTAATTTTACTTCCACTTTGTTATAAACATTAAACCATTCGGGATGATGCTTAAGCTTTTCTGCCCAAATAGCAATTTGTGACATCCAGCCAAACGCTCGAATAAAACTTTTAAACGAAAACGTCTTTGTTATTGCATCACCGTCTCTCACCCATTTGTCACCATCAACGACCAATTCGTTGAGTGTGATTAATTTAGACTCAATGGCGGCGTCATCTAGTTTCGTTGTCATAGCACTATCTCCTATTGTTTTAGATACTCTAAATAACTCAGCGATAAATTGAAAAGTAAACGCTAATATTAAAATGCCAAGTCTCAGGTATCAGTGGTGATAAATGTTTACAAAAAAGCCGGCATCGAAGCCGGCTTTGCTATTTTTATATAAAAAGCTAATTATTAAAACTCAACAGCAAGCCTTGCATATATTTGACGACCTCTTGGATCGTGAACCTTAGAGTCGAAACCACTGTTTGTGAAAACCTGAGGAGGATTTTCATCAGTTAAATTAATGCCCCCCACTGTTAGTAGGTAAGAAGTTTGAGTGTCAATCAGGGCACTGAGATCTACATTAAATTGAGCATCAAAAGTTACGTGACTTTCAATCTCTTTCAGACCAGCATTGCCGCAGCCCTGTGATATTATTGTTCCGTCCGCGCAGTTTTGGTCATCATCGTAGCTGCTTGTGTAACGCACGAATAGATTGGCACTGTAAGCTTCTTTCCTCCAAGTTAAGCCAAGGTTTGCTCGCAACTCTGGTGAAGATACTCCAATATTCGTAAAGTTTCTTCGACCAACGCCATCAATTTGGCCTGCTTGCGGGTCATCCAAGTCATAGCCCAACACGTAAGTCGCTGATAAGTTTGGTACAAAAGTACCCAATTCAGATTCAATTTTGTAGCTTGTTACAAAGTCAATTCCGTTTGTTTCTAAAGAACTCGCATTCACAAAAGTATTGTTAACTTGCAAAACTGGACCCGTCAATGGGTCCCCCGCACGCACAATGCGTGACGTGTCGGTAGGGTTAAGGTCTAAAAGAGCCTGTGCACTTTCCTGAATAATCAAATCTTCAAACTCAAAATTCCAGTAATCTAACTCTATCGATAAGTCTTTGAATGGTTCAAAGGACACGCCAAAATTGTATGCTGTAGATTCTTCTGGTGTGAGATCTTCATTACCTACGGTGCGAACCGCAGCGAATGCGTTGCCTTGTACCACTGAGTCTGTCAACTGTTGTAAGCTTGTTGCACCGCCGTTCCGCATAAATATTGATGGTGCTCTAAATGAGGTAGAAATAGATCCCCTCAACGAGAGGTCATCAGAAAAACGGTAATTGAACGCTACTTTAGGGTCTACAGTATCGCCAATACTACCGCCATAATTTTCATAACGCAGGGCTAATTGAATATCTAATTGATCATTTACAGGCAAGGCCATTTCAGCGAAGGCCGCCCAAACATCCAATTCACCACTGAAGTCAGGGTTACCAATAACGAATGAAAAGCTGTCCTGATTTGATAATTGATCGTAATCTTGGCTTAGCTCTTCTTCGCGGTACTGCATTCCAACGGCAAGACCAGCGAATCCGCCACCCATTTCAAAAACATCGAATGAAGCGAAACCTTCCAACACTTGCAGTTTCGATTCAGAGTCAATAACTTGATCCGCTGAAAACGAGTCTATGACGTATTGCGAATTTGGTGAGGTAGTAAATGACGTAGCGAAAGGATTGAAGTATTCACAAGACCCTTGACCTGGGACTGAAGATGGGCTGCTTGGATCACAATTTGCTCCACCGAAACCCGATAATGCTAGATTGAACTCCGTGTTCAAGACATCTTCAACGCTGAATAAAAACTCATTTTTTGCGTTGGTGTAACTAATTTCCCAGAAGCCGTTGTCAAGCTCACCTTTAAGGCTAGTATTAAATCGAAATGTTTCTGATTCCGTGTTGGCAGGATCTGCATCAAAACCATTTCCTTCCGCTCGTCCTAAAAACTGGACCGCTGTACCAAACGGGTTATCCGGATGAGTAGCTGGCACTACAGGCCCGCGTAAATTTGGAAAACTTGGTGCTCCACCGCGTTCAGCACGATTACGAGCCATTCCAAATTCCGTGGCCCACATGAGGCTGTCTGACAATTCATAATCAGATTTCACGAATATATTTAGACGACTCTCTTCGGGAACGTAAGAATAACCAGGACCAAAGTCATATTGGCAAGTTCCTAAATCAAGCGAGCCGAAACCAGGGTAAGGAACGGTCGCTGCAATATTTGCATTACCGCCAAATTCTGCACAACCAGTAGGATCAATAACGGGGACGCCTGGAGGAATTCCGGGTACACCAAAATACGAACCTGGATTACCTAAATTACTACTATCGTCTTGTGGACGAGAGAGACGTCTGTCTGACAAGAACAATGGGTCGCGGCTTGTATAACTTACAGCAGCCATCACATTTCCATTATCTGAGCTGGCCCCCCACAATCCTTGCAGTACATACTCAGAATTATCTCCATGCGCCCCATCTTGATAATCTGCTGTAATTTTAGCTCCCTCATAATTACGTTTTGTTATGAAGTTGACTACACCCGCAACAGCATCTGAACCGTAAAGAGCAGACGCACCATCTTTGATAATTTCAACACGATCGATAGCTATCATCGGTACTAAAGAGCTTGTATCAACGAAGTTTAAACCTTCATTAGTTTGTTGAGAGTTGACCACTTGACGTCGACTGTTGAGCATAACCAACGTTGAAGCAACACCCAAACCTCTTAAATTAATGTTTGAGGTTCCCGCCGTCGCATTCTGAGTGAATGCGTCCGGGTTATTTTCGGCACCTGAATTAATAGTAAGGGTTTGTGTGATATCAGCGATATTTTTTGCACCAATCGAGTCGATTGCGACGCTGTCTACCACTGCTAGAGGAGAAGGAGATTCAAAGTTTTCGCTGCGACGAACGAAACTACCAGTAACAAGAATAAGTTCAACATCCCTTTTTGCTTCTTTTTCATTTCCGGTGTCAGCTTCTTGGGCTGTTGCGATCATGGGAGAGCAAAGTAGTGCAGCGCCAACATAAGCAGCAACTGCAGTTTTACGCGTATTCAATTTCATAGTGTGATTCCAAATCTGGGCGTTTCACTACCGGCAAATATAATCTCGCGTTCCGCTAGCGACCTGCTATTCGATTTTCTGTTATTTTTATAAGGGCATAAACAACCTATGTCCTCAAATTGATACTATGCCTGATTTCTAAGTTTGTAAATTTATTGTGAATAATATGTTTACATTAATTTTACACATGGTCTTACCAGTTATACTTTAGAATAAGTCTTGCGGTGAATATCGATAATAATGGGTAGAAATTGCGGATTAGGCGTGAAATTAGTTCACAACATGCAACCCTCTTGTGAAGGATGAAATATAAACCTCAACAAATTCATAACCTTAAAAGATTTGAAAAAGCGGAACAGTTCTTGTTAACCCTTCTCTATTAGTCTCAAATAGAAGAAAACAACACGCTTATGGAAATACCTCGCATCGACGACGTGTATAAATTGCTCACCGGAAAGCTAGAAACTTGGATGGAAAGCGCAATAACTATCCTTCCTAACATTGTGGTTGCATTAATCATTGCCATCGCATTTGGCTTTATAGCGAGGATTGTAGGAAATATTGCCGGTACTGTGATGCGTCGTACGTTTGAATCTCGCCAGATTGCAGGGTTACTAACGTCTATTGTTAAGTCGCTTGTTCTAATAGCCGGTATTTTTATTGCTCTTGATTTCGTGGGTTTAAAGGGCACGGTGACATCGCTACTTGCCGGCGCAGGTATTATTGGCCTAGCCATCGGTTTTGCTTTTCAGGATATGACAGAGAACTTTATCGCCGGTATCGCAATGGGCATTCGGAAGCCGTTTGAAATTGGTGATGTAATAAAAGCAGAAGGCGTATTTGGTAACGTAAAAAGTATTAACTTGCGCAATACCTTGGTAGAAACATTTTACGGACAGTTAGAAGTTATACCGAACAAGGTTTTGTTTAGAAATATTCTTACCAACTACTCCACTCTTGGAAAAAGGCGAATAGAAGTTCCTGTTGGCATATCCTATGCCGATGATATTGAAAAAGCCGGCAAGGTCATTGTCGAGGCGATGAAGGATAAAGAGTACGTCATTATTAAAGATGAAACTGCGGTATATGCGGAATCCTTTGGCGACTCTAGTATTAATTTAGTGCTGTGGTTTTGGATAAGTTACCCCGGTGAACATGGCTTTATGGGCGTACGCCACGATGCAGTATGTACGGTTAAAACCGTTCTGGAAGAAAACGATATTCTAATTCCGTTCCCAATTCGTACTTTGGATTTTAATTCAAAAGGGAGCGATAACCTTGACACTATGCTCAAGGACAAAGAAGAAATTCAGTGAACACTGATTTGCGACATCTTATGAATAGAATGGCTATTCAAATCATAAAACGGAGATACACTATGAATAAGTTAATAGAGTCAAAGATTTTAAGAACTGCGTTTTTTGCACTAGTAATGGGTGCAAGCATCGGTGGCTGTGCCACGGTTGAAGGCGCTGGAGAAGATATTGAAAGTGCTGGCGACGCCATTGAAGATGCCGCTGACGACGCATCATAAGCTAGTACAGATAAGCGTATTAGTTCAAACATCAATGATGTAATAAAAGCTAAGTCGGGACTGTACGTCCGTGTATCATGTACATGGGCGTACAGCACCGGCTGATATTCTCGAATGCTCGTCGCCCTACCCTCAAAACGAGCTTTGAATAAACGTAAAGGTTGGCGTTAGGCCAATACAGCAAGCATTAAAAAAGTCCCTACCAGTGCGGGTTTTCCGCTTGATTTTAGCATGCAGCTAGCTTCGACCTTGTACAATTTCCCTTGAAGTTTATCAGAAATATCAGTGACTTTAAATTGATATCGAATAGCATCATCACGTCTCACAGGCTCTAAAAAACGTAGCTTATCCATGCCATAGTTTATGGTTGAAGCAATTTTATCGCTGTGCCCTACAACTTGTGAAAATGCATTAGGCATTAAAGATGCAGATAGAAAGCCGTGGGCAATCGTAGTTTTAAATGGGCTTTCTTTAGCGCATCGTGCTTCATCTAGATGGATCCATTGGTGGTCGCCAGTAGCATTGGCAAACTGAGTTATCATGTCTTGTGACACGACAAGCCATTCTGACTGTTCAATTGTATCGCCTACTGATAAATCGATGAGTGTTTTCATTGGTTTGTATCCTGTCCTATTTGTAATGTTACTAAACTACTATTACTAAGATGAATGTTTCAATTAACTTTTAATAATAGGTATTTATAAATATTCTTGTTACACTCTCGTGAATAATTAGTGGTTGCTGTGAACATAATTGTGACATTTAATTACGTCATCATAGCTTCCGTTTTATCTATTGGCTTTTTCAGGGCACTCGCCCCACTGAAGGATTACTTATGAATCTCAATAGAGTCGACTTGAACCTTTTTGCTGTGTTTGATGCGATATACACAGCTGGCAGCTTAACAAAAGCAGCCGATGTCCTATGTATAACGCAACCTGCCGTGAGTAACTCATTAGCAAGATTAAGAGAGATGCTAAACGATCCCTTATTCGTGCGCACAGGCCACAGCATGACACCAACGCCCGTGGCGCAAAATATCATCGTTCCAGCTAGACAAGCACTCGCTCTATTGCGAAAAAGTGTGCAAGAAAGCCACACTTTCGACCCGCTTACGGCTGAAAAATCATTTAATTTTGCGAGTCGAGACTTGTTAGAAGCCAGTATCATGCCCCGTCTAGTGTCTCGCCTTCAAAATTTAGCACCTAATATCGGTATAACCAATTACGAAATACCACGAAGCCAGGTGGTGTCAGCAATGGCAAGCGGCACATTAGATTTTTTTGCCGATGCGTCTACCTTTACCGACCCCCACCTGTGCAAAGATAAAATTGCTCAAGACAGGTTTGTGGTATTAGCGAGAAAAAATCACCCGGCGCTTAAGAACGGCCTAGATTTAGAAACGTTTTTGCGCTTAGGCCATATCAACGTATCTCAAAGAAAATCGGGAGCAGGCCCTATCGATATTGCACTAGATAAAATGGGTAAGCGCCGGAAAGAAGTGATGCGCGGTCAGCACTTTTTAACAGTGCCCAGTACCATTGTTAAGACCGATTTGATTGCGTGTTTGCCATTCCATTTGGCCAAGCACTACGACCTAGCTATTTATGAAGTGCCTTTTGATTTACCGCCAGTAGAATATTTTCTATATTGGCACGTCAGTGCTGATCATGACTATGCTCATATGTGGATGCGAGAGCAAATTATGGAAGTAGCAAGCACCTTTAAGCCTCACTGAGCCTTATAGATATCAATTGTTAAACACCCCATATTAAGCCCCAATAAGATTAAACCTCATTGGGGCTTTTTTATGTCAGCTTGATACTAGCAACACCCTTTTCTAACAGAATTGTGATTTTCAAACATTGGCGAAAAAGCGCATAAAAAATACGCAAATCATTAATACAAAAAGCTAAAAACAACACTAAAGTAGCATGAACTTTAGTATAGGGTATGAACGCTCATACTTAGTTATCTGTTTGCATGTTTTTGCTTTCCCCGACATTGCGTTTAATTTGGTCGTACACAAAACAACCACCCCATATTGAATAGGAATTTTAACCATGTTGAAAATAGTTAAATCTTCTCTACTTATAGCCGCGTCTACTATCGCCTTTTCAAACATTGCTCAGGCAGACGACATCAATGATGCCCTTGCTAACATCTGCACTATTGTGGAAGCAGACGACAAAGGCGAACTACGTAAAAAAATGCGTCGTGTGCAGTCAGATTACAGATTAAAATTACATGACTATTACTCGGGTATATCGTGTGGTGGACAAAGCTTGATTAGAACAGCACTTTCTAGCAATGCGGTTGAAGTAGGTACATTAATGGTTAAGAAAATGCCAAGTAAAGTTTTACAAACGCCTGAAGCAGACGGTAAAACACTGCAAGCATGGATAGCAGAACAGGGACTGCAGTCTTCTCCAATCTCTGAAGAGCTAAACAGCAGAATTTAAGACTCACACATAGCTAAACCCGAAAAAGCGCCTCATAAGGCGCTAAATAAACGCTAACACTCTATCAGACGCCCAGTTTGGAAACTCTCGGTGGATCCAATGCGTTGCTGTCTCGTGATAAATAACCTCACAATGAGGTACATACTTTTCAATCCCGCGTAGCACTGCATTATCAAACGCTAAATCGTTTCTTCCCCACAGCACTAGCGTGGGTACCCCAATATAAATATTGGGCACATGAATAGTCTGTAGCACTTCGTCCGACGCATCAACAGGAGGGATATCTTGAGGCATGCATCTGTAGTAATTGAGCATTGCGCTAAGGCGTGCCTCTTGCCCCCAATCATTCAACAACGTGGAGGCATAATCCCATTGCTGCTCAAAAAAACCTTCTCCAAGCATGTCTTTAAGTAACTTGAAATCTGTAGATATCAAACTCGACACTGCGTTTTTATCACGTAGCGAAGAGATATACTGGCTCTTCACTCGTTGTTGTTTGCTTACGATTAAAGATTGAGTGAATGTGGATGGATGCGCAGCATTCAATATAACCAGTTTATGAATTAAGTCGGGATGAAAAGCAGTGAGCGGCCACGCAATAGCACCTCCCCAGTCGTGAGCAACCAGAATCACTTTTCTGCCTTTTTTTACCTTCTTAATAAAAGTGGCCATACGATTTATTAACGCAGGAACTTCATACTGTCGTTCTTCACTTAAAGGATCGGAAAGATGATAACCAGGTAAGTCTGGCGCAACGATATCGTAGTGCAAAGGTAAGGTACGAATGAACGCTTCCCATGCATGGGCGTTTTCAGGAAAACCATGAAATAATACAAACAATGTGTTATCGCTGGTGAGTTCTTTACCTAGTTTCGCTGAGGGCTCTTTACCTAGCTCCGCTGAGGGCTCTTTTTCTAATCCAGCTAAAGGCTCTTTACCTAAGCCGGCTGAGGGCTCTTTGCTTCGAGTCGCTGAGGGCTTTTTACCTAAACCCGCTGAGGGCTCTCTACTCAAATAATGAATGCGTTTTCCATCAATTGTCACGTATTGCGATTGCAACATAACACTCCCTCATAGGCAGGAAATAAAAAAGCCGGGAAGCGTGAAATACGTATTAAGCGCATTCACCCTCACCCGGCTTTTACCACAAGATGTTGTAAGCGTTAATTACTCAACGGCAAACATGCTTTCAGGCATAGACATTAGGTTGTCTGCACCTGACTGCATCGCCGATACTAGTGAGCGCGTGCGAGTAAGCAAACGGTCAAAGTAGAAGCCTGTAGTCAGTATTTTACTCTTATAATACTCAGTTTCTGTGCTTCCGGCATCAAGCTGCTCTTGCGCTTTAACTGCCATACGAAGCCAGAAGTAACCTACTGTGACATAACCTGAATACATAAGGTAATCTACTGACGCCGCGCCAATTTCATCTGGGTTAGACGCCGCAACTTTACCGATATCCATGGTTACTTGCTGCCATTCATCGAGGTGAGAATTAAGGGCGTTTGTCCACGCGCTAAACTGTGCATTGTCACGAAGTGAGTTACAGTAATCGCGAACTTCCTGAACAAACACATTGAGCAATTCACCGTTAGAACCCATCACCTTGCGGCCAAGTAGATCCACTGCCTGAATACCCGTGGTTCCTTCATACATAGTACAAATACGCGTGTCACGTGCAAGCTGCTCCATGCCCCACTCTTTAATGAAACCATGGCCGCCGTAAACCTGCATACCATAGCTTGTGGTTTCCTGTGCAGTTTCAGTCAAAAACGCTTTAACAATCGGCGTCAAGAATGCAAGTTTTGCTTCTGCTGTTTGCTTGGCAACTTCATCGTCGCAGTAAAGCGTTACGTCTACCATTTGCATGCAATACGCAGCTAAAGCACGGTTACCTTCGGCAAATGCTTTTTGCGTTAATAGCATACGACGCACGTCTGGGTGCACAATAATAGGATCCGCAGGACCGTCTGGGTTCTTGCGCCCTGTCATTGAACGAAATTGCACTCTGTCTTTGGCATACTTAAGCGCACCTTGGAAAGACGCCTCTGATGCCGCCAAACCTTCAAGGCCAGTGCCGATACGTGCAGTATTCATAAAGGTAAACATACAGTTTAAGCCGCGGTTAGGAGGACCAATCAGGAACCCTTTCGCGCCATCGAAGTTGATTACGCACGTCGCGCTCGCTTTGATGCCCATTTTATGTTCGATACTGCCGCAGCTTACTGCGTTTCTATCTTGCTTCTCGCCGTCGTCAGACACGTTGAATTTAGGAACAACGAATAACGAAATACCTTTTGTGCCTTCTGGCGCATCCGGTAAACGCGCAAGCACAATGTGTACGATATTTTCAGACATATCGTGCTCACCAGCAGAGATGAAAATCTTAGTGCCGGTAAGGCTATAACTTCCATCTTCTTGTGGCTCGGCGCGACACTTCAGCATACCAAGGTCAGAACCACAGTGCGCTTCTGTAAGACACATGGTACCCGTCCATTCACCGCTGATAAGCTTGTGAAGGAACTTTTCTTGCTGCTCTTTAGTACCGTGCGCTTTTAATGTTTCCATACAGCCTTGACTTAGGCCTGGGTACATTGCCCACGAGTGGTTGGCACCAGAGAACCATTCAGCAATAATAGAAGCCAGAGAGTAAGGAAGATTTTGTCCGCCAAACTCTTCCGGATGCGCCATACTCGGCCAACCGCCTTCTACGTAGGTCTGATAAGCTTCTTTAAAGCCTTTAGGTGTTGTTACCACACCGTCTTCCCATTTACAGCCTTCTTCATCGCCCGACTGATTAATTGGGGCTAGCGTGTTTTCTGAAAATTTCGCTGCTTCAGAAAAAATGGCTGATACCAAGTCTTCAGAGGCTTCATCGAAGCCTAGCTTTTGATAGTGACTTTGAAAGTCGAGTAGCTCATGTGTTACAAACATGGCGTCGCGTTGTGGAGCTTTATAACCTTCCATACTAATTACCTATAGAACTTCAAATAAACCAGCAGCGCCCATGCCGCCACCGATACACATAGTGCAAACAACAAATTTCGCACCACGTCTTTTACCTTCGATGAGTGAATGACCCACCATACGAGCACCGCTCATGCCATAGGGGTGACCAATAGAAATGGCACCACCGTTAACGTTTAATAATTCGTCTGGAATGCCCAACTTGTCACGGCAATACAATACCTGTACTGCAAATGCTTCATTAAGCTCCCATAGACCAATGTCGTCCATGGTTAATCCATGCTGCTTTAATAGCTTAGGAATGGCAAATACAGGGCCAATTCCCATTTCATCTGGTTCACATCCTGCAACCGCAATCCCGCGATAAATACCAAGGGGTTGCCCTTTGCCTTTTGCCGCAGAGTGCTCATCCATAATAACAGTAGCGCTTGCACCGTCAGATAGCTGGCTTGCATTACCTGCAGTAATACACCCGCCTTCAATCACCGGGTTTAAGCTTTGTAAACCTTCTAGTGATGTTTCTGGACGATTGCCTTCATCTTTAGATAAGGTTACTTCGCGTTCGCTTGTTTCACCGGTCTCTTTATTAAAGAGTGTCTGCGTTGCAGTAATCGGTACGATTTCGTCATCAAACTTGCCTGCTGACTGAGCCGCGGCTGTTCGCATTTGACTTTGATAGCCGTACTCGTCTTGCACATCACGACTGATGTTGTATCGCTTTGCAACCACTTCAGCGGTTTGCAGCATAGGCATATAAATATTTTTATGCTTCGCTACTAATGCTGGGTCTACCGCACGATGCATGTTCATGCTTTTGTTTTGCACTAGTGAAATAGAATCTAAACCGCCAGCAACCATGATGTTGGTATCGCCAGTGCGAATAGCATTCGCCGCCGTCGCGATAGCATACATGCCAGAGCTACACTGTCTGTCTAATGTCATTCCAGCAACAGACGTAGGTAGGTCGCCAGCAAGCGCTGCTAAGCGGCCAATATTCATTCCGCCACTGCCTTGTGTTAGGGCTGCACCCATCACAACATCATCTACGCTTGCTGGATCAATACCAGCGCGAGAGACTGCATGCTTTATCGCATGCCCGCCTAGTGAAGGCGCAGGTAGATTATTGAGCGCGCCTTTGTAGGCACGGCCAATTGGTGTTCTTGCGGTACTAACAATTACTGCATCACGCATAGTATTGTTCCTTATTTTTTATAGTGCTTAAAACTGCCGCCTTCTTGCGCCAATTTTACAAGTAAATCGCTAGGCTCTAGCCACATTTTTCCGTAGTCGCCAAGTTGGTCACGGTATGTAGTTAACTTATCGAGAATAGTCTGAAGCCCTACTTCATCTGCATACTGCATAGGACCACCACGGAACACAGGGAAGCCATAGCCGTAGACGTAAATCACATCAATATCGCTAGACTTAGCAGCAATGCCTTCTTCTAGAATACAGGCACCTTCATTGATAAGAGAAAACATGACTCGCACCAAAATCTCATCATCGCTGATGTCAGAGCGCTGCTCTACGCCGAGTCTCTGTGCTTCCTTCTTCGCAATATCGAGTACTTCAGGGTCAGGAATAGGAACGCGACTGCCCGGTTCATAGTTATAGGTTCCGCGACCAGTTTTCAGGCCATTGCGATCCATTTCTACCAAGCGGTCGGCAACAGCGCCGTATGCCGGGTCGTGCGCAATATGTTCTTGGCGAGACTGGCGAACGTAGTAACCAATATCAAGCCCAGCCATATCGCCCATTGTAAACGGCCCCATGGGCATGCCGAAATCGGTAAGCACTTTGTCCACTTGCTCTGGTGAAGCGCCTTCTAACAATAAGCGGTTCGCTTCTCGTCCGTATGGTTCAATCATTCGATTGCCAACAAAACCAAAGCAAACACCCACTAGCACCGCGACCTTTTTGATGCGCTTAGCCATCTTCATGCAGGTTTTAATAACCTCAGGTGACGTCTTCTCAGCTTTGACCACTTCGAGCAAACGCATGACATTAGCAGGAGAGAAGAAGTGAAGCCCAATGACGTCTTGTGGTCGAGATGTTGAGGTAGCAATTTCATCGATATCAAGTGTAGATGTATTAGAAGCTAAAATAGCGCCTGGCTTACATACTCTATCTAGCGTTGAGAATACCGTCTTTTTCACTTCCATCTTTTCAAACACAGCTTCAATCACTAAATCTACGTCACTTAAGTCATCGTAGGTGGTTGTGCCACTAAGCAGTGCCATGCGAGATTCAACTTGTTCTTGCGTAAGCTTTCCTTTTTTAGCGCTGTTTTCGTAATTTTTGCGAATAAGAGCAAGCCCTTTCTGTAAGGCTTCTTCTTTAAGCTCGAGCATCGTTACTGGGATGCCTGCATTGGCGAAGTTCATCGCAATACCGCCGCCCATGGTTCCAGCGCCTATAATGGCTACCTTCTCAATAGCGCGCTCAGGTGTTGATTTATCGAAGTCACTGACATGACCCGCCGCGCGCTCTGCAAAGAAAAAGTGCTGCTGCGCTCGCGCTTGTGGCGTGTTCATGCACTCCATAAACAACTTGCCTTCATTTTTAAGGCCATCTTCGAAAGCCAACGTGTAGGCGCCGCGAACCGCTTCGATACATTTAAGCGGTGCGAAAAATCCTTTTGATGCTTTTTTCGTTTGAGCGACTACAGCGTCAAAAACGGCTTGTGTTCCATCAGACATTGTTAAGGAAATATCACAGGTACGCTTAATAGCCGTTGCACCACCTAAAGACGCTAAATACGCTTTGGTATCTTCTAAGAGGTGTTCAGGCTTATCTGATATCTTGTCAAAAACGCCTGGTAATTTGAGTACAGAAGTGGGCTTACCTGTCACTATCATTGTTAAGGCTGTTTGCGCGTCTGCCAAGCGAGGTAAACGCTGCGTTCCGCCAGCGCCTGGTAAAATACCTAGATTAACTTCTGGAAGACCCACTTTATTGTCGGCAAACGTGATGCGATGGTGGCATGCTAAGGCAACTTCTAAACCGCCGCCAAACGCTGGCCCCGGTAAAACGGCAACGACCGGCTTTGACGCGTTTTCAATCTTCTCTAGTACTTCAGGTAAGTTTGGTGATAAATCACCGCCTGCAAATTCACTGATATCGGCGCCACCTGAAAATATTGGCAGAGCGGATGTCACCACAATAGCTTTCACACCACTGTCGTTAATCGCTTGTTCAATGCCGCCTATTAGGCCTACGCGAAGTGCTCGAGAGAGTGCGTTAACTGGTGCACTCTGCATAGTAAGCGTGGCAACACCCTGCTGCACATCATACGCTACTGCTTTGTTATCCGTCTGAGTCATAACCATATCCTGTTTATCACGTTAACCGGATGTTATTGCAGTGTTGCCAATCATCCAAGTTTATTGGTGTTATAGACATTTATCACAATATTTAATACGGCAACGAAACCCTGTTTTTTCATCGGATCCGCTTTCACGCTAGGCAATACAGGAGTTACAGATTAATTGACAGAATGAGATAAGGGTGTTTTTGTTATCATATCGTTAATTATTTTACATTTAATTTACAGGGACAAGTAAGCTATGCAGATACTGAAAACACCTGAAAGCGCCTTTTCGAATATCTCTGATTTTCCGTACGAACCACAGTATGTTCAAGTAACCGATACCGTTAGTAGCGAACTGTCCATGGCCTACTACCAAGCAGGTCCGACTGACGGTCATCCCGTTGTTTTACTACACGGTGAACCAACTTGGGCTTATCTCTATCGAAAGATGATCCCCATTTTAGCTGATGCAGGCTTCAACGTGCTTGCACCCGACCTTATTGGGTTTGGTCGTTCAGACAAACCTACACGCAGCAGTGACTATACCTATGCAAGGCACTTAATTTGGGTACGAGAATGGTTTAACCAAGTCGTAAGACAACCCGCTACGCTGTTCTGTCAAGATTGGGGAGGCCTATTAGGTCTTCGACTTGTGGCAGATATGCCTGAGCGATTTTGTGGTGTAGTGGCTGCAAATACCGGGCTACCCACGGGCGACCAAAAACCCAGTAAGGCGTTTACAGCATGGCGTCGATTTTCTCAAGACGTACCGGAGTTTCCAACCTCAGATATCATTGATAAAGGCACAGTAACCGACTTATCAGATAGTGTGAAAGCGGCTTACGACGCACCATTCCCTGATGAGACATATAAAGTAGGCGCAAGAATGTTTCCCCTATTGGTCCCTACACAACCCGACAGCACAGACTCTCAAGCCAATCGAAACGCTTGGCAGTCGCTTAAGCTGTTCAACAAACCCTTTATGACCGCCTTTAGCGATAGCGATCCTGTGACAGCAGGCGGTGACAAATTTATGCAGCACACCATTTTAGGCTGCAAGGGAATAGCACACACCACAATTAAATCTGGTGGTCACTTTTTACAAGAGGACAAGGGTGAAGAATTAGCTCAGGTTCTTATTTCATTTATTAACAATTACTAGGGCGTATTGACCTAGGTATTTCAGAACACATTAAGGAAACATCATGGATTCACTACTTAACTTTACCGACCACGTTGTGCTGATTACTGGGGCAGGCAGCGGGTTTGGCCGGCTTTTGGCGACAGGGCTTGCACATCGCGGTGCAAAACTTGTGCTCAGCGACATAAATGAAGCGTCGCTCAACTCGGTAAAAAATGAACTTGAAAGTGTTACCGATGTGGTGAGCATCGCAGGCAACATTGCAGATGAAAGTCTAAATAAGGCGCTGGTAGACGCGGCGTTAGAGAAATTTGGTCGCTTGGATATTGCCGTCAATAACGCAGGTATTGCTCACACGCCAGCGCCCGTTCATGAAATGACTGAGGCCATCATGGATAGTCAGTTTGGGGTTAATGTTAAAGGCGTGATGTTTGGCATGAAATACCAAATTCCTGCCATGCTCACTCAAGAAAAGGGCCATGTGTTAAACGTGAGTTCTCTTGCAGGTCTTGGCGGCGCTCCGAAAGGCGCAGCCTACGCAGCAGCAAAGCATGCCGTTGCCGGCATCACTCGCACCGCAGCAGTAGAATATGGGAGAAAAAATGTGCGTGTAAATGCAATATGCCCATTTTACAGCCCAACCAACATTCTAAATGTGGACGGGTATAATACACCAGAGGCCCAAGCTCAACTTGGTCAGGGCAGCCCAATGAAGCGCCTAGGAGAGCCACAGGAAATAGTTAACACTATGATGCTAATGCTGTCTCCTGGGAACAGCTATATGAACGGCCAAACTATAGCAGTAGATGGCGGCGTCACCGCTTGGTAAGAGGCTTCACCGCGAATAAAGAGCGGCGTCATCGCAAGACAAAAAAGCCGCTGTATTGCCTAGCATACAGTATAAATTTTCATACCACGGTATGAGCCACTCTATTTTGTTTTAAATCCATTTTAGTTGTAATGGAGATCAACAAACAAAGTCTGACGAAAGAGGCGAGTGCAACCGCCTCTGACGTCTTTTCTCTCTCGGTTAGTGCACCCAAATCTGTAATAAAATGCTGCAATAAACCGGAGGCTGAACTAAACATTATAAGAGAGCCAATGATGAAAACACTTATTAGCATGATGTTGCTTAGTGCTTGTTTAGCGGCTGCCCTTTTTCCTCATAATTTGGCTGCAGCAGAAGATGCAAAGCACCAGCCAAACCTCAATAGTTCAGAGCAAGTGCAACCGATTTTCAAAAAAATTCGACGCAGCTCTAATTACCTATCTAACCGTGTATCGCAACGTATTATCACTCCGCGAAATAGTAAAACGTCGTTAAAGCAGGCCCATCTTATTCATACAGCGTTGCCATACACATTGTCGCAACCTGAGTAAGTCGTAAACTTCATTATTCTAAACTCTTCAGACTTACTGTTTTGGCTGTTGTAATTAACAGCCCTGGTTAATCAGTCAACTGATACATTTTAACATAACGCATATCTTGCCCTACTCGCTTTACTCGCCTGTCAGCCTGATGTTTAACACAGACATAAAAAAGCCCACAGTAATGTGGGCTTAGTGGAAGTAGCAAAAATACTTATGGTGTGATGACCATTTTCCCTTTCACTTCCCTATTCATAACCTTTGTCATCGCTTTGGTTGCTTGCTCTAGAGGCAAGGCTTCATCAACAACTACTTTTACCTTTCCCTGTACATACCACGTTAGGAGCTCTTGCATATTTTCGGCAAACCCTTTGGGATCGTGCTGAGTAAACGAGCCCCAAAATACGCCCATTACCGAGTATCCTTTTACCAAGGCTAAGTTTACTGGGAACTTAGGTATCTCTCCGCCAGCAAACCCAACAACAAGTAATCTGCCTTCCCACGCCATACTTCTACTACAAGCATGAAAAGTATCACCGCCGACACATTCATAAATAACGTCGGCACCTTTTCCGCCCGTCACTTCTTTCAGCGTCTCTTTGAGATCCTTGTCTTTATAATTGATGAGTACATCTGCACCATACTCTTTTGCTAGGGCAAGCTTTTCTTCTGTAGAACATACTGCAATAACGTTAGCCCCCATTGTTTTACCAATTTGAACGGCCGCTAAGCCGGTGCCACCAGCTGCACCTGTCACAACCAGCGTCTCGCCAGGCTGTAACTTCGCACGCTGTTTTAAGGCATGGTGAGCAGTAGCATGAGCAGTAACAAGCGCCGCACCTTCATTCACATGAATAGGGTCTGGTAACGGCATAACGTGGCTTGCTTTCACAGCTACTTTTTCAGCATAACCGCCCAGATTAGAGAGCGCGATAACCCGTTGTCCTTCTTTGACGTGACTGACTCCCTCACCCACTTCACAGACAATGCCAGCCACCTCGTTGCCAGGAATAAACGGAAAGTCAGGTTGCATTTGATACAGGCCTTGTACCAAGAGCCCATCTGGAAAGTTAACCCCTGCCGCCTGAACATCAACAACAACATGCCCAGGTTTTGCTACAGGATCGGCAACGTCTTTTACACGTAAATCATCTACTGGCCCAAAGGCTTCACATACAATCGCTTTCATCTTTTCTCCGTATTCTGTTTTCTCTATGTGTTCGGCGAAAAAACCAAAACGCATTACCCCGAGGGTTAAATCATAGAAAACAAGTGTGTCTGTTATTCACTGTCTTGGTGTATGGTTTGATTCGCTATTTGCGCTAGAGGACGTACCATCGCCCCCAACTGCATCGCTTTCTCACTAGATGCATTACCATCGTGAGCGCGCTTCACTACGCCTTGCAAAATAGCGGCGAGTCGGAAAAAACTGAACGCGAGATAAAACGTCCAATTATCAATTTTTCCCATATTCCGTCGTTTACAGTAAGCATCTATATACGCTTTTTCTGAAGGGATACCCAAAGCCTCGCGATCTAGCCCTCCTAACCCTGCTGCGTGAGCAATGTCTGAGGGAAGGCGCAGCTGCATGCACTGATACGCTAAGTCTGAATAAGGGTGTCCCAGTGTAGACAGCTCCCAATCAAGTACAGCTATTACCCTAGGTTGCTTGGTATCAGACATATCAAACATCATGTTGTCGAGTCTAAAGTCGCCATGGACCAACGAGACCTGTCCATCATCATCAGGCAAATTAGCTTCTAAATAACTAATTAGCTCTTCAATTTCTTTAATATGCTCTAGCTCTGACGCTCGGTATTGTTTAGTCCAGCGACTTAACTGGCGTTCAAAATAACTGCCGGGCTTTCCATAATCGCTCAGCCCTGCAGATTGAACATCGACGCTGTGCAATGACGCAAGCACTCTGTTCATTTCATCATACATCGCCTTACGGGTGCTGGAAGTAGCAATCTCAGGCAGCGCACTATTCCAAAAAATATCACCGTCAACATGGGCCATGATATAAAACATACTGCCGATAATATCTGGGTCTTCGCACAGGTGATATGCCTTAGGAACCGGTACTTCAGAATTTTGCAGCGCATTAATCACTCTGAATTCGCGGTCTACCGCATGCGCTGATTTAAGCAGCTTTCCCGGAGGCTGGCGCCGTAAAACAAAGGTGCCATTGTCAGTAAGTAGCTTGAAAGTCGGGTTCGACTGGCCGCCAGAAAACTTTTCAGCCTCTTGAATGTGCCCTATTTCTGGGCACGCGGTAGTTAGGTAAGTGTTTAATACCGCTAAATCTAACATATGAGGTGCAGTCGTGTTTTGTGCAGTCAAAACAGCTCCTTATGCGTTTTTATCAGCAATTAAATTACGACCTAACTGCATCATGTGCACTTGGTCTGGGCCATCGGCAAGCTTAATGGTGCGTGCATATGCATACATTGCAGACAATACAAAGTCTTGACTCGTTCCCGCCGCACCGTGCATTTGAATAGCGTCGTCTATCACGTTGCACGCCATGGTTGGCGCAACAATTTTAATTGCCGCAATAAGGTCACGAGATACTTTATTACCGTATCTGTCCATCTTATCGGCTGCCTTTAGCGTTAATAAACGCGCCTGCTCAATATCGCAGTGCATCTTGGCAATGGTTTCACGAATAGACTGCTGTTTTGCTAACGGCTTGCCAAAGGCAATTCGAGATTCTACTCGTTCACAGGCCATATCTAATGCGCGCTGTGCACATCCGATTAAACGCATGCAGTGATGAATTCTACCTGGACCAAGGCGGCCTTGAGCAATTTCAAACCCTTTACCCTCACCCACGAGCAGATTTTCAGCAGGCACACGTACGTTTTCAAACAAGACTTCGGCATGACCAATCGGTTCATCATAAAATCCCATTGCTGCCATAGGCCTAACAATGGTGACGCCCTTGGTATCCATAGGCACGAGTATTTGCGATTGTTGCTGATGACGAGGTGCATCAAAATCAGTTTTGCCCATCACCACCATAATTTTGCAATTCTCATTCATTGCGCCACTGGTGTACCATTTTTTACCATTGATAACATACTCATCACCGTCGCGCGTAATAGACGTTTCAATATTTGTTGCATCGCTCGACGCCACCGCAGGCTCAGTCATCGCAAACGCAGAGCGAATCTCTCCGTTTAACAAAGGCACTAACCATTCTTCTTTTTGCGCTTCGTTGCCGTATTTGGCTAATACTTCCATATTGCCTGTGTCAGGCGCGCTACAGTTGAATATTTCAGAACTGAACAACACGCGCCCCATTTCTTCACAAAGTGGTGCATATTCGGCGTTAGTCAGCCCGGCTCCGTAAGGCTTGTACTCTTCGGGTAGAAATAAATTCCACAACCCTGCCTCGCGCGCTTTTTGCTTTAATGCCTGCATCATCGCTGGGGTTTTCCAACGGTCTTTTCCATTCTCTACGGCATGGATGTACTCTTGCTCAATTGGATACACTTCGTCTTTCATGAACGCTCTTAGTTTTTCTAAAAGCGCTTGTGTTTTTTCGTTATATTCAAAATTCATCGCTGTCCCGTTTAGCTATAGGTAATGGCGTGTAACCTGTCAGTCACATCCAGGTGAGGTACGCTATTGAAGTTATTTAAGTGAACGCCTCGCTTATTAGCAAAGCATTGTGAAAAGCTGGCATTGCGTATTTGCAAATTCATGTTGATAACCGTTGCAGAGTCGTAGCCTAAAATATGTTTCAGCATCATCGCGATAGCGCCGCCAGAACTGACCACAAGTACGCGTTTTGCATCGCTATTTTGCAAACGTGTGAGCATTGAACCTACACGCCCTTCAAATTGCGCCCATGTTTCATCGAGCAACCCATGCTCTAGTTCATCTTGTGACCACGCAAGCATGGCCTTTTTCAATAAGCGATAGAATTCAGCCGGTGATGCTCCTTCAGGCACTTTGTCTTCCGGGAAACGGCTAAGATACGCAGCAGCAACCGCCTGAAAGTTAAACTCGTTAAGTGCACTGTCTCGTGTAGCCTCTGGTAAATACTTCCCCCCAGCGGATAACCCTTGTGCAATACCCTCGTTAGTTTCACGGTGTCTTACCATGTCTCCCATAAAAACGCTGTCGAACTGAATGTCGCGATGGTGGAAATAGTCACCTAACCACACGGCTTGCTGTGCGCCTAGTTCACTTAGCTTGTCGTAATTCGCCTTACCGAAAGACGCCTGCCCGTGACGAACTAAATAGATATCTGTCATTACACGCTCTTATGTTACCAATATGTTAACCATACTAAGAAAACTAGTTGCATAAGTTTAATTGATATTTTGAATGGGAGTTCATCATGTGAAACTATTCGGACCTGAACGAAATTGGTCGTCGCCATGAAAAGAAATAAACTCCCAGAAGCCTTTTACAAAACTATGGCAATTCTGCTTGTGTCTTCCCGATGAGGTTATGTTGCAAAAGATACCGATTATTTAGCTTTCTTTGTTTCTCAGCTATGCTTGCTATAATCAAGAGTAAAAGACTTATATATTTATTCGCGTTAGTAAGGATAGTCTTCGAAATGGACACAGATAAATGTTAAATAAGCAGTTTTTCCTTTTTGCATTTCTAATGAGTTTACTGGTGACTCGCAGCGCTGTTGCAGAGCAAGAAAAGCTTGAAGTTAGCGGGTTTGGTACGCTGGCTACGGCAACGGCAGACACTCGCACTTATCAATTTCGCAACGACCGTTCTCAAGCAGAGATTGCTAAAAAGAATGGTTTAGCCTTTAAACCACTCAGTTTGATTGGCGTACAGTTTGACTACAGTGTTTCAAATAACCTCGATTTTGTTGGGCAATTTGTTTATCGAGCGCAAGATGAGCAGAATCTAGACTCAGTGACCCAAATGGCCTTTCTCAGATACGATATCACGCCGTCGTGGCAATTAAGGGCCGGAAGACTTGCTGCCGATTTATTTCACTTCAGCGATACCAGAGACGTTTCAATTGCCTATCCTTGGGTAAAAGTACCTACCGAAGTTTATGGGATCGTACCTGCCAGAAGTTTTGATGGCGCTGACATTAGCTATTCAAGACCTTACACCGATTTCAACCTACTGGTAAAAGCGTTTTGGGGCCAAGGTGAGAGTGACTTCACCAGCAATGAGTACGACCCAATTACGTTTAATGACTTGCGCTCTATTGGCGTTGAGTTTGTGGCTTTTGATTGGAGTGTTGCAATAAAACACACGTTAACTGAGGCGGAAAATGATAATTCAGACTCGGCGTTTGTTGCGACAACGGTTGCCCAATTACAACCTTTTTGGAGTGGCGCCACCGATTTTGCTAACTCATTAAGTTTGCGCGGTGCAACCATCCAATACACATCGTTATATATGAATAGGTACCTAGGTGATTGGGAAGTATCAGGCGAACTCTCCCATATCGATTCTGATTCACTTGCATTGAGGCAATCACTGAACGGTTTTTTAAATGTTAGCTATCACTATGGTGCGCACACGTTTTATGGTTTGTATTCATTCGCACAGTCAGACACTTATTTTTTAAGTGAGGCTCAGCCAGATTTTCCTATTACCCCCACTACCGCGGAATTAGCCGTTTTCATTGAAGAAGTAGGAAGTACGCTGGCACACAATCAGCAATCATTTTCCGTAGGGTGGCGTTGGGATTTAAAAGAAAATCTCGCCTTTAAAGCGCAAATCGAACGAACCGATATCGAGGCCAGAGGGGGCGGCCTTAGGGCAAGAGATGGATTAGTTGTCAATAGTGAAGACGGCGTTGCTCATACCCTGCTACTTGCTTTAAGTTTTAGTTTTTAGGGGTGGATGATGAATTTATATCGCCTCCGCTTCATCGTTATTGCAACAATTCTCGCACTTGAGAGTGTCAATTGTTTTGCTTATGTCGCTGAGAACGTGCCAAGTAAGATAGTGGTTGTTACGAATCACAATAACGATGTTCAAGTGTTGGATAAAAAAGGCCTAATTAATTTATTTATGGGTAAATATTCTGCGTTTCCAAATGGTAAACAAGCGACTCCTATCGATGTTGAATTAGATGAAAAACTTAAAGCGCAATTTTACCAAGCATTAGTGGGTTTGCCCCTTGCACGTATAAATGCTTACTGGTCGAGGTTGAGGTTTTCAGGACGGGTAAAGCCACCGGTAATAGAACAAACCGTTGATGATGTAAAACAACGTCTAGAAGACGATGAGTCTGCTCTCGCTTATATTTATGAGTCTAATGTTACCGACAATATGAAGGTTGTGTATCGCTTTGATTAATATGCATGGGTTAGGCTTTCGACTGTCATTGTTTTTAATTGCTGCCGCTATGGTGGTGGTGTTAACCACGGCCGAGTTTTTTTATCGCGTGACTTACGAGAATGAAATAAATGAGGCGAACCATGACATTGAAGAGCTTTACCGTACCGTAAGTGCAACCGCTTCCATAGCGGCGTTTTTAGAGGATGAAGACCTTGCCAAAGAAGCCATTAATGGTTTGGTAAAAAGTGACAAGATTCTTGCTGCCTCTATTAAAAGCGAGGCCTTGTATTATCAACTTAACGTGAATGAAGCCATAAACCGAGACACAGAGCCCCGTATGTTTGCGGTGCGAAACCCTTTTATCCCGGAAGAAGCCCTTGCCGAGGTCAATATATACCCGAACTTTGATCACATTATCCAACAAGCCAAAAAAATCAGTACCGACAACAGCTATGCGCTATACGCTGAAGCTTTGGTGGTGGGTATTGTTGCTTTGTTTATCACCTACTACATAATTATTGCCCCCATGCTTCGCGTGGGACGTTCGCTTCATGAGATTACACCCGGCACCGCACAGCGCATTGATGTACCTGACTACCACTCTCGCAGCGAAATTGGTACGTTGGTGAACGACACCAACCAACTTTTAGGTAAGGTTGAAGAGCAGTTTTCACAAGAAAGACAGTTAAGAGAAGAGATTGAGTTTTTAGAAAAGCGTTTTAGGATGCTATTTGAAAATGCAAAATCGGCAACGGTGCTAATGACTGAAACGGGAACCATTGAACTTAACAATAACGCTTTTACCGATTTAGTCGAGAAAATAGGTGTAGAAGTAAAGCCAGATTACGGCGAGTTGTTGAGCGAGCTGTTTGAAAACCCTACCGCCATTAAAGAAACGCTACTGGAGTCATTTTCCCGCAATGAGTTTGCAACGGGCGAATTCAAACTGAAGTCGGTGAATAAAAATGTCATTTGGGTTCAATTAATTGCCAGTCCATTGATCACCGAAGACGGCGAGCGTTTTTATCAATTGACCCTGAACGATATATCAAGCCGAAAACATGAATTACAGATGCTGGCTCTGCAAGCTGACTTCGACTCACTGACCGGAATATACAATCGCAATGGCGGTGAAAAGCTGATTTCAAAGCTAATGAGTAAGGGACATCACTTTGCGCTTGCGTTAATAGATTTGAACGGATTTAAAGCGGTGAACGATATTTATGGGCACGATGCAGGCGATGAAGTGCTTATTTTTGTTTCGGAACAACTTAGGGATAAGATCCGCAAAAATGACATGGCAATTCGCTGGGGGGGTGATGAGTTTGTTTTGCTGTTGCAAGCCGAAGACGAAAAGTCTGTGAAAACGGCCATATCAAAAGTGAATGATGCCATTAAGAAGCCGTTTTACTTTAATAACGAAACTACGCCTACCGTTATTACTATGAGCGTTGGCGTCGCGTTTTACCCCCGCATGAGCCAAGATATCAATACATTAATAAAGCTTGCGGATATCGCAATGTACAAAGCTAAGCAAAATAAAATAGCGGCGCCAGATGACTATCTTATTTTTGCTCAGCCACACTCTCAGGAAAAGGGTGATAGGGCGTAAACCCTCATTCGCTATTGACTAGCGCCGGCCGCCTCTTTGATGAAAGCGGCTAGGGTTTCGGGGTCTTGTGCGCCTGCTACGCCTTGATTGCCTATGACAAACGTAGGAACGCTTTGAATTCCTCGTTGCATCCAAGCCGATTCTAGTTGCCTCACTGCATCGCTGTACCGCTCATCGGCAAGCACGTCTTTAATGGTTTGAACATCAAGACCAATGCTGCTTCCCTCCTGAATAAGAATATCTGTATTGTTGATATCTTTTCCTTCAGTAAA
Source organism: Alteromonas genovensis (assembly GCF_010500895.1). Classification (GTDB taxonomy): domain Bacteria; phylum Pseudomonadota; class Gammaproteobacteria; order Enterobacterales; family Alteromonadaceae; genus Alteromonas; species Alteromonas genovensis. Next base: position 139,432 of record NZ_JAAAWO010000010.1, read on the forward strand.
ATAGGCTTCAAACAAACGCATTTTCATGGGTACCGCTAAGCCCATCTCGTCGGCATAATGGATAAGTTGATGGGCCTTGAAGGTATTTTGCATGGTAGCGTCATCGGCAAGATTAAAATCAAAGCCAATTGTTTTACCAACATCAATAAGGCGCTGCCTGTTTTCACTGCTTTGTGCTGGAGTAATACCGTACTTTTCTATAACGTGCTCACGCAAGTTCTGCCCTTCTTCAGGCATTGCGGGATTAAGTTCGAAGGGGTGAAACTTCACCTCTACACTGATGTTATCGAGCTGCTGTATTGCCTGTTGCAACCGCTTGTAGCCCACAATACACCAGGGGCACACAACGTCAGACACCATATCAATTGTAACTGTTTGCATTTTTCCTCCCTTAAAATTCACGACGCTTCAGTAGCTCAAGGTACGGCATGTGATAACCCTCTTACAAGCGCACTACGCTATAAACACGTCATCGATGTGCGAATAGTCTAATTATTGGTATGTAGACCAAGACGTGGAGATCACTTTACTCATTCGCTCTTTCAGTGAGCGCGCCTATTTTCCCCCTCGACACCCCCCTTCTGCTCTTTTCTAACAAGCGTAACAATCTGATCAGCCCACAGTGCATATCCAACGCTTGAAGGATGGAAACCGTCCTCTGCCATTAGTTCAGCTGTCGCTTCGCCCTTCACATTAACTATATTAAGCTGAAGCAGCCTACTATAAGGTAATATGCCTATGGTACTTGCTAATACGCGATTGAGCAGTGACGCTCTTTGTCCCAGCATAAAACGCAAGGGTTGAGGAATGGCGGGAAACGCATGCATGGGTGGAACCGCAGAATAAATAATTAGGGCTTGTTGAGATTGCTCACATAGAAATTTTTGCAGCAAAATGTGATGAATTTGCCGAAGATTGTTGCGCCATTTAGTTAAGGTGATGAATCTAGTTACATCATTTACCCCAATGGAAACCACAATCACCTGATACCGGAGGCTTTGCTCATGCTTAAGCAATGCAATGATATCGCTACTCGCTAGCCCCGTGCGAGCGTGGAGAGTGACAGACACTGCGAAAGACTCGCCAAGTGATTGTGATAGCGCTTGGTACAACTTTCCAGTTAGCGCATCAGATTGCGTACTTACGCCAACGCCAGCTGCTGCTGAATCACCTATCACCAGTACGTTAAAGGGTATTTGCTTACCTTCGGGCTTGTGGTCTAAAGGTTCGCTTTTAAGCTCTCGCGCACCCGATGGCTCTGGTAAGCGAAGGGTTTTCTTACGAACCCACATAGCCTGAATAATGATAATGGGAAAAATGACTAGCAAGCCAATATTAAGCGCCAAAACATTGAACCAAATCAACTCACCGCCTTCCTTGTATTGATAACATATTGTTAGTTTTCTCTCATCGGTAAAAGAAGAAATGTCATGGCCGCAAATGATGTAAGCCAAGCTGTAAGCCCGCAAGCCGTAAGCCAGAATAAAAACCAAAGTGTAAATCAACTAAAAGGGCCAGCAAGTGAAATAGATCTAACTACAATAGCAAAATACGCAAAACATGCACCGCGCTATACGTCCTACCCCACTGCGCTTAACTTCGTCTCAGTAAACAATGACATACTTCGTATTGCAAATAAAAACACACAGGCTGAGGCTTTAAGTATTTATGTGCACATCCCATTTTGTCAGACACTTTGCTATTACTGCGGATGCAATAAAATTGTGACTAGGCACAACAGCAAAGCAGACGAATATCTCGACTACATCGAAAAAGAGCTATTAAGCAAGTCACATCTGCTAGCAGAACGACAGGCTGTGTCGCTTCACCTAGGCGGCGGCTCTCCTAGTTTTTTAAGTGAGCAACAGCAAGCCACTTTAATGACATCATTAAAAAAGTACATTACCTTTGATGCTCAAGCAGAAATAGCCATTGAACTAGACCCGCGAAACGTGGACCTTCCCTACTTAAAGAATTTAAGAGAGCTCGGCTATAACCGCTTAAGCTTTGGATTACAGGATACCGATTATCAAGTTCAGCAGACAATAAATCGAGTTCAAAGCACGCTTCACATCGCAGACTTAGTCTTTGAGGCAAGAAATTTAGGTTTTAGTTCTATTAACTTAGACCTGATCTATGGCCTACCTCATCAAAGCGAAGACACGTTTAGAACCACAATAGCCGCCACGAAAGCCATGTCGCCGGACAGAATATCACTATTTAGCTATGCGCATCTGCCAGAACGGTTTGCCGCACAGCGTAAATTCGGTAAAGACATTTTGCCTAATGCAGAGCAAAAAGCAGCGCTCTACAATATCGCGGTAACTGAATTTAAGCAGGTTGGTTATGACATGATTGGCCTTGATCATTTCGCTAAAAAAGCTGACCCACTCGCTAGGGCAAAAAACGCAGGCCAACTGCATCGAAACTTTCAAGGCTACACCACAAAAGGAGATACAGATTTAGTAGGCTTTGGCGTGTCTGCTATTAGCACTGTAGGCAACGCTTTTGCACAAAACCCAAAGCAATTAAAAGACTATTACGAGCAACTTAACAACCACAGACCAGCTGCCGCTATTGGGTTGTCACTTTCTAACGATGACCTTATTCGAAGAGATGTAATATCAAGCCTCATGTGCAATCTATCGCTAAAAAAAGACGCTATTGAGGGTAAGTACGGCATTGCCTTTGACGACTATTTTGCCATTGAACTCGACGCGTTGCGCCCGTTGCAAAAAGACGGCCTTGTGTTGCATATGAATGAAGGGATAGTGGTGCCAGAAAGTGCAAGAATCTTCATTCGTGCCATTTGTGCAACCTTCGATGCTTATGTCGACTCGACTAAAAACATGACCCGCTTTTCTAAAGCAATTTGAAGCGCGCAATTACGAGCATATTTTTAGCGAGTTGAAGGCGACTTACTGATAGCGTACTGATAACCGCATGCAGTGCTGGTTGCTCGTCCTCGCTCATGTCATTCTGGTTGATAATACGAAGATTAAGCAACACTCGACCGCTCTTATGATTATCGAAATGGGTAATATCTTCTATCACACAGTTGAGCGAATTCAATATGCTCGATGTCGAATTTTCAGTCATTGCTGCCGTATTTGTATCGATACTGACTTCACTTGCTTTTACCGCTAATCGCACCTGGCCGCCAGCGGATAGCGAATTATCAATCTCGTTTTTATCTGCTTGATTAGGTTCACACTCACTGAAGCTTGCGACTTTTGACCTTACTATACTGGACCTTGCTGCAATGAGCGACTTTTGGGAGACGTACAGCCGCTGCCCGCTAACAATGACTTGATACACCGTATTCTGATCTGGTTCTCCAAAATCAGTGGCGTGTTCAATAAGCATCTCTTGCTCAGGGTGGGTAGTCTTTTCAGCGTTTGTGTGAGTACTCTCTTCAGCGTGGCTGCTCAACGTTGCCTCAGCAATACATTCAACAACGCCGTTAAGTATGGCTGAGGGAGTATGTATCGCCCCGCCTTGGTACATATTGGGAACAACGCTATCTACATTACCTACTGCTTTTATTTTCCCAGCACAGACGTAAATCATCTCGTCACTCAGTAACAAAAGCTCATCAATGTCATGGGAAACCACAAAGCATGTAAGTTGCGATACCGCGCACAAGTGGCGTAAAAAAGCGTAAATGTGCCGCCTGGTTACAGCATCAATTGCGCTAAGTGATTCGTCGAGCAGCAGAATGTGAGGCCCGTTAACTAATGCCCTTGCAATAGCCACCCGCTGGGCTTCACCGCCAGACAAGGTTGCAATTTGTTTTGACAGTAGGTGCTCGCAGTGACACCCTTTTACCGCTTCATTAATAGAAATAGCATGCTCACTGGCATGACGGGTGGCAAGCTGTAAATTGCCTTCCACATTCACATGAGGGAACAATAAGGGCTGTTGGAATACAATACCAATTTTTGTCGACATATTGCCCCAATTAGCCTGGGTTAATGCGCCTTTTTCAAAACCTGCTATGCAGCGCAACAAGCTGCTTTTACCCGCACCGGATGGCCCAGTGATACCGATAAATGACGAGGAAGCACGCAGTTCAACCCGGCCTTCTATTCTGCTTGGAAGCAATACCTCAAACGCCACACTCATCGCTTGCGCTCCGGGTCTATATTTCTAGTACCACTTGAAGGGTCTGCGCCACCATTAAAGCGATAGAGTAGCGCTAACACAATAAAGGAAAACACAAGTAGTCCAAGGGACATTACATGAGCACGCTCATACTCTAGTGCTTCAACTTGCTCATAAAGCGCAATGGAAAGTACCTGGGTTTCACCCGGTATGTTGCCTCCAATCATGAGCACAACCCCAAATTCACCTACGGTATGAGCAAAGCTGAGCCCAAATGCCACTATGATTGGCGCTTTGCAAAGAGGCAGCACAATACGATACAAACCTTCTAACCGCGAAAAACCAAGAGAACTCGCTACCTCAAGATACCGTTTATCTAGCTGCACGAACCCACTGTATAAAGGCTGAAGGGCGAAGGGCAGTGAATATATTAACGAACCAAGCACAAGCCCTTGAAAGCTAAATACCAATGTACTGCCTGTTAATGCCAGCCACCACTGCCCCAGCGCACTTTGGGGTGAGAACGCGATGAGCAAGTAAAAGCCAAGCACGGTGGGTGGCAGTACTAGCGGCAATGCCAGCACAGACAGAACCAATGATTTTGCCTTGTGTTGCCAGTTCGCCAAAATCCATGCAAGGGGCATAACTATAATCAACAATAAGACACTGGTGACTAACGCTAGCTTAAACGTGAGTAAGACAGTATTTAACATTTCAGCATTCACCATATCGGCATCTACATACCCCATGAATCAGCACCCATTTTGCCTATGTGATATGTAGCGCGAACATGAGTGTGATGATGACTCAATACACCTTCATACCCCCAATCACTCAGTGATGATTGCACTGACGAAGACAGTAAATACTGCACAAAAAGACTCGCCGGTTTGATGTGGACTAACGATCCAGTATTTACTACCTCACCCACGCTATTTATCGAATCAAAAACATTTGGGCTTAAGGCAGCGGCATCGTTGTCGTTAATGGCTAACGATTGCACTATGGGAGCGTGTAGGCTTTCATCAATAAGCGACCAGTACATTGTTTGATGTAAGCCAGTTGCTATATAAGAGCTACCTGTTTTATCAAAGCCAGCTGGTTTATTGAGAATTGTACCTGATGTTGGCGCTGATACACCTTCGAGGTTCTCATTCTCACTGTGACTGCCACTACTACCCTCACCTTCGGCAAGCACTGTAGAGTATGCGACTAAAGCACCTTTTACATTGCCTGTACTCACATACTGATACGCTTGCAGCACATTCTTCCCTTTTACTAGCCTATCTTTAAGCGTATTCCACAATGACGTGTTGTGTAAAACCTGCTGTGCGGCCAGCCCATAAGGCGCTAGTTTAGGGTTGGCAATAGCAAACTTACCGCTGGTTTCTGCGATAAAACGTTCAAGCGCCGTTTTCGTCTCTGTACTGGCATTGGGTGTAATTAGGGCCAGTCGGCCTCGGGCAAAGGCTGTCACGTTATCGGGATGAATAAGGTTGTTCTTCGCTAACATGGCGGGTCTTGCTGTGTCTGCAGAGAGAAAAACGTCAAAGCTCGCGCCGTGAAAAATTTGCGCGTAAAGGGTTCCGCTTGATGACGTTGTTATGGATACGTCGATGCCGGTAGTAGCGGTGAAATCGGATGCAATTGCCGCTAAAGGCTTCGCGAAATTTGCCGCAACCGCAATGTTAAGCCGTGGTGACTTTGCATAATGATGGTGAAAAACATTTGAAAAATTTTGCGCACTTTTCGTGGTGGCCATTGCGGAGCTTGAGAGTAACAAAAGTGCTGTTACCAATAATGTGAGTAAACGCGTTACTGCCCTCAACGCTCAGACATCCACTTTAGCGCAGCAGCGTCATCCGAACCTTTTGCTTCAACCCACGTGGAATTATCGCCTTTAAACTCTTTTTTCCACAAAGGGACCGATTGTTTGAGCATGTCCATTAAAAAGCATGCGCCATCAAATGCTGCCTGCCTGTGCGCAGCGGCGCAGCCTACCCAAACAATTTGCTCGTTATTATAAATACGGCCTACTCGATGCACCGCACCGGCACTGGTAAGTGAAAAGCGCTCTATCGCCTTGTCTATCAAAGTAGACAGCGCTTTTTCAGTCATGCCTGGATAATGCTCTAGCTCAATACCGTCAATATCACCAGCGTTGTTAAAGTCTCTCACTAAGCCGGTAAATGTGACGATAGCGCCCGTATTACCTATCGTTTTAGCAGAAGCCTGTGATTGCAACTGAGCATATAATTCGCCCTGGTCGAAGTCTTGCTCTTGAATGTAGGCAAACATCTTCAGCCCCCGGTAACAGGAGGAAAAAAAGCAACTTCATCGCCCGGGCTCAACACGGTGCTGCTGTCACACAACTGCTGGTTTTTAGCCGTTAAAATGCTGCCTTCTAATGCAAGAGCCCAGTTTCTATCTAACTCTCTTAACTGCGCTATAACGTGGGCAATTGTCGCCTCCGTATCGCTATCGACAACAACATCGATACTTAAGGTGGGCGTTTTCGAAATTTCACGGGTTTGAGCGAATGTTTTCACCGTTATCTGCATGCTGTTCCTATGCTAAATGAATGTATGCGCGCTTTACTGACGCCTATTGTGACGTTATCGGCATGTGTCACTGTTGACTTACTTCACTGCTCAATTCATTGCTCACTTCACTGTTAGTCCAATGGCCCGTTTTTCCGCCTTTCTTTTCAAGAACGCGTACGCCTTCCATATGCATAGTCGGGTCGATGGCTTTGCACATATCGAACAAGGTGAGTAGCGCCACATTCACGCCGGTCAACGCTTCCATTTCCACACCTGTTTTACCGCTTAGCTTGCAGTAACAGGTAGCTCGTATCCGCTTTTCTTCGGGCTGAACATCAAAACTCACGTCTACTTTAGATAATGCCAGTGGATGGCAAAGGGGGATCAAATCACTGCATCGTTTCGCGCCTTGAATACCGGCAATTCTTGCCACTGCAAATACATCACCTTTCGCTATTTTGGCTTCGCTTATTTGCTGGATAACACTGTCGCTAACATAGAGAAAGCCCTCTGCAGTTGCTTCTCTTTTTGTTACGCTTTTATCACTTACATCAACCATGTTTGCCTGACCACCGGCATCGATGTGGCTGAATTTACCCGAAGATTCGCTCATGCTGTTTTCCTGCTCAGGGCTGTTTTCCTGCTCAGGGCTGTTTTCCCGCTCAGGGCTGCTTTCCCGCTCAGGGCTGTTTTCCCGCTCAGGGCTGCTTTCCCGCTCAGGGCTGCTTTCCCGCCCAAGGCTGTTCCCGTATTCACAGGGTCACCAAGTGTTTAACGAAGTTACATGGTTTAAAATCCACATCTAACTGGCTGGCAATAATTCGCTCCCACCCAGTTCTACATGCACCTGTAGAGCCTGGCAAACAAAAAATCACCGTGTTGTTAGCAAAGCCAGCGACAGCTCTAGATTGAATAGTAGATGTGCCAATTTCTTCATAGCTTAACTGGCGGAATAGCTCTCCAAAACCATCAACCTCTTTGTCGAACAATACGCTAATCGCCTCTGGCGTGGAGTCTCTGTGGGTGAAGCCGGTACCGCCAGTTATGAGTATGCTGTGAATGTTACTATCTGCAATCCAAGAGGACACAACGGCTCTTTGCTGGTAAATATCGTCTTTTACTAGCTCTCTAGCAGCAAGGTTGTGCCCTGCATCAGTCAATGCCTGAGTTAAATAATCTCCAGACTTGTCGTTATCAAGAGAACGGGTATCTGAAATAGTGAGTACGGCAATATTGAGCGGCTGGCTAACAGCAGACATATAAATTCCTAATTTGCTATGCGACATCGTGTCTGGCTTTGATAAAGTATAAACTTCCCTGAAACCAGCACAATTTTTTGTGAGTAGACACTTTATAAGGGTGTACCCCATGAATTCAATACTTAAGTTGACTTAACCTATGCGTAAAACACGACACAGAGACCTGACTGACGAACAAGCTATGCGCTACAACCGCCATATTGTTCTGCCAAGTGTGGATTTAGACGGGCAAGAGGCGCTGCTAAATGCAAAAGTGCTAATTGTGGGTATGGGCGGCCTAGGTAACGCCGCAGCCATGAACCTCTGTGCAAGTGGTGTTGGCACCCTCACCCTTATTGATTTCGACAACGTAGAATTAACCAACCTTCATCGCCAAACGCTCTTTTCTGAAGCTGATGTATCAAAAAGTAAGGTACACGCCGCACAACAGCAGCTTGTGCAAATGAATACCGACTGTGAAATTCATGCCGTTAATGGAGCGTTTGGCGAAGAACATGAAAGTCTCGTGAACTCCTGTGATGTGGTGCTTGATTGTACCGACAACGCCACAGCTAGAGACCTTATTAACAAGCTTTGCTACGCCGCAGGTACGCCCTTAGTATCAGGCGCTGCTATTCGCTTTGAAGGGCAGCTATTTGTTGCCATTCCCGGCAAGAGTCGCTGCTATGGGTGTTTACGCCAGCTATTTACAGCGCCAGACTTAAGCTGTGTAGAGTCGGGAATATTTTCACCCGTCGCGAATATTGTGGGCACCTATCAGTCTTTACTTGCTATGCAGGTACTCATGCAATTTGACACAATACCATTAAACACCTTAATGACGTTTGACGCCCTAGAGCACGAGTGGCAACGCTGGCAGCTACCCGATACAACAGAATGTGACATTTGCGGACCCGCTTTCGCCAAGTAGAGCATAAAAATTGCATTAGCTGCTCATCGAAACACGCTTGTAAAAGGATGTTAAATGACAGCAGAATATTTTTTGGTGCTTGGCTTAATTGGGGTGGCATTTTTTGCAGTAGCAGGCGCACTGCTTGGCTACGAAAAAAATATCAGTGGCTTTGGCGTTGTGGTGGTTGCCACCGTTACCGCACTGGGTGGCGGTACACTGCGAGATATTTTGCTAAGCAAGCCCATATTTTGGATTGAAACGCCGGATTATTTATACTCAACCTACGCTGCCATTATTGCTACGGTTTTGCTTATCCGCTACCTCCCCTCCGTCAACAATTATTATTTTTTGGTGGTAGATGCTATCGGCATGGCCATCTTTAATATTATGGGTATCGAAAAAGCACTCATTAGCGGTTCGGGGCTGGTGGTTGCCATTACGATGGGTATTACTACCGGAATATTTGGCAGCCTGATCCGTGATGTTATATGTCGGGAAGTGCCATCGGTAATGCGAAACGAACCTTACGCGTCAGCCTGTTTGGCGGGCGGTCTAGTCTATGCCGCCTTATTTAGCCAAGACATAAGTTACATATGGTGTATTTTAGGTTCTCTTATTACAACCATTTCTCTTAGGTTGGGCTCGCTACATTGGGGGTGGCACATCACTATCTTCAGAAAAAAAGATCGTGAAGTTTCACAAAAAAGTGAAGTACAAAACAGCTAAACCACCTCATTAACTTGCATGTGTACAAGCTTGCTGTATCCCAAAATATTAAAAAGCCGGCACTCACATATGATAGTGCCGGCTTTGCTAGGCTTTTGAAAAACTATTTTAAAAGCGTCGGTAACCTTAGGTAAGGCTAAGACTTACTTTTATGAAATGCTCTTTCAATACGGTCGGTAAGGTAGAATTTATGAACCTTACTCGCTCTATCACCCCGTGAGTTATCGACTAAATCACTAATCCTGTTCAGCTCATAAAGCGCAGCTGCTTTGGCCAAATGATCATAGTTGCTGGCTTTTTCTAAACCACTAATTTTAATCAACTGCTCCACATATTCCGTTTGCAGGTTTCGGCGATAGCTATTTACGTCACGCTTAATATCAGCCTCAAAAATTCCTTTGGTGAGCTCTCCCATCATTTGCTCAAGACTGTACTCGTTGCCATAAAGCGCAGTATCACTCATTCGCATTTGAACAGCAGGATGAAGCAAATGGGTAAGCACATTCTTTTGTGCCCCTAACAGCATTTTGTGTGGCTTAGGATCTTCGTTTTTCCCCATATTGTCGAAACCGCGTCGCTGACGCTGAATGTAAGCAAATAGCGGTTCCATGGTTTCGATAGCATTAGGCGCAAACACAAACTCGCTAAGTGTTTCCATTGCTCGCTGCTGCAGCGCCTTAGGTACAGGTGTAAAGGGCTGTTCGTAACCTTCTTGCCCCACAAACGTGCGGTCTACATAGACACCGCCTACATAACGAGAAACAACACTAGCCTGACGTGCAAACTCACCAAATACTGCGTTAACACCCACAGCGAGGTCGTTGTGCGAACGATTATCAGCGAGTGTTTTATCTTTAATTTCTGTGGCTGTTGACTTAATAAGCCCAAACCGGTCTCGCGCGTATTCAACTGCATCGCCCGACATATCAAAGATATTGATTCGTGGGTCGAGATGCCGCCCTGGCGCTCGCATGTCATCAGCATCGTTACCGAACGCCAATTCTGGTTCTGCGCTGCGTGACAAAATAGCTTGCAGTCGTTTCTCTTCGGCTTCTGGGTCTGCTAGCGCAGTAGAGTAACCGTATTCAATTGCCCAATCATCATAAGGCCCGGGCTTTTCTGTGTAGAAATCGCCTTGCGAAACGCCATCAGGCGCAAAGTTAACCGCCGGATAATCCATTACCGAGCCTGCCAAAATACCTTGTGTAACCGACGCGTCATGGGCTTCATCATGACCGTGTAACTGAGAAGCTTTCATGTTGTGGTTAAGCCCTAGGGTATGACCCACTTCATGCAAAATAAGGTAATGCATGGCTTGCCTAAGAAGCTTGTCTTTTTCAATATCCCCCATCCCTTTTGCCAGTGACGCGTATTCACCAAACAGCAGTCCAGCATTAAGTTCGTGACCTAATGAACAGTATTGCGCGGCATCATCACCTAACGACGAGGGCATTTGCGATGAAAGAGAGCTAGCGCCGTCGGTAAACATTTCTCCTGCAATCCAGCGCCCTTTCATAAAGCTGTATTCCAGCATAATATCAGAGGCAATAATTTGTCCTGTTAACGGGTTGGCAACGCTTGGCCCGTAACCGCCAAATGGGGGTCTTGGCGATGACGTCCAGCGCAGCACGTTGTAGCGCACATCTTCGGCTTTCCAATCTGCATCATCGGGCTGAATACGCACTTCGATGGCATTGCTAATACCGGCTTTTTCAAACGCCGAATTCCAACTTAACGTTGCATTACGTATAGTGTCTCGCCACTCTACTGGGGTTGTATTTTCAATCCACCAAACTATGGGCTCAACGGGGTCTGACACTGCCGCTGTAGGGTCTTTCTTTTCTAAATGCCAGCGGTTTATTACATCGCGACCGATGAAGGTTTGATCAGTGGTTAAATCGTCAAATTGTTTACCAAAATAACCAATTCTTGGGTCGTCTCTACGGGATGCAAAGTTATTATCGGGCAGTTCAATAAAGGCATGCTGTAAACTAATTGTGGTGTAGCGAGGGTCGGTAATATAGTTGCCCCCACGTACCTTTGGAGTGTCATTTTCAAAAACGTAATCAACCACGATGTGGGTGTTTGCAGGGAAGTTGTCGATAGCAGCAATTTTAGTTTTATCATCGCTAAGCTTACCTAATTTAAAGCGTTTCTTCTCTGCTTCTGGTCTTGATGACGGCATTGGCGCTACGCGGTGAAGCTTTTGATTTTTCACCACGTCTTCTAGCTTTATGGCTATGCGACCGTCTTCCTCATTCACAATTTTAGTGGAAACCAGCACAGCCTCGCTGGTATTAGCGTTGGCGGCTTTGCTTATGGCGTTGTCAGGGTCGAAATAATAGCGAGGTGTCATTGCCACAATTTCAATGCGATCAAAAACACGACGCATTTCAATGAGGCGATGTTGGCGAAAACCGCCGCGAAAATGCCCTGCATCCACCACACCTTCAACAGTATTGGCAAAGTATAAAAACGGTTTATTCAGTTTAGCTTCATCGATAACCATTAAAGCCGTGCCGTCTTCGCTGTCTTGATACACAGGCAGATAGCCATCGTAAGCAATTTTATCTTCTAGGCTTTGAGCAAGGGTTTGTTCTTCAGCGCTCTCGTCTTTAATCTCTTCCTTAATTTCTTTTTTGATTTCTTCTTTGGCCTCTGAAATCGACTCTTTACTTTCGTCTTGAGCATAGACGTTGTGGCTTATTGCTGACGTACTCAATAAAGCGATCATCAGCGCTTGGTTTATTTTATTGAATTTCATAGAGTTTCCTGTCTGACTATTTTTATCGTTATGATGTAGGCTTTTTACACTACTTTATTTAAAGTTATTTTTACACTTACTAAAACGTTAAGACCTAGTATGGAGCATATCAAAAAGGTTGTTTTGTAAACTATCGCGTTTTGCTGCCAATAGACCGTTGGAAATGTTGCAAAATGTGTCAACGCTGACAATTTTGTCGCTTTTTCGCACTAAACTTATGCGTAACTTTCTTACCGCAAAAGCCAAGGTATAGTGTGTTCTTATGGGGTTCATAAACAAAGGCGCCCTGAGTGAAGTATCTACTCAAGGCGCTTGAAGTTGGCATTCCTCTATTAGAAACTATCTATTGAAAAGCCTGTTTCAAAGCCCATTCAAAAAAGCTGATTCAATAGACACGCATTTATCAAAGGGGCTTGCCCGCATGGCTAATTTCAGTACTCAATTGCTCTGCATCGCTTAGTTCACTGTAAAGACTGTCAATTGGCTCTCCAGCCATAAGCCCTACGATACTGCCTAGCACAAAGCCTCTGTGCACATTGTCTCCGCCCACATTAGTATTAGCGAGCAGTGCTTTTTTGCTGTCATCACTATAGCGATAAGCGAAGTAAAGAATACTCGGCCACGCACCTGAGATATAGCATGCTGGAGAATAGGTATGCCCCACTACTTCCATGTCACTTTTCTTCTTTGCAACTAACTTAGGTAAAGACAAACCCATTGACCGTGTAGCAATATCTTCGAGTATCTCCTGCGCCGATTCGCCTTCTTGGTGTAATAGGCGAAATAACAGTTCAACATAGAAATCGCACACCATGGCTAAATCATCACTAGGGTGAGTTAGCATTAAGTGTTCTCTGCATACTCTTTGTGTCGCGTTCAGTTCGTCGCCGCGCACGGCCGCGCTAAGCGCGAGTGGCGCAATGGTAACAAACCCGCCTATTGAGGCAGTATCATGGGTTACTGCACCGCATTGATGGGCAGGCATTCCAGCCTCTAAATTGGCAAAAAAACCGCGATGATAAGACTCAGCATAGGTGTCAGGGTGTTGCGGCTGGCTTGCGGTTAGCATTTTTATATATTCGTCTAGAAACGTATCGCGCTGATAGCCCCTTGATAAGCATCTCAACATTACTCTGGCGCAATGGGCATTTAACGTATTCTCACCGGCCTTCATACCTTGATGGTAGTGTTGATTCGCGCCCGTCCAATATTGCCGTTTACCTTTCAAAATCACGTCACCAACAATCTCTTTTTTAGCCTGACGCGACGCTCTTGCCCTGCCCCCTTCACTGGTAGAGTGCAGAGACATTATTGACGAGGGATGGTACGAAGGCGCATCTTCAAACTTTACAATGCCGCCATTAAACGCTTTGAAGATATCACCTGGGTTGTAATACCAGTGGACCGGCATAGCCAAGGCATCACCAATAAACGCATTTTTTAATGCGGCCTCAAAGCGCCTCTCAAGAACGCTTTGAATTGCTGAAGGAGTATTTTCCTCTTGTTGTGGTATTGAGCTTTCTGACGATGTAGCCAATGCTTTGTCTCCTAATCTAAACAAATTGTTTCTACCGCCCTTTTGGCAGAACAAACTGACAATTTGAATGCGTTGTTCTTTTCGCAAATAGACGAAGTGCAGTGATAGTTGCAATAGTGATATCTGGAAAAAGTTTTTATAGAAAAAGTTATACGCAGAGTTGGATAAGAATGATCGCATCGCCGAATATCAAGAGAATAAGACCTGATACTCGATTACGCTATTCTTTTTAAAATGAGGGCAGGCCCCTGCCAAGAACTGTCTTATTGGTTCTTAATTGAGAAGCTGCAGGGTCCATCGATTGAAACTAAGACAAAGCGGACATTAATAGATTTCAGGTCCACTCAAATTTTTTGGTTGTGGTGTGTCTACTTAACTAGTGGCGGTTCTGGCTCTAATCTATCGGATTGTCATCGCCTAATTTCAAAATTAGATCCTTCAATGTGGTCGGTTGATGGTTACTGCCATGCTTTCTATCTAGATTAAATTAACTTTTTAACGGTGCTTCAACGCGTGTAGCCCAAATCATTGAACTTAACACCCAAACTAAAAAAAGTTTGAAGATATTATTCTAACTCATGTATAACTTCATAAAAAATCAATAAAAACAATCAGGGATAGATATTATGAGCAAAGCGAGCCCACTTAAATCTTTTTCCGCAGCTTTTGTAGGTATGGCATCTCTCGCTGCGATAATTCAAGACGTTTTAATGCCATTAATAAAAATCGGGTTCCTGGCAGGGGTCTTCTGCATTTGCCTCTCGATACTGTTTTCATTTGGACCGGATAAGTCCGCTTGGGGTACTAAAATACGAGAGCACTATCCGTATTGGAAATGGGGGGTAGTCATCGCCACCTTATTACTAGGTTTGATAGTTCTTGGGGCATCCGAATATTCGAAGACTAACGGCAAGAAGATGGTCGTTGCTGCTAAGTCGGAAGACATCGCGGAAGAAATTGAAAAGGGCAAAGACGTTGATGATTTTGAGCACCGTTCCGGTGGCATACTCGCTAAATACATTAGTGATTTAACTTCTCTTCAAAAAGCCATTGCTAGCGTTAATGACAAACAATTAAAAACACTAGCAGAAATCAAAGAAATTAAAGCATCCATTGTCGCCATGCATGAAGATGTCAGGCACATTAAACAAACTACTGAAGATACTAATCGTGTGGTAAAAGACACCAATTTGGTTGTCAAGGATACGAATACAGTTGTTAAAGACACGAATGCAGTTATAAAAGATACCAATATAGTCGCTAAAGACACACATGTAATTGTTAAAGATACAAATATGGTGACGAGAGCGACAAAGGCAGACACAGAGAAACTGCTGTTAAGAACCGAAAAGACCCCTCATGAAACACTAAGTTCCAGAGGGTTTCAAAATGACTCCACTTCATTTCTTCGAGCTCTAAAAGTATTGCGAGGCGATAACCTCAAAGAAATTTTATCGTTATTTCATGCTGTCGGCTATGACCCGCTAGAAAAACATACGAACTGGCAGACTGTGGCTTCAATCGGTTTCATACAAGGACTGACAGACACCTTAGGAACTGAGTTGATGTATGCTCCATCGACATTAACTACCTTTTCACTCCTTTCTGCTTCCGACATTGAAATAAATAATATCATTCTTGTTTCAGAGATATTTGGAATACCAATCAATACAGCAACAGATTCCACTGAAACCACTTATGCTAAAAACTTAAATCCCTCTGGAATACAGATGGGAGTGCAAGGTCATCCCAACCCTGAGGCAGCTAGTGGATGGCCTTATAATTCACTGATTAGCTATTATCAGGGGTACACCAATAATGTGAGCAACCAAATAGGCAATTGGACACTACTTCATACCGCGGCCTATTTCGGTAAGTATAATAATATTGCGCCTCTTATAGAGGCTGGTTTAGATCCAAATCAACAAACGAGTGCTGGGCATACCGCACTTTCACTACCATTCGAATATTTTTACAAAAAAGACCGCGAACATATCGCGCGAACTGTAGATGCTCTAATCAATAAAGGAGCGGATGTCGACGCCCATAATCAAGTTGCACTTATTACAGCGGCAATGTCTGGACTAAACTCCTTGAAATATACAGAAGCAAAATTCGAGAGAGGTATAGGGATCAAACCTATCTCGCCAAACACGAAATATGAAATTTCAAAGCTTGGCGTATATGAGGCTATGATAAGAATAAAACGTTCAAGCTCTGGAATATCGAGGAAAGTACGCAATTACGTTGTAAATACTACTGAGAGAGTTGTAGAAGGAGGTCACTACGAGCAACCTCAGAAAAAAATGGCACTCTCGTTTGTAAAAACAGCTTCTCGGTAACATCGACAAAACTTTTCAGCATGGCCTTAAAGAAAGTGAGATTAGAAAAATCCTACCGTTTTTATAAGCATCAGAATACGTAACGATATAGTCTCGCAGTACAGCTATATTTTGGTTCTGGTTTTACTTTTCCTTGATAGGTTTTAAAAGCTATGAAATGAGTTGTTGCCATATTAAATACCCGAACGACCGTTCTTTGTTTTGAGCCGTCGTTCAAAAGCAAGGTATTCTGCGAAGATTCACTCATTGCAAGCGTCAACTTAACTCTAGGCCACAGTCACTCTATTTCATCAATTAGCCTAGTAACAAATGTTCAAAGAGCGAATATTGAGTTGTTTAATGACAGGGCTGTTGCGCCCTAAAAGTAAAGTGCCAGAACCAGCTTAAGCTTCTAAAACTCAAACTGTCAACACTCATTAAAATGCGCGAGCTTACTGCAACTTAATAAACTCTTCTTCGTTTTGTTTAAGTGAGTTTTCTGAAAAAAAGTGCAAAGTGCGCACACGTACTCCGCTTGCCTTACTCAACTGCCCAACACTGTAATTGTCTTTTTTTGCTATCTTCATGACTAATTACCAGAGCTTGTCGTTTTATAACGTGAGTTTCCTCAAGCAATACTGTGAAGTACTACCTGAGGTGAGGGTCAACCTTTTTAATTATATAATGTTTAAGAACGATTTATCTTTAAGAACAGGGATGCAAATCAATGCTGTGCTGCCACGCTTTTTGAAAGCAAATCTTGTTGCGTTAAACGCTTGGTTAGCGCATCAACGTGAGCATCATCAAACTTATTCCAAGCGGTGGGAATAACATAGTGTTCGTATAAGAAATGTAGAAAACCATTTTTGATTTCGGGCTCGCCATAGCAGGTATCAAGTTGATTTAACTTTTTAAGCAGTGCTTCTTCAGATTCAATTGACTCACACACACCATGAATGCCGTAGCACGCTTTCCCCATTGTCATTACAGATTTTCCTAATAGTAATGACTCAATACCCACGGTTGAGTTTATTGTTAGCACGGCTTGAGAACGCTCGATTAATTGCTGTGTCTCGCACTGATTAGCAAACACAATTCGAGGATGGCGATTATGCAAATCATCGTGTCGCTTTGACTCGGAAGGATGCTCTTTAATAACAATATGTAAATGAGGGTTATCTGTTTTATCAATGACGTTTGCAAGATGCTGGTATAGTTGCCCCATGCATTTTATCCAAGGCGAATTTGAAATAATTTGACTGTCAGTTTCAACCTGAAAGGGCACGAAAATATACTGCTCAGGCAACGACTCTGCATCCACTCCCTTTTGTTTCTCTGCCACAGGAGATCTTGGCACCAAGGTGCGAGGAAGTGATTTTGCACTATTGAATTGGCGGTAAAATTCACCCTCTTTAGGAAGAGAACTTTTGCAATTTACACCAGACCAGTCGCAGGTTGTTGAATTGGGCAATAAACCGTTTTCAAAATAAACTACCTCCTTTCCCAATACTTTCGCAGCTTCTGCAATTGACGAACTGGGCAGCTTTTGACCGTTCCAAACGCCGACTACATCCGCATTTGACTTAACGATTAAGTCGATACTCTTTGCTATATCCAGCATGATGATAACGCGCATCACAAATCGATAGATTGCCCATAAAAAAGACTTTGATACAGTGGTGTGTGATGCCGCTTTTTTGGCAAGATAGAAATGTAAAAGCGCATTGATGTCGGTTTGTTTCACTAGCTTTAAATGCTTTAAATGAGACGGCAAAAAAAGATGTTTATTTATCTTTATCACGTCAACATTTAAACTGCTGCGCGAAGCAAATCCTTTAAAGTATTTTATGTGCGAGCTGCCTCTGGCAATAAACAAAAATTTGCTGTCGCTTTTTACGTTTTTGACTGTCTGAACTTTCATAAACACGTTTCACTTTTAAACTCTGATACGTATTTATAAATGCTTTATGTTGCCGAAAATTGACAAGTAAACAAAATGTCGTGGCATCTACCTACAGTGTTATTCTAGGCTTAATAAAGTTGATTAACGCAGTCACTCGCTCAGATACAGCCGACGACTTGTAATAAACAGCATTTACCAACTCTCGCTCGTTGCCAGACACTCTGAGAGCATCTAGTCGCTTTACAAGCTTTACAGGCTCAATGTCTTTATTACTATGAGCCCTGACAAGCAATGCTGACTAAATCGTCCAATGCATAGAAGTTTCGTGCTCCGACAGCATCCAAAGCTTAGTCATTACATGTTTATCTAGAACGAATGGCTCCAGCTTACCCTCGCCCACCGGCCCACCAAAATTCATAAAACCTGTAGGGCCATAATATGCTCGCTCTTTAAGGTTTTCTTCCGTTGCGCACATTACCTCGGGGTATGCGCCTTTTTCTGCGCTTTGCGCTAAACCTAGCTTAACCATGATGGCCCAAGACATTCGGGTTATCTTGTTTGCACTTTCTCGTATTAACGAGGTGTTTGAAGCACCGGGGTGACACACATACACCTTTACATTTTTCCCCGCAGCTTGAACTTTGTTTTGCAGTTGGTATGCAAACATCATTTGCGCAAGTTTACTTTGACTGTACACCTTGTTGGGGTGGTAGTTTTTATCCCAATTCATATCGTCAAACTGAATAGTTCGTAAACCCATCTTATGGCCTTCGCTCGATACCACAACTATCCGTCCGTGCGAGGCATCAATCCTATTGAACAGTAAACCGCACAGTAAAAAATGGCCGTAATGGTTTACTCCTAGCTGACTTTCAAAACCATCAGCAGTCAATTGCTGTGTAGCTACCTGCGCGATAGCACCATTACAAATTAGCGCATCTATCTTCGTAACTAATTTAAGTACGTCTTCAGATGCCCGCCTTATGGACGCCATATCGGCCAAATCCATGCACACAAAATCAACATCTGCACTGTTACCAAATTCACTTTTTAATTTTGTGACTGCCGCATTAGACTTTTCGGCATTTCGGTTTAGCATCACCACCCTAGCGCCTGTTGAAAGCAGTATACGTGTAGCCTGAAACCCAGCCCCTGTATTAGCACCTGTAATGAGATAGGTTTTACTTTCAAGAGAGCTCAGGCGCTCTGGGATCCACCCTTGTTTACCAAACTGTTTATTTGAAGTCATCACTTACCTTTGTTTAAAAAAGTTTTATCACATTAAATCTTTGGTGTGCCTTAACGATAAACAAACGCCATAGACACCAAATCGAATAAGTGACACTATAATGACTATACACATTGATAAATAGGCGAAATTCTCTTTAAAAACTGCCTATTTGTATCACCAGAAATAAATTCAGCCTACTCTTTACAGATTAACCAGTACTTCTAAAAAAAAGTAACAATAAGTTTTTAAATATGAGCAAAGTCTTAATTAAACAAATCATAAATAGCAAAGCGAATGAAAACGGCCTGATAGATACGGGTATTCACGGCTTGAAATTGTTTAAGATAACAGAGTCTGTTCGCTGTGCGCCTGCGGTTTATGAACCGTCGATAACAGCAATTGTGAGTGGAGATAAAGAAGCTATAATAGATGGCAAAAAGCATTTTTATGATAGCAATGCCTACATAAGTTGCACCGTACCGCTTCCTGTTGAAGCAGGAACCCCAAGCGCGTCACCTGACAATCCGCTCATTGGTGTCTATATCACGTTAGATACTCGAATGATGACAGAGCTTGCCATTGAAATGGAAAGTACATCTACAGCTCGACATAAAACAAACGAAAATAGCCATGCCCAAGGGCTTTCCATCGCAGCGTGGGATGAAGACTTTACCAACGCACTCATCCGATTATTAGCGTTAGACGATAAACCGGAAGATATAAATATATTGGGCAAGGGCCGTTTAAGAGAGCTGTATTACGCCATATTAAAAGGTGAAGCAGGTGGATCGGCTAGACGGGCATTTGGGGTTGGAAACGCCATACCTCGTGCCATCGACTTTTTATCATCAAATTTACAGCATACCGTTACTATCGACGACCTCGCCTGTCATGTGGGCATGAGCAGAGCGGTTTTTCATCGCAAATTTAAGCAGGCAACTAACCTATCTCCAATTCAGTTTATAAAATCCATGAGATTGAACAATGCGGCAATGAGAATAGCTGAGGGCACAAACGTAAGCGTCGCGGCTGAGGACGTAGGGTATGTTAGCTCGTCACAATTTAGCAGAGACTTCAAACGTCTTTACGGCGTAACGCCAAAGCAGTGGGGGCTAAATCAAATACGCAACCGCGTTAATGAGCAAGCAAAACCACCAATATAAATTGGTGGTGTGTTACAAACCGCGCAGCTCCTATAGATTGAGCTATCAGCATGAACTTACAGTAGTAGTTGCTAACAAGAGCTTACAACTCAAAGTAGTTAGTAAAACATTTGAACAGCTGGGTACCGCTTAGTACTGAGGCTGAAGGAAAATTCAACATAGGGATAAGATCGCACGGAGCGTGCAACATCCTGCTGCCTTGGCTATTGTCCAATTCATCAATGTCGAGTATTTGTGCTAACGGCTCACCTTTTTGCACTTTTTGCCCAGGCTTGGCAATGTACTCCACCATGCCGCCAAAATCAGAATATAAGGTTTTGTAATCTTGCAGATAAACACCTAATCTCGTCATTTCAGCGGGTGTAAAATCACTATTCACCAATACGCCTTTGCCGTTGAGGTAACTCAATATACTGTGGGCATCCACACTGCCCTCGCCAAAGTTAATCACTTCTTGGCTTCCCATCTCAAGAGTAAATGCTTCTACGTTACACTGTATGTTTCGCCCTAGATTTTGCCTAACAGAGTCTTGTAATGTCCACCAAGGGCAAAACGTCGCTTCATCAAGTGCACCGGCAAATACATTTGGTATAAAAATATTGTGAGGAATATTGAAGAGCAACGCACTGTCTTTTGCGTATTCAGGAATATAGATATGCCGCGTTGACACAGGCCCGTTATGTAAATCGAGTACGAAGTCTGCATTTACCGCAAGTTGCTGCAGCTTTAAGTTTAGTTGTTGAGCTAGCCCAAGTCCCCAAGGCTCTGCAAGCTTCTTCCCAATTGATGCTAACAAGTGAGCGCGAAAACGATGTTTAATCACATCAACAGGCTCTTCAGGTGTCACGGTTTTGGCAAATTGTTCTACCGCGGCTTGGTCGTAAAAATAGCCACGATTCCAATTAGTACCATTAACGGGGTCAAAACGACCCAATGTGTATTCGCCCGACTTAATGTTAGTGCCTACAGGGTTGCAGTTAGGGACTAAGATAATTTTTCCTCTAATATCGGTATTTTTTAGTTCCTTGATCAGATGATAAATCACCACGTTACCCTGCACTTCAGCGCCGTGAATAGAAGACTGAATGTAAACAGTGGGCCCAGGTTTGCTGCCAGAAAAGGTATACACAGGCACGTTTAAGTTACGGCCTGATGCGTTTTGAGCAACAACTAAATATTCTTTTTTTAACTGCGTATTATTAGCGGACATATTCACTCTGACATCTTTAAGTTTTTGGAGCGCTGCTGGCCCCCTTTTTCGTCGCTGTGCAACTTAACACAAATAGAACGGCGCTATTAGGGTAAGAATACCTGAGAAAGGTAAAGACCGACCATGCTTGTTTTTGCAAACCATCTCTGCGAAAGCACGCAGAGTAGCACCAAGGTGGAGATTTTCAACCATTGGCGTGGCTGAACGTAGTATTTTAAAACTGGTATCGTTTAATTATTACTGCCAGGCCGCTACTGGTTTTAAGAGGTAATTACTGGCATCAAAATTTGATTACGGGTAATTTTTTAAGCTATGCTGAGAGAAGTTCTCAACAAGGAGTTTATTATGCAGGAATTGTGGTTTTTACTACCCATGTTGATATTGGTCGCAGGTTCTCTATTTATAATAAATAAAGCGAATCATGATGATTGATTTGCACTTTATAGCCTAAGACGGGTTTTATCAGTTTTGTCATTATTCTACGTTTCAACTTGTCCGAAAAGTACGTAAAGCAGCCCCTCGGCCTCGGTTACAACCAAGGACAGCAAAGAGCGATAACCGGACATACGTTTTAGCTAACGCGTAGGGCAAGTTCACGGCAGTTGCTGCTGTACGCTATTCAAAGTTGCACGGGTAGAATTTACCGCTCACAACACAGAGCTGCCCTAAAATATCACTACGAAGAAACGTCATACAAAACTTCCACAATTCGACATTTCAACATACCAAGCTAGATAGAAGGACAGTTGTCATAGTGAGTATCAAATAGCTTTCATCCGTCTTAGACTAACGATGGCGCACAACCCTAGGCTAAATAATAGAAGAGTTTCTGGAGCTTTAACAGCCGTTGCGTTCCATCGAACATCATCTACCCAAAACCAAGTAGAGTTAGTTAATTCAGTAAATCTGATACGATCAAATTCACCTGAAAACAAGAACTGAGTTGCACTACCAACGGTATTCCGAGAAATATTCAACTGAGCTTGTTGAGTTTGCCCGAGAAACGTCTCGTATAGATAGTTAGCGGCATTATTAGTTCTGAACAAGAAGCTTAGCTCAGTGACAGTGGCGTCGAATATCATATCTACGATATTGACCTCGTTGTCTACACTGCAAGATGGGAAAACACCAATCATTAACCAAGCAGAACCTGTTAATCCACCCACATTGCATGAGCCGTTAATATTTGCGGTAGGACCTCTGTTTCCGCTTATTGCATTAAAAGTAATTCCATTAGAACTAAATTCATCAGTAACAGCAATAGAGGTTGCTCCTGATCTGTCGAAACCCTCGAAGTTCTCAGGATTATTAACGATTGTATTTCCGAAAGAAATTAAATTTGCGTTGACACTAAAACTAGCGCTCAACGCAATAACAGTTAACGCATACACAGATTTTTTTATTTTATTTAACATTACTTCTATTCCCAAACGATGCAAAAAAGGTTTCACTCATACTGCACCGGAGCAAATTTTATGCCTAATCGTAAATCACTGAAATGTACAATTTTTTTAATTTAATAATTGTGCTGTGCAAAGAAATCTGACACAACAATAGCTTACCAATGTAATCCAGTGGATTCTTCCTTGAACTTGATACAGGCAATTGTGACAAAAATAAACCTATCCTACGACTGGCTGAATGTGCGTTTTTGAATGGGACTTGCCAGTCAATAAATTGGGTTAGAACACTAATTCCTGCAAAATATCGTGTTCAGAAGTAACGTCCGTTGTCTGCCCAAAGCGCCAGTTCAAGGATTGATGTTCCTATGTCCGGTTATGGCACAAAGCAGCACTAGGGTTTTTAAAACCTAAGCGACTGCTCCTTGTCTGTATGTATCGTTGGCCTGCCCTTGGGCGCATGGAGCGCTCATAATTAGAAAGTTAAACGAAAAGCTTGTTGTAGAAGTTTAGGGTAGCTAGTTTTCCTACCCTGCACATTCAAGATGCTGTAATTAAGGTTCAACCAAAGATATAAACCACATTAATTTGCATCCTTGCGCCTTAACCAACTGCGCAACAACGCCAGTGTCACTATAGGTCTGTCGTCGTAAAAACCATGTGCCCCACCCGGCACCACGGCCAGTTCGGCGCCGGGCGCTAACGCGAGATAATCTTGAACGGTATCAATGCGTGCTGAATCGTACTGACCAATCATAAACAACGTTCTAGCAGGGTCAATATTGGTTAGCAAATGGGTGGCGTCGTAGTGCTTCAATACACCCGTAGACAAAAATTCACTTGGCCCCCACATGGCATTGTAAATCACCGGGTTGAATCCATTCCCCCCAACGTTTTCTTCATAAGAGATAATCGCTTCATTGGGCTTAACTGGCGTGTAATAAGCAGAATACAACTTGATATATGCAGCATTGCATACTGGTGCTTCCGGAGGTTGAGATGATTCACATTCTTTAAGGGTGTCTTGTATTTTTTGAGGGGCTGCTTTTACCAACAAGTTAGCATCCATGATCCAGTGTGGCGTAGAAATAAATGTGCCGCCAAGCACAGTCGATACTGTGTGCTGTGGATATTTTGCTGTGTACTCCAAGGCAATGGCTGAGCCCCAGCTATGTCCCACCAGATGCCATCTCTCAACTTTTAAATGCTTGCGAATAGCATCCAATGATTCAACAAAACGTTCAACACGCCAGTTTATTGGGTCGTTTGGATGGTCTGATTTTCCGCTGTCGAGTTGGTCATACATGATTACAATGCGCTCGTCTGCCAGTTCAGTCATGCCTACAAAGCCATTGTGTGTACCGCCAGGACCTCCGTGAATAAACACCACTGGAATGGAATCTGTGTGTGTGACGCCGTTAAGCCTGACATAAACGTTCCCGCCTTCAACGGGAACCATGAGTTCCTTATCTGCTGTAACCACGGGGTATTCAGCGTATGCACTGAATGCCAACAATGAAAGACATAGTATATTTAATAAACGAGACATCAGGTAGTAAAAGGTTTTGTACATGATTAATTCCTAAAGTATGAATAAAGTGAAATATTCATCTTAGTAGTATGCTTTACTCGGGATATAACACTAACACAAGCGCGTTCGCATACTGGTGTTTTAGCGCCAAACAGTGGATTGAAACAGGCGATACTAATGTTCGGGGTCTTTGGCGCAGAGTATCGCTGGCGAGCTTCAGCACAAATACATCTGAGTGGGAAACCCTTATTGACTTTGACGCCCTTGCTTGATGAATTTCTTTTCGACATCACATGGCAATGATTTAGCTTGATGTTACTGCATTTTTTTAAATTTAGGGTAGTATCGCTCAACGAGTTGAAACAGTAATGTCTGCTGTGGACGGGAACGTTTATAGGTACGAAAGTGAGTTGCTAGCAATGGCGCCCTCACTAGGGACTGGTATCTCAGTGTGCAGATGATTTAGTTGATAGTCTACAGTCCTTTGAGTTGGAAAAATTCCTTGCATCAACGTCCGGTTATTGTCTTTTGTTGCCTGAAGAGGCAATTTAGCTTGGTATGTGTGCATATGATACCAATAGTCTTGGCTTAATATGTTTCTCCTAAAATCAGGTGTATACTATCGACCTAGTTATGAGAGGTATTTATGAATACAAAAATTGAAGTTTACGGTGTTAAAGCTGTTCAACGCCCCAAAGTTCCAGCAAGAAAGAAACTTGACCTCTCTGGTGAGTTTGGGCAACAGATCGTGAAATCCGAAACTAAGCTAGTGCTAAGAACACACAAGCGTACGTTCGAAAAACTCGCTTACATGTAATGGAGCTTATTTTTTTCCCCTTCGAGCGCGTTATAGAGATTAACGCCTACATTCTCGAAAACGAGCCTGGTATGAAGGGGGCCGCTGATATCAATAAGCTTCAGGGGGCGCTAGGCAGGATTGATAATGCTATTGTTTATTTAGGCTTGAATGATGTTTTCGAAATAGCAGCAAAGTATGCTTCCTCTATTGCACTTTCTCATTCGCTTCCTGATGCAAACAAACGGACTGGTCTCGCTGTAGCTTTGGAATAGTTATCTCTCAATGATTATGAATTAATTGCTGATAACGAATTATTCGCAGATGCCATCAGAGATTTGGTTGTGGGCAAAATTGGTGAAGCGGATTTTGCTGACCTTCTTTATGCTCAGTATATTTCTGAACAAAATCAAAATAGTTAAAATTTCATGCAGTTTACTTTGGCCATACCTGCGCAAGTAGGGTAAAGAAAGCACAGTATATAAGAAATCATATAGCTTCTCAGTCTGATGGTTGAGCAATGCTGAATTCCCGGTAAAAAAATCTGTCAGTACCATTATTCAAACCATAAACTTTGGCCGGACTGCCATAATTATGTTTCCTATTAAATAGGAGACAAATCATGGCAATTAAAATCCATACACCTTGGAACAAAAATCGTATTATCGGTCAGAAAAAGCCTCTTCAGATATCACATATATGGGGTATCCGGATTCGCTTAGAGCTTGAAGGACGGACTCGTGATCTAGCACTGTTCAACCTTGGTCTTGATAGCAAACTACGAGGTTGTGACCTTGTTAAACTCAAGGGCTCCGATGTCGTTTGCGGACGCTCAGCTCTTAGGCGCACGCATGTCGTTCAGCAAAAAACAGGTAGTCCTGTCCAATTTGAGATAACACCAAACACGGGAGAATCGATATTGGCTTGGGTAAAGAAAGCTGGATTAAAACCCTCTGATTATCTTTTTAAGTCCCGTATACATAGCGCTGAGCACATATCAACTAGACAATATAACCGCATTTTTCACGGATGGATTGAAAAACTTGGTCTAGATACATCTCTCTACAGCACCCATTCAATGCGCAGAACCAAGCCTTATCTGATTTACAAGAAGACTAAAAATCTCCGGGTAGTTCAACTCTTGCTGGGCCATAAAAAGTTAGAGAGCACTGTTCGCTACTTAGGCATTGAGGTGGACGACGCTTTGGAAATATCGGAATCTATAGAAGTTTAGGCTGTAAGGGGCTGCCTGTGCAGCCCTTGTGTACGTATAGCGGACACTGGCGTTACTAAAAGCCAACTTCTGCAATCAGCGAAGTGGTAGTCACTGGAAGGGGGAGTTTGTCGCTTTGCCACAAATTGGTAAGAATAGTAGGGCTTTAATTTTTATCTGCAACCTTGCCTTATTTGTTGTTATTCTTTTAAAAAGAAAAAAATGTAGGTTAGTCAGTGTACTAGTACAATCAGTGGACTAGACCAGCTATATTAAATCTTTTAGTCAGCCACAATTTTCAGTGGGAGTATTTCAATCCACCCTAGGATGACTATTTTTTGGAAATATTAGTTAAGGGATTTCATGGACCAGAATAAAAAAAAGCACGAATGGTTTGTTGATCTAGCGCCCGTATCACGTAGTAAAGATGGTTGCATTTATCAGTCGGCGTTAAATTTTGGCATTAAGGATAGAGATATCTACAACATTGCTCTTACGGGGCCATACGGTTCGGGGAAAAGTAGTGTAATAAAGGGATATAAAGAAAACTGTCCTGATGATGTGAAATTGCTAGAGATTTCACTGGCTTCTTTTGAAAATGAGCAACCCTCTGGAGCTGAAATTGAGCTCAGTATTTTGCAGCAAATGATCTACAGTGCTCCTTCTGATGCCTTACCATATTCTCGTTTTAAGCGGATAAAAACGCCCAAGAAACCTATTATTAACGCAACGGCCATGACGCTGTGGATCATTGGTGCGTTGATCCTTTTTCAGTACAGTAAACAAATATTTTCAATACCACTGTGGAGTGGTGCATTTTATGCGCTGTTCTTTTTTGTCACGGCATTCATTTTTAGCAGTTGGTGGTTGATTAAACATTTTTACTTGAGTGCATTCGGTGCAACGTTCAAAAAGATATCTCTAAAAAATATTGAGGTAGAAAAAGATGTGGATTCAGCATCCATTCTCAATAAACATGTGGATGAGATACTCTATTTCTTTGAGCAGACCGAGTATAACTTAGTCATCTTTGAAGACCTTGATCGTTTTGACTCGCCCGATATATTCATAAAGTTGCGTGAACTCAATACCCTAATTAACAAGTGTCACAGTGTCGGTAACGGCAGACATGTGCAGTTTTTATATGCGTTAAAAGACTCCACATTTAATGAGCGGCAGAGAACCAAGTTTTTTGATTTTATCATCCCTGTTGTTCCTGTGATCGGTACAGCAAACTCTCTAGACGTCATAACCCAACGCTGCAAGTCATTACCAGAACTTAAGCGGCCTCTAAATCAAGATTTTCTACGAGACGTGTCTGATTTTTTAAATGATGCGCGTCTAATACATAATATTTTTAATGAGTTTGTCATCTACGTTCAGGAGATTAACGATAAGAATATTGATCCTACATTTCTACTGGCACTCATGATTTATAAAAATGTATTCGGGAAAGATTTTGAAGCGCTACACGACTCTGAAGGTGTTTTTTATGATTTGGTAAATTATAAAAAGGCGCTTTTGGAATGTAGAAAATCAGATTTTAAGGCGGAGCTATCAAAATTAAAAAAATTAATTGAAGACGTAGATAACGAGCGTGCAAGATCTGAATCTGAGTTAGTAAACTCTTACGTTGGAGAGTTGATAAAACACTCACCAAATCCCGTTTTGGGGGTGAAAGTGAATGATCATTTTTATCCATTTTCGAGAATGAACACCTTTAAAGATATCGAACCACTTTTAGGACAAAGAAACATTGGTTTTGCACAGACTAGCAACCATGGCACATTTAGTAGTGGAAAGTCATTTGCAGAAATAGAGAAGAAAATAGATCCTAATTTATCATTAAATGAAAGAGTCAAGTTGGTAGGGAAAAAATCATACAAAGCCAAGGCTACGATCAACAGTGAGATTGCTGATATTAAGGAGCGTATTCAAGAGTTAGAACAACTTAAATTAGCCGATTTCCTACGCGAATCACCAAAGTCAATGGATCAATTTACTTCTAAGCTGAAGGTTTTTTTTCATAGCTATCAGGATCAAGGCAAAGATATCTCTGATGTCGCACCCATTAGATTGTTTCGTTTCCTTATCTTAAGTGGCTATCTAAATGAAGATTATGCACTATATATTGCAATCTTCCGTGAAAGAGACGGATGGAGTGCTAATGACAGGCTATTCAATACCATAATGAAATCACGTGATGCGGCAAAACCGGATCTAGTCATTGATCACCCAAAAGAAGTATGTGTACGCCTGAAAAATAGCGACTTTTCAAGTAATTATGTATTAAATGTGTATTTGTTTGACTATTTATTGAATTCGTCAGAATCGGAAAAAGATGGGCAATATTTAGCGCTTAATTATGTCAAAAATTCATTTAATTCGAATGAAACTCAGGACTTCTTTTCGCTTTATTTTAGTAAAGGCAAACGATTAAAAGAATTGTGCAACGCATTACTCGAAACATGGACCGAGTATTTTGATGCTGTTATTAATGGTAGCAATACTGATCAGCACATAGCTATAATATTGGATTGTGCAGATATGTATCTGATAGAGCATCATGAAGGGGTAGATGAATTAAGGCGATATCTTGGAGAAAACCTTGCAGCAATTTATGCCAACAGCAGCGTATCGGCTCCGGGTACATATAGTTACGATGTGCTTAACATCATTGGTATCAAAGTCTCAGATCTGACATCGATTTCAGAAAATCCCAGTCTATTAAGTTTTATACATGCCCATCTTCTTTTCAAAATCAATATGTCAAACATACACGTAGTGCTCGGTTTAAGTGCGAAAAATACCAGCGAGATGTATTCGCATACGTATTACTTACTCACTGAGTGTGATGAGAACGTCACTTCTTATGTGAATGATAATTTAGCGGAATATCTAGAAAGGGTGATGCTGTGTAATGAGCAAAACCGAGAAGAGCCTGATTGGGTGGTCAGCATGATCATTCAGGATCAATCGCTATCCCCTGATTTGAAAAGAAGGGTAATCTCCCATCAAAATCACATTTTCAGGAGCCTCGACAAGGTTAGAGAAGAGCTTTGGCAACATCTTCTGCAAGAAAATAAGGTTGCTCCTACGTGGAGTACGATATTCCAATGCTTTATGTCACAGCAGGTAGACAATGCTCTTGTAGTGGCATTTATAAATGAGGACAAAGCCAGTCAAGCACTGCGAAATGATAAGTTTAGAGTCGAAGGAAGTGATGAGCAGATAAGTAATTTTAAACGGTTCATCTATAACTTGGACGAAGTTCCAGACAATATTTATGAAAGACTGAATCTTGGTTTAAATAAGACATTGAGAGGTTTTCCGATAGTATCCAACAGCAAGAAATTGCTGTTGGTCGTGCGGGGCCTATTGTCATTTAACCAAGAAATCTATGAACAGACCGAGGACAATCCTGAGCTTCGGGTTGCGCTGATCAAGCAACACTATTCAAAATTTCAAAAAGAAATCGATATCTATGCCGGCGCAATTCAGCATGATGTTGCGCTTGAGTTATTCCAAGATCAAGAACTACCAGAAGGTTTTAAGATAGAGCTGAGTGGCATATTGAATGTTGAAATACTAGGTACGAGTGCTGAGTTATCTAATCTTGTATCACCTTATTATCTGAAGGTTGATGATTCTCGCTTGTCAATGGAAGTGATACAGCGTTTGATGGTAGTCGTAAAAGATCAGGACGTTGGTATTGGACTATTCAAAAAGTTTCTTGAGAATTGGGCCGAAGATGAAGCGAAAGAGCTTCTCATTAGAGTCGTGAAGCGTTGGAGTAAGAAAACTGTTATGAAGGCTATAGAGCTATTCCCATCTGCAATTAGCACTCTTGGAAACTACGGAAAGCAGCCTTCGATCCCATATACTGAAGTGAACAATCGGCTTGTAGAAGCGCTTCAGGAAGCTGATTGTGTGGGCAAGGTCAAGATTCAAGGGAGTGAGATTAGAGTCTATACAAAGAAGATTAGGCCAGTTTAGTGAACGGTTTAGTTCATACAGAATGGAATAGACCGCATCAACTCCAAATTAAATGCCTGAAATTGGCACCATTCGTAAGCTCAAAGCCTTTAATCCTGAATGTCCGCTCCTTGTCTCTTGGTGTCCGTCAGTATTCGACATCGGGCCGAACCTTACGTGAAGCGGACGGTGTCCGTCCGGTAATCCCCACATTCAATTCATAAATTAGCTACGGCATGGTGTTCTTTTTTTGCTAAGGAGAATACCCATGCAGCGACACCAACGAAGAGAAGTGCAAGACTGGCTCAATTTATTT
>NZ_JAAAWO010000011.1 GCF_010500895.1 Alteromonas genovensis
TCGATCAACTGCTTGTAACTCATGGTAACTACTCTTGTTTTTTGGCGATTACAGAGTACCACCAACAGGCAGTTGATCTCTTCTCACCATTTAACCAAGAGTGGTGCACTTATTATCTGAATTCGGGCTCTTCAAGTTAAACAAAAAATCATCATACTCTTTGATCCTGATAAGTTTTTCGGTTTGTCTTTTAGAACTTGAAATGGGTAAGTAAGAGTTAAAACTGTAAAACGATGTGAGCACTTTCTCAAACTTAATTTTATTGAGTAATTTTTGGTAGTTTTGCAGATCACCACATCCCCACTTAGGATTCTTCATAGATGGTGTGACAAAACATCCGCTTTGCGTTAGAAAATAGATATTATATTCATTATCAAGGCTAGAGACATAAGGGTAGATTTGCTCAATATGACTTGCGCCCATTACTAATATATTCTTATTTGACTTACCCTTGATAAACCTTATTTCTAGACCTTCAATTTCTATGTTGGGCTCAGGGTAAAACCAGTCGTCTTTAGCTTCTATTGCAGACAAGACTAACAACTGCTCCTTTTGCGGTAAACGAGATAAAAGTCCGTTTGAATGAAAAATGGTAAGGCCTAAAAGGGATGACATAACAGCGAATGGTATCGGTCGTAAAATTACTTTTATCTTATCTAGTCGATAATCTTTTAGGGATTTAGATTCAATATAGTTAAAGCTCACGGCACCGAGCACGATGGAAAGTGGCAAACCAACTGCCCACCAATAAGCACCTAGTTCAAAATAATATCCAGCGACAACTATTGGCCAATGCCAAAGATAAATAGAGTAAGACCATTTTCCGAGAGCATGGGTGAGTTTGTTGTTAACAACAAATGATTCATTGTTGTGAGTGATAAGCACCAAACAAGTACCAATGATTGGCAATGTTGAGGCATAACCTGGCCATGGAGTAGCGGGAGTGAAAATAAAAAACGAGGTTACTATTAGGAGTAAACCGATTAGTTGTAAAGGGCTCTTGGTGTTCGCTTTGAGGTTAAGTGGGTATAGGAAGACTAATCCACCAACTAGCATTTGCCATGCTCTTGTCGGCAACAAGAAATACGCCGCACTACTTGATTTCATCGTCACTAAAATTGAAAGAAGGAGCGCTAAAACAGTGCTAATCGCAATGACAGCTTTTAACTGGTGTAGCGTAAGAAATTTTCTTAGTAAAACTAATACAACTGGATAAATAAGATAAAATTGCCATTCAACAGAAAGGCTCCATGTATGTAGAAGCCACTTTTCATTTGAAGAAGGATTAAAGTAATTCGATTCCGTCCAATAAACTACATTGGATAGAAACGTTAAACTAGCGGCAGAGTGTTTTCCAAGGTTTAAATAGTCTATTGGCGATAACAAAAATAGCCCTAAGAGCATTAAAACAAAGCAGAGAACAGCTAATGGGGGGATTATTCGACGAACACGTGCTTTGTAGAACGATAAAATTGAGAAAGACTCTTTTTCTAAGCCTTTAACAATAATCATTGTCATCAAAAAGCCAGATATAACAAAGAAAACGTCTACACCAGCGAAGCCGCCGGGAAGCCATTCATGATTAAAGTGAAACAAAACGACAGAAACTACGGCTATTGCTCGTAGCGCATTAATATCTTCCCTGAACTTCATTTATATTTACTTCTTTATTGAGGGCTTTAAAAGTCAAACTCATCCCAAATCTAGCTGACTTTATGTGTTACATAAATCATCACTAGTCGAGACTGCAAGACTTTAAAATAAAAAATTGACTGCTCATAGAAATTAAATAATGCAAACTAACAGCCAACTTTGCGGTTTTTTAAACTTCGGGTTCTAGGCCACTTGTCGTCTGTGTCTCTTTGTTGCCAAGAGCGGCTCTAGATTGAGTAAACAAAGCGCTTTGCACTTTTTTGGTGATAATCTGCTCTGATTTAACCTATGAATTTATAGTGTATGAAATACGACGTTTTAACGAACATCTGTTTGAGCGAGTTAGTCCAGACCTTCTTAATGGTTAATTCACTATATCTCGAATCTAGAGAATGGTCGCACAGTTTATCAGTGAATGGAGTTATGAGGGTAACCAAAAATTTATGTGCGCAATTTTCTTAAGATTTTTTAGTAACCTTTTAACAACTAAACCCAAGGCATGTAAAGAAAAGCCTAGCTTTAGACTAAGCTGTCGCACTTTTCACCGTAACTAAATAGAAGAAAAAGCGTTAGAGAGAACCGGCCAAAGTAAATTTCGCAAATACCCAAATATGAAATTAGTAACTTCAGTCTACTTAATAAGAACACAAGTAACAGAAGGCAAAAAAAGCTGAGCAACCTTACGAAGTTTATACGATTTACTCTTTTCAAAAATTGCTTCAACAATAGAAAAATATAGACGGGGCATTCGTATATGAATGTTTTTTGCGCTCCAATAGTATTTCACTTTCTTAAAACCTATTTTTTCAACGCCTTTCACATCTTTGAAGGTCCACTCTTTTAGATGAAAGCACTCTGGAGTATTTGAAAAATACTGAGATACGTCGTGAGGGCCACAGTAAGCATGGGGTGTTCTAAATGCGTAGGCCCCGCCTTTTTTCAAGGTTTGTTTGACTATTGCAAAGTGATGCTCAACATCTTCATCATGTAAATGTTCAATAAGTTGATCGCTAAAAACGAAATCTATACTTTCGTCGCTTATTTGCGATAAGTCATATCCGTCATAAACCACTACAGAAGTATTCTGTGGAAAAGCTTCGTTTTTGTCCCTCTGATCTGATATATCTACACCAATTGCTTGCTTACAGTATTTTGCTGCCTCTTTAAGAAGTCTACCATCACCGCATGCGAACTCGACGAATAATTGTTCGCGCTTTAGAAAGCGTTTGATAAACGCCATTCTATGGCCAACTTTTTTTAGGCTTTCTGACTTGTCATTTCTTTTGGTAAGGCGAGGGTGATCAGGTACTTTACTGAATAGCTCGTCATACATAGAACTATAAATATCTTTTCGTGATGTTCTATCAGCTTCTTTTAACTGCGTAGCCAGCTTTTTCTCAACTTTGTAGTGATTTGATACTTGCTCGAACGAACGATTTGATGGAAGAGGCTTTCTTAACTGCATATCACGATCCCTGTAAATATTTATTTAATATGTTTATTCCTATTTATGCTTTCATGATTTACGAGTATGAACAAATGTTCAAGCTGTTTGTGCCAATCCTAATTCGTTCGATGGAAAAACATACAAAACACTCATTTTTTCAACAACGTAGTGCGCATTACAGCGTGTAAAAATTCCAACTTTCTATCGAATTCTGCCAATATCAGCTATATAGGGTAGCGGTAATGTCTGTCACTCGTGTAAACTATCGTTTTTATTTCAAGCAAGCTTTCGCGCGCAGATTTATTCTACTTATTGCGAGAGCCATGCAGTCATCATGCACATTGAGGAAACCATGGAGCTTGACGCTATTATCAATCAGGCGCAGAGCCAGATTGACGCTGCCGAAGATGCAGCCACACTAGACCAAGTTAGGGTCGAATTTATGGGTAAGAAAGGTAAACTTACCGACTTACTTAAAGGCTTAGGAAAGTTGTCTAACGAAGAACGTCCTGCCGCAGGCCAAAAAATTAACCAAGCGAAACAGGTTATTCAGCAGGCAATTTCTGCCAAAGGCGAACACTTACGCACTGAAGAGCTCAATAAAAAGCTTAGTGAGGAAGCGGTAGACGTAACGCTTCCTGGGCGTACTGAAAAGCCTGGCAACTTGCACCCGGTTAGCCGCACCATTGCACGCATAGAATCGTTTTTCGGCGAGTTAGGCTTTTCGGTGAAAACAGGCCCTGAAATTGAAGATGGTTTCCACAATTTCGATGCGCTAAATATTCCAGCCAATCACCCGGCTCGTGCCGATCACGATACGTTTTACTTTAACCCAGACATGATGCTTCGTACGCAAACTTCTGGCGTTCAAATTCGTACTATGGAAGCAGAAAAACCGCCGCTACGTATTATCTCACCCGGACGCGTGTATCGTAACGATTACGACCAAACCCACACGCCAATGTTCCACCAAGTGGAAGGTTTGATGGTAGATAAAAACGTGAGCTTTACCGAGCTTAAAGGTATTTTGCATGACTTCTTGCATCACTTCTTTGAAGAGTCTTTAGAAGTGCGCTTCCGCCCGTCTTACTTCCCGTTTACAGAGCCTTCGGCAGAAGTAGACGTAATGGGCAAAAATGGTCAGTGGTTAGAAGTACTTGGCTGCGGCATGGTGCACCCGAATGTACTTAAGTCGGTTGGAATAGACCCAGAAGAATACACAGGTTTTGCCTTTGGTATGGGCGTAGAGCGTTTAACTATGTTGCGTTATGGCGTTAACGACTTGCGCGCGTTCTTTGAAAACGATCTTCGTTTCCTCAAGCAGTTCAATTAAGGCAGAGAGTACACATGAAATTCAGTGAAAATTGGTTAAGAGAGTGGGTTAACCCGTCGCTGTCGGCACATGAGCTGTCTGAACAGTTGAGCATGGCTGGCCTAGAAGTAGACGGCGTAGAGCCTGTTGCAGGCGAGTTCACCGGCGTACTAGTAGGTGAAGTGGTTGAGTGCGGTCAGCACCCTAATGCCGATAAGCTTCGCGTGACCAAAATTAACGTAGGTGGCGATGAGCTGCTAGATATCGTTTGTGGCGCACCTAATTGCCGCCAAGGCATAAAAGTAGCGGTAGCCTGTGTAGGCGCGGTACTGCCTGGTAACTTTAAGATTAAAAAAGCCAAGCTTCGCGGCGAGCCGTCTTTCGGCATGCTGTGCAGTTTTTCTGAGCTAGGCATAAGTGATGATCACGACGGTATTATCGAGCTTCCTGAAGATGCGCCAGTAGGTACAGATATTCGTGAATATCTAGGGTTAGACGATAACGCTATTGAGGTAGATTTAACGCCTAACCGTGCCGACTGCCTAGGCATTCGCGGAATTGCACGTGAAGTTGGCGTGCTTAATAACTTAGACGTTTGCGAGCCGGTAGTTGAAGACGTTACCTCTACTGTTGATGACAAGCTTGCTATAACCCTTAGCGCAGACGATGCATGCCCGCGGTATTTAGGCCGTGTGGTTAAAGGCGTTGATGTAACTGCCACATCACCATTGTGGCTTGTTGAAAAGCTACGTCGCTGCGGTATTAGAAGTATAGACCCCATTGTTGATGTCACTAACTTTGTATTGCTTGAGCTAGGGCAACCTATGCACGCGTTCAACCTTGCTAGTATTGAAGGTAATGTGAATGTGCGTATGGCGAGAGAGGGCGAAAAGCTTACTTTGCTTGACGAAACAGAAGCAACCCTTAAAGAGAACACGCTGGTAATTGCAGATGATAACAAAGCGCTAGCCATGGCGGGTATTTTTGGTGGCTTGCATTCAGGTGTTACCACTGAAACGAAAGACATTTTGCTTGAAAGTGCGTTTTTCAGTCGCGATGTGATTATGGGCCGTGCCCGTCAGTACGGTTTGCACACCGACGCATCACATCGTTACGAGCGTGGCGTGGATCCAAAATTACAGCGTAAAGCAATGGAGCGCGCTACCGCACTTGTTTTAGAAATTTGTGGCGGTGAAGCGGGCCCGGTTATTGAAGCGGTTTCAGAAGATAAACTGCCTAAACAAGCTACGGTTACGCTTCGTCGTGACCGCTTAACTCGGGTGCTTGGTATTAGTATTGATGACGCAAAAGTAAGCGAGATGCTTTCTCGTTTAGGCTTAGACGTTACCGCTACCATTGAGGGTTGGAAAGCCATTGCACCTAGCTATCGTTTTGATATTTCAATTGAAGAAGATTTGATTGAAGAGATTGCCCGCGTTTACGGCTACAACAACATTCCTAATGTTGCGCCTGCCGCAACGCTTGCTATGTTGCCTTCCCAAGAAGCGCAGCTGCCGTTAGGTACAATGAAGTCGTTGTTGTTAAGCAGAGGCTATAACGAAGCTATTACCTATTCGTTTGTCGACCCTAAAATACAAAACGCATTGTTCCCTGATGTAAAAGGCATGGTGTTACCGCACCCAATTTCGTCAGATATGTCAGTAATGCGCGTGAGTTTATGGCCAGGTTTGTTGGGCGCTTCTGCGTACAATCAGAAGCGTCAGCAACAGCGAATTCGACTGTTTGAAACCGGATTACGCTTTATACCTCAACAAGATGCGCCAAATGGTGTATTGCAACAGCAAGTAATTGGTGGTGTAGTAGCAGGGCGTCGTAACGAAGAACACTGGGACTTAGGCGATAGCCCAGTCGATTTCTTTGATGCAAAAGCAGATGTGGAAGCTTTATTAGCACTTACCGGTAAGCAGGGTGAGTTTCAATTTGTCACAGGCGAACACAGCGCGTTGCATCCTGGTATGACTGCGAAAATTTTGCTTAGCGATGAAGAAGTTGGCTATATTGGTGCTGTTCACCCACAATTTACTAAATTGCTGGGCGTAAACGGTCGTGTATTTGTGTTTGAATTAGCGGTAGACGCTATCAGTGAACGTAAACTACCTTCTGCTGCACCTATATCGCGTTTTCCATCTAATCGTCGTGATATAGCTATTACAGTGAAAGATGAAGTGCGTGTAGGAAATGTTCTTTCTTACATAGAAAAAATTGGCGTAAATCAACTAGTTGCTCTAAACTTGTTTGATGAATACAAAGGCAAGGGAATTGAACCTGGGTACAAGAGCCTTGCATTGTCACTTCATTTACAAGATCCAGAAAAAACCTTAGAAGAAGCTGAGATTCAGCATGCTGTCGATACTGTAGTTAAAGGTTTGGAATCTGAGTTTGGGGCCGCGTTAAGAGAGTAAACTATGGCATTGACCAAAGCCGAGATGGCTGAACACCTATTCGAGAAACTAGGCATTAACAAGCGTGATGCTAAAGATCTGGTAGAGCTTTTTTTCGAAGAAATTAAAGGCGCTCTGGAATCTGGTGAGCAAGTAAAACTGTCAGGTTTTGGCAATTTCGACCTGCGTGATAAGAATGAACGTCCTGGACGTAACCCCAAAACGGGTGAAGATATTCCTATCAAAGCGCGCAGGGTGGTAACATTCCGCCCTGGTCAAAAACTTAAAAGCCGAGTTGAAAACTCAGCACCTGTCGACGAGTAATTTGCACTCTGCCGCAATTATAACGTCGTAAAACATGAAAAGAGCGGGGAGCACCCTCGCTCTTTTGTGTTTCTTCTTTTTACAGTGCACCCGCACTGAATTTCTTATGTTATTTTTCCGGAGGATAGTGTGAAAAAAGCACTTGTCGTTCTTTCTATTGTGTTCATCGCCATAGCTGCATGGTTTGTTTTCTTATCTGTTGATGCTGATAACCGCGACCAGGAAGCGTCGAACGTACCTGTTATTACCGTAATGGAAATATTGCATGCAAGCGACCTGCAAGAGGGCGTAAAGCAGGCAGTAAAACAAAACAACGATGAAGAAATTCAATACTGGCTTCAGCAAGCCTCTGAGGTTGGTGATGCGGCTAACTTAGCGGCTGACGACCTTGAATACTTGCGCTCTCGCGCAGCGAAAGACTACGTGGTTTTTAATGCTAAGCGCCAGCTCTTTAACGAAGAATTTGAGACTCATTACTATGCATTAGAAAGCATAGAGGGCCTGAAGGCTAAATACCCAGAAGCCCAGGACTTATTTGCCCGTGCTGATGCGCTGCTTGAAAAGCGAGATGCTATTATTCAGCAAATTGCTGTTACTATTGCGGGTAACGACTCACCCAGTGATGCGGTAACAAAAGAGGCGAGAGAGCAGTGGCTTCAACAGGCCAGTGCGGTGCCTGTAAACTCTCGGTAGTAAGAGCTGGGCAGTAAGCGCTAGGTAGTAAGGGCTCGGTAAAACAGGCTCTTAAGCATTCATACCTAAAGCTCAAACTGAGCGCTTTCACAGATAGATTATACAAAGCGCTTGCAGTGATAGCTTATACAGAGCGCTTATATTGACAGCTCGGCAAATTTTGCATTGGTGAGTGCGGCCAGGTCGGCTGCACTTAGCGCGACCTCTAAGCCACGCTTGCCTGCACTGACATGAATGAGCTCGAGTTGTAGGGCACTTTCGTGAATAACAGTAGCAAGTCGTTTTTTTTGTCCTAGCGGGCTAACCCCACCAAGTACATACCCTGTTGACGTGATTACTGCATCGGCACTGGCCATGGTCACTTTCTTTGTGCCTAACACTTTTGCCATTTTCTTTTCGCTGAGTTTGGTGGTAACCGGCACAACGGCTACAGCTAACTCTTTATGTTCTTTGTTTTCCTTGTTGTCATAGCTTACTACCAGTGTTTTAAACACACTTTCAGCGGGCAAGCCTAATTTTTCAACGGCTTCTAACCCATAAGATGAGGCGTTTGAGTCGTGCTCGTATTTTAGCACTATGTGCTTAACTCGCTTTTTTGATAGCAGCGTAATGGCCGGCGTCATTCTTCTTCTTTCTTATAAAATGTGCGTGAATAAATAATATCGCCAGGCAAAAGAGGTGTTGCTGCCTGGGTGGCATAGTCATCAAAACCTGATGTGAAAAATTCTGACAGTGGATGGCCAGACTGCCCGCCAGGTAGTGTGAGAATAGCATTGTCTAAATGCCCAGGACTCACAAAGAAACGCTCTGAAGCACCAAACCCAGTAGACTGTACCGCTGGCATATAGGTATCACCAAAACCTGGAACTGGGGCCATGTTTAACTTATCACCTATTAACGGTATTTGTGCTGAGAAAGGGTGCTTCACTGTTAACGCGTTGACACTTCCCCAGTTAAGCATGTCCA
This sequence comes from Alteromonas genovensis, assembly GCF_010500895.1. GTDB lineage: Bacteria > Pseudomonadota > Gammaproteobacteria > Enterobacterales > Alteromonadaceae > Alteromonas > Alteromonas genovensis. The sequence continues at coordinate 8,798 of NZ_JAAAWO010000011.1, forward strand.
TGTTCGCCTCAAGAGGTGAGTATTTATCAAGAAGCTTATGCTTGGCTCGCCTGTAGGCATCTACCAACAACTCATCGAAAGTATCGGTTCCCTCGGGAAGCCAGCTGCTTGGCTGACTTTGTATGAGTTGCCACGTAGCAGGCTCAATGCCACGCAGAAGCGTGCGGCTTTGTACGCCCTGTTCATCAAGGGATGATAAAATTTCACCAAAAAGGGTTTGTACTACTTCACGACGAAAGTGCTTTACCAGGGTATAACCCACAGAGTCGTCGCAAGCACAGGCTCCCCATGTGTTTAAGTAGGTCAGATCTGGCTTAAACTCGACGTTTTGCATAGTGAGTAGGCCACTGAGTAAATTATGCCAAGGAATAAGGAACTGAGCATGATTGTCTAACTGAATGGCGTAAAAATCAGTTTCGGTGAAGGTGTCTTTTTCAAACAGCCGGTCTCTTATTTGTCTGCCTCTTGCCCCAAGCGCATAGCCGCCATCGCCTAGTCGCGATACGTCTTTCGCTGAAATAACCCGAGCATTCGCTGTCCATAGTCTATTAGAAACAGGGTTTTTTACCAAAGGCAGCATGGTTGCCGGGCGAGGGGGATTGTTTCGCATATCTTGTTCAGATATCGCGGTGTACGATGCCTTTTCTCTGTGAAGCACTGCGCCGCCCGGCATCCACGCCGTATTACCCTCACTATCAACCATCACCAAGTTTTGCGTAGGATTGGCAATTCGCTTTCCTATATCTATAGCCTCATCTACAGACTTAGCACCACCAAAATCTGTAATAGCTAAGTTGGCAGCAAACTTGTGGTGGGCAACCCAATTAAGAGCATAGCGTTTTCCGTTGAGCGTTTTAACGGGGCCAAATTCACTGACTTCCATGGTGTATTCATGAGCGCCTGAGGGTAGGGGAATTGTTTCTGTCACTTTAGTAGTTTCTGTATCGCTATTCAGCGCCACCCAATCTACGTTGTCTAAGTTAGCGTTAGTAAAGCCCCAGGCTATATTGCCATTGGTACCCACAACAATGCCGGGTAAACCTGGCAGCGACACGCCTGTAATAGAAACATCTTGCCCTGCGTCACTGTAATTAAGTTGAGTGCGATACCAAATAACGGGTACACGAAGGCTTAGATGCATATCGTTTGCCAGCAGTCCTGCTCCGGTGGGCGTAATATTTCCTGACACCGCATAGTTATTACTGCCTATGTCAGGAAGTTCGATGCCCCTATAGGTATAACGAGCGCGGCTGTAACGAGCGCGGTTATAACGAGGGTCGGTATAACGAGCTAAATCATTAAGCAATACGCCATTAATGCTACGGTTGTTATAAGCTTGAGTATCTGCATTTTCACTTTCATTTTTACTTTCGTCTGCGGCTTTAAACTGACTAGGATATTCAGGAATAGGGGCGTCGGATAAAGGCAGTTCGCTACCATCAAGGGCAGCCTGAAAATGACTTTGCTGGGTTACAAAGCGATAAATGTCATCCCCAAAGGTATCTTTAAGGGCGGTTCTTGCAAGATCTAACTTTACCTGCCCGTCCTGCAAATCTAAATACATGCTGTAAATAACCAAAATACTGTCGGTAGGGCGCCACTGCGTTATCTCCATACCGGCTGCAATGTATTCGAAGGGAAGGGTGGTGTACTCATCAATGGCTTCATTGACGCCATGAGCATAGCGAATAAGCAGCTCTTGTTGTTTACTGGGTAAGTTTTCAAAAACGGTTTGCGCTCGTTGCTCAAATTGGTGAAAACGGGCGTTTTTATCTGTGTCTAATGCTGCACTTCCTACCCAAGCTGATAAATTGCCAGAGGCTGCTCTGCGCTGTAAGTCCATTTGAAAAAAGCGGTCTTGACCGTGAGCAAACCCTAGGGCGTAAGCAGCATCAAATAGGTTTTCAGCGTTTACAACAGCATGACCTAGTGAGTCTCTCGATAGCTGGGTAGGTTGGGTTACGTGATAGGTGGCGCTGTTACCGTCTAATTTGGGTAAACTTAAATATAATGTGGTGTACACAGCAGCTGCAGCAATCGACAACAACAGTACAGCACCAACAACAAGCCACTTGATCCAATTTATCACGTGAATTACTCCCTTTTTTTCTCTATCCTACCCCAACAAACTCAACAATGAGAAGTGATGTTTTATGAGACTAACTGAACGCACAATTCTTGATAACAATAAGGATGTGCTGTGGGCCCATTAATGCTCGATTGTCAGGCCGAAGAGTTGCTGCCTGAAGAAAAAGAAAAGCTGGCGCATCCCGTCGTCGGCGGAGTTATTTTATTTTCTCGTAATTACCATGATAAGCCTCAACTTTCGGCACTGATAAAAGATATTCGCCGGTATGCGAATAAGCCTTTGCTTATCGCAGTTGACCACGAAGGAGGGCGAGTACAGCGCTTTCGTGAAGGGTTTACCGCCATTCCTGCAATGGGCGATATTTTGCGTCATACAAAAAGCGAAGGCGAAAGCGCTGCTCTTGCTCATGCGTGCGGGCTTGCGTTAGCAGTAGAGCTTAAAACACTTGATATCGACTTTAGCTTTGCCCCTGTATTAGATATTAACGGCGTGTCGCAAGTAATAGGTGACCGCGCTTTTGCTGATAATGCCAAAGACGTAGTGCGGCTAGCTGCGTCTCTTATCGATGGGCTTAAAACGGCAAACATGCCTGCTATTGGTAAGCATTTTCCCGGCCATGGCAGCGTAGCTCCAGACTCACATATTGCATTACCTCTTGATGAGCGAGATTTTGACGAGATTAAACACACCGACATGGTGGTGTTTGAACGGTTAATAGAGCGCGAGTTGCTAGATGGCGTTATGCCTGCCCACGTAATTTATAATCAAGTGTGCTCAGAGCCGGCCGGCTTTTCTTCCCGCTGGCTTAAGCAGATATTAAAGAAAGATGTTGGTTTTAGTGGCGCTGTTTTTTCTGATGACTTGTCTATGCACGGAGCGTCTGTTGCCGGCGGCTATGTCGAGCGGGCAGATGCGGCATTAAGTGCAGGCTGCGATATGGTGTTGGCTTGTAACAATGCTAAAGGGGCCGAGCAAATTCTTGATGGGTTAGAAAGGCGTATTGCACAGCAGTCTCAGGAAGATAGCCTGAAACGCGAGCGCGTGATGAAGTTATACGGGCGAGTATTGCCTGCGGGCCTGCGTGAGCAGTACGAAAGCGCAGTAGCACTCATAGAAAGGCTACATCCTCAAAGAGATTAGCAAAGCCCTTCAGAAGGAAGCAGGTTAGAGAAAAGCACGGTAGGTAGAAGTATGCTTTGCTCAATGGCCCTAAGGATGGCTTGCTTTGATGTATTGCGCAGTTGTGCAGTGATAAAGCATATCAAAAGCCGCTTCAACGGTATCGTTACCCACAATGAAAGGGTTGGGGCCGCCTTTTTTAAGCGCAGCTAGCTTCTTGTCGCTTCCATCCATTTTAGGATGGTTTGACAAAAAAACGTCAATATTCTCAGCTAATGCTAATTGACGCATTCTGGCTGCTGACTCGGTATAGGTCTTGATGCGAGATGCATCAGCTCCATAGTTTAGGCCAGTACCTCCCCACAAAATTGCCTTGTGGGTATTACCCTTATTTATAACGTTAAACATCACTGAAAGGGTGCCGGGGGTGTGGCCCGGTGTCACATAAAATGTGAATGTGTTATCACCAACTCTTATTGTGCTAGCATCGTTGACGCCTAAAGTCCCACCAGGTTTTTCGTCTTTAGCTGTATTCTTTTCAAACACTGGAGCTTGGCCCCATCTAGCGCTACTAAACCCACCTGCGCCAGCGGCAAGCCACTTCCATTCTTTACTACTCATGATAATTTGAAGCTGATAAAGGCGGCTAATGAGTGATTGCCCACCATAGTGATCGCCATGCCCATGGGTAATAATTAGGTGGGATATCGGTTTGTTATCTAAACCGAGCGCTTTTAGCCCATCAATGATGTATTTCTGAGCTTGCACTTCATTGTTTAATGCATCGATAAGCACAATAGATTCACCAGTATCAATGGCCCAGCTCGACACGTTTCCAGCGCCGACAAAATAGAGGTTGTTGAATACCTGCATTGGGCCAAGGGTTTGCTTTTTACGAAAACTATTTGTGCGAGAGGGCTTGAGTCGTTTGACGTTGCTGTGCGCGCTTTTTAAGTGCTTTACGCTCATATCGCGCAAAGGAGTTTCAATATCACAAAGCTTTGCAAAACCCGGAAAAATGTCAGCATGGCGCAAGCCTTTAGCTGCAGAGTTTTGCGCTAGTGTTATGCTTCCGCTTTTAGTATTGCGTGCTTGTTTGTTCTCAGCCTCTCCTGCATTCACTCCTAAGCCTAAACCTGAATTAGAAGCACTCGCTACGTTATTTGCTAAAAATATGGATAACAGGGTGATAAATATGGCGCTCGATAAGATGTGTTTAGCCAACATTGCTCACGTTCCTTTATTTAATACCATACGTTAAAAAGACCAGTTTACGCCAAGCCACAGTCTACGGCCGTCTTCGACATACCCGAACTCTTCGAAGCGCATGGTTTTGTCCAGTACGTTGTATAAGCCAGTTTGTAATTTAATATGTCGGGTGAGTAGAGTGTTGTAGCCAATATCGAAAAGGCCTACACCGGGCGATAACACTGAGCGCGACGATACAGAAGCAAGCGCCGTCTCTTTTCCACGCACTGTCCAGCGCGTCCAAATCTCGCTTTCGCTGCTATTGCCGTTTAGTCGATAGGTTGTGTTAAGCGTAAATAAGTGCTTAGGCTGCTGAACTAACGGAAGCCCTTCATTAACGCCCGTTTCTTGCTCTGAACGGGTAAAGCTGTAAGCTGCGTTTAGCGACCAATTGTCGACAGACCAGCGTGTAGCAAACTCTACGCCATAGGACATGGCTTCATCTATATTAATGCTGTAGCGATCGGTGGAGTCGATACATGCATTTAGCTCACAAGCTGCAATTGCTATCTTATCTTCAAAATCGTTGTGAAAAGCAGTAACGCTGTATTCAAGGTCGTTAACACCGGAATAATAGATAGCCAACTCTTTATTAACCGTTGTTTCTGGTTGTAGCCCTGGGTTGCCATACACGTTACCGCCACGACTTTCTTGGATCCAGCCTTCAGCCATTTCTCTAAGCTCTGGCGTGCGATAGCCCGTAGACACACCGCCCTTTACTACCCAACTGTCGTTAATATTATAAACTGCGTAAAGTCGTGGGCTAAGTTGAACGTCAAATACGTCGTTGTTATCTAGCCGTAACCCCATGGTTAGCGCTAATGCATCTGAGAGATGCCACTCATCTTCTGAATAAAGAGACCATTGACTGTTTTCGATATTTGTTGCGCTGCCGCTGTTGGTACCAAAATCATCAAGAGATTCTTTTTGAAATTCAACACCAGCGGTAATGTTATGATGTGGGATAAGGCTAATAGACCACTGAGAGTTAGCTAACGTGTTATCGATGGTGATATTGCGGCCTACATTTTCTACCGATTCTTGTTGAATGTAGCTTCGCGATACGAGGTTTTCATAGCGGCCCTCGTGGGTGATCGCATAAGATTGGCGCTTGCTTTCTAGCTCACTTTGGTTATTCCTTTCGGGTAACGAAAGCCCGGGCGTAGCAATACGGCTTTGGTCTTGCGCAATTAATTCAAAAGAAATGACATCGTCGTTCGTTGGAGTCCAATGCACCGCACTACGAACGTTGCTTAACGATTTTTCTGCAAAGCCTCGCTCAATATTGTCTTCCTCCCGCTTTTGGTAAAGACCGTTAACGCTAATGCTGAGAACGTCGTTAATCAGCGGGCCCGAGAGCGACATTTGTGCTTGGCTATCTGCACCACTGTCTGAATTTTCTTGCAAACGAGTTTCAAGGCGTAAATTACCGTTCCACTTACGGTAATTTTTACGCGTTATAATATTAATGACGCCACCCATAGCATCTGAACCATAAAGAGTGGACATTGGGCCTCGTACTACCTCAATGCGCTCAATGCTATCAAGCGGTGGCAGCCAATCTTGTTCGAATCCACCGCTGCCGTTAGGTTGCGATTCTCGCCCAGTTTGACGCTTACCATCAACTAAAATGGTCGTGTATTGCGCGGGTAAACCTCGAATACTAATATCTTGACGGTAGCCACCACCTGTCACCGTAACGCCCGGCACGTCCCGAAGGGCATCGGTTATATCCTTATAAGCGCGCTGTGCCAATTGTTTGCGATCGAGAATACTGACAGAGGCTGGTGCTTGAGACAACAGTTGCTCGAAGCCCGACGCAGTTACTGTGATTTTTTCAACTGCACGCTCTTCCGCGTCGCTGTTTTCGGCACTATAGCCATCATTGCTTTGAGCAACAGATGTACTGGTGAGGGCACATAGCAGTGATAAAGTGGTGAAAGGCCTATACATGCAGCTTAATCGGTTAAGTTTGATTTATAATGTGCATGATAATTATTTTCATTTAAAAGTAAATGAAAAAGTAGATCGCATGCAGCGCTCTACTTTTATCATTTGGCTGATTTTAAACCGCTACTTCGTCTACACCAGCTTCGATATTCAAAAAGCGTGCAAAGGTAAATAAGAAGTCACTTAAGCGGTTTAGGTAGGCGTGAACCACCTCGGGCACGTCGTAGTGCTTGGCCAAGCTTATTACCGCACGTTCTGCACGCCGGCATACCGCTCGACAAACATGAGCTTGCGCCGCATCCTCACTGCCACCTGGCAATACGAACGACGTGTTCGGCGGCATTTGATTGGTTAACTCATCGATAAGGCTTTCAAGTGACTCAATGTCTGACTGCGTCAACGCTGAGCTGGCCGATATGGCAAAGCCTGCCTGAAAAAGGTTACGTTGAATGGTGTGTAGCGGTGTGCGATGTTGCTTAGGTACGGAGGCAGCAAGCAAACCAATGTGGCTATTAAGCTCATCAATGTCACCGTAACTTTGTACCACTAAATCATCTTTATCTACGCGGATCGCTTTGTCAGCGTATATTTGCGTGCTGCCTTTGTCGCCAGTTCGAGTATAAATTTTCATTTAACAGCAATCCTATTTTTGGGTGTCGTTTTGGGGGGCGGCCTGTAAAGGACGTTCATAGCGACGAATTTGTACAATAAATCCAAACAGCGGATGGTCAAAATAGTGCAGTTGCTTACTGATCACGCGACGTTGCTCGGCAAGCGGTATGGATACCAGCTGATATTCTACTGTTTGAGCGCTGGTTTCTGATGCATTGCTTTCCAATACGCTGCTTTCACCATCACCATTCACAAATGTGTCGCTGATTGATGAATTAAGCTCTGAGCTTAGGTCGCTTCCACTGAAATATTGTGTAGGTACCTGATGTCGATAAAACATCTCACTGTCGATATGTAGGTAGGGCACTCGGTTGATATATTTAAGAAATACCTTCATTCGGCCGTCAATTTCCCAAATAGGCTCGCGGAAGGCATCACTATCGTTTGTGGTCTCGTCGCTTAAATCGCCCTGTGTTTCTAAGCGCTGAAAGGTTTTAAACGAGACAGGCTCTGGTTGTGACAAACGCTGCTCTAGCGACGTGAAAAAAACGTCGCTCACGATGGCCGTCTGTTCATCCTGATTGAGAACACCTATTGTCGCTTCTTTCGCTGCTTGTGCTGTGTTTGCAGTGACTGCAGTTTCAGTAACCGCAGTGCGTTTATCTTTTATTTGTTCGCCGTCTTTATTAAAGCGACTTGCGTAATTAGTGCCGCCAAAAAGGCGCACGTTAAACGCCTTATTTTTGCCAAACTTAACCGGCTGTCGCCACGCTACATGAAGCAGGCGTTCTAACTGGCGATTAGAGCGTATTTGACGAGAAATAGAGGTGAGTTCTTGCGTATCGCTAGAGAGCAAGTGAGTTTTTGATGCTAATGGCCAGTCATTGCCTTCTATAACAACGGGAAGCTGCGCAGGCGCAGGCATACTGTTATCAACGCTATGTCGCACCCACTTAATACCATTGGCTAGCTGGTTAATGCTAAGCCAAGGCTTCTCGGTTTCGCAGTAGGTGAATTGAGGTGCTGAGACTGTTTGCTTTGAGTTGGTACCGAAAAAATCAGTCCAATTTGCGTCTACCCAATACGATGTAATGGTTTCTAGAGAGGGTACTGTGGCACTGCCAGAAGAATCTAAAGACTCTGGGCTTTCGATAGAAGTCGAGTCATCAAGCTGGCCTGTCTGATTAAGCGCGATCTCGTTAAGCGCGTTACTCGTGTTTAACGCTAAAAAGTCGGTATCAAAAGCGGGTACAAGTAAACTCAGGTCGTTAGGCCACGTCGGTAAGGGCTTCTCTTTAGGTAAGCCGTTGATATCGCAAGTGGCCAAGTTTTGCTTGATAAATCGAATGTCAGGCATGATTACCGCACTGATCACATCCGCCTCACTCTGGGGAACCGCAAAAGACTCTGCCAAATTAAACTGTTCTTCTAGCTCAGTCAGTGCCTTGTTGCGTTTAAATGCAATAACCTCTACATCAAACCACCAGTCGTCGTTGGCACTTGCTTTGACCAACAACGATGAGGCTATAAAAGCGGCCAACACAGCAGTTAGTGTGCACCTGCGAAATAACGTCATGTTATCGCGACTCCTTTGCAAAATCGGCAATGATATCGCTAATAAACGCAATGCGCTCTTTAGCTGTTTCGGTTTTCTTCACCAAGCGAAGCTTTTGGCTTCCTTCAAACTTAAAGGTGTTGGGTTTGGTTTGAACCTGCTTAATAATGTAGGCAGGGTTAACCTTGGTGGTTTCTTTAAATTCCATGGTACCGCCTGTAGCAGACAAGTCTACTTTTAGTATGCCTATGGCAGCGGCTCTTATTTTTATTTCAGCCACATCCACAAGGTTTTTAGCAGGCTCTGGCAAAAGGCCAAAGCGGTCGATACATTCCACTTGGAATTCGTCAATATCATCTTGCGTCATGCAGCTGGCAAGACGCTTATAAAGCGACAGTCGAGTATTTACATCGGCAATGTAATCTTCTGGCAGTAGTGCTGGAATTCGCAACTCTACTTCGGTGTGGCCAGACAACGCATCGTCAAGCGACGGCTCTCTGCCATCTTTTAACGCATTGACTGCTTTATCGAGCATATCCATGTAAAGGCTGAAACCAATGCTCGCTATTTGCCCAGACTGATCGTCGCCTAGCAGTTCACCCGCACCACGAATCTCTAAATCGTGAGTCGCGAGTGCAAAACCCGCACCCAAATCTTCTAACTGTGCAATGGCGTCTAGGCGCTTACCGGCGTCTTTGGTCATACGCTTAGGATGGGGCGTTAACAAATATGCGTAAGCCTGGTGGTGAGAACGACCCACACGGCCCCGTAACTGATGCAGTTGCGCTAAGCCTAAATGATCGGCTCTGTCCATAATGATGGTGTTAGCACTTGGCACATCAATACCGGTTTCGATAATGGTAGTACACACCAGTACATTATAACGCTGGTGATAGAAGTCGCTCATTACGCCTTCCAAGTCCCGTTCACGCATTTGACCATGGCCCACGGCAATACGGGCTTCAGGCACAATTTCAGCTATTTCCTCGGCGGTGCGCGCAATACTGTCTACTTCATTATGTAGGAAGTAAACCTGACCACCACGCAATATCTCACGCATAATGGCTTCGCGAATAGTGGCTTTATTACGCTGTTGCACAAAGGTTTTTATGGAAAGTCGTCGGGCAGGCGGTGTAGCAATAATGGATAAATCGCGCATACCAGAAAGCGCCATATTTAGCGTTCGCGGAATAGGCGTGGCAGTGAGAGTGAGTATGTCTACATCGGCGCGAAGCGATTTTAACTTTTCTTTTTGACGAACGCCGAACCGGTGCTCCTCATCGATAATGACTAAGCCCAAATCTTTGTATTTTATATCGCTTGATAGCAGTTTGTGGGTTCCCACCACAATATCGACCTTACCTTCGCCAATGCGCTGGGTGACATCTTTTTGTGCTTTACCGCTTACAAAGCGGCTCATTACTTCTATTTCAAAGGCCCAGTCGGCAAAACGGTCTTTAAAGTTTTCATAGTGTTGCTGTGCAAGTAGGGTAGTAGGCACCAAAATAGCCACTTGCTTACCGTGGTTGGCCGCCAAGAAGGCTGCTCGCATAGCCACTTCTGTTTTACCAAAGCCCACGTCACCACACACTAAACGGTCCATGGCTAGTGGGTTGCCCATATCATACATTACTGCGGCAATGGCCTGTGCTTGATCTGGTGTTTCTTCAAATGGAAAACTATCAGAGAATTTTTGGTAGTCGTCCCAGTTTATGTTGTAAGCAAAGCCCGGTTTAGCGGCGCGGCGGGCGTACACATCGAGTAGCTCGGCAGCTACATCGCGCACTTTTTCAGCGGCTTTTTGCTTGGCTCTCGACCATGCATCTGAGCCTAGGTAGTTCACCGGAGCGTTATCCGCATCGCCGCCGGTGTAGCGAGAAATTAAATGCAGTGAAGCAACGGGTACGTACAGCTTCGACTGCTTAGCATACTCAATACATAAATATTCGGTGGTGACGCCACCGGCATCGAGGGTTTGCATGCCAAGGTACCGGCCAACACCGTGGTCGAGGTGCACCACCGGTTGTCCAACAGACAGCTCAGCTAGGTTGCGAATAATGGCGCTTTCGTCGGTTGCAGTGCGCTTATCGCGAAGGCGGCGCTGACTTACCTTGTGCCCGAGAAGCTCGGTTTCAGTAATAAAAAGCAGCTCGCCTTCTTTGCTCTTCCAACGAAAGCTATGCTCTACCAAACCTACGGTAATGCCAATGGCATCGTGATTTGACAGAAATTCGTTAAATGAGTTAACTGGCTTAGGCTTAATGCCTGCTTTTGCCAGTACGGTCATTAACCCTTCACGACGGCCTTGCGTTTCTGCACAAAACAGTACTTTTGCGCCCTGCTTGGTTGCCTCATTAACGGTGGCAATTAAGCGTTCGGCAGGCACTTTTTTCTGTGAGTTAATGGCAATGTTGTCTAGCTTTTCGCACAGCATATTAGTGCTGCCCGCTTTATCTTCTAGTACTTCACTGCGCATAGAGGCGCGAGGCCACTGTTTTATTTGGCCAAACAATTCATTAATAGGTAGAAATAAATCATCGGGTGCGAGTAGTGGGCGAGCTAGGTTATACCGGTATTGTTCGTATCGCTCTTTTACATCGGCCCAGAAAAACTCACTGGCATCTTGCACATCGCCATGAAGCAATAGCATGCTTTTAGGGTGAAGATAATCGAATAACGTGGCTGTTTTTTCAAAAAACAGCGGTAAGTAGTATTCTACGCCGCTAGGCATGGTGCCTTTGCTCACTTGAGAGAAAATACTCTCTGAGGCGTTGTTGGCATCAAATTTTTCAAGAAACTGCTGTCGAAACAGCGTGATCGCGTCTTTGTCCGTTGGAAATTCACGAGCAGGGAGCAGTCGAATTTTATCGACGGCGTCGCCTGAGCGCTGGGTTTCAGTGTCGAAATAGCGAATAGAGTCTATTTCGTCATCGAATAAATCTATTCTAAACGGCTGTTCGCTACCCATTGGGAATAGGTCTATGATGCTGCCGCGCACCGAAAATTCGCTGTGACTCATTACCTGGCTAACGTGTAAGTAGCCGGCTTGTTCTAAATTGCGTCTGAATTGGTCTCTGTCTAGGGTTTCGCCTTTGTTCAGCATTAACAAGTATTTGGCAAGATAATCTGTAGGCGCCAGTCGTTGCATTAAGGTGTTAACGGGAACAATAAAAATACCGTCAACTTGCTGGGTAAATCTGAAGAGGGTTTCTAAACGCTGAGAAACAATGTCCTGGTGAGGAGAAAATGAGTCGTAGGGCAGGGTTTCCCAATCAGGAAATAACGTAATAGGGACATCTTTGGCCGAGGGCTTGTTCGCCATAAAGAACGTGAGTTCTTTTTCTAACTTCATTGCCGATGGCGTATCGGCAGTAATCAGCACTATTGGGCCGTTATACTGCTCCTGTGCTTGGCTAATACAAAGCGCAGTACTGCTACCCTGTAATTGCCCCCATTGCTTATGATCCTGAGACGATGCGTCTTTCTTCTGCGCCGGAAGAGGCAGCGATAATAAGGTGGCTGTCATGACGTCCTATAACTGTTTAATACAATTTATACCAATGTAAGATGGCAATGAGTACTGCTTATGGTGGCAATTAGGATCCAGATTTTTTCTCTTTCGCGCGCTTTCTAAGCTGCTGGGTTTGAACATGCAGACTAGCTCGCACCAGTAATTCTTGATCTTGCTCTCTAATGGCACTGAAAATAAAGGCTATATGGTAGCTATCTTCCACGCTCTCGCAAGTAATAACTTCACCGTAGCAGAATATGGCTGCCGCTTCGGCGTCTAAAAAAAGTTTTAGTTCAGCGGTGGTGCCAATGTCTAGCGGCGATGCTGACTCAATAATAACGCCTCCGCCTCCATATTTTACTGAGCGATAGCGCTGTGCCTCTTCGTCTTGCTGATGCAGCACAAAAGACATCATGAGATCTATTTTTCTAGACTGATGGTTAAGAAAGTCGGCCAACGATTCGGCGTGATCGCCTAAATTGCGAAGGGGTCTAATTGCCTGCGCCTCGATGGTTGCCATTTCACTGGCAATACGAAATGCATAGGGCATGGCTCCTTCAATACCTTCTTCATCTGGAACGGTTTCATTGTCCTTTAGCGGCCTAACATTGACGTTAATGCCAGAGGCAATTGAAAAGTATTCGTCGAATTGGGCTTTCTTTTCATATAGGCTAAGTTTACTCACGACATTCCCCTGCCACTAATTCTTGTGCAGCCAGTAGCTTACACGTAGTATACCCACTTTACTATTTTGGGTGTATCTCGTCATCTCACCTTTTGACTAATTAAAGCCTCATCCTCGCTAATGGGGAGACCATGTTAATGGGGTGGCCACGCCATTGGGGTACGAGACGTTAATTTCTTTATTAAAGCAAGGCGCCATGTCCTATCCTCTTTCAGCATCAATAGCCTATCGATATGCCAAATCTAGCAAGGCCAACCAAACCAGCTTTGTATCTTTTATCAATCGCTTTTCAGTTGCAGGTATTGCCTTAGGGCTTACGGCGCTCATTATCGTTGTGTCGGTAATGAATGGGCTAGAAGGGCAGCTTAAACAGCGTATATTAGGCATTGTTCCCCATATTGTAATAACCTCAGAAGCCAGAAACAATACAACGAGCGCGCTTACAACATCGCCCATTAATGATGTGATTGCGGTTATGCCGTACCGAGAAACGGAAGCGGTGGTGCAGTCTAAAAGAGATTTAAGAGGTGTGCAGGTTCACGGAGTTCATCCTGACCAAATGAAGCAACACACCATGGTAGCGAACAACATGGAGCAGGGACGTTTTACCGATTTAAAAGCGGGCAGCTTTAGAGTGATCATAGGTCGAGCATTAGCGCAAAAGTTAGATGTGCGCGTAGGGAATCGACTCCGCATCATGGTTGCCGGTGCTAGCGTATATACGCCATTTGGCAGAATGCCGAGCCAACGCCTGGTAACAGTATCAGGGGTTTTTGATATGGGCTCGCAAATGGACGATAAAGTCCTGTACATGAATATCAACGACGTTAATCGCCTGCTTCGCGACACTAAAGGGCAGGGCGAATCGGTGCGGCTGTTTTTAAACGACGCATTCGATTATTTAACCACAGTTAACACTCTTCAAAGTGAATTGGGTATAGATATTGCCCATATAAAGACATGGCGAGAGCGGCAAGGGCCTTTGTTTGATGCGGTAAAAATGGAAAAGAACATGATGATGTTAATGCTGCTGCTTATTATTGCAGTGGCGGCGTTTAATATTATATCTGCCCTGGTAATGGTGGTCTCGGAAAAACAGGGCGATATTGCCGTATTGCAAACCCAAGGCATGATGCCTAAAACGGTTATGTGGATTTTTGTTTTAAATGGCCTGTTTAACGGAATTAAAGGCGCGGGAATTGGACTGGTCTTGGGTTGCATTATTACCAGTCAGCTTAATAACGTGTTAGAACTGGTTAACTCTCCACTTGCTTTGGCGGCCGATGGAAGCGGGCTGCCAATTGATATGGATGTCATGCAAATTGTCAGCATAACCGGCATTTCTGTGTTGCTATGCGTATTGGCCAGTATTTACCCTGCCTTCAAAGCCATGAAAACGCAGCCTTCTCAAGTGCTACAAAATGAATGATTTACTGACCGAGCCTCTAGCAAAGTAAGTGAATAACAAATCAACAAGCTGATGCGTTTAAACACACCTACAGACATTCGCATTGCTTGTCCTTGGTACAAGCCGCAAAACAACAAAACAGACATAGTGCCTGACTACCATATTAACGAAAGCGACGAATGGCTTGTTTTCCCTCATGAGATTGCCGGTTTATCGGAAGAAGAAATTCGTGCTGGGAAAGGCGAGTTATCTGAAGTGATGGATATTCTTTTCAAGAAATAAAGCGTCAACATTCTGCTTTCTAGTAAATATCAAAGCCGTATTGATCATTACATCGATGCGGCTTTTTTATTTAAGGCGCTTTATTAGCGTTAGCGCTATCAGCATTGCCATTGTCGCTTTCACTATCACCAGTTTCACTATCACCAGTTTCACTATCACCAGTTTCACTATCATCAGTTTCACTATCACTGCTTGCAACAGGAAGCTGAAGCGTGAAGGTAGTGCCTACATTGACTTCGCTATCTACCTTTATTTTTCCGCCCATAGATTCAATGATTGAAAACGATATATATAGGCCCAAACCTGTGCCTTTGCCTGTGGGTTTTGTCGTGTAAAAGGGGTCGAATAGCTTTTCTAAATCGTCTTTCTCTATACCACTACCGGTGTCTTGCACGGTCACTATCACTACTTCATTATCATCTAGATAGTTGCATTGTGTTGTAACAGTCAGTGTGCCGCCGTTATCCATAGCCTGCGCTGCGTTAACGAACAAATTTACTAACACCTGATTTAATTTACCGGTTTTCCCCTTAATCAACGGTATATCTGCAAGGTCGGTATTGATGGTCACTTTGTGTTTAAGTTCGCTATTAACCAGTCTAAGGCCGTTAGTGATGCAGTCGTTTATATTGACGGTGTCATCAATTGATACATCTGAGCTGTGTGAAAATGAGCGCAAGCTAGTGATAATTTCAGTAACGCGATTTAACCCTTCCCCAGACTCCTCACAGATATCGGCAATTTCATCCACAATGGGGCCTATTTTGTTGTTGCTTGTCCACTGCTTCGCTTTTTCAGCCACAGCAGCGCGCTCTTCGTCAGTGGTGGCCCTCGCAAGCTCTTGCACAATATCTTGCATGCTTGTTAACGATGGTAATACGTCTTTAATAAACATCATATTGCTATTCACAAACGCAATGGGGTTATTAATTTCGTGGGCGACACCCGCGGCTAGCAGACCAAGAGACGCCATCTTTTCTGATGAGATAAGGCTCTTTTCAACTTGGGCCTTCTCTTCTTTTAGTTTAATGGTTTCTAGGGCCATTAGTTTGGCCTGAACGCTCATAGACATTTGTTGAGTAAAGGTGCGGTAGCGGTTTGCCATATCCACATACTCTTGGGTATAGAATCCCAAGGTTTGATGACAAAACACCATAACTGCCTGCTGGTGGTGCACTCTAAATGGGCACAGTAATGCAGAGGTTATCGGAGCATCAAAAAGGTGAAGGTGCTCGCGCCATGTTGGCTGTAGCTTTACATTAAAAAGCGCCACTGGAGAGCTTTTTATGGCCCGAGAAAGTGTTTCGTCCACGTCCCACATGGTATCTAATAACTTAGGGTGAGTGGTATTGGTGCAGCGCATTTTGCCTTTGCTGTCGTTCTCTAATACAAAGCTAACGTCGTAACTGTAAAGGCTGCGAAAAATACCAAACATTTTGGTATACAGCTCTTTTTCATTTTTTGCAGTAAGCAAAGCCCGTGTGCCAGCGAGCAGCGCATCGCTTTCTTTTTTATGGGCTTCTGCCTGCTCTTTCAGCCGATATACGAGGGCTAAGTCTTCTAGAACGTTTTCGTAATCCTTACTCATCTAAACGCTGCCATTAAAAACGGTTATTAAAAAACTGAGGCCAAAAAACCTACTATCAAGAAAAACCTTCATTGAGAAAAAACGACCGCTGATATCATTAAATTACCATGCCTGCTTTTACCGTCTAAAAATCGACCTTGTTCACCGAAGGTGTAAGTGCCGCAAATAGGCAGGCTCTCAAATTTTTCTTGAAGGGATGTGAGCATCGGGTGAATTTCATCGCCAACCGTTAATCGACAGCCTGCACAGTAGACCAACAGCACGCCAACGGGCTTGCTATCATCTGGTAGCAGCATAATGGCGTTGTTGATAACCCGCTCTGCTCGCGCCGTTAAACTGGCAATGCTTCCTTCCATCAACACCAGCTCTTCCCCTTCTATAACCTCGGAGAACACGTTAAGGCCGCCATCACTACATACCTCATCGGGGTGGCACAAAAGGTAATTAAGTGCGCCATTTTCTAGCTGCACTGGCTTGCCTAATGGGGCTGTAGAGGTAAGCCCTAGAATTTGACCTCCGGCCAATTCTTTAGCTATCAACCCATTTGTCGCCTCGTTGTACGCCTTTGCAGCGGACACGCCATCGAGCTCTAGTATGTGCCTGTTTTGAGCACTCGACGCTTTAAAAACGGTTTCAGTTGGCTTATATCCAGAACTGTAGCTAAGCCCTAGCGGCGAGGAAGGATACATCACTGCCACTGCTAAGCAATTGGCGCCGCTGTGTGATGACGTACTGATGTACCAATTGCCCTCAACGGTATTGTCTGCGGCCGAGCCGCCAAAAATAGGTACTTGCTCGCCCACAACGCTGGTAAAACCATTGAGTATGGCCTCTTCCTCACCAGGTGGAAGCGCGCACCATATAAGAGAGGGGCTTTCAAACGGACGGCCTGCACTCATAAGAGCATTCTCAAGGGCGCTAGCACCTGCACTAAAGGCGTCAGTTTCTGAACAATCGGCGCTACCAACACCAAATGCGCCAGCTTCATCAAAAATCGACAGCACACTTAAACCTGCGTCTGCCTGCGCGCGTGACTCGTCGCACAATAAGCTTCCCAAGCATGAGGTGGCCAATAGATAAGGGGCGCCAGATTCGTTGAGTGACGCGACTAGGGTGCTGGCATCGTGCTCAGCGTTAGTAAACGCAATCACTAATGATGTTGGTTCATCGTTTTGAAGTGCACCGCACGCTTCTTTTGCGGCCGCCAATGTGTCTTTTTCATCTGATGAATAGGTTTTTATGCGCATAGAATGAACTACTTAATTGCTGTTAGGCATAGTGTAGATTAAAAATTTTTAAAATCTCATTAACAATTAGTTATAGAGATTCGGTTGCTAGAGCATGTTTATCTATTCTCAGTTATCGAGGTAAAACTTATCGTGGAAGGTATAAACCCAAGTGGGCTGATAAATAACGAGTAGGGTAATTGCCATGCCGTTAAGCAATGCTTCAGGAAAGATAAGCAGTGGAATAAGCACCACGTAGTTTGAAAAAACGATATCCCAAGAGTAAACGCCTTCGATAAAGAAATAACCACCTAAGGAAAAGGTCTTTAGCGCAATACCCACTGCGGCTGGGAAAAAAGCGCACACAAATATGTAAACAAAGAGCTGCCTTGGAATACGGTGAAACGACAGCATAAAGAAAAAGTACGTAACGGCGATGGGAAGTACTGTGCCGAGCAGGCCATTTACCCCAAAACTCTGCCAGGTTCCGTATCCAATGATGTGAGCGCCAATAAGTGCAATAAAAGATGAAATAACCGCGTAGCGAAAACCGAGCATTAGCGTGAGTACAGACAGACCAAGGAAGTGCACGTCTAACCCTTCAAAGATACCTGCCTTTAGCAACCACAGCACAAAAAGTGCAGCAGCAGTACCAAACACCAGATGTTGCTGGTGTTTGGTCTTTGCGAAATGAACGAGGTCTATGTTTTTAAGCGAGCCTAAAACGAAAAGCCCGTAAACAACCATCGCCAACGTTTGCAATGTACTCACTGTTTCTCCTGCGTATAGTAGTATTAGTTAAGCGCTACGCGTTTGTGCACTTAAGAGCGTTTAAGGTTTACCAATGAGTATGAGTCACTAATTTACTCATACGTAGCCCAAATTGGGGCATGATCAGAGGGCTTTTCAATTCCCCGTAATTCGTAATCTATACCTGCGTCTTTCAGCGCACTGTGCAACGATGGTGTAGCGAGGATCAAATCTATTCGTAGGCCTCGGTTATCGTTAAACCCTTTAGAGCGGTAGTCGAACCACGAATATTCATCGTCTCTTTGTGGGTTTAGGCTTCGGTAACTGTCCTCAAAACCCCAAGACATGAGTGTGTTTAGCCACTCACGCTCTTCTGGTAAGAAGCTACATTTCCCCGTTCTTAACCAGCGCTTTTTGTTCTCTTCGCCAATACCAATGTCTAAATCGGTGTGCGACACGTTAACATCTCCCATAACAATGACTTTTTCGTCAGGCGTATGGTTGTCGTTAAGGTAGGTCATTAAATCTTGATAATATTTTTTCTTAGCGGGGTATTTGGTTTCGTGCTTTTGATTCTCACCCTGCGGAAAGTACCCGTTTAAAATGGTAACGGGGTCGCCTGCATCGTCGGTGGTTTTGAGAATTATCATGCGGCGTTGGGCATCTTCATCATCTGTAGGGAAGCCTTTGATGACAGCCGTTGGCGACTTTTTCGCTAAAAAGGCCACACCATAGTGGCTTTTTTGGCCATGAAAAAAGACCTTGTAACCCATGTCCTCAACAGCTTTCACAGGAAACTGTTCATCGTGAACTTTTATCTCCTGCAAACCAATAACGTCGGGTTGATGAGCATCTATTAATGCTTGTAGCTGATGAAGACGGGCACGGATCCCATTTATGTTAAACGATACAACTTTCATACTTTCTTTTCTAACAATTCAATGATGGGCCTAGAATACCAGAAACTTGCGACACGCTTAACGGACTTAATGCATATCGACGCTAATGTTCGGTGCTTGACGCTATTTATAAATTCTTAAAGAATAATATACCAACAAGCAGAGAGGGTTGATTAAGATAATTTATACGTTGGGGAATAAATGGAGGGATTCAGGGATTACTTACCTGTCTGGGCCTTGCCTAGGGAGATTAAAAATGAAAACCACGAGTTTGCATCTTCCACAATATCTCGAATACCCTTGTCATTATCAAGCTTTAATTCAGCCAATATATGTTCAGCGGTTTGCTTAAACGGGACCCATGCTTTAGCGCATCCTGCCATTGCTGAATAATAGGCTGTTGGAATATCGTTATTAAGCTTTTCAAGCCGTCTGCTAATCATGTTGGCTCCCATGGAAGAGCCTAGCCACACATATATGGCTGCGATAGCCGCTGAGTTTTGCCCGCGAAAGCTGAGTTGGTTCTCAAGCGCATTGACTGTCTGACTGTCTAGGTTTTGACTAGTTTGTGCCTGAGTCTCAACGGACATATCAGTCTCAACGCTTTTCTCAGTATCAAAGCTTTCGGCAAAATTACAATGCAATGCGTTGGTATCGCGATGAAGGGCGGCAGAAACTTCATCTGTGTTTAACATCTCTGCAAGCCTATTAACACTGGGGGTTTCGTTTAGCGCTTTTAAAACATGAGATGATGTGATGCTATGAAATACTGACATTACGCTAAGCACATCGCTATACGTTGAAGTATTAAACTCGGATAGGTTGTGAAATAGCGAAAAAGGGGGCGTTTCTTCTAATGTGGTGTGTTTATCGAGAGTATCTTGTTTTAACGCCGTAAATAGTGTGTGCATAGAGGTAATCTTTTGTCCTGTCTCATCATTTGTATGTGTTCTGGGCAATTTATTTAGACTCGGATAACACCTAAAAGCACGTTAAAGATACCTGACTAGAAACAAACAAAACGATTTAGTAAAACGCCGTAAATGTTGTTATAAATAAATGCTGTCATAAATAAACCACGTGTTAATGGTATCACAGACGTTTGAAAAGCGGCATCTCGACATTGGACTAATTGCCGTTGCACACACAACTGGCACAGGTATACTTGCCGAAAATTTTAAGACGAGAACCGCCGTGTTTCCAAATACTATTAGTGAAAAATTAAGTGATACAGTCATAGACCAAGCAATGAAGCTGTCTGCAGAAGAA
This sequence comes from Alteromonas genovensis, assembly GCF_010500895.1. GTDB lineage: Bacteria > Pseudomonadota > Gammaproteobacteria > Enterobacterales > Alteromonadaceae > Alteromonas > Alteromonas genovensis. The sequence goes on from NZ_JAAAWO010000011.1 coordinate 28,989, forward strand.
AGACAGATGTTGGTTATCAGTTATGTGAGTAAAGCCAAAGCGGTGTGGTTAGTACAAGGCTCTGAAGGTTTCGTTATGCTTGAAGATGATGGTGCAGTGCGTCTTCCTATTTTCCCCCATCGCGACTTAGCGAATGCCTTTGTTACGTCAAATGGCCTTGACGGTATGTGTGTTAGCACGCCGTTAAACGAGTTTGTATCTACATGGCTACCTGGCCTTGAAACAAATGGCGTCGAGCTGGTTATGTTTCCAACGCAAAGCGACGTAGAAAACTTGGTGATGACAGCGCCAGAGCTGAGTGAAGAGCTAGGCTCAGAGCTAAATGATCAGCCAAGTGAGGATAAAACGTCAAAGCTCGGTGATGACGAAAGTAAGTAGTTAACAAAACAGTGAAGCGGGTTTAAAGAAATGACACTGGCGAATATGCAATTACTTCCTCTTGCACAGCAGCTATCACAGGCTAAAAGTTGGGATGAGTTTACTCGAACCATAATGCTAGCAGGTAAAAAATTACCTGCAATGCCTGAGTATTTGCGGCGCGATGCTAACTCAGTAGAGGGATGCGAGAGCCCAGTGTGGTTGGCGTTACTAGACGCAGAGAGCAACACCGAATTTGTCGCCTATTCACCAAGTAAAGTCATTCGAGGCGTGCTCGCGGTTCTGCTTGAAAAAGCCAATAGTTTAGAACAGCAAGAGCGCGCTAATTTTGATTTTGGGGCTTACTTAAATGAGTGCCAGCTGCAGCGCTACATGAGCGAGTCTCGAGGAAACGGAATAAAATCAGTGGTGCACCAATTAAAAGAGCGTTGAATCCCTTTAACCCTCTTTTTTCTTTTTAATCTCTTTAACCTCTTTAATATTGGCCCTTACGCTATAGCCTGCTATTTATTCTTTTCTTCTATCCACTGCGACATATACTTTGTCGCATTCAAACTCTGGTGCCATAGCAAGCTTTGCAAAAAGAGCGATTTTCGATGGTTTTTTAGCCCGTTGAACAGCAACTGTAGATGTTCAGGTAGCGTCATGTCATCAGCCTGCGCTCTGTAAGCCTTAAGCATCTCTTCGCACTGTTTGCTCGCTTTCTGCCACCTTGTTTCGTTTTGATACAGTGATACTGCATGCTCAACAAAGTTATCGACAGCATGATTATCCATAATGGGTGAACAGATTGCGCCCGGCCAATGGGTAGATATCGCCGTTACTTCTTTTTCGTTGTTGGTGTGTGTATCTAGCAAATCGCCTTTTGAGCTTATACCTTCCGAGCTAATACCTCCCAAGCTTATACCTTCCAAGCTTATACCTTCCGAGCCTAGCCAAGTAGTCACGCTTGGTGTGTGTGTGCGCATGGCATCAAGCAGTTTTCCTTTGATGCCTGCGCCAAATCGAATGGGAGCGATGAGGACGCGAGCGCTTGAAATAACTTCCTCTGCATTATCTGCCCAGCCTTTTACAATAAACCCTTGTGCAACGTTGTGTAGTTGAGAGGCTTTCTTAGGTAGATAGGCGCCGTAAATGTGTAATTGGGCGTCAGGAATTTTTTTGCGAATAGCTGGCCAAATATGCTGCTTTAACTGGAGCACAGCGTCCCAATTTGGCGCATGACGAAAATTACCAATGTGCACAAAGTGTTGACGCTGTGAGTAGTCTAATGTGCTTGTGGGGGCGTCCTCAACAAAAAGGGGATGCAATCGAAGTTGAGCACGTGGCACGTTGTAGTGGTTTTCCAGTAACTGTTTTTCATATTGTGAAATAACTAGCGTTAGGTCGCTACGCAAAATAGAGGCAATTTCTCGTTGCGCTAGCTCAGTGTTGAGCTGAGCATTAGATGCATCACCTGAGCTTTTTACCGCATCGTGGCGCGCCTGTCGAAGGCTGTGTAAGTCTTCCGTATTCAACACTCTTAATGCATGTGGGCATGCGTCTTTTACTCGCCAGGAGAATTGCTCTTCCGTCATGTAGCGGTCAAAGATAACCACGTCTGGGCTTATTTCACGAATACGCTCATCGAAACTGCTGCAGTTAAGGGCAATCGCCTCGCTTGTAACATCAAATTTTGCCAGATCAGCCTTGTGAATACTGTCGGCAGCAGCGGTAAGAAAGGTTACTTTATTGCCAGCGTCGCAATGTTGTCTTATCAACGAAAGCATGTTTTGCCCCGCAGCAGACGAATTCGGCTCAGGCCATACATAACCAATCACCACTATGTTAAGCATATTAAAATTTCTTCTCACAACGAAAGTGCGCGGACTATACCAAAACAATCAAGAGATGTTGAGAATTACAGGGTTCAACAAGGCGAATAAGCTAGTCACTGTTGCATCAAAGAGGGTGAACAAAAAGAGTAGGGGAAAAACGCTTCTTCGTATAAAAAAGTATTAATCAAAGAGGATCGGAAAGTATTTAAGCTCGTACAGCGCTATAATGAGCGCAATACGCTTTGCTAAGTCTGTGAAAGGCATTAACTTATTTAGCAGAGCGCTTTATCTTTTAGTCTATTTTTGCAATTTTAAGTTTCTGATATAAAAAGAAATCATACTTTTTGATGATGCGGCATCTGTTGACCAGCAAGATAAATACGCCTATACCTACAGTATTGACGGAGAATCGGACCTCTCTAACAACACAAACGCCACATTGGTTGCATTGGAGTGAGTGCACACATGAACATAGATGAATTAGTTTCGAAAGCCGAAGACTTATTCGTATTGCCAGATTCAGTATTACGCTTGAAAAGCTGTATGGATGATGAAGCGTCAAGCATAGATGACATCAGTGAAATTATCGCTTTCGACCCGTCCTTAGCCACACAGCTGTTGCGTGTAGCAAACTCTGCACTCTATCAATTCCCTAATAAGATAGACACGGTATCCAGAGCGGTCCAAGTGGTTGGTACACGCTCAACTTACGACCTCGCATTAGCCTATGGTGTGAGTCAGGCGTTTGGAAAAGTCGATGCCCAAATTATTGATTTAGATAAATTTTGGGAGCACAGCGTATCCTGCGGATTGCTAGCGAAATACTTTGCTGAAATTAAAGCAATCAAAGAGCCTGAGCGATTCTTTGTTGCAGGGTTACTGCACAATATCGGCGAGCTTGTTGTAGTGTCTACATTGCCAGAGGCTGCGAAACGCTGCCTGAATTACAGTGAACAAGTCACCCCCGCTGAACTTCAGTACGGCGTGTTAGGCTATACGTACAGCCAAGTGTCTGCGGGCCTTATAAAAAAATGGGGCATTCCAGATACTATTTCAGATCCAATAGCGAATATTCATAACGTACAAGGCGATCCGCAATCAGACTCAAACCGCATACTTCAACTTTCTTACGTGCTGTCACTGGATAATGTCAATCCTGAAATTTACCCTAGCTATCATAATTTAAAACCAGAGCTGCACGAGCAACTGACATTAAAAAGAGACGACTTGGAGGATGCCTTAGATATCACCAATCTTCAGTGTATTTCAGTAATATCGTTGTTTAACCCCAACGCATTTATGCTTTATTGAGTTTGTGAGAAACAACAATGGCCAGCATGGCACTGGCCACTAAAACCTTAGGTGCCAAATCTCAGGTGCTAAAAAAGCTTGGTGCCAAAAGACTAGTCGAACACCGCCACAGTCTGTCTGCTTATTGCGATAACCTCGTTATCTTTGTCCCAAATGGTTGCCTCTGTATGGCCATATCCATCTGCAGCTTGTCGTGTATGTGCCTTATACGCAAACCAATCGCTGGGTGATACTGGTTTATGCGGATGAATAAACTCTAAGTTCCAGCTTACGGTACTTGCTGGGGCAGGGAGCTTCATCATTTGCAGTAGCGTAGGAGGCCAAGCATCGATCATTGTAATGATATGAGCGTCAGTAATGTGCGATGGTGGCTGCTTAAAGCGCATAAACCCGTGATAAATGCTGGTTTTCTTGCGAGTAAACGGAATACCGCCATCTTCTATCGCTAGGTCGAAATAGCGTAAAAACTTCGGCGTTATTTTAGGGATTTGAGGAATAAACTTCGCTTTGTTAGGCGTAGACATCTGATGCGTTTCGGTATTTTCAACCCGTATGCCTGATTCTCGGCCAATGCCAAAACACGCTTGAGAAAACACACAGCTTTTACCGTCTTGCATGGCGTGCGCTGTGTATTGAGACACGTTTTTTCCCATTCTCAACAAGGTAACTTCTATTGAAAAAGGCGTGTCGAGCATGAGAGGTCCAACAAAGTTGGTGGTGAATGAGCGTAATACCCTATCATCGGTAATCTGCTGCTTTACCGCGGTGTACAACATGCCTGCCGAAATACCACCGAATGCGGTTCTACCTTGTCCCCATGTTTTCGGAATAACAAGGTTTTCTACCTTCCAGGTATTTTCAGAAGTTTGGGTTAGGGAAGGGATATCTAACAGTTGATCTACTGTCATAACTGCCTATCTGGTCTGATGAGTCTTAGGCTAAATATCCTACCCTAAGCCGTATGGAACAAAAAGCCTCAGTTACAAATTTTCGTTATGTTTACAAATAAGTAACAATTAGTTGCCAAATAATTTACCTCATGCCTAGACTGTCCTATCTTCATTTAAAAGGACTGTTATGGCCCATACAAGCGTTGAAGGTTTACCCGCACAAGAAGCGGGTGTATCTCGAAGTTACCGCAACTACGTACTCTTTATTCTCACACTTGTCTATGCATTCAATTTTATTGACCGTCAGATAATAGGTATTCTCTCTCCCTTCATAAAAGCCGATTTGGGTCTTGATGATGCGCAATTAGGATGGCTTAAAGGGATCTACTTTGCTTTGCTGTACACCGTGATGGGAATTCCTATCGCGTGGCTTGCCGACCGATATAGCAGAGTCAATATCATTGCCATTTCACTCACTCTATGGAGCGGTTTTACAGCAGCTTCAGGGCTTGCCAGCAATTATGTTCAGTTGGCAATAGCGCGCATTGGGGTAGGTATTGGAGAAGCCGGCGGAAGCCCGCCTTCACACAGTATTATCTCCGACTTGTTTCCAAAGGAAAAACGAGCGGGCGCATTGTCTATTTACTCACTGGGGATACCGTTTGGCATAATGCTCGCGTTTTTTGCCTCGGCGTTTTTCTTACAGGGCGGCTCGGCCGATTGGCGAACGGTTATGTACAGCGTAGGCATACCAGGCGTTTTGCTTGCCTTGCTGCTTAAATTTACGGTTAAAGAGCCCACTCGCTCTGTTACCGCTCCCTCGCAAACAGAAAATGCTAATAAGCCAAGCGTTAAAAAGTCGTTGAAGCAGTTGCTCAAAATTCCTACGTGGTGGGGAATGGCTTTAGGCATTTCCTTTGGCTCTTTCGGTAACTACGCAATTTCGACCTGGATCATTGATTACTATGTGCGTGCCTTTGCTGGTTTAGACATTACCCAGCTGCTGGTAGTCTTCGGCATCATTAACGGTACTGCATATGCACTAGGCGTGTGGTTAGGTGGCTACATCGCTGATAGATGGGGCAAACACAATAAAAAAGCGTATGCACTGTTGCCAGCTATTATGCTTATTGTGGGTTTGCCAGCGTTTTATGCATCCCTTCAAGTTCAAGACTTGTGGTTATCGGTAGGATTGATGGCGCTTCTGTTGTTCACCAGCGGTTCCTATTTAGGCCCAAGCTTTGCAATGGCGCAAACACTAGCACCTATTAACGTGCGAGCAATGTCTACCGCCTTGTTCTTCTTTGTGCTTAACATTATTGCCCTTGGTGGCGGACCAACGCTAACCGGTATCATCAGTCAATCCCTCGTACCATCACTAGGTGAAACAGAAGCATTAAGGCAAGCACTGCTTTATCTCGTTGTACCGTACGCATTGTCAATTGCCGTATTCTTGTGGACAAGCACAAAGATTGTGAAAGACTGGGAAATGGCAGAATCGAGAGGGTTATAGTACTATCTCGCCAACGATCGCAATACTGTATGATTAAGGGGCTATTAGCCCCTTTTATTTTGAAGTCTTTTTATCAGGTTCAGGAGTGACACGGTGTCATCAGCAGAGTTAAGTTTTCACTTCGCCCATGCCAATGGCTTTCCAGCGGGAAGCTACAATACCTTATTTTCAGAATTGCCAAATAATTTTAATCGTTTACATGTTGAGCGCTTTGGTCACGATCCAAAGCTTCCCGTAAATGGTAACTGGCGCAATCAAGTACAAGAACTTATTCGCCACATAAGGGCTGAAAATAAGGACGAGCGTGGAGTATTCGCGGTTGGTCACTCTTTTGGTGCGGTAATATCGTACATGGCCGCATGTGAGGCGCCGGAATTATTTAGAGGCCTAATATTATTAGACCCTCCCCTTGTGGTAGGGCCAATGAGCCACTTTTTTAGGTTGGCCAAGTACACGCCATTAATCAACAAATTAACCCCGGCAAAGTTAGCTCAAACAAGAAACACACAGTGGCCCGCTAATACCGATATGGTGGCTTACTTTCATAGCAAAGCCTTATTTAGAGATATGGATAAACGCTGTGTAAGAGATTACGTTAATGCTGTAACAGCAAATAAGCCGGACAGTATTTCATTAACGTTTAAAGCCGATGTGGAAGCGGCGCTGTTTCGAAACGTGCCCCATAACCTTGGAAAGTACAAAGGAAAGCTTAAGTGTCCAGCAGTGTTAGTTACCGGTACAAAAAGCAAGGTATGCAGACCAGAAATGTATTCTCGATTACTTCAGCATAACGCAATAACGCACACCGAGCTTGAAGGGGGGCATATGTTTCCGCTAGAGCATCCAGAGGCGGTAGCTGAATTTATTGCTACCACCTTACAACAATGGAATGCTTCGTAAACGAGGGTATAGTAAAATTGCTAGGCGCTTAGTAAGCGCCTACGTGTTGACCTAACATTTCTCGAGTAACAAGGACTACGCCTTTTTCTGATACTCGGAATCCTCTGGCACGGTCTTCGTCGTGGTCATAGCCAATGACAGTGCCTTCAGGGATAACGCAGCCTCTGTCTATGATTACCTTTCTTAATTTGCACCCGCGCATAATTTCAACGCCAGGCAGTATGACTGCATCTTCAATTAGTCCGTAGGAGTGCACGCGAACATTTGAAAAGCAGATTGAGTTTCGCAGGGTGGAACCAGAGATAATACAGCCGCCAGACACCACTGAGTTGATGGCTTCGCCTCGTCTATCTTCGTCTTCCCACACAAACTTAGCAGGTGGCAATTGTTCTTGATAAGTCCAGATAGGCCATTTTTTATCATAAAGGTTCAACTGCGGAACAGGCGATACCATTTCCATGTTAGCGTCCCAGAATGAGTCAAGCGTACCCACATCTCGCCAATACGCTTTCTCACCGTTATCGGCTTCAAAGGGAAACGCATGAACCAAGTGCTCTTCAATGATGGAAGGAATGATATCTTTACCAAAGTCTCGCTGTGAGCCTCTGTTCTTAGAATCTACACGCAGCTGTTCAAATAAAAACTCAGTATCAAAAACATAATTGCCCATTGATGCCAGGCAGCGAGTATCGTCATGAGGAAGCGGAGTAGGGTGTTCCGGTTTTTCTTCAAAGCCGTTTATACGGTATGACTCATCTACCGACATAACACCGAACGAGCCAGCAGCCTCCTCAATAGGTACAGACATGCACGACACGGTCATTTTAGCGCCAGACTCAACGTGTTTAGCCAGCATATCGCCGTAGTCCATGCGATAAATATGGTCACCAGATAAAATCATTACATATTTAGGAAGTTCATCCCTTATGATGTCAATATTTTGAAACACCGCGTCTGCAGTACCTTCATACCAATTATCTGAAAAGCGCTGAGAAGCTGGAAGAATTTCTACAGATTCACCTAACTCTCTTTTGAAATGACCCCAACCGCGAACAAGATGGCGAATAAGAGAGTGTGATTTGTATTGCGTTACAACGCCAACGCGCTTTATTCCTGAGTTAATACAATTTGATAGAGGAAAATCAATAATTCTGAATTTACCACCAAAATACAGTGCAGGTTTTGCTCTCCATTCTGTGAGCTCGTGTAACCTAGAGCCTTTACCACCAGCTAGAATCAACGCATAAGTATCACGAGTAAGGTTGCTTATGTAACGAGAACTCCGATCAGTCATTTCTTAACAACTCCTGTTTATAAATGGTGCCGACTTAACACGATGATAAATCTCTTTGACTAGGTAAAATCGCTATTAACACGGCTGAATGCGCTCTTTGATTATTAAATCCCTTGTCTCCACGCCTCGATAGATACGTGGACTTTCTTTGTCTCATATTACAGAACACCTGTAAAAATAATAGGTTGATTTCATCACTTTACATCACTTTTTCATTAACATTTATAACAATGATAGCGCTTTCTTTTGTTTCGTTAAGCATATAAGAAAAATGTGTTCGCCAAAAAGAGCATATTCAGAAAATAATACGTTAAGCACCCGCTGCCCGTGCCGCCCTAATCAAACGCGCCCGATTTAGGATCCACAGTGTGAATAGATGATTGGTTTACTAACAGAGACAAATTACTTTTTCATTAAAAAGGGTTTTTAGACAAATGCACAATGACATTTGTTAATTAAATGTTATATTTTGTTGTCGGTAATTAAAGAGGAGTAAAACATGGGTGTGTTAAAAAAGTTATTGTTTACTGTGAGCGGGCTAATTGTCCTTGTGATTGTCAGCAGTTTCTTTATGCCTCAACAATATACCGTGGAACGCAGTATCATCATTGATGCTGAAACGTCAGATGTATACCCATACGTAGTAAATTTAAAGCAATGGGAAAAATGGGGAGTGTGGTTCAAACGAGACCCCAATATGGAACTTTCCTATGCAGGACCGGATCGTGCTATCGGCATGCGACTTGAGTGGAAAAGCGATACCGAAGGCGATGGTGAAATGGAAATTGTTCAACTAGAGCACAATAGCAAGGTGGGTTACACGCTCTATTTCCCAGAAATGGATATGGGGTCGAGCGGTGTTGTAGAAATTGAAGCCACAGACAGTGGTAGCCGCGTGACTTGGCGCGATGAGGGCACGGTGGATAACAATCCGATTAATAAGCTGTTTGTTTTATTTATAGACGACATAATAGGCCCAGATTTCGCAATGGGTTTAGAGAATTTAAAAACCGTGGTGGAAAATAACGCCTAATGCATTTCTCCACAAAGCGCTTACCGAAAAGCTAGTAACGTAAGCGTTTATCTTGTTCGTTTAACATGATTTTTTATATAGTCTTTTACATAGCCTTTTAACATGATCCTTAAACATAAGACCTCGTAAAACTGTGCATATAATAAAAAACGAATCTACATCATGACCAACAAGAAGCACCTTTTAGTAACTGGGTTATCGTTTAATAAATTAGCAGACTTACTTATTTCTGCGAAAACCACGCTTCCCGCTTTACTCATTATTCTTGGCGCGCCGGCTTGGATGGTCGGGTGGTTGGTGCCAATCCGTGAATCTGGTGCACTCCTACCTCAAGTGCTCATTAGCATGTATCTACGTAATAATGCTGCTCGGTATAAAGTGTGGCGTGTGGGTATTTGTATTCAAATTTCCTCAGTAGTGGGCATATTGTGCTCTGCAGTCTTACTTGATGGCTTTAATGCGGGACTGTGCATTCTAGGCTTTCTCATACTGCTGAGCTTAGGTCGTTCTGCATGTTCGTTAACCGTTAAAGACATTGAAGCAGATGTGGTACCCAAGGGAGAGCGGGGTAATCTTGTTGGATTGGCGTCTACTATTTCAGGCGTAATGACGCTGCTGGTTGCGGTTCCTCTACTCATCTTTGATGACACGTTTAAAGATAACGCTTTGCTGGGCGTACTGGTGTGCGCTGCGGTATCGTTCACTATTACGCTTTTATGCATGTTCAATTTGAAAACAAAGGTAGAAGACAACGGTGATGATAAAGGCAAAATGTTTTCTATCCGTTTCGATAAAACGGTTTATCAGTTTGTCTTTGTGCGAGGTCTCTTTGTTCATTCTGCGCTGGTAGCCCCATACTTCATGCTGGAAAATGGTGATAATGCGCAGAAATTATTACCTATTTATATTGCCGCGCAAGCATTAGCATCCATGTGCTCTTCGTTACTTTGGGGAAAAGTTGCAGATTACAGCGCAAAGCTAACGCTGCAAATAGCAGGTGTGCTTACCATAGCTGCTTGCGTAGGCTTACTAATCATAGAGTCTGACACACTTATCATTTCTGCTGTTTTGTTTTTCATTTTGTCTATTGCTCACTCTGGGGTAAGAACGGGACGAAAGACATACAGCCTTGATGTCAAAGAAGGGCAGGAGCGCACAGAACTGGTGGGGTTTTCAAATACGGCAATCGGCATAATCCTACTCACCTTCGGGGCGGTGTATGCCGCTATAGGCCCATTTTTGTCGTTCTCGGTGGTGTATATTATGACCGCCATGATGGTTGTGGCCACGATATCCACAGCGATACTGCCGAACGAAAAATAAAAGCGGTAAAAGGCTATTTTATTAAGCCAGGCCTTTTTCGACAACAAAAAAAAAGGGTGCCGATAAATTAGCACCCTAATATGTTTAAGGCGGCTGCCCCAGTGGTTTAAAGTTACTTTAAAACTACTTTAAAAATAGGTTAAAACAGCCTTTGCCAAATGAGCCTAAGCTCAAAAACGCCTAGGCTAAAAGACACTAATTAGCTAGTCAAAAGCGCGTTGGCTACCTTAGAAGCTGGAGACTTATTGATCACCTTCGAAATAAAGTCTGTCGCTACAAGCAGCTTTTGCATGTCGATGTTTGTTTCTATGCCCATGCCGTTTAGCATATAAAGCACATCTTCAGTAGCCACATTACCGCTTGCACCTTTAGCGTAAGGGCAACCGCCTAAGCCTGCTACAGCAGAGTCAATGGACGCCACTCCGTATTGCAATGCCGCGTAAATATTCACAAGCGCCTGTCCATAGGTATCGTGAAAGTGAACGGCAACATCGTCGACGGACAACACAGTTAACACACTATCTAGTAAGCGCTGAGTCGCCACAGGTGTACCCGTGCCTATTGTATCGCCTAATGATATTTCATAGCAGCCCATGTCAAGCAGCTGCTTAGATACTTTTGAAACGGCTTTAGGTGCTATTTCACCTTCATAAGGGCAACCCATAACACATGACACATACCCACGTACTCTCATATTATGAGCATGGGCTTTCTCAATAACGGGTTCAAATTTTTGCAAACTCTCGTCAATTGAGCAGTTTATATTTTTCTTAGAAAACGACTCAGAGGCGGCGCCAAATACCGCCACCTCTGTGACTCCAGCCTCTATGGCAGCATCTAACCCCTTAACGTTTGGGGTTAGGGCTGAATAGACTATAGCGTTGGCTTTGTTGATGCCCGTAAACACATTGCCAGAATCAGCCATTTGTGGCACCCATTTGGGCGAAACAAAACTTCCAGCCTCAATGCGCTTCAGGCCTGTTTCAGACAGTAAGTTGATAAACGCAATTTTGTCATCAACAGTAACGATGGACTTTTCATTTTGAAGACCATCTCTTGCCCCAACTTCAACAATACTGACGTGCTGTGGTATACCCATGGCGACTAAGCTCCCTGTGCGTCGGCACTTGTGAATTCGAGTAAGGCTGCGCCGCCGTCTACCAATTCACCTGGTTCAAAGTAAAAGCTGTCTACAACACCATCGCTAGGGGCTACAATGCTGTGTTCCATTTTCATGGCTTCCATAACGAGAATTGGCTCGCCTTTTTTCACCTTTTCACCGCATTTCACTAAGTGAGCCACTATGGTGCCGTTCATTGGGGCATCGAAGTTAGTGTTACCACTATTTTCATCATCATCGCCTTCAGATGGGGCAACAACAGTGAAGTTGATATGCGTATCTTGGTTGTATAAGCCAAAATCGCCATCGCTTACTGCGAAGGTGTATTTCGATTTAATACCTGCTACTTCAACGTTAAGCTGATGATCATTGATGGCGCCACTGACTTTCACCGTGGAGTTTGCCGTTGTAATTTCCCATGCCGCAGATGCATCGGCATTAAACACATGACACACCGTTACCGTGAACTCTTCTTCGCCAACTAATAGCGTAAGCTGCTCTTCGTGAGACGCGTTTGCCCGCCATGCACCGGCTGTAAACCAAGGGGAATAGCTTGCTCTGTCAGCAGCTAAGCCTTTTTCAAAACGGCGACGTAATACGGCCAATATCGCCATTACCGGTAACTTTGCCTGAATGTCGCGCTTAGCCTCAGCAAATAATGCGTCGTTGTGCTTTTCAACAAAGGTGGTGGTTAATTCTGCAGCCTTAAATGCGCTATTGCTTGCTACGCGCTTGAGAAAATCGATATTGGTTGTTACACCCGCAATATGATAATCGCCAAGGGCATGCAATAATCTTTTAAGCGCGATATCACGAGACTCGCCCCATACCACAAGCTTTGCAATCATTGGGTCGTAATAAACACTCACCTCGTCACCTTGCACAACACCCGTGTCTACCCGTATAAGTGAAGACTCTTCAGGTGGTTGCAACAAGTGCAAAACACCGGTGGAAGGTAAGAAGTTATTGGCTGGATCTTCAGCGTAAATACGGGCTTCAAATGCGTGCCCATTTAACGTTAATTCCTGCTGGGTTTTAGGCAGCGCATTGCCTTCTGCCACACTCAACTGCCACTGGACCAAATCTTCGCCAGTGATCATTTCCGTAACAGGGTGTTCTACCTGAAGGCGGGTGTTCATTTCCATGAAGTAGAATGAGCCGTCCTCATCTAATAAGAACTCGACGGTACCAGCACCTTCATAATTAATCGCTTTTGCCGCCAAGATAGCCGCTTCACCCATGCTTTCCCGAATGCTTTGGGTCATGTTTGGCGCAGGCGCTTCTTCAATAATTTTTTGGTGTCGACGCTGTACCGAGCAGTCTCGCTCAAATAAGTACACGCCGTTACCATGGCTATCACAGAATACTTGTATTTCCACGTGGCGAGGGCGAGTGAGGTACTTTTCTACAAGCATATGATCGTCGCCAAAGCTTGCCATAGACTCGCGTTTTGCCGCGTTAAGTGCCTGAGTGAATTCGCCTTCGTTCCACACCTGACGCATACCTTTACCGCCGCCACCTGCGGCCGCTTTTAGTAATACTGGGTAGCCCATGTCATCTGCCGCTTGTTTAAGCGTAGACTCTTGCTGATCATCACCGTGATAGCCTGGTACTAGCGGTACACCCGCTTCTTCCATAATCCGTTTGGCAGCAGATTTTGAGCCCATGGCTTCAATAGCAGACGCCGGCGGCCCCACAAAAATAATGTCATTAGACTTACAAAGATTGGCAAATTCGGCATTTTCAGATAAGAAACCATAGCCCGGATGAATCGCGTCAACGCCCAGTGCTTTTGCGTGCTCAATAATAAGGTCGCTGCGTAAATAGCTATCTTTAGAGGGGGATGGTCCAAGGTGAATGGCTTCGTCGGCCATGGCAACATGACGTGCGTTAACGTCGGCATCAGAGTAAACGGCGACGGTTTTTACACCTAAGTGTTTTGCCGTCTTCATTACTCGGCATGCTATTTCGCCGCGGTTTGCCACTAAGAGTTTATTTATCATTATTTTGCCTCCAACCAAGCTGCTTTGCGCTTTTCAAGAAACGCACTTAGGCCCTCTTGGCCTTCTTCAGAAGTTCTTACTTTGGCGATGAGTTTGCTGGTATCGTTTAACATGTCGCTGTCTATTGGCTTATGGGATACCCACTGAACCAGCGCCTTTGATTGTGATACGGCCTGCGGACCATTTTTCAATATGCTAGCGATGATATCGTTAACTGTGCTGTCTAAGTCTTCTTCATTGACCGCTTCGCTCAGTAAGCCCAAACGTCTGGCTCGTCTTGCAGAAAACACTTCAGCCGTTTGAAAATAGCGTCTGCATACGCGCGCACCCATTGCCTCAATAACATAAGGGCTGATAGTCGCGGGCACTAAACCAATTTTTACTTCGCTTAAGCAAAAGTTAGTCAGTTTACTGCCGATGGCGATATCACAGCAGGCGATAAGCCCTACCGCGCCGCCAAATGCAGCACCTTGGACTCTTGCAATGGTAGGCTTTGGCAGGGTGTAAAGCGTATGAAGCATTGAGGCAAGCCCCATGGCATCTTCACGATTTTGTGCCTCGGTGTAACTGGCCATCTTTTTCATCCAGTTGAGGTCGGCACCGGCACTAAAACTTTTGCCTTCAGCGCGTAAAACAACAGCGCGAACAGAGTCATCAAGGCCTGCTTTTTTAAAAAGCCTTTCTAGCTCGGCAATCATGTCGTCATTAAACGCATTGTGCTTTTCAGCACGGTTCAATGTAACGGTAGCGATATGTTTGTCATCTACGTGATACGTTACTGCGTCAGATACTATATTTTCTTTTTGGGGGTTATTTCTTTGGGTGTTGTCCATTCGTGCTGCTCCTACATTCTAAATATGCCGAATTGCGTTTCTTCAATTGGCTTATTAAGTGCTGCAGATAATGACAAACCCAATACTAAGCGAGTGTCTGCGGGGTCAATCACACCATCGTCCCATAATCTCGCTGACGCGAAGTAGGGGTGTCCTTGCTCTTCGTATTTATCAACAACAGGTTGTTTGAATTGCTTTTCTTCTTCTTCGCTCCAGCTTTCGCCAGCACGCTCTTTTTGATCGCGCTTAACCTGAGCCAATACGCCAGCCGCTTGTTCACCGCCCATCACAGAAATACGTGCATTGGGCCACATAAACATAAAGCGTGGGTCGTATGCTCTGCCGCACATGCCGTAGTTACCAGCACCAAAACTACCGCCGATGAGTACCGTTAGTTTAGGTACATTAGCACAGGCTACAGCCGTTACCATTTTGGCACCGTGTTTCGCAATGCCGCCATGCTCGTACTGTTTACCCACCATAAAGCCGGTGATGTTTTGTAAAAATATAAGAGGAATTTTTCGCTGAGCGCAAAGCTCAACAAAGTGCGCGCCCTTCATGGCGCTCTCGCCAAATAGAATGCCGTTATTAGCAACAATGCCAACGGGATTCCCAAAAAGGCGGGCGAAACCGCACACAAGTGTGGTGCCGTAAAGTGGCTTAAACTCATCAAAGTCAGAATCATCGACTATGCGAGCGATGATCTCTCTCACGTCAAAGGTCTGCCTGCTATCTTTAGGCACAATGCCATAAATTTCTTTTGGATCGAACTTAGGTGGCTTAGGCTCTTTAACATCAAGCAGCTTTGGCTTTTCTCTGTTAAGACGGGAGACTGCATTTCGAGCAAGCGATAAAGCGTGATGATCATTATTGGCTAATTGATCAGCAACGCCGGAAATACGGGTATGAACGTCTCCGCCACCCAGTTCTTCAGCACTAACCACTTCACCAGTGGCCGCTTTTACCAGCGGTGGACCACCCAGAAAGATAGTTGCCTGTTCTTTCACGATGATGCTTTCATCAGCCATGGCGGGAACGTAGGCACCACCCGCGGTGCACGAGCCCATCACTACCGCAATTTGCGGAATATTTTTGGCCGACATATTCGCTTGATTGAAAAAGATTCGACCAAAGTGTTCTCTGTCAGGAAATACTTCATATTGACGAGGTAAGTTTGCGCCACCTGAGTCTACAAGATAGATACAAGGAAGATTGTTCTGCTCGGCAATCGTTTGGGCTCGTAAATGCTTCTTAACCGTGAGCGGGTAATAGGTGCCGCCTTTTACTGTGGCATCGTTGGCCACAATCATGCATTCAGTGCCGGCAACCATACCGATACCTGCCACTACACCTGCACACGGCACGTAGTCGTCGTAGACTTCCCATGCTGCAAGTTGGCCAATTTCAAGAAATGGGGTGTCTTTATCGAGAAGGGCGTTTATACGATCTCTAGGGAGAAGTTTTCCGCGTGAGATATGACGTTCGGCAGCTTTCTCTCCGCCGCCCTGTGCGATTTTCATTATTTTTTCGTGCAAGTCATCGACTTGCGCCTGCATGTGTTCGCGGTTTGCTGCGAACGTTTCAGATTTGGTATTTACACTTGAACGTAGAACGGGCATACCCCCTCCTGTGTATTAGCACTTGATAGCGGCGCTGTTAATTTATTATTCAAATTATCTTGAAGCTAAAAGGATAGTCGGTGTTGTTGTATTTCGTTTTATTATTAATCCGAAGCTTCAAACGTAAAATTAAGATGTGCAAACAGGCAAAGCTTCTGGCATAGGCTTGAATCTTAGGAAGCAAGTGCGAGAGACATCTATACCAGAAGTTCACTGAATATACATGTCTCGCAATTACAGTCTCTAGCGTCTGCGCGCTTTCCAATCGCTTCGTACACTCAGCTATCGCTGAGCGTTCAATGCGATTTAACTAAGCCTTTAACGACGCTCTGCCTTGTTTATTTCACAAACCTTATTTAGATTCGTTAAATAGCTCTCGACCTATCAGCATACGTCTAATTTCAGAGGTACCTGCGCCAATTTCATACAGCTTGGCATCGCGCAAAAGACGACCCGTAGGGTATTCGTTGATATAGCCGTTACCACCAAGTAATTGAATGGCGTCCAATGCTATTTTCGTTGCTAGCTCTGCAGAATAAAGAATGGCGCCCGCCGCATCTTTACGGGTGGTTTCACCGCGATCGCAAGACTGTGCTACCGCGTAAACATAGGCTCTTGATGCATTCATTTGCGTATACATGTCGGCAACTTTGCCCTGAACTAGCTGAAACTGTCCGATTGATTGACCAAACTGCTCTCGGTCGTGCACATAAGGAACTACAATATCCATACATGCTTGCATGATGCCAAGTGGTCCGCCAGATAGCACAAGTCTTTCGTAGTCTAAACCACTCATTAACACGCGAACGCCTTCGCCTAAGTTTCCTAAGATGTTTTCAGCTGGCACTTCACAGTCTTCAAACACAAGTTCACATGTATTTGATGAGCGCATGCCGAGTTTATCTAGCTTCTGTGCACGGCTGAAGCCTGGGAAGTCACGCTCAACGATAAACGCCGTTATGCCTCTTGGACCCGCTGCTGGGTCGGTCTTTGCGTAGATAACAAAGGTATGCGCATCTGGACCGTTAGTGATCCACATTTTGTTACCGTTTAAGATGTATTTGTCGCCTCGTTTCTCTGCGCGCAGCTTCATGCTTACCACGTCAGAACCGGCGTTTGGCTCACTCATCGCAAGGGCGCCGATATGCTCACCAGAAACGAGTTTTGGAAGGTACTTTTCTCGTTGGGCTTCGTTGCCGTTACGGTATATTTGGTTGATACACAAATTTGAGTGAGCGCCATAGCTTAGGCCAATGCCGCCAGAAGCACGGCTTACTTCTTCCATTGCTATGGTATGAGCTAAATAACCCATTCCTGATCCGCCATACTGCTCTGAAACCGTCACGCCGTTAAGGCCCATGTCGCCTAGCTTCGTCCATAGCTGGTTAGGGAACTGGTTATCTTCGTCAGCCTGTGCAGCAAGTGGTGCAATTTCGTTTTGAGCAAACTGATAGACCTGATCTCGAAGCATATCGATTTCTTCGCCAAGTCCAAAATTCATCGTAGGGTAGGAGGTGTTCATGCAATTTTTCCTCGTTTAAGTTCTGCGAGTTCTTCTCTACATCTGGTTTCAACGTCGTCCAGCTCTGTCATCAACATTTGTATGTCTTCTAATTGTTGATTAAGCACTGCACGCTTTTGCTCGGACATTTCTAGCATCGCTTCTAACTGAACGGCCGAGTTTGGATTACTGTCGTACATGTCGAATAGTGTCTTGACTTCGGCAAGTGAAAAGCCAAGACGCTTGCCGCGCAATATTAGCTTTAGGCGAACCCGGTCTTTATTTAAATAAACGCGGTTTTGCCCAGTGCGAGTGGGAGATAAAAGCCCTTGCTCTTCGTAAAAACGAATGGAGCGGGGCGTAATATCGAACTCTCTCGCAAGCTCACCAATGGCGAAAGTAGTTTCATTGTCCGACTGACTCATTACATGTACCTTGTCGTATAGCATTTTCTTGCTGTCCAAAATTTAAACGTGGACTCATGTCCTTAACGTTGCGCGCATACTTTATTGCGCATAATTTACTGCCATTCTTTTGATTACGCTTCGGCTTTGCTTACTCTCTGTGTGAAGTAAGAATGTTGCGTTTGGTTGACAGTTCCTTGTTACAGGTTTACGTTAACGTTAATTACATTTTACGTAAAGGTAAAGTAACATTTTGCTAACGTCAATTTTTCATGATGACGGTCTTTGTTTAGCACAGTTCAAGGTGTTTACTTTTGTATACATGACGCAAAGTGATCACATTTAAGTAATTGAAATTATTAT
Organism: Alteromonas genovensis; assembly: GCF_010500895.1. Taxonomy (GTDB): domain Bacteria; phylum Pseudomonadota; class Gammaproteobacteria; order Enterobacterales; family Alteromonadaceae; genus Alteromonas; species Alteromonas genovensis. Next base: position 47,291 of record NZ_JAAAWO010000011.1, read on the forward strand.
ATATTGAGGGTTGGATTATGAGTGATAAAACAGTAGTGATTGTTGCCGCTAAACGTACGCCAATGGGCGGTTTTAACGGTAGCCTAGCGCCAGTGAGTGCAACAGATTTAGGTAATGTGGCGATTAAAGCCGCGTGTGAAAGCATGGATGTCTCTCAAATCGACGAAGTGGTAATGGGCTGTGTATTGCCAGCGGGTCTTGGTCAATCGCCTGCCCGTCAGGCGTCGCTAGGTGCAGGTTTACCGCTAAGTGCAGGTGTTACCACAATCAATAAAGTATGTGGTTCAGGGCTAAAGGCTGTCATGCTTGCCCATGACTTAATTAAAGCGGGTAGTGCAGACACCGTTGTAGCTGGCGGTATGGAAAGTATGAGTAACGCACCCTACATGCTGGACAAGGCCCGTTCTGGTTATCGAATGGGGCACGGTCAGGTGCTCGATCACATGATGCTGGATGGACTTGAAAACGCCTACGACGGAAAAGCAATGGGCTGCTTTGCCCAAGATACCGCCGACAGTGAAAACATTACTCGAGAAGAAATGGATGAGTTTGCGTTAAGTTCATTATCAAAAGCTCATGAAGCCATTAATAGCGGAACCTTTGGTGACGAAATTGCCAAAGTCACTATTTCTGGTCGCAAGGGCGATGTGGTTGTCGATACCGATGAAGGTCCGGGCTCAGCCCGTCCAGAAAAAATTCCATCGCTTCGACCTGCTTTCAAAAAAGACGGCACCGTTACAGCCGCAAACTCCAGCTCAATTTCAGACGGTGCAGCAGCACTAGTGGTAATGAGCGAAGAAAAAGCAAAAGAAATGGGGCTAACGCCGCTAGCCAAAGTGGTGGCCCACGCAACACATTCTATTGAACCAGAAAACTTTACCGTGGCCCCAGTAGGTGCAATGGAAAAGGTACTAAGCAAGGCGGGTTGGACAAAAGAAGAAGTAGACCTGTTTGAAATAAACGAAGCATTTGCCATGGTCACTATGCTTGCCATTAAAAAGTTAGGCCTCGATGAGAGTAAAGTAAACGTTAAGGGTGGCGCTTGTGCTCTTGGTCATCCAATTGGCGCTTCGGGTGCTCGTTTACTTGTTACGTTGCTTCATGCGCTTAAACAGCGCAATAAAAAGCGTGGCATTGCCTCTTTATGTATCGGCGGTGGTGAAGGTGTAGCACTTGCTGTTGAGATGCTGTAGGTTAGATTACTACAACGTTTTTCATTGAGTAAAAAGTCATTGAGTGCAAGTTAAATGCACTTAACAGCGATTATGTAGCTAGGTAGATAAATAACTATGTACGTACATCAATAAATACACCTATAAATATAGAGGTAAGTACATAAATAGTTACATAATTTTAATAGCTTAAATGGCACCATTTGTGGTGCCATTTATGTCTAAATAATCAAAAAATACATAATAAGAACGTTATATGAAGTTTAAAGCTTATACTGGAAATTTAGTTTTCACTTTCACTGACGCTAACTTAAATATAAGTACAAACGTCACTGCAAGCATCAACGCTATCAAAAACGCACCCACAAAATTAGCGCTGTCATGAACTGTGCTGCTACGGATTGGCATGAGAAAGCCTTGCCTGCATTGATTAGGCTACCGAATAAATTACTTTTGCTAGTCGTTACCATTTTGATCTTGGCCGGGTGTTCATCACTGACCGCTGTGGATGAAAAACACAACGACACTAAGACGCCAGAGTCATTAACGTCCTTCGACCAAGTTCCCTACAGCTCACTTTTACTGCTACCTAAATCTGTGCCGACACGCATAATGTCTTACGGCAGCGATGCGCTTCAAACGGTGTCAGTATACGAAGCTCAAAGAGATAGCGATGGAGTAAGCGCATCTCATTCTGCCATTATTTTTATCCACGGAGGCTGCTGGCTCAATGCGTATGATGCCTCCCATGGCGCTGGCTTCTATTCAGCTTTGGCTAACACAGGCATCGATACTTACGCTGTGGAGTACAGAAGAACGGGCGATGAAGGAGGAGGTTGGCCCGGCAGTTTTAACGATATTCAAGACGCGATAAACACAATAACGCGCTCACTTTCCCAAACAAATGAAGAAAAAAATGTCTACATTGTAGGCCACTCGGCAGGAGGTCACTTGGCCCTGCTTGCTGCCGCTTCTGAGCTAAATATACCGAAGAGCGTAAATATTAAAGCCGTTATCGGCCTTGCAGCGATTACCAATGTAACCGAGTACGCCAAGGGTACAAATAGTTGTCAAACCGCAACGCCTGATTTTATGGGCGGCAAGCCCGAAGTGCGTGTTGAGGCGTATAAGCAAGCAACACCACATTTAGAGCGTATTGGGTATCCGGTTGTGCTGATGCAGGGTGATGCGGACGCCATAGTGCCCGCTTTGCACAGCGAAAGCGAGCATGCCAAAACAATCTCTATTGTAAACGGTGGCCATTTTGATTGGCTACATCCTAAATCAGACTCCTACAAAGCACTTCTAAAGGTAGTGACAGCAAATGATTAACAAGGTTTTTTCCGCCAAGCAGTTAGACGATAAAGATCCCTTACGCCACGTTGTCAGTCAATTTGCACTGCCTCCCGATACCATTTACTTAGACGGGAATTCACTTGGGCCACTACCAAAGGCCGCTGAGGAGCGAGCTCGCGACGTGGTAACTAACCAGTGGGGTAAGGATTTAATAAAAAGTTGGAACTGTCACGACTGGATAAGACTTCCTCAAAAAGTAGGCGATAAAATAGGCGCGCTAATTGGAGCAGAGGCAGGGCAAGTCGTTTCTTGTGACTCAATATCCATTAATCTGTTTAAAGTGCTAAGCGCGGCGCTCAATATGCAGCCTGACAAAAAGGTGATAGCAACCACCCGTGACAATTTCCCAACCGATATTTATATGGTTCAGGGGCTACTCACGTTGCTGGGTGATGACTACAGTATTCGTTACATAGATGAAGGCGATATTGAAGGCCAGTTGTCTGACGACATAGCGGTACTTATGCTAACTCAGGTAAACTTTCGCTCCGGCTTTAAATTGAATATGGAGACGATAACTCGCCAAGCACAGAAGCTCGGTATTCTTACATTGTGGGATTTAGCCCACAGTGCAGGAGCGTTTCCAGTAGAATTAGACAAGTGTAACGTGGATTTTGCGGTAGGCTGTACCTACAAATACCTAAACGGTGGCCCGGGTGCGCCGGCGTTTGTGTATGTAGCGCAAAGACATCAACAGCAATATAGACAGCCTTTGTCAGGATGGATGGGTCATCAATCTCCATTTGCATTTACGCCCGATTACGAAGCTGATGATTCAGTGAGTCAGAACCTATGCGGCACCCCGGGTATTTTGAGCATGAGTGTGCTTGATGCCGCTTTGTCAGTGTTTGACGATATAAGCTTGAAAGCGATAGATGAAAAATCCAAAAAGCTTCAAGCTTTTTTCGCCGCAGAAGGAAAGCGCGCAGGCCTTTGCGACTATATGGATATTGTCAGCCCTCCTATCGAAAACAGAGGTAGTCAGGTGGCACTGTCGCACCCAGAAGCCTATGCAATATGCCAGGCGTGGATTGCTAAGGGGGTTATTGCAGATTTTCGGGCCCCCAATATTTTGCGAATAGGCTTTGCACCACTTTATTTATCATTTGAGGATATTGAAGTCGCGGTGTCTAAACTGGCCGATATCATGCAAAAAAAGACATATGAAAAGGCCGAGTTTCAACGCAAACAGCACGTTACGTAACCAGTTAACTGCAAAATCACAGAAATTCACAGAAAAACGTTCTTGAAAACATTGCAAAATGGCGGTGAAGAATGAATACTTTCTCGCTGTTTTTGCAAGTAGTGTTAATGGTAAGGCTTTGAAATTATTTAGCTATGTCGGGTGGACAGTTTTCTTGAGCGTAAATATGCTTATTTGCGCGGCATCCGCTCAAATTGAAAATGAGTTTGAGAGCGAAATACTCGACAATACTATTGAGAATGTGACCTACTGCGTCGATCCTAATTGGGCGCCCTACGAAGCCATCCGCAATAACCTTCATGTTGGTATATCTGCTGAATACCTCGACATTATCGCCGACATCGGCAACCTCTCTTTTACATTAGTTCCTACAGAGAGCTGGCAGCAAAGCTTAGAGTTTGTTCAACAAGGGCGTTGCCAAGTCATTCCTATGCTGAATACTTCAGACTATCGCCGGCAATTTCTCGATTTTAGTCTCCCTTACTTTGAAGCCCCGAATGTGCTGATTGCAAAAGAGGGAACTCCGATGTTACAAGGGTATGCAGGGGTAGGTAACCGAACGGTTGGTATCGTTGATGGCTATCGCCAGCTTGAATACATTTATCGTCATTACCCCAATGTACGTTTAGCGATGGTGCCGTCTGAGCAAGAAGGACTTAATCTTCTCGGTGAAGATAAGTTCGACGTAATGGTTGGTTCACTGCTTAGCGTGAACATGCATATCAATAATCAAAACCTAAAAGACTTAAGCATAGTAGGGTATGCAGAGCCACACGACTCTCTAGCGTTTGGCGTGAACAAATCGTCGAGCCACCTAATACCAAAGCTGAATTTCGCCATAGAGCGCATTCCTGAAGAAAAGAAAGTAGAAATCTATAAGCGCTGGAATAACGTTAAAATGCGCTATAGCCGCAGCTATTCTCAATTAATGCTTTGGGTAACTATCGTATTGCTTGTGTTGCTATGGTTAATTTACCGCAATCGATATGTGCGAAAATACCAACATATCGTGGCGCAAAAAGATGAAGAAATAGGAGCGCTTCAGGCAACGCTGTTAGAAAAGAACCGTACGCTCGCTTTCTTATCTGCCCACGACAAAACAACCGGGCTGTATAACCGAAACCATATGATACAGCGAGCTGAAGAGGAAATTTCTCGTTTCCAGCGCTTTCACACAACCGCAACGCTCATTCTTATTGATTTAGCACAGCGAGATGTTAATGCGAGAGCTATCGACGACTTTGTGCGTGAGGATTTGTTGAGAAAAACAGCGGCAAGCTGTTTAAGCACAATACGAGAAGTGGATGTGGTGTCTCGTTTCAACGAACAGTTGTTTATTATTCTGTGCCCTCAAACAGAACTGGATGCGGCAACCACGCTTGCTCATCGGTTGTTAGAACGAATGAAGCAAGAAGACGCAATTTCATCGCTAATGAGTGTGTCTATGGGGTTAGCTGAACTGAAAGATGAAGAAGAGTTTTCCGATTGGTACGAGCGAACACTCAAAGCTTTAAATAAAACAAAGCGCGAAGGTGTAGACAGCATCTCTGTGGCCGAGAAATAATTCAAGCTCATAAGTTGGGCTAAAGGGCTGGGCGTACGAGCTAAGCGCTTGCGCTTAGCTCGGTCAATACAGAGACTTAGCTTATACCCCCACAAAAAGACTCACTCACAATCAAAAACAGCCCGACCACATAAGGTAAACAAAACGTCTAAACAATAGGGTCGTAGTGCCACTGGTGGGCATCGTAGCGAATCTGGGAGCGATTGTACTCGCGCTCTGAACGCCAGTTTCTGTTGTTAAGTTTGGCAGTAACCCCAGGGTAAAGTCGCTTATTCGCTATCAGCTTAACGTCTGATTGATAGGATTCTTTGGCGCCTTTCACTTCAGAGGCTTTTCCTTCAATCCATTCAAGTAACGCAGTTTCGTTGTTAAATAGCTCAAGAGCATCAGTCATTTTTTGTTTGAGCTCTTTAGGGACTTTTTTACTTTTCAGTAAATCGATTTTTTCTTTGTGCTTTGAGTTATTTTCCCGAATTTGCTTAAGCAGTTCATCTAAGCCGTCTTTTCGTTCCAATAATAAGTTAAAGCCCGGGCTAAAATCTATTTTTAACGTACTGCCAGATACCGCGCCTAGTGTGCCCGCTTCAACACGCCCTTGGCTGATGATGTCGCAGGCAAACAAATTCCCCATGGGGTTATCTAACTGACCAACGATAACAGCGCCGCCACAGCGCAACCTGCTGTAGGCTAGCTGTCTGCCAACAGTGACATCGCCTTTGCACTGCACCTCAACACCTTGTCCGTGCTGAACGTGAATGCTGCCTGCAGCAATCAATTTACAATGGTATTCACCATCGTTATCGTTAACCTTGCCCATGGCTCCTTCAGTAATAATGATATCGCCGCCTGATTCGATAAGAGCCGATTCTACAAAGCCATTGATGGTGACATCGCCTGACGCTTTAATTTGCATTTTTTCGGTAACATCGCCGTTAACCAGTACAGCACCTTCATAATTTACATGCCCGGAGCCCACATTTACGCCTGTGCAAATAAAGGTGTCGTCTATATTCATTATTTGATCGCGATATTTCGGCATGCCGGATATGCTTGATACAAGCAGATTTGAATCGCTGTCTGATACGACGGTACCGCTTCCCATTTTGAAATCAAGCCATTCGCCTGGCACGGATGGAAGCTTGTTGCCTTTGATGTCAAATCCAGTGCGGCCCTTTGTAGGTGCCGTGCGTTTCAATACTGGTGTGTCTACTTTAACGCAAATTACCTCGCCCAAATTACGCATATCAACTCGCTCACCCACCTGGGTTTGCGGTTTTAAAATTCGTTCTAATGCGTTAGGAACGAGGGGGATAAATTTAGAATTTTTACCATTTCTTGGGGGAAGGCCCTTTGCTATGGTGTCTTCAAGGATTTCGCCGCTTGTGGCGTGTTTCGCCCGTATCAGCAACGTCTTAATGCGCTTTGTGCTAATGCCCTTAACAATCTTACTTTTCATTGCAAGAGACATTATTGCACCCATTGAGGGGAGTTTGCCGCCATAAGGTGCTGTTAACACTAAATTTGCCGACATATTGTCTTCGGGAATACGAAACTCTACTTCGGCATTTTTTCGCTCGCCAATACGCTCTCTTACTATTGTACTGTCGCCAGTTTTAAAATAATGGTTGGCAGTATCACATGCAGACTTTAGTGATTTTTCTGAAACGTATAGACCCGATGTTTCGCCGCGTTCAAGCTCGGCGCGAATGCTACTGATATCAATATCGGCATCAAATAAAGAAGGGTCGAGCTGAATATTTATATACGTTCTAGATTTATCGAAACTAATTGTAACGCCATTCATGACAACATAATCCTCTGAGCACACCTTGATGTGTTATCGGCCGCTCGTATTGTTACTTAATGGTACTTTCTATGACTATTGTCACTGTCTGACGTATCGTTAGTACAAAACGTACCTATTGCGACAATCGGCCATTATTTCCTTATACCCAACAATTTATTCTGATACTGGCTTTGCGTCAAAGGTTTTCAGCGTATCAGAGGTTTTCAGCGTATTGATACAACGCACGCAAAATTGCCTGCTTGTCAGGGTTATCACTATACTCGTGGGCAAGCTGTTCGAGTTTAACCAAATAGGTATCTAAGGTGATAGAACCATTAGACGAAGCATCGGTTAAACGGGCGTGGCGATGACGCTGCCATCGTGTCATCTCATCAGCGGTAAGGGTATTTGGAAAGTTTCTAGCGCGATATCTGAAAAGTAGTGCTCGTAACCCCTGATGTTGGGTATTGTCAGCAATAGCTATCAAGTTTTCTGGACGAGACTCAATGACTTGCTCGCACCAGCGCCTGTCTTCCTCACTTAAAAAGCCACCACTATACAGCGCATGGTCGATATCCTGTTCACCATGCTCCTCCTCAATGTCATACAGTGCCACTAGCTTTTGCGCTATCTCGGGGCTTGCCGCAATTTTTTTGTAGTTATCTAGACAGCGGTCGCGATCAAGGCCTAACCGTTGTGCATTTTCTTCAGACATGGCTTTCGCAGTGGTAATGAACGGAGAACGATTTGCATGAATAACCTTAATACCAGGTCGTTCTTGCTTGCTAGTAAATTGCTCCGCTGGGGCATAAAGTTTTTGTTTTATCTCTTCCGGTGTGTCGTTCAGTAAGCTATCAACATCGTGAGATAAATCGACGGTAATGAATCCATTACCGTTCTTTGGATGCTTGGCAATAGGCATTATCCATGTACAACAGCCTTGTGAAGCAGGTAGCTTGGAAGAAATGTGAAGCAACACCGATGGCTTTGAGAGATCGATTTGCTGCATTACCGCCTGTTTACTGCGAAGAGAAAAGGCGTAATCGAACAATCTTGGCTGCTTTTCTTTTATTAGCTTTGCAAGGGCAATGGTAGCGTACACATCACTTAATGCGTCGTGGGCGTTACCGTGCTCAAGTCCATTGGCCTTGGTGAGCAGTTCTAGTTTAAAGCTTGGCGAGCCGTCATCCCGTTCAGGCCATTCAATACCTTCAGGGCGAAGTGCATAACACGCTCGGGCCAGATCGATGATGTCCCAGCGGCTATTGCCGTTTCTCCATTCTCTTGAGTACGGATCGTAAAAATTGCGATAAAACAAAAAACGGGCAACTTCGTCATCAAAACGAATGCTGTTGTACCCAACACTACATGTGTTGGGCGTAGCCATTTCTTGATAAATTTTTGCAGCAAAGTCAGCTTCATTAGAACCATCACGCAATGTTTGCTGCGGTGTAATTCCTGTCACTAAGCAGGCTTCAGGGTGGGGAAGATAGTCATTGGCTATGGCGCTCATTATATTAATGGGCTTTCCCACAATGTTTAAGTTTTCGTCCGTGCGCACCGCTGCAAATTGGCAGGGTAAGTCCTTATGGGTGTTAGTGCCAAAGGTTTCAAAGTCGTGCCATAAAAAAGTAGGTGTTTGCATAACCACCGAGATGTTCCCTTAAATTTGCGCTCCAGTTTACACTGGGATACGGCCAGCGCCAAATTTCTGTCCTGCTACATTTTAACCTTTTATCAGTGGCATTATTTTGTTTGTAAAAAGCATCAAACGTCGGTGAGAAGCATCGTGTTTATCCGTATTTTTAACGGTTGCATATCATCACTGTAAAAATTTTGTTAAATCAACTGGCCTGAGCTAATTTCTCGGTCTACGCTAAAACAGTGAGGGAATGTCGCTTTCACGGATTTTTATAATAATGAAAATGTCGCATCGCTTATTCTTTTACGATTTAATTGCTAATAGGCGCGTCGGCTGGAGAACAAAAATGGAATCGTTGCAAGTCAGTGATTATATGAATACGCATCCAGTAAAGTTGAACGCTGAGATGCCAGTTGCGCAGGCTGTAGAAGCACTATTATCCACCCAACAAAGCGGAGGTCCGGTGCTCGATATAAAAGGTAGAGTCATCGGGTTTTTATCCGAGCAAGATTGCATTGCTACAATGATTGCGTCTAGCTATTACCGAGAGCAGATATGTCGGGTGGGCGATATTATGAAAACACCGGTACTCTCCGTAAAACCCTATATGTCAGTGATTGAGTTAGGGGAATTATTTTTGAAACAAAAACCCAAAGTCTACCCGGTGGTAGATGATGACGGCATTTTGTTGGGATGCATTAATAGAACGTCGGTGTTAAAAGCCATTGATGTGCAATTAAATGATGGCTATCGACACGCGGTTTAATCAAATGCATTGGCTTTGTCTCTTTTTACCGATAGTTGCGAGGTTATCTAAAAGGGACAAGGTCAACACGCCAAGTAAGACTGCAATCTGTCTATTTCCCTCTTTTTCAATGCGCCCCCTTAAATGCATTGGGCGTGGTGAAAATTCAAAGCAGCGTATACATTACGCTTTGTACTTCTACCCTCATTTGGACGTGTCACTTTTTAATGCACAGAACACGTGCGTGATAAATTGAAAGCCCATTAGGTTTTTAATTTTCTTTTGCAATATAATCAAAACCTTTTATCCTCTCCACCTAATGAAATTTGACGAAACACAAACGAGTTCCTGTGCATCCAACTAATTCTGTCGCGCCAAATCCAATGGGGCTAACGCCCATTCTTCTTTTTGTTGTTCTTGTTGTTGTGACGGGTGTGACGACCAATGACATCACTTCAATGCCTATTTTAGTTGCGTTTTTTATCAGCGCTGGATACGGCCTTTGTCTTAACCCCAAGAACGAAAAAGTGAGCTTTTCTGAAAAAGTCCAAACTTTCTGTAAAGGCGGTGGTGATAAGAACATCATCTTGCTGGTGCTCATCTTCCTCCTTGCGGGGGCATTCTATGCCGTTACGATTGATATTGGTGCCCGTGATGCCACAGTTAACATGGCGCTGCAGTTTGTCCCGTCGTCACTCATTTTGCCGGGCTTATTCCTAATTTGTTGCTTTATTTCTTTTGCAATGGGCACCTCGATGGGAACGATAACCGCGCTATCACCTATAGGCGCCGGCCTTGCTACTAATCTCGGGCTTCCTATTGAAATGGCACTGGGAATTGTTGTTGGCGGAGCTATGTTTGGTGATAACCTCTCGTTTGTGTCAGATACCACTATTGCTGCAACCAGAACCCAAGGCGTTCAACTGAAAGATAAGTTTCGCGCGAATCTGATGGTTGCTCTGCCTGCGTGCATCGTGACCATGATTTTGCTCTTATTTGTTGATGTGGATACATCGGGAATTGTGCAGGCAGAAAGCTATGATTTTTGGCGAATTTTACCGTACCTGTGCATTATAGGTTTTGCGCTTAGTGGTTTTAACGTTATCAGCGTTCTGGCTATTGGTATTGCCAGTGCATGCATAGTAGGTCTTGCCCAAGATAGTTTTAGTGTACTGTCGATGATGCAAAGCATTCAAAAAGGGATGGGGTGGATGCAGGACTTAGCGATGATTGCTATCACTATTGGCGGCATTGTGGCATTAATGCATGCTAATGGTGGTATTACGTGGCTAATACAAAGGCTAACACGACGGGTCACCACCAAAAGAGGTGCAGAGTTTAGTATTGCTGGTTTGGTCAGCTTTTTAGATATAACCACTGCGAATAATACCATTGCTATTGTAACCGCAGGGCCTATCGCTAAAGATTTGAACGAAAAGTATGGGGTTGATCCTCGCCGAACCGCGTCGTTACTGGATATATTTTCATGCAGCTTTCAGGGGCTCGTGCCCTATGGCGCCCAGCTTCTTAGCGCTGCGGCAGTAGTGGGGATTTCTCCTTTAGCCATTACCCCTTATTGTTGGTATCCCATGCTGATTTTCGTTTTCGGGATAGCGGCAATTAGCTTTGGTTTCCCTCGATTCAGTGAACCACAGGGCGATGAGTTAACCCAGTCGCGCTAAATCTTCGTACTAGTTGCCAATATTTGAATTTAACGCTCTAAAGTCATTTTCCGTAGGATGTTACTTTGTCTTCACCCATTGCAATAAAACCGCTTTATCAAAAACTTGACGCTTGCCTTACCGCTGATAAATTTCGATTGAAGCGACGTATTACTCAGCTCGTTCAAGCCCTCAAGGCTTCTGACACCAAAGCATCTGAAACCAAGGCCTCTTCTAAAGCCAATACTGTATCTGACAGTAAAGCCGCTCCTGAAACCAAGTCTGCATCTGACGGTAACGTCGTTCCAAAAGGCAATGAACGCAATGATGAAAAACTGCTGCAGCAATTTGAAAAATTAGAGAATGACATTGCACGCTCTGCTGAGAAAAAAGCCCAGCGGAAAGCCAATTTACCCGAGGTCGACTATCCACCGCTGCCCGTCAGCGATAAAAGAGGGGATATAAAAGAGGCCATTGCGAATAACCAAGTTGTTATCGTTGCAGGTGAAACGGGCTCAGGAAAGACCACACAGCTGCCAAAAATTTGTTTGGAGTTAGGCCGCGGTGTAGACGGAATGATTGCACACACGCAGCCAAGACGACTTGCCGCGCGAAGCGTAGCCACGCGTATCGCTGAGGAATTGAACACGCCTCTTGGGGAGAAAGTAGGGTTTAAAATTCGCTTCAGCGACCAAGTCAGCGAACGCAGCTATGTAAAGCTGATGACCGACGGCATGCTGCTAGCTGAAATGCAGCAAGACAGATTCTTAAATCAGTATGACACCATTATTATTGATGAAGCCCATGAGCGAAGCCTTAATATTGATTTTCTTCTGGGGTATCTACGTCAGCTGCTAGATAAGCGCCCAGATCTAAAGCTAATCATTACCTCTGCAACCATCGATCCTGAGCGCTTCTCTGAGCACTTTAATAATGCGCCCATTATCGAGGTAAGCGGCAGAACGTATCCTGTAGAGGTTCGCTATCGCTCCAATGAAGATGCTGACAACGAAGTGGAGCAAACTGATGCAATTATCCACGCTGTCGATGAGCTTATGGGCGAAGCGCCAGGGGATATATTGGTGTTTCTCAGCGGTGAGCGGGAAATACGTGACACTCAAGATGCCCTGAGTAAACAACATTACCGCAACACCGAAGTGGTTCCTCTTTATGCTCGCTTATCGGCTTCAGAGCAAAATCGAATATTTCAGTCTCACAGCGGTAGGCGCATTGTACTCGCTACCAATGTAGCGGAAACCTCTCTCACAGTGCCCGGCATTAAATATGTTATTGACCCTGGCTTTGCACGTATTTCTCGCTATAGCGCCCGCAGTAAAGTGCAGCGATTACCCATAGAGCCAATTTCCCAAGCATCGGCGAATCAACGGGCAGGGCGCTGCGGTCGTGTATCTGACGGTATCTGTATTAGGCTTTACAGTGAAGACGACTATTTGGGCCGCCCTGAGTTTACGGACCCAGAAATATTGCGAACCAACTTAGCGTCAGTCATTTTGCAAATGCTGGCCTTAGGTTTAGGTGATATTGCAGCTTTTCCCTTTGTACAGCCCCCAGATAATCGCAATATCAATGACGGCTTTAGGCTGCTAGAAGAAATTCAAGCAATTGCAAAACACAAAGACAAGACGCAGCTGACGAAAATGGGAAGAAGTATTGCGCGGCTCCCTATCGACCCTCGCTATGCGCGAATGGTTATTGAAGCAGACAGTACCAACGCGCTTAGCGAAGTTATGGTTATCGCTGCAGGCCTCTCTATACAAGACCCACGAGAGCGGCCTCAAGAAAAGCGTCAACAAGCAGATGAGAGTCACAGTGAGTTTGCAGATAAAGACTCAGATTTTATCAGCCTTCTTAACCTGTGGTTAGGTTTTAAAGAGCAGCAAAATAACCTTACCCAAAACCAGCTTAGGAAATGGTGTAAAACGCGGTTTATCAACTACCTGCGTATGAGAGAGTGGCAGGACATTGTCAGCCAATTGAAAAAATCTATTGCCGAATTAGGATTTGGGATCAGCAGTCAAGAAGCCGACTACCAGGCTATTCACCAAGCGATTGCCAGTGGTCTTCTATCTCATTTGGGCTTTAAGGATAAAGACCGAGAGTATTTAGGTTCTCGAAATACCAAGTTTATGATCTTTCCGGGCTCGGGTTTGTCGAAAGCACAGCCTAAATGGATAATGGCGGCAGAGCTAGTAGAAACATCAAAGCTGTTTGGCCGTATGGTTGCCAAAATCGAGCCGTCTTGGATAGAGCCCCTTGCCACGCACGTGACGCAAAGTAGCTATTCAGAGCCTCACTGGTCCAAAAAGAGAGGCGCTGTTATTGCCTTTGAAAAGGTAACACTTTTTGGGCTGCCAATTGTGATGAAGCGAGCGAAAGTGTACAGCCTTATTGACCCCGCTATTTGTCACGAGCTATTCATTCGCGAAGCGCTGGTGGCGGGCAATACGAAAATCAATTATCAATTCCTGCAGGAAAACCAAGCATTGCTTGAGCAGGCAGACGAATTTGAGCAAAAAACTCGACGCCGAGATTTGCTGGTCGACGATGAAGAGCTTGCACACTTTTATGCTCAGCGTGTTCCTGTTGAGGCAAATAACGACGCAGCCTTTAAAAAGTGGTTTAAGCAGCACGGTAGTAATGAAAACCTAACGTTTACGGAAGACGATGTTTATCGTCAGCAGCCTGGGCAGTCTGTTGCCAATGCGTTTCCTGATATTTGGCGACAAGGTAACGTCACGCTGCCCCTTCGTTATAACTTTGAACCGAACGCTGAAGACGATGGTGTCACTGTTCTTATTCCGCTGCCCGTACTTAACCAAGTTGATGATGTTGGTTTTGATTGGTTAGTACCGGGGCTAAGGCACGAGCTTATTGTGGGAATGATAAAAACCTTGCCCAAACGTTTGCGTAGAAACTTTGTTCCTGCGCCTAATTTTGCAGATGCTTGCCTTGCCGATATCAGTGAAACAGACAAAAACAATCGCCCTGTAGTGATGGTAAATGCAGTGGCTGATAAATTGCGCAAAATGACAGGTGTTGTGATTGAGCCAGAAGATTGGAACTTCGAGCAACTAGACAAACACTTAAAGATGCATTTTGCTGTGACCAACGATAACAATGAAAATATTGCGGTTGGTGATGATTTGCACGCCCTGAAACGGCAGTGTGCAGGACAAGTGCAAAAGACGTTCGAGAAAGCGGCTACCCCTGATTTAGAACGAAACGATATTGAGCAGTGGGATTTTGAAAGCATTCCTGAAACCTTTGTGCAAAAGGTGGGGGGCTTTGAAGTACAGGCATTCCCAGCGCTGGTAAGACGGGGGGACAAAGTAGATATTGCCCTTGTTGATGAAGCCGATAAGGCCGAACTTGAACATCGACAAGGCGTGAATGTTTTAATTAAAAACGCCATGCCTTCTCCACTGAATTACTTACAAAACAAGCTGCCGAATAAAGCAAAGCTGGGGCTTTACTTTAACCCCTTTGGTCATGTTAAAGCGCTCATTGATGACTGTATTTTTGCGGGTATCGATGCCTTAGTGTCTGACTTTTGCAAAGCGCATAATACTGATATTAGAAAAAAGACAGACTTTGAAGCCTGTGTTGATAAAGTCAGGGCTGACATTAATGACAGAGTGCTCGATATTGCTAAGCAAGTAGAGCAGGGGCTTACGCTTGCCCATCAATGTCAAAAGCAAATGAAGGGCAATGTGCCACTGACAATGATTAGCGCATTAGGCGATTGCAAGGCTCACTTAGCGTCGTTGGTCTATCCTGGGTTTGCCTCGCAAATTGGTGAAGGAAGGTTAGAGGATTGGAACAGATATATAAAAGGTCTCTCACGTAGGTTGGAAAAACTGCCCATCGATCCTAACAAAGACAGAATGCATCAACTGACCATTGAAAAGAGTATCAAAGAATGGGAAAAGGCTCGCAGTAAATACCCGAAGGGAAAGGTACCAGAGGCCCTTGATGACGCGCGGTGGATGATTGAAGAATTAAGAGTATCTTTGTTTGCACAACAGCTTGGTACCGCTTACCCCATATCGGCAAAACGTATTACCTTGTTCTTAGACGATTTTTAATTCTTGCTATTAGACACTGTATGTACACATAATTGTACGTAATTTAATCACTTAGTTTGACAAGTGTTTATCCTCAATCTATAACAGAAAGAGGGTAGTAAGCGTGAGCTAAAAATCAGAGGAAGTAGGCATGCTAGGATACGACGACAAGCGTAATTTTTTCAGGATGATGGTCAACTCGCCGTGTCAATTACAGGTTACCGACGATGAGTCTAGCCGTACGATGCAGGCAATGTGTAGGGATATAAGCGCAACGGGCATGTCTTTAGAAGTTGATGAACCAGCCATTGAGGTGGGAACGCAGATTAGTGTTGCCATTGAGTCCTCTAGCTCCCAAATACCATCACTAGCAGCCCTTGCTAATGTGGTGCGATGTGAACCGGAAACCGATGCAAGTTGCATTATCGGTGTTGAAATTACTCAAATGAAATAGCACGACTTAGGTTTCACGACTTAGGTTTCACAAATTAGTTAGCGCAAATAAAGCACCGCACAGCAAAAGGCGTATAGGCGTAGCTTGCCCGTACTACTGCAACACAACAGTTGCGCGCTATTATTTGAATTTTAAAAACGGCGTAGGTCACTTTGGGACCTACGCCGTTTTTTTGTGTCTTGATTAAAAAAAGCGATTACCTTGTTATAGAAAAAGTGTTAGTAATCTTACTTGCAATTGATAATAATTCTCATTACGATACTAGTCATTACGGTATCAGTCATTAAGATATTAGCCATCACGAATTAAGTGAAACTAAGAATTAGAGGAGCCAATTGTGAAAAAGACAATAACATTTGCCATTATGCACTTTGCGGTAGCATTTACTGTTGCCTATTTACTAACGGGTAGTATGATTGTGGGTGGTCTGGTGGCACTCGTTGAGCCAGCAGTGAATACGGTGGCTTTTTACTTTCACGAAATGGTGTGGAAAAAGCTAGAGGAAAAACCTGAGAGTGACAGTGGTTTGTCTCAGGTGGCACTTTAAGGTAAAACACGGCGGCAAACATAACGTGAGGTAAAACATAACCTTATGTTATGCCAACACTCGCCTCACACAACTGCTTGCCCACACAACGTTATGGCGTTTGACAAGCTTTCGCGACGCAGTTGCAAACGCTTGTCAAGTTCGGCGACTAACGTGTTATACGTTAGTCGTCAGTGACTTCACAAACCAGACCTTTCAAATAGTAACCTTCAGGGTAGCTGCCAATGATAGGGTGGTCAGAGGCTTGATTAAGCCTAGCAATAATTTTTATGGTACGACCTGCATCAAGGGCGGCATCGGCAACAATTTTTTGAAATAGATCTGCAGGCATCAGGCCAGAGCAACTAAACGTCAGTAGAAATCCCCCTGATCTCACCGCATGAATGCCGTACATATTTATGTCTTTGTAGCCGCGGGCTGCGCGATTGAGGGTGGCCTTGTTATCGACAAATTTTGGTGGGTCGAGAATAACCATATCAAACTGCTTTCCTTCACTTTGATACTCTCGTAATGCTTTAAAAACGTCTTTATTGATGTATTGCGCTTTATCTTCGTCAAGTTCGTTAATAGCAACGTGGTGTTTTGCTAAGTCTAGAGCGGGTTGAGACACATCGACGTTGGTAACTGATTTTGCACCACCTTTTAGCGCGTAACATGAAAAGGTGCCGGTATAACTAAAGCAGTTTAATACGTCGGCGTCTTTTGCATAATAGCCGGCGGCAGCGCGACTGTCTCTTTGGTCGAGGTAGAACCCTGTTTTGTGGCCAGTTTCAATATCAACGACAATCTTGAGGCCGTTTTCTAAAACGGTAACTTGGCTAGGTGGTGTGCCGTGCAATACGCCCATCACTGGCTCTAGCCCTTCTTTTTTGCGCACATCTACATCGCTGCGCTCATAGATATGCACATCGGGAAGTAGTTTAGTAATTGCCCACACTATTTTGCTTCTGTGTTTTTCTCCACCAGCACTGAGCAGTTGAACCACGGCCACGTTGTCGTATAAGTCGATAGTAATGCCAGGCAGGCCATCACTCTCTGACGCTATCCATCTAAATGCGTTAGTTGTTGCGGAATTGAACAAACGTTTACGAAGGGCTAAAGCAGTTTCTAATTTGCGCATAAAAAAGCCGTTGTCGATGCTTTCATCTTTTTTAAATGTCCACATACGAATTCGAATTTTTGATTCTGGAGAATAAGCCCCGCGTCCTAACCATTCACCTTCAGAGTCGAAAACATCCACCGTATCGCCAAGCTTTGCTCGGCCTTTTACTTCAGCTACCGCGCTTTCAAAAATCCACGGGTGGCGCCGACGCAACGATTTATCTCGATTAGGCTGAAGGATGACTTGTGCTGACATGAAGGCTCTCTTACTCAATAAAGTAGATATAAAAAGGTTTAAAGTGGATAAAATTACGTGGAAATCCACGTGGATGCTCCCGCGAATAACTTCGCAGCGGCCACGCACGCAATAATAATATTATACCGAAATTTTGCTTACCTTGTGTCGGTATCTGTTGTGAAAAACAAATTGAGATGACAAAGTCAGCAGGTCAAGCGCTAACTAAACTTTAACCTTGGCAGTCCCGTAAACAAGTCACATCCGCAAATGCGGTTATCGACAGGAGAGCAAAATGTATTACATAGACTTTGAAAAAGGATGTTCGCCCTCAAAACTCGTTGTTAAAGAAAGAGAGTCCTATGAGCTGCCCGATGGAATGGTAAAAGTGGCGGTGAACGCTTTTGGCGTTAATCGCGCTGATACATTACAACGTCAGGGACACTATCCGGCTCCACAGGGAGAAAGCCCAATACTCGGATTAGAAGTTGCAGGTACCGTAACGGAAGTGGCATCAGGCATCACCAATGTAAAAGAGGGTGATCGCGTGTTTGGGCTCGTCGCCGGTGGTGGATACGCAACAGAAGCTATCGTTAACCCTTCCCATTTAATGACTATTCCACAAGGCATGCCTTTTGTTGAGGCAGCGGGGCTTGCCGAGGTCTTTTTAACCGCTTTTCAATGTTTGCGAACCATAGCTCATGTGAAGCCCGCTCAGCATGCCCTTATCCATGGAGGCGCGAGCGGAGTGGGTCTGGCCGCTACACAGCTATGTCGTTATTGGGGAGTACACAGTGCAGTGACGGCGTCAGCTCAGGAAAAGTTGAATTTGTGCCAAGAGAATGGGGCAGAGCTACTGATAAACTATAAAACACACTCATTTGCCGATGAAATTAAACGGGAATGGCCTGAAGGCATTGATATGGTGCTTGATATGGTTGGGGGAGACTATCTCAATAAAAATCTCAGCGTGATAAAACAAGATGGTATTATCGTTAACCTTGCCATGTTAGCCGGGCGCTACGCTGATAATTTAGATATGGCACTATTACTCGGTAAACGCGCCACTATCACGGGAACAACCCTTCGCAATCGCAGCGATGCGTACAAAGCAAATCTTATTAGTGACTTTGCCACAGTTTGTTTGCCAGCGTTTGAAACCGGTGAGCTGGTGGTGAATCTAGACACCCATTACAACATTAAAGACATAAGCAAGCCCCATGCTCGTTTAGAAAGTAATGATACAAAGGGCAAGATAGTGGTGTCTTGGTAAATTGAACCTAAAGCAATCTATTTGGCAACGAAACCATCGTCTGGTTTCGTTGGCTTAGATTCAGCCGCAGTTCTTGCTAATACGTCGCATCGTTCATTTTCTGGGTGACCTGAATGCCCCTTCACCCAATGCCAGTTAACGGAATGCTTTTTCACAGCTTCGTCTAGTCGCTTCCATAAATCTGCATTTTTCACAGGCTTTTTATCTGATGTTTTCCAGCCGTTTTTGCGCCAGTTATGGATCCACTGATTAATCCCATTTTTAACATATTGGCTATCGGTGGTGAGTTCTACTTTACAGGTTTCTGTTAAAGAATTGAGCGCTTCAATGGGAGCCAGGAGCTCCATTCTATTGTTGGTGGTGTGCGCAAAGCCATCGCTTAATTCTTTCCTATGACCTTTATAGATAAGTACGGCGCCATACCCTCCCGGTCCTGGATTACCTAGACAGGAGCCATCGGTAAAAATATCTATGGTTTTCTGTGTCATGTCTTCTTTTCCCATATGTTTTTCACCGCACGCTTTGTAACTGCAGCTTTTTAATCACGCACTCGCTCATCGCGGCATTGCTAAACGCAGCATTTGGCAAGAAGTGTCCTTTTTATGTTAAGCGCCTATCAGCTTTAGTTCAGCTTTTGTCAGCTCTTATATAATGCTCTGATACATTTATTTTAACTATTTCCCTTAGTCTGTAGCGAAGGCCTTGATATACTATCAAAAAATAGAAACACATTAATAGCAGAGGATGTATGCGCCAAATTGTTTTAGATACTGAGACGACGGGTATTGACCCAAAAGAAGGCCATAGAATCATTGAAATTGGCTGTGTTGAAGTAGTAAACCGTCGTTTAACTGGTAATCACTTCCACGCTTACATCAACCCCGGTCGTCACATAGAGCAAGAAGCGATAGAGGTACATGGTATTACCAATGAATTTCTCGCAGATAAACCGGTGTTTTCATCTGTGGCAAATGATTTCGTGAATTTTATCAAAGGTTCACAGTTGGTAATTCACAACGCGCCCTTTGACGTTGGATTCATGGATCATGAATTCAAAATGGAAGCGCGAACCAAAGGTGTGGTTACCAGTAAAATCTGCGATGTACTGGATACGCTCACTCTTGCCAGAAAAATGCACCCTGGGCAGAAAAATAATCTTGATGCCTTGTGTAAGCGCTACGGTATAGACAACAGTCATCGAACGCTGCACGGTGCATTGCTCGATGCCGAAATTCTTGCCGATGTTTATTTATTGATGACAGGTGGGCAGACCAAATTGAAATTGGCGTCTAGCGGCACCAGTGATGCCGATGCTACAGCACTTCGTCGTATTGAGCGTTCGGCAAATAAATTAAAGGTTATCAAGGCCAGCGCCGATGAATTAGAACAGCATGAAGCGCGACTGAATATTGTCCAGGAAGCGGGTGGTAACTGTATATGGCGACCAGAGTGATCAAAACGAGCCAGCTGTAGATAACCGACATAACGAAATGCAGGAGCATAGCAACGTGAGAGTGTGGATTTATTGCGTAATTGTCCTTTTGGGCACGTGGTGTACAAACGCGTCTTCACAATCGTTGCGGGAGCAGCAAGATCTTGCACTACAAACTGCTGATGGCGCGGTAACGTCAGAGGACGACGCAAAGCAGTCGGTAGACACCTCTGTTATCTCTGAGCTTGGAGATGATTACACCAATTCCATAGAATTGCTGAAGAATCGTTTTCGTGTGGACTACAACGTTGAAGAGATCACCATGGTGTTCTTTCGCAAATACGGTTCTGCACCTGTTGTATTAGTTCGTCCCGATGGCTCTAAGTTATTTCAAGGCAGGGTAGACGAAAAAAAAGTTGAGTGGTTCGATTCCGATTCCTTCGACATGATCACGATTAAAAATCCTGTCCCCGGCCCGTGGCAAGCAGTAGGGCAAGTGCTACCAGAAAGCCGAATAATGGTTGTTTCTGATATAGAGCTAACCGCCGACCCACTTCCAAACATCCTTTTTTCTGGCGAGATTTTAAAGTCTACGGCCTATCTCACAAATGGTGGAGAAGAAATAAAAAACAACGAATTTCGAAACGTTGTGGATGTGGAAATAGAATTTATAAGCACCAATAATGCAAACTACAACAACTTTGGCGCAGTAGACGAGTTAGTTGCAACGTTTGAAGACGATGGCCTGGGTATGGATGAGCGGCCTGGAGACGGTATTTTCACCGGCCAGTTCAATTTAAAAATAGCGTCGGGAGAGTGGAAGCCTGTTTTTTCTGTCGCAACGCCAATGATGACTCGCGAGCAAGAGGGCTCACCAATCGTACTGCATGAAAATCCGGTAGACATTTCGGTGGTAATGAATGAAAACGATTCCGGCTACCATAACCTGCTTATTGATGTAGACCGAGAGCTCGTGCAAATCGACTCCTTGTTGGTAGATGGAAAGGTGCGCTTTCCCAATGGGGATACTCAAAACTTTTCCCTTACCGAAGGTGGACCAGACGCAAGGGAATACCAGATTGTTGCTTATGAAAAAGGCGTATTTCGCGTAAAACTTACGGCTTATGGCACCACTACTGATGGCCGAGACTTTATTCTTGATGTACCAGAATACACATTCTTAGGTCAGGGCCCTGCAGAGCCTGAAGTAGAAGACCCTCTCGTGTACGGCGAAGACCCTATCGTAGATGGAAGCGCCCCATTGGTTACCAGCAACACTGAAACGCCGCTTAATACCGCAGAACAGTCGTCTGAGGGCGATATGGATTCTGCCACACTGACGCTTCTGATCATTGCTATTAACGGTTCAATCATTCTCATTGGCCTTATTGTCGCTGTTATTATTATCTTAAAACGGAAAAAGGGAAGTAGTGGAAAGGCTGTACCTTCAAAAGCTAAGCCATCAAAAGCAGAGCTTAAGAAAAAAGCCAAAAATAATGCTGCTGATGAGTCTAATTTGACCCTAGATGACAGCCCCAAAGGGATAAAGAAATTGTTTGCGATGTTTAAAAGGAAAAAACAGGATGAAAGCTAGGCCTGTAGGTCTTAGTCTTGGCGTAAAATTATCCATCTTGGATTTTATTTCGACATTGTGTTTATTTAACAGGCAAACAAACTGCAGATGACAATTTTATTAATAAAAAGCATTGACTCCACATTGGGGAATACGTATTATCTGCGCCGCAGTGAGGGCACAGGGTTACAGCAACCTTTTTAACTCACTGATAACATTGAGATTGTGGAGCGGTAGTTCAGTTGGTTAGAATACCGGCCTGTCACGCCGGGGGTCGCGGGTTCGAGTCCCGTCCGCTCCGCCACTTTCAATGATATAACTAAAAGGTCTTCGGAGCGGTAGTTCAGTTGGTTAGAATACCGGCCTGTCACGCCGGGGGTCGCGGGTTCGAGTCCCGTCCGCTCCGCCATTTAGTTATTTAGTTTTACAATGTAAGCTCGGTTATGTGGAGCGGTAGTTCAGTTGGTTAGAATACCGGCCTGTCACGCCGGGGGTCGCGGGTTCGAGTCCCGTCCGCTCCGCCATTAACTGCGAGTTATGCATTGAAGTAAAGCTAACGATATATTTGTAAGCCCATTGTGTGGAGCGGTAGTTCAGTTGGTTAGAATACCGGCCTGTCACGCCGGGGGTCGCGGGTTCGAGTCCCGTCCGCTCCGCCATCAATGCAAGGCTTCAATCACACCCCTATACTTCAGAGATGACCTCGCTATTTTGGGCCTAACACTGGTCTGTTATTTACGACCAAAGTGCAAATGCTATTTTTTCAGAATTAGTCTATTCTTTTCATACTTAAAATACTGAAACCCATGTGAAAGTATGAGCCATAAGCCCCTTAATGAGCATATTACTGCAGATAAAGCGAAAGCGGTTCTCGTGTCGCTTGTTAGCGCAATCATTGTCACTCTTCTCCTATTTTTAATTATGCTTTCATTTGTCAAAGAGCAAGAGGAGAGACGAGCGCTAGAAATCCTCAATAATGTGGGTGTAGTATTCCAAGATGCTTCTGCAACGTTGGATAGGGTGAATGAATTAACGTTCGCCCAGTGTAGCAACGAGCATTTATTTGCGATGAGAAAAATCTTATTTCGTTCTCGCTTTGTGAAAGAAATAGGTTTTTACGAAGATGATGCGCTTGGATGCAGTACTTATCTTGGCATTCTTGATGTGCCATTCACCGATGCTGCACCTGACTTTGTAACGATTCAAGACGACATTTTCTGGGTAAATACCCCTCTCGCCTTGTTCGACGAAAAAGCGGTGGGTACTGTCGTGAAAAGGGGGCGTTATAACGCCGTTCTGGATATGGGTAATGTTATCGGCTTCACTCGTTTTCTTGATTGGCAGTTGTTTTATAACGGCGATAAGTTTTACCACATGGCTGGCAATAAAACGCTGCTTAAAAACTCAGTGTCAGAGAGCGAGTTATCAAGCGATTCATTTTTTTCTCTTCATTTTATCAAATGCCATGATGTTTATTATCTTACCTGTCTGAAAGTGGACCCGGACATGAATCGCCTGTTCGATCTACACGTTGGTAAATTGCTTCTTCTCTTTCTAGTCACACTTATGACAGCTGCATTTTCTCATGTACTTACATTTAATTATCTTCGGCATAAACACTCTCTTGAATCGCGAATAAAAAAAGGGCTAGCAAAATCGAGTTTTTACTGTGTGTACCAGCCTTTTGTGGACCTTGAATCTGGTGAGGTCATTGGATGTGAGGTGTTAAGTCGCTTCGAGGATGAATTAGGCGCTATTTATCCTGATGAGTTTATTCCACAAATTAAAGCATTAGGAATTACCCGAGAGTTCACACAAGACATGATCAAGAAATCTATGCTCGAACTTACTAACTGTGAGGGTATTCCAAAAGATTTTAAGGTTTCATTTAACTTATTTCCCATGGATTTTAACCAAGACTACTGCCTCGATCTAGATTTTGCTCTTACTCTTAATACGAAAAATTTTAAGCTAGTGCTGGAAATTACTGAAGATGAGCAAATTTCAACGCACAGTGCCATCAAGCATATTAAATCACTGAAGAGTAAAGGGTTCCTGTTTGCTATTGATGATTTTGGTGTAGGCTACTCAAATCTTAGTCAGTTGAAGACGATGAACTGCGATTTCTTAAAAATTGATAGAAGCTTTGTTATGGAAATGGAAGAGAACAGTATTCGTTCATCCCTTATTCCTCACATTGTTGGTATTGCCAACGGCCTTGAGATTAAGTTAATTGCTGAAGGCGTAGAAAACAGTGAACAGGCCAGTGAACTGCGCAACCTGTCCGTTGGTTTCGGTCAGGGTTGGCTATATGGAAAACCACAATCAGTAGAAAGTCTTGCAGAAAGCGTACAACAGAGCGCTTAAATAACGGCTGATTAACGAGAAAAAGTATAAGCAGTCAAAATAACATGCCCCTGTTATTTTCTATTTGGTGTTGGTAGTGTTTAACGCTACCATTCGCACACGGATAAATAGAGAAGAAAAAAACCGCATGCAGGACGTGCTTTGTTGCCACCACATTCATAAAAGTTATCACGACGGCAGTAATGAAACTCCCGTTCTTCAAGACATATCACTTTCAATTAAAGCCGGTGAGCATGTTGCCATTTTAGGTAGTTCAGGCTCAGGCAAAAGTACCTTGCTTCACTTGCTTGGTGGGCTCGATAAGCCAAGCAGTGGGGAAGTACAATTTAAAGGCAAAACCTTATCCTCCCTAAATGCGAATACTCTTGCTGCGTTACGCAACGAAGAGATGGGGTTTATTTACCAGTTTCATCACTTACTTGGTGAATTTTCAGCACTAGAAAATGTGGCTATGCCTCTGAGAATAAGAGGGCTTTCAGCAAAGGCAGCTCAAGATAAAGCCAAAGCTATGCTTGAGGAAGTTGGGTTATCACATCGCATCTCGCATCTACCTGCGGCCCTTTCTGGTGGTGAACGTCAGCGTGTTGCAATTGCGCGAGCGCTTGTGACCGAGCCTTCCGTTGTACTGGCCGATGAGCCCACCGGTAATTTAGACGATAGCACGGGTGAGCAAATCTATAAGCTGCTAACCTCGTTAAGTGAGAAAAAGCACACTGCATTTGTGGTGGTAACCCACGATCTAGCGTTAGCAAACAGAATGGATAGAGTGCTGCGCATAAAAGATGGAAAGCTGGTTCAGTCTGGTGCTGTTAGGATGCAGTCATAATGTTCGCATTAGAACTTGCAAGGCAGTTTCGTAAAACGCGCTCCCAACAGCGCTTCATTTCCTTTATTTCCATGTCGTCAACGGTAGGCATAGCTCTTGGTTGTTTCGTACTTATATTGCTATTAAGCGTTATGAACGGATTTGAAAAAGAACTCACTAATAGAATACTCAGTGTTATTCCCCACGGAGAGCTATACAGCGTTGATAAGAGAGGCATCGACAACCTCGACGCCCAGCGCTATCGTTTGGAGCAAGACGAGAGAATAGCGCGCGTCACGCCCTATACAAAGCTAACAGGAATGTTGCAGTACAAGGGTGAGTTAAAAGCGATAGAGCTCACCGGCATTATTGCCGCAGACAATCAGCAGTATTTTGAAGATAGGGTGTCACAGCCTCAGTGGTTATCTTTTCAAGCCAACGATAAAGGGGTGTTAATTGGTCAAGGTATTGCCGAAAAGCTTGGCGTGCAGCCAGGCGATGCCGTGCAGGTATTAGTTCCTGTAGCAACGAATGACCTAACTTTTAAAGCGCCTAAGACAATTACCCTGACGGTGAGTGGGTTTTTATCTATAGGTGGAGAGTTGGACAACCTAGTAGGGCTAATGCACCTTGATATGGCATCGAATGCAGCGGAAATAACGTCAAAGGCTCAGGGCATGCAATTCACGTTTTACAATGCGTACTCTGCCAATGAGATTATGCGAGAGATAGGCTATAGCTATCCACAAGCCGTGTATATGTCCGATTGGACTCGTACTCAGGGTCACCTGTATAACGATATTCAACTGGTAAGGGCAGTGGTTTACATCGCCCTTGTGCTTGTGATTGGTGTTGCCTGCTTTAATATCGTGTCGTCCTTGGTGATGGCAGTAAGAGAAAAACAAGCCGCCATTGCAATTTTAAAGACAATGGGCGCTACAGATTCGCTGATACGGACCATTTTTATCTTACAAGGGATCATTAATGGGGTGGTGGGTATCACAACAGGTGTCTTATTGGCGTTGTTAGTCGCACCTAACTTGTCCGCAATCGTGCTGTTTGTAGAGAACGCTTTAGGTATTGAGGTACTCTCAGGAGATATCTACTTTATCGACTTTTTACCGTCTGAGCTACACTGGGGAGACGTTGGCATAACAGTCGCTTTGGCCTTAACGTTATGCGTGTTGGCAACGCTGTACCCAGCCCAAAAGGCGGTAAAAATATCACCGTCTTCAGCGCTTCATTAGTTGCTCAAACTCGAATATGACCGCCAGTATCATTGCACAAGCGTTATTAGTTGCCAGCATTGTGACTACGTGGCGATGAGGACATAATGTTGACCGTATTGAAGCAGGGTGACCGCATTGAAGCGAATGGGGTTTGATGTGAAAGCCCAATAAAAAAGGTAGCGTATAAGCTACCTTTTTTATGTATCGGATAAAGAAAAGATAAACGTTTTAGCTATTCTTGCCATGACGTTTATTATCTTACCTTGCCATTACTTGTTTCGGTCGAAGTGCTCAAAGTCTACGTCTTCTTGTTTTTCACCCGCGTTAGGGTCGTTAAATATATCCTCATCTAACGCGCCTTCGCTTTTAGCAACAACACAGGACACCATGCAGTCGCCAGTAATGTTAACGGCAGTACGGGTCATATCAAGCAGTCTGTCTACACCGATAATAAGGGCAATTCCCTCAACGGGTAAGTTAACTTGCTGAAGCACCATGGCAAGCATAATGAGCCCAACACCTGGCACACCTGCAGTACCGATTGACGCCAGTGTGGCGGTTAACACAACCATCATGTAGTCGCCTAAGCTTAAATCGACAGCGTAAACTTGAGCGATAAATACCGTGGCAACACCCTGCATAATAGCGGTGCCGTCCATATTAATGGTTGCGCCTAAAGGCAAGGTAAATGAAGACACCGAGTTACCCACCCCAAGCTTGTTCTTTGCTGTTTCCATAGTCACAGGCAGCGTTGCACTGCTGCTTGATGTACTAAAGGCGAACAGGGCGGCATCGCGCATTTTCTTAAGTAATATCAGTGGGTTTAGTCCAGCAAGTATCTTGAGCAGTACCGAGTAGGTCACCAAACCGTGAAGGATAAGCACACCAAATACCAAGAAAAAGTACTTGGCAAGGCTGAGAATAGTATCGCCGCCAATGGTTGAGAACAGTTTTGCCATCAACACATACACACCATAGGGTGCTAGGTTCATAATAATAGTCACCAAGCGCATTATTACGGTGTTGATATCTTCAAAAATCGCGGTAAGTCGTTTACCAGCATTCCCCGTCATTGCCATTGCTATACCAAATAGCACTGCAAAAACAATTATTTGCAGCATATTCCCTTGTGCCATAGAATTGATAGGATTACTGGGGAACATGTTGACGATAACGTCTGACAGGCTTGGCGCTTCTTTTGCCTGGAACGTGGTTTCAGTCGTTAAATTTAGCCCGTCGCCTGGTGCAACAATTAGCGCTATACTCATAGCCAGTGTTATCGCTATGGCGGTTGTGACAACATAAAGTCCGACAGACTTTGCGCCTAACCGACCTAACTTACTGGGGTCTGACAGTGTGCTTGTTCCACATATTAGTGAAACGAATACCAATGGCACCACCAGCATTTTTAAGCTGGCAATGAATATTTGGCCTAAAGTTGAAAATATACCTTCTACAAGAATGTTATACGTAGAGAGTTCTAAACCGAATATCGAAAATGTGAAATCTCCGCTATCATCAAACAATAATTGGAGTAACACGCCTGTCAAGATACCGGTTGCCATGCCGATAAAGATGCGAGCGGTTAAACTATACTTGTGTGCAGATTGAGACATGAAAGTTCCCTGTGCATTATTATATTTTTTAGTCTCACGTAGTGTGCCAGATTCATTTGATTTTTAAACATAAAAAACGACGCAATTGCCATTAATAGAGGTTCAGGAACGAATTATGCGGACATTAGCGAAGACGCTAAGCTTATTTAGCGCAATATTTATGCTAACAGCATGTGGGGGAGGCGGTTCCGTCTCTAGAGACGACACGGACAATGGTGCTGGAAATGGCAACGGTGGGACGACTACACCGACCTACACGGTGTCCCTTGCCCTTGAAAATGCCAATGGTGAAGGCGATAACAATTTATCAGAGAACAACAGCCTCACCGTGGTAGCCACAGTCACCGACCAAGACGGTAACGCACTGTCTGATAGCTTAGTGACTTTTGCGCTGGACAATGCCGCGCTGGCAACCTTTGCTAATGATACAGGCACCGCTCGCACCAATGACAGCGGGGTAGCGCGTATAGGCCTAAATGCCAGCACCGCGTCGGGCGACGGTCAAATCACCGCCAGTTTAAATACTGGGGAGACGGGAACGACGACATTTTCGGCAACAGCCGCAACAACCGGCTCAACAGATTCGTCGGTAACGCTGACATTGCAAAACAGTGATGGCGAAGAAGACAATGAGCTTTCTACTAATAACGCACTTACCGCAGTTGCAACGGTGACTGACGCAGATGGGAATCCACAAGACGACGTATTGCTTACGTTCTCACTAAGCAACAGTGACCTAGCAGAGTTTTCAAATGACACGGCAACTGCGCTAACAGATGAGAACGGTATTGCATCTATTGGCATGACGGTAAGCGATTTATCTGGCGATGGTGAAGTAACCGTTACCCTACCAACGGGCGAGTCAGGTTCTACAACCTTTAGTTCTCAAGGTCGCACTAGTGTCAGTGAAGAGCCTGCCTCCCTAGAGCTTTTTGCAGACAGTATTCAACTAGCATCAAGCGGTAGCGATGAAGTTGAGTTAATCGCATTGGTGAAAAACGAGCAAAGCGTGCTGATGGAAGGCGTTGAAGTGAGCTTTTCAGCGCCGAGCGCAGATGGCGTTGAATTACAGCTTATTCAAACTACTACAGCGGCAGACGGTACCGCCCGTGCACTATTATCTACTCGAAACAATGCCGCTAATCGCATTGTCACGGTTTCGGCACAAGCAGGTTCCCTTAGCCCAGAAGACGTTTCTATCGAAATTGACGGAACGGAAGTAACGGTAAACGGTGCATCATCAGTTATTTTAAATGATACGGTAAATTACACCATTCGCGTTCAAGACTCTGACGGCACATCAATACTGAATCAATCTGTTCAGCTTGAAGCCAGCGGCGGTACACTTGGCACCTCCGAGGTGAATACCGGTTCAACGGGCCAGGCAACGGTATCCTATACCGCGTCTGAGTCAGGGGAAAATACAATTACTGCGACCGCATTGAATGCCAGTGCTACGTTTACTGTGCAAGTACAGCAAGATGAATTTAACTTCGTCAATCTTCCTACTGAAGAAGTGTCTGTAGGCCAGCAGCAGTCCATTACGGTGCAGTGGCGTCAGAACAACTCACCAGTCGTTGGCGAAGATATTACGTTTAGTGCTTCACGGGGCGTGATAAACGGTGCATCAACGGTGGCAACCGATGCAAACGGTGAGGCTACAATTAGCATAAGCTCAACCAATGCCGGCATATCATCTATCACAGCAACGGCGACAGACGGGAATGGCGATGTGCTTGTTTCTGCGCTCACGCAAGTTGAGTTTGTTGCTACCACGCCACACACGCTAATTGCTGATGCGTCACCGGATTTATTGGGTCCAGACGGTCAAACCAGCACTATAAGCGCTGTTGTGAGAGACGTAGATGGCAATTTGGTGAAAAACAGTGTGATTAATTTCTCAGTGTCAGACGTTTCAACCGGTTTTGTTTCACCTTCACAAGCAACAACAGACAGTAAAGGCATTGCTACTACTGTATTTACGTCAGGGTCAGTGTCTACGCCTGACGCAGTGGTTATTACAGCATTCGTTGCTGATGATCCGGCAATAGAAGATGATGTTGTTTTAACCGTTGGTAACCGTGCTTTTGATATCTCGATCGGAACTGGGAACGAGTTGGAAGAGCCTACTTCAACAACCTACTTAAAACGCTTCAGCGTATTTGTGTCAGACTCTGTGGGTCAGCCTGTTAGCGGCGTAGAGCTAACTGCATCTGTTACCCCTGTTAAATTTGTGGATGGCGGCGAGTATCGTACCGGCTTTTGGTTTTACAACGATGATGAATCCATTTGGCAGGCTATCGTTAATCAAAACTGTGAAACAGAAGATGTGAATGACAACGGTATTTTAGACACTACGCCTCGCCTTGAAGATACCAATGGCGACGACATGTTAACACCAGGCTCTGTTGGCACAATCACATTTGCGGTGGACTCGGTGACTGATGAGAATGGCTATGCGGAGCTAGAGTATCGTTATCCCGCAAGCTATGCGGTTTGGTACGATGCAGTGATTTCCGTGTTCGGTCAATCCACAGGTAGTGAAGCTAAAGCATCGATGCATTACACATTGAGCATTTCTGCTGATGATGTAACTGATGAAGGTTCATCCCCGCCGGCTAATCCGTTTGGCGTAACAGACCAATGTACTGAGGTGACTCCGTAATGCCATTAGATTAGTAACAGGACTAGTTAACAATAAAAAGCCGGCTTCATTGCCGGCTTTTTGATATGCAGTGAAAGCTATTTACGCTAAAGCGCGCCAAGCAGGCTATTACCCCTGCTGAAACGGATAAACCGAGCCTATTTGAAGCAGTTGTGTAAGTTCATCAAGGGCAGTGCGCGACTCAATAAGTAACTGCGGATCTCTCAAGTCATCTTCACTTAATTCATCGCGATAATGCTTATCTATCCACGCATTTAGGCGAGCAAATTGGGTGTCGTTTATCAGCGTAGACTGATTAACACCGTTCAACTCTTCTTCACTCATTGCTACGCGCAAGCGTAAACACGCCGGACCGCCACCATTTCGCATGCTTTGTTTAACATCAAAATAATTAACCGACTTTATGGGCGTACCCAGAGTGACAAGGTTGTCTAAGTAGGCTTTAACAGAATCGTTCTCAGCACAGTCCGTAGGTGCAATAATCGTCATTTCACCATTTGGCAGGGTAATGATTTGCGTATTAAACAAATAGGTCTTCACTGCGTCTTGCACTGACACTTGTGCTGTAGGCACTTCAATGAAGTGCAGTGGCTTTTCACCAAACTTACGCTGTAATTCGGTAAACCCTTTCTCTTTTTCATGAAACGCTTGTTCATGGAAAAAGAGCACGTTTTGGTTACCTACCGCGATAACATCGTTGTGAAATACACCTTGATCGATAACGTCAGGGTTTTGCTGCATATACACAACACCTTCGTCACGCAAGCCATGTAAACGCGCTACCGCTTGGCACGCTTCAAGTGTTTGTCTAGCTGGGTATTTTGTTGGTGCAGGCTTTGTGGGGTCAAAGGCATGTCTACCGTAGACAAATAACTCAACACCTGCTTCGTTATAATCGCTGCACAAACGGGTGTGGTTTGCTGCACCCTCATCGCCAAAATGCTCATTGTCAGGCAGATGTTGGTGATGGGCAAAGTAGGTATCGTTTGCAAACGTACCGCGCAAAATATTGCCTGTGACTTGAGGTTCTAATGACCTGTGAAACTTGTTTGTTAAGTTTGCAGGGGTAAAATGAACTCGCCCATCCGCTGTATCGGCGCTAGGAGACACAGTGGCGGCGTTTGCAGTCCACATGCTACTAGCAGAGCAACATGCTAAAAATATCTCGCGAGATTGCTTTGCAGCGCTTTCTAGCACCCGTGCATCTGTGCCGGTAAAGCCTAATCGACGCAGCGCGTTAATGTCAGGTCGTTCTTGCGGAGCCAACACGCCTTGCATCATTCCCATGTCCGACAGCGCTTTCGCTTTAGCCAATCCCTGTTTAGCCGCCTGCTTTGGACTACTCACTGCATTGGCATTGTTGAGAGAAGCAACGTTACCGAATGATAAACCGGCATAGTTGTGGGTTGGGCCAACAAGGCCATCAAAATTCACTTCAAATTGCTTCATACTTTCCCTCTATTTGGTGTTTGGGCATTTGAACGCTACGCTGTATAGTTCTAGGCATTTAGCAAGGCGTTCAACAATCGCGCTTTTTTTACCACCAATGCGCATCTAACCTTTCACAGCGCGCAGTGGTGCTAGTGGAATGGCTGGCATTATACGGCTTTTAAAGGCTTTGCCAATCGCGCTGCTTATTTCTTGTACAGTTTTTGTGTGAGATTGAAGCAAGTAGAAGAATAAGTATGAAGAAGATCTTGTTTTCCATTCACTTTGTAGATATATGTTAAAAAAGAGCGGGCACCCTATATATAGTGCAAGGTTGCATCAATTTTCGGTATTTGACGTAAGAAGTCATTTAAAATCAATAGGTTTAGTTCAATTATATGGCAAAATCACTGGTCATAGTCGAGTCACCAGCCAAAGCGAAAACGATAAATAAATATCTTGGTAAAGATTTTATCGTAAAAAGTTCGGTTGGCCATGTTCGGGATCTTCCAACGAAGGCTTTAGGTAACGTAGAGCCTAAAATACCGGCTAAAGAACTCAAAACATACAGCGACGAAGCACGTCAGGAATACCTTCGCCGCCATGAATATTTAAAACTTGTAGACAGAATGGGCGTCGACCCTGAAAAGAATTGGCATGCTCATTATCAAGTGCTGCAAGGTAAAGAAAAAGTTGTTAATGAATTAAAAAAATTGGCTAAAGATGCCGACACCATCTATCTCGCAACGGATTTGGACCGAGAAGGAGAGGCCATTGCTTGGCATCTACAAGAATTACTCGGCAGCAAAGGCAAAACCTACCAGCGTGTGGTGTTTAACGAAATCACAAAAAATGCTATTCAGGATGCGTTCTCTGCGCCTGGTGAACTTAATATCTCTCGCGTTAATGCGCAGCAAGCACGACGGTTTCTCGATAGAGTCGTTGGTTTCATGGTATCGCCACTACTTTGGAAAAAAGTAGCCCGAGGATTGTCTGCAGGCCGCGTTCAGTCTGTTGCAGTGCGTTTGGTGGTAGAGCGTGAGCGAGAGATTAAAGCGTTTGTTCCCGAAGAGTTTTGGGATATTCACGCAGACCTTACCAGCAAGGAACAAGCCGCGCTAAAAATGCTTGTAGCCAAGTATCAGGGCAGTGCATTTAAGCCAAAAAATAAAGACGATGCAGATAAGGCATTAGCCGATTTAAAAGGTGCAGATTACACCGTTGAAAGTCGAGAGTCTAAGCCTACGTCAAGCCGTCCCTCTGCGCCATTTATTACATCAACCCTTCAGCAGGCGGCGAGCACTCGTTTAGGCTTTGGCGTTAAGAAAACCATGATGATGGCTCAGCGTCTTTATGAGGCTGGGTACATCACGTATATGCGTACTGACTCAACCAACTTAAGTCAAGAAGCGGTTGAAAGTGCAAGGGCGTATATTACCGATAATTTCGGTGATAAATATTTACCCGATTCTGCCATACGCTACGGCAGTAAAGAGGGTGCACAAGAAGCTCACGAAGCTATTCGTCCTTCAAACGTGACCATAAGTGCGGCAAGCTTAGGCGATATGGAGCGTGATGCTCAGCGTCTTTACGAGCTAATTTGGCGTCAATTCCTAGCCTGTCAAATGACGCCTGCTAAATACGATGCAACAACGATTAAAGTGGTTGCGGCGGATTATGAACTCACCGCAAAAGGCCGAGTGCTTAAATTTGACGGTTGGACACGTGTTCAACCTCAGTTGCGCAAAAAAGGTGACGATGAATTATTGCTACCTGACGTGCAAAAGGGCGATTCACTTACGCTAAACGAGTTAGATCCAAAGCAGCATTTCACTAAGCCTGTAGCTCGCTTTAACGAAGCTTCCTTGGTAAAAGAGCTTGAAAAACGTGGCATTGGCCGTCCTTCGACTTACGCCAGTATTATCTCGACTATTCAAGATCGCGGTTATGTAAGACTAGATAATAAGCGCTTCTACGCTGAAAAAATGGGCGAGATAGTGAACGATCGATTGATGGAAAACTTCGACGATTTGATGAGCTTCGACTTTACCGCGAATATGGAGCAGCACTTAGATGATATTGCCGAAGGGAATAAAAATTGGAAGGACGTACTTAACGACTTTTACAGTGACTTCTACGGTAAATTGTTAAACGCTGAAAAAGACCCAGAAGACGGCGGTATGCGCCTAAACCAGGCTATTCCTGCTGGCATAGAGTGTGAGAAGTGCGGCCGTGAAATGAACGTTAGAACTGCCTCCACAGGGGTCTTTTTAGGATGCTCAGGCTACAATCTGCCACCTAAAGAACGCTGTACCAACACCATGAACCTAACATCGGGTGATGAGGTGGTTAAGGTTGATGACGAGGAAGAGTTAGAAACCGAAGCACTGCGCTCTAAAAAGCGTTGTGCTAAATGCGGCACAGCGATGGATAGCTATCTTGTGGATGAGACAAGAAAGCTTCACGTGTGTGGCAACACGCCTACCTGTGACGGCACGGTTGTTGAAACCGGCACCTTTAAAATAAAAGGCTACGACGGCCCTATCATTGAATGCGATAAATGCAGCAGTGATATGGAGCTGAAAAACGGTCGATTTGGCAAATACTTTGGTTGTACTAACGAAGAATGCAAAAACACCCGTAAGTTGCTTCGAAATGGTGAAGCAGCTCCACCTAAAGAAGATCCGGTGGATTTACCGGAACTTCCGTGCGAAAAAACCGACGCACACTTTATGCTACGTGACGGTGCTTCAGGTATCTTCTTGGCAGCCCACAACTTCCCTAAATCAAGAGAAACTCGTGCGCCTAAAGTTCACGAACTTGCTCGCTTCAGAGACCGTATATCGCCTAAGTTCTATTATCTTGCCGATGCGCCAGCTAAAGATTCAGACGGAAACGAGACTATTGTTCGTTACAGCCGTAAGACTAAGCAGCAGTACGTAATGAGTGAGAATGCAGAGGGCAAAGCTACCGGATGGTCGGCGTGGTATGAGAGCGGCAAATGGCAAGAGCAGACCCCGAAAAAGCCAGCGGCAAAGAAGCCAGCGGCAAAATCTAACGCCAAAAAGAAGTAACTTAATAGGTAATTGAACGAAATATGGCCTCTTTACAAGACCAACTTTTAAAAGCGGGATTAGCGGATAAAGGCACGGCTAAAAAAGCCCGTGCTGAAAAGCGTAAAAAGCAGAAACAGAAGAAGCCAGTAGTGGATGAAGCCACTCTGGCTGCTCAAAAAGCAGCAGAAGAGAAAAAGGAACGTTCTCGAGAGCTGAACCAGCTTCAGCAAAACGAACGAGAGAAACGCTCGATTGCCGCTCAGGTGAAGCAGCTTATTGAAACCAATAAGCAAGCGCGTAAAGGCGATATGGTGCTCAATTTCACCCACGATAATGTTGTGAAACGTATGTACGTGAACGCAGACATTCATCGTCAGGTAACTAAAGGTCGTTTAACCGTCGTGTTACTTGATGATGCGTACGAGCTAGTGCCTACGCCTGTGGCAGATAAAATAGCCCAGCGCGACGATAGCTTTATTGTTTACCGAGCTGATTTAGATAAAAGCGGCACCGACGGTAAAGATGAAGCAGAAGACGATTGGTATGCAGACTACGACATTCCTGATGATTTAACGTGGTAAATGGTTTGGTGATTACTTGGCAACTGTGTTCGTTCAATGAATTAACGACTAATCAACTCTTCGACTTGTTAAAGTTGAGAGTTGATGTGTTTGTGGTTGAGCAAACCTGTCCGTACCCTGAACTTGACGAAAAAGACAGGCACCCTGACACTCGGCACCTTATGGGGTTTGTTGATGGTGTCTTAGTTGCTTGTGCGAGGCTGCTGTCTAAGGGTGTTAGCTTTCCGTCAGTCAGTATTGGGCGAATTGCAACGCATAAAGACGTTCGCGGTAAAGGGGCAGGTAAAACGTTAGTGAGTAAAGCGATAGCAGAGTGTGAAATGCTGTGGCCTAATGAAGCTATTGAAATAGGCGCACAAGAGTATCTTTTGTCTTTCTATGAAAGCTTTGGTTTTGTTTCTTCATCGCCCATGTATTTGGAAGATGATATCCCTCATGTGGATATGAAAAGAGCGTAAATCGCTTCCGCTAGAACAATGCTTTCAATCCCCCAGTGCTTTCAACCCCTCAATGCATCAAGCTTTTTGAGTCTATTCAGTCATTTCAACTGCCACATAAGCTTAAAGGCTAGTGTCGGCATTCGCCCTGGGGCAATGACAATAAAGCGTTAGTCAGTTTTAGCGAGGATCCACTTGGATTCTTTTAGTTAGCCGGCAGAAGGTTGAAAGTATTAATGGCGAAAGTAGGAGGGCAGAGAAGAAGGGCATAGGTTTTTTAATCTTCTGTTCATTTTCTTTTAATGAGGCGTAAAAGGTTTCGTTATAATTTTTCTCTACTATTGGAAGGGTAGCAAGTGCAGTTGCCCTGTTGCTTAAAGGACATCAGGGATGTCGGCGGAATATCTTGGGTTAAGGATTTGATGTGTGTGCCAATGATAAACCGCGTTAACGACAAAACCGCCACTATCGCTACAACTATGCCCAACGTTGTCCCTTCGTTGGGCTTTTTCTATTTGCGGTTTTATTTAACCGTTAACCGATAACCATTTCCACGCAATGTTTCTATTGAAATTGAGTCATTGGCGTTGAGCTTTTGCCTCAGTCGACTGATGTATACATCCACAACGTTGGTGAGTGGATCGCTATGGCTTTTCCAAACTCGACTCAGTATTCGTTCTCGTGAGAGCACTTTCTCCGCATTTTCAGCAAAGTAATACAAGGTGTCATATTCTAGCTTTGTTAGTGATAGCTCATCGCCGCACAAGGTAACAATTCTAGAATCTTTATCAATTTGCAAAGGGCCCACTGTTAAACTGTCGTCCACAGTTGCCGATCCCGCTCTGCGTTTTAGTGCAGTGATACGCGCTAATAACTCGTCAAAGTCGAAAGGTTTACACAAATAGTCATCAGCACCTAAAGTAAGGCCGTTAACGCGCTCTTTCACGTCATCCACGGCAGTCAGTAGCAATACCATTGGTGCATTTGGCATGGCCTTTATCGTGGGTAAAAGCTCAACGCTGTCCTCATCGCCAAACATTCTATCTAGCACTGCAATACTTGGCGATTCTTGTCGAATTCGTGTAATTAGATTGTGTAAGGTGCTTTCTTCTACGCATTGATATCCCTCGGCGCTGAGACCGCGAGATAAGAATCGTAATAGAGGTGCCTCGTCGTCGGCAATTAAAATTTTCATTATAAGTTTTTCTCTTTCTTGTTTATTCGCTGGCAGCCCTAAAAGCCGACGCTAGCGTTAATGCGATGCAGGCTTTTTCAAGGATAATGTAAAGACAGACCCCTTCGATAGCTCTGAGCGTGCAGTGAGTGTACCGCCGTGCGCCTCAGCAATGGCCTTTGCAATTGAAAGGCCTAAGCCCATGCCATCTCCCTGTCGCTTAAGGCGAACAAAGCGTTCAAAAATATGTTCTAAGTCCGATGAGGAAATACCATCGCTGGTATCCATAATATTAATACGTATCCAGTTATTATCATCGTCTAGTGCTACTATAATGGGGGCGCCGGGTGAGGAATATTTGTTAGCATTTTCAACTAAAATGGTTAATGCCTGAATGATCCGCTCTTTGTCTATAACAACACTCTGGTTGTGTTGAAGTTGGCTCTGAAAAGTAATGTCACGTGTTTTAATCACTTTCTGCCACTTTGTCACTTGCTCAGAAAGTTCACTCTCGAGAGTGCACTGAGCAACGTCTAAGGTAAATTCGTGCATTTCCGCCCTTGCCAATAAAAGCAAATCGTCTACCAGCTTACTGAGCTTTACAGATTGCTCTAAAATGGTGTTAAGCGTTTCTTGGTAAATTTCCACAGTAGCGGTTTGCTGACGAAGGGTGACCTGGGCTTCTCCTCGGATTATAGTGAGAGGGGTACGCAGCTCGTGACTCACATCTGCCATAAACTGACGACGTTTAGTATCGAGTTGCGTCAGCTTGTTATTGACCTCCTGCAGTGCCCGCGTTCGTGTTTCCACCTCATACTCAAGTTGCTTTCGGTGTGCAGACGCTTTGTCTTCATGGGCGCCAAGCCGCACAATCATAGAATTAAACGCTTTAACTAAATCGGTAAATTCGCTATCAAGAGTTTCTGGTAGCCGATAGTGATAGTTACCGGAGGCAATAGCGTCTGTTCCCGTTCGAATAACAGTGAGCGGATGATACAACGCATTAAATAGCCAATAGCAACCTAGTAGGATAAACGGGCATGTTATGGCACCTAAAATAATGGTAAACCAAACAATACTGGTATTGAGTGTATCTATACTTGAATTAATACCCGACACCACACTGCTTTGGCGCACTACAGCGGCATTAATGGCTTCACGAAATTGATTATCAATGGTGCTTTCAAGCAGCGTATGCAGTCTTTCTTGCTCTTTTAATGGAGTACTATCATTGCGCGAGGCTATAGCGCGAAATTCGCCGACAATACTGCCAATCAATGCCTCTAGTTCGTCAGTGTCTTCAACACTTCCCTGAGTTGCGTCAAGGCCAAGCGCGTCACGCTGAGCAAGCTCAAATTGTTTTATTCTTGCTATAGATTGGTCAATTCTTTCCTGTTTATTTCTTACGTTTGCTTGGTTCGCACTTTTTCCGAAGATAAGTTCATCAGTCAGTTGTTTAAATAGTCGGTAAGATGTACTGGAAAGCTGCTGATGTTCAGACAATAAGGACTGAGCCAGCTGACTTTGTTCTAAATTGGTTCGCGTAAGATGTGCAGTTACCGCAGCGCTAGCAAGGGCGATGAATAGAATAAAGGTAGAGAGAAGGCCAAAAAGATATAGTTTGCGTTTGTACATAAGAGCAGAGAGCTTCCGATAGTTATAGCTATTACGTTAGGTTATTGTAAATTGGTCACTTATAAACCCAGTAATCCCAAGTATTGCTATCAAAAGTATCGCTACCCCAAGTATCGCTATCAAAAGCATTTGGAAATAGACCCGTATTCTAACTAGAGCTGCCTTTTAGCATTGATAACGCGATAGAAGTTTGATGTTGTAGCGCTTTATCAATCTTCCAATGTTGTGGACTCCACCCTGCTAAAAATCGATGAAAGTCAGCACAAGCGATGGGGTAGAGTGTACGCCACTCTTTGATGAGTAGAGGTATTTCAGATTTTTCTAGTGCTGTTGGCGGCGCAGATTCGTATGCTTGAGAACCCACTGAGCAGCGCTGGTGTAAGGCTAACGCTAGCGCTTTAAAATAAACCTCTAAGCAGTGCTCAGAGTATGTTACTTGGTCATCTTCACTTAGCGCGCTCCCTAAAAAATACGCTACATCTTTTACACCTACACCAAATCCAACGTATTGAAAGTCTACTGCCGCGCAAGACTGAAAATCAGGTGTAAAACAAAAGTTGGCGACCTTAGCATCACCATGCACCAGGGTTTGGTATTTAGCGTTGTTAAGCACGCTGTCTATTTTGCTTGCGCTATCTTTTAATTGGCAGGGAGTCATGGCTTGGTATTCATCTTCACGGGTTTTTAAATGCCAATAGGTACCCGTATCCCAAAGCAATACATTATTAGTTTGAAAATACGATTTTGTGTGAATAAAGCGACTGTGAAATTCAGCCAACCAGGTAAGCACTATCTCGGCCTGCGCCACTGTCAGTCCGAGGGTTGTTTGCGTAAAACCTAACTTTCCAAGGTCTTCCATGACTAATAACGTGCTGTCACCGTCCTTCGCGGCTGCGATACAGCGAGGGGTTTTACAGCGTTCGTTGGTAAAAGGTTGAGCATACTGGTAAAAACTGTTTTCAATAGCAAATGAGCGCAGCTTTCTGTTATGGCCAGTATCACCGTTCCAGCCTCGAGGGTGTTTGTGAGTTGCAGGTGTCACCGCGCATTTCACCACCGCAGATAAAGGCGCTGCAAGGTGACTGTTTCTAGCAGGTTGCAGGGCTGCCCGAAAGCAGGCGCCATAGCCGCTCCATAGTGTTTGAATGAGCGACGTCTCAATTGCGTTTGCCTGACAATGTTGTTCTAGCCAAGATACGAAGTGTGGGTTAACGGGGTGACTCATCGCTTAGCTCCTCATTTTTATGACTTATTTTAGGACGAGAGGCATAAAAAAGCCGCTTAAAACAGCGGCTTTCATTATTAGAGACGTTTTATCTCAAAGGTTCTAGCAAACGCTTAATCTACGCTGCCTGGCAGTGTAGCAGGAGCAGATGCTCGCGCTGATACCTGAGCCATGTTTGCAGTTTTACCGCAAACCGTTACAGCGGGGCGAGAATCATCTGACTTCGCTGTAAGCTTCACATCGACAAACTCATCGTCAACAGACGCTGGGGTTGTCATTGGGTGAGACGCTCTGCGTTTTCCTGTTCCGCTTGCACCTAGTGCCGATGCTGGCTTGTCAGCCTTTTTAGCTGTTGCAGATACTACAGGCTTTTCATCGGCTACAGGCTTAGAAGGCGCTGAAGGCTCAATATTCGCTGAAGGCTCCTTCCCCGCTGAAGGCTCCTTACCCGCTGAAGGCTCTTCAACCACTGCTGGCTTGTCTTCAGCTACAGACTGCTTGGCTGCAGGTGCTTCTGCTGCCTCAGTAGCTTCCTCAGCTAAGTTTATTTCAACTTGCTTTGGTGCTGCTGTTTCAGCGCTATCTTGTTGAGCCGCTTTTACAGGCGCTTCTTCAGTACCACTTGCTTTTGCTGCTTCATCTGCTTGCGGGGCTGCCTCGAACTGCAATTCATCTTGAACCGCTTCAACACTTGGCGCCACCGCTGATTCTTTCGCTAGCTCTTCAGACTGAACAGAAGCGTCAGCAACAGGCGCTTTAGTCTCTTCAACGGTTGACGTTGTTTGCTCAGCAGTTGCAGTTACCGCTTCTTTAATGCCATCCGGTTGTGCATTTGTTGACTGCACTTCTGAAGAGAGCACGCCAGGTTGTGTAGCCTGCGTTTCATCAACGTTTACTGGCGCAGTATTATTATGATTGTCGTTACTACTCTCGGTAGTACCTTCCTCATTTTGCTGCGCTTCTTTCTTACGACGTTGACCTGCCGCGCGAACGTGACGAGGAGAGCGACGTGAACGTCCTCTGCTTTCACGTTTTTGGCCGTTTTCGTCGTTAGTTAACTCTGAAATTACTGCTGCTTCTTGAGTTTCCTCGTTGGCGTCAGAGGTTTCTGCCGTCGACCCGATAACCGTTTTTTGCTTAGCGTGATGCTTCTCTAACGGCTTTCCTGCTGCGTCTTCAGTAACAGGTGCAGAGTTAACAACTTGCTCGTCAGGCTGCTTCTCAGTTCTTTCTGGCTTCTTAGGTGCAGCTGGTTTAGTTTCAGCTTTTGGCACACTTTGCGCATTAGCATTTGCTGAGTCATCTTTGTTGACTCGAACGCTGCGACGCTTATCACGACGCTTTCTGCGCTCGGCAACTTCACGTTTCTTCTCAACCTGATTGTCCTGTTGTTCCACATTGTCATTAACAGGAGCGTCTTGTTGAGGCTTTTCGTGCTTTGGCTTTTGCTGCTCATCACGAGGCTGCTGCGCTCTGCGAGGCTTGCGGCCACGGTTGTTGCGCTTGTCGTCTTGATCACTGCGTGGTGGGCGTTGCTCCTGCTCACCGTCTTTTGCTTGAGCTGGATTATTGCGACGGGTATTTTTACGAGGCTTACGACGACGGTCGTCATTATTGCGAGTATTACGCGGGTTTTTACCTTTGTAATTAGACGACGTTTTCTCGTTTTTCTCTTGGTTTTCCTTTGGCTTAGCTTCAGGCTTGTTGCTATCACCAAATACATCGTTTATCCACTTACCAATGCGAGCGAATAATGATGAAGATTCGTTTGTTTGTGCCGCTTTTTCCTGAACTTTAGGCTGAGCAACAGGTGCTGCCGTAGTAGGAGCAACAAGGCCTTTAAGTGCAGGCTCTTCACGCTTAACAGGGGCAGTGGTCGTCGTCACTTTCTCTGTTTCCACAGCAGGCATTAGCTCAACTTCATAGCTTGCATCTTGCAGGGCATCATCTGGACGACGGCGCTCTACTTGATAATGAGGCGTTTCTAAATTTGCGTTTGGAATAAGCAGCAAATCAACACCGTGGCGCTTCTCAAGAAGCTGAATAGACTTGCGCTTTTCATTTAACAGGTACGTTGCCACCGACACTGGTAGCTGCGCTTCAATCTGTCCCGTATTCTCTTTGATACTTTCTTCTTCTAATATGCGAAGAATAGAAAGTGCAAGAGATTCAGTACCACGAATAGTACCGTGACCTGAACAACGTGGACATACATGATGGGCAGATTCGCCAAGGGAAGGGCGCAAACGCTGACGAGACATTTCAAGAAGACCAAAGCGAGAAATACGGCCTAACTGGACGCGAGCTCTGTCGCTTCGTACCGCGTCTTTCATGCGGTTTTCCACATCGCGCTGATGTCTAACTGGGGTCATATCAATAAAGTCGATAACCACTAACCCACCGAGATCACGCAAGCGCAACTGGCGAGCAATTTCATCAGCCGCTTCTAGGTTTGTGTTCAGTGCCGTTTCTTCAATATCTCCGCCTTTTGTTGAACGAGCAGAGTTGATATCAATAGAGGTTAAAGCTTCTGTTGGGTCAATAACAATTGAACCGCCCGATGGTAAGCGTACTTCTCTTTGGAATGCAGATTCTATCTGGCTTTCTATTTGGTAGTGGCTAAACAAAGGTACTTCGCCGCGATACAGTTTTACGCGGTTTGCGAAGTCGGGGCGAACCAGTTCGATATGCTGAAGTGCTTGCTCGTAGATACTGGTTTTGTCGATGAGAATTTCACCGATGTCACGACGTAGGTAATCGCGAATAGCGCGAACAATAACGTTACTTTCTTGGTGAATTAAGAACGGTGCTTCACGCTCTTGGGCCACTGCAGATATCGCGTCCCAGTGCTTAAGAAGTACTTTCAAATCCCATTCTAATTCTTCATACGACTTGCCAACGCCAGCCGTGCGCACAATAAGGCCCATTCCGTCTGGAAGGTCTAATTTGCCTAATGATTCTTTAAGTTCTGTACGCTCATCACCTTCGATACGACGTGAAATACCGCCAGCACGAGGGTTGTTTGGCATAAGAACTAAATAACTGCCTGCTAACGATAAGAAAGTAGTCAGTGCTGCGCCTTTCTGGCCACGCTCTTCCTTATCGATTTGAATAATAACTTCCTGACCTTCCTTGATAACATCTTTAATGTTAGGGCGGCCTTCAAACTTGTAACCTTTAGGGAAGTAAGTGCGGGCTATTTCTTTAAGGGGGAGGAAACCGTGGCGGTCAGCGCCATAATCGACGAAAGCTGCTTCTAGGCTTGGCTCTACTCGGGTAATCTTGCCTTTGTAAATATTTGCTTTCTTTTGCTCGTGCCCAGGACTTTCAATATCTAGGTCGTACAAGCGTTGCCCGTCTACTAGAGCAACACGCAACTCTTCTTGTTGAGTTGCATTAATTAACATTCTTTTCATTGTATCTAACTCTGTTTTTGTACAGCCGTTAAGACACAAAATTAAAGTGACATGTGCAAACCCTCACCGCGCAACCTCACGGTTGGACGGGGACTTTGTTGTTACATCGCATTATCCCGAGTGGGTAGCCTATGCACTTTCTAAATGCATCTCTGTCAGCGTTACAGGTCACAAACGTTGTTTTTGTTTGTCTATTTTACCTAAACGACTGACCTTACCAAGGCCACGCTGCTTTGAGGATGTCGGGAGCGACAAACCCTTATTTCAATTTTCATTTTAACAAGCGAAATAATGAGCCTCGCTTGTTTGTCATTTAATTCTGTTGGCTAAACGGCAAACTTATTTTATGTTCGCAAGCACGGTTTCGCTTTACTACGGCAGTGTTGTCGTTGCCTCTTAGCGAGTTCGGTATGAAATGTCTTGTTTCTTTACTGACACTACCGACATCTAACTCATGCTTTTTCGTTTGCGACGTGAAGCATCGACCGCAATATGTCGTCGTTTTTGCTTCAATATCGTCTATATTGTTTTTACGCGTTGTGTTCGCAAAATGAGCGCGTTGGCGCAAGGTTATTATTCGCGTTTGTTTCGTGTAAAAACCATTAACGATTATCGCACCAATAAGCAAAATTAAGCAAGGTAAGTCGGTGAATAAAAGCAACTAATACCGAGATATTTTCATAAAACGATGAGCTCAGAGCAAAAAAGAGTCAAAAACAAGAAATTTTAGCAAATAGATATTTTCATAATGTTGGCGGCGAAGCATTGCGGTATAATCAAACGCATGAAAGAACAAGCTCCCCAAAAAGTCCGTTTTATAACGGTAGAGGCCGATTTAGCAGGCCAACGCATCGACAACTTTTTGCGCACTCAATTGAAGGGTGTGCCAAAGAGTATGATTTATCGCATTTTACGCAAAGGCGAAGTACGCGTTAATAAAGGTAGGATAAAGCCTGAATACAAACTGCAAGCTGACGACGTAATACGCATACCGCCTGTCAGGGTCCCTGAGGGCGCGCCAGCACCCTCACCCAAACTTGATAAGATTGCAGCACTTGAATCGCACATTTTATTTGAAGACGATCGCCTCATTGTCATGAATAAGCCTAC
The DNA here is from genome assembly GCF_010500895.1 of Alteromonas genovensis. Classification (GTDB taxonomy): domain Bacteria; phylum Pseudomonadota; class Gammaproteobacteria; order Enterobacterales; family Alteromonadaceae; genus Alteromonas; species Alteromonas genovensis. Next base: position 91,865 of record NZ_JAAAWO010000011.1, read on the forward strand.
CGGTATTGCAGTTCACGGCGGAAGCGGCTTAAGTTTTGGTCTAATTGAAGGATTAAGAGCATTACGTCCAGACGCGAAGTTTATGGAACTTGTGCACCGACTAGATCGCGATACATCAGGCTGCATGCTCATCGCCAAGAAGCGCTCAGCACTGCGTCATATGCATGAACAGCTGCGTACAGGCAAAATGGACAAGCGTTATAATGCGCTAGTCGCAGGTGAGTGGCCGGCAAATCGATTTAAGGTAAAGGCGCCTCTTAGAAAGAACACCCTGCAGTCAGGCGAGAGAATGGTCAGCGTCAGTGATGATGGTAAGCCTTCTGAAACCCGTTACAGAATATTAAAGCAATTTTCTGGGGCAACGCTGGTTGAAGCCTCTCCGATTACGGGTCGAACACACCAAATACGCGTGCACTGTTTACACGCAGGGCATCCTATTGCTTGCGATCCAAAGTATGGCGATAGTGAATTCGATGCCAGCATGAGAGGAAAAGGATTAGACCGATTATTTCTTCATGCCCAAAGTATCGCGTTTATACACCCAGCTACAGAAGAAAGAATGACGTTTACCGCACCCCTTGATAAAGCGCTGACTGATTCTTTAATGGCCTTAAACGCCCCAAGCACGAAATAACGAGTAATAACGATTTATGTCCGACATTTCAACTGCGCCACAAACACAACCGTCGCCAGTATCTTCAATTCCGCCTCGCTACAAGCTCGTAATTTTCGATTGGGATGGTACTGTGATGGACTCTGCAGACAAAATTGTTAACTGCATGCAGATTGCAGCAAAGCAATGCAGTATGCCAATACCAAGTCGTGATGAAGTGGGGCACATTATTGGCATCAGCCTTAAGCCAGCTATTAAGCAACTCTTTGGTATTGACGATGACGCACTCGCAGAACAGTTAGTGCTAGCGTATAAAGAAGCGTTTGTTGCCAAAGACACCACGCCATGCCCTTTATTCGATGGCGCTGAAGCACTGTTTAATGCGCTTAAAGAATCTGGCTGTATCCTTGCCGTTGCCACAGGTAAAGCCCGTAGAGGTTTGGACAGAGCGTGGAAACAAACGGACACGGGCAGCTTTTTCTCCGCCTCACGCACAGCTGATGAAGCAGAGTCGAAGCCATCACCTGATATGCTGCTCCAACTTATCGACGAATTGGCTATTCCTGCTAGCGATGCTGTAATGATTGGTGATACCACCTATGATATGCAAATGGCTAAGTCTATTGGCATGGACAGGATAGGCGTGTCGTATGGCGTTCACGCACAAGTCCATTTAGAAGCGCTGCAACCCAAAGTGATTGTTCATTCCATTGCAGAATTACAGCACTATTTATTAGGTAAGTAACGTAGTAGGTGAGCTCTCGTGTTAGAACGGCTATTAGCTGATCAGCATTTGGGTGAAGAGCCAGCGACAACAAGACGATATTAACGAGTAGCCATCTCTAGCAAGTTAGTATTAAAGTGAGAAGACAAGATATCGTTTAACAGCATGATGGGCAGCCCAATGAGACTATTGGGGTCTCTTCCTTCTACACGTTCAAATAGAAGTACGCCCATGCCTTCGCTTTTAAAACTACCAGCACAATCTAGTGGTCGTTCTTTTTCAACATAGCCTTGTAATAGGGAGGTTGTGTTTTCACGAAAATGAACCCGTGTTTCTTCTACATCAGTGATTAATGTATCGCTACTTGCCTGATAAACACAGATAGCGGTAAAAAAAGACACAGTTTTACCTTGGCAGAGTTTGAGCTGCTGAACAGCGGTACCCACATTTAAAGGTTTACCAAGTAATACCGGTCCGTCGTCTGTGGCTAAAAAAGCGACTTGGTCGCTGCCAATAACGATGGCCTCATCGTTGCTCACACGTGCGCTTACTTTTAGCGCCTTTTCTTGCGCTAGGCGTTTACTCAGTGTCAGGGCGGTTTCATCAGGCTTAGGCGTTTCATCAATATCTGGACTCATGGTTTCTACATGTAGACCAATATCAGCCAGTAACTTTTTTCGATATTGAGAAGACGAGGCTAAAATTAGTGTAGTCATGGTGAGTATTCCTGTTTCGAGCTCTTATTTTCGGCGTTCTACTTTAATACGCCTTAATAAAGGTATGCCGGTTAGTTTACCCTGTTTCCCCCCAAGTTAAATCGCAATTTTGCTTTGACAGAAGCGGGGTGACGCTATATCATGCGCGCCCTATGCAGAAAGTGAAATTACCCCATTCGGTTGAACCGATTAAAACCGCCACTAAACGTTCCGATTATCGGGGTGTTATTTTGGCTAGTGATATGGAACGATTGAGCGGGGCAGTTGTCCGATGCAGTGAGTATGTGGACGCAGAAGTACAGTTTAGAAAAGACGAGCAGGGTCTTACTGTTTTTCACGGCCACCTATCTACTGACGTTACACTTATCTGTCAGAGGTGTAATGGTGAACTCGATTTATCCGTTCATTCGGATTTTTGCTTTACTCCAGTGCAGGGAGGAGAGCAAGAAAATGAGGACATCATTCCCGAGGCTTACGAACCGGTAGAGGTCAACGACCACGGAGAAGTCAGTCTGCTTCAGATATTTGAAGACGAGTTACTATTATCGTTGCCAATTGTACCCCTTCATGCAGAGTCGGAGTGTGCAATAAAGCGAGATGAGATGTCATTCGGAAAGATTGAACCGGAACAAGAGCGACAAAACCCTTTCGCGGTTTTGAAAGAACTTAAGCGAGACCAGGAGTAAGTTATGGCAGTACAAAAAAATCGTAAAACGCGTTCTAAGCGCGGTATGCGTCGTTCACACGATGCGTTGACAGGTGCTACTTTGTCCGTCGATTCAACGTCGGGTGAAACTCACCTTCGTCACCACGTGACTGCTGATGGATACTACAAAGGCAAGAAAGTAATCGGCGCGTAATACGGCGACTACATTTTGTCTGAGCTAACCATCGCGTTAGATATCATGGGGGGCGATCATGGTCCCCCTGTTATCCTTTCTGCAGCCGTAAAGGCTATTCAGCTACATCCCCATATTCGCTTCACACTCTGCGGCGACGAATCAGTTATTGAAAGCGGCATCACAGCCCTTACCTCTGAAGAACGCGGCCGCGTCGACATTGTTCATTGCTCCCAAGTTGTTGAAATGGGAGAAGCGCCGACGTCAGCACTTCGAAATAAAAAAGACTCCTCCATGCGACGAGCACTTGAGCGCGTTAAAAGCGGTGAAGCCAATGCTTGCGTAAGTGCCGGAAACACCGGCGCCTTACTGACACTTTCCTTTTATTTACTTAAAACGTTATCAGGCATTGATAGACCCGCACTAATCAATATGTTGCCAACCACGAGTAACCATAATGTTTTTCTACTCGATTTGGGGGCAAACGTTAATTGCACGCCTGAAATTCTCTTTCAATACGGTGTAATGGGCTCAGTGCTGGCTCAAGAAGTCTCTGGTATTGCATCTCCAAGAGTTGCGCTGCTCAATGTCGGCGAAGAGGATATAAAAGGCAACGCACAAGTGAAGTCTGCCGATCAGCTTTTTAGAGATGCCCCTGGTATTAATTACATTGGTTATGTTGAAGGTGATGATATATTCACCGACTATGCCGACGTTGTAGTCACCGATGGCTTCACTGGTAACATTGCGCTAAAATCGAGCGAAGGTTTGGCTAAGTTAGTGATTAATGAAGTAAAACGCCAGTCTCAAAAGAATTTATACACCCGTTTATTAGCCAGAATTGCCTTCCCATTACTGAAATCTATCTACAATAGCGTGAACCCCGACCAGTATAATGGTGCGAGTCTGATAGGATTGCGCGGCATTGTTATCAAGAGTCACGGAAATGCACAAAAAGACGCTTTTTATTACGCCATTGTTCAAGCAATGAAAGAAGCAGAAATGCATTTGCCGGATAAGATAAAAACAAAGATAGAAACGGTATTGTTGGAGCAACTTTGAGCAAATATTCTCGCTTTATAGGAACAGGCAGTTATTACCCCAGTGACGTGCGCACAAACGCAGATTTAGAAGTCATGGTTGATACCAGTGATGAGTGGATTACTGATCGCACAGGTATCAAAGAACGTCGCATAATTGGTGCAGATGAAACTGCTGCGACCATGGGTGTAGAGGCCAGCAAGAAAGCCATTGAAATGGCGGGTATCGATCCTAAAACCATTGATATGATAGTGTGTGCCACGACAAGTGGTCGTTATGCATTACCTAGCACGGCGTGCGAAATTCAGCGCATGCTCGATTTAGACGGCATTCCCGCCTTTGATGTTGCAGCAGCGTGTGCAGGATATTGCTACGCATTGAGTGTGGCCGATCAGTACATTAAGTCAGGTATGGCGAAACGTATTCTGGTTATTGGCACTGATTGCTTAAGCCGCCTTATTGACCCCGCAGACAGAACCATGGTCATTTTATTTGGCGATGCGGCAGGGGCCACAATCATTGAAGCAAGCGACGAGCCTGGTATTTTATCAACGCATATTCATGCGGCAGGTTCCTATGGCGACCTTCTGTACGTAGGCAACCCAACTCGGGGCGACGAAAAATCGGTACACGAAAACTGGGGCGTAATGCGCGGCAACGAAGTGTTTAAAGTAGCTGTGAACAAATTATCTCAGGTGGTTGAGCAGACTCTGTCTGCCAACGGCATGGAAAAGACAGATTTAGATTGGTTGGTGCCGCACCAAGCCAACTTCAGAATTATCAAAGCGACAGCTAAAAAGCTGAATATGTCTCTTGATCAAGTGGTGCTAACGTTAGAGCATTACGGCAATACGTCAGCCGCTACGGTTCCTACAGCGTTAGACACAGCGATACGAGACGGTAGAATCCAGCGCGGTCAACATTTGCTATTAGAAGCATTTGGTGGCGGTTTTGCGTGGGCGTCTGCGTTAGTTCGCTACTAAGCGAACGTAAACCACGCCATTTTTCACTTCTAATGATTTATACAATAATAAGGAAGAAGAATGACTAGAACAGCCTGTGTATTTCCAGGTCAGGGGTCTCAGAGTGTGGGCATGCTAAAAGAGTTGGCAGCTCAGTACCCAGTGGTTGAGGCAACGTTCAAAGAAGCGTCTGACGCACTAGGTTACGACCTCTGGAGCCTTGTTCAGAACGACTCTGACGGTCAACTTAACGAGACTCACATTACCCAACCTGCATTATTAGCTGCAAGCGTGGCTACATGGCGCGTTATTCGTGAGCAGGGCATAGAGGTAGATTATCTTGCCGGCCACAGTTTAGGTGAGTATTCCGCATTGGTATGCGGTGGCGCTATGGACTTTACCGACGCGGTCAAACTGGTTGAGGCTCGTGGTAAGTATATGCAAGAAGCTGTACCGGCTGGCGCAGGCGCTATGTTTGCCATTATTGGTTTAGATGATTCATCTATCGCTAACGTGTGTCAGCAAACTGCTATCGCAACGGGTGATGTAGTTGCTCCAGTTAATTTTAATTCGCCTGGGCAAGTGGTTATTGCAGGTGAAAAAAATGCAGCGGAACAAGCTGCTAATGCGTGTAAAGAGGCAGGTGCAAAACGTGCTTTGCCTTTGGCGGTGAGTGTGCCTTCACATTGTGAACTTATGCGCCCAGCTGCAGACAAACTAGAAGACGCATTAACTTCACTCTTGGTAAAAGAACCGGCCATTAACATTGTAAACAATGTAGATGTGACCATTGAAACGCAAGGTGAGGCAATTAAAAACGCATTAGTGCGTCAATTATATTGTCCCGTTCAATGGACTCGCACGGTTGAATATTTAGCCGCAGCAGGTGTTGAGCGCGTCATAGAAGTAGGACCTGGTAAAGTGCTTACCGGTTTGAATAAACGAATTAACAAGAGCCTTGAGTCTCTTGCTGTTAATACACCCGAGGGTGTGGAAGCATTAAAACAATAAGGAAATGCAATGAGTCAGTTAGACGGTAAAGTTGCCCTTGTTACTGGTGCGAGCAGAGGTATTGGAAAAGCCATTGCTACTGCACTTGCTAGTCAAGGCGCAACAGTAATCGGTACAGCAACAAGTGACAATGGTGCAGCTGCCATTTCGGCCTATCTCGAAGCTTTTGGCGGTAGAGGCTTGGCACTCAATGTAACCGATAAAGCCAGCGTAGATGAAGCCATAAAAGTGATTAGTAGTGCCGACGGCGGTATTGATATTCTTATCAATAATGCGGGTATTACCCGTGATAATCTCTTACTGCGAATGAAAGACGACGAGTGGCAGGACATCATTGATACTAACTTGACGTCAATATTTACGCTGTCAAAAGCGGTACTTCGCGGTATGATGAAGAAACGCTTTGGCCGTATTGTCAATATTGGCTCTGTTGTAGGCAGTGCCGGTAACGCAGGCCAAGCTAATTATGCCGCTGCGAAAGCAGGCGTAATCGGTTTTTCTAAGTCTATGGCAAGAGAAGTGGCTTCACGAGGCATAACAATTAACGTTGTTGCGCCTGGTTTCATCGATACAGATATGACAAAGTCATTGTCTGATGACCAAAAAGAAGCCATTTTTAAAGATATTCCAGCAAGTCGATTAGGCTCGCCGGATGAAGTTGCCTCCACTGTTGCGTTTTTAGTAAGCGACGGTGCCGCCTATATTACAGGTGAAACAATCCACGTTAACGGTGGAATGTATATGGGGTAAATTCGCAATTTTTGCGAATTTTGTTGAGTTTAGGGTGGTATTTACCCAAACTTGGATGTAAAAATAGTATTTAAACAATTTCGAATGTCGCTGGTTTGACCAGAAAATTAGTTTACACTGGTGCTTGCAAGGAACGACCTAGCAAAATAAACTAGCGACACTTTTGTTATCTAGTGACGTTTAAGGGAAACCTAGAATTATGAGTAACATTGAAGAACGCGTTAAGAAAATCATCATTGAACAGCTTGGCGTTAAAGAAGAAGAAGTAAAAGCAGAAGCTTCATTCGTTGACGATTTAGGCGCTGATTCACTTGACACTGTTGAGTTGGTAATGGCTTTAGAAGAAGAATTCGATACTGAAATTCCTGATGAAGAAGCTGAAAAAATCACTACTGTTCAGTCAGCGGTTGATTACATTAATGCAAATAAAGACGCATAAGTCTTTATTAAGTTACGAAACGGCTCTTTTTTAGAGCCGTTTTTGTTTCTCCTACCTTAGTTCCAAAGCGAGGACTTTTTGTGACAAAACGTCGCGTAGTGGTTACCGGTATTGGGATGCTTTCACCATTGGGTCTTAACAGTGAAGACACATGGCGCAAACTGCTCGCAGGCGAGAGCGGCATAGGTGAAATCACTCATTTCGATTGTAGTAACTATTCAACCCGTTTCGCAGGCCAAATTAACGATTTTGATCCCCTGGATTATATCGATAAGAAAGAAACGAAAAAAATGGACCGCTTTATCCAGTTAGGTGTTGCAGCGGGTAAACAAGCACTAGCCGATTCAGGTCTACCCATTACCAGTGATAATGCTCACCGCGTAGGTGTAGCAATAGGTTCGGGAATTGGTGGTTTAGAGCAAATTGAACAAAATCATTCAAAATTGCTCAACAGTGGGCCAAAGCGTGTATCTCCTTTCTTTGTGCCATCCACGATAACGAACATGATTTCTGGCTTTCTTTCCATTATAGAAGGGTTGAAAGGGCCTAATATCAATGTTGTGACAGCCTGTACCACAGGGGTTCACAACATAGGTATCGCAGCAAGAACAATAGCCTATGACGATGCTGACGCAATGTTAGCCGGCGGTGCCGAGGCAACTATTACGCCTCTAGGTATTGCAGGTTTCGCTGCTGCTCGCGCGTTGTCGTCTCGTAACGACGATCCTAAAGCTGCAAGTCGTCCGTGGGACAAAGACAGAGATGGCTTTGTAATGGGCGAGGGTGCTGGTGTGGTAATGCTAGAAGAGTACGAAGCGGCGAAAGCACGCGGCGCGACTATTTATGCAGAACTTGTTGGGTTTGGTATGAGTGGCGACGCTTATCACATGACTTCTCCACCAGCAGACGGTGAAGGTGCGGCAACGTCGATGGAAAACGCAATTCGAGACGCGAAAATCGACCCCACCGAAATTGGATACGTAAATGCTCATGGTACATCAACGCCCGCCGGAGATGTCGCCGAGGTTGCAGCGGTTAAGCGAGTATTTAACGAACACGCCTACGATTTGTTGGTGAGTTCTACTAAATCGATGACAGGCCACTTGTTAGGTGCTGCGGGTTCTGTAGAGGCCATTTTCACGATATTAGCGCTAAGAGATAAAATGGCGCCACCCACCATCAACCTTGATGAGCCGGGCGAAGGGTGCGACTTAGACTTTGTAGCTAATAAAGCAAAAATGTTTACTGCTGACCATGCGTTATGCAACTCATTTGGTTTTGGCGGAACTAACGGCTCGTTAATATTCAAGCGTTTGTAAGCGCACGACATAGGTAGGCTCAGCTGAGCTTTTACAGTGTCTTGTCATAATGCACTTTTACACTGAGCTTTTATAAATCAAAGGGTGATGCATCTTATGCATCACCCTTTGTTGTTTGCACTCAACAACTTGGTATACTCCCCACTACTAATATCAGTACTTAAGATACCGAGCAGACAGTGAAAATAATTCCCAATGATACGCCCATAGCGTCGAGCGACAGGGCCTTTAATTATGGTGACGGTGTATTTACTACAATATGTGTAGTAAATGATCATCCTGAATTACTGTCTCTCCATCTTTCTCGCTTGTCCCATGATTGTACGGCAATCGGTCTGTCTATCGATATTCACATCTTAGAACAAGCTATAGGGTCTAAGATACAGGCTTTTCAAGCTAGCGCTGAACTAAAAAGAAAAGAAGCCTCACAGATAGACGATGAAAAAAAACCGCTATTAGAGTGTGAATCAAATCCGTCACAATTCGAAAAATCAGAAATTAAGTACGTATTAAAAGTGCATGTATCTGGCGGAGAAGCCGGGCGAGGGTACAGTCGTGATGAAGCAAACCCACCGTTAGTTCGATTCTCTCAACATCCATACCCTACTCATTACGACTCTCTTTCTGCCACGGGCGTTACGCTAATGTGTGCGCAAACAGCATTGGCTATTCAGCCTGCGTTAGCCGGCATCAAGCACATGAACCGTTTAGAGCAAGTACTGATTAAAAGAGAAATAAACCAAGCCGATGCTGACGATGCGCTTGTGTGCGACACACAAGGTAACGTTATTGAATGCAGTGCAGGTAATATTTTCTTTTATACTGATAATACGTGGTGCACCCCCTCACTGACAGGAAGCGGTGTAAATGGTGTAGTCAGGGAGTGTTTACTTAATGCACTGAATGAAGAAAATGTACCGCACAAGGTAGGAGAGTTTACGCTTAACAACGTTATGCGGGCAGATTGCGTAGTTATTACAAATGCCCTTATGAAGGTCATTCCGATAAAAAGCATTACTTTTGCCGATGGTAGTACCTCACTATATCCGGTGAATAATAACAACATCGACACTCTTCAAACACTGTTGCTTCAACGCCTGTATAAAAAAGGGCTAAGTAACAAAACAGAAGTTGAGCCCCTTCGCTATCAATCGAAAAGACAGGAGTCATGATTGTGAAACGTGTTTTATACGTAATTATTTTTTTGATGGTATTAGCCTCGCTCTGCGCTGCAGCAGGCGCTTATTACATCTCTAACACGGTTACCATGCCTCTTGAGTTAAAGCAGAATACGCTGTTTTCTATCGAAAAAGGGGGCAGCGCGTACAGAACCATAAATCAGCTTCGCAATAAAGAAATGACCGACATTAGCCCTATTGTTGCCAAAGTGTGGCTTAAGTTCTTTGCCGCTAGTACAGATATTAAATCGGGCACTTACATGTTGCTTCCCGGGCAGTCGCTGGCCGATATTTTCACTGTATTTACACAAGGTGATGAGTACTTCTTTTCTGTCAGTCTGGTTGAAGGGTTAACGTTGGCTCAATGGCACAACACACTAAAGGGCATTGCCGAAATTGAATTTGATTTGGGCCAGCAAGCAGCCACCGACAGTGCGTCTTCGTTATCGGGCGTTGCAAGTTCATCATCAGAGGCTGTGGCCTTAGAGCCGGATATGACGCCTATTCTTTTATCGCAAACCAATACGTTAGCTAAATTAGGGGTAAGTGAGAGCAAAAAATTGGATAATACTGAAGGGCTCTATCTTGCTGATACCTACTTTTTCACTAAAGGCACTAAAGCCAGCGAAATACTGACGCGGGCACATATTGCCCTTGTTGATTTTCTTACGTCTGAGTGGGAAGCCCGAGAAGTAGGTTTGCCGCTAGCAACGCCCTACGATGCACTTATTTTGGCCAGCATTATTGAAAAAGAAACGGCAGTACCAGAAGAGCGGGATCTGATAGCCGGTGTCTTTGTAAATCGACTACACAAGAACATGCGCCTACAAACCGATCCAACGGTAATCTACGGTATAGGACCTTCATTTGATGGTAATATAACGCGCAAGCATTTACGAACGCGAACGCCTTATAACACCTATGTCATAAAAGGCCTTCCGCCGACACCCATAGCAATGGCGGGCAAAGCGGCTATCCGCGCGGCGTTAAACCCGAGAACGACGGATGCACTTTATTTCGTCGCTAAAGGCGATGGAAGTCATCAATTCTCAAGTACGTTAAGTGAACACAATGCAGCCGTACGACAGTACCAATTGCGGCGCTAAGTTTAGGTAATAGCAAAAAATAACTTAGTAGAGGCCGTACAATAGCAGTACTTATTCGTCGAATAGCAATCAATTAAAGAGATGTTTTTGAAACCATGAATGGAAAGTTTATAGTCGTTGAAGGCCTTGAGGGCGCGGGCAAAAGTTCGGTCATTGGACTCATTGTGGATGCCTTAAAAAACGCAGGTAAATCCGTTGAGCAAACACGGGAGCCCGGCGGCACACCCATGGCAGAAGCTATTCGAGACTGTGTAAAACACGACTGGGATGAGCAGGTTTCTGAAGAAACAGAGCTTTTGTTGATGTATGCAGCCAGAGTTCAGCTTTTAACAAATCGCATTTATCCAGCGTTAGAAAGCGGCGTTTGGGTGGTTGGGGATAGGCATGACTTGTCATCACAAGCATATCAAGGTGGTGGCAGAGGCGTATCGCCCGATACGATGAGCGCAATAAGTCATATAGCACTTAAAGGGTTTAAGCCCGATTTGACCATTTACCTAGATGTTGAACCTGCTATTGGTCTAGAGCGCGCCCGCGGGAGGGGAGAGCTTGATAGAATTGAACAATCGGGGATTGCATTTTTTGAGCGTACTCGAGAGCGCTACCTAGCGCTTGCTAATAATGATGACAGTATTCGAATTGTTGATGCTATGCAGCCAATAAAAAGCGTTCACAATGACATTAAGACCTTAATCAATAACTATGTGGTAGGTGTGTAACCCATGTATCCCTGGTTTAATGATGTCTTTCATTCATTTACTTCCCGATACTTAGCGAACAAGCTTCATCACGCTTTATTGCTAAGTGGTGCAAGTGGTATCGGTAAATACAGGTTGGCACAAGAGTTAGGCAACGCACTTCTATGCAAAACACCTACACAGCAGGGCGCGTGTGAAACATGCTCATCATGCTTGCTGCGTATAGCGGGTAATCATCCCGATCTGTATATTTTAGAAAGTGAAAAGCAGCTAGGTGTTGATAAAATACGCGAAGGCATTGCTAAACTCAGTGGTACGGCTCAGATGAGTGGCAATAAAGTACTGCTTATACCCAATGCCGATACGATGACTGAAGCCGCGGCCAACGCGCTGCTAAAAACGTTGGAAGAGCCGACTGCGAATACTTATCTTGTGCTTATTACCAGTAGCATTACAAAGTTAATGCCTACCATACTGAGCCGATGTGAAAAACACGCGCTACCGTTACCCAGTCTAGCGTTAAGTTTGAACTACCTGCGCGAATGTGGCGTAGAAGATGCCAGTGAAGCATTATTAGCAGCGTATGGTAACGCGCCGTTACGCGCTGAAGCGGCTTTAAAAGGTGAAGAAGAATTTAGCTTTCGCACGTTTAATGATGATTTTCAGGCATTGCTCGCGGGCGATGCCAGCAGTCAAGCACTTCGCTTGGCAAAAAAATGGCAAGATAACGCGGTGCTAGCGTCTCAGTGGTGCATGCAAAAAGCCCATGGCGATTATATGGCTAGCCAACAGCCGTCAGATTATTCCCGTTACGCACAGTGCGTAGATGTAGTGAAAACATTGCAACATCCTGGGGTGAATAGGTCGATGGTACTATTTGGGCTTTTAAAGTTATTTCAGCGATAAATAGTGGCCAACGAATAACGACTAATATGAGTAAAGGTGTAACTTGTTTGTAGATTCTCATTGTCATTTAGACAGATTAAAGCAGGGCCCAGAGGCCTTGGCTGAAACCCTTAATTTTGCGCGAACTCGTGGCGTTGAGCACTTTTTATGTGTTTGCGTTTCGGTTGCCGATTTTGACAGCATGCGAGAGGCCGTTGTTGGATTTGATGATGTCTCCGTGTCCTGTGGCGTACATCCTCTTCACCAAGATGAAGCATGCACTTACGATGAATTGCTAGAAAAAGCACAGCAGAGTGACGTAGTGGCCGTGGGCGAGACGGGCCTCGATTTTTTTTATAGCCCCGAAAGTAAAGATGTTCAGTTAACTTCGTTCATCGACCACATAAAAGTAGCTAACGTCACTAATAAACCACTTATCATTCACACACGAGACGCCCGTGAAGATACAATTAATTTACTGAAAGAGCATAAGGAGCCGAGTACTAAAGGGGTGTTGCACTGCTTTACTGAATCTTTGGAAATGGCTCAAGCTGCAATAGAGATGGACTTTTATATTTCTATTTCAGGGATCGTTACGTTCAATTCAGCAGATGAATTACGCGAGGTGGTGAAGGAAATCCCTTTAGAGCGTTTGTTAATTGAAACTGATTCACCTTGGTTAGCGCCCGTGCCACACAGAGGAAAACAAAACCAGCCTGGATATGTTGTTGAGGTGGCTGAGTTTATTGCTGACCTTAAAGGTATATCGGTGAAGGAATTAGCACGTATTACTACTGAAAATTTTTATACTCTTTTCGCATTAGCGAAGAAGAGCGCTGCGTAAGGACTGACTATGCCATCATGGCGCCAAAGCTTAGTGAAAAGTTTACATAAAACGCGAAGCATACCTGAAAGCCGATATTTTCAAATAGCCACGGCCAATCGCGAGGGCGTGCCTTTCTGTAGAACGGTTGTTCATCGCGGACTAACCGATGACAACCAGTTGTTAGTTATTTCAGATACACGTACAGAAAAGTATCAACAGCTGAATGAAAACAACCGATGTCATGTGTCGTGGTACTTTGCTAAAACTCGCGAGCAGTATCGTTTTAACTGTACAGCTTCAATGGTAACTAAGATTGAACAGCCTGATTTGGTGGAAGCGCAGTGGGAAAAGCTTTCTGATGCCGGTAAAAAACAGTTTCTGTGGGGCCGGCCCGGAACGCCTAGGCTAGATGAGTCTGCATTGAACGTCGAAGGGGATTATTCAATCGTTCCCGCACATTTTTGTGTACTATCTCTTAACATTGAAAATGTGGACTACCTTAATTTACGTGGTAATCCACAGCATAGGGAATGGCACGAAAAGGATGAGAATGATAACTGGGTGAGCCAGTCGGTCATTCCGTAATGCGTTTTACGGTTAAGGCTCACGGTTGAGGCTTCAGGCTGAGACTAAGGGAGAGTGAATGAGAGAAGAGGGATAGGAAGTCGAGCCGCCAAACATAATCACAGGCGGCTCAGCAGATAGCCTATCAGGTGTTTAATCAAATACTTTAGAAATTGGCTCGTCGCCTTTGAACAAGTAGGTGATTAAATTATCCTCGCTTGTTCGGCCGACGCTTTCCACGATAGCAGTAGCTACGTCTTCTCTTGGGATCACTGCTTCATCTTGGTTGTCCGGCATGTCAGTTCTCACTAGGTGCGTGCCAGGCTCATTGAGTAATGTTCCCGGACGTAAAATAATGTGATTCACACCGCTTTTTATTAAGTATTCATCCGCCACGTGTTTGGCAACTAAATAAGGTCTCATTTCGCCCTGTATTGAGTCTGGATCACCTGCGCCGATAGAGCTCACCATAATGAACTTGGGGACTTTCGCGCGTTTAGTGTAGTCGACAGCTTTTTGAGCAGCCCACAAGTCAATCATAATCGTTTTGTCTGCACCAGTATTACCACCTGAACCCGCTGTAAACACCACAACGTCCACGCCTTCGAAGTGCGAAGAAAAGTCTTTTTCTAAATCTTGCTCAATAACGCTTAGGTTGCTGTTATCAATATCAGACAATTTTTCTGGGCTCCTGACTGGGGCAATAACATGATGACCAAGCTCTAACAGTTTTCCTGTCGCTTGCTTACCAATTTGACCAGATGCGCCAATTACGAGTACTTTCGCCATAAATATACCTCCTTGATGTATGAACCTATTAATAGTCCACACAAACAAAAACGATCAGTTATGTCGATAAGTCGCACGTAACTGCGGTGCATAGCGATAATATACCGGTTTTATATGCGTAAAAGTCCAATGCTCCCGTTTTATCACTTGCTTTACGTTGATAATTCAATTTCCGTAAATGGCGTAATCAATGGTGTTTGTTGTACACTTAGCATACACGTGCTCACGAGATTTTGATGTGCCTAAAGTAAAGTTGATACTTCTTACTCTTGTCTCCTTTTTCTGTTTTCAAATAAAGCACGTCAGTGCTGTTGAAACTATGAAAGTTCTCTCGGCAAATACGCCCGTATTTAGCGAGTTTCAAAGCGATGGAGGTGTTAAAGGTTATTCGGTGGACTTTGCTACAGCATTACTTAATTTAGCGGGTATTCAAGCTGATGTTAGGCCATTGCCTTTCGCGCGATTAATTCAAGAGCTCGATACCGGCGAACTCATGTTAGCGACTGGTATAGGTCGAACCGCAGAACGAGAAGACAAATATTTTTGGATAGCACCATTAACTGCAAACGTAGTGGGGTTGTATGGCAAAAAGGCCATAGACCTTGATCTACTGACGGCGCAAAACAAAACCATTTCTGTTGCAGTAATGCGGGGAGATTATCGAGTTGAATTAGGGAGTGAATACCCTCAGTTTGTTTTACACCAGTTCAATACCTGGAATCAAGCGGTAGATGCTGTACTAAAAGACAGGGTAGACGCCATATTTTTCTCTGATCTTGGTATGGCTATTTTTTGTCAGAAAAACGAATTGGATTGCTCCACCGTCAGCAGACAATATTCCCATAACGTGTTGTACAGCTATGTGGCGATGCCAAAGACAGATAAAAATAGAAAATACGCCACCGATTTAGTAAAAGAAGTGAGTCGACTTTTAAAGCGTCCAGAATATTCAGAAATTAAACGTCGATGGCTGCCAGTATTAGAAGACTATTCACCGAATGTATCTGAAATAGAGGGCGTCATCGTTCTCGGCAAGACCTTGGTAGATGACAATAGCCAGGGTGATTACCAATGAGGAGCCATTATTTAGTGAGCGAAACAAGCGAGGAGAGCTTTCGGGATACGCCGTTGATTTGGTTCAGAGCATACTGGTTGAAGCAGGTATCAAAACCGATATTTTAAGTGCACCTTGGCAGCGTATTTTAATTGAAAGTGCAATGAAACAAGATGTACTCGTATTTTCATTAGCGAGAACTGTTGAACGAGAGGAGCTATTTCATTGGATCACTCCCATAACTCAAAACGCCTATTCTATATTTTCCAAACGTGGAAGTAATACCGACATTTCTTCACTGAACGAATTGCCTGCAAGTAGCCGAATTGGCGTGCTTAAGGGAGACTTTAGACAAGATATTATTAAAAAGGCAGGTTATTGGGCTGTACCTAAAAACAGCTGGAAGAGTGCTGTGTTAGCCCTTGAAAGCGGTAGTGCAGACTATCTGTTTTTCTCCGATGGCGGAATGGACATTGTTTGTGATGATTTAGGTGATAAGTGCAATAGCATCACTAAACTTTTTACTTACCAAAAAGCAACAACGTATTTAGCTGTATCAAAAAAGGGCACCACCCCTGAACTTGTGGAAAAACTTATTGAAGCGTCAATTGCTTTTAAACAATCAAGCCAGTACAAACACCTTACTGAGAGGTGGCTGGCTGATTATGCGACCCGCACGTCACTATCGCTGACAGAGGACGAGGGCGTAATAGTGTTTGGACAGACTGAATACTGAATAATGAGTAGTTAGTAGCGACCAAAAGATAAAGTAGGCCATTGTTTGTTGGGTTGACGTTAAAAAATGTGTCTAATAACCAGTATGTTGACTACCCATTAAGGTAAATTAGTGTTACTAATATTTCAATTGCTGCTAATAATTACACCGTAGGAATGTGCCAACGCTTTCCCGATGTATCGAATTTAACAGCGATACAATAAACAACTTTCAATAACAATGAATTGTTGAAAAATTAAATTCAATGTACACCTCATTCTAAAAACATAATTAAGGGAGTAGTAATGACAACGGAAGAAAAAATGTATTGGGGGCTAACGGCACGAACATACTGCACGCTCATACATATAAGCCAATTGGCGAGTATTGTTATACCTGGGCTGGGGCTTATTTTGCCTATTGTTATGTGGATAGCCCACAAAGACCAAAATGAAGACATAGACAAACACGGTAAAGTAACGGCTAACTGGTTAATAAGCTTAGTTATCTATTCAATAATCTGCGGAATTCTGCTGTTGATATTTATTGGTGCGTTCGGGTTAATGATTCTGGGCATTCTAAACTTAATTTTTGCAATTATTGCAGCGTTAAAAGCCAATGGGGGAGAGCTGTGGCATTACCCGTTGAGTATCAAGTTCTTCAAAGTATAGAGGCTCAGTAACTGTTCGTTGCTTATACTTATTTGCCTGTGATGCCTATCACAGGCTTACACTTTGCGCACTTACACATACCCATTCTAAGGCGTCACTCACTACCGCAACTTTGTTGCACAGCACTGTTTAAACTTCTTATTGCTGCCACAAAGACATGGCAAGTTCCTACCGTACTTTATTTTTCCACAGTCATCGTGAAGCGTACCATCGTGATAACGCCATTGATTATCCTCAATAAGGAAATTAGATGTTTCATGCAGCTGAAATAGGCTTTTATTCTCAAAATAAAATGCCGTAAATTCAACGGTATCAAGTGTTGCTTCTTGAGCGGATGGGGGCGTTATCTGAAGAGCAAACCACAAGGCGCCATCAGCACTTTGTTTAAGGCTTTCTACGGTTAAGCCTTCTTGTTTTTCACGGGTGTAGGTATTAATTACGAATTCGTACTGGTTTGTCGCATATGCTGAAAATCGAGAACGCATAAGTTGCTCTGCACTTTTCGGCGATTTGGTACCATTTAAAAGGGGCTCACAACAACGTTCAAAAGAAGCGGAAGAACAACAATAGCAACGCATAACACTCATCTACACTTAGGGTTTCATGAAGCTATAGTTTATCGCATTACCAGAGGGAATTGCGAGGAAGCACTGCGAGAGTGCATATTGAAAGCGTAGCCAAATGAGAGCACTACATTGCCTGATTCCTCTCTATTTTCTTTCCATTTCTTCTCTGTGCTTTTTCTATGTTTCCTCTTTATATCACCAAGGGCCAACCGCAACATTTTTGCTCTGCTGAGTATTGTCTACTTTTACGTTAACTAAACTCACAGAGTAAAGTTCACAGAGCTTGCGGATCATGTCGCTGTCTGTGGGTTGTAAGTCTAAATCTATATTTTCAACATACAGCGTTTTACATTGGCCGCCAGTAATGAGCTTACTTATCCACTCTGGTACTTTCTCTTTCTCAGGCTTTTGAATGCGAATAGCATTTACAACGTCTTTAGAAAACGCAACTGAGTCAGAGAGAAGATAACTCCACCCCTTGTCATTTCTTTCTTCAAAGCTTCCTTTTCCTTCACCGGGGAAACCTTCAATGGGTAATGGAAGTTGAACTACATTTTCAACCGCGGTACTTGATACAGCGTTACGAAGTGCATTGAATCGACAAACTGGTGAATTACTCATAGAACATACCTTATTTTTATAAAACCATTTTAACTGTTTAGGTATACAGTGTGTATGTGTATACAGTAGTTGCGATGAGTTCCTTTTGCAAGCAATAGATTGTGTTTTTTTCGAACAACTGCGAGAATTCTATCTAAGTGCTTTTAAATAAAAGGAATTTTTATTACGTCGTAAAATTTGAATCTGGTACTGTTCGCTGTTGCAGGTTTTAGTACAAGTATTAGTGCAGGTATCAGTACAGGCTTCAGTACAGGCGTCATTACAAACAAAGAGACTAGAGATAGGAAATACCCGTTATTTCTTGTGTACTTTTAAAGTAACCACGGGCTTTTTATGAAAGTGGGCTGCACGTTTATTGGTAACCTCACATACATTTGGCAGTAAGGTTAAGGCAGTGAGGTTAAGGCAAAGTGATAGGGCAATGAAGGAAAGGCAATTATAAAAAGAGAGCATAATGAACTTCTTTGTTAATCTTGGTTATGCGGGAATGTTTGTCAGTGCATTTTTGGCTGCCACAATATTGCCCTTTAGTTCAGAAATAGTTATCACAGCACTGTATAGCAATGGTCTCTCTGGTTGGGGTTTACTGTTGGTGGCGTCCAGTGGAAATATTCTAGGTGCCCTGGTGAACTACGTACTGGGTTTTAAATATGGTAGGGTGGTTGCAACAAAACTTTTAAGAATAAGCGAAAACGCGTTTCTTCGCGCCTCTCACTTTTTTACCCGGTGGGGAAAGTGGAGCCTACTTTTGTGTTGGGTGCCAATTATTGGCGACCCAATCACGCTAGTAGCAGGAGTGCTTCGCAGTAATTTTTGGTTTTTCCTTTGTGTTGTTACTATGGCGAAAACCGCTCGCTATTCACTGCTGCTATTCATTCTGTCATAAATCGTTCAGTGCGCTATTGTTGCAGCGCATGCTGAAAGTAAATGTTTAAGGATATTGAGGGCTATTTGCTTTAGCCGCTGATTTTTTTGCCTGCTTTCGACTTCTTTTCTTTTTGTATGTTATTAACCATTGTTTTGCTCTCGGAGCTAAGACGATGATTCCCGCTAACCAATACCATATAGGTTCTTGCCAAAAGGTTTTTTGTGACCAACTGAAGTGCAAAAGAGTCAGTGGTAATATGAGATAAATTGCATTGTGGAGCTGCTGCCAACGCTTCCCCATTTTTCTTTGTAGTACCTTAAAAGAGGTCGCAGTAAGAGCTAATAGTAGCAATAACGCCACCATGCCAACCACAATGTAAGGGCGGCTAATGAGTTCACTTAGCACTAACGCCATATCAAGCTGAAGTTCAAACAAAATGTAGGTACTTAAATGAGCCAATGCGTAGACGAACACATAAACACCAAGCATTCTTCTGAACTGAATGGGAGCAGGGCTACGCATTTGCTTAGCCAATGGGCTGAGCAATAGGGTAATGAATAAAAGGTGAATTGCCCAGATGCCCGTTTCATTTAACAAAGTATCCACTGGGTCCGGCCCTAACGTATCGGTAATTCCAGCGTAGAACAGCCACACTAAGTAACCGAGAGCTACTACGTGAATAACTGATTTAATTGAACGTCTGAGCCATGGAGACAGTCGCAGGGGGGCTTTCCTAGGTGCCATCTTAGTAAAACTTTGCCAAATTCATGTCAGAATACAGAGGGGCCACTTCTGAGTACCCATTGAACATCTGTGTTTCTATTCGATTTCGAGATAAAAGACCACCAGAGGTAATTCGACGTTCGCTCGCCTGACTCCATCGAGGGTGAGAGACTTTAGGATTCACGTTGGCATAAAAGCCGTATTCATTTGAGGCAAGTCGATTCCACGTCGTTGGAGGTTGTTTATCTGTCAAACGGATACGCACCACAGACTTAATACTTTTAAACCCATACTTCCAAGGCACAACCAATCGAATTGGGGCTCCGTTTTGTGGAGGCAGGGTTTTCCCGTATAAGCCAACCGACATCAGCGTTAATGGATGCATAGCCTCATCTAAGCGTAAGCCTTCAACATAGGGGTATTCAATGCCGCCACCCAAAAATCGATTACTTTGCCCTGGCATTTGTTCTGGATCATACAGAGTCTCAAACGCCACGTACTTTGCTGACATTAATGGATCGGCTTGTTTGATAAGTGCTGCTAATTCAAACCCTATCCAAGGCACCACCATCGACCACGCTTCTACACAGCGCAAACGATAAATGCGCTCTTGCAGTGGAAAGCGCTTTGTCAGTGAGTCATGGTCGAGAACTAATGGCTTTTTAACTAAACCATCTATTTTCAATGTCCATGGGTCGGTTTTAAACTCACTGGCGTTCTCTGCTGGGGCATCTTTAGATGTGCCAAACTCGTAAAAATTATTGTATGACGTGATTTTCTTTTCTGGGGTTCGAGTCTCATTAATTTGATACTGACTAGGTTTGGTAAAATCAAGCGGCTTACTTTGAAAGGTTGCTTTCTCTTTCTCATCTTCCCAAAACCAGTCAGCCGCACTTGCAGATTGTGCAAGTAGCGTTGACGCGCCGACAAACCCAAAAGACTTAAGCAATGACCTCCGGTTCATATAAACACTTTCATCGGTAACATGATTGTCGGTTAGGTTTACAGATGGTTTAAACGGTTTAGACATACTTACACCATAATTATTGAGCGCGCTTAGATATTAAAAACTGAAAAGCAGTTTACGTCGACTGCGCGCGAAGGCACCGAGATTACATTACTTACGTGAATACAAGGTTTTAGGATTGCATCATTTAATACACGCCTAGTACCACACGCCTAGTATTACACGCGCGAATTTTATAAAAAGTAACTTCAGATTTAACATGTATAAAATAAGACCCAGTTAATAACAATAAAATTTCATGAATTAAAAAGAACACAGCAAACCGCTATGGTCCCGAATTTAGATAATAAGTGAAGCTAAATAAACTCAAAATGCTTTTTATGCATAGTAATCAATAGCTTTAGCTTGTTCTGAAAATAAAAAGCGCGTAGCTTGAACGATTTACCTATTTAAATAACAAGTCTAAAAATGAAAGCCAACGAAATAGAGCAATTAGCGCTGTCTGGCTCAGAAACCAGAAATGTAATAACCCCGTATGCCTTTAAAGTTGACCAAGCGCTATTAGGCATTCCTTTGGCTCCACCTATTAAACGCGCAATGGCAATGATCATTGATGTCATTTTAATATTTATGGCTGCAAAACTTAGCGCAACGTTAATTGCCTTTGTTGCTGCGATGGCTTTTTATAAAGGCACAGCACAACAATACCTTCCTAAAATGTCGTCGTTTTGGCGCAGAACCCTTAAGCTTTCTGCAGCAGGCTTTTTATTTGTAAGCTCGCTAACGGTACTCTCGTTAGCAATAGACTTTTTTGAAGACGACAGCACTCTACAAGGAATACAAATAAACAAAGCAGAACAAACAGATGAGTTAAGTGAGCATGATAAATCAATAATTCGCACATATTTAGCGCAAACAGACGACGACAAAAATTGCGATGCTATTTGCCAAAGTGCTGCTAGCGCTAATTTAGTTGCTCAATTGCCTGAACTTGCTGAAATTGAAGACACTGGAAATAGTCAAGCTGCTCGAGCGCTATTGCACTTAATGGTTATAGCTGATGATGAACCTATTGCAGCAGATGATGTTGAAAGTGTAGATTTAGCGCCAGAGAGTATGACGGGGCAAAATACAAACGAAAATACAAACGAAAACAATACAACACCTGTAACCAGTATCTTGCAGTGGGGCAAAGGTATTATACAAGACCTAGGTTTAGGTTTTGGTTGGGCTGCAGTTTACTTTACCTTATTCTCGTTACTTTGGCGCGGGCAAACTCCAGGTAAAAAAGTGTGTAATATTCGCGTGGTTTCACTAAACGGTGAGCCACTTGGCATGCTTGATTGCTTTGGCCGGTACGGCGGTTACGGAGCAGGTTTTGCGACGGGGTTATTAGGCTTTTTACAGGTTTATTGGGATCCAAACAGACAAGCCATTCAGGATAAAATATCAGCCACCGTGGTTATTCAGGGGAGTGTGAACCAAGTTGTAAATGCAACAACTGTTGCTGATGCGGTTAACAATTAGCCTTGGCAACATAACCTAATAACCTTGTTCTACCCCTAGCGCTAGATATGGAAACTGTCTTGAATGCCGCCTTGTTTAGGTGAAAATATACTGCTGTAAAGGCGAGATGCAAATTCGTCAGTCATACCTGATATATAGTCGGCAAGCACACGCATGCCGTTTCCCGCTTCCTCTGCTTTACGCCAGCGCTCTTGTGTGTTTTCTGGCAGCAAGCGGGCAGGATCTGAGGCAAAGGCTTCAAAGAGTTCCATCACCACCAATTGGCCTTTATATTCTAACAGCTGAACATCAGGGCGGCGTATTACCTTTCTAAACACAAATCGCTTAAATAGCGCCAATGCTTCACCAAAGCCTTGAGGCATGGTGGCATTAAAGGCTAATAGCGGATGAGAAAACCCGTCTACTTTTTGAATTTCGATAGCAGTAATAAAGCTGTTTACCAGCGCGCCAATAGCATTTTTACGCTCGTGGTGGGCGTGACTAAACAATTTTGTGGTCAGCGATTCGATATTATCTGAAAGCCATGGAATAGACAGCGCTTTTAATGGGTTCGTCACATCTTCTATGAAATGCGCTTTTTGCACCATATCCATGACAATGGCATCTTCTAAATCGTGGATGCCGTAGGCAATATCATCCGCCAGCTCCATAATAGAACAATCAAATGACTTGAAGCAGGTTTTACTGTGGGCACTTGTACTGCCAGTAAATTGCATAAACAACTGTTTATCGTCATTGTTTAGCGGAGCAAGCAGCCAATCGAACAAGGACTTATCACATTGAAATAAACCTTTGGGCGGGTGCCAATCATCGGCTTTAACTTGGCGCAATGATTGAGGCCGAGGGCCTACAGCCTCTTTAGTATGCAGAGTATTTATGAAGTTGGGGTATTTAACTAACCCCAACATACTGCGTCGGCATAAATTCATGCCATGGTCGGCCGTGTAAGGCTCCAACTGAGTAACAATACGAAACGTTTGACCGTTACCTTCAAAACCACCGTGTTCATGCATCATGTAGTTGAGAGCAATTTCTCCACCATGACCAAAAGGAGGGTGGCCAATGTCATGAGCCAAACAGATGGTTTCAATTAACGTAGGGTCGAGTACTAAGTCTTTGGCGATATCGGGAAATTTGTTCCAAAGCTGCGCGGTGATCCCCGTACCTATTTGAGCGGCCTCTAAAGAGTGCGTCAGTCGAGTTCGGTAAAAATCACTTAAACCAACGCCTAATACCTGTGTTTTTGCTTGCAGCCTTCGAAAAGCGGCGCTGTGGAGTACTCTTGCTTTATCTCTTTGGTAAGGATTTCTGTGATCGCCGTCTCTCGATTCGCTGCGTGGAAGGCGACGCTCGTGTAAATCTAATTCCCATTGAGATATCGGCACAGTAGCTCCTTTTTGAATGTTACATTTCGTCTTGGGTTATTTCATCAAGACTCAACGAAAAGCTCGGTACATATTGAGTGAGAAAATAATCCACTTCTTCCGAATGATACTCTTTCAAAATTTTGTCCAAGCGTTTCTTTGCTAGCGTAAATTCGCGATTTCCAGCGGCAATTTCTTCTAACGTTTTTAGATAAGCACACAGCACATCCGCTGCTTTCACAATAAAGGCATCTTCTGGGTTATGGTTTTGCGAATCTATCAGCGCAGCATAGTCATCGCGAAAAGATTCAGGCGCCATTTCAATGAGCTTATTTTCCGCTATCTTTTCTATCTTTTTATATTCTTCCTTTATCGCCGGATTAAAATACTTCACTGGCGTGGGAAGATCGCCAGTCAGTACCTCAGATACGTCATGAAACATGGCCATAGTGGCGATACGCTCTGGATTAACGGTGCCACCGAAAAATTTATTTTTGATAAGCGCAAGGGCATGAGCAACCATTGCCACCTGTAAGCTGTGTTCCTGCACATTTTCGGTACGCACATTGTGCATCAGAGGCCAACGGTTAATTAACTTAAGCCGAGATAAGTGAGCAAAGAAATGACTTCTATCTGACATATTAAGCTCCCTGCTTGTAGGTTCTAAAGAAATTTCCAATTCTATGCAGAGCAGGCACTAAAACGTCACTGTGAGGTAAAAATACCAAGCGGAAGTAAATGCCACTATTAAGGTTAAATGCTTTGCCATGTACCAGCAGAATTTTTTCCGAGCTAAGCAAGTCTAAAATCATTTGCTCATCGTTGTGAATGTTGAATTTTTTCTCGTCCACTCGGGCAAAGCAGTACATAGCGCCTTTAGGTTTAACGCAGTGTATGCCATCGATGCCGTTAAGCATGTCAGTAGTCACATCTCGCTGAATACGCAGCCGGCCGTTTTCGTTTACCAAGTCGTTAATACTTTGGTATCCACCAAGCGCAGTTTGAATCGCACTTTGACAAGGTACGTTTGCGCACATTCTCATTGAAGAGAGAATGTTGAGCCCTTCAATATAGTCAGAGGCCAGTCGCTTGTTACCACTAACCAATAGCCAGCCAGCGCGAAATCCGGCTACACGGTAGTTCTTACTCAAACCACTAAAAGTAACAAAAAACACGTCATCGGCTAGCGACGCAATGCTAGTGTGTTTCGCATCGTCGTAAAGAATTTTATCGTAAATTTCATCACTGAATACAACAAGTCCATGTTGCCGCGCTAATTCAACAATGTCTTGAAGTAGCGCTTCATCGTACACAGCTCCCGTGGGGTTATTCGGGTTAATAAGAACAATTGCACGGGTTTTGCTGGTGATCTTACTTTTAATATCATCAAGGTCAGGAAACCAATCGGCCTGTTCATCGCAATGATAATGAACCGGAGAGCCTGACGATAGACTTACCGCTGCTGTCCAAAGAGGATAGTCAGGACTTGGGATAAGTACTTCGTCACCATGATTAAGCAGCGCTTGCATCGCCATCATAATGAGTTCGCTTACCCCGTTACCAATATAAACATCGTCAACGCGAATATCTTTGATATTTCGCTGTTGATAGTACTGCATAACTGCTACACGCGCCGCGTAAATTCCCGTCGAGTCTGAATACCCTTGAGAAGTCGGCAGATTATGAATAACGTCTTTCACTATGTCGTCGGGGGCTTCAAAGCCAAACGGGGCAGGGTTACCGATATTCAATTTCAATATGCGATGACCTTCGTCTTCCATCTTTTTAGCTTGTGCTGCTATTGGGCCTCGAATGTCATAACAAACGTTATCTAATTTATGTGAGCGAGATACAGTTTTCATGGTCTATCTGGTTGATTTACATGCCTTGAGATTATCGCAATCCACAGTGAGATGCGACGGCAATTTAGAAGAATTCAGTGAATGGCGACACTTTTTAGCCCTTATTGCACAAATTGCGAACAATAATGATGATGGCTATCCTTATGACTATTCTTTTGGCTATAAAGTTATAAAATTTATGTTAATAACTTGTGAACTTATTCATATAAGCCTATCGTAAGAATAAGGTGTTTATAAAAACACCAAGAAAAAGCAAGTTTATCATCAGAGGTGATTTTAATATGTCGCACCATTTTAAAGAAACTCCAGAAAATGCGATTACTCAAAGTGGCATTGCGCGTGTCATTCCCTGTAAAGAATTAGATGTTGGCGACCCGATAAAATGGCTGTCGTTGGCGTTGCGAGACGCCATGCGAGCGCCAGGATTAACAGTGTTTTATGGTGTACTATTCGCCGTTATTCCATGGTTCATCATGTACTTGGTTGAAATGACGGGCTGGCACTTGGTTATTCTGCCTGCCATTGTTTGCTTCATGTTGATAGGCCCGTTTTTAGCGGCAGGTCTTTACGATGTAAGCTGGGAAATGGAAAAAGGCCACAAACCTACGTTAAGACATTCATTGCGAGCAATGCGAAGAAATGCATTTAATGAGTGGGGGTTTGCGCTACTCATCATGGTCATGATGATTTTTTGGCTACGTGTAGCGTCGCTAATCCATGCACTTTATCCTCCTTATATAGATAACAATCTTGAGAGCTTGCTACCGTTTTTAGTGTTGGGCACCTTAGTTGGGGCTGCATTTACGATGATCATGCTGTTTATTACTGCATTCACTCAGCCAATACTCATGGAACGGAAAGTCGACCTTGCTACCGCCGTGCTAACGAGTGTTAATGCAGTGTGGTTAAATAAAGTACCCATGTTGATTTGGGCGGCAATAATCTTCTCGGCCGTCGCTATAGGATTTGTCACTGGGTTTGTCGGTTTTATCATTCTAATGCCGCTTATCGGATATGGGTCTTGGCATGCATATATTGATGCGATAGAAACTAAAGTCGAAAGAAAATATGAGTAAAGTGTAGTTTTGTTACAAAATAAAGTGGTGTTTCAGTGTGAAAAATAATCTGAAATGCCATTTTTTTTGTTAAAATTTCAGAATTGGAGGTGAGGAAATACTTTTTTTAGACTTTAGTACTAGAGTTTTTTGTTCACGATTTTAGATTTGTAATATCATCCAGGAATAAAGATTTTAATGAAATTTTTATTTTTCAGATACTTAAAGTTTTAAATATGTATTAACAACTCAATTTACTGCAAATTTACCTGCCTTACACAACATTACAACAGAAAAATTTTCAGTCTTGGTGCATAACTAATGGGCACTCAGCGATTACCTGAGTGCTAACACCCTTTTTTATGCATCGAGGAAAACACCATGAAATTGCTCAAGACCATTATTGCTACAGCAACACTATCAATTGCATTCAATGCAAGCGCCGCTAGCTCACAAAAAGAAGTCCGTTTTGTTGGCGAAACGGAATTTGCAGGATTTTGCAAAGCCATTATCAACGACGACCTTAAAACCTTTCGTTCGAACCTGTCACGTAACGTAGGTCGTATTGGTGATAGCCAGCGTCAAGTATTACGATTAGTCACCTCAGACACAGGGTTAACATGTAATGGAAGTAACCTCATTCAATTTTCGGCTGAACGTGGCGCTGATACGGTTCACGAATACCTCACTTCACGTAGTTAAGGTAAGCGTTGGCTATGGTTAATATGAAAAGGCGGGTGGTGCTGTTCTTTAAAAGAACATCACACACCCTGTCAGGAAGTCATAACTGGTTAATGATGCTTGGCTCAAACCCTTACCCAACGCGACACTCTGTTACGTCCGTTGATAAAGAGTCGCTGAGTGTGGAATCTCAACTTGAGGAGTAATACA
Source organism: Alteromonas genovensis (assembly GCF_010500895.1). Classification (GTDB taxonomy): domain Bacteria; phylum Pseudomonadota; class Gammaproteobacteria; order Enterobacterales; family Alteromonadaceae; genus Alteromonas; species Alteromonas genovensis. The sequence continues at coordinate 119,209 of NZ_JAAAWO010000011.1, forward strand.
TATGCTAACGGCACAAGGAACAAGCTGGTTAGTGTAGAAAATAGCAAACCTCCAATAATGGCGATGGCCATTGGGGAATAGGGTGGACCATCGCCGCCTATCCGTGTTGTGCCTATGGCAAGCGGAATTAGCCCCAGCACAGTGGTTGCCACTGTCATGAGTATAGGTCTTATTCGGGTAACGCACCCTTCAATAACGGCGTCGTATAAAGAAAGACCGTCATTAATAAGCTGATTAATTCTATCTACCAGCACAATGCCATTGTTCACCACAATACCCATAAGTATAAGCATTCCAATCATACCCATTACCGACATTGACGTTCCGGTTACCATAAACGCCCAAAACACGCCGGTGAAGGAAAACAATAAGGATGTGATGACGGATGTAGGTAAGATCAACGATTCAAACAACGCTGCCATCACCACGTATATCATGCAAAGCGCCAACAGCATGTTCATCTGCATAACCGCATTAGCTTCATCTTGGCGAGAGAAACTGCCGTCCAATGTCCAGGTGTAGCCCGTGGGCAGGGTGATATTTTCGAGAGCCGCTTCTATTTGCTGTCTCGCCTGTGCGGTGGTGGTTTCACCCTCAAGGTTGGCACCAATAGCCAGCGCGGTTTGGCGATAGCTACGGTTTATTTGCGACAGCTGAGGCTTTATTTCAAAATCAGCAATCATATTAAGGGTAATTGATTGGCTTTGCGCAAAGCCGATATTAATATTTTTGAGTGCACTGAGTGACGACTGAATATCGCTACCATATTTGAGCTGTACGTTAACCTCTCCAGCGTCGCTGTAGCGAAACGTCCTTAGATTACTGCCGCGAAGGGCGGTAGCAACTAGTTTGGCCACATCGTTAACCGCAATACCGAATCGATTGGCTTTTTCTCTGTCAATTCGAATCTGAACTTCATCACGGGTTGAGCCTGTATCAGCCTTCACATCTTTAAGTCCTTCCACTTTGGCAAGAACCGGCACCAGCTGGTCTGAAATTTTCATTAATTGCTCTGAAGACTCGCCAAGCAATGTCACTCGAATACCGCCACCACTGCCACTTTCCCACTGAAATGTGGGGCGTGCTCTTACGAAAGAGGGCATAGACTCACGGATATCCTCTTTAATCTGGCTAACCGGCACAGGTAGGTCGTCGTTAAGCGTAAGGCCGCTCGTTGCATACCCTGGAGTAAAATAGGTATATACCTGTTTAATATGAAAGCGTTCTTGATTTTCATACAAATACGCTTCCATTTTTTCAACCGTATTTTCTACCTCCGACAGGGTGTAGTTTTCGGTAATGTGGTAATTCAGCCAAATGCGTTCTTGGTTGTTATTACCATCATCATCTGACGTCACCGCCTGCATGGGAATAATAGTGGATGCCAGAATACCAAAAGCAATAAGTGATGTCTTACCCTGATTGTTAAGTACCCACTGAAGTATTTTCCCGTAACGAGAGATGTAAGCCGGGGGCGCTGACTGCTTGACCACCGGAATTTTCACTTTAGTGGTCAGTAAGGGAATGAGGGTTTTCGCAATAAAAAGAGAGGCAAATAGCGAAATACAAATGGCAACTGCCACGTGCTCTAGAAAGATGGTTACGTCAATTTTAACGCCAATGATATTGGGTAAAAATACAATGGCCGTGGTGGCCGTACCCGCAATGACGGCCAAGCTTACCTTGTTGACACCACTTTGTGTAGCATAAGCAATATCATTGTTTTTCTGGCGCTCTTGAAAAATACTTTCAGTAACAACCACCGCATTATCTACCAGCATACCAACGGCCAGCATCAGTCCCATCAGTGACAGTATATTTAGGGTATAACCCAGTAAATACATCACGCCCAAAGCGATACATATAGAAAATGGCACCGACAGCACAACAATAAGTGTGGTAACCAGTTGGCGCAAAAATAGATATAAAACGATGACTGACAGCAATGCACCTAGCAAGCCTGCACTTAACAAATCGCTTAGGGAAGACGTAACGCTTTTAGCGGTATCGTCCATCACAAAAAGGTTGATACCGGAAAACTCAGGGTCGTTTTTTGCTTCATTGATCACGGCCATTACGGCATCTGATACGTTGACCAAGTTACTGCCAGATTCACGAAATACATTGAAGCCAACAGCAAAGCTTCTGTCTAAATGACGTCCTTCGTTTCGCAAAGGCAATTCATAGCTGACCTCAGCCACATCCGACAAACGAATATTGGGTTTGATCCACATTTGTTTAAAGTCGTTAATATCGTCAAATTCACCTGTTGGGTTAACAAGCACCTTTTGGCCATCGTTATACATGTAGCCCGCAGTAAGGGAAAAGTTAGCCCCCTGTAATTTTCGTTCAAGCTCATTACTGTCTATGCGATAGGTAGAAAGTTTTTTAGCGTCCAACCGAATGGTGATTTGACGTTTCATGGTGCCATAAAGCTCAACTTTCGACACGCCGGGTACTCGTTCAAGCGGGTGCTTTAAGTTGCGCTCAAGCAAATCGTAAGCGTTAGAAAGGTCTCGATCGCTAGACACGCGCAGCTGAAAAATAGGCATGTCATTGGTGTTAAATTTGTACACCATTATGCGTTCAATATCTGAAGGCAGCTCATTTCTTATCGCGTCTACCTTCTCCCTTGCCTCGATACTTTTAGCTTTAAGGTTTTCTTCCCAATCAAACTCAACAACGATTTCTGCTTTATTATCATAAGAACGGGCTTGCAGGCGCTTAATCCCTGACATGGTGGCAATGGCAGCTTCAACAGGCCGCGTTATCATGGTTTCCACCTCAATTGGAGTGGCGTCAGGGTAGGGGATTTCGATAACCATTTGGGGTATATCAATACCGGGAAACTTCTCTAACGGAAGCAGTCTAGAAGACACTAATCCAAACAGCAGCATGGAGAAAAATAACATGCCTATGGTGACGGGTTTGTTAAGGGCAAATCTTGCTAACGCCGCACCTATACCCGCTACTACAGTTGGCGACTTTTCTTGTGAAGGCTTCATAGCGTGCCTCCTTTTACTACCGGCTCGTCACTTGTCATCACTGCACTCGTATCCACAGGTATTTTTTTATTGTCGAATAAGCTATACAGCACCGGCAGTAAGATGAGGGTAAGTAAGCTGGCAAACAGTAATCCAAAAATAACCGTTACCGCCATAGGAGTTCTTATTTCCGCACCCTCACCAAAACCAAACGCCATGGGGAGCAAACCGAGAACAGTTGTCAATGTAGTCATTACAATGGGTCTTAAACGTGTTTGGGCAGCGTCAACAATGGCAGCGTGCTTTTCCATTCCGTCTCTGCGCAGCTGATTTATTCTATCAACAAGCACAATGGCGTTGTTCACAACAATACCGCACAGCATAATTAGCCCGATAAACACCACCACACTAAGCGGTGTGTTGGTGAGCCACAAGCCATACACTGAGCCTGCGCCTGCAAGCGGCACTGCGAACAAAATAAGAAGCGGATGAAGCAAGGATTCAAACTGCGACGCCATAACCAGGTACACCATGAATACTGCCAGTGCGAGAGCAAATTGCAGCGAGCGGAAGCTGTTTTGCATATCTTCACTTTGACCTGCAATGGTGGCGCTAAGTGAGAGAGGAAGCTGAGTTTCGTTAAGTACAGTATTCGCAACATCAACAGCTTCGTCTAGCTTTCCTTTCGCTAAATTTGCCGTAACGATAGCGACACGCTGCTGGCCAACGCGGGTAATTTCACTTGGGCCCACGCTCATGTAAACATCGGCTACTGCGCTTAGAGGAATAGGCTGTGTTGAACGAGGGTTGATAACAATTGCCCTTACGCCCGCGATATCGTTGCGCTGACTTTCAATAGTGCGAACCAATACATCAACCTTTCTATCTTCAACGCTGTATTGGGTGGCAATGCGCCCGCCCACTTTGGCGGCGATCAGTTGCGATACAGTGGCTGCATCTAAGTTTAGCCGAGCAAGCTTAGCGTGATCAAATTCTATTTTAAGCTCTGGATTTCCATCGCGAATGCTGGTGGTTACATCGGTAAAATTAGCAAAGCTTGCCAGCTTAAGTGCAATAGCGTCACCATATTCTTGCAACTGGTTTAAATCGTAACCCGTAATTTCCACTTGAATTGGCGATGAAAAGCTAAAGAGTTCAGGCTCAGAAAAAACTGATTCGATATTTGGTTTGTTGTTTAGATAATCACGCAAGGTGTTTTGAACCTGCAGCATGTCATCTTGAGTCGCATTGGGTTGCATGACTACATTTAACCGGCCCCAGTGGTCGCCACCTTGATTAGGCGCAGCACTTACAAGGCTGCCCGTTCCAGACATCGCATAAGTACGCTGTACTTTTGTGTGCGATCCGCTCTGCTCTTCGTCCTTATGCTCGTCTTCTGGACCACTGTCCAAGCTGTTCTTCTCATTAAATACAACAGCCGCTAGTGCGTTGAGTTCGGCATCGGTTTTCTGCAAAGGAGAACCTGCTGGCAAGGTGATTTCTACTGAGAACTCTCCTTGTGACATGGTGGGAATGAGCTCCATACCCAACTGGGGTAACAGTAAAACTCCTCCTGCTGACAGCGCTATTGCAATTCCTAGCACTGCCGTTCGAGCGCGAAGGCTTGCTTTCAGTAACACTTCATACGCTTTTGATAGGCCATCAAACCCTTTGGAAAACAGCCAAATAAGTGGTGTGAACATTACCGACAAACATTTGCTGATGATGTGCCATGCACCAATTATCAAGGTAACAAGAGCGGCAGGTAAAAAAACAAAAACAAATTTAAACAGTGCTCTAACAGGCCAGGTGGCGTAAAACGCTATTTTACCTAACAGACTCGTAGGGGCTGTTTTTACAGAGGCTGACGGGTTATCGAATGTATCTTGGTGAGATAATTGTTGCGTTGATTTTCTTCTTGCCATCGCCGGAATGATGGTGAGCGCCACCACGAGAGATGCGGCAAGCGCAAAAGAAACCGTGAGTGCTTGGTCTCGAAATAACTGACCGGCAATGCCTTCAACAAAGATAAGCGGAACGAATACGGCCATGGTGGTTAATGTAGAGGCGATAATAGCGCCTGATACTTCTTTAGTGCCCTTGGCGGCCGCACCAAATTGCGTCGCGTCTTCGTTTTCGCCATGTTGAGTCGTTGTTAAGCCACGCTTGTGATTGCGGTGACGATCAATATTTTCAAGCACAACAATGCTGTTATCTACCAATAGCCCAACAGCAAGAGCGATACCGCCAAGGCTCATCATGTTTAAGCTTATGTTGTTGGCATACATTAAATTAAACGTGGCAATAACAGACACAGGAATAGACACGGAAATGATAACCGTTGCCCAGAAGTCTTTTAAAAACAAATACAGCACCAACATGGCTAGAATACCGCCCACAATGGCCGCTGATTTAACGTTGTCGATGGCCTGTTTTATAAACACGCTCTGATCATAAGTTTGACTAAGTGCATAATTTGAGGGGAGGGCTTTTTGTACTTCTTTCAGGCGACGCGACACATTGGTAGCCACATCCACCGCATTAGCGTCACCTTCTTTATAGATAGCTATTTCAACACCTTCAGTGCCATTGAAGCGCGTGATGACACTTCTGTCTTTATAAGCACTTTGTACAACGGCAACATCTTTTAATTGGATGTTTCGATTACCAGAGCGGCCTATAAATAAGTTTTCGATGTCGTCTAGTGTTTCAAACTGGTTTAGTGTTCGAACTAAAAAGGCTTGGGCGGCATTGTCTATTCTTCCGCCTGCGGCGTTAACATTTTCCGCTTTTATACGCTCAACAATGTCTGTGATGGGAATGGATAGCTGACTGGCTTTACGCTGGTCAATAAGAATGTGAATTTCATTTTCTAGCCCTCCGCCTAGTCGCACGGCCGCAACACCTTCAACAGACTCTAAGCCTCGTTTTACTTGTTGTTCGGCGTATAAACGCAAGCGTTTCATACCGCTTTCGGAAAGGTTTTCGGTATCAGTGGTAAGGCCTAACTTAATAACAGGGTCTAAGCTGGGGTTAAAACGCAGCAGTCGAGGTTTTTCAATGTCCAGAGGAAGTCGAAGTACGTCTAGTTTTTCTCTCACTTCTAAGCTGGCAAAGTCCATTTCCGTACCCCAAGCAAAGGATAAGACCACGTCTGATTGTCCTGCACGTGAGGTAGAGGTAACTTTACGCACGCCTTTAACAACGCCGATGGATTCTTCGATGGGTTTAGATACCAGTTGTTCTATTTCTGCAGGGGCGGCGCCATCGTAATCGGTGCGTATAGTTAAAGTGGGGTAAGACAAATCAGGCAATAAATTCACCGACAGCCTACCAAGAGACACCATACCAAATAACAACACCGCGAAAGTAAACATAGAAACGGCGACGGGACGCTTAACAGCAATATCGACAATACGCATAATACTATTTTCCTTATTTATCTTCGCTTAGCTGTTTACAACTTCAACAGGCGCATTGTCTTTTAAATTTTGATGTCCCGCAGTAACGACTTGTTCGTTACCGGTTAATCCGTGCGTGACTTCAATAACATCGCTATTTTCAAATCCGGTAGATACATTGACTTTCTTAACCACGCCACCGTCGACTACAAAAACGCTGTGGGTATTATCAATGGTAACCAGAGCACGGCGGGGCACTAGTGTGGTATTGGCATGAGTGGCATATTCAAGAGACACATCAGTGAACATGCCGGCTTTCAACGTGTTTTGTCCATTGGGCACTCTCAGGGTTACTTTGAAGGTACCGGTAGTGGCGTCGATAACGGGGCTGATTCGCTCAACATGTGCGGTTATTTCTTGATTGTTTAACGCGGCAACGTTTAGGATTGCGACCTGGCCTACAGACACATTTGTTAATTCGTTCTCTGGTAGGAATACTACGCCCTGAAGATCTTTTTGCTGCACAATATGAAACATTCTTTCACGTTGGAAAGACTCGGTTAAATTACCTACTTTGGCGTTGCGAGATGCAATAAAGCCACTGATAGGGGCCTCGATAGTGGTTTCTTTTAAATCCAATTCAGCAATGCTTAACGAGGCTTTAACCGATTCATACTGGGCGTTGAGTTTATCGTAGGTATCGTGACTAATGAGTTTTTGTGAGTATACCTTGTTGACGCGTTCGAGCTCGTTTTCGATACCTTGTAAATCAGCGCGTGCTTTTGACACATTGAGCTCATACCGACGCTTATCTAACTGTGCCAACGCTTGTCCTTTTTCTACGTAGTCGCCTTCTTCTACGAATATGGCTTCAATAATTCCTGATGCGCGGGCAGAGACAAACGCTTCTTCACGGGCCTCTAAAATAGCGGTTGTATCGTACGTTGAGGTAATGTCGCCTGTTTTTAAGTGAAGTGCTTCAACGGGAATAGCGAATACCGTCTCTTCTACTTTGTCAGGGCCATTCGCTGCATCAATCGCATCAGCATCTGTGCAGCCTGTTGAAAATGCGCTAAGCGCTAGAATTGTGCTACCGATAACCGCATAACGTAAAAGTGGAGAGTTAGTGTTCGAACTGCGAAGTGAAGCGTTGTTTGCGTTCTGATATGAGGTGTTATGTGTTGTGTCCATGGTCAATGCCCTAACATTTATTGTCGTTATATCATAATGACCAATATCAGCAGGTAACGTGCCAGTAAACTAAACGTTATAAGTTTCAGTAAGTTAGGAGTTTATAAAGGTGAAAAACAAAAAGGCCAACCGAAATGGTTAGCCTTTTTTACTATCTGTTAGCCAATATCGCTAAGTTACAGCGATTTAAACTAAAGTCTACAAGCCCAAAGCCTGCCTAGACATCGCTTATTCCACTGATTATCTATTCAACCAAGGTGAAGCTGGTGGTAATGTCAACATTGCCCTTAAGCATTAACATGACCGAACAGTATTTTTCCGCTGATAACTGCACAGCACGAGCTAACGCCTTATCGGTAATTCCCTTTCCTGACACCGTGTAGTGAGCATGTACTTTTTCAAACACCCGTGGTGGCTCTTCAGCGCGTGTGGCCTCAAGCTCACAATGACACGCTGAAATGTCAAAGCGCCCTTTTTTTAAAATATCAACGACGTCCACACTTGAACAGGCACCAATAGCAACAAGCACCGATTCCATAGGTGAAACAGCGTTGCCGTTTCCATCCATCACGGTGTTGTAACCACTGTCGGTAGTACCAGTAAACGTAAGGTCTTTATCCCATGAAACACGTGCTTTCATTATATATCCTGCGTTGTGTAGATTAAGTATTGGTGTTCAATCGTATTGCATCAGCGTTAATAGTGATTTTTTTCTGTTTATACAGCGCACCCAATGCCTTTTTATAGGCCGCTTTACTCACATTAAAATGCGTGTAAATATCTTCAGGAGCACTCTTATCAGTGAGCGTCGATATGCCGCCGTGGGCGTCTAAATCGTCCAAAATAGCCTGCTGAAGCTCACTTCGCGCATCTTTATCTATACGCTGAAGCACCACGTCAATTTTGCCATCTTCGCGAATTGTTTTTATTACACCAGAGGTAGCTTGACCTACTTTCAATGGTTTAAACGCGTCGCTGTGAAAAATCAGCCCAAGATTCTTTTCGTTTATCACGACTTTAAAGCCAAGATCTGTTTTGGCATAAACTAGGCATTCAACATCGTCGCCTTCATTCAAATAGGCGTTACTTTCCTGTAAAAAGTAGTGAAGCTTTGTCGCACCCAAAATGCGCTGGGTTTTATTGTCAAAAAACGTATAAACAACGTATTTCATACCCGCACTAACAGGCTCGGCTTGATAGTCGTCTGGAACGAGTAAATCGTTATCTAATCCCCAGTCGAAAAAAGCGCCGAAGTTGGTTGCAGATACCGCTTTCAATATTTTGACTTCACCCACTTGGATCAGCGGTTTTTTCACCGTTGCGTAGGGCTCTCCACGCTGATTTGTGGCAACAAATACCTCTATCTCTGCATTTGTTGCAAGGGGTGTTTCAACCTCATCAAGAGGAAGGGTAACGGTTTCATCGATGCCGAGGGTGTGGGCCTCTGAATCGAAAACAGCAGCACCTTCGTTATCAGTCCCACTCTCAAACTCGTTTTCATTAACGCCTAGGGCGGCTAGGGCGTACCCAAAAGGGTATTCTGCTACCACGCGCAATGTATTAATTTTTCCAATATTTATCATTAACACTGACTTTTTTAATAGAACAGGTAACATAATATCGGATTGGAGTTAAGAGCTAAACCATTATGAAGTTAAATTGCGATTTAGGTGAAAGTTTTGGGGCTTGGTCGATGCCTGTGGAAAAGGACATTATGTCTGAAATAGACCAAGCAAACATCGCCTGTGGCTTTCACGCTGGCGATCCATTGGTCATGAAAGCCGCGCTGGATATTGCCAAAGCCCATGGTGTATCGGTTGGTGCTCATCCGTCTTACCCTGATTTACAAGGGTTTGGACGCAGAAGTATGGCAATGCAAGCCAATGAGCTTAGCGCCTGTATTCAATATCAGGTAAGTGCATTAGTAGGGATGGCTGCCATAGTGGGCACGCAGGTAAGTTATGTTAAGCCACACGGTGCACTCTATAACGACATGATGAAAAATAAGGAAATTAGGCAAACCGTGATGAAAAGTGTTGCCGCCATGTGCCAAGGAAAACTTCCGCTGATGGTCCAAGCCACATCTCAACACCAAGGGATAGCAGATGAAGCAAAACATCATGGTGTATCGCTGTTGTTTGAAGCTTTTTCTGACAGACGCTATACCGATGAAGGCTATCTGCAGTCTCGTCAAATAGACGGCGCTGTGCTCAGTCCGCAAGAGGCGTTAGTACAAGCCAAGCAACTAATAGAGCAGGGCACAGTAACAACTGCATCAGGCGCCACGTTATCTATTCAAGCAGACAGTTTGTGTGTGCACGGCGATACAGCCGGCGCCGTAGAGATAGCCCGCCAAATTAGAGCTTACTTATAACTATGTTGTTTCAAGAAACACGTTATTTTGAAAGTTATCTTAAGGTAGGAGGTGCACATGCAACCTTTTGGCAGTATTAAGCAGTTTGTTCCCGTGGGAGCAGATGCCATTATGTTGTATTTTTCAGGTTCTGACTTAGAGCACGCAAATGCCGCCTGTCAGCAATGGTTGCGTGTACTCGATAGGGCTGCCAGTCATAGCGAACGACCTTGGCTTGTAGAATGTGTGCCATCTTACGATAGCTTATTAATAATATTCGATATTGAGCGAGTCGATAGCCACTTTGTATACAATACGCTTCGCAGCTGGCAAAACGGTGGAAACACCATAAGTGGCCCGGCAGTGGGTAGCCCGGCAGGTGGTAAAACTGAAATAGCCGCAGGAAAATGCCATACATTGCCTGTATGGTATGGTGCGCCAGACGCTAACGATCTTGTTGAAATTAGTCAAAAAACATCCTTATCGATTGAAGAGGCAATTTCACTTCATACCAGCATTGAATATAAGGTTTACGCGGTGGGGTTTGCTCCAGGCTTTGGTTACATGGGAGATATTCCGACACAATTACAGTGCCCACGATTAAGCACGCCCAGAAAGAAAGTGCCGAAGGGAGCGGTTGCCATCGCAGATAGGCAAACCGCTGTCTATCCTAGCGAATCTCCCGGCGGCTGGAATTTATTGGGCCTGTGTCCTGAAAACATGTTAGATAAAAACAATCAACCTTTGCTAAGTGCTGGCGATACCGTAAAGTTTGTGTCGATAACAGAAAGTGAGTTTAACGCCTATCATGAAGGTTGAAGTAATTTCAAAAGGCCTTTTCAGCCTCATTGTTGATGAAGGCAGAAAAGGTAAGCAGCGTCAGGGGTTCTCCCAATCAGGCCCTATGGACGAAATAGCGTATCGTTGGGCAAATTTTCTTGCTCATAACCCTGACAATACGCCCTGTTTAGAAGTGATGGGAAAAATGACGGTCTGTTTTCATGAGCCTACCATTGTTGCCGTTGCTGGGCGGCAGGTAAAGGTGCAGGTAAATGGGCATGACCAACCGTCTTATTCCAGTATCAAGGTCAATAAAAATGACCGCTTAAGCTTTGAAAGTGAATATGTTGGAAGTAAGGCGTATCTTGCTATTTGTGGTCAGTGGAAGGTTCCTTATCACGTTGACAGTGCATGTACTGTAGTTAGAGAATCCCTTGGCGGCCTTCATGGCGATGGTCGGGTGATTAGCGACAGTGACTGTATCGATATAAGTCGTTGCGATGAGCAAACCTATGCAACGTTATCCGTTCGTCAGCTGCCAATACGGCACAGCATGTCAATGCAACACGGTATCTCTATAAAGCACAGCATGTCGATAAAGTGCGGAGAGAATGTAGCCTATGATCTAAACGCGCCTCTACGTGTCATTAAAGGTTATCAAGAAGCGCATTTTAGTCAGGTCGCAAAGCGCATGTTTGAAAGCTCAGAGTATACGGTCAGTTCGTCAATCGACAGAATGGGCTATCGTTTGACCGGAGCAGATATTGCTTCATCGCTATCCTCAATGCGCTCAGAGGCTATTCATGTAGGCGCAATTCAAGTACCTCCAGATGGACAGCCTATTATTATGATGCGCGATAGACAAACCCTGGGTGGCTATCCGAAGCTAGGGTGTTTGAACCCACTCGATGTGAGTCGCTTGGCTCAGCGGGTTCCTGGGGAAACTGTTTCCTTTATTTTTCAAAATAGTGAAGAAGCCCGAGCCGACATTCTTTTGTCTCGGCAACACGTGCAGCGATTGAGAGGAGAAATTGCATGACAGTCGCTTTTTTAAACGGTGAATACCTTCCCCTGAGTGAGGCAAGAATTTCACCTATGGATAGGGGCTTCCTATTTGGTGATGGTATTTATGAAGTGATACCGACCTATGCAGGAAAACCGGTAGGGCTTAAGGGCCATTTGTCGCGGTTGGCCTCGGGGCTATCGGCCATTGAAATTGATAACCCTTATGACGATGCCATGTGGACATCCATTGTGCTGCAGCTGGCAACAGAAAATGCTCAGCATATAGAAAGTGGTAACGTGGGAGTGTATTTCCATGTGAGTCGAGGTACTGATACTAAGCGTTATCATGCATACCCAACTGGCGTTACACCAACGGTTTTTGCTTTCGCGTTTGAAATGGCAGCCCCCCAGTCAAATTCAAGAAGCAGTGCCAAGGTGTATAAAGTGGCACTAGAAGAAGACAAGCGCTGGCAGCGGTGCCATATAAAGTCCACATCGTTGCTTGGCAACGTCATGCACTTTCAAAGTGGCGTAAAAGCTGGTGTTAACGAAACGATTTTGTTTAACGAGAAAGGGCTGATAACTGAGGCAAGTTCGTGCAACGTATTTATGGTGAAAAACGGCATTATTAAAACGCCGCCTTTAAATAACGAATTGCTGCCAGGGATCACCCGCCACATTGCACTAGAATCGTTTAAGCGTGCAAACCTTAACGTTGTAGAGGAGTGGTTTTCTAAAGAGTCACTGCTCGATGCCGATGAGGTGTGGCTTACATCCTCCAGTAAGGAAGTGTCTCCTGTTATTGAAATTGATGGGCATGTTATTGGTGAGGGCGCGGCAGGTGAAGTGTGGGAACGTGCAATAAGGGCGTATCACGCTTATAAATTTGACGCTTAATGCGCATATAAGCAGCGTTTGAAAAGCGAAAAAAAACCTGCCGATATTAGGGCAGGTTTTTTATTTGAACTTTAGGTCGACACGCCTTGATTAGTCGAGTGTGTCGCAGTTCCCGTCGGTACATTCGCCGTACAGGTACAAGCTGTGGTGAGTAAGCTTAATATTGTGCTGCTTTGCCACCATTTCTTGTCGCTGCTCGATAATATCGTCTTCAAACTCAATCACTTTTCCACACTTTAGGCATACCAAGTGATCGTGATGGTCTTTATGGCTTATTTCGAAAACAGATTTGCCGCCTTCAAAGTGATGACGATTTAAAATGCCGGCGTCGTCAAATTGGTTAAGAACACGGTATACCGTAGCTAAACCAATTTCTTCATCTTGCTCGATAAGAATCTTGTACACATCTTCCGCACTTATGTGTTGATTATTTGGGTCTTGCAGAATTTGTAAAATTTTAAGGCGAGGCAGAGTGACTTTAAGCCCTGCTCTTTTCAATTCTTTATTTTGATCCATTACAACCTACTGAGAAAGTGTGAAAAACATTTGCAGGTATTATAGGTAACTTGTAGCGATTTTAAAGTAAAACTCAGGTTTCTTTAAACGTATGAACGATTTTTGTTCTTAATTCGAATAGTGGGCAAGTAGCAAAGGTGTATTAAGTTAAGCGTAAAACGGTAGCGATTGTTCATTAAGTACAGGATAAGAAACATGAATATGTAAAATAGATATAAACTTTTGGTGCATTGAATTTACATACTGTTAAACTAGAATTGAAAGACTATTGTGACACTCCTTGCTTTTGTCGGGCGTACTTGTTGGATTCTATTATGCAGTTAACAATAATAAATAAAATAACGTTAGGCTTTGGTCTGTTCGGATGCTTACTTTTATTTACCAGTGTTTTATCTTACTTCGGCCTTAATGATATCCGCAAATCTGCAGAAGATGTTGTTGAGCGAAAAATGCCTGAGCAAACCAGCATGGTAAGAGTGAAAACAGAAATTTTGTCCTTATCTGTTATCACCGCAAACGGCTTCCATGTGGAAAACGCTGCTTCATTCGAAAAAAATAAAGCATTGTTTGATGCATTATCTTCTGAATTTACAAAAGATCTTGATAACCTCAAATCGTTAATGCCTTCAAATGGCGATGCCCAAAAAGCAATTGCAGATAGTCTTCATTACGTAGAGAGCAGCAATAAAATGTATGCGGCTATAAAATCGCGTATGGAAGTAGAGGCGCAGCTGCAAAGCCAACTTGAACAAGTGCTAATGGTGGCCGACGAGGCCAGTGCACTTATGCTTGACCTTTCGTACATCGACTCTAACGATCCAGGTATAGAAACATTAATTGGCGCTGGCACTGCCATAGATAACAAGCTTCTCACAATCAATGACTCATTTATCGAGTTAGCAGAGTCTAATCGCTCAGAAGAAAGCCTAGGAATTATTGATGATTTAAGCTATCAACTCAGTAACCTTCAGGTAGATAGAGACTATATAAATAGGTTAGCAAGCGGAATAGACGACGGTGGCACGGTGAGTGCGTTTAACGAGCAATACGATGCCTTACTGGTCGCTGTCGACAAGTTAACAGCGCTGCAAAAAGCAAAGCTAGACGTGATTGAAAACACGGTGGCAGAGAGAAGCAATGCGACCTCATCGCTCAATACGGCCCTGGACGACATCAACGCATTATTTAAACGGGTTCAAGCTCAAGCGTTAAGCGGGCAAAACGCAATTTTAGAATCGGTACAAGCTAACTTAGTTAAAAATACTATTGTTGCTGTATTTGGCCTCATTACCGCCATTGTACTTGCCGTTGTGGTTACCCGCAGTATCTCAAAACCACTTAGCCGCATTAACCGTGGTTTGAGTTTATTGAGTAAGGGTGACCTGAGCCAGAAGCTACCTGAAGAAGGTAACGATGAGTTCTCAGCACTGTCTGCCAAAGTGAATAGCCTGACCGATAGCCTAAGAGAGCTGGTTGGGAATATTTTAGAGCAGGAAACGCGGTTAATTGAAATAGCGAAAGAGAGCGTAGAATTAGGTGATAAGAGCCTAGTCGATGTGGATGACCAACGAGAGCAAGTCACGGTTACGTCCACCAATACGCAACATGTACAGGAAAAAAGCCGCAGTAACCTTAAACAAATTAATCAGGCTATGTCTGCGCTACGGGATATTACCAATCAGAGCCAAGACATTGGCCATCTCGTAGAGCGAAATAGGCAGCAAGTAGATAGCCAAGCTAAACAGGCTGAAACATCTGCAGAGATCATCGCCCGGTTAGATGATAACTCTCGCAGCATTGGTAGCATACTTGATGTTATTAAAACCATTGCAGAACAAACTAATCTACTGGCGCTTAACGCAGCCATAGAGGCTGCCAGAGCAGGGGAGCAAGGACGTGGGTTTGCTGTTGTTGCCGATGAAGTAAGAACCTTAGCAAATCGAACTCATGACTCAACTGAAGAAATTGAGCAGATGATTGGCAATTTACAAAAAGATGCTGCTGAAGCGGTTAAAGCCATTGAATCTGGGAAAGAGCAGGCAAAGGGCAGCGTTGATATTACCCACCAGGTTGCAGAGCAGGTAAAAAGTATTCGGGGAATTATTGAGCAGCTAAGCAACATCAACGAGCATATTGTCACCGATACCGAGCAGCAGGACGTGTTGCTAGCCGACGTAGCGCAAAGCTTAAACACCATTGTCAGCTTGGCAGACTCCAGTGCTCAAAGCACAAGGCAGTCTAACGAATCCACCATGAAGTTAGATGCGCAAACTGAAAGCTTGCGAAAAGCGGTTGAGCGTTTTCAATTGTAAACGAAAACATAATGTCAGAAATAAAATGCCAGGCACAAAAAAACCGCTCACCATGAGCGGTTTTTTTATCTTTAACAAACGGGCGTTATTTACGCCAGTTCAGCGAGACAAAGTTCGTCGTGAATTTGTTTACACCACGCTTTCACTCGAGAGTCAGTGAGCTCTGGCTGTCTGTCTTCATCAATACCAAGACCAACAAAGTGATTGTCGTCAGCCATGCCTTTAGACGCTTCAAAGTCGTAGCCATCGGTAGACCACTGACCAACAAGAATTGCGCCCTTCGCTTCAACGATATCGCGCACCATACCCATGGCATCTAGGAAATATTCAGCGTAGTCTTCTTGATCGCCACAACCGAAAATTGCCACTAGCTTATCGTTAAAGTCGATGCCCTCAAGCTCTGGGAAAAAGTCGTCCCAATCGCACTGTGCTTCTCCGTAGTACCACGTAGGTATTCCGAAAATAAGAAGGTCAAACTCGGCAATATCTTCTTTACTGCTCTTAGCAATGTCTTTAACGTCAATGAGTTGCTTACCTAATTCTTTTTGAATCATCTTCGCTACGTGTTCGGTATTACCCGTGTCACTGCCGAAAAATAGGCCAACGCTCGCCATAACTAACCTCTATTAATCATTTCTGTCTGTTTAAACGCCTGAATTAAGCCAGAACCATTCGATGAGTCCCTTAGCTAGAAACCCCACGGCACCTAAGCCAAGCACGCCATAGGTCACTACTTTACCAATAAGAGGCACATCGTTTTTACGCAATACATCGTGCACAGCAAAGCCCATCAATGCAAAAAGTATTGCAAGGCCGCCATATAGCATAATGGACTCTATCAGTTCATAGTTTTCTGCAAGCATGGTTTCGTTAATTCAATATCAGTAATTTACAAAATCTGCTCGAATGATATCACAATATGCGAATGTGTAAGAGACCAAAATATTCAAAAATATGTAATAGTATCCGCCGTCACTGCAAGTTTAATAAGAGATTGTTTTATCAATACAAAAAATCAATTTTTTTGTAACATTCTCTCTACAATTGCATTAAACGCCGCAGGCTTTTCTGCATGAAGCCAGTGCCCGACACCTTCGATAATATGCGCTTTCGCATTTGGGAAATAGATACCGATAGCGGCTTTATGATCCGCGGTGATGTAATCGGAATTGCCCCCTTTTATAAATAGGGTAGGCCCGTTAAATTGTTTAGACGTTTGTTGCCAGTCTACTATATGAGGGTAGCTCTCTATCAGCCCTGCTAAATTAAAACGCCAAGACCATTTACCTTCGTCTGTTTTGTACAAACTTTTAAGTAAGAATTGTCGTACACCAGGTTCCTCAATAAACTCAGACATTGCAGTTTCAGCGTCTTTTCTACCCTGAATGTCATCTAACGGAACTGCATTTAAACCATTAAATATGCTGTAATGCCTGTGGTTGTATGCAACTGGCGCAATATCAGCCACAACGAGGTGGCTCACTTTTTCTGGGTAGTTAAGTGCAAACTGCATTGCGACTTTGCCACCTAAGGAATGACCTAGTATGGCTACACTCGAGAGGGAAAGTGTTTCGACAATATCGTTAATGGCATTGGCTGCGTTTGTGACGTCAAATCCATTTGTCCATTTCGATTCACCGTGGTCAGGAAGGTCGATGCTTACAATATTGTATTGTTTTTCAAAATGCCGTTTAATTATTGCTAAATTATCAGCGCTTCCAAATAATCCATGAATTAAAAAAAGCCATGACGATGAATTATCGCATTGAGATATTTTGTAATTTATATCCACGTAGTCGCCAAATAAATTGATGAAAAAAAGAGGCCTGCAAGACAGACCTACGTAAATGTAATTAATAACAGTATGTATTAAGGCATGCCTTAATTAATTGAAAAGCTATCCAACGATTTACCACCATCAAGGGCGTCTTTATAAACCCGTGGCATTCTGCCAATGCCGGTCCATGGATGCTCAACGCCTTTTTCGTCTACAAGCTTATATTTGACCGGGCGTTTTTTGCCTGTTTTCTTGCTTGTCTCGCTACTTAAAGCCTGTAGGTCTTCAACATTTAAACCTGCTTCTTCCATTTGTTGTTTAATGGCGGCCAGTTTTTCCCGTTTTTCCTGTATTTCTTTTTCTTGCTCTAGCGCTTTTTCTTTTCGCTTATCAACAATATTTGCTAATTTCTCTTGAACTTCTTCCAGTTCTTCAATGCTTAATTCCTTTACTGCACCTTGTAAACGTCTTCCATGGGTTAAAATATCTAAAAATTCACTCATTAATTAACCTTAGTACGTTGGGTGTAAATTCATAATGATAATAATTAATAAACGGGCAAAAAAAAAGCGGGCAGAGCCCACTTTTTAATTTAATACGATATACAGCGTAATTCAGCCGATAAAAGCAAACCTTTACACAAATCGACTCATCATTTACATATTTGGATAATTAGGGCCGCCAGTACCTTCAGGTACTACCCATTTTATGTTCTGGCTTGGGTCTTTAATATCGCAGGTTTTACAGTGTACGCAGTTTTGCGCATTAATCTGAAAACGCTTTTCACCTTCATCTTCAATAATTTCATAAACACCAGCAGGGCAATAACGTTGAGCAGGCTCTGCAAATTTCGGTAAGTTTATCTGAATTGGAATAGAAGGATCTTTCAATTGCAAATGACAGGGTTGATCTTCTTCATGGTTTGTATTGGATAAAAACACAGAAGATAGTTTGTCAAAGCTCAAGACGCCGTCTGGTTTTGGATAACTGATTTCTTGTGATTTATCCGCTTCGTTAAGCTGCGCATAATCTTTATGCTCATCTTTCATGGTAAAGGGTAAATTACCTTTAAAGAAATTTTGTTCTAAGGTGTTAAATGCACCGCCCCAGAAATTACCCAATTTATGAATTGCCGGGCCAAAGTTACGCGAACGGAATAATTCATCGTATACCCAAGACGATTTAAATTTGTCTGTGAAACTGGTTAATTCTTTAACCGGTGCTTCATTATTTTCTTTTATTGCTTCAAATATACTCTCAGCTGCCAACATGCCAGATTTCATGGCCGTATGGTTGCCTTTAATTTTCGCAAAGTTCAGCGTACCAGCGTTACAACCTACTAGTAAACCGCCAGGGAACGTCATTTTAGGCAGTGAATTAAACCCACCTTTCGCAATGGCGCGAGCGCCGTAAGAAACCCGCTTACCGCCTTCAAGATATTGTTTAAATACCGAGTGATGTTTTAGACGTTGGAACTCATCAAAAGGACTTAAATAAGGGTTCTCATAATTAAGGTCAACAATTAAACCCACAAACACTTGGTTATCTTCGGCGTGATACATGTAACTGCCGCCGGTAGCCTCATCTAATGGCCATCCCGCACTGTGCACCACTAAACCTGGCTGGTGTTTGGCTGGGTCGATATCCCAAATTTCCTTAAAGCCAATGGCATAATGTTGTGGTGAACTGTCTTTATCTAGATTGAAGTGAGAAATAAGTTCTTTACCAAGGTGGCCTCTACAGCCCTCTGCAAATATGGTGTATTTCGCGCGAAGCTCCATACCCGGCATGTAGCCGTCTTTATGCTCACCATTTTCGCCAACGCCCATATCGCCAGTTATTACACCACCAACACTACCGTCTTCGTTGTAAATTGTTTCTGCGGCAGAAAAGCCAGGGAATACTTCAACACCCAACTGTTCAGCTTGTTCAGCAAGCCAGCGGCAAACATTACCCATAGAGACAATATAGTTGCCCTCATTATGCATGGTTTTTGGGGTAATACCGTTTGGCAGCTTCTTGGCCGAATTCTCATCGTTAAGCAGGTAAATGTGGTCTTCGGTAACAGGCGTGTTAAGCGGCGCGCCTTTCTCTTTCCAGTCAGGGAAGAGCTCATTCATGGCTCGAGGCTCAAAAACAGCACCCGAAAGGATATGTGCACCTACTTCGGAGCCTTTTTCGACTACGCAAACCATTAATTCTTGGTCATTTTCATTTGCAAGCTGCATTAGCTTACAAGCAGTTGATAGTCCAGCTGGGCCGGCACCGACGATGACTACGTCAAACTCCATCGATTCTCGTTCCACGGGAGGCTCCTTATGTTCGTATTTTTATAATGCACTATTGATGAAACAAATAATGCAATGTGTCAAAAACATGTAAATTAAATGTCGACCTGCAAGGTAATCCAGGTTGACGTTTACGTCAACAGTAAGTACATTGCATAGCAGTTTACGTTAACGTTAACTGACAACGCATTTTATGCGCTGGTAAACGTGGTGTTAACGCCTTTTTCGAGCTAGCCTTGTAAAAACGGACGTTCCACGGTTTCTTTTTTAACGTAAAGTGCTTTATTAAAGTTTCAAAAAGCGTGGTGAAGTAATACGTTTTTAATTTTTAATAGTTAATTATTAGTGAAACGTAGTAGACACCGACGAACTCTATAATTGAGGTAAATATGAAAATACTCGTACCGGTCAAACGCGCGATCGACTACAACGTTAAGGTAAGAGTGAAAGCCGATGAATCTGGCGTAGATCTTACTAATGCAAAAATGGCCATCAACCCGTTTTGTGAAATTGCTGTTGAAGAAGCAGTAAGATTAAAAGAAAAGGGTATTGCCACTGAAATCGTTGTTGTTTCAATTGGCGATAAAAGCTGCCAAGAACAAATTCGCACGGCATTGGCATTAGGTGCTGATCGCGGCATTCAGATTGATACCGATCAAAACCTAGATTCTTTGCAAGTTGCTAAGCTGTTAGCAAAAGTTGTTGAAGAAGAAGCGCCACAGCTGGTTATCCTAGGCAAGCAAAGCATCGACTCTGATAATAATCAGACGGGTCAAATGCTAGCAGCATTAACGGGAATGCCTCAAGGCACGTTCGCTTCTGAAGTAGCCATCGACGGTGAAAAAGTGCACGTTACACGTGAAGTAGACGGCGGCCTTCAAACTATAGCGCTTTCTCTTCCTGCAGTAGTAACCACAGACCTTCGATTAAACGAACCTCGTTATGCGTCACTTCCTAATATCATGAAGGCAAAACGCAAGCCTCTAGATGTTAAAGCAGCGGCAGATTTTGGTGTAGCGCTAGAATCTCACGTGAAAGTGCTTAAAGTAACGCCACCGCCACAGCGCGAGGGTGGTATTAAGGTAGCAGACGTTGCTGAGTTAGTAGATAAACTTAAAAATGAAGCGAAGGTGATCTCATGACAGTACTTGTATACGCAGAACACGACAATGCGAGCCTGAAAACCGAAACTAATAAGCTAGTGCATGCTGCAAAGCAAATGGGTGGCGACATTCATGTATTGGTTGCTGGTGAAGGCTGTCAGGCGGTTGCTGATGCAGCGGCGCAAGTAGACGGCGTTACTAAGGTACTGCTTGCAGACAACGCGGTTTATAAATATCAGCTAGCTGAGAATGTTGCAGACCTAGTACTTGAACTAGCAGGCGATTATTCTCATGTCATTGCTGCAGCAACAACCACAGGCAAGAACTTCATGCCTCGCGTTGCGGCACTGCTCGATGTAGCTCAAATTTCCGATATTATTGGCGTAGAAAGCGAAGATACGTTTATTCGTCCTATTTATGCGGGTAATGCGATAGCGACTGTACAATCAGGTGACGCAACGAAAGTTATTACTGTGCGAGCTGCGTCTTTCGATGCTGCTTCAACTGGCAATAGCGCTGAAGTTGCTGCTATCGACGTAGTAAAAGCAAACGAAAAGTCTGATTTTGTATCTGAAGAGCTTACAGAGTCAGAGCGTCCTGAGCTTACTGCTGCCGATGTCGTTATTTCTGGCGGGCGCGGTATGCAAAACGGCGAGAACTTTAAGCTTCTTGAAGGTATTGCTGACAAACTAGGCGCAGCTATGGGTGCATCTCGTGCAGCCGTTGATGCCGGTTTCGTACCAAACGACATGCAAGTCGGCCAAACAGGAAAGATCGTTGCTCCTCAGCTTTATATTGCCGTGGGTATTTCTGGTGCCATTCAGCATCTTGCTGGTATGAAAGACTCTAAAGTTATCGTCGCTATTAACAAAGACGAAGAAGCGCCTATTTTCCAAGTTGCAGATTACGGCTTGGTGGGTGACTTGTTTGAAGTGCTTCCAGAATTGGAAGGCGCTATTTAATCAAGTGTTAGCAGTATGTGTGTATAACAGCTGACTGAATACCTGTTTAAATGCGAGCGATAAAACGCAATAAAAAAGGGCTGCTTCTGCAGCCCTTTCTGTAGGGAATCTATAATTTTTCTAATTGTGCGTTAAAAGCGAACGATGAACGAATTACACGCGAACTACGGAGTTCTCTTCAAAACTAACGGGTGATGTTCTATATGCATCGGCTTCCCAGTCATTTTCCCAAGTTTTACCGTCTAAAAGGTAGCGGAATTGATATTCTGCATCTTTATCTAGGTTAACTGTTAGGGTGAAGTCACCGCTTTTTAGCTTTTTCATCGACAGGGGCTTTTCGTCCCAGCCAGTAAAGTCGCCGCAAAGCTCTGCGTTTTTCGCTTCTCCTGCTGCTTCCGCATTCAGTCGAAATGTCACTTTGCACACTGGTTTAGATTTAAGGTATTGCTTCTTAAGACTCATAATGTGTTTCTCTTCAACGTAGCGAAAATATTCTATTTAGAAAAAAGTGTCTTTTCTAACGCTCTTTTTCAATTGAGCGCATAAATAATCACCGATTATCGAAAGTTTTTCAATCAGACTTTTTATTAGCCCAATAATTCCTTATATTACCCGTGCTTTATGTAGCGATGCGGTTTTCAGCAAAAAATACATAAAATCTAACAATCTATGTAAAGCAACAGTAAAGAAAAATCAGTACACTGGTCACATACAATAATAAAATATTAGGTCTTCTTTAAAAGGCCTTAGCAACTTGTTCCTAGGGATAGAAAATGAAAAACTCCGGTTTAAAAAAGAGTGGTATACCACTTATTATTATTGTTGTTGCGTTCGTTGCAGCAGCAATCATGATCAGCGCTAAAAAACCACCCGAACAGGTTCCCGTTGAGATACCGGCCTTTTTGGTAGACGCGCAAGAGGTGTCACCCGAGTCTATTAGTTTTGTCGTCAGTTCACAGGGTAATGTTGTCCCAAAGCATCAAACTGCATTGAGTGCGCAGGTAAGTGGACAAGTCGTCTCTCTATCTGACCATTTTGTAGTAGGGGGAACGTTCAAAAAAGGTGATGTGCTTGCTGTACTAGAGCAAGAAGACTACATGACCGATATGAAGCTTGCTGAAGCTGAGCTTGCGCAAGCTCAGGCTGCCCTACAAGAAGAAATTGCGAGAGGGAAAGTTGCTGAACAAGAGTGGCGCTCAGTACGCAACTCAACGCCCCCCGAGTTGGGGTTACGCAAGCCTCAGCTCGCCAAGGAACAAGCGAATGTAAAAGCCTCCGAAGCAAAACTAGAGCGTGCAAGACGTAACTTGGATCGCACAAAAATAAAAGCGCCTTACAACGGTATTGTGGTCGAGCGAAATATCGATTTAGGTCAGTTTGTAGCAATGGGAACGCCAATTGGTATGGTGTATTCAACTGATACGGCTGAGGTAAGGCTACCAATCACCGATGGCGACTTAAGGTTTATCAACATTGCCGACCAGTCATCAGACGGTGCAGAGGTTACTTTACGGGCTACGGTGGGCGGTGCAAAACGCAGTTGGACTGGGCGCCTAGTTCGCTCTGAAGGTATTTTGGATACCGGAAGTCGTGTAGTTTTTGCTGTAGTTGAAGTGACGTTGCCTTATCAAATTAATGACGAGCAAGACTCTCCACTTCGATTTGGACAATTTGTTGAGGCCGAGATTACCTCAGGCAGAGACGAGCGCTTAATAGTACTTCCCCGCAATATTCTTCGTTTAGATAACACCGTACTGACTGTGAATGAAAATCGCGAGCTTGAAATTGTTCCTGTTGATGTAACACGTACCACGGCTGAAGACGTCTTTATTAGCGGCGGTATAAACGAAGGCACTTTGGTAGTGACAAGTGCAGTACCTAACCCTTATAACGGAATGAAAGTTCGACTGCCAGGCGATCAAATAGTGTTAGCCGAAGAAGCTGAGCTAGATAAAGGCACTGATAAAAATTCAGATAAAGAAAAAATTAATACTGATACCTCAGAAGGTGGCAGCGAATGAGTCGTATAGATACACATAGCGGATTGATTGCTTGGTTTGCACGCAACAACGTAGCCGCTAACTTATTGATGTGGCTATTGGTCGTTGGTGGCTTATTTGGTGCATTCTCAATTCAAAAACAAGTGTTTCCAAGTTTCGAAATTGATGTAGTTAATGTTCGAGTTCCATACTTGGGTGCTGCGCCACAAGAAGTAGAAGAGGGTGTGCTGCTTAAAATAGAAGAAGCCGTGAAAGAGCTTGAGGGAATTAAGCAACTTAACGCTACTGCAGTTGAAGGAATGGGAACCGTAAGTAT
Source organism: Alteromonas genovensis (assembly GCF_010500895.1). Lineage (GTDB taxonomy): Bacteria > Pseudomonadota > Gammaproteobacteria > Enterobacterales > Alteromonadaceae > Alteromonas > Alteromonas genovensis. Next base: position 143,094 of record NZ_JAAAWO010000011.1, read on the forward strand.
TCAAGTTGAAGAGGGCTACGACGTTAAGTCTTTGCTCGATGAAATTAAGGTACAGGTTGATGCAATCCCCAGCTTTCCTGCCGATACGGAAAAGCCGGTTATATATCGACAAAAGATTCAGCAAGACGTTATCTGGGTATCGGTGTATGGCGATGCCTCCGAGCGCGAGTTAAAAGAGTTTGCAAAAGACCTTCGCGATGATATTGCAAACCTGTCCGGCATATCGAGTGTTCAGGTTGTGGGTGCTCGCGATTATGAAATTTCAATCGAGCTTTCTGAATCTGACCTGCAAAAATATAACCTCACCTTTGCCGATGTTGTGGCGCGTCTTAGTCAGTCAAGTATCGACTTACCAGGCGGCTCAATTAGAACTGAAAATGGCGACATCTTATTAAGAACGAAAGGTCAGGCATATACAGGTTGGGATTTTTCACAAATTATCTTAGTGTCAAACAGTAACGGTACTCGGGTAACTCTAGGTGACGTGGCCTACATTAACGATGGCTTTATCGAAAACAACCAGTACGCTTTATTTGATGGAAAGCCTGCGGTTAGTTTGCGTGTTCGCGCTGTGGGCGATCAAAATGCCTTAGAAATATCTGAGCAAGTTAACCAATACATCGACAAAGAAAAAGAGACGTTCCCTGCGCACATTACAGCAGACACATGGGGAGACAGCTCGTTTTACCTCGCTGACAGACTCAACATGATGCTAGAAAATATGTTTTTCGGTGCCTTGTTAGTTTTCTTGGTGTTGTCTCTGTTTCTTAAAATTAAGCTGGCGTTTTGGGTCATTATTGGGCTGCCTGTTTGCTTCTTGGGTACGTTGTTAGTGATGCCCTTAGACATGATTGGCGTGTCTATTAACATGCTTAGCTTATTTGCTTTTATACTAGTTCTGGGGATTGTGGTAGATGACGCCATTATTATGGGGGAGTCTGCGTATTCCGAAATAGACGCAAAAGGTCACAGTGCAGAAAATGTTATCGCTGGAGTAAAAAAGGTAGCAATGCCTGCAACGTTTGGTGTGTTAACAACCATTGCCGCATTCTCGCCAATGCTGATGGTATCTGGGCCCTTCGGCATTATTTGGAAAACCATCGGTATGGTGGTTATTGTTTGTCTTGTCTTCTCTCTCATAGAGTCAAAGCTGATATTGCCCGCGCATTTAGTGCACATGAAGCTGAAGCCATACGACCCGGCAAAAGCAAATAAATTTCAGCGTTTTAGAGACTTCTTCAGCGAAGGCATTAAGAAGTTTATTCACAATACCTATGCCCCATTTTTGGCTAAAGCAGTGAGAAACCGCTATACCACTGTAGCCACTTTCCTAGCCATGCTTATTCTAACGGTTGGTTTATTTGGCGGCGGGATTGTGCGGTTTGTATTTTTCCCCAGTATTCCAAGCGACTTTATGTCGGCAAGCTTTGAATTAGAGCCTGGCTCGTCTATTGCTCAGCGCGACCGCGTGCTCGACACCCTTCGAGATGCCATGAGTAGAATGGACAAAAAGATTGAAGAAGAGACGGGCACTAACGTTATTAAACACGCCATGACCTTCGATAACGGAAACTTGGGTGGTGAAATTTTTGCAGAGCTCACCAAAGGAGAAACTCGTACACTGTCAGACTTTGATATTCAAGATCGCTGGCGTGAAGAAGTACCAGAAATTCCCGGTGTGAAAACTTTTAGTATTAGCTCGCCAGGTGGGCCAGGTGGTGGCGCCGACCTTAGTTTTGAATTTAGTTCTAGCGATATTAATGCGCTTCGCGCCATCACGGATGAAATAAAAGAAGTTCTTGATACCTACGAAGGCGTTACAGACATTAACGATACCTTCTCTGGTGGTAGCGATGAAATTCAGCTGGCGCTTAAGCCACAAGCGGATGCCCTTGGCATTACGCTGCAGCAGTTAGGGCAACAGGTTCGCTTTGGTTTTTACGGCGCGCAGGTACAGCGTATTCAGCGTGACGATGAAGAAATTAAAGTGATGGTGCGCTATCCAAAATCTGAACGCAGCTCAATTGAGCACCTTGAAAATATGCGCGTGCGAGCGCCAAATGGCCAAGAGATCCCTTTTGAACAAGTTGCCACATTCAATTTGGGTCAGGGCTTCGACTCTATCATTCGCGTTGACGGTAAACGCTCGGTTACCATTACAGGTGTAGTGGATAAGGCCTTAATGGACCCGTCTGAGGTGACGTATGATGTTGTAGATAACATCATGCCGGACTTACTTGCTCGCTATCCCAACGTTGAATTTAAGCTACAGGGTAATTCGAAAGAACAAGCCGACGCTATTTTCAGCCTAATGCAAGGACTGCTGTTTGCTCTGTTTGCCATTTATGCCCTGTTGGCCATTCCGCTTCGCTCTTACAGTCAGCCGCTTATTATTATGTCGGTAATACCGTTTGGCGTGGTGGGTGCCATTATTGGTCACTTGGTGCTTGGTATGGCGGTAAGCGTGCTGTCCATTTGCGGAATTATTGCGCTGTCGGGAGTTGTGGTAAACGACAGCCTCATTATGGTTGATTTTGTTAACCGGGCACGTAAAGAGGGACTGTCGTTAATGGATGCCGCCATAAGTGCTGGCACGCAGCGCTTTAGGGCCATTATCCTGACTTCACTGACTACGTTTATGGGGCTTATGCCTATCGTATTTGAACGCAGCTTACAGGCGCAAATTGTAATACCAATGGCCATTTCACTGGCGTTCGGTATTTTGTTTGCCACTGTGATTACGCTGCTTCTTGTTCCTGCGCTGTACTTAATTCTTAACGACATAAAAATGATTTTTAAGGGTAAAGATAACGCAGCGAAGAGTAGTTCTGAGATTGAAAATGCAGGCTGATCTCAAAATAGCCGTGTTTTTGGAGAGTAAGTTGAAAATTAAATCAATGCGTTCATTTGCTGTGGTGCTAGCGGCCGGTGCTGTGGTTGCCTGTAATTCGGCTTACCAATCTGATTCGGCCTCAAAGGACGGCACAGATACCTCTAGCCCGAGCGCACATGAAACAGGCACTACTACTTTGATGCCTACGCTGTCTGTTACATCGGGGACTTACCCAACGACAAGAACGGTTTCTCAAGTAGATAATTATCACGGGGTGAAAGTAAGCGACCCTTATCGATGGTTAGAAGCGCAAGATACACCCGAGGTGAAAGCGTGGGTTGATGCGCAAAATGCGTTAGCTAAACCGCTGTTAAGTGCGCTTCCATCTCACGAGCGCTATACAGAACGCCTAACTGCGCTTTGGGATTACGAGAAGTACTCGACACCCTATATGGTTAATTCGAAGGTGTTTTATACTTACAACAACGGGCTACAGAATCAGTATGTCATGTATGTGTCCAGCGATGCAGAAGGCGAAGGGAAAGGAGAAGGAAACTTCGACGTACTCATCGACCCCAACACGCTAAGTGATGATGGCACCGTGTCTATGTCCTCTACCGAGGTGAGCCCTCAAGCCAGTTATCTTGCCTATACACTGTCTGATGGCGGCAGCGATTGGAAAACAGTGCACGTACGTGATGTGAGTTCAAAGCGAGATACTAACGATATTTTAAGCGGTGTGAAGTTCACTAATATCGCTTGGTTGCCTGACGAAACGGGCTTTTACTATTCTCGCTATCCACAAGATGAAAACGGTGAGTATGACGATAGCCAAACCGTTTCGATTTACTTTCATCAATTAGGCACTGAGCAGCGCGAAGACAAGCTTATTTTCAAGTTTGATGATAAACCAACATGGAACCCGTATGCTGAGGTAATTCAAGGTGGAAAAACGCTGCTGATTTCCGTATTCGAAGGCTATCAGTCAAATGGTGTCTATGCAAAATCCCTTGCCGAAGACGGGCCTCTACTGCCAATTTTCGATAAATGGGATGGCAGATATGAGCTTATTGGTGAAGAAGGCAACACGCTCTTTTTCTCATCTACTGAAAACGCACCTACCGGAAAAGTAATTCAAGTTTCCCTAACGGATAGCCCGGCAAGCGATAGGTCATCAACTGGCAAAGTTGTTAGTGAGAGAACCACCATCATACAAAGCAGTGACGCAACGCTTCGAGACGTATCTCTCTTTGGCGGCAAACTGTTCGTACAATACTTAAAAGACGTAAAAGCAAACGTTGTTGTGTTTGACACCAAAGGCAATAAGCTAGAGGAATTGGCGTTTTCAGATATTGGTAATGTATCCGGCTTTAATGGCAGTAAAAACGCAGACTCGACATTTTATAAACTAACTGGTTTCACTAACCCTGGGCAGGTATTTAAATACGATTTAAACACCGGAACAAGCACGGTTTTTAAAACCATTGATACTGGCATCAATTACGACAACTACGTGACCAAGCAAGTATTCTATACCAGCAAAGATGGCACTCAAGTACCTATGTTTATTGTGCATAAAAAAGGCATAGAACTAGACGGCAATAACAAAACATTATTGTACGGGTATGGCGGTTTTAACATTTCTTTACTACCTAGCTACTCTATCTCTCGCATGGTTTGGGTAGAGCAGGGGAACGTGCTCGCTATCGCAAACATTCGCGGCGGGGGGGAATACGGTGAGCAATGGCACCAAGCTGGCACTAAATTAAACAAGCAGAATGTGTTTGATGACTTTATATCAGGGGCAAATTTCCTGATTGATAAGGGCTACACTTCAAGCGAAAAACTCGCGGTACAGGGCGGTTCAAACGGAGGCTTATTGGTTGGTGCTGCTATCACTCAACGACCAGATTTATTTGCGGCGGCCTTACCGGCGGTGGGCGTGTTAGACATGTTGCGCTACCACACGCCAAGTGCCAATGCCCGGGCATGGTCTTCAGACTATGGGTTGAGTGAAAACAAAGAACAGTTTGAAGCGCTATATGCTTATTCGCCGTTACACAACACAAAAGCAGGCACGTGTTACCCTGCGACTATGATAACCACAGGCGATCACGACGATAGGGTTGTACCTTGGCACAGTTATAAATTCGCTGCTCAGCTTCAAGCCGCCCAAGGATGTGATAACCCCATACTGCTTAAAGTTGAGACCAGAGCAGGTCATGGTGCTGGCACACCCACGTGGATGCGTATTCAGGGCTATGCCGACCAGTGGGCATTTTTAGAGTCTGCTTTGAACTAGGTTTTTATGCCCTGATGACCAACTAAGATTTAAATACTTTACTCTATATTTGAAAGCCGCTCCTATGAGCGGCTTTTTTTTGTTTGCATTTCGTACGAATACACATATACTGTATATATACAGTATGGTTTAAAATGATTCGAGTTAAAATGGTGTCGCCCTTTCTCACTTCTGCAGCTATGTAGAAAAACTGTGTAGAAGGCGCGTTCCGATGATTAAGCGTTGGCAGGAGATACGATATGCAAACAGGTATTAAGTCAGTAGATACATTAATTACTAAATATGGCATTTTAGTGAGTCCTGGTGCAGATGAGTTTCAACGTCGTGTGCGACTGACTGGCGGTGACGAAAGAGCAAACAATCTACCGTTTTGCATGTACCAAAAAGTAGCGCATGCACCGTTATCGAAGTGTTTCAATGTTCACCACTTCTACTTGCCTTCACACAAGGGAAAGCTGGCTAGTTTTTTGTTTGACGAAAAAGGTAACCTCATAGAGCAGGTTTACTATCAACGTGTAGCACGTTGGGTGAAAGTATGTAGAAAGTTAGAACAGTTAGTAACACGCGCTAAGCAAGACGTTCAGTTGGCGGCGTAATCAAAGAACTTGCTTTGATATAACCGCGCAGTATTTCTAACTCGCATAAAAAAACGGTAGCCAACTGGCTACCGTTTTTATCTATTTAAAAAGCTATTTGTTAATAAATGGCTTAGTAATACGTGTATTTAAACTCTACACCCCAGATGCGAGGCTGGTTAACGATACCGGTCAGGTTATTGAAGTCGATAGCGCCTTTAACGTTATCTTCGTCAGTAATGTTGCGACCAAATAGGGCTACTGTGTAGTTATGAGCAAAGTTCTCGTAACCTACGCGCAATCCACCTTCAAAGTTATTGTCGGTAGTAAACTCAACGGCTTCGTATAAGAAGATGTTGGTCTCGCCTTGGAATGCCCAGTCGGTAAATACGAAGAACTCACCGTCGTCACCCATAGGAATGGTGTAGCGTGCAGTAAAGTTAAAGATTGACTCAGGCGCCTGTGGGAAAGGGTTGCCGTCGATAGACGCAACAAAACCGTCAGGGCGTGGGTCGGTTACTGTACAGTTACCTGTTGAACCGAATGCTGGATCGGTACCACATGGAGATACAGTCAGTGAATCATCTTGTATTTCTGTGTGGTTATAGCTGTAACCTGCTGTAAAGCTAAGCTCATCAGTGGCTAACCATTGTGCATCAAGTTCAAAACCGTACGCTTCACCTTTATCGGCATTAACAAGCGCAGTGAAGTTATTTCCACCACCGATTGCAGAGAACTGCATATCGTCAACCGTGTAGTAGAAAGCAGCAGCGTTTAAGCGTAATGAGTCGTCAAGTAGGTCAGACTTAAAACCAATTTCAAATGAATTAATGGTTTCTGAATCAGCGACAGAAGGCGCGCCTTCAAATGCTACGTCACGGGCTTGAATTGTTTGTGCTCTAAAGCCGTTTGCATAACGTGCGAATACAGACATGTCGTCTGTAATACGGTAGTTTGCACTTAATTCGTAGCTTGCTTGACCGTCACTTACATTCACGTCGTCATAGTCTTGAATGCTTGCAGCGCCAATAACTACCGCAAAACCGTTTACGTTTTGCTCGCCCACAACAAGGCTCTTAGAGTCGTGAGTGTAACGAACGCCGGCTGTTACGTTTAACTTTTCGTTTACTTGGTAAGAACTTTGACCAAATAGCGCCCACGTTTGGTTTTCATGGAAAACTGTAGTCGCGCCGAAGAAGCCGTCGATACTAGTAACGTTAAATGACGCATCGTAATAGAATGCACCTAGTTGCCAGTTCATTGCGTCTGTAGTGTTGCTAGAGATACGGAACTCTTGCGTGTATTGCTCAAGGTCGTTCAGCTCATCTTTAGTCACTGCAGAGAATGGGATAAACCCAGGGCCAGATGTGCCGTCTGCATTGTTAAAGCCACCGTCGACATCACCAAGGCTTGAACCGTCAGCCGTTTCTAGTGCTGAGATTGAAGTAAAAGTGACGTCGTCCATGTCATATTCAAGTTTTAGTGATGTACCAAAACCTTCGTACGCTTGTGGGTTGTTGTCGATACCGTCGCCTTCAAGGTCACCGTCATAGAATACAGTTTCGCGATCGTAGTTAGCGTTTAGATCGTTGCTGCCTTTGTCGAAAACGTTAGCACGGAAAATAGACGCTGTACCTTCAAGGTCGCGACCATGTACGTTAAGTAGTGCCGAGAAGTCTGCAGAAGGTTCCCAAAGAAGTTGTAAGCGGTATGCTTTTTCGTCATAGCCACCAATTGCATCGTCTTCGCCTGTGAATGCGTTATCAATGTAGTCATCACGATCTTGCGATAAAACAGATAAACGAGCAGAAAGATCGTCAGTTAAACCACCGCTGATTGCGCCTTCGAAGTTCATTGTACCAAAAGAGCCGAAACCAGCTTTGGCATAACCTTCAAGATCCTGAGTAGGCTTAACGGTGTCAAACTTGATAATACCTGCAGTGGTATTACGACCGAACAGTGTGCCTTGTGGACCGCGAAGTACTTCTACTTGTTGAACGTCAAACAGTGGGAAGCTTTTTAGAACCACGTTTTCCATTACCACTTCGTCCATGATAATAGAAACAGGTTGTGAAGCAGCAAGGTCGAAGTCGGTGTTTCCCAAACCACGAATGTAAAAACGTGGTGCTACGCGACCATTTGATGATTCAGCGTAAAGACCCGGAACGCGAACAGCTAGTGCAAGAATATCTTCACCGCCTGAGAAAATGCTTTCGAACTTCTCGCCGCTTAATGTAGCAACAGAAATAGGAACTTCCTGAATAGACTGTGTACGCTTTTGCGCGGTTACAGTAATCTTTTCAAGTGCTGATTCTTTCTTTTCAGTCGTTGTAGCTTCTTGAGCTAGTGCCGACGTGCTAAAAGCAGCGCTGATAGCTAACGCCAATGACGCGATTTTATATGAACTCATGTTTTCACCAAGATGATTGTGTCAGTTTCTTTGTAGTGTAGTGCGCTTATTTTTTTTGGATTTGCGCAACGAGCGCGAGTTTACCTAAATTTATGAGAAAATGCTGCAGTTTTTAACGAAATTACCTTTAATTTGAATATCAGTCGAAATGATTATATTGGCTAATTACGCTTAAACTTCGCTCTGTACTGGGATGGTGAAAGGCCCGTTATTTTTTTAAATAAACGGGTAAAAGAGCTTAAGTCTTCGTAACCCACTGCATTAATTATCTTCTCTAAAGAAATTGCGGTAGTTTCTAATAGTTTTCGAGCCTGCTCTATTCTTAACGATTGAAGATACTGCCCAGGTGTTGTGCCACAGGCAAGCTTGAAACGCCTAGTTAATGTGCGCTCGGTCATGTTATGGGTAGTTGCTAACGCACTCACAGAAATAGTGTCGGCGAGATGCTCTTCTATAAATGACTGTACCGCCATAATATCTTCATCAGAATGAAAGCGGCGTTGCCGACTGCTAGCATAAGCAGTTTGATTGGTTCTAGAGAAATCGAGAACGTGAGATTTTGCTGTGTCGCTGGCAATTTGATGGCCGCAGTAACGTTCTATAAGCAGGATCGCTAAATCTATCCACGCCATACCGCCACCCGCACAATAAATATTATCCTGTTCCGTCACCATTTTCTCAGGTTGTAAATCTACGTTGGAATATCGCTGTGTAAATTTATCGGCATAGCCCCAATGAGTGGTTGCTACTTTCTCGTCTAACAAGCCAGTCTCTGCTAATAAGAAGGTGCCAGTGCAGTTTGCTGCAATATCAGCGCCTACTTTATGCAAGCGTTTAATGTGTACCAGCTGTGACTGATTTTCAGTGAGTACAGTGTCGATATCGCCGCCTATAGTGGGGATAAGCAATATATCTGTATGGCTTACATCTTCAATGGCAATATTTGGAGTGAGGGTCAGCTGATTTGAACAATGAAAAGGCAGGCCATGGGCGCTAGCAAGCTGAACTTTAAACTTCTGTGAGGTGGGCAGGTTGTGAATTCGTTGCCAGCTAATTCCCGCAAAGGCGAATACATCAAGTGCCCCGGTAATCGCCGAGGCGAGGGCGTGATTGAAACCAAAAACGGTGACGGTAAACGGGGCGTTATTCATACAACTCATTCATGAAGATAATGCGACTTATGATATTTAATTAGTTTAAGTGATTGATGGCTGTTTTGACCATTATTGTGTCATTAATGACAATAATGGCATGATAACGAATATGACACAATGCGTTAACAATTATTCGTGGAGACGAACATGGCCGATCAAATTATTCCCCGCAGAGAAATGCAATTTCAGTTATACGAAGTGCTAGACACTGAAGCGCTTTGCTCAAAAGCACGGTTTGAAGAACATAACGTAGAGACATTTAATGCTGTTGTCGATATGGCAGAAAAAATGGCGGAAGAGCTTTTCCTTCCTCACAATGCCATTGCAGATAAAAACGAGCCTACGTTTGACGGTAAAAAAGTGACCATGATTGACGATGTCAAAGTGGCCTTCGATACTTACAGAGAATCAGGCTTTATCGCCGGACATTTTGATTATGAAGACGGCGGTATGCAGCTGCCTGTTACCGTAATGAATGCGTGTGCTGGCTATTTTCTCGCGGCAAACCCATCAACCACGTCGTACCCGTTCTTAACTGCGGCCGCTGCTAACGTAATTAAGCACTTTGCCTCAGACGATATCAAAAATGCGTTTTTACCTAAAATGCTCACCGGCGATTTTACCGGCACGATGGCGTTGACAGAGCCACATGCAGGCTCTGCACTTGCAGACATCCGCACAACAGCGAAGCGTCAAGAAGACGGTAGCTATCGCGTAAAAGGCAGTAAAATTTATATTTCAGGCGGTGAGCACGAGCTTTCAGACAACATTGTTCACCTTGTACTGGCAAAAATTCCTGGTGGCCCTGCTGGCGTTAAAGGCATATCACTTATTGCAGTGCCTAAGTTCCGATTAGACGCAGAAGGCAACCCGAGTGAGCGAAACGATGTGTCACTTGCTGGCCTAATCCATAAAATGGGTTATCGCGGCACTACCTCAACGGCGCTTACCTTTGGCGATAACGATGACTGTCACGGCTATTTAATTGGCGAACCTCATCAAGGTTTGCGCTACATGTTCATGATGATGAACGAAGCGCGAATTGGGGTTGGCTATGGTGCTGCCATGATTGGCTATCGCGGATACCGTTACTCTCTCGATTACGCAAAAGACAGAACCCAAGGCCGTGCTGCTCCGAACTTGGCGCCTGAGGATGATCCAACGCCAATCATTAATCACGGCGATGTTCGCCGTATGTTGTTAGCGCAAAAATCGTATTGTGAAGGCGGCATGTCTCTTTGTCTATATGGCAGCATGTTGATAGACGAGCTAGAAACAGAACAAGATGAAGCCAAGCGAACCGAGCTTTCTCAACTGCTCGATTTACTCACGCCTGTATTTAAAGCGTGGCCTTCAGAGTTTGGCCCTAAAGCCAATGACTTGGCCATACAGGTTTTAGGTGGGGCAGGGTACACCCGCGAATATCCAGTAGAGCAGTGCTGGCGTGATAACCGTTTAAACCCTATTCATGAGGGAACCAACGGCATTCAGGCTCTCGACCTGCTTGGCAGAAAGCTATGGCAACATGAAGGTAAAGGCCTTCAAGTGCTTCTTGCTCGCGTTACCGCTGATATGAAGCGAGCGGAGACACCTCGTGCTCAAGCCATTGCTAAAAAGCTTAAACCCTATTTAGATAAGCTAGGCGAGCTAATTCAACAAGCGGCGGGCGACTTGCGTTCAGACAAACAGTCGGTACTACTTACTAACGCAAGCTGTTTCCTTAATGTGTTCTCTAGTTGTGTGGTGAGCTGGATTTGGCTGCGTCAGGCCAATGTGGCAGAGCAGGCGTTAACTCAAGGTGCCAAAGGCCAAGACGTAGATTTTTATGAAGGCAAGCTTGCCGCCGCGGAATACTTTTTAAGTTGGGAACTACCGCTAGTGCAACGAGACATCGAAGTATTATCGTCCAAAGACACAACCTGCGATAGCGTAAAAGCTGCCAATTTTTAAGACAACTAGAATGAGCTTCACAACCCAATTAGGGTTGTGAAGCATAAGTATCGCCAATAAAACGTGGAGCAACATGCATGAACGTAGCGGCAAATGTACAAAATAAACATATTTTAATTACGGGTGGTGGCTCTGGAATTGGCGCGGCATCTGCAAAAGTGTTGTGTGAGCGAGGCGCACTTGTCGGGGTAGCAGACTTAAACCTTGATAATGCGAAAGCCCTTGTTGAAGAGCTAAAGCAAGCTGGTGGCAAAGCCTATGCGGTTGCAGTTGACGTAACCGACCCCGAGCAAGTTAAAGCCATGTTTGAAACGGCATATTCTCAGCACGAAAAAGTAGACGTGGTGATTAACAATGCCGGTATCGATCACTTCCCTGCGCCTCTCACCGAGGTAGACGATGCCATGTTTATGAAAAATATTCAGGTTAATTTAGCGGGCGTGTGGTATTGCATGAAAAATGCCCTTAAGCATATGACTGCAACCGGCGGCGGCCACATTATTAACATAGCCTCTGTTGCTGGCCTTCGCTCTGCGCCCATGATCAGTGCCTATAGCGCGTCGAAGCACGGTGTTATCGGCCTTACCAAGTCGGCAGCGGTAGAATATGCCCGAGCTAACATTCGCATTAATGCAGTATGCCCAAGCTTTGTTGATACTCCTATGGTTCAAGGCGTACTGTCTAAACTCGATGAACGCGGTCAAAAAGGCATAGTGGGCGCTAATCCAATGAAGCGTTTGGGTAAACCAGAAGAAATTGCCAATGCTATTGCGTGGTTATGTAGCGATGAATCGTCGTTTATGACAGGCCAATCAGTAGTACTTGATGGCGGTATGTTAGCCTAAAAGGCAACATATAAATAAATACAGCAAAGAACACAGAATAAGGATTATAACGATGAAAGATTTATTCGATCTAACAGGAAAAGTAGCGCTAGTAACAGGCGCAAGCCGTGGTATTGGTGAGTCTATTGCTCGTTTGCTAGCTCAGTATGGCGCTCACGTTATTGTTTCAAGCCGCAAGATAGACGGTTGCGAAGCGGTAGCTTCTTCTATTCGCGATGCAGGCGGTAAAGCAACAGCACTGGCCTGTCATGTTGGCGAAATGGAGCAAATTACTGAAACATTTGCCACTATTAAGCAAGACTTCAAAAAGCTCGATATATTGGTAAATAACGCGGCGGCAAACCCGTACTTCGGCCATATTCTAGACACCGACCTTGGCGCTTATAATAAAACCGTAGACGTCAACATTCGAGGCTACTTCTTCATGTCTATTGAAGCGGGCAAAATGATGAAAGAGCAGGGCGGTGGCGTAATATTAAATACGGCCTCGGTAAATGGTGTAACCCCAGGTGACATGCAAGGTATTTACTCTATTACCAAAGCAGCGGTGATAAGCATGACCAAATCATTCGCGAAAGAATGCGGCAGCTTAAATATTCGCGTAAATGCTTTATTGCCAGGGTTAACCGATACCAAATTTGCTTCTGCGCTGACGTCTAACGATCAAATTTTAAAGCACGCGCTTAAAGTGATTCCGCTTGGCAGAGTGGCCGACCCGGACGAAATGGCTGGCACCGTGTTATACCTTGTTTCCGACGCGTCTACCTACACTACAGGCACGACAGTAACAGTTGATGGTGGTATGCTAGCGTAAAGAAAATGGTTACACGTTGTACCGTGTAAAAATATACGAGAGACTAGCACCATGCATATATGGGTAGACGCAGACGCGTGTCCCGGTGCAATTAAAGAAATCTTATTTAAGGCAGCTCGACGCACAGGGCTGCCTTTATCTTTAGTTGCCAACCACTCAATGTCGGTTCCACCCGACAAGCACATCACACTCACCGTAGTTCCCTCGGGTTTTGATGCGGCAGATGACTATATTGTAGAAAAAATTGAAGCGGGTGATTTAGCGATTACCAACGATATTCCACTGGCAGCGGACATACTGGCTAAAGGTGCGAGTGCAGTGAATACCCGTGGTGATGAATTTGATAAATCATCAATACGGGCTGCGCTGACAATGCGCGATTTCATGGATACCATGCGTTCTAGCGGTGAGCACACGGGCGGGCCAAAAGCGTTTTCTCAACGCGATAAGCAAAATTTCGCCAATGCACTAGATAGACTACTTATGCAGGGAATTAGGGCAGCAAAAAACTAACCTCACTGCCTGCTGTTACGACTATTGTTGCTATCGACACTTGCTAGGCATACGCATCGCGGTAAAGCTGCTCTAACTCTTCAGGCTTAGGCACTTTAGGGTTATTAGCCGGTGAGCCGGAAGCCAGCGCTTGTGACGCCATCAGTTCGATTATGTTGTCGTAGGACGCTTTTTCAATGCCAAATGAAGACATGGTAGGAACGTCAAGCTCACGATTTAAATGGTGCAAAAAGTCGATGAGCTTTTCATGCGCATCTTCGTGAGTACCAGTACTACCTGGCTCGCAAGTTAAGCCTAAGTGGTGGGCAACCTCAGCATATTTAGATGGACTTCCCGAAAGCGAATACGCGGTAACTAAAGGCAGAAGCATTGCGTTACTCATGCCGTGGGGAACATGAAAGTGCACACCAAGCGGCCTACTCATACCATGCACCAATGCAACTGACGCGTTTGAGAATGCTAAGCCAGCTAAGCTTGCGCCCAGCATCATGGCCTCTTTGGCTTTAATATCATCTGGGTTTTTGCATGCAGCAATAAGGTGTGGGGCTATTAATCGCATAGCGGCAATGGCCTGTTGATCGCTAAACGGGTTGGATTTTCTACTCACATAAGCTTCAATTGCGTGAGTAAGGGCATCTAACCCCGTATCTGCCGCCACCCGATAAGGTACTGATAGCGTAAGTTCATAGTCTAGGATGGCCGCCTTGGGCATTAATCCTGGGCCCATACACAGCATTTTTTCCGCAGATTGTGAGTCGCTTATCACAGTTACTCGCGTGCACTCAGAGCCTGTGCCTGCTGTGGTTGGAATGGCTATAATTGGAATACTCTGCTCTGAAACTACACGGGGTACTTTGTAGTCTCTCATGTGCCCGCCGTGGGTTGCCAAAAGTGCAATGGCCTTGGCACTATCAATTGCGCTACCACCACCAAGTGCAATTAAGCCATCACACTGCTGCTGTTTAACTAGGGCTACCGCACCATCGATAGATCTATCGTCGGGCTCGGGCATTACATCACTAAAAACCTGGATGTCGTTGGCATAAGCTGAAAGCGATGACGTAATATTTTCCACTTTGCCTAATGTCACCATGATGGGATCGGCAATAATACACGGCCGTTTTACACCCAAGGTAGCAAGCATATCCTGAAGCTGTGAAATAGCGCCTCCACCCACTTTCATAATGCTTGGCAAATGTATATCTACAGTCATGTGTGCTCACTCAAAAATGTTATATTTAATATGCTGTTAACAGTATCATAACATTGTGTGACAGCACACTTACGACTTTGGTGTTGACGTTAAAATGCGGATGCCTGGCATATAAGCCCTTCAATATAAGGGTAGTCAATGTCATCTACACGTTTAAAATTAATATGTCGCCTATATTTTCCAGTGCCACATAACATATTGCGTTCATCTACAAGTTGAGGGCCATGACTGAATGACAGCTGTACATGGGCCGAGTAAATAAAAACACCGCAAAACTGCCCCTCTTTTTCATCTGGCTTCATGGTAAATAGGGTGCCGCCGTATTTATTTACTGTTGTACTATCAGGTACGCAAACTTGGATAAATGCTTCAAGTTCATTGGCAAGTGAAACTAGATCTAATGCGCTATTGTTTTCCATTGATTTACCCGTTTAGTCAATATTGTGGTTAGGCGCACAAAAGCTATTCATCGTATGCGATTTACCTATTATTAGTGTAAATCAGTCCTTCACTTTTAGATATGTAGCCAAGTGCAATCATCTGAAGAACACACAAAGCGCAAACCAAAGAGATTGATACATAAGAGGGGATACCCATTTCGGCAAGGAAAATAATTGGCTCTGCATAACTCCCCCCTATAAAGATAAGATGTTGCAGACCAAAGAAAACGGGGAATATTGTATAACTTAGTATGTCGTAAAATAAGAACGCGCCGAACACTGAAAATGTGCGAACAATTCCCATTGGGTTACAAAACCACAGAAAAAGAGTACAGAGCAGCGAAACAGCGTATGTGATACCACTCCCCATGACGCCAACTAATGGTGGCAAGTAATTGCTATTGTTTGGGTGCTCTAGCAATATTTTGAGCTGTGGATTTACGGCTAATAAATGTGGATTTTCGGGATATTCCACTACAAGGTTGGTAGTTTCCGGTATGAAAGTTACATACGCTAAAGCATTTTCAGGCCAATAAGAAGAGAATGACCATGGGCTTATATCTAGTGGCACTTCAATACCAGGCCATAAGTGAATACTAGGCGTTCCTAATCCATAAATCTGGCCAGCAAATGCATGGCCAGCTTCATGAATTAAAACAGTAATAATAAAATAAATAAAAGCGATGCTTACAAATGAGAACGCCCTTTTCAACATCCTGTTTAAAGCTCCAATCTAGCTACAACGCTCTACCAAAGGTATCGGAAATCTGCTCTTGTGACCATCCTGCCTTCTTTCGTAATTGCTTAATTAACGTCGAATTTACCATTAATTCCGTTTCCATTTTTGTTCCCCTTGAAGGTTTATAAGAGGAATCTAGTATCTAGGGTTTAGTGACATTTACTACGTCAACCACCCGCCATGATATGCCAGGAAGCCGCCACGGCTATATATAACAAGCCTTAATACGCTTTTTGTCTAGGAACTTCAATTGAGGAGGCAACATCGAGAAAGTTATCGATGGCCTAATTAAACCTGCCCCTTGGCTTTTAAGATCGCGTGCTGAATCTCTGCTTTTATTGGGAGCGTTTTAAATGGGCTAATGTTCGAGCCACCGGTATTTCCCGCGGGCACTAAACCTATAGCTGTTTTGGTTGCAGCTCCAATAATACGAAAAACTTGCCCTAAACACTCTTTTACATCTTTCTGCCGAAACGCCCAGCCAAACATGAGAATATGAGCTTTCACATGCCACCATGTAGATTCCTGCCCCAATACATGCGCAGTTTCAAGATGACGAAAAGAGGCGGCAACATCGCCGTTTGCTTCCTTTTTGGCGGCCATCGCAATCTCTGCCTGTACGCTATCAGCTATATTTTTAGAGAATTGACTCAGCATATGTTTATCCTGTTGGTAGCGTAAAAATTCCGGGTCACAAAGTTGAATCTGGGCCTAGTTACCAAAATACCACACTGCAATAATAACAATAACAAGATAGACCAAAAGTGTCGCTACATTGCTTGTAGTTTGACTTGCTTCCTCGCTATAGCTTTCTATTTTAATTTCGTCTTGAAATGTATCAAATTCAAGTTCGCTGATATCTAGCGTTTTACCCACATGGATTTTTATAGCAACTGCTCCAGCGCCCAACGCCAATTCTGTAAATGCTCGTTTTTCAATCGCTGTTAAGCCACCTTCAGTCTTTTCCATTGGGTGTATTATCACCTTAGGGCGAGGGCGAAGAAATTTTGCGTTGCTTATGCTTTTAAAGGCATGTTGAAGTAACTTTTCACCCACATAAAAATCTGAAAGTAATGCTCGCGGGTGCGAAAAAGGATTTACTGCAATTTCATTTGGCTTAAGTGAAATGGCTGCGCTCTTTCCTATACTCGATATGACTTTTCTACCGGAGTCTTGAGTTTGAATGACTACGATGGGTGAATCATCAAATGATTTATTTCTTGCACTATCTATAACTTTTAAGCGGTCTTCCCAAATTTGCACATAAAGCGTTGAAGTATACCGTTTAAGTAATTTAGTAAGCATTTTATCCTTTAAACTCTTAAGTCCTTTAGCGCCAACTACCAGCTATTCGATATGTAGGATGCTAAATCAAAAAAAGCATCTATTTTATCGCTGCGGCGATCCCAATTATCGTGTTTGTGAGGCATGCCTTTTATTTCTATTCTTTCATGCTGCTTCATCAACTCGCAGCGTAACAGGGCACGCTCCTTTTCATTCAGCATAAGCGACTGTATTTTTTCGAGTTCACCGGTATCTAACCAAATAGCACCGCACCCTGGGCATTCGTCAATTTCCACCGCGTGCAAAGGGCTATAAAATCGCTGCAGCATCACTATGTCAGGGCACTTAGGGCAGCGTATGCGCTTGTTTTTCGACACCAACTCACAATGAAATTGGCTTAAATGATTAGCTAAATCGTTGCCTCTTTTATCTTGAGGGTTTTCAAAGTGACTCAGGGTATTATTTTCCAACAACACGCCGCCGCATGCTTCACTGTAATAAACGGGGACTTTGCCTACACTAACTTTTTTTAACGTGGTGTGCGTTCTAGGGCATTTCATTTCTTAACATTTCCGTACATGCGGCATCATTTCTTAGTTGTTTAATGCAGCGAACTAAAACTGATATGGCTACAACCCCACCGCAAAGTACACCAACCTGAGCAAATGATATTTCTATTGAGCCTACTGCATATAGACTACCGAGTGTTGAACCAAGTACAAACACCGCGGCAATAAACGCCACCGCAGCAATAACTAACAGTAACCAGGTTCCAGTTTTTTTCAAATTAGACATACTACTTCCACTATTTTTTTTATTATTAAACAGGCTCATCAACAACTTTTAACTGCGCTATATCCATTAGCCTTATATGTGTTTGGTAATAGTATTTATCTGTGCGTTTACCTTCTGCCAAAAACGCTATCTTTACTCGCTGCGCTTTTCCTCTCACCACTATTTTTTTGCCGATAAAAAACTCTTGCGGAGGCATTTTATAATAAGCTGTGAGTTGCTTAATGACACGTGGGGGCAGGGCTACCGTTACAGCGCGCTGGTCGCGATAATCGGCTTCTGTATTAAGATAAACAAAGTGACCTTGGCTGCCTGCTGCAACTATGCGAAGGGTATACTCTCCAACAACACCTTTGGGAGCAGCGTTAGCAGCGGCTTCGATAATTTTCATTGAGTCAGTAAGGGGGTAAGTGGCAGTTGTGGGTGGCAACGTTGTGGAAGTGCAGCCTGCTAGAACAAAAGCTAGTAGTAAAAGAATGTTTTTCATCATGAATTCCCTGAAAGTGCATGGCATATTAAATGCTGCTGAATGCGTATCCATTTTATGAGCGCGCTGCGCTACTTTATTTGCTTGCTTGGCTATTTGCAAAAAAATTGAAGAGTGAATAAATCACCAGCCCAAAACATGATACTGCCACAACCGCTGCTGGCACTGCCATTAGTAGTGAACCGTTATTCCAACCATAAATGGCCATCACGGTGCAGATTACAAACAAAGAGAATTCGATTAAAAATGACTCCCAAGCAAGCCGGTAATTAGAGTCAATGGGCCTAGCAAAAAAGTTAACTTCAAACCCCATTTTGCAATCCTTGTTTTTATATCCCAATTAAAGGGAGAGGGTAAACCTACAAGCCTACTATAGCGTATTGCTAAGATATTTCCGCTATCATATTGAAAAAGCGTTCATCTTCACTTTGTATAACAAAACCATTTCTTTTATAAAGAGCAACCGCTGGGCTACTTTTAAACACCCTAAGTGTGAGGGTGGTTAACTTTGCATTTAACGCTCGCCTTTTAGCCTCATTTACCGATGCGCTGCCAATGCCTTTGTTTTTTGCCGAGTCAATAATCTGTAAATCTCGTAAAACACAATAGTCATCATCGAATTGCAATCGCATTACGCCAACAAGCTGTTGCTGAAATATGATGTCATAGTTTTCAAGTTCTAATGTTGCCTCAAATACTTTCGACACGTCCCACTCTGGGGCGAATTGCTGGTAATAAACTCGCATGTTGTCAAAAGTGATACCAGCAGCTCGCGTTAAATCTGCAGTGCGTACAAATGAGATATTCATCGAGTACTCCATTCCTCAAACTTCTAAAGCAGGTGCGAAGGGCATAACAGCGCACGCTATTCGAGTGAACGCGCTATTGAAAATCTTAAAAGCATTAATAGGTGTATTATACGGCGTGCTTTTTCGAAGCTAGAATACTCGCCGTTGCTAATGTGGTGCCTATGAGCATGCCCACAAAACTAAATATTAATCCGGCTTCTTGCCCAGATAGGGCACCAGACTTTAACTCGGCAGAAACAGGGGAGAGCCCAAGGTAAGCGCCGACCGCACAACCCAAAACGCTGAACGACAGGCCAAGTTTTGTTCCTAGTTTCATAATCAAAAATCCTTATTATTTTAAATTATCTGTTTTGTATAACGAGCCCATACAAAGTGCTAATGCCGGGTTAGTTTTTCCACGAGTACGTGGAAATGTTGTTAGCGCTCTAGTTCAAGTCTATTTCTGGATGGTCTTTTATGCCATACATTGTTTCTAAGAGCTTTTTATAATATTCCATCGGCGGCATATTCATTTCGGCCCTTCTTTTATCCACTAAATCTTTGTCAGAAATAGGCATAAACGTAACTTCACCGTTTTTTATCTCTGCTTGCGTGCCATAGATTTGCGCTTTGTTCATGTGGATTAGAACTCGATCGGTTAATAGGGCGACTTCTTGCCCCGATACGCCCTCGTTATTTAAGTACGAGTTTTTTAATATAGGAAGCATGTTTTCTTGAAACTGTTTATCAGGGGAGTGCTGAATAATAAGAAATGCAGCGCTTATACCGTCTCTTCCGACTTCTTTTTCTGTAAACCATTGGCGGTCGCTCAATATTGCTTTGAGTGCTTCCGTATTGTCATGGTCTACCTTTGATAACTGGGCACGAAGTTCTTTAGGGGCTTTATCCCAACCGGCTTCTCCCAATTGGTTGCGAAGCAACTGATCTAACTCTGCCATTTCAATAAGCTGAGTTTGCAATGGTTCGTTTGTCGCTGCAGAAGATAAAAATGAAATGAAGAAAAGTAAAACGAGTAAACGCATGGTCAAAAATCCTTTTCCTGATAACCCCATCAAAATTTTTTACGCTAACTATTGCACCTAATTAGAGGAGGCTGGCTTCTTAAGTGTTGATAGTAACGCTATGGCCAAACCTATGCCAAGACCAAGTGCTAGGCCACTTGCTATGTCTGAGCTAGCACCTAATATGCTTTGAGATTCTCTCACATTCGAAATCCAAAAAGACAACATGAAAGCAATGCTCACGACTGCTGGTATAAGAACAACTTTACTTTTATTAGTCATATTATTTCCCTATTTATACAAAAATAATTATGTTGATAACATCATACCTGCTTTCCCAAGTGAAGCTGTATTTTGTTACCTTGGTGTTTTAACTTGCTAAAGCTTAGCTTCTATCGCACATATTACATTTACTCGTTAGCAGTCAACTTCGATAACCATCGCGTGTGGAAAAACTTTTTTCGCTTTAACAAATAAGTTGTGAGCAAGCGCTTTTCGAGGAGCATGGATATCTAAAGCGTTATCGCTTTTATTGAAAAGACTTACGCAGTTGCCTGCTAATTGAATCTTCACTACAGAGCTCTTTGGTAACGTTTTACTTCCAATAACTGAATAGTTTACGCAAATGCTATTACCGAAATCTTAGAGCACCTTATCGGGCTCATAATTTCCAATTTTCATGTATCGCAATACGGCTAGTATTATCACGATTGAAAAAGCAAAAATCCAAATATACAAAATGTCCATGAAGTCACCGTTTATTTGCTAAATTACGTGGCATGGCAAAACTGAGCAAACGGTTAGTAGTCGCGAGCTTGATGGCTTATTATGTTTTGACAAATTTAAATTCAGCATTTCCTTTTCTTAGAAAATAAAACGCCACGCAGGTTGCCACAGTGGCTATCACAGCTCCAAACTCATCTATATACCAAGCAGAGTTTGCGTTCGTTATTGTAATGGGCGTGAATAACTTTTGTATGAATATATTCGAGCTGGCATGGTAAATAACTGCAGGCCAAAGGCTATTCGTTTTTAGACGAAAGTAAGCCATAATTATCCCCGAGGCAGTTATAAAAACGGAGAACACAAACAGCTGATAAAATAACGGCGTTACGTCGTTACCATATAGCCCTAGAATAATTAGTGGCCAGTGAAAAAATGCCCAAGTAAATCCACTTACCACTCCAACGCCTGTAAAAGACATTGTTTTAGCAAGCTCCGGTACCAGAAAGCCTCGCCAACCAATCTCTTCACCTAGAATAGACGGCAATGAAACAATAAAACTAATAGTTGCAATCATTCCGCAATGAAAGAGAAATATAGCTAGATCATTCCAATGGCCTAAGTTATAGCTTTCCTTTTTATTTGACAGAAAATCAACATTATAAAATTCGCCGAATCCACACGCCCATATAATTACATAAGAAATGAGTGCAATAATTAAAGGCAATAAATAGCTTATACCTTGATGTTTCCACTTGCCCCATTGCCAACCAAGGCTTGATAAATTACGTTTTCTTAAGAGGCAAGTAACCAATGTAGCAGCGCCAACTGACAACATCAGTGGAGTCGCTTGACCCATTCGATAAATCAGCCAATAGCCTAAAATATAAAAAGCTACAACCAATAGCAAAAAAGTCGCTAGCGTTAACGTGGTGTCTTTAGAATTTTTCAATAGGGCCTCTAACTGGCTAAATGAATAACATAGCTTGTAAAAGGGTAGGCTGGAGGCTAGATACCTCTGACTATCCAATTAAATACCATTTATGCCATGCCAACATAATTTGGATGAGTGGCAATTCTGTCAATCCACACTTGTATGGCTGGGTAATTAGAAAGAGTAAATCCACCTTCTTCGGCTACATGAGTATAGCCGTATAGCGAAATGTCAGCGGTAGTTAGTTGCTCGCCTGCTAAATATGGTGTTTCTTTAAGTTGAGCTTCCATGACTGATAGAGCTTTACTGCCGCCTTCCTGCTTTGATTCATAATCGGCTCGGCGATCTTCAGGTAGCCCTAAGTATTTGGCAATAAAGCGCGCTACTGCAATAAACGGTTCATGGCTGTACTGCTCAAAAAACTGCCACTGTTGAACTTTAGCGAGATCAAAGCTGTCTTTTGGCAGTAACGCACTTCCAATAGCCAAATAGTTCAAAATGGCATTAGATTCAAAAAGGCAGCGCCCATCAGGTAGTTCAAGCAATGGAATTTTACCATTTGGATTTCTAACCAAAAAATCAGAGGTTTGCGTTCCGCCAGCAAGAATATCAACATGAACCCACTCATGCTCAATTTCTAAGAGTGAGCATAACAATTTTACTTTGTAACAATTTCCGGATTGTATATCACCGTAGATTTTCACGTACTCTCCTTATAGCATTTAATATAAAGCAAACGGGCGACGAGCCGCGCAGCGGCTTGGCGTGCCAGCCTATCTTACTCACTTGCTCCACGAATCTTTTCGTTAGCTACTTCTAGCATTATGAGAACCTCACACGGCGAGTATTGTTCAAGTAGAGAAACAGATCTATAGTTTATCCACTCCGATATAGGGTCGAATTTATCTTTTCTTTTGAATGTAAGATTTTTGAGCTGTACTAGACATTCCCCCTGGAGCTTCGCACTCCCTATTTCGTTTGTGCTAAGCCCGAAACGTCCGTGGTTTTTAGCAACATCTTTATACATGTCTGATATTGCAAATGAGCTATAACAAGCAACAGTACCTAGGAGTAAATAGGTAATCATTTTCATTGGTTACTGCCTATATTGGTGAATAACTTTTAAATAAAGGAAGATAGCGGGTAGGGCATAGTAGCCCCTGCGTAACAACGTCCTATTGATTGAAAAAAAGGTAACACCCAACTTTGTGCACCAGCTACAACGTGAACGACAAGAGTTATTTACTAGCTTCGACTTTGTTAAACATTTTTGGTAAACGCCAACTAACAAGCGTTGATAGTGCAAATAATACAGCAATAGTAAGATACCAGTACTCTTGGGTGAGGCCGATAAGCTTTACACTATTATCTGTAAGGAAATATGTAATAAAAGCAGCAAGCAAAATGTGCTGAATCTTTAAGGGTTGTTTGTGTGAGCGCTGACCGATAAAGAAGCCAACACCAGCAGGAATACCACACATGAAAAACACTAAAAAGTACGCAGCAATACTTTCTTGTTTAGCGGGTGAAGTAAGACTAAATAGAACAGCAATTGCTGCAACAGCTAAACCAAAAATCCATGCATTTCTATCTATTGCCATAAAGATCTCCTTGGCAGTTAACGCTCAATATAACTTTTGATATACATTCGGGTATTTACATTCGCTGCCAACGTGTCGGGTACTGACTTTTAAACACAATATTGAAGTATTCTTCAGAATCAAGGTTTCCACTCTTAACCATTGAGAAAAAATAAACTGCTGCGCAAAGCGAACAGGTTAAGTATATGCAGCAAATTAGTAATAGTATGCCAAAACCAAAAACCGAGTACACAACTTGGTCGCTATACTCCCTCAATGGTGTTTCAAGGTTTACACCAAACACTGGAAGAGCTTTCACAAACAACAAATAAGCGATGACCCCTCCCAAAATACATCCAGTAATACCAACTTTTGCCGACTTTTCATAAAAATACGGTTTCAGATTAAGTTGGCTCTTTATCGCTTTAATCGTATCCGTCCGGCAATCTCACCTAGCGCTTAGCAAATTGCCATGGTAGTAGTTGCTCGATATCGGCGTCGGGCCGACTGAGTTCATCAAGGCAGGTCATCACATACTCGAATACCTTGAGG
>NZ_JAAAWO010000012.1 GCF_010500895.1 Alteromonas genovensis
CAACCTTAAATTCAAAGTTGAGCTAATTGCTCCGATTGCGATGGACGAAGGTCTACGTTTCGCAATCCGTGAAGGTGGTCGTACAGTAGGTGCTGGTGTTGTTGCGAAGATCCTAGACTAATCTAGACTCTGCAAACATTGCACAAAAAAGCGCACTTAGGTGCGCTTTTTTTATGCCTACGATTTACTAAAGAGACAGGCACTCTAATCTAGCTACTAAAGAGACAGGCACTCTAATCTAGCCATTCCCGTAATTGCAGGTAGCTATTATCAATTATCATCAAGACACGCATAATAAGTACACATGGCAAGCCAAAGCTACTAATTAGACAGTCGCAACATACCAGCCACTATTACGACCAGCCACTATTAAGACAGGCATAGGAGTACTATTATGACAGGCATAAAGAACAATCAAAAAACGCCAAAGCTCGAGTGCTATTTATAAATTTAATTGCGATAGGGATGTGTTTTATTGGTCAAACAGGTGATG
Organism: Alteromonas genovensis; assembly: GCF_010500895.1. Taxonomy (GTDB): domain Bacteria; phylum Pseudomonadota; class Gammaproteobacteria; order Enterobacterales; family Alteromonadaceae; genus Alteromonas; species Alteromonas genovensis. The sequence continues at coordinate 494 of NZ_JAAAWO010000012.1, forward strand.
GAGCTAGGTTGAAACAGTATGATTTAGAGTAGTGAAGCGAACTCTATCCCCGCAGTCAAGACTCTATTAAAGTTTAACCGTATTACACTTGTGTTGTTCGGTGAGATATTAATCTATCCAAATAAGCGCATAGCATGGTGCTTCCCATGAACTCTCAGCTGCTTTAGGTTATGAGCATATTGTTCAAGTTTAATCACCTGGCCAGCCGCTCGTTTAAAACAAACTTCAAATTGTGTGGTTAATATCAACCACTTTTCATTGCCAATATTAAGCCGGTCTAGAATGTTAGGTACTTTGTTGGGTATCTTGCCTCGCTTATTAGGGGAGATGGAACGGCTAGTGGCATCGACCAAATGAAGATAGTCGACGAGGCTGAAAGGTAGACTATTTTCAATACTCTGCTGAGAGCTGCCTTTTAGCGGCATAAGGCGTTTCGGTATCTTGCCTGCTTTGGCAGCACGAATGCGATACTGGATACTAGTATGCGTAGAGGTCTCAGGTGAAACGGCTAACTTCGCGCGAACTGGATTTAAGTCAACGTATGCCATACAGGCTGCGAGAGCGCCGTCATCTAATAGTGCTTGTGACTTAAACCGTCCCTCCCAAAAGTGTCCGGTGCACTCATCCTCTTTATTTGCGGCTCTGGCGATATATTCATTCAGGGCTCTCATGAACCAACTAATATCGTGTAAGCGTGTTCGCCAAATCTCCGCAGTGCTTTCCACGGACTCTACTTGAGCATTACTAAGGTCTTTTCTTGTCTCTTGTAAAGCATATTTCTGTGTTAATAAGGTTCCCTTGTACAGAATGTGCCACCGTTGAATTACTTCATCTGTAGTGAGCGCCTGCGCCTTTTCCCTGCAAATATGCAGCACAAGGTGGGTGTGATTGCTCATTACCGCATAAGCACACACATCAATGGTAAATACCTCACTCAGAACATGAATACGATCTTCAACCCATTGACGGCGATGTTCGAAGCTTTTTCCTTGCTCAGAGCCGCATAAAAACGCTCGACGAACACACCTAGATACGCAGTGATAATAGGGCGTGTCTGATAGACTAATTTGTGATTTTCTGGCCTTTGGCATCAAGTTTTCCCACTCTGGATTACTCAATGACTAGTGTGTATAGCTATCTAGGCTAAAGAAAGTGTCTTGAGGTACAGTTTTGTTTATCTGAGTGTTTGAAAAATGCCTGTCTCGATAAGTGGTCTCGATAAGTGACTTATGATGCCTGTCTCCATAAGTAACTGTGGGAGGTAAGGTGCCTGTCTCAATAAGTAGTAAGCTAAAACTGCCTGTTTAATAGTTTAGAACTCACTTAGTTATTGTTTGTATTGGTATTTTTTATGCCTGTCATTATTGCCTGTCATTATTGAGTAGTCATTATTAATCAATTGACTGTGATACAGACTCTACTATCATACTACTAAAGGCTAAGGCATCGTTTTAGCGTTCTTCTATGTCTTTGCATTCATCAACTCTACCAACATAAATGCGGTTAATTGGTTTGTGTTGAATAATAGGCGGCTATGTTTTCGCATAATATGGTTTACGAAGAGGCTGAGTTTCGCAGTCTTGTTCGCAAATACAGGCAAGAATTTTTTGATGAGCTTGTTGAATACAACGCGTCGTTGAAAGCGGATTATTTACTGCTAGGTGTTCGAGACGACGACCGTGTTTCAGTGCTCATTGGCACTCAACAGCAGTCTGAAGCCAGCGAGCTGTTCGAGTATCCCTTGCAGGGCTCACCTTGTGAGCAGGTTTTACAAACCGGCGTATGTGCTTACCCAAGTGCGGTGTGCTCTCAATTTCCAGATGACGGCTCTCTTTCACAAATAGGTGCTGAGGCTTATCTTGGCGCTGGGCTTTTCAATGAGCTCGGACGCAATGTGGGAATTTTGGTCGCTATTTTTAATTCGCCTCAACCCAACATCGAGCTTTATAAAGCTGGATTTCACGCAAATGCCAAGCTAATTGCTACGCGCCTACAAAAATATTACTTAGAAACTCGCACTATTAATAACTTATCTCTACTCGATGAGGTTAGCAGTCTCTCAAAAACAGGGGCATGGGAATACTACCCTCAGGATAAGAAGCTTTTTTGGTCTAAAGAAACCTACGCAATACACGATTTAACCATGAAAGTCCCCATCGATGTTGAGCAAGCGTTAACATTTTATAAGCCAGAGTCTAAAGCCGCCGTTCAATCGGCGTTTCACGAGTTGTTAGAGCACAACACGCCATACGATATTGAAGTGCAAATTATATCGGCAAATAACGATAAAAAATGGGTCCGTACTTCTGGCAAACACGAGTTAGACGATGAAGGAAATATTCGTCGTTATTTCGGTGCCTTCGAAGACATCACAAATTACAAAAGTACTGTTTTACTAAGCGAAGAGCGGGCAAGCCGATTACAGAATATCCTCGACAGTATAAACGATGCAGTAGTAAGCATAGATTCAAAAGGCATAATTCTTCATTGCAACGACATTACGCTTAAAATCTTTGGTTATGACGAGGGCGAGCTTATTGGGAAGTCGGTTGAGATATTAATGCCCGATCCGTATGCATCAAATCACGCTAGGTATATGGCTAATTACGAGCGTACCGGAAACGCTCAAATTATCGGAACTGGTCGGCAGCTTCCGGCAAAGCGCAAGGACGGTTCGGTATTTCAAATGGAGCTATCGCTGTCTGAAAGTACGGATTTAGGGGAAAAAATATATATCGGCGTAGTGCGCGATATTAGTGAGCGTATTGCCGCCCAGGATACCATCTATAACCTAGCCTACACTGACAGTGCCACCCATTTACGCAACAGCCAGTGGTTTCAAAAGGAGTGCAAAGACTTAATCTTACGGGCCGCCGTGCATGAAGAATATATGCATATTTTATTGCTTGATATGGACAATATGGCGCAAATTAATACCCGTCTCGGCTATTCTAATGCAAATAATGCGCTTCAAGCCATTGCTGAAAAGCTGTTGTTTATCATAGGGCATGAATATCATATTTATAAATTTGCCGGCGACAGCTTTATTATCATGTCTAAAAAGACCTATAAAAAAGCTGACATTTACCGTTTTGATACCAGCTTAATCGAGAACGCACTTATTAATCCTCGACACTACGACATAGATACTGAAGATGGCAACTGGTCGCTAAGTGCATCCCTGGGTAGTGCGGTGTTTGAAGCCAATAAGCAAAACTATGAGCGCGTGGTTAATGTGCTAGAGAACGCGGTTAAGCGGGCTAAGAAATCAGCCCCGTTCGGACTTTGCCATATTTCTGATGATGGCATGCAAGAGTTCGATCGCTACCTCGCCATCAAATCGCATTTACGCCAAGCCTTAGAGAAACAAGAGCTATCTCTATCGTTGCAACCCCAAGTGAATCATCAAGGGGTTACCACGTCGTTTGAGGCCTTAGTTCGCTGGCATTCTAGTGAGCTGGGGACAGTGAGCCCTGGCGACTTCATACCTATTGCGGAAGAAAGTCATATTATCTGCGACATTGGGAATTGGGTTATCGATGAAACACTTAAAACCCTAAAGCAGTTTATCGCGCGAGGTTTTGACTTGTGTGTTGCCATTAATATAAGTGCCAAACAAATTGTACAGCTAGACTTTGCCTCTTCTTTGCTAGCAAGAGTCAATTATTATGGCATTCCTACCCAAATGGTTATGTTAGAGCTTACTGAAACGGCTTTAGTGGTAGATATCGATACGGTTAAACATACGATGGATCAGCTAGCAAAATGCGGCTTCCGCTTTTCTATCGATGACTTCGGAACTGGCTATTCCAGTCTGGCCTATCTAAAAGAGCTTCCAATTAGTGAGCTTAAGATAGACAAAATATTCATAGATGATGTCAGCACACGCAGCAATCACAATGGCTCGCCCATAGTTGATGCAATCATTGATATGGCAAGAGCCCTTAATGTGACATCTATTGCTGAAGGGGTAGAAACTCCAGAGCAGGTTGAATACTTAATCAGCAAAGGGTGCAATCGCTTTCAGGGTTATTATTTTTCAAAGCCTATGCCTGTAGAACACTGGCACAATACTAATCTGAGCACCAAAACCAGTACTAACCTAAAGTAAAAATATACGACGGTAGTAATGATTGTTTTTGCCATCTATTGTTATGCTATAACAATAGATGGCGATGATTTATGTACACCTGTGCACTTAGGTCTTGCTTGTTGAGTGCTACCTTTCTACCTTTTTATCACGAGCACCTTTGGGGCATTTAGTATGATTTCACGGCGACAGTTTATGTTGGGCTCACTCGCTTTTGGCGGTCTTGCGTCAAGTGCATTTGGTAAAAGCCAACTGAGTAAGGCAGTAGCCTCTGCAATGCCCATTTCAAGGGGATACGGTAACCTTGTAAAAGATAAAAACTCACTACTAGATTTGCCAGAAGGCTTTTCTTACCGAGTAATATCTCAATTTGGTGATGCCATGTCCGATGGCCTGAACGTGCCCGATAGAGCCGACGGTATGGGCTGTTTTGGCCTTGATGAGCAACGTGTCGCGCTAATTCGCAATCACGAGCTACACCCTACACATATTGAAAACCAGCCTCAGTCTATTCAACAGCATTCGCCAGCGTTAGCTTACGACTCATATAGCAAGGGAAGTGGGTTTGAAGGTGTTGCGCTGCCTGGGGGCACAAGCACCCTCGTCTATAACCTTTCCACTCACAAGGTTGAGCGGGAATTTATCAGTTTAAGCGGCACTGTGCGCAACTGCTCAGGCGGTATTACCCCATGGGGAACATGGCTTACCTGCGAAGAGTCAGTAGATAAACCAAACGGCGTGGTAAGCAAAGACCATGGCTATATTTTTGAGGTTCCTGCCTCTGCCATAGCGATGACGCAACCCGAGCCTTTAAAAGCCATGGGGCGATTTAATCATGAAGCCGCAAGCATAGACCCTCGCACTGGAATGGTGTATCTCACTGAAGACCGAGGCGATAGTGTGCTGTATCGGTTTGTACCGAATACACCTGCTAAATTGGCAGATGGCGGCAAGTTGCAAGCCCTTAAAGTGGTCGATAGGCCCCAGTTCGATTCACGAAATTGGAATAATCCGTCTATGGAAACTGGACAGTGGTTTGATATTGATTGGGTAGATTTAGATAATCCAGAAAGTCCAGAGGATGATCTTCGTATACAAGCCTATGAGAAAGGCGCTGCGTTGTTTGCGCGTGGGGAAGGTATGCACTGGGGTGATGAAGAATTATATTTTTGCTGCACCAACGGCGGAGAAAAACAGTTAGGGCAAGTAATGCGTGTGGTGCCATCACTTGATGGCAGTGCCGATAAACTTCAACTGTTCTTACAAAGTGAAGATAAAAACTTATACAACTTTGGCGATAATCTAACGGTGTGTCCAAGCGGGCATTTACTAGTATGCGAAGACCAATACACCGATATAGTTGATAACCATCTTCGTGGGATAACCCCTGAGGGTGAGGTGTATAACTTTGCCAAATTACATGCACAAACCGAACTTGCCGGAGCCTGTTTTTCTCCTGACGGTAGCACACTCTTTGTTAATGTTTACTCGCCTACTAAAACATTGGCTATCACTGGCCCCTGGCTTAGCAGTTAGCGGTGAGACGTTAACGGATAACAGTTAACAAATAGCAGTGAATGTTTAATAGGAAAGACTGCGCTTACTGTGGTCAACCGTCACTTGTATTCACCTACCTCCCTAATATCTACGCCGCTTTTATAATTTATTATGGGAGCGGCGCTTTTGTGTCCAGGCTCTGTGCTAACAGCCGCACTAACGCTCACGTTCGTACACAAATCTGCGCTCAAATTTATCAATTACTTAACTTTCATCAGTACCCATATACTCCTTACCCAGCCCTTGCATAATTCAGGTCTAACTTGCTTTTTACTTTCTCGTTATCCTCTATTGTCCTTGCTGTCTCCTATTCTGCTTAGTACTCCCAAAGTAATGCCCCGTTCATGATGTTTCTCGATTAGCAAGCGCCTTTATAATCTATTAAATTAATCTTATGAATCAGTTTTAGTCGTTTTAATAGCTTTTTTAAATTGATAATAATGCTCCTAACTTAACAAGGAGAATCAAATGAACACATTACTCAAAAAACTATCAACAGCGAACGGCCATCGTGTTTCCTCCACTACTAACCAACCTGTTCAAACACGATGCAACTACGCTGATAACTATTACGGCGACCAAGTTTGCGTTGAAGTTAAAAATACCCAATCCCGCATCAACATTCACGTAGGAGTTCAGCTGTGAGTACTGCATTAAAATCTACCTTATCTAAATTTATCTTAGGCGGCGTTACCGCTAGCATGCTTACACTTGGCGTGAGTGCAGATACCCTTACTCGTCAAAATGGCGCACCAGTAGGCGATAACCAAAATTCACAAACTGCAGGTCCGTGGGGCCCAGTGTTACTGCAAGACTCTCACCTTATTGAAAAGCTAGCCGCGTTTGATCGTGAGCGCATTCCAGAGCGTGTGGTTCATGCCCGTGGTGTGGGTTTTCATGGCTACTATGAAAACTACGAAGACTTATCTGAAGACACAATGGCAGCGCCTTTCCAAGGTGAAGGTAAAAAAACTGAAGTGTTTGTGCGCTTTTCATCAGTAGTGCATGGTCACCTTTCTCCTGAAACCTTGCGTGACCCTCGAGGCTTTGCGGTAAAGTTTTATACTGAACGGTCTAACACTTTGTCTCTGCATCGTTTCACTATCATCATTAGCTAATACTCAGATCAACGATTTAAAAAGTCGCTATTTTGATGCTGCACCTAACGGCAATAATTAAATATTAAATGCGTTTTTTGATGGAGGCATTAATGCAATTATCACTGATGAAAAGGGCTTCACAGCGCTGATTTTATTGGCTTACCACGGTTATTCAGATACCGTTGAGTTTTTAATTACTCAAAGCGATGCCAATCCCTGCCAAGAGGATAACAGGGGAAATACAGCACTAATGGGCGCTAATCCTCATCACAAAGGCAAGTCGAGTAATTCAGTGGCAGATATAGCTATTTCTAAGGGAAATTATGACTTAGCAACATTCTTTGTTGCTTCAAAAGAAAGCAAGTAATTTTTAAGCTGTAATAGCCAATATGTCCTAGATGTTCATTCACTTTCGAATCAGACATAAATACCTGTTTAAAGGTCGTAATAATCAACTCTACTGCACTTGGCTTTTATCCAGAGCTTAGCGACATCTCAGCGAGCTTTTGCTAACGTTGCACTGTTTTCTAGCCGCTCAAAGCAATCATTCAAAATAGATTTCATGCCAAGTGGGTTTACAGAATAAAAGTCAGCTTACTGAATTCGCTTTCTAGATGTTTGAATAATGAGGTCGAATCCGAACATTATTATCGAGACCACTATTATCGAGACAGGCACTGTAATTATTCCTGATTTTAGCGGCTTACCACGGTCACTCAGAGACCGTTGAATTTTTAATTGCTCAAAGCGATGCCGATCCTTGTCAAGAAGATAACAGGGGGAATACAGCACTAATGCACTATTATCGAGACAGGCACTGTAATTATTCTTAATGCGAGCCATTAACGTGACAGTCAACGAATACTACTTTCTAGATGTTTGAATAATGAGGTCGAATCCGAACATTATTATCGAGACCACTATTATCGAGACAGGCACTGTAATTATTCTCTATGACAGTCAACGAATACTAATTAATATTATCGAGACAGGCACTGTAATTATTCTTAATGCGAGCCATTAACGTGACAGTCAACGAATACTAATTAAGGTGACAGTTATTGAGCGCTAGGCAGTTATTGAGCGCTAGGCATAGAGCATCATATTGGCTTTGCGATAATGCACGATAATGAGACAGGCATCGTAATCTCTGGCATCATAATCTCTACTAAGACAGTCATTCTAATCGATTCTAATCGCGAGTAGTAGGCTAGCAAAACAACCAGTGAAAAAGAGCGATTCACAAAGTATGAGTGCCTGACGACTCAAAGGCATAGTTCAAAAGAACATTTTAGAGGTAAAAGTAGAATGAAATTTAATATTTTGGGCTCAAGTAGCTTAAAAGTTTCCGATATTTGCTTAGGTACCATGACCTGGGGTATCCAAAATACGCAGCAAGATGCCGATGCGCAGATGGCGATGGCCCTTGATGCGGGGGTGAATTTTATTGATACCGCTGAAATGTATCCTGTACCTCCTAACGCAGATACCTACGGCGACACAGAGCGAATTATTGGCAACTGGATTGCTCGTAATCAAGACGCCCGTAATAATATTGTGGTGATGACCAAGGTAGCAGGTGCAGGTTTAAAGTATATCCGAGAGGGTGGGCCAATAACGGCTTCTTCGCTTACTACTGCCCTTGATGAATCACTTGCGCGTTTACATACCGACTATATTGATGTGTATCAGCTTCACTGGCCAAATAGGGTAACCCCGCACTTTGGCAAACATTGGCCTGACAGTACAGACCCAACAACTATCGACCGCGACAAAGAAATCAGCGGCATGCGCAATATTCTCAAAGGCATAAAAGCGGCCCTTGATGCGGGCAAAATTCGCCATTGGGGACTATCTGATGATACACCGTGGGGAATTCATGCGTTTTTGCGTTTGTGCGCAGAAGAAAATGTGCCTTTACCTGTGTCGATTCAAAATGAATTTAGCCTGTTACACGCAAAAGATTGGCCTTATCTTATCGAGATGTGCCAGTGTGAAAACATTGCTTATCTGCCTTGGTCGCCGCTAGCCACGGGAATGCTCAGTGGAAAATACCACAATGGTGCACGGCCTGAGGGGTCGCGTTGGACATTGGCACAGCGAATGGGGTTATTCAGAGACCAACCTGCAGCGCAATCAGCCACCGAGCAGTACGTCCATATTGCAGAAAACGCAGGTATTACGCCGTCGCAACTTGCTTTAGCATGGTGTCAGCAAGTACCGGGTGTTACATCTACTATTATCGGTGCAACTACGCTCAAGCAGCTTTCTGAAAACATCGCAGCGTTTGATATTACGCTAAGCGATAACACATTTAATGATATAAATAACGTGTTTAAAGCCTATCCCATGGGATTTTAAATCTACCCGCTTAACTTCGGTTAGCGCGCCTTGAATCAAGGCGCGCTAACCCATTTTTCTAACGTATTGACGCGCACTCCCCACGCTTTTCTACGTTGAACTACTGCTTTTTGATAAATCGCTTGTCCTATTTTTTAACTCTCACTGCTCCCTATCATCTCAAAAAATCAGCAATAAGGCCGGTGATTTTCTCTTTTTTACCTATGCTTATAGCCTTAGCCATTAACGCGTTGAAAAATCTTAATTTGTTTAAGAGTTAAATCCGTTATGCGGTGTTTGAAGTTTCTAAATTAAACAGTGCTTTAGCTTATTTGTACGTTAACTAAACGCTGTTTTGCCATACAAGAAATCATAAGACTTTGGTCGCAACAACTATGATTTATAGAGTATTTTGCTTATTTTTAACTCACAATTGATTTGTTGGCTTTATGTTAATCGGAAGTTAATCCGCTGCATGAACACACTAAATTACATACTCCCTGCGCTTACACGCGTTCGCAGGGGCACTAAGAAAAGAATTAAAGTTAAACACTAAAAAAATTTTGGAGAACCACATGCTTAATCGTGTAGCTGCATCGTGCGCACTTGTTTTGATATCTTCACCTGCGCTTGCTTTTGAATTCAGTTTTAAAGGTATGATCAAACCCGAAATGGTAGCGTCTGATCAAGGCGTTGCCAGTTTTGGCAGTGCTTATAGCCAAGTAGCCCCAACGCATGCATTAAGAACCGATATATTCGGCGGTGCGCCAGCCACAGAGCAACAAACGACGTTTCTTAGTTCTGATGCCACATCGTTTCAAGCTTCACAGTCTCGCTTTTCACTAAACATGAGCCATGAAAAAGTAAGAACGGTACTGGAATTTGATTTTATTGATGGTGAAGATGGTTTTACTAACCAAACGGCCATTCAGGCTCAAGAGCCACGATTACGCTTAGCGACCTTGTATTATGACATGAACGAGAACTGGACGTTCTTTGGTGGTCAAAAGTGGAGCACTGCCTCAGGTATCAAATCAAGCGGTAGTTACAACTGGGTTGGTAATGCCTATCGTGCCGGTAATTCTGGATTCTTAGCCGTGGAAGTGGGTGCTACATATAAAAACGATGGGCTAACGGTAACTGGTGCTTTAACAGGTAAGGGAAGAAATGCTACCGCGGGTGGTATTAACGCGAATGAGCTTGGCAGCATGCCAGGCTTTGCGGTAGACGTTAACTATAGCTTCTCTGGTCATAAAATTGGTGCCGCGGGCCATTTTGCTGAATTGAATTATGAAGATGAAGCTGGTTTTGTCTCGGGTGAAAACCAAGACGCTAACTTATTGAAAATGTATACCACATTGAATTTTGGGGCAGTTAGCGTAAATGCAGAATATTATACTGGTGAAGCGTTAAACAACCAAAATGCGTTGGGTGTTGCTCCGTCTTCAGGTTTAAACGCTGCAGGCGAAGTACGAGAGAGTTTTAGCGAAAGCGGCTTTTTTACGTATGTGACGTGGAAACTAAATGCAGACTCTACGATTAAGGTGGGTTATGCCAGTGCCTCTGTCGACTCAGGTGACCGTGCTCGTTTATCACTTACTGATTTAAATGAAAACACCACCGCTTATATCAACTACGGCCATAAGATAACGGATAGCTTTACTGCGTTTGTTCAATTGACTAACTTTAATACCGAATACGGAAGCGATTTTGAAGACTTCTCGGCAAATGTTGGTCGCGCTGGGGTTGTCTTTAAGTTCTAACGGCAAAGACCAATTGATAAATACCTACACCCGTTATTTCGGTTCAGAAATAACGGGTGTAAAACGTTGTAGTAGCATCTTTTTAGTGATTATCTTAAAAAACTTCACAGAACTAAAAAAACAAACAAGCGTCTACACATGAACGTTGAGCAATAACTTTTCGATGAAAAAAATCATTAAGACCAATGTCTCATTTTGCTTTATTGATTAATGACTAGAGTATTCCTCAATCAATCGAGAATTTAACATTATTAAATCGGAGGCAATCTATGACTGCCAGCAAGACTTATCCCGTACCTGAAAATATCCTTCAATCTACACATCTTACTGCGTCTCAATACGACGAAATGTACAAGAAGTCGATAGACGACCCTGAGTCATTCTGGGCGGAGCATGCTGCACTATTGGAGTGGTATGAAGCGCCAACAAAAATTAAAAATACGGTTTTTAATAAAAACGACGTATCGATAAAGTGGTTTGAAGATGGCGCGTTAAACGCAAGCTACAACTGCATCGACAGACATTTAGAGAAGAACGCCACAAAGGTTGCCTTTCACTGGGAAGGTGATTCTCCACAAGACAGCTTAGATATTACCTACCAACAGGTACATTATGAGGTATGTAAGTTAGCGAATGCGCTTAAAGAAATGGGCGTTGAAAAAGGCGACCGCGTGGCGATTTACATGCCCATGGTGCCAGAAGCCGCTTACGCGATGTTAGCATGTGCCCGCATAGGCGCAGTGCATTCCGTTATTTTTGGTGGTTTCTCGCCAAATGCCATTGCTGATCGCATTAACGACAGCGAGGCTAAAGTGGTTATTACCGCTGATGAAGGGCGCAGAGCAGGGCGCAGCATCCCTCTTAAAGCAAACGTTGATAAGGCGTTAGCAAGCGATGCTTGTCCTTCTATCACGCATGTCGTTGTGCATAAGCTTACTGGTGGCGATGTCGATTGGAACAGTAAGCACGACGTTTGGTGGCAAGATGCAATTGGTAATTGCTCTGCGCAGTGCGAACCAGAGGTCATGAACGCCGAAGACCCACTATTTATTTTGTATACATCTGGCTCTACTGGCACACCGAAAGGCGTTGTGCATACCACTGGCGGTTATTTATTGTATTCAGCCATGACGTTTAAATATGCCTTTGATTACCGAGATGATGACATTTATTGGTGTACTGCTGATGTAGGCTGGGTAACGGGGCACAGTTACATGGTTTACGGGCCTATGGTTAATGCCGCGTCACAGGTGTTTTTTGAAGGTGTACCTACATATCCAGATGTTAAGCGCATTGCGCAGGTGGTTGAAAAATATAAAGTAAACAGCCTGTATACCGCACCAACGGCAATCCGTGCGCTAATGGCCCATGGAGACACACCCGCAGAGGGCTGCGACCTATCATCGCTGCGTTTGTTGGGCACAGTTGGTGAACCGATTAACCCAGAGGCATGGGAATGGTATCACCGCGTGATTGGTAAAGGCCGTTGCCCAATTATCGATACCTGGTGGCAAACGGAAACCGGTGGGCATATGATTTTGCCGTTACCGGGTGCGACAGAGCTTAAGCCTGGTTCGGCAACTCGCCCTTTCTTCGGCGTAGCGCCAGCGCTATTTGATGCTGATGGCAAAGAACTTGAAGGTGCCGCCGAAGGTAACCTCGTCATTAAAGACAGTTGGCCGAGTCAGGCTCGCACTGTTTATGGCGACCATCAACGTTTTATTAATACCTATTTTAGTGCGTATGAAGGTGTGTACTTTACCGGTGATGGCGCGCGTCGCGATGAAGATGGCTGCTATTGGATCACAGGCCGTGTAGACGACGTACTCAACGTTTCAGGCCACCGCTTAGGTACTGCAGAAATCGAGAGCGCATTGGTAGCGCACAGCAAAGTGGCCGAGGCTGCGGTTGTTGGATATCCTCACGATATTAAAGGCCAAGGGATCTACGTTTACGTGAGTCCTATTGAAGGGGTAGAGGTTAATGATGCCCTTACCAAAGAGCTGAAAGGCTGGGTCCGCCAAGAACTGAGCCCCATAGCCACACCCGATATTATTCAGTGGTCAACGGGGCTGCCGAAAACACGTTCTGGTAAAATTATGCGTCGTATATTGCGCAAAATAGCGGCAAACGAGCATGAGCAACTGGGTGATACATCGACGTTGGCGGATCCATCCGTTGTTGATACACTCATAGAGGAACGACTCAATAAATAATTAAGGAAAACGACAATGATAACGCTGTTAATCGCAGATGATCATCCGCTGTATCGCGATGCATTAAGAGGCGCTCTATCCTTGTCGCTGCCGTCCTTAACACTCAAGGAGGCAGGAGATTTAATGTCTACGGTTGATATGCTCAACAAAGAGGATGTCGACCTGCTTTTACTTGATTTACATATGCCCGGCAGTAACGATCTGTTCGGGCTTCTTCATATTCGCAAACTGTATCCAGATATTCCCGTTGCTGTGGTATCTGGCACTGAAGATACTGCGTTAATATCTAAAATTATTGGTGTTGGTGCCTCTGGCTTTATACCTAAAACTGCCAGTGCACAAGACATTGGTAATGCTGTTGAAGCCATTCTCGATGGTGATATCTGGCTGCCTGAAGGGCTTAGTGAAAGCGTCGATGAAGTGGACGAGGCATTTTCAGAGCTTGCAGATAAGGTGGCTTCACTGACACCCTCTCAGTATAAAGTGCTGTGTTACATGCGAGATGGTTTGTTAAATAAACAGATTGGCTACAACTTAGATATTGCTGAAGCGACGGTGAAAGCCCACGTTACAGCCCTATTCAAAAAGCTGGGAATTAACAATCGCACGCAAGCGGTACTCATTGCTTCACAGCTAGAATTAGAGCCACCCTCACGTTGATATAGGTGCGATATGGTGGTTCATCACGCTAAGGCCTTTTAACTCCGGTCTTCTATCACCGAGCTCTCTAAAGTCGAGCTGTCCTCAACTGAGCTCTCTGCCGTCGAGTTGTCCAAAACCGAGTCCTCGACAATAGCGCTGTCTGCCGCAGTCCCGTCTACAACAGTGCCATCTACAACAGTGCCATCTGTGGTTGAGCCATTTAACAACAGTTCAGCGGGTGCAAAAAGCGGGAGAAAGTTTTCAATCGCCTTTTGACTCTCTTTACTTAAAAGCGGATTGTCGATGCTTATAACGGTTCGCCCCTTTACAAGTGCAAGGCTTTGTTGAAAGCCCTTATGCTCTTTTAACAATTGTTGGAATCGATGGTTTTTTAACAGCTGTAATAAGCCTTCGGTTATTCGTGTTGCAAGCTGCTGGTTATTACTACCCACAAAGAAAAAAATCGGGCTAGGGTATGAAATAACAATATTGTCCTCAACAACAAGCCCTTTACTCAAGTCTTTGTGCTCCATTTCCTCTAACACTTCCATCACGCTTCGAGGAAACATATCAGCAAACCCTTCAGACACCATTTTAAACGACGCGCGATAGGTGGTTTCAAGTACTGGAATACCCGCCTTTCTGAAAATAGTGGTATCGGGCCAGTCATAGCCAAGCACCGCCCTGAACTCTTTAAGGTCTGTAATATCCATATCTTTTGAGAAGCGGGTGTCTTCAGCATTAATTAACAGCACGCGCTTGCCGAAGAGTCCAGCCATAATAGGAATACGGATAGGCAAAAAATAGGCTTCTCTGTCTGACGAGGTAACACTCCACGTAATATCTAAAAGATCGTGTTCTAAACTTCTCAGCTGTCGGCGCTGAGGACTTTCTTGGCTACTCACTACGAATTCGAAAGTGCCGTAGTCTGCTTGCGTTACAAGGAGCGCTTCGGTGAGTAACTGTTTTGCGTGGGCGTAAACTGCATCTCTACCCGGGTGCACATTGGGTAGTCGTATTTTAGTGTGGGCAGCGCTTGCAGAGTTGCTATCTTGATTGGCGTATGCGTGAGGTATTAAGGTAAAAAGGGCACAGGCAAGCAGCGCAAAGATTATACGCGTTTGTAAAGATGACAAAAGCAAAGCCCTACCTTGCCGCCACATGTCCATTGCGATCTTTCCTTTAATAACAGCGCGCTGGCCTTTGCTATACAGTAACTGCTAGTAAAAAGGGGAGTGCGCTTTAGTCTTTTCCAGTGAGAAGGAAGTCGTATTCAGGGTCTACAATAAAGTGTCCAGCCATTCCCTCTCGACCTAGTAACATAGAATATGTCATTTCCGAGCGATCTGTCAGGGTAAGCTGTATATTCCATTGAAAACCGTCCATAACAATATCCGTTAATATAACATAGCGCTTTTCTCGCGTAGCGGTAGAGCTTTTCACCTTTTTTTTGCCAAAAACTTTCGCTTCTCGCCGTACTACCGTATCTACATTGTAAATATCAGGGTGAATGTCGAAGCTAATCCATAGCTCATCGCCTTTGGTAAGCTCTTCAATATTATCCACATGTAAAGACGACGTCGCTGCCCCAGTGTCTACCCGCACATTCAGTTCTGTAATGGCTAGCTGGGGAAGGTCGCATAATTCTACAACACCAATAAGCTTTTTATTGTTCATTATTTTTTACTCAACAAGAGGTTCTTCGCTGGGCAGTAAGTTGTCTTGGTAAAGCTCAACATGCTCTGCTACCTCGTTTGGCTTAGAGAAATAGGCAATGTGGTATATGGCTTCACCCTCTTGGGTAAGCGGTATATTTTGCTTTCCAATAACAATGCCTTCAGCCGGACTAATAATACTGCCGACAAAGTTACCAAATGGGTCGGCAATGGCCGCTAATTTATCACCTTTTTCAACATGGTCACCAAGCTGTGCCAAATGGGTAACAAATCCGCTTTCTGACGCTCTTACCCAGCCGCTTTGCTGCGCGATAAAACGATTGATGCTGTGGCCTCTACTTCGGCTCTTGTTCAGCATGCCTAAGTGCCGCATGGTATTGATAATACCTTTTACACCGGCTCTTATAGAAAACTCATCATAGCGAAGTGCTTGTCCGGCTTCATACAGTAAAATCTTTACACCACTGGTACTAGCCGCCTCGCGTAATGAACCTTCGCGAATTTCAGCATTCAGTAACACCGGAACGCCAAAGGCTTTCGCCATTTCCAGCACGTCCGTATCGTCTAAATTTGCACGAATTTGCGGAAGATTGCTTCGGTGAATAGCGCCCGTGTGTAGGTCTATTCCTACGTCGCACTTACTCACCACCTCGTTAAAAAACAGGTTCGCCAATCTGCCTGCTAAAGAGCCCTTTTTACTGCCTGGAAAGCTGCGGTTTAAATCTCGTCTGTCGGGTAAATAGCGGGATTGATTCAGTACACCGTATACATTGACCATCGGCACTGCGATAAGGGTGCCGCGCAGTTTTTCAATGGCTTTTGAACGAATTAAGCGGCCTACAATTTCTATACCGTTAAGTTCGTCACCGTGAATCGCTGCACTAACAAACATAATTGGACCGGGGCGTTTGCC
The DNA here is from genome assembly GCF_010500895.1 of Alteromonas genovensis. Taxonomy (GTDB): domain Bacteria; phylum Pseudomonadota; class Gammaproteobacteria; order Enterobacterales; family Alteromonadaceae; genus Alteromonas; species Alteromonas genovensis. The sequence continues at coordinate 16,791 of NZ_JAAAWO010000012.1, forward strand.
TCGTTTTACATAAACGGGAATGCTCATATTCGTCGCTGTATAGAGCGGTGGCATTTCAAGGTCTATTTTTTTGGTTTCGCCTGGGGCTATATCGTGTCCCCCAATCGTCAAAACATCATTTACCACTCAGGTTTTCCTTCACAAATGGCGTTTCAGCCTAAAGTTATTATGACAGCTGGCGCTAGCTAGCCCTTACCACGTGTCTTTGTTTTATGTGGTTCAGCGCTTTTTTCAATAAATGAGATAATCATTGCCGCGACGTCTTTGTTGGTCGCTTTCTCTATACCTTCCAAGCCTGGCGATGAGTTAACTTCCATGACAACGGGGCCATTGTTAGAGCGCAAAATGTCCACTCCACAACAGTTCAGCCCCATGGTTTTAGCGGCATCTATGGCGGTTTTGCGCTCTGCAGGGCTTAATCGTACTAAGCTTGCTTGACCGCCGCGATGTAAGTTAGAACGAAACTCACCTTCGGCCGCTTGACGCTTCATTGCTGCTACCACTTTGCCGCCCACTACCAAGCAGCGAATGTCACTGCCACCCGCCTCTTTGATGAATTCTTGCACCAGTATGCTGGCGTTTAACCCCATAAAGGCTTCGATAATAGATTCAGCCGCATTGTGTGTATCTGCCAGCACCACGCCAATGCCTTGGGTGCCTTCCAGTAATTTTATCACCACAGGAGCGCCACCAACGGTTTTTATCACGTCGTCTATTTTGTCTGGGTGATGAGCAAAGCCTGTTCTTGGCATACCAATGCCTTTACGAGAGAGCAGCTGCAAAGAGCGAAGCTTGTCTCTGGAGCGGCTAATAGCGACAGATTCATTAACACTGTATGTGCCCATCATTTCAAACTGACGAACGACTGATGTGCCGTAAAAACTCACTGACGCGCCTATACGGGGAATTACCGCATCGTAATAGGGAAGCTTTCTTCCCTTGTATCTTACCGAAGGGCGGGCACTGGTGATATCCATATAGCAATGCATAGTATCAATAACATCCACTTCATGGCCTTTCGCTTTGCCAGCCTCAACAAGGCGTGAAGTAGAGTAAAGTTTTGGGTTTCTCGAGAGTATTGCAATACGCATTGATATATCAACCTTGATAACGATAAAGTGAGTTTGCTCACGAATTAACCACACCGTTACATGTGATACGTAAATGCGCAAGCTATTTAGGCGCGCATATTAATTGAGTCTGTAACAGGAGTCTTACGAATTTTTCTTATGGTGGCGATTGTTTTTATTTTATGAAAGAGTAGTCCAATAACGATAGCATGTTAAAGTGGCGGTATATTTGCCGTGAGCTTATTAACGAATATTGACACTGATTATAGGGATTTTTGTGAAGAATGACGGGGTAATGATAGAGCTGTTAAATGGGGTGTTACGGTGGTCAACTGAGTACCAGTCAAACATTATATTTAGCAGTTTGGTTTTGCTGTTTTATCTGGTGATGTCTAGAAAGCTGCTGCCAAAAATTGAAAGTGATATTGCCAAGTCAAAGTTAAAATCTCATAGCGCATTAAAAGGGCTATTTGCTGCGCGCGTGCTGGTGGCTACGGTTTCTTTGTGTTTACTATTACTTGCTTGGGGTATCGACTTTTCAGGGCTACTTGTACTTTCCACCTCCATTATTACGGTAACCGGTGTAGCTTTATTCGCGAGTTGGTCGCTAATCAGTAATATAACCGCCTACTTTATTTTGCTCACCAATGTGTCTTATCGCAGAGGCAACTACCTACGCATTATCGATGGCGATAATTTTGTTGAAGGCTTTATAGCTGATATTGGTCCGTTTAGTACTCGATTGGTGACAACAGAGCGCGAAACCATTATGTACCCAAACAACCTCATTCTTACCCGCCCTGTTATGCTAAACCCGAAGGTAAAGTGGAATAGCATAGGAAAGGTGGTGGCCAAGACCGACACGCCTACTCCTAAGCAAGTAGACGATTCAAACCAAGCAAATGAAGAGCGATAGCAGATTCTCTCAACGCTTCTAATCGCGCTCTACATTTTTGGCTTCTCGAATATAGCGGGTCATGCTTTGCAGTAAGGCCCGCAGCTTTGCTGGTTTTAGCGGTTTAGCTAAAAAGTTGACTCCCTGCTCCTTGCATTGAACCAACAAGTTTTCATCGGGGGTCGCTGTAATCAGTGCCGCGGGTACAACCACATTCAGCGTTGTTCTAATAAGTTCGATAAGCGCCAAGCCGTTTTTCTCTTCCTCAAAACTTAGCTGATAATCCATTAAGAGAATTTGTGGCTTCACCGATACTGCAAGAGATAGTGCATCGTCCCAATTGTTGGCAAGGGTTACGCTAACGCCCCATTTTTCAAGTAAGGTACTCAACGCATCTAAGTTTTCCCGCTGATCGTCTACACATAGCACTTTCATACCACTAAATGTGGTGTTTCTTGGCTTCGCGACTTGGGCAGAGGAACGTTTTGCCGCTACTTTTTCCAGTGTGAATTGAAAGCTACTACCTTTGCCTAGGCGAGAAGTGACTTTAATTTCGCTGTTAAGCTGTAAGCTAAGTCGCCTTACGACACCAAGCCCTAATCCAAGACCGTGCTCTTTGCTTTCATTAGCACGGAAAAAGTCGCCAAATATCGTGTCCAATTTGTCGCTAGAAATACCAATGCCGGTATCCATGATATTAAACGTCACGGAATTGCCCACAGGTTTAACAACAAATAACACTCTGCCTTTTTCGGTATACTTCACCGCGTTAGACAGTAAATTTTGCAAAATCCGGTATAGATAAGTTTTATCAGCCCGCACCCAACATGGGCGAATGATTGCTTTAAGCTCCAGCCCTTTCTCTTTCGCTCGCATAGACATCTCATCCACAAGGGGTGAAAGCAGATTGCGTACGTCAATCGACTCGAAATCTGGCTTCATCTCGCCTTGATCAAGGCGCGCAATATCTAGCAATGTACCAATAAGCGCTTCGCTGGACGACACGCTATGACTGAGCTTTTGAATGATCGTATGTGTTTGCTCCGACAAGTCTTGTTCTTCCAATGCGCTTACGTATAGCTTGGCCGCATTGAGTGGCTGTAATACATCATGGCTAGCAAGGGCTAAAAATCGCGTTTTACTTGCGTTGGCATCTTCCGCCGCCTTTCTTGCTCGAATTAACTCTTTTTCGGCCCCGGCGCGCTTTTCAATTTCAAGGCGAAGCTCGGCATTAATGGAATGTACCTCTTCAGTACGCTCTTTAATTCTGGCTTCAAGATCGATATTGGACTCTTCAAGGGCCTGCTGAATTTCTACGTGGCCGGTAATATCATTGAAGCTGGTTACAAAGCCACCACCAGGTAACGGGTTACCCACCATTTCTATCACTCGGCCATCTTTTCGCTGGCGAGTGAATCGATGGGGCATGCCCGAGCGTAAGTGCTCTAAGCGCTTTTCAACTTCGGCTTCAACATTGTAAGTGCCAAACTCGCCCTGAGCCGCGTTATAGCGAATAAGACGTTCAATGGGCACGCCCACGGCAAGTAAGTCATCTGGGTAGGGGTACAGGTTTGAATAGCGCTTATTCCACGCGACTAAATGAAGGTGTTTGTCGACAACACTTATCCCTTGGTCCATATTTTCAAGGGAGGTAAGTAGGGCGGTCATATTAAACTGCATGGCTTGGGTGGTATCATCAAAGAAGTTGATGATCTCAGTGAAGTCCATTTTTTTGCCCCGCAAGGCGCTATCAAGAAGCACTTTTGCGCTTGATGCACCAATTACCCCACCTAAAGCTCGTTCACAAAATGATAAGAACGATTCATCTGGGGTATCTTGCTCATTCAGCTGACAGTGATTAAGGGTCTGGTATTCATCAACAAGCTGTACGCATCTGCCCGAACCCATAAACGTGGACAGTAGCGTGGTTAAGTCTGACACTCTAACGTTTGCTACTTGGGTTTTTATGGTGTTGCTGGCAGACATAGTGGGCGACACGAAGGCTTCTGCCTGAATGCGATCGATAAGTCGCTGAGGCGCAAACCAAGAAAAAAGCATGTACATAAACGCATTGGCGGCTAAACTTATCATTGCTCCTTGGCTAATCAGTTCGTTTTGTTCAAGCCTTGACACTTGGTCGCTCACAATAGGCAGCACTAGCCACAAAACCCAAATAACTAAGCCAATCATTAGTCCGGCATACACACCGTGCGCATGGGCTCGTTTCCAATACAAGCCGCCTACAATGGCAGGTAGCAGTTGAATAACCAATGAAAAAGCAATTAGACCGATAGAGTGCAGAGAGCGGCTGCTTGTCATTTGCTGGTGGTATAAAAAGGCCATTAGCAAAATAAAGGCGATAACCACACGCCGTATTAGCCTAATGCGGCGTGAAATATCCCGTTTTTTGCCTGTGTCTTCGGTCAGTGCCAATATGCGCGGCAGTATAACGTCGTTTGTTAGCATAGTGCTGAGCGTAAGCGTTGCCACAATAATCATCGCAGTGGCAGCAGACAAACCGCCAACAAAAACGATGACTTGTAGTAAGGCTGACTCTGAAAACATGGCCAGTGATAACACGTACGAATCGGGCTCAACACTGGTACCTGCAAATATGGCTTTACCGGCAATGGCGATAACCGGAATAACCGCTGAAATAATAATGAGATAAAGCGGAAACAACCAGCGGGCGGTACGCAAATGAGACAAGCTTAAATTATCGATAATTGCTACGTGAAACTGTCGCGGCAAACACACAATGGCGGCGGCTGCCATTATGGTTTGAGCAATAAACGTAAATGAGCTAAAGGTAGACAAGGCCGCCTCGTTTAAAAAGCTTTCAAAAAAGGGCCCGCTCTGTGTGGTTTTCCAGGCGCTATAGCCAACAAATGCCACTAAAACCAATGCGAGCAATTTCACCGACGACTCGAAGGCGATAGCTAGCATCAACCCTCTTCTGTATTCAGTGACATCCGTTTGACGGGTACCAAAATAGATGGCGAAAACTGCGATAAAAGCCGTTGCCGCAATAATAATAATGTCGTTTTTAGGTTGCTGGGTCAGTAGCTGAAACGTATTGCCAACCGCTTTTAGTTGCAGCGCGATATAGGGAATGGTGGCAAGTAACGCGATGAGTGTAACTACTAAGGCCACTGTTTGTCGCTTACCGTAACGAGAAGCAATAAAGTCAGAAATCGTCGTGATGTGCTGCTTTTTACTGACCAAAGTCAGCTTATAAATAAACTTGTGACCCACCACATACACCAAAATGGGGCCGAGCATAATAGGCAGGTAAATCCAGGTATCTCTACTTGCCTGTCCCACCATGCCGAAGAACGTCCACGCAGTGCAGTAAATAGCCAATGCAAGAGAGTAGATCGCTGGGTGTGAGGTAAGCGCCCGCGCCGTTGGCGAGTTCTTTTCGCCCCAGCTTGCCAGAGAAAAAAGTAAAAACAGATACAGTACTGCCAGTGTAACCCAACCAAAAACCATAGTCTTTCCATTAACTGAAAATTTACAACTCGATATCTATTATACCTATTGAGGCCTTCGTCTACCTACGACCATGGTCTCATTTTTAAATATTTCATGCAGGTCTAAAGTGATATCCAACCTCCTATAGGCTTGGCTTCGCTGCTTTTGGCTATCGTTGCTCGCAACGTGAAATCAGTAGCGACAATGTAAAAAAAGTTAAGCGTTAGGAAAATGTAAAAAAACAACAACCGATTAACCTGACGTGGGGACGGAACAATGTCTTTTAGAAATAATGATGACCAAAAAGCATATTGGAAGGAGAACCTAGCTCTCCTTTTTAAACTTTTAGTCGTTTGGTTCGCTGTATCTTTTGGTGCCGGCATTTTATTTGCCGATGCATTAAACAACATCCAATTCTTTGGTTTCAAACTGGGCTTCTGGTTTGCGCAACAAGGTTCCATTTTAGTTTTTGTTGCCCTTATTTTTGTCTACATGGCGAAAATGAGTGCGATGGATAAACGTTACGGCGTAGAAGAGGAGTAATACGATGGATGTGCAAACACTCACCTTTATCATTGTAGGCGCTACTTTCGCGCTGTACATTGCAATTGCAATTTGGGCCAGAGCCGGATCGACAAACGATTTTTACGTCGCCGGCGGCGGTGTTCCACCTGTACTAAACGGCATGGCAACTGCCGCCGATTGGATGTCAGCTGCATCGTTTATCTCTATGGCAGGTCTTATCTCTTTTATGGGATACGACGGTGCCGTTTATCTTATGGGGTGGACCGGTGGTTACGTTCTGCTTGCGCTTTGCCTAGCACCTTATCTTCGCAAATTCGGAAAATTCACTGTACCCGATTTTATTGGAGACCGCTACTACTCACAAACAGCGCGAACCGTTGCGGTATTTTGTGCCATTTTTGTCTGTTTTACCTATGTGGCAGGGCAGATGCGAGGGGTTGGCGTTGTATTCAGTCGATTCTTAGAAGTTGATATTGTTACCGGCGTTGTGCTTGGTATGGTTATTGTCTTTTTCTATACCGTATTGGGTGGCATGAAAGGTATTACCTACACGCAAGTTGCACAGTTCTGTGTAATGGTATTTGCCTATGTAGTTCCTGCGGTATTTATTTCCATCATGGTAACCGGTCATATTCTTCCTCAAACCGGATTCGGTGCCACGCTGGCCGATGGGTCGGGCATGCATCTGCTGCAAAAGCTCGATAACTTATCCACCGATCTTGGGTTCCATGAATACACGACAGGCACGAAAAGTACGATTGATGTGTTCTTCATTACCTTTGCACTGATGGTAGGTACGGCAGGTTTACCACACGTTATTGTTCGCTTCTTCACTGTTCCTAAAGTACACGATGCACGTAAATCAGCAGGTTATGCACTAGCGTTTATCGCCATTGTTTACACCACTGCACCGTCTCTAGCTGCTTTCGCTCGCGTTAACATGATTGAAACCATTAACGGCCCTGAGCTTACAGGTACAAGTTACGAAGAAGCACCATCGTGGATTAAGAACTGGGAGCAAACCGGACTTATCGAATTTAACGATAAGAATGGCGATGGCGTCATGTTCTATTCTGGTGATGAGCGCAACGAAATGACAGTGGACCGTGACATCATGGTATTGGCGAACCCTGAAATTGCGAATTTACCGGCTTGGGTTATTGCCCTGGTGGCCGCTGGTGGTGTTGCCGCTGCGCTTTCTACCTCAGCTGGCTTGTTGCTCGTAATCTCCACGTCGGTATCTCATGACTTACTGAAACGAAACTTCGCGCCGAATATTACGGATAAGGCAGAGCTATTTTATGCACGATTGGCCGCAGGTGTCGCCATTGTGATTGCCGGTTACTTTGGTATTAATCCGCCCGGGTTCGTTGCGCAGGTGGTCGCTTTTGCCTTCGGCTTAGCAGCGTCCAGTTTCTTCCCTGCTATTATTATGGGCATCTTTAGCAAACGCATGAATGACAAAGGTGCTGTTGCAGGAATGCTATCTGGTATTGCCTTCACCGCGACGTACATTATCTACTTCAAGTTTGTTAATCCTGAGGCGAACATCCCCGACAACTGGTTGTTTGGTATCTCACCTGAAGGGATTGGTACATTGGGTATGATAGTTAACTTTGTGGTGGCATTCCTTGTCTTCAAAGTGACCGACGAAGCACCAGAGGAAATCCAAGAGTTGGTTGAAAGTATTCGCTATCCTAAGGGCGCTGGCGAGGCCTCTGCACACTAATGAATGAAAAACATGAGTAAGAAGAAGCATTAGTACAATAGAAAACCAACCTTCTAGCAGTGTTTAGTGGGTTGGTTTTTTCTTTTGTGCAGGTGTCTCTTTCTTTAATGAATGCATTAATCAATTCATTAAAGAAAGGGATATAGGCAGGTACGGCGGCAGAAGTCTCAACAGCCCCGGAGGTAATAGCCGAGGTAAGAGCCAGAGGTAAGAGCCTGATGTAAAATTTAGAGGTAAAGATCAGATCTAAAGACCAGATCTAAAGACCAAATCTAAAGAAAGGCACAGCGCAACTGAAAGGCCAATAGAACGAGAATAAGGATGAACAAATGACAGCAATAGCAAAGCAGGTTGAAGACTTTCTTTCTACATCAGCACCGTTTGATATGTTGAATGAGTCAATGCGTCATGACCTTATTCGACATGCTGATTTACTCTATGTGACGACAGATAACACCGAGCATTTTAAAACGGGCGAGCCTCGACTTTATCTTATTCAAAGCGGTCAGTTTTCCGTGGAAGATGGAGAAGGCGCTGCTAGGCATTTAAGCGAGGGAGATTATTTTAATTATGCCGCAATTTTAGATAAGCGTTTTTATCCACTGTCTGTACATGTAGATAGCCCTGGATTAGTTTACAGTTTTGCCGCTGAAGACGTATGTGCGTTACTTGAGCTTGTAGAGGTTAATAGCTTTTTTACGGGCTTACGCAATAATGCGCTGCAAAATCACGCCATAGCCGATTCCAATTCCATGTGGCTATACAAGCCACTGACCGATGTTATCGATAAAGCGCCTGTGGCTGCCCACGGCAATACGTCAATTGCAGATGCTGCCATGTTAATGACTCGAGAAAAAGTATCTTCTTTATTGGTAACCGCCAACGACAAGCTCATTGGCATAGTGACGGATAGAGATTTGCGCTCTCGCGTAGTCGCCCACGCTCTTGATACCGCCCTTCCGGTTAAACAAATAATGACAGTGAACCCTACCCAAATTGGCAATAGCAGAACCCTGTTTGATGCTATGGCATTGATGACAGAAAAAAATATTCATCATTTGCCAGTTATCGACCATCTATCTCAGTCACCCATAGGAATGGTGACGGCTAGCGATATTATAAGGCACCAAAGGGGCAACGTACTTTTTATTATAGGAGAGCTCACAAAAGCGAATAACCTGTATGAGCTCACAAGGCTGTCTTGGCAATTGCCACACTATTTTGCCGCGCACGCCAAGCGAGCCGGTGATTACGATATTGCGGGCAAAATCTTGTCTCAAGCAACCGACGTAATGACGCGAAAGCTTATTGGCTTTTTCCAACAAGATAATGGCAAAGCCCCTATGATGTTTGCCTGGCTAGTTTATGGCTCGCAGGCAAGGGAAGATCAAACCACGGGCTCTGACCAAGACAGCGGGTTATTGTTAGCGTCTACCCCTAACGAAAAGCAGGCCGCCTATTTTGCTGATATGACAGATTACGTGTGCAAAGGATTAGCAAAATGCGGCATTAAGCTGTGTGATGGCAATATTATGGCCAGCAATCCTGAATTGCGATTGTCAGTTGATGAAGCGGTAAAAGAAGCCGAGCGATGGGTCGCAGCACCCACAAGTAAGGCCATTATGCACTTTAATATTTTTTTGGATGTACGCTGCGCTGCGGGCGATGCAAGCCTGTTCAAACAGCTGCAGAAAAGGCGAGCACCATTATTACAGCAGAAGATGTTCTTAGCCGCCTTGGCGCGCAATAGCAATGATGTGTCTGTCCCCCTATCTATGTTTCAAAAATTTAGCTATGAAAAAGGACGTAAACAAAAAGACACCATCGACTTAAAAACCCGTGCGGTAGCGCTTATTAACAACATTGCTCGAATTTATGCGTTAGCTGATGGTATTACCTTGCCCAATACCGTTGCTCGCCTTGAGAGTTTGTCTGATAAGTCTGAGCTTTCTTCTAAGGATGCGGCTAACTTGAAAGATATCTGGGTATTTTTAAATAGGCTGCGCTGGCGTCATCAGCTAGAGAACAAAGTCACCGATAATCTAGTGTCGGTGAGCATGTTGTCGTCGATTCAAAAGCACCAACTTAAAGCGGGTTTTAAAGCCATAGAGCGAGCTAACGAAGCCATGGTAATGAAGTTTTCCGGCGGGGTTGGTTAGCGCATCCCGTGTCACTGCCCACTAGAATAAATGACACAAAGGTAGGCAACGCTGGGGTAAGAAAGCCGTAAGGTGATTTAAAACATAAGGCAAATTAACGGGTAGGGTATAACGATAGATGATATTGCAATGGCTTAAAAGACAGCTCACATTAGCAGCAGGGTCATCGCTAACAAAGCAACTTAGCGGTAGGTATATCAATAACACGGATTTACTGGCTATTGATGTTGAGTTGACTTCACTTGATGCCAAAGCCACTGATATTACATCTATAGGATGGGTGGCAGGTAAGGGCGGGCAGTTGTCACTAAGTTCTTGCGAGTACTTTGTTATAAACACATCGGCTGCGTTAGGCCAAAGCCCAGTCATTCACGGGCTAACCCATGATATTTTGGCCCAAGGCAAGCCGTTAGCCGTGAGCTTAGATAAGTTGATGCCACTGCTTCAATCGTCAGTGCTGGTGTTTCACAATGCGAGCCTTGATTTAGCAGCGCTTAACAAAGCGTTTATAGAACTGTCTTTACCTGTTATAGATGTTATCTACATTGATACGCTTAAGCTCGCGGTTTATCAGTTGAGCAAACAGCATCAAGTGCTTCCTACCAATAGTGCAACACTTACCGTGTGTCGACAGCGATTAGACCTTCCAAGCTGTCCTGAACACAACGCCCTTGATGACGCACTTGCCACAATTCAGCTGTTATTCGCTCAATTTGAGCAATTTGGATTAGACCAAACCAGTCCGTTATCGCAACTGCTGCACACTAAGGCGTTAGGAAAATATCGATTGGGAGAAACACAGGACAGATAAAAGCACAGAAGAGGTAAAAACGTAGCCAATGAAAAAGCTGAGATTAAACAAGTATTCGTCTTTTTGTTTCTCGCACAGGGGTATCATACTCAGCTTCATCAAGTCCTTCTACTTTCAAACGATTTCGACCATCGGTTTTTGCAAGGTAAAGGTTTTTATCAGCTTCTAGCATGACATAGTCTATCGTTTTCTCATCGTCCGCGTTTTTAGTCGAGAGTCCTGCGCTTAATGTGACCCTATCAAATTCAGAGGCGTCATGCTTGATATTCAATTCATATACGGTTTCTAACAGCCTCTTTGTGACTACAGCGGCGCCTTTTGTGTCCGTATTGGGCAAAATAACTAAAAACTCTTCGCCACCGATACGAACCAGCTTATCCATAGGCCGTTTTAATGTGTCACTGATACACTGGCTGACTTTCCACAGACAGCTATCGCCGTCTAAATGACCGTACATGTCGTTGAAAAGCTTAAAGTGGTCAATATCTAATATGACAAGTGACAGGGGCGTAACATTGCGAAGCCCATCGCGAACAAGTCTGGGAAGATAATCATCGAGGTAATGGCGGTTATATGCGCCAGTTAGCTTATCTATATAAATAAGCTTTTCGAGCAAGTCATTGCGTATTTTATTTTTAAGGTGAGACTTTACGCGATTTAGCAGTGTGCAGGCGTTAACTGGCTTTACGACGAAATCCACACACCCAGAGTTCCAGCATTTAGATTCTTCTTCTTCCGTTGAAGACGAAGTAACAAAAATAATGGGTATGGATTCACACTGAGGTTTTTTACGCAATAATGCCGTGGTGGCGTGACCGTCTAATTCCGGCATGGACACGTCCATCAAAATTAGGTCAGGCTTTTTAAATCGGCAGTGCTCGATGGCCGCTTTGCCAGAGTCAACTGAAACGCACGAAACCATATCTGTCAGTAAGGTTTCTAGTATGAGTCTGCTACTAGCATCGTCATCTACAATAAGAACGTTACAATCAGAGAGTGCTCTGTTGTCAACTTGTTCGATGTACACAGCAATTCCTCGTTAGGGTACTACTCTGAGGCAGTATTTCTTTTAACTCTACACCTACGCCAGAAAAAAAGTTATTCAACATAAGTTTAAATTACAGAAATCTAATATGTCGGCAAAACTGATTTATAATTTCAGTGACCGAACAAAAAAACCACCGCGCGGCACGGTGGTTTTAGTATGTTTTCTAGTTTTCGAGACTATAACGCTGCTGCGACATCAGCAGGTAGCAATACTGCATCAATGACGTGGATCACGCCGTTTTCAGCCATTACGTCAGCTTTCACAACGTTCGCGTTGTTAATTTTTACTTTACCCATGCCGGCATCTACCGTTACGTCGCTACCTTCCACTGTGGTCGCAGATGAAAGCGATACTACGTCTTTCGCAGCTACTTTACCTGCAACAACGTGGTAAGTAAGAATTTGCACCAAGGTGTCTTTATTCTCTGGCTTTAACAGCATTTCCAATGTACCAGCAGGAAGCGCTGCAAAGGCGTCATTAGTAGGTGCAAACACGGTAAACGGTCCGTCACCTTTTAATGTGTCTACTAAACCACCTGCTTTTACCGCAGCCACCAAGGTTGAAAACATTGGGTTGCTCGCCGCTGTGTCAACGATATCTTTGTGGTCACCCATTTTATGGTGTCCAGCGAATGCAGATGAGCTCACTACTAAAATAACTAAAGCACTTAAAAACTTACGCATAATATTTCCTTTTGAGTTTATCCAACGGGTTATATAAATTTACTATATTTTAACAAATTTGATTTCGCTTATGATTACGGTGGTTTCTCAAAAAGTGATGATTAACTTTATGTAACACGAGAGCTCTTAGTGTCGAAATGCGTCTGTGGAAGGGCGCGAGGCGTTGAAAGACGGTTTTATTTATTTTGTCCGGCGCAGTAAATATAAAAAGAGGCAAAGCACATTGAAGGGGGGATAACTCAAATTAAATACAGAGAAAAGCAAGTTTATCAGGGCAGTCTATACTTATAGTAGCGAATGACGCTTCATCGGGGCTCGAAGCGCGCTTTTATTGAGCGGCTTCATGAAGTGCCTGTGAAAAGCGCATGAGGAGTATATGCCATGCCTACCCAATCATTATTAACACTATTAATAATAACGGTGTGTTTAGCTGCTTGCCAAAGTACACAGCAAGATTATCGTGCAACTGCAGATATCAAGCCCTTATTAAAAGATGAGTTGTTTCCTAGCTATCATCTTTTCCACGTTGAGTCAGAGGAAGATGTATTTTATCTCGGTGAAGAAGCAAAACGCTTTGCAGAGCGTTCTGCCTACGACAACGCATTAAATGCAAAGAATGTTAGTGGCTTTGTAAACGCCATTTTAGACTACTCAGACAATGGCATGGTGTACCGCAATAACGCGAATACGGTGGCAAATACCACTTTTAATAACCGAGCGGCTAATTGCCTATCGTTGTCAATAATGACCTTCGCCTTAGCCCAACACCTTGGATTGGATACTACATTTTACGAGGTAGACATTCCAGAATACTGGACCCGCAGAGATGGCTTTAGTTTGCTCAATGGGCATATCAATTTAAGGGTAAGTGCGCCAGAAACCTCAATGGCAATTACCATAGGAACAACCTATGCCGACGTGGACTTTGATCCACAGGTCATTCGAAGTCACTTTCCCCGCATTCCCGTATCGCAAAAAAATGTGTTAGCCATGTTTTATAATAACAAGGGGGCAGATGCATTTGTGGCCAATAGCTATACCCGTGCATACAGCTATTTCAGAGCCGCAGCCAAAGTTGCGCCAACATTACAGCAAACCTGGACAAATTTAGGCGTGCTTTATCGTATGCAGGGAGATTTTGAACAAGCTCAACGGACTTACGAACACGCGTTGTCTCTTGATCCTGAAAACTTAACCGTATGGGAGAACCTCGCTATTTTGTATCGATATCAAAATAGGCGGGAGGAAGCGGCTGAACTGTTTAGCAAAATAGAAACAAAAAGAAAGACTAACCCTTTTTATCATTTTATCCTTGGCGAGCAATCATTTGAGGATGGTAAGTTTGAGAAAGCGCTGAGTCACTATCAACGTGCTGTACGGCTAGACAGAAAGAATCATGAAGTGTTATTTGGTATGGCTAAGACCTATTTCGAATTGGGCGATACTAACAATGCCGTACGTTACCTAAAAAGTGCAGAGACCTACGCACCAGATGATTATAGCGCTGAGCGCTATTCATCAAAGCTTGCTGTACTGGCTCGACGCTGAATAGAGATGAAAATAAGCGGATAGAAAAAAGCCACGGACAAGCCGTGGCAGAAAGGTAACACTACAAAAGGAACTTAACTTAAATCACGCCCAGCTCACGAAGGCGCTCTTGCAGGTATGAGCCTGCGGTATGACGTTCTGAAAGAACAACATCTGGTCGAGGGTGCAAAAACAAAGGTAGTGAAATACGAGCCTTTGTCATGTCTGCGCCATCAGGATTCACTACCCTGTGGGTTGTTGATGGGAAATAGTGGCCAGATGCTTCTTGAAGCATGTCACCAATATTCACAATCAAACTACCAAAATCACAAGGGACATCTAGCCAGCTGCCATCTTTCGCTTGAACCTGAAGGCCCGGCTCATTTGCAGCTGGTAAAATAGTAATTAAATTAATATCTTCATGAGCAGCAGCGCGAATTGCGTCTACCTCCTCATCACCGCTTAGTGGCGGATAGTGGAGAATACGCAAAAGGGTTTGATCTGAATCTTTAATCATATCCCCTAGCGGCTGACTGTACTTATCACTTACATCACTTGGCGAGTGAGACTCAATCCAACTCAATAACTCTGAAGCAAGCGTGTTGGCTTCTTTGTAGTATTGAGATACCTGAGGACGTAGCTCTTCTGGACACTGGCCCCAAGGGTAGTAGTGATAATACTCTTTGATGTCTTTTTTCGTGAAACCCTTGGCTACCTCAGAAACGCTCTGAGGGAAAAATCCGTCTTGCTTACCTTTGTTATAAAGGTAATCGTTCTTCTGTTCACTATTGAAGAAACCCTGCCAATTGTCATAAATGCCTTGAACCAAAGACTGCTGAATAGGGTGGTTCTTTAGAACACCAAATCCAGTTTCCCGAAGTGATTTAACAAATTCTTCTTGTGCGTTTTCAGCTTGGTAATCAACAGCAACTAATTGCATAACGTTATCCCGTATATTTTGATTGCGGCATTATAAAGGTAGACGGGCTACAGAAAAAAGACGCAGTCGTTGATTCAGATCAACGCCTGCGAAGAATATGCGTAATTTACATAAACCTGACCGTTTAGTCTAGTAAAAACTAGACCAAATAGTCTGTTTAAAAAAATTTTAACCGAGAGAAAGGAAAACGCCAGCTAATGCAGCACTCATTAAGTTTGATAAGGTTGCAGCAATAACTGCCTTTAATCCCAGTCGCGCAATTTCTTTTCTGCGTGTTGGTGCCATCGCACCAATTCCGCCCATCAAAATAGCGATAGAAGAGAAGTTTGCAAAACCACATAATGCAAAGGTGATAATGGCCTGAGAGGCTTGAGACAGCTGATCTTGGTTATCTAAAAAGCTGAGGTAAGCGACAAACTCGTTAACCACCATCTTTTGTCCAATAAAGCTACCAGCAAGTTGTGCTTCTTCCCATGGTACGCCGATTGCCCATGCTAGTGGCTGAAGAACAAACCCCAGGATCCCTTCAAAAGTCACGTTTTCATAGCCAAAAAGCCCCGCGGTCCAGCCAATGAGGCCGTTGAACATGGCAATAAGTGCTATGAAAGCGAGTAGCATTGCACCTACGTTTAACGCAAGCTGCATGCCTGACGCTGCACCACTAGCAGCATCAAATACGTTGGCGTAGCCTGCACTGTCAGCATCTACGTCGTGTAAATCTTCGTTAGGCTTAGTCGTTTCAGGCAAGATAATTTTCGCCATCAACAATCCACCTGGTGCCGCCATAAAGCTCGCGGCCAGTAAGTATTTAAGGTCTACGCCCATACCTGCATATCCGGCCATCACAGAGCCCGCAATTGATGCCAAACCACCCACCATAATGGCAAATAGCTCAGAACGCGTCATGTGTGGAATAAAGGGGCGAACTACCAGGGGCGCTTCGGTTTGACCGACAAAGATATTTGCTGCTGAAGACATTGACTCAGGTTGACTGGTGCCTAATAGCTTTTGCAGAAGACCACCAATAATTTTTATAACAACGCCCATCACCTTAAGGTGATAAAGCACCGCAATCAGTGCGGAGAAGAAAACAATAACGGGAAGTACATTAACCGCAAATATAAAGCCAAGAGAATTATTGCCCAGGGGGCCAAATAAAAAGTTTATTCCGTCTTGGCTGTAGCCAATGATATTGCCAACAAATTCTGTTGCTTTGAGGAGGAACTCCTTGCCGGGTTCAAAATACAGGACAAACGCACCAACGCTGGCTTGAATGGCGAATGCACCACCAACAGTGCGCCAGTTAATGCTGCGCCTCGCCGACGACATCGCTAATGCAATACCTATTAGGAGCGCAACGCCCAGTAAACCTACCATAATGTTATTCCCTTAAAGAAGCGCTTGCTGAATGTGTGATTTGATCACATCTAATGCAATTTGATTTTTTCCACCCTGCGTTACTACTACGTCGGCAGTAAAGCGGCTTGGCTCAATAAACTGGTGGTACATTGGTTTTACTGTTTCTTCGTATTGCTTGGCCACAGACTCTATAGAGCGCCCGCGTTCTTTTAGGTCGCGCATCATTCTGCGCATCAAGCAAATATCCAATGGTGTGTCGATGAAGATTTTCACATCGTATAAAGGAAGGAGATCCGTACGAGCAAGCAACATAATACCTTCAAGAATGATAACTGGTGCTGGATTTAAGCGCTCAGTTTCAGGCAAACGAGTATGTGTTTTATAGCAATAGTGAGGATAGTCAATTGGCTGGCCCTCTCTTAACGCCTGCAAATGCGCTTTAAGCAACTCGTGCTCAAATGCGTTTGGATGGTCGTAGTTATTTTGCTCGCGCTGCTCCATGGGCAAATGATCTTGCGCACGATAGTAATGATCCTCGCGCAAAACCTGTACAGGACGGCCTTGTGCGCTGAATCCGTTAAATAAATTTTTCGTAAAAAGAGACTTCCCAGAGCCTGACGCTCCAGAAATGGCAATAATTAATGGCGATTGCATAGTACTTTAAAGCTGGTTTTGTTGGTGCAAAGATACGCGCTTAGCCCTCACGAATCAATGTTATATTCATGTTTCGTTAGTCTTTGGTCTGGTCTTTGCTAGGTCTTTTCTTGAAGTTCACCGATATTTCAAGGTATTGCAGGCCCTTCATTAAAACATGAAGATGTTATCCAATTGGTCAATATCATTCACATACAGCGGGTTGTTGTTCAAATTTAAAGCAAGCTGTCTAGACTAAATCCCTAGTTACCAATTATTTCTATGTCAGCTAACGCAATCTTGGGTAAAGCATAAGAATGTTGTTTTGAGCGAGACCCTTCACCTTGTGCTCTTGGCGGATAGTAGGTTTCTTTTTCCGTAACGAAGTTGGCAAATACTTCATCAAGTGCTGCACGAATTTCGCTGAGGGTTTTATCTAAATTAGCATTGAAATCTGGCCTTTTTCGTTTGGTATGACCTAACTCAATAAGTCGACCAAAACTTTTATTTGCCAGTGCCACTAACTCGCTAGGTACGTCTTTGTGCGGTGGTAAAGGCTCTTCAGGATTCTCAATGCAGAATTTGACTAAGGCGGTATAAAAGCACAGGGGTTTGTTTTGCAAGATTACTACATTGTCAGTAACGCCATTAGATATGGTTTTATCTTCCAAATTAATAATAAGTTTTGGAATAGGAGGTAACAGGGCCTCTTCTCGAAGGGCTCTTTGTTTTGCGGTAAATCGTGTATTAATTGCAAACACTGGCGTCACAAGCAAAGCTATGAGTAAAGCTGTCCAGCTAAAATAAAGTGCGTGGGAAGTAGGCTTGCTTACTATTTCAATATCTATACGTTGTTCAGCATTTTTTAAAACTGTTGTGTGGGTTTTTGGAAAGTTGACTTCGGTGATATCCTCGCTTTTAAATTCTTCACCCTGAATCGACTTCACTAAAATAGGGTAACCTCGCTGCGACAGCTCTTTATTTAGCTTTGTAGTGTATTGCCATATTGCGAAGCTGTTTACCGGAGTCTGCAGAGTTTGATTACCCACATCTAAAAAAGCACTGTCCAAACTAATTCTTCGCTCAACCTTATCAATAGCTCGTTGAAGGGTGCTTTGGTAAGAAAGCAGTTGTCCAGTAATGGCAACGGTCTGTAATACTAAAAAAAGTATGGCCCCGTTGATGAAAATTCTTCGTTTAGGTTTATACGACACGTTGCTCAATATATTCACTGGCAGCCTTCCTCGAGCACAATGTTTTTATAGTAAGGGCGAGGGTGTTCCATAGCGATATCATGGATGACTGTCTGCATTGCGCAAAATAAATCGGTATTTTCTGTCTGCATCTTCAAATACCAGCGCATTCCACTTACCTCCTGCAATAATGGAGTTGTATAGTTCTTTGATAAGATTTCTTCATCGTCTTTTGCCCAATAAGAGGAAATGATATCAACCTCTCCGGCCAAGAGTGCTCGTCTCAGTTCCTGATGTGAACTGTAATAAACTATACTGACATTGGTATCGGTTAACCCCAGCTTTTTAAGCACAGTCTTTGGAACGATGTGCCCCGAGCGGCTGCTAGGGTAGTCGAGCAAGCCAATTCGTTTACCCAATAAATATTCTTTTTTCAATTTGGGTTGCTCTCGCAATGAGATAAAAAATGCCCCGTAATTTGGGTGAGATGCGATAGGGGTTAAACCATAAATATCATTGGCTGCGAATGCGTCTACCACATTCCTTTTCACTAAGGCTAAATCAACCACACCGTGGTTTATATATCTAAAGGTGTCGTAGTCGCTCTGGCCAATGATTACTTTTACTTCTCCATATTGCCGCTTTATGACACTATTGTTACAGATTTTTTCGCTAGCGAGCTGTGCAATTCGGCGGTCTGTAACATATACTGAAAACCGGTCGGCATTGGCTAAAAATTCGGCATTGCAGGTTAAAACTTGACCCGTTTGCGGCGGTATGTCAGCTAAATTTGTCAAATTTGAAAAGTAATTAACAGAGACACAGCAAACTACTGCGAGTATTAATAACCACCATTTTAAATAAGAAAAAATGCGATGAGTTGTCAAACAGCGACCAAAGAGTTTAATTATTGAATGTTGTATTTCAACAGTTAAGATTATTTATTGCAATAGGTAAATTTATTTGAACGGGATATAATACTGTTTTTAATCATATTTGTCTGAGTTAAACTGATTTTTGTTAAACGCTGTTTATTAGTCGCAGTTGTGGCAAGAATACCGACGTAAATTGTAAAAAGGATCAAATAATAATAATAAGTAATTTAACTTGACCGTTTGGTCAGCTTAAATGTCGCGCATTTGTTGTAAAAAACCAAATCTGCGTAAATAAAAATGCAATTTTGTAATAAAAGTGACACGAAGCTAAAAGACAATCTAGCGAACTTTCGCCCATACCTGGGCGAGCAAAATTGTCGGTAACATCTAATTAGAAAAATTCTACAAAAAGGGAAACACACATGAACTTTAAAGCAAAACTGAGTCGCGTCGCGATCGCTGTTGCTCTCTCTGCAGGACTTTCCTCCGCAGCCTTAGCGCAACAAACTTCATCGGGTATTCGTGGCACAATTTTAGATCCTGCAGGTGCCCCTGAAGCGGGTGTTGATATTACCGTAACCCACCTACCATCTGGTACACGCAGAACTGTCACTACCAATGAGGATGGTAATTACACGATACAGGGCCTACGTGTAGGTGGGCCATATAAAGTAACTATCGATTCGAAAGAGTTTGAGGACCAAACACTTGACGGGCTTTTTTTACAGTTAGGCCAGTTTGAAAAAATAAACAGAAAACTAAATTCAAACGATGTCGAAGTCATCACAGTTTCGGGTTCTTCTACTGGCTCATACTACGAAAATATTGGTGCCAGCAGCTATTTTGGTGAAGAGGCTATACTTGGCCAATCAGGTCTTACGCGAGACATAAAAGACGTTATTCGCGCCAATCCACTTGTATCTGTCGGTACTGGTGGCTCACGAGAGCTATCAATTGCGGGTAACAACCCGCGTTTCAATAGTATTACAGTAGACGGTATTAGCCAGAATGATAACTTTGGCCTAAATGGTGGCGGCTTTCCAACTCAGCGCTCACCTTTTCCTTTGGATGCACTGGACCAAATTACTGTCGATACAGTGCCCTTTACGGCTAAGCAAGGTGGATTTACTGGTGGCTTGATTAACGCTGTATTTAAATCTGGTACCAATGAGGTTAGTGGGAACTTCTTCTACGAAAAAATTGGCGATGAACTCGCGGGAGACACTGTAGATTCTCGTGGAAATGATACGGAAATCACATTTGGTGAAGTGACTTATGGCGCTACATTTGGTGCTCCGATAATCAAAGATAAACTGTTCTTCTTCGGCGCTTATCAAAAACTTGATATTGACACTGCGCTGGAATGGGGACCTGCAGGAGCTGGATTTCCGAATGACACTGATATCACTTTAGACGAAATTAACGAAGTAATTAATATCGCTCAAAATGTGTATGGCCTGTCGTCAGATCAGGTTGGTGGATTTGAAGCTTCTCCGGTAGAAGAAGACGAAAGTATCGTAGCTAAATTAGATTGGAACATAAACGACTACCACCGAGCGTCTTTAACTTATCAATACAACAAAGGTAACGTAACTGCTAATTTAACCAACAATAATGGCACGTTAACTCTAAGTTCGGGTTTCTACAACCGTAGTGATGAACTTCAAAACTATAGTGCAAAACTTTATTCTGACTGGAGTGATAATTTCTCCACTGAGATTGCATTCAACGTTCAAGACGTAGATAACGGCCAAGTTTCTTTCAGTGACATTGGCTCAGTGACAATTGAAGAGGTTGGAGAGCTTGAGAGTGATGTTGAATTTGGTACTGATCCATCGCGTCATGCTAATAAACTAAGTAGTAAGAATACGACTTTCAGAATCGATGCTAACTATCTCTGGGATGATCACAATATTGAGTTTGGTATTGAGAATCAGTCTTTAGAAGTATTTAATATCTTTCTACAGAACTCAAAAGGAACTGTGGTATTCGAAGGGCTAGAAAACTTTAGAAATGGTCTTGCTGCTTCTTACGATTACCAGAATGGTATTGCAAATAATCCTGCAAATGCAGCCGCAGAATTTACAAATGACACATTAATGCTCTATGTACAAGATACATGGGATATTAATGATGATTTAACGTTAAGTCTTGGTGTTCGTTACGAGCGTTTCTCGTCTGATGACAGACCAGAATTCAACGAAGCAAGCTTTGCAAGAACAGGGGTTCGCAATGATGCTACGTTCGACGGCAGAGATGTAGTTTTACCGCGTTTCAGCTTTAACTATGCATTTAATGATGACGTAACCTTGCGTGGTGGTATCGGCATGTTTGCCGGTGGGCAACCAAACGTATGGTTAGGTAACTCATTCTCGCAGGCTGGCGTAAATTCAGGTCAATTCCAAGCTCAAGACGTACAAATCACAGGTGCAGATATTACCGGTGTATTACCGGCTGCCTCTGCAGCGATTCCTGGCACCGTTGATGAGTTACTTGCATCAGGTGCCGAAGGAGTAGTGTCTCTACTTGATCCGGATTTTGACATCCCGACTGATATCCGCTCGCAAATTGGTGTCGACTATGTGTTCGATATCCCTGGTATTGGCGAGCAGTTTACTTGGTCTACTGAATACATATACACAGACAGAGATGATGCGCCTCACTGGATTGATGTATCACTTCCTGGAATTAGTCAAAGCCCTACATCTGGCGGTAGCACTGCGCTGACTGCTACGGGCCAAACGCTTTATGTTGACGATGATGAAAACCGTGACCTTATGTTGACGAATTCTTCAGGTGGTCGTTCTAACATTATTACAACTAGCTTGAATAAATCGTGGGAGCAAGGCGTATCTATGTCTTTGTCTTACGCATATCAAGACATCACGGAAGCTAACCAAGGCACTAGCTCTACATCACAAAGCAACTATCGTTTCTCCCCTCAAATAAACCGAAACGACGCGCTCCTTGGCACTGGCCGATTTGAGACAGAGCATCGTTTAGTAGCCTCAATAGGGTATAAGACTGAGTTCTTTAGCGGATATGAAACGAACTTCAATTTATTTTTTGAGCGTCGTTCTGGCCGTCCAATCTCTTACACAGCTGCAATGGATAGAGGATTATTAGAATTCGGTAGTGATGAATTTCGCAACGCCGCATTTAGTCCTGAATTCAACAGCGGTAATTACCTAGCTTACATTCCTGATGTTAACGACCCTAATGTTGTTTATGCATCGCCTGAGCTTGAAGCTGAGTTACAAGCTTCAATTGCGCAGGCCGGTCTTGCTGGGTATGCAGGTGGGTTTGTACCGAAGGGCGCTGCAAGTGAGCCATGGATTACGACACTTGACTTAAGCGTGACGCAAGAAATTCCTGGATTGATGGAAGGTCACAAAGGCCGTTTGATCTTCATTGTAGATAACTTGCTAAATTTAGTTGATAGCAGTGCAGGTCGTGTAAAAACTTCTAACTTTGGTACATTCCGCTTATACGACGTTGACACACTTGACTCACAAGGTCGTTATGTGATCGACAGAGTTCGCGACGATTCGACAGCGTTTGATTCTGACGATTCAACCTGGAGAATCAAAATTGGTATTAGTTACGACTTCTAATCAAATGATATAAGACATTTGTAGTGTGAAATGCCACTGTCCTTTAAGGACAGTGGCATTTTTTTTGATCTAATCATTCACCTTGGACGAAAGAAGAAGACTCTATTTTCTGGAAATCAACGCAAGGAGGTCAAATGTCAAAGTCTATTCTTATGGTAATGACATCACACGAAATCATGGGCGATACGGGTAACAAAACCGGTATGTGGTTAGAAGAGTTTGCCTCTCCCTACTATGCATTCAAAGACCAGGGCTACTTTATTACACTTGCATCGCCTATGGGTGGTCAGGTACCTATCGACCCCAATAGCCTCTCCGACGACGCGATGACCGACGATGCTATTCGCTACACAAAAGACGATATTGCCCGAAGTGCAATCGCGTCTACAATTCCGTTAGAAGATGTAAGAGCAGAAGAATTCGATGCGGTATTTTACCCAGGCGGACATGGCCCGTTATGGGATTTGTCGGACAACGCTCATTCAATTAAATTAATTGAAGATACTATTGCTGCGAATAAGCCTGTTGGTGCGGTGTGCCATGCGCCAATTGTACTTAAAGACGTGAAGATGCCTGACGGTAGCTTTCTTGTTGCAGGTAAGGCAGTAACAGGTTTCACAAACAGTGAAGAAGCTGCAATGCAGTTAACTGATGTGGTGCCTTATTTAGTGGAAGACGAGCTGCGAAATAAAGGCGGTAAATTTGAAGGTGCAGACGACTTTGCTGTGAAGGTATGTACCGACGGGTTACTGGTAACGGGTCAGAATCCACCGTCATCACGACCTGCCGCAGATGCCTTAATTAAGTTGCTGTCATAGAGTGCTTAGGTGCACTACATCGATAGTGCGAATAACATGATAACGTGAACTAAAACGCAAAAAGCCGCCAATGGCCTCACTTCATAGTGAATATCCATCGGCGGCTTTTTTATAGGCTGTGACGTTTATTGCTTGGCGCTACTTAGTAAGATTGTTTCAGTTAGAGACTGTCCATGTTAAACACTGTCTTAATTAAACGTTGTCGAATAACTCTTCCACACGAATTCGCAATTCTTCAATTTTCTGAACATCCGCAGGGGCGATAAAGATAGTATCGTCACCGGCAATGGTACCTAGTACGCCATCTTTCTTACTCAATGAGTCGAGCAGGCGAGCAATGAGCTGTGCGGCGCCAGGGCTAGTTCTAATGATAACCATGACATTGTTGTGTACTACATCAAGCACAAGCTGCTTTAAGGGGCTTTTAGCGGTAGGCATACCCAATTCAGGGGGAAGACAGTACACCATGTCCCCACGGGCGTTACGGGTACGTACTGCGCCAAATTTACTGAGCATTCTTGATATCTTCGATTGACTGATGTTGTCAAAATCTTGGGCCTTTAATGCGTCTACAATTTCACCTTGTGAACCGTAGCTCTCTGCTTTTAGTATCTCTTTGAAAGCTTTAATCAGTTGTTCTTGTTTTGTATTAGCCATTCAGCGCTCTTTTTTCATGTCGTTTATCGTTTTCGTCGGTAGGGCGTGACAAAAACGTGAGAATCTGGTTTTTATTCGCATATTGTGCCCCACAGGTGGACTTTAGGCAATTTGTTTGCATAATCATCCATGATAATGAATATTGACAAAATATCGCTGCTTATGACGTCAATAAGACGATCCGGTGATTGAGTTTTCCCCCGCGTTGCATTAGTGTGACGTTCCGTTTAAATACGTGAGTAATCCCATAGGAGAAATGGTATGAAAGTAGCCGTGTTAGGTGCTGCAGGTGGTATCGGTCAAGCGCTGTCGTTGTTGTTAAAAACACAATTGCCAGCAGGTTCAGATTTAGCGCTTTATGATGTTGCGCCAGTTGTTCCTGGTGTTGCAGTTGATTTAAGCCACATCCCCACTGCGGTTAAAGTAACCGGTCACGGTAAAGATGACCTAGCTGGTGCACTAACTGGATCAGACGTTGTTCTTATTCCAGCTGGTATGCCGCGTAAGCCGGGTATGGATCGTTCTGATCTATTCAACATCAACGCTGGAATCGTTAAAAACCTTATTGAAGGTGTTGCTGATAACTGTCCAGATGCGTGTGTTGGAATCATCACCAACCCAGTTAATACTACAGTTGCTATCGCAGCTGAAACGCTTAAAGCAAAAGGCGTTTACAACAAAAACAAACTTTTCGGTGTAACTACGCTTGACGTTATTCGTGCTGAAACGTTCGTTGCTGAGCTTAAAGGTGTAGATGTTGCTTCTGTGCATGTACCAGTAATTGGTGGTCACTCTGGTACAACTATTCTACCTCTTCTTTCACAAGTTGAAGGTGTTGAG
Organism: Alteromonas genovensis; assembly: GCF_010500895.1. Classification (GTDB taxonomy): domain Bacteria; phylum Pseudomonadota; class Gammaproteobacteria; order Enterobacterales; family Alteromonadaceae; genus Alteromonas; species Alteromonas genovensis. Next base: position 41,641 of record NZ_JAAAWO010000012.1, read on the forward strand.
TTTACCGACGAAGAAGTGGCTAGCCTAACGACTCGTATCCAAAATGCGGGTACTGAAGTTGTTGAAGCAAAAGCTGGCGGCGGTTCTGCAACCCTTTCTATGGGTCAAGCAGCAGCGCGTTTCTGCCTGTCTCTTGTAGCAGCAATGCAAGGCGAGAACGTGGTTGAATACACTTACGTTCAAACTGATGACAGCGATGACGCAGCATTCTTTGCACACCCAGTTCGCCTTAGTGCAAACGGTGTTGAAGAAATCTTGCCATACGGTGAGCTAAGCGCATTTGAAGAAAAAGCGAAAAACGACATGCTTGAAGGCCTACGTGGCGATATCAAGCTAGGCGTAGACTTCGTAAACGGCTAATTAGGCTGTTGGTGGATGCGCTGCATCCGCCGATAAAGGCTGGATACGTAAGGCCTACACAGACACGCCGAGATTCCATCCATGGAGGCTTGGCTGCAGCATCCCTGCTGCAGACAGTCTGTTACGCCCTTACGTATCCAGCCTTTTTGTTACACCCTGTAGGCTTCGCCGCCGCATCCATGCGCGGGCTCTTGAAAGAGTAAAAGCCTGCTAATCACAAGCCTTCCAGTTTAAGCATTCCCCGCATAGCATCGATTCACTGCGTTTTAAAATAGTTACATGCAGTCTGTTACGCCCTTACGTATCCAGCCTTTTTGTTACACCCTGTAGGCTTCGCCGCCGCATCCATGCGCGGGCTTTTTAGAGAGGGATAGCCTGCTTATGACAACACTGCCAGTTTTAAGCGCTCTTTATGTGGTAACAAGAACTCAGTTTTAATCGTTGTCTCGTTCATTGCTTTTAGTCATCTCTTTTATAACAACATGCTGCAAAATTGCTATATAGCCAAGCGTCAATACAACGAAGAAGTCAAAGAAATCGTTATTATCTCCTTTTACTTGTACTAAAATGAAGGCGGACATAATAAGAACTGCATATATCGAGCTGCTTATTTTTAAATAATTCATAATTACAATAGCTCCTTTAACCGCCTTCCTTAGAAAGGACTTTAATATGGGCTTTCTATTTGTCCATCACATAGCCGATAAACATCATGGCACCACCGACAGCTAAGCCAAAAGCGCCAGTGGCTGGTCCTCCAGCAATTCCCAGACCGATAACGGCTATTCCGCCTGATGTCCAATCATTCATTCCACCAGATACCGCTTCTATTTCGTTAGTTTTCATCTCTTGCATAATAATCTCCTCAGTGATTTATGGGTTTGTATTGTTACTGCAAATACACGCCTAACGATATAGTGGGTGATACTAGAAGGTAACTGTCCCGAGTGAGGGAATCAGCATTGCTGCGAATAAAAAATAGAACTAAAGCTTCACAATCTAATAAAGTGATAAAGAAATAGAGCAAGTGCTGAAATAGGATATAAAAAACCCGCGTTAAACGCGGGTTTTTGATGTTTTTTTAATATGGCTGATTAACCAGTATTACGCATACCAATAGCGATACCTGCAATCGTCACCATCATAGCGCGTTCTAAGCTGGTATTTTGCGACTCATCACCTGCTTTGCGGATGCGGTCAAGCAATTCAATTTGCAGATAGTGAAGAGGCTGCAAATACGCTGCGCGAATTTCCATCGACTCTTTGCCTTGAGGATCATTTGCCATAATGTCCTCTTCGCCAGTTATCGCAAGTAGGGAAGAAATACTCTCTTTTAACTCGCTACGCAGTGCTTCACCAAAGTGCTTAAGCTCTTTTGGCACTAGGCGTTCATCATACGCTTCACTGATGCGAGGGTCGGCTTTGTGGAACACCATATCTAACATTGATAGGCGTGAACGGTAAAATGGCCATTCGCTGAACATTTCGTTGACGACTTTCTCGTTTTCTGGTGTTTTCACGCTATCGATTGCACGCATAACGCCAAGCCAGCTAGGCAGTACTAAGCGCGTTTGTGCCCATGCAAATATCCATGGGATAGCGCGTAGGCTTTCAATACCACCTTGTGGTTTACGCTTCGCAGGGCGGCTACCTAGCGGCAACTTGCCAAGCTCTTGTTCTGGCGTTGCAACGCGGAAGTAGGGAACAAATTCTTCATCGTGGCGTACAGTGGCGCGATAGTTGTCGCGGCCTTGGCCTGCCATAGTAGTGATAAGCTCGCGCCATTCTTCTTTTGGTGCCGGAGGCGGGAACAACATGGCTTCAATAATAGCGCTGGCATAAATACCTAAGCTACGTTTAGCCAGAGTTGGCATACCAAACTTATAGCGAATGGTTTCACCTTGTTCAGTGACACGGAAGCCGCCTTCAAGAGACCCTGGAGGTTGCGAATAAATAGCGGCGTGAGCAGGTAGTCCACCACGACCGATAGTACCACCACGACCGTGGAACAGGGTCAGCGACACATCAAACTCTTCAGCAATGGCAACAAGCGCTTCTTGAGACTGATACTGTGCCCAACCAGCGGCGAGTGCTCCTGCGTCTTTTGCTGAATCAGAATAACCTATCATTACAAACTGACGGCCTTTCACGTATCCGCGATACCAGTCAATTGACAGCAGCTTGCGCATTACATCAGGCGAGTTATTTAAGTCATCTAATGTTTCAAACAATGGCGCAACAGGCATTGGCCAGCTTACGCCACTTTCTTGTAACAAAAGCTGCACGGCAAGTACGTCAGAGGGCTCACTCGCCATTGAAATAATATAAATACCAAAACCGTGTTTGCTGTGTTTAGCCACCACTTTACAGGTATCGAGTACTTCTTTTACATCATCTGATGCATCCCACTTAGCGGGGAACAACGGACGCTTCGAGCCAAGCTCGCGCAGTAGAAACGCTTGCTTATCTGCTTCGCTCCACTGTGCGTAATCACCAAGGCCAAGATAACGCGTTAGTTCACTGAATACATCTGAATGACGCTCTGAATCTTGACGTACATCAAGGCGCAGCAGATGAATACCAAATACGCGAGCACGGCGAATGGTGTCTAGCAATAAGCCATTAGCAACAACCTGCATACCACAGTCAATTAACGATTGATGACACAGCATAAGTGCATCAATAAGCTCGTCGTCGCTTTCAATCCAATCCGATGAATCAGGGTTTTTCCCTGCAAGATAGTCGTCAATGCCGTCGCGAGTTTTAATGAAGCGGTTTACCAATGGACGCAACAGGGCGCGGTACGGTTCATTAGCATCGCCAACTTTAGCGCGAATATCGTCATTGCAGTCGTACATTGAAAGCTCAACCTGCAGGCGATCTAAATCGATAGCAAATAATTTGGCAGCTCGCTTTCTTGCCAATAACAATACTTGCTCAGTTACCTTTGAGGTAACGAATGGGTTGCCGTCGCGATCGCCGCCCATCCAAGAACTGAACTGAACCGGCGAAGCGTCAAGTGGCAACGCAACATTGTAATCTTTAGTAAGACGATCGCTTAACTCGCGAAGGAAGTCTGGTACTGCTTCCCATAGTGAATTCTCGATAACCGAGAAGCCCCAGCGCGCTTCGTCTACAGGTGTAGGGCGTACCGAACGAATTTCTTCGGTATGCCACGCCTGTGCAATTAAATCGGCGATACGAGTTTCAACTTTGCCGCGATCCACGTTGTTGAGTGATTCTTGGTGAACGGCCTGCAAGCAGTCGGCTAATTCTTTATGCTTGTGTATTAGCGTTCGACGAGTAACTTCAGTAGGGTGGGCAGTTAAAACAAGGTCGATATTGAGCTTGCCTACAGCTTCTTGCACTTTCTCAGTGGTAAGTTCGGCTTTATCAAGGTGCTCAAATAATGCATCCATCGACGCATCAACATTCATCGCTGCGTTGTACTCTTGCTCAGCAATATTGCCTAAATTCAAAAACTGCGCGAATGCACGACCAACGGTGAGTAAATCATCGTCAGACATGGTTTTGAAAGTTTCTTTCAGCTCTTCGCTACATTTTCCGTCGCCCTGATACGAGGCTCTGCCGTCAATTCGTATTTTTTCAATACGATCAAGCCAGTCTTGACCCAACTGATTTTTAATCGTTTCGCCAAGTGTCTTTCCAAGATATCGAACGGTATCTTTTAGTTCAGCATCGTGATGAGTTTGCATGCTATCCTCCTAAATATATGGTCATAACCATACTGTGTCCTTTGCAACTTGTCTAACCTCTTTCGGTTATAATTTACAACATTTTGATACTTTAATAGCCTAATTAACAATGCTGAAAGCAAGATAAATTGTGGTGTGATACACTCTCGCACCGGAAAATGCAGAAAAATTCTCGCAGTGTGCGAGTTGTTTAAAATTCGTACTGCATTTGTAATTTAATTTCAGGAGTTATTGTGACTGATACTTTCAATACAGTAGAAACCCAAGCAAGTTACGGCATTGGTTACCAAATGGGCCAGCAACTACAGTCTAACCCGTTCGACGGCCTAGCGATTGATGCGGTTGTAGCTGGTTTAAAAGATGCGTTTGCGGCTTCTGCACCTCAAGTTGATAACGACACGCTTCGCGATGCGTTTGGTGAAATCCACAACCGTATGCAAGCTGCTAAAGAAGAAGCAAGCAAAGCTGTGATCGAAGCAGGAACTAAATTCCTGGAAGACAACGCCAAGCGTGAAGAAGTTAACGTAACAGAGTCTGGTCTTCAGTTTGAGGTGATCGCTGAAGGTGAAGGCGATTCACCTGTAGCTGAAAGTACGGTTCGTGTTCATTACCACGGTACCCTAACTGACGGTACAACGTTCGATAGCTCTTACGAACGTGGTCAGCCTGCAGAATTCCCAGTTGGTGGCGTTATCAAAGGTTGGACTGAAGCACTTCAAAGCATGAAAGTTGGCGCAAAATGGCGTTTATATGTGCCGCACGATCTTGCCTATGGTGAACAAGGTGCTGGCGCAGCAATTGCACCTTACAGCACACTGATTTTTGATGTTGAGCTACTCGACATTCTAGGTTAATCAGCCTATTGGGGCGCAGTATTTTACTGCGCCCCAATCTCTACTCAAAAATCACCTGTTGTAATAAACACCTTCTGTAAAAACATCCTCAGTAAATTGGGCTTTTAGCAAGGCCATATTCAATTCCTCTTCCTTTGCGTTATGCTGTGTGATGGTATAAACAATTTTCGATCTGCTCCGAGTTGTTAAACGCAATGACGGCATTACAATAGCGCCACGCTTAAATAAGGAAAATTATTATGATTATCAAGCCTAAAGTGAGAGGCTTCATATGTACAAACGCACACCCAGCGGGTTGTACAGCATCAGTTAAAGAGCAGATCGCATATGTACAAGGTCAGGGCGACCTAGGTGATGGACCAAAAAACGTACTCGTTATTGGCAGCTCAACAGGCTATGGCCTTGCATCTCGAATTACTTCTGCCTTTGGATATGGCGCTAAAACCTTGGGTGTATGTTTTGAAAAAGCCCCAACGGAGAGAAAAACAGGTACCGCTGGCTGGTATAACACCGCCGCGTTTCACAAAGAAGCTAACGCCAAAGGTTTATACGCAGACACTGTAAACGGCGATGCATTTTCTGACGAGATAAAAGCAGAAACTATCGAAAAGATTAAGCAAAACATTGGAAAAGTAGACCTTGTTATCTACAGTCTCGCTTCACCGCGTAGAACAGACCCAGAAACGGGCGTAACCTACAAGTCTACTCTAAAGCCTGTGGGTCAGGCTTATACCACCAAAACTTACGATACTGATAAAGACAAAGTCCACGATGTATCTTTAGAGCCTGCTAATGATGAAGAAATTCTCAATACCATCAAAGTAATGGGTGGAGAAGATTGGGAACGCTGGATGGACTTTCTTCGCGATGCCGATGTGTTGGCAGAAGGGTGTAAAACAACTGCCTACACCTATATTGGTAAAGAATTAACCTGGCCTATTTACGGGCAAGCGACAATCGGTAAAGCGAAAGAAGATTTAGACCGTGCGGCAGCAGCCATAATTGGTAAAAATAGCGATCTCTTTGTTGAAGCTAACGTCAGTTCGCTTAAAGCACTTGTTACCCAAGCAAGCTCAGCAATCCCAGTAATGCCACTTTATATCTCACTCATTTACAAAGTGATGAAAGAAGAGGGAACCCACGAGGGCTGTATTGAGCAAATTCACGGGTTATTCACTCAGTGCCTCTTTGGCGATAACCCCACTCTTGATGAAGCCAATCGCTATCGTATGGATGCAAAAGAAACCAACGACGCAACGCAGGCAAAAATTAAGGTGTTGTGGGACCAAGTCACGCAAGAGAACTTCCATGAATTAAGTGATTACGCTGGCTATCATCACGAATTTCTTAAGCTGTTCGGGTTTGATATTGAGTCGGTAGATTACGAGCAGGATATGGATCCTCAGGTAAGTTGGTAAGCGCTGAATAGCGACTCTAAAACATGTTGAAAGCCGCCTCTAAAGGCGGCTTTTTTAAAGCCTGTTTAACGCGTTAAAAGTAAAAATTAGCCGATATAGACCATAGGTTTACATTAAATTGTCGAAAATTTTGTCTTTATCTGTGATTTGCGTGGCACAAAGGCATTGGTTAATGCTAAAATCCCGATATTAAGTGAGGAGTTTTTTACGATTCCTTGCCTATACAGCAGCAACGAATTTGATATTAGAGTTATCGCAACAAATAATTCAAATACTGCTGTCCAATAAAAACAGGGCGAGAAGCCCGCGTTAGGAATAAGCCGTTGCGGCAAAGTAGCAAGCAAACCGCGACTTTATCGGTAAGTTCCGCCAATCAAAACAAAAAAGGTGTTTAGCACCTGTTACTAGTACGCTTTTGCATGCTGACAGGCAGGATAACTGCGGTTATGCAAAAGGGTATTTATATTAGAGTAGTGCAATTACATATGATAAAAATCAAGAAAGGTCTAGACCTCCCAATTGAGGGAGCGCCAAAGCAGGAGATTGCTGACGCATCTGCTGCAACGCGCGTTGCCATTCTGGGAGAAGAATATGTGGGTATGCGCCCTACCATGCACGTCCAAGCTGGCGATGTAGTGAAAAAAGGTCAGGTTCTTTTTGAAGACAAAAAGAACCCTGGCGTTAAATTCACTGCACCAGTTGCGGGTGAGGTGGTAGAGGTTAATCGTGGTGCAAAACGAGTGCTTCAGTCTGTAGTTATCAAAGCAAACGGCAGCGATGCTGTTAAATTTGATACGCTATCTGCTGGACAAATCTCAAGTGCTTCACGAGAGCAGCTTCAATCAATCCTAGTGGAATCTGGCATGTGGACAGCGATTCGTACGCGTCCATTTAGCAAATCGCCTGCGTTAGATTCTGTACCAAACTCAATTTTCGTTACAGCAATGGATACTAATCCACTTGCAGCCGATCCGGCTGTGATTATTGCTGAGCGCCAAGAAGACTTCGCAAATGGTTTGAAGGCGTTAACGCAATTGAGCGGTGGAAAGACTTACGTCTGTAAGGCGCCAGGTACATCGGTAGCAACCGGTGATGCCGCGGTAGACGTCGAAGAGTTCGGTGGTCCACACCCAGCTGGTCTTCCAGGTACGCACATCCATTATTTGGATTCTGCTGGCATGAACAAAACCGTGTGGCATGTTAATTACCAAGACGTGATCGCCATTGGCGCGTTACTGACAACAGGTGAACTTGACAGCCGACGTGTAATTTCAGTAGCAGGTCCTGCAGCTAAGAATCCACGCCTTGTTCGCACAACGATGGGTGCTGATTTAGCAGAACTAACAGAAAATGAACTTGTAGACGGTGACGTTCGCGTTGTGTCGGGCTCTGTACTTAACGGTACAACAGCACAAGGTGTTCACGGTTATTTAGGTCGTTTTCACACGCAAGTATCATTATTAAAAGAAGGTCACGAGAAAAAGCTCTTTGGTTGGATTACTCCAGGCTCAGACAAGCACTCAGTGACACGTGCCTACCTAGGTCATTTAGGTGGTAGCAAGAAATTTGATATGACAACAACTACCAATGGTTCTGAACGCTCTATGGTTCCAATTGGTAATTATGAACGCGTTATGCCCCTAGATATCATTCCTACGCTTTTGCTTAGGGATCTGATTTCTGGTGATACTGACAGTGCTCAGACATTGGGTTGCTTAGAGTTGGACGAAGAAGATTTGGCATTGTGTACATATGTATGCCCTGGCAAGTATAACTATGCTCCTATTTTACGCGACTGTTTGGCCACGATAGAGAAAGAGGGTTAAGTCATGGGTTTAAAAGCGTATTTAGAAAAAATCGAACCGAACTTCGAGCCAGGTGGTAAGCATGAAAAGTGGTATGCGCTTTACGAAGCTGCGGCGACCATCTTTTACACGCCAGGCAAAGTAAATAAAGCAAACACTCACGTGCGCGACAGTATCGATCTTAAGCGCATAATGATCATGGTTTGGATGGCAACATTCCCAGCTATGTTCTTTGGTATGTACAACATTGGTTTTCAAGCGCAAGACGCGATTGCTGCTGGTGCAGGTACACTGCCAGATACGTGGCAGGCAGGTTTGTTCTCAGCCCTAGGCGGAGACTTATCGAATGCAGGCGTACTAGGCATGTTCTTCTACGGAGCGTGTTTCTGGTTACCTATTTATGCCACTACCTTTATTGTAGGTGGTTTCTGGGAAGTGCTTTTTGCCTCGGTGCGTAAGCACGAAGTTAATGAAGGTTTCTTCGTAACCTCAGTACTTTTCGCACTAACGTTACCTGCAACAATTCCTTTGTGGCAAGTAGCATTGGGCATTACCTTCGGTGTGGTTATCGCGAAAGAAGTGTTTGGCGGAACAGGCCGTAACTTCTTAAACCCAGCATTGTCTGGTCGTGCGTTCTTATACTTTGCATACCCTGCACAAATTTCAGGTGACCAAGTATGGGTAGCAGCAGACGGTTACTCAGGTGCAACGTCACTAAGCCAAGCGGCATCAGGCCAACTTGACTACGCAAACATGGATCACTGGATGAACAGCTTCTTGGGTACTATCTCAGGTTCTGCTGGTGAAGTATCGACCCTTGCGATTATTCTTGGTGGTTTATTCATCATGTACATGCGTATTGCAAGCTGGCGCATCGTTGCCGGTGTTGGTCTTGGTGTAGCGTTCTTTGCAACATTGCTAAATCTAATCGGTAGCGATACCAACGCAATGTTTGCAATGCCTGCATACTGGCACTTTGTAGTGGGTGGACTTGCCTTCGGTATGTTCTTTATGGCAACAGACCCAGTATCGGCTGCATTCACAAACCAAGGTAAATGGGCTTACGGCTTCTTCATCGGATTCATGACGGTATTAATACGCGTATTGAACCCAGCCTTCCCTGAAGGTGTGATGCTAGCGATTCTATTTGCTAACTTGTGGGCACCATTGTTCGACTATTTCGTCGCGCAGAGCAATATCAAGCGGAGGGTAGCACGTGTCGGCTAAGAAAGAATCTTTAGGCAAAACGGTAGGTATTGTTGTTGCCGTATGTTTAGTATGTTCAATTGTTGTATCTGGCGCGGCCGTTGGCCTGCGCTCGCTACAGCAGACGAACGCTGCTCTTGATAAGAAGAGTAATATCCTTAACGCCGCAGGCCTATACGAGATGGGCATGAGCAACAGCGTTATTGAAAGCACTTACGCCGAGCGTGTTGAACCGCGCTTCGTTAATCTGGATAGCGGTCAATTCGTTGAAGCGCCAACTGCAGATTACGATATGTATAAGGCTGCTAAACAAACTGAATACAGCACGCAAGTAACAAACAGCAATGTTGGTTTCCAACGCCGCCCTGACGTAGCCAGTGTTTACTTGGTACGTGACGCACAGGGTGATGTTTCACGCATTATTCTTCCAGTGCACGGCAGTGGACTATGGGATCTTATGTACGGTTTCTTAGCGCTAGATGCAGACGGACAAACTGTTCGTGAGCTTATTTACTATCAGCAAAAAGAAACGCCAGGACTAGGCGGTGAGGTTCAAAATCCAGCGTGGCAGGACAAATGGGATGGCAAGGAAATATACGAAAATGGTGATGTAGCCATTCGAGTAGTAAAGAATGCTAACCCAAGCAATCCTCACACAATTGATGCGCTTTCAGGTGCGACCCTAACAAGTAACGGTGTAGAAAACACAATTCGTTACTGGGTAGGCGAGCAAGGCTTCGGCCAGTTCCTGAAGAACCAAGCATGGCGTTCATAAGGGAAGTCTCATGGCAGATACTAAAGAAATGAAAAAGGCCCTCTTTGGGCCAATCTTGGACAACAACCCGATCGCCCTTCAGGTATTAGGGGTATGTTCAGCACTGGCAATTACCACAAAGCTAGAAACAGCGTTGGTAATGTCATTAGCACTAACAAGCGTTGTAGCATTCTCAAACTTGTTTATCTCACTTATTCGCAACCAGATACCTTCTAGTGTTCGAATTATTATCCAAATGACAATCATTGCCTCATTGGTAATCGTTGTTGACCAAATATTGAAAGCGTATTCGTATGAAATTTCGAAACAGCTGTCGGTGTTCGTCGGATTGATAATTACTAACTGTATCGTAATGGGGCGTGCAGAAGCCTATGCGATGAAGAGTCCACCTCTTATGAGCTTCCTTGACGGAATTGGTAACGGCTTAGGATACTCTTTCGTTCTAGTAGTTATCGGTACCATCAAAGAACTATTTGGCTTCGGTACTATTCTTGGATTTGAGATCCTTCCGCTTGTTCAGAACGGTGGTTGGTATCAGGGTAACGGGCTGTTAATACTGCCATTCAGTTCATTCTTCTTAATCGGCGGTTTGATATGGTTTATCCGTACTATCCGTCCAGAGCAAGTAGAGCCTAAGGAGTAAGTCGTGGAACATTATTTGTCGTTATTTGTTCGCTCAATATTTGTTGAGAACATGGCGTTATCACTTTTCTTAGGTATGTGTACCTTCTTGGCGGTATCTAAGAAAGTTAAAACTGCAATGGGTCTTGGTGTAGCAGTAATCGTTGTACTTGGTATATCAGTACCTGTTAACCAAATCATTTACGTTAATATCCTTGCTCCAGGTGCGCTTGCATGGGCAGGCTTCCCAGAAGCTGACTTAAGTTTTCTTAACTTTCTAACCTTCATCGGCGTTATTGCTGCGTTGGTACAGATATTAGAAATGAGTTTGGATAAGTTCTTTCCAGCGCTATACAACGCACTTGGTATCTTCCTACCACTAATCACAGTTAACTGTGCAATTTTTGGTGGCGTAGCATTTGCCGTTCAACGTGAATATAACTTGACCGAAAGTGTAGTTTACGGCGTAGGAAGTGGTATCGGTTGGGCAATTGCTATTGTGCTATTGGCCGCTGTACGTGAAAAGCTGAAATACGCAGATATGCCTGACGGTATTCGCGGTCTTGGATCGGTATTCATGATTGCGGGTCTTATGGCGTTAGGCTTCCAGTCATTCACTGGTATTCAGCTTTAATCGAGCTCGGGAGCATTTAAATGAATAACGTAGAAATTTATCTAGGCGTCGGCATGTTCATTGCCATTGTATTGGCACTAGTATTCATCATCATGTTTGCCAAGTCTAAATTGGTACCAAGTGGTGACGTTACTATTACAATTAATGGTGATCCGGACAAAGCTATTAAAACTGAGCCAGGCGGCAAGTTGCTAGGTGCGCTTGCAGATGCTGGTTACTTTGTATCTTCAGCGTGCGGTGGCGGTGGCTCTTGTGGTCAGTGTCGCGTAGATGTGCATTCAGGTGGTGGTGAGATTTTACCTACCGAGCTTGATCACATTACGAAAGGTGAAGCACGTGAAGGCTGCCGTTTGTCGTGTCAGGTTGCGATTAAGCAAGACATGGAAATCGAACTTGAAGAGTCGGTGTTTGGTGTTAAGAAATGGGATTGTGAAGTTATCTCTAACGATAATAAGGCAACCTTCATCAAAGAGCTGAAACTTAAAATTCCTAACGGTGAAAGCGTACCGTTCCGTGCTGGTGGTTACATTCAGATTGAAGCGCCTGCTCACCATGTTAAATATAAAGAGTTTGAAATTCCTGATGAGTACCGCGGTGACTGGGAACGCTTTGGCTTCTTTGACATTGAGTCTAAAGTAGACGAAGAGACTATTCGTGCATACTCAATGGCTAACTACCCAGAGGAAGAAGGCATTATTATGCTTAACGTGCGTATTGCTACGCCGCCGCCTAATAACTTAAGCCTACCTGCTGGTAAAATGTCATCGTACATTTGGAGCCTTAAAGAAGGTGACAAAGCGACAATCTCTGGTCCATTTGGTGAGTTCTTCGCAAAGGACACTGAGAACGAAATGGTATTCGTAGGTGGTGGTGCTGGAATGGCCCCAATGCGTTCACACATCTTCGACCAGCTTCGTCGTCTAAAATCATCGCGTAAGATGAGTTTCTGGTACGGTGCACGTTCACTTCGAGAAATGTTCTACACAGAAGATTTCGACGAGCTAGCCGCAGAAAACGAGAACTTCCAGTGGCATGTAGCGCTTTCTGATCCACAACCTGAAGATAACTGGGAAGGGGAAACTGGGTTTATTCACCAAGTATTGCTAGAAAGATATTTGAAAGATCACCCTGCTCCAGAAGATTGTGAGTTCTATATGTGTGGACCACCTATGATGAACGCTGCCGTTATCAACATGCTTAAAGAGTTAGGTGTTGAAGACGAGAACATCATGCTAGATGACTTCGGTGGTTAATCTACGCAAATAAGTTTATAAAAGGGGCGTAAGCCCCTTTTTTGTTTGTGTAAAGGATAGAGTAAGGAACCTATTGTGATTCGATTTTTTGTTCGAATTCTATTAGCTGTAATAGCCATAGCCATGGTAATGCTTGCAAGCTGCAGTGACAAAAGTCGTCCTGTTGTGCATCTGCAGGGACAAACTATGGGCACAACGTATAACGTTAAGTACCTGGCTGATAAAGGTAAGGCGATAGAAGGTCTTCAGGCTGAGATTGATGCGCGTTTAGTTAACGTTAACAAAATGATGTCAACTTACGACCCCACGTCTGAGTTGTCGCGCTTTAATCAGTATCGTTATACCGATAATTTTGCGGTGTCTGATGATACTTTGCTTGTGGTTAATGAGGCATTGCGGCTGGCCAAATTAAGTGGCGGTGTATTAGATGTTACCGTAGGCCCGTTGGTAAACCTATGGGGGTTTGGCCCCACTAAGCGACCTGAGAAAGTGCCATCTCGCGAAGATATCGACGGTGTTCGCGATTACGTAGGTTATCAAAAATTAGGTATTACTCAGACGGGACTGAAGAAACAGCATCCTATGCTGTACGTAGACCTATCTACCATTGCTAAAGGCTTTGGTGTTGATGAAGTGGCTGAAATACTAGAGCAGTACAACATCGAAAACTACTTAGTTGAGATTGGTGGCGAGATGCGTGTTAAGGGACTACGTGGTGATGGTAGCGAGTGGTTAATTGCCATTGAAAAGCCAGTGACTACAGAACGGGCAATTCAAAAAGTGGTGTCGATTGGAACAAACGCTGTGGCAACATCGGGTGACTATCGTAATTATTACGAAGAAGATGGCATGCGTTATTCTCATCTTATTGACCCAACAACAGGATACCCGATATCTCACAACCTAGTGTCGGTAACGGTTATCCATCCGTCATCAATGACCGCAGACGGCCTTGCCACTGCATTTAACGTGATGGGGTGGGAACAGGCTATTGAAGTGGCAGAGCAGGAAAATCTTGCTGTATTCCTCATTCGTCGCACAGACGATAGTTTTGAGGAGTATGCGTCGCCAGAATTTGATAAACTGGTCACAGTACATAATTAAGGGGTAGGTATGTCTACATTTATTCTCGCATTCGGTTTCTTTTTGACCATGGTTGCTGCTATGGCCATTGGTTACCTAGTGCAGCGAAAAACTATTTCGGGAAGTTGTGGCGGGTTAGGCGCAATCGGTATAGAAAAAGCGTGTGACTGCCCAGAGCCTTGCGATCGCAAAAAGTCGCGCATGGAAAAAGAAGAAGCACGTCAGAAAAAGCTGAATGAATGGAAGCAAAACCAAATTTTGTAGGTTAATACGCGACCTAACAACTTTTCCTAAATGAATAAAGCCGCTAGTCATCACTAGCGGCTTTTTTGTATCGGTTTTATTTCAAGTTACTTTTAAGTTCATATACTATCTCTTAATAAATATTACCTTATGAATATGTTGATACTAAAGAAGAGTATTTATGAAGTTAGGTGAAAAAGGGTTTACCCTTATCGAGTTGATTGTTGTAATCGTTGTTTTAGGGATCCTCGCAGTGACTGCAGTGCCTCGATTAGTAGACTTAGGACGTGATGGTCGAATTGCCACCCTTGAAGCTGCAGAGGGATCAATGAAAACGGCGTCGGATCTTGTCAATTATAAGGCCAGGCTCGAAAATAAAACCGATTGCAACTTAGACCCGACTGTAGAACTTGCCGGACAAACTATTACCCTACGCTGTGGCTTCCCGTGCCCTCACCCAAGCGGTATTGAAAGGGCGATGGATGTAAGCGAAGGATTAACTTGGGGTGGAGGCAATTGTTCAGGTAGGTTGGGAAATATCAACCTTACATTAGATGAGGCTCCAGACCCTGCAAATTGCAGAGTGAGATATGCAGCTGCTCGTTCAGCTGATTCAAAACCTATCATTAGTCTAACAACCAGCGGCTGTTAGAAACCTTATCATTTAATCTTCAAAGCGCACGTCTCACTGGATTAAGTCTTCGCTAGTCGCTACTATACTGTCTATATGTACAGTTTGGTATTAGCATACACTTATCAGCATCCTAGTACCGCAATGCGAGTTTAAATGCGAAAAATCATCCACGTTGATATGGATTGTTTTTATGCCGCAGTGGAAATGCGGGATAATCCTGCGCTTAAGAATATTCCCATCGCGATAGGGGGGAGTTCTGATCGCAGAGGCGTGATTTCAACGTGTAACTATCCGGCAAGAAAATATGGCGTGCGTAGTGCAATGGCTACCGCTTATGCCATGAAGCTGTGCCCAAATCTTACCTTAGTAAAAGGCCGCATGGACGTTTACGCCAGCGAGTCTCAAAAAATTCGTAAAATATTTTCTGACTACACAGACTTAGTAGAGCCATTGTCATTAGATGAAGCATACCTTGATGTGACTAACAGTCAGTTTTGCGGCGGCAGCGCCACATTAATAGCTGAAGAGATCCGCGCAAGAATCGAAAGCGAATTAGGTCTAACCGCATCAGCAGGGGTCGCCCCATGTAAGTTCGTTGCAAAGGTAGCGAGTGATGAAAACAAACCCGACGGCATTTGTGTTATTACGCCGGATAATCTTGATGAGTTTGTTCGCAATATGCCCCTCAAGAAGATACCTGGAGTGGGTAAAGTGACAATGCAAAAATTAGCGCGCATGGGGCTCAACATTTGTAACGATGTGCGCCAGTATCCGTTTGAACGAATACAGAAAGAGCTTGGAAAGTTTGGCAGCGTATTGTGGGAAAGGGCCCATGGCATCGACGAGCGCGAATTGTCGGTGTCTCGCGAGCGAAAATCAATTGGTGTAGAGCGTACCTTAAGTGACGATATTCAAACGATTGAACAGTGCAAGGCATTCCTTCCCCATTTACTCGAAAAGCTCCACGATCGCATGGAAAATCACAAGAAAAGAACCGGGAAGCCTGTGCGTTTAAGAACACAGGGCGTTAAGCTTAAGTTTAATGATTTTCAGCTGACTACCGTTGAGCATCGACATGCCATGCTTGAAGAGCATTATTTTGCAACGCTGATGGAAGAGGCGTTCGAGCGGGCCAACGGACGGGGAATTCGCCTGGTGGGGATACACATAGGCTTAGCTGCCCATCAATCAACACAGCAATTGATCTTACCCTTTGACGATTAACGCCAAGCCAGCCAAGCTAAGCAAATAGAGCTAAGCCAAAAGAGCTAAGCAAAAAGAGCCAAGCCATCTAACAAACTCAATTACATGATAAAGCTAGCTAAGAATAAGGACCCACAATGGAAACGAAACAGCTCATTACGCCAGGCCGCTACAAGCATTACAAAGGCAATATGTACGATGTGTATGAGATTGCCACACACTCAGAAGATGAATCGAAACTGGTGGTATACAGGCCTTGTTACGGCGAACGTGCGCTGTGGGTTCGCCCTCTCGATATGTTTACAGAAACAGTAGAGCGTGACGGAAAGGAAGTCTTGCGCTTTGCTTATATGGGCGATATTCCCGACGGCGAAAAAATGATCTAATACGTCGATTTAGCCATAGTGAATGCATAGTCAATTTTATGCTTAATATCGGCCATTAGTTAATGCTAGTTAAGGTTAATCGTCCGACATCGTTAGCATCTAATAAGCAATGCCAATCAAGCTGTTACATTTTAGTAAGCGATATAATGGTTGTGCCAAATTAATAGCGTTAAACGCCAGAGTATTTGAATTACAGCATTGCAAGTATAGGTTACCCACCCAAGGAAATAAGAATGAAAACAATCAATAAAACATCGACACATTCACTGTCGGTAATAGCGGCGGCACTAGTTGCACTATCGACAGTAGCGTTACCAACTTCTGTATCATTTGCACAAGATAGATTTGCAAACGTGGAAGTAAAAGCGACACCTATTAAAGGTGCTGTGCATATGCTAACGGGAATGGGCGGTAATATCGGTGTTTCTGCAGGTGACGATGGCGTACTTATTATTGATGATCAGTTTGCTCCGCTTGCGGAAAAAATTGCCGCACAACTTGGCGAGCTTGGCAGCGACAAACCTAAGTATGTGATAAACACCCATTATCACGGTGACCATACAGGCTCGAATGCGTTTTTCCACAGCCACAAAGGTGCCACCATATTTGCTCACGAAAATGTGCGGGTGCGTCTAGCCGGAGACGAGAACGTTGAGCCTGACGCTTTGCCAACGATAACCTACGAAGACGGTATCAAAATATATTTTAACAACGAGACGGTACATGTGATGCATCTTCCTGTGGGTCATACCGACGGTGACAGTGTTGTATGGTTCGAACAGCCTAATGTTATGCATACAGGCGACTTATTTTTCAATGGCATGTTTCCCTATATAGACCAAGGTGCAGGCGGCAATGTAGTAGGGTATATGGAGTCTGTGCAGCATTTACTGACAAAAATAGACGATAGCACCATGATTATTCCTGGTCACGGTGGTGTAGGCACTAAGGCGGAATATACGACGTTCCTTAACATGATCAGTGAAACATTTGATTATGTAAAAGCCCTTAAGCAAGAGGGTAAGAGCCTTGATGAGGTAAAAGCTATGGGGCTTGAAGAGAAGTGGGCTAAATGGAGTTGGAACTTCATTAACGAAGAAAAATGGATCAGCACGCTTTATAACGACGCCTAGCATTAATATCAGTCCGCATAGATAATTACCACTCAGCGAGACTAAAAATATTCGTAATCGCAGCGTGTTACCGCAGGTGCAGTGGTTCTACATCAAGGCAACACGCACGAATACTTCTCGTTACTTCCCTTGCCGATGTTCCAGTACGCAGGCAAGGGAGCCATTAGTAAAAAGCAGTTCCTTCAAACAATTCACAACTTATAAATAAAGCATTTCGTCGCGAGTGGGAGCAAGCACTCTTAGCACTTTGTTTTGCAGCGGGTGGGGCACGTCTGCCTTGTTCATTGCATTAATCAACAAGTCGACGGTGCGGTTAAAGTCGGCTTCAGTAATATTCATACCACCGTGCACTTGCTCCATGGTATCGCCTGAATACTCGCAGGGGCCGCCGGTGCGATGGCATATTTGTTCACTTAATTTATCGATAAAGCGATTAATATCTGCGCCATCGAAATAGGCGAGAATAACGGGGTCGCGCTCAATCTCAACAACAAAGTTTTCCACTATCTCCTCTACCTTTTTACTGCCGCCCAGCTCTGCGTATACGCTTGATGATGGGTTCTGGCCACCAACGTTGGTAGAGCAGCCACTTAAGCCAATAATTGCTACAAAACTGATGAGGGGGAAAATACGCGTTATCAACATGATGTCACCATAATTGGCCATTTATTGAGAGATACAGGCCGTTTTGATCTTGTGCACCTGCCATACTGCCAAGTTCAGCCCAAGCAAGGGTAAGCGCAACGTGTTTGTTGGGGATGTAGCTAACAAAGTAGTCTACCCAATCATCTTCACCTAAACCTAAGTTATCAGGTTTCTGACGATATTCTGCGCCAATGGCAACGCTGCGCGAGAGCAATATGCCTGCTGAGGCTTCAAGCATAACTTCATAATCATTGTTTTCAGCACCGCCAAACCCCAGTAAACCAAGCTGGTTGGCTTTAGTAGCTCGCGCCGTCACATTCCACACCGCATTGAAACCTGCTACAGCACCTAGATGAATCTTAGTAGCGGCAATGTAATAGTCGGTACCGTTTGATGATGAGTCAGCGCCAAGTAGCTCTGCAATTGCACCATCTTCAAGTCGTTTGTGTTGAAGACCAATACTGACTTGGGGTAAACGAGAGTAAACCGCATCTCCGTAAAGGCGGTATTTCACCCCAAATATATTTTGCCTTATGTCGCCGCCAAGCTGTTTTAGGTCAAAGCGTTGGTGGGCTGCACTAATTTCGATACGGTCGTAAAAAGAAGCAGACACACCCATAACATTCAGACGATAGTCGTCAAGGTCAACCTGTGTCATCACAGCATTAACAGAGACTTGGTCTTGGGTATCGTAGCCGGCTAGCGTTGCCCAGGGAACTATTCCGCCTCCGCCAGAGCCTTCAACTTGGATAAGCCCTGCAGTGCCAAGCAATTTACCGTCGCCAGCGAGCGCTTCATTATTAGAAGCAATCAATAAAAGGGCGCATAACATCGCCGCACAGTGTCTCATTGTGATATCCAGTCAGTGTTTTTGTTGTCTTTGTACCATTGCATAAATTGCTCTACTGGTACAGGGCGAGAGATAAAATAGCCCTGGGCATAATTACACCCCCATTGATTAAGCAACGACAGACTAGGCAGGGTTTCAACGCCCTCGGCAATCACCTTTAAGTCAAAGTTATGCGCCAAATCGATGATTGTTTTTACTATCTGTTGGTCACTTTGATTTTTGTCTAAATTCAGTACAAAGCTTTTATCTATTTTGAGTTCGTTTACCGGTAAGCTTTTTAAATACGACAATGATGAATAACCGGTGCCGAAATCATCGATTGCCAGAGTAAACCCCGCCTCCCTGTACAAACCAAGTTCACTGTACACCCCCTGTGCATCACTGACTAGATCACTCTCGGTTATTTCAAAGGCAAGTTGAGTGGGTGAGAGCCCGGCTTCTGCAATACGAGATTTTATTTGTGGTAGTAATGACTTATTCAATATATCTTTGGCGGATAAATTAATGGCAACGCACACATCTACGTTGTTATCCACCAATGTCTTAGTGTCGTTAATGGCGCGTTTAATTACCCAGTCGGTAACCGCCCCTATTAGCCCTGCCTGTTCGGCAACTGATATAAACTCATCAGGGCCCACAAATCCAAGGGTTTTGCTGGTCCAGCGCATTAATGCTTCCGCATGACTTATCGAGCTACTGTCTAAGCATAACTTGGGCTGATAAACCAAGGAAAGTTCAGGGCTATCTCGGTGCAAAGCCTGCTTTAATTCGGTAATGATGCTAATACGCCGCGTGTATTCAGCGTCGAAATCTGGGCTGTAGCGAACGCGGTGCTCTGGTAAATGGCGAGCGTGGTCTAATGTAATCGCGAGGCGTTTTAGTAGGGTCGATGAGTCATCGGCGTCTTCAGGGCAGTGTAATTGACCAAAAGACAGCTTCAATGTAATCACAACATTTTCTGCGTAAATAGGCGCTTCAAGTTCAGTTTGAATCGAGGCTAAGTCGTTACCGCTGAGTCTAGATTTGGGCATCCACAAAAACTCACCACCACTTAGTCTTGCCGCCTCACCGCCAAGCTTCTCTAAGCGCCCCGAGAGAGTATGCAAGCAAAAATCGCCGTTGCTATAGCCAAATACATCATTCACATTTCGAAAGCGAAGAATGTTTATTCCAATGACGCTAAAAGACTCTTTGTTACTCAACTTTTTCTCGATGACATCAGAAATATGATAGCGGTTAACTAAGCCAGTTAGGAGGTCGTGTCTGGCTTGAAATTGAATTTGTTTCTCACGCATTTGAATATTGCTTTGCATTGACTGAAAAGAGTCAGAAAGCGCCGCGATTTCTGTTGTGTGAGAAGTAACAAACGTTTTGTGGTTGTACATACCCGCCGCTATCTCTTGCGATATTGTAGATAAACGGCGAAGGGGCCGTGATATCCGTTTGGCAAACAACGCGGCAATAATTAGCGAGATCGCAAGAAGCAGGGCGGCAATGATGCTAATTTGCTTTTGCAGTTTGGCAAATTCGGTTAACAGCGTTTGAGCGCTCTCTGAAAGCTCTAGGGTTATTTTTGTATCACTATCGCTAAACAATGGTATGTACTGCGTAATGAGCTGTGCTTGGTTTGAGGGGATAAAAGATAACCAAGACAGCTCGTCTACGCCGTTTACACGTTTATAATTTTCTTGAGCGTCACTCAGCGTACTTTGCTTAAAAATGATGCTGTCTTGTTTTTCTGCCACAATTGCGACATCAGACAACGTAATTGATTTCAAACGCGCTAAAACGGGTTCATCGATTTTAAAGCCAATAGCAGCGATAGCGATGGGGTTGGGCGCTTCAACAAGTAAAAGTAACACTTGATAAAGCTCATTATTCACTACAATAAATGCATTCTGGCCACCCTGTTGTAGCGCATTTTGCACTAGTTGAGGGTGGGGGAATTGCTGTCCCGATTGTAATCCTTTAGAGGTGCTGCTGGTAATACTGCCCGACAGCGATAGCAACGCCATCACGTCTGCGCCAACTCGGTTACCGTGATTTTCTAATGTACTTGTAATGGTGGCGTTATCTTGAGATGCTACTGCGCTTTTAAAGCCGAAATCATCGGTAAGTACTCTTGCGTTGGTAAACAACTGTTCTTCACGGTTACTGAAAACCTCTGCTACCACGTAGCGTGCAACCTCAAGACTCTCTGCTAATTCGCGCTTGGCATGTTCAGTGGTCGACGACCACACGCTCAACAGTATGGCTAGCGTTGACAGCAAGACAAGCCCTGCCGCGAGTCTAAATACGTGTTGATTGAGAGAATAAGACTTCAATGGTTACCTCAACCGCCAAACCGGCTAGCACCGAAAGTACGCTTTTTGGTCGGCGGAGCGCGGCGGACTAACTTAACGCTCGCAATAGAGGTACTGTCGCTCTCTTCTAGCATTACTTTCACTTTTAGGCTGCCATCTATCGATAAGTCTTTGTGCCACACTATCACAGATTCAGGCACTAACTGGTCAAAGCTCGCTATGCCGTTACTGTCAGACACGCTAGTTATTTCTCCATCTGACACGTAAATATGCCCTACCATACCGTCATGTATATTACAGCCAAGTGTGCCAATACCTGCCTTATCAAACAGAACAGGATCGACATTTGAGCCTTTATACAGCTTTATTTCGAACGGTTTAGTGGGGGAGAAACTATAAACGTGATGACGTATATCATCACTGTTGGGAAATTTGACCCTTTGGCCTTTTTGAATGGCGATTACACGAGGTAAAAACTGCTTATCTACTTGGTCCATGATGGCCACCTGCTCACCATCGCTTTGAATACTGCCCGTAGCAGCGTGCTTTGCAGTTTCTTGATGAGTGGTGGCAGTTACGCTGGGGGACGTGTTTAGCTCGTTGGGTACAGGGAGAAATGCGACCACAGCATTGCTGACAGGCTTATTGTTTTGGTCGACAACGGTCACCGTGCTGGTAGCTGCAGCGCAGGACAGTGAAAAGCTCAACGTAAAAAGTAACGCATAATTCAACAACGTTCGAAATTCAACAACTTTTTTAACCATGGCTTCTTCCTTTCGTTGTTTTGGTTTTACTAAACATAGCAGTATTTGTACTTCTACGTACATTAAAAACTAAACAATATTACGACGTTGATTGAACGCTAGTTATTAATTTAAATCAAATAAAACAGATGAAACACCTAGTAGCACGTTCTTTATGTAAAATCGGTGCTACTTTATAAATGTCTGTATGTAAAGCTGCTCTACCTTGTCTCTCGCCCACTGAGTTTTGCGTAAAAATTTAAGCGACGATTTAATCGAGGGATCGTTATTAAAGCAATTAATTCGAATGCGATAGTACAACCCTTCCCATCCGTAACGTTCGTGCAGATGAGTGACGACTTTCTCGAGGGTGAGTCCGTGAAGGGGGTTATTTGGTTGTTCAGTCATGTGGTAGCCAAGCGTGTTTTTTAATATAGTAACATAACTCAATTAGCCATCGTAGAAGGCGTCACGATCATATCAGTGGTTTGTCAGCGCTTGTCTGAATGTACCAAAAAAATTAGTTTGAGCGTGTTCAGAGTTACACTTAGGGTAACATCATTACTCTACTTTGATCCTGATATACCCTTACCACTCTAATTTCGTTTCATGTTCTCAAAGAGCGAAGGCTCCCAAGGCCGCATTGCCATGAGTAACCCCACATGCTGACGCTCTTCAATTGGCAAGTCGTTGTCTTCGCTGCTTAGTTTGGCTGCTTCTTGCCTAAGCTGTTCTAAGCGTCGTTGAATAATAGAGATAGATGATTTTGAATAGCGACCTCGCAAGTAAAAGCGAAACATCCACGTCTCGTTTTTCTTCGGGTCCATAAACTTCACCATGACTTCTTTTTCCATGAATTTCTCTAGCGGTCCACCGGGGATCCAGCGAAAATCTTGAGCAATAAGCAGCTTATAATGGTTGTTCGGCAACAGTTCGATAAGCTTAAGTCTATCGAGGGTTGTCATTAGCTTAATGCCTTCCACTTCATCAATATCGTAATATTCGATAAGTTCTGAAAAGCGCCAACCGTCTCTTACACACACCGCGGCAAGGAGTAACTTGGGGTTGGCGAGCAGCTCCATTTCTTGTTGTTCAGATAGCTGTGAAATCTTCTCTTGCTGTTTTTGTGAAAGACTAAATAAGTCGCTTAATGACAAATCTAAGCATTCGCAAATCTGCTCTAATTTATCCAGGCTAAACGCTTGTAGCGAAAAATTGCGCTTCACGCTTGCCTCGCTCACGCTAAGCGTTTCTGCAAGCTGCTTATAGGTGAATCGCCGTTCGCGTAAGCATTGTTTTAATGTGTCGTAGACAAGACTGATTTGGCTCATGGTATTAATATTCTATACTTGTGGTGTAATTTAATACTACATTAATGATTTTGGTTTACGAAATTTATTCTTGCCTCTAGTGTAGAACGTGTTCAGGCAAACCTTGTCTTAACACACTAGGAGCAAGTGATATGAAAAATACACGTTCAACATTGATATTAACTGCATTACTAAGTAGTGCGCTTCTTACCCATTCTGTATTTGCAGATGATTCTATTAACCATAGTGGTAAAGCCAGTAAGCACAGTGCGCTAGCCGCATCTGAAGGTTTAGCGACAACGGCCTCAGTAGCCAGTGCGGTAGTGGCAGTACCTGTGGTACTGACTGGGAGTGTCGTTATGGCGGGAAGCGCTTTGACAGAAAGCGTGGTGGATGAAAGTGCTCATAGCCTTCATCGAGCAAACCTTCATCGGGCTAGCCATCAATCTTCTGTTGCTCATAACCAGCCTTTGGTTATTACCGAGACAATTATTACTGCCGACCCCGCCCCAAACCAAGTGGTTACCACTAAAACTAAAGTAACTACCACTACCACTAATACTAAGCGGTAGGTTAGGTATGAAAATCTTCTTAACTTCAATCGGGTTTGTCTTTGTACTCTTAATGTCTAGCATTCCAAACGTACACGCGGGAAGCCAGCAACACGGTAAGCCTAGCTTTACGCCAGAAGCGATTGCGACTTTTTCAAAAGATGTGGAAAAGTATGCGGCAAGTGAAGGCGCTCGGGCGTTTGTTATCGCAAGGCGTGGCAGACCTATAGAAGATATGCCAAAAGGTATTCATTTTACCCACACCGCAATTGCTATTTACTCGAGTATTCAGCTGAGCGATGGCAATACGGCCAAAGGCTATGCCATACATAATTTGTATCAAGACGCTGAAGATCAGGGCAAAAGTCACTTAATTACTGACTATCCAGTAGATTTTTTCTGGAGTGCTTATGCGCTGGAAGCGGGAATTATTATTCCGTCAGCAGAAGTGCAGCAGGCTTTGATAAACCTATACCGCGATGACAACGCTAAGTTACTTCACAACTCTCGATATTCGGTGGTGGCAAATCCGTTTAATAGCGAACGTCAAAACTGCACTGAGTACACCCTTGATGTATTAAACGCGGCAATGTACTCAACAACTGATATTGCGCAGCTTAAGGTAAATGCGAAAGCGCATTTTACGCCGCAGAAAGTAAACATGAGCCGGGCTAAACTTGGTGTGGCAAGTCTGTTTAGCGATGGTGTAACGCTGTCAGATCATGGCCGTAAAGTAGAAACCACCACCTTTGTTAGCCTCGCCCGCTACATGCAAAAGTACGATTTAACGAACAAGGCAGTTACGTTTACCCATACGGGTCAAATAAAGAATATTTAGGAGTTTTACTATGCAAAATCTTAATAAACCCACTAAAGCTTTTCGTATTGCGTCACTAGCAGCACTCGTTGTAGGAGTAGGCGCGTATTTCATCGGTTTATATAACGCGCCTATGGCCCTGAACGAAAAAGGATACTATTTCACAATCATGTTGTTTGGCTTATTTTCAGTGGTGAGTTTGCAAAAGACGGTACGTGATAAAATGGAAGGCGTGCCGACTACCAAAGCGTACTTTTTAGCATCAGCTGTGGCCACCGTATCAGCCATCGTATTATTAGTAATAGGTCTATTAAATGCTGAACTCCTATTGAGTGAAAAAGGTTTTTTCGGCATGGCCTTCACCCTAAGCCTTTTTGCCGCTATCACGGTGCAGAAAAACGTACGGGATAGCCATGTTATCGGCGAATCACGCAACGCAGGCATCGAGCCTCGCAAGGCCGATAATGAACAAGAGTACAGCGTTTTGGAGGCTGAAAACTCACCAAAAACCGTATAAAAATAAGTGGGGTCAGAGAGTGTCTTATGTTATTGAATATAAAAATAACTGGCTCTGACCCCGTTAAATTTCCTAGCCCCGTTACATCGTCCAAAACAACGCTTATACCTGCAACAAAAAGTGATACACCTACCTAATGTCGAATTGATTCAACTCGATAGCTTGCGTATTCTCAACGTACTTAATTAAATTACTGCAATAGGTAATAAACGCTGTGTGTGAACTTTTAGGCATGAGTGCCAATACACCAACAGATTTATGTTTCAGCTTCACCGGGCTTACCCGCCGTGGCGGTGAGACTGGCCCACATAAAGATGGGTGGGGAGTGGCATTTTACGAAGGTAAAGGCGTCAGGATGTTTCATGACCCCGAGCCTAGCGCTACATCACCCATTGCAGATTTTGTTTCTACATTACCCATCAAAAGTAAAACCGCCATCTGCCATATTCGACAGGCGAATGTGGGTAACATCACGTTGGCGAATACTCATCCCTTTGCCCGTGAGCTCTGGGGTGAATATTGGGTATTTGCGCACAACGGCCAAATACCCAGCTTTTCTGCTGCAAAAGGCATGTATGAGCCTGTGGGCGATACCGACAGCGAAGCAATGTTTTGCGACATTATGAACCACGTACGACAACATTTGCCGCGAGACACATCGCCCCTGGAATTGGTCGAGTCTCTTGTTTCATTATCTCAAGCCTATGCCAAGCAAGGTGTCTTTAATTGTCTATTGGGTAATGGCGACTGGTTGTTTACGTTTTGCAGTACCAAGCTTGCCAGTATTACCCGAAGAGCACCGTTTGGGCCAGCGTGTTTAAAGGATGTGGAAGTAGCCATAGATTTTGCAGCTGAGACCACACCGAAAGACGTAGTGAGTATTATTGCTACAGAGCCCCTAACCAATGATGAGCAGTGGGATGTTTACGAGCGAGGGGAATGGAAACTGTGGCAAGACGGAGAAGTGATTGCTGCAGGCAAAGTAGATGTGCCCGAACATAAAACAGAATCTAAAATGGTATCTCCCGACCCGGATATTGAAAGAAAACCGTCAACGGATGAGAACCAAGGCTAACGTGTAGTAGTGGCGTTAGTCGCTTGGTGTTAACAGCGTTAGTTGGATTGGTCACCACTTGAGCTGACACTTTTAACAACAGAACAAGATCAGATTTGACAGTCTCTAGCGTACGTATAACGAACCTTCAGATATGTGGGCGAGAATGATAACTGTAATTAAACCCTTTTTATCTCAAGCATACCGCTTATTGAGAAACAGCGTGCATTGCGCAAAAGATTGAAGTAGGTTTATCTCTTGATATCCCTAACCATTTCTCCGAATTTTATGAACTACACACTTCCAAAAAATTTCCCAGAGAATGGCCTAGGCGATGAAGTCGCTTTTGAGTTGATTTCTAGAATAGTTAGAGACAAATCAGCTAATTTAGGTTCGGCGGTTTCCTTTGCACATATGGACCCTCCACCACCGAAAGTAGCGATTGAAACAACCCGTTTGAACGCGCAATACAATCAAAATTTGCTCCATCCGGATTTGAGCCCATTTGCGACAGAAGCAGAAAGTATAGTGATTGATTGGATTGCTGATGCTTTTCAAATGCGCAATGGCCATATGTGTGCCGGCTCTACAATCGCAAACCTTACTGCACTCTGGGCTGCTCGTGAGCATGGGGCGAAGTCGATAGTATGTTCAGCAGATGCCCACCTCTCTGTTGCGAAGTCAGCCCATATCTTAGGTCTGCCTTGTAAGAAAGTCGCAACTGACAAAAATGGGAAAATGGATGTACAAGCTCTACCAGACCTCTCGAACGCAGCTCTTGTTTTGACGGCGGGCACAACAGGTCGAGGTGCGATAGATCCATTATCAGGATGGCATTTAGAAGCATCGAAGTGGGTACATGTTGATGCTGCTTGGGCAGGTCCGCTCAGGCTCTCAAGATATCGGGCTTTGCTAGATGGTATAGAGTCTGCCGATAGTGTCGCTATCTCAGCACATAAGTGGCTTTTTCAACCTAAGGACTCTGCCATTTGTCTTTTTAAAGCGGCGGAGTCTGAGCGTTCTGTAAGCTTTTCTGGCAGCTACTTGGCTACTCCAAATGTGGGAGTACAAGGGTCACGCGGCGCTGCTGGTATAACTTTATTGGCAACTTTTTTGGCTATGGGGCAAGCTGGCCTAGATCAAAAATTACATCAATGCATAAAAGTGGCCGAACAGGTTGCTATTGGCCTTGATGAATTTGAAACGACTGAGCTGTGCTGTATGCCTCAAACTGGTGTTTTCAATTGGAGGCCTGTGTTTGGTGTTACAGAACAATTAGTTCAAGACCTAAAGGGCGTTTCCTCAAAGGTTATGATTGAAGGCCAACCATGGATGAGGAACGTTGCAGCCAATCCGCACGCGGACGCAAAAAAGATTTTGAATCGGATAAAAACAATAGTGTCACGGCTTTAAGCATCTGCTCCTCGTCTTTTTGAACCATTGACTCTGTAGGGCTGAAGCGTACTATTGCGGACCTTGGCGAACTAAATGAAAGCGACAGATAAGAGGCATGGTATGTTCAAAAGCAGCCTTTTACAGCCAAAAGAATTTGGTTATCATTCTCTCAACGGGCCCCCTAAAAAGGATCCATGACGATGATGAAATCGTTCATGAGTTTACTGTAGAAATGGGCGATAACAAGCTTCGACTTATTTGAATGAGAGCCTTATTGTTCAACAACTCGCTGACTTAGTATCGTTCTATTTTCGTCCGTGACAACTATCAAAGTCTTTTCGGAACCAACGAGAATGACCTTCTTATCTAGTTCACTATTGATTACCGTTTTATCATATGGAATAAATTCTAAAAGGTCTTCTTCCTGCGCATATTCATGGCTAAAGACCTCTACCAAACACGGGTAACTACCTTCACAAAGTGAGGGCTCTAGTTTGATTGCCTCTCGTTCTTTTAGCATCCAATTGGGCTTGTTTGAGAAGTAATTTGTTCTCGGAGAAAACACCGATACATCCCACTTATTTGGTTCAGATGAATAAAACTCATTTTGGTTATCGAACAGCACTATGGGCTCTTTGTTTTGAAAATGTGCGAGTACTTTTTCGTAGTTTTGATGCTCAAAAACAGGCTTGCTTTTTTCAGAGAATTTAACTTGATCAATTGTAAGAGGATCAACTCCTATTGCATCTTTTAAATTTTTTGCCAACCACCCAGACTCATCGATATGTGAATATCCTACGTGAATCAATATTTTTGCGCTGGGATCTTTATCGAAAATGTCGCGTTTTAAATTGGCGGCCGCTTCTTTCTCTCTTGTTTGTGTATCACCACCTGAATCATAAGGGATTAATTTGTAGCCTAGCTCAAGTGCGTGACTGATCATATAGGCAAACAAGGGTTCTTGGGTGTAGTAGCCAGAATTGCGTTTGAGAGGGCCGTCAAAGGGTAAAGCTTCACTACTACTTAAAGCTTCTAGAGCAAAATATCGGAAACCGCTATCCCACAGACCTTCAAGTAGGTCATAGGTCAAAGCACGATGTTGAGCGATATGATGAGCTTCATTTACCATTACAACAGTTTGAGTTCTAGCAACATCTAGAATAGCCTCTACCGCAGGCGTTGCATTAAATACACTTAGGTCTAAGGCTGGCTTATCATCTTTTTTTATGGATTGGCCAATATCTGCAATAGCTAACGCTCTTCTATGCTCACCAGCAAACGAGAAATATGTTGATGAATACTGAGCAATAATATCTGTCGCGACGGGATCCTCATCATATACATCAAATAATGCTTCAGACTTAACAAGTTTTTGCAGTAGTGTGCTTTCTTTGTTGTCTAACTCTTTTCCAATTTCTGTAGCTTTTCTCAAAAACTCTTTTTGATACTCTTGCTCATTAGATGTGACTTCGGATGCTTGAGAATTCAGTGGTATTAAAGTCACTGCCACGGCAATGAGGATATGGTGCCAGTTCACAAAAGTCCTTATTTATTTTACTCTTCTTGAACCTTCAGACTAATAAAATATGTTCGGATTATCAATGACATTGTCGCAAAGAAAGCTCATCATTCGGTCTACTAAATTTGGGTGTTTAAAGCTACCGTCAACTTAACATGTTATGAAACATGCCTATCAAAAAGTGAATCTATAGCAAGTTTGTACATATAGAGGTGAAAAGAAACCAACAGAAGCATGAAGATGAAAGCTAGCGACCGTTTACTGCCCGTCAGCGTCTCTCAAGAATTAACGCTCGACCGTCCGGTGTTTGTCCAAAGCTGCCTGCCGGGCCAAGTCGAAACTTTCGCTCGAGTGTGTGAGATTAGATATGAGCTACTACCACTACACCAATCCAACTAACGCTATTTTTCCAGTGGCTTTGTAAATACCAACGCTCTACGCGAAACATTGCTCCGCCCTCGCTAGAGAACTTTTCACAATCGCCTTTTGAAAAAGCCTTATCAGATAGATCTCATGGCGAAGAGTTACAGACACTCTTATTAATCACATCCTTTACTACATTCTTTACTATATTGTAGCGAGCGGGCAGCGCAGCGTGTGCTGCCTGAACGCAGTAAAGAGGTTCGGTTACATCATTTTTAGGTGTGTACACCGTAAGCTGATTTGCCACGTCGACAAACTCAAGCGTGCTGCTTGGTAACACGGTAAAACCAAGCCCTTTACTCACCGGAATTAAAATTTGAGAGAGTTGGTTTACATAACCTGAGTGCTTAAGTTTATTCGGGTTAATAAGTGCTAAGTCTGCCTCGCCGCTATCTTTAATGTAGCGCTGCAAGTAATGCACGGCGTCAGGATGATTAATAAGCCCTAGTGTATTGAGCGTGTCGACGATATTGTTTGCGCTGTGTTTATTATTGCGCTTTCCGTGGCGCTGTCCATTTTTGGTCAGGTATGAGCTTGGCAAAATAAGCCCTAACGGCTCTTCACCTAGATAGGTGCAGGATACATCTTCTGTGTTGGGCATATTAGTCACTATGCCAAGTTCAAACGTCCCGTTAGTGATACCGGAAAGAATGGTTCTTCTAGGCGCAACTTCAAGATGGATGTTAAGCGCTGTGTGCTGCGTCTGCAATGCGACAAGAGCAGGGTAGATACGCTGTGCAATGGCACCTGAGCAAGCGACGATACATTTACCCTCGTAAGGCTCATCAAACTTTAAACTGGCAATAAAGTGTTGCTCTTGCTGCTGTTGAGCTTTGGCATATTCGAACACTCGTCGTCCCTGCTCGGTAAGCTGAATGCCTTTACCTAGGCGAATAACTAATTCAAAGCCACACGTTTCTTCAAGCTTTTTTAGGTGCTGGCTTACGCCGGGCTGTGTCATAAAGCGCTGTTCAGCAGTGCGGGTAAAATGGCCAGTTTCTGCCAGTGTGATAAAGGTGTCTAACCAAATAGGATTAATCATGGTTATAATTTTAAATTATCAAATTGAGAATTAATGATAATTTCAAGTTTTACCTTTGTCTAGCTATCATCGCTTCACGTTGACTCACAGGCATTCTATTGAGTGGCTTGGGTTTCCTTCTACTATTTGTTTAACGCAAGCATGCGTTAAGAGGAGTAAGTGATGACTGAAGCAGTAAAAACACCGTATCCACGTACGTTTTCTCATATTGGGTTATCGGTTCCCGATTTAGACGCGGCCGTAAAGTTTTACACCGAAGTACTAGGTTGGTACTTGATCATGAAGCCAACAGAAATTCTTGAAGATGATTCTGCAATTGGTGAGATGTGCACCGATGTTTTCGGTGCTGGCTGGGAAAAATTTCGCATAGCTCACTTATCTACTGGAGACAGAGTAGGGGTGGAAATATTCGAATTTAAAGATCAGCAAAACCCAGAAGACAACTTTGAATACTGGAAAACGGGCATCTTTCACTTCTGTGTTCAAGACCCAGATGTTGAAGGCCTTGCAGACAAAATTGTAGCCGCTGGTGGTAAAAAGCGCATGAAAGCGCCGCGTTATTACTACCCTGGTGAAAAGCCTTACCGCATGATTTACATGGAAGACCCGTTTGGGAACATTCTTGAAATTTACAGCCACAGCTATGAACTTCATTATGCTAGCGGCGCTTACGAGTAAGCGTTAATTCATTATCTAGGCTGAAACTGACGCCGCCGCTTCTGCTTTAAATACACATAATGTTAGATGGCGGAAACAAGCGCGGCGTCTGTTGCAATTAACGCTACTGCAATCAACCATAAGGCCCAGACACATAGGGGTTGGTTGCCCTCTCTGTGGCGATGGTGGTGGTAGGCCCATGCCCTGGATAAATGGTCATCAAATCGGGAAGCGTGAGGATCTTTTGCTTTATTGAGCTTATCAGCTGCTGCTGATCACCTTGCGGGAAGTCAGTACGTCCAATCGACCCTGCAAAAATAATATCTCCAACAATCACTTTATTGCTAGTGCGTTCAACCAGCGCTACGTGTCCGGGAGTATGCCCAGGGCAATGCAGTACATTTAACGTTAAACCGCCAATAGCAATGGTGTCATTATCGTTAAGCCACTGGTTAGGCTCAAAGGGCGAAGCAGGTGGAAAGCCAAACATCTGACTTTGCTGCATGAGGGCATCTAACCAAAACTTATCACCTTTATGTGGACCAATAATGGGCACATTAAAATGTGACGCTATTTCTACGGTGCCGCCAACATGGTCGAGGTGACCATGGGTAAGTATTATTTTATCAATATCAACGTGGTTATCGTTTGCTGCTTTGATCAATTTATCTACGTTGCCACCGGGGTCGACAAAGGCGCCCTTCATAGAGTCTGGGTCCCAAATTAGGGAGCAATTTTGAGCGAATGGAGTAACGGGTATAACAACAATTTCCACAATACTTCTCTTATCTTCTTTGCAAATTAACGCTTTTAGTCTTTCGCGTTTTTCGTGAACAGCCAGTAAAGTGCTGCGCCTATCACCAGCTCGCCAACTAAGAATAACCAGGCATTGGTTGCCGACTGACTGATAGACCAAATACACACAGCAAGTGCTATAAAGGGTACTGCACGTTTGACGATGTTGGGTGTGTAGGTAAGCTGATGTTGCGCTTTCATGAGCACCACAACGCACACCGCGTAAACTACAAGCCTTGCTAATACACTTGAAATTGCAAGCCACACAAAACTGCCGCTTAGCGCCATAACGCCTGCAAAAACACCCAATACTAAAACCGAAATATACGGAGTGGCAAACTCGCTATGCACTTTGCCAAGCCAGTGCTTACCCAATTTGTTTGGGATAAGAGACTGACGTGCCATGGAGTACGTAAGACGTGATGTTGAAATCATGTTGGCAAGTAGGTTTCCAGCTACAGATACAACGGCGGCTAATGTCATTATCAGCGCACCAGTTTCACCAAAAATAATATTAGCAAGGGCGATTAATGGGGCGCTATCGGGTGTTGCAGCGCCAAGGGTATGCCAATAAAGCCACTGAACGCAGAAATAAAATAACGCTATGCCTGACACCGTCAGCATTAATGCTTTTGGAATGGTTTTCTTTGGAGAGTTAGTTTCGCCGCTGGTAACCACAACCGTTTCAAAACCAATGAATGCGTACAGCGTAATGAGAGCGCCTGCAGAAATGGTATCTAATGTTGGGGTGACAACGGGCGAAGCAGTAGAGAAATCAAGCTGCCAATATCCTACGCCAATAAGCGCTACAAAAGGCAATAGCTTCAAAACAGAGATAGTGTCGAGGGAGCGCATTGCAGCTTTTAGCCCCACTATATTGACAAATATCAATAGGCTAGTGAGCGCTATTATTGCCAGAGATTTTCCCATTCCTGAGTTGATTTCTGGCCACAAATAGCCGGCGTACAGCAGCAGAACGTGCATATTCGCCGCTATCGCAGTGGCTCTGGCAAGGTAATACACAAACCCGGTTTGAAAGGCTGCTGCATTACCGAACCCTTTACGGGCGTAAATGACAGGGCCGCCAGTTTCTTGATAAAAAACAGCAAGCTGCCCAAAACACCACACAATGGTGAGCATAAGGGCGCCAAAAATAAGAAATATATAAGGGCTAAACGCACCTAACTCTGCAGCCATTTTGGCAGGCAAGGCAAAAATACCTGCGCCGATAAGGCCGTTTAGCACAAGTAAGGCGGCACCAATGCCGCCAATACCCTTAGTGAGCAGGCTGTTTCTAGTCATTGTTTAGGCTAAAAACATGTTCACCGGCAACATAGGTCGAGAGTACCTTTGTTTTCCAAATGTGCTGAGGCTCAATACTGAAGATGTCTTGGTCGACTAAAATAAAATCAGCCCATTTACCTGGAGTAAGTGTCCCCAATGTATCTTCCATATGTCCCGCATAGGCGGCATCAAGAGTAAAGCCCTTGAAGGCTTGCTCAACAGACAAAGCTTCGTGGGCATACCACCCTTTAACCGGCTGGTTGTCTCTATCTTGACGGGTCACTGCAGCGTGTAGGCCATAAAACGGGTTGGCTAATTCCACCGGAAAGTCGGAGCCAAGTGGCAGTGCAATACCTGAATCTAGCAGCGTTTTCCATGCGTAGGCGCCTTTCATTCGATCTTTACCGATGCGATCTTCCGCCATATTTTTATCGCTGGTGGCATGGGTAGGCTGCATGGATGGAAGCACCTTCAAGCCAGAGAAGCGTGCTAGATCATCAGGTGCAATAACCTGTGCATGCTCAATGCGGTTGCGCAGTTCGCTTCCGCCAATGCGGTCAAATGTACTTTCAAATTCATTGAGCGCTACGTGATTCGCTTTGTCGCCAATAGCGTGGTAGTTCAGCTGAAACCCTGCACCTATCACGGTAGTGAATAGCTCACTCATATCTTCTGGCTGAGTCAGTAATAAGCCGTGTTGATGAGGTGCATCTGAATACGGCTCTAACAACGCCGCGCCACGACTGCCGAGTGCGCCATCGCCATAGGCTTTTACAGAGCGTATATACAAAAAGTCGTCGTTATCGCGAATAGTGCCGTTACCCAGCATGGTGGATAACTCAGGGTCGGTAGCACTCACCATGGCATAAATACGAATGGGTAAGTCACTTTCTACCGACTCTTTTAAATAGAAATCATACACATCGCGGCTAATGCCAGCGTCGTGCATTGACGTTATTCCATTGGCTAACAAGTGCTCGCCAGCTGCATCTAACTGCTGCTGATAAATAGCGTTACTTGCCGAAGGTAAGTGTTTTTCAATAAGCATTGATGCGTTATCAATAAATACGCCAGTAGGATTGCCGTTGGCATCTTTAATTATTTCGCCACCAACGGGAGATTTGGTGTCTTTGGTAATGCCGGCAATTTCCATCGCTTTGGTATTGACCCACGCAGCGTGTCCATCAACACGCGTCAGCACTACCGGACGGTCAGACACTACTTTGTCTAGGTCGCCTGCGCTTGGAAAAGCACGGTCGCTCCACAATTCTTGGTTCCAGCCGCGACCAGTAATCCAGCTCTGCGTTTTATTTGCGAACGCATAATCTGACACCATCTTTGCCGCATTGCTTGCACTCGTACTTTCTCGTAGGTTCACTTCCAACAGGTTGGCGCCCAACCCTAACAGATGGCCATGAGCATCGATAAGCCCAGGAAGCATGACTTTTCCTTCGCCATCGATAGTTGTGCTAATGTCAAAGTTTTCTGCCTTGGCATCAAGGGCGAGTACTTTGCCCTCATCCATTACCATATTACTGAACTGAACAAGTGTGCCACTGTCGTTTAGCGTGTAGCCTTTTACGTTTTTAACCAGTGTTGCTGCGTTTACATAATTAATAGAAACAACAGAGTTAAATGCAATACAGGATGCCGCAAGCGTGAGGCCGGTTATTAGCTTTTTCATTGGTTTTGTTTTCATAATTCTTCTGTTCCGTCGTCGAAATCTATAATAGGGGGTTGAAGTAAAAAGTCTTGTTCCCAAATTGCCGCCATTGACGCCTGACTGATATTACCACCAGAGAGCATAACTAACGCCGTTTTGCCCGGAGGGGTATTGGCAGCCCACGAAGCCACTGCCGCCATAGTCATTGCGCAGGTGGGTTCTATATGCAACTTCAATAGATGGTGTAGCCATTGGGTCCAATATGCAATCTGCAGCTCGTCAACTTCATAAAAATCATCGAGTTGTTGTAGTAACTCAAACGTTACATCACCAACGCTGGGGGTGGCTGCACCGTCTGCTAAGGTAACTGGCGTGTGCTCAAGGGCCACAATTTCGCCAGCTTGTAGCGACAGGGAAGCGTCATTCGCTTCGGCGGGCTCTGCGCCAATCACCAATGCGTTGGGTTGCAATGCTCGTGTCGCTAGTAGCGTACCCGCTAAGAGGCCGCCACCACCACAGGGCGCAAAGACTGCGTCCACGTCTCCTTCGTCTTCAAGTGCCTCTAAGGCTGCAGTGCCTTGTCCGGCAATAATATCTTCATGATTAAAAGGCGGTATCCATACGGTATCAGCGCCCTCAGCCGCTTCTTTAACTGCAATGTCCGCCTCAGGGCGAGTAGCAAACAGCTTTAATTCTGCGCCGTAGCTCTTTGTAGCCGCAGCTTTTATTGGGGATATATTTTCACTGGCAAAAATAGTGGCTTTTATACCAAAGTGAGCAGCTGCATAGGCTACCGCCTGTGCGTGATTTCCAGAGCTGTTGGCTACAACCTTTGAAGGCAGTCTACCTTCTTCCTTTAATTTGGCTAGAAAGTTCATTGCGCCACGAATTTTGAAAGCGCCGATGGTTTGTAAGCACTCAGCTTTAAAAAGAATTCTATGACCCATCCACGAGTTTAACAGTGTCGACTCAACAATAGGCGTGCGTTTTAATACTTCATTGATACGCGCGCTTGCTTTTTTAACACTGTCAAAGTCTGGCGTTTTGCCCATAACTACCACTCATTAATAATAAAAAAGTTAAATCACTGAATTGAATACTACCGAAGACAATTCATATTTGCTTCATAAATCTTTATTAAGCTTAAAGGCTGTGTTTCCGGAGATTTAGTCATGTTCGATAGAATAAACCATCGTGTTTATGCATTACCCACGGTGTTGTTCTTATTACTTTCTATATTGTTCGTGTCCACCGGTATTTATATTCAAAAGGATGAACAAAGCGCAAGGGCATCAAAAGCGCAGTCGGTGGCCGAGCAAGTAAAAATCAGCTTAGAAGTATTTTCCACTGAACGCGTAAAAGCAATTTATAACCTGATGCAAAATTGGCCAACCTTTGAGCCAAATCCAGTTGACTGGTTCAATACTCAATCATTATCGTTAATGGGAATGCAGCGAGGCTATAGTTCTCTGGCGTATATCGACAAAACCGGCACAATTCAGTGGGTCGCTACCCCTGAAGCAGGTACTAAAACTCGTATTGACAATAGCCTTATTGGCGAGCCTATGGCTGCACTTGGACTTGCTATTCCAACGCTATCAGAGTCACTTGATAGTGCGATACTCTATTCTCCCTCCACGCAACATCATCACATTCTGTTAGGACGAGCAATCAGCCCTCAAGAGCCTGAGCATGGTTATATTGTTGCAGGCTTCGACGTACAAACAATTTTAGGTGTCATGCTTGGTGAACTCGTTGGCCCGCAGTTTAACTTTAAGCTACAAGCCGGCAACAGTACGCTATTTGCTAGCGGTGAAATGGTGGATGATGGGACACTCGTCTCACTGCCTCCTTTTAAGTTTATAGACCGTGATATCACCCTTTCCATGCAGTCTCAATTTAGCCCATTTAATCCAGGCATGCTGATTATTGTCATTGGCTTACTGATGTCTGCGTTGGTGAGTTACGTATTCCATAAGCAGCTAAAAGGCGCTGTGCACCTTTCGGTGAGTCAGCAGCGCTACCTTACCGCCAGCGAAGCGTCACTAGATGCATTGCTTATTTATCAGCCCTCGCAGAACGACTACACCTTGGTGGAAGCAAACTCATACAGCGAATACCTTTTCAGAGGTGCGGTTGATGTCATGAAAAAAATGAGTTTAGCCGAGCAGTCTCGTTTTTTAGGTATTCCAGAAGAGTTCGAAAAAGCGGCAAATGTTGCTAAAAACGGTGCTCCCTATGAGGGCTACGTCGCAATTAAAAGCGATAAGATTGTGCCAGAGTGGATAAAAATTCAGGTGGTAAATGCAGGGAATAATATTGCCTTAACTATTCGCGATGTGACCGAGCGCTTTAAAGCGCAGAAAGACTTGGAGGATAGTGAAGAGCGCTATCGCCGCTTAGTCGACGGCATGCACCGCCATTTTGTATACACCAAAACGGCAGAACACAGTTTTATTTACGTGAGTGCCGGTGTTGAGAAAATACTAGGCTACAAGCCAGAGCAGTTTTGCGCACACGAGATGCGCTACGTGCAGCAAGTGCCGGATGAAACTTTTGAGATAAGAGAGGCAATAGCAAGAGGTCAAAAGCCCGCAGCCTATTTGGTGCATTATCAAGGGCAATGTGGCAAAAGCTATGTCGTTGAGTTCTCGGATACACCCATTTTAAATGAGAAGGGAGATTTGACCGCCGTAGAGGGGATTGCCCGTGACGTCACCAAAGAGTTGGCGTTGCACGAAGAGGTGCACTTCCAAGCAAATCACGACCAATTAACAGGCTTGCTCAACCGCTATGCCTTTAATGCACAGCTTCGGGATATACTAAAAGAGACAAGGGCAGAGAATAAAACAGCTGAATTAGCGGGTGAGTCTACCTCTTCAGTGCTGCGCAATATACGCGACACACACAGTCAGAATCAGCGTCGCAGTGTAATGTGTTTTATTGATATGGATCGCTTTAAATTAGTTAACGACAGTTGCGGTCATCCAGCAGGTGATAAGCTGTTAAAAGAAGTCTCCACGGTGTTCAGGCAATATGTTAACGGAGATGATTTACTGGCTCGTATCGGTGGTGACGAATTCTGCATTATTTTTAGAGATCAAGGCCTAGACTCTGTTTTAAAACGGTTGGATAAGCTGTTACTTGCCATTTCAAACTATCGCTTTGTGTACGACGATAAATTATTTTTTGTTGGCGCTAGTATCGGCGTTATCGAAATAAATGCGCAAACACAAAGTGCAGAGACATTAATAAAAGCGGCAGACAATGCCTGCTATAAGGCAAAGCATCTGGGGCGTAATCGTTATTTTGTTTACCGAGACGGAGATGCCCAACTTGCCATCGACGACAGCGAAAATAAGGTGCTGCAGGCACTTCACAAAGCGTTACAAAACGATGGTTTTGAGCTTTATAGCCAAGCCATTATGCCTCTTACCGTACCTAGTGAGGTAAGCACGCATTATCCTCAGCACTATGAAATCCTGCTGAGGTTAAACGCAAGCGAAAGCGGTCTAATTAGCCCGGGGTTATTTATTCCCCTTGCCGAGCGCCATGGGTTGATGAATAAAGTGGACCTGTGGGTTGTTGATAACACATTGAAAACGCTAGAAGCCAACCCTGCCCATCTCGATAATG
This sequence comes from Alteromonas genovensis, assembly GCF_010500895.1. Classification (GTDB taxonomy): domain Bacteria; phylum Pseudomonadota; class Gammaproteobacteria; order Enterobacterales; family Alteromonadaceae; genus Alteromonas; species Alteromonas genovensis. The sequence goes on from NZ_JAAAWO010000012.1 coordinate 80,169, forward strand.
TGGGCAAAGTCGCCATCAATTTGTCGGGTATAACCCTGGGTGATGAGATTGCGTTACAAAAAATAGTACAGCGCATGCAGGGAACCACGGTGCCTGCTGAAAAAGTTTGCTTTGAAATAACGGAAACTACAGCCGTGACTAACTTGGCCGCCGCAAAGCATTTCATTTCCACACTCAGAGATATTGGCTGTAGCTTTGCCTTAGATGATTTTGGGGCAGGAATGTCATCGTTTACCTATCTTAAAAACCTTGATGTAGACTACGTAAAAATTGATGGTTCCTTCGTGCGAAATATTGTTCACGATCCAATAGACCATGCTACAGTAACTGCCATCAATAACATTGCTCACAGCATGGGTAAACAAACCGTCGCCGAGTTTGTTGTAGACAATGCAACGGCTCAAGTGCTGCAAAAGCTTAATGTAGACTTTGGGCAAGGTTTTGCGCTCGACAAGCCAAAGCCTCTGGCACACAGGGTTCAATGGCGTGTGAAGCTTGCCTCTGTGTAGTTCTCAGCAGTTTGAAAAGGAAAATAAAATGGGTTTATTCGATACAATAATGGGAAATGCGAGCGAGACAAGTTCTGAAGATGTTCAGGAAGAACTGTCTCCAATACTTGCTGATAACGAAACGGTTACATCGGCATTTAAATTGGTTCGTGACTTAAGCGTGTTCACCAATAAGCGATTAATAATCATTGATAAGCAGGGGCTGACGGGGCGAAAAGTGAATTATCACTCTATTCCGTATAAGTCTATTACCCAGTTTATCGTTGAAACAGCAGGGCACTTTGACACCGATGCAGAGCTTAAAATTTGGCTGTCGGGTAAATCAGATGCTATTGAGATTGAACTGAGCGCTTCATCGGCTCAGGCAGTGCAAAAGAACCTTGCCAATCAGATGTTTGCATAAAAGATACGCTGGTCGTTAGTCGGCCAAGACGCTTTCAAAATAAAAAAGGGCATAACAAAAAATTGTTATGCCCTTTTTCGTAGCTCAGGTTTTTCCCATAAGCCTTTTCTCCAAACCTTTCTTACTTCAAGTTTCTCTCAAAGAAGTTGGTAATGGTTTTGTATAAGTGAATACCAGTTTGCTTACCGCGAAGACTGTGCTTTTTGCCTGGATAGTCCATGGTTTCAAACGGGATAGCCAGGTCCTGCAAGTGCTTATAGAGCATTGTGGAGTGGGTAAATAGTACGTTGTCATCAGCCATTCCGTGGTAAATCAGCAGGTCGCCTTTTAAGTCTTTCGCGTATGGAAAGACAGAAGATGCAGTGTAAGCATCGTTCTCGGTGTTTGGGTTACCCATGTAGCGTTCGGTGTAGTGAGTGTCGTATAAACGCCAGTCGGTAACGGGAGCACCAGATACACCTGCAGCGAAATAGTCGCCCGCTTTAAACATGGCCATAAGGGTCATGTAGCCACCATAACTGTGTCCGTGAATACCAATGTTGTCAGCATCAACGAAGGGCAGCGTGCGTAAATACTCTACGCCGGCAACTTGGTCATCAACCTCGATAAAGCCCATTTTTTTGTAAATAGGATCTTCAAACGCTTTGCCTCGGTAGTTAGAGCCTCGGTTATCTACCGTGAAGACCACATAACCCTGGTCAACCCAGTGTTGCATCAATAAGCCACGATTTCCCGCCCACTTATTGGTAACCACTTGTGCGTGAGGGCCACCATATAAATACACGATAACAGGCAGTTTCTTATTCGGGTTTTCTACCGCACTCTCTGGCTTGTAGATACGGTATTTTAGCGTTGCACCATCTTTTGTTTGAATATCTCCAAACTCAGGCTTGGTCCAGCTGTCCATATAGGCGTGCAAAGGATGGCCTTCTTCTACTTTATTTTCTTCAAGCCAAGTAATACGTTTGCCTGAAGCATCGTTTAAACTGACTTGGAAAGGAGAGTTAACAGTAGAGAAACGGTCGATAAAAATAGAAGCATCGCTGCTGAAAGTTGCGTCATGATAGGCGCCTAATTCAGTAATACGCGCTATATCGCTGGTGCCTTTTCCATCAAAAGGAACGACATAAATGTGACTTTCCAACGGTGTGTCTTTGCGGCCAGAAAAGAAAATACGGTCGTTTTGCGTGTCGATGGCTTCAATACTGTCAACCACCCAGTCTCCCGATGTGAGCTGCTTAACCATTTTGCCGCTATTATCGAAAAGGTATAGGTGCTTGAATCCATCTCGCTCAGAGGCCCAAACAAACTGACCTTTGTCTTTGAGGAAATACAGGTCGTCGTGCAAGTTTACCCACGTATCACTGCTTTCATTTAACAGTACACGCTGGTTTTTTGTTTGCGTGTTGTACGCACGCAGCTCAAGGTTTTGCTGATCGCGTGTTTGCCATTGGTAGGTAAATGTTGTGCTGTCCGGCATCCATTGGCCTCTGGCAAAGTACACGTCTTTATCTTCGCCTAAATCTACCCACGTACGCTCGTTTGTGTCTAGCGACTGAATGGCAAGTTCTACAACCACGTTGGGTGTACCCGCTTTAGGGTACCTTTGTTCAATCAGTTTGATGTCATCAGCGTAAATCTCAGTACGCGTAATAACGTCTACTGGGCTTTCGTCTACTTTAGTAAACGCAATTTTGCTTTCATCTGGCGCCCACCAATACCCGGTCATTCTTCCCATTTCCTCTTGGGAAACAAACTCGGCCATACCAAACTTGATGTTGCCACCGCCGTCTTTAGTAATTGCCATCTCTTTGCCCGAGGCAATATGTTTTACATAGAGGTTCTGATCGCGAACGTAAGAAATGTAATTACCTTTAGGAGATAGTTTGATGTCTGTTTCAAATGCATCGGTATCGAGTAGCTGCTTGGCTCCTTTTTCGCCAAGTTTGTGATAGTACACATCACCGCCAAGAGGGAAGAGCAGAGCTTTACCATCGTCAGACCATTCGTAGCTTACTATACCGCTACCTTTAAGGCGCATGCGCTCGCGACGGGCTTTCTCTTCATCAGAAAGTACTTCTTCGCCGCTTTGTAAGTCGTTAGAATCGAACAGCATGCGGGTTTCGCCACTGTCGATGTGGTATTCCCACAGGTCGAGACGTTCGTAGTCGGTTTGCTTTCCTTTTAAGAACGTAACGCGCGCGCCATCGGGAGACACTTTGAGTGTGCGAGGGGCGCTGCCGTCTAAAGAAGGTGATGAGAAAATTCGCTCAATAGTGAGCGTTTCAGCGTGTAAAGCAGTAGAGAGCATAGCGGCTCCAATTAAAAGGGCTTTTTTCATTGTTATCTGCATATTTTACTGTCGAAGGTTAGATTGTAGAGAAACCATCACATGATACAAGGTGCAAAGTATGAAATCCGCAATGGTGCTAGGAGCGACAGGTTTAGTCGGACGAACGCTCGTAAATATGCTTTTACAGGACAGGCGTTACGATGAAGTGACATGCTTGGTGCGTAAGCCTCTGTCTTCACAGATGTTCATCGACCCTCACAGCCGATTAAGACCGGTGGTTATCGACTTTGACAATATTCAAGACTATCAAGGTTACTTTAGCGTTAATCATGTGTACTGCTGCTTAGGCACCACCCTTAAAAAGGCAGGTTCGAAAAAAGCATTTCGTCGTGTAGATTTTGAATATATCCACGTTGCGGCTCAGCTTACCCGTGCTCAGCGTGCCGATAGCTTTGTTTGGGTGTCTTCTGTAGGGGCTGACGCAAAAAGTAGTAATTTTTACCTAAGGGTAAAAGGCGAGCTTGAAAATGCCATTATGCGCATGCCACAGCTGCCAAATGCATCCGCGGTCAGGCCGTCATTGCTGTTAGGGAATAGAGATGAATCTCGCTTACTTGAAGATGTTGCGCAAAAAACCGCGCCTATTTGGCAATCTATAATGAAAGGGCCGCTTAAAAAATATCGTCCCGTAGCGCCAATTGATGTGGCAAGAAATATGATGTCACTGCAAAAATGGTAAGTGAGGTGAAAATAGAAAGCGATTTAAATATAGAGAGTGGATTAACACAAAAAGCGGGTTTAAAAAGGTAAGAAAGATATCGGCCTGGCGCTAATGCTTGTCTAAATTAATATTTATTCTTAGTTATCTATTCCATCACGCGTGCTGGGATAGAATAGATGAGGTAAGATCTCTGCCGTGTTTCATTTTCTATGTTCTTAAACAATGTTCCGTTGTAAGCAATTCAGTGTGGCGCAAGATAAGTGTGCCATGAAGGTGAATACCGATAGTCTAATTCTTGGAAGTTGGGTAAATCCCAATGGGGCCAAAAGTGTGCTGGACATCGGTACTGGAACGGGCATTCTCGCGCTTATGATGGCGCAAAAAACGGATGACGCTGCCGACATACAGGCGATTGAGGTAGATGAAAGTGCGGCGCAGCAGGCGAGAGATAATGCTGAGATGTCAAAGTGGTCGAAGCGAATTTCGGTGCACCACCAGGCCTTAGAGGTTTATAAGCCCAAGGCAAAATTTGATATTATTATATCGAACCCGCCTTATTTTGAGCACAGCAATAAACCCACCAATGCCTTTGCTAGTCAAAGCGATGCAAGACACAGTGCTCGACAAACTGGCTTACTTTCGCCGACTGCACTTTTTCAGTTTGCAGCTAATAACGTATCTGCAGGGGGAAGTCTTTACTGCGTTTACCCTTATCAGCGAATGGCCGAAATAGAGCAAGCCGCGTTAGCGTTTAACTTATTTGTGACAAGTTGTTTGGTGGTAAAACACGACAGCAAAAGTGATCCCTACCTATGCGTTTACCGTTTTCAGGCTCAACGCGCTAATGATGAAGACAGCGAGAGCGTCGCTGAATTTGAGGAGAAGTATCCAACCCTTACAATACGCGATCACAATAGTGAGTATTCATCTGCGTTCAAGGTGCTTTGCCGCCCGTTTTATCTAAAATTTTAAAAGAGAAAAAATCATGGTTGTCGTTGCCGAAGCATTTGGTGCAGTTGCTGTTGTTTTAAATTTCATTGGGTACCGACAAAATAATGTTGACCGCTATCTGCTGATATCCGCGTTTGCTTTAGCAAGTTTGAGTGCCCATTTCTTTATGCTAGATGCTATGGCTGCAGGGGTAGGGACTCTTCTCGCTAGCGTTCGCAACATCATTGCGATAAAAAACAGAAGTAACCTTATTCTGTTTGCTTTTATTGGTATTAATATTGGTTTTTTATGCTACGAATGGTTTGTGCTTGAGCATCACTGGAACATATTTATCGCCTATGCTTCCTCGCTCATTTTTACCATTGGCTCTATTGTAATAAGAGACACCCATCAAATACGAAAAACCTTTCTCGTCGCCGAGTCACTGGGCTTACTCTATGCCATTTCGGTGGGAAGTATTTTTGGCACTGTGTTTAACATAAGTAACCTCATCAGCATTATTAGTAAGCTAAAGCGGTAACCCATAACTCTAAAAGTCGGAGCCGTCAAACTTCAAAAAGGGCCATTATTTCATTGAAATAGTGGCCCTTTTTTGTGCTGTTTTGATTCTAAAATGTGAGTGTTCACTTTCTTTTATCTCCTTGTATTCAATAAGTCTAAAGTTCAATAGGCGAAAGTTCAATAACGCTTTTGCGTATGTAAGCGTATTCTTATTAATTAGTAAGTATGAATGCCGCGATGTTTCCTAATAGTGGGTAGAAGTAAACTCACTCGAGGTTTTGGGGAGATGCGTTATGAACAAAGAAAATAAGTTTCGCAGTGAACATCAAAGGAATGATTTTAGCGACGAATTAGAGCGTAAGTTTGCAGACTGCATGCCTGTGAATATATATGAACTCGCGAAGGGTCAACATCGCTCACAAAGCGATGGTGAGATGCCAGAAACACCTTCTGGCGTTATCGGTGTTCAATCACAACTAGAGACCGAAAAGCTTTGGCAGAACAGGTTGCACATGCTATTAAACGCGGAGCGCACACTCAATAGCATTACTCGCTACCGTAAATTAACGGCTATTTTGGTTACGGCAAGTATGGCTATCTTGCTGTTTTCATTATTTGTTGCACCATCATTACCTCCTTCTGTTTTTTATGGCATTATACTAATATGTTTATGCGGAGTTGCGACGTATCCTGCGTGGTGTGTTGCAACGAAAAGTGCACAAGAGCAACGTGATAGCATTTCGAGAATGTTTTATAAAAGCAATCACGAAGTTGAACTGTCAAATGGTGAAGTTACGCTAATTAACAGGGCAAACTATGCGAGTGTCACAAAAATACACATAGCGGATCGCAATATTGGACAACTCGCCACATGAGAACGTATCGAACCCAGTACAGTACGTAGGCGCTCTATTATTAGCCTCTGTGCTGCTTGGCGCCATTTTATTAGCGCCAATGGATGCTATCGGACAACTCTTCGCGTCACTGCTAGTGCTAATTTCAATTTCCTGGTGTAGCAAAGAAGCCCAACATACCCAGCCTCATCAACATTTCTTTCGAATTTTAGCCCTTGTATTGGGCACTGCCTTAACCACTCGTTATTTGCTATGGCGAGGACTGTATACGCTCACCTATACCGACATTTTTTCACTTATTGCGGTTTGGCTATTATTTATTGCCGAAATTTATGCAGGCATCACCTCCGTTTTAGGTGCTATTGTCAATGCGTTTCCTCTTAGTAGGCCGCTGCTCACTTTGAAAGACATAGACACAGAGCGCTTGCCTTCTGTGGACGTCATGATCCCCACCTATAATGAAGACCTTGATATTCTTGAGGTGACAATTCGCGCGGCTAAAATCCTCGACTATCCCAAGGACAAGTTATTTATACACTTGTTGGACGATGGCGGTACCGATCAAAAAATTAATGCAAGTAATGAAACTGCTGCAGCAACGGCAAAGAAACGGCGAAGTAACCTTCAGGCGCTTTGTGAAAAACACGATATTGTCTATCACACTCGCGCAAAGAACGAATTTGCGAAAGCGGGCAATGTAAATAGTGCTATAGGGAATACTAGAAGTGACCTTATTGTCATTTTAGATGCCGACCATGTGCCTACATCAGATTTTCTCGATAGAACCGTGCCTTGGATGTTGAAAAACGAAAATGTCTTTTTGGTGCAGACTCCGCATTTTATGGCGAACCCTGACCCTGTTGAACGAAATTACTTTTCAGCCTTTACGAGAATGCCCTCTGAAAACGACATGTTTTACGGGACTATTCAAAAAGGCCTCGATTACTGGGGCAGTTCTTTCTTTTGTGGTTCTGCGGCCCTGATGAGGCGAGCGCACCTCGAGTTGGTAGGGGGAATATCTGGTGAGTCAATTACAGAAGACGCAGAAACCGCGTTAGATTTACATAAATTAGGCTATGAATCGGTTTATGTAGACAGACCAATGGTGAGCGGTTTGGCACCCGAAACGTTTGATGCGTTCATTCAGCAGCGAATGCGCTGGGCACAAGGAATGACGCAGATTCTTTTGTTAAAAAAGCCGTTTAAAGCCGAGGGGCTTAAGTGGTATCAGCGTGTAGGGTATATGAGCTCTATCATGTTTTGGTTATTTCCTTTCGCGCGTATTATTTTTCTGCTCATGCCTTTGGCTTATCTTGTGTTTGGACTGCAGGTATATCATGCCTCTATGCTGGAAATACTGGCCTATACCATTCCTCATGTTATCGCGACGTATATGATTTCCACTATGCTGTTTGGACGAACGCGATGGCCCTTAGTTTCTGAAATATACGAAATTTTACAGTGTGCCTTTACACTCAAAGCGCTAATAAAGGTGTTTATTAAACCCCGCGAGCCTTCCTTTGTGGTTACGCCAAAAGGGGAAAGTTTAGACAAAACTTTTGTGTCGCCACTCGCAAATGTCTTTTATTGGCTTATTCTTATATTGTTGTTTGCTTTTTTCACTGGGGTGTATAAATTTATCACCGAGCCGCTAAGTAGAGAGTTGACCGTTGTTGTTATGCTGTGGAACGGATTCAACCTATTATTGTTAATGTCGGTGTTGAGCGTGTTGTTAGAAAGAAAACAAGTGCGATCTCAATCTAGGTTACCCGCTACCAACAATGTCGTAATAAGCACCCAGAAAGGACAGGCCTGGGTCGGCGACCTTGTGGATCTCTCAATAGGCGGAGCAAGGATGAAGTTAAAAGGTGAGGGGGCGTTATTTTCTGACCAAGCCAAACTGACAACGTGGTGCGAGGCATTAAATAAGAACGTTCACTTGCCTGTTACGGTATTAAACTACGATAGTAAATTGTCGTTGCTTCGCGTGCAGTTTTCCCCTTCAACGGAAGAGGAGCACAGCGAAGTTGTTGCCTTTGCATTAGCAGATAGCCGTAGATGGATGTCATTTCAGCGAAGGAGAACGCGCGCGATTACGTACTGGTACGGTGCTAAGCACGTACTGAGTGTTGGATTAAAACCTGCTCTTTTGCATTTTCTTCATGCTCTAGATATCGCAGGCAAAAAAATAAGTCACAAAATAAGTTCTGCCAAGGAATAAACAAAAATGATAAAAATCTATCCTATGTTGTTGTTGAGCTTACTATTAGCATTTACCGTTAATGCTGAAACAAATACCTATCGTCTCACCGATTTTTTTGCCGGCGAAAGTATTATTCGGCTAGAAGGTAAAGCGGACTCAATCGATTTTGCTATTCCTTTGGCTTCAATTACCGACGTTGATAACGCTGTGCTTACATTAGATGTAATCAGCTCTAAGGCGCTTATAGAAAAACGTTCTCAGCTTGTTGTACGTTTTAATAACGCCACTATCGGTCAAATACGATTCGACCCTGACCGTCCCTCACTTATCTCTGAAGTGTCCATACCGGCTAAGTTATGGCGAGATGGCTTCAATACCCTTACATTCAGTGTTAGTCAGCATTATGCAAATCAGTGTGTAGATGGCAGTGCACCTGAACTATGGAGCGAGGTGAATATGTATAATTCAACCTTGCAAATAACCTCAAGTAATAATGTTGATACTTTCACATTCGATAAGTTAGATGGCTTCTTCAACCCAGGAATTGGCGGCTTGCGAGACGTCTCGTTGATAACAGCAACAGATGTGGAAGGCGACATTAGCAAACGTACTCTTTCATTAGTAGGTCAGGCACTTGCGCTACGTAATCAATATCAGCCCCTTGAGCTAAAGCATGAGACCTTTGATGAGGGATATGTATTACCTGAATTAGACACTGCTAACGAGGGACAGCGCTGGACAGAAGAAAATATTCAGCGTTATGAGCGCTCAGCATGGTATACACGGGATAATTACAAAAATAATCGTTCTGGCAACGCGTTAGCTAAGAGTCAAACGCAACAGTTACATGTCATAGTAGGTACTGCCTCCTCGCTCTCACCTGTGCTATCCGATACCACGGTTAACAGTATTAAAGGCCCTTATTTAAAAACAGAAGTAACGCCTTCATTTTCAATCGGTAATCGCGTGATTATCCCTTCCACGTTTCGCCTTATTGTCAGTGGCAATACCACTGACGATGTACACAAAGCTGCGCAAACCTTGGCAGTTATGGACGATGAGATAAATGTAACTTCTCAAATTACCGTATTGTCTCATGCTGGTATGGAGGCAACGCGATTACAAAAACAGCTAGTCGCAGCACCAGATACTGCTTACGAGTTTCAAGATTTAGGTATTTCGGCGGCAAGGTTTAGAGATGAAGGAGACTTTTCAAAACGTGCTTCATTCTTACTACCTGCTGATTTTTATGTACCGGAAAATGCCAGCGTTGGTTTACTGCTTAATTTCGGGTACGGAGCGGGTAATGGACCTGGCTCTATTATGAATGTGAAAGTAAACAATGAATTGGTACATGGTCTTGCTCTTGATAACCCGAACGGGCAAGTGTTCAAAAACTACAAGTTATCGATCCCTGCAAGATACTTAAAAGGCGGAGCAAACAATATCGACTTTGATGTGACGCTGCGTGCACCTCTCGCAGGAGTCGCGTGTGATGAAGTCGCGGGAAGTCATTTAATATTTCAGTTGGAGAATACCTCTGCTATCGACCTACCTGATGCGGGACACGTAGCAGTACAGCCAAGCTTAACGTTATTCGGCGAAACGGCCTATCCCCTAGCACGATTTGAGTCAGCCCCTGCATCGTCTATCATTATTCCGTCTTCAGACTTTATGGATAGTGCGCTAACGATAAGTGCAAAATTAGCGCAGGTGGCTAACGCTCCGCTACTTAATGTGACTATTAATAACATGGCGTTAGAAAGCATACCATCGGACGCGATTGCAGGCTCGGCAATTATATTGGGCACGCCAGACTCGCTGTCACAAGTGCAACAGTCTGAGTTTACAACGGCAATAGAGGCGACGAAGCGTTGGTCTTATCAACTTCAAAATAACCTACATAACCGGGTGAGGAATCTGACTCAAGACAGATCGTTCAAGGCCATGAAAGTGGAAGGTAACACAATACAGGAAAGCGACTTAGGGCCGCAGGCTATTCTTACCGCACACGCCAACCCAAATAGTAACGACACATTATTCATCGTTGCCGCACAAACCTCTGAATTACTCAACGACAGGGTGAGTGATTTAGTGAGCTTATCGATGTGGGGTCAACTAGCCGGTGATTTCTTTGCTTGGAGCGACAGCCGCGCACCTTCTCTTATTATGCAGGTGAATGAAACCTACGAAATTGGCGAGTCTGACGATGCGTGGCTTCAACTCAGACTATGGCTTTCCAACAACCCCTGGTACTGGTTAGTTGGTTTTGTGGTTCTGGTTTTCTCAATCAGCTTACTTATTTACTTACTGCTTAAACGTCGGAATAAAAAAGTACAAGACTCATGGTAACAAGAGTTAAAGCCGCCGCTGTCTTTTGCTTAGCATTGCTTTTGATGTCGTGTACGGATTCTTATAATAAGCAATCTGATAGTAAGCAATTTGAACAGCGTTTTACCGCCTATAAAGCGCTCTTTGTTATCGACGGTAGAATAGTGGACACCGGTAACGATGAGGTCTCTCACTCTGAGGGACAAGGTTACGGTATGTTGTTCGCTGCTCATGCTAATGACCGGGTAGCCTTTGATAGCATATGGCAATGGACCCAAACCGTATTGCAGCGACCTGACGGTTTGTTCAGCTGGCGCTACACACCTTGTGCGACTAAGGACACCGCTTGTGTTGACGACCCCAATAATGCGTCAGATGGCGATGTATTAATTGCTTGGGCACTGCTTAGGGCAGCAAAACGCTGGAATACACCGAGTTATGAAGACGAAGCACGCAGAATTATTCAGGCCATAGAAGAAAAGCTAATAGTGACACGGGATGGCTATACGTTATTACTACCCGGGGAATCAGGCTTTGATAACGGCAATGGCGTTAGTCTCAGTAGTAACGAAGATGGCGTTCAGTTTAATCTTTCATACTGGGTGTTCCCAGCCCTGTCGGCCTTTTCTGACTACTCTGAATACCCCAGTATTTGGCAGGAATTATTCGCCAGCGGCATATCGCTAGTGCAGAAAGCCCGGTTCTCATCTCATCAACTGCCCTCTGATTGGACGCGTTTATACAAGGGGAGTTTTTCAACAAACAATGTTATTGCCAGTGAATTTGGGTTCAATGCGGTGCGAATTCCTCTGCATTTAGCATGGTCTGACACTTTTTTAGCCAGTGCTGAACGCAATGATGTGTTAAGCCCATTCGCAAAATGGTGGTCACAAGATTATGTGCCAGCAACTCTTTCACTAGGTGACGAGAAACCAGCGGAATATGCAATGACCCTTGGCATGCGTGCGGTTGAGCAAGCGGTTAATAACATCGTTAATGACACCGCACCTGATTGGCCTGACATTAACAGAGACGTTGACTATTATTCGGCAAGTCTGGTGTTACTTTCAATGCTGGCCGTCTCGGATATATCGGGGTAAGAAGCATGACTATAAATAGCCGGTTGTTCCTTTTTTTCCTTTTGAAATTAGTCATGCTTGCCGCGTTGGCCCCTCACATGGCTCACGGTCAATCTAAAACTACGTATGAAGAACGCAAGCTAGGGTTTGATGCCTTTGACGAAAGTCAGCCTGATGTCACCGGGCTATGGTTTCATATCGAGCAGGGGCAGAAATCTCTCGCAAACGACGAGTATGGGCGCTTGCGGTATCAATATCCTAGCTGGCAGCCATCGAAGCCACTGCAAAACGCGCTAGACCGACTGAATAATCTGTCACGAGCCAAGCAAGGCGCTAGTCAACAGGGCGCTGGTCAACAGGGGGCTAGTCGACAGAAGAGTGACCGCCAGACAGCGTCAAGCGAAAAGGAGCTTGTATCAAATGAGCCTAGTTCTGAAAGCAACGCACCTAAATCGCCACTCGCGATATTTGCAGAAAAAACACCCCAAGCTCGCAGACAAATATCAAATACAGAATTTAATAAGCTAGTAGCCCTAGCAGAGAAAGAAAACCAGCCAAACTTCTATTTACTGATGGGGTGGGCGGCTATTGATCGTGGGCAACTTAACCTAGCGCGCACGCAGTTTGATAGCACACTGGTGCTCAGCCCAAATGAGGTGCAGCGTCGCTCCGCTCAACAAGGCTTGGAAACCATCACTACTTTTATAGTGAATAGTGCTATACAGCAAAGGGATATTGAGCAGCTTGCGCGTTTACTTGCCAGCGGTAAAAGCAACAAAGACGGTGGTGCCGACGCAAGTTTGATCACGTCCCTTGTAGAGGGAAGCGCGTGGCGAAAATACAATGAAGATGCGTACAGCGAGGCCTACGAACTCTTTGTGTTATCGCAAAACGCCGATGGTCAGTATCTATCGCTAAGCGCACAGCAAAAGCATGCAATGGCCAGAGAGTTGGCATGCAGCATTGATACAGAACGCTTTTTACGTCGATGTGCCGATGGCCTTGCGCAGCAGCAACTCTATTTTTATGAAAATGGAGATTACAAAAGCAGCATTAAAACTGCCCAACAGCTAGGTGATATAAGAGCCTTAACCCTCGATGAGCTAACCTTACTGGGTTGGGCCGCAGCAAAATATGGCGATGGTGAAACGGCGACGTTAGCGTTTGAAAAAGTGCTGAAGCAAAATCCAGATGATGATGTTATTGCCGGCGAGTTAGTCAGGCTAAATAGTAATAACAGGCTAAAGTTAAATCAGCTTGCATCAGCATTTCCGGTAGTAAATACCCGCCGACAGGCGCAGGTGAATAGTAGCGCATGGCCTAGAAAACAATTTCTACTTTCCTATATAAACGCCGATACGCGTTCAACAACGGCGCAGACTAAAGATGCGTTCAGTGTGGTTTCTGGCATCACAACGCGCTCTCGCTCAGGTCAATCTGGGCTGGGAAATTTCGACGTTTTAACCAGCTATATTGGTATTGGTGATATTTACAAAGGTTGGCAATGGCGGGTCTTTCTGGATTATAAGCAGTTCTATAGTGGCGCGGCACAGTCTGGAGCGTGGCTGGGCGATGATTTGCTTGGAGATGGAGTGCGTAGCGCGGTATCAAACAACATCACTGGGTTTGAAGATAAAGGCCTAAGGGCCGATATTGCTTATCAAGACGTAGGCTTCAACTTTTATGTAAATGTGGAATACGGCATGTTTGATCAGCCCGTAAACGCTGATATTACCGGTCAAATTTCTGCAACGTGGTTTTTACCTAAGCTGACGCTTGCCACTACCTTGTTCCGTTACCCTAAAGAGGACAGCATGCTTAGCCAAACAGGCTCGTTCAACGCAAGAAATGAAGACGCGTGGGGCTATGTACTGGAAGAGGGCATACGAGGGTTAGCAGCCTATGAACTGGCACCGCGTTGGTCTGTGGCCGGCACATTTCAAGTAAGTACCATGGCTGGTGAGACAGTAGACAGCAATAGTGCACTTTCTGTACGGGGTGATGTTAGTTACGATATTGCTACTGACGTGTCAGATATGCTTGATTACTGGCGCGTTGGGCCGTTCGCAAGTTACTCAGGCTATAAGCATAATCGAAGTGGTTTTACCTATGGTAATGGGGGCTACTTTAGCCCCAATTACTTTATCTCCCTAGGATTGTATTCAGAGTTACTCTCACTAGAAGCACTTAACTGGCAGCTGAAGCTCAGTAATTCAATAGCCCTTTCACGATTAGAGCAAACTGCAGACTCTCGTTTTCCGCTCATCGCTTCCCCTGATATCGAAAGCGATGCCGACCCGTCGGTTGCCTTGCCTTATTCTGAAACCACAGGACTAAGCGGAAATTTCCTCGCTGAGGCGCAATATCGTATTGGTAGTGACTGGATTGTAGCAGGCTATATGAGTAAGGCATTTGCCGTGGAATACCAAGCCTTTGAGGCTGGCATTCAACTTAGGTGGCGAGGAGGAGAGGGACGTGGCGTAACCAGTGACGAGCTTCTGTTGTCGTCACCTCGGTTACGTGGGTTTGCGCTTTAGTTTAAAGCGTTTTAACGCTTTTTCCTGCGCAGCATCATAAAGCAGCCAGCGCCAAAAAGCAGTGCAAGTGAGGCGGGCTCACTCACATTAATTGAGCCGAACTGGTAATTGTTTATCTGACCTGTGGGCGCAAGATACTCTTCACCTTTGTCATTCACTAAGGTTACCTCAGGCGTTATTAAGCTGTCAGCAATAACATTACCGTCTATATGTCCATTGTAGAAGCTCAGCTGCGCATAGGGGGCGAGAACGCTACCTTTAACGCCAACGGAGTGAAGCGTTACGTCAGTTGCATCAACAAAGTTGAACAGAATGTTATTGGTGTACAGGCCGTCGTGGCGCAAATCGTTATTATTATCGTTGTCGCGATACTGTCCGTTTTCTCTAAAATAACTATTTTCTTGTTTAAACGCCGTGTTGAAAAAGCCCGTATTGAATAACTCAACACTTTGACCCAACACGTTGATGATATTAATGCTGGTGGTAGAGAAGTCGTAGACAATGCCTTTATCTGCAGCGCTAAACCATGAGCTGTCTATGGAAAAAATATTGATATCGTCATTGCCAGTAAACGTAATGGTGTCGATTTTTGTACTTGCATCGTCAAGGCAATTAGCAGCGCCACAGTTGAGCGTTGTAACGCCATTCACGTCCATATTGGCGAAGTCCCTTGATTGGGTAAGAACTTCATCTTTTATCGCAGTGAAA
Source organism: Alteromonas genovensis (assembly GCF_010500895.1). Classification (GTDB taxonomy): domain Bacteria; phylum Pseudomonadota; class Gammaproteobacteria; order Enterobacterales; family Alteromonadaceae; genus Alteromonas; species Alteromonas genovensis. The sequence continues at coordinate 95,259 of NZ_JAAAWO010000012.1, forward strand.
TCAAGATTATCCACTTGCACAGTGTTCGCGGCATCTTTAACCGCTGGTGATGTGCCTGAATTGCCGCTTTCTACAATGAGGTTGTTGCCATACGTCACAGAGCCATCGTCTAAGCCTGCACTTTTAATGACAACGTCTCTTTCGGCGTCGATGTTTCCCTGCTTTATGCCTGAACTGACAAGAGATACATCTCCCTTGCTACTGATGCCGCCATTATTTACAGAGCCGCCTTCAATCGACACCGACGCTGCGCTATTCAATCCTCCGGCAAATTCAACATTATTGGCATTGATCATTCCTGAAACCGTAGTCTGACCGCCGTTGACTTTACCTCGTGTAAAATTGAGGTCACCACCCACATAAAGGGAGCTGGTGGAGAGATCCGGTGGGAGCAATAAACCAACATCGAAGTCTTCAACCGTAAGGTTACCGCCTACAGCAAGCGTACCTTCAACATCGGAACGTTCGCCCTCATAATCGTTAAAGATAAATGCGTTATAGTTGAATGCTTCGCTCAGCGCGATAGGTGCAGCAATGCTGCATTGTGAGGATAATGCTACTGCGGTAATCGCAATAGTGGCAATTTTAGATTTCATAATAGCTCCAGGATTGTCTGAGCCCGGAACGGCACTTTCAACATGGCTTTCCAGACGATCTGTAGCTTACGATCTGACCAAAAGTTATGCAGTAATGCAATGTATACTTTGGTATGGGCGCTAATACGAAAAAAGCCGCCCGAGGGCGGCTTTTTTTAGCAAAAAGAGATGTTATCCCTTTTTAACTAGTACAGATACTTTTGAAATACCTGCAATTTTTACTTGGTTCATTACTTCTACCACAACGCCGTGTTCAGCTTCTTCGTCGGCTTGGATAGCAGCAGTGTCCGTATTGTTTTCAGCAAGATAAGTTTGCGTGTTTGCAACAACGCGACGAACGTCTACTTCACGTCCACCCATCATAATAGTACCGTCTTCTTCAATACGAATTGAAAGCGCTTTTGATGGCTTATCGTTTTTAGCTTGATTGTCTTCTGGACGATTAACGTCTAACCCTTTTTCTTTTACGAACGAGGTCGTTACGATGAAGAAAATCAACATGATGAACACGATGTCCAACATGGGGGTCATATCAATCTGAGCCTCGTCTTCGGCCGAGGTATGCTTTTTTCTTTTCATCTCGTCTTCTTTCTTCTGTTACGTTCGAGCCCAATAGTATACTGCTTGTTACAAAAATATACAGGCTTTTGTACAAAACAGTGTGCTCGTAACCACTTATTGCTGGAAAAATGCTCAATTCCGCGGTAATAAAACGACTAATTTCTAACGTTTGTGCGAAATGGCGACGCCTAATTGGTAAAAATACAACATCAATACCTGATTGAGTGTTACACGCAAATTACCATGAGGGTAAATGCCAAGTCTAGCTTCTGTGGATTTTTTTGTACCTTGAACTAAAAATGCGTTTTTAATCTCGTGATCCTGAATACACGATTCGAAGGCGCGAGCAGCCATTTCTTGGGGCATGGCGTAATAGAATGTTTTAAGCGCTCTATCGGCTTCAACGGATTTTACAAAGTACTCATTAGGCCTTTTGTTGTGATCTAAAAACATGAGGTCAAAGCAGTCGCTCAATTTTTTATTAAGCGGGTGGGTATTCATGGTGGCGTTATCTAACCACGCTTGCGTGGCGAAAGTGCCGTGGGAAAGTCCTTCGAACATACGCGGTGCAATGTAATGATCAAATGCATGAAACCACTCGTGGGCCAAAGAGCCGGCTCCCGCATTTTTCGCTAATGCTAATTGCCGTTTTCCACTGTGATAGTGCGCACTTGCGTTTTTTTGCCCACCGCTTCCAAAAGCCAGTGACAGCGATCCGTTTAGCGAAAGCACCTGTTCGTTTATATTTAATATGGTGGTGAGGTCGTAAAGCGCATCGAAGAATAAATTGGCTGCTATTTGTTGTTCTTCTGGTGTAACCCATCTGCCTACCGTAATGGTGGCAAAATTAAACAACTTCCTAATGTCTTGAAAAGACACGTCGGCGCCGTCCCTATGACTAGGGCCGTTTCGATAAAACGATTGATGGATGCGCCCTTTAGTTTCCACGCTCACTTACACCTATCTGTACTCGTAGTTACGTTAAGCTAAAGAAATGAGGAGTTGTTCGCACCATGCTTCAATTCTAGCATCGGTATCATCGTATTGATTTTCATCATCTAGCGACAAGCCTACGAAGTGGCTTTTATCTTCGGTAAGTGCTTTAGAGGCGGTAAAGTCGTAACCCTCGTTAGGCCAATAGCCTACTATGTTGCAGTTTGAGGGGAGTATGGCATCGTGAAGCATACCAAGGGCATCTTGAAACCACTCGCCATAGCCCAGCTGATCGCCAAGTCCAAAAAGCGCTATGGTTTTACCCGACAGGTCAAGTTGGTATACATCTTCCCAATGAGACTCCCAGTCTTCCTGTAGTTCACCGAAATCCCAGGTAGAGATGCCAAAAATGATAATGTCGTAGTCTGAGGTGCGCGACAAATTCACATCTTTAATGTTGTGAAGATGAACTACGTTGTCATCGAACAAACTATTAAGCTGGGCTTGAATTTTTTCCGCTGCCATTTCGGTATAACAGGTCGTCGAGCCGAAAAATAAACCTATAGACAGGGCGCCATCACTCATTAGATACCTCTTTTTTTGCTAGTCGTTATTAACAGGGGAGAATACTACCTCTTTCCCGTTACTCAACAAAGCTTTGCAGTGAACATCCTTACCTTTGTGTGAAATATTTAATACACCAATAGCACAGCCATTAAATAGTTCTTTATCGCCATTATTAGGCGGTCTCGCTTTTACCGACATGTTACGACGTTTTGTAAATACATTCAGGGGCGACTTAGCACCGTAAAGAAGGCGGTTAAGTCTATCGAACCAAGTGATCAAGGTTTCTGGAAACGCATTTTTTAAGCCGCTACAGGTAAACTGGGTAATATGAGGGCTGTTGCGTCTAAATCGCAGCCGCACATCGTAAACAAACGAATAGTGCACGTCGCCAGATAGGATAATAAATTCAGGTGGTGTTTTGTAATGCCTGAAAATATTGAGCATCACGTTGGCCGTGCCTCTGTGTGCCATCCAGTTTTCAGCATCCACAGTTAATGCCTTGCCAAAAAAAGTGAACAGCTTTTGTATTGCTTCAATAATCTTCACCCCATAAATAGGAGCAGCAGACACAACGATAACGGCTTCTTTTCCAATGATAGAGTGTTGAAACTCGCAAAGGGCTTCCCAGTCCATAAGGCCTGACGGCTTATTGAGACTAGATTCAGAGCGCCAACGCTGCGTGCGAGTATCCAATACCTCAATAGGGGGCGACGTATCGAGTCGATAATGCCATTCGCTGAAATCGAGCAGCTTATCAATGAATGTATCGTGTTCATTCAAATCGCTACTACTAAACACTTTTTGCGCATCGCCAATGAGGGAGGCCACTTTCTTAGGCGCATTACCCCAGCCCTGACAGAGCAAGTACCCAATAAGCGCGTTACCAATCATGCGCTTAGACAGCGGGTTAGCGTAAACTTCTTGCTCCCAACCGCGGGTTAAATTCCAATCGTCAGTGACATCATGATCATCAAATATCATATAGGTGGGTACATGAGCGAGTGCCCGTCTTACCGAAGGAAGCTGCTTCACAAAGCCGTCTATGGCTTTTTGTTCTTTCTCAAAAGTGTCTCGGTACTGCTGAGGTATATGGTTATTATCAATGTCAATCAATGGCCAGAGCGCGTCAGACCAAACTAAAAAATACATTGCGAGAATTTCAGCACTGCCAATAAGGTGATTTTGTGCATTCACTGATGTGAACACAGGTTTCTTTTTCGCACCGAAAAAGAGAGATGATAATACGGTATTGGTCGCGATTTGTGGTAGCAACTGTTCGCGTTCATAAAACCCATACGAGTGCTGTGCGAGCTTAGCCGTGTTGCTAACAACAGCGCCCTCCAACCCTTCGTGGTACAGCCCAAGTAAGTCGCAGCAATGATGAATGGCCTTTAACATCGGGCCGGCCACGTCATCGGCATAAATCTGATCGCCAGTCATCAGTAATACATCTGGAAGTGATGTGCTGCCTGAAAGGCCTTTTTCAATGAGGTTATCTACTTGAGCGAGAGCATCGTCACCGTCAAAATGTGGTTTGCGGCACGAGCCGTGTAAAATAGTTTCTGGCGTCTCGGTATAATGAAAACTTAAGCCATCTTCTGCGCTATACAGTAAACGCTGTTGCTCGATATTCCACTTTTTCCTTGTGGCTTTATCGGTAAAGTCCAATTGATAATACACTCGTTCGCGATCGCTAAAATTGTGTGAAGCCGTTGCTGACAATAAATGGATGTAGGCGTATTGGCCCACCTGTACGCTTTCATCAAAACACTCAACCTCGACATTAACACCGCGTTGCATAAGGTGAATGGAAGGCGCACTAGGCAACGACGTCACCAACCAGATATGACAAGTATCCTCAGTAACCTTGCGAACGATTGGACCAGCTATAACCAATGGAAGGTCGGTTTGACGTTCTGTTCGATTGACTCGCTGAGATTCTAATTGGGAATCTAACTGAGAGTCTAATTGAGAGCCTAGCGTTGAAATAATTCATTCCCCGTAGTGATGACATTACGTGCGTTGTTTCTTCGTACTTTACTCTTTTTTGTGTATAAACGGTATGCTCTATATACTCGCTTACAATTTATTCATGCTCGGCCAGTGCTTATCTTATGTTTAAGCCAGTGCGTGATTCGTACTCTGAAAACGTGCGCCATCTAACCTATTGTTTTTAGCGTGGCTCACTATGGCTTTGTACTGTAAACCACAGCCAAAAAAGGAACTATCTTGATGCTAAAACATGCGCTGCTTATCTGCGTTACTGCACTCATTATAACTGCATGCAGTGAGACAGAAGAGGTCATTATTACCTCTGAAAAAGAAGATTTGACCGTGATTACAGTGGGAAACTGGATAACGCAACAAAATGGCAAGGTGATGTTTGACCCACAAACATCTGGGTTGGTGGCTATTAATGATAAGCTTTTAACGATAGCAGACGCCAGCGCCGACAAAAGTCAGCAATTAAAGTTGCACAGCATAGACCCCGCCACATCAACGCTGCTGTCTTCAAGTAGTACCTTTTCTTTTTCAACCAAAGTAAGAAGAAGCTGCTTTTACAATTACCTAAGTGCCGAACCTGATTTAGAAGCGCTCGCAGTAGACCCCAGAGACGCCAACGTTATTTACACCGTTACTGAAGATGCCACACGAACCGGTGCACTTAGCCCCCGCTGTGAGTCGAAATATAGCACTACGGGCTCAACCGATTACCCAACATTGCTCGTGCGTTTAGCGCGCAAAGCCAACGGCGACTTTGCAATGACCCATGTTCGTCCACTGCAATTTCCAGCATCATTTAACGTAGGCAATTTCCCAAATGACGGTATTGAAGGCATCGCGATGGACGCAGATGGAACCATGTATCTGGGGTTAGAAAAAGATATCGCAGGTCAGCCTCGTATTTTTAGCGTAAACGTTGATGACAACTTTTTTTCAACGACAGACTTTGCCGTAGTTAAAGAACCCGCACTTTTATTACCTGAGTTTCCATCGGGCAATCACCCTATTAACGGATTGACGCTACACAAGGTTAATGACCGCGCTTTTCTGATTGCTGCGGCAAGAAACGATGACGAGTTATGGATAATTGATGTGGCAGGTGAGCAAACTACACTACGAGTACCCGTTACCTTTATGGTGAAAGGTACAGAAGCCTGCGAAGATTATGTGATGGATAATGCGTCAATGGAAGGGCTCGTGACCCTAGAAAACACTCTATGGATTATAAACGACCCATGGGAAAAGAATTACCTTAAAAATGCGTCTTGCAAAGCAGATGAAGAAAAGTACAAAGACCTAGCGCCGCTGTTATTCTCGGTGCCACTTAACGACGCTTGGTTTCAATAGTTACCGGCGGATCGAATGCAAAGGTTATCTAATGTCGCTAGTCTGATAGGTATTTTACAAAGAAAAAGTAACTACTTAGTAATTACTTTTTAATGCGTTACAAAATAGTAATCACCTGCTAATTACTTTTCCCGCTATCTAATCAATACGGATTATCATCAGCAACTCTTTTAATTGAAGAAAACTCAGTCTCATATTATGTTACATGACATTATGTTCGGTTTACTTACGGTAATCTAATGGCAGTCGGAAAATCCGGAAGAGTAGTAATTGAGACAGATCTTAAATTTAAAGAGAAATTGTATCTAGCTGTAAAGAAAAAAGGCATGTCGTTGAAAGAATGGTTTGAGAAGAAAGCCGTTCAAGATTTCTCGGAGTTAAAAGATACGAGCAAAAAATAGATTCAATAAGAGGGAATTTAATGTCGTTCATAAAAAGATGGTTGTCAAAATTCAGAAATATTCTGGTTCTTATTTTCGTAACGGGACCTAAAGCAGTCATAGGCGCAATTAGAAACCTTACCATTGCATCGTGTTGGGCCTTACTTAGATGCTTTGAGCATCCCGCTAAAACTCAATCATCCAAATTTCCTGACTTATGCCCTACAGATGATGCTAAGTATGTGGATGACTATATTGATGCTTTAAATGAGATGCTCATTAACCGTGAACGAACAGTCCGAGAAATAGCAATTACGTCTCCATATTCGGGTGGAAAAAGTTCGCTATTAAACACATATATAAGAAAAACCCCATTTTTGAAGTTTACTTCTGTATCTCTTGCCTCATTTAAAGACCTGTCGCAAGGCGTTGGTATTGACTCTCATGAAGACAACATCGCAACACTAGATGGAGCATACGGCAGTGCAATTAAAGTAGAGACACCAAAGCAAAAAGAAAATCTCAGTAAAATAGAAAAAAGTATTGTTCAACAACTTCTTTATAGGACAGACAGCAAAAAGACCCCGAACTCAAGATTTAGAAGAATTTTCCCTCAACCTGTTTCTAACTTTCATGCTTTTTCTATGGCAGCTTGTTTAGTGATATTTGGAGCTATCATTGGTTCAATTATTTATCTTCCCAATTTCTCTTTGAAAGGAATTTACGAGTCAATTTTATTGTCGCCAAACCTCAATAACTTAGACCTTTGGATCGTAATTTACTTACTTTCTTTACCTCTTCTTATTTTAAGGGATCTATATAAAACCCTTAGTAGTCACAATATTTCGAAGTTTAATCCAGTCAAAGGTGAACTTGCGTTTGAACAGCAGAAAAAAGACTCTATATTCAATATTTATTTAGACGAAATTATCTACTTCTTTGCTAGTCAAAAAACTGATGTGGTCGTTTTTGAAGATTTAGACCGCTTTGAAAATACTGAGATATTTATAAAATTAAAAGAGTTAAACAAGCTCATCAATGACAGTAAGGATGTTGAGCAAAAAGTAAGGTTCATCTATGCACTCCGGGATGATGTATTTCAGGGCAATGATAGAACAAAGTTTTTTGACGTAATAATTCCAATTATCCCAATTGCCAGTAAAGCTAATTCTTACCCTCAGCTTAAGGATCTTATGCAGAATGCAGGACTGGTAGATGATGTTGAAGATTCATTCTTAAGGGGGGTCTCCGTATATGTTGATGACATGAGGATGCTCAAAAACATAGTGACAGAGTTTGGCATTTACAAAAATACACTTATCAGAAACCTTGAACACTTAAATTTAACTAAGCTTTTTGCATTTATTGTATACAAGAATGTCTATAGCGATGACTTCGCAAAACTACATGCAGGTAAAGGTGACCTTTTCCAATTCTTTGTAGATATAGTCAATGTTAGAAAAACTAAAGAAGCTAAAATTGAAACGGAAATTGAGGAATTGAATCAACGCCTACTTGATTCTGAGCAAGAACTTACCGATTCACTAGAAGAACTAAATGCAGGTTATGTAATGAAGTTACTTGCTAAGTTAGCTCCTGGTAATAATGGTGTTTATGATATTAATGGGCACAGGTTATACACGATTCAAAAGCAAGAGGTGTTTGAACAGCTTGCCGCAGATTCAAGGAACATATCCCACCGAATGAGTTCAGGCCACGGAACACATAACTCAAACTTTTCTTTCCAAAGCTTTTTGAAGGACGTTTCCCCAAATTATGAGGAGAGAAAGCAGAGAGTCATCGATAAGGCAGAAGATAAGAAAAGAATCATTTCCAAAAGAATAGAGCAGCTTAAAGAAGAGCTTTCGCTACTTCACGAACTGCCCATTACCAGCCTTATAGAAAACGTTTCTAGAAAAGAAGTCTTTAAGAAGATTGATAGTAAAAAGCTTTTAATTTTACTTCTAGAACGTGGTTACATAAACCAAAACTATGATGAATATATCTCTCATTTCCATGAAGGGCATATGACCATCAAGGATATGGCGTTCATTAGACACGTTCAATCGGATGGCAAAGCTGATCCATTGCACGAAATCGATAATTTTAAAGAAGCGCTTAAGTATTTTTCAGACGAAGACTATAGAAAGGCAACATTTTTTAATTACAAGTTATTCGACTACATATTGAGCAGCGAAAATCATCTTCCTGTACTCAGGTACCTAGAGAAATATTTAGCAAATTGCAAAGATCTAACAAGACTTGTAAAGGACGGGTTAGATAATCTTACTAATAAAGATGTGTGGATTAGTTCCGTAATTAACTGTATTGATAATTATTGGGTAAAAGTAATTGCGGATCAGGGGGCAACTCAAAAGGACAAACAAGTTCTATTGATTGATTCAATTAATGCGTTACCCAGCAATAATTGGCACACCTATTTATACAGCTCAATCTCAGAATTAAGTGAATTTATTAGTGAGAGTGAATCAATAGGGCTTTATTTTTCTAATAAAGAAGTCGATCAAGAAAGGTTATTCGAAGCGTTTGTTTTGCTAAAAGTAAAGTTTCAGTCATTAAGAAAGGCAAAAAGCGAGAGTGATTTCCTACAGCAAGTACTGAAGCGCAAATTGTTTGAAATGAACGAAGATAGCTTGTCGTTGATTGCTGTTAATTTATTTAATTTAAGCGATGATGAAAGTAAGGACTTTTCAGTCCTCAGGTCGATTGAGGATGACTCTTTAATCAAGGCTTTAAACGATGAGATAGAGAAAGTTGCTGTTCGCTTAGCAGCAGGCCAGCTAAAGGTATCGAAAGAAGAAGACGTTGTATGGCTGCTAAACAATAAAGAAATATCGCCTGAGGTTCGTATAGATATAATCGAAAAACATAGTTTTGTTATCAATGACATTAGAGATATAGATAACAGAGATGAATTTGCAACCCACTTGGTGAACTCTGAACGATTATTGCCGAATTGGAGTAATGTGGAATACTTGTTTGAAAATGATAATTTTTCAGACAAGCTACTTAAAGAGTATTTGAACACCAATTACAAAGCTCTCACTAATGAGGAGTCAAGCAGTTTAGCTGATAAAGACATAACCTCCTACTCACATATAATCCTTGATGACATAATCGATACTGAAGCGCTTAGTGCTTATTTATCAATATTCGATTATCAATATCGAGTTGATGATTTGAAAGAAGTATCAATGGATAAGGTCTTGTTTTTGATTGAAAAAAATAGACTGATCGCAAGTGTAGACACCTTTAATGCTCTTAGCGACATAGGATTAGAGGCATCGGTGGCTTATATGATAAAAAACTTTGATTCTCTTATCGAAGAAAAAGAGCTCGATGCTAGCTTAAGTGTTGATTCACAGATATTTTATGCAGTATTGGACACTGAAAAGCTAACGCAAAAACAGCAAAAAATTCTGATTGAATCACGAACAGACTTGATTGATGGAAGTCGGGAACAAGAAGCATTTAAGAATGCTTTAGGTTATAAAGAAATCATTCAAGGTAATGATATCTCTGATTGTGAAATACCCAGACTACCTTTTGAAGTGCTGCAAGCTATGACTTTAGCATCTAGCGATGAATTTAAAAAAGTATTATTCGCGAGCCAGAATCAATACTTGGACGATAGCGAGGCGATGCAACTGCTGAAACATGCTGATGTAGACTTTGCTCAGGCATTCACAGCTAAACGGTCATTTAAAGTCGAAGATAACGGTATTAACAATCTCTTGGCTACCATTCTAAAACGCAGAAGTGTAATCTCTTCATTCAAAAAACGTGACGCAAGCTTCCTTGAAATGGGGAAAAGCAGCATTGAAGTATTCGTTAAGAAAAGCCTGACAACATAACGCTACGTCTCTCTACTGACGCTAGGGGGCGTTTATCCTCCATAATTTGAGTTAAAAGACGTCTATGCCTTCGTAGTTATTTCCTAATCTCAATTAATTTATCCTGTTTTATATAACATTGTTAGTAATAAAGAACAGAAGCCTCACAGAACACTGTAAGGCTCACAAAAAGCGCATCTAACTTCTAGACCCAATTATCCGTATCGGCTTGATTGATAGACCCTTTTTTCTGTTAAACGTCTTTGCGAAGTCGCGATGCAAATGTCTTTTTAAACTTCGCCAGTTTGGGCGCCAATACCATCGAGCAATACTGATTTTGCGGATTATTTTTGAAGTAATCCTGATGGTAGTCTTCGGCCGGATGATAATTGTTCACTTCAACTATCTCGGTAACAACGGGGTTGGGCCAAATTTCTTCAGCGGTAATCTCAGCAATTATTTTTTCCGCCTCTTCTTTTTGCGCTTCGTTATGATAGAAAATCGCGCTTCTATACTGCGTACCCACATCATTACCTTGACGGTTAAGCTGAGTTGGATCGTGCAGCGCAAAAAAGATTTCCAGTATTTCACGATAGCCAATGGTGTCTGCATCGAAGGTAACTTGCACCACCTCAGCATGTCCGGTACTGCCACCACAAACCGACTGGTAAGAGGGGGACGGCTCTTCGCCGCCGGCGTACCCCGATATCGCTTTTTCCACACCCTCAACGGTATTATACGCTGACTCTATGCACCAAAAGCATCCGCCTGCCAATGTGGCGACCTGTAAATTTGCCATGATTAAACCTCTCAATTTCAATGACTGTAGTGTGGGTTCCACCTGCGTCTAACTCAAGTCATCCAAGCATGTTTTTTTAGCGTATAAATGAATAACAAATACAAAAATACATACCGCGTGCGCTTTAGTACGTTTCCAATTAACTTGAGGTTTTGTAGTGATTATTTTTTATGATGGCTATTGTCCGCTGTGCATGACTGAAATGAAGCACTTGAGAAAGCGAGACAAGCACAATCGATTAACACTCGTTGACATACAAGAGCCAGATTTTAGTGAGCGTTACCCCACATTAGACTGGCATGCATTGAATGCAAGAATTCATGCACTTCGAGAGGATGGAACCTTGATAACTGGCTTAGATGTTACCCATGAAGCGTGGAAAGCAGTAGGCGTTGGTTGGCTTTATGCGCCTTTGCGTTGGCCAGGCATTCGCATTATTGCCGACGGGTTTTACAACATTTTTGCAAAACACAGATACACAATTTCTTATTTATTAACAGGCAAAAAGCGCAGCTGCGAGCGCTGTATACCAGGAGAGCCCAATGACAAGTAAAACACTAATAATTGGTGCCTCAGGCGGCATCGGTAATGCGTTAGTTAGTCGATTTGCAGATAATGGCGATGAGGTTATTGCGGTGAGTCGAAGTGGTTTTAAAGACAGTAATTGGCCTGACACTGTCACCGCGAAAGCCATTGCCGAGCATGATGAAGCAAGTATTTCTGCTTTTGTGGAGGAGTTGAAAAGCCAAGACGTCAAGCTTAATAATGTGGTTGTGACGACAGGCGTATTAAAAGACGACGACTTAGGAGTAAACCCTGAGAAGCGTTTAGAAGATATGAGCGAAAGCGCACTGGCTTCCTATTTTGCCGTGAATTCAATTATTCCTGCTCTGTGGCTTAAGCACCTAGTGAACATAATGGATAAAAGCCATGCCACTGTCGTTTGTCTAAGCGCTCGAGTTGGCAGCATATCCGATAATGGATTTGGTGGCTGGTATGGGTACCGCGCTTCTAAGGCTGCGCTTAATATGCTGGTTAAAACCGCGTCCATTGAATACAAGCGCCGAGTGAAAAATGCCATGCTGGTGTGTTATCACCCCGGTACAGTAGACACCGAATTGTCAAAACCCTTTCAGAAAAACGTGGCAGAGAAGAAACTGTTCACGCCAGCCTTTACAGCCGATCAGCTATTTACCCACGTATCTAAGCTAGATCGCGACCAACCTTGCCATTTTATTGACTGGGACGGTGAAGTGGTAACTTGGTAATACGCTTTGTTACTATTTCGTTGAGCCCAACATCAAGACTTTTTATTACACTGCTGTTACCATACTTTCTTGGGTATGGTGCAGCGTATTGATTGGCCTATAGAGTCTACAATACTCTTAAATGGTCAGAACTACTGGGCGTTGACGCCGTTGCGAGTCATTTCAAAACATACCATCCTAATAAACATAACAATAACTCAACAAGAGGAAGGGATATGAGCGGGGCCAGAGAACAGTTCGGATCGCGCATAGGTTTTATTTTGGCAGCTGCAGGCTCTGCAGTTGGTATTGGTAATTTGGTTGGCTTTCCAGTAGGGGCAGCAAAAAACGGCGGGGGCGCATTTCTATTAATGTATGCCATATTCGTTTTTGCCATTTGCTTACCTGTGATGATGGCTGAAATGTCAGTGGGTCGTCATGCTAAAAAAGATCCATTGGGCGCCTACAGCGCAATTAGCAATAACAGTCCAAAGTGGAAGCTTGCAGGGTGGTTAGCCATTGCTACCCCATTTATGATTGCCGTGTTTTATATGGTGATCACCGTATGGATTTTCGGTTATTTATACGAAGCCGTTAGCGGTAATCTAGATCTGTTGGCTAACCCCGACACGTTTGGAATTTTCATCAATTCGCCGTCTATTTTTGCGTATATGGCAGTTGTTGTTGGCGTGGTCTATTTAATACTGCAAGGTGGTGTTAAAGAAGGGATTGAAAAAGCAGCGAAGCTGCTAATGCCAGCGTTGTTCGTTATGCTTATTGGCTTGGTGATTTTTGTACTCACTCAAGACAATGCGATGGCGGGCGTTAAGTTTTACATCGTGCCTGATTTTTCTAAATTAAACGCGTCGGTGATAAACGGAGCGTTAGCACAGGCTTTCTTCTCACTATCACTAGGTATGGGTATTCTCATTACCTATGGTAGTTACATCGACAAAAAGTCAGACGTTCCTACGTCTGCGAAGCTCGTTGCGCTTATGGATACCGCCGTAGCGTTTACCGCCGGTTTGATGATCCTACCTGCAATATTCTCGTTTAATCCAGAGATTAATCCAGAGGACTTAAGCGAGTCGTCGGTAGGTATGATATTTACTTATCTACCCAGTATCTTCCTAGCATTACAAGAATCTATCGGCTATTTAGGCGCATCTGTAGTAGCCAGTTTATTCTTCTTGTTAGTGTTTTTTGCTGCAATTACCTCATTGGTCTCTATCTTTGAAGTACCCGTTGCTGCACTAATGGATGAGAAAGGGGTAAGTCGTAAGTGGGCTCTTACATCACTAGGCAGCATCATGATTGTGTTAGCCATATTGAGCGCGCTGTCGTTCGGAAAAATCGACGTGCTGACAACGTTTGTAAGTTACGCCGGTGCCGACAAATCGTTTTTTGATGTGATTATTGACGTCTTCTACGAAACCATACTGCCGCTTAACGGACTGCTGATTTGCTTATTCGTTACGTATCGTTGGAAGACTGCAAATTTCAATGCTTCGCTAGAAGAAGGCAGCGATAACTACAGAGGAAGTTGGTTTGAGAAATACGTCGACATTTCATTGAAAACCTTCATTCCGGTTATTTTGCTCGTTATTTTTGTTAACACGGTAGCGGTGAAGTACTTTAATTTTAGTCTGTTTGGTTAAATGCCATAGGTTATCCATACCTTTGCGCCTTCAAAAGTGTCAACGCTTTTGTGGGTTAGCCAATTAAAAGATAAAATTAACATCAAAAAAAGGGGGTAGCAGTTGCTACCCCCTTTTTAATTTGACGGTTCCGTCCTAAATAGCGTTGGCAGTTTTTAGGACGGCATAGTCGTATTAAACGCCAGTGCTTCATCGTTACATATTCATAAATACGGATTCATCAATACAGATTCATCAATACATGTCGTCTGGGTTTGCATAGGCCGGTGTAATATCAAGCGCCTGCCAGCTTGCACTAGCGTCTATTACCTTGCCCATTGCCTCAGATTCAGTATCTGAAAATAGTGGCAGAGGCAGGTTTAATGCTGATGCAGCGCGAGAATAGTATTCACCGCGTTTAGGGTGAAGTGCACTACATAAGTGCAGTGTGCAATTGCGCTGTGGCGTTTCAATAACTGCGAGCAATCCCTTAACAACGTCGGCGATGTGTACTAGGTTAATTCGCTTATTACCCGCGGGTAACTCACGGCCGCTCAATGAGCGCGCTGGGTGACGGTCTGGGCCAACTAAGCCTGCTAAGCGAAGCACGGTGTAATTCACCTTAGATGACAACGAGGCAAGATGTTCTTCTATGGCTACGTGTGCTTTTGCTGATGCAGTTTCAGGAGCAGGGGCACTGGTTTCCGTGAGCGTTTCATTAGTGCTGTCACCATACACCGACGTGGTGCTTACAAAAATAATATGCGCTACGTTTGCTGCAACCGCATCGTTAATAAGGGCAATAACCTGCTGAGTGAAGCCGTCTAGCTGAGTGCTACGTCTACCCGGTGGAATGTTAATAATGAAGGTTGCATCCTGCATGTATTGGCATAGTCGTGAAGTGTCATCACCAAGTGCAAACTTAATACCTGTAATATTTTGTTTAGACATTTGCACAAGCTTGTCGTCGCTTCTTGTAGTACCCACAACATGTGCGTCGATAGGGCTATCGCTGCTTAATAACGCATTGCCTAAATAACCTGCCATCCAGCCGTAACCGGTGATCACTATTTTTTTCTGCATTTGTTACGTGTCCTTCATGCCTGTAATTAAGATGTTTGTATTTCAGCACTGGCGTCTAAACCCTAGTTTACGTAGTAACTGTATCTCGGCTATTAGTATATCAGGCAAAGAACGACTTACTCCATGCGTGTAGTATTTAAACTTCTTGGCGTAAAAGCAAAAAGCCGAACATATGTATTATATGTTCGGCTTTGTCGGTAAGTGCTATCGTTATTTCACTAGCTTTCCGTGTCAGGATAGATGTTCCCTATGTCTTACTAGGGCATACAAACTCGGAAAGTAGTGTGTTAAGCCTACATTCTCATCTCGCTGTGACTGTCTAAATCGATAAGGTTAAGCTCATCAAGCCCGGCAATAGAGGCTTGCATCTTAGACTCTGCATAATCTGCTTTTTTAAGAACATCGCAAAGTGCTTCACCTTTTTCTTCTAAAGAAGCGGCTTTTGCTTCTAAACGATATTCCAAGTCTTCGCCAAAGCGTTCCATTTTCTGTTCAAACTCAGACATATCGCCTCCTTCCCACAACATTTGTGTTCCAAGGGCAATAAGAATACGGCCCATTGATTCACTGATTAAAGACTCTATCTGTGCTTCAAACTCCGCCTCCCAGCTTTCGTCAAACCAGCCAGGCTCATCAAACTGTGTGGAATCGATACGTATGTTGCCAGCATCATCATAAAACGAACGAGCAAGCTTCTGGTCTAGAGAATCGAAGAGTGCTTGAAAATCACTGTCTAGGCCGCTGTCACTGCCAAGTAGTTCACCAAATACTTCGGTTACCGCTACACTGGCAACCTCTAAACCTTCACTGGCAATAGTTAACGTCATGGGAATAGCAGTGTCGATACTATTGTAATAGTCGTTAACGTAAACTTGCTGCTCTTTATTAAGCGCTACCGACTCGCCGTTTATTGACAAATCCCGGTTTGGATTGATGGTGAGTGTTGACCCATTTTCCATATCTACAGTGAGATTGCCTTGATAGTACTTAATCTGACCATCTAGCTCGATATCGCAACTATTATCATGGGCCATAGCTTGGCCACTCACTAGCGCTGTGGCAACAGTAACTGAAAGTAAAAACGTGTTCGACATTGTAAATTCCCTAATTGTGACGTAACGAAAATTAAACTGTGTATGGGTGAGCAAACGCTATATTGAGATAAATCGTAAATACCATAGTGAATCTAACTACCACCTACTCTTTTATGTCTCTCGCGTTGTCTCTTCTTAAATCTATTTATCTTTGTTTATAGTTATAGACTTAGCAATGCCGATGCCATTTATTTAAAAGTAATACTTTCAATGGTTTATGAGTTTACGTTTTTTAGGGTTTAACGTGCTCCCTAAATTTTTGGCTAAAATAATAATAAAATAGCTTTTTTGACTAAGATCAATCTTGTAGACAAAGTACAAAATTAAACCCCACTGTAATATGTTCAATAGGGTTTAATTAATGCATAATACGGCCAATTAAATTAAGGGGTTAACACAATGGCTGATTGGACTAATGCAATTATGTTCGGTGTTGCGCTAATTGCCTTTACGCTTGGGCTTAGCAGCATCATTATGGGCTTTATTTCAGCGAAAGCGGGTGCTGAAGGTATGCAAGAAAAAGTAGAGTATGGCTTTTTCGGTGTTACCGGTTTGGTCATCTTCTTTTTGATGAGTTATGCTCTGGCTTAACAACACAAACAAATAAAAAAACCGGCACAGGCCGGTTTTTTTATCTTTCAATGTTGCCTCTAGCGCAAATTTTTTATCAAGGTTTAGGTGACTCGGAACCTCTATTCACCAGTGCGCCTAAGTGGCTATCTCGTTGATATGCTCTTAAATCAAAGGGCTCAAGCATGGCCATAACGTGGTCAAAAATGTCAGCCTGTACTTTTTCGTAATCCACCCATTCTTGTCTTGCGCTAAAGCAATAAATCTCCAGTGGTAATCCAAGCTCGGTAGGCGGCAGCTGTCTTACCATTAGGGTGAGTTCTTGATGAATGTGAGGGTGCTTCCTCAAATAAGCCTCTAAATACGCGCGAAACGTTCCAATGTTAGTCAAACGTCGACTGTTCAGTAAGTCTGACTCATCAATTGAGTAATCTCTGTGGTAAGCCTGCAGTTCGTTTTTCTTTTTCTCAATATAATCATTGATATAGCGAATCTTGGAAAAACGCTCTAACATTTCATTGTCGCAAAGCTTTATTGAATGCACATCTAAGTGGATGGCGCGTTTAATTCTGCGTCCGCCAGACTCTTGCATTCCACGCCAGTTTTTTACGGCCTCTGTTGTTAAGCTATAGGTAGGTAAGGTAGATATGGTTTTATCCCAGTTTTGTACCTTGACGTTGGTGAGTCCAATTTCCTTGATTTCACCATCAACCTCATACTTTTGCATAGAGATCCAGTCGCCCGTATTGAACATGCGATTTGCTGCAATTTGAATTCCGGCGACAAAACCTAATATGGTATCTCTGAATATTAAAAGAAGAACGGCGGCAATTGCAGTTAGACCAGACACGATGAGCAGAGGGCTTCTGTCTACAATCAGCGATATGCTTAATAATATAGTAATAATGGCGAACCCAAGTTTAGTTACCTGGATAAAGCCAGTAATAGGAGCGCGTTTTGCTAGGGCAGATGTGTTGTACACATATTCGACTGTGCTTAGTAAGGCGTATAATGCAAGTAATGCGCTGTAAAGCATGTAAAGCTGCGAGCTTTTCACCATTAGACCAAGAAAAACAGCACCTTCATCAATGAGCACGGGCGCAGTGATATAAATAAAAATAGCTGGAAACAGATGCATCAAGCGTCTAAAGAAGCCGTATTCTTGTAGTGCGTTGTCCCATGCATTATCAGACCTGTACACCCAGCGTGCTATTGTCGGGCGAATAAGCAGGCGTGCAAAAATATAAATAACAGCAGAGACAAGTAAAATACTGCTTCCTGCCAGCACGTTATAAAGCGGTTCATCCGTAGTAAGATTCGGAAATACATCGTGTACTAAGTGCACAAAGGTGTCGCGAACAGAGGTAGACACTTCCATCAATCAAGACTCCAAAAGGTTTTTGATACGTGAGTCTTTATTTTTCCATAGGTCGTTCAACCAATTTTGGAAATAAAGACGGAATTCTGATTCATTGCGCGTTGAGTGCTGTTGCAATTCTGGAACCGACACGACGTTTACATCAATGACAATCTTCGTCATGGTGCCGCACAGCATGGCCATCATAGGGTGCTTCTTATTGTGTGGGTATAGCAGAGAAATATCTAAAACGTTAGTAAATAATTCACCCATGGCAGCTAGAGTGAAGGAAACGCCTCCCGCTTTTGCCGGTAATAAATGTGTATAGGGGCTTTTCTTTAACGCGTGTTTCTGCGGTGTAAACCGGGTGCCTTCAACAAAATTAATAACCGTAGTGGGTACGGTTCTAAATTTTTCACAGTACGCTTTCGTTGTTTCTAAATCTTTACCTTTCTTGTGCGGGTTCTTCTCAATGTACGCGCGAGTATATCTGCGCATAAAAGGCATATCTAACGCCCATGCCCCTAAACCCACAAAGGGTAGCCATATCAGTTCTTTTTTCAAAAAGAACTTGGGTGCTGGAATACGCTTGGTGGCAAATTCAATGAGCAAAATTATATCGAGATAGCTTAGGTGGTTAGCAATGATTAAATACCATCTGTCTTTCGCGAGTTCCCCATGCACCGCATATTCAATATCGATGTTGTTAAAAAGGCGAATAAGTAAAACGCTTAAACGACCAAAACTAAACATAAGGCCATGCATCATACTATTCCAGAGTGTTCTAACTTTGCCATTAGGAAGTAGTAGTTTTACCAGCCCTAACGCGATGATAAGACCACCCCAAAAGGCTAAATTGAGTAATTGCAGTGTGATATGAACTACGAAGGTAATCGGAGCGAGAATGTTACGGATCATAAAGGCTTCTGCGTTGCGTTTAATTCTTCTAATAGGTTGTCTTTTGCTTGCCAGCGTTCATTAAGCCACGCTTGAAAACGGACTCGAACATCAGGGTCGTCAAAGTAAGTGTCTTGGAATATGCCGCTGTCCATAATTTCTTGAATAGGCATAACGCTAATATTGACACGAATATCGCGCACTCTACCGCTCACAAAATCCCAAAATGTGGGCACGCCACCAGGATAGTCGATGGTGACATCAATGAGTTTGTGCAGTTGCTCGCCCATTGCAGAAAGTACAAATGCAATGCCGCCAGCCTTTGGCTTTAATAAGTGCGAAAAGGGCGACGCCTGTCTGTCGTGTTTTGACTGCGTGAAACGAGTACCCTCTACGAAATTCATAATACTCACAGGCTTAGAGCGAAATTTTTCGCACGCTTTGCGAGTAGTTTCCATGTCCTTACCTTTTAAGTGAGGGTGCTTAGCCAAAAATGACTTTGAATATCTGCGCATAAATGGAAAATCAAGGGCCCACCATGCCAAGCCTAAAATAGGCACGTAAATAAGTTCTTTTTTGAGGAAAAACTTTAAAAATGGAATTTTGCGGTTGAAAACCCGTTGAAGAACAAGAATATCTACCCACGACTGGTGATTCGCAGTTACTAAATACCAGTCGTTACGAGTCAGTTGCTCTAAACCTTTTACGTGAAAGGTAGTGCCGCTACTTATACGCTGGTTAATGTTATTGACGCCAATCCACGCTGTCGCACAGGTATCGAGAAGATACGAGATAAAGCGTCGCCACTGCGCCACTGGGATAAGTTTAAATACCGATAATACGATAATAGGGGTAGCCCAAATTACCGTGTTAACAAAATAGAAAATAACAGAAATCGTGCCGACAATATGATGCAATAGTGCTTTAACCATTGTACTTACCTCAAAATTTAGGCGCTTAGTGTAAACGAACTTGATCTAAAATCCGATAGAGCCTTTACTGATTCGTCGATAAAGGTACAAAAATCATGAATAAAGGAGCGGTAATGAAGCTTATCAGCGAAAACAGAGCATTTGGAGGCACCCACCTTCGTTATAGTCATCCGTCAGAGTCTACGAATTGCGAAATGACGTTCGCCATATTTTTACCGCCATTCGCCAGTAAAGAAAAGCCAGTGCCGGTGCTGTATTGGCTATCGGGGCTAACGTGTACTGATCAAAACTTCATGCAAAAAGCGGGCGCTATGAAATTGGCGAGTGAGCTTGGTATGGCAATTGTTGCGCCAGATACCTCTCCCCGCGGGGAAGGTGTTCCCGACGATGAAAATGGTTCCTACGATTTTGGACTAGGAGCTGGCTTCTATCTCGACGCCACACAAGCGCCTTGGAATAAACACTACAACATGTATTCTTACATTACCGATGAGCTTCCAGCGCTGGTTGAGAACAATTTTCCGGTAACGAAGGAGCGTGCACTTAGCGGCCATTCAATGGGCGGACATGGTGCCCTCGTTATCGGTATGCGAAATCCTAATCGGTTTGTTTCGGTGTCAGCATTTAGCCCTGTGGCAAATCCTACTGAGTGCGAATGGGGTAAAAAAGCATTTAGCCATTATCTTGGTGAGGATACCGAGCAGTGGAAAGCATACGACTCAGCTTTGTTGCTAGCAAGTAAGACCCACAGTATTCCATTGCTAGTAGAGCAAGGGACAAGCGATGAGTTCATGCAGGAGCAGCTTAAACCTCAAGCCTTAGTGCACGGTGCTCAGCAATCTGACACACAGCTTACGCTCAATATGCATGAAGGGTACGACCACAGTTATTTCTTTATTGCGTCCTTCATTGAAGATCACCTTGAGTTTCATGCGGGCCACTTAGGCTTAATCTAAAGCTACTTAAAAGGCGTCGGCTTTTCTCCGGCGTCTTCTTATTTTTTCACTCCCAACTTATCTACGTCAGTAAATTACTTTATAATGCGGCCTCAAACGTGGTTACTGTTTGTCCACTCGCTTTACATACTGTTGCTATCTTTCGTTCTCTTTCATGATGAAATCTCAGTGCGAAATCCGTCATCAATATCATGAGTGCAGAGCGAGATAGTTTGTAACTCATCGATTTTCCTATTTAATTTGTTAAGGTACCTGTTTTGTCTATCACTCCATTGAACCGTAAGTTCTCAGTCGCCCCTATGCTGGATTGGACAGACAGACACTGTCGCTATTTCTTACGATTGTTCTCAAAGCACACTCTGCTGTATACCGAAATGGTAACGACGGGTGCTATTATCTTTGGAAAGGGAGACTACTTAGGTTTTAATACCGAAGAGCATCCTTTAGCGCTGCAGCTTGGAGGAAGCGATCCAACTGACATGGCACGATGCGCGGTGTTGGCTCAAGAACGTGGGTACGACGAAGTGAATATTAATGTAGGGTGCCCAAGCGACAGAGTAAAAAACGGCAGTTTCGGTGCGTGTTTGATGGCGCAGCCTGATGTGGTGGCCAATTGTGTAAAAGCCATGCAGGCCGAGGTCGATATCCCGGTAACGGTGAAGTGTCGTATTGGTATTGATGAGATGGATGAGGACGAAGATTTTGCTCGTTTTATCGATATTGTGGCAGGGGCTGGTTGCGATACTTTTATTGTTCATGCAAGAAAAGCATGGCTTCAGGGGTTAAGCCCTAAAGAAAATCGTGAAATTCCGCCTTTAAATTATCCGCGAGTCCATCGCATAAAAGAAACCCACCCTGAATTATCAATCAGCATAAATGGCGGTGTAAAAACCTTAGCCGATACCAAAACACAGTTGGAAAGTGTAGATGGTGTGATGATTGGCAGGGAGGTGTATGCAAACCCGTATATTATGGCTAACGTCGATACTGAAATATTTGGTGATGCACAGGCGAAAAGTATTTCACGCCGCGAGGCCGTGTTTAAAATGCAGAAATATATTGAGAGCCACATTGAGCGCAAAGAAGATGCGTACTTCAAACCGTGGCATGTAGCGCGCCATATGCTTGGTTTATTTCAGGGGCAAGCTGGTGGTCGTATCTGGCGTCGTTATTTAAGCCAAAACGGCACCGGAAAATCGCCTGATCCTGAGTTGCTAATGAATGCGTTGAGTGCCGTAGAGGCAGCACAACGAGAATTGGACGAATACAATAGCCAAAGAGACAGTCAAAGCAGTGGTCAAAAAAGCTAACAGGTTAGTGCCTTTGACTAAAGTTTAATATTTGCTCAATATGTTTTTTCAGTCAGCTTAATATTTAGTTTTTATTTTAAGTATATAAATCATTGCTTTAAGCAAAGTTTAAGAAGTTGGCACACCTCTCGCTATATGTTTTATATCGCAACGACAACGTGTTGTTGTACTGACAAAACTTTCGAGGGAAATTATGAAAACTTCACTAATCGCAGCAACTTTACTTTCAGCAAGCATGGCAAGCGGTGCAGCTAGCGCACAAGAGTCAGTGCTCAATTCGTTGTTACAAAACATGGTAACCACCGCAGTGACGATGACAACAAACGAGCTATCTGCAGATGTTTATCAGTCAGTGGCTAATACGTCTTACCATTTTGAGTTAGACGGCGCCCGCACCCAACATATGGGAAGTGTAAGCGTTACCGACATCGCCTCAACTAACGATGATTCAGATACTGCCGGTGCTTTTTTAAAGGATAACGATGTAAAAGGTGCTGACGGAAAAGATGCTGACTAATTACCAGCAAAGTTGCCAACATAGTTAACAGCTAAGCCACCAGAAAAATCACGAATTTTAAAAAGCGCCCGTTGGCGCTTTTTTCGTTTTCGTCATAGCACTTATAAACTTGCTCATAAAACAGCAGTTATGTTCTCGCTGACACCAATACGATACTTCGATAGCTAATATACCAATACCTAATACACCAATACCTAACACACCGATATATCAGAGCTAAGCTTTTACCTAACAATAAGTAATTCACACCTTTAGCATCAATACCTAAAGCTAGCATGCACGAGAATATTTTTTGCCCGAGTGCATATTAAGCACTTGCACCTCAATGTAGCCGCGAGACTAAGAATCAGCGCCTCAAAAACAATGTGGTTAAATTCACAACAAGGGTGGTTAAAAATACTAAATTATCGTTTTCTAGTTGCCTCGGATAACACCAGTTTATGTGTGTTTTTATAAAAATCTATATTTATCAATGTATTAAAGGTTTGGCACGTCTATTGTAATACCTATATGAGTAAAGCGTTAGGAGAGTGTGATTACAAGTGGAGCGGTTCCCCAATTAATTACAGTGTCTAACCACAGTTTCAAAAATGAAATAGAGAAGTCAGCGTCGTATCTATATTAATAGTTAATTGCTGATAACTCGCCAACATCTTTATGGAGAGATAATTATGGGTATGTTTTCAAGAATTAACGATATTGTTCAGGCCAACATCAATGCAATGCTAGACAAAGCAGAAGATCCTGAAAAAATTATTCGTCTCATCATTCAAGAGATGGAAGAAACCTTGGTAGAAGTACGTACTGACGCGGCTCGATATATCGCGCAACAAAAAACGTTAGCTCGTCAAATGGACAACACGAATAAAGAAATTGCTAGCTGGCAGGGTAAAGCGCAGCTTGCAATGAATAACGACAAAGAGTCTCTCGCAAAAGCAGCGTTGGTTGAAAAGCAAAAGTACGTGGCTAAATTATCCTCGCTGCAGGAACAAGAAGCGCACCTAGCTGAGAGTATCGAGAAAATTCAACATGATACTTCTCGTCTCAATGCCAAAATGGCAGAGGCTAAAGCGAAACAAAAAGTGCTCATTCAACGCAAGCACTCTGCTGAAACCCGTTTAAAAGTGAAGCAGGCTGATCACGAAAACAAAATTGATGATGCCATGTCACGCTTTGAAAACTACGAACAGCGTATCGATTATCTTGAGGCGCAGGTTGATGCATACGACCTCACTAAATCAGGTGAAGCGGCATCACTATCGGCAGAGTTTCAGGCACTAGAAGCGGATGAGTCGATTGAACAAGAGTTAGCGGAACTTAAAAGAAACAAAGTAGCTTAAGCATTAATAGAAGTAGCTTAGGTGTTAAACAAGCGCCTAATGGTTTAGGCGCAGTCGCTAAGTTCTTTCTAATAGTAAAAGCTAAGTAAATAGAAGATTGTTGGAGAAAATCATGAAATTGTCATCACAAAAACGTATTTATAGAGATTTGGATTCAGGTGTTATTTCGGGCGTGTGTGCAGGCGTTGCGCGATACTTTGATATTGACGCAGTCTGGGTTCGTGGCGCTGCGGTGGTAGCCCTGATTTTCATGCCAGCAATTATTTTGCTTGCATACTTTGCTGCAGTCATTTTACTGCCGAGATTAGCGTAATGAAAAATTTTCTATTAGCGTTGGTTATTGCCATCGTGCTGATGAATTGTCTCGGCAGTGTGGTGGAGGATGCATTAGGAATGCATTTAGTGATGTCAGATGAATTGCTGAGTCCTTGGGAGAATATAGCAGTGTTTTCTTTAGTGGGTATTGTGTTGGCTATTGTTGGGTTTGTTGTTGCCTTGAGCGTAGTGGGTACTGTGGTACTCGCCCTTGGCGCGGTATTATTTGCATTGTTGTTGGCAGGTGTCAGTGCATTTTGGCCTATCATCGTTATTGCAATTGCGCTATATGCATTGAAAAGGCGTAATACTGCATCATACGCGCAGAAAAATGAGCACAATATGCACCACACGTTATAGTTATCATAAATCGAATTAAGTTGTATTCAGGTACTAAAAAGTGGTCATATAGGGAATACCCGTTACTGGGGTTAGTATTTCTCTCGTCATTATAAAAATTCAAACAGCTGACTCAGGTCGGCTGTTTTGTGTAAAAAAGGAAGGTTGGTGTTTATATGAGACAATCAATTAACGCGAAACGGATAGCGATTGTCGCTGTGCTACTTGTCATTTTATTCTGGCTTATAGGATGGTACTGGAGCTTATCGCCTGATACGTATGATATTAAAGAGCGCTTGAAAACATCCTCTACCGTAGAAAATCCAACCCAGATTGCAGGTTATACAATTACCACCGCAATGATTGATGTATCAGAAACCCTGCTCGATAAGCCAGGCGGTTATTTATCTAACGACGTCATGCCACCCGGTGTTCTACTTGATAATATGCCGGCATGGGAATTCGGGGCATTGGAAATGATACGCGATTTAGCCTTATCTATGCGAAAAGATTTCAGTCGTTCTCAGTCTCAATCAGTGGAAAATCCATATTTAACAAAGGCTCACCCCAAGTTTAATATGGACCATAAAAGCTGGGCGCTACCCTCATCAGAGTCGAGTTACGCCGATGGTATCGCGCTTCTAAAGCAATACCGAGAAGAGTTGGCAAGCACGCGAAATAGTAATAGCCAGTTTTATACCCGCGCTGATAATCTAAGAGAGTGGTTAAAGCAAGTAGAAAAAAGATTGGGAAGCTACTCGCAAAGGTTAAGTGCTAGCGTTGGATCTGCTAGAATCAATACTGACTTGGCTGGCGATAGAAATGCTCGCCAATCTACACCCGTGGCAAATCAAAGTGTGGTGAAAACAAGCTGGTGGAGGCTAGACGATAACTTTTATGAAGCGCGTGGTGCGTCGTGGGCTTTGCTGCATTTTTTGAAGGCCGTTGAAATAGAATTTTACGACGTGCTGGAAGATAAAAATGCGTTAGTCAGTATGCAGCAAATTATTCGAGAGTTGGAGGCCACACAGCAGTCAGTGTTTAGCCCAATGATTCTAAATGGAAGCGGTTTTGGCATGTTAGCTAATCATTCATTGGTAATGGCTAACTATATTTCTCGCGCCAATGCAGCACTTATCGAAATATCTGAACTTCTTAATCAAGGATAATGAATGAAAAAGAGTCTTTTAGTTGCCGCACTCGGATGCGCACTGGTATCGGTATCTTCACACGCTGATACTATCGCTGGGGTTTATGTTGGGGCTCAGGCATGGCAAACCGACACGTCAGGTGGCTTTGCCGATACCAATAATACGGCAAACTTTAGTTTTGACGATGAAACCAATTCGTCGGTGTATATTGCATTAGAGCATCCGGTTCCCTTTTTACCGAATGTTAAGATAAACCAAACAACACTAGACAATTCAGGTGTAACAACACTCGACTCTAGCTTTACTTTCGACGGCCAGCTCTATACGGCAAACAGCGAAGTTGCTACTGATATTGATTTAACCTCTACCGATCTCATTCTTTACTACGAGTTGTTCGATAACGACTTGGTAAGCTTCGACTTAGGTATCAATGCAAAATACATCGATGGTGCATTGCTAGTAAACGATAGAGCAAGTGCGACGCAAGGGTCTGCAGATTTCTCAGGCATTGTGCCAATGGCCTATTCAAAAATTCAGGTTGGTTTACCGTTTACAGGGTTGTCTGCATATGCAGAGGGAAGCTATCTGTCTTTTGACGACCATGAGTTAAGTGATTATCAAGTGGCTGTTGCCTATTCTTTTATCGAAAGTATTGCCATAGACATGACGGTGCAACTAGGTTACAGAAATGTCACAGTTGATATTGAAGACTTAGACGATGTTTATGCCGACATGGAGTTTGACGGCGTATTTGCTGGGCTAGAGCTACATTTCTAGTCTTTGTAACAGGTATTAATGAAGGCGCTTCTGCTATGCAGATTGCGCCTTTTTTATTTCAATAATGCTTTTAAGCACATTCAGTAATAAAAAAGTCTCATTTATTCTTTTCTCTTCTTGAATAAAGTCGTTAGCCTAGCGACATCGAAAAAGGGCTATAAGACTATGTCAAAAGATTCTAACTCAACAACAGTGTCAAATTCAGCGCCAGGCGCGGTAGTAAATGAACAGCAGTGGAATGCGATCACGCAAGCTATTGCTGGTCTAAATCGTGATCAGCTCACATGGGTGAGTGGTTATGCTGCGGGTATGGCTGCTGCGCAGGGCGGGGCAGTTGCGCCGTCGCTACAAGCGGCACCTGTGTCAGCGGGAGAGGCTCCCACTCTTACTATTTTGTACGGCTCTCAAACTGGTAACGCTAAAGCGTTAGCGCACGAGTGCCAAGCGAAAGCGGAAGGCGCTGGGTATAACAGCAAGCTGGTGAGCATGGCCGACTATAAAGCCCGCAACCTCAAAAGCGAAACTCACGTTGCCGTGTTCGTTAGTACTCATGGTGAAGGCGATGCTCCAGACGATGCCATTGAGCTGCATGAATACGTGGCAAGCAAAAAAGCGCCAAAGTTAGCTAATACAAAGTACGGCGTAGTAAGCCTTGGAGATAGTAGCTACGAGTTTTTCTGCCAAACCGGCAAAGACTTCGACGAGCGTTTATCTAAATTAGGTGCAACTGCGGTTATCGACCGCTTAGATTGTGACGTAGATTACGAGGCCGAAGCAGAAGCGTGGCTAAACCGCTTTATCGACTCGTTGAAAGAAGATTTCACAGCCTCAGCAGCTCCGGCCGTTGCGGCGCAAACTGGTGTCGCGGTTGCGGGCGCCCCAGCGCAAACATACACAAAGAAAGCGCCTTACACTGCCTCGTTAATTGAATCGCAAAAAATCACCGGCAGAGACTCGATTAAAGATATTCGTCATATCGAAATTAGCCTTGAAGATTCAGGTATTACCTACAAACCAGGCGACGCCCTTGGCGTATGGTTTAAAAATGCCCCTTCGTTGGTTAATGACCTTATTGCGTTGCTTTCTCTTGATGAAAACGCAGAGGTAGTCGTGGCCGAAAGTGCCATGACGCTAAAAGAGGCGCTTACCTCTAAGCTTGAGTTAACACTTAGCTATCCTAATTTTATCAAGGCTTATCAGGCTGCGACGGGGTCTGAAAGTTTGGCGGCGCTGATGGAAGATAAAGCACAGCTTCGTACTTATATGGCAGACAGACAAATTATTGATATTGTTCGCGACCATGTTGGCAGTATTTCAGCGCAGCAACTTGTTGACGCACTGCGCCCTCTCACGCCGCGACTCTATTCAATTGCATCTAGTCAGGCTGATGTAGAAGACGAGGTTCACCTTACAGTGGCACACGTTGATTATGAAGCTTTTGGCGAGCGTCACCAGGGCGGCGCATCGGGTTACCTATGCGAATACCTTGAGGAAAACGGCGAAGTAGAGGTATTTGTTGAAAACAACGATAACTTCCGCTTGCCTGCCGATCCTAATACGCCGGTCATCATGGTTGGTCCAGGAACAGGTATCGCGCCGTTCAGGTCGTTTATGCAAGAGCGAGATGTTCAAGAAGCAGAAGGCAAAAACTGGTTATTTTTCGGTAACCCGCACTTTACTCAAGACTTCTTGTATCAAGTTGAATGGCAAGGATATGTAAAAGAAGGCTTGCTAGACAAAATAACGTTAGCGTTCTCACGTGATCAAGAAGAGAAGGTTTACGTTCAGCATCGACTACTCGAAAACGGTAAAGAAGTATTCGAATGGTTAGAGCAGGGCGCTCACTTCTATGTGTGTGGCGATGCTATGCACATGGCGAAAGATGTTGAAGAAGCGCTGATCAAGATTGTGCAAGAGCACGGTGGCAAGTCAGAAGCGGAAGCAAAATCATACGTGGTTGAGTTGCGTAAAGCGAAACGTTATCAGAAGGATGTCTATTAATGAGTAATGAAAACTCTCCATTCGTTGTTGAGGGCAAATTAGCCGACAACGAAAGATTAAAGCGCGAAAGTAACAACCTTCGCGGCACAATAGAAACTGACCTGAAAGATGATCTTACAGGTGGCTTTACGGCTGATAACTTTCAGTTAATTCGCTTCCACGGTATGTATCAGCAGGATGACAGAGACATTCGCGCAGAGCGTGCTAAGCAAAAGCTTGAGCCGCTGCAAAATGTGATGTTACGTGCGCGGTTACCTGGTGGCGTAATTATGCCCGACCAGTGGCTAGCAATAGACAAGTTTGCTTCCGATCACACGCTGTACGGCAGTATTCGGTTAACTACGCGACAAACTTTTCAGTTTCACGGCGTACTTAAGCCAAACATTAAGTCGATGCACCAAATGCTGAATAAGGCGGGCATCGATTCAATTGCGACAGCCGGTGACGTAAACAGAAACGTATTGTGTACCTCGAACCCTGTAGAGTCAGAACTGCATTTAGAGGCGTTTGAGTGGGCTAAAAAGATTAGCGAGCACTTACTTCCAAAAACACGTGCCTACGCTGAAATTTGGTTAGATGGCGAAAAAGTGGAAACCACAGAGAAGCCAGTTGAACCTATTCTTGGCGATAACTATCTTCCGCGTAAGTTTAAAACCACGGTGGTCATTCCACCGCAAAACGACGTTGACGTACACGCTAACGATTTGAATTTTGTTGCCATTGCAGAAAACGGCAAGCTGGTTGGCTTTAACGTATTAGTAGGTGGTGGCCTTGCCATGACTCACGGGGATAAAAGTACATATCCTCGCAAAGCCACTGACTTTGGTTATATTCCACTAGAAAATACGCTCGATATTGCCGCAGCGGTAGTGACTGTGCAGCGCGACTGGGGTAACCGTGTTAATCGTAAGAATGCAAAAACCAAATACACCCTTGAACGCGTTGGCGTAGATAACTTTAAAGCTGAAGTTGAAAAGCGTGCAAACGTTACGTTTCAAGAGAGTCGTCCGTTCGAGTTTACCGAACGTGGCGACCGCTTTGGCTGGGTAGAAGGTATCGACGGTAACTATCACTTAACCGTATTTATCGAAAATGGCCGAATTCTAGATTACCCAGGAAAGACCTTAAAAACAGGGTGTGCAGAAATTGCCAAGATCCATAAAGGCGATTTCAGGCTAACGGCTAATCAAAATCTTGTTATCGCCGGCGTTGCGCCAGCCGACAAGGAAAAAGTAGAAGCATTGGCTCGTAAGCACGGATTAATTGCCCCTGCGGTATCTAATCAACGTCTTGATTCAATGGCGTGTGTGTCACTACCAACCTGTCCGCTAGCAATGGCAGAAGCTGAGCGTTACTTACCTGATGCTGTTACTGAGCTTGAGGGACTATTAGCCAAACACGGGCTTGCTGATGACAGCGTGATTTTCCGCGTAACAGGCTGTCCGAATGGCTGTGGTCGTGCCATGCTTTCTGAAGTCGGGTTGGTAGGTAAAGGCCCTGGCAAGTACAACCTGCATTTAGGTGGCGATCGGGAGGGGACACGTATCCCTCGGATGTATCGTGAAAATATCAGCGAGCAAGAAATTATGTCAGAGCTCGATACGCTGTTTGGTCAGTGGGCTAGCAATCGAGAAGACGGCGAAGGGTTTGGAGATTTTGTTGTTCGTACCGGCGTTGTAAAACCGGTAGTTGACTCAGCGCGTGATTTCTATGAGCAATAATACGGCGGTTAAAGAGCAGGTACTATCGCTAGATATCAGCAAGGAAGAGCTTGCTGATATCAACGGGTCGCTCGAAGCGATGACGGCACAACAACGAGTGGAATGGGCCTTTGAAAATTTGCCTGATACTCATATTGTGTCTTCAAGCTTTGGTGCTCAGTCAGCGGTAATGCTGCATATGCTGACACAAGCAAAGCCAGATATTCCTGTTGTGTTAACCGACACGGGCTATTTGTTTCCTGAGACTTACCAATTCATTGATGAACTGGTTGCTAAGCTCAAGCTTAACCTACACGTATATCAAGCGAATATGTCATCAGCATGGCAAGAAGCTCGATTTGGCAGACTGTGGGAGCAAGGCATAGAGGGAATTGAAACTTACAATTCTCTTAACAAAGTTGAGCCCATGCAAAGAGCGCTGCAAGAGCTTAATGCTGGAACTTGGTTTGCTGGTTTGCGTCGCAGTCAGTCTGATTCTCGAGGGAAGTTACCTGTTCTGCAGAAAGTGTCTGGGCAATTTAAACTCTATCCCATTATAGACTGGAGCAATAAAGACCTGCACTACTACCTAAAAGAGCACAATCTCTCTTATCATCCGCTTTGGGAACAAGGCTACGTGTCTATTGGCGACTGGCATACCACACAGTCGTTGCAAGAGGGCATGGAAGAGCAAGATACACGCTTTTTTGGTCTTAAAAGAGAGTGCGGATTGCACGAATTCGGTGATGGTATTTAATTTACATGGCTGACTGCATGTGTCTCACTTGTGTGAGGCAAGCATTCATGCAATGTTAAACACTTCAGTTAAAATCGATTTTATATTTTGCATATAGAGCGGATTTGTATTTTTCCCCACAAGCTTAAACAGCTCACTACCAACGGGCGTAAACTTATAATAAACCAGCGCTACGCCTTGGGTTTTGCACGTAAGTGTAAAGGTGTCGTTAACGCATCGCCATGATGTCTGTTGTCCCTCTCTATACTCACCACTTTCAATTTCACTAGCATAAATCAGTTTCATTTCTTGAAGTGATAGCAAATCTGGATAGCTTAATCCTACGTTCGCGAGATTAATCTGTTCTGGCACAGGTTTTTTGAAAATTGAAAGCAGCCTTTTTCTCTTGTGATAACCCACTAAGATACGCGGCACAGAGTCATTATTTTGTTTACTCGCTACGTTAACCGCCTTGATAAACACTTTGGCATCGCGATGTGTAAGAGATTTCAGAGTTTGTAAGCTTCGCAGCGAAAAACTACCGGGCCTGGATACTTCAACAGCAAAAATTTTCCCCCACAGTTCTTGCATTGGCGCGCTATAAATTTCTTCAGCTAACGTGCTAAATGCAAAAAACCAATCTGGATCAAGGTTGTCGCTTGTTTGTTCGTTGATTGTCACATTTAGTGC
The DNA here is from genome assembly GCF_010500895.1 of Alteromonas genovensis. Classification (GTDB taxonomy): domain Bacteria; phylum Pseudomonadota; class Gammaproteobacteria; order Enterobacterales; family Alteromonadaceae; genus Alteromonas; species Alteromonas genovensis. The sequence goes on from NZ_JAAAWO010000012.1 coordinate 126,949, forward strand.
TATATTAAGTATAGATTTTAAATTATTCGCTTTTTGTATCTGAAGTATTTTTTTACGTCGCTCGAGTGCATGTTCTTGTTTTTTCGGATCTAAAGACAGCGCCGACGGGGTAATACCTACTCTAGAAAACCAAGACAGAATACGCTGCCTGCTCGCCTCAATTTCTGCATTTTTATTTGTAGATTCCTTAGTGTGAGCCGCTGGATTAACGGGCTCCTCTTTACTACGCAGAGGCGGTGGCGTTTTCTTTACCTCTTGGGTTAGATGCTGTGGGTTAATTTTCATAAAAGTTGTGGCAATTTCATTTGTAACAATGAGTAACAGGATGTCACTATTGCATTGCACATCGGTTTTATCAATGTAATCGTTAAGCTCGAAACAGTTGTGCGCAGTAATGTTTTATTTAAATTGGGGAATTAAGCGGTTATGTCGGCAACGGACTACGAAAACGACGAACTTATCTTCTTAGATGATGATGCGACAGACATTGAGCTAAAGCTCGGGAAAGACTGGAACATTCTTATTGTTGATGACGATGAAGAAATACACACGGTAACCCGTCTTGCGCTGTCTGATTTGATAGTCAACGATCGTAAGTTGAACTTCATTCACGCCCACTCAGCTAAAGAGGCGAAAGAGCGCCTCCATGAATATGGCAACACCATTGCCATTATTCTTCTCGACGTAGTGATGGAAACCGACGACGCGGGATTCGACGTAGTAAAGTACATCCGCGAAGAAATGGGCTTAAATGAGCCTCGTATTATTCTTAGAACCGGTCAACCTGGCTTTGCTCCTGAAGAGCAGGTGATTAAGCTTTACGATATTAACGATTACAAAACCAAGACAGAGCTTACTCGATCTAAACTGCTCACAACGATCATCTCTTCAATTCGCTCTTATCAACAGATAATAACTATTAGCCAAAGCCGCATTGGTCTCGAAAAAATTATTGCCTCCTCGGCAAATTTGTTTGAAGAACACTCGGTAAAAGCATTTTGTGAAGGTGTGGTAACGCAAATTAGCTCACTGATTGGGCTGGAGTCAGAGGGGCTTTTGTGCGCGCGAGCAGGATCGCTGCTTGACCTAGATGATGAAAATATTTATGTGCTTGGAGCGGCGGGAGAATATGCTGAATTTATCAATCAGCCTGTAAATAACATTCATAACGATGAAATTACAGAAAATGTGCATCGCTGCCTACGATTAAAACAACATATATTCGATATATCCTGTTCGGTTTTATACATAAGTAGAGCTGGCTTTGAAGCTGCTGTGTATATGAGGCAAACACAGGGTGTTAATGAATTGGATAAACATCTGCTGGAAGTGTTTTTATCAAGCATTTCCGTTGGATATGAAAACGTTAATTTATTCCACGAGCTTCGCAACGCCGCTTTCAGAGACTGGCTAACCCGCCTTCCTAATAGAAACCAATTTATCAACATGCTGGACAACCCAGGCAATATCGCTAGTAAAAATTGCTGCGTCGCGCTTGTTGATGTTAATCACTTCTCCGATGTTAATGATGGGCTAGGGCAGGAAGTCGGCAACGACTTACTTCGAGCTATTGCCGAAAGAATGCAGTCAACGTTGCCTAGCACCACACGTCTTAGCAGATTAGCGGCCGATGTGTTTGGCTTAATTGGCCCAGAAAGTGATGTTTGCCCCGAAGTAATCAATGCCCTGTTCGATTCGTCTTTTGTGGTTGATGAGCATGTGTTGCCAGTCAAAGTAAAAGTGGGCCTGTGCAAAGTAGATAATGATCGCAATATTGGCATCGATTTACTTAAGCGAGCCAACATCGCCTTAAACCGCGCAAAGAAAAAGCTTACCGATAATTTCGAGTATTACGCTAAAGATATTGAAGACCAAACAACGTGGCGTCTAGACATGATTCGACGTTTGCGTAGTGATTTCGCAGCCCGAAAACTAGAGCTATGGTTTCAACCGCAAGTAGATTTGCTGACCGACAAAGTGGTTGGTATGGAGGGGTTACTGCGATGGCCTGATGGAAACGGTGGTTATATTTCACCCGCTGTTTTTGTGCCGCTAGCAGAGTATTCTGGGCTTATTGTTGATATTGGCGAGTGGGTTTTAGAAGAGTCATGCCGACGACTTCAGCAGCTAAGAGAGCTTGGTCATGGACACTTGCGGGTAGCGGTAAACATCTCTATCCCGCAATTCAGAGACCGATTTTTTGTTGATAAAGTCAAAAATGCGCTGACCGAGGCTGATTGCGATCCAAGTTTACTCGAGCTAGAAATCACCGAGAGCGTGGTCATGGATGAACCACAAATTGTCATCGATGCATTGCGCGTTCTCAAAGACTACGGGGTGAAAATAGCTATCGACGATTTTGGTACAGGATTCTCCTCAATGAGTTACTTGCAGCAGCTTCCCTTAGACCGACTAAAAGTCGATCGTTCTTTTGTAAAAGATATCCAACCAGGCTCCGCTGCGGTGCTTGCAGAAACTATTGTGACTCTGGGGAACAAGCTAGGGTTGTTGACCATTGCAGAGGGTGTCGAAACTCGAGAGCAAGCAATCTATATGATTAAACTTGGCTGCGATGAAGCTCAAGGCTTTTTCTTTGCCAAGCCAATACCGTTTGATCAGTTAGTTGAGTTACTAAAAAACACAAGGCTACCTAGAGACGAAACTTAAAGTCTGAAACTCGTACAACAAAGTCCAACACGCCCTAGGCAATTAAAGCAGCGACAGTCTTTTGTAAAGTGGGTACTGTTTGTGTTTCAAACCAGGGGTTCTTCGCCAGCCAGCGATTGTTCCGTCCAGATGGGTGAGGCAGCGCTATAAATTTCTCGTGCTCTATTTTTATGGCTTCGGTGAGCGTTTTATATTGTGGTAAGTAGTATTGCTGCGCGTAACGTCCTATTAAAATGGTGAGTTCGGGTTTTACAAAATTAAGCAGAGACTCATGCCAGGTTGGAGCACATATTTTCATAGGTGGGGCATCTGCGCCATTCTTATAACCTGGAAAACAGAAGCCCATAGGCATAATGGAAAACAGTTCTGGTTTGTAAAACGTTTCTTTATCCACGCCCAACCACTGTCGCAGGCGTGTACCGCTAGGGTCAATAAAAGGGATATAGTTTTTGTGAGCCGTTAACCCTGGCGCTTGACTAATAATAAGCACTTTTGTGCGTTCCGCTAGAGATAAAATTGGGCGTGGCGGATAAGATAGTTCACTGGCGCAGAGTGAACACGTTTTGGCTCGGTGTACTAAGTGTGCAAATTCAGCCAACTTTTTCTCCAAATATTTCACTTTGTCATATTACTGTCACAAAGCTATGATGCAGATTGACTACTTCCCATAAATGGCGTATTCTTATACTAACAGTACAATAATGTACTTAAGGAGAAAAGACATGCGTAAAGTAGTATTCAGTTTAGCCCTTTTAGCTTCATTTGGCATAGCGCATGCGGACTCTGGTAGTGACCAGCTTTTCGATTGTATGGACGCTAAAACGTTCGAAATGAATAACCAATGTATGGCCAACACAATTGGCAACAACATTAGTTTCCGTAATGCTCAACAAGAACTTGTTAATATCGCGAGCGAAAGCCAAGGCGATTATGCGATTGCCACTATGACATTCGATCAAGAAAAAATGCATATTGACATTGTTGCACACAAAGAGTCGCTAAACGCGCTTGCAGCAAACAGAAATTAAAATGAAGTGTTAATATAAGAAGCCGGCATTTGCCGGCTTTTTTTTTGTCTAAAATATTCTGTTTAAACCATTGATAGCCGCAACTCTGTAAGCTTCTGCCATTGTGGGGTAGTTAAAGGTGGTATTCACAAAGTAATCAATCGTGTTGCCTTCTCCCTTCTGCTGCATAATTGCCTGGCCGATATGCACAATCTCAGACGCACGCTCACCAAAACAATGAATTCCCAGTATCTCTTTAGTTTCACGATGGAACAGTATTTTCAAGCTACCGGTTTGGGTAGATGCAATCTGAGCTCGCGCTAGGTGCTTGAATTGAGCTCTCCCCACTTCATAGGGTACTTTCGCTGCAGTAAGTTCTTGCTCAGTTTTACCAACTGAACTAATTTCGGGAATGGTGTAGATACCTGATGGGATGTCGGCCACCAATGAGGCATGAGTCTTACCTGCTAGCATTGCTTCAGCTGCAAAACGGCCTTGGTTATAAGCGGCAGACGCTAAACTAGGATATCCAATCACATCTCCAACAGCATAAACATTATCCACGTCGGTCTGATAATTTTCATTCACTTTCAGCTGGCCTCTGCTGTCAGCTTTTAAACCGATATTCTCAAGCTTTAACGTGTCTGTGTTACCCGTTCTTCCGTTTGCAAATAGCAAACAGTCTGCCCTCATCCGTTTACCAGATTCTAAATTGAGGATAACAGAATCGTCCGTTGTCTCTACTGACGCATAGGTTTCGTTATGACGTATAAGTACACCGTTATTCCACAAGTGATAGCTCAGCGCATCTGATATTTCTGTATCGAGAAACGATAGCAGACGATCGCGCATATTGACTAAGTCTACTTTCACACCCAGACCGCGAAAAATACTCGCGTATTCCGAACCAATAACACCTGCACCGTAAATGATAATAGATTTAGGATCGTGCTTAAGTGATAAAATGGTGTCCGAGTTGTACACTCGAGGGTGATTGAAATCGATATCTTTAGGAGTGTAGGGGCGAGAGCCCGTTGCTAGTGCAAACTGTCCTGCCGTAACAATGTCTTTCGACCCGTCTTCGCGGGTTATCTGAAGCGTATGTGCATCGATAAAGCTGGCTTCGCCGTGAAATAAGGTAACGCGATTTCTGTCGTAAAACGACGACCGTAAACGGGTTTGGCTATTAACAACACCACTGGCGTGGCGCATGATTTCTGAAAACGTTAAGCTTCTGCTTAAATGATTGTCAGCAAAGAGGGGCGAACTGTTATATTCAATTAAACGACTTACCGAATGACGAAGCGCCTTAGATGGGATAGTTCCCCAATGTGTACACCCGCCTCCAACTGCCTCATAACGCTCAACAACCGCCACTTTTTTACCCGCTTTCGCTAGCTGCATTGCAACCCCTTCTCCGCCAGGGCCTGTGCCAATAACTATTGCGTCGTAATGATACGATGGGGTTTTTTGCTTTGCTGCCATGTTGTCTTCCTGTTTAAGTGTGAACGCGTAAGGATTATATGAGCTGCTTTCATTGTATCTCACTCACACCTTACTACTACCTATACAAATAACTCTAGTAGTAAATAGCACATAAAAAAAACCACATGCAACGAATTACATGTGGTTTTTCATTTCAGTTGTAATATAGAGGTGGTTAAGCCATTTGCAAAGAGAGCGTTTGAAGCTGCAGCCACTTCTCTTTTTGAACTGCAAATGAATGCTTCAATTCTTTGTATTTATACGTAAGCTCTAAACCTTCAAGTGTGCGTTGAAAAGATTTCTGCTTCACTCGCATGATGCGCTTTTTCGTAGAGTAATAATCGCTCATGCGTTGCATAAGTAGATCGTACTCCTGTTGAATGGTATTCATCATTTCATCGGCATTTGGAAGCATCGACACTTTTTCGCTTGCTCGTTGAAGCTGCATTGCGGCTAGCGCCTTTTCTATGCGCTCTTCAGGAACCTTTCGTAGGTTCGTGGTTAAACCAACAAACGACAGCCCGCGAATCAGCCATTTTGTCGGATCGAATTGATACCAACGAATGCCGTTGCGATAGTCATATTCAAAGATATGGTGATAATTGTGATACCCCTCACCAAATGTAAAAAATGCTAGCAAACCATTATCTCTTGCTGTGTTCTTATCGGTATAAGGCTGGTCGCCCCAGAAATGAGCAAGTGAATTGATGAAGAACGTAACGTGGTGAACAAGTACCAGTCGAAGTACGCCAGCGATAAGGATCATGCCCATTACATCACCGTTCAACCAACCCAACAGGCCAGTTATTCCGAAATTAGCCACTAATACTATGGGTAGGTAATAGTTATGTTGCCACATTACTACTTTGTCTTTCTGCAAGTCTTTGCAGTTGCCATAATCGTCGTAACGATTAGATTGGTACTCGCGAAGCATCCAGCCAATATGAGCAAACCACAAACCTTTCTTTGCTGAGTACGGGTCGTTGTCATTGTCGTCTACATGACGATGATGGACTCGGTGATCTGAAGACCAATGTAATATGCTGTTTTGCAGCGCCATTGCACCGCCAATCGCTAAAATTACGCGTACTACGATGTTCGCATCATATGTTTTATGCGACCACAGGCGATGATAACCGGCAGTAATCGACATACCGGTAAAGTAAAATAAGAAAATAGCTGCGCTTATTTCGACCCAGTCTATTCCGCGATGCGCCACCCATAGTGGGGCACCAATGAATGCAATCGCACCGGATATAATAAATACCAGTACGTTCGTTAATATAAGAGGAGGTTTTTTCATTTTTGACTACTTGGCTTACAACTGTTCGCTAATTTATCGTTTTATGCATTCTCAGGCAAGTAAAACTAGGTTAAGTTCTGCTAACCTAGCTAAACTTTAATTATTATAGACCTGTTCGATTATTCTTAAACTTGATGACAATGTTAGGACACTATTATTACGTTAGCGTTCTGTATTTATGCTAAAACACTGACGTTAATGTAAAATGCTGTGCAAAGTTATGTTTCGTCTTAAAGCAGACAATGGGATAATCTGGCGATGAATTAAGAAGTGGTATTAACGTGAGCCGACAAGAGCAAAAATTAAAAACCCGTCAAAATATTATTCATGCAGCGTTTTCTTTGCTTGATGAAAACAGAAGCTTATCAGCGATTAGTCTTCGAGAAGTGGCGCGAGAAGCGGGTATTGCACCTACTTCCTTTTATCGACACTTCAAAGATATGGACGAACTTGGTTTAACGTTGGTTGACGAGGCGGGTTTAGCACTAAGGCAATTAATGCGACAGGCCAGGCGACGAATTGCCTCTGGCGGTGGTGTTATTCACACATCCGTTGAAACTTTTATGGAGTTTATTGCGGCAAACACCAATGTGTTTCGATTGTTATTGCGAGAGCATACGGGTACGTCGTCAGCTTATCGACTGGCCGTATTCAGAGAGATTCAGCATTTTATTGACGAGTTAACCGATTACATTATTGAAAAGCAAGGTGTTGAGTATGCATCGGCGCATATACAAGCCGACGCGATGGTGAGACTTGTTTTCAGCGCAGGAGCGGAAGCCCTTGAGGCTGATGATAAGCTGCGCGGCGAAATAGGGGAGAAAGTGAAAACGCAATTGCGATTTGTTCAACTCGGAGCAACGATAAAAAGATAAGGCATTAACAGCGCAGTCTCTATTAATACCTTATCTTCAACCCATTACTTTCTCGTTAGCAACACGCCGGCTTCTATGTGATGGGTAAATGGGAATTGGTCGAATAACGCAGTTTTAGCTACGGTATGAGTGGTGCACAATAACTGCAAATTATCGGCTAATGTCTCTGGATTGCAGGATATATAAATAATATTGTCGTAATCTTGGATCATTTTTAATGAATCCTCGTCTAGCCCTGCACGAGGCGGATCGACTAACACGGTAGTGAAGTTATAATCGCTAAGTTCAATACCTTCCAAACGACTAAAAGTACGCTCGCCTCGCATGGCTTGAGTAAATTCTTCTGCTGCTAATCGTACTATTTTTATATTGTCTAAATGGTTTTGCTCAATATTGTATTGGGCTGCGTTTACCGAAGGCTTTGCTATCTCGGTACCAATCACATTATCGAAGTGGATGGCTAGTGGAATTGAAAAGTTACCTGCACCACAGTACATTTCCAGCAGATCGCCGGTAAGCGGCTTAACGCAGTCCAGTGCCCATTCAATCATATCGCAATTCACTTTGGCATTGGGTTGCGTAAAACTATTCTCAATATGCTTAAACACAAATTCGCGGTTATTTATGGGCAGCTTTTCGATTACAAAGTCATTCCCAACAATAATCTTTTGTTTGCGGGCTCTACCAATAATACTGACTGCAGGAAAGAGTCTAGATAAGGTATCTCTAAGTGCGTTTGCCTCGCGTTCCCACTCGCTGTCTAGCTGTCTGTGGTACAACAAACTTATGACTAATTCTCCAGATAGTGCAGACAGGTAATCGATTTGAAACAGTTTTCTACGCAGTGATTCACTCGGGCGCACTATGTCTAAAAGTGCCGCCATGGCTTTATTTATTGCCTCACAGGCAGGTTCAAACGTATCTACGCGGTATTTTTCTTTTGTTTGCTGATCAAACATAATATGGAAAAGATCGTCACCGTCGTGCCAAACCCTAAACTCGGCTCGCATTCTGTAATGCGTAGGTGATGAGGGAAATACTGACAATGATGTTGCATCAAATGCAGAAAGCAGCGACCCAAGACGATCTACTTTTTCGTCGAGTTGTGCTTGGTACTGCAATAGGTTGGTATCTGACGTCTTATTTTCCATCAGTTGTTCTCCATCAAAAGCTATGGGCTAACATCTACAAGAGAAGTCGTTTCAAATGTCGCTTCTCACAAGGACGCGAATTGTAGAGGCTTCTATAATATGTGCAAACCTAAATATTAAGCGTAGTAAAATATTCTGTATTAAAATTAAACAATATTGAGTTAGTGCCGATAAACTATATGAGGATAGTGAGGATCAAATTATGAACGTGGGTCAAATTAAGGCTTTTATGGGCGATCAGAAGGCCGATCAAAAGACAGCAGTTCATCCTAATGAGGCACTTAAAAAGCAGCTTCAGCAGGATGGATTGCAACAGGCTGCTGAACTAGCTAAGCAGCAGGCATCAACAGTTTCTGTCAACAGCACGCAAACGAGTATTGGTTTGCGGGTAGTCAGCGGTAGTCTTAGTCAAACTCTTGAGATTGATGGACAGAAGCCAAAAGAGTTGGCTGATAAGAAAGTAGAAGAAAAGAACAACAGCCTATTCGATTTCGAAAAAGTGGCTAAGAATGTAATGCGCTTTGTGGGCGGTGTTATTCGCGGTGCTGCTGATGGTGGTGCGAGTGACGAAAAGCTTAACGGTCTGTTTAGCCAAGCAAGAGAAGGCGTGAGCAGAGGCTTTGTAATGGCAGAAAAAGACCTAGCAGGCTTCATGAACGAAGAGCTTGAAAACGGTATTAGTAAAAGTCGCGAACTCATCGATACGGGTATAGACGATTTAGAAACCGATATATTCAATCGACAAGGTGTGGAGAACGGCAATGTAGCGCGAGTATCAACACTTGCCGCTGCGTCGGTATCTAATGAGCAGTCAGGACAATTGTCTATACGTACAAAAGACGGCGATGAAGTCACCTTTAGCTTTGAAAGCTTGCAGTCATTCCAAGCTAGTCAACAAACATCGTTTCAAACCCAATCAATCAGTGATGGGTCTGGTGATGGCGCAATAACTAATGTGTCTGCACAGCAAACGACGGCGTTTGAATATTATGAACGAAGTGGAATTAGTTTTTCCCTGAAGGGAGAATTAGATGAAGCTGAAATGAAGTCTATTGCTGATTTGGTTGGCCAAGTTCAAGACCTGGCAGATACGTTCTATAAAGGTGACGTTGACAAGGCCTTTGAAGAGGCGTTGAGTTTAGGCTTCGACGATAAAGAATTAGTGGGTTACGCACTGCAGCTAAATAGGTCTACCCAAACTGACGTATTAAAGGCTTATGAAAACATACAGCATTATAACGAATATAAGGATGAGCGTAGCCAGTATGGTAATGTAGTAAGCCCAGTATCTCAGTATTTAGAAAAGATGATGAATACGTTTGAGAATGCTGAAACTACCTTAGCGTCTAATGAAGATTACAACGCATTAATAGCAGGACTCATTAGTAATATGGAAGACGTTCAGGTGCCAGACCTGATTAGTGCGATAAATAGATTCCACACATTTAATCAGACATTATTAGATGGATTGCCACAGGCAGATATCAATACTGATAGTAATGAGTCTTCTTCTGAGTCATAGGTAAACACTGGTAGGTAAAAACTAACAGATAAAAAAAGCCTGGTTTCAACCAGGCTTTTTTATTTAAGCGTGTTCGACTTTCTCTTTCGCCGGTCGCACTTTTAAGGTGCGTTCTTGGAAAGTGGAGTCGTTGGTTTTTTCAATAACAGAGTCTACATCTTTCGATACTACTTCTATAAAGCCGTAACCTTTCCGTTTTCCTGTTTTGCGATCTTTCATTAGGCGAACCGATTGAACTTCCGCATAGCTACTAAAATATTCTTTTACTGCGCTTTCATTTGCACGATACGGCAAGTTACCGACGTAAAGTGTTTCAACAGCATCTGAACTGATAGCATCGCCATCTGAAGAAGGTGAGCTTTGGATAAGTGAAGCTAGCCAAGGCGTAACGATCCCGCTGATCAGAAGTGCAGCGGAGACAGTCAATGGAACGTGAACGTCCAAACTCGCTGAAGAAAATAATAAATAACCTGCGATTGCAAAAATGGCACTAATAATAGTGCACTGAATAAAGCCTACTTTCATATAACTACCTTTCTATTGTTTTTTTGGGTTGAAGGCCGTTGCTAGTTTACTCATTTGTAACAAATTGAACAATAAAATGTGAAAAAACTAGTCTAAAGACGCATAAAACTAGCAGAAATGATGGAGAAATGAACGGTTAAGCTAGTAATTTCATTAAACAGCAAAAAAACACCATTTAAGTGTTGATCTTTTAGTTCAGCTATTTATAATGCGCTCCACGTTTTGAGGGGGCTTCAAGCAACTTCAAACTGAAACGCAAAACCAAGTTTAAAAACAATTAAAAAGTTTAAAAACAAGGTTGACATCAAAAACAAACGATGTAAAATTCGCTTCCACTTCGAGAGAGGTGAATCACCAAGAAGCAACGGCTTACGGTGAGGTTGCACTAGCAACCACGTTCTTTAACAATTTAGACAAGACAATCTGTGTGGGCACTCGTTAAGAGTGTCTATACGACGATTCATAATTCGATATATTT
>NZ_JAAAWO010000013.1 GCF_010500895.1 Alteromonas genovensis
ATCAACTGCTTGTAACTCATGGTAACTACTCTTGTTTTTTGGCGATTACAGAGTACCACCAACAGGCAGTTGATCTCTTCTCACCATTTAACCAAGAGTGGTGCACTTATTATCTGAATTCGGGGCTTTTACATCGCTAGGCAAATCGTTGTAATTGGCGACAATACGTAAATCGAGAATTTGCGCTTGCCCCGACTCATCAAGTTGGGCGGTTTCAGCTGCTCTCACCATCATGTTTCGCAGCATTCCATCCATGCCGTCTAAAAAGCTGTCGCTACTTTCTATCGAAAATAGCGTCACCACCAAAGTCGCTAAACTGAAAAGAGACCAAATGACATAACGGCGTAAACTCAGCCTTAATCCGCTCACCATAAATAATTAATCCTTTTCACGTGATTGAACTCGAGGGCTCTCGCCACCCACCGCCTCAGCATCTGCTGCAATACGCTCGGCGTTTGCATCAAGGGTTACATTACCAAAGGTAAAGGTGGTTGCTTGCCCTGAACGTCTGGCGGCCAATACACTTACGCGAGCAACGAGTTCAGGCATATCAAAAGGCTTCACTAAGTAATCATCAGCCCCTTTTTGAAAGCCCTCGAGTTTATTCTCAAGCTGGTCGCGGGCGGTAAGCATAATAATCGGCGTGTCATTGCCGCATCTAAATCGTCGAGGTCGCCAAGCCCAGTGCGATAGCGAGTGAGGATAACCGCTTCATTATTTTCTAGTTCTTCCAAGCGCGCTTTTTCGATACTCAGCAAATGTTGCTGCGATAAAATATCGATGTAGCGGCGAATAACATTGGCCACTAACGTATCGCGGGCAGACTGATAACTAGCTTTAGCGCTATCAGCATTTAAAGAGGCCGCGGTAATACCGTCACTGATTCTTTGCCATACATCAAGCTCCCAACTTACGTTTAGGCTGCTGGTATAGTTAGTGTCAGATTGCTTGTTTTTGGTGGCGCTTGCGCCGGCATCAACATTGATATTTCGTTGAGATGCGGTGGAATCAATGGCAACTTGCGCTTTTTGTAAGGTGATGAGTGTTTGCTGAAGGTTAGCATTGTGCTGTAACGCCTCTTCAATAAACGAAGACATATGCGCAATGTCATCAAGATTAATTAAGTCGGTTAATTGACTCGCCTTAACCCCTGACACCTCGTCGTTTAATGATTGCCACGTTACGTTATCACCGGTATTTGCTAAGGCCGACTTACTAAGTGCCCTATTATCGGTTTGTGCGCACGCGGCTAGCCCCATCGATAGTATGGTAGCTAACAGCATTTTTCTCGCCCCGGTCATTGTAATACTCTCTCGACTTACTCTTAATAAAGCGATTATTACAAAGGCAGGGTTAAGGACCGGTTAAGAACAACTGCTGCATTAGAGCAACATAGTAACATGAAGCAAAACCGAAGCAAAAACGCCGCCTAATGAAAGTAGGCGGCGAGCTAAAAGCTAGTCTTTATTTTAACGCTGCAAGCGTGCGGGCTAAATCATTCACGTCTGACACACTGTAGTTAGGCTTTTCCGCTAACGGAAAAAGGACTTTACCAGGGCGACGGATAAAGGCGGTTTTAAGACCAGCTTTGTTCGCGCCGGCAATATCCCAACCGTGTGCCGCTACCATAAGCGCGTCGCTAGCATCGACGCCCAAGTCATTAAGCGCCCATTGGTAGGTTTTTAAATGAGGTTTAAATACACCCACAGATTCTATGCTCAGGTTAGCATCAAAATATTGGCTTAATTTGGCATTTTTTAGCTGTAATTTAACACCTTCAAGAGATGAATTAGTTAAGGTAACTAACTTATATCCTTGCGCTTTTAATGCCGCTAGCCCTTCGGCAACATCTGGGTGCGCCGGCAAAGAGCGCAGCGGTGTCACGATGGCACTTCGTGCCTTATCGTGTGAAATAGCAATATCATTATTTTCTGCCACCATTTCTAACGCTGCCACACCGATATTACCAAAAGATTGATATTCGCCTGTCGCCGACACCACTAAAGAATGGTGCAACATAGTAGAAAACCACAATGGCAGTAAATCGTCTCGACCATTGAGCGCCTCGCCCACTGAAGTGCGCATGTTTTCAAGGTCTAACAAGGTTTCGTTTACGTCAAAAATAATCACTTTGGGCTTTGTGTGTTGAGCCGTTGCCTCTGCTGAATCGTTGGCAAATACGCTGCTGTTAAACAGCCAAAATACGCTAAAAAGGGATAGTAGTGTGCGATTCCTCATAATACCTCTGTCTATTTACGTTAAAGGTGAATGTCTATTTACGCTAAAGACGAACGAATTGAACGATCGTTCAATTCATTCCTAGACTAAATGAAACACCGGGTAAAATCACGGGTTAATTGCAACATGGCGTAAATTACCGCTAAACGCATTGTTGAACTAAGTAGAGAAATAAGCGTGTTTTTATCTTTTCAATTAGCCCCTCATAAAGAATCGCTCAGATGCATGCTAGTAAGATACACCGAGTGTAATTTTTATATTTAAACGCTAGGCTACGCACCCACACAGCACGCTAAAAAGGAAAGACAAATGAGCTGGATATATTTGATAGTAGCGGGCCTATTAGAAATAGGATGGCCTGTGGGGCTTAAGTTAGCACAGGAAGTTGAAACCCGTGTGGTAGGTATTGGATTAGCCGTTGGCTTTATGGCTGCCAGTGGTTTTTGCTTGTGGATGGCTCAAAAGCACATTCCTATTGGTACCGCATACGCTGTGTGGACAGGTATTGGTGCGGCAGGCACCTTTTTAGTAGGCGTTATGTATTACGGCGACCCATCATCAATTGCGAGATACTGCGGCGTAGCGCTTATTGTTGCCGGAGTAATAGTACTTAAACTTGCTCAGTAGAGCTGGTTCACTGTACTGGCTGACTAAAACTGGCTTACCCAAAAGCGAAGCCTTTAAATGTACAAAGCAATAGATAACAATTTACGCTGACCTTTTTCTATTTTGCTCACGGTATGTAGATACTTATCAGGGCGAAAAAAGTAAATGCGATTAAATAAGTTGAAGATAACTTTTTCTGCGCGAAACACACCGCCTCTCTCAGGCTTTTTCAACACAACATTGAATTTATAATAGCGCCCACGCCCCATAGGATCGTTGTGCTCTAACACACGATGGCCTTCTTTGTACGTCACCACATTGATGGCGAGCCGTTTAGATGAGAATAGCGCATTATTTACAACGTTAGCCATGAACTATGTTCGCCATATAAGTACAACCAAAATGAATAAAGTGGATAAGACAGTCATTGTCTCAATTCCACACGGCAATGACTACCGCTGACAAAGGTGAGAGAGAGGCTTGTTGGTGCTTTGATATGACGCAAACGCATATGCAGATACCACGTTGCCCTTGTGTAAAAGCGCGTTACTTACCCCAATCATGCAGAATATATCTTCAAAACATCGAGGCTTTTGGCAAATTCAGCAAATTATCGCCCTCTCGCCAACGTGAACATCAGATATGCCCAATAAAAAATAGCTATAAATAAAGCACATCTGCCAGAGGTGGATTACACTAGTGTAGCGACATACATTAAAATATAAGCTAATAACGTATTTGCTCGGGCGTGCTTGCTTAGCTTTTGTTTTATGGCTGAGCTTACTCAACAAAATACATACTCGACTGACACAGCAACAGGTTAACGTTTTGAAAAATACTAGTTTACTTAATAATGCCTTAAGCCTGCTTGCACTTTTCTGGTGCTCTGTTTCTTTTGCAGACAACAATGACATAGAGTTTTCCGGATTTGCACGTGCAGTAGGCGGATATTTAGATACATCTTCGGCAGAGTACGAGGGCTACGATGACTCAGTTAGTTTTTCAGAAAAGTCATTGCTAGGGCTTCAAGCAGATTACACGCTCAACCAGTATTTTTCAGCATCTGCTCAGGTACTGCTTCACAGCGACGAAAACCGCGAATCTGGCATTGAATGGCTGTATATTACCTATGCGCCAAACGATGCGCTTCAATTTAATGTTGGTCGCTTACGCACTCCCTCACTAAAATATTCAGACGTCATCGACGTTGGCTTTGCTTACCCATGGGTTAACGCACCTCAACAACTTTACAGCAGCTATCTATTTTCTCAATACGAGGGAGGTAACGCACGTTTTAGGGGACGATTAGGTAAAGTCACTTACGATATTGAAGGCTACTTAGGGCGATATAATGACGATTTGAGAACGAGTGGCCTAGCAATAGATGTGGAGATAGATACCCTTTATGGTGGTGTTTTAGAGCTTAATTATGGCGGTTTTCAATTAAGAACGGCTGTTACAGGAGCAAGAAAAGTGGAGGCGCAAATAGAAGGAGTAGCGCCTCTTATTAACGGATTACAAGCCGCTGGGTTTGAAGATATCGCCGAAAACTTTATTATCAACGACAGCGTGAGTTCGTTTTTAGTAGGTGCAAGCTACGATGGGCTCAAATGGTACGCGAGTGCTGAATGGATGAGCGTAAACTCTGACATTGAATTATTGGCTGAACTTGAAAGCTACTATGTCTCAGCGGGCTACTACATTGATGATGTGCTCTTACACGCTACATATGCATCATCAAGCCAGTCTCTCAATAATATTGAAAACACAATTCCAATTGGAGTTTCTCCCGACTTAGACGGGCTGTTTTTTGCTGTTGAGGAACTAAATAGCTCTTTTCCAACTGATAATCTCGATACGATAACGCTTGGCGCTCGTTGGGATTTCAAAACTAACATGGCATTGAAAGCAGAAGTTTCATTTCTTGATGGCGAAGAAGGCAATACCTCATTTTTCGAAGTGAAAGACAGAGAAGAAGGCTTCGACAGGCAAGCTACGCTCTATCAAGTAGCGTTGGAGTGGGTGTTTTGATGAAGCAGGCTTTCCTTGTTTTCGCACTATTAACATTCTCGGGAGCTTCCCTTGCCTCTGAACGTGTGGTTGTGGTGGCCAATATTGCGCAGAGCAGCGTTACGTTAACTAAATCTCAAGTAAGAGACTTATTTATGAGCGGGGCTTCTCCCGAGTTATTATCTCTTACGCCAGTATCGATTGCGCCAGGTGAGCAAAGCAGAACGATATTTAACACACGCGTTATTGGATTACCAGAATCTCGCATACAGGCGTACTGGGCCCAAATGCGATTCAGTGGACGTTTGACGCCTCCTAAAGAAGTGGAGAGTGCAGAGCAAATGCTTGACTATTTGAGAGCGAATGAGGGCAGTGTCGGTTACTTGCCTGAGTCGACCCAACTGCCTGAGGGTTTAAAAGTGGTGTACACCACAAGGTAGATCATAAGACCTATTTCGTCGCAACCTGGTGCTGTAACTGACTAAGCGTAGAGGGCCGGCTATACAGAAAGCCTTGTAATAAATCGCAATCGTGTGCGAGAAGAAAAGTTTCCTGCTCTTCGGTTTCAACACCTTCCGCACACACGGCAAAATTGAGACTTTTTGCCATAGTAATAATAGCAACGGTTATCTTCTCAGACCGCTCAGATTGACCTATTTGACTAACAAACTGCCTATCAATCTTAAGGGTGTCGATATTAAATTCGGTAAGATAGCTTAGCGAAGAATAGCCTGTACCAAAATCGTCTAGGGATAAATGGCAACCGTGCTTTTTTAGCGCCTCAAAAAAACTATTCGCCACGCCAAAGTTATTCATATAAGCAGTTTCTGTAATTTCAAACTCGATATGCTGAGCTGAGATCTCCCCCGAATTTAACCCGTTTAAAATACAGTTAGTCACTTCAGTGTTATTAAGGTCGTGAGCACTCAAATTAATAGAAACACGAATATGGCTACCAAACCGCGCTATCAGCTGTGGCAACTCCTTACAGGTTTGATTAATAACCCATAGCGAAATAAGCGATATTTTGTCGGCTTTTTCTGCAACAGGAATAAATTCAGCAGGAGAAACGAGGCCTAATACTTCATCATGCCAACGAAGCAGTACTTCAACACCTTCAATATCTTTCTGCGGGCCGACTTTCGTTTGATAGGTAAGGTAAAAGCTATCATTCTCTAGTGCGTTAGCAAGGCGCATCGATATCTGTATCTTTCGCTGTGTATCTTCAAACATGGCACTGTTAAACCAAACTAGGCGACCTTTACCTTCTTTTTTGGCACGGTACATTGCCACATCTGCATTGGTAATTAAGGTGGAGGCTTCGTAATTACACTCACTAGCAACCGCAATACCGATACTTAGACTTGAGTCTAACCGCAGTCGATTTACATCGTGTGCTTTCATGACCGAATCAATGAGGTTTGTGGCTATATGCTCCACATCTGTGTGGGAACTCACGCTGTCTACAATAACTAAAAATTCATCTCCGCCAAGCCTTCCCAAGGTGGCATTAGTAGGCAACACGCGACTCATAATAGCGCTAATATGTAATAAGAATTTATCACCCGTGTCATGACCGAATGAGTCGTTGATATTTTTAAAACCGTCAACATCTAAAAACATGAGGCACAATTCGGTATTTTCTCGCTGATTTTTTGCTAACAGCGATGATAAGGTTTTCATCAAATACTGCCGATTTGGCAGGCCCGTTAAAACGTCAAAATTGGCAAGGGTTTCTAGCTTTGACTGTTGCTGTTCAAGTAACAGGTTTTTCTGTGCATTCATCTGTGACTGAGATTTGATATTAGCCATCATGTTGTTGAATGCGTGGGACAGTGCTGCAGTCTCTGACTTATTCGTTTCTTCTACCGTTACATCATAGCTTTGTTCATCCACTACGCTATCCATTGTTTTTATGAGGTTTTCTAACGGACGTAGGGAGCGACGATGGAGTCGCGTAGAAATAAATAATGATAACAGTGTTAGTGCAATAACAGATGGAGCAACTAAAATCACATATCGTCGTCGGTTTTCATGAAGCGCCTCTTGTAAGTTAAACGTGAGAATTAACTTACCCAGTGGAAAACTCATTTCACCAATATTTTTAACAACGACAACTTTAGATTCAAGATTATGCATGCCCAAGGACAGTTGGCTGTATTCGCCATTTTCTGGGGTGCGATCAAATTTCATTGACGACTGAGCGAGCGCTTCATCACGACTGTTTTTAACAACCGATAACCCTGCTGCACCCACATAGCTATTTAGCAGGTTGTTTTCATCATCATACACGTTGGCTGTTTCAACGTACTCATATTCTTCCAGTCTAAGCAAGATTTGGGTTTGATTAAATTGGGCTGCAGGCTCGTCGATATAATCAAGCAAATCAATCGCCATATTTTGTGCAATCGCTTCAACTTCTGTTGCTATAAACTCGATATATAGCTTCTCATACACATAAATCGACAGGCTAATAATGAGCGTGCTCACAACCGCTATCGATGTAATGGTAGTAAAAGAAATTTCAAAACGAAGACTTTTCAAAGGTACTCTCTATTTATTTACCAACTCATTAACAGCTGAACATCACTGGCAAACGCTGTCGAAAAATCATTTTATATATTTTTTTGTTTTAACGCTTTGTATTAAGGCAAAAAACAGCGCGGTAAATCTCATCCCGACAAAACGGAGCGAATAGTAGCAAAACGTAAAGTGAACACTAATTATACTTTAGATGCTTCCCTTGTTTGCGCAAGTATAGTTGAGCTCACGAGCTGAGAGGTAGTTATTCTTGAAGCACAAAAAAGCCCACTAAAAAGTGGGCCTTGGTAGTCTAATCGACTGCTCTCATTTAATTAGGTGTTATTGCGTTGTGATAAACGTCTTGAACGTCATCACAATCGTTAAGCATGTCCATGAACTTTTCAAACATTGGCATATCATCTTCGCTGATTTCCGTTTCTGTTTGAGGCATCCAGCTCATTTCATCAGCTAAAAAGTTAATATCTGGGTACGCTTCTGTAAGCGCAGTTTTAACCTGGTAGAACTCAGTATGTGGTGCGTATACCGTTACCTTGCCATCGTCTACTTCAACATCGGTCACATCAACATCGGCTTCCATCAACACTTCTAAAATAGCGTCCTCGTCATCACCTTCAAACTGAAACACAGCTTGGTGGTCAAACATGTGAGAAACTGCACCTTGCGCACCAAGTTTTGCATTGGTTTTAGTAAAGCAGTTTCGCACCTCAGTGATAGTACGGTTAGCGTTGTCAGACAAGCAATCGACGATAACCATACAGTTACCAGGCCCGAAACCTTCATAACGCATGGGCTGAAAATCTTCACCAACGCCACCGGCTGCTTTGTCTATTGCCTTGTCTATAACGTGGCCCGGCACTTGGTCTTTTTTAGCTTTTTCCATCAAGCGACGCAGCGATAGGTTCGTGTCTGGATCGGCACCGCCATTTTTGGCGCACACGTAAATTTCTTTACCGTATTTAGAGTAAACCTTGGTTTTCGCGCCAGCTGTTTTTGCCATGGCGTTTTTTCTTACTTCGAATGCTCTTCCCATCTTAAGATTCTCTTCCTCGCAATTTTAGTGCAACTTTGCGTATTTTATCGGGTTGCTGCGTCTGTCTTCACCAATACACTAAATTGGTTAGCAATACGTGTCGCATCGACACGCGAAACGCGAAACGCAGAAAAATATTATAAAATTCTACCTAGTTTATGCACAACAATACAGTGTTTATAGCGTTTTACTTTATCCAGTGTGCACTATGGAAGGTGCTCGGTAGCTAGGTATTCATGAGATTGCATTTCTTTTAGCCTACTTAAGCAGCGTCTAAACTCGAAGCTTAACAGGCCCTCTGTATAGAGTTCTTCTAACGCAACCTGTGCTGAAATAATTAACTTAACGTTTCGCTCATAAAATTCATCAACCATAGCAATAAACCGCCTTGCCACATCATCCGTTCCCTGCCCCATTTGTTCAACGTTAGCTAACAATACTGAGTGATAACAGCGGCTAAGCTCTATGTAGTCGCTTTGGCTTCGCGGCCCTTTACATAAACTATCAAACTCAATCATGAGTACGCCATCGGCGTTTCTCATTGTGGGAATTTGACGATGATTGACATCTATATCTTCGTTTTGTGTACCTGCTTCTGGCGCAAGTTGGGTAAAGTAATTATTCAGATTTTCTGTTGCTTGAGCATCGAGTGGATAGTGATAAATCTCAGCTTGTTCAAGGGTTCTCAATCGATAATCGATCCCGCTGTCTACATTCACTACGTTAGTGTTTTGGTTTAGCAAATCTATCGCTGGTAAAAAGCGCGCTCTCTGCAGCCCGTTTTTGTAAAGCTCGTTGGGAATGATGTTAGAGGTTGCCACCAGCACAATACCGTGGCCAAACAATTCTTCCATTAACGTACCGAGTATCATGGCATCAGTAATGTCTGACACAAAAAACTCATCAAAACATATAACCCGCGCTTCTTTGGCAATTTTAAGCGCTATCGTTTTAAGCGGGTCTTGCGCATTTTTCAGCAATTTTAACTCGTCGTGAATTCGATGCATAAAGCGGTGGAAATGCACACGCATTTTACGCTCAAAGGGTAAACACTCAAAAAAGGTGTCTACAAGGTAGGTTTTACCCCGCCCTACGCCGCCGTAAAAATAAATACCTTTAATGTCTTTCTGAGTATCCTCTTTACCAAAGGCCGCCTTTAACTTGCTTCGCCAGTTCGCTTTGCTTTGTGGTTGAGTAAGTTCATCGTATAAACGTTGAAGCTCTTTCACGGCAGTTTCTTGCGCTGCGTCGTAATGAAAATCGGCTAATTCGAGATCTTGTTGATATTTTTCCCAGGGCGTCATCGCCAAAAACCACTCCATACGAATGTCAATAGTGGTGCACGCTGCACCGACCTGCTTGAATTTCTTAATTATGACCTTAATTTTAATGAAAATCACGGTAGAATCACTCGTTCACAGTGCGCTATCTCGTAACCATCAGAATTAATGTTTACGAACAATGCGCTTTTCAACTTCGACCTTGCTATATTCAAGGTTTGGTCGAAAGCAGCAAAACCCACGTATCAATGGTTGTGCTGTGGGATGTAGATTGATTCGGAGAATATAATGGAATTGTTAGTATCTCTTGCGTTGTTGGTCGTCGGCTTAATTATCGGCTTTTTTGTCGGTCGTTTTGCTCAGTCGAAAAAAGGAGCAGGTAATGCTGCACAAACAGAGAAGCAAGTAAAAGAGATCCTTGCACAGCAAGCGCAACACCATATACATCAAACGCGTCAAAGCCTTGAAAGTATCGAAGGCCAGTGCGATGTGTTAAAGCAACAACTTGAAGAATATGAAACGCTGCTTGAGCAAAGCGGCGATGATAGTGAAAGCAAGGTCCCTTTTTACGGGGAGCAAGCAACAACCTATCTACGTAATAACTTAAAAGGGTCTGATGGGTCTAAGGTTAAACGTGTTTCAGACACTCAACCAAAAGACTTCGCCAACTCAGGTTCTGGGCTGTTCGTCGGCGGTTCTGGTGAGAATACCGCAGAAAAACAGTAACATCGGGAACTTTTGAAAGGCCACAGACTCTTTTAGTGAGACCATGCTTTATTGCATATAACATTAAGGAGTGTAAGCGAACATGAAAATGTCTTTCCGCCATTGTGTTTTGGCGTCAGCCGTTGTTGTAAGTTCATTAGGCTTTACCGCTACTACGCAAGCGGCGTTGCCTTTCTTTTCTGATAAAAAAACAGAAGTTCCCTCTTTAGCCCCCATGCTTGAAGAGGCCACGCCTGCTGTTGTAAGTATTGCCGTTGAGGGAACGCAAACATCTCGTCAACGGGTGCCTGAAATGTTCCGCTACTTTTTTGGCGCACCGCAAGAACAAGCACAAGAACGTCCTTTTAAAGGGCTCGGCTCGGGCGTCATTATCGACGCTGACAAAGGCTACGTAGTAACGAATAATCACGTTGTTGATAACGCAGACGAAATTACGGTTAAGTTAACAGACGGTAGAGAATTTACCGCTAAGAAACTTGGCGCCGACGAGCAAAGCGATATAGCACTTCTTAAAATCGATCCTGACAATTTAAAAGCACTGCCTTTAGCTGACTCTGATGCCGCTAGAGTGGGCGATTTTGTCGTAGCAATCGGTAACCCATTTGGGCTCTCTCAAACTGTGACCTCAGGTATTGTAAGCGCGCTGGGACGCTCTGGTTTAAACATTGGCGGCTATGAAGACTTTATTCAAACCGATGCAGCTATTAACCGCGGTAACTCTGGTGGAGCCCTTGTAAACCTTCACGGCGAACTCGTGGGTATTAACACTGCTATATTCGGCCCTAATGGTGGCAATGTAGGCATTGGCTTTGCCATTCCTGCCAATATGATGAAAAGCTTAGTGGATCAAATTGCAGAATTCGGCGAAGTTCGTCGTGGTCTACTTGGCATATTAGGTAGCGATATTGACGCTGGTCTTGCTGAAGCCATGAATGCTGAAGTTAATCTTGGCGCTTTTGTTAGCGAAGTACAGCCAGAATCGGCAGCCGAAGATGCCGGTCTGCAAGCTGGTGACATTATCACAGCTATTAACGGCAGAAAGCTCAACAGCTTCCAAGAGCTACGAGCGAAGATCGCGAGCATGGGCGCAGGCGCAGAAGTTGAACTAACCGTAATGCGCAAAGGCGATGAGATCAGTGTTGACGTAACCTTAGACGATGCCACAGAACAAACGGTAACCGCAGCGCAAATTCATCCTGCATTAGAAGGTGCAACGCTGACGAACGGCAGCGATGGTGCTGGAAATGCCGGTGTTATCGTTTCTGAAATTGAACGAGGCGCACCTGCTGCTCGCATCGGTTTACAGTCTGATGACGTCATCATTGGTGTTAACCGCGTTCGCGTAGCAAGTGTAGCAGATTTCCGCAATGCCCTTGACGAAGCAAAAGGGGTAATAGCACTTAATGTGAAACGTGGTAATTCAACCCTGTATTTGGTGATTCGCCAATAAGCACCTCTCGATGTACTGTGATTTGAGAAAATTCACTCTCATGAAATGAACATCGATACATTAAAGCAGCGCCTCAGGGCGCTGTTTTTGTTTCTCGTATTTCTTTCATCCCCTCTCTTCCCAAAGGCCTATAAAAAATAATCTGGGTTAGAGTAGTTTAGTAAATAAAATGATATCCTCGTTCCACAAGTTATAATAAATAGCTGTTTCTCGTATCGGCGAGGCATTGTGTGAGTGGAAAACTGTTTTTAACACTTAACCCATAACGACAAATGCGCTGACGATAAAAGAACCCCGTGCTAACTAACAAAAAAGTGTGACCAGTGACAAGCCGCTCAATTATTCATTTTTTCATCAAATCTGTTGTTCTTGGTGCCGCAGTAGCAGCGCTTCTACTCTTATTCTTGCCCGATTTACGTCAGGGCAATGGATTTACAAACGGCCTGTTTACTGAGCCGTCGGTAAGCGCAAGTAGAGAGAGCTACTTCGCATCACTCAGTCGTTCAGCGCCGGCTGTGGTCAATATATATAGCGTGAGCATTGAAACCGATGCAGGCTTATTTAGAAACCAACCTCGTGAGCGAGCAAGCTTGGGCTCTGGTGTAATAATGACCGAAAACGGCTATATCCTTACCTGCCATCACGTGGTGGAAAATGCAGACAGTATTTATGTTGCTGTTCAAGATGGGCGGGTGCTAGAAGCACAGATAGTGGGTAACGATCCGCTTACTGACCTCGCGGTATTAAAAGTCACCGCAGAAAGCCTTAATATCATCCCACAAGTTGCCGAACCCGATACACACGTTGGTGATGTGGTAATGGCCATCGGTAATCCATTCGACCTTGGTCAAACTATTACACAAGGCATTGTGAGCCGTGCTGGTCGCAATGGACTATCGAACTATGTCGATTTCATTCAAACCGACGCCGTTTTGAACCAGGGTAATTCTGGCGGCGCACTTGTTGACAGTAACGGTATTCTTTTAGGAATAACCAATGCTAACTTTCAAGTAAGAGACTCGCGAAATAGAGTACGAAACGTCGATGGGATTAACTTTGCGGTTCCTTATGAATTGGCAAAGCGAGTAATGGATGAAATTATTAGCAACGGCAGGGTTATTCGCGGGCAGCTTGGCTTTATTGGCAGTGAAAGGCGTAACCTAGCTGGCATACTGGGTATTGATGTAACCGCTGTCGCTAAGGGCAGTCCTGCCGATACCGCAGGATTACAACCTGGGGATATTATACTGTCTATTGACGGCGTAAGAGCAGAAAGTGCATCAAAAACTCTGGATATGATTGCTGAGACAGAGCCTGGCACCAAGCTTGAAATTGAAATTAGTCGCAATGAAAAATCGATGATCTTAACTGCTACCGTGGCTGAACTTCGTACTGGTCAGTAAACATAAGAAACAAACAGACATAAAAAAAGCGCCTGAGGCGCTTTTTTTATGTCTGTTTCACAGAGAAATAGTTGTACTCTATTACTTTACACTCTATTTCTTTATTCCTTTACACGCTCAATGATAGCGCCAAGGCCGCCCAGCTTTTCTTCAATGGCTTCATAGCCTCTATCTAGGTGATAGATACGATTAACGTGAGTCTCACCCTCAGCAATAAGCCCGGCTATCACTAAACTTGCTGACGCACGTAAGTCGGTGGCCATTACTGGCGCCCCTTTGAGTACTGAGCTTCCTTTAGATACCGCAGAGTTCGCTTCAAGCGCTATTTCAGCCCCCATACGCTGTAACTCAGGCACGTGCATAAAGCGATTTTCGAAAATGGTCTCTGTAATAACACCCGTGCCCTCGGCAACACAGTTAAGCGTAACAAATTGCGCCTGCATATCTGTTGGAAATGCAGGATGAGGCGCAGTTTTCACTCTAACCGCTTTTGGCTTTTGGCCTTTCATATCAAGCTCTATCCAATCCTCACCAACAGTAATGTGAGCACCGGCTTGTTCAAGCTTATCAATAACGGCATCGAGGGTATCTGGAGCCGCATGCGTACAGCGCACTTTACCGCCCGTCGCTGCTGCTGCCACTAAGAACGTACCTGTTTCAATGCGATCGGGAAGCACGGCGTAATCACAACCATTTAGGGTTTCTACGCCTTCGACGGTAATTTTGTCAGTCCCTGCACCTTTGATTTTAGCGCCCATTTGAACGAGGCAGTTGGCGAGGTCAACAATTTCAGGCTCTCTTGCAGCATTTTCTAGAATAGACGTACCGTCTGCCAATGCTGCTGCCATAAGAAGGTTTTCAGTTGCGCCTACGCTCACCATATCCATAAAGATACGAGCACCTTTTAAACGACCGTCTACATGGGCACGAATATAGCCTTCTTCCACCTCAATAATAGCGCCCATTTTCTCAAGGCCAGTAAGATGAAGATTCACCGGGCGAGCGCCAATGGCACATCCACCGGGCAAAGACACGTTTGCCTTACCCTGTTTAGCAAGCAAAGGCCCAAGCACTAAAATAGATGCACGCATAGTACGTACAAGGTCGTAAGACGCCGTCACACTCTCAAGTGTGCTTGCGTCGATTAACACGTCGTTAGGAGATGGCTGAGCTACTTCAACACCAAGCTCCCGCAGTAACGCCGTTGTTGTATTAATATCTCTCAGACGAGGCACGTTGGTATAACGGCATGGAGAGTCTGTCAGCAGACTGGTCATCAGCAGCGGTAAAGCCGCATTTTTGGCACCAGAAATTCGCACTGTTCCGTTAAGAGCAGGACTCTTTTTAATAACAAGTTTATCCACGAAAAGCGCCTATTACTGAGGAATGTTAAACTGGCGCTCGCGCTCCCAGTCTTTCACTGAAAAAGTTTTGATTGAAATCGCATGCATTGAACCGTCTGCGATCTTATCGGCAAGCGGCGCATAAACAGCTTGCTGGCGTTTAACACGGCTCATTTCGTTAAAGGCATCACTAACGGCAATGATATTAAAATGAGAGCCTTCGGCTTTTACATGAACTTCGTGAAGGTCTAATGCGTCCTTCAAAATGCTTTCGATTTCTGACAATTCCATAATGTACTTCTTTAATCTTAAAAATTGGCGTTATTTTACCGGCAAAAAGCTATCTACATCGCTTATTTTAGCAAGCTTGTGAAGCTTAGCAGGCATATGCTGTATGACCATGCTAACACCGTTTTGGTTCGTATCCCTAACGGCATTTATTAGCCACGCTAATCCAGCACTATCCACCCGCTCTACATCGCCTAGATCAACGGTACAACTGCCTGCGCTTTTCAGGCTGTCTTGCTGCTGTGAACTAAGACGCTGCCAAAAGTTCGTAGAGAGCGTGTCACGGTCTAAATTTCCGTGAACGACAATATCTCCGTTTTTGCCAACGTCGAAAAGGCTCACACAGACTCTCCGTCAATGTCGATAGATTCGCCGGCTTTGAGTTCTACCGGCTTGCCAATTTTTTCACGCATCAGCGAGATAACCGCGTCAATACCGTCTGTGCGTAAGATAGACTCAAACTCACTGCGCTTGCTGTTCAGCATGCTGATACCTTCGGCAACCATGTCGTAAGCTTTCCACTCATTGGTTTTGCTATCTCTGCGCACTTTAAACGCAATTTTGATATCTGGACGGGTAGGATCTTTTACCACAGCACGCACCGTGACTGACTTTTCTTTTGAGAAATCTGACTCAGGCTCAAAAATCACTTCCTGGTTATCATAATATCCCATTGCTACCGCGTAGGTAGTCACAAGATACTGACGGAAAACACTGATGTACTCACCCATTTTTTCTTTAGGCACTGACTTAAAATGCTTGCCCAACACCATAAATGCAGCAAACTTATAGTCGATATGAGGCACCAATTCTTCTTGCATAATTGTGCGCAACATTTCAGGGTCAGCTTGTATTTCAGACTGATTGGCCTTAATACGCTCGAAGGTAGTGTTAGCTACACCATGAACTAATTTATAGGGATTTTGCTCGTCTACCTCTTGTGCACCTACGGCGCTCGATAACGACAATACAACCATACCCAATATGGCGATTAATTTTTTCAACGTAATTCTCCTAACAAAAACATGCTATACAGCAGACCGGACTGATGTTTAATAAGTTTCACCCGCGCTCCTGATAAATTTTTAATAATCTTCTACTCTATTCGTCACTACCGCGATTGAATAGGAACTGGCCAATGAGATCTTCAAGTACTAATGCTGATTTGGTGTCTTGTAAGTAATCACCGTCTTGCAAATCTGCCACGCCATCAAACGAAAACCCCGGTTGGAAACCAACGTATTGCTCGCCAAGTAAACCAGACGTCAATATTGATACTGAACTTGTCTCAGGAAAGCCGTTGTACTGCTTAAGAATGGACAGCTCTACTATTGGGGTGAAATCGTCTTTATCTAGCGTAATAGAAGAAACTCTTCCCACTGTGACGCCGCCCACTTTCACCGCAGAACGTGCTTTTAAGCTACCAATGTTGTCGAATTTTGCGTAAAGGGTATAGCTGTCGCCTTCAGTGGCAACAGACTGCTCGGCAACTTTCAGTGCCAACAACAGTAATGCGCTAATAGTAAGGGCAACGAAGAACCCTACCATGACTTCCGTTTTATACTTGTTCATTCTATCCTCTACTCGATACCAAACATGAGGGCGGTTAGCACGAAATCCAGCCCCAATACTGCTAATGATGAATAGACCACTGTTTCAGTAGTCGCTTTGCTGATCCCTTCCGATGTAGGAATAGAATCGTAACCTTTAAATATGGCAATCCACGTCACCACCAAGGCGAACACGACACTCTTTATTACGCCGTTAATAACGTCTTGGTTCCAATCTACCGTGGACTGCATGATAGACCAGTAGCTGCCTGAATCTACGCCTAGCCAATCAACACCCACTAAGTGTCCGCCCAAAATACCAATAGCACTGAAAATGACCGCTAACATTGGCATAGCGAGCATGCCAGCCCAAAATCGCGGAGCGACTATTCTGCGCAAGGGGTCTACGGCCATCATCTCAAGGCTGCTTAACTGTTCAGTCGCTTTCATTAATCCAATCTCTGCGGTTAACGCAGAACCTGCGCGCCCAGCAAACAGCAAGGCCGTCACTACAGGGCCAAGCTCTCGCAACAAAGACAACGCGACCATGGGCCCGAGGCTTCCCTCAGCGCCGTAGTCCACTAAGATGGTGTAGCCTTGTAAAGCCATTACCATGCCGATGAACAAACCCGAAACCATAATGATAAGCAGAGATTGCACGCCCACCACGTAGAGCTGCTGTATCACCAGAGGGATATTTTTTACCCGAGGCACAGCCACTAACGCACCGAAAAGCATTAATGTCGCTCGCCCGATAGCGGTCAATTTTGAAATAGTAGAAGCGCCTAAAGACTGCAAGAACCTCATTTACGCTCTCCCAAGAAACTCTTTTCTAGCTCTGGCGCAGGATAATGAAAAGGAACAGGCCCATCGGCTTTTCCGTTCAAAAACTGCTGTACCAGTTCGGAATCGCTGTCTCTTATTTGTTGAGCTGTTCCTTCCCCAATTACTCGCTTGTCCGCCAAAATATAAATGTAGTCGGCAATTGTCAGTACCTCTTTCACATCGTGGGTTACCACAATGCTAGTCAAGTTTAGGGCATCGTTGAGCTCGCGAATTAGCTTGACCAGTACGCCCATAGAAATAGGATCTTGGCCTGCGAAGGGCTCGTCGTACATAATAAGGTCGGGGTCTAACGCGATGGCCCGTGCTAATGCAGCACGCCTTGCCATGCCTCCAGACAATTCGCTTGGCATTAAATCGGCAGCGCCACGCAAGCCCACTGCCTGTAGCTTTAATGCGACAATGGTAGCAATGACGTCATCAGATAAGTTGGTATGCTCTTTAAGTGGAAAAGCGACATTGTCGAACACGGTCATGTCAGTAAACAGCGCACCGCTTTGAAACAACATGCTCATTTTACGCCGCGCTTTGTAAAGTGCCTTGCGAGACATAGACACAATAGATTCTTTATCAAAAAGAATATCGCCCTCGTCTGGAATCAACTGCCCGCCGATTAAGCGCAACAGGGTGGTTTTACCAATCCCGCTAGGCCCCATAACTGCAGTGATCTTTCCCTTTGGTACGTTAAGCGTTATGCCGTCGTAGATAACGCGGTCGCCCCGACTAAAGGTTAAATTATCTATCTCAACTAAATGTTCCATAGTGTTTTGT
This sequence comes from Alteromonas genovensis, assembly GCF_010500895.1. Taxonomy (GTDB): domain Bacteria; phylum Pseudomonadota; class Gammaproteobacteria; order Enterobacterales; family Alteromonadaceae; genus Alteromonas; species Alteromonas genovensis. The sequence continues at coordinate 18,083 of NZ_JAAAWO010000013.1, forward strand.
TGTCGGCCCTCGACTAGACATCGCTGCATGAATAACACGCAGTATGCAAAGCGCGTTGTGCAAATTAGATTTAAATCGTCCAAAAGCAATACAAAATTCATGCCTTCGAACAGTAACTGACCCCGATATGAGCGGTAAGTTTAAATTTTTCAGCATTGTACGCTTTTTTGAATCACTCGCCAAAGTCAAAAAGTTACAAGTTATGTTCGATGAAGACGAATGATTCATAACATAAGCTGAATCTCATTAACGAAACCTGAACAAACGTTCTTTTTCGTACAATTCAGCTCGATAATGAAAAATAAAAGCCTAGCAGCATAGGCAAAGGGCACCGTTTTTGCGACAATCTTACGAAATAGATATTTAAATACAGGTCGTTGTGCTTTTAAACATTGTTATTTTCATCATCGGATTGATTGTTTTGAGCTGGAGTGCTGATCGTTTTGTTTACGGCGCTTCTGCATTAGCGAAAAATATTGGCATTTCCCCCATGATGATAGGATTAACTATCGTTGCGATGGGTTCATCCGCACCTGAAATTGTCGTATCGGCTATGGCCTCAATAAATGGCAATATGAATACCGCCGTGGGTAACGCATTGGGTTCTAACATTACTAATATCGCGTTAGTGCTTGGTATAACAGCGCTCGTAAAGCCCCTTCTTGTTTCATCCACAACGCTTAAGCGTGAACTTCCCGCCTTATTGGTAATCTCTCTTATCGCCATCGCATTTATGTTTGATGGCGAACTAAAATCGTATGAAGGTGTGATTCTGCTCGGTTTATTTATCTTTGTGCTGGCAATGATGGCGTGGTTGTCACTGCAAGTTGATAAAGAAGACCCATTGATTGCAGAAACTGCTGATGAAATTCCAAAAGGCGTGTCTAACACCGCCGCTCTTATTTGGATTGGTCTGGGGTTAATTATGCTGCCCCTCAGTGCTCACTTTTTGGTTAATTCAGCCGTCGAAATAGCCCGATACATGGGGCTATCTGACTTGGTTATTGGACTAACAATTATTGCGTTCGGCACCAGCCTTCCAGAGCTGGCTGCGAGTATTGCTGGGGTCTTAAAAGGCGAAGATGACCTGGCGCTGGGTAATATTATTGGTTCTAACATTTTTAATTTGCTTGCGGTTCTGGGTCTGCCTGGCCTTATCGCACCTGGGCTTCTCGACCCAGACGTACACAATAGAGATATGTACGTCATGTTGGGGTTAACATTGCTACTATTTCTGTTTAGTTTTGACTTAATTGGCAAACGTAAAATATCCCGCACAAATGGTGCAATACTTTTAGCCTGCTTCGTAGGCTATCAATTTTGGCTGTTCGGATAATGACTAATAAACAAAACGACTACATTACCTCTGCAAAACGTGTCATCGACATTGAGGCTCGTGCAATTAGCAATTTAGCACAGCGACTGGACGAGAGTTTTGTTGATGCCTGCGAAATGCTTTACGCCTGCTCTGGCAAGGTAGTAGTTAGCGGTATGGGCAAGTCGGGGCATATTGGCAATAAAATAGCCGCCACGTTGGCAAGCACTGGCACCCCAGCTTTTTTCATGCACCCAGGTGAAGCGAATCATGGCGACTTGGGAATGCTCAGTAAAAACGATGTGCTTTTGGCCATTTCAAATTCAGGCGAAACCGGCGAGTTAGTGAATTTGCTGCCGGTTGTAAAACGTCTTGGCGTTAAAGTCATCGCCATGACCAACATTGTTTCCAGTACGCTAGGTCAGTACGCCGATGTAGTACTGAACATCAGTGTGGAGCAGGAAGCCTGCTCATTAGGGTTAGCGCCAACTACAAGCACTACCGCTACATTAGTGATGGGCGATGCCCTATCGGTGGCATTACTCGACAAGAAAGGATTTACGTCCGACGACTTTGCGCTATCACACCCAGGGGGCTCCCTTGGGCGAAAACTACTGTTAAAAGTCAGTGATATTATGTTGACCGGCAGTGATATTCCGCTTATAGAACCGACAGCAACCGTAGCCCAAGCGCTACTTGAGATATCGCAAAAAGGCTTAGGCATGACCGGTATTGTGGATGAATCCGGTAAGCTAACGGGCGTATTCACCGACGGCGACCTTCGCCGTATCCTTGATGCTAGGGTTGACCTTCATGAGGCAACCGTAAGTGACGTAATGACCCTAGGCGGCAAAACAACCACAGCCGACCAACTCGCCGTTGAAGCGCTTAATGTTATGGAGAGTTTTAAAATAAGTGCATTGATGGTGCTTGACGATAATGACCATCCAGTCGGCGCGTTTAATATGCATATGCTATTAAAAGCAGGAGTGCTGTAAATGAACAAGAAACAGGACATGACAACTACGCTGTACACCGAACTCAGTACGGACTTATTTGATGCACTAGCCCATATTAAACTGTTGGTGTGTGATGTTGACGGTGTTTTTTCAGACGGACGGATTTATCTTGGAAATGATGGTGAGGAATTAAAAGCCTTTCACACTCGCGACGGGTACGGCGTTAAAGCACTTGTCAGTCATAACATTGATGTTGCGGTGATTACCGGTAGACGCTCAGCCATTGTTGAAAACAGAATGAAGGCGTTACATGTAGCGCATATTATTCAAGGCGAAGAGAACAAGTTTGACGCGTTAAATCAGCTTATGGGCCGCCTTGAACTATCACCTGAACACGTCGCCGTTGTTGGTGATGATATGCCTGATACCGGCATGTTTAAACACGCGAGCGTTAAAATAGCCGTTGCCGACGCACACCCCTTTGTCGTAAAACAAGCAAATTGGATCACAACCCTACCGGGCGGTTTTGGGGCAGTGAGAGAGATAAGTGACACGATTTTGCAGGCGCAAGGTGTAAGTAATGGCATTTTCGGGGCCAGCGTATGAATCAATTCGGCTTCAACCGACTTGGCGTCAGTATTTCAGCGCTATTTATTTTAGCCATGCTGATGTACATTCCTACCTGGATGGAAGAAGACCCAGTATTAGAAACGTCTGAAGGACTGGATGCATTAAAGCCTGCTTATAAAGCCAAAAACTTAACCACAACCCTTTATAACAATGAAGGGCAACTGAATCATAAAGTTTTCGCTTCTTCTATGGAGCATTACGACCAGCTTGGCTTTGTTTCTTTCGACCGGCCGAACTACACTCTCTATACGAATGATGCAGGTTCACCATGGGTCGTGACAGCGCAAGAGGGAACCTTGTATAACAATGAATTAATACAATTAGAAAACAATGTGACAATTGAAAACCAAAGTCAGGATGACTTTGTGAAGTCAATTACCACTGAATACATTCAAATTAATTTGGATAACAAGCAGATGACGTCAGATCAACCCGTAGAAATACGCGGCATGCAATATGTTATTCAAAGTAACGGATTCAACGCAAACCTGCGCACCCAAAAATATGAGCTTATCGACCATGTACAAACTACGTATTCTCCTAGCAACTAGTGCGTTGCTAGTGCTTTGCACTAGCCCGGCATTAGGCAATGAAAATGATTTTACGCTGCCTATCGAGATTGGCTCTAACTCCCAGTTCATTGATGGTAAAAATAAGACAGCGCTATATAAAGATAACGTACTTATTACCCAAGGCTCGCTTACCATCGAGGCTGACGAAGTTGAAGTTATTGCATCACAAGGAAGCGGCCGAGAAATTTTTGTTGCTCGTGGAAACCCAGCTAGCTATTCCCAAGAGCTTGAAGACGGTAACCCTGTTTCTGCAAGAGCGAACGAGATACGCTATGAAGTGGCTAAGCGCACTATTTCCCTTACCGGAAACGCAGAACTTAAACAGGACACCAGCCAAGTTAAAGGCAACAGCATTACGTTTGATATGATCACAGAACAACTGCTAGCCACAGGTGGCGCTGGTGATGCTAGTGGGCGCGTTACTACCGTATTTACGCCTGAGTCTATTCGCAAAGCGAACGACGAGACCAGCGAAAATGATAACGGTAACGATAATGACGGTAGCAACGGTGACGGCAACAACAACGGTAAGGGCGAGCAGTAACAATGGCAACTCTTAGTGCAAAGAACCTTGCTAAAGCATATAAATCACGACAGGTAGTGATTGATGTTAGCCTGTCAGTCTCTACCGGACAAATTGTCGGGTTATTGGGGCCTAACGGCGCGGGGAAAACCACCACTTTTTATATGATTGTAGGGTTGGTTCCCTCAGACAAAGGCCAAATATCTATCGATGATAATGAATTAACTCATCAGCCTATGCATGAGCGTGCAAGAGGCGGTATTGGCTATTTACCACAGGAAGCGTCCATCTTTCGAAAGCTCACTGTGCATGAAAATATTATGGCGATTTTACAAACCAGAAAGGATTTAAATTCACAGCAGCAGGAAGAAGAAGCCGATGCACTACTTGATGAATTTAATATCAACCATATACGTAATAGTATGGGTATGAGTCTTTCCGGTGGAGAACGTCGCCGAGTAGAAATAGCACGAGCATTAGCAGCAAAACCTGAATTTATTTTGCTTGATGAACCTTTTGCTGGTGTTGATCCCATATCAGTTAATGATATAAAGAAGATAATACAGCACTTGCGCGACAGAGGGTTGGGTATACTCATTACCGACCACAACGTGCGGGAAACATTGGATGTCTGTGAAAAGGCGTACATCGTAAGTCATGGTGAACTTATTGCGCAAGGAACGGCGGAACAGGTTTTAAGTAATCAAAAAGTAAGGGATGTATACCTAGGCGAACAATTCAGGCTATAGTTATTGTGTGTAACCTAATTGTCATTTTTCATAAGCGCTCAGGTATATTCACTCAAGAGCATTAAAATAAGATATAGATGAAACCATCTTTACAGTTAAAATTTAGTCAACAACTAACGATGACTCCACAGTTGCAGCAGGCAATCAAGCTGCTGCAGCTGTCTACACTCGATCTTCAACAGGAGATTCAAGAGGCCCTCGACTCAAACCCTCTGCTAGAAGTAGAAGAAGGTAATGACGAGCCTCAGGCAGAAAAAAACAACATAGACAATGACGATAGCCAAATCGAAGCTACCGCGTCAGCGTCCAGCGACACTTTAGAGTCGGGTGATGCTTTAGAAAAGAACGACTTACCCGATGAACTGCCAATTGATAGCACCTGGGACGAATATTACTCAGCCTCTTCAGCGCCTGCACCTGGCCCGTCAAATAACGATGATGACCACGTTTTCCAAGGCGAAACCACTGACGACATTCAAACTCACCTGCTTTGGCAGATGCGTTTAACTCCTTTTTCTGATATCGACAGAGCTATCGCTGTTGCCATTATCGACTCGATTGACGAATCAGGTTATTTAACCGCTACGCTAGATGAGATATTAGAGGCAGTAAACTTTGAAGATATCGAAACCGAAAATATTGAAGAAGAAATCGAATTAGATGAAGTTGAGTGTGTACTGAAACGTATTCAAATGTTTGACCCTATCGGCTCTGGATCTCGCTCTCCGCAAGAGTGTTTAATGGTGCAGCTGCGCCAGTTTGCTGACGACACACCTTGGTTAGATGAAGCGAGAAGACTGATTGAGGACTACTCAGACCTTCTCAGTAGCAAAGATTATAGAACCCTCATGCGTAAAAGCCGCTTGAAGGAAGATGAACTTCGCGAGGCAATGCGTTTACTTCAAACCTTGAATCCTCGCCCAGGTAGTGCTTTAGTTACTAAAGAGCCTGAGTATGTTATTCCAGATGTATCGGTGGCAAAGAAGAATGGTCGCTGGACTGTTGAACTCAACCCCGACAGCTTGCCTAAGCTAGGTGTAAATCAGCAATACGCAGCAATGAGTCGAAAAGCGAAAAACAGCAGTGACTCTCAGTTTATTCGTTCTCATATGCAAGAAGCTAAATGGTTTATAAAGAGTTTAGAGTCTAGAAACGATACCTTAATGAAAGTAGCTAATTGTATCGTTCAACAGCAAATGGGATTTTTTGAGCACGGACCAGAAATGATGAAACCAATGGTGCTCAATGATGTCGCAGAAATGGTGGATATGCACGAATCCACAATATCGCGAGTAACGACTCAGAAGTACATGCATACGCCTCGCGGTATTTACGAATTGAAGTATTTCTTTTCTAGCCATGTGGCAACTGAGTCTGGCGGTGAGTGTTCGTCAACGGCCATTCGTGCATTAATAAAGAAATTGGTAGCAGCAGAAACGCCAAGCAAACCATTAAGCGATAGCAAAATTGCTTTATTGTTGGCAGAGCAAGGCATAAAAGTCGCTCGGCGGACAATAGCAAAATACCGGGAGTCTTTATCGATACCCCCGTCTAACCAACGCAAAAGCCTTATCTAAAGGCGTTATATTAAAAGGAAGACGAAATATGCAAATCAACCTAACTGGTCATCATGTGGAAATCACCGATTCTTTGCGTAATTATGTCGATACGAAGTTTAGTAAACTTGAGCGTCACTTTGATCACATTTCTAATGTGCATGTCATCCTGAACGTAGAAAAAATAAATCAAAAAGCAGAAGCTACGATGCATTTAAGTGGTGCCGAAGTATTTGCATCCTCAGAAAATACCGATATGTATGCGGCGATTGACAGCATGGTTGATAAACTCGACAGGCAGGTGATCAAGCATAAGGAAAAACTGAAAAAGCATTAATAGATAATTAAGCATGGATATTAAAGCCATCGTAAGCCTGGACCGCACCGAGTGTGCGGTTCAGTGCAATAGCAAGAAGCGAATATTAGAAATCATTTCTGATATTGCTGCCCAAGACAATACCAGCATTGACCAAGTCACCGTGTTGAATAGTCTTCTATCTAGAGAGCGGATGGGCAGTACAGGAATAGGTAACGGTATAGCGCTCCCTCATGGTCGTTTAGCGGGTTTAGAACACGTTATGGCCATTATTGTAACCTGCATTCCAGCGATTAATTTTGACGCCCTCGATGAAAAACCTGTCGATATATTTTTTGCACTGCTAGTGCCTGAAGAACAGACAGAGGGACATTTACAAACCTTAGCGACAGTGGCTGGTAAGCTCAGCGACAAAGACACTGTCAAAGCGATACGAAGAGCCAAAACCAACGAAGATATTGTTTCGGCACTTGGCATGTAAAGACAGTTTCAAAAGATACATTGACGTTTTCGTCACTTTTTTGTTTAGGGAGAAATATCGGTGAAGCTGATCATTATCAGTGGTCGTTCAGGCTCAGGAAAGTCGGTGGCATTAAGAGCATTGGAAGATTTGGGCTACTATTGCGTCGATAACATTCCCGTCAATTTGCTACCAACGCTCACCCATACTGTTGTGGATGAATACGATCAGGTAGCGGTGAGTATCGACGTACGCAATTTACCAAAGAATCCCAACGATTTGGTAGAAATATTAGACTACCTTCCCTCCTCTTGGTCGATGACGATTGTTTACATTGATGCCAGTGACGACGTGTTAGTAAAGCGCTTTAGCGAAACTAGACGTTTACACCCTCTAGCCAAATTAAATAAATCGCTCTCTGAGGCCATAAAGGCAGAATCAACGTTGCTTGGGCCTATTGTTGAGCGTGCTGACCTCTACTTAGACACAGATAAGCTCACTATACATCAGCTGGCCGAAATTATTCGCGAGCGGATTTTAGGTAAAAAGAGTTCTCGTTTGGTACTAGTGTTTGAATCTTTTGGCTTTAAGCACGGTATACCGAAAGACGCCGACTATGTATTTGACGCTCGTTTCTTACCGAACCCTCACTGGGAGCCTGATTTGCGGCATTTGACGGGTTTAGATGCACCTGTAGAAGTATTTCTTGGCTCACAACCTGTGGTTACTAAGTTTGTATGGCAAATCCAAAACTTAATGACCACATGGCTGCCTCATCTCGAGCGAAATAATAGAAGCTATGTCACGGTAGCCATTGGCTGTACGGGTGGGCAGCACCGTTCTGTCTATATTGCGCAGACGTTGTCAAAAACATTCGGTGAAATTCATCCGGATGTGCAGATTCGTCACAGAGAGCTAAATTAACCACTCGCATTAATAAAAAAGAGCGTAAATACTAGTGACTATTGAGAAAACACTCACCATCGTCAATAAACTTGGCCTTCACGCAAGAGCGGCAACCCAACTTGTGCAGCTTGCTAATCAATTTGATGCCAAAATAATTCTTGAAAAAGGCGATAAACAGGCCGACGCAAGCAGTGTGCTTGGGTTGATGATGCTTGAAAGCCATCAGGGTGAGCAAGTTAACGTGATTGTTGAAGGCGATGATGCAGAGGACGCCTTAGCCGCTATTGAAACACTCATTGAAGGACGCTTTAACGAAGACGAGTAACCTCGTAGGCCCTCCCATAGGCCAGCTTTTCACTGGCCGCTGGCTAAGCGCCTATATAACTGCTTACATAGCGTCTTATATAAGCGCTGACACGTAAAAACTCATTCTAAAACAATGTATTTATCATGACACTGCTAGGGTAAATACGCTATTCTATAAGCTTAATCTATTTGGTCATTGTCTACGGCGTGAAATACGCTTTCTTTAGGCACACTCTTGGTTAGGAATTGCTTTTCATGGCAGAAGCTCTCGTTTCTAAATATGTACAAACTCAATTGCGAACGCTCAACAATGCGCTGAGTAACGGCCAATTTGTGTCGGTTAGAAAGCTCCTTCTTGAACTTCCGCCTTCCGACGTAGCCCACATTTTAGAGTCCAGCCCTAGCCGCACTCGTGACGAGCTATGGGAGTTGATTGACGGCGACTTTCACGGCGATATTTTAGAAGAACTGTCCGATGATGTTCGTAACGGCATAATTACTAAAATGCTGCCTGCAAATGTGGTGGACGCGCTTGAGGAAATGGATACCGATGACCTGGCAGAGACCCTAAGCAGCCTGCCAGAAACGGTCCTCCTCGACATCCTAGACTCCATGGACGCACAAGACCGGTTGCGCGCCGAACAAGCACTATCTTATGGTGAAGAAACTGCCGGCTTCATCATGAATACCGACACTATCACCCTGCGTCCCGACGTTACTATTGATGTGGTATTGCGTTATATCCGCCTCAAGGGCGAGCTACCAGAAAACACAGATACCTTTTATGTGGTCAATCGCACCGATAACCTCGTGGGTATCGTACCAGTAACACGGCTTCTAACCGCAGACACTAGCGACAAAGTCTCTGATGTGATGGATGAAGAGTCAGAAGCTATTCCGGTTAACATGCCAGATGATGAAGTCGCGAGCCTATTTGAACGCTATAACTGGCTCTCAGCACCTGTTGTTGATGAAAATAATCGCCTCGTCGGGCGAATTACTATTGATGACGTGGTTGATATTATTCGCGAAGACGCCGAACACTCCATGATGAGTATGGCGGGTCTAGACGACGATGAAGATACCTTTGCCCCTGTTATGCAAAGTACCAAGAGACGTTCAGTGTGGCTAGCGGTGAACCTAGCCACGGCATTGATGGCAGCAATGGTGAGCGACTTATTTGAAGCCACATTAAGCGCTTTAGCTGTACTCGCTATTTTAAACACCATTGTACCAAGCATGGGTGGTGTGGCAGGTAACCAAACCCTGACTCTTGTTATACGCGGTATGGCGCTGGGCCATGTCAATGCAAACAACTCCCGCTGGCTGATTAGTAAAGAGATTGCCATTGGTGTGCTAAACGGCATCATTTGGGCGGTATTAATAGCCTCTGTCATCGCATTGTGGAAACAAGACTATATGCTAGGTGTCATCATTGCATTTGCTATGCTTGTTAACATGATTGCGGCTGCATTAGCCGGCGCAACGCTGCCTATGATAATGAAGCGACTAAAGATAGACCCTGCACTAGCGGGAAGTGTCATTTTAACCACCATCACAGACGTGGTGGGTATTTTTGCATTCCTAGGCACTGCCACATTGTTTTTGGTATAGCGGTAACAGTCAATTTTCACTAGGGTATCTTGATGAAACGCATAATATTAGCCGTTGGTTTACTTACTCCCTTCTTAGTAGCCGCTGGAAACGTTAATTACACGTCAACGCCTATCCACATTGATGGTGTATCAGAAGATGCTTGGAATAAAGCCACATGGCACGATATGCCCCATTTAATGGATGGAACGCTTCCCACATCAGATAATGACTTTAAAGGCCGCTATCGATTATTGTGGGATGAAAACTATCTATATTTGCAGGCGAGTATCAGCGATGATGTGCTGATTGACACTCACCCTAACCCAACTAAAAAATATTGGGATGATGATGCGCTAGAGGTATTTATAGACAGCGACGCTTCTGGTGGCAATCATCAATTTAACCATACCGCATTTGCCTACCATATAGGCCTTGATAACCAAGCCGCCGATTATGCACCTGACCAAAAAGCGCATTTGTATACAGAGCATCTTATCAGCCGTTGGCAACGACAAACATCAGCGCCTTATAACATTGTCTGGGAAGTGGCGATTAAACTCTTTTCCAATAGTTATGAAGAAAATAGCCCCAACACCCCTCTAGTGTTAGAGGAACACCAAGTTATTGGTTTTATGCTGGCCTACTGCGATAATGATGGCAGTGAAGTACGTGAGCATTTTATGGGCTCTCATGAGATACAGCCGGTAAACGGTGACAAAAACCGTGGGTACATAGATGCAGATGTGTTCGGCAAGATAACGTTGCTACCTAAAAAGTAAAGGTGGCTACTTATCGTCTTTAGCAGCCTTCACCTTTAACAGCCATCTCCTTTCAAAAAAACCGTCTCAAACAAAAAAGCCGCAGTATCTTAAAATACAGCGGCTTTTGAATAATTCGACCTAAAACCTAGTTGATAATTACGCTTGGGCTACTTAATGACCTTCAGCGTAGGCTTACCCTTTTTAGGCGGTACAGGCGCATCGCTTGAGGCAGAAGCATCAGCATCTTCTATAGATGTTGGTCCTGTTTGTTCTGGCTCACTTGAGATAGGCTCTGCTGGCTCAATAGCATCAGAACGTGCTACATCTTCCTCTGTTGCAAACACAGTACCAGCACCATTCTCACGAGCGTATATAGCAATTACCGCTTCACAGGGCATGCTTAAACGACGAGGTTGGCCTCCAAAACGCGCTTGAAAAGACAAACCGTTTATATCCAGGTTAAAACCCACGCAGGCACTCGGTGATACATTAAGTACAATTTGGCCGTCTTTAACAAATTCTTGCGGAACTTCCACCAATTCATTTGTTGCATCAACAACAACGTATGGCGTCATATCGTTATCCACTATCCATTCATAAAAAGCCCTAAGTAGATAGGGCTGGTTTGACGTCATAGATGTCATAATGGGTTATGGATCTCGCGCTCTTGGTCAGTCAAAGATGCCTTGAACGAACTGCGAGAGAAAATACGGTTCATGTAAGTACTGATTTCTTTGCTTCCTGTTCCACTAAGCTCGATGCCTAATGCAGGTAAACGCCATAATAGCGGCGCAAGATAGCAATCCACCAAGCTGAACTCTTCACTCATAAAGTAAGGCATTTCAGCAAAAACAGGGGCTAAAGATAAAATAGCTTCACGAAGTTCATTACGTGATGACTCAACATCGCCTTCACCGCGGAAAATGCGTGCAGCGAGTGAATACCAATCTTGCTCGATGCGGTGCATCATTAGACGGCTTGTACCACGAGATACTGGATATACCGGCATCAATGGTGGGTGCGGGAAGCGCTCATCAAGGTATTCCATGATGATGTGAGACTTATAAAGTACGAGTTCACGATCAACAAGAGTGGGTACCGTACCGTATGGGTTTAACTCCAACAGATCTTCAGATAAGTTACTAGGATCTGTGTAGCTGATTTCAACACCCACACCTTTTTCTGCCAACACAATACGAACCTGGTGGCTATAAATATCAATTGTGTCAGAGAACAACGTCATGATAGAACGTTTATTCGCGGCTACGGCCATTCAATTTCCTCCGTCGAGAAACAAGTTAAAGCTCACTGTTACAATGAGCGAATTACAAATGCCAAAAAAGGGGGCGAGAAGCCCCCTTTTGGTATTATACATAAATCTGTGCGATTAGTGCACTTCTCGCCAGTAATCTTTCTTGAGCAAGTAAACAAACACAAACAATACGGCAATAAAGATAAGTACCCATTTACCGATTTTGTGAGACTCAAGTTTAGCTGGCTCACCCGTGTACTCCAAAAAGTTCACGATGTCGGCAACGGCTTGGTCGTATTCGTCCGGAGACATTGAACCCGTTCCGTCAGATTTGATACCCACATAGCGCTTAACCATCTCGCCATCTACCATTTGCTCTTCATAGGTACGCGTTGGCGTGCCTTGAAGAGGTTGTAGAACATGCGGCATACCCACTTCTGGGAACACGGTGTTGTTAACACCAAACGGTCTGCTTTCGTCCACATAGAACGCGCGCAGATAGGTGTATATCCAATCTGTACCACGAACACGAGCTACTAGCGTAAGATCAGGTGGCGCAGCTCCGAACCACTGTGCTGCGGCATCTTCAGGCATAGCGCGTGTCATGTAATCAGACACTTTCTCGCCCGTAAACTGCAGATACTCTTCGCCTAGTTCGTCAGGAATACCCAAATCGGTAAATGAACGCTGGTAGCGTTGATACTTCATTGAGTGACAGCCTGAACAGAAGTTCATGAACAACTGCGCACCGCGTTGTAGTGACGCCTTATCTGACAAGTCAATCGGCGCTTCGTCTAGATGCACGTTCCCACCTGCCGCCATCGCGACGCCAGGTAGAAAGAATGCTAAAAAGTACATCATTTTTTTCATTTAGGAATCCTCTCTGGCACAGGTTTAGTATTTTCGTTTTTGCTGTACAAGAACAATGCAATGAAGAAACCAAAGTACATGATTGTAGCAACCTGTGACGCAATGATTTTCCAGTTCTCTTGTGGCGTACCACCTAGGTAACCCAGGAAGATAAACACAATCGCGAACACAATAAGGTTCACTTTGTGTAAACCACAACGATAGCGCCATGATTTAACGCGACCACGGTCTACCCATGGCATTGCGAACAATGCAGCTATAGCGCCAAACATAGCTAGTACACCAAACAGCTTGTCAGGTACTGCTTTCAAAATTGCGTAGAATGGCGTGAAGTACCACACTGGGAATATATGCTCTGGCGTTTTCAGAGGATTAGCAATTTCAAAGTTAGGGTGTTCAAGGAACTTACCGCCCATTTCAGGCGCAAAGAACAATACATAAGTAAATAACGCCAAGAATACACAGAACGCCACCAAGTCTTTCAACACAATGTGTGGGAAGAACGGTAGAACGTCGTCAGCAATATCGTACTTGCTAGTGTAGTACTCGTGAATTTTGTACTTCGTTTTCTCTGACTCTGGCAGTGAGCCTTTCTTGTGCTTAATGGCTACGCCATCCGGGTTATTAGAACCCACTTCGTGAAGCGCAATAATGTGCAAGAACACAAGTATTACAATCACTAACGGCAATGCAATAACGTGCAAGGCGAAGAATCGGTTTAGCGTGGCGCCGGAAATAACATAGTCGCCCTGTAACCAAATAACGAGGTCAGGACCCACTACCGGAATGGCACCGAATAACGAAACGATTACCTGAGCACCCCAGTAAGACATTTGTCCCCAAGGAAGTACATATCCCATGAAGGCTTCAGCCATCAGTGCAAGATAGATAAACATACCAAACACCCACAGTAGCTCACGTGGTTTTTGATACGAACCGTATATCATTCCGCGGAACATGTGCATGTAAACAACAATAAAGAACGCTGACGCGCCTGTACTGTGCATATAACGGATTATCCATCCGTAATCGATTTCACGCATGATGTATTCAACAGAAGCGAAAGCGCCCTCTGCTGAAGGTACAAAGTTCATGGTTAGCCATATACCAGTAATTATTTGGTTGACCAGAACGATAGTTGCTAAAAACCCAAACACATACCAAAAGTTCATATTTTTTGGCGCTGGGTATTGAATAGCGTGCATATTTGCAACGCGCCCCACTGGGAGACGGTCTTCAATCCAACCTAGAAAAGCGTTCATATAATTAAGCCTCCGCTTCTGAACCAATGATGATGTTTGTATCATCAACGAACTGATAAGGCGGCACTACTAGGTTTAATGGAGCAGGTACGTTTTGAAATACACGTCCTGCCATATCAAACTTAGAACCGTGGCACGGGCAGAAGAAACCTTCAGGAACACCTTCAACGTATTCTTCAAACGCACCGTCTTTTAGATGCTGTGGAGAGCACCCAAGGTGAGTACAAATACCCACTAGGATTAAGTATTCTTCTTTCATGGAGCGGAAGCGGTTTTGCGCAAAAGTAGGTTGCTGCTCGGCTTCTGAATTTGGATCTTTAAGCTGATCTTCGTGCCCGCCTAGTGCCTCTAAAAGCTCAGGGGTACGACGCACAATCCACACAGGCTTGCTTCGCCACATTACACGCACTAACTGTCCAGGCTCAATCCCGCTGATATCAACTTCAACGTCAGCACCGGCCGCTTTCGCTTTGGCACTTGGATTCCAGGACGCAATAAAAGGCACTGCAGCACCAACGACACCTACACCGCCAACTACCGACGTGGCAACGGTCAAAAACCGACGACGGGTGTTGTTCTCAGGCTGATTTTCGTTATGTGCAGACTTTGTTGCATCTACAGATACATTGCTCATCCACATTTCTCCAGGTTTGGATAATTATGATGCCATCTAAAAAGGCTTATACTGGTTTTATCTCGCCTGTATTACCGCATCATATGGCTTGTCGTAAGAGCGAAATAACAGCAAAAGGCGCTGTTTTACGGTTCCACGAAAGTTATCAATTTTTTCGACTGCAAATGATAAAAGAAAAGCCCTTATAAACACAAGGTTTTACTGGTATTTAAGCATAAATTTAATTCATTGAAGCTGAGGGTAAAATCGGTGATAAGCGCTTTAAATCAGGGTTTTACCATGAATAGCACCTAAAAAGCAGGGGAAATTAAACCTTTTTTATTTTGCTCAATATCTTACAGGCAATAAAAAACCCGGCAGAGCCGGGTTTTTGCAAAACAAAAAACGTAAATTAACGTTTTGAGAATTGTGGACGCTTACGTGCTTTGTGTAGACCCACTTTCTTACGTTCAACCTGACGTGCGTCACGTGTAACGAAGCCAGCTTTGCGTAGTGCAGGACGTAACGCTTCATCATACTCCATAAGAGCACGAGTGATGCCGTGACGAATTGCGCCAGCTTGACCATTTGAACCACCACCTTTAACAGTGATGTATAGGTCAAACTTTTCTAGCATCTCTACAAGTTCTAGAGGCTGACGAACAACCATGCACTCAGTCTCACGACCGAAGTACTGATCTAGAGCGCGTTTGTTTACTTGAATGTTACCTGAGCCTGGACGCAAGAACACACGAGCGGTAGAACTTTTGCGGCGGCCGGTGCCGTAGTATTGAGTATCTGCCATGTCGATTGCCCCTTAGATGTCCAAAACTTGTGGTTGCTGTGCTGCGTGCGAATGTTCTGCACCAGCGTAAACTTTCATTTTACGGAACATTGCACGGCCTAGAGGACCTTTTGGCAGCATTCCTTTCACTGCTTTCTCAATAACCATTTCTGGTTTGAAAGCTAGCAGCTTTTCAAAGTTAGTTTCTTTCAGACCACCTGGATAGCCACTGTGCGCATAATAGATTTTGTTCAACGCTTTACGGCCAGTAACCGTAATTTTGTCAGCATTGATAACTATAATGTAATCACCAGTGTCCACGTGAGGCGTGTACTCTGGCTTATGCTTACCACGAAGGCGCAATGCGATTTCTGAAGCCAAACGGCCTAGAGTTTTGTCTGTGGCGTCAACCACGTACCAGTCACGTTGTACCGTTTCTGGCTTTGCAACAAAAGTTTTCATTTAAATATCACCCGAATAATATCGTCGTTACTGATTTCTGAACACCAGAAATCACCATAAAATCAACACAAGGACCCCTTCGAGCCGGTCGATTCTTCCACCTTCCCAAAGGTGGGCGTAACTGGGCAGGGCGCGAATTATACAGATTTTATCGCAAATGCGAACCCCTAGAGTGAAAAAATGTACAGTTTTTCTGCTTTAAACGGTGACTTCCATTTCAATATAAGATAACGTTCATCTGCTTTATTTTTGACCAGTTATAGTAATCATAAAAGCAGCCATAAATACAACGACAAAAACAACTACGAAAATAACTAGAAAAATAACGACGACATTGTGAATCGCCCTACAGCATTTATTATTGCAAACCTTATGGCGTGTGCTATCGCACTATCTGTTGTGTGCTATCCCTCAAATGCCTTTTATCCTGAGTCGGTTCAAAGCGCAGTTAATGGTGCCGCTATTGAAGTAAATAACGAAACGGTTAATGAAACGCCTAACGACTCGCTAAATAAAAAAGACGCTATAGCGGACACCGTCGTACTTGCCAGGGCCTTCGCCAATGATGACTTTGGAAAGTACCAAATAGCAGTATTATCCCGAGCCCTTGAAGTCACGTCAGAGTTCGGCGAGCTAAACATATCCCTTCACCCACAGCCCATGTCTCAAAGCCGTCAAATGCGAAGCTTACTTGAAGGCTCTGCTGATATTATGTGGAGCGTAACGAGCAAGTCTAGAGAGCGCAAACTCACGCCTATAAGATTACCTTTACTACGTGGATATTCTGGCCATCGCGTCATCGTAGTTAACACAGAGAAAAAGGCACAGTTTGACGGTATAACCTCACTGGAAAGTTTAAAAGAAAAGCAGTTTGTGCAGGGGGCTGATTGGCCAGATTTGAAAATACTCAAAGCCAATGGATTTGGTGTAGTTAGCGAAGACTGGAGCACGTGGTTTCGTTCTATGTATCTGCTTGTTGAGCGCAATGTGGTAGACGGTTTCCCTCGAAATATTATTGAAATACATAGCGACATTCAGCATTTTGATAATAACGAATTAGCCATAGATAAAAACCACCTAATCACCTACCCCAACTACGAATATTTCTTTGTACGCTCTGACAAACAGCAATTGGCCAATAGGATTCGCCTTGGACTGATAAGGCTTATTCAATCAGGAGAGCTTGAAGAGATTTTCTATAGTATAGATACACACTTACTCGCTAATGACCTGCTTAATGACCCAAAACGCCAAGTCCATGAATTAAACAATCCGCTCATTCCCGGCCCCCTTAACTATGCAGATTGGGTTAAAACCCCGCAGCTGGCGGTTAAAGCCATTGAGCTAGAGATGGGTTATCCCTCTTTAGCTATTGATGTGAATGATTAGTATATATCAGTTCTTAGCAGTTCCAATTTACCCGTTGCGCTCCTACTATAAATAAAACGTAGGAAGGATTGTTTATGCCTAAGATACCCCGTTCTCCAGCCCTTGATTACACCCGTGACACGAGCGAAAAACGCAGACAGTTTATCGAAAACGAAACCAATGCATCCCTTACTCATTCGAGTCATTTTTCTCTTGAGCCAGAATCTCTGGCCGGAAATATTGAAAACTTTACCGGTGTGGCGCAAGTTCCTATTGGATTTGCAGGCCCCATGCTGGTTAACGGCGAAGCTGCACAAGGAGAGTTTTATGTGCCTATGGCGACGACAGAAGGTACGTTAGTGGCAAGCTACAGCAGAGGTATGCGTTTAACTCGGGAAGCAGGCGGCATTAAAACCACTGTGATAGATGACGCTATGCAGCGCGCACCTATGTTTGCTTTTGCTGACGCGAGAGAAGCCCTTGCCTTTGGAAAATGGATTGAGGCTAACTTTGATCAGATAAAAGTGGCGAGCGAAGAAACTACTTCAGTGGGAAAACTCAGAGACATCGAACAATATGCAGTTTCAAAACTGCGCTGGCTGCGCTTCAATTTTACCTGTGGTGACGCAGCGGGTCAAAATATGGTGAGTAAAGCAACAAAAGCAGGATGCGACTGGGTATTAGACAACTATCCTGGAAACGTTGACCACTTTGTACTTGCTGCCAATTTAGACACCGATAAGAAGCACTCTCACCTCAACTCATTACACACTAGAGGTAAGCGAGTTGTTGCTGAAATCACCTTGCCTAAGCAGTTGATGACAGACATCATGCATTGTCCCCCTGAGGCGCTTTTTAAGCAGCGCCAGTATTCCAACATGGGCGCCTTAATGGCTGGCAGTGTTAACAATGGCGCTCATTTTGCCAATGGCATTACCGCGGTATTCATTGCCTGCGGTCAGGATGTGGCTAATGTCGCAGAGTCATCTGCAGGCTTCACCTATGCTGAAATTTTACCAAACGGCGACTATTACTTTTCGGTTACCATACCATCGCTCATCGTTGCGACCTATGGTGGAGGGACCGGCTTAGCAACACAGCAGGAGTGTTTAAACGTTCTGGGCTGTGCAGGTAAAGGAAAGGTGAATAAGCTCGCAGAGATCATTGCGGCGACTGTGCTATGCGGCGATCTATCTCTTGGTTCTGCCGTTGTCGCAAATGAATGGGTATCTAGTCATGAAAAATTGGGCAGAAACCGCTAAGCATCAACGCATTCAGGTCGAGATATGACAAAGTATGCGCCTGCGCTCATAAACACCGCAACGCCAGCATATGCATAAAGCGGCGCGTTGGCGAATATACAAAATATGATGAAGCTAAGCAGCATGCTGCAGCAGGCCACACACTTTGTCCGTTTAGATATTGCGCCATTGTCGCGCCATGCGCGCAAGGTTTCACCGAAACGAGGGTGTTGCAACAACCAGCGCTCAAGCTTAAGCGATGAGCGTGTAAAGCAATAAAGTGCACCAATGAGAAAAACGGTGGTTGGCATAACCGGCAAGAAAGCACCAATGACACCTAAGAGTGTGAATAACGCACCGAGAACGGCGAAAAATGGCTTACCCACTTTTTTAATGATGCGAACGCTCAATGAACTCCCCTTAAGACCTCTGACAGTGACGAATAAAAATAGCAAATCAGCACACTGACGATTCAATAACGGCCAAATTTCGATTTGATAATAATATTAGCGTAGCACGGGTTTGTTATTACAGCGCTGAAATCTAGCTACTTTTTTACAGTTTTTCCTGCGCTTTTACTTTCCCCCATAGCGACTCCATCTCATCTAGCGATAAATCGGTTAATGAGTGATGCTGAGCGTGAGCGAGTTCCTCTACAGCGGTAAAACGCTTTGCAAACTTAAAACTTGCTTTGCGCAGTGCGGTATCCGCGTCTATGTTGCAGTGCCTGGCTAAATTAACCATTGCAAAGAGTGCATCGCCAATCTCTTCTTCAATGGCGTCTTGGTTTCGTGTTGAGGCGTTAAGCTCTTGCTTAATCTCTTCTAACTCTTCTTCCACTTTATCTAATACGGGCAGAGTATCTGGCCAATCAAACCCTACTTTGGCACATTTTTTTTGCAATTTTTGTGCGTACATCAGTGCAGGCATTCCTTTAGGCACACTGTCTAAAAGAGGCTCATTGTTGACTCGATGAGGCTGGCTGCTGTCTGTGTTGGCCTGTTTTGCTGCTTTTCTCTCTGCTTTCTCTTGGGCCTTAATGGCCTCCCACTGCTGAGACAAAGCGGACTGACTGGTTTTGGCGTCGGTGTTTACGCTGGTTTGCCCCTGAGCGAAGACATGAGGATGGCGACGTACCAGCTTATCGCTAATGGCTGTTGCCACATCGTCAAAGTCAAACTGCCCGTCTTCTTGTGCAATATGAGCATAAAAGACAATTTGAAACAGCAAGTCACCCAGCTCGTCTCGGATATCGTCTATATCGCCACCAGCGATAGCATCGACAACTTCATACGCTTCTTCAATAGTAAATCGCGTTAGGGACTCCATGGTCTGCTGTTGGTCCCACGGGCAACCACCGTCATCAGAGCGCAACGCATCCATAATAGATAAAAGACGCGCCACGCCGGGCAAATTAGCTTTGCTTACGTCTTGCATCAGTGACTCCTTTTAGCTGGCGCAGACGAGTGATGACTTTGGACAAACTGTCTAGCGTCAATACTTCAATAGATAGGGTAATTAACGCGGTTTGACGGTTTTTATCACTTAAGCTGTTTACCCCAAGCAGCGGTACATTTTCGTTTGCCAACACGGTTGTGACATCGCGAAGTAGGCCGGTTCTGTCGTGACAATGAATATCCACCGCCGTTTCAAAGCCCACTTTGAGCTCTTGTGACCAGTTAACTTCTATTTGGCGTTCGGGGTGTTGAACCAATAAGTTCTGCAGTTGGTCACAGCTTTCTTTGTGAACACTCACTCCCCTGCCCTGAGTGATATACCCCATAATAGGCTCGCCTGGTACGGGCTTGCAGCAGTTAGCCAACTGACTCATGAGGTGACCAACGCCTTGCACAACGACAGCGTCTTTTTTACCTGTTCCAGCAGCCGTTTTGCGGGTTTTAACTTTAGGGCTAATCTCAGGCTCAACCTGGGGCGGCTCTTGTAAGTGATGAATGAAATTGACAACTTGCATCACCCTTACATCGCCAGCTCCTACCGCAGTGAAAAGGTCGTCTTTCGTCTGCAGATTAAACTTCTCACAGGCCTGTGCCGGGATTTTCAAAGGTAAATGAGCACGGTGAAGCTCTCGCTCTAGCAGCTCTTTACCGGCGGCAAGATTCTTTTCTCTGTCTTGTTTTTTAAAGTAAGAATGAATGGTAGCGCGTGCCCGAGAAGAATGAACATACCCCAAACCAGGGTGCATCCAGTCCCTACTTGGGTTCAGCTCTTTTCCTGTGAGCACTTCCACCTGATCGCCACTTTGCAGCAGGTAAGTAAAAGGCACGATCCTGCCATTTATTTTAGCCCCATTGCAACGGTGCCCTACGTTGCTATGTATGTAGTAGGCGAAATCTAACGGTGTAGCCCCTTGGGGTAAATCGATAACATCACCTTTTGGTGTGAAAACATACACTCTGTCGTCGAATACCTGACTTCGGATTTCTTCAACCAAGTCGCCGGACTCTGCCACTTCTTCTTGCCACGCTAAAATACGGCGCAGCCAGTTTATTCTCTCATCGTAACCAGACTGTTTACCCGCACTACCCTCTTTGTACTTCCAATGAGCAGCCACCCCTAGCTCGGCATCTTGATGCATCTTCTGTGTGCGTATTTGAATTTCAATAGACTTGCCTTTGGGGCCTACAACTACGGTGTGAATAGACTGATAACCATTGGGTTTAGGCGTAGCGATATAATCGTCAAATTCAGTAGGTAAATGTTTATAGTTGGCGTGAACGGTGCCAAGAGCGGCATAACAATCTTGTAGTCTATCGGCAATAATTCTCACTGCTCGAATATCGAATAGCTGCTCAAACGTGAGCCGCTTTTTCTGCATTTTTTTCCAAATACTGAATATGTGTTTTGGCCTTCCGTACACTTCTGCACGGATGTTTTCGGTATTCATTATTCCCTGCAGATCGTCGACTATGGAATCGATGTATTCAGCCCGCTCTTTGCGTTTTCCATCAAGCTGCTTCGCAATTTGCTTATAGGTAACCGGGTGCAGATAGCGAAAGGCTAAGTCTTCGAGTTCCCACTTTAATTGCCCTATACCCAATCGATTCGCTAAAGGTGCATAAATGCTGGCGCACTCTCTTGCCACCATCACTCGCGTTTCTTCATCGGCAACTTTGGCTTGCTGCAACGCGCAAATTCGCTCTGCCATTTTAATAACAACGGCGCGCACATCCTCGACCATGGCCAATAGCATTCTGCGAATACTATCGGTGTGCTGTTCATCTGAAGAATCTGCGCGTTCTTTGCCACTTAGCCTGCGTGCATGGAGCGACTTGATTGCATCCATTCTGCGTACGCCAACGATAAGCTCTTTTATCTCAGCGCCAAATTCATCACTAATATCTTCTTCATTTAAAGCGTGCTGTTCACAATAGGGAAAGACGAGTGCGGCCTGAAGCGTTACGTCGTCCATATTGAGCTGACAGAGAATTTCCACCATCTCTTGACCCACAAGCAGCCGCTCGGGGGAAGCAGACACTGCGCGTAACTTTTCTTTTGTGTGACTATGAAGCCCTAAACTATCTAACCACGCCTCAAAGGGGGGTCTATGCGCTTCGTGTACCTTTCTTGTTGATACCATATCCGTAACTCACTGCGACTGCTAACGTGTGAAAAGAGCCATCATTTCCATGTGATGGGTATAAGGAAACATTTCCACTGCCCCTGCTTTTTTCATCAAGTATCCTCCCTGAATCAATACATTTGCATCTCTTGTAAAGGTGCTTGGGTTGCAAGAAACGTACACTATTGTACTTGGTTTCGCATTAACTAATGCCTGACAAACCGTTAAGGCACCTTCCCTTGATGGGTCCAGCAAGACTTTGTCAAAGCCGTCATCAAGCGCGTCACTCACGTTTTTATTATTGCCTAAATCTAAATGCAGCCACTCTACGTTATCTACGCCCTGTTGTTGCGCATTTTCCTTAGCACGCTGCACCATTTCAGCCACCCCCTCCACGGCCTGAACAACCGCGCCGCGCTTTGCAATAGACAATGTAAAATTGCCTAGCCCACTAAACCAATCGGCTATTCGCTCTTGGGGCTTCGGCGCTAACCAAGACAACGCCTGCTCTATCATTTGGGTATTAACGGACTTGTTGACCTGCACAAAATCGTTGGGCGCGGGGCTTAACGTGAATTCATCAAAACTACTCATCGTCAGTGCGGCCTCAAAGTGCAGTGGGTTAAACCGCCCTTTCTTGTTTTCCAGCACCACGTTTATACGCTCTTGTTTGGCAAACAAAGTGAGCTCACTGTATAGCTCGGGGCTAAGGGCTTTTGTATGTTTAATGGTTACCTGACACACGTTATCGCCAGCAAGCAAACCAATATGGCCTATAAACCTTGTGCTTTCACACCTTGATAGTACTGCCCGCAGCGGTGCGATAAGACGGCTTAACTCATCAACAAGGACGGGACAAGAGGTAATATCAACAATGTCGCTACTCGCCTGTGAGCGAAAACCTAGCTTGAGTTTATCCGTCCGTCTTGCGTCTAGTGCTAAACGCGCCTTTCGCCTGTAGGCTGGTTTATCGCCAGCAAGCGGAGCCTGCCATACGCCATCTTCCATCGCCAACTGTCGAACCATCATCGACTTAAGCGCATTGTTTCGTTCTGTTAGGGCATGTTGAGCGTCTATATGTTGAAGCTGACATCCGCCGCATTGGTCAAACACGGGGCAAAATGGCGTTGCTCTCATAGAAGATGGATGGGTTATTGTGGTCGCTTTTGCGTTCACCACATTCTTTTTTGCATGCAAAACGCTGACATCACAGGTTTCGCCAGGTAGTGCGCCCTCGACAAAATGCACCGGTGTAGCTCGCGCTATTCCCTGTCCCATCCAATCTAGACTTTCTATGAGAAGTGGAGATTGAGCCTGATTGGTAACTTGATTGGCAGCATGGCTTTCAGAGGAGTCATGTTCAGATGCATGGGTTTTAGAGGCATGGGCTTTAGAGGCATTGGCTTTATCAGAAAAACGCAGGTTGGCTACCTGTGCATTAGCGCTGGTTTTACGTTTCAATGTTGGGGTACTAAACAGCCCGTTTTGTTTTTTGCCTTTTGCAGGCTTATTGGGGTTTGACAAGGAAAGCTCCGTAAGGAAATTATATTTTATGCTGATTCAAGAATAACAGTAGCAACAGCATAGTGCTGTTCATCAGAAATGCTAATAACACTGTTGGTTATTCCACGCGCCTCGCAACGCGCCGCGAATTCACCATTAAACGCCAGTGTAGGCGCACCCAGTTCATTGTTTTGAACCTCAATATGCTGCCAGCTTATCCCATTGCCAATACCTGTACCTAACGCTTTTACTGCCGCTTCTTTCGCTGCAAAGCGCTTGGCTAAAAATCGCTGGGGCGTGCGGTGCTGTTCAAACTGCTGCAGTTCGCTGGGGGTTAATACGCGCTTAGCAAGCCTCAGCATTGCTCCCTCGTCTTTACCTAAGCGCACAATTTCGACAATGTCGGTGCCTAAGCCTGCTATGGCCACTCAACTTTCCTTTTTCATAAAACCAAATAATAGGTATTAGACGGTGCTAGTGCTTACTACAAGCCACGCGCTCATACTAAGTGAGTACCGCTAGCACCATACCCCATTAAATACCAGCTCTTGCTTCCAACATAAGTTTGCGCATATCGGCAACAGCAGTGTGCAAGCCATCGAAGGCGGCGCGGGCAATAATGGCGTGCCCAATGTTTAGCTCTATTAGCTGCTTAATTGCGGCAATAGGCTTAACGTTGTGATAGTGCAAACCGTGCCCTGCATTTACTTTTAGGCCCAAGCTATCGGCATACTCAATACCTTCTACCAATCGAGCGAGCTCTGCTTCTTGTTGCTGCTCGTTTTCTGCCTCCGCATATTGGCCCGTATGAATTTCGATATAAGGCGCTTTACATGCTACCGCTGCATCAATTTGTGCTTTGTCGGCATCGATAAACAGCGATACCTGAATATTGGCTGCAGCTAGACGCTCACAGGCCGCTTTCATAACATCAAGGTTACCCGCTACGTCAAGGCCACCTTCTGTAGTAAGCTCTTCGCGTTTTTCAGGCACGAGGCAACAAAATACCGGCTTTACTTCTTCAGCAATAGCCAGCATTTCATCCGTGACTGCCATTTCTAAATTTAGACGGGTATTGATAGTTTGAGCAAGAATTCTTACGTCTCTATCTTTAATGTGTCGGCGATCTTCACGAAGGTGAACCGTTATCCCATCGGCGCCCGCACGCTCCGCGATATCTGCTGCATGCACAGGATCTGGATAGTGTGTACCTCGTGCATTTCTCAGTGTTGCAATGTGATCAATGTTTACGCCTAACAAAATTGAGCTCATATACCTGCCTAATAAGTGATTACTTTCCCTGTGAAGTGTATCAAATTTTTGCTGATAATTAGATTGCTAACGGCTTGTGTTAACAGAAAATAATTTCTGTTGTCGCCTATTAAAACAAATTTCGCTAGCGTTTTGGCGCCATACGGCTAAAAAGCTCTCTGCTTTTTAAGGGTTTGTCGCCAATTAATGGTCTCAATAAATCACGACAAAGGACTTTCGCCACTCGTTTACTCAGTGGTGTGAACTCACCGTGTGCAAGGTCTAGTAAGGCTTCTCCAGGAAACCCTTTAAGATGCAATGCGTCTTCAGGAATAACCACAAACCCAGCTTCTGCTTGAAAGTTGTACTGGCGAGACGCTTCAACGGGAAGCTCGTATTCTGCATCTAAGGTAAAATCGGGAAGCAGCCCCATTTCATCGAGAATGGCAAACTCGAATTGGCGCAGCGTTATCTCTACGTCGCCTTGCTCACTCAATGACGCAAGGGCGTCTTGATAGGCTTCAAAAACCAGATCGCTTGCTAACCCAATAGGCATAATGCGATTGCAAAGTTCATTGACATACATGGCACAAAATAAGGTTGTACCGGGCAGGATAATGGAAGGGGCGGTACTTTCTACGTGGCGTAAGTTTTTTAATTCCGATTTGCCGCTAAGCTGAAGACGCAGCGCTTGAAAAGGCTGCAATAAACTTTTCTTGTCTGATTTACTATTTTTAACGCCTTTTGCTACAGCGCTCACCCTACCTTCTTCTAGGGTGAAAAAATCCACAATATAGCTGGTTTCTCGATAAGGACGACGGTGCAGTACGTACGCAGTTAACCATTCATTATTCATTATTTTTCGCTCAACCGTAACGTCTTTAACGTGTCTACGTTAGTCTGTTCTAAGCCGCTCATGGCCGTTATATGGCTTATGTTTAACTTCAATTAACTGCGTTAACTCATTTGATTAACTTTACCAGCCTAACCACATTAACTGCGTTTTACCCGAACCACCTTCATGGTTTCAAATTCAATACCGGCAACCTCTTCAACGTGTCGATAGTAGGTTAGGTTTACTCTAGCACCCGTGAGGGATTTATAATTGTGCTTGCGCCGATAAATAAAGGGCACATCAATGCCTTCTAACATAATAGTGTGCCGGATCCAGTCGCCGTCTTTCTCTTCCCGTTGAACGTGAGAGACCACTTTGGCGTTGTCCGTTTGATTAAGCTTGCTATGCTTTTCTACAAGCTTTTCTCTTTCGCTTTTCACCGTTTCCAACCTTTTATGCTTTGCCAATACAAGCTTCGCGCTGCTGGCCACAGACTGCGCAACAAACACTGCCGTTTGCTGCTATGCAGCATCAATCTGCTCAACAATAAGTTGCACAGACTCTTGGCCGCGAAACACGTTAATATCGAGTCTATAGGCAATATGCACATTTTTCACCATGGCATTAGGCCACGTTTTTAAATCAACATTAAACGCAATGGCGTCGATTTCCGTGCCCTCTTTTGACTTAACAACCATTTTAAGGTGTTTTTGCCCTACCAGTCGCTGATCGACCAACTGAAATTCACCATCAAAAAGCGGCGACTCAAAGCCCTGTCCGAAGGGCCCTGCTTGACGCAGCATATGGGCAAATGGCAATGACAGCTCCTCAGAGCCTAAGTCTCCGTCGGATAATAGCGCATGCGCAGTGTCGAGTTTGTCCACGTGAGCCTGAGTAATTTCTACAAAAGCTTGTTCAAATTCAGCTAGCTTAGCTACGGGTAAACTCAGCCCTGCCGCCATTGCATGACCGCCAAACTTATCAATAACATTGGGGTAACGGGTGTTTACTTCATCAAGCACGTCTCGAATATGCACCCCCGGGATAGAGCGAGCCGAGCCTTTAATCACCTCTTCATCTTGATGGGCAAAGGCAATAACGGGTTTTAAATACTTTTCTTTTAATCGCCCTGCCACAATGCCGATGACGCCCTGGTGGAAATCTGCGCGATATACAACCAGCGCTGCAGGCATATCGCCTTCATCAATCGACATTTTTTCTAGTGCTTGTTCAGCCTGCGCCTTCATGCCTGTCTCTATTTCTCGACGCTCTTTATTTAATGCGTCAAGTTCAGCGGCAATCATTCTCGCTTGAATCTTATTGTCTTCTAACAAGCAGGCAATGCCTTGCGACATGTCGTCTAAGCGCCCAGCAGCATTTAAACGTGGGCCAACAACAAACCCTAAGTCGGTAGACGTCAGATGTGAACACTCTCTATTGGCGACTTCCACCAGCGCTTTTATACCCGGTCGACATTTACCGGCGCGTATGCGCTGTAAGCCTTGGTGAACCAGAATTCGATTATTCTTATCGAGAACCACCACATCAGCCACCGTGCCTACAGCAACAATATCAAGTAATGTGGCTAAGTTTGGTGGCACTACACCGCTGCGCTCAAAGTAACCGCGTTGCTGCAGCTCAGCCTTAATGGCCAGCATAATGTAAAAAGAGACGCCAACACCGGCCAAATTTTTTGATGGGAAGGTACAGCCAGGTTGGTTCGGGTTAACAATGGCATCGGCAGGTGGGAGTGTATCACCTGGCAAATGATGGTCGGTAACGATGACCTCTAGGCCTTTTTCTTTGGCATGGGTGACACCGTCGATACAGGAAATACCATTATCCACGGTAACAATAACGTCGGCATTCCGCTCTATGGCCACATCGACGATAGGTACACTCAAGCCGTAACCAAAATCAAAGCGGTTGGGAACCAAATAATCAATATTGTTGAAGCCCATTAACCCCATTGATAACAAGCATACGGCGATACTGGTTGCCCCATCGGCATCGAAGTCTCCCACAATAATAATACGCTTATTTTGCTCTACTGCATCAGCAAGCAGCGCAGCACCAGCTTCTATCCCTTTTAGCGCTTTGTAATGGGTAAGCCCCTTGAGGCCATTTTCAAGTTCATCGGTATGACTGACTTGCCTGCCTCTATAAATTCTATCGATAACAGGGTGTAACTGTGAACTAAGCATAACCGGGCTTAACTCTCGGCGCACAATAGGCAATATCATGAGGTACCACTAAGTATTGAAGAGTTGTTTCGAGGTATCGATTCTATCGCAGAGGTAGAAAGGGGTACAGTGATTCAGTAAAACCTTTGTGCGTTGCATTTTACATTTAAAGCGGACTCACTTCGCAGCATAAATCTAAAAACACGTGATGAAGAACTAACGTCGGGGCATTAAAAATCTGACGCTCTAAAAAGAAATTAGAGAACTGAACGATAAAAGAGCGGGAACGATTCCCACTCTTTCTTTGTTTTTACGAGCTCTACATTACCCCGCTTGTTCTAAAGCGCTGACAATAAGTGAAGCTGGCTGGTAACCAGGAATAAGCGAGCCATCTGGTAAAATAATGTTAGGGGTGCCGTTTACACCCAGTTTCTGACCAAGCTTATATTGCTCAGCCACTTTGTTTTTACAGGTAGCCGATGCAACATTGTCGCCGGCTTTTGCATTGGTTAGGGCTTGCTGGGGATTCTTAGCACACCATACCGACACCATGTCATCATAATTTTCGCTATTTAGCCCGGCGCGAGGAAATGCTAAATAATTTACCGTAATACCGTTGTCGTTTAACTCGCCAATTTCATTGTGAAGTTTGCGGCAGTAACCACAGGTGATATCGGTAAATACTGATATCACATGCTTCTCATTTTTGGCTTTAAATGTGATAGACGACGCTTCCATTTCTTCTACGCCCTTAAGTCTTAACGACGTCATTGCTACCTCGGTCTCATCTCGCATCCCTTCATCGATATTGAGCACGCGAGCTTGAATAAGAAATTGACCATCATCGCTGATGTAGAAAAAGCCTCTGTTTGTGGAAACTTGAACTAAACCAGGAACAGGGGAATCGGCAATTGAATCTACGGTTAAGCCTAATACTGAGCTAAGTTTTTGTTGAATTGCGGCGTCATCGGCAGCCTGAGTAACACTACTCATCATGATAGCTGCAACAGCGATGGCGTTAATTGCGATGTTTTTTACTACTTTCACTTTAGACTTCTCCAATTGGACTCACATGGCCGCGGATGATGGTTGACGGTGACGCAGTTTATGCGGCACGTCGCAACGACGCATTATTAAAATGTGGTTCTGACCCCATTTATTTTTTTAATCGTACCACAGGCGGTTGGAATTGAGGTAGGTGGAAGCATCCGTTTGTCGCGACTTTTGCCTGTTCCACAGCTTTCGGTACGATTCACCTTTTTGCTTACCTGTCTCACTCTCAATGCACTGCTACCCTCTCGGGTGGTGGCTGTGAATGAGCGTTTGCAGTCGTTCGGTGGCAACATGGGTGTATATCTGCGTTGTCGATAAATCGCTGTGCCCTAATAGCATTTGTACCACTCTTAAATCAGCGCCGTGATTTAAAAGGTGAGTGGCAAAAGCGTGTCTTAATGTGTGGGGGGACAAATGCTGCTCTATTCCCGCTTTCACCGCATAGTATTTAATACGATGCCAAAAGGTCTGACGGGTCATTTGCTGCCCTCGGCGACTTAGAAACACAACATCAGATTGCTTGGTTGCCAACATGGGCCTTGCCGTTTTGATGTACACTAAAAGCCACTCTATGGCCTCTTCGCCAAGGGGTACTAAGCGCTCCTTATCACCCTTACCGACTACGCGAACAACGCCTTGCTGCAAACTTATCTGATCCATGGTCAGCCCAATTAGCTCACTCACTCTAAGGCCCGTGGCATACAGCACTTCAAGCATGCTCTTATCTCGACACTCGATAGGATCGTCAGTGAGCGGCGCTGCCAACAGGTCTTCCACTTGCTGTTCGCTGAGTGAAGTCGGCAATGATTTGGGCGTTTTGGGGTTAGACAGGGTCGACACTGGGCTGTCTACGCGAACCTGTTTAGCAATCAAAAAGACATAGAACGACCTAATAGCGCTTAACGCCCGCTGAGTACTTCGACTCGATAGGCCCTGTTCGTAGCGGTAGGCTAAATAGTCTTGAAGCTGCTCAGTAGTGACAACAGCAAGGTCTTTTATTCCCTCGTTGTTAAAGTAAATCGCGAGTTTTTTTAAGTCGGTTCGGTAACTTTGCTGGGTATGCTCAGATAGTCCTTTCTCTAGCCACAGCATCTCAATAAAATTATCAATGTGCGCTTGGCTAGCCCCAGGCACATAGGTTAACTGTCTTGTTGTCTGTGTCATGGAAATATCACAATAGCGTTAGCATTTGAAAACCTCAAAAAAAGCCCATCAAAAGCGCCTATTAAATCACCGTTTAAAAACGCACTGCACGCCATTTTAAAAGTCACGTCGCTGTTTAATAAGCTCATAAGCAGACTGAATATCCTGCGCTTTTTTCTTCGCAATCTCCATCGCCTGTTCAGGTAAGCCTTTTGAAATCAGCTTATCAGGGTGATGCTCTGACATTCTCTTGCGGTAGGCCCGTTTAATGGTTTTTTCATCGTCTGATGCGCTAACGCCTAAAATACGATAGGCATCATCGAGGGTCTGCTGCGCGGAATATGGCGCTTGCTGTTGGCGTGAATGCTGACGTCTTCCGTTTGCTTGTCCGCGCTGGTTTCCTCGCTGGCCTTCCCGCTGGCGAAAGCGAAGCTCAGCTTCAAACATAGAAATTAAGTAGTCGAGGTCACGACGTCTAAAACCAAGAGGCTTAGCGACCTTTTCAAGCACCACATATTCTTCTTGTGAAAGCTGGCCGTCGGCAAACGCAGCTTGAATCAAAATCTCCAAAAACACTTGTAGAATATCTCGTCGACCATGGGTTGCCTCATAAAAGCCCTTGAGCATATCGGCAAGCGGAAAGTCTCGTGCCTTCCCTTCTCTGAATGCATCTTGGGCCTCTCGACGGGCATCACCGGTTAACTGCATTTCATCCATTAGCGAAGTGGCTATCTGAATTTCTCTGTCTGTCACTTTTCCATCAGACTTTGCAAGATGTCCTAAGGCGCTGAACAAGCTATGAAAGAATATGGCCTGCTGTTTGAGGGAATTTTGGTCGCTGAAGAATCGGCCAAAGCCACCCACTCTATTGAAGTTTTGGCTGTAAGCTTTGTCGAAGAAGTGGCCAACCACTAACCCTAAAACGATGCCAAGAAAATGTTTCAAAAACATGAAACCAAAGAGGGCTCCGAGAACCTTACCCCAAAAAGACATTAAATTGCGCTCCTGTAGTGCTACCTTTGGCAACATCGGCTTTGTGATTGTCACTACAACTATATCAAAGACATGCCTGCAGTGAAGTAGCAATGTTTGACGTATTTGCCATTCTTAGAGTGTTATTGTGTGTAAAAAGCCCTACTTCAACCTAAAAATGCGTATTATTGTGATATTTTTTGGACGAACGGTTGGTTATTGGTTCAGAAGTGCTTAGAATTGAACGGCTGTAATCTACATCAAAACGTTGGCGGTCTCTCGACAGTGTATCGACAGTCTCTCAACTTGGTCCGCTGCGTTTTAAACGTCTGCCGCCAGCACATTTTAAACACAGCACCGAACTTAAAAAGACCTACAGCGTCTTATACAGGGTTAAACGCATTATATTATTTAACAGGCCGCCTTTTTACGCATGAAAAATACCTGCGCCTTGCTCGTTTTCGCGACTCTATTGCCTATCGTCGCGTTTGCACAGGACACCTCCACATCGTTAGCTACTCCGTTGGCTTTTTGCAGTGCTGAACCGGTTTCGTTCAGTAGCAATAAGCTAATGGAAAAAGGCCATATAAAGGTAGAAGCAAATCGTACTGAGATTGTGGAAAACAAGGTTGCTCTGTTCTCTGGCAACGTTGATATAACCTCGGACACAGCAGTGATTAGTGCATCTCAAGCACAAGTGAACAGTGGTGGCAAAGATGTTATCGCCAAGGGCGATGTGACCTACCAAGATTCAGCGCTAAAAGTGCAAAGCGATACTGTGTCATTGCGTTCTGAAGAAGAACGCTTAGAAATGACCAACACCAAGTATGAACTCACCGGTTTTGTTGGCCAGGGCGCAGCGAAAGATATTGTGTTGGACACCGATACAGGAATAGTACTTAAGGAAGTCAGCTTTACCACATGCCCAGAAGGCGATGAAGACTGGTTAATCAGGGCCAGCGAAATAAGCTTAGAGAAAGGCACCGCGTGGGGCCAAGCCAAGCACACTCGCTTTTACATCGCTGACGTCCCCGTATTTTACCTTCCCTACTTTGCTTTTCCTGTGAGCAATGAGCGTCAGACAGGCCTGCTTTTTCCAGAATTAACGAGCTCTAGTCGAACAGGCGTAGACTACACCCAACCTTTTTACTGGAATATTGCCCCTAATTACGACATGACCATTTC
Source organism: Alteromonas genovensis (assembly GCF_010500895.1). Taxonomy (GTDB): domain Bacteria; phylum Pseudomonadota; class Gammaproteobacteria; order Enterobacterales; family Alteromonadaceae; genus Alteromonas; species Alteromonas genovensis. The sequence continues at coordinate 50,289 of NZ_JAAAWO010000013.1, forward strand.
TCCTCGTTTAATGACGAGACGCGGGGTTCAGCTCAATACTGAATTTCGTTACTTAACGAAAAAAAGTGAGGGTACGGCCTATGTGGAATACCTTCCAAGCGATAGTGATATTGACGGTAATCCAGACCGCTATTTTTATCGATTACAGCATCAAGGGCTTGTTGGTGATAACTGGCTACTCAATATCGATTTCAATGGGTTAAGCGACGATAACTATCTGCTTGACCTTGGTTCTGATTATTACAGCCGTTCCGACACTCACCTATATCGCAGCGTCGGACTCAGTTATTACGACGAAAACTTATCAGTCAACGTTGAGGTAAAAGATTTTGAAGTGCTTGGAGATACCGCCGACAGTTATCGCGCAGTACCTCAAGTAAAAGTTAATTACAGTACCGAAATGTGGCGCTATTTTGAGTTCAGCTTAGACTCGGAAATAGCCCATTTCGACAACACACTTGATATCGCGCCAACGGCCACACGTTTTCATATCGCTCCTACATTGGCGCTACCTTTACGAGCGGCATGGGGAGAAGTGGTAGCTGAAACGTCGCTGTTTCAAACCGTATACAAGCAAGACAATGTTGAAGGCACCGCGTTAGAAGAAGATGTTGAGCGAAGTCTTGGGCAAGCGAGACTGTACGGTGCGCTATACTTTGAAAGAGATACCTCTTGGTTTAATGATGAACTGTCCATGACCTTCGAACCAAAAGTACAGTATTTGTATACCTCATATGAAGACCAAACTGCTATTGGTTTATACGACTCCACGGCGCTTTTAACCGACGTTGAAGGCCTGTTTCGCGGTCAGGAATTCACAGGCCTTGATCGCATTAACGACAACAATCAAATTACCCTTGGCGCAACGACTCGCATGTTAGATAAAAACAATCGGGAACAATTTGTTCTTAGTGTGGGTCAGATATTCTATCTTGAAGACAACAAGGTGATAGCAGCAACAAAAGATCAGGACCGTTCTGCCCTTGCCGCCGAGATAGACTGGCGCTTTGACCAAAATTGGTATTTTCACTCCGACGTTCAGGTAACCACTGACACTGACAAAGTTGACTTAAGCAGCGTTGGAATAGAATACAGAAAAGATGCATCTCGCTTTCTTCAACTTAGCCATCGTTATGTTCGCAATTTAAGTGGCGAGACAATTGATCAAATCGGACTATCTGCCAGCTGGCCTATCAACAAAAACTGGCAATGGGTTGGCAGAACGTACAGAGATTTAGAAAGAAACCGCAGTGTCGAAACCTACGCAGGCCTGCAATATGAATCTTGCTGCTGGGCTGTGCGCTTTGTGGCCCAGCGAACCCTTAACAATCGTTTTAACGACAATGGTGAGCAAACCACAGACGATTTTGACTCAGGGGTTTCACTGCAGTTTATTTTCAAAGGAATTGGCTCGATGGCGAGTAGAAGAAGCATGCTGGAAGACGGTATGTTTGGCTATCGACAGCCTTATAGTTTAAATTAACCCGTAATTACGCACCGATTAAACGTGCGTTAATACATTAACCAATAATAAAAGAGTGTGTATGAAGTTCATTATCCGTGCATTGATGTTAGGTGCAATACTCTCATTTAGCAGTATGGCACAAGAGGTCATGCTTGATCGCGTTGCCGTGATTGTTGACCAAGGTGTAGTGCTAGAAAGCGAAATCGCTGCACTAGTGAAAGAAGTAAAGCGCAACGCAGAGGCGAACAATCAAGAGCTTCCCTCAGATCGCGCCCTAAGAACTCAGGCCATTGAGCGCTTAATAACCAAAAATCTCCAGCTTCAAATGGCTGAGCGTATGGGTATTCAAATTAGCGATCCACAGTTAGAGCAAACCATTGGTAACATTGCGGCAAATCAAAATGCCTCTATGGAACAATTAAGAACTCAACTCGCTGCAGAAGGCATTGCGTATGACGACTACCGCGAAGACATTCGCGAAGAAATCATCATGGGCGAAGTAAGACGGGCCAATGTTCGTCGTCGTGTTTATATTACGCCACAAGAAATTGATACGTTAATGGGTCTTATAGAGCAGCAAGGTGCGGAACAAGCAGAATACCGCCTTGGTCATATTCTTATCGGTTTCCCTGCCGACCCTACCGACGAAGACATCCAAGCCTCTCGTGAAAGAGCGGAAAAGGTTATCTCGTTACTCGAGTCTGGCTCAGATTTCACTAAAATTGCTATCGCGTCATCGTCGGGTAATGAAGCCCTTGAAGGTGGTGACATGGGTTGGTTAAACATCAACGCAATGCCGACGCTGTTTGCTGAAGCCGTTCAAAACAAAGAAGTGGATTCATTGGTAGGTCCCATTCGAAGCGGCGCCGGTTTCCACATATTAAAAATCGTTGATACCCGCGGTATTGAGAAAGTGACGGTGCAAGAAGTGAATTCTCGTCATATTTTGGTTAAGCCTTCTATTATTCTTAGTGAAGATAAAGCGAAGGACATGCTTGCTGGTTTTAAAGCAGACGTAATAGCAGGCGAGGCTGAATTTGAAGAGCTGGCTAAAGAATATTCAGAAGACCCTGGTTCAGCCCTTCGCGGCGGAGACCTTGGCTGGTCTAACCCAGATAACTACGTACCTGCATTTAAAGACGCGCTGGCAAACCTTGAGCCAGGTGAGTTTAGTGAACCTGTGCGCTCAGTTCACGGTTGGCATTTAATTCAGCTTATTGAGCGTCGCGTTGACGATGCCACCGATAAGCGCAAAGAAGAAAAAGCCTATCAGCTGATCTTTAATAGGAAGTTTGCCGAAGAAACAGAAAACTGGCTTCGTGAAATGCGCGACGCAGCGTATATCGAAGTTATCGAGTCTTAAACTATAAGTTATTCATGAGCAGACCAATTAAAATAGCAGTAACGCCGGGCGAACCGGCGGGCATCGGGCCAGATTTAATCATTAAACTGGCCCAAGAAGAATGGCAAGCTCAGCTTGTTGTATTTGCCGATAGCGATATGCTTACGGCACGTGCCAAGGACCTTGGCATTGAATTAACGCTAATCGATTACGACCCCGACAACGCTGATATTCAAGCGCCGGGGTCATTGTTTATAAAGCATATCGATAAGTCGGCAGACGTTGTGGCCGGCACACTCGATAGTGAGAACGGCCTGTACGTAGTGGAAACACTGCGCCAAGCCTGCCAGGCCAACATTGATGGTGATTTTGATGCTGTGGTGACCGGCCCAGTTCACAAAGGCATTATCAACAAAGCGGGTGTTTCTTTTAGTGGTCACACTGAGTTTTTTGCCTATCAGTCAAATACGATTGATGTGGTGATGTTACTTTCTACAGAAGGGCTCAACGTTGCACTGGCTACCACACATATTCCTTTAGAGTATGTTGCAAAAGCCATTACAGGTACTCGCCTTCACAAAGTGATTCATATTATTCATACCGATTTAAAGCTTAAATTCGGTATTAAAGAACCACGTATTTACGTGTGTGGACTGAATCCTCATGCGGGAGAAGACGGTCATATTGGTACTGAAGAAATCCGTACCATCACGCCTGCCCTCAACGAGCTTCGCGAAGAAGGGCTTGATATCATCGGGCCACTCCCCGCAGACACCATTTTTCAACCTAAATACCTGCAAGATGCCGACGTTGTGTTGGCGATGTACCATGACCAGGGCTTACCTGTGTTAAAGTACAAGGGGTTCGGCGCGGCGGTAAACATCACTCTGGGTTTACCCTTCATTCGTACATCGGTAGACCACGGTACTGCGCTTGATTTAGCCGGTACTGGTAATGCCGACGCCGGTAGTTTCAGAAAAGCATTGGAAAAAGCCATTGAGCTTGCGCAGCATCAACAATGAGTAAAACACACTTAGGCCACACGGCACGAAAACGATTTGGGCAAAACTTTCTTCACGATGATTACGTGATTGGAAAGATTGTTGCGGCTATCGCTCCCAAAAATGAACAAAACCTGGTTGAAATAGGACCGGGTTTAGGCGCGCTTACCGACCCGGTATGCGAAGAAGTAGACAGACTCACTGTTATTGAACTTGATAGAGATTTGGCCAAGCGCTTGCGTCAACACCCATTTAACGGTGAAAAGCTCAACGTTATTGAGCAAGATGCAATGACAATGGATTTCTGCGCATTATTAAAAGAAATGCCTGATAGCGACCGCAAGCTTCGAGTATTTGGCAATCTTCCCTACAACATCTCAACGCCACTTATGTTTCACCTTTTTGATCACGCGCCCTGCATTGAAGATATGCACTTTATGCTGCAAAAAGAAGTGGTAAACAGACTGGCCGCTGGCCCTGGTTCAAAAAGCTATGGCCGCCTTTCGGTAATGGCGCAATATTACTGTCACGTTATTCCTGTATTAAATGTACCACCAGGTGCTTTTAACCCGCCACCTAAAGTAGATTCAGCGGTTGTTAAACTTGTACCTCACAGTGTACCGCCTGTTCAGGTAGAATCGCTAAGCACCCTTGAAAGAGTCTGTGCTCAAGCATTTAACCAGCGCAGAAAAACAATTCGTAATTCTTTGAAAGACTGTTTAAGTGAAGAAGAAATCACTGAGCTGGGTCTTGACCCGAAGTGTCGCGCTGAAACACTCTCACTAACAGATTTTGCTACCATCGCAAATGCCGTTTCTAGCAAAGAATACCACCAAGAGTCCTAGTTTTTCTATGCATGAATTAGACATCCAAGTGCGAGTGAAAACTCGCCACTTGCCTGAACATCTCCCCTCCGATTCCGCGCAGTTCGCATTTGCCTATCACATTACGATTGAAAACAAGAGTGATGAAACCGTTCAGTTAATTAATCGCTACTGGCGTATTACTGATGCAAATGAAAAAACGTCTGAGGTTGAGGGTGCAGGTGTTGTGGGAAAACAGCCTATACTGAAACCTAATGAAAGTTTTGAATATACTAGTGGCGCGGTAATCGATACCCCTGTAGGCAATATGCAAGGGTATTATGAAATGGAGCGCGAAAATGGTGAGCGCTTCAAACTCCCTATCGATGTATTTAGACTTGCGGTTCCCCATATACTGCATTAAGGATGAATAATGGCTAAAGGTAACACTTATGTCATTGGCGATATTCAGGGCTGCTACGATGGGTTGCGACGCATTTTAGACAAAGCCAAGTTTGACTCTTCCAAAGACACGCTTTACGCCGTGGGCGACTTAGTGGCTCGCGGAGAAGATTCCCTCAGCACACTGCGATTTTTAAAGTCTCTTGGAAACAGTTTTTCTAGTGTGCTTGGCAATCACGACCTCCACTTTTTGGCTACGCTTAATGATATTCACAAAGCCAAAAAGTCTGACAATTTAGACCCTCTGCTAAACGCCAGCGATGTCAAAGAGCTAGAGACATGGCTTCGCCAGTTTCCGTTAGCGGCCAAGTTAGATAAACATACGCTCATTGTCCACGCCGGACTCTATCCAAGCTGGTCAATGAAAAAAGCGCTGGCGCTAAGTAACGAGGTGTCTGACGCCTTAAAGGGGCCTGACTACGTCAACCTCTTAAAAACGATGTACGGCAATACGCCAGTAAAATGGTCGAAAGAGCTTAGCCAAGAAGAGCAGCGCCGCTTTACCGTCAATGCGTGTACGCGAATGCGCTTTGTCACGGAATCTGGGGAGCTCAATTTTGACAATAAATCCCATCCTGATAGCGCGACAGATGACATCAAGCCATGGTTTAAACTGCAAAACCCGAAGCTAAAAGCCAAACAAAAGGTTATATTTGGTCATTGGGCGGCCCTTTCTGGTGAGACACAGTCGCCTCAATTCGTTGGTCTTGATACTGGCTATGTGTGGGGACAAACCTTGACCTTACTGAACCATACTTCTGGTGAGCTCATCACGCTCACGGCTTGAGGGTTAAAGCCACTTTCCATATACCTTGTGCTCCTACTTCCCTCTCCTTATCTCGCACTTGTGTACTATTAATACCGGAATAAGCCGCGCTTAAATAAGCGGCCTTTAGCGACGCGACTGGTCTGACCGAAAAATAAATGTCATATATTTAAGAATAGGGGTAAACATTAAGTAGTTGTAGTCGATACATTATTTTAATGCTCTACAATAGAAATGTTCACTAAAGATACTCAAAGCTAGGCCACACCTTAAACAATGAGGTATATTTTGAACGGTTTGCGAGGTAATATTGTGGAAAAGAAAAACAAAAACACCCATCAGGAGTTCCGATGAAAATAACCGTAGCCACTCGCGTCATTGGTGGATTTGTAGCGATAAGTGCGCTGCTCATTGTTGTGAGTATTGTATCCCTCGTTAACCTCAACTCCATTGGTTCAGCAACTGAAGAAGTTAACGACGTCGCTTTGCCGAGTGTTGCGGGAAGCAATGCGCTTAAAGCGAGCTTCCTGAATATGGGCCGACTTACCTTCGAAAGTTATATAGAAGAAGAGCTATCAGGTCTTTCTGAAAAGCGTAATTCTTTTAATGCCGCGCAAGATACCTTTGACTCTGAGTACAACCAGCTAGCAAAAGCTGTCAGCAAAGATGCTGAGCTACAGGGTTCTCTTAATTCAGTTCGCGACGCCTATGAAGCCTACACCAAGAACGTAGATGCTATGTATGCCAATCATAAACAGTATCTTGATTTGCGCAACACCATCGCTGACCGTTTAGGTGACGCAGAAGATAATGCTGATGACGCCTCAACCTACCTTCTCGATTTTTCTGATTTAGACTCGGTTCAGCGTATTCCTGAGCTGCGCCGTGCATCTGAAATTGGTAGCGAACTTGAGACCTCTCTTCTGTCTTTGCTCACTGTATCTTATGAATACATTAAAACGCAGACACTACAACGCTCTCAAACACTGGGTAATGAAGTTGATTTAGTTGTCGACAAGGTGGTTACTCAGTTAAGTGAAATGAACGCAGCGGCAGATGGCCGCGACGATTCTGGAACCCTTGATGATATAAACGATCTAGTCAACGACGCCATTAACGCCATTAAGGCGAGTGATGGTGTGATGCAGCTTCACGTAGACAGACTTGAACGTCGTAATGACGCAGAGCAAGCGCTGAACGCCTCTGACGCTAACATAAACCAAGGTACGTTGGAGCTAGGCCGTTTATTGACCTTAGCTGACAAGAAAGCCAGCGATATAGAAACACAAGTAAACTCAGCCATCACTACGGGTAACACGTTCGTTATTGTTGTTGTACTTGCGTCAATCGCCGTCGCTGCATTTATCGGTTACATCACGGTTCGCGCTATTACGCTTCCGCTAAGCCGAGTAAACGAGCTACTTACCGTGGCGTCCTCAGGTGATCTTACTCATCGTCTTGATGATTCTGCTCAGGATGAATTTGGTTTACTAGCAAGAAACTGCAACACGCTTATCGGCAATTTAAAAGAGCTTATCACTGGTATTAACGTTCGAGCAGAGCAATTAGCCGCTGCATCGGAACAAACCTCGGCCGTTACTGCGCAAACAACTCACTCTATTCAAGATCAGAAGTCTCAAATTGGTCAAGTCGCTACTGCCACCACAGAGATGCATTCAACGTCTCAGCTAGTTGTGCAGAGCGCTGAAGATACACTTAGCCAAATTCGTCATGCTGACAAAGAGGCAGAAAACGTTCGCTCAATTTCCCTTGAAAACAAAAACACCATTGAGATATTGGCGAAAGACGTTCAAGACGCTGCCGACGTTATTAACAAACTACATCAAGATAGCGCGAGCATTGGCGGTATTCTCGATGTGATTCGTGGTGTTGCAGACCAAACTAACCTGCTTGCACTAAACGCTGCCATTGAGGCCGCTCGTGCTGGTGAGCAAGGTAGAGGTTTCGCGGTGGTTGCCGACGAAGTAAGAACCTTGGCAAGCCGTACGCAGCAATCTACGCAGGAAATCAATGCCATGATTGAAGTACTGCAGGCAGGTGCTGAGCGCGCAGTAGCTGTAATGAATCAAGGTAAAGAGCAAACTGCGGCCTGCGTATCGCAAACTGAGAAAGCAACACAAGCCCTTGATATTATCTCTGACGCAGTTCATAAAGCCCATGATGTCAGCTCTCAAATTGAGCAGTCTGCCCGTGAGCAAAATACGGTTTCACAAGAAATCAGTCAGAAGCTTGAAACGATTGTAGGTATTGCTGAAGAGACTACCGCAGGTGCTCAGCAAACGTCTGATTCAAGCCATGAAGTTGCAAGGCTAGCTGATGAACTTCAGCAGTCTATTCGCCAATTTAAGGTGTAGATTACCTTCTATCGATGCGAAAAAGCCCCGTATTAACCTTGTTAATACGGGGCTTTTTATTATTAGTCACTTTTTCGACATTCGACTGCCTACATCGCTCATCTTTATCGCCATCTCTCCAATCGCCAACAAAATATACATGCCCATCTCCATCTGCGCAGCTATGTGACCAAATATCGATGCAACCGCGTATGAATCGCAAATATTACTAACGTGTAGCATCACAGTGAAACTTTTAGCGCTTACCTTACTTTGTGGATTACTCATGTCTAGCTTCTCCGCCCGTGCAGATAAAACCTATTATAAAGACAGCGAAACCATCACCTACAAAACGATTGACTCTCTTGCAGAGGAAATTGAAGTGAGAGAGTACCCTGCTTCTCTTGCGGTAATGTCGAAAGGTAACAGCGACAATGGCGCATTTAGGCTTTTATTTAATTACATCTCTGGCGAAAACAAAGCACGCAGTGAAATTGCGATGACATCACCGGTAGAAGTGGGTAACGAACAGGTAGCAAGTGCAAAAATTGCCATGACGTCGCCTGTTGAGGTTACCTCAAAAAACACCATGATGTTTTTTCTGCCAAGTCAATACAACGTGGATAACGCGCCCGTCCCCTCACACCCTGCAGTATCATTAGTTGAAGTTCCGGCAAGGAAAGTGGCAGTAATTCGCTATTCCGGATTTAACAATGACGATAAGCGACAGGCGTATGCCGAAACACTATTGCGAACACTTAAAGAACAGGGTTATGACATTGCCGGCAAACCAAGTTACCTAGGCTACGACTCCCCTTTTACCCTACCGTGGAATAAGCGTCACGAGGTCATTATTCCGGTAAAATAAAGCAGTGTAAGTAGCGCTCTGCATGACCGTAGAGAAATAAAAAACGGCCCGAAAAGGGCCGTTTTGATGTGTATTTCTAACTACTCGCTTTTAGCTACAAGCTTTTACCTATAAGTTTTTCCCCATAAGCTTTTACCCATAAATTTTTACCCATAAATACAAAGCAACCAGTGAGTACTCACTCTACGCGATAATGCTATTCAAACAGCGCTTTATGAAGCTTTCTCACCACATCATCACTATTCGTTTCGTTAACCAAAAACGATAAATTATGCGGGTTCGCGCCAAAGCAAATCATGCGTAGGTTAAAATCTGATACCGCAGCTAAAATTTTACTAGAGACGCCCACCGCTGTTTGCATGTTATTACCTACCACTGTGACCAAGTCGTAACCCTTCTCAACGGTAACGTCACAAATTGTTTCTAATTCAGCAATGGTCTCTTTATTAAGACGTTGAGCAACAGAGTTAGCCGGATTATCTAATGTAAATGACACAGAAATTTCAGATGTCGTCACCAAATCAACACTTAACTTATGCTTGGCAATAATAGCAAACACCTGCTGCAGGAAGCCCTGAGCGTACATCATCTTAGGTGTTTTCACCGTCACCATCACTTGCTCTTTACGGCGTGTAATCGCTCGGTAAGGCGGCTCAAATTCGCAGTCGCGAACAATCCAAGTACCGCCTTTCTCAGGCTCTTTGCTTGAACCTACAAACACCTTAATGTTTTTGCGCAGCGCCGGTTCCATTGTGGCAGGGTGAAGTACCTTAGCACCAAACGTGGCCATTTCAGCCGCTTCTTCAAAGCTCAACTCAGGCAGTGGTCGTGCGGTATCGGTTATGCGGGGATCTGTGGTGTATACACCAATAACGTCGGTCCATATCTCACACGCTTCGGCATTCATAGCTTCTGCAAGAAGCGCAGCGGTAAAGTCAGAACCACCTCGCCCAAGCGTAGTGGTGTTGCCATTTTCGTCTGCACCGACAAAACCCTGTGTTACCACAATGGCGTTTTCAATTTCAGGTGCAAGCAGCTGCTCTGCCAAGGTGGCAATTTGCTCAATGTGTGGCGCCGCTTCTCCAAACTCACTGTCCGTGCGCAGGACTTTTCTCACGTCAAAATTTATCGTCTTCACGCCTTGCTCAGCAAGTACCGATGAAAACATAAGAGAAGACATTCGCTCGCCCATTGAAAGCAACTGGTCTTTTAAGTCATTGCGATGCAAAATTTCTTCGTGAAACGCTAAAGCGCGGACTTCCTCTAGAAGATCATTAAGCTTAGTTTCTACCGACGGTTTGTCTTGTAACTTGTCGAGTATGGCAAGCTCGATGTCAGTAATAGCTTGGCATGTTTCATCTATCTGCTGCTGCGTCATAGGGGTATGAGCCAAGCTAACCAAGTGGTTAGTTACGCCCGCTGATGCGCTTACCACAACGATACGCGTATTCTTATTACCGGCAACAATTCGAGCACAGTTTTGCATTACAGTATAATTGGCAACACTGGTTCCGCCGAACTTAGCTATCGATAAGGCATTTGTCACTTTATTTAACTCCAGATTAGCACCAGTTTTTCACTGGCGTACTGCGCATTGATATAGCGCAGCTTAACGATGAATTGTTATTTGGTCTCCAACCTTCACGTTGTGATTGGCAAACCACCCTTGGTTCATTTCCAGTGCGTACAGTACCTTTTTCGATGAGCCTACAGATTCTAGGCTATGAGGCATCAAAGGTTTTATATCAGTAATGACACCGTTTCTGTCGATAAATGCTACGTCTAAGGGTATAAAAGTGTTCTTCATCCACATACCCGCGTACTTCGCGGAATCAAAGGTGAAAAACATTCCACAATCTTCACATAATTCTTTTCTAAACATAAGCCCCTGAGCACGCTGCTCAAAGGTTTTTGCGTACTGAACGTCGTATTTTTTATCACCCATGGTAATTGAGATACGATCAAAACTGACTTCGTTCATTTTAGCAACGGGGTCCACCTGCGCCTGCACGCAACCAGCCGATAAGCAAATAACCATTAATACAAAGAGAAGCTTGTTCATTAGATTTTCCTATAGGGTTAAAAAGACGACAATGTCGACTGGTTCGTGTTGGCCTTCACTGTACATTCCCGCAGTGGTTTGTGTGCTGTTTAGACAAGGCAGATAGTGGCTGTCGCAGCGGGTTAAGGCAAAACCACCTGGCAAGATTAATAGCTCTCAGGCGCTGCCTGAAAAGGGCATGGTGAAAAAACGCAAACCAAAAACTCATACAAAAAAGGTTATCTCGCCCTTATAACTTGTGAAATAGTTTATACATTAATCTTAGTAACATCCAATGATGCCGCCGTGCATACAAATTAATGTTTTTCAAAGTGTCCTTATTATCACAGACACATAAAAAGGTATGCCACTATCTGCGCTTACCGTTTTGATCTTTATTATTTTGTCTATGGGACTTTATCGACTCCGTCCATAGAATCGAGGATAGCTTGCAACACTCCACTATCCTCTAGAATATCAACTTGTTGGTTAAATTGGATTATATAACGTCGTAACTCAGAGCTGTCGTGACATAGGAGACTGTCATTTTGCTCATAAAAAAATGATGTATCGTCATATTGCAGTGGTTCACTTTTAACAAGTTGCAAAAGGGGAAGAGCATCTGGAATATAGTCTAAGAAAGCATCTATGCGCCCCCTAAGAATCATTTCATGGATTTCAGAACCGCCCTGCAATGGAATAAGTGTGTGATGGGAAAGTGTTTCGATCTTGCCACCGAACGTATTTCCATGACGAAAGCCAATCCGCATTTTTTTGGCTGAGGGATGAAGGATAATATCAGCACTTAATAATTCGAGCCCAAAGAAATAGGCTCTAGCAATATATAGAGGCTTACTTTCAATAACGCGTTCGCTGTGCTGATAAAGGTTTTTACTTCCAGGAAACAGGCAATCGCTTTTTCTATCATTGAACCGAGACACAGCTCTTAAAGCATGTGAAAAATGAAATTCAGTGGTTGCGGGCATTTGCTTTGTAATTAACTTGATCAATTTACTGTATGGCACATCATCTGAGCGTTTTTCAAGAAGGCCAGGAACGTTGTAAACCGAAACATCAATAATTCTCTCTGAATCAGAGGCTCCACAGGGGAGTAAGAACATTAAGACGAAAATTATAAAAAACAAAAAACGCACAGCCAAACCTTTCCACTAACAACATCAAGAAATATTAGTCTATCGCAAAAATGATAGCTCTGAAGGAAAAGTGACATTAATTTCTCACTACCACAACTCATACACCCTAAGAGTAAGTAATGGTGTGAGTGCGATTTACCCATTTCAGACTTTTAGGAGGTTGATGGTCTTGAAATTATCGATGTATTTTTCATCCATTACTGCAGCTCATTTTCTATAATATGCTGATACTCACGAATTCGCTGCACGTACCTTACAGGCTCAGTACCACGGGCGTAGCCATAGCGTAAATCTTTGTAATATCGCTTTTCGCTAAGTAAGGGCAATACTTGCTTCATATCGGCCCATTTATGGGGGTTCAAATTAAGTTTGCGCGCCAAAGTTTGCGCATCGTGTAGATGGGCACGGCCTACGTTATACGCAGCTAGCGCAAGCCAGGTGCGGTCAGGTTCTTCCACTTCGTCGACAAATCGGTGGGTTCTGATTTTAGCAAGGTAGCGCGCGCCACCAAATATACTTTGCTTAGGATCTAGCCTGTTATTAACCCCTACTTCTTTAGCTGTTTGTTGTGTCAGCATCATTATACCGCGCACACCTGTGGGGCTTATTGCATCCGCTAACCAATGGGATTCCTGATACGCTTGTGCCGCTAGTAAGTGAAAGGGTAAGTCATACTTTGCTGCAGCGTCGCTGAAATACTGGGTATATTCTGGAAACCGCTTTTCAACTCGGCGAATAAACGTACGCGTATCCACATAGTCGAACACCTCAAAAAAACCGTAGTATTGGTCTAACATGCTCTCTAAACGACCGCTTTTCTCGTATTCGAGATACCAGTTATTGAGTTCAGCACTGAGCCCTGTACTAGCTTTATGTAACATCCATGCTAAATTTTCGCTTCTGGCAAGGTTAAAAGGAGCGATTAACTCTGGGAAGTACCGGCGGTTAAGATCGACAATATTAGAGTCGGCTACACTACAATCAATTTCCCTCTGCCATACCTTGTAAAGAATTTGCTCGGTGGATAATTCTGAGCTCTCCACCCAGCTAAGCGTTGGGTATTGTTCTTGTAACTCTTTAAGTCGCTCACTGTAGGCCGTGCCCTCGGCCACCATTATGTTAAGCCCTATTAGCTCATCTATGGTTTCTGGCTGGACATTATCTCGCCGGCAAACCACCTGCTGTGTAATATCTTGATAGTTAGGCCCAAACACAAACTCCTTTGCTCTTGCTTTTGTTTGAGTGAGTCCCGCCGCAGCAATATGCCCTTCTTTGTTTCTCAACGCTGCTATCACGGCTTGAATAGAGGGTTTTTCAATTATCTCTAGCTCAACACCTAAGTGAGAGGCAAACGCTTCGGCCATATCAAATTCTGGCCCTTTAGGCTGAATATCTCGGCTTATAAAGTATGTGGTGGGAGCATTTCGAGTAATCACTTTTAAGACGCCTGACGCCTTAATTTGTGAGATGAGTTCACTTGATGCGCTATCCGAATTTGCGGGCTTGTTTCCCGTCTTTTGTTCAGCAGTAACAGCAGAATCATTTTCCTGACTGCCATTCGGTGACTTATCACATGCGGCAAGTGAAAAAACGATTACAATAAAGAACAACATTTTCCATAAAGACTGCATTGCGACTACCTTATCTATCCTGTCTTAAGCCTCAAAAGCAACGTTATCACTTTAAGCAAGGCGCTAATTAAGAAATACAACCGTATAGCACATATCTCTATTTTGCAATTTAGCGGCAATATACGCGTTCACTACACACAACCTTTCAACAACACGCCCTAGTTAACATTAGCCGTTGACGCTTCTGGCAAATCTTTTTCAGGGCGAATATGCATAAAGCTGGCAAAACGAGGCTTTCCCGAATTGGTATACCCATAAAATTTATACGTAACCCACTCACCAATCTCTGGCGGGTGCCGCCGCTCGCTGTTTGAAAATCCGCTACCAAGTTTAAATTGAACGCCATCGGCCCGCTCTACTAACAACGAGCCCATCATGGTTTTAAATTTGCCCTTTCCCTTAATATGGGCAATAACCTTTGCCTCGCTATCTTGATGGCGCTTAAGCTTGAGTAAATGGGCGCTGCGACCATCAACATATCGAGCCTGGCGATGGTGAAGCATAAGCCCCTCCCCGCCAGCATCTACCACACTGTTTAACTTTGCTTGTAAGGCTTCATGGGTGTGCAGCACAAATTGAGGCATTGCGAGTAGCGCTGGGCTGGTTACTGTGTCAGTAAGTCGCTTTATCTCTTTTGCTCTTTGTTCAAAAGGCTGCATGAGCAGCGGCATATCAAACACCATAAATTTTATTTTCTCCCAGCGCTCGTCAGGAATGTCAGTAAGCACAATAGACGCTGTATCTTCAAACTTACCTCGAGCAAGCCACAGCTCGCCATCTAGCGTAGTGTTTGGCCAAGCCCGCGTAAACCATTTTGGGGCATGAATAATATTGCCCTTTCGAGTGAGAAGCTCTGTTCCCGTCCATCTTGCTCGAATGCCATCAAGTTTTTCACTTATCAAATAATCGCTAAGTGCCATAGTATGGTGAGACGCGGTGTATAAGTTTGCCGTCTGTGTAGGTGCTCGCTGATGAACATCACCGAGCGTCTCGGCACTTACGGTTGTGACTGCTGCTATCCATACCAGTATCCCTAATGCCCATGCTAATAGTAATTGCCATTCAAATTTGCATGGCATAAATGCCCGTCCATTACTCCGTTTACTTGTGCTCACACCCCACTCCTTAAAAAACTGTTTAGTCAGGTTAAGCGTATTGATATCAGTTATTAAATATACTGTGCTTCAGGTGGGTTCTGCCTGTTGGGCTAAGTTTTGCAGAAATGAGTGAATAGAATTAAGGTAAGGTTAAGGGATATAATATTGGGGGTGTTGTGCTGTACTAAAACATGTATGTTTCTGTGGAACCGTCTTTTATTGGTGAGCTATTAAAACGAAAATGGATATGAATATATGAAAGCACTAACAATACAAAAAGCACTTATTGAAAGCCTAACGGCGCTCGCGGTAGCAGCCTACGCGCCCTTTTCATTGGCCCATGACTTTTGGCTTGAGCCGACGCAGTTTCATTTTGAGGAGGCATCACCAGTAGCAGTGCAGTTTAAAGTAGGTCATAAAGAAGACATTGATAGCTGGAATTTAACGTGGGATAAAATAGTGGCTCTTCGCAACTACACCTCAACAGGTGTTGAGGATATGGCAGCAGGCATTATTCCCAAGTCTAGTTTACTACCGGGGGTGGCTAAAACCTCTACGCTGCAAGCAGGCAGTTATATTATCGGCTTTGAAAGCTATCACAGTACAAGCGTGCTAAAAGCAGACAAATTTAACGACTACGCTAAAAAGGAAGGGCTTAAAGAAGTCGTTGAGTATAGAAAAGACAAGGGCCTTGAAGGCTACGACGGAGAAGAACTGTACTCCCGAAAAGCAAAAGCGATTGTACAAGTGGGAGAAACACTTACCGACAACGTTACCAAGCCTATTGGTCATACACTAGAAATTGTCCCCCTTAGCCACCCTTTCACATTAGGCGAAGATAACAGCCTCACCGTTCAAGTGCTTTTCAAAGGCAAGCCTTTACAAGATGCATTAATAGATTCAGTTCCCCTTAAAAATGCAACTCACGAAACCCAATCATTCCTCACTGATGAGAATGGACAGGCTACATTTACATTCAAAGCCTCTGGCGCAGTTAAGCTAAATTGCGTGTGGGGAGTGCCACTTCAAAGTAATATCAAAGCTGACTTTGAAACGTATTTTTCAAGTCTTACGTTTACAGTAAACCGCGAAAAATAATGCAACGACAGTGCGCTGACGCTTCAATCCGCCATCTCGATTTGAGTGGCGGAGAGCAAACCACAACCTGCCCTAGTTAGGGTGATGCAGATAGCTTTTGTTTGTATTCACTGAATAGCCATTGTGACGCTTCATCAAAATCGGTGAAAAACAAATAGTCCATATGTTTTAATTCAGGGATTCTTTGAAACATCATTCCGCGGATAACAGGGCCTTTATATACATACGCCTTGGCTATTAGTCCCATTTCAGGTAGGCGATTTACAATGTGTTTTACCATATCGAACGCGTCAGGCGTTGCCCCTTCAACCTCGCTTATATCTACGAGCAAAGCGAAAGGTTTCATGTTTGAACCCATGACTAGCTTAAAAAGGCGCTCTCGATACTCTTCAGCACTACGCCCATTAAAAACGCCATACAGCTTACTAGTTATTACTCCATCGTTATAACTTATTGATAAGGTGCTTAGTTTTTTATGCATCGCCAACCTTTGTCGTTCATTTCCATTGCAATCATAGTCGATAGAAAGCGTGAAATAAATCAACGCCCTAATGTTTAACTTAAACTAGTCAATTTTTAACGAATCACCTAAACAAAGGCTGCTTTTCAACAGGACACACTTTCAGCCAAGATGGCCCTCGATTACTGTAGACAGTTTTTTGCTGTCCACGGGCTTTGTTATATAGCTACTCATTCCCGAGGATAGCGCCTTGTCGATTTCATCTGACACTACCGATGCTGTGAATGCCACAATAGGGGTATTTACACCTTTATTACGCAATTCTAATGTCGTTTCAGCCCCCGTCATTTCTGGCATTTGTAAATCCATTAGAATAAGGTCAAATGCCTTCTGAGATGCAAGTAATAAAGCCTCTCCTCCACTGCTAGCAAGCGTAACGCTTACACCTAAATCTTCTAACAAGGACTGCGCTACCACTCGGTTGATCTCATTGTCATCTACCACTAACACCGAGCCTCGACTCATATCTACTAAACTTTTTTCTTGGTCGATAAGTTGGGTACTGTGGCTGGATTCTGTTGTTGGCTCTGCTGCTGGCTCAATAGCTGTGTCTACCTCTTTTTTTGCCAGCGTGAATGCTAGTTCAAAGCTGAAAGTGCTGCCTTTACCAACTTCGCTGTTTACAGAGACATAACCGCCCATTGCTTCTACCAAACTTTTGACAATTTGAAGGCCTAAGCCTGTTCCGCCATGAGTGCGATTTATACTGCTATTTGCTTGAGTGAACGCACCAAAAATATCAACTTGCTCAGACTGCTTAATTCCTTCTCCAGTATCGATGACAGAGAACTTTATGGCTTGCTCACGGGATGAAGCAGTAACACGCTCAACCACTAACGATACACTGCCCTGTTGCGTAAACTTGATGGCGTTACTAATTAGGTTATTCAGTATCTGCGATAAGCGAACTGCGTCGCCGAATACGTTGGCACTAACGTCATCAGCAATACTTGAGTTAAGGGCTATATTTTTGTTTTGCGCAAGTTGATAATAAAACGATACACAGGATTGCACTGTGGAAACTAAATCAAACGGCGCTGATTCTAAAGAAAGCTTTCCCGCATTGAGTTTCGAGACATCCAATACATCGTTTAATATACGATTTAACGATATCCCTGACTGTTGAATTCGCTCTAGATTTGGCCTAGCGCTTTCGCTAATCTCTTTAGATAACACAACGTCAGTAAGCCCAAGAATTCCATTTAAGGGAGTGCGTATTTCGTGGGACATAGTGGCTAAAAAGCGAGCCTGTGCTGCAGATGCCTTTCGCTCTTGCGCAAGAGCGTGGTTAAGTTTTATTGTTTTGGCATTACTTTCAATTAACGCAGCTTCCAACCGGCTCACCAACTGATAGATAAGTATTGATACCACAACATTTGTAATGCATAACCTTACCCACATTCCGTGATCGTACGCTCCATCGTAAAACGGTACCAAAAAAGTACTGCCTGCAATTATAGCCATAGAGCCGAGTCTCCACCGCCCAGTAAGAAACACGATGGGAAACACAGCCATTAATGGTATCAGGGATGCAGGCAAAATTCCGTTGACCACTATTATGATAGGAGCTGCAGGACACGTAGCTAATGCCCACATCTTAGCGATTGAAGCACTGCTGCTTTGAAAATACAGTGCAGCGCAGGAAGTAACTAAAGACCAAATACCGATACAAAGCGCGATAACAACATTGTCAGGACGCGCGAGCACAATAACGACAATAATAATGGCCGAAAAGAATGCCATTAATTGAAAGCCTCCTCTTCGAAGTGACTTCCTGATTATTTCGGCGGAAGTTTCAGACCCCTTAATATTGGCAGGTATCTTATCCGCAAGTGATTTGTCTAGAGAGGCCTTTGCCATTGAATTCCACTTTACAATTCTTAAATGCTTAAACGTTTAAATATTTTTCAAGGCTTGAGTATAGGCTATATGCACAACATGTAAATTAGCCGTAAGTCACGAACAGAAGCTTCTTGGATACTAAAAATGTTATTTGACCGGACATATACCTAAGAGCGTGCAAAAAAAAAGCCCCAACTAATGTCGGGGCTTCTAAGGGTTAAGCTTGGTTTCAATAAAACGTTGCTTTACGCCAAAAATCAGGCGTTTAAATTAAACGTTTTGAATCGCTACGTCTGGCGTGAATTTAGGCGCAACGGCCATATCTTCAGCAGGTGGCGCGAAGTCTGTAAGGTTAATACCTTCAACCGCCGCTTTGTACTCGTCCATAGTTGGGAAGCGACCTAGCACAGCAGATAGCACCACTAATGGTGTTGAACCAAGCAGTGACTCACCTTTCTTCTCGTTAGAGTCAGCAACAACACGACCTTGGAACAAGCGCGTAGAGGTAGCAATAACCGTATCACCAGGTTCTGCTTTCTCTTGGTTACCCATACAAAGGTTACACCCTGGACGCTCTAAGTACATGATGTTGTCATACTTAGTACGCGCAGACTCTTTTGGCTTATCGTCGTTAAACTCAAAACCAGCGTACTTGGTAAGGATATCCCAATCGCCTTCCGCTTTTAGCTCATCAACAATGTTGTATGTTGGTGGTGCAACAACAAGCGGTACGTTGAACGACACACTGCCATTTTGCTTTTCTAAATTGCGAAGCATTTGAGCGATAATCTGCATGTCACCTTTGTGAACCATACAAGAACCAACAAAGGCTAAATCAACGGTTTTACCATCGTAGAAAGACACAGGGCGAATAACATCATGGGTATAACGCTTAGAAACGTCATCGTTATTCACGTCTGGATCAGCAATCATTGGCTCGTCGATTTGGTCTAAATCAACAACCACTTCTGCGTAGTATTTTGCGTTATCATCGGGTGCAAGAGCCGGCTCTTCGCCTGACTTGATTTCAGCAATACGCTTATCAGCAAGGTCGATAAGACCCTGAAGCATGTTCGCATCGTTGTCCATGCCCTTGTCGATCATGATCTTGATGCGTGTTTTAGCAAGCTCAAGTGACGCAATCATCGTCTCATCATTTGAGATACAGATTGACGCTTTCGCTTTCATCTCAGCCGTCCAGTCGGTAAACGTGAACGCTTGGTCAGCAAGCAAAGTACCAATTTGCACTTCAATAACACGACCTTGGAACACATTCTCACCGCCAAATTGCTTAAGCATTTGCGCTTGCGTTGCGTGAACAACATCGCGGAAGTCCATGTGGCTCTTCATTCCACCTTTGAACGTCACTTTTACCGACTCTGGAATTGGCATCGCCGCTTCACCTGTCGCAAGCGCTACCGCTACCGTACCCGAGTCAGCACCGAACGCGACGCCTTTAGACATACGAGTATGTGAGTCACCACCAATGATAATAGCGCGATCGTCAACGGTAATATCGTTCAATACTTTGTGAATAACGTCAGTCATTGCATGGTAAACCCCTTTAGGGTCACGTGCCGTGATTACGCCAAAGTTATTCATGAAAGACATAAGCTTAGGAATATTAGCTTGGGCTTTCTTATCCCATACCGAAGCTGTGTGACAGCCAGACTGGTATGCACCGTCTACAAGCGGAGAAATAGTTGATGCTGCCATCGATTCTAGCTCTTGGCATGTCATCGGGCCGGTTGTATCTTGTGAGCCTACAATGTTTACTTTAACGCGAACGTCTGAGCCAGCGTGAAGCGGAGTCTCAGACTTAACGCCTACCGCATTGCGGTTAAAGATTTTTTCAACAGCTGTTAGACCTTGGTTCGCTACAGATACTTCTTTTGAACGTGCATAAACTTCAGGTACGTCTGTACCTAACACTTTTGCAGCAAAAGTTTGTAACTGCTTACCAAACGTTACCGCGTAAGAACCACCGGCTTTCATAAACTCCATTTTTTGCGGAGTGAAAGCGCTTGATATATCAGCAAGTTCTTCTGAGCCGTTAAACAGTTTCTTCGCTTTAGTGTCGATGGTAAGCACGGTGCCTGTAGCAACAGAATATGCTTCTTCTAACACTGGGTCGCCGTTAGCATCGCGAACCACTTCACCGTTAGCATCCGTCTTTTTAACCCAGTTTTTAAGGTCTAAACCAATGCCGCCGGTAACGTCTACGGTCGTTAAGAAGATAGGCGCGATACCGTTGGTACCTGCAACTACTGGCGCTTTGTTCACAAATGGAATGTAAGGGCTTGCTGCCTCACCGGCCCACAGTGCAACGTTGTTCACACCAGACATACGTGAAGAACCTACGCCCATGGTGCCTTTTTCAGCAATAAGCATTACTTTAGCGTTAGGGTGCTTTTTACCTAGCTCAACAATTTCTTGCTGCGCTTTAGGCGTGATCATGCACTGGCCGTGTAGTTCACGGTCTGCGCGAGAATGAGCTTGGTTGCCTGGAGATAGTAAATCAGTAGAGATATCACCTTCTGCAGCAATATATGTCACTACATCAATTTTCTCTGGTACGTCAGGTAACTTAGTAAAGAACTCTGCTTTTGCGTAGCTCTCTAGAATGTCTTTTGCTATTGCATTGCCTGCGTTGAACGACGCTTCTAAACGCTCTGTATCAGCTTCGTAAAGGTAAACCTGTGTTTTCACTACTTCAGCAGCTGGTTTCGCAACCGCTTCGTTGTCTGAAAGTGCCAAATCAAGAAGCACTTCAACAGACGGGCCGCCTTTCATATGAGAAAGAAGTTCTAATGCAAACTCAGGCGTGATTTCATCAACCTTTTCTTCGCCAAGTACAATTTCCTTCAGGAAAGTCGCTTTTACGCCAGCAGCACTCGTCGTGCCTGGCAAGGTATTGTAGATGAAGAACTTAAGAGAATCTTCGCGATGCTCATTACTTGTGTCTCTAATTTGAGCAATGATTTCTGATAGTAAATCAGCACTATCAATGGGCTTAGGGTGTAGACCTAATTCCGCTTTACGGGTCTCGATTTCTGCCAGATATTCTGAATACAAACTCATAGGGTTCTCTCGGTCATAGTTTTACGTGGGCGTAGTGTTAAGTCGGTCTTAGCTATACGCATATAAAATTGGTGCTTATTTTAACTGATTTTTGCTCGTTACGTAATCTTTGAAGTAAATCAGCCCGTGAAGCCAGCTGCCGTGTTTCGCTAACATTAACACTAACCGCAACCGCGCTAACGATTTACCACAGATGGGAAAACCTAAATTTACCCCATATTATTCATGCACTTGTGAAAAATAAGCGTATCACTTTGTGCATAAACCCCTCAATCCATTCTCACGCACTAAATAAGCAATGGTGTTGCATTTATGTCAGACATTTTTGCTGGTTATGGTTGTACCAGTTTAAATAATACACAGAGCACATCAATGAGGTGTTAATTGGGCTTTGTTAATCAATGTCAGGGCGTGTTGACCTTTGCTGAACAACAAAAAATCAACACGCGCTAGTTTACAGGCGAAATTCTAATGACTTTCCCTTTCTCCCCATCGGTAAGCAGTAAAATGTCGCCGTTTTTATCGATTGCCACATCTCGCAAGCGAGTGTCTATTTTATCTAATAGCAACTTCGCGCCCTTTACAATACTGCCGTCTCTTAGATTTTTTAATGGCACCGCGTATACGCGCTTTGTTTTAAGTGCTGTAACAATCGCTGTGTTTTTTAAAGCCGTAAATCCGTCATCGTTATAAATAGCCATTGATGAGGGCGCTATTGACGGTGTCCAATCAAGCAACGGGTTTACCATGCCTTCGTAGTGATTAAAGGGGGAGATTTGCGCACCTGAATAATCAACGCCTAGAGTAACCACAGGCCAACCGTAGTTATCACCACGAGTAATTCTATTAATTTCGTCGCCACCATCTGGCCCGTGCTCGTTAAGTAAAATTTCGCCACTACTGGTGATAACAAGGCCTTGAGGGTTTCGATGCCCTAGGGTGTAAACATACGGGCTCTCAGGGAAAGGCGCATTAGCGAGTGGCTCACCGGTGATAGTAAAGCCTAGTACTTTTCCAAGGTGTGAACTTACTACCTGCGCCTGCTCACGATAGTCAAAGCCATCTCCAGAGGTCAGCAGGTATTCCTCATTACCTAAACTTAGCAATTTAGCGCCGTAGTGCACTGGGGTATCTCTGACCGTATTAATTTCAAACACTGGCTGAATATTCGTGACGCCGAATGCTGAGGAAAATTGGCCAGATACCACCACGAGTTTATTCTCTGAGTCCGTCCCTTTTGAGTAAGATAACAACAGCGTCGATGAGGTATCAAAATCGTCAGCAGGGATAACATCTAACCAGCCTCCTTGTCCTTTGGTATAGAGGCCCGGAAGATTAACCTTTACCCTATATTGCGCATTTGATTCATTGATAATTGCTAACTGTCCGTCACGTTGAGTAACAAGGATAACCCCACTTGGCAGTACTTCAATAGACTTGGGAAAGGAAAGCCCATCGATGACTACATTTGTTGAATATTGGCTCTCTTTGAGCAATGGCTCTTTTGACACTGCCTCTTTTGACACTGGCTCCTTTAGCAATGACTCCTTTGACTGTGGCTTTTCTGATATGGCTTCTTGGGCCTTTATGCTTATAGACAAGCACGCTATCAGCATTGCACTGGTTACAATCAGTGCGCTCGTTATCTTCATATTCACTCTCGAGATTGGTTTCTTTAATAACACTATCATGGTATACCCGTTTCATACGCTAAATTTATACACGCTCAATGTGGTGCTTTATGCTCGCCTTTTTACGACATACTTTTTTTCGTTTTACACCTGCTTGGATTATCGCTTTTGTTTTCGCAAGCGTATTACACTCTCACTTTGTTCTGTTTGAGTTGGCGGCACTTGACATCAATATTCCAGTTTCCAAGTGGCTCACTATGGTGCTGGAGGACCTGTCTGGTTTACTACCAACCTACGGTGCCATTATTGCAGTGACACTCACGCTCAGTTTTTTCATCGCGAGTAGACTTAACAGCCTCCTTGAAAAGCGCGCTCTCACTTTGACAAAAAATGGCGCCGCGAGCACTTTTAGCGCCGCAGGCATTTTTGGCGCCGCAGGCGCTATCGGCTTTTTAGTCATGCTAGCGGCTATGCAACCTATTTTAGATGTGACACTTATAGCGGGCGCTAGAAGTCACCTCGGCATTGCAGCTCAATGTATTGCTGGCTTTGTATCTGGCATTGTCTACGGCCGTTTACGCTAACTCACGGTGATAGTTCACAACCATTAACATTACTTTTGGTTATAATAATTTATAAACCAACAAAGATGTAAATGAAAAGTTAACTTTGCTAATGTTACGCTATTATTGAATAACCGCGCCCTACTAGGAACAAGCAATATGATAACTTATCCAGAAAACGTCACCTGCTTAGCTGATTATATCGAAAGTGTATTAACGAAGTTTGCTGATAGACCCGCATATACTGCATTGGGGCAAACCCTTACGTTTAGCGAGATTGATGAGAAATCATCCGCACTTGCCCGTTACCTTGTTAATGAGGCCAAGCTTGAACCTGGCTCCCGTGTGGCTATTCAGCTTCCAAACCTCATACAAAACCCTATTGCGGTATATGCAGCCCTTCGTGCTGGCCTTGTGGTGGTAAATACCAACCCGCTCTACACTGAACGCGAAATGAAGCATCAGTTTACAGACAGCGGTGCCACTGCACTTATCATCCTTAGTGACTTACTCCCTAAGTATGACGCAATTAAAAGTGACACCACTATTCGCACTGTCATTACAACGTCTGCCACCGAACTGCTAGACCCGAGCTCGGCACCTTCTATTGAAGGCACAGTATCACTATCAAGCGCCGTCGAAACTGGCGCTAAAACTGCAGAGTTCAAACGCCCAGCGGTAGAAAAAGAAGAATTGGCCATGTTGCAATATACCGGCGGAACTACGGGTGTAAGTAAAGGGGCGGCACTGAGTCACAATAACGTGCTAGCCAACTGCATCCAAATGCTTGACAGAATAGGTCAGCAGTTTAAAGACGGCCAAGAAGTCGTAGTATGCCCCCTGCCGCTTTACCATATATACGCCTTTACGGTGTGCATGATGGCGCTGTTTTCAAAAGGCAGTCAAATTGTACTTATCCCGAACCCAAGAGATATCGACGGCTTCATTCAAACGCTCAAGCCACACTCCATCACTGCTTTTGCCGGTATTAATACGTTATTTGTTGGGTTAGGTCGTCACCCTGAATTTGCCAAACTCGACTTCTCAAAACTACACCTAACAATGTCAGGTGGCACTGCATTAACCCAAGCCGCAGTGTCTATTTGGAAGGGGGTTACCGGTAATACCATCACTGAAGGATACGGCCTATCTGAAACTGCACCAGTGGTATCGTTTAATATCCCTGGGAAAGAAGAAATTGGCACCGTCGGGCATGAGCTTGAAGATACTGAAGTCGCGCTGCTCGACAGTTATGATAAACCTGTTGGCGATGGAGAGTCAGGCCAAATCGCAGTAAGAGGACCACAGGTTATGCTTGGGTATTGGCAGCGCGATGACGAAACTGCAAAAGTAATGACCGAAGACAACTTCTTTAAAACCGGCGATATTGGCGTACGCACTGAGTCAGGCGCAATAAAAATAGTCGACCGACTTAAAGACATGATCATCGTTTCTGGCTTTAATGTTTATCCTAATGAAATAGAGGAAATTCTCACCTCCCACCCCGACGTCATGGAAGCCGCAGTAGTTGGCAAGCCAGATGAAAAAACAGGTGAACGAGTTTGCGCCTTTATTGCCGTGAGTAGTGATATCAAAGTGGAAGACGTTACCGCCTTTTGTAAAGAGCAGCTCACTAACTACAAGGTACCTAAGTCTATTGAGATTTTAGAGGAACTTCCTAAGTCGACTGTAGGTAAAATTCTTCGTCGCGAACTAAGAGACAAAGGTTAGTCAACAAAAATAGATAAACCAATGCTAAGTCGGTTTTGAACAATCAAGGTTCACTCTACCTTGAACAATGGCATGTCGCTGACGACTTCAGAGGCATGCCGTGTTAACCCAGTCCACCTTCCCTACTGCACCACTCTATAACACCTCTAAACTTAAGCAGCCGAAATCAAACACTTCATATCATGGAGAGTTGATATAGGTAAATAGTATTAAAAACGAGACAATCAGCGGTAATAAGTTGCTGCATGAGTCATTTATTACTATAAATAAACAATCGATAATATAGTAGATTAACGCCCATGCTTTCCACGTCGTTTACCTTTGAATCGTTTGAAGAAATAAACATTCAACAGTGTGCGCTAAAACAGTTCAATCCCTCCTTGATTATTTTCTATGCCGCACCGGCATTTTTCAAAAATGAATCACGCTCTACAAAACGCTTTAGCGAGATTATTGATAATCTGAGCCAGATTACCGCTAACATTGTGGGGTGTAGTACGGCAGGAGAAATTAATTCTGACCAAGTTTCAAACGACACTATCGTTATGATTGCTATGAAATTTGAATACGGTAGTTCAGTAAAAATTCACACCTCAACGCTTACGAATATGCAAAATTCCTTTGATACTGGAGCAAAGCTCGGACAACACATTGAACCGGTAGGTTTAAAGGGTATTTATACACTCGCACCAGGGCTTGCCATTAATGGCTCGGCACTTATTCACGGGCTAGCCCATTCACTTTCCTGTGATGTAAAAATTAGTGGAGGACTCGCTGGCGATAACGCCTCTTTTGAAAAGACCTATATTATTAGTCCTCAAGGGATACACGAGGATACCGTGGTGGCGGTATGCTTTTATGGCGACAACCTATCTTTTGGCTATGGCGCATCAGGGGGGTGGCGCTCTTTTGGCCCTTCTCGCAGCGTCACAAAAGCCAAAGAAAATGTCCTCTACGAATTGGACAATGCGCCAGCTTTAGCCATCTATAAAGAGTATCTGGGTGAGTATGCCGCAGACTTGCCTGCGAATGGTTTGCTGTTCCCATTAGAAGTTATCGGCGAAGATCAAAAAGGCACTGGCCTTATCCGCACCATACTTGGCATTAATGAGGAAGATGGCAGTTTAATACTCGCCGGAGATGTTAAAGAAATGCAGTACGTAAGGCTTATGCACGCTTCTACTGACAACTTGATTGATGGCGCACAACTAGCCGTGTCAAACGCCCTGACAGCCCCAAGTTCTCAGCAAACACTTAGCGTGGCACTAGTTACCAGCTGTGTAGGCAGAAAGTTGGTGATGGGCGACCGCGTTGAAGAGGAGCTGGAGTGTGTTCAGGAGCTTTTACCGCCGAATACCTGCATTGCCGGTTTTTATTCCTACGGCGAAATTTGCCCTTTTAATAATCAGTCTGATAGCAAGCTATATAATCAAACCATGTCGATGACGCTAATTCAGGAAGCCACCTCTTGAACTCATTGCTCACTCGGCAGCTGAGAAAAGCATTCGGATTGAAAACCACCGAACAGCTTGAGCAATGGCTATCGTCTTTAGATGACACACATACCAGTGAAATGTCTCAACATGCGTTACAACGGGGGTTAAAACACCTTATCAAGCGAGTTGACGATTCCTATCAGTTTCACGAGCGTGATATCACGCTGCGCGAGCGCAGTTTAGCACTTAGCTCAAAGGAACTTTTCGCCGCAAACGAACAAATACGCAATGAGCTAGTAGTACAACAGAGAGTGGTGGATACACTGCGCTCTTCTGTGAACTTACTATTAGTCGATCAGAACAAGCCTCCCATCAAAGATAATCTTGCCAACATTTCCACGCTATCAGAAATGATGCTTGAGCTGACGAATGAACAAAAAGCAGTGGAAAAAAAAGTGCAGCGCGCACTGGACGATGCAGAAAGTGCAAATAAGGCAAAAAGTGAGTTTTTAGCCACTGTCAGCCATGAAATAAGGACGCCTATGAATGCTGTCATCGGCCTCACTCATTTGGCACTTGATACTGAAGATGCAGAACACAAACAGGCTTATCTAGAAAAGGTAAAAAAGAATGCGGCTTACTTACTCGACCTCATCAACAATATATTAGACTTATCGAAGGTTGAAGCAGGTAAAATTGACGTTGCCAATGACACTTTTTCACTGACCGATACGATAGAAAAACTGGCTCATGTATTCCAGATTAAGGCGAGCGAAAAACACCTTCAATTGCTGTTCGATATACGTATAGACCCACACCAGCTGTTCAGAGGAGATAGTGAGAAGATTTATCAGGTATTGCTTAATCTGTTAAGCAATGCTGTGAAGTTCACTAGTACAGGCACAATAGTTATGACCATATCAGCACTGGCTGAAGAGGTGCTCTTTAGTGTTTCTGATACCGGCATGGGAATTAACGAGCATAGTAAGGCTAAGTTGTTTGACGCGTTTGTGCAGGCCGACACGTCTATTTCGCGACAATTTGGAGGAACGGGGTTAGGGCTTACAATTTGCAAAAGTCTTGTTGAGCACATGGGCGGCCAGCTAGATTTTACTAGCGAAGAGGGAAAAGG
Source organism: Alteromonas genovensis (assembly GCF_010500895.1). Classification (GTDB taxonomy): domain Bacteria; phylum Pseudomonadota; class Gammaproteobacteria; order Enterobacterales; family Alteromonadaceae; genus Alteromonas; species Alteromonas genovensis. Next base: position 78,307 of record NZ_JAAAWO010000013.1, read on the forward strand.
CAGCGAGTTCTATTTTACTTTGCCTCTTATCAGAGAAACTATCACTTCATCCCTAATCAATGCTCAAACATCTATACCTGTTCCCGATTTAGCTTTAGGCTTAGCTTCAAACCTTGATTCAAATCTTGCCTCAAAAGCATACCCTAAAAAAGTGTTATGCATCAAAAGTTGCCAGTCTGTCACCCAAGGATGCGAAATCTTAAAACAGACGCTGCATCGCCTACACATCGATTGTGAAATTATAGACAACACTCAAGATACTCTTCCAGAAAGCGCAGATACATCGGTGATTTTTTTACCTGACGGCAATGACGCATGGCAACGCTTTATCACTCAACTGAGTATGGGTGAATTTACACACCTAAATTTATGCACAATAATTAGCTCTCGTGCAAAAGTGAACGTGCTGAATAAGCTCAAAAACGTCCATATTGAAAACATTGATGTCATTGAACTCCCTTTTACAGATTTAGACCTTCTAGCCACTTTTTCTCCGTCAAATGATCATAAGATAAACCTTAATCACGATGGTTTAGAAACTAACAAGTGGCGCAAGAGGCGTCTTACCGGCAAACATGTTCTTATTGTTGACGATGACACGATAAGCATTGAAATAAGTCAGCAAATACTGCGAAACATTGGTATGAAAGTAACCTCTGCATTAACCGGGGAACAAGCCCTTGCTGTGTGTAATGACAATGACTTTGATGCCATATTGCTAGATTGCCACTTACCTGATAAGTCGGGACAAGAGGTTGCTAATAGACTTTCCATGAAGGACGGGTGGTCGGCTCCTATTATCGCGCTAAGTACCGATGAATCGGTAGCAGCGAGAGAGAAGGCCTTCGAATCTGGGATGTGCCAATACCTAGTGAAGCCTGCTATAGCAGATTTCATTATCCATGCCATCGATAAACATATTCACTCGGGATACATAGAAATTAAAGCACCGCCCGCTGACAATGTTTTTTTAGCATCGTTAGTTAGTTTTTATGACGCCTACAAGCATCCTTCCATAATAACGGCGTTGCTCGATATTGCTGAGAGTTCAGAAAACACCATTCCGGCGGGCTCGCCGCTGATAAGCCAAATGCTAGATGATACAAAACGAATCGGTGCTTTTTCGCTACATCGTTACTTAGTTGAGCTACTCAATAAACACTTTGAGTCGCAAGAAGGTATCAAGCATGCCATTGTCACCCTATCTCAACACCTCGACGCCACCCTTCGTCTTATCGTCCACACTCTTGAAGTTGAGGCAAGGGTTCCGGCGGTAACGTCATCAAAAGAAACAAAGCAACCACTGATAGAGAGTATGCAAGAACTTATACTATTGCTGGAATCGTTTGACGCTCAAGCAATATCGCAAATTGAAGAGATACGCAGAGAGTACCGCGATAGTGAATACCTCGATTATATCGAAAATATTCAGCAACTTTGCTCTGTGTACGATTTTGAACACGCACTTGAGTTTTCAGATCAACTATTGGAAAGACTAAGTAATGAGAAGTAATTTGCAGGTAACCAAAAAGCAATTTAGCGTACTCGTAGTTGACGACGAGCCTGCGAATATAGATTTACTTAGCGGGATCTTGGGTGCTTTTTACGATATAAAAGTGGCTCCATCAGGGAAGATTGCACTAAAAATTGTACAAAAATACACACCAGATCTTATTTTACTTGATGTCATGATGCCTGAAATGGATGGTTTCGAGGTGTGTCGAAGACTTAAATCAGATAAGCGATTATTAGACATACCCGTTATTTTCGTCACGGCACTGATTCAAGCGGCGGATGAAGAAAGAGGCTTCGCATTAGGCGCAATCGATTATATTACCAAACCCATTTCCCCCAGTATCACCCTAGCCAGAGTAAAAACGCATATCTCCCTCGCCCATCAAATGCGAACGACAGAGGAGTTAGTAAAACAACGCACTGCCGACTTACAGCTTAGTCAGCAAAGCGCTATTACTATGCTTGCCGCTGCGGGGCATTACAACGATAACGACACAGGCCATCATATATGGCGCATGGCCGCGTACAGTAAATGTCTAGCGCTAGCCAGTGGATGGGACTATGACCGTGCAAACCTGCTCGCTCAGGCTGCGCCCATGCACGATACAGGAAAAATCGGCATTCCCGATAACATATTAAAGGCGCCTAGAAAGCTTCACGTTGATGAAATGAGCATCATGAAAACCCATGCTGCAATAGGTCATAAGATACTTTCCCAAAGCAAGACCCCACTGTTTGATATGGCCGCTGAAATTGCGTTGTGTCACCATGAAAAATGGGACGGCTCTGGTTACCCAAATGGTCTTAAAGGAACCGATATTCCACTTAGCGCAAGAATAGTCGCTATTGCTGATGTGTTTGATGCACTTACCATGAAGCGTCCCTACAAGGAGGCTTGGGCTAATGAAGAAGCATTTGATTATATTCTTAAAGAGTCCGGTAAGCACTTCGACCCCAACTTGGTAGACGTATTTTTGGATATACAAGAAGATCTACTCAAAACCAAAGCCTATTGGAACAGTCTTGAAGCCAGAGGCATAATGCCATCGGTCGCTAGTTTTTTACCCGACGAACAATACTAATACCAGTGCGCATAGATAATTGCTCACTCAGAAGGGCGAGTGGGTAACTATCTATGTGGACTGGTATAAATGAAACCGCCACAAAACAAAAAGACCACAAAGCAGTGTCTGCTTTATGGTCTTTTTCAGTGTTTTGAATGAGTAGCTAAAAACGATTACATTTAGCGTACGTTGGTCTACCTAGCTAGTGGCTTGGTCAATCTAGCTAGCACCTAACTCTTCAGCGAGGCGCTCTGCCTGATTCTTTTCACCTTGCACAAAAGACTTCCATTGCTGCGCCATAGCGCGGCTCTTCTGGTGTTTTTCTGCCTCTGCAAGTTGATTCAACGCCAATGCATACTGTTTTTTGTTAAACAGCGCCATGCCCTTAACTAGATACACTAAACCAGGATTCCTCAAATCACCTTTTTCTAAAGCTCTATCAACAGCATCAATAGCATCATCCCAGCGCTCTTCGTTGAGCAATATCTGCGCAAGTTGTGCGTCAAGCTCGCCATCGTCAGACAAGTTAGCGGCCTGCATCATGACTGGAATGGCTTTGTCTTGCTCTTTGGCAAGTGACCAGCTTTGACCTAAGAACTTAAGATTACGAAGGTTCTCTTCCAACACACCTTCGTTCATAGCTTGTTCCATCAGCTTCGCACCTTTATACGGTGCCCTGTGATAGTAATAAAGCTGTGCCATATTAAATATGTCGGCAGAGGACTCTACAAAACCACGCTGATAGGCAGTTTCCATAATAGCCAACTGCTTTCGCTCTTCGCCAAGCTCGCCGTACATACCGGCTAACTGGATCCAATATTTAGGCTCATCGAACAGCTTTACCAATTTTACCAGTACGTCTTTCACCTTTTCAGGCTGCTTTAATTCATAAAATACGGCGCGCTGAAGGATCAACCAAGATTCATCAGGTAACATCCCCTCGGCTTCGTGGTCGACAACGGCCTGAGTAATCCAGTCTGCCGCAAGTTCGTATTGCTTATTTTGATAATACGCTTGGGCCTTAATCACCTTGTTCTTTGGTGGCACTGGGCCAGTGTTGAGCGACTCCCAACGTTCTATGTACTTAATAGTATCGTCGTAATTACTCTGCATCAGATTAAGCTGTGCCAAACTGAAAAGCGTCGTCATTTCGAACTTTTCAGGAATAGGCTGCTGTTCTACTACTTTTGCAAACGATGCCAGCGCTTTGTCGTAGTCTTCATTGTTGTAATAAATGAAGCCGAAAAAGTTGTACATCATCGCTTTTTCGTATGAATTCATTGAATCAGACTTGTCTTCTACCTCTTTCAAGATAGCAATAGCTTCTTCAACGTTACCCGCTTCATCCGCTGCCGTTTGCGCGCGCGATAGCTGCTCGTATACCTTGCCACGCAGCGTAGGCACGCGGCGTGTTTTCTTTTCACTGGCTTTTTGCTCTTGAGCGTGTGCGTCGGTTGCAACAAACATACTTGGTGCAGATACCGCAACTAAAGTAAGTGTAAATACTGCAGCGCTAAGCAGCATGCTTGGCAAAATACTCGATAAAGGCCTAGCCTGTTTCTTCATCATGTTCTGCTACCCGTCAATTTGGAACGAAATACGGTTTTGAATACCGGATACTTCGGTCGCTTCGCCATTTACCACTCGAGGTTTGTATTTGAACTTCATTGCAGCGTCGATAGCCGCTTGCTCAAAAATACCCTCTGGATTAGCTTCAACTACTATTGGGTTGCGCACTGCACCTTGCTTAGTCACAGTGAACTCAACAATTACAAACCCTTCAATACCACGTTGCAATGCACGGCGTGGATATACTGGGGCTACTTTTACAATAGGTAAGTATTCGCCATCACCCGACTCGAGCGCGAGACCGCCGTCTAAAGAAATATCATCGCCAACATCTGCGCCAAAATCCATTGAAGAACCTTCGGCATTGGGTGTAGGTGAATCCATTTGCGGCTGCTGCATCTGTGGCGGCGGCTGCTCAGGCTTTGGTGGCTTCTTAGGCTTGCGATCTTTTTTCTCAACCTGCTCATCCTGCTTAACCCTTACAAAGTCAAGCACGCTTCCCTGAGGCGGCTCAGTTAGTGCGCTGCCACCCATCTTGATCAATGACTGCATCAAGAAGAACAGGCCTAACGTGATCGCAAGGGAAATAACAAATGCGATTATATATCGTGGCATGATTTATTGCTCTTGCGCTGCAATCGAAACATCAAATACACCTGCCGCACGCGAAGCGTCCATCACCTTAATCAGCGTTTCCGTTGTCGATTCTTTATCTGCTTGAATCACAACCGTGCCCTGAGGGTTCTCTGCGTGCAAACGCTCGATATTTGCCTGAACGGCACGAACATCGATGCGGCGTTTGTTAATCCAAATTTCACCTTTATCTGAAATGGCGATAAGGATGTTCGCGCGATCCTTTTTAACAGCCGTTGCTGCTTCAGGACGGTTTACATCGATACCCGCTTCTTTCACAAACGATGCAGTCACGATAAAGAAAATCAACATGATAAATACGACGTCCAACATGGGCGTCATGTCGATGGCTGCTTCTTCTTCATCGACCAAATTTTGAAAGTGCTGCTTCATAATAAATACCTTACCTTAATGCGACGTCGCATTAACGTTGAATAATCAATGCATCCTCAAGATGCGTGCGTTCAGATTTCACCATACGATTTAACCAGGTAGCTGCAAAGACACCAGACAGTGCCCCAACCATTCCTGCCATAGTAGGAATAGTCGCTTTCGATACGCCTGAGGCCATAGAACGGGCGTTGCCCGAACCAGAGATAGCCATCACGTCGAATACTTCTATCATACCGGTTACTGTACCCATCAAACCCAACAGCGGACAAAGCGCTACAAGTGCCTGAATAATCGGGATACTGCCATTTAGCCGTATAGTTAACTGCGAAATCGTTTTCTGACGTACTTGCTCAGCAAACCAAGAGGAACGATCGTTTCGTGCTTTCCACATCGCGACCGCATCTTTTTTTGCTTGCTTGTGCCAAACCAACAGATACATTGCACGCTCGAGGATCAAAAGCCACATAACGAATATCAGCAGACCGATGACCAGGAGAACCTGGCCACCTGTTTCTGTGAAATCGCGAATTGCTTCTAGAAACTCGATCATAATTAGCCTCGCTCAGAACGCTCTGCGATAACGCCAGATGCTTGTTCTTGAAGAATGTACACAATGTTTTTAGAACGTGTGTTAAGCATTGCGTAAAGCAATGTCATCGGAATCGCTACCACAAGACCAAGAACCGTTGTGACAAGTGCCGTTGAAATACCGCCAGCCATCAGTTTCGGGTCACCTGTACCAAATAAGGTAATTGCTTGGAAGGTATTAATCATACCCGTTACCGTACCGAGTAGACCCATCAGAGGCGCGACTACCGAGATAATCTTGATAATAGTAAGGTTACGACCTAGCTTAGGCACCTCGCCCAAAATTGCTTCAGTAAGATGCAGCTCTAGCGCTTCAACATCGGCGTTAGGGTGATCGTCACGTACTTTCAGAACACGACCCAGTGGGTTATTAGTTTTCACTTCCTTGCTCTTAAGCTGCTTGTTCACTTTCATGCGAATAAGAGAAAGAGACACTAAACGCTCTAAGGCAAGTAGAAGGCCAATTGCACCAACCACTAGAATGATGTATCCAACCGGACCACCCTGCTCCACACGCTCTTTCATGTTAGGCGCTTGAACAAGAAGACCAAGGATAGAACCACCGGTTGGGTCAATACCAAACTGCACTAGCTCGCCACTTGATGCTTGAAGCTCTGCCGCTGAATCGTTGTAACGGTCAGCTGGCTGACGAATAAGTTCTGATACTGTGCCAGTAACACCGTTGTAGTCTAGGTATTTACCGTCTGATACCAAGGCAAATGGACCTACGCGAACCACAGGCTTATTCACTTTCTCGCCACCGGCTTCTACAACATCAGTTGTGAAGGTAGTAACTTTGCCAGATTCCGTCATTTCACGCTGCATCTCAAACCATACGCGCTCAATCTCTTCAATTGATGCGAGTTTTGAGCTTGACCCCATGTCCTGCGCCATCTTGTCTAAGAAGTCAGAACGACCAGGGATTTGCGCTGAAATAACAGAGTTGTAAAATTTATTCTTAGTATCACCAGCAATTTGCTGAAGTACACCGAACAACTCTTTAAGTGAACCAAGACGAGTGTCTAGAGCACCATTAAGGTCAGCTAGTTTAAACTCGTTTTCTTCAAACTGTGTTTCAAGTTGCTCTGATTGCACTAGCATTTGGTCGCGTTTTTCACGGGTTTCGCGAAGAATACGGTCTTGCTCTGCACGTTGCGCTTGGAAATCGCGCTCGCGCTGTTTGTTTTGCTGTGATTGTGCAAATTGGCCTTCTTCAAGCTGCTTTAGCAGGGCGTCTAGGTCCATTGCACGGTCACTTTGTGCCATTGCACCAGCGCTGATACTAAGGGCTACTAGACCAACAGCGATACGTTTTACTGTATTAAACATTCTCATCAACCTCTTAGTCTGTAATTGCTACTGGCAGCATTAGCAAGTCTGGGGCAAGCTGTTTCTTCGCCATGCGCAGACCTTTTGTGATTTGTGTACGGTAGCTGCTATCAAGCTCTTCCCACTGGCGGGTTTGCTTGTTCCACACGCCCTGCATGCTCGCGTCGCGTGTTTGATAAATAAGTGCAGTGCGACCAAGTCGTAGAAATTCTACGTCACGTTCTTGACCGTTAATTGAATGAAGGCCGCTGTAAGACTCCATAGTGCGCCCGTAGTCCATTTCAACTTGAAACGCTTCCATTACGCGACGGAATTTTTCAGACGCTGCAACATCCGCTCTATCCATCATGGCACGTAAATCAGCTACGCGGTTTGCGCGCTCTTCTGGAAGAAACGGCATGTCTAGTTCAATGAACTGAGCCAAGCCGTCAATCATACGCATCATCAATGGTGTAATTTGGCGCTCAACAACAGACACTTCATCAATTGCGGCGTTCAAGTCATCCATTTCTTGGTTTTGACTGTTAATTTGCTTACGAAGCTGAGTGTTATACACCTCAAGACCTTCGATTTCTTTCATTAACGTTTTGAACTGTTGAAGTTTGCTGTCAATCTGATCGGTAATACCGTTTATTTTTTCCTGCGATTTTGCCGCAGACTCATTAATTTTCGCTGCCTCATCGACAACGGGTTTTAAGACTTCATCGTCTTGTGCTAGTGCTGGTGTTGCTGAAAGCAGACCTGCAACAAGCAAAGCGTTGATAAGCTTCATACATTCAAACCTTTTAAGTTAAAAGAAATCGGATGTAACCGACTATAAGTTTCTGCGCGTAGGATAGGAGTTTTCTGTGACAGTTTTATTACGGAACTGTCATAAATAAACCGAAAGTGTTATCTGTTTCACATAAAAAAGGCCGCTGAAAAGCGGCCTTTGTATTAGAATTAATTTTAAAAGTCGTATTTAAATGACAACCTAATTCCTGTACCGCGTGTCTCTGACCTAAGCAGTGCATCGTTAAACTCTATTTCACGATCCTCACCTAAAATATTCTGAACCCGCAATGTGACAGTGCTATTAAAATCTGGATAGTACTTGTACACCATATCTAGCGAGTGAAACGGCTGCTCATAGTTGTCGTCGAAGCCATCGATACCCGCTATAAGAATACGCTCACCAAATACGTTGTATACCAGTGACGCAGTGTGCTCACCGTTGTCTGAGTCGTAACCTAACTGCATGTTCAACACATACTGAGAGTGACCCGTCATACGTCGTTCCACATTCGTAATTGCTGCAGATACGCCGGTTTGATCCACAATACTCTGGCGATCTAATACAATTTCAGAGTCGCTCACAGTAATGTTACCGGTAGTAAATAGATTGTCCCATATACCGTCGCCGATAAAGGCTAAGTCTTGTAGGAACTCAAATTCAACCCCGTAAACCTCACCAGATTCAGCATTTGCAATACGAATAAGCGGTGGACCATCCTGAGCCGGCGACTGAACTGACTCGATTGGCGCTTCCATATCTTTATAGAAAAGGCCTACCGATAAGTTGTTGCCTGCTTCGCGATACCATTCCCAACGTAAATCGTAGTTAATAATATCCGTAGTGCTAACACCTGGCGTACCCGCAATTGGGAAGTTCGTTAACGGGTCTAGGTAAGTGGCCGATGACACTTCACGAAGATCCGGGCGAACTACCGTTTGACCAATGCTTGCACGCAACTGCATATCGTCTTCAAGGAAGTAGGTTACAGCAAGCGCTGGATAAAACCCGTCTTCTTGGAACGCTAATTGTGAACGATCGGCTTCGTTACTTAAGTCAAACTGATTAGTGCGCGGATCCAGTGGCGCAACCACCTGACGGAAATCTTCATAACGTGCACCACCGGTGAAACGCCATTTGTTGTCGTAGAAGAAATCGGCTTCAAAGTAGTAAGCATCAACCTTTTGACCTGCTACGTAATCATCGCCCGCGATTGTGGTATCACGAATAATTGGTCGACTCGATAACTCTAGAGAATCGAGAACGCTATCGCTGAAAATCTCGCTAAAGTCGTTACCGTCTAAAATAGAACGGTTTTCAACACCTAGCGTGTTGATGTCAAAGCGACGGTTTTCAGCAGAACGCGTTTTAGTGACAAAACTCGCTCCAACCTTTAACTCAGTTTCCCAAACACCAAAGGACATCGGGTAAGTCACGTTGTAACCAAAGTTCTCTAAACGGTCGTGAAGGTCTTGGAACGTATAACGGGCCGCTGTTTGAGCATCTGACAAGAAAATTTCATTTTCTTCGTCAAAAATACCGTCTTGATTCACGTCTTCCATAACGAAACGCGCGTTAAAGTTACCTGGGGCATGACGTACAGAACGACCTAATGAGTATGTCCAGTCAACGCCCATAAAGTTTAATTCTGGGAATGTATGCTGACCTTTTACCTGGTTGGTATAAAGTGAACGCTCTTCATACTGTATGTCGATATCGCGAATACGTAGGCCTTCTGCTTGGTTTAAGTTTTCAGTGTTACCAAACATTTCACGAATTTCATCGCGGGTGTCGTTCAACACGATGAGGCTGTAATCAATGCGATGCTTTCTATCGTAGTCTACGCCCAGAGTTAACAGCGAAGACCAAGTTACCGTTTGCTCTGTACCTTGAATATCATCAAAGAAGCGTACATTGATAATGTCATCGCCGACCAAGTCTGGGTCTTGCAGCTCATATTCTTCTGAAGAACGGGTCTGCGTAGAGTAACGTGACGTGGCTAAGAAACCAAAACGCCAATCATCATCGTAATCGTAGCTATCACCATAAGTGACGTTGAAGCGCATGTCAGGATCCGCTGACGTTGTTTCAAGACCGTATGCTCTGTTTGTTCCCTTAAATAGCTCTAACGCTTCTTCAGGTTCCAAATCATCTAAGAAGTTCTTTGAATCCCAACGTTCTTGAATGGCCGCTGAAGCTGCGCGTGTACCATCATCTTCACCTGTCCAATCACGACCGCCACCGGCATAATCTAACACGTCACCAGAGTTTTCCGTATCGATACCAACGGCTGCAGATAAGTTAAACACGCGCTGTGTAGGTATAGATTTTAATCGGATATTTACGTTACCACCACCGAATGCTGCAGGCATTGACGGTGAATACGATTTTTGAACCGCTAGACTCTCGATTATGCTCGATGGGAATAAATCCAGAGGTATTACGTTACGCGTAGGATCTGGACTTGGAACAATGGCACCGTTTAGCTGTGTTGATGAGTAACGCTCACCAAGACCACGCACATAGATGAATCGACCATCAACCAATGTTAAGCCAGTTACACGACGAAGGGCTCCCGCTGCATCACTATCACCAGTACGAGCTATCTGCTCAGCACCCATGATGTCAGCTACGAAAGCTTGATTTTTACGTTCTTCCATTACTGCCGTTGCGGTGCCCTTTAGGCGCGTACCGGTAGCCACTACTTCTTCAATCACTTCATCTTCATCTGATTGAGCGTAGGCCATAGTCGTTGGAAACAAGATACTTGCTGCAACAGCTAAGCTGATGGGTTTTAGAAGAAACCTGTTAGCAGGTCTGTTCATGATGAACCTCTTTAGAAAGGAATACTTTTACGAATAAAAAATTCGTGTCTTACAAACTTAAAAGCAAGTGCGTCACTTTTGCAACGCACTTGCTTGTTTTTCGCTAGTGAACTAGGTCTTATTCAAGACCTACAGTCCAACCTGCAGTCCAATCGTTGTCAGCGTCTTTTACTGCACCGATAAAGTCCACAGAAGAGAAGAAGCTATCTAGTGTTGAAACGTCTGTCGCCGCTGTTGCATCTACTGTGTAGATACCGTCAAGTACAGTTGCAGTTTCGTCTAGTAAACTATTACCAGTTTGAGCTGTGAACCACGCAGTTTGGTCGAAGTCACCCGAGTCACGAACGTTTTCCGCACATGCTAGTACTGATGTCTCAAAGGTTAGTTGAGGGTCGTTAGTACCGTCCATGTTGGCTAGTAGCGTAGTGTCGCCATCGCTTAGGTCAGCTTCGAAACACTCACCCATGCCAGCAGGACCTGTTACAACAAAGTTGTAAAGTTGCGCGTTGGTTTGGTCTCGAAGTAGAACACCTTCTGAGTCAGCGTTAGCCGTATCGAACTCGTTACCAATAATAGTCATATTAGCAACCATTGGGTTAGAGAACGCTAGGCCGTCACCGCCATCGCCATCACCTTCAATGGCACGGTTAGCGTCAGAGTTATCGTCTGCATGCTTAACAAGTACAAACTGTAGCTTACCTTCGTAGCCGTTGTCCCAATCTACAGAGTCATCTTGAATGCCTGTAAGAGTAAGGTACTTAACGTTTACTGCACCACCGAAGAACTCAACACCGTCATCCGCGTTTTTGTGAACTTGTACATACTCAACAGTCGTACCAGAACCAACGCCGCCGAAAGTGATACCGTTTAATTCGTTATCTGGAGCTATTTCGAAACCACCGTGCATTACGCGAACATAGCGAAGTGTACCAGAGCTGTCTTCGTTGTCTGTTCCACCGAATACCGCACCTTCCTGCGCACCTTCAACTTGAAGTGCACACTCAGTACCGTCTTGAGGACACTTGGTCGATTCGCCGTTACCTAGCACGATCATACCGCCCCATTGACCTGCTTCACCCGCTTCAAGGCCACCAACAACGTGGTCACGTGAAGTAAAAGTAATTGGGCTTTCAGCAGTACCGTTTGCATCAATTTCTGAGTCACGGCTAACTACTAAGTAATCGTTACCAGATGCACCGTAAACTGTTACACCAGGCTCAACAGTAAGTGTTGCGCTGTTTTCTTTGTCGCCACCGATGAACACTGCACCAGAAAGCGCATATAAATTGCCCTCTGTAAGCGTTAGGTCAGACGTTACCGTACCTGAGATTTCACACGTAGTCGTTTCGCCGTCTACTGGTGTGATAGTGGTTGTGCCGGCTGGGCAACCAGATACTGATTGAACCAGGTCGATGTTACCGCCACCGAAGCCGAATGCCCAACCTTGACGCCAGTCAGTTTCACCAACGGCACCAACAAAGGTATTTGCTTCAAAGAAAGTATCTAAAAGAACAGATGCGTCGCCGCCAGCAGTAAGAAGTGCACTTTCTGCAGTTAGCGTGCCGTCTGGGTTAAGACCAAGGTTTGCACGGTCTTCAAACGCGATTAGTTGGTTACTTTCTTGTCCAGTAAACCACGTTTCTAGGTCAACTGCACCTTCAGGTGAATTAAACGGCTCAGAACATGCAATTGCAGAATGAGTCATTGTAAGGTCACCGTCAGAAAGGTTGGCTTGAACCGTTTCATCAGTGTCCATTTCTAAACACTCGCCCATCGCTTCTGGACCAGTGATAAGGAAGTTCATTAAGTTTGCGCCAGTTTGGTCGCGAAGTAAAAGACCTTCTGAATCAGCATCTGCTGTGTCGAACGTGTTACCAATCACTGTCATGTTAGCAACCATTGGCTTAGAGAAATCTAGGCCGTCACCACCATCACCATCACCTTCAATAGCGCGGTTAGCATCAGAGTTGTCAGCCGCGTGCTGAACGTAAACGTACTGAATTTTACCTTTGTAGCCATTATCCCAGTCTACTGAGTCATCTTGGTTACCAGTAAGCACTAAATGCTTTGCATTTACCGCACCACCGAAAAACTCTACACCGTCGTCGGCATTGCTGTGTACCTGTACATAATCAACCTCTGTACCAGAACCAACACCGCCGAACGTAATACCGTTAAGCTCATTGTCAGGTGCAATTTCGAAACCCGCATACTTAACAACAACGTATTTAAGAATACCTGAGCTGTCGGTGTCATCATTACCACCGAATACTGCACCTTCTTCTGCACCTTCTACTTGAAGCGCACAATCAGAGCCGTCTTGAGGACACTTGGTAGAGTTACCGTTACCTAGGATAACCACACCACCCCATTGGCCTGCGCCAACTTCGTCACCAACCACGTCGTTGAACGATGTCATGATTACTGGAGCAGATGCAGTACCTTCTGCTTCGATTTTTGAATCACGACTTATTACTAGATAATCCGCACCAGTGCGACCGAAGATAACGGTACCTTCTTCAACAGCAAGCGTTACGCTGTCAGCTTTGTCGTTACCTACAAATACAGGCCCTTCAAGTGCCCATACTGTGTCGTTTGTTAGAGTAATAACGCCTTGGTCGTCTGCATCATCAGCGGTCAAACGACCAGAAAGAACGCGAACTTCAACTGTTTGACCAAATGCGTCAGAAACTTCGCCGCTAAGAAAAGAACTTGCTTCGCCAGGCGCATTGCTTACTGGGTCGGTTGTACCGCCGTCGCTGCCGCTACCATCACCAGCGTCGTTATTGTTATTTGTTGTAGTTGTAACGCTGTTGTCAATATCGCCTTCGCTGATATTGATATCGCCACCACAGCCTGCTAGCACTAATGCTGTAGCAATTGCTGAAGCTTTAAAAAGTTGCTTAAGTTCCATGTGTTTCTCCAAGTGCGGTATTTTTATGGATTTTGAAAACGACGAAACTGTACCTAAGCTAAATGACACATTTGTTACATAAAAAAACTGTCATAAAAGTTTCACATAAAAAGCCTGAACTTTAGACTAATGGCTTAAAAAAGAAGAAAATTTGGAATAATAAGAGTTTAAGGGCTATTAGCGCTGATTTTTTTGCCTGTGAAGGAACGAGCGACAACGGCTACAGATAAAAAAAATTAGGAGAAATATGACAGTGTCACAACGAGGGAACCACGCTGCATGACACTTTAGTTACAGTTTTTATGACAATATTTACGCTTAATTACCCAACAGACGGCGCTGTCGCAATAACACATCTTCGCGAATGGGGAAGTATCCATCTCGGATAACCTGGTTTTGTCCCTGCTGCGATAAAATATAGCGGATAAATTCTCTTTCAAGAGTAGGCAATGGCTCACCCGGTTTTTTATTCACCACCAAATAAAGAAAGCGTGCAAAGGGATAAGTCTCATCTCGCACAGTATCGATAGACAGAGGAATCAAGCTATCCATGGTTTCACCTAACGCGAGTGCCCTTACCCCCGCGGTCTTATATCCATAGGCTGCATAGCCAATAGCGCCGGTTCCACTTGCAACTGACAGTACTACCGATGCCGACCCCGGCTGTTCATTCACCGTATTTTTAAAATCGCCATCGCATAACGCCGTTACTTTAAACAGCCCATACGTACCCGATACCGAATTACGCCCATAAAGTCGAATTGGTGAGCGATAGCCATTTTCATCCACGCCTAATTGCGACCAGCGGATAATTTGCTTTTCTGCACCACAATAAAGGGTCTGAGAAAAAATGGCGTCAACATTCTCTAACGTCATACCTTGAAGCGGGTTTCGTCTATCCACGAAAATAGCAATCGCATCCATGGCTACTTTTAAAACCGTCGGTGGATAACCATGCACATTAATAAAGTCTCGAATTTCACTGGGCTTTAGCGCCCTACTCATTGGCCCGATTGTCGCCGTGCCCTCAATAAGCGCGGGCGGCGCGGTTGATGAGCCCGAAGCTTGAATTTGAAACCCCACCTGTGGATACAAGGTTTTGAATTCTTGCGACCAAAACGTCATTAGGTTGGCAAGCGTATCTGACCCCACCGAGGATAACTTTCCGGCAACGCCTGGCACTCGCTCATAATTGGGTATAGACGGCTTGGTCGAAACATCCGGCGTATTGATGCCGTTGCTTGCTGTGTTGGTCGATGGCTTTTGAACACTATTGGTTTGAGTTCTGCTGGTTTGAATACTACTGGTTTGAATACTACTGGTTTGAATACTACTGGTTTGAATACTGCTGGCCTGCGCGGCGCTCGCAACAACTAACGCAGCTAATACAGTTACCATACATAATGCAGAGACTCTGTTGACCAAACTCACTCTTTTCATTCAAACGCCTTCATTCATCCACCTGCATTCACACGCTTTTATTTATAAACCAGTACTCATTATCTGAAATCATGATTGATCGGCGATAAGCTCATTGTCTAACACAAATGAAAAATGACTGCCTTTACCAATCTCACTGCTTATATCGAGAGACGAATTATGATGGCTAAGCACGTGTTTCACAATAGATAGCCCTAATCCCGAGCCACCGGTTTTTCTAGAGCGAGCTTTATCAACCCGATAAAAACGCTCGGTAAGTCGATTTAAATGAGTTGGCTCAATGCCATCACCATTATCAATAACAGAAAACTGGGCACCGGCAGACTGGCGGCTCCAATAAACGTTAATCTCACCGCCTGGCGGCGTGTAGTGCACGGCATTAAATACCAAATTAGAACAAGCGCTACGCAATTCTGTTTCAACGCCATATACAAACAAGTCATCTTCTATATGAAATTTGATTGTATGTTGCTTTTCTTTATTAAGTGCTTGGGCTTCACGCTCTATCAACGCAAGCATAGAGCCAATATTAACGACGTTTTCGTATACCCTTTCTGAACTGGCTTCTATTCTAGACAGCACTAGCAGGTCTTCAATCAGATTTTGCATTCGATGAGTTTGGGTTTCCATTTCATGCATGGCTTTTTTCATGAAGGGATTAGCATCGTCACTTTCCGGCATTATCTCTAAGTACCCGTTAATGACCGTTAACGGCGTGCGGAGTTCGTGAGACACGTTGGCCACAAAATCTTTGCGCATGGCCTCTAATTGGGACACGCGGGTAATATCTCGGGCAATGAGCAGCAAATGCTCCTCACCATAAGGCATAATTCGATATTCGAAGGTTTTATTAGCGTTTGTCGGCGACGGTACTTCAATGGGATACTTATAATTGCCCGCATGAAAGTATTGAATGAACTCTGGGTGTCTAATTAAATTGTCGAGCCGACGCCCGGCGTCTTTTGGCCACTTCAACCCAAGTTCAAGTCTTGCTAATCGGTTACACCATAAAATACAGGCTTTAGAATCAACTACCACGGCAGCATCAGGCAATGCCTCAGACCCTTCCCTAAAGCGCTTTACTAGCTCACCAAGCTCTTTTCGCTTATTGCGGTTTCTGCGCTGTAAATAGTAAATCCCTTCATATATATGTTCCCACACGCCACGGACTGTGGGGGGAGACATTTTTCGGCTATGCCACAACCAGCGATTTAATTTGTACAAATGCCAGTAATTAAATAGCAGTAAAATGACAGCGCCAAAGGCCACAGCAAATACCATATCGTTAATTAACCATCCTCCAATGGCAAACGCCACCAAGAATAATAATAAACGAACCGTACTTCTGAACCATGAGAAGGGGTAATACATAGTGGAACTCGTGTTACAGAAATTTACGGACACATGGCCGATAGCACAATGTGTCCCTAGTGTGGGGCGTTAAGACTTACCTGAAAAGCGGTATCCGGCTCCACGGACGGTTTGAATCATAGCATCATGACCATGACTCGAGATAGCTTTGCGCAATCGTCGAATATGCACATCTACGGTTCTATCTTCAACATACACATTTGTGCCCCACACATTGTCGAGCAGTAACTCTCGACTGTACACGCGCTCTGGGTGCGTCATGAAAAAGTGCAGTAGCTTAAACTCGGTGGGGCCCATATCTAGTGGCTCGTCGTTTGCCGTAACACGGTGAGAAACTGGCTCAAGCTTTAGGCCATTGAATTCGATAGGCTCTTCGTTTGACGTTGGCGTTACGCGGCGCATTACCGCTTTTATTCGGGCGACTAATTCTTTGGGAGAAAATGGCTTGGTAATATAGTCGTCTGCACCTGCATCTAAACCGCGAATTTTATCTTCTTCTTCGCCTCTTGCGGTAAGCATAATTACTGGGATATCTCTTGTGAACTCATGCTGCTTTAGGCTTTTGGCCAGCTGCACACCACTTCCACCAGGTAACATCCAGTCGAGCAGAATAAGATCAGGATACGGCTCACACACTTTCTCTTTGGCAATATCAAAATCTTCTGCTTCAATTACAGTGAAACTAGATTGTTCTAAAACGAATTTTAGCATTTCACGAATGGGGGCTTCATCTTCAACCACCAATATTGTGCGAGACATGTTTGTTTTCCTAGTCATTTCTAATTTTTCGCTATTATTAATGTGGTCTGTGACAGTTTTATTAAAGTCATTACAATTATGTGTCAAGTTTTGCATATATTCTACTCAGTACATAGTTTGAACACATAATCTTGTTAATTAATAGAAATTTGCATATTCTTACGAGGCAAAAGCGCATAGAGCTACACTACTCGATTTTAGACAGGGGCAAGTTTATCGATGGCTGCGGTTAAAACAGGGTTATCAAGGAAGCTCTTAACAAGAGTACTTTCAGTATATTTTGCGCTTACACTTATTGTGACGGTGGGACAAATATTCACCGAATATCTCAGCACAAAGGACCACGTTGAAGAAGAGCTTCAAACCCTTAAGAATACGTTTTCTTCTAGCTTAACCCGCGCCATGTGGGAAATTAACGATGACCAGGTAAGAGCCATAGCCGAAGGCCTTATGTCTATTCCCATTGTAGAGGGTTTGCAAGTACGTGGCGAAAACGGCAACTTTATTACCGAGCAAGGCATTCGTAAAAGTCGCTCACCTAACCCAGTAGAGCGTGAGGTAATCGAAGACCATTCCGGTGGCGTATTTAGCTACAGCTTCCCTCTGGTGTTTAAGTTCGCAGGCCGAGAGTCTACCGTTGGCGATGTCACCTTATACTCTAGTTTCGACACTATTTTCAGCCGAATTGAAGTAGGGGTATTTTTCCTTATCGGCAACGCCATTGTGAAAACCACCTTTCTTGTCTTTCTATTTATGACGGCCTTTCGCACTATGCTGTCGGAGCCTCTGCAAAATATTACTGAGCAGATGGGCAGGTTCGACCCCGAACGCCCAGAAGAGAGCAAACTAACTCTTGAAGTAAAAGACGACAACGAATTACTGCAATTAAGAGACTCATACAATGGGGTCATTGATGACTTAATTGCCTCAAATCACAAGCTGAAAAGCGCTCAAGAAGAGCTTACCGCCGCAAACACAAAACTAGACGACCAAAACTTGGTACTCGAACAAGAGGTGGCGAAAAAGACTGCATCGCTGTCGCAAATCATGCTCGACCTTGAGCAACAAAAAGATGAGCTTATTGCCCACCAGCGAGAGTTACGTCAAGAAAACAAGAATCGGCAATATATTGAAAGCGAATTGCGCAAGAAGAACGATGAGCTGGCCGGCTCTATGCAAACCTTAAATCAAGCGCAACAACAATTGGTTGAGTCAGAAAGAATGGCGTCACTGGGCGGGCTTGTTGCCGGTATTACCCATGACATCAATACGCCTCTTGGGGTCAGTGTTACTGCGGCAAGCTTTCTACAAGAGCGACTTATTAACCTTAAACAAGACTTTGAAGACACCAGCTTAACCAGTAAAAGCATGGCAAGTTTTATTGATGAGGCCGACCAGACTGCTAAATTGCTGCTTAACAATCTAGGCAGAGCGTCAGATTTAATTGCCAGCTTTAAACAAGTCGCCGTAGACCAAACCAGTGAGAATGAGCGCGACTTTGACCTAGGCGAATATATTGCCGAAGTGCTTCAATCCCTCCAGTCTGGTTACAAACAAACTAAACACAATATTACGGTAAATTGCCCGCCAGAATTAATAGTCACCTGCGCACCGGGTGCCATCGCGCAAATTGTAAGCAACCTTACTGTAAACTCGCTTAACCATGCATTTGAAGATAAAGCTGTTGGAAACATCAATTTAAATGTTGAAGCCGTTGATGACCAAGTAGTCATGCATTTTGAAGACGATGGTAAAGGCCTCACGAAGGACGAACTCTCTCAGTTATTTGATGCCTTTTTTACCACTAAACGAGGCTCAGGTGGCAGTGGCCTAGGTACGCATATTGTGTATAACCTAGTCACTCAATCGTTAAATGGTAAAATTGATGCCCAAAGTGAGCCAGGTAAAGGCCTTCGCTACACCATAACCTTTCCTATAAGCCAACATTAGGGCGTGTTGAACGTTGCTCTACAAATGTTGGGCTAACAACACGCACTAAGGCGCACAAACTTTTTATACCGCTTTTCATTGCAAGCCTTGCCCAATTGAAAACGTACAGGGCTGGCCAAGTATTTCTAACCGTGCATTTCCAATTGCGCGGTGACGCGTAGGTTGATACGCTTGCGCCCTAATTTTTGAATGAGATCTTCCCTTCTATGTGGTTTAAAAATATAAAAGCATTTCAATTAACACAGCCACTGTCGCTCGATGATGACGATTTAGAACGCATGCTTAACGAGCATGCTTTTAGGCCTTGCGGCAGCCAAGATATGGCGACTATGGGATTTGCTTCACCCTTTTCTCAAGCTGGCAAGTCGGGCACCATGTTTCACTGTGTTCAGCAGCGCTATTGGATAACGTTGAAAAAGCAGGAAAAGATTTTACCTGCAGCGGTTGTTAATGCTGAACTTGAAGAAATGGTTGCCAAAATAGAAATGGAAACTGGCGCTGCGGTTGGCAAAAAAGCCAAAACAGATTTAAAGCAAGAAATTCAAACGCGCCTGCTACCACAAGCATTCACAAAAAATAGCTATACCCACGGGTTTATTTCGCTACCGGACAACTTAGTGGTAGTGGATGCCTCATCAGATGGCAAAGCCGAGGCGTTTCTCGCTATGGTAAGAAAGGCGATTGGTTCACTGCCTGTTGTGCCATTTACCCGTCATAGCCTGCAAAGCGAGTTAACGCATTGGGTAACAGACGCGACGCCAGATAACATCGATTTGCTTGAAGAGGCAGAATTAAAATCTGCTGACGACACTGGCAGTGTCATTCGCTGTAAAAATCAGCCTCTTGATAGCGACGAAATTAGTCTGCATTTATCTGCGGGTAAACTTGTTCAAAAAGTGGCGTTTGAATATGCTGAAAGCCTGTCGGCAATAATGTGTGAAGATGGTGCGGTAAAACGCATTAAATTTACCGACCGCATTAAACAAGAAACCGAAGACGTTCCTAAAGATCAGGTTGAAGCTCGTTTAGATGCCGAGTTTGCCCTGATGTCAGCGGAAATAACCACGCTGTTAAACTTCCTTCGAGATACATTGAAACTGAATGACAATGACCTGTAGTTTTCATTAAAACACACTCTGAAACCTGTTGATTACCCCCAAAGACAGCTATTGGGGGTAATGTATTATTGCCATAAATCGAGTCTCACCCGCATCATCTCTGTAAGCATGCGCCTTATCTGCCGCTAATACGCATTGCTCCCCTGCTTTTAGCGTTTCCCACTGGCCGTTTTGCATCACACTTAGCACGCCAGATATAACATGAATACGCTCAGTCACACCTGCTTGGTGAGCTGTGGAGTGTTGCTCATGGTGATGAGATAATACTAATTCAAACACCTCAAACGACGTGAGCGGATCAAAGGGGAATAGAGTTAAAACCTGCATATTAGGGTCGGCAATTAACTCAACTTGCGGTTGCAGTGCGCTGGTATCATTGCTGGTTTCCTGACTGCTTTCTTGGCTGTTTTCATGCGTTGTTGCAGTATTCCCTAAGAACGAAGAAAAAGAGCACTGTAGTCCAGTGGCTATTTTCCACAGCGTAGCAATGGTTGGACTCGACTCCCCTCTTTCTATTTGCCCTAACATGGCTTTTGATACGCCGGTTAACTGAGACGCACCATCGAGTGATAGCTTTCTTTCGCCCCTTACCCGCCGTAAATTCTGCGCCACATTATGGGTAATTTTACTTCCGCTATCTTTCAACATACCTACCTTATTGCCAAGAAGTCATTAAAACCTTTTGGCTCAGTATACGTTACTTTTGCACTTGTGCGCTATAGCGCACAAGTGCTACTCTTACTGCACTAGCTTTGTGCGTTATAACGCACAACATTTCAATAGCGGCGATCACTTTTCAACGTGAACACAGTAAACACGTACAAACGAAGGCATAGACAATGAGTGCATTTTTTTTACGGCATATCAGCGCGGGGGTCACCGCTGTCATTGTTGGCTATAGCAGTGCCGTTGTCATTGTTATTGACGTTGCGAAGCGTGCAGGCGCATCAGACGCTATGGTGGTAAGTTGGCTACTAGCCTTAGGACTCGGCATGGGAGTGACTTGTATTGCCTTTTCATGGTTCACTAAAGTCCCCGTGGTAACGGCATGGTCGACACCAGGTGCCGCATTTTTACTTACCACAGTAGAGCAATACTCTTACAGCGACGCTATCGGCGCTTTTGTACTTTGTGCTTTTCTATCACTAATAACCGCGCAAAGCAGACTTCTACTTAAACAAATTGGCCGTATTCCACCCGCCATTTCTAGTGCGCTCCTTGCCGGCATTTTACTGCCCCTGTGCCTCACTATTTTTAGTGATGTGAATGAGTATCCCTATATCGTTGCGTCATTTTTAGTAGTCTATATAGTCGGCAGTCGACTTTTTCCTCAGTATTTAATGTTGGTGCTATTAATTCTATCTCTCATAGTGACCGTTTTCATGCAGGGTCAGGCAAGTGACCCAGGCTTCACTTTTGAGTTAGGCGCCCCTTTGCCTGTGTGGGTCACACCCACATTGTCATGGTCAGCCGCCATCGGTTTAGGCGTACCGCTATTTATCATTACAACGCTATCGCAGAACTTACCGGGCATTGCCATTCACCACGTTCACGGCTACTTTCCAGACCATAAACCCATACTTTCAGGCATCGCTATTGTGCAGGGAATACTTGCCCCTTTTGGCGGTTTCACTTTTAACCTTGCCGCGATTACTGCTGCAATTTGTATGGGAAATGAGGTAGATAATGATAAGCAGCAACGTTACAAAGCTGCAATAGCTGCTGGTATTGCTTATGTAATAGTCGGCTTTAGTGCGTCGGCTATCGTGGCACTGTTTGTCAGCATGCCTAACGTTATCATTCATCTATTAGCAGGGCTGGCTTTGCTAGCAACACTTCAGCGCGCATTTTCCAAAAGTATGGAAACGCAATCTCATCGGGCACCAGCACTGTTAACACTGCTGTGCACGGCATCTGGATTCAGTTTGCTTTCGTTACCCTCTGCGGTGTGGGGGCTTGGACTTGGGCTCGGATTACTTTTCGTGCAAAAAAGGGAGGGTAAGCCATCTTAATTGGTTCTTTTTCATTGAACTTCAATGTAAATAAAAAGCCAGCACGTAGTTGCGAATAGACAATGTCTATCACAAAAATGTGTGCTGGCTTTCTTTCAATTCAATACCTTGTAAATAAGGTGCTAAGGCCTTAAAGCCATACGCTTTACATGAATATTTGTTTCGCTGAATTTGACAGCTCTGTAAACTCGTCGCTGTGCAATACGCTGATGTCGTCAACCACGTTCCGCTGCATGGCTAAATTGAGTACGGCATCTTTTTGATTATCCATCGCGCCAGATAGGGCTGCGCCCACACGAACAAAGTCAATATAGTCTACGTTTTCAGGAATAAAGCTTAGGTCTTTCCAGTGCTGTGAAACGTTAACAAAGGTCTCGCCAAATCCCCATTCTTTCATGATGCTCGCGCCCACTCGACCGGATAGCTTATCAATCGCTACATCGAGGAACGAGGGGTTGGCAAAGACTTCTGGGTGACGCTCGGCTTCAGTTAATACAGGGAGCACACCAATATTATGAACTAATGCGGCTAGCGTCATGGTATCCAGGCTCATCTCACGTTTTTTCGTTCTCGCTATATAAAGCTGCAGCACCGCCATTGAGTTTGCAACGATATCAACGGTATTCACCCATTCTTTTTGCAAATAGCGCGTAACGATGTCATTTTTTGACACAAACAGCTGTTCCATGGCCAACGCAGTAGAAATATTCTTAATTTGGCGAAGACCAATTCGCGTAACAGCTTGGCCAATGGACGTTACTTTTACGCTACGCCCCATGTACGCACTATTCGCAATCTTAATCATGCGGGCGCCTAGTGATGGGTCTTGGCCAATAACATCGGCCATTGCATTGAGGTTTATATCAGGATCATCAGCCGCTTTTCTTACTTTTAACGCAATTGCTGGAAGCGTAGGCAGTACAAGCGTGTCATTGTTTATTTTTTCAACAAGAATGGTTGAGAGCGCGTTCTGTGTAGACA
Organism: Alteromonas genovensis; assembly: GCF_010500895.1. Classification (GTDB taxonomy): domain Bacteria; phylum Pseudomonadota; class Gammaproteobacteria; order Enterobacterales; family Alteromonadaceae; genus Alteromonas; species Alteromonas genovensis. The sequence goes on from NZ_JAAAWO010000013.1 coordinate 101,540, forward strand.
TAGTTCTACCCTTAGACTTTTTATGGCTTGTTCAAGCCAATCACTTACTAAAATATTAATATCGTTTATGCAGTAAAGCGCGTTTTGCTAGCGGCATAATCGATAGTTGTACGTTCGACTTTCATTTTCAATACAGCATCCCTTGGTATTTTCAGCGGGACAGGCTTTTTATAATAGTATAACTTTAACCATACTATCGCAGTGTTTCGATTTCGACCAACTAAATATACAGGCTAACAAGCCACCCATTACAGTATAGATAATAGACGAGAAAATACTTTTGATTTCAAACAACAAAGTGAATAGTAGAAGCTATTTGCCTTTGATGTAAAATCAAATTAGTACAATTAATAAAACTAACGACGGACGGTAAAACAACCAATGAAAAAAATAATAAGAACAGGTCTATCTCCTGTTGCAGCTGCCCTTGCCGGTGTATTTTTGTTAGGCGCATGCAGCCAACCCACAGACACTAATTCTGCAAACACAGCGCTTGAAGACACGGCGGACACAAAGCAGACCCTGCTGGTGGATGAGTCAAGACTGGCCATTTATCACCCCGTCGACCTTACCGCTAATTTAGACCATCTCAGCGATAATCAGCATAAAATGCTATCGCTTCTCATTGATGCATCAAAAATAATGGATGAGCTTTTCTGGCAACAAGCATTTTTTGGCAGCAAAGCCTCATTTCTAAGCGGGATTGAAAGTGAAGAGGTACGTCACTTCGCTTCAATTAACTACGGTCCTTGGGATCGTTTAAATGGCGATACCCCCTTTATCAGTGGCTTCGATACGAAATACGCTGGCGCACAGTTTTACCCCCATGACATGGAAAAGGCTGAATTTGCTACCGCAGAGTTTGCCGATAAGCAGGGGCTATACTCCATGGTTAAGCGCGATGAAGCGGGAAATTTATATTCCGAGCCTTATTCAATAGCGTTTAAAAGTGATTTGATGGAAGCCTCTGATCTTCTTCTTGAAGCGGCAGAGCTTGCTGAAGATGAGAGTTTTAAAGCGTATTTGACACTGCGAGCAGATGCACTCTTAACCGATGACTACCTTGCCTCTGATATGGCGTGGATGGACATGAAAACCAATCCTATTGAGTTAGTGATTGGCCCCATTGAATCCTATGAGGATCAGTTATTTGGCTACCGCGCCGCGTTTGAAGCATACGTACTGGTAAAAGATTTAGCTTGGAGCGAAAAGCTGGCTAAATATGCTGCGTTTTTACCCGAGTTACAGCAAGGACTGCCAGTAGCAAAAGCTTACAAAGCAGAAGTGCCTGGGTCTGACGCCGACCTAAATGCTTATGATGTTATTTATTATGCAGGTCACTCTAATGCGGGCAGTAAAACCATCGCCATCAATCTACCCAATGATGAACGTGTACAGTTGGAGAAAGGGACTCGTCGACTACAGCTTAAAAATGCCATGCAGGCAAAATTCGACAATATCCTCGTGCCTATAGCAGATACGCTTATTGTTCCTGAGCAGCGTCAGCATATTACCTTCGACGCCTTTTTTGCCAATACCATGTTCCATGAAGTGGCTCACGGTTTGGGCATTAAGAATACCCTTGATGGTTCAAGCACCGTTCGCCAGGCGTTGAAAGAGCACGCATCCGCATTAGAGGAAGGTAAAGCCGATATTTTAGGTCTCTACATGGTGCAAAGTCTGCTTGAGAAAGAAGAAATTACAGAGGGTTCACTAGAGGATTACTATGTCACCTTTATGGCCGGCATATTCCGCTCTGTACGCTTTGGTGCAAGCTCAGCCCACGGTAAAGCAAACATGATTAGGTTTAACTTTTTTGCACAGCAAGGTGCGTTTGAGAAAACTGAAGACGGACTATATCGTGTCAACATGCAAAAAATGGGCGCAGCCGTTGAAGCGTTATCAGAGTTAATTCTTACCCTTCAAGGTGATGGTGACTATGATGGCGTTGCCGAACTTGTCGAGACAATGGGCGTAATTAGGCCGCAGCTAAACTCTGACTTAGCCCGTTTAAGCGATGCTAATATTCCAGTGGATATACACTTTAACCAAGGTAAAAAAGTGCTGGGATTGCCCGAGTGATCGCAGTTTAATTTTTGCTTTTATAAAAAAACGCCGCGTCATTTCCAATAACGCGGCGTTTTTCATTATCTCATGGTTTTGTAGGGTGCCCGCTATTCAACGTGCTTTTTCATATCTTCTGTGTACGGAGGCCATCCTAACGGCTTCCCAGCCAATACATGAAGGTGAATATGGTAAACCGTTTGACCACCAAACTCGTTGCAGTTCATGACGGTTCTAAAGCCTTGCTCGGCAACACCTAAATCGCTAGCTACCTTTGCCGCCACTACCGATAAATGACCAACCACTTCCCTGTCGTCAGCAGTAATATCGTTGATTGTGGCAATGGCCTTTTTGGGAATAACAAGAAAATGTACTGGAGCTTGCGGATTAATATCCTTAAACGCCAACGCCATGTCATCTTCGTAAAGAATGTCCGCGGGGATTTCTTTATTAATAATTTTGGTAAAAATAGTGTCCGACATCCTGTTGCTCCTTTTATTCACTCTTCACTTTGACGCGCCTTAAACGTTATGCCGTTCTGGCGCTCTGCTTTTTTATAAAGCGAGCTCCGCAAAACCACGATTGGCATGTCTGCCTTTCAAATCTGACTTTTTAATCTCGCTCTCTAGCTGTTTTTTTATTCTGGCTTTTCTGTTCGAGTTTAGCTCTTCAACCAAAGGTTAAGCAAAGACAAACCATAAAAGTATTGCACCAAGCGCGAGGCGGTATATCACAAAAGGAAGCATGCCAATGCGCGCAATCCAGCTTAAGAATAGGTAAATGCAAAGATAAGCACTCACAAAAGAGAACATAGCGCCGTACATTAATGCTTGCCAGTCCACCGCCTCGTTGGCTTCAATCAAATCGTAGGTTGCCAGTAAGCCTGCACCCAGTATTACTGGTATAGACAATAGGAAAGAAAAACGGGCGCATGCTTCACGCTTTAAGCCAAGCATCAGTCCTGCGGTCATGGTTATTCCCGAACGGGACGTACCGGGTATTAACGCCAACACTTGTGCCAAGCCAATGAATATAGCTTGTTTTATATTAAGTGTATCAAGCTCGTGCTTTCGCTTGGCGGTCGCATCGGCGTACCACAATACCAGGCCAAAAATAATGGTTGTTGCGGCAATGACCAGCGCCGTACGGGCGTTGTCTTCAATCCAACCCTTCATAAGAAAACCCACAATAACCGCAGGAATGGTCGCAATAATCACGTACCACGCCAGCTTACTGTCAGTGGACTGCTGTTTACTGAACCCTTGCGTACACCATGCAACCGTCATCTGCATAATTTCTTGGCGAAAATAAATCATTACGGCTAACAAGCTGCCCACATGAACCGCGACATCGAAGGCCAGCCCCTGGCTTACCCAGCCAAAAAGCTCGGCCGGTAACAGTAAATGCCCAGAGCTACTAATAGGTAAAAACTCCGTTACCCCTTGGATAATAGCTAAAATTATAATTTCAAAAAGTGTCATTCCCTTGCTTAGCTCCAGGTAAAGTCAACAGGCCAAAGTCGCTGCTTCTGCTTATCGAAAGACGCCCACATGTGGGCATAGGTTTGTTGTGTTTCAGGATGAATACTATTGGGTACCAGCTCTGCCAGTGGCCATAAAACAAAGGCATTGTGACAAATCTCTTCTCTTGGTAACACAACGGGTGAACGAGTCACGGTGTCATCATAGGTAAGAAGATCTAAATCCAATGTACGAGCACAAAACTTTTTGTCGGTGTGAACCCGCCCATTGTCCCGCTCAATGTTTTTCAAGGTTTCGCATACGTGCTCTATACTCAGTGAAGTATTAGCCTTAGCCACTAAATTATAAAATGGACTGCCGTTAAACCCTACCGCTTCACTTTCGTACACTGAAGACAGCGAAACGTCTTGGAAGTGCTTTTTTAATGCAATAATTGACTGTCGAGTGTAATGCTCACGCTCAATATTAGAGCCTACACTAATTAAAATGGTGTGTTGAGACATTAACTACGCTCTCGGCAAAGCTCGACAGCCACCGTTTGTGCATTAGGTAAAATATTCGGCTTTACAATTTTAACGGTGATAGCGGAAACCGCAAAAGCGTCAAATACCGATGTCATTACTGCGTTGCCAAAGGCTTCTAATAGTTCAAACTCGCTGCGCTGACCGACGTCGACAATACACTCTGCCACTTTTGCGTAGTCAATGGTGTCGTTTACATCATCGCTTTGCATAGCTGCGTTTAAGTCGGCGGTTAGGGTTACGTCTAAAAGCAGCGCGGTTTGCTGTGTGCGCTCCCAATCGTAAACCCCAATTAACGTATTTACCGTTAATCCAGTTATAAATATTTTACCCATGAATTGTTTCAACTTATGTTTTTACTGGTCTTACTACTGCGAATTGACCAACATAAATGCAGGCCAAAGGTGGTATATCGTATTTGGATGAAGTAGCGTTATGCTGACGCAAAGCTTACCGCAGTAAATGATGCACAACTATACCGCTGTATGGCAACACGGGGCAACTGAGGTTTTCATATTTAACGAAGACAAAACGTTAAATGAAACTAGGGCATGTTGATGAAACCTTAGTTTGAATAATGAGGGTAGCGGCTAGCAGTTAAAATTATAATAGCGTTATTACAATTAAAACGTTATGAAAATGAAACGCCAATGAGTGAAAAAGTAAACTAATGATTTCCTTAACAATATTAATGGTTGCCGTCGCGTATCTTTTTGGTTCGCTGTCAAGTGCGGTACTCATTAGCCGAGTATTTCTTCTTCCCGATCCAAGAACTGCTGGCTCCAAAAATCCAGGCGCCACGAATGTATACCGACTCGGTGGACGTGTACCTGCCCTACTTGTGTTGGTCATGGATATTTTAAAGGGAACAATCCCCGTTTATGGCAGTTACTTTTTAAATATTGAACCCCTGCTATTAGGGCTAATTGCAATAGCAGCATGCCTTGGTCACATTTTCCCACTGTACTTTGGTTTTAAAGGAGGAAAGGCGGTGGCGACCGCTTTTGGTGCCATGTTGCCAATAGGTTTAGACTTGGCAGGGCTTCTCATTGTGAGCTGGGTGCTTGTGGTCTTTATCACCGGCTATTCTTCATTGGGCGCGCTCGTTGCCGTAAGCCTAGCGCCTCTTTTTACTTGGCTGGTCAAACCGCTCTATACCATTCCGGTGGCTATGTTATCCATACTCATTATTATTAGGCATAAGGACAACATTGTACGGCTTTTAAGCGGGTCTGAGAGTAAGGTTTGGGATAAAGGGTCTATCAAAGAATGACTCGCCCCCAGTGCTAGTGTTTCAGCGCTAGTGTTTCGATGCTAGTGCTTCAACATTAGTGCTCCAGTGTCTATGCTCCAATACTAGCGCACCAACCCTTGATTGAGTACTTCAAGTTTGCCGTCTATGGGCGTGAACGGCGCTATACCCATTATTTTAGCTAGGGCAGGATAAACCTCTAAGTTACTGAACACCGGCAGCGTAACCCCTTTTTTAAAAGCAGGGCCTGCAGCAATAAAAGTGGCGCCCATATCGGGCAGCGTATTGAGGTAGCCATGACCGCCTTTGCTGATGCGCCCTGTTGCATCATCAATAAAACGCGCTGGGGGTGACACCTCTAACAGGATGTCTCCCGTTCTACTCCCCTTTTCAAATTGACGCATTTCTCGCTGAGCATCGCTAAGCACAACGAACCGTCCCTTATACCGCTCATTAGAGACAGTAGATAAGCGGTTTGCTTCTTGCAATATCGCTTCTTCACTCGCGTCTTTGGGGGCATAAATATGAACTTGTGCGCCCTCGTTTTCTACCGAGAATGTATCTGGGATAGACAGTGCTGACACATCAATGACTTTATTGCTATCTACCGAGGTCATACCGTGATCCGATACAATGACCACATTAACGTTAATATCTAATGCTTGAATTCGGTCATACAACTCACCCACGAGGGCATCCACTTGCACAACCGCATCTTTGGTTAAGGGCGAATAAGGCCCTTCGTCATGACCTACCGTATCGGTTAGCGAAAAGTAGCCAGTGACAAAGCGAGGTCGAGATACTTCAGGCAAACTTAACCACTGAACCATCTGGTCTATTCGCTGTTGGTAGCTTGTATATTTTGAATAAGGAAAGTGATAAGTAGGAAGCGCGCCGCCAATTCGTGCATCAGACTCTGGCCAGAAAAATGTTGCCGCTTTAAGTCCGTTTAGTTCGGCTAAATTCCACAGTGGCGTTGCCGTAATCCAGGTACTGTCTGTCTTTCCTTTGCCCATACTGTAGCGAGCATAGCCCTCTTTCGTTGATCTTGTTTTGTCGAAAAAACGATTATTCACAATGCCATGATGTTTAGGTAATAACCCTGTTATCAACGACAGATGATTAGGAAACGTATTTGCCGGGTAAACCGGTGTCATACTTGATGCACGCACGCCCTCTTTGGCTATGCGAGCTAGGTGAGACGCGCCGTGTAGCTCGACGTAATCGTGCCTAAAACCATCAAGTGAAATCAACACAACGTACTGAGGTTGCTGCGCTGTCTCTCCACTCGCACTTGCCGTGTGAGATAGCACCAGTATCATCCATGCAGATATCACGGCGGTCATTAATTTAATCATGTTCTTATTCCTTATTGCGAACACATTAGGCGCACATCAAATAAAGATGAAGCGTTCCCCCGTCTTAGACGCGTGCCTGAACCTAAACCTAACACGCAAATAGCAGTACCTAAACAGCAGTGAGTGTGTCTAGCGGCCAGCGAGGCTTGGCCTGAGAGCTTAGTTCAAGGACTTCGTTTGCTTTTAATCTCTGCATTCCGGCATAGGCAATCATGGCTCCGTTGTCAGTGCAGTAAGCTAGGCTGGGGTAGAATACTTCGCCGTGTAGCTCATCCATCAACACCGTCATTTTTTGCCTAAGCATCTGATTAGCGCTTACACCACCGGCAATAACCAATCGTTTCATTCCCGTTTGTTTGAGCGCCCGCTTACATTTGATCATAAGAGTGTCCACCACAGCCTCTTGGAATGCAAATGCTATGTTGGCTTTAACTTGGTCGCTGCCATCAGATGCTCTAATCGTGTTTGCGGCAAAGGTTTTGAGTCCACTGAAGCTAAAATCTAGACCTGGCTTGTCAGTCATAGGTCGTGGGAATTTATAATGGCCGGGCTCCCCCTTTTCCGCTAATTTGGCAAGCAATGGACCACCTGGGTAATCTAAACCAAGAAGTTTCGCGGTTTTATCAAACGCTTCACCAGCGGCGTCATCTACTGACTCCCCAAGCACTTCGTATTGACCAATGCCTTTTACATTCACCAACATTGAGTGACCGCCAGAAACAAGCAACGCCACGAAAGGAAATGAAGGCGCATTGTCTTCTAACATTGGTGCTAACAAATGGCCTTCCATGTGATGCACACCAACAGCCGGTACATTCCACGCATAGGCGAGTGAGCGGCCAACGGATGACCCCACAAGTAAAGCACCAATTAAACCTGGCCCCTGAGTGAAGGCAACGCCGTCAATATCCTTTGGTGTGGTATTCGCGTCAGTCAGCGCTTTTTCGATAAGGGGAATAATTTTGCGGACATGATCGCGAGAAGCCAACTCGGGAACGACTCCACCATAATCGGCGTGCAGCTTAACTTGGCTGTATAACTCATGAGAAAGCAAGCCCTGTTCGTCATCATATACTGCAATGCCGGTTTCGTCGCACGACGTCTCAATTCCTAAAATTCGCATTCAGCGCTCACCTTTTTACAACAAAAACCAATAATTTTACTAGCGATCTGCGGCGATCATCTTTATGATCCGCCCGTGATTATCTTTCTAACCCGACATTCAACGCTCGGACACGCTCTAAAAAGGCAGCGTTAGGGGCGATGAAACTGGGTAGCTTATGTTTCTTAGGCGCAGAGTTTACCTGTAAACCTGCATTCATGGAATGCTAGCAAAGGAGTAAATGCACGATATTGGCTATTTTTTAGCAATTCATCCTTTACTTTCTCTGCAGAAATGATTAGAATTTCGCACCATTTTTAACCCGGGTGGCCTTTTTAGCGCACAATTTTACCCGGATATACACAGTAAAGTTTTGAGGTGAGTGTTTAAATGCCTATCGTTAAAGTTAGAGAAAACGAGCCGTTTGATGTGGCGCTGCGTCGTTTTAAGCGTTCTTGTGAAAAAGCAGGTGTTCTATCTGAAGTTCGTCGTCGTGAATTCTTCGAAAAACCTACGTGGGAACGCAAGCGCAAGAAAGCTGCCGCTAAAAAGCGTCATCTTAAGAAGCTAGCTCGTGAAAACGCACGTCGCGTAAAACTCTACTAAACTAGGGTTTAATTACGAGTACGAAAGGTGTTGCCATTGCAGCACCTTTCGCGTTTCTGAAGTATCAAAAAGGGTCCTTATTTGGACCTTTTTTGTCTCTGTTTGCCTTTAATATGAAGCCAAAGTACCAAGCTAAGTATAAGGAGTAGTCTTAAACCTTAGTATAAAGAACAGCACTAAGCCTTAGTATAAAGAACAGCACTAAGCCTTAGTATAAAGAGCGGCGCTAAGCCGCAGTACAAAAAACAGTGCGCAGCAGCTGGCGAATATCAATTATCCCTTCCTAATATCCAATCCGTTTTATAATAGCGCTGTAGTCAAACTCGGTTATCGAACCAACCACATTTAATTCTATTGCTCATCCTTTTTATTTGGAGCTTATATTTAGTCCACTCACTTTTTAGACTTCTCATTGGTTCCTTTCGCTTTTAAAGCTTCCATTTATCATTCTATTGATTATCCTATTACCATAACGTTATATCCAACAACGACTCGCTAACAAAGGATACGAAAACTATCATGGCATTAATTGATGATTTAAAATCTGCCCAAAAAGATGCAATGCGCGCGAAAGAGAAGCTGCGCTTAGGCACTATTCGAATGGCCCTTGCGGCAATTAAGCAAAAAGAAATAGACGAGCAAATCACGCTTGATGACCCTGCTGTACTAGCGGTACTTACGAAAATGGTGAAGCAGCGCCAAGACGCTGCGGCTCAGTTTGATGCAGCAGACAGAGACGACCTTGCAAGCAAGGAACGGGAAGAAATCACCTATATTGAACATTTCTTGCCTCAGCCACTGACTGATGAAGAACTCAATGCGTTAATTGATGACACCATGGCCTCAACGGGTGCAACGGGTATGCAAGATATGGGGAAAGTAATGGGCGCGTTAAAGCCTAAGGTACAAGGTCGCACCGATATGGGCGCACTGAGTACAAAAATAAAAGCCCGCTTAAACGCCTAAGAATGTAAACGCAATAGTCGCCGATTCGAAAACCATTAGTAGAAAGTGCTGACTATTAGCAATTACCGTATCCAATAAACTTGGGTGCGGTAATACATTCTCATTCTTCGCTATCCCTGTTAAAGTATCTACCGTTTTATTTATACGAATCCCTCATGGCTGGAAAAATACCCCGCGACTTTATTGATGATCTTCTCTCACGTACCGATGTGGTTGAAGTGGTCGATAACCGAGTAAAATTAAAAAAAGCAGGCAAAAACTATCAGGCTTGCTGTCCTTTTCACAACGAAAAGTCGCCCTCTTTTACTGTCAGTCAAGATAAGCAGTTTTACCATTGTTTCGGTTGTGGAGCCCACGGCAACGCCATCTCTTTTATCATGGAATTCGACCGCCTAGAGTTTGTTGAAGCCATTGAAGACCTCGCTAGATATCACGGGCTAGAAGTACCGCGGGAAAAGGGCAGCCGTCCGGCCATGAGTGAGGAAAAGAAGCAGCAGCTGCAAGATGACTATACGTTAATGGAGCAGGTGACACGCTTTTTCCAACACCAGCTTCGCCAAAACGGAAACAGTAAAAAGGCAATCGATTATCTTAAAAATCGAGGTTTGAGTGGCGACATTGTCAAGCAGTGGGAAATTGGATATGCGCCTGATGGCTGGAGCGCATTGCTAGATACATTTGGAAAAAGTCCTCAACAAATAAAGCAGCTAATTGATTTGAGGTTGGTCAATAAAAATGACCAGGGCCGCACCTACGACTTTTTTCGCGACCGCATTATGTTTCCTATTCGGGACAAGCGAGGGCGCGTGGTTGGCTTTGGTGGGCGAGTATTAGAAGACGGTGGTCCCAAATATCTTAACTCACCAGAAACACGTATTTTCCATAAGGGCAACGAGCTATTTGGCTTTTACTCTGCCCGTCAGCAAAACCGGCAGCTAGACACCGTTGTTGTCGTAGAAGGCTACATGGACGTGGTGGCGTTAAGCCAGTTCGATATTAATATTGCCACCGCAGCCCTAGGCACAGCCACAACCTTAGAGCATATCCAAATGCTGGTTCGCGCAACATCGCACATTGTGTGTTGTTACGATGGCGACCGTGCAGGTCGCGAAGCGGCCTGGAGAGCCCTAGAAAACGCGCTACCCGCATTAAAAGACGGCGTGCGATTATCGTTTCTATTTCTACCGGATGGTGAAGATCCAGATACCATGGTGCGCCAGGTGGGCAAAGATACCTTCTTAGGCATGCTTAACGAAGCAATGCCGCTTTCGCGTTTCTTTTTTGAGAACCTACTTAAGAGTCATAATGTGGGCACACCCGAAGGAAAAATAGCCCTTAAAAAAGCCGCAATGCCTCTTATTGAGTCAACGTTAGGTGCTGATCAGAAAAATATGTTGCTTGAAGAGCTGGCTAAGCACACCGGGGAATTTGACCGATTCAAGCTTCAGCAGGACATCTCAAAAGCAAACCAAGGCAGCAAAAAAGCCTACTCTCCCAATCTAACTCAGGTAAACAAACCCAAGTTATCACCACTTCGTATGCTTATTCGTCTTCTCTTAGACTCACCAAGACTGGCCGCGGCTTGTGACGATGTGCAAATTGGCATTTTTACCGGTAGCGCAGCGGCGGGCATGGACTTGCTGCGCGATGTACACGCATTTTGTTTGGCTAATCCAAATGCTAAGACCAGTCAGCTTGTTGAAAACTTCCGCGACCATCCCCATTCTTCTACTATCGCAAAACTATTGTTGCAAGAGCACTTAGTTAAAGATGAAGACGCAGAACGGGTCTATAATGATAGTTTTACGCGTTTACTTGATGCTCATCTTGAAAGCCGAATAGAGACATTACTTTCGCGCTCTCGGGTGCAATCACTAAGTAAAGCTGAAAAAGAAGAGTTAACGCTGTTAATGAAAGAACGGCAAAATAGTTAGGATGTATTGAACTTCGCTGCAAAAGTGTGCAGCGACGCTCAGCACACCTTGCCAGTTTCAATTGCAAATGATTGCTGTTTAAAAAATCAGCCAGTAATCTGGTAAAACCACTGGTTTTTCTGTTATACTGACTAATTCGCTGTGTTCAATCACAATGCATGCAGAGCATTTACTGGCTGGCTGCTATGTGAACGAAAAAACAGCAATGTGAGTAAACAATATATAGCCGATAACACGGGCAAAACCAAACTCGGGCGGATGCGCATCGCACTCATAAGCGTCGCATTGGGCACAAACGGCATTGATACGAACATCAGTACTCCAGCAGATAAGATGGAACATACGTCAGCGTATGGTGTCTTGTCTATTGCAAACTAATTGAATGTGAGAAGTGTAGGTTATATGGCGCAAAGCAAGCAGTCTCAGATTAAGCTCCTGATTGCAAAAGGTAAAGAGCAAGGTTACTTAACCTTTGCAGAAGTTAACGACCACCTGCCGCAAGATATTGTCGATTCTGATCAAATAGAAGACATTATCCGCATGATCAACGACATGGGAATTCAAGTTTCTGAATCAGCTCCTGATGCAGATGAACTTCTCATGCAAGAAGCAAATGCAGACGAAGATGCAGCAGAGGCTGCAGCGCAAGCACTTGCAACTGTAGAAAGTGAAATTGGCCGTACTACAGATCCTGTCCGCATGTACATGCGTGAAATGGGAACAGTAGAGCTTTTGACACGCGAAGGCGAAATTGAAATAGCCAAGCGTATCGAAGATGGCATAAACCAAGTTCAGTGTTCTGTAGCAGAATACCCAGAAGCAATTACATATTTGCTTGATCAATGGGATTTATATGAAGCAGAAGAAATTCGCCTAAGCGATATTATTTCTGGCTTTGTTGACCCTGATGACGATCAAGATCTTGCTCCAACGGCAACGCACATCGGTTCTGACCTCTCAGAAGAAGAGTTAAAAGATGAAGACGATGACAGCGATGACGAAGACGAGGAAGAAGAAGACACTGGCGTAGATCCTGAACTTGCGAGAGCTCGTTTCGACGAACTTCGTACTCAATACATCAAAACTCGTGATGTCATTGAGAAGAAAGGTCGTTCGCATGCAGAAGCACGCAAGCAGATCAACGCATTAAGCGACATCTTCAAAGAATTCAGACTTGTTCCTAAGCAGTTCGATCGCATGGTGAAAAACATGCGTCATATGATGGATAAAGTTCGTATTCAGGAACGTCTTGTCATGAAGTTTTGCGTAGTTAACGCAAAAATGCCAAAGAAAGACTTCATTAAAGCGTTCGCAGGAAATGAAACATCAACAGCGTGGCTTTTTGCTGCAGTGAAATCTGGCGCTCCTTATGCCGACGAACTTGCTGTACATCAAGAAGAAGTAGAGCGCTGTATTAGCAAGATGAATCAAGTTGAGCAAGAAACTGGCTTGGTTATCGCAGACATAAAAGACATTAACCGTCGTATGTCTATCGGTGAAGCGAAAGCTCGCCGAGCGAAGAAAGAAATGGTTGAAGCTAACCTTCGTCTTGTTATCTCAATTGCTAAGAAGTATACCAACCGCGGGCTTCAGTTCCTCGACCTTATTCAAGAAGGTAACATTGGTCTTATGAAAGCAGTTGATAAATTTGAATACCGTCGTGGTTACAAGTTTTCAACGTATGCAACGTGGTGGATTCGCCAGGCTATTACGCGTTCAATCGCCGACCAAGCCAGAACAATTCGTATTCCTGTGCACATGATTGAAACTATCAACAAGCTAAACCGTATCTCTCGCCAAATGCTTCAAGAGATGGGCAGAGAGCCAACGCCAGAGGAATTATCTGAACGCATGCTAATGCCGGAAGATAAGATCCGTAAAGTACTTAAGATTGCAAAAGAGCCAATCTCTATGGAGACGCCAATTGGTGATGATGAAGATTCACATCTTGGCGACTTTATTGAAGACAGCACCATTGTGCAGCCTTTAGACTCGGCGACGGGCGGAAGCTTGAAAGGTGCTACTCAGGAAGTACTTGCTGGTCTTACAGCCCGCGAAGCCAAGGTTCTACGTATGCGTTTTGGTATTGATATGAATACTGACCATACACTAGAAGAAGTGGGCAAGCAGTTTGACGTTACTCGTGAGCGTATCCGTCAGATTGAGGCTAAAGCGCTGCGTAAGCTTCGCCACCCTAGCCGCTCTGAGCAGCTTCGCAGCTTTTTAGACGAATAGCTTCTTAGCTGTAGCTTCACAGGTGAAACTACAGCTAGGCATTAGTTTGAAGTGAGTTTGAAATTAAAGACTACATCAATCTAATGAGTGCCAAAACAAGCTAAATAAACAAAATCCCTGGCGAGAGTCGGGGATTTTTTTTCGCTATGATTTTTTGCTATGAACAGCTAACCACATCATCTTAATGTTTCACTCTTTAACTAATATGAGTAAACATTAAGAGCAAAAAAAAGCCTCCGCAAGGTGGGCTGATACTTAAATAGGGATCTGAAAAGTCAGATCCCTTTTTTTATTTCATAGTGAAATCAGTTGTTTAATAGTGATGTAATATCATAAATCGCATTCGAGAGCAGATTTATATACAATAAA
>NZ_JAAAWO010000014.1 GCF_010500895.1 Alteromonas genovensis
ATATTAAATAATTAAAACTTGCTCGTGAATGACATTCATGGTCATTATCTAATGCTAAAGGCATGATTTTAAGCATATAAATGAAAAGGGATCTACATAAGTAGATCCCTAATAAAGTATCAGCCCATCCGCAAGGAGGCTTTTTAGTATAGATGAATCTAACCGTATCGCTATACGCGGAACTGTTTAGCTATAGACTCTAAGTGCTGCGCTAAATTAGCCAATTCATTACACATGCTCCCCAGCTCCCCAGAGCGTGTTGCCGTTTGTTCCGTGCGCTGATGAATTTCATCTACGTGGCGGACAATATCAATAGCAACAGTTCGCTGGTCTTCGGTGTTGTGGGCAATTTGCTCGTTCATGTTGTTTATACGGCCGATGGTGCTGGTAATTGTTTCAAGGCTACTTCCAGCTCTATTTGCCGTTTCTACACTATTAGAGGCTTGTTCGGTCCCCTTAGCCATAACTTGTACCGCTGATTGCGCCGCACTTTGAAGCTGCTCAATAGTATTTTGAATTTCTTCTGTTGATTGCTGAGTACGCGACGCCAACGTTCTCACTTCATCGGCAACCACCGCAAAACCACGACCTTGCTCGCCAGCGCGGGCGGCCTCGATAGCTGCGTTAAGTGCCAGTAAGTTTGTTTGCTCCGCTATTCCTTTAATTACATCTAATACAGAGCCCACCTTATTCGAATCAGACTCTAGACGGCCTATAACATCAGCAGTCTCACGAACATTATCAGCAAGTTGTTGAATACTCGTCACAGTTTGCTGAACAATTTGACGACCTTCGCTTGCAGCGCTGGTGGCTTCGTTAGCGTCACTTGCTGCTTGTGCAGCACTTTGCGCTACACCGTCGACCGAGCCGCTCATTGTATCGACTGCTTGTTTTGCGTTAGTTGCTGAACGCTGTTGTACATCGATAGTGCGCTGTGTTTCTTCCGTCACGCCGCGCAAGTTTTGCGCTAAGTTTGACAGTGGAAGGCTTGCCTCAACAACGTCTTTCACCACGCCCTGAAGTTTGTCCATAAATTGATTGAACCAGTGAACCAGTTCACCAATTTCGTCTTCGCTTTGCGTTTCAATGCGAACCGTTAAATCGCCATTTTCCTGTGCAATATCTTTTAATGAGCGAACTACATCGTCGATACTTTGCTTAATACCGCGAACAATAGGGATAGCGGTGGCAAATAATAATATTGAAACCACTATCGCTAACACAACGCCGGTACTGATAAGTGACGTATTGGCCGAATCAGTATTTTCAAACGCTTTTTCAAAGGCATCTTGCTGGTCGTCTCTAAAGCGAGTCATTGCCACAATTACACCGTCATAAGACGAATTCATTTGGCTGGATAGCTCGCCTAATCGACTAAAGTCAGCTGTGCCATCAACCATTGACTGCGATACATTAAAAGCGACTTTAAAATAGTCGTCGAAACCGGAGGAGATTTTAGCCATGTCGGAGCGAAAGTCGGGGCTAATACCCGCAATTTGATTCATTCCGTCTTTAGCTTCTTTTGCCAATTCTTGCGCAGCAACGAGGGTATCTTGATCGCCAGTAGTCACGGCGCTAGATAAGGTATCTCGTACCTTTTGCATTTCCACGAGTGTGGAGGCCGATAGTTGAAGTGCTGGAAACTGCACGGTTTGGACTTTTTCTAAAATAGCGCCATTGTTTAACGCAGTATAGACAGTGATTAGGAGGTAAATAACGAAACTTAAAGCAGCAATTCCCGGGATCAGGAAAATTTTAGTCGCTATTGGCATTTTTTTAAGAAAACTCATCTGCTATCTCACTATTTTTATTATCGTCCAACTACTGCTCAGGAATACCTGACAAGACACTACTACTGTAATATATCTACAAGATTAACGAAAACTTTAATAAATAGTTGAGGCTCGGCGCTCTAGGTACTTATTGAGTACTCGCGCCGAGCTTCATTAGCGTTTTAGAACGTGTAGTTCACGCCGACTTTTAGCAACGTAGCGTCGTTTAAGTCGTTAAGGTCATCGCTATACCAAGTAACATCCGCCTTTAGCGCTAGGCCAGGCTCAACATCATAACGAAGACCAGCAGTTACCGCAGACACGTCAAGGTCCTGCTGTGCAGCAATACCGCTAGCTGCTTGATAAATGCCAGACCAAGTAGCATCTGTTACCGCATCGCCAGTCTCGATTGTTGGCGGTAGTGCTGCAACTAAACCAAGCTGCGCGCCATTGTCTGCCTCTTCAACTTCATACGTAATATGCGGGGTAAATTTCCCAAAACGTAAGCCAGCAGTCACATACCATGCTTTGTTGTCGGCAATAACAGAACCATCCACTTCTGTTTGAGTGTATTCTGCCCCCACAAACCAATCGTACTTATCTACACCAACGGCAACCTCAAAGAAGGTTCCGGTATCTTCTTCAATGCGCAAACCAGACGCTAATGCCGATGCACCAGGAACCACTGCACCAAATTGACCAGCGCCGTCTACAAACGCATCAAACTCTGCGTTTTCTGCGCTAGTTTTTCCGCGAGCTAGCAACGTACGTGCACTGAACCAATCTCTTGTTACTTCAAACGATACCGCTAAAACATTATCTAAGGTAAGCGCCGCTGGTATTCCAGAAATGGTAGTGTCGGCTTGAGCACGACCTGTAGTGAACTGTGCGCCATATTCCCAGTCACCTGAGTAGTTGGAGTAATCAACTCTTACACCATCAATGTTGTTAAAGTCGATGCCGTATACCGAGTCAGGTGGCGTTAACCAGTGATAAGAGTAACCTACATCTAACGATGCAGAGTATTTGAATAACGGCATACGAATGCGGCCTGCACTAATGCTTGTCGTATTAGACACATTATATGTCATATACGCCCATTCGAAGTCGGCGTCGTAGTCGTCTCTACCACGACCAACAACCTGCGCGGTAGCAGACAACTTGTCGCTGATTTCACCGCGAACTTGTAAACCAAATACACTGGCTGGGTCGAAGCTAAAGTCGCTGTCGTAGTCGTAAACCGATTCATTGTCGTCAAGTGTCATTCCGCCAATAAGGTTAGCGAAACCATTAATTTGAACTTCGGCGATAGCGGGTGCTGCCACAAGGCTAGCCATTGATAAGATAGCAAGTTTCTTTTTCATGCTTGTTCCTTTAATTCAGTCTAATACGGTAAAATTAAAACGTTGCTACTACGCGAACGCTATCGTTCACAGCACCTGCGTCTACAAAGCCTATAGCGCCGGGGTTTGATGCGACTTCAGCAATCACTTCTGCGTCAGAGCCTAATGATTTTGGCGGCTGACCTTTCCCCGTAAAGACAAGCTTCGACCAAAAGGCCGTTAATTGAGACGCTGTTTTGTTAAGAACTTTACCGTTAAATTCGTCGGTTACAGCCTGACCTTCTTCAAGTGCTACAGGTTCGGCCTGAGTACCGCTAGGAAATGCCTTAGCTTTATTTAGAAACAGACGTGTGATGGTTGCTTTATCAAGCGAATCGCTATTACTTGGGTGCACAACAACCGCTACATCAGCAAATGCCATGTTGCAACATAATGCTGCTGCAAGAATCCATTTTTTCATAAGATATCCTCTTAACTAATTCACGGTGTCATTCACCGTATCTGTCGAAATCAGCCTGTGTTTAGCTTGTCACTCACCTCAAACGTAGTGTGAAAAGACTGGTTCATCCAGTCACAATTCGACAACCGATTAAGTATTGGTCACAAACGCCATTAACGCCAATTAAGTCGTTAAGTTTTAATAACTAAAAATTAGTAACTTAGGCACAACAAGCTGTGATGGCGCGCAGTGTATAGGGAAGGGATTATTTGGCAACTAGACTAAGGACTAAGGAGCGACGATGGTGATACGACCAGTATTAAAAAATTTAATACATACTAAGGAAATTTAGAAAATCAAACATAAAAACAAAAACTTAACGAATTACGGGAAAAAGCTAAGCGCATCAAAACCAATATCAACGTATTAAATAACATACCTAACAAAGTAAACCTAGAAGCCTTGATTCGGTGAGCATAGGGCGAGCAGCCCGAGTTGGACTAACTCGCACTAACATTAACTTAAGTTAAACGTCGCCTTTTTTATAAGGAATATCGCTATCGAGCTTTTCAATTTCCTGGGTTCGTTTAAGGGGTGAGTCTGTATTTCTTGCTAGCCAACTGTACGCCGTCGGCACTACATATAGCGTCATAAAGGCCGATACCAACACGCCTGAGAATATCACCATGCCAATCACCATACGACTTTCGGCGCCAGGACCTGTCGCTAGCACCAACGGCAATGCACTGAATACGGTTGTAAACCCAGTCATCACAATGGGGCGTAATCTTTGTGTGGCTGCCCGCTTTAACGCTTCTTCAAACTCCATACCACTGTCTCGTAGCTGATTGGCGAACTCCACAATAAGAATACCGTTTTTCGCCGCGAGACCTATTAGCATGACCAGTCCGATTTGACTGTAGATGTTTATCGTCATCCCTGAGAAAAATAGACCAATATAGGCACCAACGAGTGCTAAAGGTACTGTTAGCATGATAACGAGCGGATGTACCCAGCTCTCAAACTGTGCCGCTAGAATAAGATAGGTAATAGCCAGCGCGAGCATAAACACATAGATAAACGAGCTGCCAGCCTCTTGGTACAGCTGTGACTCACCTTTGTAGTCTATAGATACGTTGTCAGGCAGCTCAGTACGAACAATCTCTTCTAGATATGTCAGCGCTTGGCCAAGGGTATAGCCCTCGGCTAGGTTTGCTGAAATTGTCACTGCCCGCATTCTATTGTAGCGATTTAGTCGTGAAGACGTAGCTTGCTCTTCAAAGGTAAGCAGGTTGTCCATGGGAATGAGCTCACCGGTTCTCGCTGAGCGAACGTACAGATTTTCAATGTTATTTGGGCTTCTAAAGTCATCTTCGATACCCTCTAAAATAACATCGTATTCCTCTCCCCTATCGAGGAAAGTCGATACTCTGCGCTGTCCCAGCATTACCTCTAGCGTTCCACCAATATCACTGATGGACACACCTAAATCGGCCGCCCTGTCGCGATTGATATTCACTAAAAGCTGAGGTGAGGTTTCTTTATAATCTGAATCTAATCGGATAAGCCCCGAGTTTTCAGCGGCTTTTTCAAGCACAGTATCCCGCCAGGCCACTAGGTTTTCATAGGTGTCGCCTTTTAACACAAACTGTACAGGACGCCCAAACCCGCCACCGGACACACCGCTTCGCATAATGGAAAACGCTCTTACATCAGGCACTGCGGTGAGCTTTTCGCTTAACTCATCCATAAGCTCAAAGGTACTGAAATCTCTTACATCCCAATCAGCCGAACCTACAATCGCAATCCCTGCATTGCCACCAAACCCAGGCGTTCTCACCAAAAGGCGATTAATTTTTCCATTTTCGCGATAAGGCATAAGAATGTCTTCAATCTGTTTGAGGTTGTTGGCGTTACTCTCAAAGCTCGCGCCTTCCTGCGCATTCATCAGAATAAAGAAGTTGCCTCTATCTTCTTTAGGCACAAACTCACTGGGTACTTTCTCTGAAAATTGAATAATAGCGATAACTGCAAATACCAGCAGCAACAGCATAAGAATGGGCTGATGCAGGGTTTTGCCTAAACTCGAAAAGTAACGATTTTCAAGCGCGGAAAAGCGCGAGTCCATCCAGCTTCCAAAGCCAGAGGCACGCTCTCGCTTTTTCAGAATTTTAGAGGCCATCATTGGCGTTAGTGTAAGAGCGGTAAAGCTAGAGAACGCTACGGCAGCGGCGATAGCCAATGCAAACTCAGTAAACAAGCGGCCAATATTCCCTTCTAAGAATACCAGCGGAACAAATACTGAAATAAGCACGAGTGTGGTCGCAATTACTGCAAACCCAACTTCTTTTGCGCCTCGATAAGAGGCCAAAATGGGCGGTTCGCCCATCTCAATTCTTCGATAAATATTCTCGAGAACAACAATGGCATCATCAACCACTAAGCCTATCGCTAACACCATTGCTAACAAGGTAAGTAGGTTGATTGAAAACCCGAGTGCGTACATCACAACAAAAGCGGCAATAAGCGAGACCGGCACGGTAACCGCGGGAATTAAGGTTGCGCGAATATTGCCAAGGAAAAGATAAATCACGATAACAACCATAAGCATAGCGATGCCAAGGGTTTCGTACACTTCATCAATAGAGGCTTCAATAAACACGGAAGAGTCGTAGCTAGGTACAATGAAAATGTTATCTGGCAGTGAGGCCTCTATTTTCGCTATTTGTGCTTTTGCGGCTCGAGCTACTTCCAAGGTGTTAGATTTCGACTGCTTGATAATACCAAGCCCAATCATATTTACCCCGTCGCCACGAAACTCAGTTTCATCGTCTTCTGCGGTTAATTCTACGTTGGCGATTTCGCCTAACCGAACTAGATACCCGTTTTCGCCCACTGCTACGGTTAATGCCGCAAAATCTTCTGGTGTCAGGAATGTGCGCGCGACTCGTACTTCGAAGTCTCTGTCTACAGATTCTACTTCACCCGCCGGTAGCTCAACATTCTCGGCTCGAATGACTTGCTCTACATCGGCTACGGTAATGCCACGGGCAGACATTGCCGTTCTGTCTAAGAACACCTTCATGGCATAGCGACGTCCGCCCCCTATCTGAACCCTTGCAACGCCATCAACAATAGAAAGTCGGTCGACAAGGAAGCGCTCTGCATAGTCGGTGAGCTCCATCGTATTAAGGTTAGTGCTTCGTAAGTTGTACCACACCACTGCACTTTCATCTGAGTTTGCTTTGGATACTTCGGGAGGATCGGCTTGATCTGGCAAATTATTTAATGCACGACTGACCCGCTCTCGCACATCGTTGGCAGCGGCATCGATATCCCGAGAAAGTTTAAACTCGATTGTAATATCAGACCTGCCGTTTCGAGACGTTGACGTCACGTTCTTAATGCCTTCGATGCCGGAAATTCTGTCTTCTAACAGTTGAGTTATACGGGTTTCAACAATATTGGCCGAGGCACCAGCATAAGTGGTATTCACTGATACAATAGGCGGGTCAATATCAGGGTATTCCCGTAGCGACAGCATGGAAATGGCAACCACGCCGAAAATAACCAGTAGCAGGTTAATAACGGTAGCAAAAACCGGGCGTTTAACAGAAACGTCAGACAATAACATAGTGCTGCGCTCCCTTATCGATTCAGAACATTAACGGGGGATTCATCGCGCACCCGCAATGTACCTTCGGTAATCACTTCGTCGCCCTCACTAATACCTTCTATTATTTGCACTACACCAGGTCTTCTCTCTCCAATGCTCACCTCGGTTTGGTGCGCTACATCATCTCGCACCACGTAGACGAATTGTTTGTCTTGTACTGGCACAAGGGCTTTTTCAGGAAGGACAAGTGTATTGAGGACACGTTTTTCAACCGTAACGGTAAGCAGCATACCGGGACGCAAGCGATTGTCTTTATTCTTTATGGTTGCGCGAACGTTGATAGCGCGAATGACAGGGTCAAGGCGAGTATCCACATTGCTGATCACTCCCTCAAACTCTACCCCAGGGTAGGCAATGGAAGAGGCGGTGAGTCGCTGTCCTGCAGCAACGCTGGCAAGGTGAGTCTCTGCCACACTAAAATCGACTTTCACCACGCTAATATCATCAAGTGTAGTAATTGTGCTTCCAGGCTGAACAAGCGAACCTTTACTGATCATTCTATTGCCCAACAAACCGGTAAACGGCGCGCGAACCTGTAGTTCGTTAAGCTGCGCTTTGGCAATATCTAACTGCGCTTCTAACGCTTTTACCCGAGCGTTTTGCTCGTCGAGTAATTGCTCTGATGTGGCGTTTGTTTGGCGTAAGTCTGAAATACGGGTGAACTGACGTTTAGCTTCGTCAATATTTGCTTTTAATTCTTCAACGCGAGCACGCTCTTCAGAGTTATTTAACTGAACTAACAGCTCACCTTCTTTTACCTTATCGCCGTCTTCAAAATTGATGCTCGCAATGGTTTCTGTCACTTGCGCCGTAATGTTGACCGATTCATTAGCCACCGCGGTTCCAAGGGATTCTATTGTGATCGGCAGCGCTTCAATACTGGCAAAGGCAGTTTTGACGGGAGTAGCACGCTGCCCCCCTTGCTGCTCGACATTGTCTTCTGGCAAATTCAAATACACGACAATACCTGCCAACAATGCAACGCCAATTAACAGTGGTGATAAAGAAAAACGTGAAGACATAACCTTTCCTATAGGTAAAATAACAACCCGTGATAGAGTAGTCATCAGGCAACTATTTATAAAAGCGGTGCACAAAGAACAAAGACATCTACGGGTATTCCGTTTACTACGTTTATTGTGTGCAGCACTAGTATTTATTGATTTTATTTTGTTAAGAGTATTCTACCTTTTTCAATGACTTTCTTTTTTCGCTTATCACCTATTTTGGCAGTTTTAACGCTTTTGGGCTGTTCTCAACACTCACCGAGTGACCCCCAGTGCCGACAATCTGCATTACTTGAATCGCAAGCTGTCGATCAAAGCTTTAATACTAACGACACCCAAGCTGCTGTGTGCCTTATCAAAACCCAAGATAAAGCGGTGCTTATTCGCCATCGATTAAGCGGAAAACTCGATTTTCCCGGCGGAGGCGTGAACGAGGGTGAATCACTATCTTGCGCTGCACATCGCGAAACATGGGAAGAAACCGGCTTTAATGTGCTGGTTCGAAAGCAAATAGGTAAAACATCCAATGGACTAGCCCTATTTGCCTGTGACTTAGACTCAGGTATCGACTTACTGCCTGAACGTTTTAGTCCGCCTTCGTGGGCAGCGCTTGAAGTGATTGCAATTGAAAAGGTGGACCCGTTTTTACTAAATCATAAGGCGCTGCGCTATGCCGACGACCTTATTCCCCTTCGCGATGGGTTTATAGCGTTTGACACTAACTAATAGCCATACCAAAGTGAGATTTGAATCTCACTTTTGATACATTGTAAGAAGCGGTTAAGGTGGTGAGCCGTGTCTCATCGCGCTATACATAAAAAGTAGAATAGAAAGAACAAAAGAAACAGACCGCCCCTATTTTTAATATTAAGGAGTAAAGCGTGTTTACATTGCCGACACAGAGCCTTAAAGGCACCGTATCAGAACAAGAGTGGCAAGCCCGTGTTGATTTGGCAGCGTGCTACCGCCTTGTGGCGGATATGCGCTGGGGCGACCTAATCTACACGCATATATCAGCTAAGGTGCCGGGAACCGAGCATTATCTTGTTAATGCCTTCGGGTTAACGTTTGACGAAGTGACCGCGTCGAATTTAGTGAAAGTAGATCTAGACGGCAATATTCTTGATGAGACGCCCTACGGCATAAACCCAGCAGGCTTTACTATTCACAGTGCAATTCACGAAGTACGTCATGATGCAGAATGCGTCATTCACCTTCACACGCTGGCCACTATCTCAGTGGCATCGGTCAAAGGCGGTTTAAAGCCATGGAGCCAGTACTCAATGTTTTCACTGCCCTCTTTGTCATACCATGAGTATGAAGGGCTTGCCGTTGACGACGCTGAGCGAAAACGACTCCAAGACGATTTGGGTGATACTAATCACATGCTGTTGCCCAACCATGGCGGCCTGACATTAGGCCCTACTGTGGGTGATGCGTTTATGCGCTTTTACGACCTTCAGCGAGCATGTGAGATACAACTTGCATTAATGCAGTCTAATGAAGAGGTCATTGAGATCCCCCAACCTATCATTGACGGTATCTATGACCAGGCCAAAGTTGTGCATAGCGGTGCAACCGGCGGACAAAAAGCATGGCCTGCTATGTTGCGCAAGGCGTACAAATTAGACCCAGGATTTTGTGAATAACATGACTACGTACTTGTGATCACAGCCACCTGCTGATGTTTACAATGAAGCGTTAAAGATTGAAATAAATAACGGAACAGAACCTACATTATGAAAGTGACCAAAGTAGAAATATTCGACATCGAATGCCCGAAGCGCCCTCAGTGGAACCCTGTGTTTGTCAGAGTGTATACCGATGAAGGTATTACCGGCGTGGGCGAAGCGGGTCTTGCCTACGACTGGGGCCATAGCGCCGCCGCTAATATGGTAAAAGAAATTGCCGAAGCCTTACTGATTGGATTTAATCCTTTTAATACCGAACTTTTATGGTCTCGCATGCTGCGCGAAGGCTTCTGGGGACTAGGTGGAGGCCCGGTTTTCTATTCTGCAATGAGCGCTATAGACACTGCGCTTTGGGATATCAAAGGCAAAGCTCTCGGCCTACCGGTTTATGAACTTCTTGGTGGTAAAACTAACGGTAAACTTCGCAGTTACGCCAGCCAACTTCAGTTTGACTGGGATACAGAAATCACCAAACTTAACGACCCTGCCGACTACGCTCGCGCTACTGAAAAAGCGTTAAAAGATGGCTACGACGCGGTTAAAGTTGACCCAATTGTTTACGACAAAGACGGTAACACCCACTTTGACAGAACCAAGCTGTTTACCAAGCCGGAACTCAAACTGTTTCGCGCGCGTTTACAAGCAATGCGTGACGTTATGGGTGAAGACGGTGATATCATTTTCGAATGCCACAGCTTGCTAGGTGCCTCTACCGCTATTCAGTTAGGCAGTATTGTAGAAGACATTGGCTGCTTATATTACGAAGAACCAGTGAACTACTTAAACTCTAAGCTACATGACAAAGTAGCGAAAAACGTGAAGGTGCCTATTGCAGGTGGCGAACGTTTATACCATCGTTGGGATGTGCGGCCTTACCTTGAAGATCAATCCATCGACGTACTACAGCCTGATGTGGGTCTTTGCGGTGGCTTTACCGAAGCGAAAAAGGTGTGCGATTACGCTGATATTTACGATGTGCGTATTCAGGCACATGTATGTGGTGGCCCTGTGGCAACGGCAGCAAGCCTACACCTTGAAACAGCCATACCAAACTTCCTGATCCACGAGCATCATACCTATGCCACTAAAGCGTGGAATAGAGAGTTGTGTATTCAAGACCCTCAGCCAGTGAATGGCTTTATTGAGGCACCTGATACGCCGGGAATTGGTATCGACTTAAATGACGACATTGTGTATCGCTCTCCTCATATGACGGTAACTGAACTGAAATAGCGAGTGATATAAACTGGGGCACCGCAAACTAGTAAAAGATTCTACTTTTTTGGCGGTGCTTTTTTATTAGCTTAGGATTTTCCCCATCAGCGTGTAACCCTAAAACTGATACCACTTGTATGCATTTTTATGACGCAGCTTCTCTGCATCATCCTTGCTTAGACTAAAAGCCGTAGAGGCTGTTTGAGACTGCATACGCTTGAGCATGTTGTCATACCCTTTTAGTAGTTGAGCGTAAGGCATTCGCCAGGTACACAAGGGAAAATTGCTCGCCAGCATAATGTTATCTATAGGAAGTATATCAAGAGCGGTATTAAGCAATCGCTGAACATAAGACCACGTCCATTGCCTGTCCTGCATCTCCATACCCGAAAATTTAAATGCCACATTGCTGCATTGCGCTAAGGCAATTAAATGACGCTGCCATTTTGTGTAAGCAAGGCTGGAATAAGAGTGCCTGCTTGAATTAGTGTGCTTGCTACAAGAGCCTTCAGCGGGTAAGGAGCCTTCAGCGGAAAAGGAGCCTTCAGCGGGTAAGGAGCCTTCAGCGGAAAAGGAGCCTTCAGCGGGTAAAGCCTCATCAGGCAAAACGTCAGCTGAAAAAGGCGCTGCCGCAACATGATTCACTATTACCGTCAATTCAGGAATACGCTCAATCACATTCAATAACGCGCTGACGCTTGCCCCATCGGTAATATCGAATTGCGCATCAAAAGATAGGTTGTTTGCAGCCATATGTTTCAGGCTATGCAGCACCTTAGGGCTTCGCAATAGGGTGGCTGCATCATCATCAAGAATATGACGAAGCCCACTTACAGAGCGAAAACGTTTTAATCTATCAATGTCTGATAAGGAGGTAGACGACTGCAAGTCAATATTAGCCACACTGCGAAACGGTTTTACACAGTGCTGCTCTAAAAACGCCACCTCTCGCCACGGTTGCCCGTTATCAAAACCTGCCTCAATATGCACAAACCCTCCGAGCGTTGCGTGATTTCCTTTGAACAAACCCCTTTCATATACACTGCGTGCGATGACAGACTTGTCCCGCCAATAGGGCGGATTATTAGGCTTTAGCCAGTCGTAATGACCGTGCTGAAGGGCAAAAAAGTGTATATGAGGGTCAATCCAGTTCATGGGCGTTCTTCCACATCATTATTGCGCCGTGTACCCACCATCTACGGCATGAAGGCTTCCAGTGATAAAAGACGCTTTATCGCTACAAAGGAAATAAGTGAGTTCGGCGACGTCTTGAGGTTGACCTAGCCTGCCAATGGGCTGGGCTGCCGCCTCTTCTGCTACAACGTCGTTTTTATTTGCCCCAGAACGCGAGACATAGTTGTCGATGGCGTTGTGAAATAATGGGGTTTCAATAGTGCCAGGACACACCGCATTCGCCCTTATATTAAAAGAGGCATAATCAAGGGCGGTACTTTTAGCTATGGACGCCAATGCAGATTTTGTTAGCCCATAGGCGAAGGAGTTTTGTTTTCCCACATAGGATTGATCAGAGCCCATCACCACTATTGCACCTGATTGCTGTGCTTTCATAACAGGTAATGTATTTTTTATTGCGGCGTAAGCTCCTTTAATATTTAGGTTTATTATACTGTCGAGTAACGCTTCGTCAGTCTCTTCGATAGTGGCTGATACGTGTTTGCCCGCATTACACACCAACGCATCAATACGTTTATAGTCTTGTGCGACAGACGCCAGTGCTTTTTCTACCTCGCTCACGTTGCTTACATCGCACTTTACCCACTCACAATGTAGCGGGGCGACGTCAAAGTACCTAATGTCTAAATTCACCACGCGATAGCCGTTTTCAGCAAATGTTTTACATACGGCAAGGCCAATTCCCAAACTGCCACCCGTTACCACGCAGACTGGGCTATTATTAAGCTTAACGTCAGTATTAACGCTTACGTCAGTATCAATTTCGGTATTCGTTGTGGTATTGGTCATAGCTCACGTTGCCCCTAGTCTATTTCTGTTTCTCTGTGCTTTCTTTGTGATTGCGCTAGTATCTGTGGCGTAAGCATGCCAGCGAGTAGGATAAATGCAAGGAAAAGCCAAAAGGCCATAAGTAATAGTTAACCTGAGTCCTGTTTGAGAAGCGGAATATAGGTAATTAATTATTAACTTTCAGTTAACGGACTACTCTGACCACTTGTTTTATGGCTATAATAGAGAAATTAAAACACTTGTTTGAAAAAGGAGTCATCCATGCCTCTACACCATGCCCCTACCGCTGATTTTCAGTTTCTTTTAAAAGAATGGCTTGGACTTGATGCCCATTATGAAAAGCTCGGTATCAGTGATTTTGATAGCGACCTAGCGAATGAAATTATTTCGCAAGGTGCTAAATTTGCACTAGATGTTGTTGCCCCATTAAACCGAGAGGGCGACGAAGAAGGCTGTAAGCTTGAAAATGGTCAGGTTACTACACCAAAAGGTTTTGCCGACGCCTATCAAGAATATGTGGCCAATGGCTGGAATGCCATGCTTGGCTCTGCTGAGTACGACGGTCAAGATTTACCTTACACCATGGCCGTACCGGTTCACGAAATGTTGAATGCCGCTAATTTAAGCTGGCGTTTAACAACCATGCTGACCGAGAGTGCGACACTTGCTGTCACTAAGCATGCCAGTAAAGCGCTTAAAGATACATATCTTGCGAAGCTTATCAGCGGCGAATGGACAGGCACGATGAACCTTACCGAGCCTCACGCTGGAACAGACTTAAGCTTGCTAAGCACTAAAGCGCAGCCACAAGACGACGGCAGCTTTAAAGTGACAGGTAACAAGATATTTATTACTGGTGGCGATCACGACTGGAGCTCTAACGTTATCCATCTAGTTCTCGCTCGTTTACCTGACGCACCAAAAGGTGTTAAAGGTATTAGCTTGTTCTTAGTACCCAAATTTTTACCTGACGCAAGCAATGAGCCGGGCGAAGCAAACAGCCTGTCAGTGGGCAGTATTGAACACAAGATGGGTATTAAAGCCAGTCCTACCTGTGTAATGAACTTCGACGGTGCCACCGGCTGGTTAGTGGGAGAGGAGAACCAAGGGTTAGCGTGCATGTTCACCATGATGAACGATGCTCGTTTTCAAGTGGGTTTGCAAGGCTTAGGCGCTGCTGAAGCGTCTTACCAAGGTGCCCTTACTTATGCACGCGACCGCGTTCAATCTCGCGCACCGCAAGGCATTCAAAACCCTGAAGGTAAAGCCGATCCAATCGTATTTCAGCCCGATGTAGCAAGAATGCTGCTAACGCAGAAGTCGTTAATCGAAGGTTGTCGCGCTCTGTCTCTTTTCTATGCCAAATTTATGGATATCGAAAAGCACACAGAAGGCGAAGAAAAACAAAATGCAGAAAATGTGCTTCAGTACTTAACGCCTATCTGCAAGGCCTTTATGACTGACATGGGTCTTGAAACCACTAATATTGGTGTACAAGTATACGGTGGTCACGGTTTCATCCGCGAATGGGGAATGGAGCAGCTGGTGCGCGATGTGCGTATTGCCATGCTGTATGAAGGAACCAACGGTATTCAAGCCCTCGACTTAATTGGCCGCAAGCTCACCCGAGATGGCGGTAAAATGATGGAGTCGACCTATGCTGCATTTAGTGAACTGGTTAACGACATCGAAGATGGTGAGAGTAAAGCACTAGCACAAGGCCTATTAGATGACTGGCGCGCCTCTTCTGCCGACTGTTTGGGAATGGACCCAACCACAGCTGCTTCAGCGGCATGCGACTTCCTAAATTACAGCGCATACTCGCTAATTGGCGTATTGTGGTACAGCATGGCTGATAAGGCTCAGCGCTCAGATAATGCGGTATTAGCAGCCTCTAAAGTGAAAACCCGAGACTTTTATATGCAGCGTATTTTACCTCGCCGCGACGCACACAAAGTAGCGTATAAAGCAGGGCCAGATAGCACCTTAGCGATTAGCGGCGACGAGTTCGACTACTTGTAATGCTATTGGCGATTGCCTGTTAAGTAGTAGGTGGTAGGTGAAATGTACCTACCACTGGCTATTAGCTTCGCGAAAGCTGTAACAAGGTGTTCGCTAACAATATACACTAAGAGTACTTGCTAAAAATACTTGTTCAAAAGTAATGGCAACAAAAAGGTCGGCTTGAATTGCATAGTTAACGCTATGCACTCAAGCCGACCTTTTTTTTACAGTCTTTCTGTTCTTTAAAAGCATGTACCTTTAAATCATGCACTTTTAAATCATGTACTTCAAAATCGCTGTCTTATACCAGTGCGTATAGATAGTTACGAAATCTTATTAGCCTTCGTTCTTTAGGTTTTCAGTGTCAGCAAACGTATCGTCAAACCAATCATCTAACATGGCCTTTTCATAAAACAGGTTTTCATTTCTCATGTTTCTGATATTGGTGTCCATAAAGCCCATGTCTTTAAGCTTAAAGTCATCTTCACTTTTCAGTACTTCACCACTGCTATCGGTTAACGAATAACTGAATGTCATTCTTGGTATATCAACACGCTGTATTACGCGCACGTCTGAGCCCATATTGTTGCCAAAACCAATAAATTGACTGGGCCACACTTGGCCAGCTAAATCGATATTAGTGACAACCATCGATAGTGTTTGAGATTTTGGCAAAGAGGCGGCTAACTCAACTAAATGGGCTTCTAACGCCTCAAGGGTACGCTCACGAAAACGAGCGCGGGACTCATTTGAAGGGCGCACATCGGTAAAAGATTTTGGCTCTTTCCACGTTATCTTTAGTTCGCCAGCATGAGTTGGCAATACGACGGCACTGCTTAACAACACCGTACAGATAGAGGCTGTTATGATAGACAACTTATTCACGTTTACTCTCCTCGTTTCGGTCTTCTCGCAAACGTTTTCGGCGTTTCTAGATATTAATCTGGCTTTCGCATTAGAGAAGACTGCGTAATAGTATGGCAAAGTTGAGCGCGTTTGGTTCCCGAAAAGTTGGGGTTTATATCGTCCTTTTCACAATAATTCGCATAAAAACGCTTAACACTATCTGTAGATACGGTGATTTTTTCAACATAGTTTTGTTGGTAGGGCTTTAATGGTTTTAGCTGCGTTGTGATATCACTGCGTAAACTCTCTAGCGCGCGCCGCTCGGGTAGCGTAGAAAGTGAGATGAACCAGTCGGATACAGAATTTTGAATGTCTTCAAACAAGTATTGAACAAAGGGAGAGCGCAAGATCAACACAAGCACAATAATTTCAGCAGTAATGATAAAAAACCGTAGCATAACGTATTACATAACCTATCTTAATGGCGGCTTTTAATAACTGTGATTAACGCTGACATGTGAATAATACCTCGTGTAAATGCGTTCAAACTAACGCTACTTTGCGCGCTATGGTGTTTAACGTGCTACTAAAATTAATTCTAGATACTTGAGTCGTAGTAAAGCATATACGCTGATATTACACTATCCTGATTACTTTCTAGTACACAATTAATAATACGTCAGTATGCGAATGCACTTTTTATTATTGAATTAGGTTTACACTTTGTAGATTGTTCTCCTGTGCAAAAACTTACTTTCTGAACTTTCAGTATTGACTGAAAGTTTAAAAAGTACGATCATAATGAACATTCTTGATCTACATTAATCATGACAATCCTGTTGCTGGTATACTCCACACGCCATTTAAGGATGTTAGCTAAGGTTTATTTATGAACGAACAAATACCGGTCAAAAATGTCACACCGGTAAAAGTGCACAAACCAAAGGGAGGCGGTCAAGGTAAACGCCACGACTCCCGCAGTCGCATTTATGTGCGAGCCGTAAAAGGGCCGCTGGAATCGTTCCGCCGATTTTTTGGGCTTATTTTTCTTGGCTTGTTCGCCATCATTCCTTGGCTTCAATTTAACGGCCAGCAAGCCGTATTACTCGATATTGGCCAGCAGCGCTTTACAATATTTTCGCTAACACTTTGGCCTCAAGACCTTACGCTATTAGCCTACATATTTATTGTGTCGGCATTCGCCCTCTTCTTTGTTACCACTTTTGCAGGTCGAGTGTGGTGCGGTTTTATGTGCCCACAAACTACCTGGGTATATATCTACACGTGGTTTGAAGAGAAATGTGAAGGGCCCCGCAATAAGCGAATTAAGTTAGACGAGCGCCCAATGGACGCCGATAAGTTTATGCGTAAAACGGCTAAACACACTGCATGGGTGGGCGTTGCTCTGTTAACGGCGCTTACTTTTGTTGGGTATTTCACGCCTATAGGTGCACTATTTGTTGACTTCTTTACCTTCAACGTAAGCTTCTGGGCTGGCTTTTTTGTTATTTTCTTTGCCGTGTGTACCTACGGCAACGCAGGTTACATGCGAGAAATTATGTGTACTCACATATGCCCTTACGCTCGCTTTCAATCTGCCATGTTTGACAAAGATACCTTTACCGTATCTTACAACGCCAACCGCGGCGAAAAACGCGGGCCGCGCCCACGCAAGCTTAGCCACGAAGAGGTAAAAGAAAAAGGGTTAGGTGATTGTATCGACTGTAACCTATGTGTGCAGGTCTGCCCCACCGGCATCGATATTCGAAATGGATTGCAGTACGAATGCATCAACTGTGGTGCGTGCGTTGATGCGTGTAACGGTGTCATGGACAAAATGAATTACCCCAAAGGACTCATTAGCTTTACTTCTGAAGAAGAGTTGGCTGGCGGTAAAACCCATATTATACGACCTAAGCTCATTGGCTACTTTGTGGTACTCGTGATCATGATTGGCCTGTTGTTCGCCAATATCTACACTCGCAGCCCTACAGAAGTCGATATTATTCGCGATAGGAACTCTCTGTATCGCGAAACGAACGAAGGGTTGATTGAAAATGTGTATACCATCAAGGTATTGAATAAGACACAGAAGCGTCAAACCTACACCATAGAAATAAAAGGCCTTCCTGATTATGAATATATCGGAAAGCAAGAATTTGTCGTTGAAGGTGGCGCGGTATATTCAACGCCGATATCGGTTGCAACCGACGCTTATAATCTGGAAGATACGGTCACTGACATATTCATTAGTGTTACCACCACCGTAGACGGTGATATTGTAACCATTGATGAGCCAACTAAGTTTCTTTATCGATGACAGATTTTTCTTTCTCGGGCTTAAGCCCAGATACAATACTAGATGCCCTGGAAACCCAGGGCATTTTTCTTCAAAGCGGTCTATTAGCGCTTAATAGCTATGAAAACAGGGTTTATCAATTTATTGCCGAAGACGGCAAACGTTATGTGGTTAAGTTCTATCGACCGGGCCGCTGGTCTGATGAACAAATCCAAGAAGAGCACAACTTTGCTAAGGAATTAGCCGACAACGAAATTCCCATCGTCGCCCCCATGGCCGTTAACACAAAGACGCTGCATCACCATAGCGTTGGAACTACCGACTACCGTTTTGCCTTATTCCCCTCGGTGGGCGGTCGTCAATTTGAAAACGACAATTTAGACCAGTTAGAATGGATGGGACGGTTTATCGGTCGCATTCACCTTACGGCGCAAGCGTCTGCATTTTCTTCTCGCCCTGCAATTGATGTCGAAAGTTATTTATTAGAACCTCAACGGGTTTTAGAGCAAAGTGAGCTATTGCCTGAAGGCCTTAAAACGGCATTTTTCGCTATTTTAAACCCCGTTATTGAAGCTACACAAAAAGCGTACAAGAACGTGTCTTCCCCTATTCGTCTGCACGGCGACTGCCACCCTGGCAATATCTTATGGCGCGATGGGCCTACGTTTGTTGACTTAGACGATTGCAGAATGGGGCCTGCCATTCAAGACTTGTGGATGATGTTAAGCGGAGATAGGCAGCAGCAATTACTTCAGCTAGACACATTAGTAGAAGCCTACGAAGAGTTTCAGCCGTTTAATAAAGCGGAGCTTGCATTAATAGAACCGTTAAGAGCCATGAGAATGGTACATTATATGGCGTGGCTTTCTCGTCGTTGGTCAGACCCTGCGTTCCCTCGTGCATTTCCTTGGTTTGCAGAAGATAAATACTGGGAAGGACAAATTTTAGCGCTCAAAGAACAAATGTCTGCACTGCAAGAGCCCGCGCTAAAATTAGGCATGTAGTTTTGTCACATTATTCTACTAGCGACATCCATCAATACTGACGCGACTGTCGTAAGTCGCCGTGAAAGCCTATATACTCGCCCCCGCGTAGGTGCGCAATGAATCGGCCTTGCTAGCTCATACTAGCCCACTTTAGCCAATAAAAAGGCGAGACAAAGCTAGAAAATAGAGGGCAATAAAAAGCAATGCTGATAATTGTGTTAAACGGGAAATCAGTTAAATGCTGATGCTGCCCCCGCAACGGTAATCTCAGTACTATATAAGTGCTATATCAGTGCTACATCAGTACTTCTTTTTTACACGCCACTGTCGCTAAGCCAATGTGATCGTTGACTTATTCGATGGGAAGGCAAAAGAGTGTCAGTCTCATAGCTATACGCTGATAAACAATGAGCAGATGACGAGAGAGCCCGGATACCGGCCTGTGCTTCACGGCCCCTGCACTATCAATGAGTGTGCGGTGCTTTCGCTTAATCTTGTGCTCGGGCGGAGCGCATAAGAGACTATTATTGATTATGGAATTATCTTTATTACAGGCTGCTTTTACTAAAACTGCAACAGCCGCTGCAATCCTAACGTGTATCACTTCAACTTCTGTTTTTTCTCAAGAACGTCCTAAAGACACCGACGACGTAGAAACCCTCACCGTAACAGGCACTCGCCTACCGATATTGCTTACAAAGCTACCGGGTGCGGTATCAGTATTAACCGAGAGCGACATAAAAGCCTCAGGCGCGTTGCAACTTACCGAACTTATACGCGGACTTCCTGGCGTTAGCTTATCTCAATCAGGCAGCCCAGGTGGTCTCACCGAGGTAAGAGTGCGAGGCAGTGAAACTAATCATCTTTTGGTACTTATCGATGGCGTTATTGCTAATGATATCGGCCAGGGAAGCTTGATTGATTTAGCCCATTTAACCGCAGCGAATATAACACGCATCGAGTTATTGAAAGGCCCACAAAGCGCACGTTGGGGCAGCGGCGCTATTGGTGGTGTATTAAGTATTACCACAAAGGCCGGTGCTCTGGGTGACGTCACCCCTCAGCTGAGCATGTCGGCAGGAGTGGGTACGCAAAACACCTACAGAGGAAGCGTAAACACAACATCACAACACGACAACCTCGGTGTATCGGCTTACGCGAGCTACATGCAAACCGATGGCGATAATATTTCAAGAATAGGGAGTGAAGACGATGGTTATGACAACCTTACTGCTGGACTGAACCTTCGCTTTGACGCCAATGATGAGCATACGTTTTCTGCCTACCTGCGTACCGTAGATTACGAGAATGAGTACGACGCTATAGACTTTGCTACCACGGGATTGCCCACAGATGCAGACAACGTTACAAAAGGGGTTCAAATTAGCTCGAAACTCAAGTGGGATTACCAAGCTAATAACAGTGATTATCGCTCAGCGCTTACTGCACAATACAGAAAAGATGAAAATGACAACACCACGTCAGGCGCAGACGCAGGCGGCACTACGGGTGAACGTATTGAGCTAAATTGGACTAATTTCTACCGTGTAAATGATTGGCAATTAGCCGCAGGAACTGAATACCTTCAACGTTTGTTTTCACAGCGTGGTCCTGTGGTTTTCGGCGACCCTAACCAAGACCAACGAGATGATACCTACAGCGTTTTCGCCGAGGTTTCTGGAGAAGTAAGTGACAGGGTTTTCAGCTCACTTAGCGCACGCTTCGATAATAACAGCGAATTCGACAATGCATCTAGCTATCGCGCCGGACTCACATGGCAGCTTGACCGTCATATCGCTTTATTCACCAGCTACGGAAAAGCAGTTAAAACCCCCACGTTTACAGAACGCTTCGGATTTATCCCAGCCAGCTTTATCGGCAACCCTGACCTTATTCCGGAAAAAAGTGAAGAAGTTGAGGTAGGCGTTAAAGGTCGTTGGCAAACCGTGACGGCACAAGTCAGTGTTTACAGTACTCAGCTACAAGATGAAATAAATGGCTTTGTATTCGATGCGCAAAGCGGCGCATTTACCGCGGGTAATGTAGATGGTGAAAGCCAGCGAGACGGTGTAGACGCAGAATTTAGCTGGCGCGGCGACTTTGCGGATATTACTGGCTCTTATAGCTACCTTGATGCCCAGCAAACCAGTAATGCACAAAGCGCCATTGAGCTTAGACGTGCTCGGCATCAAGGTGCTATTACGGTAACGTCAGATTTTGGCCTTGAGAAATTTAGCTTTTACACAAAGCTTGCCTATACCGGCACACGCTTTGATACGTTTTTCCCTCCATTTCCTGCGCCTTCAGAAACCCTTGCGCTATCTGCTTACACACTGACAAGCGTTAATGTGAGCTACCAGCTTAGCAATCAATGGCGAATGTCACTTAAAGTAAATAACCTGTTTGACAAAGAATACGAAGATATCATTGGGTATGTGGGGCAAGAACGACGCGCCCTGCTTTCAGTCAGTTACACGCGATAGATAGCAGACATGGTGTTACACACAACAAGACACACGTTTAACTACGCGTGTGTCAGAAAAGCTCATTGAATAGCGCAAATAAGAAGTAGTACCTATATGCACCAACAGGGTTAACCATGTTGGTGCTACTTTATTTACCTTGCCTGTTATTCAATTTACGTGGCGCTCAACTTTCGTGGTGCTCAACTCCTGTGGCGCTCAACTTTCGTGGTGCTCAACTCCTGTGGTGCGTAATTTCTGTGATGTTCAGCGGGGATTAAGCTTTCTACTGTATCATTTCATTGTGTTTTTTAGCTTGCTGGTCGCTGAAATTAGGGCACGCCCTAGTTAACGCTCAAAGCCTGTGATAATCTTTTGCCGATAAAAATCTTAAATACAAAGGAACTTATTCCATGAAAAAGTTTGCAGTAATGTTTGTCATGGCAATGCTTTTGCCATTAGCGGCTTGTGCTCAAGAGTCAGGCGCAAAATGGAAAGAAGGTACTCATTATAAAGTGGTTAATGAAGAGGCTACTGATAAGCCAGTAATTACTGAATACTTCTCGTTTTGGTGCCCACACTGCTTTCAGTTTGAACCAATTGTTGAACAAATAAAGCAGAAGAAAAGTGACGGTACTGCGTTTAACAAAGTACACGTAAACTTTATGCGCTTTACCGGCCCAGACGTGCAGGATGCAGCGACAAAAGCGATGCTTATTGGCCGTGCAATGAAGCAAGAAAATGCGATGAATGGCGCAATTTTCAACTACATTCACAAGCAAAAAGCTTCTATTACTAATTTGAAAGACTTGCGCAACATCTTCGTCGTAAACGGCGCTGACGGCGAGGAATTCGACAAGCTTGCCAAAAGCTTCGGTGTTAACAGCATGCTGCGTAAAAACCAGCAGCAAATCGATGCTAACCGCGAGTTATTAACCGGCGTACCAAGCTTCATTATAAATGGAAAGTATCAACCTACTTTCACATCTGACATGTCTTATGATGATATTGCAGATTTAATTGTATGGCTGTCTGAACAAAAATAGGTCTGAGCAAAATAAACCTATAATAGGCCTGCCCAGTAGCTATTGCTGAACAAGGCACTAGGCAAAATACGACCATCGAAAATGGGCGCTTTGAAAGCGCCCATTTTTATTAAGCCCAGTTTTTTATTGAACCAGTTTCTAGGGGAACCTTATGACTCCAGTAGATTCGTTTGCAGACTTTATATGTGAACTTGATAAGCTAAAGGCTGTTAAGCGAAAAATAACGCTACCGGCCGATAGTGATCGCGAAGAAAATTCTGCCGAGCATAGCTGGCATGTAGCGCTTATGGCCTCAATGCTAAGCCAATATGCTGCAAAACCTATCAACATCCAGCGAGTGATACAAATGATCCTCATTCACGATGTGGTAGAAATTGATGCGGGCGATATGTTTGCCTTTAATACGCAGCAAGACCACGCGGCTCAGGCTGAAAAAGAAATAACAGCGGCCAAACGAATTTTTGGTCTTCTTCCGTCACCGCTCAATGAAACGATGCTGAAGCTGTGGCTAGAATTTGAGGACGCGGCAACACCTGATGCCGAATTTGCTAAGGCGATGGATAGAGTACTTCCCGTATTTCAAAACATGAAAAATCAAGGCGGAAGCTGGGCGACTCATAAAATTACTCGACAGCAGATAGAAAAGCGCAACGCACACCTTAAAATCTGTGCGCCGGCACTTTGGGATTACGTAAGCAGACAGCTAGACAATGCCGTGGCAAATAAATGGTTGTTAGATTAACGCCTTAACTAATTGCTAAAAGGTAGGCTAGCTTTATCACGCTGCTGCCACAGTAGTTTGGCTTCTTCTATGGCGTCGTTTACCTCACTACTGCGTAGCAAAACGAGGTAACTTGCCAGCGAGCTAATAATAGCCTGCTCACCGTAATCGCTTTCTGCTTTGCCATGCCACACCTCTAGCATATCGCCCACGGCCATGGTCTTATCTTTTAGCGCCCAGCGCTTGGCAATAACAGGGAGAACATATTCATCTGTCTTACCACCACGGGTAACAAATAACTCTGTTTCCCGCTCGCCGTTTACCTCAGGATCGCCACCGTCACCACGAAAACACAGTGCATCTATGTTTTCGTAGTTTTCGTTTACTCGACAATGTTTATGGTCGAGGTGCATGTGATACACCCCTTGCACACAATACTTCGCGCCAGTGGGGTTTAACAACCGAGCCAGCGTATTGGCACAAGAGCGCAATCCAAATACTTCTCGCAGTTTAATAATATGGTCTAGCGCGGGCAGCAGACACGATAGGTCGAGGTAAGTCACCAAGTGCTCATCCATCTGGGATTTAGCTTGTGTCACCGTATTCACCGCTGGCAAACCTAGCGTTGGCAACACCGTACTTGCATATAGTCGCCCCGAACCTGGCTCATGGGCGCCGTGCAACATAACTCGCGTACCGTTTTTTACGAGCACCGCCACGGCGAGTAAATACCATGGAAGTTGTCGCCGCTTTCCTGCATAGCAACCAATATCTAGCACAGGGGCCAGTGTTTGCACCTCAGGCTCAATAAGCTCTCGACAAGCATCCACAAAGCCTATTACTTCTTCGGGCGTTTCTTCTCGGGTACGCAGCAACATTAAAAAAGCACCACGTTGATCGCCGGTAACCTTATTCGCAAGCACCATTTTCATGGCCTGGTACGCCTCTTCGCGCGTTAGGCTTCGACCGCCCCGCTGGCCTTTTCCAATAATTTTTATGTAGTCACTAAATGGAAGCTGCATGGTGTGTTAGGAACGCTTTTTATTAAGTCATTAATACCGTTCACTCTATCATTTTTAAAAAAATAAGGGGAAACAAACCTGCGTTCAGTAATTCATTATATTCACACCTGCAAAAGTGTGTTTGCATAGATACGTTTACATTGCTAACTATAAGAAGCTTGCCACGCTCTTGCCTTTTACCCCCATTGTTGGATGATTCAGCGGTAGAAAATTTTCCTAATCATTACTGGTATAAAAACAAAAATAAGGAATTTGCGATGTCTAATTGCTTACATCTTGCTATCCCCGCAGGCGACTTAGAAAAAGCCAAGGTATTTTATTGTGACGTATTGGGCTGTAAAACGGGCAACAGTGAGGACGGGCACTGGATTGACATAGATTTTTGGGGCAATGAACTCACTTTGCATGAAAGTACCGAACGGTTACCTTCAGTACGTCATGAAGTAGACATGGGTACGGTTTCAGTACCGCATTTTGGTGTCCATATGAGCGAAGATGAGTTTCAAGCGTTGAAGAAGCGTATTGAATCGGCAGGCTTACCCTATTTAGATAAACCCTACCGCCGCTTTAAAGATACAGAGTTCGAACAAGAAACGTTTTTCATCGAAGATCCTAACGGCAATGTACTTGAAATGAAAACGATGACTAACCCTGAAGTATTGTTTCGCACTACCAAATAAAGCGCTCACGTCAACGTGCCAGCGTATTGCTCGCTGGCACGTTTATTTGAGTACTTCGTTATTTGAGTACTTCGTTATTTGAGTACTTCGTTATTTGAGTACTTGGTTATGTGAGTACTTGGTTATGTGAGTACTTGGTTATGTGAGTACTTGGTTATGTGAGTACTTGGTTATGTGAGTACTTGGTTATGTGAGTACTTGGTTATTTGAGTACATATTTATTTAGGTACTTAGGTTATTGTTAACCGCAATGGATAAGAAGAAAACCTAGCCGAAGAAGTTGAAGCATATCTTGTTACCGTCAAAGTCTCTTACGTAAGCCGCATAAAACTTTCCGGGTACTCGTTGTCCTGGCGCGCCATCGCATGTTGCCCCAAGAGACAGTGCTTTTTCATGCATTTTATCCACTTTCTGCTTATTCCCTGGTGCAATAGAAAACATATTGCCGTTGCCCGGTGAAGGCTCTTTCTCATCCCACGGAATACACACGGCAATCATTGGCTCTTTCATCGATTTACCAATGTATTTAATCCGGTCCATATTCACTAACCGCTTAACGCCAAAATCTTCTAGTAGTGATTCGTAGAAAGAGGCTGATTTTTCTATATCGCTCACACCCAAGGTTACGTAATTAATCATCAAGCTTTCCCAAAAAGTAGGTTAAAAGTAGGTTAAAAGTAATTTGAAATGTACTGTGTGATAAAACCTACGGCGGGCGTTACGATAAAGCTCAGTGAGAAATAGCTCAGTGAGGAATATTTAATAAAAAACCGCACTAGTTATGCACTAGTGCGGTTTTGTGTTTTTCATGTCGCTCTTAAGTCTCTGTCTGCGCAAACACCTTGCGCTAAGACACTAGGCGACAGTTCTAATAAGAAGCCTTAGGCAAGCTTATCGGTAGCAACGCGATAACGAGGGTCTTCGTTAACGTTAATTTCTACAAACTTATCGGCTTTGCGCAGCAAGCTGCGACACTCGTCGCTGATATGACGTATATGCAGTTTTTTGCCCTGCTCAAGGTACTTATCTGCAAGCGTATCTAGCGCGTCAATACCCGACGAATCCCAAATACGAGACTCTTTAAAGTCGATAACTACATCTTCTGGATCGTTGGCAATATCAAACAAGTCTCTAAAATGAGTTACCGAGCCAAAGAACAGCGGCCCTTCTAACTCATAGACCTTCCAGTTGTCATCGTCGATATGCGATTTCACGTCGATATGGCGAGCGTGCTTCCAAGCGAATACAAGGGCCGATACGATAACACCAACAACAACGGCAATGGCTAGGTCGGCAATAACAGTAACGCCAGTTACCAAGAAGAGTACAAACGCATCTTCTTTGTTAACACCACGCACAATGCGGAACGATGCCCATTCAAACGTAGCAATAACCACCACGAACATAACGCCAACCAGCGCTGCTAATGGAATCATTTCTATAAGTGGTGCTGCAAAAAGAATGAAGCCAAGCAGTACAAGTGCAGCGCTTATTCCTGATAAACGACCACGGCCGCCAGAATTGATATTGATCATACTCTGACCAATCATGGCGCAACCGCCCATACCGCCAAAGAAGCCGTTGACGGTGTTGGCAACACCTTGTCCAACACACTCTTTATTGCCTCGACCACGGGTATCGGTCATTTCGTCAATAAGCGATAGGGTAAGCAGCGATTCAATAAGGCCAACCAAGCATAAAATAATGGACGTTGGCAGCACAATCATTACCGTTTCCCAAGTGAAAGGCACCATTGGAATAGCAAAGGTTGGCAACTCACCCGCCAAGGTGGCGCTGTCTTTTTGATCAGCCGGTAGTAAGTCTCTTACAAAGTCGATAACCGTGCGCGCTTCTAAATCTAATCCGTGTACTAAAGCGGTAACCGTTACAATAGCGACCAACGATGCAGGCACCGCCTTGGTAAGCTTTGGCAGTAAATAGATAATTGCCATGGTAAGACCCACAAGACCTAGCATCCAGTAAAGCATTGACCCCTGCATCCACTGCAGCTCGCCAAGTGAATTGACTATTTTAAACTGCCCTAGCTGCGCTAAGAATATAACGATAGCAAGCCCGTTTACGAAACCTAGCATAACCGGGTATGGCACCAAACGGATAAACTTACCGAGCTTAAACACGCCGCAGAGTATTTGCAGCAGTCCCGCTAAGATGACGGCCGCAAACAGGTATTGCACCCCATGCTGCGCCACAAGTGCCACCATCACAACGGCCATGGCCCCTGTTGCACCTGAAATCATGCCTGGGCGACCGCCAATGGCAGAAGTAATTAAGCCCATCATAAATGCAGCGTATAGACCAATCATAGGTTCTACACCTGCAACAAATGCAAAGGCTACGGCTTCTGGAACTAGCGCTAAGGCGACCGTAATTCCTGAAAGCACGTCATTTTTTACGTTGCTATCTTTACTGGTTATTAAATCGAACATGTTTTCTCAGAATATAAAGCGTGTTAAACAAAAAGCCCCATTGGCTAAAAGGGCTTACTGGAGAATTGTTGGCGATTCTATCACCATTACAGCTTAAAATCTTTTAATAGAATGTTAACCATGCAGGCGTGTTGATACGTATTGAAAGCTTATTTGCTAATGATAGGGCTAGACCAAACTTTGGACATGCTGGCGATATTATTTGTTAAGGCAGCCGAAAGAATCGACCCAAACGCTAATTTAAGAGCTGGCATAAAATCTGACAATCTGACATAAAAGCTGACACAACCGCTATGACGTGGCATCGTATCGGGCAAAATTAGCTGCTTGTCCTTAATTAATTTCTTATCGCTCAAATCCTTTGTAGTCTGTCGGCTAGTAAACTGCGCAAGAGAAATACACAGCAGCTATTGTTTAGTTTCAGCATCAACATCAACATCAATATCAATTAGGAGTTATTGTGGTCCCGTACATCCTTACTATTTTATGTGTGCTCGTAGCAGGTGCAATCCATTGGGTTTCGCCGAAGGCGTATTGGAAAGCAACTTTTATGTCTACCGCCGTTATTCTACTTTTCTCAGTAGCAGCACTATTCATATTTAAAGCGTCGGGAATGCTTGTAAGTGAAAAAACAGGCGCTAACGCCGACTTCTCCGGGCAGCTTCTAACAATCAACTTACTAGTGGCTTTTTTCGGATTTCTGATTTCGTTGTTTGTTGGATGGTTTCTACGCGTAGTGAGAAATTAATAAGAGAAATTAAGACTTCACTGTAAGCGTTGGCCAAATCTCACACCAGCGCTTCTTTTGAATCCGCTCATTAAATACGTCTGGCCGCGGGAACTTGGGGTTTATACTGATGGTTCCTGCAAAATTAGCCTGCAAACCAAAGGGCGCGAGTATCTCAAACGGCCCTGCTGTTTCAAACGACGAACTTAAGCGAGCACTGGCACTGCCACTAGAACTGCCATTAGCACTGGAGCTGGCACTGGTACTGCTAGATAGGGCTACGCTATCTCTGGTTGATAACGCTATCGCCACACAGGTTTCTTTCTCAATCCAATACGAAATAGCCTCTTCACAGTGCTTATATGGCGTATGTCCGTGCAGCACATGCATTCGCGCCTGATTTTTTACCTGCCACTTAACCTGCGGTAATAATTCATTTAACTGCATTTCATAAAAAGTGTCTTTAGCGCGCTGTGTGTTGTCTGCATCAAAATAGATAACGTCAACATCGTTTAACGGCGTGAGTGTGCTCTTTTGGTGTAAAAAATCCCAAATAGCGTTACGAAGAAAGCCTGCACCTAGGTAACCTTGTGGCAACGCGAGTTGTTTAAGCGCATGTAAGCACGACATGCGCTGAGAGTCTGCCTGGATAATGTCGCAAACGCACTGATAAAATTTAGGCCGTTCGACATTGCGCAAAGGGTCTTGCATTGACCTTACTGGCGTTTTGATTGCTGTGGCTCGCTATTGTGAATATGCAGCTTTTGCTTCCACTTGATGGTGTAAAGGCATAGCGCCACAACACTGCCACCAGCAAACCAACCTCCAATCACGTCGCTTGGCCAATGAACCCCTAGCATAACTCGAGATAACCCTATGCAAAACACCAATAATGCTGCGGTTGAGTATATCCATGTGCTGACCGCCCTTTGGCCAGAGAAATGGCAAATAAGGTAAGCGAGGTAGAAGTACACCAAGGTAGAGAGGGTTGCATGAGCAGACGGGAAACTGTGGGTATACACATCCACATCGTGCTGACTAACCGGTGGACGAGGTCTCGCGATCCCCGCTTTAAGGGCAAAGGCAACAAATAGCCCCAACGCTACTGCCAGCACAAAGGTATACGCCTTATTGCGCTGATTGTGCATGGCAAGGCCAACCGTAACGGTAATAGCCACAAAAAGCAGCACAATATTACTGCCAAGCGCGGTAACATCTCTTAGTGCATCTGACACCCATTTAGGCGTGGAACCATCCAGTTTAAGGGCTTGAAATAATGCTTCGTCCATCGGCTGCGCAACACCTAAATGTACAAATAGCATAACCAATACAAAGCAGGTTCCAAGAAGCAAAACCTGAACTGAAGGGGTTTTAAGCATATTGATATAGTGACCAACTTCACTGTTTTGTTTCATGACTAACATCCATTTGTTGCATCTTATTTCACTAGCTGTGTTTTATATCGCGAGGCAGTGTCGACCTAGTCGTGCTTACTTCCGCCAAGACACTTAGGTGATGACAAAGGCTCCCCTCCCCTTTTTACCCACTCTTCAGGGGTATAAGTGTGAAGCGCCAACGCGTGAACAGGCCCCTCTAAGGCCGGTGCTGCCAATGCGTTTATTTGTCTATGTCTGCCAATTAAACGCTGGCCTTCAAAGGCTTCACTCACTACCGTTACTTTGAAATGACTTTGCGCTCCGTCGGGCACATTATGCATAAAGCTTTCGTCAACGACCTCTAAGTAGCTTGGCGCAATGGCATCAGTGATGGCTGTTTCTAGGAAATCTTTTACTAGCATATCGTCTGCCTGCATATCTTTTATCTCAATCTCTTTTATTCGCGTGACTGGCGAACCCATTGAAATTTTTACGATGAATTCGCCACTATTAATCGTCTGAAAGTGAGGTTTATTCTACCACCTATCGGTTTAACCGTCTTCGAAATGCCGTGTAAATAATGGCTTTGGGTAGCGCCAGCCATAACCAACAAACTGCCGTGTTCGAGCAAGTGCGTATATCGGGCCTTCGTTTCTTTATGCTTAAACACAAAAGGGCGCGCCTCTCCCAACGTTACAGAGCCAATAACGGGGTTTGGCCCAAGCTCGGGTTCATCATCAGCGTGCAGGCTCATGCTGTCTTGACCGTGTCGGTACCAATTGGCAAGGACACTATTAAAACGGCTACCGCATGCTGCGCTACAACAATCCCGTATATCAGCCAAGGTTGAAGTCCACGGGTTAGGCACCATGGTCAGCCCTGAATAGGTATAGGTGCACTGTGAGTCGCCATGCCAGCTCTGTAACCGGGGAATGGGAATAGATTTACCAAACATGCGCAATGAGTCTTGTCTCCAAGGCAGTTCGCTT
Source organism: Alteromonas genovensis (assembly GCF_010500895.1). Taxonomy (GTDB): domain Bacteria; phylum Pseudomonadota; class Gammaproteobacteria; order Enterobacterales; family Alteromonadaceae; genus Alteromonas; species Alteromonas genovensis. The sequence continues at coordinate 30,732 of NZ_JAAAWO010000014.1, forward strand.
TGCAGTTTGTCGAAATACGTATCGGCGGTGGATTGACTGAAAAAGCGAGGATAATACACAACATCCCCCTCAGGCAGTGGCAGGCGTTGAGGCGCCTGCTTTTGTTGCTCGGGCGCTCCCTGATCAGACGCTCCTTGTTCAGGTTTAAGCTTCTCAGGTTGATTAAAAAGTGAATATTGCATGTCTTCGCCTAGGTCGCTCTTTTATCCGGTTTTATTAAGTAACCTGAATCCTGTTTAAGTAACGGCGCTCAGCACCACTAGAAATTTTAATTTATATTTTATAGAACAAATGCTTGCACCATTCTTTAAACAGGATTCAGGTTAAGTATGGCTTTGTCGAGCATAATTTTTTCTACGCCATGGTTATTTACGTGCATTGCACCAATCTGATCATGCTCTTTTTGCCCGCGAAATGTTACCCTACGCCCATTGCTAACTCCAAAGCACGCCAAGGCATGACACACGTCATCGCTGTTGCCGTCAGAATTTTCGCTAATGAATACAGAATTTATCTTTGCAGACCGAAACTTGTCTCTAATCCGCTACCCTGAAAAGCATCAACATGTAAGCTTACAGGCATGGGACAGCGCCGATGAGTTGCTCATCGACCATGTAGAATCGTTGCTCAATGATAATGTGGTTTCTACAGACACTGCAAAGTCTCAGCTAATGATTTTTAATGATGACTTTGGTGCATTGGGGTGCTGGTTTGAGCACTTGAATCCACTTTGGGTATCAGACTCATACATATCTCGACGCTCCTTGCTGGAAAACTTAGGGCGTAATGCAATAAGCGCAGAGACATCGGTAACAGAAACGGCCCCCGTCAATACCATGACCAGCGTTGACAGCTTAACGTTTTCTCCGCAAGCAGCCCCGGCCATTGTGGTACTGAAGGTACCAAGAGCACTTGCGCTTTTAGAGCAGCAGCTTATTGATTTAAAGCGTTATATATCTGCTGACACACAAGTGATTGCCGGCGGCAAAGCAAAAGCCATTACCAAATCGGTGCTGGCATTGTTTGAAAAGTACATTGGCCCCACCACCACGTCTCTGGCAAAGAAAAAGTCGCGACTGGTGTTTTCTCGTCCCGACCTTACCCTTCCATCATATCCGTCGCCCTACCCAACTCGATGGGAATGCAAGGGAACCACAGGCGCGAAAATGACGTTGGACAACGAAGCTAATGTGTTTTCACGTCAGTCGTTAGATATCGGTGCGCGTATTATGATGAAACACATGACGGTAAGCAGCAATGATACGGTTGTCGATGTGGGGTGTGGTAACGGCGTTTTAGGTATTAACGCGCTAACACTTGCCCCAGACTGCAAGGTCATTTTTACCGATGAATCTTACATGGCATTGGAAAGTGCGCGTTTAAACGTGTTGACTAACCACCCAGATAAAATAGACCAATGCACCTTTATTGCTACCAACTGCTTGGAAGGCCTTCTTAACGAGCCGAACACGCCTGCGGTCACTAAGGTGTTGTGTAATCCTCCTTTTCATCAACAAAATGTGATCACCGACCACATTGCATGGCAAATGTTTACCGACTCTCGCGATTTGTTAGTACGAGGCGGACATCTTGTTGTGGTAGGAAATCGTCACTTGGATTACCACATAAAATTGAAAAAACTGTTTGGTGGTGTTGATATACTGTCAAACGATAAAAAGTTCGTTATTTTTAGCGTCGCTAAACAGTAAGATTATTTGAAGGATTTACTATGCTAAAGAAGATAAACAACATTCTTTCTAGCCTGTTAATGGTGTGTGTTTTTTTGAGTGTTAGCCCCCTTGTTGCTGCGAAAAAAGATGATGGCTCTCAAATACAGCCTGACAACTATTACCCTCGCGTAAAAATTGAAACCACCATGGGTGATATTGTGGTGGAGTTAGATAGAAGACGCGCTCCGATTACCGTGAATAACTTTTTGCGCTATGTAGATAAGCGGGCTTACAACGACACTATTTTTCACCGCATTGTACCGGGGTTTGTGGTGCAAGGTGGCGGCTACACCTCTGATTTCAACGGTAAGTCGAACTTTCCCGATATTTTTAACGAATCGGGCAACGGGCTCACTAACGACTTACATACCATTGCACTGGCACGTCAAAACGGCCCACATACCGCTAACCGTCAGTTCTTTTTTAACGTCAATGACAATGAAAGCCTGAACCCTGGACGGGACTGGGGCTATGCGGTGTTTGGCTTAATTGTAGAAGGATCGGATGTTGTTGATGCTATGTCTGAAGTAGAAACCGAGTACTCAATTCGCTTAAACGCGAACAACGTTCCCATTGAGCCCATTGTTATCAAAAAAGTGACCGTGCTTCCGCCGCTTTAGCCACACATTTTTTGTATTAAACACGCTGCTTTAACCGTGTTTATAGCCGGTTTACGATAATGCTAATAATACGTACGCCACCGCCTTGGCTATGCACCTTTCCAAAGTTGGTGGCGTGTGAAGCGTTAATTATCAAAGTCTCGTCAAATGCCCGTAAAGACGGTATTCATTAGATACACGCCAATTGATAGACACACCAAGCCTAGCGTGACCATGGGCACCATCATTGTCGCAACAACTTTTGCCGTTTCTTTACTAGTATCGCTTTTCTGTTTAGTCATGTCTTAGCCCTCGTTAATTAGTGCCTAAATTATACGTGATCACAACCTTTTGTTTTAAGCGCTAAACCGCTGATTTTAAGACAATAATTTTTAACTTTTGTTTATGAAATGTTAAAGGTAATCGGCTAGTTTTTCTGACAAGTGCTCATTGCTACCATTAAGCCTACAGAGAAGTTGTTATTTTATTAATTGCCCATAAATCTGACAGATGAAAACGACGTCTCTCAAAAACAGCATATTAATCACCGCATTCGCCGTGGGTTTTATTTGGTGCTTTAAAGCTTTTGAACTCAACTTTAACATCAACCTAAGTTGGCTCGGGGTTTATCCTTTAGCGCTGCATGGTTTGGTTGGAATTATAACTGCGCCCCTTATACACGGTTCTTTAGAGCATATTTTCAACAATACATTGCCCATATTAGTTCTTGGCTCATTTCTCATCTACGGTTACCCAAAAACACGTTGGCGTGTGTTAATAACGGTGTGGTTACTATCAGGTATTGGTGTGTGGTTGTTTGGACGCGAAAGCTATCATATTGGCGCTAGCGGTTTAACACATGGTGTATTTTTTTATTTATTCGTGGTGAGTATATTTCGCAGAGAAAATACCACTCCGCATAGATACTTATCCACTCAGCGAGACTTAAAATGTTCGTAATTGCGGCGTGTTACCGCAGATATAGTGGTTCTACATCAAGGTGACACAACAAAGAGTACGGACATTTTAAACTCGCCCTTCGGGAAGGTCTGGCAAGCTCCCTAGCTTCATTCTGGGAATTTGAAAGGGAAAAGCCATTCCTGCATTCCCACGCTTTGCTAGGAAACTTGCCAGCGCCTTCTGAGGGGGTAATTATCTATGCGGAATGGTATAATCGTTCAGTCGTGCTTATGATGCTTGCCTTTTTCATGTACGGTGAAATGACGATGAGCATATTTCCCCGCCAAGAGGGTATTTCGTTCGAATATCATTTATTCGGTGCTTTGGCCGGTGTTCTTTGTGCCTGTTTATGGCATTCGCTCGATCCCAAACCGACAGTTAAGGCATATTCTTGGGAAGTAGACCCTAAATCGGAAGACCCTATTATCGGTGATCAGTGGCGTCTTGATGGACAAGCTGAAGACAATGAGGGGGAATATAAAAACTGTGCCGAATGAAAAGGAAAAGTACGAATGACCAACGTTAAACCCAATGCATTTGAATTACTGCTAAGAGTTCGATACGCCGAATGCGACCCTCAAAACGTTGTATTTAACGCACGATATGCTGACTACGCAGATTTAGCCGCCACTGAATTTATGCGAGCGCTAATAGGTGGTTACCAAGCACTAACAAACCAAGGCTTAGATAATCAAGTCGTCAATCTCAATATATCATGGCAAAACTCAGCGAAATTCGACGACATTTTGTGCTTGTCGGTGCATGTAAGCAAAGTTGGCAATACATCTTTTACGATGCAAATTGACATGCTGAATTGGCAAACTAAAGACGCTGTAGCATCAGCTGAAATTGTCTATGTGATGGTCGATTCACTGACATTTGAAAAGAAACCCGTACCCCATGAATTTAAAGCAACATTATTGAAAGGGGCGCCAGGAAAAACGATGAACCTAGCAGGAATTGCGCTTTAGTTTTGACGCTTCAACAGTCGCTTATCTCACAGTTTACTTGAGCGACAGCCAGTAAAGGGCCTGGACGGGAAATGACCTATCAAAATACCATCCTTGTTTTTCATACCCCAATTTCGTTAACAGCGCCTGAGAGCGAGTATTATCTGGGTGAGTCATTCCCGTGAGAAAGCGATAACCTTGACTTCTTGCCCAGTGAATCACGAGCTCACAGGCTTCTTGGCAAATGCCTCGTCCTCGCGCTTCTGGCAGCAGGGCAAAACCTAAATCCGGGCAGGTGAATGCAAAGCGATTAAACAGCCCGCACACCCCTAATGGAAGCCCAGTCTCACTGTCCTCAATAGCAAGCAGTCCGTAGCCCCATTCTTTGCATTGGGCATTGGTACGGGCAATATAGTCGCAGGCATCTTCAAGTGAATTGACTCCTCGACTTCCAATGAATTTTACCCACTGAGGGTCTTGCTGCAGTGCTAACACCCACTCTTTGTCGTCAAAGCTGAGCGTCCGCAGCCGAATTCGTGTTCCCTGAAACTCTATATTCATCTTATTGACGCCCTAACCGTTTATTGTAGGAAAGAAGTTAAGATAGTAGATTATTCGATAAGATGGTGTCTATTTTGTCTTGTATGCTCTTATCCACGCTGGCAGCCCGTGGATATTTGGGCAACGCTCTGTCATTGACTCGTGGGTGATCCCACAGTGAGGTATGCGTCACAAAATCTGTAGCCGCCTTTTCGCCTGCGTGCTCTAAACATCCGGCTAAACACGTATCCACATAGGTTTGGCTTACCGGAAACTCATCATTCGCAGGGCTACAGTGCAATGTCTCGCATACCCATAGTGTTCGACCGCTAAGGGCTTCATAAAGAGCTGTTTCGCTATTTATGTCCATTGTAGCGTCGAAGGCAATTTGCTCTGGCGACACTTGCGTAAATCGATAATCTTTTTCTCGTTCTTGCAGCGCAGGATTGAGCTGAGCGGGGATCAGTTGCGCATTCAGCTTTTTAGCGGCGTTTTTGATTGCCCCAACGTAGGTTTGCTGCTCTTGAATACTTCTTGTTACCCAGGCACGCTCGAACCCATCAACCATTACCGGAATGCCGTAGGTTTTTATACCCGAGAAGCGCTCTCGGCTGTCGCGGCTTAATAAACTTCCATAGCCAAGAACGATATGAGACTCATCGAGCCCGTTTAAATAATTAACAATGTCTTGTGCAGAGGGTGCATCAGCGTTGTTCACACTATCTCCTGTATGGTTTTGTGGTGTGGCTGTTAATGACAGAACTTACTCGTTCACAACATAAGTTTACAGCCTCATAGCCCAACATGCTTGTTCTGATTCATTAAGACGAGGCCATAAAAAAAGGCGGTACGTTTTGAGTTTATCTTAATGCGATAACCTCAAAAAGTACCGCCTTTACAGCGTTTACCTTATGGCATGTTGCTGTCATCTAGCAATAAGCTAAAGACAGTCCATCATTAAATGATTAGAACAAGGCTCTTACACCCACGCTTATATTTCTTCCTGGCAGCGGCGCTTGATCTTTAAGGAAAGACGTGTGCACTCTCGCTTCTTCATCGGTCAAGTTATCACCACGAGCAAACACAACCCAATCGATGCCTTGACTCGCAAATTCATACTGAACGCTGGCGTTTAACAGGGTGTATCCGTCTGTAGCCGTTTCAAAAGACGCGGTATCAGTTTGGTCGTCAACCCAAGTAAAACCAGCATCTGCGCTAAGCCCGCCGTTAACGTAACTTAGCTCACCACCAATTCGCATTGGCGGAGTACGTGGCAAATTATCGTCTTCTATTTCTGCGCGAATATAATCGGTAAACACGGTCAAACGGAACGCGTCATTAAGGTCGAAGTACGCTTGCGCTTCAAGCCCCCAAATGTCGGCGTCGGCTTGCTGGAAGTAGTAAACAGGCAAGCCTTCGTCGCTATGCGACTCATGACCGTCTTCATGTTCACCTTCGTGCTCACCTTCAAGCTCTCCGCCGTGATCATCATCATGCTCTTCGTCGTGTTCATCGCCATGCTCTTCGTGCTCAGATAACGCAATCAAGCCCGTGTTAGTTTGGAAAACATAGTTGTCGGCTTGGTTATAAAACAAAGAAACGCTATAGCCCCAATCGCCAGTAAACTTACGGAAGGTCAAATCTAAATTAGTGCTGACTTCTTCAGTCACCCCTTTTAAGTTTTCTTCAATATGGCCTTCTTCGTCTAGGTCGAATACTAATCCAACTTCATAACTTTCTGTTGCCAAATGCTGACCGGCAGAAAATAGCTCCTGCTGACTCGGAGCACGTTCGCTTCTAGAAAGCGTAATCGCTACTGATTGGCCGTCGGTATACTCCCAGTTCGCACCTGCAGAAAGGGATACCGCTGTGAAGTCATATTCTGGGAACGTAAACTCTGTGCCGTGAGCTTCATGTTCCTCACCTTCGTGTTCTTCGCCTTCATGTTCTTCACCCTCATGCTCTTCGTCATGATACACATCAAGCTCAATGTCACTGTCGGCAACATCAATAGAGATTGATTCTAAACGACCACCAATTTCAAATGTCACGTCGCCCACTTTCTTTTGCTCAATGAGGTACAGCGAGAAACTGTCTGTCACGTTAGCTGGCGTAAACGCCTCTTCACCCACAGCGGTGTAATCGCTTGATGTAAACTGCAAACCAAACACACCGTGCCAGCCTGCCACTTCTTCATGATAAGCCGATAGGCGAATATCAGTAGACTCATTGGTAAACACAGTTCCCGGCATGCCGTCCTCAATTTCAGCGTGCTCGTAATCGGTGTAGGCAGCGGCGAATTTAAGGTTAGTTAGCCCTTTAATTGGCGAGTGCCACTCACCTGCGGCTTGGTATCGAGTCATATCGACATCGAGCAGCACACCTTCTTCTTCGTGCATGTGCTCTTCGTCGTGATCTTCATCGTGAGAATCATCTAAGCCTTCATCATGGTCTTCGTCGTGTTCGTCGCCATGCTCATCACCGTGACTATGGCCTGGAACACCATATTCGTTATCGAGCTTTTCAACGGCGAAACCGAAATAGCCTTCTTCTGCAACGTAAGAAAGCCCAGCAACAATGTTAGTTGTCTCCATGGCACTGCTTTCTAATTCGCCGCTTTCCTCGTCATCATCTGGCTCAAGAGATGCAAAACCCGGAATGTCTGCGTTTTCTGTATCACGGGTAAAACCGTCAACATGCCAAACAAAGTTACCTTGCCCACCAGTTACGTCACCGCGGGTATACTTACCTTCGTTTACGGTGCTGTAGCTTGCTTCGACTTCACCCTCAACACCGTCTACTTGATATTGCGGTATGCGCTTATCAACAACGTTAACTACACCGCCAATTGCACCACTTCCATATTGAAGTGTTGCCGGACCGCGAAGCACTTCAACCTGAGTGGCACTTGCCAACGTAGTGGCCACATTATGATCTGGACCCACGCGAGACACGTCAGAGACATCTAAGCCGTTTTGTACAATTTTTACGCGCGGGCCATCGTTGCCGCGAATGATAGGGCTGCTTGAAACAGGACCAAAATAGGTACTGTGCACCCCTGGGGTATTCTTAAGCGTTTCACCAAGAGTAGGCGCTTCAATTTTGCGAAGTTTTTCAGCACCAATAACAGTAACAGGCGTTACTGACTCAAGCACAGATGACTGCAGCGCTGTTGCCGTAACTAAAATGTTTTCTATCGACGCAGGCTGTAACACAAAGTCAGCTTTCTGATCGCTACTCACATCACCAAGGTCGTTATCACCATGAATGTAGTTGCTTGAATATACATGTAAATGGATATGCGGTTGCTTTACATCGTTAAAACGATAGATGCCGTTTTCATCGGTAATTGCTATGCGGCGCGTGCCTTCAATTTTAACTTCTGCGCCTTCTACTGGCTTACCTGAAGTATCAGTGACAGTTCCCGTCACTGTGGTTGCTAAAACCGGAGCGCTGAGTAATCCCGCTATCGTAATGCTTAGTAACGAACGCATTTTCATTATTTTCCTCTACTGAGTGTCTTTAGCTGTGATTTTACCGTTTTTACGGCATTGCCAGTGAGTGCGCCTGACAAAATGTGATGTTATAACATTTTTAAGCATGCGAGTTATAAAGTCAACAGCAAATAATCGCAGCGAAGCAGCCATTAGCCGATGAAGCGTGTTGAAGTGTTTACGCATAGGCGAGTTTTCTTAGTAGTGATTTCGAAAGAAGCAGCAATAGAGGCGTCAGTGTCGGCGGCAATGGACGCGATAAGGAGAGCACTCAACAAGACCAACTTATGCTTGAGTGGGAGATTGAATGGCCAGAGGATTAGGGCGTGTTGATCTTTGTTGTACGAGTTTTGGGCTAAATGGAAGCATTTTAATCGCGAAACAGTCCTGTAGGCCTAGCGGGCTAAGTCAAAGGACTGTGACAAAGAGTAAAATGCTTCCATAACGCCCCCCTTCGGGCAGCGCCTGTGAGCTATTTACCCAGCGTTGAATGGTTTCGATTTAGCCCGCTAGACCTTCAACCATTCGCCTTGTTTAAATAGCTCACAGACCGCTGCAAAAATGTACAGCAAAGATCAACACGCCCTAGCCTTTCCGACATTGGAATAGGAGACTGTAGTGTGTAAGCCTGTGCTTTACTCTATTTTGCTAAGCGCGGCTAACGGGAAAGTTAATGACGTCTTGAATGTGTGAGGCGCCGACTTTCAGCATCAGCAGTCTGTCTATGCCAAGGGCAACGCCTGCGCACTCTGGCAGCCCCGACTCTAGCGCCTGCAAAAAGTGTTCATCGATAGGTTTTTCGGGCAACCCTGACAACGCGCGCTTTTTATTATCTTGCTTAAACCTCTCTCGCTGCTCAGCGGGCTCGCTCAGTTCATTGAACCCGTTAGCTAGTTCAATACCTTTAAAATACACTTCAAAGCGCTCGGCAACGCGACTGTCAGAGGAACTTATTTTCGCCAATGCTGCTTGGGAGGCGGGAAAGTCATAGACAAAACACGGCGCTTTTAGGCCTATTTTAGGTTCAATGCAATAGGAAAACAGAAGCTGCAGCTGACTGTCTCTTGATAGACTCTCCATGCCATCAATATCAATACCGCATTCGAGCATTTTTTGATGAATTGAGCTTGTTGGGCTGGTAAGCGGGTCTATGCCAAGATGAGTGATAAACGCATTTTGGTAGGTGATCATTTCACTATCAGTTGTTGCACCTAACACCTCATGTAAAAGGGCATCCACTTCTTTCATAAGCATAAAGTGGTCAAAACCTGGCCGATACCATTCCAACATGGTGAACTCAGGGTTGTGCCACCGCCCTTCCCCTTCATGACGAAAAGCTTTACCAATTTGGTAAATGGCACCGCTTTGTGCACAAAGCAGTCGCTTCATTGCATATTCAGGCGATGTTTGAAGAAACAAAGAAACGGGCCTTCCAGTATTAGCGTACAAAAATTCAGTACTAAACCCGTCAATGTGCTCATCGGTAACGGTTCCGGCAGATAGCACTGGGGTTTCCACTTCAAGAACGTCACGGCAGTGGAAAAACGCCCTTATTTGGCGAAGTAATTCAGCTCTCGCCACTCTGGTTTTGTGGGTGGTGGTAGGTTGCCAAAATTGCTCATGTTTCATAGTTGCGCCAGCGCTTTTAAGAAGAAGATGAAAACCACAAATTAAAAAACCGGTACGTGAACATACCGGTTTTTAAACGTTGCTAGTAACACGCTTTTTGGCAGTATTACTGATGATTAAGCGGTGCTTATTTTTGAACTCGTGACACGTATTCGCCAGAGCGTGTATCTACACGGATAACTTCACCTGTTTGAACGAACAAAGGTACACGTACAACGGCACCTGTAGTCAGCGTTGCAGGCTTACCACCGGTTCCAGCAGTATCACCCTTAAGGCCTGGGTCAGTTTCGGTAATTTCTAACTCGACAAAGTTAGGCGGTGCTACCGTAATTGGGGCACCGTTCCACAACGTAATAGTGCAAACGTCATTTTCTACCAACCACTTAATATTCTCACCCACTGCTTTTTCATCAGCCGCAATTTGTTCGAATGTATCATTGTTCATAAAGTGGTAGAATTCGCCGTCGGTGTATAGATAGGCCAGCTCAGTATCCATAACGTCTGCGCCTTCTACGGATTCACCAGAGCGGAACGTTTTTTCTAAAACTTTACCTGAAATAAGCTTGCGAATTTTTACGCGGTTAAACGCTTGGCCCTTACCAGGCTTTACGTATTCGTTTTCTAAAATGTTGCAAGGTTCGCCATCCAGCATGATTTTCAGGCCGCCTTTGAACTCGTTAGTGCTGTAATTAGCCATAATTCCTCTGTCTAAACATAAGGTGCAAAAAGTTTCGTGGAACAAATAATACCTAAAAAAGCGATTTCTGTAGAGCATAACTGGCAAAAAGAATTATCAAGAAGCTTTACGGACCCCTCGAAGCTGCTTAGTCATTTGCATTTAGATGAGAAAAAATACGTACAGCACATAAAAGCACGGCGCTTATTTCCTATGCGTGTTCCCCGTCATTTTGTGGAATTAATGGAAAAAGGGAACCCGAGCGATCCACTACTCCTGCAAGTTATGCCGCTGAGCGATGAATTTTTAACGTCGCCTCACTACAATGAAGACCCATTAGAAGAACATGACACAGCGGGCAAAGGACTGTTGCACAAGTACGACTCTCGCGTGCTGCTGATGGTTCGCACTGGGTGCGCGGTGAACTGTCGATATTGCTTTAGACGTCATTTCCCCTACGCAGAAAATGCCGTTAGTAAAGCGCAGTGGACAGACACTTTATCGTACATTGCCAATAACCCAGACATTAACGAAGTCATTTTTTCTGGTGGCGACCCGTTAATGGCAAAAGACGACCATTTAGCATGGTTGGCGTCAGAAATAGCAGCAATTGACCACGTAAAACGCCTTCGTATTCACACGCGATTGCCTGTGGTATTACCCGAGCGAATTTGTAGTGCCTTTGAAGATTGGTTTACCGCGCTACCCATTCAAAAGGTATTAGTGCTTCACGCGAATCATGAAAATGAAGTCTCTAATGAATTAGTCGATGCACTAGCACCGCTTCGAGACAAGGGAGTAACCTTGTTGAATCAGTCTGTATTGTTGAAAGGAATTAATGACAGTGCTGATGCCATTTGCGCGCTTAACGAGCGACTTTTTGAAGCAGGCGTACTCCCTTATTACTTGCATGTACTCGACAAAGTGCAGGGAGCGAGTCATTTCTATGTAAGTGATGACGACGGTAGGGCTATTATGGAGCAAGCGATAAAGCGCCTGCCGGGATTCTTAGTGCCCAAACTCGTGAGAGAAATTGGGGGACAACCCGGCAAAACGCCTATCGACTTACATTTGCATCCCTGACCTACGCGAAAGTATCAATATTAGCGCCTAACGCGGGGTTTGAAGAGGATGCCTTTGGTACGTCAGCGGCTGATTCCAGCAACTGAAGCGACGCTTTTCCCTCTTGTTCCTGTTGGCCTTTTGCCAACTTAAGAGAAGCCAATTCAAGCGAAGCACCGGACGCTGCAGAGGCGTTTGCACCTTGTAGTTCCATACCGTTTTCCTTTGTTGCTTGTAGCAAAGTGAAAAAATGGGCAAAATTGCCCACCTTAGGGTGTATCGGCAAAAACCGTCGAAACTTTAATCAGTTTTTGAATCAAATTCAAAATCAAATTTACATCAAGCAATTAAAGGCGTTTTCATGCAAGAAATGCAAACCGTAAACCAACAACTTCAAGAGACCATGCAAACGCTTTACCGAAAAGCCGTGGATGCCGACCAAGCATTAGACGTGTTGCAGCAGGATAAGAAAGGTAAATTTTCAGCCGTATTTGCCTCTGACAGTGGATTTACAACGTCGTCAAAGCGCTTTGTTCCCTATGTAGAAGAAATAGCGTTAGATTGGCAAGCTATGAAAGACATGAACGAAGAGCAAACAAAAGCAGCACTTGCTCCGCTAGTGAAGAAAATAGAGTTAGCGCTTATCACCGTTACCCAATTTCAACAAAGCCTAGCCAGTAAGCCAAAGGACTAACGCTTAGCCGAGTCAGCTCGGCCTAAAGCTTATTCCACGTCTAGCTTACGCTAGCCTTGTGCTTCTCTTATACTTCTCAAGTGTAAGAAGTGAGCGCTAATTAGCGTAAAGCGGGATACGCTTTATGCGCTGCTTTAGCCTTTCCACTTCACGTAAGTACGCGCCGCTGTCCACACGTCCATATTGCTCGGTAAAGGCTTGTTTACTGAGCCCCTCTGGCACATCGTCAATAGCAGGAATAATGTCACTTTCACTGCGAATACGGGCAAGGGCATTTTGAACCTTTTCAGCGTGCGCTGGCGATGCGGCGGTTTGGGCAAAGGCCGTGCCGGACATATCGGCAACTAAATCAACAAAGCTGTATCCAGAACCACCAGCCCCGCGATCCATCAACTCTTTAAATTCCCCGATAGCAAAGGACATGCTTTGCTCTGAAAGCAGCTCTAATGCTGCAGAAATAATAAAGTGTCGCGCCAAATCATTGCGATTATGCAAAACTGCACCAGAACGAGGACGAAGGGCTTTGTCTTTATCCGGCTGAATGTCACCCACAAGATGCCCAACTCGGTGGTGCCCCACATAGGCGGCCAGTGCGAGTATCACCGCCTTATTGTGCAATACCGCTTGTGCTGCTGATGTACTTTGCTCACGGGCTCTGGCCATGCCTTCACGCAAGTATTCAGTCAGAGATACCGGACTTGTAGATAAGGCGATTTCCCTACCCGAAATATACCTGAGGTAGTAGGCGGTAAGTGTTTGCAGCTCGGTTTCTTCGTCTACGGATAAGTTTGATGCTACTGTATTTAGCTCAACGAGCAGCGTGTCTAAACGCCCTACCTCTAACGTGAGTTCACCCTGCTGCATAGATACTTTTTCTACGCGGCTAAGGGCTATAGAGGCAATTTCTGTATCGGTGTAGCTATTGACGGCATATTCAATCACGTCGAGTAAGAATCTTCCGGGAATACTCAAACTCCCCACTTGCACATTTTCTATGCGCAGGCTATCGCCGGGCAACACTAAAGCAGAGGCGTTGAAAAAGTAGCCAGTATCTTTTAGTGCGTAGGTAACGCTCACCGTTCCGCCCATTGAGGTAATATTAACTTGCCCTTTAAACTCTGGCAGCGCGCGCTGTAATACGCCTACCAGGCTCTCTACCTGTGTTTCGCTTAAGGTCAATTGATGGCCTTCTTCACGGCGGGAAAAAGCGCGTTGTAGCTGGCTGAGCAATGCATTCACACTGTCCGCCCCATCTAGCTGGCTTGATGCACTACTTGAGACCAGCGGTGTAGTTTGAATGGCCATGACAGTGAGCGTTGTCGCGCCTACAAGCGCAAGAAAAACAACTATAGCTAAACCAATAAAAAACCATTTTAAAAATCGCAAGATCATATTCGTGGTAGTAAACCTTTACTAATCGTGACACGGGGAGCTGACGTGTAATGCATCTGAATCAATGGAGTAGAGCTTGCTTCATTGCAGGCAGCAGTTGATTGCTATACGTTACCATACACGCGTTTTTTACACGCGATGATAAATCCTTTTTTCTGATAATATCAAAAATTATCGCACCATTTTATTTGCGCGCCACTTTGTTCATTATTAAAACCTATTTTGAGCGCTGTGTATCAACAAATAACGCGCTAATTCGTAACGCAATGTTACCAGTTTGCTGTAATAGTGGTATGGCTCCTGTTAATAAATCCTCTTTAACAAAAAGGCCCGACGCGTTAGCGTCAGGCCTTTTACTCAGTATATCTATGTGAGTTTCAGTCTTAGTAAATAGGCAGTACCGAAACCGATTCAGGTGCAGTGAAAGACGCACTGTAACTAGGCGCTATATCGCCTGAGTCTGCATTCAAGATATTATCGAATCGCAAGATAGCGCCGTTCGATTTTTCTGCCACATACACATGTCCGTTGCTTAGCATTAAATCAACAGGGTTTCCAAGCATTGACGATGGGCCAGCGATGTTTACCGAAACGTCAGTAATGCCGTCTGCCGACTGCGCACCTGAAATAACATAAAGCTTGCCATCGGTAGCATCCGTCGCACTGCCTACATCGGAGATAACCAAGCTATCGCTTTGGCTATCGTAATCAATGCCGTGAATGTTAGTAGGCGCTGAAAACGCAGTACCACCACTTGCCGGTACAATGAGTCTGTCTTCTCCTGTGAGTACAGATTCACCACTATTCAAGCGTCGTACTACTTCTTCAAACACGGCAACCGTACCGTTTGTTAGCGCTAGGTAAGCGCTGTCAGTTGCTGGGTCATAATCTACATCCCATGGGCGAGCGCCATTTGATGCTTCAAGGGTTAATAGTGGCGCTACATCACCCGATGCGCAAGGTGAAAACACGCGTACAGCAGGTGTTGTCTCATTCACATCGGCAACAAAAACAAGGCCCTCTGTTGATGCAATATCAAGCCCTTTAGGGGCAATAAGCCCGGTATTCGCGCCCGCTATCATATGATCGTAGCTGTCGCTGTACATCATGCCATCACGACTTGAGGCGAGTCGATTTACCACTAACAGCCCGCCTGTTGATGTATCTGGGTTGTCGAAGGTAATAACGCCATCGCCTTGCGATGTATATGACGCACTTTCTATGCTCATGCCGCTATCAAAGCTGCGTAATTCGCTGCCTAAAAGCGCACTAAGTTGTGCAACCTGCCCAGTTGTATCGCCTTCTGCAGATGGATTACTCGATACAGAAAGCCCTGAGATTGGCATGGTGGTTATACCATCATCCGATGCATCCCACTTCACCATCGCGTCAGTAAACTCAACAAGAGACTCTGGCTTAACAGATGGTGTAGAAAGCGTTGGCGCAACATCGCCACTCGCACCGGTAAAAATATTTGAAAATACTAAAATTGCGTCATTTGATTTTTCGGCAACGCGAAGGTCAGAGCCCGATAAAATGATATCAACAGGGTTACCTAATTGCGTACTAGCGCCGCCCACTACTCTTGTGGGTACTACCATGCCATCAGCCGATGCTGCATTTTCGATGACAAATAGCTGACCATCGTCAGCCACACTTGCATCACCCACATCTGACACCACGAGTCGATTAGACATCGCCTCAAACACAATACCGTGAAGGTTGATTGAGATTTGGTTGCCGTCGGCGTCTGATGGAACAATCGTTCTGGTTACCGTTGGCGCAAAACCAGAAGAAGTAACATCGTCATACACGGCAACTGTGCCGTCGGTTAACGCCACAAACAAGCGATCAGCGTCTTCGTCAAATGCTAGGTCCCAAGGTCGAGCAGAGGTCATAATTTCGGCAATAGGCTCTACGTTTCCTGCAGCTTGACCGCCGAAAACACTAATTCGTTGACCATTAAAGTCGGCAGCCATGACAAGACCGGCTTCTTCAGCAAATACAATACCTTTAGGGTTTACTAGGCCAGTTTCTGCCCCAGTGATGTCATGACCAAAGTTTGCATCAAAGTCGCTATTTCCTGTAAATGAACAGAATGAGCGAATAAGAGGAAGGTCGCTATCTCCTGCTTGGAATAGCGTATTGCTTTGGGATAACGCAACGCCTTCATTGGCGCCGGTTGATACTGTGTTAATAACACTGGCGTTTTGATCTACCGTCGATACGGTATTGCGATTGCTATCGCCATTATTAGCCACTAAAAAAGTCGCAGCTGCAAAACCTGGGCTTCCGTCTTGTCCTGGCGCGCCGTCTTGACCATCGGCACCATTTACGCCGTCAACGCCATCTGCACCATCATCGCCGTTACAGGCTGATAGAGAAAACACAACTGCCGCTGCAAGAAGTGAAAGTTTGATATTGCGCTGTGAAGTATTTGATAAATCCATAACCGTCTCCGTTGTCTTTTTGATGTAGTGACGTTGTACTACTCACGTCCTGTTCAAAAAGCCAAACGACCGAAGATAACGATTGGATGCAAAGAATATTAAAAAAAAAGATAAAAAAAGAAAGCACATCGCTGTGCTTCCTTTTTTTAAGGCTCCAGGGCTACAGCACTACTTCTGCCATATTCCCCTTACTTTCAAGCCATGTTTTCCTATCACCTGAGCGCTTTTTCGCTAACAGCATGTCCATCAATTCCATCATGTCTTCAGCGTCATCAATAGTTAGCTGAACAAGGCGACGGGTATTAGGGTCCATGGTGGTTTCGCGAAGCTGGAGCGGATTCATCTCCCCTAGCCCTTTAAAACGCTGTACGTTTACCTTGCCGCGCTTTTTCTCTGCTTCGATACGATCTAATATGCCCTGCTTTTCACTTTCATCCAGCGCATAAAACACCTCTTTGCCCACATCTATGCGAAACAAAGGGGGCATAGCAACGTAAACGTGACCTTGGTTTACTAGCGTTCTAAAGTGCATTACAAAAAGCGCACATAACAAGGTAGCAATGTGCAGTCCGTCTGAGTCGGCATCTGCCAGAATACAAATCTTACCGTAACGTAAACCAGACAAATCTGTTGAATCTGGGTCGATACCCAAAGCCACCGATATGTCGTGAATTTCTTGGGACGCCAACACCTGAGAGGAGTCGACTTCCCAACTGTTAAGAATTTTACCACGAAGGGGCATAATTGCCTGGAACTCACGATCGCGAGCTTGCTTGGCAGAGCCACCCGCAGAGTCCCCTTCCACCAGAAATAATTCTGAATGGTTAATATCTTGTGATGAGCAGTCGGTAAGTTTTCCGGGTAATGCGGGGCCCTGAGTCACTTTTTTGCGCGCGACTTTTTTGGTTTGACGCAACCGACGCTGAGCATTATTAATACACATTTCAGCAAGGGCTTCGGCAACCTCCGTATGCTGGTTTAGCCATAAGCTAAACGAGTCTTTCACTACGCCAGACACAAAAGCACTAGACTGGCGAGAAGATAACCGCTCTTTTGTTTGTCCTGCAAATTGAGGGTCCTGCATTTTTGTCGATAAAATGTAGGCACAGCGGTCCCAAATATCATCAGGGGATAGCTTTACGCCACGAGGCATCAAATTTCTGAATTCACAAAATTCGCGCATCGACTCCAGCAGGCCCTGGCGCATTCCGTTGACGTGAGTACCACCTTGCGCTGTAGGAATAAGATTTACATAGCTTTCTGTAATAAGGTCACCGCCTTCTGGCAGCCACATCACAGCCCAGTCAGCCCCTTCAGTGTTGCCTTTAAAGCTACCGACAAACGGCGTATCAGAGGGTAGCGTTTCGAATGCTTCAACCGCTTGATAAAGATAATCTTTCAAGCCGTCTTCGTAATACCACTCTTGGCTTTCTTTCGAGATTTTATTGTCAAAACGAATGCGAAGTCCTGGGCTTAATACGGCTTTAGCGCGCAGATTGTGCAGCAATCGACTGACAGAAAACTTGGCAGAATCAAAGTATTGGGAGTCTGGCCAGAAATGCACCCGAGTACCTGTATTGCGCTTACCGCAGGTATCGATAATCTGAAGATCTTCTACCTTGTCGCCATTTTCAAAGGCAATTTGATACACGTTGCTATCACGGCGAATAGTTACCTCTACACGATGGGACAGTGCATTGACTACCGAGATACCAACACCGTGTAACCCGCCCGAAAAGGCATAATTTTTATTTGAAAACTTACCACCGGCATGCAGCTTACACAGAATTAGCTCCACCCCAGACACACCTTCTTCGGGGTGAATGTCTACAGGCATGCCGCGACCGTCATCAATCACTTCTAAAGACTGATCTTCATGCAGGATAACTTTGATATTAGACGCATGACCAGCAAGCGCTTCATCCACACTGTTATCGATAACCTCTTGCCCTAAATGATTAGGACGTGAAGTGTCGGTGTACATACCAGGGCGGCGTTTAACTGGGTCGAGGCCATTTAAGACTTCAATAGCATCTGAATTATATTGATTTGACATAGTTATGGTTATTATTTAAGCCAGAAATATGAGTAAACGTACGCAGAGTTCATCTGCAACGCAAGGTAAAAAGATGGTAGCAGGGCGATTTAATCCTGGCAACGACGTTGACCTGTTGCCGCCCCTACTCTCTATTTATATATCTTAATCGAGAAGAAAATCTGCAATGCTAGGTAAATGATTTTCATAACCCACAAAGCTGTGATCGCCCCCTTCCTCTATGACTAATTCGCTTAGCGCGTACTTTGCGGCGGCCAATCGATAGTCGAGGGTTTCATCATTGGTTTGCAGCAACACCTTATACGCTTTTTGCTCGCTCAGTGTGTTGGCATCCAGCGCTCTAATCACATCAATATCGGATGCTTCAATAGTAAACTTTTCACCGCTGTAAGGATTAACATGAGGGCCGATAAACTGCTGAAGCAGTTCGTAAGGTCGCACTGCTGGGTTAATCAACACAGCTCTCCCCGCATACTTTTCAATTAAAAACGTGGACAAATAGCCGCCCATTGAACTACCAATAACTTTAAGGCCGTTGGTTAAAAGCGCTGGCGTTTGCTCAATTAACGCGGTGAGCTGCGCCTCTACCTTACTCGGAAAATTAGACAGAGCAGGAATATGAACCTGAACGTCTGGATGATGGACTGCAAAATAGTCTTTGGTTGCCTGCGCCTTAACCGATAATGGAGAACTTAGAAATCCATGAAGATACAAAATGTGCTGCATGTTGCGTCCCTGTTTGTACAATAAATTTTTATTTTTGAATGTTATTTTTAAAATATGCTCTGGTAAAAAGCCGTCTTATGTAAAAGACATACTCTTTATTGTTCTATTAACTCAGTCTTTTAATGCTCACCGAGGCGTCGCCATCGTCATAAAGACAGATGTGATGATACCCTGGCTGTTCGTTACTCACACCGAAATCAGCTTGCATTTCCCATTGCCAGCAGCTTGAGGGGCACCCGAAACTATTAATGTTGTCTCTGCCTACTTGCTGCCTAAGTGGAGAGTGCACGTGCCCGTGAATAATATGGTTTATCACCTTCACACTATCTAGCCACTCAATTAAACGTTCTGCATTCACTAAGTTATGCTTATCCATCCAGCTATTTGACGGCAAAATATGATGATGAAGGGCAAGCAAATGATGTTGATGCGTGTGAGCGCTAAGCGCGCGCTCAATACATGTGAGCTCAAGAGTGTCTATTTCTCCCTGCGCTCCTCTGGCCATGTGCTTTGGCCGAGTATCTAGGCCGTGAATACACCAGTTTCCAATGTGAAGTGGTGATTTAGATGACAGCGTGTGTGGGACTAAATATTCGTCATAATGGGGGTTTGCGTCGTGATTACCCGCAATGACATACCAAGGTACATCCACAAAGCGCTCCATTAAATTAAGAAAATGGGTATAGCTTGCAGGGGAGTCATCGCCACTGATATCACCGGTAATTAACACCACATCAGCCACCTCTGTTGACACTTTTTCCGTATTGCCGCTTTGGGCTAACTGCGTAAGAAGGCATTCTAACGAATGATAGGGGGAAATACCGCCATAACCCTTTCTTGAGGTGTCATGCAATAAATGGCAGTCGCTAAACTGTATTACTGTTTTCACGCTTCAGAGGTTACCTTTGGAGTGTGTTTTAAACAGAAATCTAACCACTCAGCCAGAAAGATGTTCACCATCTGCTTCTCATTTCGCTGGCGCATCTTTAAATTAGGATACTCATAAGAAGGCTCTAGCGCGCCCGTATTTTGGCTATTGATCACTTCAGCCAGTCTGGCGTCATGGTACAAGCGCACTGTCATCGACGGGGTTAAATAATCCGGCATGTCTTTAGTGGTTTGCTTAATACTTAACGAGCTGGTGTAGCGAGAAGACTCAACTATTTTAATTTCGTACGCCAAATGCTTACCAATCGAGAAACGATAGCTCAAATCTTCCGTGTCGCAATCGGGCAAAATACGCAGAATGTGCGCATAGTTCACCTCGCATACTGCCTGCATGGTAGGAAGATGAGGAACGTATTTTCGTTGTGTACGATATGTCACGGTGTTTTCCACTGCTCTAGAAGTTGAGTTTTATGCATGAAGAACCATTGTAGCGCAATTAACGCCGCAGCGTTGTCTATGCGACCAGTTTCCAGCCATTCAAGTGCGGTATTTTCTTTGACTCGATGCACCTTGATATCTTCAGACTCAGTCTCTAAGCCGTGTATACCCTGTGCCTTAGTGGCATCGGTCTTCGCTATAAAAATATGTAACCTTTCTGTTGTGCCGCCCGGGCTCGATAAATAACTTAATGCTTTGGTAAGGTTATCGAGCTCTATTCCCGCTTCTTCCATCGATTCTCGATGGCAAACATTTTCTTCAGTTTCACCTTCGTCGATCATGCCGGCAATAATTTCTATTAACCAAGGGCTTGAAGACGTTGGCAATGCCCCAATCCTCACTTGTTCAATAAGTACAAACTCTTGGGTTATTGGATCATAAGGCAATACACCCACGGCATGACCACGCTCAAAAATTTCGCGGCTGACCAAATCGCTCCATTCGCCGTTGAAGCATTTGTGCCTAAAAATGTATCGATTCATGGTGAAAAAACCGCGGTAAACAGGGCTAACTTCGGTAATTTCAACGTCATTTGAGGTAAACGAAAGGATTTCCTTGCTCATTTGCTGACACTTATGGTTCAAATAGATTTATCATGTAGTCTACATTTGCACACCACACATGTATACGCGTGATAAATGCCGTATTTTAGATGTACAAATAACAGAAAACTCAAGTTACAAGTCGTTTATATAAAAATAATGAGCGTGGGTAGATCACATATTCTGTTACAGTTAAATGAACACTGTTACGAGTTTGGACTTTCGGTTTGTGGTTGATTTTTCATACACTTGGTTTTAACAGGTCGGTGCGATACTTTACAGTGAACACAGTCAGCCGACACAACTCGAACACTACAGGAAGACGTAAGCATGAAACGAACACTTCTATCGCTGGTAATCGGCATGTCGATAACCACGGGCGCGATCGCTGATGACCTAATGCAGGTTTATCAACAAGCACTCGCCAACGACCCGCTGGTAAACCAAGCGAAAGCGCAACGCAATGCAGCGTTCGAAGGGATAAGCATTAGCAGAGCTAATCTTCTTCCTCAAATTTCAGGCTCGGTAGCCTACAACACCTCAACCTCTGAGCGTGCGCAAACCTTAGGTTCGAACGCCGAAGATTTACAAATTGTTGTGTTTGAAACCGACGTAGATAGCTACAGCTATGGACTACAAATGTCGATGTCCCTTTATGACCATGCTAACTGGCTTGGTTTAAACCGCGCAGAGAAGGTTGCGGAACAAAGCGATGCACAGCTTGCCTCTAGCATTCAAGACGTTATCGTTCGTACTGTTACCTCTTATTTTAATGTGCTGCGCGCAAGAGACAACGTTGAATTTGTTGGTGCAGAAAAGCGCGCTATTGAGCGCCAGTTAGAGCAAACTCGCCAGCGCTTTGAAGTTGGACTAACGGCAATTACCGATGTGCACGAAGCACAGGCAAACTACGACCGCACAGTAGCGCAGGAAATTCAGGCTAAAAACGAACTTGAATTTGCACTAGAAGCTCTTCGCGTCATCACCGGTAAATACCACGATAAGCTGTTTGGCCTAAATACAGAGAATTTCTCTGCAACTATGCCAACGCCAGCTAACGTGACGAACTGGCTAGAAACTGCTGAAGAGAAAAACCTTGCGTTGCTTGTAAATCGCTTCGCAATGGATATCGCAAAAGAAGATATTTCTATTGCTCGCTCAGGGCACCTTCCAACGCTTTCGTTATCTGCGAATGCCACAAGAAGCAAAGATGAGATTGAAAACCCGGTCTTGCAGTTTGAAACGCCATACCTAGACAGCCAGTCAATCAATGTGTCGCTTAACGTACCTATTTACCAGGGCTCACGAGTCACCTCTCAGACAGACCAGGCTAAATTTAACTACGTTGCAGCTAGTCAGGCAACAGAGCAAACGTATCGTCAAACCGTACAATCAGTGCGTAGCTCGTTTAACAACGTAAAGGCGTCTATTTCGACCATACGTGCGTTAGAGCAATCTGTTGTGTCTGCAGACAGTGCATTGAAAGCTACCGAAGCCGGATTCGATGTAGGTACACGTACGGTTGTTGATGTACTAGACAGTACTCGTAATTTGTTCGATGCACAGCGTAACTTGGCTGGTGCCCGCTACGACTTTGTACAGTCAGTGATTACACTTAAGCAAGCAGCTGGAACCCTAACAGCAGAAGACGTTGAAATGATTAATCGCGGCCTAAAGCCGGTGGATATGTCATCAGATAGCTAATATAGCTATGCCTATAGATTTATCAAGATTGGTTTAGCAAGAAAAACAAGGGTAGCGACATGCTACCCTTTTTTAATGTCTAAAATAGCTGTGCGTCATTTCAAACCTATTCTCAGCGCTATTAAGACGCGCTAACAATGTTAAGACGTTCTAGCAATTTTTCTTGCAACACAGGTCTCACATCATCCATGATACTGCCCGCCTTATTTTGATTAGATAGATAAAGCGGCGAACATAAGTACTAAAACTAGCCACTAATTAACTTTGTTTTATATCGAGTGATTTTAAACGATGCAAGCCTCTGCACTACAGAATAAATTTGAACGCATAAGAGCCAATAAGTGGTTCGAAATATTTGTTGTTAGCGTTATTGTGGTTTCAGCCCTTTTGGTAGGCGCTAAAACCTATGAACTGCCCAACGGCATGGCCTCAGTCACGGTTTTTCTCGACTGGTTTATTAGTGCGTTTTTTCTTACTGAAATTACCATTCGCTTTCTTGCAGAAAAGCGAAAAATGCAGTTTTTCAAAAGCTTTTGGAATTGGTTCGATACGCTAATTGTTATCATAAGCTTAATACCTGCCGATGACGCAGAGCTTGCCCTTATTGCACGTTTAGTCAGAGTATTTAGGGTGCTTAGGATGATTTCTATCATTCCAGAGCTGCGTATCCTCCTTGTGTCGTTAGTAAAAGCCCTGCCCCAGCTTGGTTACGTTATGCTGCTGATGTTTATTATCTTTTATATCTATGCAGCCATCGGCAGTACCTTATTCGAAAACATTAACCCCGTATTGTGGGGTGATATCACTATCTCCATGCTTACCTTGTTTAGGGTAATGACCTTTGAGGACTGGACCGATGTGATGTACGAAACCCAAGAAGTGTATCCACTAAGCTGGATTTTTTACCTCACATTTATCTTTTTCACGGCCTTCGCGTTTCTCAACATGGTCATTGGTATTGTGGTGAACGTCATGGAGCGAGAAAACGAAAAGGCGCGAGCAGAGAAACAAGCCGAGCTACTCGCCGAGCTAGAAGCACAAGGTAATGTTGAGCCAACCCTAAAAGACGTCATGGCCGAGCTTAACGAGATCAAGGCACAGCTCAAACACAGAGAAAAGCCATAAACGACAAAGCCACGTTAATTACGTGGCTTTGTTAACTAGCGCGTTAAATTATCACTGATTTATTTCATTACTCATCTAGGTTAAGACCAAGTTTAGCCTTTAACGCCTGCGCTCTCTGCTTTGACGCTTCACTCTTAAACTCTCTTGCTAATAAGCGGCGCTTCGCCAATGTCGTTTTATCAAGTTCAGTAAGAAGCTCAACGTGGTTCAAGTACACCTCTTCATTGGCAATCGGTCGCGTTGCTATTTCTTCATACAAAGAAAGCGCAGCGTCATCGTCACCTTTAGCGATGTAAATCTGGGCAAGGGTGTCTACTGCATCAGCGTTGTCACTGCGCAAGGCCACCGCCCTCTTCGCTAAGGTTTCTGCTCGAGACAAATCATTATCTTCAAACGCTAGGTAAGCAAGGTTGTTCAGTACAACAAAGTTATCGGGGGTTTGCGCTAAAATGGCTTCATAGGTTGCAAGCGCACTTTTTCTGTCTTGCCTAATTTGGCGCTCTGCCAACAGCATACTGCTTGAAATATCATTGGCATTTTCTGCTACGTGCTTTTCTAAAAAGCTAAGGGCTTGCTTGCCTTTATCTGACATTTCGTAAGACGCCACTAGTAACATGGCATTATCAGAGTTTGGCGTGTCGTCGTAGGCAGCTTCAGCATGACTAACGGCTTGCTCTGGCGCTTTATCAATAAGGTGTAAGCGCGCAATAATTCCCCGTACAAACGGCAGCTCTTTCACACCGTCAGCACTTGCATTGATAATATTCCACGCAGGCTTACTTTGGCCTATGCGACTGTGAAAATAGGCTTTTAACAAACTAATTTGTGCATCAGGTCGCTTTTCTAACACTCGACTTGCTAACGCCAATCCTTCGGTAAACTGTCGTTGCGAGTCTAAGATTAACAACTTGCCTAATACGGCACTTTTGTCCTGCGGATAGAATGACAACCATCGGTCGAAAAAGGTGTCTGCGGCTTTCACATCGTTAGCAGCAATGAGCGCCTGCCCTTTTATGTTCCAAAACGCCATGGGCGTTTCTTTATTTCCTTGAACGTTAGCAAGCAGCGCTACCGTTTTGTCTATGGCGTTATTGAACGCATAAAGCCTTGCGAGCAATAAGCGCATTTCAATAAAGTTTGGCGCCTTATCAAGCTCACTCTTTACATGATTAATGACCGGCTGAACCGCTTTTTGCTCGGCGGCCAATGCGTACCACATCGTTAACGCTTTTAAATCTGATGGATTATCATCGATAAAAGCGCGAATAAACGCCGTTGCAGATTCATTGTCGCCTTGGGCAATAAGCAATTGAGTGCGCGCGTAAACGAGCTGTTCTTTAGCCCCTTCCCGAGTGCTCGCATCATCAAAATAAGACGCTGCTTTAGTGAAGTCTCTTTCTACTGTGGCTATGCCACCTAAGTAAACCAGTGGAAGCGCTTCATTAGGGGATTGTTCAACCCACTTTGTTGCCGCCTCTTTTGCTTTATCTAACTGCTGAGTGGCGATATAAGCGCGCACTAACGTGCTTTGGGTAGTAGCTGACTCTGGCGCCTGATTTACCGCTTCTTCCAAATTAACTAGCCCTTCTACATCATTAAGCGATAGTTGCAAAACACCCAAACGAGCAAGGTCTTCAGCAGAGGTGCTAATTTCTTGTGAGCGCTCAACCATTTGTTTCGCGCCCACCATGTTTCCGTCAATAAGCAGCTGGTAGCTTGCCTTAGAAAATAACGCTGCGTCTGAGTTTTGCTCACCCTCAACGCGCTCTAGAATTTCTAACGCATTATCGTTTTCACCTAATTGCAGCATGCTGTCTGCTAGCATACGAAGGCCTGGGTGGTTATCAGGTAAGCTTGACGCAATCATAGTAAGGTGGCGCTGAGCTGATTCAAAATCTTGTATTTGGTAAGCACTAAAACCTGCTATCAAGCGCACAACCTGATCGCTTCTGCCGTTTTGAACGGCAATTTCCAAATGCTCTAACGCTTGTGCATAGTTCCCCTTAGCAGATTCAATAATGCCTTTAAACGTATTTAGCAGCGGGTGACTATCGTTAAGCACAAGTAATTCTTCTACTACGGGCTCTGCGGTATCAAGCGCTCGCAGTTCAATTAATAGTGCTGCGTAGGCAAATTTACTTGCCGTATCGTCTGGATAGCTTTTTAGGTAATCGCCATACACCACGGCGGCTTTTTCAGGCGCACCGCTTTGCAAATAAAGCTTTGCAAGTTGCTGCAGCACGTCTTTATTGGTGGGAGCCTGCTCTTGTAATGCTTCTGTAGAAGCAATGGCCGCTTCTACATCATTGTTGAGTACAAATACGTAGCTATCTACAAGCCCTTTGTACACTGAGCTAGTATCGATAGTTGATAGGTCGGCAATTAACGCTTCTGCTTCTTCTCGTTTATTAAGCTGCAGTAGCGCCTGTAGCTTATAAAAACCCACTTCGACAGACTCAACCGCCGTCATGCCCTCTGCGCGATAATCCACCTCTGAAAGGGCATTTTCTGCTCCCGACTGCTGATAGGCAACCGAAAGCAATGGAATGACTTCGCTAGCGGCATAACCAAGCTCCATGGCCTTGTTGAGTTCTTTCTCAGCTGCGACAAAATTATTGGTTTGAAGATACAGTTTACCGAGTTCGAAACGAGGAGCGGCCGCGTTAGGCGATTTCTGAATTGCATTTTTATATTCGACTATGGCGGCATCAGGCTGCTGCTCGGATACATAGCTGCGGGCGTCAGCCAAATGGCTTTCCATGGATTTTTCACTGCACCCTGACAATAGAGCTGTTAGCAGAAGCACTGCTACAGAAGAGCGTTTAAATATTTTATTTGAATTGTTTTTACTCATGGTAATTCCTTGCCCTATTTCGAAAATTCTTCAAAAACTTTATTGTTTTTCTGCCGCCACCCGCAAAACTTGGTTATTATTTCAGCATTATTGTGCAATTTCATGGCAACCTGACCATTATTCGAATATAATATGGTTTTTTGCAATACTGCAGGCACACTTCAACGTTTTTCAGGCGTTACTCTCGTATGCCGCACCCTCCTTACTAATAACATCAGGACCCTTAATGACAACAACTGTCGACATGACATTTAAAGACCTAAATTTACCAGAACCTCTCTTACAAGCCATTGAAAAAGTTGGCTACGAGAAACCGTCACCTATCCAAGCTGAGAGTATTCCACTTTTGCTTGAAGGTCACGATTTACTCGGTCAGGCACAGACAGGGACAGGAAAAACCGCTGCGTTTGCCCTGCCCATGTTGGCAAATATCGATCCTGAGCAACGTAAGCCGCAATTACTGGTATTAGCCCCAACTCGTGAATTAGCTATTCAAGTTGCAGAGGCATTTCAGGTTTATGCGAGCTTTAGTCAAAAAATTAAAGTACTTCCAGTATACGGCGGTCAGTCTTACGACAACCAAATTCGTCAGCTTAAGCGCGGCGTTCAGGTTGTAGTAGGTACTCCAGGTCGTATCATTGACCATATTAAGCGCAAAACATTGGATTTAAGCGAACTTAAATTCCTTGTGCTTGACGAAGCTGATGAAATGCTTCGCATGGGCTTTATTGATGATGTAGAGCTTATTCTAAGCCATGCACCTGCCGAGCGGCAGACGGCGTTATTCTCAGCAACAATGCCTGGACCAATCAAAAAGATAACACAGCGTTATCTCAAGGATCCAAAACACGTAAAAATTGCGTCAAAAGTTAGCACGGCGAGCACCATTCGTCAGCGCTTTTGCCAAGTTGCTCCTCACCATAAACTTGAGGCGCTTACGCGTATTATGGAAGTCGAAAAATTCGACGGCATGATTATTTTTGTTCGCACCAAAACAGCCACTGTTGAATTAGCAGATAAGCTTTCAGCACGCGGTTTTGATGTAGAGCCACTGAATGGTGATATTCCACAGTCTGCCCGTGAGCGAACTGTTGATAAGCTAAAACAAGGCCAGATCGATATTTTAGTAGCTACTGATGTTGTTGCACGTGGTCTTGACGTTGAACGTGTTAGTCACGTTATTAACTATGACATCCCGTATGACAGTGAATCTTATGTTCACCGTATTGGTCGTACAGGTCGTGCTGGTCGTCAGGGTGATGCGATTCTGTTTATCTCTCACCGTGAAAAACGCTTGTTGTTCTCTATTGAGAAAACGACGAAGCAGGCTATTGAAGCAATGCCTATTCCTTCAATTAGCGAAATCAACCAGACCCGTCTTACGCGCTTTAAGCAGTCGGTAATGGAAGCAACGCAAGACGATAGCATTGAATCGTTGATGCCAATTGTTGAGATGGTTAAAGAAGAGAATGAAGCTTCTCCAGAAGTCCTTCTTGCTGCAATGATCAAAATCGCTCAGGGCGACGAGCCTCTGGTGCTTAAAGAATCTGATCGTCCAGACCTCAACAGCAAGCCGCCTCGCGATAGTCGTGAGCGCAATGATCGTGGTGGTCGTGAAAGTCGCGATAGAAAGCCAAGAGCGCCTCGTGGCAATCGCAAGCCAGATGAAGGTATGCAACGTTTTCGCATAGAAGTAGGCCATGTACACGGTGCTAAGCCGGGTAACATTGTTGGCGCTATTGCGAACGAAGCTAACATTGACTCGAAGAACATTGGTGCTATCGAGATATATGACAACTTCAGTACCGTTGACTTGCCAGGCGGCATGCCTAAAGAAACCCATTCTACGCTTCAAGCGACAAGAGTGGCGGGGCAACGCCTCAACCTTCGCGAATGGTCGGATACACCGCCACCAAAACGTGAGCGTGGTGAAAACCGCAGTCGTGATAATCGCGCACGTCGCAAGTCGTAAGATCGAAATAAAAGCAACTTCTGCCTTTATATAACGTTGTGGAATATAAAGGCTGATTTCGTTGTTTCTAATTAAAAAGAATTAGCGCAAAATAGCGCTAGTTCTTTTTTTTTATGTGCCCCTTGATGGATTACTTTCCCTTATTTTTAGATGCTCGTTCGCTTGACTGCCTTATTGTTGGTGCAGGTGAAGTAGCCGCCCGCAAACTTGAACTGATCATGAAAACGCCGGCAACCATTACCGTGGTATCGCCGTGGGTATGTGATACGGTAAAAGCCCTTGCCAAGAGTGACAAGGTGACTTTAATAGAACGTGAATTTATCGATAGTGACCTAGCGCATAAAGACATGGTGTTTATTGCTACCGATAAACCCGATGTAAACCAATACATTCACGACCTAGGACGCGAGCAGAAGGTACTGGTGAATGTGGTTGACAATACACCTTTATGCCAATTTATTACACCTTCCATCGTAGACCGTTCTCCTATTATTATTGCCATGAGTAGCGGTGGTGTTGCCCCTGTATTGTTACGTTATTTACGCCAGAAATTAGAAACCGTTTTGCCCGCCAATCTTAGTAGACTCGGTTCATTTTCTGAGAAGTTCAGAGACAAAGTGAAACAGGCGCTGGATGGCGTCACTGCCCGTCGGTATTTCTGGGAAGATGTGTTAGATGGCGACATTGCCGAGATGGTTGAAAAAGGGCAAGACGAAAAAGCAGACAACGCCTTTGAAATTGCCTTACAAGCAGCCGCAGAGAATAAGGAAGTGACTGGGCAAGTGTACCTTGTGGGAGCAGGTCCTGGCGATCCGGACCTACTCACTTTTCGCGCACTGCGTTTAATGCAAAAGGCTGACGTGGTGGTTTACGACCGCTTAGTGTCACCTCAGATTTTAGAACTGGTGCGCAGAGATGCTGAAAAAATCTATGTGGGAAAAGCCATGAGCAATCATACCCTCCCTCAAGATGACATTAATCAGTTGATGGTGGATGAAGCGAAAAAAGGCAACCGCGTTGTCAGATTAAAAGGCGGCGATCCGTTCATATTTGGGCGCGGCGGTGAAGAAATTCAAACCCTTATTGAGCATGGCATTGAGTTTCAGGTAGTACCGGGGATTACCGCGGCAAGTGGCGCTTCAAGTTATGCAGGCATTCCGCTTACTCACCGAGATCACGCGCAATCGGTGGTGTTTGCTACAGGTCACTTGCGAAACGGTACCATCGACTTGAATTGGTCTGCACTAGCCCACAAAAATCAAACCGCAGTGTTTTACATGGGGCTAACCGGGCTACCAATTATTTGCGAAAAACTCATAGAGCATGGCTTACCTGCTACTATGCCTATCGCCTTGGTACAGCAGGCAACAACCGATGACCAACGTGTGCTTATTGGCACACTAAGCGACATATGCGCTAAGCAAAAAGAAGCGCAGTTAAAGCCGCCTACACTGGTTATTGTAGGTAGCGTCGTAAATCTGCATGACGAGCTTAACTGGTTTCAACAGTAGTCAAAACGGGCGGCTACTCATTTAAATAGGCTTGTATTTTCTGGCATGAACGACATACTCAGTAAACGAGAGTAATACTCTGTTTCTTGAATATGTCTGTTATGGCGAAGAAATGACAAATTTATATGGCTTTTTATCTGTGTCTGTTTACCCCCGCGTGTTAGTCACGCTAAAGCTGCTCTTGCTGCTTGTTGTTTCAGTTGCCGTCGGTGTGAAAGCCAGCGCCGAGCAACTTGATTTTAGCATCACAAATAAACAAGACAGCGTGCGTTTTGACTACACATGGACAGACAGACAGCAAACCATTCACTCAATTAGCTTTGCACTTCCTCGAGAAACGATTAAACAAAACCCCACGCTGCAACCAAATTATAAGCCCAAAATAGCCCAGCGCTACGTAATGGTGGCCCTTTTAAAAGAAACCCAAAAATTAAACCCTAAAGAGGCCCGCGTTAACCTTAAACGCCAGCAAGATGCCATTAACATTGAAGTCAAATCATCAGACCCAGAGAAAGCTGCTGAGGTACTCGATAACTTAAAAACCGTGCAGCAAGCGGCGTTTGATGACTACCTTGCCACTCACTACTTTACCCGCTTCACCACCCTATTTAATCAAAGGGCGGTTAAACCCGACCATCTGCGCTACATCAACGAATCGGTGAAGCCAATGGTGCCCGTATCTCAAGCGTTTTATGAAAAGCTAGCACCGCAATCTAATTCACGAGACTACTTTGCGCTGCTGCTCAGTTGGATCCAAAGTATTCCTTATAACGCCATGGACAACAGAGCGGCCAGTAATGGTTCAGGCTTTGCGCCCCCCATCGGTTTATTAATGCAAAACCAAGGCGATTGCGACAGCAAAGCTGTGCTGGCATCGTCTATGGTGAGAGCCTTTCTACCCACAACGAAAATGATCATGGTGCTTTTGCCTGAACATGCTCTTCTTGGCGTAGCACTGACACCCATGGCTGATGACGAAACCATTGAGTTTGAGGGAAAAGAGTATGTGCTTTACGACCCCACAGGACCTGCTCTTATCCCTTTTGGTGAGGTATCACAAAGCACTAAACAGTTTATTGATACCGGTCGATTTCAAATAGAATTAGTGGAATAGCACACCGGTATCTCCGGTGCGCTCTTTATCTTTAAGTAGAAGTTTAGACAAGGTAACGGGTACGCTTGCCTCTAAGAAGACTAGCAACGTAAGCAGACTGGTATAATGCTACAAGTTCTCTTCCGCAAAACTTGCAAGACGGCTTCGTACCACACCATCAAGGTTAATGGTGGCGCTACCTGAGAAGTCTTTAAATTTCTCGACTAAATACGTTAAGCCTGACGTGACGGCGCTAAGGTAGTTACTGTCTATTTGCGCTAAATTTCCACCTACAATAAGTTTCGTTCCTTCACCACAACGGGTAATGATGGTTTTAAGCTGTGATGCCGTTAAGTTTTGCGACTCATCTAGAATAACGATGGCGTTTTGAATACTGCGGCCACGCATAAAATTCACCGATTTATACTGAATATTCGCCTTCTCCATAATGTAATTCATAGAGCCTTTCGTATTTTCATCATGCTTGTGCAGCACTTCTAATGAATCGGTAATAGCGGCCAGCCACGGCAGCATTTTCTCTTCTTCCGTCCCTGGTAAAAACCCAATAGATTCTGCAATTTCAGGGGTACTACGAGTAACGATGATTTTGTCATACATATTGCGCTCAACCACCATCTCAAGCGCAGCAGCTAGGGCTAAAAGCGTTTTACCACTGCCTGCAGGCCCGGTGAGAATACACATATCAATATGAGGGTCTAGCAAGGCATGCAGCGCCATACCTTGACCTATATTCTTCGGTGTTATACCCCATGCATGGCGACTCATGAGGCGTTCGTAACCGAGGTCGAGCACTTCCAAATGGTCATCAGAAATTTCTTCAACAAGGCCAGCAAACTCTTTACTGTCATCAAGTAAGAATTCGTTAATATAAGCTTCTGGCAATATTGATTTTGGCACGGTGTGAATGGTGTCCCGCCCCTCGGTTCGGCTATCCACGCTTTTAACGTTATCCCAAAAATTACCTTCAAAGGCGTGAAAGCCTCGAGACAAGTACTTAATATCAGTAATAAGTTGGTCGGTGCGATAGTCTTCAACATGCGCTAAACCGGCCCCTTTCGCCTTTAAGCGCATATTCAAATCTTTTGTCACTAACACCACTTTTTGCGGTGCGTAAGCCTTTTGAATATGAAGGGCAACGTTAATAATGCGATTGTCGTTTTCGTTGCTCGTAAAAACCTGCTGCGCCTCAGCCATATTCAAATCGGCAAATATCGATAGCTTTCCAGTAGGTGCGGTATCGCCCGCTCCTAGTCCCTCCATCGAAACACCTACAAGCATTTCTTCAGGCGTGGCCTCATGCAGCAAGTCTTCCATTGAACGAATGGAGACACGTGCGTCCCGTGCAACGTCTTTTTTACTGTCTTTGATGTAATCGAGTTCTTCAAGAACCGTCATGGGAATAACAACATCGTGTTCTTTAAAGGAAAGAAAAGCGTGGGGTTCGTGAAGCAAAATGTTGGTATCGAGGACGTATATTTTCGTTTCGGTAGAGTTTCTTCTTGGCATCCTTTACTCCGTAAAATAAAGCCAAACTAGCCGTTAATTGGTAATGGCTAGCGAGCTACAGCTGGGCAACTACAGGGATGCCGCTCGAAACAGGACATCTCCCCTACTCGCGTCGACTGAGAAGCAGCAATAACCCGCTGCTTCAAGCGTTTGATAACGACTTCCTAAACGCTAATTCCACCATAATCCAGAAATACAGATTTCGCACTGTTTTTATGGTTTTATTTTTTCAAAGAGTGCGACCAAGCCCTCCACACTTTCTCGGAGAATCTCTGTCCTCGCAACGCATAGTAAATTGAAAGCGTTGCTGCTCATTAACAGGTGCCATTCCCGCTGAATAAACAGAAAAGCGTGCCAAATAAGCTAGTATTAATGACTTATTATCATGCAATGCGTACAATACCGCCCCCGCAAAAAAGGTTAGTGATTTATGAGTTCAGACAGTCAATTTTCTATTGGTCAGCGTTGGTTAAGCAATACAGAAACCGAATTGGGATTAGGCGCCATTGTTGGCATTGATTTCCGTTCAGTTGAAGTGCTGTATCCCGCCACTGGCGAAGCGCGTATCTATACAAAAACAGAAGCGCCGCTAACGCGACTCACCTTTGAAATTGGCGACACCGTAAAAAGCCAAGACGGCTGGGAAATGACGGTGACTGAATCCGAAGAAAGCCAAGGGGTGTTCATCTATCACGGTCTGCGGGAAGATACGAAGGCGCAGGCAAGACTGCCAGAAACCATGCTAGACCATCACATTCGCTTGAACCAACCTGAAAAGCGTTTGTTTAGCCAACAGCTCGACCACCCAAAATGGTTTGATTTGCGAGAAAGCGCGTTGCGCTATCACTATGAATATCAGCGCTCTAATACGATTGGCGTGGCTGGAGCTCGAATTTCACTTATTCCCCACCAATTGCACATTGCCTCTGAAGTAGGTGGCCGCCACGCGCCGCGGGTACTTCTTGCCGATGAAGTCGGTTTGGGAAAAACCATTGAAGCTGCGCTAATCATTCACCAACAGATAAAGACTGGCCGAGCATCTCGCATTCTCATTTTAGTTCCAGATTCACTCATGCATCAGTGGTTGGTAGAAATGCTTCGTCGCGTTAACCTGCCTTTTGCTATTTTCGATGAGAGCCGCTGCGAAGCGCTGGACGAAGAAGATATAAACCCGTTTGACAGTGAGCAACTAGTTCTGTGCAGCATCGATTTTTTAAGCAGCAGTGAAAAACGACAGCAGCAGGTTCAGGCCGCAGATTGGGATTTAATGGTGGTTGATGAAGCACACCACCTGTCTTGGTCGCAAGAAGCACCGTCGCAAGAATACCTCTGTGTTGAGGGGCTTGCCCAAAATACGCCTGGGGTGCTTCTTCTAACGGCTACACCAGATCAGTTAGGTCACGAAAGTCATTTTGCTCGTCTGCGTTTACTCGACCCTGCACGCTTTCACAGTTACGAAGAGTTTCTAAGAGAAGAATCGCAATACAGTCAGCTTGCCGATGCGGTTGCTCCGTTATTGTCAGACGCTGAGCCGAACGAAAAACAGCGCGCTACCCTTTGCAACTTTGCACCTGACGTTATGGAACACGCTGGCGACCTCATCAGCTCTAAAAACAGACATGAACTGTTACACCAACTCATAGACTGCCACGGTACAGGCCGTATGCTGTTTAGAAACCGTCGCGCCAATATTGAAGGCTTCCCCGAGCGCAAACTGTCTGCCTACGAGCTTGCCATGCCACAAGAGTATGAAGCGGCCGTGAACAGCGACGATTTGCTCAACGCGCTTTATCCCGAACGTGTGCCAAGCTTGGTAAACAGTTGGACTAAACTAGACCCCCGCGTTAGCTGGCTTGTCGATTTCATGCAAGACGTTAAGCCAGAGAAAATATTGCTTATTTGCGCCAGCGCCCGCACGGCGCAAGAACTCGGTGAAGTTATCCGCACGCAAACGGGCATTAGACACAGTGTGTTTCACGAAGGCATGAGTATTGTTGAGCGCGACAAAGCCGCTCATTATTTTGCCGATGAAGAAGATGGCGCACAAATTTTGCTGTGTAGTGAAATAGGCAGTGAAGGGCGTAACTTCCAGTTTGCCCACCACCTAGTGCTGTTTGATTTACCCATTACACCTGATTTATTAGAACAGCGTATTGGTCGCTTAGACCGAATAGGTCAAACGCAAACCGTGAACATTCATGTTCCCTATCTCGCGAAAAGCTCGCAGCATGTGTTGCTCGACTGGTATCACGAAGGCTTAAATGCCTTCGAAAAAACCTGCCCCACAGGGTCTGGCGTATTTGAAGACGTTAAGCCA
Organism: Alteromonas genovensis; assembly: GCF_010500895.1. GTDB lineage: Bacteria > Pseudomonadota > Gammaproteobacteria > Enterobacterales > Alteromonadaceae > Alteromonas > Alteromonas genovensis. The sequence goes on from NZ_JAAAWO010000014.1 coordinate 65,721, forward strand.
TTATTGATGAGTGCATGCTTGCACCCCAGCGACATGACGGCAAGAGACGAACTGATTAATTTAAGTATTAAACTTAATAGTCAGCTGGTTGCTCAGCTTGAAGCAGGTAGAGATCGTCTACTTGAGCTAAATGCATCGGGTGAAGGCCGAGTTGAAGCACTATTAGAGGACATTATTACTCTTGATAGTGAGCAAGACCTTTCGCGCTTTATGGGCCGTGTTTTTGATGCCATTGGCGTTCAGCAAGATGAGAAAGGCAACGACTGCTTTATTCTTATGCCAACAGAGCAAATGGTGAGTCAATTACCTGGGTTAGACCCTGAGGGAATGACGGTAACCTACAGGCGCCGCGTAGCAACGACGTTAGAAAATGTGCAGTTTTTAAGTTGGGACCACCCTCTTGTTCACACCGCGATTGACGTTGTTCTTACTGATGTACACGGTAAAAGCAGCATGGGCTTTATTGCCGACCCCGACCTGCCTAAAGGCGCTTATTGGATAGAAGCATTGTTTGTGCTTCATGCTCAAGCACCGAAAGCCCTTCAGCTAGGCCGTTTTCTTCCGCAAACGCCGGTACGCATATGCCTTGACGCCCAAGGAAACCCTGTTGATTTAAGCTTCGATGTAAAACGAAAAGTAGGGCGAAAAATATCGTCACAATTGCTAAAAGCATTACAGCAGCCCCTTAGCATTGCGATAGAAAATACGCGCAAACTTGCACACCAGGCAGCAAATCAAAAGCTACACGATGCGCTTAACACTATGCACACTACGTTAAACGGTGAAATACAGCGATTAAAAGACTTACAGAAGCGCAACCCTGCCGTACGCGACAGTGAGATAGTGTTTATTGAGCAGCAAATGAGTGCGCTAGATAAAGTTATTCAAGGTGCCGATGTGCAGTTTGATGCCATTCGTATCATAGTGAATAATCCCTAATGGCCAATCCACCGTTTGTATACAACCCGCCTTACACGCCGTATCTCAACTTCCTGTACCGAGATGACTTTATGGTGGTTGCCCTTAAGCCAAGCGGGTTGTTGAGTGTACCAGGTAGAATAGAAGCGCATAAAGATGCGCTTATTACTCGGGTTAATAAAGTACTGCCTACTGCTACTGTGGTACACAGGTTAGATATGGCGACATCTGGCATTATGGTGATGGCACTGACTAAGTTTAGTCATCGCGCCATCAGCAAGCAGTTCGAGCTTAGAGAAACGAAAAAGCGCTATTTCGCCAGAGTATACGGCCATGTTGACGACGACAGCGGAGAGATAGATTTACCGCTTATTGTCGATTACCCGAATCGACCGAAGCAAATGGTTGACCACGAACGGGGAAAGCCATCGGTAACACACTTTGATGTGATAACCCGTGCACATGATAGCGAAAATAGGCCTTACTCTCTGGTTGCGCTACGCCCCATTACCGGGCGTTCTCATCAGCTACGCGTGCACATGCTCTCACTCGGCCACCCCATTTTAGGGGATAGGTTGTATGCTCACGACGCCGCATTAGCCATGGCCCTCCGCCTGCAGCTGCACGCGGAAAGCTTAAGTTTAAAACACCCAAAATCGAACAACTGGCTCAACTTTCAAAGCACTATTCCATTTAGTGACTACAAGCCAACGCCATTAACCACGTTTTCATCGGTAAAGCTTTTCGGGTAGAAGGCTTTTCAGGCAACAAGCTTTGTAGGAAGCAGTCTTTTTAGGAAATAGGTTATTTAGGAAGTAGGCGTTGTAGATAGAAAGCCTATTCAAAAGAGGCTTACTGAGTAAAGGACTGCCTAGACAACCAACTTGCTGGATAAAATACGCTTTGGTGTTTAGATTTTGATGGTTTTGCCGATACACTGATATCTAATTGCTATTGTGAGCCGAAAGGTTTTTTGAAACATGCGTAAATGTATTGCCTTCATATTGTGTCTGCTTGCACTGGGCTTTTCGCCTAAAGCGGTCTTTGGCGATTACTTTACCGATATCAGTCACGGGTTTGCGTTAGGCGAAGTACAAGAGCTTTTGGTGGGCGAACGCGTAGTACCTATTATCGAAGTTGAACCTCAAACCCCGTTATCACAAGGCGTTGCCGTTATACTGGTTGAGCCTTTTCTCTCCAGTTTTTCACTCTCTCAAAGCAAGGAGCTTGCGGGTTATCTCTCAGAGAAAGGATGGCGCGTCGTCATAAGCCCTTTTAACTTCAATATGCTGCCAACAAAATCTGGCATAGAATCAGCCAACACTTCTGGGCAAGGGGCTGATGATCAGGGGGGTAATAATCAAGGCACTGGTAATCAAAGCACCGATGCTCAGGCGGCAGCAGATCCATCAGCAGCAGAGCAAGCGCCTGCCAGCAGCGGGCAAAGTAGTAGCGTTATTCATCCGCGAAGTACAAACCTCACCCAATACTTTGATTTTGAACAAACGTCAGACAAGTTAACTGAGCAGCTTATTGCCTTAAATAACCGATTGCAGAACGTGCAAGGCTATCGGCTAGTTGTTGCGCAAGGTATGCTAGCTGCTACATTTTTGGACGCCACCAGCAATGATGTGGCATTTGAGCCAGATAGCTTAGTCACGATTTCTCCCTATTGGCCACAAGCCGATGTGAATAAAAGTATTAGCGACTTAGTGGCTAATTCTTCGTTCCCCGTACTCGACCTTTCTATAGACGGATTGAGCGATTGGGAACACAGTACAGTTGTGATGCGCAGAAATCGCGCTAAAACCAGCTTAAAACTGCATTACCGACAGGTGCTACTCCCCTCCTCTAATTCAGTCTTTAGTCTAAATCAAAATCAGAAAACCCCGTATATACAACTAGTTGCAAATAACACTATTGGATGGACTCGTTATTTGGGCTGGTAATTTTCAAAATCTACTATTAGTCTAAAAAAATCCGCATATCAGTTACATATCGATAACATCGTAAAAAGTAACCCTAACCTAGAGCAGTAGTAATGTAATGGGCTATAATACGCTGAGTAGTAAAAAAACGGTTGGCCCATTATGACTGTCAAAGATTTTGTTGATACTAAGTCAAAACAACTGTGTTTTTACCTAAATGCTTTTTGGAATGAAGGCTTACCGGTTGAAGAGATCGAACTCTTTTTTTGGGACTGCATGGAAGAATGGGGTCAGGTCAATTGCACACTTACGCAGCCTTACACGCAAAAAGAACGAGTATTCTGGCATGTGCTGCATCAAATTCACTATTGGAGCGAAGAAAAACTAAAAGACGACCGTATTTTAGTTGATGAGTTACGCACCTGTGTCAAGTTTCTCGAGGACGCAGGCACGTGTCCCATAGACTGTGTAGGCATAAGGCCCTAGCAAGGCCTTACCTCCTGTCGTTCTTTTAATTCTGTAAAAAAGCCTGCACACATCAAGCACAAACTATTTCGACCGTTCTGCTCCACATTTTCTCTTTCATAAGCACATACACATTTATAAAGGATCCATATCAAAATAAGGCACCTGCAAATACGACTCATATGTTGCCATTTCATTGATTACATGGCTCAATACCAAGCCTTGGAGCATCACTAGGCAGTATTTTGTTAAGCGCAATAAAAACATATAACGACAAACGCTTTTTGAGTATTTTCTGTTTCGGGATTGCCAGTGGCTTTCCTTGGATAATGATTGGCTCAGTGCTGTCTGCCTGGCTAAAAGATGACGGATTATCGCGCTCAGCAATCGGCTTGTTTGGCATTATCTTCGCCACCTATTCAATTAACTTTCTTTGGTCTCCGCTGGTAGATAAGTTAAAGCCACCAAGATTAGGTCAGCGCAAGGGATGGATTTTTTCCATGCAAATAGGCATCGTCTTGTGCTGCCTTGCGATGTCTCAGCTAACCACAACGTCTCATCTTTTCTATATTGCATTAGTCGGTTTACTCACCGCTATTTGCTCCGCCACGCAGGATATAGCCATTGATGGCTTTCGCATAGACTGTATTGCTGAAAACGATAAAGACGGAATGTCAGCTGCGTCTTCGGTAGCAACCGCGGGTTGGTGGACAGGCTATGGTGGCTTAGGTGCTATTCCTTTTTTTCTCGCCGACCTTACCGATTGGAGCTGGGCTAATATCTATCTATTGCTCGGCGTATTAATGGCCCTTCTTGCTATAGCCACGTTACTTGCCAAAGAGCCAGATATCGACAGGAGTGCGCTGCTTTACCACATGGATTCTGAGGGAACTGACGATGCCAATGCAAACGCCAGCGCTCAAGACAAGATTGCACGCTGGTTAAAGAGTACGTTAATCAGCCCATTTTCTGAATTTTTTGCCCGAAACGGCGTGAAGCTTGCGCTTTCCTTCTTGTTGTTTATTTTTCTATTTAAAATAGGTGAAGCCTTTCTCGGACGCATGAGTATTGTCTTTTATAAAGAAATTGGCTTTACCAACAGTGATATTGCTACCTATTCAAAGCTACTGAATTGGTGGGTAACTATTGTATTCTCGCTGTTGGGGGGAATTGTAAACATACGCTATGGCATTTATCGCGGCTTGATGGTAGCGGGCGTTGCTATGGCGGCGTCTAACCTGCTATTTGCAGTAATAGCACAAACAGGGCCTTCTACTTCTTTACTGGCCTTCACCGTGATTGTAGACGGTTTTACGGGCGCTTGGAGCACGGTAGCCATGGTAGCGTTCATATCGCTACTGTGTAATCGCGCCTTTAGCGCCACGCAGTACGCCCTAATGGCATCTTTAAGTGTGGCAGGAAGGACATTTGTCGCCTCTAGCAGCGGAATTGTTGTAGACAGTTTGAATGGAAACTGGAGTCTATTCTTTACACTCACTGCGGTGATGGTGATTCCAAGTCTCGTGTTCCTCTACAGCATTCGCGAACACATTAAAAACGTGCAGAATCCGCTAGCGCCGAAAACGTAAATCTTTTACTTACGAGGCGATTACTAGCACGACACATACTGACATTGTCGGTATAACCCATACCGCACAAGTTATGCAGAATCTGGCCTACGCTGCATTTTTAGCTAGAGTTCTGGCTAGGGCTCTGGCTACGACTCTAACTAAGACTCAACCTCATGAACGCAATACTGATTACGCCCGCTTTCCTTCGCGCGATAAAGTGCTTGGTCGGCCTGCTCTAGCCATTCCATAGGGCTTTTCACATTCTGCTCAAATTGTGCAAGGCCTAAGCTAACGGTGAACGTAATGGTTTGCCCATCGTGCTCCACTTCAAGACGCTCGGCTAGGGCTCGTATTCTCTCGGCAACATGAGTAGCACTTTCTGAGGTGGAGTCGGTGAGTATAATGGCAAATTCTTCGCCGCCGTAACGCCCTGCCAGGTCAGTTTCCCTTACGCAACGCTTGATAAGCGCGGCCAGCATTTTAATGACCTTATCACCCGCTTGGTGACCGTAGGTATCGTTGACCCGTTTGAAATGGTCGATATCTAACATCATTGCGGTACTGGGTTTGTTTCTGCGTTTTGAGAGCTTATAAAGCTCTTCAAACCGCTCTTGCCAGTAACGTCTGTTGTACAGCCCGGTTAAGCCATCTACCCGACTTGTAATTTTAAGCTCTTCATTAAGGTTTGCCATGCCTCGTTTACCAAGGGCCTGCTCTGTCACGTCGTAAACCAAAATACAGAACTTTTCTACACTGCCGTTATCGCCAACAAGAGGAAACATAGTGACGTTTTGATACATGTGCGACGCCGCACTCGTTACTGGCCTGCTGCAACCGAACTTAAATAAATACGGGCGCTGTTCCCAAATAATAAATACAGGGCTTTTAAGACTGAAAACCGGATCTACTTTTGCCGTTAGCCACTGCTTATCTATTTCGGGAAAGTGTTCAAATAGTGAGGTACCCAACAGCGACGATTCTCGTTTGCCGCTGTGGTTTGCCATAAATTTATTCCACACTTCAACTTCGAATTGCTTGTTGAGAATAACAATACCCACTTCGATAGAGTCTAGTAGTTCATCAACAACATTAGGCGTGGAAGAAAGAGTAACACTGCTATGCATCGCTATTGACGCTCCCTGTCGGTGTTCATTAATCGCGCATTAATTTGATTCATTGCATCGCCTGGAAACAGCAGTAATAAATCAAAAGAAATATCCTTGGCTTTTATGGCATAGCCAATTTCAACGGCCATGACTTTGCCCCATTGATGCACATTGTCACTTAACAGCGTAGAGAGGCCTTGATGCTGTCCTAGCAATACGGGATGAGTGTGACTAAATGCCACTGCCAGCTGTTCTGACAGACCGTTTAAACAGGCACCAATAAGAATATTAGACACATCCATGAGTGCCTCAAGCTCTAGGTTTTCAGATGATGCAGATGGAGCGTACTTCAGTAATTCAACGATATTCTGCGACTTCGTGTCGTTAAATATCACCAAGGCTTCGCCACTTATTCCCTCACTAACAAACCCTTTAGACACAGCAGAAACCCGATCGCTTCGGTTAATGTCTGCAACGGCCATAGAGAGTTCGTTGCTCTCTATTAAGTTAACATTGGGAATAGGTAAATCGATAAACTCACCTAGCAGCTTAGCAAGGTCTTCACCTGCTCGTCCCATGGCAACGTTCACCATCTCGCGATAGGCGTCTAACTTCTCTTCTTCAGTAACTACCGCTTCGCTTTTCGCTGTCGCACTTGCTTTACCAGTGTTATTTTGGCTTGCGCGACCAGTGGCAAGGCTGTCGCCGCTATAAATACCGTAGGAGGTAAGTATGTGCATAAGCTTAGCGTTATCAATGGGCTTACGGATAAAATCGATGGCGCCCAAAGCCAGCATTCGCTCTCGTGCTTTTTCCTGAACATCCCCTGACACCACAATAACCAAACAAGGTAGATCTTCTTTGCGAATGATCTCCATCGTCTCGTAACCGTCCATCACCGGCATATTCAAATCTAAAAAAAGCACATCGCCTTTTCCCTCTCGAATCTGGGTTAAGGCATCTTTTCCATGTTCGGCAAACGACACCTCAACATCCCAACTATCGGGAATACTGCGGGCCATTTGACGCCTTGCGAAACCGGAGTCGTCGCAAATCAATATGGGAGTACTCATTGCATCTCCTCAGATAGCGACGGGGGCTTTTATATGCGGATGAGATTGATAGTTTTTAAGTTCAAAGTCTTCGTATTTGAATCCAAAAATATCCTTAACGTCTGGATTGATTGCCATAGTCGGCCGTTCAAACGGTTCCCGGCTTAACTGCAATTCCACCTGTTCTAGGTGGTTTGAATAAAGGTGCGCATCGCCTAAGGTATGAATGAAATCACCAGGCTCTAGGTCACACACTTGTGCAATCATCATCGTTAACAACGCATAGCTTGCAATGTTAAACGGCACACCAAGAAAGATATCTCCACTGCGCTGATACAACTGACAGCTTAGCTTACCATTTAGCACATAAAACTGAAACATGGTGTGACAGGGCGGAAGTGCCTGTTTGCCCATTTCGGCATTTTCTTTTGGCGAATACTGCGTATCAGGTAGAGCGGCTGGGTTCCAACCACTGACAATAAGACGTCTTGAGTCGGGGTTATTTTTAATTTGTTCGACCACATCGGCAATTTGATCGATAGATGTGCCATCACCACAATCCCAGCTTCGCCATTGCTTGCCATATACCGGTCCAAGCTCGCCCTCATCAGTGGCCCACTCATCCCATATGCGAACGCCGTGTTCTTTGAGGTAGGCAATGTTGGTTTCGCCTTTAAGGAACCACAGCAATTCGTGAATAATAGACTTTAAATGACACTTTTTGGTCGTTACAAGAGGAAAGCCCTCTTGTAAATTAAAACGCATTTGATAACCAAAAACGCTGAGCGTTCCCGTGCCTGTGCGGTCTTCCTTTTTTACACCTGTATCGCGTACGTGGCGCATGAGAGCGAGATATTCTTTCATCGTTTCTTATATCTTCTTAGTTTTATCTTTATTTTTGGTGCCCATATAAGCACGTACAATCAATCCTAATCCTAAAGCAATCATAGGTAAACAGAGAAGTTGCCCCTGGCTAAGACCCATTTGATATAGACCAATGTGTGCATCGGGCTCTCTGAAAAACTCCACAATAAAACGGAAACTGCCATAGCCGAGCAAAAACAATCCGCTTACAGCACCAACAGGTCGTTTTTTCGCTGAGAAAAGCCACAGAATAATAAATAGAAGCACCCCTTCTAGGGCGAATTCATAAAGCTGAGAAGGATGGCGAGGCACATTGCCCGCGCTGGGGAAAATAACAGCCCACGGCACATCGGTTGTTCTCCCCCATAATTCGGCATTAAGGAAATTTCCAATGCGTCCGGCGCCAAGACCAATAGGCACAAGGGGCGCTACAAAATCTCCAAGCTCCAAGAACGTGGCTTTCATGCGCTTAGCCTGCCATGCGAGGGCAGCTAATACACCGATGAGACCGCCATGGAATGACATTCCACCAGCCCAAATTTTAAATAGATAGAGAGGGTCGTCTAGGAACAGATTAAACTGATAGAAGAATACGTAGCCAATACGCCCACCAAGAATAACGCCGACAAAGCTCCAAAACAGCAAGTCGCTTAGCTGATCTCTATTCCAAGGCGTTTGCGATAAACGCTTTTGTGCCAGTAAAAATGCGGCGATAAATCCAACGAGATACATTAAGCCATACCAGCGTACGCTCAATGGTCCCAAGCTAAAAATAATGGGGTCGATACTGGGGAAAACCAGATAACTGCTCTGTTCCATTTTATTATTCAATTCCTAAAATCATTCTAATACTTACCAGCACTAGCAGGCAGGCTAGCATGGCTTTCAATACGCGAACATTCACTTTTTGGCCGAGTTTAGCACCGATGTTCGCGGTAATCATCGACGTTGTTACAATTCCAGCCATTGCGGGCAAATATACGTACCCTAAGCTGTATTGAGGTACATCTGGCGCATCCCATCCAGTTATGACAAAGCTTGCAGTACCAAATAAGGCAATAACCAACCCGCATAACGCCGCACCGCCGATAGCTGAACGCACGTTTACTCGAAACCACACCAATGCAGGCACGAGTAAAGCGCCGCCCCCAATACCCATCAAAGCACTTATCAAACCGGTTCCACTGCCCACCGCGGCAAGAGAAAAACGAGTAGCGGTGTTATCAGACGTCTTCTGTTTGCCGAAGATCATTTGCGCCGCAATCAGCATGACAAGTACCGCAAAGATGTCTTTTAGCAGCTCACCAGATATACGACTGGCTATCTGCGCGCCCAATATGGCCCCAACGGCAATACCAATGCCGGTGAACAACACGATGTTTTTTTGGATATTGCCCAGCCGGTAGTGTGCAAATGCAGATGACATACTGGTAAATATAATGGTGGAGAGTGATGTGGCAATTGCCACCGGCATCACCGTCTCTGTCGTCATTCCCAGTGTATGCACCAGTAAATAAGACAACACAGGTACAATAATTAAGCCACCACCAATGCCCAACATACCCGCTAGTAAGCCCACTATTGCCCCTAATAATACGCAGCAAATTATGATGATAACGACGGGTTCCATTCAGTGTCCTTCACTTCTTTAACGTTGATGAGGGTAGCATAATTGCACCCTCCTTGAGCAGGTAAGCCAAAGCCCAATTCTGTGACTTCATGGAAAATGATTTTATTGTTGTAGTGCTGTTCTACCTAAGTAGCTGACTATCACAAGACATAGCTATCGAAACACTCGCTGTAGGCGTGTTAGTAACAAGCATCTTAGTTTCAGGTTTCATAAGGCACAGCTTTCATAAGGCATAGATTTCAAAAGCTAAAGGCCTGCTAGGCGCCCGCGCGAATGAGCCCAGCCAGTTCTTTTGTTTCTAGGTATTCATTAATGTGCGTGAATACCTCTTGCTGCGAGGACGACGTTAACGCGAGAGAAAGCAGCTGCTTACACTCTGATAGCGTTACTTTACGCAACAGCCAATTGATTTTACGTAAATTAAACCCGTTCATACTTAAACGGCGGTACCCCATTCCCATTAGCAATAAAGCGCCCGCTGGCTCACCGGCAATTTCTCCACAAATAGTGACCGGCGTTTGACTGGCATTCGCTTTTTGCACTATGTCGTAAAGCGCACCAAGCACCGATGGATGATAGCTATTATACAGGCTTGCTACCCGTGTGTTATTTCTATCAACGGCCAACAGGTATTGGGTAAGATCGTTACTTCCCACTGAGAAAAAGTCGACGTATTTAGCTAGCTGCGGCAACTGATACAGTACCGATGGCACCTCTAGCATAATGCCCAACTTAGGACGACTGATCACGTTATCAGTGCCTGAGGCTTCGTCAGACACTTCTAGAAACGCTTGGTTGATTAACCGCTTTGCTTCAACAACTTCAGATACCGTTGAGATCATGGGCAGCATAATTTGCAGGTTGTTAAGCCCAATATTGGCTCGCAGCATGGCACGTATTTGAACTAAGAAAATCTCTGGGTGATCAAGAGTGAGGCGAATGCCCCTCCAACCCAGAAACGGGTTTTCTTCGTTAATTGGAAAGTAAGGCAACGGCTTATCGCCGCCCACATCGAGAGTACGCATGGTAATGGGTAACTCAGGCGCGGCTTCGAGTATTTGTCGATATAAGGTAACTTGCTCTTGTTCTGACGGAAAGCGCTCGCGAAGCATAAAAGGAATTTCAGTACGATAAAGCCCTACGCCCGCACCTATTTGCCCGGCATCAAGTTCAACCTCTGCAGACAACCCCGCATTAATATACAAAGACATTCTGCAGCCATCGATACTTTCACACGGTTTATCGGCTTCAGCCTCAATCTTTTCTGTGATTGCTGACTCTTCTTCAATCAGCTGTATAAAGTCAGCTTTTACCTCGCGTGCTGGCGAAATGATGACCTCACCAGAGTAGCCATCGAGCAAGATTTCTTTATCTTCAAGCAGCGCTGGCGATACGCTCTGACACCCCATAACCGCCGGTACGCCCATGGCTCTGGCTAAAATAGCGGCATGGGAATTATTCGAGCCGCGAACAGAAATAATGCCCTGTAATTTATCTCGAGGGCACTCGGCTAACATGGTAGCTGACACTTCGTCTGCCACTAAAATGCACGGCCCCGAAATGGCTTTTTCCGCTATTTTATGACCGTTTTGCTCTTGAAGAATGTTAACCAGAATTCGGTCTGACAAATCAATAATATCAATGGCCCGCTCCTGCATGTACGGGTCTTCCATCGCGCGAAAGCGAGCAGCATAATCTTCTACTACCATTTTCAATGAAGAGGCGGCATCCCACCCTTGGCGTATTTTTTCTTCTACTTCGCGGCCAAGACTGTTTGCATCTAAAAGATGGTGATAAAGCTGGAAAATTGATTTTACGTCTTCAGGTAACCCATCATCTAAACGCTGAGAAAGCGTATCGACATGTCCACGGGTTACCTCAACACCTTTTCGATACAGGGCTATTTGCTCGGCCGGCGAGCGGGTTTGCTTTACTACCCAGTTTTTTAAGTTTATTGATTTGTCAGGTGAAAAGCCTGTGCCGATAGCTAGCCCAGGCGACCCCGCTATACCGCGAACATTCTTTTGCTGAGCAATATTACCCGCAGTATGGGATAAGGTGAGTGCACCACGAATATCTGCATTCGTGATTTCAAGAGCAAGCTGAGCCGCTAGCGTCACTAGGAATGCTTCTTCGTCTTCGCTGAAGCGTCGCAGGTCGGTTTGCTGCAGCGTAATAACGCCAAGCACTCGCCGCTGATTGGTAATTGGAGTGCCGAGAAACGCGTTGTAGTTGTCTTCTTTAACTTCAGGATAGTGCTTAAAGCGGGGGTGGTGCTGCGCATTAGCGATGTTAAGGGGTTCTTCGCGCTGCCCCACTAGGCCAATGAGGCCTTCGGTAAAACCAATGCGAACATTTTCAACCGCATCAGGGTGTAAACCATCGGTGGCCTTGAGTATAAAAGCTTTCGCTTCGTTGTCGGCGAGATAGATAGAACAGGAGTCGACATTTAATGTCTGCTTCACCCTAGATGCAAGTCGAAACAACGCGGTATCAAGTGCAGGAATTTGATTCATTTCCTGCACGATACGCTTAAGCGTGGTTAGCATTGCACCTGAGTTACTAGGGGTATTCACCGGTTACTCCTGTTTGTTTATCCACGTCTTCGTTTTTTGCCGCGTTTAGTCGAGACGTTGCCCTGACGCTGGGGAGCACGTTGTTGTGCAGACATAACAACAGGAGAAAACTCCTTCATTACTCTGCGATATACATCACGCTTGAACGACACAACATTTCTTATGGGGTACCAATAACTTACCCACCTCCAGTCATCAAATTCTGGGTGACCAGTCTTTAATACGTTGACATCACGATCCTGACAATCGAGTTGCAGTAAAAACCATTTTTGTTTTTGTCCTATACAAACAGGATTACTACCTTGTCGAATTAATCGCTTTGGCAGCTTATATCTAAGCCAATTACGGGTAACACTTAAAATAGTCACGTCTTTAGACGTTAATCCTACTTCTTCGTGCAGCTCGCGGAACATGGCTTGCTCGGCAGTTTCCCCTTCATCAATTCCGCCTTGAGGGAACTGCCATGAATGTTGGCCATAACGTCTTGCCCAAAATATTTGACCCATTTTGTTGCAAATCACTATACCCACATTCGCACGGAATCCATCGGCATCTATCACATAGACTCCCGGGTACGCAATACTGGTAATATGTTTTCATTCTTCCACAAACTATGCTCCAATCATAGTGTTAATATTCAATGACTCAGCTCAACGAAGGAATTTCTGATAACAATGCTGCCTCCTAAGTCGCCGCCTAACACTCCCGACGAATTACTCACTCGATGTCAGGCTATAGCGGGTCTTACTCTAGGTGAACTTGCTCGTATGGCAAATGTCGCTATTCCAGCCAACCTGCAGCGCCATAAAGGCTGGCCTGGAATGCTGATAGAAAAATGGCTAGGGGCTAGTGCAGGCTCTAAGCCGCAGCAGGATTTTCCAGAGCTTGGCATTGAGCTAAAAACCATTCCCATTGATGCCGCCTTTGCGCCTCTTGAAACCACGTACGTGTGCTTTGCTCCTTTACTAATGCAGCCGGGCATCACGTGGGAAACCTGTAATGTGCGCAACAAATTGCAGCAAGTTTTGTGGCTTCCTATCGAAGGGGACAGACGAATCCCCCTTTCAGATAGACGGGTCGCCACAGGATTTTATTGGCGACCTAGCGAAAAAGAAGACGAGATACTCAGGCAAGACTGGGAAGAGTTAACAGAACAAATAGTCACCGGGCATGTGGAATCGATAACGTCAAAGCAGGGCACGGCACTGCATATACGCCCAAAGGCAGCAAATGGTAGCGTACTCACTGAGGCCAGGGGAGTAGAGGGTGAGAAAATTAAAACTCGACCGCGGGGGTTTTATTTACGCAAAACCTTCACCCACCACATTCTTACTTCGGCGTTTGGTTACTAGAAGGCCAATTTACGCTGTTAATAGAGCAGTGCTTACCGCGCCCCTTATTGTCCGCTGCCGTTTTTGGTTAAATGTTTAACTAGGTAATCGCTTAAGAACTTTTCTGAATTCAAACCTAAGCGTTTCGCTACTGCTGCTACCTTGGTGTCGGTTCGCAATAGCACCTTCTTGGCGTACTCTAAGCGAAAATGGTAAATAAACCGTCTAAAGCTCTTTTTATCAGACACCCTTAACGCAATCGCAAGAGTCGTTGCATCTAATCCGGCCTCGTCACAAAAATGAGCAATGGTGAGCCGCCTAGCCTTATACGCTTTGCTGTCGATAGTGTGACGCTCAGCCTTAGAGATTATACTGCTCATTTCGTAAGGCGTTGCCTTTCCCTCGTCCAAACGTTCATGATCAAACGGGGATGGCGACGTATTGCGAGCAAACAGTAACGACACCAATATCGATAGCAGTGCCGCGCCTAACATGAGATGGTAATAACTCTCCCACGCCGCAAGCTGAAAAAAGCCAAAGGTGGCTGCAGTTACCAGTAGAATACTCATGAAAGCAATGCCCACCGTAATGCCCATCACGCTGGCAAGGCCTGTTACTTTAAATTCACTAATATCCACCGCTTGCTCAGGTAGGTGTCGGTGGTAGGTTTGCATATGTTCAGTAATCAATATCCCAATTAACAACACGCTAAAGCCTGCTACTAATGGTGCCGCATACGCTGGCCATAACACTAACGGGTCGCCAATGGGAGATGCCATCAACCACCTTTGTTTTTCTGTTGCGGGTATGAGTAACGCCGCTACCTGAAGTAGCGCAGTGATACCCGCAGGCAGCCACAGCCGTTTTTTTGCAGAAGGTTGAAGGTACAGCATTGGCTTTATGGCGCGGTAACAACACGTAATAGCAATAACGGCGAAAACATCAGATAAACCATACAACACAGCAAGCTCATTGAGCCCGCTCATCCTTAACCATTCATCGGTCATAAATAGCGGCCAGCACAATAGCGCTGCCAACAGCCATCCGGCGCCCTTATTATGCCTTTGCTGGCGTAAAAATAAGCCCAGGCTTAACAGGTAAATAACCAGCAGCAAAAGCACACAATAATCTTGAATCGAAAAAGTCATCACTATCACCTGTCCGTGTGAATCAAAGAAAAAAGGATCTGCGGATTGCACACAGAGAGCTAACTAATGCACGCATTACCAATACACGTCTCGTTGCATTGCTACTTTTCGCGTACGCTCCATAATAATAATAAGTGTTGTCAGTTTCTGCGCCGTCCATTTGCGCAACTCATCTTGAGACTCAACCTCGGCATCATCGATAGATTTATGTAACATTAATAAGGCGTTTAACTCGTCAATACCGGTGAGCAAATCAAGCCACGGCGCTCTGAAATTGCCCCGCTCTTCTACAAATAAGTCGCCAAGTAAGAAACCACTCCACAGGGTTTGACGAAGCATGACTTCCACCGCGGAATAATTGGCCGGCCCCATGGTTTTATTTAGCGGCATGCTTTGCTGGACAGTCTGCCACCCTTGAGATAACCACCCTTTAGCGTGATCTAGTACTCTATGGTCGTAACCGGTAGAGCGTCCCTGCCAAGGCTTTTGCTGCACCAAACGAATAGCTTCAATTTTAATATCGGTAGCATCGTTATCGAAGAAAAGTTGCTTTGGCTCATGGGCATGCATCAGGCCTGTTTTTCGCCCTTGTAAATAACTCACAATGGCAGGATGTTTACTTAAGGTTTTGCTGAACAGACTTTTTTTAGATAGCAAGTAACGAAGGCTTTGCAGGTCATCTTGCCAGCTCCATTGTTGCGCATAAGCAATCAGCTTTTTGTGCAGGGCTAGCAGTTCTGGGCATTGCAATATTGGCAAATACAGCGATACGCTTTGCAGTAATAAGTGAATGCTTTTCGCTACCTCAGCCAGCATCTTAATAGAGCCGCTTTCGCAAAACACATGTTCGTGATGTTGCCAATGTGCCAGGGCTATTTGCACAGCAAGACAGAACGCGTCTTCGGTGGAAGTTGCATCTTCTAGCGAAAGAAAATCGGGTAATGGCCGAATTTTCGCATTGAAGCCATGCAGCAATTGATATCCCTGAGCGGCCTTAGACACATCGCTTAGCCGCACTTCCATATTGCTGTTTATCAATAGCGCTAGCGTGAAAAGGCTGTCCACATCACCATCGAGCAATTCTAACTCTATCTCATTAATGGGAGAGCTGTTTTTGTCAGTCAGTGCCTCACCGCAATCGAGCACAATCTCGACCCGGCTGCCATCAACCTCAACTTCATAGGCATGGCGAGTGAAGTGCGTACTAAACTGGCGTGAAAGACTGGCATTCTTGCTAGCAACATCCCAGTTTTGCGGCCAAACCGAGGCATCGAACAGGCTTAAATCTGGCTTTGGGCTTTGCAAATCGACGTTATATTCCGAACGGGTATGAAGCCCACCACTCACTACGCCGTTAGTTTTTAGGGTTTGTTCGTAGCGACCGTTATTTCCTCGCACGCGAAATCCCATTTTCTTTTGCTGAAAATCAAATTTCTCAGTGTCGTAGTAGTCGTTTTCCAATCGCATTTCTTTGTGCGAGATTACTGTGACCTGATGCTTGTCAAAAAGCGGGAGTACGCGCTCAGAAAACTGGCGCTGCGCGTTTGCACCAGTTACAAATTTCAATTCTATTTCGGACATTGTTTTTTATCGGTCACTTTGTCGGTCATGTTATTTAAAGCATGGCTTATTTTCGGAAATCTCTGATTTCCATTTACAGTGGCTCTAATTTAAAAAACCACGCTACATGGAAACGTTATGCGTTTGACAATACAGGTATGCAGGTACATCTGAAGATACAACACCTTACCCTTGTCGCTACTTTTTGGCAATATTTGCAGGCGTTATTCAATACTCAATGCATGAACAAACTTGCCTTTATGTCAGTCAACCAATACCATCTTTAAGATTTCAACGAGCAATTGGACTTCATATGATTCGAAAGTGGTTAGCCGTAGCCCTCTTCACGTGTTCTTTTCAAGCCTTAGCGCTGCAAGACACCCCTGAATTGGAAGCATCATCATCTCACTACATCAAAGATGATTTGTTCATTTTTATGCATACGGGACCGGGCAGAAACTACCGTATTCTTGGCTCAATAGAGGCAGGGACACCAATAACGGTAGTATCGACAGATAGCGATGCTGAATTTACCCAAATCACCGATGATGATGGTCGCGAGGGATGGGTAGAGAGCAAGTTTGTATCAAATACAATGTCGCGAGCAGAAAAGCTGCCTATTATCAGCGAGCAATTGACTGAGAACCAGGCTGAACTGCAAGCATCTCAATCGGACAATGCGCGCCTTCGCCAGCAGTTAAATGATGCTCGCCAGCAGATTTCTCAACTCTCTACAGAGAATGAAGCTCAGGCCAGTGAAATTGTTAGCTTGGCCGACAAGGTGGAAAGTGCCAACAAAGATGAGTTGGTCATGTGGTTCACGCGAGGTGGCTTTGTTGCTGGTGGCGGTATTTTATTAGGCGTACTACTCACCTACTTCCCCAAGCGAAAACGTCGCAGTAGTGAATGGATGTAGTTATCTATGCGGGCCGGTATTATCTGATATCACGCTTTATGACATAAAAAAGCCAGCTTACGCTGGCTTTTTTGTCTCTTTTGTATGTGCACATAACATGCTGTAGATTATCGACTACTCGTCATCTTCTACCATTGTCATTAACGATGTATTACCACCTGACGCTGTAGTATCGATACTAATAGCTTTTTCCGTTACCAAGCGCTGGATCAGGTTATCGTTATACTCCGCACTGATTACCGGCAATATTGCACCTTCTCTTGAAGAGAGCATTGCAGTGATACGAGCTGTTCGCTCTGTGCTTGAGTCGACAACCACACCCGACAAGTCTTCGTCCATCAGTAGCGTGTCTAAGTGTGCAAGACGTGCCACCTGGAAAAGCCCTTTAGGCGCGCCAGTGGCTTCAAACTTGTTCTGAATCTCTACGGCTTCTTCGTAGAAGATTTTAGACACTACTGACACAACAGGGTTACCTGTTGATAATGCCGTGACGATAGACAGTAACCAGTACTCAAAGGTCACTTCTTTATCGGCGAAACAGACAAGAATTCCACGCGGCTCTAGGTATAGTCTATTCGACTCGCCCGTTGGCCCTGGTAACTCCTGCGGCTTAGCCAACTTGCGTTCGATGCTGGTTAACTGCTGACGTGCTGTTGCTAACGTTCTGTTCAAATCGTCAGCTAGGTCATCAACAATATCTACTTTAGCAATTTTGGCTAAAAGCTGACGAACCATAGAAATACGGTCGTTTAGTGCAGTATGACGCCACTGAATTTCCACCGCTTTCGCTTTGTCCATCATCACGTGAGCACGCTCTGCAATTTGCTCATCGCCCACAAGAGCTTCATCGGTACCGTCAACATCGTCGATATGCGATGGTTTAGGTGTTGCACGCTCCATAAGTAGACGGGGCAAATAGTTAGGCCCACCTGCTTTTGGACCCGTACCTGACAGACCGCGACCACCGAAAGGCTGCACGCCAACAATGGCTCCAATCATATTGCGGTTAATATAAACATTACCCGCACGGCTCTTCGCAGCGAGCTCATGGGCACGCTCTTCAATACGCGAGTGAATACCCATGGTGAGTCCGTAGCCCGTGCCGTTGATTTGCTCTAGTACGTTATCTAAGTTTTTAGACTTGAAGCGCACCATATGCACCACAGGGCCAAATACTTCTTTTTCAAGCACGTCGATATTATCAATTTCGTAAAGCGTTGGCGCAAAATACGTTCCGTTTTCAACCCCTGCTGGAATGTCATTACGGTGCAGTATTTTAGCTTTGCCTTCCATATATGACGCATGATCGGTAAGACTCTTCAGCGCTTTTTCATCAATAACTGGGCCTACGTCGGTAGACAGCTGACTTGGCTCACCAACGGTAAGCTCTTTCATTGCGCCCACTAACATTTCAGTTAGCTCATCAGCAATATCTTCTTGTACAAATAACACTCGAAGTGCTGAACAGCGTTGACCCGCACTCTGGAAGCCCGAATGAATAACGTCATCAACCACTTGCTCTGGCAGTGCAGTGGAATCCACAATCATGCAGTTCTGACCGCCGGTTTCGGCAATCAGCGGCACCTGCTCACCACCACGTTCGGCAAGCATTTGCGAAATTAATGTACCGGTTTGAGTAGACCCAGTAAACATTACCGCTTTCACTCGCTCATCAGGAAGCAGGGTGTCACCCACTTCTTTTCCTGGCGAAATAATAAGTTTAAGGGCATCTTCTGGAAGCCCTACAGAATGCATGATATCTACAGCACGCTTAGCAACCATACTGGTTTGCTCGGCCGGCTTAGCGACAACCGTGTTTCCGGTTACCAGTGCAGCAGCAACTTGGCCTAAGAAGATGGCCAGAGGGAAGTTCCACGGGCTTATACACAGTACAACACCACGTGGTACTAAGCGCTGATCTTCGGCAAGCTCTCTGCCTCTTACCGCGTAGTAACGACAAAAATCTACTGCTTCTCGCACCTCATCAATGCTGTCTTGGGCAACCTTGCCCGCTTCGCGCATACAAATAGCGATGAGTTCCGCCATATGACGCTCTAAGGCATCGGCAGTTCTATCTAGTATTTCTGCACGTTCGCTAACGTCTGTTTTCGACCAAGCGTCAAACCCAGCGTTGGTGGCATCAAGGGCTTTAACCATGTCGTCAGACTTAGCGTAATAGTGATAGCCCACGATATCGTTTTTATCTGCTGGGCTTACTACCGCTGTTGCGCCCTCGGGTACACCATCAGTTACCTTGTAATAATCTTGCCAGCGCTCTAGCTCATGCTTAAGTGCGGTGACGGCGTTAGTATCTGTTAAATCCAAACCCCGCGAGTTGTCTCGCTCTGGGGCATATAAACCGCGAGGTGTTTTAATGAGTTTGTTGTAGCGTACTTTTAAACGCTGCGTTTTCTCTACCGGGTCCTCTAACAAAGTCTCTACCGGTTTTTCATCATCAACAATTGCATTTACAAAGGATGAATTAGCGCCGTTTTCTAGTAGCCTGCGCACGAGGTACGCCAACAAGTCTTCATGCTCACCGACTGGAGCGTAAACACGGCACTGTATTTTATCTTCTTTCACAACTTGGTCGTACAAGGTATCGCCCATACCGTGAAGACACTGGAATTCAAACCCTTCTTTGTCGTCCCCTGCAAGTTCGATAATAACCGATGCAGTATAGGCGTTATGCGTTGCAAACTGAGGGTATAGCGTCTCGCGATACTCTAGCAGGCGATTGGCACATGCATGGTAAGACACGTCTGTTGACGACTTACGTGTAAATACAGGGAACTCTTCTAAGCCCGCCTGCTGGGTCATTTTAATTTCTGTGTCCCAGTACGCCCCTTTTACTAGGCGAACCATTAATGGACGACCCACTTCAAGGGTAAGCTCTCGCAAATGTTCAATAACGTGAATTGCGCGTTTTTGATAAGCCTGAACGGCTAAGCCAAACCCTGTCCAGCCGTTTAAATCTTCATCGCGGAAGACGGCTTCAATGATATCCAGTGACAGCTCTAGGCGGTCTGCTTCTTCAGCATCCACAGTAAGGCCAATGTCGTGCTCTTTTGCCATTAAACACAATGCTTTCAAGCGCGGAGGAATTTCTTCCATTGCACGTTCGCGGTGAGAGAATTCAAAGCGAGGGTGAATAGCAGATAACTTAACTGAAATGCCCGGTGAACGTTTCGGGCCTCTGCCTTTAGCCGCTTTACCGATAACCTTAATAGCCTGCACGTACGCGTCGTAATAACCGTCTGAATCGCCCATTGTGCGAGCCGCTTCGCCAAGCATGTCGTATGAATATACGTAGCCTTTCGTTTCTTTCTCTTTCGCTCTTTCTACTGCATCTTCAATGGTTTCGCCCATAACAAACTGACGACCCATTACGCGCATCGCAATGTTCATTGCGCGGCGGATCACCGGCTCGCCTAAACGGCCCAGCGTTTTCTTCAATAAGCCGAATTGTTCGGTCTTACGCTTATCTGCATAGTTCACCATATTACCTGTGAACAACAATCCCCATGCAGATGCGTTAACAAATAGAGAATCTGAGTTCCCTAAATGCGGTGTCCACTGCCCTTTCGACAATTTGTCGCGAATAAGCTCATCTTGTGTGTCTCTATCTGGCACACGTAATAGCGCTTCGGCCAAACACATTAACACCACACCTTCTGAGGTGGAGAGCGAATATTCGTTTAACAGTGCGTCTACACCGCCGTGCCCCTGCTGTTCGCGGCGGATTTGTAGCACCATCTTTCTTGCTCGTTCCCACGCCCTACTTCTCGCGCGAGGATTAACCTCTGCAATAGGTAGAATTTGGTCGACTGCTACCGACTCGCTGATGCGGTAGTAGTCTCTGATACGCTGGCGTAGTGGCGAAGTTGTATGGAGTGTATCGTTTATGAGCATTGCAACCCTTTCGTAGAAATAGCTGTAACAAGAAAAGCGTTTCCGCCGTAAAATATCACCTACGGTTACATGGAAAACGCGAGAAAACAAGTGAAGTCGATACTTCACTTTTTAGCCTATATGGTGTTTAAACTTCACACTGTGCAATGAAGATCAAGGTGACAACCAATTTCGGCGGATAATAGCACATAAAAAAGCGGCACAACGCCCTGTTTACGCTAACTTTAATACAAACTATCGCAGCGTATTTGCCACTCACCGTTATAGCTCGAAAAGACCCGCCATTAAAGTTTCAGTTTCAATTTAATTACAAATATTAATAGTCTCAAAAAAAGCGACTACACTTATTTATCAGGTGTTAAACACACCGGATAACACAATCATCGCAAGGCAGACGGGACGCCGTGAATACTGTGATAACAAACGCCAAAAAATAACGTAGAAATGGTACAGGTATTATGTGGTTAAGAAACTTTAGTTTATTTCAGCGTCTTGGAATGATCGTTGTCCTAATTGCACTTTTATTCATTGTTTTAACGGGCATTATTTTAACGAAGCACTACGATGCCCTAAAACAAAAATCCTATGATGAGAATAAGCACTTGGTTGAGGTTGTGCACACCATGCTTGACACCTTTGCCGCAATGGAAACCGATGAGTCGGTAGCCAAAGAAAAAGCCCTTGCCGCGGTGAAAGGGCTAAGGTATGACAAAGGCAATTACTTTTGGATCCAAGACACCACACCCACCATGGTGATGCACCCGTTAAAACCACAGTTAGACGGACGAGACCTTCGCACTTTTAAAGACGGCAACGGCAAAGCATTTTTTGTTGATATGGCTAACAGTGTAAAAGCACAAGGCGATGGTTTTGTCGATTACGTTTGGCCTCTCCCTGGTGAAGATGCGCCCACAGAAAAGATTTCGTATGTGAAAGAGTTCGAGCCTTGGGGCTGGACGATCGGCTCGGGCATTTACCTCACACATTTAAATGAAGAATACGCCCATATGCGAAACCTCATAATCGTGTTTTGTATTGTGAGCGTGATTTTGGTGGTGACCTTGGTGTACATCATAGGCGGTAGCATTGCTAAACCGGTGCAGGAAATTACCGAACGTATGAAAGACATCTCTCAAGGTGAGGGAGATTTAACCCGCATGCTGCCTGAGAGTGGTCAAGACGAAGTCACTCGTCTTGCTCGTTATTTTAATCAGTACACCGATAAAATGCGCCAGTCGCTGATTGGAATTCGCGACAATATTGCACTGCTTAATGAGCAAGCTGAGCTCGTGCAAAACTCCAGTGATAGCAGTAATCAACAAGCCCAAACGCAAAACGAAAATATGATGCAAGTGGCTGCTGCTATGGAAGAAATGACCACCCAAATTAATGATGTCAGCTCAAACACAGACTCCGCTGAAAAAAGCACGAGTAGCGCCAGAAGCAATGTGCAGCACGGCGCCTCGGTGGTGGAAAGTACTGTTGATGATATTCGCTCCCTCACCGCCGATATCGAAAGTGTGTCGAACGTAGTGACTGAACTTGCAGCCCAAACCGAGAACATTGGTGCTGTGCTTGACGTTATTAGAGGCATCGCTGATCAAACCAACTTATTGGCACTTAACGCTGCGATTGAAGCGGCTAGAGCCGGCGAACAAGGCAGAGGCTTTGCCGTTGTGGCCGATGAAGTTCGTACGCTAGCGAGTAGAACGGGCCAAAGTACCGATGAAATTCAAACCATGATTGAGAAATTGCAGCACCATGCGAAAAGTGCGGTAAACGCCGTAACGGTCAGTCAGTCGGCATCGTCAAAAACAGTAGAAAGGGCCACACAAGCCAACCAAAGTTTACAAGAAGCAGACCGATTAATGACAGATATTACAGATATGAGTAGTGAGATCGCTCGCGCGACCGAACAACAAGCCGAAGCGGCAAACGAAGCGAACATGCGAATAAACGCCTTATCGGGGGCTGCTGACAGTAGTCTTCGCACAGCCGACGAACTAGCGGCATCGAGCCAATCTTTGCGTGCCAGCTGTTTGGCAATAATGGAAATAGCCAACCGATTTAAACTGTAATATTTGCTTTTCGATAACATAAAGCCTACCTAAATCGCACGGTTGATATGAGCACTTATATATGGAAGTGAGATAGGTAGTGCTTTACACTAACTAAACAAGGCTTTTTCTTCGTCAGCGTAGTGTTATCAAGGAGTGGAATATGAGTAGCAGTAGTAAGGGCAAATCAGTATTAAAGTGGATTGCTGGTTTTTTTGTGGTTATTTTTGCGGTGTACTTTTTGTTCGCCAACACCATTATAAAAGCAGTATTAGAATCTAAACTCGGTGAATCTTATGGTGCCGAAGTGAATATCGACAGTTTCGATCATTCGCTATTTCCAACCACTGTTTCCCTTAAAGGTATCGCCCTTACCAATCCTACTAAGCCCGCTCGCAATCAAGTGTTCGTAGGCGACGCGAATGCCGATGTTGAGCTAGCCCCCTTGCTAAGCGACCAAGTCATTGTTAACAACCTCAATTTACTCAATGTTCAATTTGACACTGAACGCCCTTCTCCAGGTGAAGTATATCGCGTTCCTGAGCGCTCTCTGTCATTTGATGAAATGAAAGCAAAAGCAAAAGATGCAGTGCCGTCGGTAGATGAACTTCTTGAGCGCAACCCATTAAAAACAGCTGCAGCAGTAAAAAATGCTCGCGCCGCTTACGACACCTACGGTGAAGCATTAAAGACTGATTACGCGTCGTTGCCTGACAAATCGCGAATTGATTACTACAAAACTCAAATCGCTCAGCTACAAGAAACCGACTTCAAAGATCCACAGGCCCTTGTTCAAGCAAAGTCAGCTTTCGACAAATTGAAGGCAGAAATGCAGGCAGATCGGGCTCTTATCTCCGACTTTACCGAAAAAGCCTCGAAAGCGAAAAGCGTCCTTAGCGAAACTGCCAGCGCACTAAAAAATGCACCGCAAGAAGATTATGCCTTACTGAAAGGGGTGATTGCAGGCGACCAAGAAGCCTTGTCTCAAGTTACCTACTTTGTATTTGGCGATAAGGCCGCTGAGTACACTGAGTACTTAATGGCTGCCATGCAAATTGTTATGCCGCTTATTCAAGGTGAAGAAAAAAGCGAAGCGCCCGCGGATATTCCATCCATATTGGTAAAAGAAGCGAATGTATCGGTGCTGTGGCAAGAAGAATCCATTACAAGTAAGTGGAATAACATTACCAACGTACACGATGTGTTTGGTAACCCAACCACCTTTACTATTGAGGCCGCTGGCGAGTTATTGAAATCATTTACCTCAAGCGGTGAATTTTATATTGATGGTGAGGGTGTAGACGCGAGCCAACAATGGTCTCTTGCCGGCGTAAACATGGCCAACATACCGTTGTCTGGCAATGAGTCGCTATCTGCAGTGTTGACTTCAGCATTAATGAAAACCGCGGGCTCAATGCAAATTACAGATAACAAGCTGACTGGTTCAGGAACCGTTGATTTGCAACAACTTGTTATGCAAGCAACTGGCGAGAGCGACACCACAAAGGTAATCGCCAAGGCTCTGCAATCGCTGTCTAGTCTTAATATGGACATGTTTCTTGAGGGCACATTGTCAAATCCAGACTTTAAAATTAAATCTAACTTAGACAATCAACTCGCTAACATGGCCCTATCTGAGCTTACCGCGTCACAGCAAGATAAGCTGGATGAATTAAATCAAAAGCTCAACGCCATGATAGGCAATGAACAGTCGCTGATAAACGGCGAGCTGGGCGATGTAAGCAGTATGCTTAGCGCTGCTCAAGGTGATAGCGCAGCGATAGAAGAGCTTCTTAAGTCTAAGCTGAACAACGTTGTTGAGCAGCAAAAAAACAAATTATTAGACAAATTAAAGGGCAAATTTGGGCAAGATGAGTAAAGCGTCTTTGACTCGACGCTGCTAAGCGGCATAATAAGAAAACGCAGGCGAAGACCTGCGTTTTCTTGCGCTCAATTAACTGTCAGGTGAACGTGTGTTAAAAGGTAAATGGCTTCCCATCGTGCTGTTATTATTTTTTGGACTTCTGCAGTACCGACTTTGGTTCGGTAAAAACAGCATTCCTGATTATTACAGTCGCAAGGCGGAAGTTAAAACACAGGCCCTTCAAAATGCCAACCTCTCTCAACGAAACGCACTGTTAAACGCTGATATTAACGATTTAAAGATTGGCTTAGAAGCAATAGAAGAGCGCGCCAGAAATGAGCTTGGCCTAATTAAACAGGGAGAAACCTTTTACCGAATTCTGCCTGCAGACACGAAATGAATAGAATGACAAAGCCCCGTGTTATCGCGGTTATTCCGGCTGCGGGCGTTGGCAGCAGAATGCAAGCCGACCGCCCAAAACAGTACCTTACGATTGCGGGCAAAACCATATTAGAGCACACCCTTGATGCATTATTAGCCCACTGTGACATTGACCGCGTTGTACTTGCTGTTAGCCCTGATGACGCTTACTTTCCTACGCTTGAGCTAACCAGCGATGAACGGGTGAGTGTTGTGCATGGCGGCGAGGAACGAGCAGACAGCGTGCTAAACGGCATTAAAGCATTACACGGTGATGAGTGGGCACTTGTTCATGATGCAGCCCGCCCCTGTGTGTCACAAGACGATATTTCTGCGCTGCTTAATGTGATAAACGACAGTACCGTGACTGGCGGCATACTTGCTACGCCGGTGCGAGATACAATGAAAAGAGCAGTTTCAAATCAGGAATGCTCCACTAGTCCTGCTAACCCCTCACTCAGCGTGGTGTCTCACACTGAAAGCAGAGCCAATTTGTGGCATGCTTTAACACCACAGCTATTCCCAGCCCCCCTTCTGCTTAACGCATTGAAAAAAGGTTTATCCGACGGCGTTGAGATTACAGACGAGGCTTCAGCCATGGAGTATGCGGGATACAAAGTAGGTATGGTCAATGGCAGCCCGGCGAATATTAAGATAACGCACCCGGCTGACCTACCATTAGCAGAATTCTATCTACATCAAAAATTAAAGGCACCTTTTGCATGCGAATAGGACATGGATTTGACGTACACAAATTTGGTGGCGAAGGCCCCATCACCATTGGTGGCGTTAGTATAGAGCACACTCAGGGGCTAGTTGCGCATTCCGACGGAGACGTATTACTCCACGCGCTGTGCGATGCCATATTGGGTGCTGCGGCACTTGGCGATATTGGAAAGCACTTTCCAGATACCGATGATGACTATGCTGGCGCAGACAGCAGAGTGTTGCTGAGACACGTTGTAAGTGTAGCGCGAGATAAAGGCTATCTGGTGTCTAATGCCGACATGACCATTGTTGCGCAAACGCCAAAGATGGCACCACATATTGATGAAATGCGTGCACGGATTGCAGAAGACTGCAATGTTGATATTGACGATATTAACGTTAAAGCCACCACCACAGAAAAGCTTGGATATACAGGCAGAAAAGAAGGGATTGCATCACACGCCGTGGTGTTATTAAAAAAAGCATGAAACCATTAGATACCGAACACTGGCAGTATTATTTTGCCAAACCCGTCTCCACCGGCATTTTTAAGTTTCAGGCAGATGATTTTCAAGTCGTTGAAGACTTAGGCTACGAGCCATGCGGTGAGGGCGAACATCAGTTCATCTTTATCGAAAAGACGAATACCAATACTGCTTTTGTTGCTGAGCAACTGGCCAAATTTGTCGAGCTACCGCTTAGACAAATAAGCTACGCAGGTCGCAAAGACAAATACGCCGTCACGCAGCAGTGGTTTGGCATTCACGCTCCGGGTGTGGAAGATTTTGACTTTAGCGATTGGGATTTGGAAGGGGTAAGAGTGATAAAGCAGTCTCGGCACAATAAGAAGCTGCGTACGGGCCAGTTAAAGGGCAATCACTTTACCATTACCCTTAGACAAGTAGTGCACCCTGAAGCCATTACAGAACGTCTCGAAGAAATTGTAACACATGGCGTCCCCAACTATTACGGTGAGCAGCGTTTTGGCGTCATGCGCTTAAACGACATGGGTGAAGTACAGCGCGGCGGCAACTTGGTGATGGCCGAACGCATGATTAACGGCGAAACCATACGTCATAGAAACAAGCGCTCTATGGCGTTATCTGCCCTTCGCAGCTGGCTATTTAATGAAGTGCTTTCTCAGCGACTAGAGCATAATGTGTTTGATACCGCCCTTGCTGGTGACGCGCTTGTTTTATCAGGCTCAAATAGCTTTTTTATCAACCGTGACGATAAAGAACAAAGCCAATCTCGTTATGTTGCAAAGGATGTGTGTCCCTCAGCCCCACTTTGGGGTAAAGGCAAACTTGCCACTGAAGAGGATGCAGCAAACATTGAAAATACCGTAGCGGCAGCTCACCCAGAAGTCACCGATTTTCTAAGCGAATGTGGGTTTGAACAAGAAAGACGTGCTATCAAAATTTGGCCTTCAGACTTAACATGGCAGAGTAAAGGCGATTCGTTTACTATTTCATTCGGTTTGCCTAGCGGGTGTTTTGCAACATCGGTTTTGCGTGAATGTGTAGAAACGCTGTCTCCTATTAACCGAGTATAAAATAAGCGTTTGCCCCTGTCGCAATGCGACCATTGTGTGATGCATCATCACCAGCGTGGCGAAAACTAACAATATAGGAAAGTACGCAACATCATGAGAGCTTCTAGAAAAGGAGACGCATTAGCACAGCTGCTTTACAACGAAGGAATACGTTCACAAGCTGTGTTAAATGCTATTGCTGGCACGCCGAGGGAAGCGTTTCTTCCGGACGCTTTGCAACATAAAGCATATCAAAACACGGCCCTTCCCATCGGTCAGGGGCAAACCATTTCGCAGCCTTACATTGTAGCGAAAATGACCGAACTTCTGTTAGAAAGCCCAAACAAGCCAGAACGTGTTCTGGAAATTGGCACTGGTTCGGGCTATCAAACCGCGATTTTGGCACAGCTTTTTAATTATGTGTTTAGCGTGGAGCGCATCAAGTCTTTGCAATTTCATGCCAAGCGTCGCATGAATCAACTCGACCTACACAACATCGCTATGAAACATGGCGACGGCTGGAAAGGTTGGGAATCTAAGGGTTTGTACGATGCCATTATTGTTACTGCAGCTGCCGCTAGCCTACCTCAGTCATTGTGTGATCAACTGAAAGAAGGCGGCAGGCTAATTATACCTGTTGGAAACGAACAGCAATCGCTTCTTTGTATCGACCGCGTTGATGGTGAACTGCAAACCACCACAATAGAATCTGTCCGATTTGTACCCTTGGTTGCAGGAGACCTAATGTGAAAATTTTTGAGCCATGCTACGACATGGCCTTGCGATGGGCTAAACACAAGCATGCTTCCAAATACCTCGGTGGCCTAAGTTTTTCTGAATCTGTGTTCTTTCCTATACCTCCTGACGTTATGCTTGCGCCCATGGCAATGTCGCAACCTCACAAAGCGTGGCGATTTGCTCTTATTACCACCATCGCTTCAATTATTGGCGGAATAGCGGGTTACTGGCTGGGATACTTTGCCTTTGAAGCTTGGTTGGCGCCGCTTATCGAAAAATGGGGTTATACACACAAAATAGACACCGCTACGGGATGGTTTGAAACCTACGGTGTATGGATAGTGTTCTTAGCTGGCTTTTCACCTATCCCCTATAAAATCTTTACTGTTAGTGCAGGCTTCCTGCAGATGGCGTTTTTACCTTTTGTCCTTGCTTCTGCCGTTGGGCGAGGTGCACGGTTTTTCTTAGTCGCAGGGCTGATGCGATGGGGAGGCGCACCAATGGAACAAAAGCTCAGGCAGTATGTTGAATTTCTTGGCTGGGCAGTCGTTGTTATCGCCGTTATTGCGTATTTAATTTTGCGATAGAATGAAAGCCACTTTTTTCCGCTACCTACTTGTTTACACATTATTAACATTAATAATTGGGTGTGCGGGAAGATCTGCCCCTGCCCCCGTAGTATTGCTTAATAGCCAGGTTGAAAGTGGTAGTGAAGAGTATACCGCTAGCACATATGAAGTGCGGCCAGGTGACACCCTCTTTGCCGTAGCCTGGTTTACTGGAAACGACTATCAAGATATTGCAAAATTCAACAATATTTCAAAACCTTACACCATATTTCCGGGTCAAAAATTACGACTAACAGCGCCTGTTAGCAAACCCTCAACCACCAAGCGTTCTAATGTTACGACCACTCGGTCTACAGATCCGACCTCCCCTCCTATAGCCAAAAGAGTGATTGACCAGTCGAAACCGCAGGCGTATGTTGAACGTGAACAGGATGTTAAAGCACAAAAAAACACGAACGTCAAGAAGTCGACAAGCATTGTCAAAAAAGCAGCGCCAAAGACATTTCCTGACAGAGTGGAAAAGTGGATTTGGCCAGCAGAAGGTAAGCTTGTAGGTACGTTCAGCAAAGCGGAATCGGGAAACAAAGGAATTGATATAGCTGGTGCGCGAGGTAGCAATGTCGTTGCAGCTGCTAGTGGTAAAGTCGTCTACTCGGGTAATGCACTTAGAGGGTACGGTAGGTTAATTATAATAAAGCATACCGACACATTTCTAAGCGCATACGCATACAACGAGACCATTTTGGTAAAAGAGCGAGAATGGGTGTATGCTGGTCAGAAAATAGCCACAATGGGTAGTAGCGGCACTGATTCGGTAAAACTTCATTTTGAAGTTAGGTATCGCGGGAAGTCTTTAAACCCATTGAGATACCTGCCAAAAAAATAAAATAAAAAAAATAAATAATAATAATAAGAGACAAAGGAGAAACGTCATAAGGTAAACCTTTAAGCAGGAGATTCACCATGGGTAAGTCAAATAAAGCCTTAGAATCAAAATCTCAAGATGACTTAAACGTCATTGAAGTACCAGAAGAAGTTAAAGAAGATGAAACAGTATCAAACGATACTGATGCTGAAAGTAATGACACCGTTTTTAACAAAAGCGAGCAACCGAAAAATTTAGACGCAACACAACTATATTTAGGTGAAATAGGCTTCTCACCACTGCTTACGGCAGAGGAAGAAGTATACTTTGCCCGCCGTTCACTGAAAGGCTGTGAAGCCTCCCGCAAACGAATGATTGTCAGTAATCTTCGCCTAGTGGTGAAAATTGCACGAAGATATAACAACCGCGGTCTTGCTCTTCTCGATCTTATTGAAGAAGGTAACTTAGGCCTAATCCGCGCTGTCGAAAAATTTGATCCCGAACGAGGTTTTCGATTCTCCACGTATGCTACGTGGTGGATAAGACAAACTATCGAACGCGCTATTATGAATCAGACGCGAACTATTCGCCTCCCCATCCATGTTGTTAAAGAGTTAAATGTTTATCTACGAGCATCAAGAGAACTCTCGCAGAAACTTGACCATGAGCCAACCGCTGAAGAAATAGCGCTGGCGCTAGACAAGCCTGTTGAAGACGTAACCAAGATGCTGCGTTTGAACGAGCGAATTACATCGGTAGACACCCCCATTGGCGGTGAAAGTGATAAAGCGCTTCTTGATATCATTGCTGATGACAAAGAGTTCAGCCCTGAAGAGACACTTCAGGATAACGATATTAAAGGCAACATTGTTACCTGGCTTGAAGAGCTAAATCCGAAGCAGCGAGAAGTACTTGCACGACGCTTTGGCCTATTAGGCTACGAGCCCTCGACATTAGAGGATGTTGGTGCCGAAATAGGGCTTACACGAGAGCGTGTACGTCAGATACAAGTAGAAGCATTACGTAGATTGCGTGACATGCTTAGCCATCAGGGGCTGTCTCTTGAGAGCTTATTTGACCAAATGAAATAAACACAAGCTAGTACTCAATTAGGAGCTAGCACGTAAAAATAAGATGATAGTAAAATGCCGAGCTCATTTTGAAATGAACTCGGCATTTTTGTTTTATAGCGGCGAACTCACTTGGAATATGCCCACCAATGACAACCTACTTGCACTCACGCTGAAAGGTGACAAAGGTATAAGCGTGCTTATTCTTTTCATCGCTTTTGTGTGGCTCTCTTTGTGTTTCTATCCAGCTTCCGTTAGCGTGAAAGTCAGGGAACTGAGTGTCACCGCTTACCTGTAAGTCGATAAAGGTTAAATACAGCGTGGTGGCTTCAGGTAAAAATGCATCATAAATAGTTCCGCCGCCAATAATCATAACCTCATCGATATTATCGGCAGACTGTGCTATTGCAGCTTTTAAGGCCTCAGCTTGGGTGTGCACTACTGTGGCGTCTGCCAGCGTATATTCTTTGTTGCTGGTCATTACAATATTCGGTCTGCCAGGTAACGCGCGTCCTATAGACTCATAAGTTTTTCTGCCCATGATGACCGCCTTGCCCAAGGTTACAGACTTAAAATGCTTTAAATCTGCAGGCAAGTGCCACGGCATGTCGTTATCAGCACCGATAATACGGTTTTCTGCCATTGCGGCAATCATTGCTATTTTCATCAATATCTCACTACAAGCATACGGTTACTAAATGATATGTACAAAAAAGCACGACAATCATCGTGCTTTTGCGCTTTCAACTATAAGGGCGTATTGACCTTCGTATTAACGACGGTATTCCACGTCTACATCGTAATCGTCTTCGTCCCAGTCTTCATCGTCGTCTAAGTCATCGACCAAATCATCATGGGCTTCAAGGGTATTACGGTGATACGTATCCCACTTAAACTCGACGTCTTTCTTGTCACCTTCTTCCTCTACTTCCCCAGGAAGGGTTTCAATAAAGTTCATCACATCTCTACATAACGGATCGAGGTTAAGCTTTTGGAACGCTGATATTTGATATACCGGGCCTTCCCACTCTAGCGAGTCTACCACCTTCTGACAAATTTCAGCGGCTTCTTCCTCAAGTAGCAAGTCGACCTTATTAAACACAAGCCAGCGCGGCTTGTTGGCTAATTTAGGGCTGTATTTTTCTAGCTCTTGAACAATAGCTCGGGCATTTTCTGCTGGGTCGGTTTCATCAACCGGGAATATATCAACCACGTGCAATAGAATGCGGCAGCGTTCTAAGTGCTTTAAGAACTGAATACCTAAACCAGCACCTTCCGCAGCGCCCTCTATTAGACCGGGAATGTCTGCAACAACAAAGCTACGCTGAGCGTCTTGACGAACCACACCAAGGTTTGGCACCAAGGTGGTAAACGGGTAATCGGCTACTTTTGGTTTAGCCGCAGACACTGAGCGAATAAACGTGGATTTACCCGCGTTTGGCATGCCTAATAAACCTACGTCTGCAAGCAGCATAAGCTCTAGCTTAAGATTGCGAATTTCACCTGGTGTACCGTTTGTTTTATGGCGTGGTGCACGGTTAGTACTGCTTTTGAAGCGCGCGTTACCAAGACCGTGAAAGCCGCCCTGAGCCACCTTAAGCTGCTGACCATGACGAGTAAGATCACCAAGCATCTCACCAGTGTCTACATCGGTAGCGCGCGTTCCTACTGGAACACTTACATTGAGATCTTGGCCTTTTCTCCCGATACAATCGGAGCCTTGACCGTTTTTGCCGCGCTCGGCACGATGGAATCGCTCGAAACGATAGTCGATCAATGTATTTAGGTTTTCATCAGCAACTAAGAAAACGCTGCCGCCGTCACCACCGTCGCCACCATCTGGTCCGCCTTTAGGTACGTATTTTTCCCTTCTAAAGCCAATTACGCCGTTTCCGCCATCTCCGGCTTCAACACGAATTTCAGCTTCATCTACAAATTTCATTTATCACTCCGGGCAATGTTGCCTTGGGTTATTGCTTAACACTAAGAACCTTAAGTTTACACTACAATACGCACTTTCGCGTAGTGGCAAACTCAAGGATATAAAAACAAATGTCGCCTGCATATGGAATGTGAATACCGCTATATGCACATAGGCAAAAGGGACTGCACCAATATCAGGTCTCATAAAACAAAAAACCCCGCAAACGCGGGGTTTTTGAAAGCTTTCTTGGCTAGTTAGCGTAATGCTTACTCGCCGATGATGCTTACAAACTTACGGTTCTTCGGTCCTTTAACATCGAACTGAACTTTACCGTCTTTAAGTGCAAACAACGTGTGGTCTTTACCGATACCCATGTTGTCACCAGCGTGGAAACGAGTACCACGTTGACGAACAATGATGTTACCAGCAAGAACAGATTCACCACCAAAGCGCTTAACACCTAGGCGTTTACTCTCTGAATCACGACCGTTTTTGGTACTACCACCAGCTTTTTTGTGTGCCATGTGTTCGTGCTCCTCTTATGCGTTGATACCAGTGATTTTCACTTCCGTGAACCACTGACGGTGACCAGCTTGCTTGCGAGAGTGCTTACGACGACGGAACTTAACGATAGTTACTTTATCGCCACGACCGTGTGTTACCACCTCTGCAGTCACCTTACCACCAGCAACGTTTGGTGTGCCGATTTTTACGTCGTCACCGTTGCTTACCATTAAAACTTTGTCAAATTCAACCGTTTCGCCTGGGGCTACTTCGATTTTTTCAAGACGAACGGTTTGGCCTTCGGCCACACGGTGTTGTTTACCGCCACTTTGGAAAACCGCGTACATAGTTAACTCCGCTCTGCGTCCACTGACGCTTCAATTCAAAAAACAGGGCGCAAATTCTACGTGAAACATCTGTAAATCACAAGCCCGATTCGTAGAAAAAATGATTATTTTTCCAACATGGGTTGGATTATGCCTCAATTGCCCATTTGATGCAGCTTACAATCACATAAATATGGATAAAAAATGAAAAAAATATGACATGGCGCTGTTTTTAAACCGAGTTTTATCGCAAATTTGCCACCTGAAGGCTCTGGCGATCAATTTCGCTTCGTTAGTTTTTGCTTCTACGATCGCGCTAAGCCAGCACCTTAACCCGCTATGGGATCTCAATATCGATCGCACGCGATCCCTATGAGCAGCCCGATATAGCTAAATGGTAGCGACGGTGTGTAGATGCTAAAACTGGTCTTACCCAATACTCTTTGATTCTCAGCCCGTGCTAAGTATAGACAAAAGTAGTAGTAAATTAGGCGCATACGCTTTTTTTGAACTAAGAAAAATAAAGAAAACACCGGCTTTGACAAGAAAAACAACGAAAGCAGCTAAATTTTACAATATCTGATATTACGGCATGCCATGTAGGGTACATGTTGTGTAAGCACAGCAAGCGCTGATATAAGCGTTTGAATCTTCAAGCGCAAAACGTGCGTGTTAGTTTGCGACATAAGGCGGTTTTAACCTTTACATTTCAAATGCGTTAAACTGTGATTTTTTGGGACAATTTGGTGGATAGTATGTGGCATTAAGGTACAATCGCCCTCAATACAGCACCAATCGTAAGAGTAAGTATTTATTGCCATGCCTATGGATATAGACCAAATTCGCGCACTGTCTAGCGACGATATGCAAGCAGTCAACACATTGATTCAAGAACAAGTGGACTCTGACGTTGCACTTATCAATCAGCTTGGCTTTTACATTGTTAATAGCGGTGGCAAGCGCTTACGCCCTCTTCTTACTGTACTTAGCGCGCGGGCAATGGGTATTGAAAATAACGAGCATCACACGCTAGCCGCTATTGTTGAATTTATTCACACCGCGACGTTACTTCACGATGATGTTGTTGATGAATCAACTATGCGCAGAGGTCGTGAAACAGCGAACGCGGTTTTCGGTAACCAAGCATCTGTCTTAGTTGGCGATTTTTTATATACCCGCTCATTTCAAATGATGGTAAGCCTTAAGCGCATGCGCGTTATGCAGATATTGTCTGAAGCGACAAACCAGATTGCCGAAGGCGAAGTGCTGCAGCTCATGAATTGCAACGACGCCAACACAACGGAAGCCCGTTATTTTGACGTTATTTACGGTAAAACCGCTCGGTTGTTTGAAGCTGCCACACAACTTGCCGCAGTATTAACAGACCAAAGCGAAGCCATTGAACACGCCATGCAAGAATACGGCAAGCACTTAGGCACAGCCTTTCAGTTAGCTGATGATTTGCTTGATTACATGGCAGACAGTGAAGAAATGGGTAAGAACGCAGGTGATGACCTAGCCGAAGGCAAACCCACCCTGCCCCTACTATACGCCATGTGGCATGCCCAAAACGACGACGATA
Source organism: Alteromonas genovensis (assembly GCF_010500895.1). Taxonomy (GTDB): domain Bacteria; phylum Pseudomonadota; class Gammaproteobacteria; order Enterobacterales; family Alteromonadaceae; genus Alteromonas; species Alteromonas genovensis. The sequence continues at coordinate 100,859 of NZ_JAAAWO010000014.1, forward strand.
AAACACTTATTCGAGACGCCATTGAACAAAGCAATGGCTTGGCCCACCTCACTCGAATTCAAGGGATCATGGAAGCCACCGGCGCGCTGGATTACACCAGACAGTGCGCACAAAACGAAGTTGATATGGCAATAGCAAGCCTTGCTTCTATCCCAGATTCACAATACAAAGACGCATTAATCGCTCTCGCTCATATCTCAATAGAGCGCACGAGCTAGCTGATTTTTTTGTTCTCTGAAATGGTAGCTGGTTTTTATGCAGCTACCTTTCCAACACATGCCCAATAATACCCACCAGAAAACCCAACGCTTTCCCTAGCGGCAGTAGCCAATGGCAACTGAGAGGCTTAAGCGGATTAGTTTAGATCGAGATCCCGCGTCATATTTTCGTTCTTATCGCGATGCACAATAATATTGTCTTCAATTCGAATACCGCCAAATGGCTTGTACTTATCTACCGTGTCCCAGTTGATGTATTTTGACGCTGGCGTTGCTTTTAAGTCTCGCAACAAGCTTTCAATAAAATACAAACCTGGTTCAATAGTAAATACCTGACGAGGCTCTACGACACGAGTACAGCGTAAAAACGGATGATCTTCTGGCGCCGTTTTTGGCGTGCCTCTATCATCATTAACAAGCCCGCCTACATCGTGTACCTGTAGCCCAAGGAAGTGACCAATACCATGTGGGAAGAAAGTACGTGTTATTCCCATTTCAACAATGTCTTGAGGCTTTAAGTTAACTACCCCAGTGTCGTGAAGAATTTGCGCAATACCGTCGTGGGCCAGTAAGTGAATATCGGTATATGCCACACCAGGCTTCAGGCTATCTGCTAGAGTAAGCGTGACGTTGTCTACCGCTTTAATCAAATCTGCAAATAAGGATGAGTTTTGACTGTAGGTTCTAGTGATATCTGCTGCGTAGCCGTTGTAAGTGGCGCCTGCGTCAATAAGAAACGAGCGGGATGTTTTTGGCGCAATATTGTCGCACTGCATGTAGTGCAAAATAGACGCGTGTTCGTTTAATGCAACAATACTGGTGTAGGGCACGTCATTATCGCCCTGTCTGCACGCAGCGGCATACGCCAAGTTGATATCAAACTCGCTCTTACCTTCGCGAAACGCTTGTTCTGCGGCTCGGTGACCGGCCACGGCAAGCTTATTCGCTTCACGCATACAGTCTAGCTCGTAATCTGTTTTGTAAGCGCGCTGATAGTGCAAGTAGTGCAGCACTCTGTCTGGATTCACGTTATCGAAGCCAAGGGCTTTCGCCACCTCGATATATTCGCCAATATACGCCATACGAGATTTATCGTAAGGAAGGTGCTTTTCTACGGCATCGGCCTGTTGTAGCAATACAATGTTAAAGCTGTCTGTCCAGAAATCATTGGGCTCTGGCGGCACTTTATGCCAAAAATCCTCAGGGCGATAAAAGATAAGTGTTGGCTTATCTTCACCGTTAACGACCAACCAACAGTTTGGGTTATCTATTACCGGCAACCACGCTTTAAACTGCGGGTTCACTTTAAATGGATAGTGGTTATCATCTAAAAATAGTCGCTTGCCTTGGCCTGAGTGAATGACTAAACCGTCTAGTCCCTCACGCTGCAATGCTTCGCGTGTTCTAGCTTGTAACTCTTCTATATGCTGTTCGTAGGTTGCTTTATGGTGCGACATAGCCCCTCTTATTTTGTTCGTTGTTAGTTTTCTAATGTTGTATTGCTGACATTTACTCTAGGACGAGTATACCATGAGCCTGTGCTCTTATTGATACCCCTAAGATAAACTGCAGCCCAGCAGTGTTAACTTACACCTGACAGCGCCCTTATTTTGGCGCTAACTGCATAACACCGGTTACTGGATGTGTACTCACCGCGTCTGCCGATGGGATCATATCCGAAGTAAGCTGAGGAAATATGTTGTTGCTGCTGCCAAGCTGCTGCTCGTATATATGTTGATACGTCATTACCGCTTTTACGTAAGCGCGAGTCTCTTTGTAAGGGATATTCTCAATCCAGATGTCCACCGGCAGCGCTTCATTCACGGGCAGCCACTCTAACACTTTTCTCCACCCGGCATTGTAAGACGCCGATACCAGTACCGGGTTGTTATCCAGTTTATCCATCAAATAGCGCAGGTACTGCACGCCATACTCTACGTTATCATTTACATCAAAAAGCTGACTGCGACTGACTTTAGTTTGCGCTACATATTTTGCCGTACCGGGCATTAACTGCATTAATCCTGCGGCGCCAACAGGCGATACAGCATCACTTCTAAACGAGCTCTCTCGCCGAGCAATCGCCATCGCAAACGAGGTAGAGATATTGTGTGCTTCTGCCTTTTCACTAAAAACGTCGTTAAAGGCAAGAGGGAAGCGTCGCTCTACATCATCCCAGTAGCCACTTCTTGCGAAGCTACTTATTGCTTGGTCGTATAACCCCCACTCGTAGGCCAATATTCCTGCGTCGGTTATTTGATTATTTGGTATGTGAGTTAGCAAGTAATACCACTCTCGTCTTGCTTCGGTCGCGCGGTCAAGACGAAAAAACTCTACTGCCCGCAAGGTGGCCGGTGTTACTGCAAGCTTGGCGATAGCGTTGCTATTTTTAGGTGCTGGGTTGTTTTTTAGCGATGGAGAAGTGTTGATATGCGCACTTGCCATAAACCCATAGTAATGTCGCTCTTGTGCTAGCTGTTGATAAAGCACAGTGGCGCGCATGGGCTGCTCAGATTGTTCTAGCGACCGCGCAAGCCAATACCGATAATTGGCTTTACGTTGTAACGCTTCTGGCGCGTTTTCAATAATTCGGATGACCTCGTCAAACTGCTTTGTACGAAGAAGGTGTGATACATGCCACAGCGTTATGTCGTCGTTAGCACCGGGGGCATCCGCTCTCTCTAACCAATGGTGGGCTTGTGGCGACTTTTCTAATGTAAAACTAAGCGCAATTGCACGATTTATAACATGGCGCTGCGCCTGTGAAAATACGCCTTGTTGATCATATCGCTCGTACACCTTTGCCGCAGTGGCTGGCTGTTGCCACGCCAGCTTTTCAAGAGACCATACCAGCGCTTCTCGCTCGCTTTGCACGTTCTTTAAGGGAAATAGCCTACTCTTTTGTACGCTGCTGACATTTCGCGTAACCGATAGCCAAATATCTGCAATGTACTGATCGCTTGCGGGAAGTTGACGCTTTAGATACGGAATGATGCGTCTGTTCTTTTCTTTAGCCGCAATTTCAATGCGCTTAATCACCATAGTAGGCGACATTAATCCTGCTTTTTTCCACTTTGCAAAAAGCGGATCGCATTCATCAGGTTGAGACTGACCGTGCAGCCACAGGGTGTCTACTTCTCGCAGCACTTGCTTTGCTGGCTCGCCATTTTGTAAACGGTAGTTCAGTGAAATACAAGTAAGTTTTGCCCCCATGCCGCTACTATAGCTATCGAGAAAGGCCTGTTGGTGATTGCGTTTGGCCAAATAATTAAGCCATTTGTATCGCAAGCCATAACTCACTGGCTGCCCGCGGTAGTCGTGCAGAAACTGCTTCACGTCGCGCTTTGTGCGAATAGACATGGTGCGCTCTAGTTTTAAGCGCAGTAAATAAGGGTACAGGGGATAGTCTGCCAGTGAGTAAATTTCACCGTCGAAGTCGTTAATACGACGACGTGAATACGTACGCAACTTTTCTTCTAGCGTAAGAAAATGCTGGCGTTTTTCAGCGTAGATGTCTGGCGGCAAGGTAAGTGATTGGGCTTGCGTTTGCTGCTGAGCGGCATGCAAAGAAGAAAATGGCAGTGCACAAAGCACTAGCATGGCGCAATTTAGTAAAAAAACGGGCCGCAATAGTTTATTAGCCCGCAATGCGTGCATGCCAAAAGCGGTGTCACGAAGACGATATACGCGCGACCAAAAGTTAAATATAGACACAAATAGCCTCCTACCCTGAATTGAACTCAACGTGTTTTTCACTAGCTTCGCACTAACGTGGAAAACGCCGAGTTGCTCGTTATACCTAACTCATAGAAATGGCAATGGCCGTTCATGAGTGGCATATGTTGCTGTAATGCGCGTTAACAGCTTGGCTCCATGCCATTGAAGATGTTGTGCCGACTGCCCCTATTCATGTTTTACATCGTTAGCAATGCTTTACGAACATAGGCAGACTTATTGTCGATTATTCTTATATTGGATTGGCGCTTTGCGCCGATTATGCTCATTATACAACCACCAATACCGAAATGAAGCGTGAATTCACTATTTACTCTTGAATTTAAGTCATCCGACCACTACCTTATGACACATTGAAACAGATGTTTGAATTTTTGTTGAAATTTTGTGTGGCTTTGTAAAACCTGTAGCCACCCTAACGCGTTAGTAAATTGATACTGCCCTACAACACAGTTGGATTTAATTTACTAACATCCTGGCCAATGCCGAAGGAGATGATAATGATATACACAGGCAAAAGTCTTTCCGTCAGTCCGCTAGATGACGGCTTTGCTGAGCTAGTATTCGATGCTGAAGGTTCAGTAAACAAGTTTGACCGTCAAACGGTATCTGAACTTGACGAAGCAACTAAAGCGCTCGTTGCCAAAGGCGACGTAAAAGGCTTAGTAGTTCGCTCAGCAAAAAGCACCTTTATTGTGGGTGCTGATATTACCGAGTTCACTGGCCTTTTTGCCATGGACGATGCAGAAGTACTAGAGTGGGTGGCTAACACCTCACAAGTATTCGATCGCTTTGAAGATTTACCTTTCCCTACAATTGCAGCGGTAAACGGTTTTGCACTTGGTGGCGGTTGTGAAATGGCGCTAGCCTGTGACCTTCGCGTTGCTGACACGACTGCAAGCATAGGTTTGCCAGAAGTAAAACTGGGCCTTATGCCTGGATTTGGTGGCACAGTGCGTTTACCACGTCTTATTGGTGCCGATAATGCATTAGAGTGGATGACAACGGGCCGCGACAGAAAAGCAGCCAAAGCAATGGCCGAAGGCGCTGTTGATGCGGTAGTGGCACCAGAAGCTCTCGCAACAAGCGCGCTGTCGATGCTAAAAGATGCAGTGTCAGGCGACCTAAACTGGGGCGCTCGTCGTGCTCAGAAAAAAGCGCCACTTCAACTGAATAAAAACGAAGCCATGATGAGCTTCTCTACCGCGCAAGCCATGGTGTTTGCACAAGCAGGTAAACATTATCCTGCGCCACATAAAATGGTAGAAACCGTACAAAAAGCGGCTGGCATGGACCGTGACGGCGCACTTAAAGTTGAAAATGAAGGCTTTGTAGCACTGGCAAAAACTGATGCGGCGAAAGCACAAATTGGTATTTTCCTAGCCGACCAGCTAGTAAAAGGCAAAGGCAAGAAACAAGCAAAAGCCAGCAAGAAAGACATCAAGCTTAACGCGGTACTAGGCGCCGGTATTATGGGCGGCGGTATTGCTTACCAAAGTGCCGTAAAAGGTATGCCGGTAGTGATGAAAGATATCAATACTGATGCACTCGACCTAGGCCTTAATGAAGCGGCCAGCATTCTAGGTAAAGGCATGAAGCGTGGCAAAGTAGACGCGTCTAAAATGGCGAAAACACTGAACGCTATTACGCCAACCCTTGAGTACAGCGCCATAAAAGATGCTGACCTGGTTATTGAAGCGGTAGTAGAAAACCCGAAAGTGAAAGGGATAGTGCTTAAAGAAACAGAACAAAACGTTGCCGACGACGCAATTATTTGTTCTAACACATCAACTATCTCAATTAACCAACTAGCAGAAAGCTTAGATAAGCCAGAGCGTTTCTGTGGTATGCACTTCTTCAACCCAGTGCACCGCATGCCGCTTGTTGAAATTATTCGCGGTGAGAAAACGTCTGAAGACACTATTAATGCTGTTGTGGCAACAACACTACGAATGGGTAAAACGCCTATTGTAGTGAACGACTGCCCAGGCTTTTTAGTTAACCGCGTATTGTTCCCTTACTTTGCTGGCTTTAGCCAACTATTGCTTGATGGCGCAGACTTTGTCGCCGTTGATAAAGTAATGGAAAAACAATTCGGTTGGCCAATGGGCCCTGCTTATCTTATGGATGTAGTAGGCATTGATACTGGCGATCACGCGGCTGACGTTATGGCTGCTGGCATTCCTGAGCGTATGGCACGCCTTGGCGATGACCCAGTAACCGTACTTTATAAAGAAAAGCGTTTAGGCCAGAAAAACGGCAAAGGGTTTTATAACTACGGCAAAGACAAGCGTGGTAAGCCAACGAAAGTGGCTGCCGATGAAGCATATAGTCTGTTAGCTCCTATCGTTTCTGAGAAGAAAGATTTTGACGCACAAGACATTATTGCTCGTCTTATGGTGCCAATGGCTAATGAAGCTATTCGCTGCCTAGAAGAAGGTATTGTAGACAGTGCCGCAGAAGCAGACATGGCGCTACTATACGGCTTAGGCTTCCCGCCGTTCCGCGGTGGTGTTTTCCGTTGGATTGAAACAATGGGACTAGCAAACTTTGTTGCACTTGCAGACAAGTACGCTGACCTTGGCCCGATTTACCAAATTTCAGATGGCGTTCGCAAGATGGCCGCTGAAGGTAAATCTTACTTCGCTTAATCCTTAGGAGAATATAAATGAAAGACGTCGTAGTAATCGATTGCGTACGCACCCCTATGGGACGCTCTAAGGGTGGCGTATTTAGAAATGTTCGTGCAGAAGACCTTTCTGCTGCACTAATGACTGCGCTATTAGAGCGCAACCCAAATGTAAACCCAGCTGACATAGAAGATATTATTTGGGGCTGTGTACAGCAAACCAAAGAGCAAGGCTTCAACGTTGCACGTAACGCACAGCTGCTTACACAAATTCCACGCACCACAGGTGCGGTAACCGTTAACCGTTTGTGTGGCTCTTCAATGCAAGCCCTTCACGATGCCACAAGTGGCATTATGAGCGGTCGCGGCGATATTTACATGATTGGTGGTGTTGAACACATGGGTCACGTGCCTATGAACTACAACATCGACTTTCACCCAGGCCTTGCGAAATACACCGCAAAAGCATCGGGCATGATGGGTATGACTGCAGAGCTGCTTGGTCGTCAAAACGGTATTAGCCGTGAAATGCAGGACGCCTTTGGCGCTCGCTCTCACCAGCTAGCACACAAAGCACACCTTGAAGGCCGCTGGGCCAATGAAATTGTGCCTGTGGAAGGTCACGATGCAGACGGCACGCTTAAGCTAATTAGTCATGACGAAGTTATCCGCCCTGAAAGCACAGCAGAAAGTATGGCGGCCCTTCGCCCCGTATTTGACCCTGTGAACGGTACGGTAACGGCGGGTACATCTTCGGCGCTGTCGGACGGTGCATCAGGTATGCTGCTTATGTCTGCCGATAAAGCAAAAGAGCTAGGCTTAACGCCACGTGCGAAAATTCGCGCAATGGCAGTAGCAGGTTGTGACGCCGCAATTATGGGTTACGGCCCAGTGCCGGCAACACAAAAAGCACTTAAACGCGCTGGTTTAACGATGGACGACATTCAGTTGGCCGAGTTTAACGAAGCGTTTGCTGCCCAGGCACTATCTTGCGTTAAGCAGTTAGGCTGGATGGATAACTTAGATGATAAAATTAACCTTAACGGCGGCGCTATTGCATTAGGTCACCCATTAGGTTGTTCAGGTGCTCGTATTTCAGGTACCTTGATTAACCTGATGGAATCGCAAGATGTAGAGCTAGGCTTAGCCACCATGTGTATTGGTTTAGGCCAAGGTATTGCTACTGTATTTGAACGCGTTTAATAAGTTAAACACGTTCTATTGAAAGGGCCTTCGGGCCCTTTTTTATTGCCTGCCTATCATCTTCATTTCAATACTCTAGACAGTGGACTAACCACACCTTGCGCGCCTTGTTGCAGAACATGAGTATAAATTTGTGTGGTTTTCACGTCAGAATGACCTAATTGGGTTTGCACAGTACGAATATCAGCGCCAGCTTGTAATAGGTGCGTAGCGAAGGAATGGCGAAGTGTATGCGGCGTTACCTTTTTTTTAATGTCGCACACTTTCGCCGTATTTCTAATGGCCTTTTGAATACTTGATTCGTCGATATGGTGTCGACGCACTTTCTTATTTTCCGGGTCGATGGACAGCCGCGATGAAGGAAAAAGATAGTGCCAGTCCAACTGCTTTGGTGCGCCTTTATATTTATCGCGCAACCTATGCGGCAAATAAACACCTTCATATTTGGGGTTTTCTAAATCAGCGGACAAGTAATTTTCAACCATTCCGATTTGGCGAGTAAGGCCTGGCTTTAATTCAGAGGCCAAGGTAACAATGCGGTGTTTGCCGCCCTTTCCATCCCAAATGCGAATAGCGTTGTAGTCGAAATCTATATCTTTAACTCGTAGCCGAACCGCTTCCATTAAACGCAACCCGCTTCCATACAATAACGAGACAGGAAGCTTTACATTTGCCGGTATTCGAGTGAATAACGATACAACCTCATCTTGCGTAAGCACTACTGGTAACTTGGCCTGCCTGCGGCTAGCAACAAAGTTGAGCTCTAACGAGAGCGGACATTCCAAAATATCGCGATAAAGAAACGCCAATGCATTTAGCGCACTCGCTTGTGTAGCCGGCGCAACGTTTTTAGCATTCACCAAATGTGATAAAAACGCTTCAACTTCAATATCACCCATTTGTGAAGGATGCCTACTATTGTGAAAGCGAATAAAGCTGATGATCCACTTACTGTAGAGCTCTATGGTGCGTTTGGCGTATCGGCGATTACGCATATGCTCGACCACCATTTGCATGAACATTGATTTCATTTTTTTATTTATTTTATTACTGGAGATAAACACAGCATTACGAGTTTTTAAGCTTTCGTAAAATAAAAAGGATAGATTCCGTACTTTAGTGCAGGGTTTTCCGATACAAAGTATAGGATATTGATGTTACGGCAATTACATGCGAAGGTATTTACATCATTAAAGTGATATACGGATTTATTCCACCTTGCATAAAGGATTTTTTCCGTACATTAAATTGTTAGGCGTCATTTACTTACAGCATTTAAAAGTGGGCTCAACCGTGACATTAAAGCATCAAGGTTGTTTCGCTAGGTTGTCTTCGCGGCTAGCTTTCTCGGTTTTTTAAACGACTTTAGCAACGCACTTTTCATCAGCATCGTAACGCCAACATTCAACACTACGAGTTGTCTAAACCCGCTCTTTTATCCAGCATTACCGTTAACATCTGGCTTTTCGCACAGGGTTGTTTTATCTTAAATTCAATAATTTAAACACGCGGTCTATTTGGCTAGTGGTGGCAGCAAAGCTGCGTACTTTCAGTTGTACGCCTAACAAAACGCTGTTGGCACTCCCTTCGGTCGCTGGGACGCTAACACGTGGGCTGACTCACTTCGTTCGGATTTTAGCCCACGTGCTAGCGCCCCAAAGCTTAAAGTTATGTGCAGCAGGAGATTTAGCGCAATGAAAAGGAAGTTCTTAGCTTTTATTTTTGTTATTTTCGGTTTTCAACATGCTGCTCTGGCATCAGAAACAGCAACGCAACCAACCATTTCAGAATTAGAGCAAACAATTAGTAACCTTCAGTCGAAAGTGAGAAGTTTGGAATATGCGCAAACCAGTACAGAAACAGCCATTTCAAAGTTACAAAAGGCTATAAATAGTAATGGCCTTGCCATCGTATTTTTTGGTTTCTTCTGTGCATGGTGGGCAAAAACAACTGGGCGCAGTGCTTTGGGGTGGTTTATATTGGGGCTGCTTTTTCACGTTTTTACAGCAATCGCACTTTTAATAAAAACCGAGCGCGGCACATAACAAAAAAATTATGTCGCCCGCAGGCGGGCTGGGACACAAACAAGCAGGCGGCTTCGCCATTGTAGCCTGCCTGTTTGTGCCCCATATTTAAAAGTTATACGCAATTGGTCAGAACAACTTTTTAACATCGCGGTAAAAGTTTTCATGTGAACCAAGAGCTATTAATTCAAGAATTACAGTGCCGTCCTCGTAGCTGTAACCTAATAAGGTTAGCTGCTTAACCATCTTGAACTTGTACACGCGAAGAAAAGCTAGGTCGCCTTTTTTCTGTTCTCCTAGAAGAGGATCGTCCATCAATTCCTTTACAGCTTTATCCAAGTCTTTTTTCTGATTCTTATGTAACTTCTTTACTGCTCTCTTAAAATTAGCTGTCTGTAAAACACTCGTAATCTTAGCCAAAATCGTAAGGCTCCAATTTACCTGCCTCTTTTTCCGCTTTGGAAATAATTGCTTGTTTCACGAATTCGTATGGTAAATCAGGATTATCTTCCATCATTTCACCTATTTTTGCCCAATGCTCAATCTGTTTAGGCATCGTTCGGTTTAGTGCTTTACCCATAATGGTAGCTTTCTCAACTAGATCTTGGTCTAGTCTTACGCTCGCGGTTGCCATAATATGTCTCCTTATAATTCTTTATCACATTGTAGCAATGCGCTACAGGTGTGGCAAATTGCGTATAACAAACGCATCAACTCAGTCGCTAGCGCTCCTTGGGACAAAAACACGTAGGCTCCCTGCGCTGCGCTTGGTATTCTAGCCTACGTATTTTTGCCCGTTATGCGGGCCGTTAGGCGTCATTTACTTACAGCATAAAAAAGTGGGTTTAAGCGTGACATTCCAGCATTAAGGTTGTTTCGCTAGGTTGTATTCACAGCTAGCTTTCTCAGTTATTTTAACGGCTTTTGCAACGCGCTTTTTATCAACACCGTAACGCCAACATTCAACATCACCAGCTTTCTAAACTCGCTCTTTTATCCAGCATTAACGTTAACATCTGGCATTTCGCACTAGGTTGTTTTATCTTAAATTCAATAATTTAAACACGCGGTCTATTTGGCTAGTGGCGGCAGCAAAGCTGCGTACGTTCATTTGTACGCCTAACAAAACGCTGTTGGCACTCCCTTCGGTCGCTGGGACGCTAACACGTGGGCTGGCTCACTTCGTTCGGATTTTAGCCCACGTGCTAGCGCCCCAAAGCTTAGCGTTAGAAGACTAGCGATGATTTATGAGCCTAAGGTTGTAAAAGTAGAGACTGGTTTCGAATCAGACTCTACAGTAGACATTGACGAAATTACATTCGACAAAGAATGCTTAAACATTGCTGTTAAATCGAAGAGTTGGAGTATAAAAGCTCATTTCGATGCTATTTATGGTTTCAGAGTGCTTGATGAAGGTGATTTAGGCGAGTTTTGGAGTGAATGTAACTTAAAAACTGGTTGGTGTTTTGAAGTAATCGACGGTGGCTGGAATGCACTGGAAAACACCAGAGAACACTTCATTACTGGTAAGCTATATCAGCCGAGGGAATACCTAATTATTGGTTTAAACGAGTGTGTTTCGGTTTTAGCTTTTGAGCAACCAAAGGTAGTAGAAACATCGTCTTCTAACAAACCACTGTAGTCACTCGCTGGCGCTCGTTGGGACACAAACACGCAGGCTCCCTTCGCTTCGCTCCGTATTATAGCCTGCGTATTTGTGCCCCTAAGTGGGGCGTTAGGCGTCATTCACTTACAGCATTAAAATGTGGGTTCAGACGTGACATTTCAGCATCAAGGTTGTTTCGCTAGGTTGTCTTTACGGCTTGCTTTTTCGGTAGTTTCATCGGCTTTAGCAACGCCC
>NZ_JAAAWO010000015.1 GCF_010500895.1 Alteromonas genovensis
CTCACCGTAAGCCGTTGCTTCTTGGTGACTCACTCCGTTTGAGTGAGGTGCGCATTATACGCTGGAAGTTTTTGCTGTCAACACTTTTTGAAAATTTATTTTCTTAAGGCTAACTTCGAAACTCCCGCCTTTACTGGCCTTAACGGTTAGTAAAGACTTGCTTCTCTTGCTAAGAGCTGGGTAAGTCGTTTTGCTTTTCCCCCGAAGCGGATGCGCATTTTAGGGATCTGAGCGCTCACGTCAACAAGTATTTTCAAAAAACTGTCATATTTCGTCTGCTCGCTCAAATATCCCACACAACGCGCAATATTCGCTCTGTTTTTACCGTTATTCTGTTATTGAGGTAAACCAATTAGCGTGCCGAGGGGAATATTTATATAACGGCAATACGACTTATAACGTATAAATGACGTGAAATAGCGATTATTCTATATCTATAGTTCGCATAGTTAGTTTAGTTCTACACCCCTACGTTTTAAGAAAGGATAAGTATTGTGGCATTACGTACATATAAATCAGTTGCGCCTAATATAGGAGAGCGCTGTTATATTGATGACTCTTCAGTATTGGTTGGTGATGTAACGCTTGGTGATGATAGCAGTATCTGGCCGCTGGTCGCCGCTAGAGGAGACGTAAACAAGATACAGATTGGCGAGAGAACGAATGTCCAAGATGGTTCGGTACTTCATGTTACTCGCCGAACGACGCAATTTCCTGAGGGGTTTCCCCTTATTATTGGAGATGACGTCACCGTGGGACATAAATGTATGCTGCACGGCTGTCAGTTGGGAAATCGAATTCTCGTTGGTATGGGTGCGATTATTATGGACGGAGCCGTTGTCGAAGACGATGTGTTCATCGGCGCAGGGACTTTAGTGCCCCCTAATAAGCGATTAGAAAGTGGCTATCTTTATGTCGGCAACCCTATGCAAAAGAAACGTCCATTAAAAGACAGTGAGTCGGCCTTCTTAAAACAGTCTGCGATTAATTACGTTATGTTAAAAGACGAGTATATAGAAGATAGCCTCTAGGTAGCTACAGCACAGACAAGTATCTGTATAAAGGGGCGTTCAGCAAACGCCCTTTTATAAGTACGCTTTGTAACAGTATTAGCTGAGAAAGAGTGAACCACATTTGTAATGTCTCTATTTTGTATCACAGCATTTAATAGAAACGTTTTGTAGACGCGATATATAGAAACGTCGCATTAAAGCTATGTATTTCACTCTTTTAAGACTTTCTACGAATTCTCTATAAGTTCTCGCAACTTTGTCACCACAGCGTTGGTGTCTGGTTGCTTTGAAGTCCAAATAGTAAAGGCGGCAGCTGCCTGCTCTACTAGCATACCCAACCCGTCTAAACTTTTTGGTACGCCCTGAGACCTTGCCTCTCGCATGAACACTGTTGGAGAGTTCTTATAAACCATATCGTACACCACATCGCATTCTTCCAACAACGACAGAGACATAGCACAAGGTAACTCGCCATCCAGACTAGCCGCAGTAGAGTTAATAATAATATGGGGTCTTACATTGCTAACATCTTCTAATGCGACAACCTCTATATTGGAGTGCCCGGTTTCATCTGCCACCTGCTGTGCTTTCTCCTTGGTTCTGTTGGCAATAGTTAATTGCGCAATAGAGGCTTCTATCAAAGGTGATATCACGCCTCGCGCCGCACCACCGGCCCCTATTAACAGCACTCTTTTATTTTTAAGCTCGATATGATTATTTAAAAGGTCGTTTACCAGTCCAATTCCATCGGTGTTAAAGCCTTTTATATTGTTTTTTGCATTAGTTTCATTACTGCCATTAGACACCTTCATCAGTGTGTTTACTGCTTTGGCATCTTTCGCAGCCTGATCGTCGACCACCGCCATATTGAATGCATCTAGCTTAAACGGCATGGTGACATTACAGCCTACAGCGTCTGGTTGTGACAAAAAAGACCTCGCCTTTGCGATAAAGCCACCCTCTGGCGCTAATATTTTTTCATATGAAATGGCTTCATCACACTGCTGAGCAAACATTTGATGAATGGTTGGTGATAAACTCTGCTCAATAGGGTTTCCAAATACGGCGAATTTTTTCATGGGAATACGTGACTTCTTTAATACAAAACGAAAAGGCGACAATAAGGTTAATGAGACTACACCATATTATCGCTTAGGTGGAGAAGATAAGGTTCGAGAATTAGCCAACCGGTTTTACGATACCATGGAGACCGATCCGATAGCATCAGAGTTATTGGCTATGCACCCCATGCCTCTCGATAAAATTCGGCATGTTTTCTTTCTCTATTTAAGTTTATGGATGGGAGGGCCCGATGATTATCAACAGCAATTTGGTCATCCTAGATTAAGAGCTCGACATTTGCCGTTTTCTGTCACGCCAAATTTAAAAGCACAGTGGATGTACTGCATGAGAAAGGCAATGTTTGCCACCACCGATGATATTTTGCTCGCCAATCAGCTGCTTCAGTCGCTAGACCAATTAGCAGAACATATGATCAATTCAGAATAAAAAAGCGCGTTATCAATAGGCCGTATTGACCTAATGATAACGCGCAAGTCTTCTTTCATTGATGAGGCTCTTATCGGCTTTGTCGTAGTGCAATGCTTCGCTTTAAAAACCCACGCTTTTACTTTGAATGCTGCTGCAAGGGTTGCATTAAAAATACTTCCTAAAAGGTATAGCCCACAGATATAGTGTAAACCCAAGGGTCAATTTCAATATCTTCCACCGCACCGCTTGCATCGCCCACGTTAAAAGTTGCTTCAGTATCGATATCAATAAAGCGCACCGCTGCGTTCACATGCCACTTGTCATCAACGATATAATCCATACCCACTTGTGCTGATAACCCTAAAGAATTATCAAGGGATAAATCGTTTAATCCAGCGTTGTTGTTAGCCGATGTAAATTCTTCATCAAAGATAAAGGTATAGTTTATACCCGCTCCTACATAAGGCTGAAACGCTGAGCTGGCATCATTAAAATAATAGTTTGCGGTAAGGGTGGGAGGTAAGTGCGTGACTTCACCAAGTTGGTTACCTGTACCTAGTGGGTCTGGTACCGAAAATTCGACATCGTGCTTAAAGGGCGTGGCCGCTAGTAATTCAATATTAATATTATCAGTAATAAAATAAGCGATATTGAGACCTAGCTGAGTGTCGTTACCGATATTTAGGGCAACGCCTAGGTCTGCGCCACCCGCTAAAATATTTGAAGTAGACTCGTCGGGTGCGACTGTCGTTAAACCACCGCGAACAAGTAAATCACCTTGCTGATGAGCATTAGCAAAAGGGGCAATAGCTGCCAAAGTAAGACAAAGTGCTGAAAGAGTATGTGTACGCATTGTGTGTCTCTCGTGTGTTTAAATAAGATGACGCCACTTTACCCACTTTGGAACACAAGGAATTGATCTAGCGCAATATACCTAGCTCGCTGAATGAACATAGCAGCGCAGGTTGATATAGATCAATCGTTGGAGATGAACCGCTTTGTTCTTACTTTAACAGGGATTCAGGTTACTTAACTCGCTAGGGAAGCGAGTAATTTAGAGAAGGACGAGACTAAAAAATAAAGCCGCAGGTCGGTACCGTGCGGCTTTAGCTGTTCTGGAAGTCGGTCAAAGACTCCATTTGACACTCAGCCCGCACTCAACCCTACGCCGTGGATGCTCACCAATTCGTTGGCTTTAACCAATCGGTAAGTTTCGATTCTGCGCTGCCTGGTGACGGTGAATAACAATATTCCCAGCGAGCTAATGGGGGCATCGACATCAAAATTGATTCTGTCCTTCCTCCTGTCTGCAAACCGAACAGCGTGCCACGATCGAATACTAAGTTAAATTCAACGTAGCGCCCTCGTCGGTATAGCTGGAAATCACGCTCTCTTTCACCGTATGCCGTATTTTTACGTCGTTCAATAATGGGCACATACGCATCAATGTAGCCATTACCCACTGCTTGCATGAAGGCAAAAGACTGGTCAAACCCCCATGCATTAAGATCATCAAAAAAGAGCCCGCCTACACCACGAGTCTCGTTGCGGTGCTTCAAGTAGAAGTAATCATCGCACCACTCTTTGTACTTTGGGTAGACGTCTTCACCGAAAGGCGCGCAGAGTTTTTTAGCGGTATCGTGCCAGTGTTGCACGTCTTCTTTAAACGGGTAAAAGGGCGTTAGGTCGAATCCACCACCAAACCACCATATTGGCGATTCACCCTCTTTCTCGGCTATAAAGAATCGTACATTGGCATGAGAAGTAGGGATGTAAGGGTTATGCGGGTGAATGACGAGTGATACGCCCATTGCCTGAAAATTTCTGCCGGCTAGCTCAGGTCGATTAGCGGTTGCAGATGCAGGCATTTGACTACCAAAAACGTGTGAAAAATTCACACCGCCCTGCTCCACTACAGCCCCATTTTTCATCACGCGAGAACGGCCACCGCCGCCTTCTTCTCGCACCCAACTATCTTCGGTAAATTGCCCTTTTCCATCGGCCAACTCTATGGTTTGGCAAATTGTGTCTTGAAGATTTAATAAATACGCTTTAACTGCTTCAATAACATCGGCTGCCTTTTTACCATCAAGTAATTGTGCTGGCTTCATGATCTTATTATTTCTCCCGTATCACCGTCTCTAATTGTACTTGGTTTTTTATTGCCACCGACTTCACCATTTACGTAAGTAACACTGTCTTCAAATACGCTTCTTGCTTCTTCGATAGAAAGTGTAGGTGATTCTCCTGCCAAATTTGCGCTTGTAGATACAATAGGCTTACCAACCTTATTGCATAAGTCCGCAACCAATGGATGATTAGTCACACGCACTGCTATTTTATCGTGCGAGCCTGTAATCCAGTGCGGTGCCGCCTTTGACTTTGGCAGCAGCCACGTTATAGGACCTGGCCAACTTGAAAAGATGTCAGTACGTCTGTGCTGTAATACCGCCTCGTCATTTACGTAAGGCAGTAGCTGACTATAGTTGGCAGCTATAAGAATAACGCCTTTCTCAACAGAACGTTGCTTAGTTTGAAGCAGTAACTCCACGGCTTCTTTATTATCGGGGTCACATCCAATGCCCATAACGGCTTCAGTTGGGTAAACCAGTAACTTACCAGCGTGAAATGCTTCCACAACAGGATCAGCCGTGGTCTGCTCGACCTCAACTGGATTGTATATATCCACTTGCCCTTTTTGGGTATCAGACATTTATAGTTATCTCTAGATGGTGATTATTGTTTAAAGCCGCACGTTGGTTGAGGGCAAACATATTGACCTTTCTTATCAATCAATACGCCCCAACCACACTCTGGACATTGCTCATTGACTGGCTGGAAATTTAGCACATATCGGCATTTAGGATAATGATTGCACGCAAAAAATTGCTTTCCAAACTTACTGGTGCGAGAAATTAGTTCGCCTGACTGACACTTAGGGCATCGAACTTGGGTTTCTTCCTGCTGCTTCAACGGGGCAATAAAGTGACACGAAGGAAAGTTAGTGCAACCGATAAACATGCCATAACGGCCTTTTTTAATCCCAAGCTCTGATTGGCAGTCGGGACACGTTACGCCGTCTAACGTTTTGAGTAGAGCGGTTTGATTGTCATGTAACGGTTTACTGAAGTGACACTCAGGATATGCGGTACACCCTATGAAAGGGCCGGTTTTACTATTTTTTATATGAAGTGGCTTACCGCATTCAGGGCAGTCACCAAAGCTTTCTTCTAATGCGTGCTCATGAGCAGAAAATAACGAGTGGTCAATTTTAGACATGATGGTTTATAACACACACTTTGAAGCGTTCCCTTTGCTAAGCAGGCATTGTAAGCACCGTGCCTGCAAAGAGAGCCCTAGTAATAATAACGCATGTAGATTAATGTAAAACACCATCTGGTTCTTCGAAGAGTAAATCTTCCATTTGCGCATAGGCCTTTTCTTTACCCGGCACATTGAATAGAACCATCAATACCACCCACTTTAGGTCTTCTAAACAGAACTCGTTAGAATCTATTTCCATAACGCGGTCTATCACCATTTCACGGGTAGATGCATCGAGCACATTCACTTGCTCAAGAAACATCAGAAATCCTCTACATTCCACGTCCAAGCGCATTTGCTCTTCATGGGTATAGATTCGACTTAAGCTTGTATTAATCCCTTTGCAAAAGTAAGGCTTGATGTCTGTCTCTTGCAGGGCGGCTAGCTTTTCTAGCCATGCAAGCGCTTTATATATTTCATCGTGATGAAAACCTGCGCGCACGAGCTCGTCGGTCAATTCGTCTTGATCGACACGAATTTCAGTCTCACTATGGATGAAATTTTCAAACAGATACATGAGGATATCGAACATTTTATTTGCCCCTCAATTTAATGTAACCGCCAGGGACAGCAGTTACTAAACCGCACAACTCGTATTCTAATAATAATGCCATTGCCTGCTGTACAGGCATGGAGCCGCGCTGCGCTATAACATCTATTGCGGTAACGTCGTAATCCACACTAGCTAATAATTTGTCAGTTGCCAAGCTATTCACTTCACTTTTTTCATTCTCAACATTAACGATATTCCTCGTGCACAAGGGCTCTATAGCAAGTTCGTCAAAGATATCATTGACGTTAGTCACTAATTTAGCACCCTGCTGGATTAACCAATGGCAACCCTCAGAATAAGAATGATATACGCTTCCGGGAATGGCAAAAACATCTCGCCCTAGATCTGCGGCCAAATTCGCCGTAATCAAGGTGCCACTTTTAATTTTTGCCTCAACCACCAGCGTTCCAAGCGATATTGCAGCAATTAATCTATTTCTTCTTGGGAAATGCCAAGCTTTAGCGGGCACACCGGGGAAGAACTCTGTGATTACAGCGCCTTCAGCATTAATTATATCAGCATGTAATGGCCTGTGCTTATAGGGGTAAATTGTATCTGGGCCTGTTCCCATTACGGCGACTGTTTTGCCTAGTCCTTTAAGCGCACCTTTATGGGCTGCGGCATCAATTCCCAGCGCCATGCCGCTGGTCACCGTTATTCCTGCATCAGCAAGTGCTGTTGCCATATCTTCAGCGATGCTTTTTCCCTGATGGCTAGCACGGCGGCTCCCTACCATTGCTACTTGAGGCTGTTGCAAGAGCAGCGGATTTCCAATGACAAAAAGAACAAGCGGAGGGCTATCTAACGTTTTGAGCATTTCTGGATACTCACAACACCCGAACGTTATTATATGTCGCTCTGTTTCTGCATCTAACCACATCAGTGCTTTTTTGACTGATTGTTCAGAAATTTTGTCGAATAAATGGGTTGCAGTTTTTGGCGCGCTTTTTAGAAAAGAGGCTTTGCTTTTTGATGTAAGAAGCGCTTCTGGATTGCAGTTAAGCTCACTAAGTAACGTCAGCCATTTTTTTGTAGCGACGCTGTATGCCGAGGCCAGACGTATCCACGCCATTGATTGTGCTGAAATAGATGCAGAATTGTGATGCATTGCCGCTCCAAGTCGGTGCGGCAATGTTTACAGCACAACGTTAGGGGTGAGCAACAATAAAGCCGCGTTGAATACCCGTGTTCGCCCGCGTGATCAAACCATAGCTTGCCGCATTAAAGGTTTTGTAAATGATGATCTCTCCCACCTTGAGTGCGGGTTGTTCAACGGTGTTAGCAAACCAGTCTCTACTTTTTTGCATGTCTGATTTGTTTGTATATTTTGGCAATTCATCGTTAATAATTGATGGCCCTTTCGCGTACACACCCATTACGGTGCCCGGCTCTACCTCAGTGTTACCTAAATCTAAAATCACCACGTCGTATTTACCGAGTAAATCATGGTCGTGCAGGTCGCCAACGACAAAGCCTCGTTGAGCCTTCGCGGGCTT
The DNA here is from genome assembly GCF_010500895.1 of Alteromonas genovensis. GTDB lineage: Bacteria > Pseudomonadota > Gammaproteobacteria > Enterobacterales > Alteromonadaceae > Alteromonas > Alteromonas genovensis. Next base: position 7,878 of record NZ_JAAAWO010000015.1, read on the forward strand.
AAGCACCAGGCTTTTCTCATGAGAAAAGTCGCCGTTAAAAATCTTATCACCCAGGTTTGTCTCTTGTGTCGAGGCGGTTAGCGACAACAGCATTGAGTCATCGCTTATCGATTCTTTAAACACTGACGCATCTGCAACGTGTGAGATTTGAACGCCCAGCTCGCGGCCATCAAGGTTTTTTATAATAGATTGCTTTCTTACGATACGTAACTGGTCTGGGGTATTGTATTGAGGCTCGCTGACCACGAGATTATTGGCGGCAAACCGAACATTTGCGTCCTTATTGCCAAGCACTCGCGGTAGAACCTCATAACTGTCTTTATCAACTATGGTGTGCTGATTAATAAATGGTGCTATCTCGCTCCAGGCCAATGTATTAATGGGCGAGGGTTTCACCCGTTTTTCTGTTTGAGGAGAAAGTGAAACTAAGGGTTTCTCTCTGGCGATGGAAAGCACTGGCTCCCCATTTATCATGCCAACCACAATAACGTCACCAGGATAAATTAAGTGGGGATTATCGATTTGCGTATTGGTTCGCCATAGTTCAGGCCATAGCCAAGGCTCGTTAAGAAAGATGCTAGCAATATCCCACAGCGTGTCACCGCGCTCTACGGTATAAGTTTGCGGTGCACTGTCTTTTAGCTGCAGCGCGAGTACAGGTAGCGCAAGAATTGCCAGAGCTGCAGCCAACATTACTCGCCCGTATTTGTATAATCGCTTTTTCAAATTAACCACCTGCAAAAGATTCACTGTCACTTATTGTTGCTTTTTAAGACAATACCACTATATCGACAGTTACACGTATTCTTAAAGGACTTGAGCAAAAAACTGCACCATAGTCTGTGTTATACGTTAGAATAGTAAGTAAATCTGCACTGTAAAGTGCATTGGTAAATAGATCGTATATGAATTTATACAGCGAAAAGGCAAAGTAAGCGACAAATGGCAATATTAGACGTATTAAGTTTTCCAGATGAGCGTCTTCGCACGGTAGCTAAGCCGGTAGATGACGTTAACGATGAAATTAAGCAACTCGTTGCTGATATGTTCGAAACGATGAAAGACGAAAAGGGTATTGGCCTTGCGGCGACTCAGGTCGATCGTCACGTTCGAGTAGTGGTTATGGATGTATCGGAAGAGCAAGATGAGCCACGAGTTTTCATTAACCCTGAAATTACGCGCAAAGAAGGCGAAACCATAAGCGAAGAAGGCTGTCTTTCTGTGCCGGGCAACTATGCAAAAGTTGAGCGTGCAGAAGCTATCACAGTGAAGGCGCTTGACGAAAATGGTGACGCATTTGAATTAGAAGCTGAGGGTCTGTTAGCAATTTGCATACAGCATGAACTCGATCACTTGAAAGGCACTCTTTTCATCGATTATCTCTCGCCGCTAAAGCGTCAGCGTATTCGCAAAAAGCTTGAAAAAGAAGCCAGATTAGCAGCGAAAGCTTAAGGAAAATCGTGACAGCGCCACTTAACGTTATTTTTGCCGGTACACCGGATTTTGCAGCTAAACACTTGTCGGCATTGATTGACAGTGAGCACAATATTATCGCCGCTTATACGCAACCAGACCGCCCTGCCGGTCGAGGGAAAAAGCTCACTGCAAGTCCGGTAAAGCAATTAGCCCAAGAGCACAACATACCCGTTTACCAACCAGCCTCCTTAAAAGATGACGAAGCGCAGCAAACGCTTTGCGCACTTGATGCGGATATTATGGTGGTTGTCGCTTACGGATTGTTACTGCCAAAAATAATCTTAGATGCGCCCAGACAAGGCTGTATTAACGTTCACGGGTCTATCTTACCTAAATGGCGCGGTGCAGCACCAATTCAGCGGGCAATTTGGGCAGGTGACGCTGAAACAGGCGTTACCATTATGCAAATGGACGAAGGGCTAGATACCGGAGACATGCTGCACATAGCCACGTTACCTATTACACCGCTTGACACAAGCGCGACCATGTACAACAAACTTGCTGAACTTGGCCCTAAAGCCCTTGTCGATGTGTTAAATAGCATTGAAACGCTAATTCCTCAAAAGCAAGATGATGCGCTTGCGACCCATGCGAAAAAGCTGTCTAAAGAAGAAGCCTTGATTAAATGGGAAGACAGCGCAGAGCAAATTGAAAGAAATATTCGGGCGTTCAATCCTTGGCCCGTGGCGTGGATGAAGGTAGAAGAACAAAATATTAAAGTGTGGGCGGCGCATGTCGAACCGCTTATCAATGACGCCCCTCCCGGCACTATTGTTAATTCCGGCAAAGAGGGTATAACCGTAGCGACAGGGAAAGACGCGCTCACAATTACGCTTCTGCAAATTCCAGGTAAAAAACCCTTGCCAGCAGCTGATGTTACTAACGCACGTAAAGCGTGGTTTGAAACAGGCCGCTCATTGCGTCAAGAGAGCGATAAGTGAAGCCCCTTCCCCTACCTAAACAAAAGAACCTGCGTGCAGATTGCGCATGGGTTATCTATCAAATACTAGAGCAAGGTAAGTCTTCTCGAGACTGCCTAGAGCGTGTGCAGCGACGACATAACGCTAGAGACAATGCGTGGCTTCAAGAGATGTCACTGGGTGTAATGCGAAAACTTCCCGTACTTCAACACTGGCTAAGAACATTGCTCGACCGCCCTCTAAAGGGCAACAAAAAAGTGATAGAGCACCTTATTATGCTGGGGTTATACCAACTCGCCTTTTCGAGAGTCAGTAAGCATGCCGCTGTTGGAGAAACTGTCGCAGCAGCATCGTACTTGGGAGGCACTGGCTTAAAAGGGTTGGTAAACGCAGTACTAAGAAACTTTCAACGTGAAGAACTCATCGATAAGGGTATTGACGATCCAATTATCAATAGCGGAATGCCTAAATGGCTTTATAAAGCCATAGAAAGTGCATACCAAGGTGATGCCAATACCGTACGCCAGTCAACTAATGAAATGGCGCCTATATGGCTAAGGGTAAACACCCAGCAGATTGAACGTGATGAATTTGCAACGCTGTTAACTCAGGCCGATATTGAATTTTCGTTAAGTGAATCCCACCCTGATGGCGTTATACTGACGTCTCGTGAAGATATAACTGCACTGCCTGGTTTCGACAAAGGTTTTTTTGCTGTTCAAGATGGCGCCGCACAATTAGCCGCTCGCTACTTAGATCCACAAGATGGGGAAAGAATTCTAGACTGTTGTGCAGCACCAGGTGGAAAGACAGGTCATATTGCCGAAAGAGCGCCAAAACTGTCCTACTGTTTGGCATTAGATGCTGATGAAAAACGATTGCAACGAGTGCATGAAAATATGACTCGCTTGAAACATAACGTCGACATCAAGCAAGGTGACGCAACCAATCCTTCAAAGTGGTGGGATGGAATACCGTTCGATCGTATTTTGTTAGATGCTCCCTGCTCTGCTACCGGCGTTATTCGCCGTCATCCAGATATTCGATGGCTTAGAAAGTCCAGTGACATAGACAACTTAGCGGCTTTACAGCGAGAGATACTGGACGCACTTTGGACAACATTAAAACCTGGTGGAACCATGCTGTATGCCACCTGTTCCATTTTGCCAAAAGAAAACAAAGATCAAATTAAACGCTTTGTAGCAGAAACAGATGACGCAACATTAGTGCCTCTTATTAAAACAGAAACCAGTGAAAATCCGGGTCGCCAAATTCTACCTGGCGAACAACAAATGGATGGTTTCTATTATGCGAGGCTGGTAAAGTCGTCTGGCGAATCGGTGTAATAAGGCTAAGTAATAACGATGAAAATCATCATTTTGGGTGCGGGTCAGGTCGGTGGAACACTAGCCGAAAATTTGGTGGGTGAAAATAACGAGATTACGGTTATTGACTCTGACCCCAGTATTCTTCGCTCACTCCAAGATAGACTCGATTTGCAGGTAGTCACTGGCGTAGGCTCTCATCCAGACGTGCTGCGCAGTGCGGGTGCAGAAGACGCCGATATGCTTATTGCTGTGACTAACAGTGATGAAAGTAACATGCTAGCGTGTCAGGTTGCTTACAGCCTGTTTAAAACCCCCACGAAAATTGCCCGGGTGCGCTCTGAGCAATACATCATTTATCAAGCACAACTCTACAAACAGCAAGACATTCCCGTTGACCACATCATTGCTCCCGAACAGCTAGTCACCAAAGCCATTAAACGATTAATTGACTACCCTGGAGCACTTCAGGTTGTAGAATTTGCTGAAGGCAAAGCAAGTCTTGTTGCTGTAAAAGCCTATTATGGCGGTTTGTTGGTGGGACATGCCCTGTCGGCCCTTAAAGACCACATGCCTAATGTAGAAACACGAGTAGCGGCTATATACCGCCGTGGACGCCCCATACGCCCATTAGGTACCACGGTAATAGAAGCAGATGATGAAGTATTCTTTATTGCTGCAACGAAGCACATACGCGCCGTAATGAGTGAACTGCAAAAGCTTGAGTCTAGCTATAAACGCATCATGATTGCAGGTGGCGGGCTTATTGGCGCGGGGTTGGCGAAAAAGCTAGAGCATAACCACAACGTTAAGCTCATCGAATTTAGTCCAGAACGAGCCAAATACCTCGCAGCACACCTGGATAAAACCATCGTGTTTAGCGGTGATGCATCAGATCCAGAGTTACTCGGCGAAGAAAATATAGAACAGGTCGACGCTTTTATCGCCGTTACCAACGATGATGAAGCCAATATTATGTCTGCCATGCTCGCCAAGCGCATGGGCGCAAAAAAGGCAATGGTGCTGATACAGCGCGGCGCCTATGTGGATTTGGTACAGGGCGGTGAAATTGACATTGCCTTTTCTCCCCAGCAAGCAACTATCTCAGCGCTTCTCACCCATGTAAGGCGTGGAGACATAGTGAACGTTTACTCACTGCGTAGAGGAGCAGCTGAAGCAATAGAGGCTATTGCCCATGGTGATGAAAATACATCTAAGGTCGTTGGCAAGCAAATTGGCGATATTAAATTGCCGCCAGGTACAACCATTGGTGCGGTAGTCAGAGACGACCAAGTAATTATCGCCCACAGCGATACAAAAATTGAAGCTAACGATCACATCATTCTATTCTTAGTTGATAAGAAGTATATCGGCGATGTGGAAAAGCTGTTTCAGCCCAGCGCGTTTTTCTTTGGCTAAGGCATGTTGATTTTAAAGTACTGGCTTAGCTTCGCCAAAATGTAGGCGAGAACAGCACAAGCAACGAGAATACTTCTAAACGTCCAAATACCATCGCTAATACAAGTAGCCACTTGCCGCCATCAGTCACATCTGCATAGTTTGCCGCAACGCTGCCTAGGCCTGGCCCAAGGTTATTAAGCATTGCTGCTGTTGCTGTAAACGCACTTAAATTATCTAAGCCAGTGGCTATCAACCCTATCATGATAAGTACAAACACAATGGCGTAGGCAGAGAAGAATCCCCACACCGCTTCTACTACCTTATCAGGCATGGCTCTGTCACCAAACTTAACCGCATAGACAGCCTTGGGGTGGATAAGCCTATCGACTTCACGCCTTCCCTGTAAGAACAGCAAACAAACGCGAACCACTTTTAGCCCGCCCCCCGTTGAGCTAGCGCACCCTCCTATAAAGCTCGAAAAAATCAGCATTATAGGCAGGAACGTAGGCCACACCGAGAAATCTGTGGTGGCGAAACCTGCTGTAGTACTGATTGAAACTGCCTGAATCATTGCCTGATCAAGAGCCGTTTCCGCCGAACTGTAATACCCAGAAAGCGTGAGAACTAAAAAGCAGATAGAAATAAGCGAAGCCTGGATGATAAAAAAGGCTTTGAACTCAGGGTCTTTGAAGTAGCCTCGCATAGAGCGAGAGCTTACCGCAGCATAGTGAAGCGAAAAGTTAAGCGCTGCAATAAGTAGAAATACCGTACACACCACATTGACCATTGGGCTTGAAAAATAGCCTAAACTGGCATCGTGGTTTGAAAACCCGCCAATTGCGACGGTAGAAAACGCATGGCATATGGCATCAAACACATTCATTCCAGCAAGCCAATATGCACCGGCACACGCAATCGTAATCGATAGATAGATGTACCAAAGATGCTTTGCAGTATCAGCAATACGCGGGGTCATTTTGTTGTCTTTTACCGGACCAGGTGTTTCAGCACGGTATAGCTGCATACCACCAACACCTAAAATAGGCAGTATCGCAACGGCCAGTACAATGATCCCCATTCCACCAAGCCATTGAAGCTGCTGACGATAGAACTGAACAGAATGCGGCAGAAAATCGATACCCTCTATTACTGTAGCGCCCGTTGTGGTTAATCCAGAAAACGATTCGAAAAACGCGTCGGTCACCGTCATGCTAGGCTGTTCGAGCAATATCAGAGGTATAGCACCAACACTCGCCAGCACCGACCAAAACAGTGCCACAATCAAAAAGCCTTCTCTGGCTCGTAGGTCATTCTTCTGTTGTCTGTTGGGGTACCACAACGCCATACCACCCACGACGCATAGGATAAACGCAAGCGTAAATGGAAGCCCGCTACCGTCTTGGTAAATAAGAGACACAATTCCGGGGGGTATCATTGTGACGCTGAATAACGCAATGAGTAACCCTAGAATACGAACGATGGCACGGTAGTGCATTTTATTATGCCTTTCTTTTTATGATGGCTTACGATGTTAAGTCGCGAATAAATAACAGAAAACGAAATACGCTATATCGCCGATTATAGGGCTATATGACTTAGGGAGAAACGATTTGTTTTCCCCCTGTTTCTAATTTTTCTCGGTTACTTCATTCCAAGTACCGTTTGTACCATTTTTGAAATACTGCGGTGAGCTTGTGACACATTTTCTGCAAGCATGTAAGCTGGCGTAGTCACCAGTTTTACCTCATTGTCGATTACAACGTCATCTACATCACAATCAACGTGGGAAGCACCAAGTGCATTTAGCCCCTCTGCCGTACCTTTGTCATTGCCGATAGTCAGTTTTACGCCGTTACCGTAGACTTTTGCAGCAAGTGCAGGAGCAATACATGCATAGGCGGCTGGCTTTCTGGCTTTTGCAAATGCCTGACATACCGTCAACACATCTTCATTAAATGAACAGTCGGCACCCTCCACAGCAAACGTGCATAGGTTTTTTGCAGCGCCAAACCCACCGGGTAAGACTAACACATCAAATTCATCGACATTGCATTCAGTTAACGGCTTTATGTCGCCTCGTGTAATGCGCGCTGACTCAACCAATACGTTTCGGGTCTCGCCCTCAACCACATCGCCGGTTAAGTGATTGATTACATGTAGCTGGTCTACATTTGGCGCAAAGCACTGATACGACGCTCCTTCTAATTCAATAGCAAGCAAAGTGAGTACGGCTTCTTGTAACTCTGCGCCGTCATAGACACCACTTCCACTTAGAATCACAGCAACTTGCTTCATATTTTTCCTCCAGACTAGGTCGTTCATGACTTATGCAATTTTTGGCTATAAAACAACCAAACTTTTTAAAAAAGTTCTTAACATTACGTATATGCTTTGTAAATTCTTATGCTACATTATTGCGCTGATTTGGTTAAACGAAATATCACGTACACCAAGTTATCCACATAAAATGGAATGTTCTGTAGCAGGTATGCTGTGTTCTCATCATTGCTTCATTCCCTTATTTTTCTTGCATTCAGCCTTGATCTTTTATTTTTATGAGATCAATTGGATCAGTGTGTCTGAATATTTAGATCACAAAGTTATCCACAGCCCACTATCCTAGTTATCTGTCAGCCCTATATGGCGATCTTTCCCTTCCTGTGGCATCCTTGCGATCATTATCTATGTTGGAAAGTTATCCTCTATGCCTGAATCTAAAAAGTCTCCTTTTATCCTCGTTGACGGTTCTTCTTATCTCTTTCGAGCCTTTCACGGGCTGCCGCCGCTAACAAACTCTAAAGGGCAAGATACCGGCGCCATTTACGGCGTAGTAAATATGCTCAAGAGCCTTATCAAACAATATAACCCAACCCATATGGCGGTAATATTTGATGCAAAAGGTAAAACATTTAGAGACGATATTTACGCTGAATATAAAGCGAATCGCCCTCCTATGCCGGACGAGCTAAGAAGTCAGATAGCACCTCTGCACACTATTATTAAAGCAATGGGGCTACCGGTAATTGTTGAATCGGGTGTTGAGGCCGATGACGTTATCGGCACACTGGCTAAACACGCAACCGAGAAAGGCATAGATACTGTTATCAGTACTGGTGACAAAGACATGGCGCAGTTGGTCAATCAACATGTCACACTTATTAATACCATGACAAATCAGGCAATGGATATTGAGGGCGTTAATACCAAGTTTGGTATTCCTCCCGAGCTGGTTATTGATTTCTTAGCATTGAAGGGCGACAAAGTAGATAATATTCCAGGCGTGCCGGGCGTTGGTGACAAAAGCGCTCAAGCGCTGCTTAACGGCATCGGTGGTATCGATGAGATATACAAGAACTTGGATAAAATTGCCGATCTGTCTTTTCGAGGCAGCAAAACCATGGCGTCTAAAATGTCGGAATATGAAGAGCAAGCTAGGCTGTCATATACGTTAGCAACTATCAGTATAGATTTAGATCTGGATTACGATGTAGAAGCGTTAATGCCAACGTCGGCAGATAATGAAACCCTGCGCGACCTATTCGCAGAATATGAATTTAAACGATGGCATTCAGAGGTTAGCGCACTTCTAAGTGCGGGCGATACCCAACCATCCGATGCATCTAAAAACGACGCGTCTGACTCTTCTGTTGATGCATCAGAAAGCGTTTTCTCAGACGATGCGCAAATCGATCGCTCTCAATATGAGGTTGTTTTTAAAGAAGAACAATTTACCGCATGGGTGGAAAAGCTAAAACAAGCAAAGCTGTTTGCATTTGATACTGAAACCACGAGCCTCAGCTATATGGATGCTGAAATTGTTGGTGTGTCTTTTTGTATAGAGCCGGGCAAAGCTGCCTATGTGCCTGTGGCCCATGACTACCCAGATGCACCAGATCAGCTATCTAGAGATTATGTTCTTGAAACGCTCAAGCCTATCCTAGAGTCTCCATCTTCCATTAAAGTTGGCCAGCATATTAAGTACGATAAGAATGTACTGGCCAATTATGACATTACGCTTAATGGAATTGGCTTTGACACCATGCTAGAAAGTTACATGCTCAATAGCACGGCGCAGCGACACGATATGGACTCGTTAGCACTTGCCTACTTAGGCCATAAAACGATTCATTTTGAAGACATCGCCGGTAAAGGTGCTAAACAACTTACGTTCAATCAAATTAACTTAGACGAAGCTGGACCATACGCGGCAGAAGATGCCGATATTACCCTTCGTCTTCACCATGCTATTTGGGAGAAGCTTGAGCCAATTGATTCGTTAAAGCGTCTGCTTATAGATGTTGAAGTGCCCCTAGCATGTGTACTTTCCCGCATGGAACAACAGGGCGTGTTAATTGATAGCCAACAGTTGAGTCAACAAAGCCAAGACCTGGCAACCCGCATTGCAGAATTAGAAAAAGAAGTTCACGAAGAAGCAGGCGAAACATTTAACTTAGGGTCGACAAAACAGCTGCAGCATATTCTTTTTGAGAAGATGTCGTTGCCTATTGTTAAGAAAACGCCAAAAGGTGCGCCTTCAACTTCTGAGGATGTGTTACAAGAACTGGCATTAGAATATCCACTACCTCAGAAAATTATGGAGTACAGAGGGTTAACCAAGCTCAAAAATACGTATACCGATAAACTTCCGAAAATGATTAACCACCGTACTGGCAGAGTTCACACGTCGTATCATCAAGCAGTGACAGCAACAGGTCGCCTATCCTCTACCGATCCTAATTTACAAAATATTCCTATTCGAAATGAAGCCGGTCGCCGCGTTAGACAAGCTTTCGTGCCAAGAAAAGGCAACAAGATAGTCGCAGCCGATTACTCACAAATAGAGCTTCGTATTATGGCGCACCTGTCGAAAGACAAAGGCTTACTTGATGCGTTTGCGAATGGAAAGGATATACATAAAGCAACCGCGGCCGAAGTATTCGGCATTGCCCTTGATGACGTTACCACGCAGCAGCGTAGAAGCGCTAAAGCCATTAACTTTGGTTTGATATACGGCATGAGCGCATTCGGGTTAGCCAAACAGCTTAATATTCCACGCAACGAAGCACAGAAATATATGGACCTGTATTTTGAACGCTACCCTGGTGTACTCGATTATATGGACAGCACCCGAGAGAGCGCAAAAGAGAAAGGTTACGTTGAAACTGTGTTTGGCCGACGGTTGTATCTACCAGATATTAAAGCAAGCAATGGAGCGCGAAGAAAAGGGGCTGAGAGAGCGGCTATCAATGCACCAATGCAAGGTACAGCGGCTGACGTCATAAAGATGGCCATGATAAAAGTGGACGATTGGATTGCGAAAAACGCCAGCGACGACGTCACTATGATGATGCAGGTGCACGATGAACTGGTATTTGAAATAAAAGAAGACAAAATTGATGATTATGTCAGCACCATAAAAACTCTTATGGAAAGTGCTGCAACGCTAAATGTGCCGCTGGATGTTGAGGTAGGTATTGGCGAAAACTGGGATGAAGCTCATTAATTGGGCACAGACGCTTTGATCAATTCAGTAATTTGATTACAGCTTAATTAATTAAGTCGTATGTAAATTATCCATATTTGGTAATTAAATTACAATTTATACTTGCCTTTTTGTGCTCTTGTTGTAACATTGCCAATGTAGGGTACAGAGGTGAGAAAGCTGTTTTCAAACCTTTGCTTTAACCCCGGTCATTTACCGGGGTTTTTTTATGCCTGTTGAAAAATGCCACAAATAAAAGGTGCCACAAATAAAAGGTGCCACAAAGAAATTCTGGTAGTAACGAAAGCGCAGGCTGAATTAGCATGTTTAATTATTTGCTGCTTATTCTGAACTTTTCGTTTTTCACCCACTCTATATCTTCGGTTTTTATGTGTTTTCTCTCATTCAATGCCTCGTTTTTTAGCGAGGCATTTTTTTTGCTTTTTATTCAGCAGCTACAGCTTCATCATCGTCAGAAGTAGTGCGACCAAGCCACTTATCAAGCATCTGCTCAAGTTCAGGCAAACCGTGACGGTTTAAGGAAGAAAACGTATTAACGGTAACATCGCCCATAAACGCTAATGCCGCCTCTTGTGCCATTAATAACTGAGCCTTGCGCTTACCAGATTTAAGTTTGTCAGCCTTTGTCAGTAGCGCAAGTACTGGAATACCAGCGTCTACAGCCCAATGAATTAAGTCTTGGTCTAAATCTTTAAACGGATGACGAATATCCATTAAAACAACCAGCCCTTTGAGTGATTTGCGTTTTTGCAAATATTCACCAAGTGACTTCTGCCACTTAAGCTTGGTGGCCATAGGTACTTTTGCAAAGCCATAGCCGGGCAAATCTACTAGACGTAAATTGTCATCCAACTCGAACACGTTGATTAACTGCGTTCTTCCTGGCGTTTTACTTGTTCTTGCCAAGTTTTTTTGGCGGGTTAACGTGTTTAGCGCGCTGGACTTACCGGCATTTGAGCGACCGGCAAATGCAACCTCTATCCCAGAATCATCTTTCAAATGACGAATATCAGGTGCACTGGTAAAGAACTTTGCTTTGGTGTAATACGACATCTAGACTTACCTCCACATGCGTCATAACGTCTGGTTTACAGCTTTTTAATGTTAAAACAGACCAAAACCCTTAGATTTATCATGGAATAGGTTTTTCTGACGCGTTAAATGTGTAAAATACGGATTATATCACGTATCTAACGTGAGCCGTTGGAACCATTAAGAGATTATTTATGAAAAAACTGTGTTTGTTGGTTTGTATGTCACTGGGTCTTAGCGCTACAGCTGTAGCAAAAGGCGATGCGGAAGCGGGCAAAGCGAAGTCAGCGGTGTGTGCTGCCTGTCACGGCCCTGATGGCAATAGTATGATTGACATGAACCCTAAGCTAGCTGGGCAACATGAAAAGTACCTCGTTAAACAACTTACCGAGTTTAAGCTTGCGTCGCAAACAGGTGGCGAAGAAGGCCGTAACAATGCGGTGATGAACGGTATGGCCGCACCTCTTTCTACACAAGATATGGAAGACTTAGCTGCGTACTTCTCTAGTCAAGAAGCGACGCCAGGTGAAACAGCAGAACAATACATCGAAGCTGGAAAAGCATTGTACCAAGGTGGTGACGAAGAGCGTGGTATTACTGCATGTATCGCGTGTCACGGACCGCAAGGTAATGGTTCATCACTATCAGGCTTCCCCGATATCAGTGGCCAACACGCAACCTATACTGCTTCTCAATTAAAATCATTTCGGTCAGGTCAGCGTCATAACAGTATGAATGGCATGATGCGCGACATCGCCATGAAATTAACCGATGAAGATATCGAGATATTGTCGAACTATGTCTCTGGTTTACATTAAGTTTTTAAAAAACCTCTTTTGTTGTTAAAATTTTGTTACTTAAAAAGTTGTATTTTAGAATTATTAGTGTAATCTAACGGCGTAGTTTGTTGTTGCCCTTGTAGGCTTACAAACTAAATAACAAGAATAATAATAAAATACCCCACGGAAGATTGGATAAAGCGCCAAGAAGGCCAAAAACAAAAATAGCGCTCTGCTAAAAAAAACAATAAGGGGAGCACAGCTAGGGAAGCATATAACACAAAGATGTGTAAATAACGGGAGAGGTGTCATCTGACACTCATTCAAAATAAGGTGATGGTGCAAACCATCGCCTTTTTTTCTTTTTATTTCCTGGGCTTTTATTTGGTAATATCTCTTACAGAAGTAATAACAGCGTTTCACTAAAATCCTATGCGATGTCCTCTGTGCTCTACCTCCGCTGTAACTCCTTTTTTTACAGACAAGAAAAGACCGTATTTACAATGCAGTGAATGTTATCTTGTATTTGTACATCCCGACTTTCTACCTAGTGCATATACCGAGAAAAGTGAATACGATAAACACGAAAACAGTTTTGACGATGATGGTTATAAACAGTTTTTACGTAAACTTATAAACCCTCTTCTATCACTTATAAATACTGGCGAAACAGCATTGGATTTTGGATGTGGCCCAGCAGCGGTACTTGCAAAAATGTTGGAAGGTGAAGGATTAAATGTCGACATTTACGATCCTTTCTATGCCCCCTTCGAGGAGGTGTTAAACCGCAGCTTTGACGTCATTACATGTACCGAAGCGATAGAACACTTCCACCACCCCGCAAAAGAGTGGTCCATATTAACGAGCATGCTAAATCCTAATGGTATTCTGGCCATTATGACAAAAAGAGTGATTGATAAAGAACGTTTTGCAACGTGGCATTATAAGAACGACCCAACGCATGTGAGCTTTTTCAGTGAACGTACCTTTTCTTATCTTGCTCGACGTGATGGTTTTGATATCAAATTCCCCAGTAGTGATGTCGTTTTGATGAGGAAGCTTTAAGCAATTCGCGCTATAATAGAGAAGTCTTTTACACATTCTCTTATTTGGAATATATGTCACGTTCAAAAAAATCCCGTAAAGTTGGCCTTATCGGCGTTCGTAAGGATCCAGACTTTAAGCCTAGCGAAAATCGAAAATCTGATACTCCACGTCCTAAAAAACATAAAGGCAAGCCAGCAGGCAGTCGCCATAATGTAGAGCAAGGCAAAGCGGGTGGCGGAAAAAGTAGCGAAAAGAAAGATCCGCGTTTAGGCAGTAAGAAACCTATTGCATTAGTTAAGGAAAAAGGTGTTGCACCAACGCCTACTGAAAAGAAAAAGTATGCTACGCCTGCACAAGAGCTTGCCGCTTTAGAAGCAGATCAACGTCTTGCCGATTTGTTAGATAACCTAGATGCAGATAAAAAGCTTACTAGAGAACAGCAGCGTTACGTTGATGAAAAAATGGCTCGACATCGCGTACTGTGCGACCTACTTGGCATTGTCGATGAAGACGATGAAGAAGAGAGCGATCCGTTTGATAAGTTAGACGCTATTAAGATTGACGACTTTAAGAACTAGAACGGGATATTTCAATGCTGTGGGTAGTACTAACTGGTGTAGCACTAGTAGTTATTTTAGGCCTTGGTGTTTACGCAGGTAAATTGCTATTTTTGCTTAAACAGCAGGGTATTCGACAGGATAAGGCCAAGAATTCACGTATAAGCAGCATAACTGAAAGCGTGATACTTATCGCAAAGGCGATGGAGCAGCAGCAATGCGACTTATCTGAGGGCGTTATACGTATTGTTAACTTACTCAACGCGTTACCGCTGAACGAACCACCAGATTTTAAAGCAACCTATCCACATACATATGCCTTGTTTGTAGAGATAAGTGGTTTTGCCGTGTTAGAAGCACGACAAAAGCTGTCAAAGCAAGAGCGTAGAAAGCAAGACCAGGCGAGAGAGCAGATAGAATCTGAATACGAGTCGAAAGTGTTAGATGAGTTACCTAAACTCAAACAATACTGTGAGTCAATTGCGTGAGTATTCTTTGTATACCTACTTAGTTATGGCTATACAAGTACTTAGCTGGCAATTCACCGACTAGCGAAAGCGCGTCTTCTAAAAAAGCAGTATTGGTATACTGCTTTTTTTGTGCCCGAGGAATTCATTTTTATTTTTAGCAGCTTGTTTGAACTGCTCAACTAAAAAGCCTGTGTATCTCTTACGAGATGAGCATTCCTTACGTAGCCCCCCTTACTGTAGAAGCCTTACGTCACACTCTTTATGGCAAGCTTTGAGGTTGCTTCATAGCAATGACATCCTGTCTCATGATCGTTCACCATTCCAACTGCCTGCATAAATGCATAACAAATAGTTTCACCAACAAAGTTAAAGCCCGCCTTTTTCAATGCTTTTGACATTGCTTTAGACTCTTCTGTCGACGTTGGAACATCGTCATGAGACTGCCAATTATTCACTAGTGTCTTTCCATCTGTAAATTGCCAAATATACTGATTAAAAGGCTGCGACTTTTCTATCTCCAAAAAGGCTTTTGCATTTCGAATGATAGACTTAATTTTTAGTCTGTTTCTCACAATACCGGTATCGTGCATTAACCTTTCTACGTCGTCTTCAGTCATTTGGGCAATAGCGCTTGGCTCAAAATTATAGAAAGCGCGCTCGTAGTTTTTTTGCTTCTTAAGAATGGTAAGCCAGGATAAGCCGGCTTGTTGGCCGTCGAGGCACAATTTAGCAAATAACGCCTGACTATTGGTTTCTGGTATGCCCCACTCATTGTCGTGATATGCCTGGTAAATAGGGTCATCAGTCACCCACGCACACCGCTTTACTGCGTTACTTGCCATCAAATATTAAATCCTTGTTGTAATACCGGCTTTCTAGGCTTTTTTTCACCCGTTACACCTACATACTCCGCGTCACAAATTGTATACTAAGCCATCTTTTTTATGACAGCTAACTAATAAGCAGCGGATGTATGCAGAAATACGATATTAAAACCTTTCAAGGGTTAATCCTAGCGCTTCAAGACTACTGGGCGCGTCAAGGCTGCGTAATAATACAGCCTTTAGATATGGAAGTGGGTGCAGGCACATTTCACCCTATGACATTCCTACGCTCGTTAGGTCCTGAGCCAATGAGCAGTGCTTATGTTCAGCCATGTCGTCGACCTACAGACGGTCGCTATGGTGAGAACCCGAATCGCCTACAGCATTACTATCAGTTCCAGGTGATGCTAAAGCCCTCACCTGATAATATTCAAGAATTGTATCTGGGATCTTTGAAAGAATTAGGTTTCGACCCACTTGTACATGATATTCGTTTTGTTGAAGACAACTGGGAATCACCAACACTTGGCGCATGGGGCTTAGGCTGGGAAGTGTGGCTAAATGGTATGGAAGTCACTCAGTTTACCTATTTCCAACAAGTTGGCGGTATCGAGTGTAAGCCTGTTACCGGAGAGATCACTTACGGCTTAGAACGTTTAGCCATGTACGTGCAGGGCGTAGACAGTATTTACGACCTCGTGTGGACAGATGGCCCTCTTGGTAAAGTGACCTACAGAGATGTGTTCCATCAAAACGAAGTTGAGCAATCAACGTATAATTTTGAACATGCCAATGTAGAGGCATTGTTTAGAACGTTTGATGAATGTGAGGCGCAGAGCGAGATTTTGATTGAAAACAATCTTCCTTTGCCGGCTTACGAACAGGTTATGAAAGCGTCTCAAGCGTTTAATCTACTAGACGCTCGTCACGCTATATCAGTAACTGAAAGGCAGCGTTACATTCTACGAGTACGTGCGTTAGCAAAGGCGTGTGCTGAAAGTTATTACCAAGCTCGCGAAGCATTAGGCTTTCCGCTTTGCAACAAGGAGGCATAGGCGTGCGTACGGAAAATTGTTTAGTTGAATTAGGAACTGAAGAGCTACCACCAAAGGCACTTAAAACACTTGGTGAAGCATTTGCTCAACAGTTTGAATTAGCACTTACCACTGCCAACCTTCCTTTTGGTTCAGTAAGCTGGTTCGCCGCGCCTAGGCGTTTAGCGGTTTATGTTTCTGACTTGGCAGAAGGTCAAGAAGATAAAGTCGTTGAAAAAAGAGGCCCAGCGGTAAGCGCAGCCTTCGATGCAGATGGCAACCCCACTAAAGCGGCACAAGGCTGGGCACGTGGCAATGGAATTGACGTTGCTGATGCAGAGCGTCTGGTCACAGACAAAGGCGAATGGTTGCTGTATAAGGCACACGTTCCAGGTCAAGGTGTAAGTACCCTTCTTGAGGGTTTAGTCAATCAGGCCATAAGCAAACTACCTATTCCAAAGCCTATGCGATGGGGTAGTCATAGCACGCAATTCATTCGCCCTGTCCATACGCTTTGCGTACTTTATGGCAGCGAAGTTATCAATATCAGCACCCTTGGTTTAGCAAGTAGCAGAACCGTACAGGGACACCGCTTCCACGGCGAAGCTCGATTCGAGCTTGATCATGCTGATAATTATGCAACGGCTCTTGAGTCGCAATATGTCATTGCAGACTTTGAAGCGCGTAAAGCGAAAACTCGTCAACAGTTAGAAGACGCTGCTGCAGCGTTATCCCTAAAGCCGGACTATGATGAAGCTTTATTGGAAGAGATTGCTTCACTTGTTGAATGGCCAGTGGTGATGCAGGCAGGGTTTGATGAGGGCTTCCTAGCGGTACCAAAAGAAGCGCTCATCTATACGATGAAAGACGACCAAAAATATGTTCCTCTTCTTGACGCCAATGGCGACTTGGTGAATACCTTTCTATTTGTGAGTAATATTGAAAGTAGCGATCCTATTCAGGTCATTTCAGGCAATGAAAAGGTTATCCGCCCTCGCCTAGCTGATGCTGAGTTCTTCTATAACAGCGATAGAAAAGTATCCTTAGAGAGCCGTCTTAATAGCCTTGGCACCGTGCTATTTCAAAAGCAGCTCGGTACGCTTAAAGAAAAATCAGAGCGCATCTCTGTGCTGTCAGGCTTTATTGCAGCACAAATAAATGCAGACGAAGCACATGCGACTCGTGCCGGACTGCTAGCTAAAGCAGACCTCATGTCTAACATGGTTATGGAATTTCCAGACGTACAGGGCGTAATGGGAAAATACTATGCCTTAAACGACAATGAGCACTCTGACGTTGCACAAGCCCTATATGAACAGTATATGCCTCGTTTCGCCGGTGATACTCTTCCGAGTAACGGCGTCAGCGCCTCGGTAGCGCTTGCTGATAAGCTAGATACCTTAGTTGGTATATTTGGTATTGGCCAGCTGCCTAAAGGTGACAAAGACCCATTTGCCCTTCGCCGTGCAGCCATTGGTGTACTGCGTATTATCACAGAGTTATCACTTCCACTTGATTTAACTACATTAGTAACAAAATCAATTGAAGTTTATGGAGAAAAACTTTCAAATGACAAAGCACACTCACAGGTTGTAGATTTTGTCCTTGGTCGTTTTACAGCATTACTTCAGGATAAGCAGATAGCGATTGATGTTATTCAGTCGGTCGCGGCAAGACGCCCTACTAAGCCAGCTGACTACCTTGCGCGAATTAATGCTGTGGCTCTATTTAAATCGTTAGATGAGTCTGAAGCTCTAGCGGCAGCAAATAAACGCGTAGCGAATATTCTGGCAAAGCAACATGTCGATATTGACGCTACAGTACACATTAATGATGCCCTTCTTTCAGAAACATCAGAAAAAGCGTTATTTGAAGCACTGACTGAGTCAGAAGAGAAAGTGAGTGATGCGCTTGGTTCGCAAGATTACACGGCTATTCTTACCACTCTTGCAACGCTGCGTGTCGCTATTGATGATTTCTTCGATAACGTTATGGTCATGGCAGAAGACGATGCGGTTAAGAAAAACAGACTTGCGTTGTTGACGCTTTTAAGGCAACTTTTCCTTACTACCGCAGATATTTCTATACTTGCGAAGTCTTAGGCTAAATTTATGAGATAACAATATCTCGTAAAGTGAAATTAAAAGCCCGACTCTGTTGGGCTTTTTTATATCTGGAGTATTAGTGAAAAAGTTATTGTCAGTTTTATTGTGTTGTCTTTCACTCTCAGCGTGTTCAAGCAAAGGTGGGTTTAGCATTCCAGAGCTCCCATCTTCATCACCTGCTATAGAGTTTGAGAATATGTATCTCAGAGGGGTTTTTAATTGGTGGGAAGCCGACCCTAGCTATAAATTTACCCGTAAAGGGGTTGATAACAATGAAGCAGCATGGTCAGTTGATGTTGAGTTAATTGCAGATGGGCAACCTTACGACTTCAGATTATCTGATGCTAATTGGACGCCTTCACAAAGCTGTGGAGGCAAGTACAAAGGTCAACCTGTAATGTTAGGCACAACAGTTTACTTAGCCTGTGAGCAAGGCTCAGAGAACCTTCAATTCACTCCATCATCTACTGGTATGTATCGCTTTGTTATTCGTCACGCTGGCTCAAAAGAAGTGGCACTTAAAGTGACTCAAATATAGCATTGGCTTTTTCTTTCACCAGCTTATCTATTTCTTTTTTTCACAAAAAAAGGCGATTTTAATAAATCGCCTTTTTTATTTTAACGCCATCTAAAGCTGAAGTACTTTGCTTTAGCAAACGGTGTTACTTTTTGACTAGGGTTAAACCAACAACCTATACGTCAAGGTTTGCAACTTTCAGTGCATTCGCTTCAATGAACTCTCTACGAGGTTCAACCTGGTCGCCCATTAGCGTCGTGAACAATTGATCACAGCTAATAGCATCCTCAATGGTAACTTGAAGCATGCGACGGCTGTCTGGGTCCATTGTAGTTTCCCATAATTGGCTCGGATTCATTTCACCAAGACCTTTATAGCGCTGAATGTACTGACCGCGTTTAGCTTCATTCATTAACCAATCAAGAGCTGCTTTAAATGAGTCTACGGGTTGCTTACGCTCCCCACGCTGAATATAAGCTTCAGATCCCATCATATCGTTGATAGCAAGGTTCAAGTCACGTAAACGTGCATACTCGTTAGAATCAATAAACTCTCTATCAATAATATACTCGTAGTCGATACCGTGCATACGCATAATAATAGTAATGTAATATTCGCTTAACTCTTGATCGCGTCTAATTTCATAACTGTACGTCGCACCATCGTTCTCGCGTTCAGTAAGCTGAGCAACAAAGTGCTTAGCGACGTTTTCTAGCGCGTCCTCATTTTTCAAATCTTGGACGTCAAGTGTTGGCGTATATAGCATTCTATAAAGCATAGACTGTGGCATTAATCGCTTCATACGATTAATCATTTTTTCCACGGCTTGATACTGCTTAACAAGGTTCTCAAGACCAACACCCGAAATGCCTGGGTCATCAGAACTAGTGTGTAATGAAGAACCATCTACCGCTATGGACGTTAGGTAATTTGTTAATGAATCATCATCTTTCAAATACTGTTCTTGCTTGCCCTTTTTCACTTTATAAAGTGGTGGCTGAGCAATATACACGTACCCACGCTCAATAATTTCTGGCATTTGACGGTAGAAGAAAGTCAGTAGCAGCGTTCGAATATGAGAACCGTCCACATCCGCATCCGTCATGATAATGATGCTGTGGTAGCGCAACTTTTCAGGGTTGTATTCATCACGTCCAATCCCACAACCAAGAGCGGTAATCAGCGTTGCCACTTCTTGAGAAGATAGCATTTTATCAAAGCGCGCTTTTTCTACGTTTAGAATCTTACCTTTAAGCGGAAGAATAGCTTGGTTTTTTCTGTTTCTGCCCTGCTTGGCTGAACCGCCAGCAGAGTCACCTTCCACGATATAAAGCTCACTCAATGCTGGGTCTTTTTCCTGGCAATCAGCAAGCTTACCAGGAAGACCTGCTAAATCTAGGGCGCCCTTTCGACGAGTCATATCACGGGCTTTTCGAGCTGCTTCACGAGCGCGAGCAGCATCGATTATCTTGTTCGCGATAATTTTACTTTCAGAGGGGTTTTCTAAAAGAAACTCTGCAAGCTTTTCATTCATCGCTGATTCAACCACAGGACGAACCTCTGAAGAAACCAGTTTATCTTTTGTTTGCGAGCTAAACTTAGGATCAGGGACTTTCACAGAAATGACAGCGGTTAGACCTTCTCGAGCATCATCGCCACTGGCGTTAGTCTTTGCTTTCTTGTTTAACCCTTCCTTCTCCATGTAGTTATTTAACGTACGTGTTAAGGCGCCACGAAAACCGGCTAAATGGCTTCCGCCATCGCGCTGTGGAATATTATTGGTAAAACAAAATACATTTTCTTGGAAGCTATCGTTCCACTGCATAGCAACTTCAACGCTAATACCGTCTTCCCGTTCAGCACTAAAATGGAACACTTTTTGGTGAATAGCTGTCTTTTTATCATTGAGATATTCGACAAACGCTTTGATACCACCTTCGTATTTGAAGTGGTCCTCTTTACCGTCTCTTTCGTCTTTCAGCTTAATCGATACGCCAGAATTCAAGAATGAAAGTTCGCGTAAACGTTTAGCAAGAATATCGTAATGATAAAGGGTATTGGTGAATGTTTCTTCGCTTGGCCAGAAGCGGATCATAGTTCCACTTTTATCTGTATCGCCAGTTACTGCTAATGGTTCTTGTGGAACACCATGCTTATATTCTTGCTCATGGGCTTTACCGCCGCGACGGATGCGTAACTTGAGTCGGCTTGAAAGTGCATTTACAACAGAAACACCAACACCGTGAAGGCCGCCAGAAACTTTATATGAGTTATCATCAAACTTACCGCCAGCATGTAGAACCGTCATGATAACTTCGGCTGCAGAAACACCCTCTTCTTCATGAAGCTCAGTTGGTATACCGCGGCCATCATCAGATACAGAAATAGAACCGTCGCTGTGTATAAGCACGACAATTTCAGAACAATGACCAGCAAGTGCTTCGTCAATTGAATTGTCGACCACCTCAAAAACCATGTGATGCAAACCGGTGCCGTCATCGGTATCACCAATGTACATACCCGGACGTTTTCTTACAGCGTCTAATCCTTTAAGTACCTTAATACTGGACGAGTCGTAGTTGTTCTCTTCTGACATACTAGCTTTTACTCCTCTTTCACGTTTCCATGTTCCACGTGAAACATTTTCTTTTCGTTGTATTTTTGTATAAATTCGAGTTGAGTGGACTCAATTGCAGTAACGAAAACCTGCGTGTCCATCCTTAATAACCCGTCAATAAATTGTTCTCTTTTATCGGCGTCTAGTTCTGCACCGACGTCATCTAACAGAAAAATACTTTTTCTATTTGTAGTGGTATTAAATAATTCTGTTTGTGACATTTGTAACGCCGCGACAGCCATTCTAAGCTGACCTCGGGATAACAGCTCTTGGGCATTAACACCATTCACTTTAAGCTTAACATCAGCTTTGTGCGGCCCAGAAGAAGTATGTCCTATTTTACCATCATACTCTTTCTTTTTAACTAGGCTTTCTGATAAAGACGCATCTTTTTCCCATCCTTTATAGTAACTCAGTTTTACCTCAAAGGTTGGTAAGAATTCTTTAGCGTATTTTTCAAATATTGGTGTCAATGACCGCAGGTACTTTTCTCTAATCTCAGTAAGTTTTTCGCCTAACAACGCGAATTGACTTTCCCAATACTGGTTTTCTGGAGCAGATAGATTAGCCTGCTGTTTTAGTAGTGCATTTCTATGCTTTAAGAACTTGGCGTATTGATTCGCTACCGACTGAAACTCATGTTTCACGTGAAACAATCCCCAGTCACAAAACCGACGTCTTTCAGAAGGAGAGCCTATAATGAGGTCAGTACTTTGCGGCGTGAATAATTGAATAGGTACCAAGCTCACTAAATCTGAAAGCTTTTTAGAATGTTCACCATCGATACTACAGGTAAATTGGTCTCCCCTTGTTCGCTGAAACCCTATCTTTTGCTTATCACCATTTTCGTTATGACACGATGCAAATACACTAAACTCATTCTTATCGTGTTGAATGACAGCGCTGTGTTTGTTGGTGCGAAAAGAACGGCCAAACCCAAGATAATAAAGCGCCTCTATAAGAGACGATTTACCGCTACCGTTAACACCTTGGATGATAGTTAAAGAAGGAGACGGGGAGAAACTAATAGACGTCAAATTACGGAAGTTCGCAATTTGGACCTGGTCCAATTTCATAATAGAACTCTAAAGGGAATAAAAGCGATACATTGATAACCAATGCACCGCTCTATCGATAGCAATTAAAATAATGCTGTAGGCCTTAAATTAATGTTGTTACTTTCTGCAATGCTACAAACGCATAGGCATGATGACATAAAGCGCAGCGTCATCGGCATTATCTTCAATTAACGCACTCGCATTTGAATCAGACAGGCTAACCTTAACCATATCTGAATTTAAAGAATTCAATACATCAATGAGGTACGCAACGTTGAAGCCAATTTCAAGGTCATCGCCTTCGTACTGCACGTCTACGTTTTCCTCAGCCTCTTCTTGCTCTGGGTTGTTGGCCGTAATTTTCAGCTCGCCAGTAGCAAGATTTAAGCGAACGCCTCTGAATTTTTCATTCGATAGAATTGCTGCGCGTGAAAAAGCTTCTTTTAACACCGCTTTGCTGGCAATAATTTCTTTGTCGCCATTTTGAGGAAGTACCCTACGATAATCAGGGAAACGCCCGTCTACTAATTTTGACGTAAAAATAAAGTCATTTGAAAATATACGAAGATGATTGGCACCAATCTGCACCTTTAACGATTTATCATCGTCAGAGATTAACCGAGAAATTTCTAATACGCCCTTTCTAGGAATAATGACTTGGCGTGCCGGTAATGCAGTTTCATAGTTAAGACGACAAAGCGCTAATCTATGGCCATCTGTCGCCACTGTGCGAATGACATTTTCCTCGGTCTCTAGCGACATTCCATTCAAATAATAGCGCACGTCTTGCTGCGCCATTGAAAAACTAGTCGAATCGATTAGACGTTTAAGGTCACTGCAAGACAGTTCGAACTCAACCTCACCTTCCCAGTCTTCCAAATTTGGATAGTCGCTGGCAGACAAAGTGGATAGAGTGTAACGACCGCGGCCAGCTCTAATGAGTGCTTTACTGCCATCGATGGAGAAGTGAATATCAGTACCTTCAGAAATGCCACGAATAATATCAAAAAGCTTTTTGGCAGGTACGGTAATTTCCCCTTCGGTAAATTCAGATTCAAGCTTAATGCTTGAAATAAGCTCAACCTCTAAATCTGTACCGGTTAACCACAATGCGCCTTCGCTAACTTTAATCAGTACGTTAGATAAAATAGGCAACGTGTGTCTACGCTCAACAGCACCAGACACGAGTTGGAGGGGTTGTAAAAACTGTTCGCGGCTTATAGTAAATTTCATCGCAGTGCTATCTCGCCTCTAAGGTCGTATTATTTAGGAAGACAATGTCCTAATGAGGTTTTTATAGTCTTCTTTTATATCATGACTTTCTTCTCTTAGCTGCTCTATTTTTCTACACGCATGGAGTACCGTAGTATGGTCCCTTCCACCAAAGGCATTACCGAGTTCTGGTAAGCTGTGGTTGGTCAACTCTTTGGCCAGCGCCATTGCAACTTGACGAGGACGGGCAACACTTCTACTTCTTCGCTTAGATAAAATATCAGCTACCTTTATCTTATAATAATCTGCCACGGTTTTCTGAATATTATCAACAGTTACAAGCTTTTCTTGTAAAGCGAGGAGATCACGCAATGCCTCTCTGACAAAATCAATAGTAATGGGTCGACCGGTAAAATTAGCATTGGCAATAACCCGATTTAATGCCCCTTCTAATTCCCTAACATTAGAACGCAATCGTTTCGCAATAAAGAATGCCACTTCATTAGGGAGGTGAATGCGATTCTCTGCAGCTTTACGCATTAAGATCGCAACCCGTGTTTCAAGTTCTGGCGGTTCGATCGCAATGGTCAAGCCCCATCCAAACCGAGATTTTAAGCGATCCTCAACGCCATCGATCTCTTTGGGATAACGATCCGATGTCAAAATGATCTGCTGATTTCCTTCCAACAACGCATTGAAGGTATGAAAGAACTCTTCTTGGGATCGCTCTTTATTGGCAAAAAATTGAATATCATCAATAAGCAGAGCATCAACAGAGCGGTAGAAACGCTTAAAATCTTCGATAGCGTTATTCTGCAATGCTTTCACCATGTCTTGCACGAATCGTTCGGAGTGCATGTAAACAATCTTTGCGTCACCATTATTTGCAACAATACCGTTACCTACTGCATGCAATAAGTGAGTTTTACCCAAGCCGGTGCCACCATATATAAACAGTGGGTTATATGAACCACCAGGATTATTCGCTACTTGCGTAGCGGCCGCACGAGCAAGTTGGTTTGATTTACCCTCAACAAAATTATCAAATTGATAGGTTGGGTTGATATTGCTCTTATGCTTCATTGCCTCGGGAATAGGTACTACCCTGGGCGATGGCTGAGTACGAGGCGCAGACGCTTGATTAGCTGCTCTATTTTGCTCATGGTAACTACGGCTGCTGTTTGCATTTATACTGCTGTTCCTATCCCCAGAACTGCTATCTCCAGAGCTTCTATCACCGAAGCTTTTATCACCAGAGTTATTATCGGCAAAATCATTGCCCCTAGAGAAACCACCAATATTCTGCGGGGAATGATGTTGGTTCGTATTACTGTGACTATAAGGGTTATGAGAAGTCGGACTCTGATTAGCTGACGATTGCTGCGGTTGCGACGCAGACTGAGAATGCTCTTGTTGTATAGAACCTGATTGATTAGAACCGGGCTGAGATTGCGCGCTGTGCTGATAAGCGTTCTGACGTGGTGCAGACTTAGACATACCTGATGAAGAAGCAGAATTCTGTTGCGACGAGTTGTTGACTCGTTGACGATTCATTACTTCAAGGTGCAATTGTGGTGCACTTTCACCTGCAAACTCACGAAGAAGACCCGTAATATTATCTAAATATTTATCTCTCACCCAATCTAAAACAAAGCGGTTCGGCGCAAAAAGAGCTACATATCCCTCTTGTTCTTCACAAACAAGCGGTCTAATCCACATACTGAATTGTTGCGTCGGTAGTTCTTGACGCAGGCGTTCAAGACATTGGTTCCATAAGGACATGGTACGTTGTTAGCTCCCGTTGCTCGCGAAAAACCAAATAGAGTAGTGTCGACATCGCGTAAGAGGAAGCCGTGAACGTTCTTAGAAGGTATGTTGAATAATCGCGAGAAAGTAAATTATCGTTCTAGTCTGTGGATTATCTTATTTTATCAACAAAAAGTAAATCCCGATCTCAGAAGATCGCCACGATCAAATTGATAACTCGTTGTAAATTAATATCTTTTCATTTAGATCAAAACGAACTTACTTTAGACTTTCTTACACCTAAAAATAAGATAAAAGCCCTTGATCTGATCCCCACATTCATGATTGTACACACCCTATTGTGGATAACCTATGCTAGAAAAGTGGGTTATTCACAGCCTTAATG
This sequence comes from Alteromonas genovensis, assembly GCF_010500895.1. Lineage (GTDB taxonomy): Bacteria > Pseudomonadota > Gammaproteobacteria > Enterobacterales > Alteromonadaceae > Alteromonas > Alteromonas genovensis. The sequence continues at coordinate 33,907 of NZ_JAAAWO010000015.1, forward strand.
AATTTAAATAACTCATTTCAATAAAAAATAGTAAAAATTGTTCAATTATTCTCCCCAAAAGCTACATTATGCATTGACACAAGCCCCCGAGATCTCTAGAATTCAGCGTCCTTTTTCGATGGGCTTTTCTGGTGATAACTCCACATTGTTTTAATAATGAAATAATGTGTTACCAAAAAACGCCTATGTTTGTAACTAAATATAAGTGAGACTTTGGTCATGAAAAGAACATTTCAACCGAGCAATCTTAAGCGCAAGCGTTCTCACGGTTTTCGTGCTCGTATGGCGACTAAAAATGGTCGTAAAGTACTAGCAGCTCGCCGTGCAAAAGGCCGCGCTCGTCTTTCAGCTTAATTAGAAAGACGCCAAAAGTGGGCGAAAATAATTTTTCAAGGGAGTTGCGTCTGTTGACTCCCTCCCACTTTACTTATGTGTTTGATAACGCAACCCCAGCTGTATCTCCCTCTTTTACTATTCTAGCTAGAAAAAACTCTCATAATAATTCGCGACTCGGTATTACCATAGCGAAAAAACGCGTCCGTAAAGCCCATGATAGAAATAGGCTCAAACGACTTGTACGTGAAAGTTTTAGACACAAACAACATCACTTACCAAATGTAGATATTATCGTTATAGGTAAGTCAGGTGCCGACAATCTTAGCAACCAAGAAGTTTTTGCAACTTTAGAAAAGCTATGGAAAAAATTAAACAAGCGTTGCGGAAACTCTTAATTGCAGTTCCCTTGGCATTGATAAAGTTTTATCAATGGTTTATTTCGCCTGTTTTAGGCCAACGATGTCGTTTCCATCCGTCCTGTTCTTGGTATGCTATAGACGCACTAAAAACACACGGATTAGTAAAAGGCGGTTGGTTATCGTTTAAACGCATATTAAAATGTCAGCCTTTGCATGCCGGGGGTTACGATCCGGTACCAGAAAAACAACAAGATAAACACTCAAAATAAAGAGACCTATATGGAATCGCAACGCAGTTTTCTGATAATTGGCCTAGCGCTAGTTACCTTTTTGCTATGGCAAGCTTGGCAAAAAGATTATGGGCCACAGCCTATAAATCCTGTTCAGCAAGAACAGACGCAACAAGCAAATCAAGGTGTACCTTCTTTTGACGAAGCACAAAGTGAAGATGTTCCTACTAGCGATAGTGTACCTGCTGCACAAGCCATAGCTCAAACGCAAAACACAAATCGCATTATCGAGGTAAAAACTGACACGCTAGATGTGCGTATCGATTTATTAGGCGGCGATGTTATCTCTGCAAATCTAATAAAATTTCCAGTGACTCAGGGTTCTGATGAGCCTTACAGTTTATTGCGTTCGGGCATGGGGTTGTACGTTGCGCAAAGTGGATTAATTGGTAAGCAAGGCCCAGATGCTAGCGCAACTGGCAGACCCGTTTATACCGCACAGCAATCCGCTTATCAGCTTAATGGCGATACCTTAGTGGTCCCATTAACATGGAAGAATAGTCAGGGTCTTTCAATTACTAAAACCTTTACGTTTACCCAAGGCCACTACGATGTGAACGTAAGTTATGATGTGCAAAACGCAACGAGCACCGCTGCAAACGTTCAGCCATATGCCCAGCTAAAGCAGGTTATGGACTTTGAAGACGACGGTAATATGTTTATGCCGACCTATCGCGGTGCGGCATTCTCTACAGAAGATGATAGATACGATAAGTATTCTTTTGATGAAATAGAAGACGAAAACCTTCGCAAAACCACTAAAGCTGGCTGGGTGGGAATGCTAGAGCACTACTTCGTGTCTGCATGGGTTCCTTCTCAAGAACAAACCAACACCCTTTATTCTCGCAATATTAATAATCAGTTTGCAGTTATTGGTGTGCTTTCACCTGCCGAGACCATCAACGCCGGTGAGACTAAAACAATTGCCTCAACGCTCTATATGGGTCCTAAAGACCAAGATAACCTTGCAAAAATAGCGCGAGGTCTAGACCTAACTGTTGATTACGGCATTCTATTTTGGATTTCTCAGCCGTTGTTTTCACTGCTTACCTTCTTACATAGCCTTGTGAATAACTGGGGTGTTGCAATCATCCTCATCACTATTGTGGTTAAAGGCGCTATGTATTGGCTAACCAAAAAGCAATACGAGTCAATGGCCCGTATGCGTAACTTAGCCCCTAAGATGCAGCAGCTTAAAGACCGCTTTGGCGACGATAGACAAAAAATGTCTCAAGCGATGATGGAGTTGTATCGCAAAGAAAAAGTAAACCCTATGGGTGGCTGTCTACCTTTGCTTTTACAAATGCCTATTTTCCTAGCCCTGTATTGGGTATTAATGGAAAGTGTTGAACTTCGCCACGCAGACTTTGTGCTATGGATAACCGATTTATCGACTAAAGACCCCTACTTTGTGTTGCCAGTATTAACTGGTGCAAGCATGTATTTACTACAAAAATTGCAACCCACTACCATTACCGACCCTATGCAGCAAAAAATAATGCAGTGGATGCCGGTGATGATGAGTGTGTTCTTCTTATGGTTCCCTGCAGGTCTGGTACTATACTGGTTGGTGAGTAATGTCATCACACTGGTTCAAGCCAAAATGATCTATGCTTCCATGGAGAAGCGGGGCATAAGCAATAAATAACATATTGTTTGTTTAATTATACAGCCCGCCTAAGCGGGCTGTTTTGTCTAACGAGGAATTTACTGTGCCATCATTCGATATTGTTTCAGAAATAAATATGGAAGAAGTGCGAAACGCGACGGAAAACGCAAGCAGAGAGCTTTCTACGCGTTTCGATTTTCGCGGAATTGAAGCTAGCTTTGATTACAAAGAGAAAACCGTTGTTATGAAAGCAGAGGCTGAATTTCAACTTCAGCAAATGGAAAGCATGTTTAGAACGGCTTGTTCAAAACGAAATGTGGATACGTCTTCCATAGACGTAAAACCTTTTGATGCCCATGGCAAAACCTATCGCCAAACCATTGCGTTTAAAGAGGGTATTGAGCAGCCTATGGCGAAGAAAATCGTTAAGCTGATTAAAGATGCCAAACTTAAGGTTCAAACTGCGATTCAGGGTGAAGAGCTGCGCGTGACGGGTAAAAAACGCGACGACCTTCAACAAGTAATGGCATTGGTTAAATCTTCTGACCTTGGTCAACCGTTTCAATTTAAGAATTTTCGCGATTAATTATGGATTCACTCACCTTCTCAACGGACACTATTACTGCTCAGGCAACGGCTCCAGGACGAGGCGGTGTGGGAATTATTCGCGTGTCAGGCCCAAAGGCGAAAGAAGTCGCACACGCGTTAGTGCCTTGTGAACTCACACCTAGACAAGCTGCCTATACTTCGTTTATTGATAGTAAAAAAACCGTCATAGACCAAGGCATCGCGCTTTTCTTTAAGGGCCCTAACTCATTTACTGGCGAAGATGTACTTGAGCTTCAAGGGCACGGCGGTCAAGTTGTTATGGACATGCTTATTAACGCTGTACTCGCTACAGGCTGTGCTCGATTAGCCAATCCTGGCGAGTTTAGCGAGCAAGCTTTTCTCAATGATAAGCTCGATTTAGCTCAGGCAGAGGCCATTGCTGACTTAATAGACGCAAGTTCACAACAGGCTGCTCGCAGTGCATTACGCTCCCTTCAAGGTGAGTTTTCAACACAAATCCAAACCTTATCCGACCAAATTATTCACCTTCGCATGTATGTTGAAGCGGCGATTGATTTTCCTGAAGAAGAAATAGACTTTCTTTCTGATGGCAAAGTGTCTGGGGACCTCTCAGCCATTGTTCAAAGCTTGGCTTCAGTGCGAGAGCAAGCAAAGCAAGGCTCTCTTTTACGCGAAGGTATGCAGGTGGTTATCGCCGGTAGACCCAATGCTGGTAAATCAAGCTTACTGAATGCACTGGCAGGTAGAGAAAGTGCCATAGTCACCGACATTGCCGGTACAACCCGAGATGTATTAAAAGAGCATATTCATATTGATGGTATGCCCGTTCACATTATCGATACGGCGGGTCTGCGAGAAAGCCCCGACAAAGTAGAGCAAATTGGTATTGAACGTGCCTGGCAAGCGATAAGCGATGCTGATCACGTTCTCTTTGTAGTAGATTCAACGGCCACATCTATCATCGACCCGTTCGAAATTTGGCCGGAGTTTATGCAGCGTTTACCCCTAGGTATTCCGGTTACTGTAGTAAGAAATAAAGCCGATTTAAGCACTTTAGATGTAGGCCAAAGTACCGTTGCCACCCAGCAAGGCGATATCTCTGTTATCAATTTGTCTGCTAAACAGGGAGATGGCGTTGATACGTTAAAGTCTCATTTAGCAACCACCATGGGGTTCGATACGACGACCGAAGGTCAATTTATTGCTCGCCGTAGACACATTGACGCACTCGACCAAGCAAATAATCACGTGACAACGGGAGAGCAACAGCTGCATGATGCAATGGCGGGTGAACTTTTAGCCGAAGAATTGCGGTTAGCCCATCAGGCACTTTGCGAAATCACGGGTGAATTTACCTCTGATGATCTTCTTGGAAAGATATTTTCTTCTTTTTGTATTGGTAAATAGTTAATGACTAAGCACTTTGAAATTATAGTTGGCACAATGTTAGGTGCTGCGGAATACGTTGCAGACGCCCTTGCAGAAACATTAAAGCAAAAGGGTTTTACTTACACTATTCACCTTGAGCCTAATCTTGACAATATATCTACATCGGCGCACTGGTTAGTGTGTACCTCCACCCACGGCGCTGGCGAACTACCCGACAATATACAGCCCTTTGCAGGGCAGTTAAAAACTACTGACCTGTCCTCAGTCAGTGCCTATATTGTGGGATTAGGCGATACAAGCTACGACACATTCTGTTATGGTGCTAAAACCATGGAATCACTCATCACGGAGTGTGGCGGTACCCTTAATACGCCAGCGCTTCATGTTGATGTGCTTGAGCATCCAATCCCAGAAGACATCGCCAGTGAATGGTTTGAAGGCGTACTAGACCCCGCATGAGTAAACCTCTTACCCAAGCTGAACTAACGGTTCTGCAGTCTCCCATTTCCAATGACTGTCGCGTGCTGTACATGCTGGGCCTGCGCACAAATGCCAACACCGCTACCACGTCTTCATCGGCTATTGATTATAAGTCATTGCTAGCACTACTTAACGGTGACAGCAAAGAGCCTCACTATTTACGAGGAAGACAAATCAATAGCCTGCTAAAACAGCTAGAACAAGTGGGCCTAGTTACCCTCCCCCTTGATATCGACTTAGAGCGCAGTATTAATGGCAAAACATTACTGCTGCCTTTACTGAGCGAACCTGTTTCAGATTTTGATGTGCTGCACAAACAGCACACCGCTATGACCCAAGACTGGAAACCAAACAGCGCCCTATTTAAAGAAATGGCGAACTTACTGGGCATTATTGACAAAACCTTTGACGATAATGATATCGGAGAATTCGTAGCGTACTGGTTAGGGCGACCTAGCTCTATATTTAGTGAGTTTCAGTGGACGCAAAAATTTGCTAACAATATTAAGCGTAAGAGACTGGCGTCTGGCTACTCTGCAACAAAAGTTGTGGGAAGTCAGCAAGTGAAAGTTGCAGCAGGCATAGAAGCGGATGATAATGCTAAGAAGTTAGTCGCCAAGTACGCCTCATCAAAAAAGAGTTAATTCAATATGGATCGCATTACAGATAAAATCGCAAATTTAGCCAAGGCGTTGAATAAGCCCGTCGATCCGGATAACGAATACATCGACTACAAAACGCTGCGTAAGCAATATGAAGCGCAGGCTAATGAAGAGATCTCGCAACTACAGCAGCGCAGCAAGAAAGCGCGTGTGGAGGCCATACACGGGCGCTCCGATCTCAATCCTAAGTGGACCTTCTCTAACCTCGTTGAAGATAGCGATGATGTAATAGAAGCGGTATCCATTGCTCAGTCATTTATCGCGGCACATGATGACCCTGCGTGGCGTCAAAGCGGCTCTCACATGATGATTTTCTACGGCGATTATGGGCGCGGTAAATCACATATTGCAGGTGCAATTGCGCATCAGCTTATCGACCAATACGAAATATCTGTGTTGTACAGGCAGCTTTCTACTATTTTGGAGATGCGAAATTTCTCTTTCGATTTTTCAGCCTCAGATAATGCAGGCCAACGATTTAGAGAGATACATCACGAACTTCTTAACGTTGACTTGCTGATCCTCGATGAAGTATGCGTTAACGAAAGCATCTTAAAAAAGAACGCACAAAGCTGGTTTGGTAATCTTTTACGTCAAAGACTGGTGAATAAGAAAAACTGTATTCTTATTACCAACCATAACCTTGCAGAACTAGAGAATGCGCTAGGGCGCTATTGCTTCGAGTCTATACGAGAATACGATACCTATAAGGTGCGTTTTCAGGGACCTAGCAGGCGCGATGAATTAACGGCTGATCATGAAGAAGAAAGCTCTTCAGCCACACCGAGGTACCAACCAAACCAGGTGCGTTAATCGTATTAGAGTAACGCCGTTACAATCAATATATTTCAAATTAAAGACAACAGAGGGTTCATCTCAGTTGTCTTTTTTTTGTTTTTACGCCTTAAAATTATAAAAAAGGATAAATATTTTTTGTGGACGCAATTATTTTTATAATAATGGGATCAAGCGATCGGATGATCCATAGGGAAATTGTGGAAAGATCTCCTCCACAGGAAGATCCCTTTGAACACCTTGTATTTGCTCGATCCTGCGATCCCAATGTCGAATTAGCAAACATTTTATCCCCAGCTGGATCACATCTTGATCAGGCCTGTGGATAGGATCCTACAACGCCCTGTGTATAAGCTCTGATCGTAAAAAGAATAACTTTTTTGAAATTAGCTTGTGTGGATAAGTAGGGTGTTTATACACAAGATCAATAGGGTGTTATATAGCTGTGTTTCCCAAAGTTATTGATCGCGTAAGACGATGATCTAAATGTGTTTTGATCGGTTACCCACAGATCTTGCCGATCTTAATAAAAGTAAATATAAAACATATCTAAAAGAGATCTTAAGATCATTAAAGCCGATCACACTTTTTCAAACCTCTAGTTTGAGGAAAATTTAATCATTTTCTTTAAGTAATAAGTCAGCTAAAATACGCGCCCTTTTTTCAGCAAAAGCTGAATAAAAGATTTTGGTTTATCGATAGTTTTCAGTGAGGTTTACACCATGTTTTATGCTCAAGCATTTGATGTCATCGTTGTAGGTGGTGGTCATGCAGGCACAGAAGCCGCTCTAGCCGCTGCACGCATGGGTGCAAATACACTTTTGCTTACTCACAATATCGAGACCATTGGCCAAATGTCGTGCAACCCTGCGATCGGTGGAATTGGTAAGGGTCACTTGGTTAAAGAGATCGACGCTTTAGGCGGAGCAATGGCACTGGCTACCGATCACGGTGGTATTCAATTTAGAACGTTGAACTCAAGCAAAGGCCCTGCCGTACGAGCAACACGCGCTCAGGCGGATCGGACGCTTTACAAAAATGCGATCCGCAGCATTGTCGAAAATCAACCTAACCTCACGTTATTTCAGCAAAGCGTAGACGACTTGGTTGTCGAAAACGATCGCGTATGCGGCGTTGTCACCCAAATGGGCTTAAAGTTTAAAGCGCAAACTGTTGTTCTAACGGTAGGTACGTTCCTAGGTGGTACTATCCACATTGGGTTAGAAAATTATCGCGGCGGTAGAGCAGGCGATCCGCCGTCTATCGCATTGGCTGACCGACTGCGAGCACTGCCATTTCGAGTAGATCGCTTAAAGACAGGTACACCCGCAAGACTTGATGCACGGTCCCTTGATTTTTCAGTTATGCAAGCTCAACCAGGCGACAACCCTACTCCGGTTGTTTCGTTTATGGGTAACCGTGATATGCATCCAACACAAATTCCGTGTTATATCACTCACACTAACGAAAAAACCCATGACATTATCCGCGGCGGATTAGACCGTTCTCCAATGTTCACTGGAAATATCGAGGGAATAGGGCCTCGCTACTGCCCTAGCATTGAAGATAAAATTACGCGATTTGCAGATAAAAACTCGCATCAGATTTTTGTTGAGCCTGAAGGACTGAACAGTATTGAAGTTTATCCAAACGGGATCTCAACCAGTTTACCTTTCGATATTCAAATGAACCTTGTTCGCTCTATCAAAGGTTTTGAAAATGCGCATATCGTTAGACCCGGTTACGCTATTGAATATGATTTCTTTGATCCACGGGATCTCAAACAAACCCTGGAAACCAAATTTATTGATGGACTATTTTTTGCCGGCCAAATCAATGGCACTACTGGCTACGAAGAAGCCGGTGCCCAAGGACTAGTGGCTGGTGCTAATGCTGCACTTCAAGTTCAGCAAAAGGACCCGCTTATCTTGCGTCGGGATCAGGCTTACATGGGTGTGCTTATCGATGATCTGGCTACGATGGGGACCAAAGAACCTTATCGCATGTTTACCAGCCGTGCTGAATACAGACTATTACTGCGAGAAGACAATGCAGATAGTCGTCTGACGGCCCGTGGAAGAGAAATTGGTTTAGTTGATGATGCGCGTTGGGCTAAGTTTAACGAAAAGATGGAAGCCGTTGAAACTGAGACTCAGCGTATGCGTAGTCAGTGGATACACAAAGATCACGTTGCAACACCTCAACTTAACACCATGTTAAAGACACCGGTGAGTCGTGAACATTCCTTAGAGGAAATAATTCGTCGCCCTGAGATGACCTATGCTCAGTTAATGGAAATTGAAAGCGTTGGACCTGGACTTACCGATCCGATAGCTGCTGAGCAGGTAGAAATCCAAATTAAATACGCAGGGTATATTGCGCGTCAGATGGATGAAATAGCCAAAGCACAGCGCCACGAGAATACTCTGCTTCCACGTGATATGGATTTCAGTAAAATTTCTGGTCTTAGCAATGAAGTTATTACTAAACTTACCGAGGCTCGACCTGAGACAATAGGTAAAGCGTCGCGAATTTCAGGTATCACACCAGCGGCGATATCGCTGCTTCTGGTTTACCTAAAAAAACATGGCATGCTAAGAAAACACGAAAAAATCAGCGCCTAACCGCGCTCATTATCAAGACAGAATCCTTTTGATGACTACACAGCAAGATTTGCATTGTATATTGGCCTCTGGACTCGAGGCCCTTTCACTCAATTTAGCCGATAATCAGCAACAACAACTTGTTGAATTTGTTTTACTTATCGATAAATGGAACAAAGCCTATAACCTCACTTCCGTGAGGTGCCCAAAGCAAATGATGGTGAAACACATTTTAGATTCACTCGCCATTGTGCCGCACTTAACCGGTGAGAATATTATTGATGTGGGAACCGGACCTGGGTTACCGGGAATGCCCTTAGCCATAGCGTTTCCAGATAAAACCTTTACGCTGTTAGATAGTTTGGGTAAACGTGTTCGCTTTATGACACAATGCGTGCATACGCTCAAACTCACCAATGTAACGCCCGTCAACAGCCGTGTAGAAAATCATGTTGGCGACAAGCCATACGATATTGTACTTAGTCGCGCTTTCGCATCGCTAAAAGATATGTTGCACTGGTGCGAACATCTGGTAGATTCAGATGGGCAGTTTTTAGCACTAAAAGGTCAATTTCCACAAAGCGAGATAGATGAAGTAAGTGATCACTTTCAAGTTGTGAACACTGAAAACATCACAGTACCGAATTTGGATGGAGAAAGACATTTAGTTTGGCTGAGAAAGACACAGCAACGTTAAAACAGGATTTAGTGTGGCAAAGGTAATCGCAATCGCGAATCAAAAAGGCGGTGTGGGTAAAACAACCACAGCGGTAAATGTTGCAGCTTCCATGGCGGCGACTAAGCGAAAAGTCTTGCTTATCGACCTTGATCCTCAAGGAAATGCGACAATGGGAAGCGGCGTTGACAAATATGAAGTCGATGCAACGGCATTCGAGCTACTTATCGAAGAAAAGCCCATCGATGAGGTCATCGTTAAAAATACCTCTGGTAAATACGATCTCATTGCAGCAAACGGCGACGTGACTGCTGCTGAAATTAAACTTATGGAAATGTTTGCCAGAGAAGTGCGCCTGCGCAACTCGCTAAAACCCGTTATCGATTATTACGACTTTATCTTTATTGACTGCCCGCCGTCGCTTAACCAACTCACTGTTAACGCATTAGCGGCATCAGATTCTGTGATGGTTCCTATGCAGTGCGAATATTATGCCCTTGAGGGATTAACTGCATTGATGGATACCATCCAGAAACTTGCATCTGTTGTGAATCCTGAATTGAAGATCGAAGGTGTTTTGCGTACTATGTACGACCCTCGAAATCGCCTTGCTAACGATGTTTCAGAGCAATTAAAACGTCATTTTGGTGAGCAGGTATATCGCACGGTGATACCAAGAAACGTTCGTCTTGCTGAAGCCCCAAGTTTTGGAACGCCAGCAATGTACTACGATAAGTCGTCGACCGGCGCTAAAGCCTATTTAGCACTTGCTGGTGAAATTCTGCGACGCAGGGACAAAACTTCGCCTTCTCAGGCAAAAGCGAGTTAAACAAAAATAAGCTGCTACCTATCAGCACATGCCATAGAGGACACTATGTCAGCACGTAAAAGAGGCCTTGGCCGAGGGTTAGATGCGCTTCTTGCTACTAGCCAATCATCGTCTCAAAGAGAACAGGATGCCGCAGAGGTTGTATCAACGAACGGTGAGTTAAGTAAAATTCCCATCGAATTTTTGGTACCTGGAAAATATCAGCCTCGTAAAGACATGTCGCCAGATGCGCTAGAAGAATTAGCATCATCGATTCGTGCCCAGGGTATTATTCAACCTATCGTTGTACGTAAAGTGGATGAAAATCGCTTTGAAATTATAGCTGGCGAACGTCGTTGGCGTGCATCCCAACTAGCGCAGCTTGATGAAGTACCTTGCCTAATTAAAAACGTGCCTGATGAGGCCGCTGTTGCCATTGCGCTGATTGAAAATATTCAGCGTGAAGATTTAAACGCAATGGAAGAAGCGCAGGCGTTAGACCGTTTAATGAGTGAGTTTTCATTGACCCACCAAGAAGTGGCTGAAGCGGTTGGGAAATCTCGTACAACGGTATCTAACTTATTGCGTTTGAATAATCTTAACGACGATGTAAAAACGTTGGTTGAGCACGGCGATATTGAAATGGGTCATGCACGGGCATTACTTGCCTTAGATGGCGACACTCAATCTGACACCGCACAAATTGTATCAGGTAAAGGACTAACGGTAAGAGACACTGAAAAGCTAGTGAAAAAGCTTTTAGAGCCCGCAAAACCCAAGCCGGAAAAGAAAATTGATCCCGATGTTCAAAACCTTATGACGCGACTTTCAGAAAATTTAGGCGCGCAGGTGAATATAGACCACAATGCGAAGGGCAAAGGAAAACTGACAATTAGCTTTAGTGATTTAGAGCAATTAGATGGAATTATTTCTAAAATTCAATAGGTTGGTAGGTCTTTGTATTATTGTTTACCGTGGCATTTTTGCCTTAGAGATGAGGTTTGTTAACAACAACGGACACTCTCCTTTCCGGTTATAGCAATAGGAAATTTTCAGAATAACTTTCAAAAAGCGTTGTACTGTTGAAAATTGTCGGTAAAACAGTATACTTCTGACGCTTTTTGTAAGACGTGAACAAGCAGCGAGATAGTGTGACAAACAAGTTAGCGAAACGCGGGTTAACCCTCGCCAAAAAAGGGCTACTTTTTCAAATTGTCACGGCCGCCATAATGGTTGTATTAGCAGCGCTTGTTGGCGGATTAATAACGGCTAGTTCAGCCGCGACAGGTGCCTTAATCAGTATCTTGCCGAAAATAGTTTTTACTGCATTTGCGTTTCGTTACGCTGGCGCGAGTAAAAATGAACTTGTTGCACGCAGTTTTAGCCAAGGTTCAAAAATGAAATTGGCGCTGACAATTATTTTATTTGTAATTGCATTTAGATTTTTACACGTTGTGCCACTTGTTTTGTTTATGGCATTTGTGATTACAACCGTTAGCCACGCGCTAGCAATGTTTCATTACGGTTCGAAAGAATAACAACGACATGAGCGCAACCGTTAGAAACACAATAACCAGTTACTAAATTTTTACACTTTACAACTTGGGTTAAACAATGGCATCTGAATACACTACCTCAGAATACATCAAGCACCACTTGACCAATGCCACCATGTGCTCAACTGACAATGGAATCGCTTTTAACAAAGCGTGTTCTGATGCTGGTTTTTGGGCATGGCATGTCGATACACTGGCATGGTCAATTGGACTTGGTTTACTTTTTCTAATTATCTTTAGAAGCGTTGCGTCAAAAGCAACCACTGGCGTACCTGGCAAAATGCAGGCTTTCGTTGAGTTGGTTGTCGAGTTTGTTGATGACAACGTGAAAAGCACCTTCCATGGACGTAGTGCACTTATTGCACCCCTTGCGCTGACTATCTTCGTCTGGGTTTTATTGATGAACCTAATGGACTTAGTCCCTGTTGACCTTATCCCTTGGGTATCTGGGTTAATTGGCCAAGCCGCATTTGGTATGGACCCGCACGACGTTTATAACAAAGCAGTACCAACCACTGACTTGAATCTAACCTTTGCCTTGGCAACAGGCGTATTCATTTTAATCTTGTTCTATTCAATCAAGATGAAAGGGATTGGCGGTTTCATGAAAGAACTGACAATGCAGCCTTTCGGACACCCTGCGTTTATCCCGATAAACTTTATTCTTGAGACAGTAACACTGTTAGCGCGTCCGTTATCACTTGCGCTACGTTTGTTTGGTAACCTTTATGCTAGTGAGCTAATCTTTATTTTGATAGCCACTATCGGTTACTTCCAGCTTCCACTACATTTCATGTGGGCTGTATTCCATATTTTGGTACTTCCACTACAAGCGTTTATTTTCATGATGTTGACCATCGTGTACTTAAGCTTGGCGTGTGAAGAACATTAAGCATTAACGAGCGCTGATTAAACCTGGAAAATTGGCGCCGTTTTTACAGAGTTTTACTTTTAACTTTAAATTTAACTTAAAATCGGAGACGTAAATGTTATACATCGCTGCTGCACTACTGATTGGTCTTGGTGCCCTAGGTACCGCTATTGGTTTCGGTCTACTTGGTGGCAAATTCCTAGAATCTGCTGCTCGTCAACCTGAACTAGCACCTCAGCTACAAGTTAAGATGTTCATCGTAGCGGGTCTTATCGATGCCATCGCAATGATCGGTGTTGGTATCGCTCTATACCTATTGTTCGCTGTTGGTGCCTAATTCTACTAACCACTTTTTTAGCGAACTTTAAGAGGAGGGGCGATTTTGAATTTTAACGCCACTTTTATAGGTCAATTAATCGCCTTCGCTGTGTTCGTGGTGTTCTGCATGAAATATGTGTGGCCACCGCTGATTGCAGCGATTGAAGAGCGTCAAAAGAAGATAGCCGATGGGCTTGAAGCTTCTGAACGCGCAGAGAAAGACTTAGAACTTGCTCAAGCGAAAGCCACTGAGCAAATGAAAGACGCGAAAGCGCAAGCAGCTGAAATTATCGAGCAGGCCAAAAAGCGCGCCAACCAATTGGTTGACGAAGAAACGCAGAAAGGCCATGCAGAACGCGAAAAAATTATCGCGTCTGGTTATGCCGAAGTTGAAGCTGAACGCAATCGTGCCAAAGAAGATTTGCGCAAGCAGGTATCTGCATTAGCAGTTGCTGGCGCGCAGCAAATCTTACAACGTGAAATCGATGCTAACGCACAAAACGACATTGTTGAAAAACTTGTCGCTGAGCTTTGAGAAGGAGATGAGCCATGTCTGAATTGACAACCGTTGCTCGTCCTTACGCTAAAGCCGCTTTCGATTTTGCCGTCGAGAAAAGTGCTGTTGCAAAATGGCAAGAAATGCTCACCTTCGCCGGTGCAGTTGCTGCTAACGATGAAATGCACGAGTTATTAACTGGTGCCGTTGCCGCTGACACGCTGTCGGACATTTTTGTGAGTGTTTGTGGTGAGCAACTCGATGAATACGGTCAAAACCTGATGAAGGTGCTGGCCGAAAATAAACGTTTAGCCGCGTTGCCTGAAATCTCTGCGTTATTTGATGCTTTTAAAGCAGATTATGACAAAGAAATAGAAGTTGACGTAACGTCAGCCTCAGCGCTGACTGACGCACAACAATCTGAACTGATTGCGTCGTTGGAAAAACGTTTGGCACGTAAAGTGAAGCTTAATTGTAACGTGGACCCTGCCCTGATCGCTGGAATGGTAATAAATGCCGGTGATACAGTAATTGATGGTTCCGTAAAGTCGAAATTGAACCGTCTAGCAGACGCGTTGCAAGCATAACGGGGATAAGAGCATGCAACTTAATTCCACTGAAATTGCTGAACTGATCAAGAAAAGAATTGAACAGTTCAATGTAAGCAGTGAAGCACGCAATGAAGGTACTATCGTCGCAGTAACCGACGGTATTATCCGTATTCATGGCCTTGCCGATGTAATGCAAGGTGAAATGATCGAGCTTCCAGGAAGCCGCTACGCAATGGCACTAAACCTTGAGCGTGACTCAGTAGGTGCTGTTGTTATGGGTCCATATGCGGACCTGAAAGAAGGCGATAAAGTACAATCTTCAGGTCGTATTCTTGAAGTTCCGGTAGGCTACGCTCTACTTGGTCGTGTTGTTAACACACTAGGTGAGCCAATCGATGGAAAAGGCGCAATTGAAGCAGCGGGTTTTGAACCTGTTGAAAAAATTGCACCAGGCGTAATTGAACGTCAGCCAGTCGACCAGCCAATCCAAACAGGTTACAAATCTGTTGATGCGATGGTGCCAGTAGGCCGTGGACAGCGTGAGCTGATCATCGGTGACCGTCAGTGCGGTAAGACTGCAATGGCGATTGACGCTATCATCAATCAAAAAGGTACAGGCGTTAAGTGCGTGTACGTGGCGATTGGTCAAAAAGCATCAACTATTGCAAACGTTGTACGTAAACTAGAAGAGCACGGAGCGTTAGAGCACACAATTATTGTTGCTGCTTCTGCCTCTGAATCTGCTGCGCTTCAATACTTAGCGCCGTATTCTGGTTGTACAATGGGTGAGTTTTTCCGTGACCACGGTGAAGATGCATTAATCGTATATGATGATTTGTCTAAGCAAGCTGTTGCTTATCGTCAAATTTCATTGCTACTTAAGCGTCCACCAGGTCGTGAAGCCTATCCAGGTGATGTTTTCTATCTTCACTCGCGTCTATTAGAGCGCGCTGCACGTGTAAACGATCAATACGTTGAACGTTTCACCAAAGGCGAAGTGAAAGGTAAAACAGGTTCATTAACTGCGCTTCCAATTATCGAAACGCAAGCTGGTGACGTATCTGCATTCGTACCTACAAACGTAATCTCGATTACTGATGGTCAGATCTTCTTAGAAACTGACTTGTTCAACTCAGGTATCCGTCCAGCCGTAAACGCGGGTGTATCGGTATCTCGTGTTGGTGGTGCTGCACAGACTAAAATCATCAAGAAGCTAGGTGGTGGTATTCGTCTAGCACTTGCACAGTATCGTGAACTTGCTGCGTTCTCGCAGTTTGCTTCAGACCTTGATGATGCGACTCGTGAGCAACTTGAGCACGGTGAGCGCGTTACCGAACTGATGAAGCAAAAGCAATATGCTCCACTTTCAATTGCTGATATGGGTGCATCCCTGTTCGCGGTAGAAAAAGGGTTTCTAAAGAGCGTTGAGCTGGACAAAATCTTAGATTTTGAAGCCTCTCTTCACTCGTATTTGAACAGCGAGCACGCTGACCTTATGAAGACTATCAACGAAACAGGTAACTACAACGACGAGATTGCCTCTAAGTTGAATGACGCATTAACTAGTTTTAAAGCGACACAAACTTGGTAATCAATGCAGCCGGTAATGTGTAATAGCATCGCCGGCAACACGTTGAGTAATCGGAGAGATAGTCATGGCCAGCGGTAAAGAGATAAAAGGTAAGATTGGGAGTATTAAAAATACTCAAAAAATTACCAGTGCAATGGAAATGGTTGCTGCGTCTAAAATGAAAAAGGCGCAGGAACGTATGGCCACCGGCCGTCCGTACGCACAAAACATGCTAAAAGTGATTGGTCACATTGCTAACGGTAACCTTGAGTATCGCCATCCTTACTTGGAAGAGCGTGAAGTCAAGCGTGTTGGTTATATTGTGGTTTCCACTGACCGAGGCTTATGTGGTGGTTTAAACACCAACGAATTTAAGCTTGTCGCTCAGAACGTTAAACAATGGCGTGATCAGGGTGTTGAAGTAGATTTCGCTGCATTAGGCGCGAAGGCTTGTGGTTTCTTCAATCGATTTGGCGGTAGCTTGCTAGCAGCCGAGTCAGGATTGGGTGATAAGCCGTCAGTGAGTGATGTAGTGGGTGTTGTACGCGTTATGCTTAAGGCGTACGACGAAGGCAAGATTGACCGAGTATTCTTGGTTTTCAATGACTTCGTTAACACCATGACACAGAAACCTGTGAGCAATCAGTTATTGCCTTTGCCAAAGTCAAAAGACGAAGAATATCAACATCGTTGGGATTACATATACGAGCCGGATCCAAAAGAAATTTTGGAATCACTAATGGTTCGTTACATTGAATCTCAGGTGTACCAGGGTGTTGTAGAAAACGCAGCGTCAGAACAAGCTGCGCGAATGGTTGCCATGAAGGCAGCAACCGACAATGCCGGCGATCTTATTGATGATCTGCAACTGGTATATAACAAAGCGCGTCAAGCTGCAATCACACAGGAAATTAGTGAGATTGTTAGCGGTGCCGCAGCGGTGTAGGCAAAGGTTTAAAAGAGATAACGAGGACAAATTATGAGTCAAGGTAAGGTCGTCCAAATCATTGGCGCCGTTGTGGACATTGAGTTTCCACAAGATGCGGTTCCAAGAGTTTATGACGCACTACGAGTTACCGAAGGTGACTTATCAGGTTTAACCCTGGAAGTGCAACAGCAGTTAGGTGGTGGTGTTGTTCGTACCATCGCACTAGGTACAACAGATGGACTACGTCGTGGTCTTTCAGTAGAAAACTCTGGTGGCCCAATTATGGTTCCAGTGGGTACGTCCACACTAGGTCGTATCATGGACGTATTGGGTAACCCAATCGACGAAGCAGGTCCAATTGGTGAAGAAGAGCGTATGTCTATTCACCGTGAAGCGCCTAGCTACGAAGATCAGTCTAGCTCAGTAGAAATACTTGAGACAGGTATTAAAGTAATCGACTTGGTTTGTCCATTCGCTAAGGGTGGTAAAGTTGGTTTGTTCGGTGGTGCCGGTGTTGGTAAAACCGTTAACATGATGGAGCTTATCCGTAACATCGCAATCGAGCACAGTGGTTTCTCTGTATTCGCCGGTGTTGGTGAGCGTACTCGTGAGGGTAACGATTTCTATCATGAAATGAACGACTCTAACGTACTTGATAAAGTATCGTTGGTGTACGGTCAGATGAACGAGCCTCCAGGTAACCGTCTTCGCGTAGCACTTACTGGTCTTACAATGGCCGAGAAGTTCCGTGACGAAGGTCGTGATGTACTATTCTTCGTAGATAACATCTATCGTTACACACTAGCAGGTACTGAAGTATCAGCACTTCTAGGTCGTATGCCTTCTGCGGTAGGTTATCAGCCTACGCTAGCGGAAGAGATGGGTGTGCTTCAAGAACGTATTACGTCAACGAAGACTGGTTCAATCACTTCAATCCAAGCGGTATACGTACCTGCGGATGATTTGACGGATCCGTCACCTGCGACAACATTTGCTCACTTAGACGCAACGGTAGTACTTTCACGTGACATTGCATCTTTAGGTATTTACCCAGCGGTAGACCCTCTAGATTCAACATCTCGTCAGCTTGACCCACTAGTAATCGGTCAAGAGCACTACGATATTGCGCGTGGCGTACAGACTGTTCTTCAGCGCTATAAAGAGCTGAAAGACATCATCGCGATTCTAGGTATGGACGAACTGTCTGAAGAAGATAAGCAAGTGGTATCACGTGCTCGTAAAATTCAGCGTTTCCTATCTCAGCCTTTCTTCGTAGCAGAAGTATTCACAGGTTCTCCAGGTAAGTATGTATCTCTTAAAGACACAATCAGTGGCTTTAAAGGTATCCTGGATGGTGAATACGACGATCTTCCAGAGCAAGCATTCTACATGGTTGGCTCTATCGAAGAAGCGCGAGAGAAAGCCAATAAAGCATAATTAGGTGGCTAGCTACGCTAGCCCTTATAATGCTTACGTACCTAATCAGGAGGTTCACATGGCAATGACAGTACATTTGGACGTAGTAAGCGCAGAAAAACAAATTTTTTCTGGTCTTGTAGAAACGATTCAAGTGACAGGTAGCGAAGGTGAATTGGGTATACACCCAGGTCACGCGCCACTTATCTCTGCTATAAAACCTGGTATGGTGCGTTTGGTTAAACAGTTCGGTGAAGAAGAAGTAATTTATGTTGCTGGTGGTGTACTTGAAGTACAGCCTGGTAACGTTACCGTACTGGCTGATACCGCGGTTCGAGCTGAAGATCTTGACGAGCAGGCAGCAGAAGAAGCCAAACGACGTGCAGAAGAGCACATCGCCAACCCAGGCGCTGACTTCGATTATGCAGAGGCAGCTCACCAGCTAGCTGAAGCAATCGCGCAACTTCGTCTTATTCAGAAGTTACGTAAATAAGCGAGCAGTTATATGAAAAAACCCGCCAATAGGCGGGTTTTTTGTTTCTTGAAAAAAGAGTAAGTATTTATTTTTTATTGCAAATATTGTTATTGTCAGGTGCTATGTCTTAAGCGTATCGTTTAAGTCTGCTCTTAGACGATTCCAGAGTACGGTTGTGTTAAAAAGTGAAAAGACGTTTGAATAAACAATGAATTTAATCCCTGACAGCAGTACGAGAAACATATTCCTGATTGCACTAGTTCCATGCTTGGTTGTTTCAGTATTAATCTTCTTCCAGTTTTTTACGGCTTACGGTTTTAACACTACTGAAACTGATGAATTTTTGCGTACGAATTTTTCATTTGGCTTGTTGATGAGTTTAGGTAGCGGCTACTTTTGGTTGTGTTTAAAGTTTAACAATTTAAATGTAATTAGCGCATTGATATCATTATTGATAAAGACTAACCGATTGAGCGAATTTAGTTTCAAGAGAAAACAACTAAGAAGCAGATACAAACTTGATGCTTTCAACGCATTAGTCGTCGCATGTATCTTAGTTACATTTTTGGTTTTTGTAGAAAACCTATTGTCAGCACCGCCTACCCTCCATCAATATGCTTATCTAATGAATACTGTTGTCTTTTTCTTCTTTTTAGGTTTAGCAATTGTACAGATAAGCTCTAACCTCAATTATCTTAAAAAGGATGTACTTGTAAATGTCTCAAATGAGACTGACCATATAAATGGATTGTTTGTAATCGTAAAGCTCGGTATGTCGTACATATCAAAACTGATTTACTTAGCGCTAGTAATACCGTTGCTTTATATTCATAGAGAAATGATGGTAAGTGAGTTACTCATTTTCTTTATATTCTTTATCTTGGTGATTTGCGGACCCATAAAAAAAACTTGGAAGTTATACTGTTATTGGTATGAACAGAAACTACGTAATTCAGACAAATTTGATGAATCAGGCTATAGTAGTCGGATTTTTTCTGGTTCAGTAAGCGCTGATACCATTGACACTAATAGTGAAAGCTCAAGTGCGAAAGGTTTACTTGAAGTTAAAAAGTATATTGCCAGTCTTAGCCTCATATTACTTTTCTGGCTTGCAGTTCATATTTTCAATAGTTAAAAAGGCAACAACGTAGCATTAATCTGTAGTGGTGCTGCTTTTCCAATGATGAAATCACAAAATATCACATTAATTCTTTACCCTATTGCACTGCTTTGTGTGCTAATAACAGTACACATACTCGTGGGTACTATCAGTATTCCCATTCCATCCGTAAATGCTCAGCGAGACTTCAATACTGCACTAGGTATTAGCTTATTGACTTGTTATTTCTTATTTGCTCTGCGCTATATTCATAGAAAAGTGGCGCAGAACTTAGATAAAATGTTAGAGATGAATCGGCAGTACCAAAGTTTCTATTATCATCGCAGCGAAATATCTCGAAAGTTTAAACAGCATCTAATCTGGTCAACATCGATTGGGTTTATTATGCCTATTGTTTATATGGTTGCAGAAGGTGTAATCACGCGTATAAATGAACCAGAGGTGTTTTTTATCGCTGTTACCGCTATTCCTTTCTGGGTGCTTACCTCTCTATTCTGCCTTCAAATTTTAACCAATAGCCAATATTTAAGAACCCTGTCGAAGGTAGTAGAGAGAGAAAGCCTATCAAAACAAATTTCAGTGCTACAAAATTTGCTTACGTTTGGATTAACCACAGCTTTTACTTCATTATTTGCGATGGCGATAATGCCTGTATTTTGGATTAATCAACCCGTACATGTATCTGACTTAACGGTAATCTTTATCTTTGGTACGAGCTTTTCCTTGATTGTTCTGTGGCCCATGCTGCAGCTAATTAGGCGCTTGAAATCCTTGTCGCAGCAATTGATAGCTGCTAATGAACAGGAAATAACAAAGCTTATACAAAGCGCAGATTCTAATAAAGCGAGTAGAAAAATAGAAGAATTATTGAATGAAATGGAAAGATACAAAGCACCGCTAACGCGAGGTCATGCTGTGTATTTGAATTTTTGCTTTTTACCACTCCCTTTTTCATGGCTTCTTTTATCTGTTGTAGAGTTTAGTTTCACCTACTAAATCTATTTAATCATTATCGTTTTATTCATTACCACGACGATGAGACTTCGGACCTTGCCAATGCTGCTGCATCGCTTGCTGTGCATTATGTAATGGGGCTGCGTCGGTGTTAAACGCATATGATAAAGTGTACGCGACAGCCTCTAGGGTAGATAACGCGTTACTAACGCGGGTATGCCGAATGGCGTAGTGAGTGTTAGGTGCTTCACTGAAATGATAGGCGGGTAGTGTTTGAAGCCAACTGTATTTTTGCATCATACCAAAAGCTTGTTTCCAGCTTCCATCTATAAAAATAACGGTATCTACACCCTTAAGCGGTGTTACTAAATTACTTTCTATCGCTATACTTTCTTCACTAGGGTAAATAACCGCCGAATTTGTTGCATTGCATTGCTTATGCAGCACATTAACGGCCTCAGAGTCCTCTGTACTGATAATTTTTGCTGTTGGTATACACAATGATACTAAGCGTGCCGTATTCTTCGCGTGCTCTCGTTCTTTTGCATGCTGTAAAATGACCACATTCACAGGTACGCTAACGATGTCTATATTGCTACACACACAGGTGGTTTGTGGGTAGTTGCATGACGGGCAGTAAATTCTTAGCGAGTTTTTTGACATGGTCTTGATAAGCAGCTATTTGATAGAAGTCAACACCTGTGTAGTTTATCGGTAAATACAGTAGTTAGGAAGATTGTTTAATATACATGACAGAGATAAACACGGTAAAATTAAGAATAGAAAAGACACTGTCACTGGTCCCTACGGGAAACGTCGTTAGCTACGGTCAACTCGCTGATTTGTGCGGTTTGCCAGGAAGAGCGAGACTAATGGGAAAGTGCTTAAGGTCATTAGATGGTCAACACAATTGGCACCGAGTGCTAAGAGCCGATGGTAAAATAGCATTTCCTCAAGGTTCAGAGTTAGCGCACGAGCAAAGTACACGTCTTTTAGATGAGGGAGTGTTGGTAAAAAATGGCAGAGTCAGGATTAAAGATTACGGTTGGCAACCAGATTTGTATACCGTACTTTCTAAATTAGAGTATTAGTTAGCTTAGCCACACCTTTGTAGTTATCGAGAGCGCAGTACAACGAATGCTAAAAAAAATAAGTATTGATGAATTAAAGCCGGGTATGTTTGTTCATAAGATTCTTGAACAGAAAGGCTCGTTGGCGGTAAAAAACCAGGGTAAAGTGACTTCGCAAGACGTAGTAAAGCTGCTTAAAAAGCAAGGTGTTAGAATACTTGCTATTGATACCGATAAAGCATTCACGCCAGTGCCAGAAAAGGGCGAACATGAGTCCTCCTCAGTAGCACCTCACTTGGCAGAAAAAAGCGCTGCAAAGAAGTCGAATGTTTCATTAGAGAGTGAGCTTACCAGAGCAGAGAAACTACATACTCAAGGTAAAGCAATACAACAGCTTTTACTTAATAATGTCAAAAAAGAAACTCCTTTCGATGCCAGTATCCCCAAGGCGTTTTCCAATAAACTCGTAGAGTCGGTAGATAGAAACCCCGATGCACTACTGTGTTTGACGAAAATTCGTGAAAAAGACGACTACCTTCTCGAGCATTCATTAAACGTTGCTATTCTGCTCGCTAATTTCGCAACATTTATGGGGATGTCTGAAGAAGAAGTACAGGACCTATCTTACGCAGGCTTTCTTCATGACTTAGGAAAAATAAACATTCCCGACGAAATTCTACATAAGCCGGGAAGGCTTACCGATGCAGAAATGGACGTGATGAAAAGTCATGTGAATCACGGTGTTGATTACTTGCAGAATACTGATGTGGCAAAGCCCTTAATTCAAGCAATAAGCGAACACCACGAGCGTTTAGATGGACTCGGATACCCTGCAGGTAAGAAAGGTGATGAAATAAGTACAGCAGGCCGGATGTTGGCCATTGCTGATATGTATGATGCCTTAACTGCTGATCGGGTCTATAAGAGTGGCATGTCCAGTCAGAAAGCGTTTTCTATATTGATGAACGATGCCCCAACAAGGCTAGATGTTGCGCTAGTACAGCAATTTATAAAATGCTTAGGCGTTTATCCCGTGGGAAGTCTGGTGCTGTTGTCAAACGACCGATTGGCTATGGTGCTAAAACAAAACGACTCTCCGCTTTCCCCTATTGTTAAAGTATTTTATTCAGTGAAAAGCAGTCATTATTTAACGCCCAAGGATATTGACCTCTCAAGCGATAACTCATTAAAGATTCAAAAAGCGGTTATTGCGTCAGACTACAAGATAGATGTGAATAGCTTCTTTGAGCGCTCAGTGTCTATCGGCTAAGCATGCTATTATCCACTTCCCCCACTCTTTTTATTTAATACGCCCTAGTAAGGTGTTGTTAATGAGCAACAGTTGTTAGTTAGTATGTAGAGATTACAAACGATTGTGCGTTGAAAATTCAGATATGTTTACTTTTTACAAGAATCTAGCAACACCTCCATGTGATAATGCGGTGTTAATCGTGGGTTCAGCTTCATTCATTTAATCTAACCCTATACGCCGTCAAGCCTTTAGCTATAAAGGGGCGACGCAAACTTAGGGAAACCGATAAACGCCAGGTATATGCCCGCAGCAATTGAAAGTGGATCAATTATTGCTGCTAACTGTAAATAAGCAAGTTTATATACAAGTCAATTTATTACCGTCGGACGTGAACAAAAAGTTTCATATGACGACTAATAATGATGAATCAACAGAGCGCTTGGCAGGTACGTTAATCGTTTATTTCAATAAACGATTACAGCGCCAAGCGAAAAAGAGGACGTTATGAAAAAAACATTAGCTGTAAGTATGATTGCTGCTTCACTCACCGTTGCAGGCTGTGCGACCGATCCGAACAATACACAAAAAGGTGCCGCAATTGGCGCTGTGTTAGGCGCTGTGCTAGGAAAGGCAACGGGCGATAACGACAAAAGTCGATATGCATGGGGCGCCGCGGTAGGCGCCATTGCTGGTGGTGCAATTGGTAACTACATGGACAAGCAGGAAGAAGAGCTGCGTAGCGAGCTATCTGATACAGGTGTTCAAGTTGTCCGAGAAGGTGACAATCTTCGCCTTATACTGCCTGGCGACATTACCTTCGCGACTGACAGCTCAAGTATTAGTACAAGCTTTAATCCGGTTTTACAAGACGTCGCAAAGGTAGTGAACAACTACGAGAAAACCGTGTTAATGATTAAAGGCCATACAGACGACGTTGGTGCTGAACAATACAATCAGTCTTTATCTGAACGAAGAGCCGGTGCGGTGAAAAATCAGCTTATCAACTTTTCAGTGAATTCAACGCGTATCACGACAGTCGGTATGGGTGAGTATTCACCGAAAGTGCCAAACAACAGTGCGGCCAACCGTTCGATGAACCGTCGTGTTGAAATGGAAATTCAACCACTGACACAATCAAATACCTAATTACAGGGGATATTTGGTGAAAATAGAGTCATATAGATGACTCTATTTTTTTGTCTGCTGTTTTATCCAGCGGGTTAATTTTTCTGCTTTTTAATCTGTAGTGCAACAGAAGAAGCCAGGCTATTGGGGATTGGTATAGCGAGGTGATATTGGCTTACCTTCCAGGTACCGTTGGTCTTTATCAACACGCCAGTGCCTCGTGTTTCGCCTAATTTTTTGTTATCCAGTAATTCATCAAACCACGCTACCTGAGCATCAGGCGAAAAGTAAATATGCCTATCGCGAGGCAGATACGTCCAGCCTGTTCCCTTATCAAAATGGGGTTTTGCGTAGGCTTTAAAATCATCAATACTCCACACCTCATGGGCATCGGTACCAATAAATACAGCATTGGTAGTATATAACGCAAAGTAACCTTCATAATCAGCCACAGATGCTTTTTTATGCAGGGCATTAAGTACCCGTGAAACCTCGGTTTCATCAGATTTACTACTTCTATCATTTTCAAACCATTGTGCGCCAAATACCGCAGTGCTTACTAATAAAAGAAGTACAGCTAAAACTCTATTCATATTAATGCCCTTGTACGAAAGTGTTATACACAGCATAACGCGTTACTTTGCGTAAATCTTTATCGCTTTGTTGCGAAACGATACAGGGACATTCAAAAAGCCCTTTGAGCATGCTTTAGGTGAAAGAAGCCGTGCTTCCATAGTCAAGAAAGATAGGGGCTGTGGAAGTAGGTAGCGCTGAGTGTGATGTGCTCTCATCTGTGGCTTGTTCGTAAAAGCTTGATAAGCAGTAGCTTGCAGCAACCTTAGCGATATCTAGTGTTGAATAAGCCACTGTTGATACACGGTATGACAATGGGCTTTCTGCGGGTTTCAAAGGCGAATCTGGTGCCTGCGCTGCAATAATTGACAAATCATTTGGCAATTCCATACCTAGCTCTTTTGCACTGGTTACAATGAGCTTTACCAGCGCGTCGCTAGTACAAATAACTGCTGAAAAAGCGGTTTCTTTAGCAAGTAGTTCTAGCAAAGGATCGTCTGTACCTTCACTGCCCACATAAATGGAAAGCTCGGGCCGAAACGATGTGGAGCCGGATACAGATAGGCGAGAAAGAGCGCTTTTAAGTGCTACCGATATTTCATTAGTATGACTCACTAATTCAGAATTATCGCTAATTAGCGCAATATCGTTATGACCCAAGTCTCTGAGTTGTTTGAACGCGTATGCTGCCACCTCAAAAATAGACGTGGAAAACCCTGTCACACCACCTTTGAGTTCGCTCTGACTCAGAGTGACAACACTGTGTTTTTTATCCTGCAGGTGTTTTGTAGTAGACGCAATGGAAGGCGAGGCAATGGTATTAACAAATACCCCATCGCACCCTTGGGATAACAAAAACTCAATGGCCTCATTTTCCGATTCAAGGGTATCGTGGGAGAACGCGACCACACAATGCTTTTGGTATTGTCGCAAAATATGTTCAAAAGAAAAAAGTAAGTGGGAAGAAAACAACATATGCTTGTTTGGCAATACAACACCTACCGCATGGCTATGTTTAGATGCCAGTGAACGGGCTTTCTGACTCGGTGTATAGTGTAATTCGCTTGCCGCCTGTTTTACCTTATCAGCCATCGCGGCATTCACCGACGCCTTCCCATTTAATACGCGAGATACCGTTGATAAGGATACTCCAGCCCGCGCTGCTACCTCATAGATGGTTGTCATTTAGCTCTTTCTTTTCACTAGGATACCGGTCGTTTTACTGTCAGTAAGCGCTCACTAAAGCCCAGCGCAGATATGCAGTGCTGGGCTTTCATTGCTTGAGATAACCATTATTCGATGTTTTGAATTTGCTCGCGCATTTGTTCAATCAGCACTTTTAGCTCTACGGCCGACTGCGTAATGTCGGTGCTTATTGATTTCGAGCCTAAGGTGTTTGATTCGCGATTAAACTCTTGCATCATAAAATCCAAACGGCGACCTATAGCACCGCCTTTTTTCATAATATTTCGCGTTTCGTTTACATGCGTATTTAAACGGTCAAGCTCTTCAGCTACATCTACTTTTTGGGCCAGCATGATCATTTCTTGTTCGAAGCGTCCGGCGTCTAGCTCTACTTTTGCTTCTTCAAAGCGTGCCTGCACTTTTTCTCGTTGCCACACCATAATTTCAGGCATGCGAGCGGCTACTTTTTCTACTTCGGCCTCAATAGCGTCTAAGCGCTGCGCTATCATGGCTTTAAGTGCATCGCCCTCTGAGGCACGTGCATCAATAAAATCTTTTAGGCCTTGATCGAAAGCGGCCATAACGTCTGCGTGAATGCTGTCCATATCGGCTTCTTCTGCCGCAATCACTCCAGGCCAGCGCAATACGTCTAAGGGGTTTACACCTGATGACTGTCCGTGAGACTGCACCCAATCAGCGGCTTGCATAACCTGTTTCGCTAAGTCTTCGTTTAAGCTTAACGTTGTTGTAGCCGCATCGTTTGCAGTAAAGCGCAAGGCGCATTCTACTTTGCCTCGAGCCAGCTTTTTACGAAAACGTTCGCGCAGCATGGGCTCAAGTGAGCGAAATTGTTCCGGCAAGCGAAAGTAGGTCTCTAAAAAACGCTGATTAACAGAGCGTATTTCCCATACTGCAGAGCCCCACTCTTTTTTCGTCTCTACGCGGGCGAATGCTGTCATGCTATAAATCATAATTTTCCTTGGAGTTTGACTGAAAGCCTGCAAAAACAACGCGACCAACGTGTTGTATCGATAAATGAACGGGCAGTCTTTCTCGTTAGCTATGTATTATACCAGTCCGCATAGATAATTGCCCACTCAGAAGGCGCTGACAAGTTCCCTAGCAAAGCGTGGGAATGCAGGAATGGCTGCTCCCTTTCAAATTCCCAGAATGAAGCTAGGAAACTTGCCAGACCTTCCCGAAGGGCGAGTTTAAAATGTCCGCGCTCTTTGTTATGTCACCTTGATGTAGGACCACTGCATCTGCGTTAACACGCCGCGATTACAAACATTTTAAGTCTCGCTGAGAGGGTAATTATCTATGCGAACTGGTATTAGCGCACATTTAACCATTTCTATAAGGAATACTAGCAAAGTTCGTTTTCATAGGATGGGCCCATTGCGCTATACTTAGGCTCACTCATATTTCCGGTGAATGTGGTTTTAGCGTTCAACCACGTTTGGCCTTAAAAACATAAGCTGGAAATGACATTTAAGCACTTACGTTGTGGAGAACTCTATGCGTCCAAGCGGCAGAACCGCCAGTCAAATTCGTCCAGTTACTATTACTCGTCAATACACCTGCCATGCTGAGGGCTCGGTATTAGTTGAGTTCGGCAATACAAAGGTGCTGTGTAACGCAACGGTAGAGGAAGGCGTGCCTCGCTTTATGAAAGGGCAAGGAAAAGGATGGATAACTGCTGAATACAGCATGTTACCGCGCGCAACGCATACCCGAAGTGGCCGAGAAGCGGCTCGCGGAAAGCAAGGTGGCCGCACGCTAGAAATTCAACGCTTAATTGCTCGCTCGCTTCGCGCCGCAGTAGACTTAAAACTACTTGGTGAAAACACTATCACGCTAGATTGTGATGTTATTCAAGCGGATGGCGGAACGCGCACAGCATCGATAACTGGCGCCTGTGTAGCACTTGTAGACGCATTAACCTATATGCGTGCCAAAGGTATTTTAAAGGCAAACCCGCTCAAGCACATGATTGCTGCGCTGTCGGTTGGTATTTTTGAAGGCACTCCGATTGCCGACCTTGAGTACACAGAAGATTCAGAAGCTGAAACTGATATGAACGTTGTTATGACAGAAACCGGTA
The DNA here is from genome assembly GCF_010500895.1 of Alteromonas genovensis. Lineage (GTDB taxonomy): Bacteria > Pseudomonadota > Gammaproteobacteria > Enterobacterales > Alteromonadaceae > Alteromonas > Alteromonas genovensis. Next base: position 62,048 of record NZ_JAAAWO010000015.1, read on the forward strand.
AGCTAATTGAAGTACAGGGCACGGCAGAAGGCGAACCTTTCTCGTTTGAAGAGTTAGAAGAAATGCTGAAGATAGCGAAACACGGTCTTCGCGAATTGTTTGATATCCAAAAAGCGGCACTAGCGTAAGAGGTCTACATGAAAGCGTTTCAGCGTGATTTTATTGAGTTCGCCATTGCGCGCGGCGTACTAAAGTTTGGTGAATTTACGTTAAAGTCGGGCCGCATAAGTCCTTACTTTTTTAATGCGGGTTTGTTTAATAGCGGCGGTGACCTTGCAAAACTAGGTCGCTTTTATGCTGATGCATTAGTCGATGCAGGCGTAGAGTTTGACGTATTATTCGGGCCTGCTTATAAAGGTATTCCTATTGCTACCACCACGGCGGTAGCGTTAGCCGATAGCCATCAACGTGACGTGCCTTACTGCTTTAATCGCAAGGAGGCTAAAACTCACGGTGAAGGTGGAAACTTGGTAGGGAGTCCTCTAGAAGGACGGGTGATGCTGGTGGACGATGTGATCACCGCTGGAACGGCTATTCGTGAGTCTATGGCGCTCATTGAGCAACAGCAGGCTAGTTTGTCAGGTGTTCTCATTGCCCTAGACAGACAAGAGCGAGGCAAAGGTGAATTGTCAGCGATTCAGGAAGTTGAGCGCGATTTTAATACCACAGTGATTTCCATCGTTGCCCTTGCTGATGTAGTTGCCTATTTGCAAGAAAAAGGCGGTCATAACGCCGATATTGATGCCATAAACACCTACCGTGAGAATTATGGCATCTGATTTTGATACTGCTTTTAATGAGGCAAACACACATTTAGACGCGTTGGGGCTTCGCTGCCCTGAGCCGGTTATGATGGTGCGTTTAAACATTCGAAAATTAGCGGATGGGGAAACCTTGTCAGTGTCGGCAGACGACCCGTCAACAGCGAGGGATATCCCAAGCTTTTGTCGGTTTATGGGTCATACGCTCGTAGCGTCTCAAACTGATACAATGCCATATCAATTTGTCATACAGAAAGGGTGCTTGTAAGTGCCCTTTTTATTCACCTTCGCTAAGCGCTTGCAAAAGTAGCTTTTGAACAGCCAATTTGCTTTTTTTGTTTGAGCAATGAATATCGCTCAAATGCAGGTTTTCTCCGCTCAACATTCTTTTCAGTACAGACGCTCTGACACTTAACGAGATATAGCCCTCATTGGCTGTACGCTGTTTGGCGCTCATCGTGTTTTCCTCATTAAATAAATCAGTGGACGAGAGAAAGGCGGTTATTGGCGCGGTGGATACGTTTGCTAGCGGAAGAGCTGCCAACTGAATGGCCGCTATCGGAATTGCCATTGACTGCACCGTTGTTAGCTAACTTGTTGTTAACTAAAAGCAGACTGCTTTGTTCGAAAGCATGCATCGCAGTTTTGATTAACGCTAAGATAGTATGGTTGGTAGCATGAAGAGGCAGAACAGCAATTAGCTGCTGCTGGCACTGCTGTAATACATTATGAGCTTCTTGCGAATTGTCGCTACAGTGCAAAAGAGAAGACAGATACATGCCTGCGGCCGAATAGGAAATTATATCCTCTCTCACGCTATTATCCTTGTGATTTAAAACGTTTTGATTAGACACATTTTGTAATGCCGTGAGAACAAGCTTTGCGGCTTCTAACGTCTGATATGCCAGCGTGCACGCTTTATCAAGTTGCCCCTGAAGGCGGGCTTTTTGCATGCTATCTTGCAAGAAATGCCGATGCTTGCGCGCGTCAATTGGATTTAATTGAAGCCACTTTGTATAAACGGGGCATAAATGTTGTGTATTCACTGTTGCACCTCCTAGATAGGACTCGTTATTACATTAATGTAAATAGGAATCATTATCAATAAAGAAGTTCAACAAGAACTGCAAAAGGTTTTATAAATATTTTTTGCGCAGCGGTAAAATACCAAAAAGCCTCTTTATAAGAATGTGTTAGCGCCCCACCAAAGTAGAAGCACAATAAGTGTTGCTCCAATAATCGCCTTCATTTTGTAGCGCCTAATCATTTGCTCTGCCTTGTCGCCAGCATAATACACGGCTGCCGCAAGGCCGAAATAGCGAAGTGAGCGCGCTATAATTGTGGCCAGTAAAAACAAGGGGAGCGAATATTTTGTGGCACCTGCTGCAAGCATAGCTACCTGAAAAGGAATGGGGGCAATGCCCAAGGTCATAACAAACCAAAATCCCTGCTGCTGCATTTGGTCTTTTACATTTTCAAATTGGTCCTGACTGAAGAAAGTGGAAATCACCCACTCTCCAATCAAATCAAAAAGATAATACCCCAAGGCATAGCCGAAAATAGCCCCTATCACACAGCCAAGGGTTGCCATTGCAGCGATGTGCCATAGCGATTCTCTTCTTGCCTGCATTAATGGCAACATCACGGCTTCCAATGGAATAGGCACTATGGTCGACTCTAAAAACGAAGAGAGTGTAATACCTTTCAACATATGTTTCGAATCGACCAATTGCTTGGTCTTTTGCGCCATCTTTTTACTGAGCTTTTTACCAGGTGCCATGAAATCTTTTCTTAAAGTGCTATTTTTTACTGTTTGTAAACAACGCCGTCTTTCATTACAAACGACACATTTTCCATTATGGTTATATCGTCAAACGGATTACCTTTTACCGCAACAATATCTGCTAATTTACTCGGCTCTAACGTACCTAGTATGTCGCTTACACCGAGTAAATCTGCGGCATTCACCGTGGCGCTTGTTAAAGCGTCTGCAGGCGTCATTCCCGCTTCAACCATTAGGGCAAACTCTTGTGCATTATCACCATGGGCTGATACGCCACTGTCAGTTCCAAAAGCAATTTTCACGCCCGCTTTATGAGCGGTAGCAAATGTCTGCTGAATTAGGGGGCCAATTGCCGCCGCTTTTGGGCGAACTAATTCTGGAAAGAAGCCATCGATTTTTGCTTTTTCTGCAACAAACTTGCCGGCAAGAATGGTGGGCACATAATACGTGCCGTTTGCTTTCATCAACTCGTGAATCTCGTCATCCATGTAGGTGCCGTGTTCTATTGAGTCTACACCTGCTGTAATGGCTCGCTTCATGCCTTCTTTTCCGTGTGCATGAACAGCTACGGTCATTTCGTAATCTTTTGCCGTATCAACAATTGCCTCTAGTTCATCGGTCATAAACTGTGGGTTCTGACCGCTTTTAGCCACACTTAGTACACCGCCGGTGGCGGTAATCTTTATCAGGTTAGCGCCGTCTTGGTAGCGCGTTCTTACTGCTTCTCGGGCTTGCGCTTCTCCATTGACTACGCCTTGCTCAGGACCTACGTCTGGGCGAAGTAAATGAGACATACCATTAGATGGGTCGGCATGGCCGCCTGTGGTGGCAATAGATTTTCCTACGGTGTAAATGCGCGGCCCAACAGCATAGCCCTTATCGATAGCGGTTCTAAGGGCAATGGTTTCATTGTGCGAGTCACCGAGGTTTCTTACTGTTGTAAAGCCTGCGTCTAGGGTGATCTTAGCGTAATTTGCTGCACGCAATGCATAGTCTGCTTCATTAAGCGTGAATCGCTCTAAGTAGCTCTTCGGCCCGCCTTGTTGAGACGACAAGTGTACATGCATATCCATCAATCCAGGCATTACCGTGCTATCTTTTAAATCAATAACTGTATCGCCCTTCTCAGCGCTTACAAATCCTGATTTCACACTTTCAATTTTGTTATCTTCAATAACGATGGTTACCTTGTTACGTAATTCGTTAGAGGTTCCGGTAAAGGCTTTGCCAGCATGGATGAGCGTGGCTGCTTGGGCGCTAAACGTAAGCGGTAAAAGCGTGCAAGATACAGCTAATGCGGTCAGTGTTTTTTTCATAATATAGTTCTTCTTTTGATGGATAATTACACAGTAATTTAATGTAAAGCACTCATTAAAGTAACGCAAAGTATTACGCTATTAGTGGCGGGTTTTACTGAGTTTTATGAGATATTTAGGAAGCGTTATTTTATGGTGTACGAATTTTGGGCTAATTAAACGGGATGTATTGAAAGAAGGTGAAAGAGTAGAAAAATAGGAAACGGACGAGGATTGGGGACAGCGGATGATTAAAAGGTAAGCGAGGATTAACCTACCTTTCCAATAATAAAGTCGATGTTAGCTGAGTGAACAACGAAGTGAGTTTCATCACCGCCTTTTATTTCTTTCGATTTTTCAAGTAGCTGGTAATACACATTTTGATGTAGGCGAGCCCACAGGTTTCTGCGAACACATACATAGGGAATTGCGGTAGCCTCTTTATCTCGAATTGCTTTTGGTGGAACGCGTAGTTCCATTTGATCAACGCTATCTAAAACAACTTCATCGCCAGTTTGTGTAATCAGCACAAGCGCAGTGTTCTTGTCGCCGTTAGTGCTACTACCGCCGTTAGCGTCTGCTTCAACCTCTTTCCATTGAGTGATTAAAAAAGGCGTGTCTTCAACGGTAATCCCCACTTTTTCTACCGGCGTAACAAGAAAGTACTTATCGTCTTCTCGTTTAAGTACCGAAGAGAACAATTTTACCAAGCTAGCGCGACCTACTGGGGTGCCTTCATAGAACCAGCGACCGTCTAGCGTCACTGTCATATTAATATCGCCGCAAAAATCGGGGTTCCATTTTTCTACAGGCGGAAGAGGGCGCGTCTTATCAGACGAGCCCTCTATTTGCTTTTGAAACTTAGTTAAGTCCATTTTGCTCAATCAACGCTTTGATTTCGCGAAGCTTCGCTTTAATACGGCGCATGTTGTCAGGCCCCGTTCTTAACAGTTGCTTTTGCGGGCCATCAAGGTTTTCTAAGCGTTCGTCTGTGTATTTGTACATCACAGAATCTGAATAGACTTCTACCGGAACCGGTACCTCTGGCGTATCGAGCAATTCGTCTATTGCGCTGAGCAACACACTATTAAAATCTTTGTCAGGATCACCAATTTCAGCGTATTTAGCTTGAATATCGTCTTTATAAGACTGATAAACCGTTAATAGCGCCTCATTATCAAATGACTCTAAAACATTCACATATGGCGTGTAGCGCTTATAGCTAGCTGCATCAATCCACTGCTTATCAGCTTGAGAATACACTCTGAAGTTCTGTTCTGGTGGAGTAAGCAGTTGATGATTGGGCGCCATTTTGTTGCCCGCCAAATTTGTCACAGAAACCACAAAGCGTTGAAGTAAGCCTTCGTTAACCAGTAGTCTATTCACCGTGTTTTCATCGGCAGCTGCGCTATCTACTAGCGCTTCTTTCACTGCTGGATCGCTTACATCAAGTGGTTCGGGCTCACTTTCCTCAACTTCAGGGAGTGGTTCCACTTCGTCTTTCTCTTCAAGTTCAACAGGTGGTGGTGCAGGTTTTGTTTCAAATACTTCCGGTTCATCAGACTCGGTAAGTACGGGTTCATTAATTTCGGGTTTAGGTGCCTCTGCGGGCTCAGGCGTTTCATCGCTTGGCCAAAAAACTATCGCGAGGATGACGACAAGGATTATTCCCGCTATCAGAAAGTGTGGGCCTAACGACTGTTTCTCTGTTGTTTCACTCATAATGACTCCGCTGCTGAGATTTCCTTTAGGTAATACTACCAGACATAACACTCAATGTTAGAAAATCAAACAAGAGAAATGTTTCTTTTCTGCTTAAATTTTCAATCGTGATAGCCTTTTAACGTTGAAAACACCGATTTCGATTGGTCTTACCCACAACAAAATAAATGCTCTCTTTCAATGGTGCATGGGTTAACCAGTCTGTGTCGTTATAAATAAGTGTCAACACCGCGCTTTGATTACAAAGATAGCGCGTGCAGGTAACGAATAGGTTATAACAGTGAGTAAAACCACGCTTTGCTAGAAGTATACACCGCTACAAATACCCATTATTACAAGTACACATTGTTACAAACACACGTCGCTACACATACATATGTCATTATTTGCCTCAATCATTGTAAATAACTTGGGTTATTTTAAACATTTGTTTAACATGTAGAAACTGTTATCTTGGTTGCTCACTATGACCGTTATATTATTTGCTATTCCTTTGTTTTTCCTACTTATTGGTATTGAGCTTTATGCCGATCGCAAAAGGAAAACGGGGTACTATCGAACTAATGACGCTATCACAAGCTTAAGTGCGGGCGTGCTTTCTCGCATTGTGGCAATTGGTCATCAACTTATCCCCTTTACTATCTATGTGCTTTTCTTTGATGCGGTCGCTATGTTTGAGCTACCGCAAGCGTGGTGGGTGTGGGTTATTGCATTTGTAGCCTATGACTTCTTTTATTACTGGAATCATAGGCTTGGACATGAAATGAGCATACTCTGGGCCGCCCATGTAGTGCATCATTCAAGTGAAGATTACAATCTGACTACGGCATTGAGGCAAACAAGTGGTGCTGTGTTTAGCTGGATTTTTTATCTGCCGCTGGCGTTAGTTGGCTTTACGCCAGAGATGATAATAACGGTGGGAGCACTCAATTTGGTGTATCAGTTTTGGGTTCACACTCAACACATCACCACGTTGGGGTGGATGGAAAAGGTGTTTGTCACTCCTTCAAACCACCGGGTTCACCATGCCCAAAATCGAATTTATATCGATAAAAATTACGGAGGCGTATTTATTCTCTGGGATCGGTTGTTTTCAACCTACATGCCAGAGAAAGAAGAAGAGCCAGTCGTTTTCGGTATTCGCGGTGCGCTAAAAAGCTTTAATCCACTTTGGGCTAACTTACAAATTTACAGTCAACTGGCTAAGGATAGCTATTATACCCGTTCATGGACTGACAAATTTCGCGTCTGGTTTGGTCGCACGGGTTGGCGACCAGCCGACGTATCAGAGCGCTTTCCTAAGGAAAAACTACCGTTGAGTAATTTTAGAAAATATCACCCACACATCCATAAGTCAGTGACGCGCTATAGTCTTTTACAGCACGTAATTATGCTTGGCGCTGCGCTTTATTTTTTGCTCAATTTAGACACGCTCTCAGGTATGCAGCAAATGGCTATTGTCCTCACCGTTGTGGTTATGAGTATTCAAAATGGCTTTATTCTGTCTCAATCTAAATTGGCGCTTGCGTTAGAGGGGCCGCGGTTACTCATGTTTCCACTACTGTGGATTGCTTCGGGCATTGGCTTTGCGGCGTGGTGTTTCGCACTGTCTTCTGTCGTTGGCCTCGTTATGCTGTTATTTGCAGTGCGCTACAGTAATTATCGCCGCCCTATCGAAGAAGTCAGGCTATCAACTGAACCTGAAAACTTAGCGTAACGTAATAAAAACGTTTTGTTAGCGCCGGCGTTGTGTATAGCGTCAGCTGCTACCTGTATTAGGGCGTTTTTTGAGGTAGATATGCATAAGTTTCTTTTTAGCGATTTAGAAGATACACCCACAGTAATAGACTACTTAGAAGTGCAGTCATATGAGATGAATGTGTATCTGGTTTATTTAATGGTTGGTGACAAAAGCGGGATGGTTTACGACAAAAAAGGTAAGCCAATGCGATTTTTTAGCACGGGTCATATTCGCGAATCATTTGCCCACTGCAGCGTCGAAAAGTCGGTGATGAAGCACGACACGCCCTATGACGAAATGATAGGTAACCCACCTAAAAGTGCAGAGCAAATGGCGCTGCCCTTCAGTATGGATTTGCCTTACTAAACACATTTCAGCTTAATAGTTGTGTGTTCGGTGCACGCAAGCTAGGTGGTTTCTAGCCAAGGAGCGGCCAACGCCCGCATATTCACTTGCGCACCTAATCGCCTAGCCAATAAAAACAATCCCCCTAGCTTTCTGTGAATAAATAGCGCATCAGCCGGTGGTGTATGCCAGAAGTCATGTTCCGTCGTGAGCGTCATGCCCTTATCGTGTAGACGCTGAATAAGGTCGCTAGTGCCAAAATCATAGGGCTCGTTATGTATAAGCGACTCGCACGCTTCCATGCCAATACCAATGACTGCATCAACCTGTTCGGGAGTGTGAGATTTATCTATTAGTCCGATATCAAGGGCTGCCTCTGCCATTAACTGCTTATCTTGCAAAGCGGCACTATTAAGCAGTGCTTTGTAGCCTATTGAAATACTTTCTGGGATCTCACGGGTCGCGCCAAAATCAAGAAGTACTATCTGCTTTGTCTCTGTATTAAACTTGTAATTGGCAAGGTTCGGGTCGCTTTGAAGCAGCTTAAAGTTAAATACCTCATTGAAAAATAGCCCCATCAAGTCAGTCATAACAGCATTGCGTACTTCCTGTGATTCATCAAGCAGCGTATCTAGGTTCGAAGCCTCAATAAAGTCCATCGCGAGTACCGTTTCACTGGTAAGGGGCTCGTAAGTTTGAGGAATGATAAAGCGTTCTATCTCTGTAAGCTGCTGGCCATAACGCGTTAGCATAGCCGCTTCGCGGTTGTAGTCAGCCTCTTGATGAAGCTGTGTTTTTGCCTCACTAAGAAGAGGGTTAATATCTAAAGATTTCGGTATAAGACCCGTGAGCTTTATCAAGGTCGCGACATTGTCCACATCGCTATCGATACTTTTTCTCACCCCAGGGTACTGCACCTTTATTGCGAGCATTTTTCCATCCATGGTGATGGCCTTATGCACCTGACCAATAGATGCCGCTGCCACTGGCGCAAAAGAAAAATACAGTAGGCTGTCCTGCCACTTCTCGCCCCACGCCTTATTCAAGGTTTCGATAAGCTGCGCTTTAGGCATTGGATCTGCGTCTTCTCTTAAACGAGACAAGATAGTAGCAAGCTCAGGGGGTAAAAAGTCTCCTGCATCCATAGAGATAAGCTGACCGAGTTTCATGGCCGCGCCACGCATGCTAGCTAGCTGATTGGCCACATTCGTCATATTCTTTGGTGTTAATAGTAATGAGGCAAGGGCAGGTCTCTCGCCCTTCAACAGCTGTCCTGCGCCCTGAGTAACGACATTTCCGGCAATTTTACCCGCCAGTGCGCCTAGGCGACTGACCCGGGATAATCGAGAAGAGGGAATAGCTTTTGACTTTCTTTTAGGGGAGTCTTCGGACATGTCACCTACTCTATTTCGCTACGTTAAAAACGTAGCGGGGACGCCTCAAAAAGAGGCTATTGAATGATATAGGTATGTACGAGATAGAAGACGGTTTTGATTAGCGAATACGTTTAAAAGCCACCTATTTAAAAGCAGCTCGTTCGCCTATGCCAACTGGTATTAAATAATTTGCGACACCACCTGCAAGACAAAGCCAACTACACTGCCAAAGGCAAAACCTGTCCAGCCGTTTGCGCCGCGATAACGCCAAAGGGCCGCACCAAAGAAACCACACCACAACATGGAGGAATAGGTGGCAATCATTCCATCACCCATACCGGTATTGGGCAAAAACAGCATGATGATAAACGTCATCGCCATTCCACCACTTAAAAGCACCCACATGATGTTCTTTTTATCAGCGAAGGCATTGCTTGCGTTCGAGCCTTTTGAGGCAGTCGAGCCTTTTGTGCCAGAAGAGTCTTCAGAGTGCCCCAGCGACGCGCGATCTTCGAGGTTGCTGGTGACGGCTACCTCTTTTTTCTTTCTGTCTTTTCGAGCGTTGTGCGCAAATGCACTAGAAGCGCTGTTACTCATGATAAAACCTTTATAGAATGACGTTCTCACGCAAACGTTAATGTATTGTTAAAAGAAACGCTATAAGACTTCGGTGGTAGATGCACACAGGAAAAACTTTTAAAAAGACATAAAAAAGCCCGCAGATTTAATGCCAAATGAAGCATCTGCAGGCTTGGTATTGCGAACACTGGGTTTAGTGATGGTCGCTGTTAAAGCCCACCTCAAGCAGCGTTACATTGTCGGTGAAAGTAAGGGTTTTTAGTGGTCCGTTACCTTCAACGTTAATGGTGTTTACTTGGCTAGGCCATAAATCTCGAAGTGCATCGTGACGTATTTTTAAGCCCTCTAGAGCCGGTGGTTGAGCCGTTTCTTGGTAAACCCAAAAGTGCTTACCATCCACTTCGAAACCTACTTGCTCAAGCGCTAACGAAGTATCTTCACTGTTTAACAGCGCAAAGTGGTGACCAACGTAATCAGCAAAGGCTTGCTGCGTCTTTTCGTCATCCATAATATCAGCGTTCTTATCAAACAGAACTTTTACCGCATGCTCAGCATCATGCAAATTAAAACGATGCATCACTTCGATATTTTCGGTTCTTGGATTGAACAATACCGTCGTAATAGCCGCTTTAATTTGATGGGCCTTCACCGCTGTGCTGTATGCAAAGCTACCTGTTACTAATAACAGTGCAAGCAGGGCAACCGTGCCCTGCCTGATAGAAGACAACTTACTCGTCATCGTTGCCTTCATCATTCTCATCGTCTTCGTCATCTGTCTTTAACTCAGTTTTTGAGTCTTGCATAAGGTCGCGGTACTCGTAGGAGTTGCGAGACTTACCTTTATACGCTTCGATACGCGACGGAATGATACGACGTGGATAGTGGTTATTTTCAACATTCACATCGGCTGTTTCCCAATGTGGGTCAACGGTAACACTCACTAACTCTTTGTCTTTTTCCGTTACGATAAGCTTGCTAACCGCTTTTGGCGTTCTGCGCCAAATTTCGGCAGGTATACGCATCTCTTCTGTCGAACCATCTTCATAAGCAAGTTCTAGAATGATAGGCATAACCAAGCCACCATGGTTACTAAAGTTAAGTACGTAATAGTTTTTATCTTCTCTTACTGCACGTTCGAATGCAGTACGTTCCCACGGCTCTAAACCTTTCAAGAATTTTTGATAGCTATTACGCTCTTTGTTGGTCACGGTATAGCGATCGTTTTCGTCATAAAAATCGCTGATGTCATCGAAGCGATCAACCCACAACTCTTTACCTTCTTCTTTGTTGCGAATAACGGTAAGCGACTGTGGTTTTTCCATTTCTGTCTGGCGTTCGCGGCCAAAATCGATATCTGGATCTTCGGTGTTCAAACGAAGCTTATAAACGCTGTCTAAGCTAATGTCTACGTGATCGGTTGAGTAGAACCAGCCACGCCAGAACCAATCTAAGTCAACACCTGATGCTTCTTCCATTGTGCGGAAAAAATCAGACGGCGTTGGGCGTTTAAACATCCAACGTTGTGCATATTCTTTAAATGCAAAATCGAAAAGCTCGCGACCAAGAATGGTTTCACGTAAAATGTTAAGTGCTGCTGCAGGCTTCGTATACGCATTAGGACCTAAACGAAGTACCGAGTCTGACTGAGTCATAATTGGCACCTGAGTTTGAGACTTCATGTAGCCTGTAATATCACGTGGCTCAACACCCCATGGAATCGTTGGATCCCATTCACGGCCTGCTACACCATCAAGAAAGCTGTTTAACCCTTCATCCATCCACGTCCACTGGCGCTCGTCAGAGTTTACCGTCATCGGGAAATAAATGTGCCCCACTTCGTGAATAACAACGCCGATAAGAAAGCGTTTTTCAGCGAGTGAATACGTGCGAGAGCCGTCGTCTTGTAACTCGGTACGCGGGCCGTTAAACGTAATCATTGGGTATTCCATGCCACCCACAGGGCCGTTAACCGACTGGGCTACTGGGTATGGATAGTCGAAACTAAAGCGGCTGTACACGTCCATAGTATGGATGATGGATTCAGTTGAATACTTCTGCCATAGTTCACCGCCTTCTTTAGGATAAAACGACATAGCCATTACAAGAGGCTGTGTGTCGCCGCCTTGTTGGTAACCGCGTGCATCCCAGGCAAACTTACGTGATGAAGCCCATGCAAAGTCACGTACATTCTCTGCTTTAAACGTCCACGTTTTTAGCTTTGATGTACCCTCTTTTTCATTCTCAATAGCTTCTTCAGGCGTTACAACAAAAACAATGCGATCTGCTTTCTCTGCCTTCTTCAGACGATCGCGCTGAGTTTTGGTCAGCACGTCTTTTGGGTTTTGAAGCTCACCTGTCGATGACACAATGTGATCCGCTGGTACGGTAATGTCTACTTCGTAGTTACCAAACTCTAGTGTGAATTCGCCGCGGCCGATGAACTCTTTGTTTGTCCACGCTTCGTAATCTGTGTACGCGGCCAAACGAGGAAACCACTGGGCTAGCAAGAAGATGTCATTGCCGCCTTCACGTTCATCATCAGGGAAGTGCTCGTAACCTGCGCGAGCAGATACCGCATCTTCTTCTACAATGTTAAATGCAAAATCGATGTCGAAAGTGACTTTCTTACCCGGCTTCAATGGCGTTGCCAAGTCTACTCGCATTAATGTACCAACCGTAGTATGGCGAAGGTCATTACCTGATTTATCTTCAACGCGAGAGATGGTATAGCCTAGCTCATTGTCTTCAACAAACTGCTGGCGACGAAGCGCGCCCATGCTCAGTTTTGCAGGTTTACTACCACTGGCTGCTTCTGTAGCCGGACCACGGTTTCCAATACCACCAAATGTGGTAGTAAGCGCTGACATAGAGTCATCGCGGAATTTGTTTTGGTCTAATTGAATCCATAGATACTTCAGTGTATCTGGTGAATTGTTGTGATAAGTAATGGTTTCTTTTGCTTCAATACGACGCTCGCCTTCAAGCAATTTCACGTCGATATCGTAGTCAACTTGTTGCTGCCAATACTGATGGCCTGGTTCGCCAGCAGCATTTCGATATACATTTGGAGTAGGTAAAACTTCGTCTAGCTGACGGAATTTATCTTCAAAGTCGCCCTTAGTTTGCTTTATTGAGGCGTGTGCACTGGGAAGAGAAATCAGCATAGACAATACTGGCGCCAGCCAGAAAAAATGTCGTTTTGCGGTGCTCATGGTGTTTCCTTGCAACGTGTTAAGTTGGAATTATTATATGTTATCGCCTTTAGTATATAAGTCTGGCTCTGCGAATCCTAGTTCCCGACCGTAAACTACCCTCGGTTTAACGCAAAGTTTATGTAACAGAACGTTTTGTGATACGACTTTAACTGTCGTATTCTTGTTATCTTGTTCTTTTTTCATTTCCTTCCTCTATGAATAGTTTTTCTTGGCAGCGAGCTGTCGTTAAAGTGGGTAGTGCCTTAATTGCACCTGATGGCAGAGAATGCAGTGGCCGCTACTTATTAGCATTGGCTCGATTTATTACCGCTAGCCGTGAACAGGGTAAAGAAATCATTTTAGTGTCTTCAGGCAGTGTTGCTGCTGGTCGTAATAAGGTATCTTCTGGTGCTAATGGTGTTGTATTACGCAACACACCATCCATTGCTGAAAAGCAGGCTATGGCCGCAATCGGCCAAAACATCATGATGGCCAACTGGCAGCGATTTTTTGATTTTCCCTGCGCGCAAGTACTGCTTACTGCCGACGATCTTCGTGACCGTACGCGTTACGTGAATATAAAAAATACACTTCGAGAGATTATCAATCACCATGCACTTCCTATCGTGAATGAAAATGACACGGTAGCAGTGAATGAACTTAAAGTGGGCGACAATGACAACCTTGGTGCTTACACTGCATTAGTCGCACAAGCCGACACCTTGATTATTTGCTCAGATATTGACGGGCTCTACACAAGCGATCCTCGTAAAAACAAAGATGCTACGTTAATTCCTGTGGTTGAAAGCATTGATAGCACCATTTATGGGTTAGCCGGAGGGGCCGGAACGTCTATTGGAACTGGCGGTATGCGCACAAAGATAGAGGCAGCAGATAAATGCATAAACAGCGGCATTCAAACGCTTATCGTCAATGGTCGACACGGTGAAACTTTTGACGCCCTGCTTGCTGGCAAGGTGCCCGGTACGCTTTTTAAAGCTATGCGAACCCCTTCTAATGCCAGGCGCTTATGGTTAACGCACACATTAAAAACTGCTGGTCGTATTATTATCGACAAAGGCGCCAAAGTTGCTTTGATTGAGCAGGGAGCCTCGCTACTCCCCTCGGGTATTGCGGGAATAGAAGGAAACTTTGCGCAAGGCGAAGCAGTTGAAATAGTGTGTGAAAACCAAGCAGTGGCAAAGGGATTAAGCTTATATAACGCAAAAGACTTAATACTTATAAAAGGGAAAAAGTCGAAAGATATTGCCAGTGTGCTAGGTTATGAAACGACAAATGTAGCTGTGCACAGAGACGATATGGTGCTTTTGTAGCAGAGAAAGCCCTTTTATACAGGATGCCCATGACAGAAATAACGCCAACACTCGCCGACTATCCGTTTTCAATTACTATTGCTACTCGCTGGCAGGACAATGATGCCTACGGTCACATCAATAATGTGATGTATTACAGCTTTTTCGATACGGCGGTAAATCGCTTTTTAATTGAGCAGGGTGGGTTAGATATTCACAACGGTAAGACCGTGGCGTACGTGGTTAGTAGTCAATGTCAGTACGTTGCCCCGGCAGCCTACCCTGAAAATATCTATGTTGGTATGAGTGTAAAAAAGGTAGGGAGGAGCTCAGTCACTTATGGACTGTCGGTTTACGCCGGAGAAAGCCAGCGAAGAGTTGCTCATGGGCAGTTTGTGCATGTGTTTGTCGATAGGGCTTCAGATAAATCTATTCCTATTCCTGTAAAGATAAAAGCGGCCCTTGAGTCGATAAGCGATGCCGTATGAGTTTACCTAATGTGGTGTTTCTTGATGCAGAGACATTAGATTTAGAGTCGCTGGATACTCAACAACTCAGTGATGTAGATGCATGCCTTACGTTGCATCAAAATACCCTTCCAAACGATGTTGTTACGCGAATTGAAAGCGCCACTGCTGTATTGGTGAACAAAGTTGTACTAAGCGCAGAAGCGCTGCGCCAAGCGCCCAAGTTAAAATACATTGGTGTTACAGCTACCGGCATGAATAATATCGACCTAGAGTATTGCAAAACAAATGATATTAAAGTGCAAAATGTTCAGGCATACGGGACCAGCAGTGTGGCGCAGCATGCGTTAACGCTACTGCTTAATTTGGCCACCCAGTTTGTGCACTATCAGCATGATGTAAAAGCGGGGGCTTGGTCTGAATCTTCCCATTTTTGTTTACTGTCTCACCCTGTTGTTGAATTAGAGAGAATGCACGCTGTCATTGTAGGTCATGGCGAGCTTGGCAAGCGGGTAGAAGGTTTATTTAAAGCTATGGGCATGCAGGTGACTATCGCTGGGCGCCCAGGAAGAGCCGACGATCCGCGCCCGTCGCTTTCATCGCTATTACCTAGTGCTGATGTGGTGAGCCTTCATTGTCCGTTGACGCAAGAGACAGACAAGTTGATAAACGCAGAAACCCTATCGTTAATGAAGCCAAATTGTTTTTTAATCAATACCGCGCGAGGTGGACTGGTTGATGAACCCGCCTTGCTTGGAGCACTTAAAAGTAAAAAAATTGGT
The DNA here is from genome assembly GCF_010500895.1 of Alteromonas genovensis. GTDB lineage: Bacteria > Pseudomonadota > Gammaproteobacteria > Enterobacterales > Alteromonadaceae > Alteromonas > Alteromonas genovensis. Next base: position 77,406 of record NZ_JAAAWO010000015.1, read on the forward strand.
GGGGCTGGGCTCGATGTATTGTCTGTTGAACCTCCACCCTCTGATCATATTTTAATGCAGGCCAATTTACCCAACTTGTTAATAACACCACACAATGCATGGGTGGGGAAATGCGCGCGACAAACCTTGCTCGATTCAGCGGTTAACCACTTAACGCAATTTTTAGCGCAATGATAACTGAGGATTAATGGGCGAATGAACAACCCAACCTTATTCTCATTGTGCTGTCTAATTTGGGGCTCAACTTGGATTGCGATTACCTATCAAATTGGCCATACATCTGAGACATTTGCTATAGCGCTGCGCTACTTACTCGCCGCCGTATGCTTGGGAATTTATTGTTTAGTAAAAAGGCTGCCGTTTGCCCTTCCCTTGCACATACACGTGAAGATGGCTGCGGTGGGCTTATTTCTCTATAGCTTAAATTACACTCTGCTTTACATGGCACAGGCGCATATTATCAGTGCGCTTTTAGCGTTGATGAGCTCCTGTATTATTTATATTAACGTGGTGCTACGTCGCTGGTGGTTAAAAGAGCCTATTCGCAAAGAGGTAGTGATTGGGGCGACGTTTGGACTAAGCGGTATTGTGTGTTTGTTCGTACCCGAGTTCTCGAAAGTTTCCATGGACGCAGCGCTGGCTTTAGGATTAAGCATTGCCTTTGTCAGCTTTTTTTGTGCTTCAGTGGGCAACGTTATTTCTGAGCGGATTTTAACTTCTGGCACTCCGGTGATTCAGATGAACTTTTATGCCATGTCTTACGCCATGATTTTGCTATTTATAACGTCGTTATTGTTGCCGGGTAAGCTCATTATTCCCACCAGTACAGAGTTTTATTTATCGCTGCTTTATCTAGCTTTGTTTGGCTCTGTTTTTGCCTTTGGTGCTTATATGAAATTACTTCAACAAATGGGGGCAGATAAAGCGGCTTACGTGGTATTGGTATATCCCATGGTTGCGCTGGTAATTTCAACCTTCTTTGAGGGCTATCAGTGGACAGCGCTCTCTTTCATCGGTGTTGCTGTAGTACTAATGGGCAACGCAATTGCCATGGGCAAAATACCGCGCTTTATGCGTCGCCCTTTTTTATCTCACTAAACCAAATTTAACAAACTAAAGCCTATTAAAATAAGGCCTAACTAAGTAAACGGCTTAAAGCGCATTTATTTTTTTGTTTAGTTCATAAGCTGGCTCAGTCACTATAGCTTCTAGTGTTTCTATGCGCGCCATAAGCGCTTCTATTTGAGCGTCTTTTTCTTGTATTCGCTGCTGCTGTAGCGCTGCTTTGCTTGCTATAAACGGGTTACTGCACTTTCCGTTCATCCAGTCGTTCAAGCACCACTGAAATTTCGCGTCTAAATAACTCGCTAATAGCGCAATAGAGGTGATACTTCCAAGTAACAATACAAGGCTTAATGTAGACATAGAACTCTCCTTCAATAGGGTAATTTATGTGTTGGTTCAAGGCATTCGTTGTTACTAGTCACGGCTTTTCAGAATAAATTACAAAAAAGATTTAAAAACGTGTAATAAAAATAAATGGGTGCAGACTGTAACTGGGTGTGTTGAGCTTTTTGCTGCATTTTTGTAGTGGTCAACTCGCTACAGTAATGATTAGGGTACTTACGTACCTGCTAAACATAAAAACTTTTAGAAAGGGCAACCCGCTTGGGCCAAGGATTTGAAGACGTTTTTACACAATACGGAGCATTGTTAAGCCGCGTTGCAAATAGCTACGAAGCTAACGAGGCTATGCAGCAAGAGCTTTTGCAAGAGATTGCTATTGCTGTGTGGCAGGGGCTGTCGCGGTTCAAGGGCGATAGTAGTGTAAAAACCTATATTCTGAAAATTGCCCATAATCGCGCGGTAACCCACGTAGCAAGCCAAGTAAAACGTGTTGATACTCACCGATATGAAAGTGATACGTTGGGCTCTGATGGTTACCAAAGTCCACAGTATTCTCCAGAAGTCGTTTCTAGCCAGCAGCAATCGCTAGTACGTTTGCTGCAAGCCGTTCGTGCACTTCCCCTGCAGCCAAGACAAGTGCTTACCCTGTCGTTAGAAGGATTAAGCTATGACGAAATTGCCGAGGTATGCGGTATATCAAAAAATTATGTGGGTGTTATTTTGAAACGGGCAAAGCAAAAAGTGCTGCAGGAGGAACCCAATGCATAACGATGATAATAAAGATCGAGTAAAAGGAAGTGACACTGATTTGACTTTGCTATGGCAGAATCAGCCAGTTAACGATATCGACCTATCTGAAGTAAAAAAAAGCTTTAACAGCGAGCGAATAAAACAGCGTATTTATATGGTTATAGATTCTTTAGCGCTTCTGCCTTCTCTCTATTTTTTATCTATTTACTGGGGAGAGCTATCTTTTACCGCAAAAGGGTTATGTATTTTTATGGTGGCAACGGCCATTCCGTTTTTAATTTATCAATTGTGGCTGCGACGAGTGGCGGCTTTTGCCAAAGACTCACAAACTCTTGATCATTTACATCAATACACGCGCCAGATAAAAAATAATATACGCATTGCGTTCATCACCAAGCACTCTGCATGGCCCGCGCTTTTTGTGCTGCCTGCGTTTGCATTAGAGCGATACTTTTTTGGAGAATTAAGCCCCGAAAAATGGGAAAAAATCGCTTTCAGTTTTCCCATCGCAACACTCATTCTTGTTGTATGGGGTATTTGGGCACACAAGCGTCAACAGCGCTTTGAAAAACAACTCAAAGCGCTAGAAGAGATGGCAGAGCAGCGCACAGTTTAGGGCGCACTCTTGTTTCTTTAGTCGTTATTTTCTTTATCGCTTTGTTCGTCATCGCTCTCAGAACGCCTGCGATTTTCACCTAAGAAAAACTCATAGTAGAGGTCGAGAGCAAATTCAGACTGATCCTCTAACGTGGTTTGAATAGCTTCTAAATAGAGATTGGGTAGAAGCTGGTATTTTAACGCAAGATCTGGGGGAAGCTGTCTGCGTCGAAGCGTACTGTTTACATCGTTATTTCCAAGACCAACATCGACATTATACTCAACCGATAGCCTATCGTTTATCTGCCCTGTGAGGGAAAGCTTGTCCTCATTGGTGCTCAAGCTAAAGTCATCTATGCCAAGGGCACTTCCCACCTGCCCGGTCAGCGTTTCTGTATTAGATAGTCCGAAGCCGAGCAATAGCGCCGCATAGTTAGGGTCAGATGAACCTGAATTGGGCCCAGAACCGGTCAGTAAATAGGATAAAACGCCCTGCTGATCCATTGCCGGCTGTGAAAATAGATTAATACTTGGCGAGTCTGCAGACCCATCTATTCTAATGCCAGCTATCACATCGTCATCGGTTTTAGCTGGGTTTCGAATTGCCTCCACTAACAATGAAGGCTGGCTTATTGGGCCATTAAATTGTATTTCGCCAGTCTTTATTATCAGGTTTTGTCCGTAGGCGTTATATCGACCATTTAAAATCTGCAGGTCTCCGTATCCCACGAGGGCTGGCTGAGTATTTATGCGTATTCCACCATAAAGACTTGCCGTTAGACCAAAAGCTTCAATTTTCACTTCTTCTTTTTTGGCCTGGTCGATATTCACCATCACGCTAGCATGCACAATATCCAGCGGGTCTTCACTGCGAGGCTCTCCGCGCAAATGTACATCTTTTGACGGTGATACAGCGTTGTCAGGTAACGATGCAATTTCGATTCTGGCCCAAGGGATATTCACATCACCAGTGACGTCAATCTTTTCTTTTGTAGCAGTAATATCGATGTTTGGTGATACCTTAAGCCGCGTATTGGGTTGTCTAATTTCAAAAGAATCTCCCTGCAGCGTAAGGTTAGCACTGGGGGTAGACGACCAGTTTATATCGCCTTTTAGCGAGCCTTTGCCACCGCCCAATATAAACGAGCCGTCAAGATTAGCCTGTTGACCATCAAGCACAATTGACTGATTCCAATCAGACAATGATACCGGGGTGTCTTGTATATCAATTGCACCATTTTCAATGGTGAGTTCGCCGTTTAAAGCGGGGTCGTCAATATAGCCGCCTAAATTGACTTTGCCGTTCAGTAAACCTGTCAGCGTGCGAATTGCCGGAGACAAGGGTTTAAGTGGCGACACATCTAGCCCCTGCATCAAAAGGGTGCCTTCAAGAGGCTTTTTGTCATCTAAGGGGCGAGTATTAAGGGTAAGTGTTGCATTACCAATATCTTCACTTGAAATTAACGAGGTAGACGTTAATTTTCCTTGCTTAATTTTACCTGAGGTCTCCATTGAGTTTATGGTCAGCTCAATGGGCCTAGATTCGCCTAGCTGCCATTTGGCAGGACTTAACGAGGCTGTAAAGGTTGCGTCAATGGGGTCTGCCGCAGAGTAACTGCCCTGTGATTTCACTGTTAGTGCTGCGTCAGACGCCTTTGAAACAGTGAGTGGTGCGAGCTCGTGAGCCCATAAGCCAACAGGCAACGATGAGGCTGTTACATCCCAACTGGCCTTGTTTTCCAGATAGTTAACATTTTCAATGCACAGTTCTCCTTCACCTCTTGAAGACCAACAGTGGCTACTTATCTTTGCAGTGATGGGTGAAGTTTGAGTGGGCATGCCAATATCGAGGTTAAACGGGGATGATAATAGCCAACGCATATTAGCAATTTCTAGCTTAGAGTTAGATATGGTGCCCTTCCAGTGCTGCGCTTTCCACGAGCCAGACATAACAAGATCAACGGCATTGTTAGGCAGGCTTAATGCTATTTCGGCATTGTGATTTTCATAGGTGCCGGAGACAGACACGTCACCATTCAACGCTCCTTGCTGCGCAGCCTGAGCGTTCAAACTTGGCGAAACGTTAATATTAGATAGGTTAATTTTGCTGGTTGTTGATGGGTTCTGCCAAGGGCCATTCGCTTTAATCGCACCTTTTACTGAGCCCGACACATCGCTGTACAGCATGCTAATCTCTGCGATATCCACATCAATATCGGCGTTTATGTAGCGCTTATTAAGCACTTGAGCCACCGCTTTTATGCGGTTTTCGTTTTGCTCAACGTTGAGGTTTGCCACTAATAAATCGCTAGGGCCGGCGTATACAGCTTCACCTACTACTCGTATAGGTGAGCTTCGGAGAACGCCCGTAATATCCATATCACGTAAACTCACATGCAAACCTCCCGCCTCGGAGTATTGCAATATGCTGTCGATATTTCCTTGCAGCTTCGCTGGGGCAAATTCACTAAACTGCTGAGCCGACACATTCGTCAGCGTTGTTTTGCCTTGCCATGCAATGGTGTCATTAAGGTATAAAGTACCCGTATTCTTAATACTGCCTTCTAAGGCCGATATATCAGCCTCATTCACGTAAATATTGTTCTTTTTAAGTACTACATCTAGCGCAACTGGAATGTCACCCATATCAGGTACATTCGCCGAGCCATTGCCTTTAAGTTTGTAGTCGCCCATTGTACCGCTAATGGTTAGCTGGCCCGCATCTAAGCTTGCGTTTGGTACCATAGGAATAGGCTGAGCCTGCCAACTAGCGTCGAAACTTATTGGCAGCGACTCGGATAGAAAGTTTGCAGACAAGGAAGTGTTAGCAGTCACCAATCCAGTAGCTGCAACCGCCACATCGATATCATCAAGGGCTCCTGATGCATTCAAAGTAATATTTTGTTGCTGTCCATCTATTTTTGCAAAGCCATCTAACTCAATATCAAGGGGGTAATTATCTTTAAGGTTAGCTTCTATAAAGCCTTCTACCTGACCTTGCTCATGCTTAATATTCACCTTCTCTATGCGAATTGCTGAGCGTTGAAATGACATATCGGTTACTGATAGCAGAGCCAATCGCTGGGTGCTTATGTCTTGAGAAGAGCCTTTACCTTGAGTGAAGCTAATATCTTCTATATTGAGCGCGCTAAATTTAATGGGAATGGGAGTGACTATCGCCGGCAGTGACGGCACGTCGTAATTAAGCGAGTATGAAGTGGGTAGCGATGAACCGGAATTTGTATCTGAGCCCGGGCCAGAGCCTGAACCTTGGCCTGATGGATTGCTTGGCGGTGTAGCTGCGCTGTTTGTACTGTTACTGCTATTTGGGGCTGTGCTATTACTATTAAGAGCAACAGCTAAGCCGCTTGCCTCTAAATTTTCAAATTCAATACGATTGGAACCAGAGAAATCCTCTAGGAGTAAAGAGTCAATTGCGATATTTGCATTGAGTAAGGCCACCGTCACATTCTTCAACGTAAGCTGCGCCACATCAACTGGAAGAGGCAGGGCAAAGGTGTCGCTCTGTTCACTCGCTGTATCGTTTTCTGCCGCAGCGGATACTTGTTCAACCGTGGCGTTTTCCACCTCAAGGTTGTTTACACAAACGCGAGGCTCAAAGACGCAGCGCCAGGTTATATCTGCATATACTCGACCTACGTCAACCCGCCACTGTGGATTGTTGTATGTCAATTTATGTATTGTTAGGGGGCCAGCAAATCCACCTTCAATATCCTCAATCTCTAGTTTATCAACAAAGGTATTGGCCAGTATCTTTACCGTAGGTCCGCCAAGAGGGCTAATAAGCAAAGCATATACTGCAACAACAAAAAATACCGGTGATAGCAATAGAGCGGAAATTGTACGCTTTTTCATATTTCAGGCCCTATTAACAAGTGAAAATTCCATTTGGCTTCGTCTGGAGCAAAACCTCGCGCAATATAAATTCTCACAGGACCTATAGGAGATAGCCAATGTAGCCCTGGACCTACACTGTAGGTTAGCTCGGCATCGGTGGTATTTGACGCGGTTCCTGCATCAACGAAAGCTGCCACCCGCCAATTATCGGCAAAACGATAGGCATATTCCACGCTGCCTGTTAGTAGGTACTTACCACCAATGGACTCTATGTCAAAGTCGCCTGTACCAGGATTAAAGAGTTCAGCCTTTGGTGAAATATCTCTAAAGTCAAAACCTCTAACACTTTGATCGCCGCCGGCATAAAATCGCAGCGAGGTAGGAACGTCGGAAAAACTACTTGCCTTTATGGCGCCTAACTCACCGCGAATGGTTAATCGGTGTACATCGTTAAAAGTGGTAATAAACATTCCCTCAACAACCGCTTTGGCAAAGTCGATATCTGACCCCGCATCTTCTCGGCCTACTTGACCAAGAACTTGAAAATACAATCCGTTGTTAAAGTCTAACTCTCCATCTTTGTTGCGATAGGTAATGGAGTACCCTGGCAGAACTAGCGAGGTGGTATTGGTATCCAATGCTCCTTGGTCGAAGGTTTCACGCAAGTAGGTAATAGAGCCGTCTTGTTGCCAAGGAGAATTGTCTTCTTGCCAATAACGATGTGCAGACACCGATAGCGTTTCACTTTCAAAGGAAGTATTGCTGTATTCAATAAATTGATAACCCGTTTCAAAACTAATGTAGTCGCGAGTAATGTTTTTCATGGGAATGCGGTAATCAGCAGAAACAGATTGTTCTGGTTGGGACACAAAAATATCCGCGTTTATTGAATGACCACGACTATTCACCCAAGGTCGTTCCCAGCCCAGGCTTATACGAGGGCCAGTATCGGTCGCGGCTCCAAGCGCTACATTGAATGAGTCTGAGGGGCGATGCAGCAGCGATACTTCAATGGGAACTTGCAGTCCTTCGGCATCGCTCACTACCGGGCGAGCGATAACGCGGCTAAAATAGCCAGCCTGATTTAAACTGCGATTAAAATCGTTTAGTACAGAAGAAGAGTAAGGATCGCCTGGCTTAAACGGTCTAAGGCGGGAAATAATCGCTTTTGCCTTGTCGTCACCAACAATTTTTAGTTCGCCAAAATGATACTGAGGGCCGCTTTGCGCTATCAATAGTATGTTGGCCTGCTTCTCTTCTCTTACCAAGTCTAAGCGGGTTGCCTGCCAATAAAAATCAAAATATCCATGAGAGAGCGCATAATTGAACATTGAAGATTTAAAGCTTTCGTAAACCGGTTGGTTTAACACGTCGCCCTGCTTTAACTTGAAGGCGTTAAAGCGCTTGCGAAACTCTTCGTCAATTCGACCTGCTCCAATAATTTCACGAGTCACCTTATTTACAGTTAATGGTGCGTTCAGTGATACCGACACCTTAACTGCACTCTCACCATTAACCGTTATAGACGTTTCGCTGTTGTAATAACCAAAAGGTTGAACGGCTGTAGCTACCGTTTCAGACACTTCATCTTGCCAATAAGGGTCGCTCAGTAAAGACTTTTCAACATCTAAATTGTTCAGGTGAATGCGAATATTTTCTTTTAGCTTACTGTTTTCGACTCCAGATATTGAATAGGATATGTCGCTTTCAGCGTTCACTGAAAAAGGTGCGATAACCAAAATCAGAGCTAATAATGGGACAGCCACAAAAAATCCACGTACCAAAGCTTGGCTGCGGCGTGATTTCATGCGGCACCACGTTGTACAGGTGTGTGTAAGAAGCAGTAGAAGTTTATTTTCTACGGGTATTGAGGGCATGTAAATGCAGGATCCTTTAAGCATTGATTCGGTGTACGGGTTCACTCGCTACAGTGTATTTACGGCTGAAACGAGTCACGAACACTGGTCGTAATATTATAACGTTTGGCGCTTGTGATTTCCTTGTGTTTCTGTTGCTGCATCGGAATATATTGCTGCACCGAAGGAAGTCACCAGCATACCACATCCACACTTTCACACTGAAAAGCGCGATGAGAGAGAAGAATTCTGCGTTGACTACACTGAAGCAGTGCGCTGTGCATTTATTTCCTTCTTATTTCGTGGCATCTTATAGCTTATTTATTACGTACAAACAGCGCAAATAGAACGATTACAGTTATTAACCTGATGTGTAATAAATAATTGCTACAAACATAAAAAGAATAAAAACAAAGGAATGTTATGCACCACAGCCCATCCAACTTGCTTATTCAGCTACTTCTACTTTGTGCAGCAGTAATTTCATTTAGTGTTACCGCTCAACAAGAAGAGCCCTCTAGCTATCTCGATTTTAGCGCACTACCTGCCTATGGAACGCCTGCCTTAGCGCCTGACGGCACCAAAGTAGCGTTTGTGCAAAACGTGACAAGCCCTAATGAACTCACCATGTTGGCTACCTACGACTTCAAAAAGGGAAAGAAATATTACCTCTTACAAACAGACAACGAAGAAGTACACGTAAATTGGTACAAATGGGTGAACAACGAGCGTTTGATTGTCAGTGCGTTGTATCAGTCTCGGCGGGGCAAAACTAAGGTCAAAGATACTCGCCTGCTAAGCGTCCGCTTTGACGGTGGTGGCAAGGGCACATTCAACCTTATTCATTGGCAGCGGTTAAAAAGCAGAGCGGGAAACCCTACTCACACGCCGCAATTTCAAGATGAAGTCATTGACTGGATGCCTGACGATCCAGAGCATATTCTTGTATCGATAGATGCAGAAGTACTGGGTTTACCGTCCGTGTATAAGGTCAACGTAAATACAGGAAGCTTAAGTCGTGTAATACGTGGTAAAAAAGGCATAAGAGACTGGGTAACTGACAGACAGCACAACGTGCGTATCGGTATTTCATTGGACTATGATACCGGTGAGCGCGAAGTGTTACTTAAAAAAGGAGATAGTTGGGAAACACTGTTTGCGTATAACGCAATGACCGACAAGGGTGAGTACCCTATGGGGTTTGCACTCGATCCCAATATTCTGTATTACCGAGGCTATAAAGGTGACTTCAAAGCGGTTTATAAGCTGAATCTAAAAACAAAAGAACGCACAGAGGTGTATTCAGATGACGGTTATGACGTTAACGGAAGTTTAATTTATTCTCCTCTCACCAATGATGCCATTGGTGTTCGACACGACGGCCGGTTTTATTGGGATACGCGTTATGTTGCTCTGCAAAATGGCTTAGATCAGAGCCTGCCAGACTATAATAATACGCTTGTGAGCTTTAGCGATGACGAGCAAACGTATCTTGTTTACTCTGAGTCGGATACGTTGCCAGGCGTATTTCTATTGGGTGATAGAAAGGCAGGTCGGTTAGATGCTCTTTTCCACCAGTATCCGCAAATAGATACCACAACGTTATCAAAACACAGCCTCATTTCTTATGAGGCGCGAGACGGTGTGTCAGTAGAAGCCTATCTTACTTTGCCTGAGGGTGAAGGGCCGTTTCCAACCATTATCCACCCGCACGGCGGGCCTGGAGCACGCGACTTTAGTGGATTTGATTATTGGACTGCGTATTTCACAAGTAAGGGCTATGCAGTGCTAAGACCTAACTTTAGAGGCTCACAAGGGTATGGCTTCAGTTTTGCTCAAAGCCAAATGAAGGGGTGGGGCTTAGCCATGCAAGACGACATTACTGACGCAGCGCATTGGATGGTGGAGCAAGGTCATGCTGAAAAGGACAATATGTGCATAGTCGGCGCCAGTTACGGTGGCTATGCAGCTTTAATGGCAACGGTGAAAACACCTAACTTGTTCAAATGTGCGGTGAGTTTTGCTGGGGTGAGTTCTTTAAAGCACATGGTGCTAAGCGCGCGCAGATTTCTGAATAATGAATTTGTGAAAAATCAGATAGGTGACGACTTTGATGATTTAGAAGCCCGTTCCCCTTATTACAATGCAGAGAATATAAAAACGCCAATTTTGCTTGTTCACGGTGAAGAAGACCGCGTAGTGCGAGTGAGACAAAGTCGATATATGGCAGACGAGTTAGACGACTTAGACAAGACCTACAACTTTGTTGAGCTAGAAAACGGTGACCATTATTTATCGATACAACGTAATCGACATCGTTTTTTTCAAGAAATGGATACCTTTTTAGATAGGTATCTCACAAAGTAAGAGAGGGTAAAGAGTCACTAAGCAGCTCTCACTATTTACTTCATTAACCGACTAAGCCGCCAGTAATTGCGATAGGTGCTATCAATGCTGGCGGCTTTTTAATCAGCTTTACGATATAATTTCCCCAAGCGCGCATCGGTGCGCTTTTTTCACTCCCCACTACTTTCATATAAGAGAAATTATGCCCCAAAATGCTCATGGCGCATCTCACGATGCCGCCGTTGTTCGAAAGCCTGTTCTAGGCATTGTTGAGTTTGTCGCATTGATGGCCACAATGACGTCCTTAGTTGCCCTTAGTATCGACGCAATGCTGCCCGCCTTATTGCAAATTGGGGAGTCGTTGAATGTAGAGCAGGCCCATCATACTCACTTGATTGTTACGGTTTTCTTTGTAGGCATGGCTTTTGGGCAGATGTTTTTCGGCCCTTTTTCGGATAGCCGAGGACGTAGACTGACTATTCTTGTGGGCCTTTGTATATTCGCGCTCGGTACGTTTGTGTGTATGTCGGCCACCTCACTTGAAACTATGCTGGTGGGAAGAGTCATTCAAGCGTTCGGAGTCTCAGGGCCACGTATTGCTTCAATGGCAATTATCCGCGACCTATACGTTGGAGACGCGATGGCGCGGGTGATGTCTTTCATCATGATGGTGTTTATTCTTGTGCCCATGCTAGCGCCTATTATTGGCCAAACAGTGATGGATCTATTTTCTTGGTTCCATATTTTTACGCTATTTCTTGTTGTCGCTACGATGGCCGGTATTTGGTTTTTTTCCCGACAAGGGGAAACCTTGCCCAGACATCGCCGGAAAGCGTTTTCTTGGAAGCAGCTCTTTGTATCTTCAAAATTAATTCTTACTAATCCATCGGTTATGGGATACACCTTTGCGATGGGCTGCATCTTTGGCTCATTTCTCGCCTATTTAAGTGCTTCGCAAACTATTTTTCAGGTGTATTACAACGTGGGTGACATGTTCCCCTATATCTTCGCTATCCTTGCTTTTTCTATTGGTTTAGCAAGCTATTTTAACGGCAAAATGGTGATGCGGTTTGGCATGAGGAAGCTGTGTCGATTTGCGCTAAAAGGTGCGAATGGTTTTGCTATCGTGTATCTAGCTTTGTTGATAGCCTACGATGGCCTGCCACCCTTAGCACTCACTGTATCGATTATGTTTATTGGCTTTTTCTTTGTGGGTATTTTGTTTGGCAATCTAAATGCCATGGCCATGCAGCCATTAGGCGATGTGGCAGGGTTAGGAGCAGCTATTATTGGCTCGTTTTCCAGCCTTTTCTCGGTACCAGTCGCCCTGTTTGTTGACAGCTTTTTAGACGGTACCCTTATGCCAATTGGCATCGGTTTTGTCGTGTTTTTTGCGTTGTCTTATGTGGCAGTGCGGTTTGCTGAACGTGTTAGAGAGTGCGGTGCGTAGGCATAAAAAAGCCCGACCAAAATGGTCGGGCAAAAGGGCTTATTAAAAGCACCTAACGACAGAAACTGTCCTAACCACTGTTACACTACAATGGCCTTCATATCAGTCATGTAGCCACGCAGGGTTGTTCCTACTGATTCCACACCGTGTGAGCGGATGGCATCGTTAACTTCAACAAGGCGTTTGTTCTCTACTTGATTAGAAGTAGCAGGCAAACCTTTACCTATCACTGAAGTATCGATAGTAGGCATAAAGCTTTCACGCAAAATTGGAATGGCTGCGTTCGCAAACAAGTAGTTTCCATATTCTGCAGTATCTGAGATAACCACGTTCATTTCATACAAACGCTTACGTGCGATAGTATTTGAAATAAGTGGGGTTTCATGCAGTGATTCGTAATAAGCCGACTCAGGTAAAATGCCTGCTTCAACCATAACGTCGAAGGCAACTTCAACACCGCATTTAATCATGGCAACAAGTAGAATGCCGTGGTCGAAAAACTCTTGTTCACTAATTTTACCTTCGTAAGCTGGCGCGTTCTCAAAAGCCGTTTCACCGGTTTCTTCGCGCCACTTAAGTAGGTTTGCATCACCGTTTGCCCAATCTTCCATCATTGTGCGAGAGAATTCGCCGCTAATGATGTCGTCTTGGTGTTTTTCAAACAAAGGACGCAGTAATTCGGTTAGCTGGTCTGAAAGCTCTGCGGCTTTCAACTTCGCTGGGTTCGACAGACGATCCATCATGTTAGTAACGCCGCCAATCTTCAGTGCTTCAGTAATGGCTTCTAGGCCATACTGAATAAGTGCTCCGGCGTAGCCGGCATCAATACCGTCATCAACCATTTTTTCAAAAGCGAGTACTGCTGCAACTTGCTGCATACCGCACAAAATCGTTTGCTCACCCATCAGGTCAGACTTAACTTCAGCAACAAACGATGACTCTAATACACCTGCTCTGTCACCGCCGGTGGCACTAGCCAGTGCCTTTGCAGTATCCCAACCTTTACCTTGCGGATCGTTTTCAGGGTGAACCGCAATAAGTGTTGGAACACCAAAGCCACGCTTATATTCTTCTCGTACCTCAGAACCCGGGCTTTTCGGAGCGCACATGACGACAGTAATATCGTCACGAATTTGCTGGCCTTCTTCAACGATATTAAAACCGTGAGAATAGCTTAGCGTCGCACCTTCTTTCATTAACGGCATGACCGCTTCTACAACGCTAGCGTGCTGCTTGTCAGGTGTTAGGTTGTAGACTAAGTCGGCATCGGGAATTAAGTCTTGGTAAGTACCAACGGTAAAATCGTTACCCGATGCGCGTTTGTAAGAGTCACGCTGCTCATCGATGGCTGCTTGACGCAGTGCATAAGACACGTCTAAGCCTGAATCACGCATGTTTAAGCCTTGGTTAAGACCTTGCGCACCGCAACCCACGATCACAATTTTCTTGCCTTTAAGGAACTGACAACCGTCAGCGAATTCATCGCGTGCCATGAAGCGACAGCGGCCAAGCTGATCTAACTGCTGGCGAAGTGATAGGGTATTGAAATAATTAGCCATAAAAATTTCCGAACAACATTCATTTTTGTCAATATCAAACACCACCTTGGTGCTGACAGACCTCGTCTATGACGACTTGCTGTGAAGACTAAAAGATTTCTTTTGTTTTGGAAAATGATATATTTGCAAGATAATATTGCAAATAGTGAAACATTATGGATTTTCGCAGCTTACAACTCTTCAATCACTTGGCCACCAGCTTACATTTTGGTGATACAGCCGAGGCCATGTATGTCTCTCCGTCTACGCTAAGTCGTGTTATTCAAAGGCTGGAAGACGACTTAGGCTGTACCTTGTTTAAGCGCGATAACAGAAAAGTAGCCTTAACCCACAGTGGTCACAAGTTGCTGTCATTTTCAAAACAAGCCTTAAAAGAGTGGCAGCAGCTGAAAATTGATTTAAAGGCAGACAGCGACGCACTGCAGGGTGAGATAAGTGTTTTTTGCTCGGTAACCGCCAGTCAAAGTCATTTACCAAGCATGTTACGGCAGTTTAGGGAGCAGCACCCAGGCGTTGATATTCGACTTATTACGGGCGACCCTGCATTGGCAATCGAGAAGGTAAAAAGCAAGCAGTGTGACCTGTCTATCGCTATTTATACGCCTGACATGCCTACCGACCTTCACTTTTCAGCCCTTGACGATGTTCCCCTTGTGCTCATTGCACCTCGTGAATGGAGATTAACCCAATTGAGCCAGTTAGATTGGACAAAGCATAAGGTGATCATGCCCGAAACCGGGCCTACCCGACGAACCGCTTATCACTGGTTTGCAGAGCATGGCATTCGCCCTAACGTTTACGCCTATGTAGGCGGTAATGAAGCCATTGTGAGTATGGTGGCATTGGAATGCGGAGTAGGCTTTGTGCCTAAAGTTGTATTAGATCATTCAAGTATGGCCAGCGCAGTAACGCAAATTCAGGTAGATGACATAGAGCCTTACGCCCTTGGATTATGCTGCCTTCAAAATAAGCAGCATGAGCCTTTAGTCGACGCCTTTTTAAAACTAGATGTGCGCAGCTGATGCTTCAGTTAGTACCTATTTACTACCTTTTGATGTGACAAAAACAGCACCTAACTTTCTAACCTTTTAACAGCTACTTAGCTGTTTAATTAAGTTATCAAGGGCGCGATACCCTAAAGCTTCACTAATATGAACCCGGTTTACGGCCTCTTCGCGGTGCAAATCAGCAATAGTTCTCGCTACTTTTAACGTGCGATGAAACACCCGCATCGATAAGTTGAGCTGTTTTGCTGCCGCCTTTAAAAAGCGGAGATCGCCCTCGTTTACCTTACATATAGCCGATAGCTCACCTGCGCTTAAGGCTGCGTTTGGCTTTCCCTGCCGCATTAGCTGAATATGGCGGGTGTCGGCGACTTCTTGTCTAACCCTGTGCATTGAATCGTCAGAGCTGGGCTTTGCGATAGGTAGGTCATAATCGGGAAGCCGGGGAACTTCAACTTGAATATCTATTCTATCGAGTAATGGGCCAGACAACCTATTCAAATAGTTAAGCTGTTGTTGAGGCGAAAGGCGATTGTCGTCAATATCACCTGTGGGGCTGGGGTTCATTGCGGCAATCAGCTGAAAGTTTGCTGGGTACGTAGCACTGCCAGACGCCCTAGAAATATGCACGTCGCCTGTTTCTAATGGTTCTCGCAATACGTCTAATGCTTTTCTACCAAATTCAGGTAACTCATCCAAAAACAATATGCCGTTATGGGCTAGGGATATTTCCCCGGGTACCGGGTTTGAACCGCCCCCAGTAAGCGCAATGGCAGAGCTTGTGTGATGGGGAGAGCGCAAATGGCGATGCATAAATTTTTCAGCATTAAGCGTTTCGCCTTTTACCGAATAGACAGAGGCAACCTCTAAGGCCTCTTCTTCAGTGAGCGGAGGCAACAGGGCAAGCATGCGGCTGGCCAGCAAACTTTTTCCTGTACCAGGAGGCCCAACCATCAATAAGTTATGTGCGCCACATGCCGCAATAATCAGTGCGCGTTTTGCCTGTTCTTGCCCAATGATATCGTCCCACCCTACGTCACTGTTACACGTAGAAGTAGGCGTGAATGGTTGGCCAGAGGAGAGCTTTTTATGGCCACTTAGGTGCTCAAAAACAGAGAGTAAGTCAAAAGCCGGCAGTCTAGCAGCGTGGGAGACCAGCGCCGCTTCAATATCATTATCGCCGGGGTAAATAAGCGGTATATCTTCGTTTGCGGCGGCTATAACCACGGGTATCAGGCCGCCAACAGGCTTAATGTCGCCATTAAGCGCAAGTTCGCCGACAAAGGCAATATTAAGTAAGCTCGTGTCAGGTAAGTAGCCGGCTGCAACCAATATGCCCATTGCAATGGGCAAGTCGAACCGCCCTCCAAACTTGGGAATGTCGGCGGGGGCTAAATTAACGGTGATCCGTTTAGCAGGAAAATCGAAACCACTGTTAATGAGCGCGCTTCTTACTCGCTCCCGTGCCTCCTTTACGCTTGTTTCTGCCATGCCTACCAGCTGAAAGGCAGGAAGGCCGTTTGCCAAGTGAACTTCAACGGAGATCTCAGGTGCAGAAAGCCCCTGTCCTGCGAAGGTTTTAACAACGGCCATACTCATATATTTACCCCAGTACTGTCTTGGTGCCTCTTGGTGGGTAAACAATGTAAATGAGGGAGCAGCCTTGCGTAACTGTACAAGGGGCGTGTTGATCTAACTCTGTTCGTTGTAAAATACCGGCAACTGCCAATGCCACCGCAAGCTGCCTAAGCGCAATAGCACTGTGGTTATCAGTGCAGCAATACCGCACCACTGTGTTGCAAGGTCGAAATACAAACCAACGCCATAGGCAAAACCACCGGCAATACATGTCATCGCGTACAGTTCACCGTTTAACACTAGCGGTACTTCTCGGCAGATTACATCTCGCAGTAGGCCACCAAAAACACCGGTTATCGTTCCCATGGCAACGGCAACCGCAATGCCAGTATCATTTGCCAAGGCTTTTTCAATCCCCACTACGTTAAATAGTGCCAAACCGAAGGCATCGGCAATTAACAGGTAGTGAAAAGGAAATCGGGGACTTATGCGCAGCCACAAAATGGGAATAAAAGCGGCAACAAGGGTGGTATATAGGTAATCTGTATCAGCAATCCAAAACACGGGCACGTCTAGCATCACATCACGCAGTGTGCCGCCGCCAATGGCTGTTGCGCTAGCCAGCACGATGACGCCAAATCCGTCCATGCGCTTTTGATAGGCCATTAAGGTACCAGAAATCGCACATACCGCTACACCAGCAAGGTTTAGCCAATGAAACCAATCAAACATCTATACCCGCCCTGTATCTGAAAGCTACTGTTTGTGAAAATGACTATTAAAAGCCGTTTAAACCGCAAAATACTTGATTCAATATTGGGTTTTATGATATTTCTTTGCGCACACTGTACGTACATAAATTCAGCGAGACAAAATCTCGACTTGCAGCGGCCACTGCGAGTGTATGTATAAAGCACGTTATAGTGTAGGACAAGGGTCGCCATAACCCTAACCGAACAACTTTTCATTTTGTGCGCGTGTCATGCAGACGCATTTACTTAGAAAGAGCACCTGCAGCTAGACACTCAGCATGTCAATTATACCATTAAAAACAATGCCACAATGGTAAGTTTTGAACAGCCTTTTCTGTCGCAACGGCGAAGAGTATTGCGCTACATTCATGATGATTCAGCACATGATGTTTTAGCGCCACTGTATTCTTTCGCTAACTAATTTCTGATGTTGCTGGTATTTACGCATGGGTTGACTATGGTCGACTAGGTGTCCGTCAAAATGGGTGCCTTAGCCTAGATGCGAGATCAGCAACAGCAATAAAACACGTTTAGCAGGTAACGGTATCTGCTAACTATTATTTATTCGTTTGACTATATCAACGGGAGGGATTTATGCCCAAGTTACGTTCTGCAACCACCACGCAAGGCAGAAATATGGCTGGAGCTCGCGCGCTCTGGCGTGCCACAGGTATGAAAGATTCTGACTTTGGAAAGCCTATTGTTGCTATCGCCAACTCATTTACCCAGTTTGTTCCAGGGCATGTACACCTTAAAGATATGGGGCAGTTAGTTGCTCGCAGTGTTGAGGCCGCAGGCGGTGTAGCCAAAGAATTTAATACCATCGCAGTAGATGACGGCATTGCCATGGGCCACAGCGGTATGCTTTACAGCCTTCCATCGCGAGAAATTATCGCCGACGGTGTGGAGTACATGGTTAACGCACACTGTGCAGACGCTATTGTTTGTATCTCAAATTGCGACAAAATTACGCCGGGAATGCTAATGGCGTCGATGCGCCTAAATGTACCCGTTGTGTTTGTATCGGGCGGGCCTATGGAAGCCGGCAAAACCAAACTGTCTGATCAACTTATTAAACTTGATTTGGTCGATGCCATGGTGGCCGCCGCTGACGACAAAATCAGCGATGCGGACTCAGATGAAATAGAGCGCTCAGCGTGTCCTACCTGCGGTTCGTGCTCGGGTATGTTTACGGCAAACTCAATGAACTGCTTAACAGAAGCGCTAGGACTGTCGTTGCCAGGTAATGGCTCTATGCTGGCAACCCATGCTGATCGTGAAGGGTTATTCAAAAAAGCGGGTGAGCAAATAGTCGAGTTGTGTAAGCGTTACTATGGCGATAACGATGAGAGCGTATTGCCGCGTAATATTGCTAATTTTAGCGCTTTTGAAAATGCGATGAGCCTTGATATCGCCATGGGCGGTTCAACGAACACCATATTGCACCTTCTTGCAGCTGCAATGGAAGGCGAAGTGCCATTTACGATGGATGATATAGACAGGCTGTCTCGTAAAGTCCCTCATTTATGCAAGGTTGCGCCTGCTACTCCGCAATACCATATGGAAGACGTACATCGCGCTGGCGGTGTTATCGGCATTCTCAACGAATTGAATAAGGCCGGCTTACTGAATAAAGATACTAACCACGTTCTAGGTAAGCCGCTTACCGATGTCATTAGCGACTGGGATATTACAAATCCTGAGAATAAAAAAGCCATCGAGTTTTTCCGTGCCGGCCCAGCAGGTATTCGTACCACTAAAGCATTTAGTCAAAGCTGCCGCTGGGATGAAGCTGATGCCGATCGAGAAAATGGCTGTATTCGTTCAATTGAAAATGCGTTTAGCCAAGAGGGCGGCCTTGCGGTGCTTTACGGTAATGTGGCTGAAAACGGCTGTATTGTAAAAACCGCTGGCGTGGATGAATCTATACTGACGTTTGACGGCACTGCACGTATTTACGAAAGCCAAGATGACGCGGTTGCGGGCATTTTAGGCGATGAAGTCAAAGCAGGTGATGTGGTATTCATTCGTTATGAGGGCCCTCGTGGCGGACCGGGTATGCAAGAAATGTTGTATCCAACGTCTTACCTCAAGTCTAAAGGGCTTGGCAAGCAGTGCGCACTGGTTACCGACGGTCGATTCAGTGGCGGTACTAGCGGCTTGTCTATCGGTCACTGTTCGCCTGAAGCTGCAAGCGGTGGCGGTATTGCTTTGGTTGAGCATGGGGACAAAATCAAAATTGATATTCCTAATCGCACCATCAATATTGAGATAAGCGATGAAGCCTTGGCTGAGCGTCGCGCAAAAATGGAAGCAAGCGATAAACCATGGCGTCCAAAAGATCGCGTTCGCGAAGTGTCCACATCGCTTAAAACATTTGCAGCCCTTGCTACAAGCGCAGATAAAGGTGCTGTTCGAGACGTGACGAAATTGGAAGGGTTATGAGTGTAAGCGATCACGAGTATCTAAAGAAAATTTTGCTGGCGCCGGTGTATGATGTTGCCGTTGCCAGCGAGTTGTCTTATATGTCTTTGCTATCGGCCGAGTTGGGCAACAACATCTTTTTAAAGCGCGAAGATCAGCAGCCCGTAAAAAGCTTCAAGCTTCGCGGTGCGTACAACCGAATTCACTCCCTTTCTCAAGCGCAGCTTGAGGCGGGCGTGATAGGTGCATCAGCGGGTAATCATGCGCAGGGCCTTGCATATAGCGCCAAAATGAAGGGTATTAAGGCCACTATCGTCATGCCTGAAACCACGCCTGACATTAAAATAGACGCTGTGCGTCGCTTTGGTGGTGAGAATGTAGAGGTTGTGCTGCACGGCACGAGTTTTGACCAAGCAAGCGGTCATGCAAAATCCCTATGCCAAGAGTTTGGCTATACGTTTGTTCCTCCTTTTGACGACCCTGATGTAATTGCAGGTCAAGGCACCGTAGCCCGCGAGTTACTAGAGCAAAACCCGAACCTTGATATTCTATTTGTAGCCGTTGGCGGCGGCGGATTAGCCGCGGGTATTTCTGTGTATCTTAAGCAGCTTAAACCCAGTATTAAAATTGTTGCCGTAGAGTCAGAAGAGTCAGCCTGCTTTATTAAAGCTAAGGCGGCGGGTGAGCCAACCGAACTGGATAGTGTGGGCATTTTTGCTGATGGTGTGGCGGTAAAAGTAATGGGTCAGGAGACCTTCAGACTGTGTAATCGCCTCATCGATGAAACCATTACGGTGACGAACGACGAAATATGCGGCGCTATTAAAGATATTTTTGATGATACCCGCGTTATCGCTGAGCCAGCTGGTGCGTTATCGGTAGCGGCTATTCGAAAATATGCCAAAGCGCACAACCTGCAAGGAAAGTCCTTAGGCGGGATTTTGTGCGGGGCTAATATCAATTTTCACACCTTGCGCTATGTGTCTGAACGCTGTGAGCTAGGCGAGCAGAAAGAAGCCGTGTTTGCGGTAAAAATTCCAGAGACCAAAGGCGCATTTAAGCAGTTCTGTGAGTGCGTAGGCGCTAAAGCGATAACCGAATTCAACTATCGCTATGCCAGTGAAAACGAAGCGCATATTTTTGTAGGCGTAAAACTCAAGGGAGGACAGCAAGAGTTTGCTGCGCTTCAGTCTGACTTAGAAGATAAAGGTTACGACTGCTTTAACCTGACGGATAACGAGTTAGCGAAGCTGCATGTTCGTCATATGGTAGGGGGAAGACCGCCTAGCATACTTAACGAACAGGTATTTAGTTTTGAATTTCCAGAACGTCCTGGTGCCTTGTTAAACTTCTTAAACACACTAGGCGAGCAGTGGAACATCACCTTGTTCCACTACCGTAACCACGGGGCTGCTGAAGGGCTTGTGTTAGTTGGCTTTGATATATTGCCAGAAAGCCGTGAAGCCTTTAATCAACACGTGGTAGAGCTTGGTTATAAATTTGAAGAGGTCTCGGACAACCCTGCATACCGGTTCTTCTTGTCTCAACCTGCACGCTAACGATTTGCTCGCTAGCAATTATTAGCAATACCAGTCAGTTTTTCCTTATACTGCTTCTACGTAAGCCTGAGCTTACCTTGGAGCAGTATAAGGGCTCTCTTTTGTTTTATATAAAACAGATTGCTGCAAAAATGTGTAGCAAAATCAACTCGCCCTAGTCTTTGTCTGAGTTCAGTGCAACATTTTCAAGATGTTGCATCATTTCAGGCCAAATGAGCGCCATTACGTCTTCACGAAGGGCTTCGCATTCTTCGGAGTACTTCAAGCTGCCGTCTTTTTCTGAGTCTAACCAGTGGTTTTCTTTTAAGGCATTGATAAAACTTGATAATACATTCTTATCATAAAACTCTGGCGAGCTTAGCCCATAAAGAACAGAAAGACGTTCTGCTACTTTCTTACTTTCTCTCTCAAGTGCGCCTCTGCTGATAGACTTTTCTTTATCCAATATGGTCAGTACAACAGCGTAGCGCTGCAGGGTCTCCTGCATACACCGGCTTAACAGCCATGCAGAATGGTATTGCTTACAGTGTGCGTCAGGAGGAAGTAACTCGTTATCAACCTCGCGCAATAGCCCGTTGCTAAGCAATGTTGTGATAAGTGCGTCGGTATGAGCAAGGGCTTCATCTTGAGAAAGGTGAAGGAAAAGCTCTTTTTGCAGCAGTGGATAAAGTGACGCAATAAGCTCAAACACCTTATTCTTACTAATCCCTTTCTTAGCAAAAACCGATGCCATTATGAGCCCAGGAATGGCGAACAAGTGCAAAATGTTATTGCGGTAGTAGGTTAAGTAAACAGCCGATTTAGGCTGCGGGCTTATTAGTCTGCCGTAATCGTCATCTTGTATGTCAAATCGGCCAAGTTTCAGCGTGTCTTTCAGCAATTCATCGGTAGACGCCTCGGGAATTGTTGCATCACTACTAAACGGGGCCTGTTTGAACAAGTCAATAAAGTCGCCCATCGCCTGCTTAAGCTCTGCTTCGCTCATGGTTTGCGTTTTCGAAGACAACAGGCAAAGCGAAATAAGCGCCATGCCGTTAAGCGCTGCTGCTCTATTAATGCGGGTCATCACATCGTTCGCCAGTTCGTTAACTGCAGGCGTTAACCATGCTGGCTTTTTCTCCGGCTCGGCGTCACGGCACTCTCGCCAATTTGGAACGTGAGACTCTAAAAACTGATTAAGTTGAATTGGCTCGCCAAAGTTTACGTAGCCATGGCCATAATTTTTAAGCTTTTTGATGGCGGTGAAAACTTGAAGGTTCGATTCCTTTTTCTTTTTAGAGCCTTTCAGCTCATTCAAATAGCTTTTCACTTCCATCACGTTTTCGTAGCCAATGTATACGGGTACAAGGCTAACCGGGCGATTTACACCTTTCAGCATCGCTTGAATGGTCATTGCCAGCATGCCCGTTTTAGGTGGAATAAGCCTTCCCGTGCGGCTTCGGCCGCCTTCGGGATAGTATTTCACCGAATACCCTTTATTAAACAACAGCTCTAAGTATTCTCTGAATACGGCAGTGTAAAGTTTATTTCCAGCAAAACTACGTCTTAAGAAAAACGCACCGCAGCGGCGAAATATTTTACCTACTGGCCAGAAGTTTAAGTTAATGCCGGCGGCAATATGCGGTGTCACCATGCCTTCGTGATAAATAACATAGGTGAGCAAAAGGTAGTCCATATGGCTTCGATGGCAGGGCACATAGATAATTTCGTGTCCATTAGCCGCAAGCTCGCGGATGCGCTCTGCGTGACCCACGCTGATGCCGTTATAAATCTTGTTCCAAATTCGGGTAAGTATTCTGTCACCAAAGCGAATTAAGCCTTCACGATAATCTGCAGCTACTTCGGTGATGTAAGACTGCGCCCGTTCTTTGGCTTTCTCGTGTGAGACCTTTTTCGCTCGAGACTCTTCAGCCATGGCACGACGCACGGCATCAGAGCCCAATACGCTGTTGTTGAGCTCTTGTCGCTCAAGCAATGTGGGGCCAGTCATACTTTGGCGTTTGCGGTGAAAGTGAGTACTCGCTACTCTCACAAGTTTTTGCGCAATGCTTTGATCACTGCCGTGCTGATTGGCCATTGTGCGAGCAGAGACGGCTTTTGAATAATTGACAAAGTTATCGCGCCCTAAAAACAAGACAATAAATAACTTTCGAAGCCAGCTTGGCGCCGCTTTGTAAGTAATTAAGTCTCCTAAACCCGGCTTGCCTTTACCCGGTGTTCTTCCCCAAGTGATGAATACGGGCACAACCTGGAGGTCTAGGTTTTCGTGGTCGCGATGTAAATGGAACAAATCGGTAAAAACATCTTCAATGCCGGTGTTGTCACCACCTGAGCGAAAAAGTGGCTGCGTTTTTCTTAAAAATAAGGTGGAAGGGTATTCTCTGCCCGCAAGAGTCAGCGTATCGGTAGGACTAGGCAGTCCTAACGCTTGTGTCGACATTCTTAGCGCTAACTGGTCGGTGACCGAGTTGGTGGGTAATAAATAGACAATGGGCTTTTCTTTATCGATTCCAAGCTCAGAGTCGACGTTCACTGGAATACTGTGTGCTTTAACAAGCAACTTAACAGGATAATGAAATACCGATAAAAAGGCTTTTCGCATCCACGACATGAATTCTGTCATCCTATGAAATAAAAACGCAATTAGTGTATCACAAAACCGGTAAGGTCTTCTTTTATGCTGAATTTATGCAAGCGAATCAGCGTAACACTGAGCATTAACGTAAGTGACTGATTCGCGCTATAAGCCACAAAAGCCAATCTTACCGGAAGGCCGCCTTTACAGTGTGTTAAGTATTTCACACCATTAAACCTATACACTGCACGCAGAAAAAACGTTCTAGTCAATAACGCTAAACCTCGCGTTATGTTTTACCTGTATAACGCATGGCCACATTGCAGCGCTCGTAGGCACTTCCGTACTTGTTCATTGTTTCTTTGCAGTGCTCAAATCCATTTTTTAAATAAAGGTGAATGGCCGCCTCGCAGCGCTTATTGGTGAGTAAAAATAAGGTGTTGTGAGCGATAGAGGGCGCTAAGGTTAATACATATTGTAATAGCTGCTCGCCTACTTTAAGGCCTCGTGCATTAGAAGCCACGCCCATTTTTGTAAGCTCAAAAACGCCTTCCGATTTTTTCGCCAAAGCGCAGGCCCCAATTACACCTAGGGTTGGGTGTTTGGCGAACCAGATGTGGCCACCGTTATTAATAATAAACTCTTTAGGGCGAGAAATAACATCTTCATCAACGGGTTCAAGAACAAACATAGTTTCTATCCATTCTCTATTTATCGAGTCGAAGTAAGGCGATAAATTATCGCTAAAAGGTAAAAACTCCAGCGGTAAAGACTGTTCCATAGGTGAAAATTAACTGAATGGTAAATAATGCTATGCTAGATAAAAAACGCCATAATGAATAGCGTTGTTAGTATCTTTATCATTAGGCATTGTATTAATGGAGCATTGAGACCTTTACAGTACCGTCAAAGAGATAGGGTTTGTAGAAGTCAGAATTCTGGCTAAAAAATTGTTTTGTAATCATTTTTAAGTTGGCGTTTCAAGTATATCTCACTATTTTTATATTAGATTTTATTTACGAGCGAAAAACCTTGGACAATAAGCTTTCCACAACTATCGATGCAACGATGCTCAATAGCGAGCTTCCGCTTGATTTGGACGATTTAATGACATTATTGGCAGAAGCTTATGATGTGCCCATTGCGTTAATTGGTATTGTTGGTAAGCAAGATGAAGTGATAAAGGCGAGTCATGGTACTGATATCAAGTATATTCCTCGTGAGAATGCGTTTTGCAGTCATGTTGTGGAGTCCGGCGAGCCCTTACTCATTTCCAATGCGACGAAAGATGATCGTTTCCGTAATGTGCAAAATGTAGTCGACGGTAAAGAAGTTATATTTTATGCTGGAACGCCTATTCATATTGAAGGCGAATCGGTGGGCGCCGTATGCCTCATCGACTCACAGCCAAGGAGTATTGGCGAAAAACACCTCACATTATTAAAGCGAATTGGCTTGCTAGTGAGTAAGCACATTGGCCTCTCACGAGAGCATGAAATGCTTAAACGTGAGCACGGCCTAATCGAGAAGTCCCCCATTGTTCTTGCGACGTGGAATTTCGATAATTCCCTTAAGTTAGCGTACATTTCTAAAAACGCACACACGGTAATTGGCGCTGATGCGGCAGATTTACTAGAAGGCAGGATCGAATTTACTGATTTGATGTGCGATGAGTCAGACGCTGATTTTACTTTTGCGATGCAAGCACACATGGAAGGAGTTGAAACCCATGTCTGTCGGCTAAAAATGTCTGTGCCTACTCGCACTATTTGGGTGAGTATGATTTCCACCGCCAGTTTTAACGACAATGGAAGCCTTTTTTCGGTGCAGGCGTTTTTGTTTGATACCAGCGATCAAAAATACGTCGAGGACAAGCTTAACGAAACCAATCAACGAATGCGCCTGCTCTTGGAGGCTTCAGAGCTTGGAACATGGGATTGGAACTTAAAAGCGGATGTGAATCAGGTAAACAGGCGATGGTGCGAAATTGTAGGCATCGATTATGAGTACTACGATACAAGCTATCGATATTCCCGGCAGCTTATTCATCCCGCTGATCTCGTGCAATTTGAACACCACCTGGATGAACATTTGCGAGGTAAGACAAGCGTATTTAATACTACGTTTAGAATGAAGCACGCCAATGGTAACTGGGTGTGGGTGGAGTCTTACGGCAAAATTGTTGAAAATGACGCTATGGGGAAACCGCTAAGAGTAGCCGGTATTCACCGTGATATTACGGGAAGAATGGAGAGCGAAATTCATGAAAGGAAAAAAACTCAGCTGCTGCAGTTTATCAATAAGACGCGCGCATCTTATTTAGAAAGCAACGATCTTACACGGGCCTGTCAAACCGTACTCCCCGAGTTAATTGAGCTATCAGACAGTCAGTTTGCTTTTATTGCACAAATGCAGGATAAAGACAGTGAGCCAAAACTCTTCATTCATGCCATTTCAGATATTGTGTGGGACAGTGCTAGCTTTACTCAATACGCAGAGTATAAAAAACGAAACCTGTATTTCACCAACTTTGATAATTTGTTTGGCAAAGTCGTTACAACGGGTGAAGTAATTATTAGCAACACCCCCAAAACTCACCCCGCCTCTAGAGGCACGCCTAAAGGTCACCCTCGCATTAACCGCTTTCTTGGTCTTCCCATTAAGATTAAAGATGAAGTTGTGGGTATGATTGGATTAGCCAACAAGTTTGAATTTTACAAAGCGTCAGATGCAGCGTTTTTCCAGCCGTTCTTAGATGCGTTAGCAGGTTTATTCTATGCGGTTGATTTAGAAACCGCACGGGCAGAAGCAGAAGAAAAGCTGCGTATGCTAGCGATGACCGATTCCCTTACCGGCTTGTTGAATAGGCGAGCTTTCTTAGACGAATGTAATCAGATTTCCCAGACTCACCAGCAAGTCGCCATAGCCATTATGGACATAGATTACTTTAAGAGTGTCAACGACACCTACGGGCACGATGCCGGCGACTATGCATTAAAGGAGGTTGCATCAATCACTCGCTCTTTTTGCAGTGAGCATGGCGTTGTGGCTAGGTTAGGCGGTGAAGAATTCGCCATTGTGTTAGTGAACAAATCCCCTAATGAAGTGAATAGCATCTTTGAAAATCTTAGAGAGGCTATAAACGCTACGCAACTTGCTTACAAAAACGATCGAATCAATATTACTATCAGCACGGGGGTTAGCTATACATCAGACTGCTTCGATATCGATTTTAGTACATACTTGTCGGTGGCCGATCAGGCACTGTACGAGGCTAAGTCAAGTGGCAGAAACCGCACCTGCTGGCAGCCAGGTATACTTTAACTGCTTACATGACCGCGATAGCCGTTTTTGTGGGTTCCAGTTCAAAACTAAATTAGAAGTAACGAATTTATTGGGCTTTGAAGAACGATTCCAGAAAGATTTTAGGTGAATTCCAGCTTAAAGCTAAACTGACCTCAATAAGTCCAGCGCGACATTAAATTGAACGCCAGACAACAGTATTCCGCCGCCTGTAAGAAGGTAAGTTCGAATAGGGGCAATAATTCAAACATATACAAAATCAACGCAGGATTCAATAGATATTCAGGGTTCAGTCTCGCGCTCTTGGAGAGATAAATTGACCAAGATACCAGGCTGCTCTGTGCCGTTAAGGAGTTTAAGTGGCAATACTTATCCCCCTCAACAATACGTTGCGAGTATCCTTAGCGTTTCAGGAACTGAAAGGGAATGCCACTTCTTGTGTGGCACAAAAAGAATGTTTGTTAAGCTCAATCCTGAGTGTCCGTTCCTTGTCTAAGGCCGAACTTCGAAAGTCTACCGTATCCGTCCGGCAATCTCACCTAGCGCTTAGCAAATTGCCATGGTAGTAGTTGCTCGATATCGGCGTCGGGCCGACTGAGTTCATCAAGGCAGGTCATCACATACTCGAATACCTTGAGGTCGTT
>NZ_JAAAWO010000016.1 GCF_010500895.1 Alteromonas genovensis
TTTGCCCAATGCTCAATCTGTTTAGGCATCGTTCGGTTTAGTGCTTTACCCATAATGGTAGCTTTCTCAACTAGATCTTGGTCTAGTCTTACGCTCGCGGTTGCCATAATATGTCTCCTTATAATTCATTATCACATTGTAGCAATGCGCTACAGGTGTGGCAAATTGCGTATAACAAACGCATCAATTCAGTCGCTAGCGCTCCTTGGGACAAAAACACGTAGGCTCCCTGCGCTGCGCTTGGTATTCTAGCCTACGTATTTTTGCCCGTTATGCGGGCCGTTAGGCGTCAAGTTGCACCGCGTTGCGCAATACGCTACACTCTTTCCATGATTAAGTCATTTAAACATAAGGGCCTGAAGCTATTTTTCGAAAAAGGGAAAACTTCAGGCATACAGACTAAGCACGCGAAAAAACTTCGCATGCAGTTAGCTGCTATTCACACCGCGCAAGATATTGATGACATTAATTTGCCAGGCTTCTCTCTACATCAACTTAAAGGGGAAAGGTCAAACATTTGGTCGATATCTGTCAACGGTAACTGGAGAGTAACTTTCGAGTTCACGGATGGTAATGCTTACATCTTAAATTACGAGGATTATCACTAATGAATATGCATAACCCACCACACCCCGGTGAATTTATTGAGTCCATTTACATGGAGCCACACGGCATAAGTTGCAGGACACTTGCAACCCATCTTGGTGTAGCCGCTTCTACACTAAATCGTGTCGTTAAGGGAAAAAGTGCAGTAACGCCAGAAATGGCATTAAGGTTATCAAAGGTATTAGGGCGCAGCCCTGAGAGTTGGCTTAGTATGCAAGACAACTATGAACTTTGGCAGGCAAAGCAAAACATCAACTTGGATAACGTCCAGCCAATAGATCTGCATGCCGCCTAACAATCACATTAAGCCGCTCGCAGGCGCGCTAGGACAGTAACACGTGGGCTCTGTCTCTTCGCTCGGATTTTAGCCCACGTATTACTGCCCCTTATGTGGGTAGTTAGCTGCTTCAGTGAAATCGAAATGTTTTTTGTCTAATAAACAATTATACTTGTAGCACTCGATATATTAGGAGACCTGCTATGAAAATAGAGAACCTCTCAACTATAGAAAAAGTTGAACTCGCCCAGAGGATTTGGGACTCAGTAGCTGCAAAACAAGATTCTATTGAATTATCAAAAGAGCAAGCTCAGCTTCTTAACGCTAGAATAAAGTCCTTCGAAGCTGACCAAGACTTTGGTTCAAGTTGGAGCGACGTTAAGAGCAGAATCACTGGCTAATGAGATTTATTTTATCTATCAGGCCGGAAGCAGAAGAAGATATCAAAGACGCATATTCTTATTACTGCGCAAGGCCCAATATCGGAAGGGAAAGTTGCAGTCAAAAATAAGATACATCTTGCAGCTAGAAAAGCGTGCCGTTCTAGATATTACGAATTTAGTAGGTCTAAATTTGGAGAAAATATTAGTCTTAAAGGCATTTCAAATTCTACATCCTCAGAAGGCTGGCACGGTAATCAATCTTCAATATTAGAAGCTGTTGCTACTATCATGTGTTATGAGGGTTAGGTTAACAAATGGCATATAACAAAGCGCTTAACACGTGTAGCACTGCATGCCACACTGGGACACAAACGCAGCGCGGCTTCACCATTATCGCGCTGCACATGCGCCCCTTAGCTAGGTGTTATGTGCCAATCAGCATCGAGAACTAATGATGACAGGTAGAATAGTTATTGTCGGTTATAAGCCAAAGAAAGGTAAACAAGCTGAGCTTGAAGCTCTTGTAAAATCACACATTCCTACTCTCAGGGCGGAGGGCTTAATCAGTAATCGAGACGCTATTTCTATGCGTTCAGAAGATGGAACCATTATCGAAGTATTTGAATGGGCATCTAAAGACGCTATTGAAAAAGCCCACTCTAACGTGAAAATACGGGAAATGTGGGTATCTTTTTCAGAGGTTTGTGACTATGTACCGGTTTCTCAAGTTAAAGAAATCTCGTCAGTCTTTTCGGAGTTTACACCGTTAAGTTAATGCATGAATATTAGCTTAAAGTTAGCAGCCACGTTGTCATAAATACTCGCTTAGCGCGTATAGGACGTTAATACGTAGGGTGGCTTCGCTATTACTCTCCGCGTGCCTACGCCCGTTACAAAAAAGTTAAGCACTCAAAAGGAAAACTATGAAAACGTTGGCTTATTGTACTTCTTCTTTCGCTTTGGGGGCGCTTATTGCTGGATTCCTAGGGTATATTTTATTCATTCATAGCATTCAATCATCCAATTTTTCTGAGATGCGTACATTCTCTCAGTCCGTTAGCCTTTTGACTCAAGGCAATGAGAAGAATTTGAAGGCCTACCACTGTGCAAATTTAGAAACGAGTTTAAGTATATTTGAAGACCTCCAAGGTCTATTTTTATCAAGTAAAAAACTCTTCGGAACAGAAGAGCAAACGAATAAATTTATATTAGAAGTTAAAGAGCAATTGAGTAACGAGGGTGTTTGTAAACATGCCTTACAAAACGCTTAAGTCTTTCGCCAAAAGCGGGCTCACTGAAACACAATCGCAGCGCGCCTTCGGCTATTTTGCGCGCTACTTTTTGCCCCTTAGCTTAAGGTTAGAAGCCAAGGGGGATCATGGCTCGCCGAACTGAGTTCAAGGGTATTGTAAGAAACTTTACTCATATGCTTAATGGTCGTAATAACGATCATCTTGGTTACTGGGCAATAGGACAACTATGTTTACTTGCCAAGCGTAGGAATATCTCTTCTATCACAATCAATTTGTTAGCAGTAGAAAACAGCTGCAATGAAGAATGCCTTAAACCATTTTCTGTAAGCATGCGCAAATTGCTTAATGAGATGCTAAATTCTCATAAAATTCCTGCAGCATGGCTTACGTCAGCCACTCGTTCGCTGGGACGCCGACACGTGAGCTGCTTCGCATTTTAGCCAAGTTGAGTTTAAAAAAAGGAAACATAATAAATGGATTTTAACTCTCATTTCTTTTCATCAATGTCTATGTGGGCAATCTTGCCACTTATTGCAACTATAATTGTGCACCTCGCGTTTAGTGCCGCTATATTTAATGACTCCAGCAGATTAAACGAAGAAAATCGACAACTAGCGTTTGTGGGTCCAGTAATTTGGTCACTCGCTGTATTGGTAGGTGGCGTTTTTGTAGCCGCCGCCTATTGGCTAATTCATCACTCAGCATTGAGTAAGCCTTGAGTTTCATATCATATAACAAGCGTTTTAAGGCGTCTGCTGGTACACAAATTCATGGGCTACTTTGTAGTGTCGGGTCTACTCAGTGAATATTTTATTCAAGCATATCTGGTAGGTGGCTTTTTGCTTATTCCATTTCAAATTTTGGCGTTAATTGCGGCCACACTAGTAGGCTCTAAAGTCAGAAAGTTGATTGGCTCGAATTCAGACCCCGAATTCAGATAATATTTGCAATGTTACTTAACAAGAAAATTTATGATTGGAGAAGTATTGGAGTTGAGGATAAAGCATGAGTTATACGTTCAAATGGGAGTGGCTTGCCATTAACATGCAAAGAGGTATGCCCTGTGAGTAAAGTTGTTAGAATCAAAGAATATTTAATTTTAACTGTCGATACTATTGATTATTATGCTGGTGTTTAGTCCATAAAATTTAGCGGAACGGACTCACTGAGACAGCTACATAGCTCGCCGCCCTAGGCAATTTACGCGCAATGCAACTGCTCTTTTGCTTAACGTTAGGTGACAAGGAAAATTTATAGATGGGACCAGATTATTCAGGGTATTCAATTGCAGAGCTAGAAGATGCTCTAGCCAATATAGATAGAGAAGCCTTTCCAGATCGAGTTGAGCGGATAAAAGACGAGTTAAATTCACGACACCCATTAGGGAAAAATAATCCAAAGACACTCGATGATAATTTTGAATCAAACGAACAGTTCTTTAGGTGTCCAAGCTGTGAAGAAAAAATAGGCTTCTTTTCTAAAACTGCCAATAAGTGGGGAAAAAGAAAAGTTTGCCCACACTGCAACTCACCCTTTGAAACAATGTTTAAGCTGAAAGTATTCGCTATTGCATTCATACCAGCGCTCATTATTAATTTATTTGTCTTACGCCCGCTTGTAGTTTCTTTGGGCTTTAATGGAGCTTTTAGCACCGGCATTTTATGTGGCATTATTACAGTTCTTACTATGCGTTACAGGAAAATACGAAGCCCTAATACCGCCTAAAAACCAGACCAACTCACTCACTGCGTTTTCAGGGATAGACATATTTAAGGAAGACTATGAGAGTTTTATTTTTATCAGTTGCGTTTATTTCTTTATTGGGTTGCGCCAGTACCAAAGAAGAATTTGTTTTCAATGGAAGCAGCGAAACGTCGATCCAAAACGATATTAGCTACATGCTACAAAAGCTACCCAATCGTAAAAGAGTCGACTTTGCTGCAGCATTGGTTGCTATACAATTTTCTGACGTTACTAGTGCTGTTGACTTGCTTGATGACCCCACTATGGAGTCAATCAATTACTATATTTTAAGCAAAAAGATGGATGGCCTTACCTACAAACAAGTAATGGAGTTGGCAGCCAATTCACCGACTAAAGTTTCAGTGAAAGTATCACCTCATTAAATGTTACAACGCGCTTAATTTATGTGCCAAATAGCAGGTACACTGAAACGCAAGCATGGCTTTACTTCGTCGCTATCTTAGCAAACTACTATTAGCCTGATAGCAAGCTATTAGGCTTTTTAAAAGGAACTTTGATATGGAAATGAATCTAAAAAATAAGCCTTTGGCAAACAGGTCTCTATCTTTTGCTGCCGGCGTTTTATTTGTCTGTTTGTCGATAGTGATTATGGGCTATGGCGCTGCAGTTGCCGTCCCAGAAAAAATGCTATTACCCTTAATGCAACTTTCACCAACTTTGGCACTGTCATTAACAAGCTTCATCACCATTGGTCTGCCGCTCACACTTTCGTTTTATCTGCTCGCGATAATTTTTAGGCGGCTTTTTAATATGGTCAATTCTTCCTTTCTTATCGCTCCGTTCATTCTGTTTATGGTATATGGCTTAGCTACTATCGCGCATAATAATGACGATATGTGGTACAACCTTGCGCTTACATTAGCAAAGCTATTGCCGGTTTTGTTGTGTGCTATCTTTTTAGCTCGGCGAAATGTATCAACCAACAACTAGGTAAGAGGGAGCAGATGAGTAAAGAGGTTATAGGGAAATATATTACGATATTAGGTTTATTGCTTTTTTGGGCACTTCCATTGGGAATGGTAGATGCGCTCTTCCCATCTACTCTTCATTTCAAGACATAAGCCTTTTCAGTACCAATAAACCTAAAATAACCCCAGAAGAGATGTCAATGTTGAAACCTATTGTGGTGGGTTTTGGTCTTTTTATGCTGGGGATAATGTTTCTATTAATTTCCGTTACAGTACTAAAGTACCGCACAAGTTGGCTGTTTTGGACTTTGATATTTTACTCATTCTTATTGCTTTTTATCATTCCGATTGGCACTTTGTTCGCATTTATAGGGTTGATGACGTTAGGTCTGAATAGGAAGAAATTTGGTTCAAAGGGCCGGGTTACATAACAAAACATAGAACGGGTTCTGACAAGAGCCTCCAGAATCGTTTATTGTGGGTTGCGTTTCAATAGTCGCCACCTTTATGTTACTTATATATTTTTATCAGTAATGTCACAAAACGAAAATCCAGTGTAAACACATATAAATGGAATTTTTATGAAACTAGTACCCTACTCCCATTTAAAGCCGAATAACCTAGGCGCATTATTGTTTATCGCGCCTTGCCTAGCCTACTTGGGATACGTTTTCTTTGGTCTTGCTTTGGCGATTTTTCTTGCTGTTTCGTTGAGCTACTTTTCCCCAGGTGAGCAAATGCTGGTCAGAGGAACCCTTACTTACAGCGCTCAACCGGTTTTATTCAAATCAGTTATGGTTGGCTTCTATGGTATTGGCGCATCTATCCTCACTCTCATAATATCGAGCCTCTGCGCAGCACTAGTATCTTGGGAATCCACTTTTTCAAACCCTAAGCATGAACGCATATAAACTCGCTAACTTCCTTTACTCGGTAGCTTACATTCAGAGCAGTTTTTGCCGTTATGCCCTTGGTTTCTGCATTCGTTATTAAAAGTAATTAGAGCAATAACCGACTGAAGCGATATGAACAAAAATCAAAAGAAAAAAATTCTGAGAATCCCCCTTCTAATAGCGACTATAACTTCTTTGTACTTTGTACCGTGGCTATTAGTAAAGGCATGGATTCTGCCGCTGCCAAATACGGTTCAGGAACAGCTAGATGAAGCCATTGACCATGGTTTCGACGGAATGATTGTTTATATAGACCGAACTGGTCAGCCCCCGCAGTATGTTGCTTCGGGTTGGCACAATAAAAAAGCTAAAATACCCGCCAAACCTCATGCACTGTTTAAGATTGCCAGCATCAGCAAGCTATATGATGCAGTGGCCGTTACCAAATTAGTAAGCAGTGGACGACTTCATTTAGATAAGACAATTGCCGAATATTTACCTGAACTTGTAGGAAGAATCGAAAACTCAGACACAATCTCATTGAGATTATTATTACAGCATAGAAGCGGTATTCCCAACTTTACGGATGCTCCGAATTTTTGGGCTGCACCTACACAAAGCTATGAAGAAAGTATCGCATTGATCCTAGATAAGCCGGCCAACTTTAAACCCGGTGAAGATTATGAATATTGCAATACAAACTACCTATTGCTTAATAAGATAATGGACGATGTACTCGGTTATGATAACTTCCGTTTCATTCAGAAAGAAATTCTAATGCCGCTGAATTTGAACAATACCTTCAGTTCGCTAGAGGATGTGAGTATGGAGCATGTAATGAGTGGCTATCATGTAGGTCATCCCTTTGATTTAAAAAAAGATGAACATGGCATGTTGGCTACGGCAGAAGACGTGGGCACATTCGTGAGAGCACTGAACGATGGTTCAATGTTTCGAGCAGGAGAACAGGAAATCTATTCTTCCATTTATGAATATGAACATTCAGGTTGGGTGCCGGGATATCAGAGCTTTGCAGAATACAATAAAGAACTTGATACCGTCGTAATTGGGTTCTACGGCACTACCGACTCCGAACTGTACAATTGGAACTTGTCACAAATTATAAATAACAGGATCGTTAAAATTCTAAAAAAGCAGAATAGTTCATGATAGATGTACACATCGGTGCGACACCGATGGGCGCATTGGGAAACTCGCTGATCGCTGAAGAAGCGTGCAAGCAAAAGTACTCACAAAACCGTCGTTAGTGGCTGTCTACTTTGCTATAAGGCCCAGCTCTGAAAATTTAATAGTATCAAGTGAATCAAACTGAATAGCGCAGCCCTGTTCAATCATGGTGAGCCAGGCAAAGCGCAGCGCATCGGCTCGCTTTCCTGTCCAAAAATCTTTGGTTTTATTAATATAGGCAACCACTGGCTTAGTGTAACCATCGCGGTAGATACGGCGGATAAAGGTGAAGTCAGGCCCAAATGATTCCAAAACAGCTGAGTTACTCACATCAATTGACGTTAACAGCTCATTGAAGGCATCTTGGTTACGCCCCTGCCGATAGGCCACCCACGCCCTCGCTATTCCAACAAAATGCGCTTCCGTACTAAAATTATCAAATACATTACCGGCTATTTGCTGATCTCTGCTTAGGCGTTCGCCGTGCTGAAACATAAGGTCAATCTTGGCGTTCACGGTTTTTACCGGCTCAAATTGAGCGCTGTAAATAAGGTGTCGGCTCAAATCCCCTATCACCTGATACGGATTGCTTTTCGCTTGGCTGCTTCGCTCGTAGTCTCGCTGAGTACGCTTCATCATTCGCTTGTTTTTGCGTTCAAAATAGTCGAGCCGCTCTTCAACAAACTGCTTGTATTTCGGGTCAGTACAGCCTGTTGCGCTCAATTCTGCCTGCTCTTTTTCAACAAATGCGGGGGCAGGCACACTGAACGCCAATTCGCTAGCACTTATCAATAGGACAACAAAGCAAAATTGCGTAATCGAGTGCAGTGACATTTAACTTACCTTGTTAATAATTATCAGGGCGTGTTGCTCTTTGTTGTACGAGTTTTGGGCTAAATGGAAGCATTTTGTTTGCGAAACAGTCCCGTAGGCCTAGCGGGCTAAGTCAAAGAGCCCAAATAAAAAAGCGGCGACAAAAAGTAAAGTGCTTCCATAACGCCCCCTTCGGGCAGCGCCTGTGAGCTATTCATCCTTTGTTGAATGGTTTCGATTTAGCCCGCTAGACCTTCAACCATTCGCCTTGCCTAAATAGCTCACAGACCGCTGCAAAAATGTACAGCAAAGAGCAACACGCCCTAACTACATACTCAAAATACGTATAGATTGATCTACTTCGCAGCTCGTTCTAGAGGACGGATGGCAATAAAAAGCCCCGCATTAGCGAGGCTTTAGAAAGAGATAGCATTCGTGAGGCTTAAAATCTAAACGTACCTAATAGCGTTAATGAGCCTAGTGTGCCTTCATCGGTATCAACACCAGCACCAAAGCGAATTGATGAATGCGCATTAAACCAATAGTTGGTGCCCAACTCTATGACGTTTTCAGAACCAAAGCGATCATTGTTCTCGTGTATTGCCATAACGCCTACACTCCAGTTGGCTTTGAAGTAGTAATCCGCATCGACTTCTAACGTAAGCTCATCGTCAAAGTGCGTACCTTTAAGCTTGATATCCCAACCTGGTTTAAAGCTTGAAGGATTGAAACCGAAGCTTGTATAGCGAGCAAATACACTGGCACTGAATTCAGAATCACCAAAACGTTGCACATCGCTTCCACCATCAAAAGCCCTAAAGGTTTCATCAAGGTCGTAAAAGTCTATTCCTGCTCCCATTTCCCAATTTTCAGAAACAAACTTTGAAACATCAACGCCAAAACGCTGTAGGGTTGCATCGTAGAATCTGTTGTCGTCAGTAGTTCTGCCGTAACGGCCTCTTACCACTAAATCGTCTTGAGAAAACCATTCCCCGGTAACATTAAACTGATCGACGTTATCAATACCGAAATAGTCTACCGATATATTGTTGCTGCGCTGAAGGTATGGGCTTATTGCGTAAGCCTGCTCGCCGATATTTACCGTATCAAAATAATGACGGTAGCTGGCACCAATGAAATTATCATCTGCATCTCTGACATCAGAGAAACCAATGCTGACTTCATGGTTAATTGGCGTAGTTTCGGCAAATACGGTAGGAGTAGCTAGAGCGAGGGCGCAAAGGGCTGCACGTGTAACAAACATAATAAATCCTTTTTATAATGCTAGCACCGTTATCTATTCGATGCTTCTAAAAAACGAGAGCACAATATAATAGAAGTTATCTGAACATAAGATGAATAAATGAGGCAATTATTGCTGAATTTACAATGCATTAAATAAGCGAGACCACAGCGCATTGACGAGTTTTGCATCGTCTTTTTCAAGCTCGTTATTTGCAAACGCACGCTCTAAGCTCGTCGTCATGTTTTCATCAAGCTGCTTAATGGTTGCGCTTTCTTTCATTTCTAATTGGCGAGACTCTACTGCAAAATGCCCCTGCAGATAACTGGCGATAAACAGCTCATCATCATCTCCATGATTAACAACATCATCTAGTGCAGCTTCAATTTTTGCGATTTTTTCTACCACGTCGTGTGGTGCAGCAGCAGGTGGTAACACTCTCTTCTCCTTTGTTATTGCTTAATTCATTTTTACAATTTGTTTTTAAATTCGTTTTAAAGTGCGTTGTACAACACTTTGTCTTTATAGCCGGTGATAATAGTGAATGCTCCAGCAAGTTCCTCATCTAATTGTGGGTCGCCAGAGTCTAACCGAAGGGGTTTGCCATCTAGCGCTTGAACCTTTTGTTTGGTTGCCACAACTATCATGTTTTCTTTGCCCAACTGGCGAATAAAAGCAGGGCTTAACTGCTGATTGCCTCGCCCTAGTATGTGCCCCTGACCGCCGATAACGGTAAGTACCACCTTGCTCGGTTTGTCGCGAGTTAGCTCTATCAGTTCTGATGCCGTCACATCGTTGGCAACAAGCTCTCCGTTTTTGATGACATCGACACCGAGCAATGTGTTGTCTAACCCCAGATACTCCATTACCGAGCCTACGGTTGAGCCAGAGCCCATCACAAATAAGGTGTCTGGTTCGTCCTCCATAATCTCCGATACGTAGGCAGAAATATCATCAAGCACCAAAGCCTCGTCTTCCTTGCCTCCCATTTTTACTGCTTGAACGTAAGTCAGTTCGGCGGGAACTCGCATTTCACCGTAATGCTTGGCTATGACTTTACCGCCTCTAAAGGCATCTTCATCTATGTCGCGCACCTCTGCGTCCATGACACTGACTAACTCTCCAGCAATCATTTGGCTCACTACCTGCCCGGCAGCTGCCGGAGAAACGCAATACACGCCAGAATGAATTTTACATCCAGCGGGAACGCCGAGCACAGGGATGGCTTCACCTACAACGCGACATATATTGCGAGCGGTTCCATCGCCACCGGCGAATAACAACAAATCGACACCGGCTTCTACCATTGCATGGGCTGCATTTTCTGAATCTTCGCCTTCGGTTTGCACTTCAGGGGCGTGATAAATAACCTCGCAAGGAATACCCAAAGAAGCACAAACGGTTTCACCCATGTCACCCGATGCGGTGAGTACCGTAACTTGCCCTGAAAGCGCGTCTAGAATACTCAGCGCTTTGGCCATTTTTTCATTGGCTTTTTTCTCGGCTCCCATGGCGAGGGCCTTTTCTCTTATTTGAGCGCCATCACTTCCCTTTAATGCAAGCGCACCGCCAATACCCGCAAAGGGGTTTACAATAATTCCTAGCCGAAAACTTGGCTTACTCATGCGGCGTCATCTCCAATGCATCTAGTTGATGAAGTGTCGTTGTTTTCATCAAGCGAAAACGTGGTGGCGAGCGCCGAGATAAAGCGCTGGGCTCTATGGGGAAAACCAGCTTGCCTGTAGTGCGCTAACTGTGCGGCAACGTTTGCGGTAAACCCTTCTCGGTCAGGTTCGGCCCCATTGAGGTTATCAGTGCTGACCTGAAACTGCCTTCCCGCGGCCTCAGTAAACGCCCATTCAATAGCCTGGGGCTTTATTTCTACCTTTTCAAAGTCGAGCTGTTGCTGTGTATCTCTGCCATCTGGACAGTACCAATATCCGTAATCTTCTAACAGCCTGCGTTTGTCACCGGCAATGCACCAGTGCGCCACTTCGTGCAGTGCGCTAGAAAAAAAGCCGTTTGCAAAAACAATTTGGTGATAGTTGCAATGCTTACTCGCGGGCAGGTAAATGGGTTCATCACTCCCAAGCACTAATCGCGTGTTGAAGTCGGCAAAGGTGCTATTGAACAACGCGATAAGCGTTGGCACATCGGTGTCTACTTCGCTTAATTCGTTGTGGTGGACAGGGGTATTCATATCAACTCACGCTTACTTCTTATGGCTAGGAGGAAATATCTCAAAGCTTTGATAAACACTGACTATCGAGAATGCGTACTTTGAGCACGCAATTGATTTTGCGGGATTATACCAGTAAAGAAATGACTTCTCACTTGAAAGCTAGACGCGCATGAGTCAATCTACGTTTACAACACTAACCGCCCTCTTTGACGATGGAGTGAGAATTTTGGCGCAAGAGATCATTAAACATATTCATCGAGTTAATGCTCAGCGAGACTTGGCAAACAAACTCAACCTAATGGCGCTTATTCATCAACTTCAAGACTGGCAATGTCAGCGGCTTTTAGTATCTCACGATGACCTTGCACAACAGCAGCGCTATCAAAAAGCGATGGCTTTTTTCGTAGAAGAGCTTTACGGCCCCAAAGACTTTAGTCAACGAGATGCCGATTTGGTAAGAGTGATCCCGAAACTTGCCAAAGTGCTACCAGAGAAAGCAATGAACGCCATGAATGACGCACTGTCGTTAAATGCGCTGTCTTTCGATTTAGACATGGAAATGGCGCAATATTTAAATAAACATTTTGCTACACAACCGATTAACCGCGATTCTTACGCGCAAGCCTACCGAAGCGTAGGTCGAAAAAATGACCGAGAAAGCCAAATTACCATAATTTCACACCTTGGCGATCAATTAGCCGATGTCATCAAGGTTCGAGGGATTGGTATGCTAATTTCGATGTCTCGGCGGCCTGCCAAAATGGCTGGGCTACTGGCGCTACACGAATTTTTAGACCGAGGATTCAATGCATTTAAGGCAATTGGTGATGTTCAAAGCTTCATTCAGCCGGTGTTAGAACGCGAAACCAGGCTAATGGAAATATTACTAAGTGAAAACACCACACTGCCAGAAGATAACCCGCTGCCAGTGGTTTAAACCGAATAGATAGCAAGCATATGAACATGAAAGGAAAATTGCGTGACCGAGCATACGTTAAACTGGATGTATGATGCTCCATTTATTCAACATTGGCATATTGATGATACTCATATTGACCACTATAAGCATGTGAATAACGTGGCCTATCTGTCGCAGTTAGAAAAGCTCGCGTGGGCCCATTCTAATGCCCTTGGCCTGCAATTTGCCGATTACCAATCGCTTAATAGGGGCATGGTGATTAAGCGACATGAACTCAACTATCACCTTCCTGCTCACCTAGGTGATACCTTAGAGTGCGCAACCTGGATAGTGCAATGCGATAAACGCCTTACTCTTACTCGTCAGTTTCAATTTATTTGCCCTGAACGTAGTAAAACGGTATTTGATGCGCTAACCACCTTTGTTTGCGTTAGCCTTGATACCGGAGTGCCTAAGCGAATGCCCGCTCAGTTTATTGATGCCTACCACTCTGCCTGTATAACAACTGGCGACATTGCAAAACCCTAATTCGTTAACCCAGATACGCGACTAGCGAACTATTAAACATAATGATATTTACCTCCATTGCACAATTTTCTATAGGCTGAGTTAAATGAACCGCATGCTTCTGATAACACTGTTGCTGGTGCTCACCGCTTCGCTACTGCTTAATGTTTATCTTTGGCAGCGCTTTTCAAACTCTCCGCAGTCGAATCCTCGCTCAAATCCCCACTCAAATCCCCACTCAAATAAGAACGCGTTAAATCAAAACCTTGCAGCGCAAAACGATGATGCTATCTCGCCTAACGGGTCGCGCTCTGAAGAGGCATATAAACGCAGTGGTAGCAATAGTATCGACGGTGCCAGAAACATAGATGATAGAAACATGGATGCTAGAAACACAAATGGCGCATCGATTAAAGGGATGCGCTCACTGTCAGAGCTCAATGCGTTACTACAAAGTGGTGATATGGCCGCACTGGCTGCGTCCCTCAACAGACAGCTGAAAATATCGCCGTTAAGTGAGCCCTTATTGCTGTTAGAGGCAGAGCTTATAAGACAAACCAAGCCGTTACCTACTGCACTACTTAACTATTATGATTTGGCAGATTTGCCCCTATCGAATACAGCGTTAGTTGAAATAAATGAAAAAATTCAAACCTTGTATCAGCAAGCTCAGCAGCAACTTAGCAGTAGTCATCAGTGGGAGCTGGTAGCAAAGCTTAACGAACCACTTTTTCAGCGCGTGCCAGATAACAAAACGTACACCCTTAACTTAGCAACTGCTTATGCCCATCAGTTAAAAGCTACCCTAATGGAAGATGTATTAGCAGCCCTTCCCTTTAACGACCGCGACGCGCAAGCTATTCGAAAGATAGCGTTTGAACAGCAGGTAGCAGCGACAGATTCTAACACCACAGACGAACCCCAGCTTCAAGACTCGCTTTTAGAGGACGATAATACCGTACGTGTAAAACTAGAACGCATTGGAAATTCATATCACGTTAATGCCCAAGCTCTTAATCAGAGCGCGTCTATGATCCTCGACACGGGCGCAAGCACGACGGCAATTTCGTCTAATTTGTATGCCCGTTTAGGCAAAATGCGAAATTTAACTTTTATTGGCATATTTACTATTCAAACGGCTTCTGGAAGTGTTGAAGCCCCCCTTGTACGAATTCCAGAATTTAGGTTTGCTGGGTACACGTTTAACAATGTCTCTGCCATTGTATTGCCTGAAGAAGCGTTGCCCGATGCAGATGGGCTTTTAGGTATGAATATTCTCGGTGAGTTTGATTTTTCGATATTGCCGCAAGAAGACGTGCTGGTCTTAGATAAGCGTAGTTTTTAGATAAGAGCAGTAAACTCGGGCTTATAGGATGTCTGTGAGCTTTTGCAGCGGACTTTGTGCTGTTTATCATCTGACCCAGATGTTGTGCTTTTTCTTGTCATTCCTTCTAAGCACCTTTATGAAAAAGGAAAATTCGTGATGTGTAAATTTTGGTTACTCGCTGTATTCGCACTCTGTTTTTCAGGTTGTGCTACTAACTTTAGCAGCTCGTCGCCTAAGCAAGAGGGATCTGCGCTAGAACTCGATGGAAACTGGCTTATTGAGAATATAAACGGCGCCGGCGTTATCGATAAAAGCCATCTAACGGCTATGATTTCGGGAAATACTATTTCTGGTCGTGCAGGCTGTAATAACTTTACTGGGCAGATTTCACGCACGATTGACAAGATTTCAATACGTAAGTTAGCACTAACAAGAAAGATGTGCTCCCCTGCGCTAATGGCACAAGAGCAGCGATTGATTGGTGCACTTGAAAGCGCAAATAAACTAGAAATAAGTAAAGACAAACCATGGGTATGGTTTTTATCAAAAAACCAGACTACATCCCTAAAGCTGGTTAAAATAAACGATGGCAACATTACCAAGCCAGCTGCTAGCAATAACACATTACGCGCTGTTGATTTAAACACAAAAAACAAACAGGACGATAAAAGCTCAGAACACCATGTTTTTCATTGCGCGACTCTAGGGCGTATCGAAATGCGCTTTTTAGGTCCAGAAACCATATTACTGACGCTGCCAGAAGAGTCTGTAATATTGCAACGAGACAGAAGTGCTTCAGGTGCCCGGTACAAAAGCGAGAGCAATAGTGAAAACGATAGTGAATCGTTCTCCTTTTGGAACAAAGGACATGAAGCCACGTTGTTGCTAAAAAACACAACGTACTCGTGCACGCATTAAGCGACTTTTAAGTGTGCGTCTGACAGGTTAACAGCAGCATATTGCGCAGTATTGATAATGTTGTTCATCAATACGTTTAAGTTTTGGGTAGCCAAGAGCGAATCTTTGCGGCAGAAAGAGGCTTGCTAAAATAGTACCCTTGGAAAAGCTCACACCCCATATTATAAAGCGTTTCAACCTGATGTTTCGTTTCTATACCTTCGGCAATAACACCTAGCTCCATAGATTTGCTTATCGCAATAATGGTTTTTACTAGCTCTCTGTCTTTTACATCGTCTAAGCCATCTACGAAAGATTTATCAATTTTCAATACATCAAGAGGCAGTGCACTTAAATATGATAATGATGAATATCCCGTGCCGAAGTCGTCGAGAGATACAGTAAAACCATGTCCTCGAAGAATGCTTAATTGTGCAATAGCACGCTCCTTCTCAATAAGCAGCCCAGACTCCGTTAATTCAATCTCAATTAAACTTGTTTCAATATCAATTACTTAAAAACAAAACCAAGACTTAACAGCTGGTGAGACCGA
The DNA here is from genome assembly GCF_010500895.1 of Alteromonas genovensis. Lineage (GTDB taxonomy): Bacteria > Pseudomonadota > Gammaproteobacteria > Enterobacterales > Alteromonadaceae > Alteromonas > Alteromonas genovensis. The sequence continues at coordinate 15,714 of NZ_JAAAWO010000016.1, forward strand.
CTGTATTTGCTGTTGCCCCCCTGAATATGAAAGATGACTAGGCTTGTAATTAGATACAGGGTGAATATATAGTAATAGCTCAATCACTTGTCGGAGTGCTTCACTGGAAATCCAGTAAGCTGAGACTGCGAAAGCGGGATCCGTAGAACCTGATCAGGCTAATACCTGCGAAGGGAACAAGAGAAAATGTTGGTTTTGTATACAACCATTTTGCATAAATCACTGTTTCTTAAATAAACATTTTATGTAAATTCGGTGCGTAAACAAACTCGGTACGTAAAATTACGGCTCTCAAAGGCTGTCGCCCAAGGCGATGACAATGAGTGCTAATTAATTGAACTTTCCTCGCCTTCATTTTCCTTTTCACTCCTGACAAGCATTTTATCTAACGCCAACTCAAGAAGGCCAAAATGCTATGTCGACACGACGCGAACAGCGCCAACAAGCGCAACAATTTATCAATGAATTAGCCGGTGAGGCTTACCCAAATTCTACTCGTCATTACGAAATAGGAAGTAGCAATGATATTAAAGTTGCTATGCGCCTTATCCACCAGCATGACAGTTTAATTGGCGGCACAGAAGAAAACCCACTTTTAGAACCTAACCCTCCTATTCCTGTTTATGATACCTCAGGGCCTTATGGTGACCCCCTTGAAAATATTGATGTGCACACCGGTTTACCAGCCCTTCGCACGCCATGGATAGAGAACCGCGCCGACACTCAAGAGCTCGCTGGCGTAACTTCGTCTTTCGCCAAAGAACGAGAAGCAGATTTATTTACTGAGGATTTTAGGTTTGTTCGCACTGCAAAGCCTAAAAAGGCAAAAACACAAAAAAATGTAACGCAACTGCACTATGCTCGCAGAGGCATTATTACCCCCGAGATGGAATACATCGCCATTCGGGAGAACATGGGCAGACAATCGATAAAGCAGGCAGAGCTATCTCAGCAACACGCTGGCGAGAGCTTTGGCGCTCACCTACCCAACGCAATTACCCCAGAGTTTGTTCGCCAAGAAGTGGCGGCGGGCCGGGCAATCATTCCCTGTAACATCAATCATCCCGAACTAGAGCCAATGATCATTGGCCGCAACTTCTTAGTGAAAATTAACGCCAATATTGGTAACTCAGCAGTGACTTCTTCTATTGAAGAAGAAGTCGAAAAGTTGGTGTGGTCTACCCGATGGGGCGCCGACACCATTATGGATTTATCCACGGGCCGAAACATTCATGAAACCCGTGAATGGCTGTTGAGAAACAGCCCGGTGCCGTTAGGTACTGTGCCCATTTACCAGGCACTCGAAAAAGTGAATGGCGTGGCCGAAGACCTAGATTGGGCTATTTTTAAAGACACACTTATTGAGCAAGCCGAGCAAGGTGTAGATTACTTCACTATTCATGCCGGGGTGTTGCTTGAATACGTGCCGCTTACGGCCAACCGCGTTACGGGCATTGTCTCTCGGGGTGGTTCAATTATGGCAAAGTGGTGTTTAAGCCATCATAAAGAAAGTTTTTTGTACGAACACTTTCGCGAAATTTGTGAAATTTGCGCTCAGTACGACGTGTCACTCTCTTTAGGCGATGGCCTTCGCCCTGGAAGCGTTGCCGATGCCAATGACAAAGCCCAATTTGCCGAACTTCATACCCTTGGTGAACTGACCAAAATTGCATGGGAATACGATGTTCAGGTAATGATTGAGGGCCCAGGTCATGTACCAATGCACATGATTAAAGCCAATATGGAAGAGCAGCTTACCCATTGCCATGAAGCGCCATTTTACACCCTTGGCCCCTTAACCACCGACATTGCTCCGGGGTACGATCACATTACTTCAGGCATAGGCGCAGCAATGATTGGCTGGTATGGCTGCGCAATGCTTTGCTATGTAACGCCTAAAGAACATTTAGGCTTACCCAACAAAGAAGACGTGAAGCAAGGGCTTATCACTTACAAGATAGCGGCCCACGCAGCCGATTTAGCAAAAGGCCACCCTGGAGCTCAAATTCGGGACAATGCCATGTCTAAAGCCCGCTTTGAATTTCGATGGGAAGATCAGTTTAACCTTGCCCTCGACCCTCACACCGCTCGTGCGTATCACGATGAAACCTTGCCCCAAGCATCGGGTAAAGTGGCTCACTTTTGTTCTATGTGCGGCCCTAAATTTTGCAGCATGAAAATATCTCAAGAAGTGCGGGAAGTTGCAAAAGAGCAAGCTAAGGAATCAGCAAAAGAGCAAGCCGAAGTGGCTGAACAAAAGACAATCAAACAAGAAGCACTGGAAGTACAACAAGAAAAAATGCAAGGGATGCAAGAGATGGCGAAAGCGTTTAATGAGAGCGGCGCCGAACTGTATCACAGTGCTGATAAAACAGTAGGTTAACTGATGAGTGAACCAGAAAAAGCCTGCTCGCCAATAGTATGGTGTGTGGGCGGCTCAGACTCTAGTGGCGGCGCGGGTATTACCCGCGACCTTGCTACGCTTGCCGACTTAGGTGTGCATGGCTGCGCCATTGTCACATTGGTTTCGGCGCAGTCACACTACGCTATGACTAGCAGTAAAGCTATGCAGCTATCGTTAATTAATGAGCAATGGCAAGTGTTAGCGGCTGAAGCATTACCTTTGTGTATAAAAATTGGCGCTATCGCAAACGATGCGCAGGCTAAAGTTCTGAGCACTCGAATTGAGATGCTAAGTGTCCCGCGCCCTTTGATTGTGTGGGACCCAGTATTGTTTAGCTCATCAAAAGGCGCCTTGAGTAACCTGAGTAAAGACGTCATAAAACAGCTGCTTCGTGTTGTAGATTTAGTCACGCCCAACACACATGAATTAGCAAGCCTGGCTGGTATTTTCATAGACAGTGAAATTGACAATGCATTTGAAACTAAAAGCGAAATTAAAAGCGAAGTTAAAAATAATCGCGACGTTCGACATGCAGCAAAGACGCTGATAAATAGCGGAGCGAAAAGCGTTTTAGTGAAAGGCGGTCACGCGCGATGGCAGCATAATGCCACCGATACTTACTTCACCGACAGTGAAGAAATTGCCTTTTCTCAACCGCGAGTTCACCACAGCGAACTACGGGGAACGGGATGCATGCAGGCCAGTGCCATCGCAGCGTTTGTGGCAAAAGGCTACAGCATTATCGATGCGCTCACCCTTGCCAATGCCTATGTGAAAAATGTTCGAGATGTCTCATCGTCATCCTATTCGCAAAGCTCGCTAACAGGTTCTCGACAAAGTGTGCCCCAAGTCCCGAGGTTGGCGGGTTTCCCCACAAATAGAGATGCATTTCCAACGGTAGCTTTTATAAAAAGCGGCGCTTTTAACAGTGTTGACGGGTGTAAAACTGAGAGCGATGTGTTTGATAAACATCATAATGAAAGGCGTGAAAAGCCGTTCTTGCCATTGTCACATACTAAGCGTGGTATTTATCCAGTGGTTGATAGTGCTGACTGGATAGAGAAGCTTTTACCAACAGGGGTAGAAACTATTCAACTGCGGATTAAAGAGGATATTAGCCCATGGGATAAAGCCCGTATTTCCAAGGAGATACAACGGGCAGTGGCACTGACGAAAAGCACATCATGTCAGCTTTTCATTAACGACCATTGGCAGCTAGCCATTGAGCATGGTGCGTATGGTGTCCACCTTGGTCAGGAAGACCTTTTTACCGCAGACATCGATGCAATAAGGAAAGCAGGCCTGCGCCTAGGCGTGTCTACCCATGGTTATGCTGAAATTCAGCGAGTAAAATCACTGGCGCCTTCTTATATTGCCTTAGGTCACATTTTTGCCACCAAAACGAAAGACATGCCATCACAACCGCAAGGCATTGACCGACTGAAGCACTATGTCGATTTGTGTGGCGGTATTCCTACAGTGGCGATTGGCGGCATTAACAAAAACCGCTGTAAAGCAGTAGCCGACACGGGAGCTACACACATTGCAGTAGTAACCGCAATTACCGAAGCGCCCTGCCCTCATGCCGCGTATCACACTCTTCAAAAGGAGGCTGGCTTTGTTGAATAGAGACGATATTCGGCGTTATAGCCGACAGCTGTTGTTAAACGAAATTGATGAAGAGGGCCAAGCGAACCTTCATCGCGCCCATGCGGTAGTAATAGGCCTTGGCGGATTAGGTACGCTGGCATCTCGATTTTTAGTGGGGGCTGGCCTTGGTAATATTACATTAATTGATGGCGACATTGTGGACGTAAGCAACTTACAGCGTCAGGTAACTTATAATGAAACTCACTTAGGTGACTTAAAAGCGAAGGCACTAGGCAACGAGCTGCATAAAGTCGATCCTAACATCAATATTAGAGCAAAAAGCGTGTTTGCTGAGAAGCGCAACCTTCAGAAGCTTATTGACGATGCTACCTGTGTGCTCGACTGCACCGACTCTGTTGCTATCAGACGAGACATTAACGCTGCCTGCGTTGCAGCTAAAAAACCGCTTTTTATTGCAGCAGCTAGCGGATTTTCTTGGCAAGCGATAAACTTACCCTGCCATTCCTTTCTTGCTTCGGCACATCAGTTAGCCCCCGGCTCTGGTTGTACTTGCGAGACTGATTATTCTAGCCAGACTGAGCATGCCGGCCAAGCTAATCAGCAATGCCAGACACAGAACGTTAGTCGCAACGTCGCTCCCCCCTGTGGTTGTTATAACTGCCTAGTGGCACAGCATAATGTAACCCAAGACTGCCAAAGCCAGGGCGTTTTAGGCCCTGTCGTGGGGATTGCTGCCTGCCATCAAGCAACACAGGCCCTACTTTTTTTAGCCAAAAGGCACTTGGCAAAAATTCAATGGGGGCGCTATATCGTAGGCAACGCAATTGATGCCAGCGTTCAATCCTTTCATTTACCTCCCTCACCAGATTGTAAGGTATGCCAATGAATTCTACTCATAATCAATCTAATAACATCCACACTGGCCTTGTCAAAAACGTCGCCAGCGCTGACAAGAATGACAGTGCTGTTACTAATTGCACTGATGTTGCCAATTGCACTAATGTTAGTGGTACCAGTAAAAAAAATGCTAAAAGCAACGCTGAAACGACAACAATCACTATCGTTTTAAACAACCAATCTCAAACCTGTGAAAGCCCCATTTCTGTTGGTGAAATAGTGCATGGTTATGCGACAAACGTTGAAGGTACTGCAGTTGCCTACAATCATTCTATTTTAAGTAAGTCTCAATGGTTCCTCACCCACCTTCAAGACGGAGACCACATCGATATATTTACCTTAGTGGCGGGAGGATAAGCATGTTTACACTCGCAAATCATGAGTTTTCTTCGAGGTTACTTACGGGCTCAGGCAAATTCAGTAATGCCAATACTATGCATGATGCGGTTTTCGCAGCTGGCAGCGACATGGTCACGCTTGCGATGAAGCGCGTAGCTTTTAGTGAAGGGGGCGCTACCAATGATGAAACGCTCACCCAGTTGCGAAAGCTTAGTGTTACCTTACTGCCAAATACATCGGGGGCGAAAACAGCCGAAGAAGCCGTTTTTGCCGCTGAGCTTGCCTTTGAAGCCATTGGCAGTCAATGGATAAAGCTGGAAATTCACCCTGATCAACGCTATTTGCTGCCCGACCCAATCGAAACATTAAAAGCGGCCGAGACATTAGTTAACAAAGGCTTTAAGGTGCTGCCTTATTGTGGTGCCGACCCTGTGCTATGTAAGCGGTTAGAAGAAGTTGGTTGCGCAGCAGTTATGCCACTAGGTGCGCCTATTGGCAGCAATCAAGGGCTACAAACAAAACCCTTCCTTCGCATTATTGTTGAGCAGGCAAAAGTGCCCGTTATTGTTGATGCCGGTATTGGCAAACCCAGCGATGCGATGGCGGCCATGGAAATGGGGGTAGATGCGGTATTAGTGAATACTGCCATAGCGACTGCTAAAAAACCTATCGCCATGGCAGCTGCTTTTAAGTGTGCGGTTGAAACTGGACGTAAGGCGTTTGAAGCGGGCTTAGGGGCTTCGCAAGAACACAGCATTGCTACCAGCCCGTTAACCTCGTTTTTGGAGTCGTAAATGGACGTAGCCCGACAATTATTGCAGCAAGATTTAGCTCATATCGCCTTATCCCTTAATGCTAAAACGGCAAAAGATGTAGAGTGCGCGCTCACTAAGGAAACTCTTAATATTGATGACTTTATGGCGCTTATCTCTCACGCCGCGCTGCCCTATGTAGAAGCCATGGCTGCGCTGTCGCAACAGCGCACTCGCCATCGATTTGGCAATACTATGAACTTGTTCGTTCCTTTGTATTTGTCTAACTTATGTGCCAATGAGTGCACGTACTGCGGCTTTACCATGAGCAATAAGATAAAGCGCACCACCCTGGATACCAATGAGATACGAAACGAAATAAATGCCATTAAGCATATGGGTTTCGACCACGTATTGCTGGTAACAGGTGAACACGAAACTAAGGTAGGTGTTCACTATTTTGAGCGTGTACTCAAGGCAATACGGCATAATGTGAGTTACCTTATGATGGAGGTGCAACCGCTAAAGCTTGATGATTATGCCAAGCTAAAAGCGCTGGGTTTAGACGCGGTATTGGTTTATCAAGAGACCTATTCGCCACAGCACTACGCTAAATATCACCAACGAGGCAAAAAGCAGGATTTTTTGTGGCGACTAGAAACCACCGATCGCCTTGGTAAAGCAGGCATAGACAAAATTGGTATTGGTGCGCTGCTTGGCTTAGGAGATTGGCGAGTAGACAGCGTAATGACAGCACTCCATGGCCAACTGCTACAGCAACACTATTGGCGAAGTCGTGTGTCAATTTCATTTCCTCGCCTTAGGCGCTGCGAAGGCGGTGCAAACCAGCTGCAGTACGCCCAACTTCCAGATGAAAAGCAGTTACTTCAGCTTATTTGCGCGCACCGATTATTTAACCCTCAAGCCGAACTATCGTTATCAACTCGGGAATCGGCAAGGTTTAGAGACGGCGCGCTTTCATTAGGTATAACCAGTATGTCAGCGGCATCCCAAACTCAGCCCGGAGGCTACAGCCAACCTACCGAAGCCCTTAGCCAATTTGATATTGATGATAATCGGCCTGTAGAACAAGTCGTTGATGCAATCACAAAGCAAGGACTGGACGCGGTGTACAAAGACTGGCTTGCATTTTCATCTACTGCTTAGTGGAGGATTAGCTTGTCAAAAACCGTCGCAAAGGCGGTTATGCGAGGTATTAGCGAAAGCTTTTTATAACGGCTGATTACGAGAACTGTTTGTAAAGGTAATTGGGAACGACATAGGTATCAGCCGCTTACATGGCAATAAAATGCCAGTAAAATGGCAATAAAAAAGGAGCCTTGGTTTAAGACTCCTTTTTCTATCTTGCGGGATTTAGGATATGAAGATTGTGCTGCACGCAGTTTCTGCGAAGCAGAGGTGAAAACTACACCTCAGCGCATACTCTTGTACCTTGGTCGATAGCGCGCTTTGCATCAAGTTCTAATGCTTCATCTGCACCGCCCACTAAGTGGTAAGACATTTTCAGCCCTTCAACAATATCACGCAATGGCTCTTGGCCTGCACAAATGATGACATTGTCTACTGGCAATACTTGGCAGTTACCGTCTACGGTAATGTGCAGCCCTTCATCATCAATTTTATCGTAAGTAACGCCTGGGATCATAGTAACCCCTTTTGCTAGCAAGCCTACTCGGTGTGCCCAACCAGTGGTTTTACCTAAGCCACGCCCCACTTTCGATGACTTGCGCTGTAGCAAGAATATTTCTCGAGGCGATGGCTCAGGCTGAGGTTTCATTCCTTCAATTCCCGCTCGCGCTGTCATTGTCATATCAATGCCCCACTCTTTCATAAACGCCGGAATGTCTAAGCTAGGGGTTTCTTTTCCGTGTGAGAGGTACTCTGCAGTATCAAAACCAATACCACCGGCGCCAATAATAGCCACTTTGTTACCTACCGGTTTCTTGTCTCTTAGTACATCAACGTAAGACATCACTTTGCTGTGCTCTATCCCCTCAATAGCTGGCATTCTTGGCTTGATACCTGTTGCCACTAGCACATCGTCAAACCCTTCATCGTTTAGGGTTGAGGCGTCAACGCGGGTATTGAGTTTCAAGGTAATGTTGTCGTGTAGCTCTATTTGACGAGCGAAGTAACGAAGGGTTTCATAAAACTCTTCTTTGCCAGGAATTTGCTTGGCAATATTGAACTGCCCACCAATTTCACTTGCGGCATCATAAATGACAACATCGTGGCCTCGTTGAGCTGATGTGACCGCAGCTGCGAGACCCGCAGGTCCAGCGCCTACGACCGCTACCCGCTTTTTGTTGTCAGCAGGTTTTACATTAAGCTCTAGTTCGTGACACGCACGGGGGTTTACCAAGCAGCTGGTCATTTTGCCGCTAAATACATGGTCTAGACAGGCTTGGTTACAGCCAATACAGGTATTAATTTCATCCGCTTTGTTTTGCTGAGCTTTGCGCACAAAATCGGGGTCTGCAAGAAACGGGCGCGCCATAGACACCATATCTGCATCGCCACGAGCAAGCACGGTTTCAGCCACATCGGGCGTGTTTATGCGGTTTGACGTAATAAGAGGAATAGACAACTGCTCGCGGAATTTCGCCGACACCCAAGTAAACGCCGCACGCGGCACTTTCGTGGCAATGGTTGGAATTCGCGCTTCGTGCCACCCAATACCCGTATTGATTATAGTCGCACCGGCTTTTTCTATTTCTTTACCTAGCTGCACAACTTCATCAAAAGTAGAGCCGCCTTCCACTAAATCCAGCATAGACAAACGGTAAATGATAATAAAACGCTCACCTACGGCTTCGCGAACCCGGCGAACGACCTCAATAGGCAATCGAATACGGTTTTCGTATTCACCGCCCCACTCATCATCGCGATGGTTAGTTCTGCGGGCAATAAACTGATTTAAAAAGTAGCCTTCAGAGCCCATTATCTCTACGCCGTCGTAGCCTGCGCGCTGGGCTTGAGTAGCGGTGGTAATAAAGTCGTTAATCTGCTTTTCAATTTCATCCGCTTCAAGGGCTTTAGGCTTATACGGATTAATGGGTGCCTGCACCGCTGAAGGCGCAACCAGTTTAGGACCATAGGCATAACGACCGGTATGCAGAATTTGCATACAAATTTTGCCACCAGCGATATGCACAGCATCGGTCACTTCTTTATGGTTTTTAATGGCTTCATCAGTATCAAGGCGAACCGTAGATGGGTGAGTTGAGCCCTCTTCATTTGGGCCGATGCCGCCGGTCACGATAAGTCCTACACCGCCACGAGCACGCTCACCGTAAAATGCAGCCATGCGTTTATGACCATCAGGAAGCTCTTCTAAGCCGGTATGCATTGAGCCCATGATCACGCGGTTCTTTAATTGGGTAAAGCCTAAATCGAGAGGACGAAATAAGTGAGGATATACAGTGTGGTCGGTAACGGTCTGGTTCATAGTCTATTCCTGAAATTAGAGTCGTAATTGTGTTGTTATCAGTGCCTGCTGAAACTACGATTTCATTTGTTTTACAGCGCCATGTAGGGGCGGAAATTCTGGTTGTTGCTGCGCTTTCTGTGATTCCATCGCAGTGAATACGTCTTCCATATGAAACATGCCAGCTTGCCATGTCGCCATATAATCTAAGCTTTCTGAAACACTGTGCTCGACAGCGTAGTTAATCATGGTTTTGGTGCCAGATACCGCCAGAGGTGAATTGGCAGCTATCTGCCCAGCCACTTTAGTAACAGCCTCAAGCATTGCGTCTTGGCTTTCGAAAACGTCATTCACGAAACCTAGCTGCTGCGCTTCTTGTGCACCAAAGTTTCGACCCGTATACGCGAGCTCTTTTACCATGCCAATGGGAATTAGCTTAGGCAGTCGCTGAAGGGTACCTACATCGGCAGTCATACCAAGCTGCGTTTCTTTAATGGAAAAGAAGGCATCGTTAGTGCAATAGCGCATATCACACGCACTCAATAAGTCTACCGCACCGCCAATGGCGCCGCCTTGCACAGCACCTATCACCGGCATACGGGCTTCTTCAATAGCGGTGAAGCTGTCTTGCAGCATTTTTACTGTGCGTCGCATGCGCTCTGCACGACGAGACGGATCGCCTTTAAAATCTTCCTTCATGTTCAAGAACACCGCTAAGTCCATACCGGCAGAAAAGTGCTTGCCTGTTGACGACACTATAATCACCCGCGCTTTGGCCTCGTCATCGATGGCACGAACGGCCGCGGGGAACTCGGTCCAAAACGCCGGGTTCATGCTGTTCATCGCTTCTGGACGATTAAGTACAACATGTGCAATCAGCCCTTCGTATTTAACTTCTAGCGTAGAGTATTTCATGGTTTGCGGTGTCTCCATGGTGAAAATCCTATTAACATTTTTGCAAACTAGACAGCGTCAAGATAAAAGGCTATGTTGACGGTGTCAAGATAAAGTAGCCTTTTTAGAAAACTATCGAGTAAAATGGCGAATGCCGCGAGGCGGTTCCTATCTCTGTATAAGTGATCACGAGATATTCAATATCACGAAAGAGTAAAAGCCCGCAGGCAGCAAAAACCGAATACACATTAAATAGAGAGTGCAAATAGAGGGTGCGTAGAGAATGAGACTACAGCGATGAGTGCAGTAAACGTGACGGACACGAGGGAGGAAGAGGCAGTGGTTACTTCAGCAACAGATGCAGCGGTAAATACAATTTCAAATGCAGTGTCAAATTCAGTATCAAATACGGCCCAGTCCTACCATCACGGTGACCTTCGAACTGCCCTTTTAAACGCGGCGGCAAAGCGCTTATCCGAACATGGGGTAGATAGTTTGTCTTTACGCAAGCTTGCAGAAGATGCAGGCGTGTCTCGTACTGCGCCCTATCATCATTTTAAAGATAAAAGCGCACTGCTTAGCGCTATTGCCGCAAAGGGCTTTAGCGATTGGCACTCAACAGCAAAACGCATATTCGAACAAGAAGATAAAACACCCAGTGCACGCTTTAGAGAGTTCGTTTGTGAATATGTAGGCTATGCGGCAGCTAACCCTGAAATGTATGAGCTTATGTTTGGCCGAACCATTTGGCAGAACAACGCGGCCACTGGCGACTTAAAAGACGTGGCCTTTCCCTGCTTCCAGTTTCAGGTAACGATGACTAAGTTTTGGCAACACAAAGGACTGTTGCCGGACAATCAAGACGCACTGCGACTAGCACAAGTGACTTGGGGCACCCTTCATGGCATTGCACGCCTATTAATAGATGGTATTTATGCAGACAGCAGCCACATTCAAGAAATGTGTGACTGCGCCGCAGATTTATTTATGCAGGCGTCGAACAAAGCCTAAAGCGCTGGGGCGCTTTATTACACCGAACCCTATAGCTAATCCTACGCCGACGCAGTTTGAATGGGTATTGGCTGCCCTTCATGCGAGGCCTTGATAAAATCAGCCGCTCGCTCTGCAATCATAACCGTAGGTGCGTTAGTGTTACCGCCAATAAGACTTGGCATAACCGACGCATCGACTACCCGTAAACCATCGATTCCTCTTACTCTCAACTGTGAATCTACCACCGCCAGCTCATCGGATTCGCTACCCATTTTACAGGTCCCTATTGGGTGATAGATAGTTTCAGCACGCTCTCTCAAAAACTCCAAAATTTCTTCGTCAGTTTGTGCCTCAACACCAGGATACAGCTCACTTCCCTTAAACTTTTCAAAATTGGGAGCTGCAAGTAATTTTCTGGCCATTCTTACCCCATCAATCATTACCTGCTGATCTTCCACCGCACTGAGGTAGTTCGGATCGATAAGCGCATGGTCTGCGGGGTGATTGCTTTGTAGCGATACCGTACCGCGACTTTTAGGATATAGGCAGCATACGTGCAGTCCGTAACCATAACCGAATGCAACCTGCCTGCCGTGATCGTTAAGAATAGCGGGTAAAAAGTGAAGCTGAATATCAGGGTGTTCTCCTGCAATTGACGAGCGTAAAAAACCACCTGCTTCGGCAATGTTGGAAGAAAAAATTCCATCGCGCTTAAGGGCGTATTCTGCCGTTGCTTTAACGTACTTAGGCAGTGCACCTGCGGCAACTGCATAGCCTTCTCGGGCCTCACAGGTAAACTGCACAATTGCATCGAGATGGTCCTGCAGATTTTGTCCCACACCAGGTAAATCTTGGTGAACGTGAATGCCTTTCTCTTCCAACTCAAGGCGAGGGCCAATGCCTGAGAGCATTAGCAACTGGGGTGAATTAATTGCACCGCCGCACAAGATCACCTCACTTTTGGCAAAATACGTGGCCACAGAGCCCTTTTCTCTTACCTGCACCCCCACCGCGAGTTTATCTTTTAACACAACTTTTTCAGCAGCCACCTTGGTAAGCACAGTGAGGTTATTACGGTGCTTTGCTTGTGATAAATAGCCTTTCGCCGTAGAGCAACGTTGCCCGTTAACCTGAGTAACGTGGTAATAACCTATACCCTCACGCTGGTCGCGATTAAAGTCATCGATTTGCTGATAGCCGCCATAGGAGGCTGCGCTAACAAAAGCATCGGAGAGCACGCTAGTATGACGAAGCTTACTCACATTAAGTGGGCCACCTGTGCCATGGAACTCATCAGCCCCTTCTTCAAAGTTTTCAGCACGTTTGAAGTAAGGCAATACGTCGTCAAACGACCACCCCACCGCGCCTTCCTCAAACGCCCAGCGATCGTAATCTTCGGCTTGGCCACGTATATAGCACATAGCATTAACCGAGCTGCTGCCGCCTAGGGTTTTTCCCCGCGGCCAGAAGAGTTCTCGGTCGTACATCTCTTTTTGCGGTGCAGTATGATATCCCCAACCAATGCCCTCGAAACGACTTAACAAGGAAATGCCAAAGGGAATGTGGATCATAGGGTTGGTGTCTTTTGCGCCCGCTTCGATAAGTAAAATATCAAGGGCCGGATTTTCAGACAATCGAGTCGCTAACACCGCTCCCGCAGAGCCTCCTCCTACGATGATGTAGTCGTACTTACCTTGTATTTCACTCATAGTCACTGCTCCAAAAACGGGATGGGTAAAACGCTACGCGTCTATCTTTGTATTCCGCACTGCTCTATTTTTTAATGCTCTATTTATTAACGGCCTAGTTGTTAACGCTCTAATTGTTAACAAATGGTTGTGGTAAGACCAGATTAGCAAATTAGCCGTGCTTCGGGAAAGTTTTATGTTGTAACTTTCACAAAACATAATAGTCTTGAAGTGTTCTCAGTTTTAATACAAGGGTCTACACCGTCGCTATGCCTCTCTCTTCGCCGTCTATCGACAGTCAACCATCGCGCATGCCGCTTAAAGATAGGTGTAAGCTACTCATTGCTAGACTGCTTATCAAACTCGGTAGACTGCGCTTTGATGACTTCACAAAAGAGGAACTTCACGAGTTAATAGCTGACCTATTCCCCCACCGTTTTTCACTTAATATTCCTATCGGTACTGGCTCACTCAACGTTCAGGAGGGCGAAATAGCCTTCGATAATGAAAATAATAAACTAGTGCTTCAGAGTCTTGCCACTATTAATATCGACGTGGCTAATAACACGCTTTATCGAGCGCACCTTGTGGTTGTATCAAGCGCAACGCCCCAATACGATGAGATAAGCAAAACCGTATTACTCACCCACATCAATATCGACACCATCACACTGGTCAATGATAATTACGCGCTGATACAAGACTCTCGCTATCTGTTAAATAAATTCTTCCCGCAGGGCATTAATAATTTAGTGACATCGTCACTGCGTTCGGCAATGTCTTTGTTTACCGTTGGTACGTCAGATGTGGCTGCTGAATATTTAAAGCTTTATTTATCAGGCTCGAAACAAGCGGTATTGGACTATCACAAACCGCAAATTAACCAGGCCATTCAAAGTGAGCTTAATACCGCTAACCTGAGTCATACCATGCGCGAGTCGCATTGGCGCGAGGCCCTGTTTGCACGGGTTGGCAGAAGTGTGCGCGTAGAAGACGACCGACTTCGCTTTTATCTCGTCTAGCTGAGCGCTTGATTGACATAACCCTAGCCCTCAATCGACATAGCCCTAGTGCGAAAGCAACATAGCCCTAGTGCTCACCCGACGTAGCTAAAATGCTAAGCCAAGAAAGCCCTAATGTTCAGTCACTATAGAAAGCGGCACTTTATCGATGTGTTCACCAATATCGTCAATGTTTAACCTAGGGTCGTCCACACTTGCCTCCAGCATATCAAAGGCTTCTTTCACATAAAGAGCGAGTGGCTGCAAGGACTCTACGTTTTTATTGCAACACACAAGACCTACGTTGGCGGTGTCGGCATAGGTCATAAAAGTAATGTTCACCCCGCCCCCCGGTGTCATTGTTGATATGGGGTAACAGGCAAGTAACTTGGCATCTTTTAAATATCGCGTTTCTTTAGGACCCGGCACATTGGAAATAAGTATATTGGCAATGGGCTTTACCACGTTTGATAAGCGCAGCCACTCAAAAACCAATGCCATCGATTGAATAACAATTGTGTAGCCACTAAACGCAGCCGGACGGGCGTGCTGAGCCGCGTGCTTCACTATGCGATGATTAACGACTATCTGTCTTAACCTAAGGTAAGGATCGTTTTCGCCGTGAGCGAGCTTAACTGGAACAATCGCAATTTTATTACCAGTAGTTTTTTCACCCGGTTTGCGAAGGTTTATGGGCATATTGGTGTACAGCGCCTTTTTAAACACCTGGCCGTGCTCTTTAAGCAGTTTGTGAACACCAATATCAAATGCACACAACAACACTTCGTTTGCAGTAGATCGGGTGCGCCGCGCTAATGCTTTTACCCGTTTAAAATCTAAATCGACAGTTGCCACTGCCCTTCCCGCTTTTACCTGCCCGGTAAGCATGGTTTTGGTACCGGTGAATGGCACCGGCATATAGTGCGGGTTCACTCTAAGCAGCTTCATAAAGATTCGGATGAAAATAACCAGCAAATCAAATACGGTTTTAAGAGCATATCCCACGCCAACTAAACGTTTCACTAAACTGATCGGATCCCGCTTTTTATTTTTAAGCCGCTTCGTTGCCCAAATGGGCGTAAATTTGCCATCGGTAGAGTGTGAGACATAGCCCGCTTGGAACCAGCGAACTAACGTGGTGCCATCGCCATACATGTGATGCACACGCGCATAAATGGCAAAGGTGTCGCTAATCTCATCAAAAATAAAATGGTATTGCCAAAGGGGCTTGTCAGGGTCTAAACGGGAGGCGTGAAGACGGGCGACAAAGGCGTCGAGGGCTTCTCTGTTTTGCACATTTGCTACCCGGTGAATTTGCACATGGTAATCCATGTGCAGCTTTTTGACCGGCCTAAAACCGATGGGGTATCCAAGAAAGGTTTTCACTGCACAACTAAATGGCGATGTGGCCCGAGTGTAGCTTTTTATCTCATTAAACAGTGTCGGTACGTAGTTTTTTTTATCGGCGTTTTTAGGTAGCGCAAGTAGTTGTAAACACGCTACGTGCTTTGGGTTTTCATCCGATTCCGTTATCCAGAACGATTTGTCTAAGAAACTAAGGGTTTTTGACATTATTTATCCCCGTTAACGGCGTAAAGTGGTGATTCGCTTTTTATATTATTGGCAAACTCGTGGGAATTGAGTATGGCCACCAGCTTTGCCTTTTCTTCTTCATTCATAGCAAGTCGCGGAAGAATACTCACCATCATGAGTGATAAGGCATGAAAGCGTTGAGTCTCGTCATCCATGTGACTATTTAATTCATCAAACTGGCAAGACTGGGTAATGATGAGAAGAATAAGTTCGACCAACAAAACGCGATCGGCGTCGGTAGCAATTAGCACCTTCTGCTTGACTAACGATTCGAATAGAAATGTGATTTGACGTTTAAGATTGGCCAAAATATGCTGCCGACGCTTCACTATCTGTGGGTATTTCTCTGCCAAGTCAGCGGGGCTTTTATATAAAAAATGAAATACGTGAATGCTATCGACAAGCAAATACAGGTAGTACATTATGTCTTCTGCACGTAAGGTATCGAGCTTGTCTCGGGTCAGTAATGCCTGCATTTGCTGTTCGTGCATTTTCATCAGCGCCACCACGATGCTTTCTTTACCCTTAAAGTGATAGTAAAGGTTGCCAGGACTTATATCGAGTTCGATAGCAATATCGACACTCGTGACAGAGTTTTCTCCGTGCTCATTAAACATCGCCAAGGCAGTAAGCAAGATACGCTGTGCTGTTTTCATTGCGCTAAACGCTCCCTACATAAACACCAAATAAAGCTGCATAAAGCCAGCGGCCATACCTAGCAACGCGCCGGTTAATATCAATTTCCACTCATCTTGTTGGTACGCTGGACGCAGCACGCCCTCGAATTCTTCTGCACTTAGCGCCTGCATTCTTAAGCTCAAGTCTTGGCCTATTTGCATGGCGCCATTGGCGTAATCGTAGGCATAAAGCAGGTATTTTTCCGAGTTATCAAAAATTTGCTGCACTGCTAACGCTTTCATTTTGTGATAGTTCTCTGACCCTACCCCAAGCGCAAAATAAGGCTGTGCAATGGCCACGTAGCGCTCGATAGCGTCGTTAACATGTAGCTCAATAAGCTCGAGTAGCTGCGCCGACCCAGAGCCGTGTAAAATGATATTGGTGATATTTTTAGGCGTAATCAGCTTCTCTTCTATAATCGACGAGTACACCTCAGACACTTCTTTTTGACGCTTTAAGAACATGCCTTGAACCACAAAGGGACCGATTTTTCGGGGCCGCTTGGGCTCAAAGATAATTTTAATGGCTATCCAATTTGTGGCATACCCCACTAGCAAGCCGCCTAAAGGTAAAATCCACCACGCTTGGTAGAAGTACCACAACAGCATAGTGGGTAATCCAAAGATAAAACCAAAATACAGCCCTGAACGCACGATAAAGGGAAACTCTTTACTGCCTGCTGTAAGAAAAATTTCGTTGATCAGCTCTGGTGAATTAACCAGTTGCTCAACAACGAGCTCTTTAATATCGAGAATTTCGGACACATTGTGCTGAAAATCATCCATCATTTTATGCACAACATTCGGAATGTCGTTTTCAATGCGCTGGTAAACTAAATTCTTTCCTTGAACCGGCAGTGCTGCCCACATTTGAGGAGCTGACTCGGCCATAACATCATTAACCACTTTGCGAATAACTTGGCTAAGTCTGCGTTCAATAGCTTTGGTGAGTTCATCGGGATCGAGCCGTTGAGCAAGCTCCTCAACGCTCAGTAACTTACCTAAAACAAGCTCTACTTCTATTTCAGCCATTTGCCGACGTTTAGCCGGAATGAGACCCTGCCAGCCCAAAAAAGGCTTAATGCCCACAAACTCGATGGGGTAAAACATCATCTTAACTGCAAGATAATTTGTCGCCCAACCAACTACTGCACTTATCAGTGGTATTGATAGCAAGCTAAGGGTTTGAATATTCCAGTCCATACAGCGAACAAACGTTCCAATTTATTATTCTACTACTCAGGCTACTGAGTGCTTATGATTTGGTCAACGTAAAAAATGTAATTAGACGTAATTGTTGATAGAAAACAAATTTTCACAACCAATACCTACGCGATGTTACTAAATAACGCTGAATGTCGCTAAATAACGGGATTTATACCCAACCTTAGGTAGTGAATTCTAATTTTGATATCTACTATGATTTTAGGCGTTTTGTGCTTGGAATAAATAAGGTGGTTGCCATGACAGCATTCGATTTACCGTTAAAAAAGCTTGAACGTGATATAAAACACGCAAGTAACTACGATGAATATGAGGCTGCTTGTCTGGCTTATGATGCCTTATCTGGCGCTGACGACTGGAAGGCAAAGGATGAGAGTGAAGACTACGACTACAAACTTATTCAAAAACGGGTGCAACGCCTTCAAATTGCAAGAGGTCGAGGCGATATCCATGCCCTGATGTCCATACTGCATGAGGGACTGCATGGAAACTTGGGCAATATTGCTAATCCAGCCTTACAAACTCACTGCAAAATAGGCACCAAAAAGCTCATTGAACAATTTATCGATGAGGTTTCCTTAACGCTTGAGCAGATTGTGAATGCAAATGAAGACGACGTGGACTTTTATGAAAAGCTCTCGTTTTTTGAAGAAACTGCCCACGCTTTCGGCCGCAGTTGCCTTATGCTGTCTGGCGGTGCAGGCCTTGGCTTCTTTCACGCAGGCGTTGTAAAGTCGTTAAATCAAAGACGACTGTTACCCACCGTTATATCTGGTGCCTCTGCAGGTTCCATTATTGGCGCTATGCTAGCTACCCGAACCCACGATGAGCTTGAAGAATCCTTAGATTCACAACGAATTTACGAAATGTTTAAGCACTGGCGTACTTTTGCTGGTCTTAGCAAAGACAGTCTTTTTGATAGCTCCATGCTGGAAAATGCACTTATTGAGTTATTCGACTTAACGACGTTTGAAGAAGCCTTCAGAAAAACAGGTCGACACGTTACCATTACGGTATCGCCTGCCGATTTGCATCAGCACTCTCGCTTACTGAATGCAAAAACATCGCCCAATGCTATTATCAGCCAAGCGGTAAGAGCATCTTGCGCTGTGCCTATCGTATTTAGTCCCGTGCAGCTAAAAGCGAAGACGCCATCGGGCGACATTGTGCCCTACATTCCCAACCGACGGTTTGCAGATGGATCGTTAATGGCCGATTTACCGTTTAAACGATTGGCTCGGCTTTATGGTGTTAATCACAGCATTGTGAGCCAAACGAACCCGCTAGCAGTACCCTTTATCTCTTCCAGAAGAATTGATGCACATTCTCTGTGGGACATGACAACTCGTCACATTGGCCAGTTGGCGAAATCAAACAGCGTTTTCGCTATTGATATGATTGAAAAAATGGTGGGCAATAAAAGTGCTAAACTTGCTATTCACAAAGTAAGGTCGATAATTGATCAGCAATATGTCGGCGATATTAATATTTTGCCGAAGCGTCAATTGAGCAATATTTCAAAGGTATTGGCTAATCCAACGCTAGAAAGCATGGATGAATTGATGACTAGCGGAGAGCAAGCGTCTTGGCCGCAACTCCATGTAATAGAAAGAAATACCAAAATAAGTGAGAAACTGCGTTATCATTTAGCGCAGTTAAAAAAACGAGAAGCGGTGGAGCTTCGACATCTTGCGCATCACACGCCATAACGCGAGTTCGTTATGGCAACGTGTCGTTGGCTGATGCGAGAACAATTTAAAGGATCACGGTGAGTTCACAAAGCCAAAACCCCGACAATATTTACACGCAACAAGTCAAACAATTGCTTTCTTTAGTTTATCCCAAGGAGACCGGGTTCGGCTCTATCTTTGAGGATGCGCGGCACTACTTCACGCTAACCACAACATTAGAACAGCACACCAACGATTTAAAAGAGCAGCTACTCAAAATAAAAGATAATAAAGACAAAGAGGTGCTTGCTAGTCAACTCGCTAAACAGATTAAAAACAATAACGAGAAGCTTGAAGAAGAAAGGCTAGCCCGCCTTGAACGACTTGAAGCCGTTTGTACTAAAGTGATTAAGCTATGTGAGGGTGAAACATGGGCTGAAACTCAGCAATTAAGCGCCAAGTTTCTAGGAACATTAATGCTGCTTACTCGCGGCGCCGATGGTAACTTCGCAAAAGTACATCAACGCTACAAGCCTATATACAAAGCCGTTCTTACATTAAGGCTGGCTGATCGCTTGTTAGACCACGACACGATAGCCCACTCTTATTTATCTAAATACCGCGAAGCTATTTCCCGCTTTCGAAACGATCAGTATTGGAAAGACAAGTGGAAAACTGAATTGGGAATGCCGCTTATCGCCGCAGCCCTACTTCAAGATATTGGCTTGCAAAGCCCTGCAGCACTTACCATTTTAAAAGGTAAAGATGGCGATTTAGACGAGTTTAGATTGCTTGATGAAGAGCAGCGCAAAAACTTACTGAAGATAAACTATCACTTTACTATGAAGTATTTATCTGACGGTTTAGGCATTCCGAAATACACCGGCAATATAAGAGAAGAAAGAGACCGCTTTATCAAAGCCCATACAGAGGCGTCCGAGTTTCTTCAACAACTGGTAAAAGACGCGTTCTTATCAAAAACAGGGCTGGGAGAGTTGGTCAAAATACCACAAATTTATGTGTCTATTGTGCTATCTACCAAGGCAGATTATACCCGCCTCGATTTGCCGAAAGGCTACTTACTTATAGAGCAGCTGGCAAAAAAAGGTAGTTTGAACAAACATTTATCACAAGACTTTATGAGCCTAGTCGGGTATTTCCCACAAGGCTTTGGTGTTGCCTTTATTCCGAAAAATGAAAAAGGCGAGGAAAAAAACCAGTTTGAATACGCGATAGTAACGGGTCTAAATCCAGCTAAACCTGCCGAGCCAATTTGCAAAGTAGTCACGCGAAATCAGAACTTTGTGACAAGCGGCGCTCAAGAAGTGATAGAAAAGAGTAGAAACCTGTACTTCCCTGCTAATAGAAAAAAACTGATGCGGTTGGGAGAAGCAAGACTCAGTGAAATAATGAGTCAGTTATCGAGTAACTTCTCGCAAAAATCATTAGATGATTTAGTGCCTAGCTTTTGGGAGCCCCACGACTTTTTTGGCTTTAAAAAGCACCAAAACATTTGGGCAAAAAATACGTAAGCTCATATCTTATGAATAATGTTGAGATTAGTGGCTTCATACTTTTGCCAAGTGACTAGATATAAAAATGTAGGCAATAAAAAAGCAAACCGGAAGGTTTGCTTTTTTATTTGGTTAACCGGCTCGTTTAAGCTAGTGAAAACTGACTTGCTTGAGCTAATTTAAAAACTCGCTCAGCCGTTTTTCTTTTCAGTGTTGCTCGGTGAAACGGTTGCGCTCGCAGCTTTGGCAGGAGTCGCAGCCTCTGCTTTTGTTGCAGATTTAGACGCAGTCGTTTTTGCTTCAGTTTTAGACGCAGTCGCCTTGGCTGATGGTTTAGTCGCAGTGGCTTTCGCTGCAGTTTTAGACGCAGTCGCTTTCGTTGCAGTTTTAGACGCAGTGGCTTTTACGGTAGCCGACGCAGCAGTTTTCCCTTGGCTTGCTTTTGAAGCTGCTGTTTTAGTTGTCGAGGCTGCTGTTTTGGTTGTCGAGGCTTTAGTCGCTGCTTTTGCAGGTGCTGTTTTTACAGGAGCTCGTTTGGGCGCCTCTTTTTTCTCAGCCTGCTTTACCGCTTCTTTAGCCGCTAACAGTGCTACTTGCTCTACTAACGCATCTACCTTAGCGGAAAGCTCATCTATTTGCTGCGCTTTACGCTGCTGCTTTTGCCCGCCAGATAACACTGAATAGACAGATGTCGATTTTACTAAATTCTGAGCAGCATCAAAAAATACAAACGGGCTAAATGAGCGTCTTAAATCAGCTTCAACTTCAATGCCTTTTGACTGCATCTCTTGCAAGGTTTCGCTGGTTTTATCAATTTGCTTGCTCACTAAGCCTGCCACTTGATCCAACTCAGCAGAAAGCATGTCTGCGCCAGCGTAAAACCAACCAAAAATAGGCGAAGACTTTAATGATGTCGTGATAGAGCCTTGCGATGTAGCCGGAGCTTTCACTTCAGCGCTAACCACAACAGTCTTTTTCGGCTCTGTAGAATTATTACTCATGGTGCCTCCTTGATGAAGGAGATAAAGATGGTGTAGTCATTATCCGAATTCGGTCTTTCCCACTACACCACCTATCTTTTAACGTATGGTTGCTGCGCTAATGTTTAAAAGCAGCACGTTGGGTATTACTTGTTTGCAGCTAACTTAGCAACCGCTTCAGTTAACGCATCAATTTTTGCAGATAGCTCGTCAATACGTTGATCTGCTGGCTCTGCATCTAAACCCAGCTTTTTACGAACATCAGCAACGCGGTGTTCAACATCATTTGTTGTTGATTTAAACTTACTGCGTGCATCGCCTTCTAGAGTTTCGCCTTTTGACACAAGCTCATCAAACATTTTGTTTGCTTCTTCACTTAGCTTGTCATATCGACCTTGAGCTTCATCAACGCTTTTTCCATAAGCGCCAAGACCTGCTAACCAAATTTTACGCGCCATTTCTTCAGCGTCATTAATTTTGCTTTTGATAGTATCTTTAGTAGTCATTTTGAGCTCCTATGAGTGCCTAATTGGGGTGTGACTAAACACCATGATTAAACTCTACGCTTTACAATTAGAAACCGCATACTAAAAACAAAAAAAAAAAACGCCCTTCGGTGAAAATACTCTAATTTGGCAGGTTTTCCCTGCACTGAGTAATTTTTAACGAAAGGCGTTTTTATCAACAAAAGCTTGAAACGAAATAACTAGTCTACGAGATCTTTTGGCATGTCGTTTCGAATTTCTTGCCACATCTTTCCGCTTTCTATGCCGTAGTTTCTTACTACATTTGGCACACGGTCATGGTCGCCACTTTGGGCAACTTCAAGCAAATCTGCATAGTACTTCATGGCGATGTCGCGGGCGTCTTGGTGAGCAAAGAAATATCCACCAATACGTGAATACAGACCGCGAAATCCATTCATCATTAGCACGAATACATTATTGTTAGATGCAAGGGCTAAGTCGTGAGTCATTTGATAATCGAACTGGGCAAAGGCAAGACCTTCTTGCTCTACGTCTTTATATCGAGCAATAATATCGGCCGACGCTTGCGCGTTGTGACGAATAGCACCTCTAATAAATACTGCACTTAAGTTTGTGCGTGCTGCTAGCAGATTATCAACTAACTCAGGAATGCCTTCTTGATCGAGTCGAGCAAGGGTTTCTAGAATGTTTAAACCGCACGTTTCCCAAAAGTTGTTCACTTTTGTTGGTTTGCCGTGCTGAATAGTTAACCATCCATCTCTAGCGAGTCGTTGAAGCACTTCTCGTAACGTAGTTCGGGTAACACCTATTAGCTCAGATAACTCTCTTTCTGCAGGTAAAATAGTACCTGGTGGAAAGCGGCCGCTCCAAATTGATTCCACAATGTATTCTTCGGCGAATCCAGCGGGACTCTGCGCCTTATATATCATAACTAATCGCCTGCACGTTTACATAAGATCATAAAATTTAACAACTGATTGTACCAGATGGTTGCACATTTACACAACGAAATATACGCCAGCTGTGGGACCTAGACGCTATTACCTTCAGTTTTGTTCCCGTGACAAAGCGATAAACTGATTTTTTGTTCACAAAATACTCACATTCGACAGACTTTCGAATAAGCTGTCATTCCATGATGAAAAATTCGACAAGTTTTCAGTAACTTTCGTCATTAGATGCCCGTGAATTGCTTTCTCAACACGTTAATATCATGTACGCTTAAATCCCGACTATAATAACTGCGATAAAACTGTTTTTACGGTGAGTGAGACTACTCATCGACAGATTTGTAACGCGATGAATCGCAAACATACAGTGTAAAGATGCGCACAAATGCGTGCTTTGTTGTAAAAGGAACAGGAACTCATGCAAACCTCAATGATCTCGGCGATCTATAAGAACTTCCTGGGACATGCGCCCGATTGGTACAAAAAGACGATTATTGCCTTTCTCATTGCCAACCCCTTTATATTTATGGTGGACCCATATATTGCAGGTTGGTCACTGGTCATTCAGTTTATTTTCACCCTTGCCATGGCACTTAAATGTTACCCCCTGCAACCAGGAGGATTACTGCTTATAGAAGCCATGTTCATCGGAATGACCACCCCCGGTCATATGATGCATGAAATTGAGGTTAATTTAGAAGTGTTGCTACTGCTGGTCTTTATGGTCGCGGGCATATACTTCATGAAAGACCTTCTGATGTACCTATTTACCAAACTGGTTATTAAGGTTCAAAACAAGCTCATTCTTTCCCTTTCATTCATCTTTGCCTCTGCGTTTTTATCAGCGTTCCTAGATGCCCTTACTGTTGTTGCAGTTATCATCAGTGTTGGCTTAGGGTTTTACTCTATTTACCACAAAGTCGCTTCGGGCAAAGAATTTCACTCCGACCACGACCACACCAGTGATGATGGCGTGCACGATATTGGTCGAAATGATTTAGAAGACTTCCGTGCGTTTTTACGCAACCTTATGATGCACTCTGCCGTTGGTACAGCGCTTGGCGGCGTTATGACCATGGTAGGTGAACCTCAAAACCTTATCATTGCAGACAAAGCGGGCTGGAATTTTGTCGAATTCTTTATTCGTATGGCACCCGTTTCTCTGCCTGTTTTTGTGTTTGGTTTGCTTACGACTATTTTTGTAGAAAAAACGAAGCTGTTCTCTTACGGCGCCGAGCTCCCTTCTGCGGTAAGACAAATTCTTGTCGATTACAATATGCACATGGATGAAGGGCGCAGTAAGCGCGAAAAAGCAAAGTTACTGGTTCAAGCGTTAATCGGTGTTTGGTTAATTGTTGGTCTAGCCACGCATATGGCATCCGTTGGCCTGATTGGTCTTTCTGTTATTGTGCTAGCCACCTCTATGAGCGGCGTTATTGAAGAACATGCCTTAGGCAAAGCGTTTGAAGAGGCACTGCCATTCACTGCACTGCTTGCCGTTTTCTTTGGTGTTGTTGCCGTTATTATCGACCAAGGGCTTTTCCAGCCAGTTATTCACTGGGTACTGTCCTTTGAAGGTGAAACCCAAATGGTGATGTTCTACTTGGCCAATGGTGTTCTCTCTATGGTCAGCGACAATGTGTTCGTTGGCTCGGTATACATTACCGAAGTCACAGCCGCCTTAGAAGCTGGGCAAATTACACGAGATCAATACGACATGCTTGCAGTAGCTATTAACACAGGTACAAATTTACCCAGTGTGGCAACACCAAACGGACAAGCTGCGTTCTTATTCTTACTAACTTCTGCCATAGCGCCGTTACTGCGTCTGTCCTATGGGAAAATGGTTATTATGGCACTGCCGTATACCGTCGTGCTGACCATTGTTGGTTTGTTGGCAACCTATATAGGTTTAGCCGATGCCACCGCATGGTTATACGATATGCACTTAATTGAGCACCACTCTGCCACCGCGGTTGGCACTGAAGCGGTAGGACACTAAGTAATGCGAAGCCTTATTCACGGTATTAGTCAGTGGGCCGAGCACAAGTCATCATGGCTTGTGCTTTTTGCCACGTCACTGGCACTTGAAGTTGCAGCCCTGTACTTTCAGTACGCCATGGGTTTAAAGCCCTGCATCATGTGTATTTACCAGCGCACAGCGATGTATGGCATCGTATTTTCAGCGTTAATTGTAGTGATTAGCAATAATGGGTTTACGCGCATGCTTGGTTTTGCCGGGTGGGCAGTGTCCGCAGGATGGGGGTATTTACTTGCTACTGAGCATGTTGAGCTGCTTAATGCGTCTAATCCGTTTTTTGCAAGCTGCGAGATTGTGCCTAACTTTCCATCTTGGCTGCAGCTTCATGAGTGGATCCCTGCCGTGTTCGCCGCCGAGGGTGACTGCTTGGAAAACACATGGCAATTCCTGTCAATGGGCATGGCAGAATGGATGCAAATCATCTTCGCCACCTATGCCATTGCGTTTATCGTCGTGTTTGCATGCAGGCTATTGGATAAAAAGCCCTTTTGATTGATTTATCAATACTTCCTTCTCGCCTTCCTCCGATTCATACTGAGCAAGGCCCCGTCTCCATACAGCGTATTGCTCGCAAGCATTGCGACATACTGTGTGAAGCCGGGCAACAGTCTATTCATCATGTAAAGCCATGGTTTGGGGCGTCAACCTGCCCCGTGACTCCGGCTTTGTCTAAGCAGTGCATAGAGAGTATGGAAAAGGCGAGAGAGAGTGGCTATGGCTTAACCTATTTACTTGTGCATGAAGAGCGATGCTTGGGCATGGGTATTATTAACCACATACATCATACTCATCTTAGTGCAAACCTTGGTTACTGGTTGCGTCCAGATGCCTGTGGCAGAGGCCTTGCCACAGCAATTTGTGAGGCACTGAAAAAGCTCGCCTTTTCTCAAATGAACTTAAATAGATTGGAGTGTTTTGTTGAGCCAAACAATAAAGCCAGTTTGCGAGTGGCCGAGCGTATAGGTGCTATAAAAGAAGGGCTATGCCGCAAGCGTGTTTTTGGCAGAGACGCCCTACTTTATGCGCTTATTAGTGAATAAAGTAACGAATAAACTTCAGACCTAATCTAAGTCTTCCAGCGGCCATATCGCAATGTAGTTCTCAAATTCATTTAAATCTACATCGGTCTCAAATATGGTTTTATTGCGAACAGACATGCCCTTAGCATGCATGACATGCTTTTTACCCTTATTAAGCAACGGGTGCCACGACGGCATTCCCCTGCCCTCATGTAACCTTCTGTAGGTACAGCTTGTTGGCATAAAAAAGATGTCTTTCAGGTTTTCTTTCGTCAGTTTGACGCAATCTGGCACTAACACAGTTCTGTTTTGATACTCGGTACACTCACATTTTTTTGTATTTAAATAAGAGCATACGATATTGGTATAGTGTATCTGCTCGTTAGCATTGATAAAGTCGGTTGGGCTGTATTCTTCTGCACTTTCGTCATCAATAAATTTGTGTAGACAGCACTTACCACATCCATCGCAAAGTGATTCCCACTCGGTTTGGTTCATTTCTTCCAATGATTTGGTTTCCCAAAATGGCGCTGACGATGCGGGCATTACACAATTACCTTAGTTTGAAGCGAAAAGAAAGCGTCTAGCGATACTGCTACTGTATCGCCGTCGTTAAGCGGACCAACGCCTTTTGGCGTACCGGTGAGGATAACATCGCCGGCGTCGAGAGAAAATACGGTGGACATGTGCGCAATTAACGGAATAATTTTATGTAGCATCAACGCCGTGTGGCCTTGCTGTCTCACTTCGCCATTAATCTTCAGGCTAAAACGCAAGTTGTCGAGATTATCAAACTCTGCCAACGGAACAAAAGATGAAAGTGGTGCGCTGTTATCAAAAGCCTTTGCTCGCTCCCAGGGCTGCCCCTGCTTTTTAAGCGATGCTTGCACATCCCGTAGCGTTAAATCTAGCCCTAAACCAATACCCCAGATAGCGTCGGCAACTTCAGGCTCACTGGCATTTTTGAGGCTATTTTCTAGCAGCACTGCGACTTCTAACTCATTGTGACAGGCACCTTTATCAGTGGGTATCGCAAGTGGCATTGTCATATCACACATAGCCGACTTGGGCTTCATGAAAAGCAAAGGGGCTTCAGACACCACTGAGTTCATTTCTTGAATATGGTCTAAATAGTTTCTACCAATACACACAACTTTATTGACTGGAAGAGCAATAGGCTGCTCAGCTACGCTTTTGTGTTGATAAGGCATCAATATCCTCTCTTTATGCGCTCAGACAAATACCCAACAGAAACGCCAAAATAGGTCGAACGATTCCATTTCATCAATGTGTGAAAGTTATTATAGACAAGATAGACCCTGCCGTTTTCACCGTCAGGCATAATTAACGACGCTTTAATATCCACATTGGGAAGGTCGCTACCGTCAAACCGTCTTACGCCTTGGTCTTGCCAAAACGAGAGCGGCCTCATGTTGGCTTTAGCCAAGCCAGATATCGTTACTGGCTTAGTGAGTCTTACTTGGCGGCCCCATGTCCCCGTGTCATCCCAGCCCTCTGAGGCCAGATAATTAGCAATCGAGGCAAACACATCGGCTTTTGTGCCCCAAATGTCTTTTTTACCATCGCCGTCATAATCTTCAGCATAGGTGAGAAACGATACTGGCATAAATTGAGTCTGCCCCATCGCTCCGGCCCAGGAGCCTTTAAAATTATCCACCTGTGCGTGCTTTTCACTTAAAATAGTAAGCGCAGCAAAGAAATTCTTTTTGAATAGTGCTTCCCTACGCCCTTCATAAGCAAGAGAGGCTAATGCCGACAGTATGCTATACGAACCCTGTATTTTTCCAAAGTTTGACTCATTGCCCCACAGCGCCACGATAAAGCGTGGTTGAACACCATATTTGCGTCCAATTTCGTCCAGTAACACTTTATTTGAAAGGTATTTCTGTACTGCCTGCTCAGCTTTCCAATCAGGTACTCGCGATACAATGTAATCGTCTAAGGTGATTTTCTTTTCCGGCTGATTTTTATCTGATTTAACGGCAGTAGGTCGAAATGTGATATCGCTAAAAGCGCTATCAATAAACTGTACGTCATAACCTTTTTCTATCGCTTCGCTTTTTAGCGTTTTAAGGTAATCATTAAATTCATTGTCGCTGGCTTGAGATGAAGACACTGCAATACTTGCCACCAGCATTGCTAACAACATAGTTAAACGCATACTAAAACTTTTTGTCCGGTGAAGAAGATAGGCCAAGAGAAACTCGATGAGTAGACAGAAGATCATCCTCTTTAGGCGGCATTTGTAGGTAAAAGCCGTTGCTATTTAATTCATCTGTGAGCTTCTGCTTGTCGATGCCTGCTATCTTTTCACGCTTGTCTAGTGCTAGCAGTGTGACTAACTCAGGCTTACCAAAGCGCTGCATAAGAGGCTCTGGCACGTCGTCGAATACATCTTTTTTAGTCACGTATAAATACATGCCCTGTTTTTTTCGGGTTTTATAAACCGCACATAACATACTATTTCTCGTTTCTACTCTGTGTTTACGTTTACCAAAACTGACGCTTTATTTTGGCTTTTGAGTTTCAGTGCTTTTATTTCAGTACTTTCATTGCTAATGAAGTATTCTAGCCCTCAGGCAGTTCACCAAGTAGCTCAACCACTTTTGGCGTAAACAGTGGCCCACGCCATGTTGATAACACGTCAGGTTTTAAGCCCAGGATACGGGTTTCATCTACATTAAACCAATACCACTTTAATAATTGATTTAGCTGTTTTTTCGATGACATTACTTCGTTATTCACGCCGTTTTCTTTTGCAATCTCCTCGCTGATGACTTTGAGATCGGCAAGTGTTTTCTTGTACTTAGGAATATCCATCAAGCGCAATACTTGCGGTAGCCGCAGTTTATCGGGAGTTTGAGCGAACCGTTCACGAGCCTCGGCGATTAAATCAATAATGGTATCGCCATATCGACGTATTGCCTGTTGATTTAAATCGTTAATTTTCGATAAGTCTGATTTACTCGATAAAAGGCGCTGTGCCGCCTCGAACAAATGCCCCTCTTTAAAGACAAAGTTTAAGGCGAGATCTTTTTTTCTTGCCGTTGTTAAACGCCACGACGCTAACGCCTGAAGTACCGTAAGTTGTTCGCTATTCAATCGCCAATTATTTTTAATAGTGAGGTAGGCAAAATCTGCTGGCATTTGCGCCCGCTTTTTCGCAGCTAGCAACGCAATTTCTTGATAAACCCAGTTCTCTTTTCCTGCGTCTTTTATCTTGACCACCAAATCTTCATAGCAAGGCAGCAGATACAGCACGTCGTTAGCAGCGTAACTTAGCTGCGACTCACGCAGTGGACGGGCAATCCAATCGGTTCGAGATTCACCTTTATCAAGGCTCACGTTGCAAATCATCTCTACAAGACGGGCATACCCTAAACTTGGCCCCATATCTAATAGACTGGCCGCAAACTGGGTGTCGAAAACAGGCTCCGGAATCGTATTGAAAGCAACGAGAAACGTTTCTAAGTCTTCAGAACAGGAGTGCAATACCTTCACAAGCGATTTATTTTCCAGTAAATCGATGAATGGCTGCATATTGTCTATGGCGATAGGGTCGATAAGAACAAGTTGGTGCCCATCGTAGAGCTGTATTAACCCAAGGTGAGGCGTAAGTGTTCGCGTTCGAACAAACTCTGTATCAAGAGCCACAGCACCTTGCTGTTGCGCCAAAGCGCACACGTTGTCTAGCTGTTCGTATGTTGTAATTAATTGATATTGCATTATTTCGCACATTAAATAAAAAAGCCGGCTCACGCCGGCTTTAAAAACTAGTTAAAGAAATTAGTCTCTAAGCTCCCGACGCAGTATTTTACCTACATTGGTTTTTGGCAAATCATCTTTAAAGACAACTTGTTTAGGCACTTTGTAGCCTGTTAGTTCACTACGGCAGTGAGCGATAACGTCTTTTTCAGTTAACGAGTCGTTGTTACGTACTACGAATAACTTAACAACCTCACCACTGACTTCGTGAGGTACACCCACCGCGGCCGCTTCGACGATATTTTCGTGCATAGCAGCGACTTCTTCAATTTCATTAGGGAACACATTGAAGCCTGAAACTAGGATCATATCCTTTTTGCGGTCAACAATATAGAAGTAACCTTCATCGTCTACCGTGGCAATGTCACCTGTGGCAAGCCAACCATCTTTCAAGATATCTTCCGTCGCTTCTGGGCGATTTAGATATCCCTTCATAACTTGCGGGCCTTTTACCCACATCTCGCCTGGTTCGCCTTTTCCTACTGGATTGCCGTCATCGTCTAATAGTTTGATGTCGGTAGAAGGAACCGGCATTCCGATTGCCCCTTTATACGCCTCTATCTGAGGTGGATTTACCGCAACAACTGGAGAGCATTCAGTAAGGCCATAGCCTTCTAAAAGTACGGTGCCCGTTACTTTTTCCCACTTTTCAGCCACTGGGCGCTGAACCGCCATACCGCCACCGAGTCCAAACTTGAAATTAGAAAAATCTAATTCATCAAATCCGGGGGTGTTAAGTAGGCCGTTAAAAAGCGTGTTAACACCGGGTAATATCGTAAAGGGGTATTTCCCTAACTCACTGACAAATGCAGGCATGTCCCGTGGGTTAGTGATAAGTAGGTTGCGACAACCGTACTTCACAAACATCAAGCAGTTCGCCAGCAACGCGAAGATATGGTAAAGCGGCAGTGCCGTGACGACAAAATCTTTACCTTCTTCTATAACAGTTTCAAGTATTCCTGATACTTGCTCTAAATTGGCAACCATATTTCTATGCGTTAGCATTGCCCCTTTAGATACACCTGTTGTACCGCCGGTGTATTGCAAAAACGCTATGTCTGAGTTTTCTATATTTGGACGCTTATATTCTAAAGACTGCCCTTTTTTGACTGCAGACATAAATGACGTGGTGGCCGAGAGATTAAACGACGGCACCATTTTCTTCACGTATTTGACTACCGCGTTCACTACCCAGCGTTTTGGCGCTGGAAGCATGTCGCCAAGTGCAGTAAGGAACACTTCTTTTACTTGGGTATCGCCAATAACTGCCTCTAGCGTACAGGCAAAGTTTTCGACAATGACAATGGCTTTTACATTAGCGTCGTTAAGCTGATGTTTTAGCTCTCTGGCCGTGTACAACGGGTTAACATTAACAACGACCATACCAGCGCGCAAAATACCAAACATGGCGACGGGGTATTGAAGAAGGTTCGGCATCATTATCGCTACGGCATCACCGCGCTTTAGTCCGCTTGCCTGTAGATAAGCCGCATATTGAGCTGATAACGTATCAAGCTCACCAAACGTCATTGAATGCCCCATGTTAATAAAGGCTTCTTTATCTTTAAACTTTTTTACTGATTGTTCAAAAATGTCGACGACAGAGTTGTAGCGATCGGCATCGATTTCTGCGGATACACGAGGGTCGTAATGTTTAAGCCAGGTTTTTTCCACCAAAACCTCCTTTACTTTATTCTTCTACTAATAATTGAGCCCGTGAGAAACCGCGCCCATGTAACTGGTCTGATAACCTGCGAATAGTATAGGAAGTGTAAAAAAAAATAAACGCTGCAATTTACATTTGCTCAACAAATTGACAAATAAGACGCCCTACATCCTCACTATTTTCCATGTGAATGTGATGGCCGCCTACAAATTGTTCATATTGCGCAGATTCAAACCAGTGTGCTCGTTGCTCATAAACATGAGGTAAATTTTTAAAACTCCTTGATGCGCCGATAAAGAGTATAGGACATGTCACCGACTCCATTAAGGTTTGTGCTTGTTTTTCTGTAAGTCTAAGTGTGGATTTTGTCCGAAGCTTAGGGTCGCTACACCAATAGGTATTGCCATCTGCCTCTGTAATCATGTTTCGCATGAGTATTTGCCGTGCATGATCAGCTGTCATATCAGATATTTTGCACCGCGCTTTCACCGCATCATCAAGGTTAACCGTGCGGCGGTGGCTGCTTGATTTACCCTGCCTGCTAATTAACGCATTTCGCATTTGCTGCTGTGTCGTTTCTTCGCTTTCGGTAAGCGGCCCACAGGCATCAATACTCACTACCGCTTTTACTTTCTCAGGGAATAACGCGGCATACATAGTCACCAGGATACCACCAAGAGAATGCCCTATAAGAATGACATTGTCCCAGCCCTCGCTCTCAATGAGCCCATGCAGGTCTTGTAAATAGTCAGCTTGATTATAGTGCGTGCCCACAGGTCGATGAGAGGAACGCCCATGCCCTGCAAGGTCGATAGCGATATAGCGACAGGACGATAAATAAGGCGCTACTACTCGTAAGCTTTCAGCGTTATCGAGATAACCGTGAAAGCCAATGACAACTTGCCCACTTCCTTCATTGTCTAAACCCGCTAGTTTAAGGGGGCCTGCCATTGCTTCAAACTCAATCATAAACGCATCACCATCGGCGGCAAACTATTGCCGCATTCACTTTTTAAACTCACTTACAAACAAAAAAGGCGGCATCAACTTGCCGCCTATTGCTACTAATACTGCTGGACTTTGGGGTTAGTTATCACCGGCCCTTTTTGGCCACCGCTTGACCTAGAGCTTCTTTTTGCCGGGCTAGGTCCATTCATATTGGTTATTCTAGCGCGTCTTGGCGCATTACTGTAACGGATAACCCGCATACGATTCATTTGAGGGAACATCCAAGGGCCACCTATGAAGCGTCCGCCCATCCAAGGACCTCCGCCCCATCCCCATGGGCCGCGCAGACCATAGAAGGGTGAATACCACCCGCTATGGTAATTAAAGAAGAATGTATTTACGTCGTACACTTCCCTATCTCGCCACATATGATAATCATCGGCCGCTATAGTGGGGTAGATATAAGGCTGCTCACCTACCATCCCCGTGGTGGGTGCGATAAGCGTACCCAAGAAAGTTGCAGTTCGGCCTTCTTCAAACACAATAGGATCGACAAAGCCGTCTATCTGCACCTTAAAGCGCCCAGATGTCTCGCCAGAACTGCGGGGCTTGCCGTAGTGATTGAGTGGGAAGTGCGCGAGTTCGATAAAGGTTTTGTTCGGTTTATTCTCAACACCAACCACAATGCCGCCCCAGCGAGCCTTTTGCCCTTGAGCACTGGCGCCTGATGTAACGGCACTTGAATACGAAACTAATGCGGTGCCTTCGGGTACCTCTAAGGTATCTGGCACCATGGCACATCCTGCAAACATGAACACGGTCAATAAAAGTAAATATCGAGACATATGCGCGCTCCTTTGTACATCATTTGACGATTAACCCCGGCGTTACCACTGAAGTAGAAAATTGTGTAGACGGCCTTCGCTTTGCTTTTTTCGTCGAGCATTTGAGAGCCTCATAACTAAGACTAAGTTAGCATTGATACGTTCACAGAACCACTAGAGTTCTATTACAAAATGATAAAGACTCTAAAACAAACTCTGCAAAAGCTTCGGAATTTCAGCCACCTGACACTCAATGTCTTACCACGGGATAATTCCAGACTGTTGGTGAGATCTTCTGATAGTAAGCTTCCCCCCCTGAATTAGCAGCAACAATACTAAACAAGGAATGGGAGCGACTAAGCAGGTAGTAGAGGGCTAGTTGGCAAAGGAATAGGTAGTAAAGGAATACGTTACTTAGAACATACTAACGAATTGCTTCGGAAGCATTTACCAGAACACCGGGTTTCTCTCTACGCGTAAATATCAACACCAAACATGTCTTGTATCGACTCTCGCTGCTGCTGTTTTTCAAAACTTTGGTACGATGCAATGGCCTGCTGAGAATAGGCGTTGCTGTCTTCTTTTATAAAATCTTGGTAGGCCTTTGCATTGCTAGTGCCCTGTTCGTCAGGCGCAACAACGACCGCCTTAATTTGAGACGATTCACTTTGCCCTTTGTTCTCCTGCTGAGGGTCTTTCGAAATTTTCGAGACCCGGCCTTGAGCGGCGTCAGAAGATGATATGCCAAAATTAGTATTAATATTCATAACGCTCTAGCAACTGCAATTTTCGTTCCTAGTATAAGATAATCCTTATTCCCGACCAGGAAGCTTTTTCCACGTCACCTTATCTCTTAAGTAAACCGGTTTCACTTCTGCAGCGCTTGTAGTTGTGTTTGCACGGGCAGCTTCTTTGGCGTCTTCAAGCATGAATGCCGCGTTCGGTAATGTTACGGCTGGTTTTTTTTCTGTGTTTGCTGCTTTGCTTATGGCTGTTTCTCCATCGCCCTGCGTATTCAACCACTGCTGAAGCTCCTCATAGGCCGCCCAGCCAGTGCCAGCAACAATCACATTATTGTTGAGCGCCTCGCCCAATTCACTGAGGTAATTGACTGCTTCTGTGGGCGGACACACTTGTTCAGGAACGACTGTTTCTAACCCATTATCCGACTGTTTGTATACACAGAAATAGACTTCACCCATACGTGCGTCTGACGCAACGGCAACGAATTGTCCGGTGCTCTTTTGTGCAGCTTCAACTGCCATTGCCTTTAGCGTACTTACGCCTGCTACGGGTAAGCCCGTGCCAAGCGCTAGGCCCTGAATCATGCCGGTTGCAATTCTCACTCCCGTAAAACTGCCGGGGCCGCGACCAAACGCCAATAAATCAAGTGAAGCTAATTCAACACCGGCTTCCTTTAGTATCGCATCAATCATAGGTAACAGACGCTGACTGTGCTGCTGGGGACATACTTCAAAATGGCTATACAGCGTATTATCGACTTCTAAGGCGACTGAACACGCTTCTGTTGCTGTATCAATAGCTAAAATATTCATTACAACTCTCTATCATTCTTCATCATCGATGCCGGCAAGAAATGCCTCTACATCATCTAGGCTTCGCGTGCGTTTCATGTCGGGCAAGCTGCCTATAAACGTTTTTGCATAAGGTTTAGTCACCAAGCGATTATCACAAATGACCAACACCCCTTTATCGGTAGGGTCGCGAATGAGGCGTCCCGCCCCCTGCTTTAAGGTGATAACCGCTTGTGGAATTTGAATAATGCCAAAGGGGTTTGCACCGCGTTTTTTCACATCTTCCATTCGAGCTTGAAGCAAAGGATCATCCGGTGAAGCAAACGGAAGCTTATCTATCATCACGCAGACGAGGTCGTTACCACGCACGTCTACGCCTTCCCAAAATGCACCTGTGCCCATGAGTACGGCTTTCTCATCGGCTAAATACGCATCCAACAATGCTTGTTTTGTGGTGGTTCCCTGGACAAGCAGCGGATTATCTATTTCATCTTCTAATTTCTTTGCGATTTCTCTTAGCATCGCGTGACTGGTGAACAACAAGAAACAACGCCCGCGACTGGCTTTAATTAAACGCTTAGCGGTGTGCAGCAAGGTTTCACGCATTGAATAGCTGTTTGGCTCAGGCAAGTAGCGCGGTACACACAGCATGGCCTGTTCTGGGTAGTTAAAAGGGCTGTCTAAGCCAAGGGTTTCTGAATCTTCTAATCCCATTCGACGCTGAAAGTGCTCGAAACCACCATTGACCATCAACGTGGCCGACGTAAACACCCAGCCTCGCGGCGGTGACTCAACAAAGCGTCTAAATTTTGCGGCGATAGACAGCGGTGTTAAATGCATAACAATGTGCCGCGGGGTAGTTTCGTACCACAAACTAACATTTTGCTGTTTGTTATCGCTTAACGCGTCAAGCTGCTCTCTCGATGCAACAATGCGCTCGTACATATTGTCTAAATCTTTATCGCGGCCTAAATGCAGCTTGCACACTTCATAAAGAACGCCTAGCGCTTCGGCAAGCTTACCCACCTGCAGGCGGACTTCGTCGCGATCGAGTGCGAGTGCCCAATTTCCCCGCTCAGGATCATGAGGAAAAAGCAGACGTAAATCAGATGCTATCATGCGACATTTATCAGCGGCTTTATCTAGCTGCCCAGCATCTTTGAGTACTGTTCTAAACAGTAAGGTAATGTCTTTGGCAATATCTTGAATTTGGCGCGTAGACAACGACTCACCAAAGTAGTCGCTGGCAATATCGGGGATTTGGTGGGCCTCATCAAAAATAATGGCATCGGCTTCGGGAATAAGCTCGCCAAACCCCGTGTCTTTCAGCGCCATATCGGCGAAGAAAAGGTGATGATTAACCACGATAATATCGGCATCTAGGGCTTTGCGGCGAGCTTTCACTAGGTAGCAGTCTTCGTAGTCTGGACACTCTCGGCCTAAACAGTTGTCTACGGTAGATGTCACCATAGGCAGCACTCGCGCATCTTCTGGAAGGGTTTTAAGCTCTCCCATATCTCCGCTTTTGGTTGTACTTGACCAGCGCTTCACTTCAGATAACTGACCCAACACCTCTTTTTCTACCAAGGTGGAGTTACCGCCATGCTGAGACAGTCGGTGCAAACACAAGTAATTCGACCGCCCTTTTAGCAGTGCCGTTTTTCGCTTGCTGCTCAACGCTTTTTTTACCAGCGGTAGGTCGCGATGAAAAAGTTGCTCTTGCAGATTTTTTGTTCCGGTGGAAATAATGGCTTTACCACTGCTGATTAACACCGGCGCGAGATAAGCAAAAGTTTTGCCCGTTCCGGTGCCGGCTTCCACCACCAAACTGCCCGTTGTATCGATAGCGTGCTTTACCGCGTTGGCCATGTCGGTTTGCGCCTCTCTTGGCACAAACCCTTTTATGGTTTTTGCAAGCAGGCCATCAGATGAAAATACATTTTTTATAGTGGGCATTTTTGGGACGTTTCAAATACATTGCATTATTAGGCGCGCATTATGCCAAAAACAGCGTTGAAAACCTATCGAACAACACATGTAAACATAAAGAAGTACCCTGTTATTTGTGCCAGAATTCAAGTGTGCCAGATTTCAAAGCCCCAGGGGTTTAACGTGAGCGCGGTATCGGATGAAAATGTCGTTTTCTTATTGCGCTTCCAATGATGCAGCGTACCTAGATGCAACGACTCTTCAAATGTCACCGTTGCGGGCACATCAGAAAAGTTAATCACCACAAAGACTTTGTCGTCCTCGCGCTCTTCTCGTCTTACAAAACTGAATACCTGAGCCATTGATGAGTTAGGCACTTGGATCATGCGTGCTCCAAACTCACCATTGCCTAAAAATGGCTTCGATTTTTTAAGGGCGATGAGTTCTCGGTACAGTTCGCCGATAGGATGTTCTTGCCACTCAATGGGATCTCGTTCAAAAAAAGCCAGACGTTTGGTCTCTCCAGCTTCTTGTCCGTTGTGAATAAGAGGCATCCCCTCGCCTATAACTGAAAGCGCAATACACGCCTCGAGTGCGTCACCAAACTGCTCACGCTGCGTGCCGTCCCATGCGTTTTTATCGTGATTGCTCACAAACGTCATGCGATAGGCGTTATGCGGCCATGCTCTCTCATTCCATGAGTAGTATTTTCTGAGTCTGTCTACGCTGCAGCGACCCTTGGCTAATTCGTGAAGAGTTTCATTCCAACTCCACGCATAGGTCATATTGAAAGCGTTCTCGTGTAAATCTCTGTTTTCCCACTCAGCAAGCAAAAATACAGGCTTAATGGCGTCGAGAGCGTGACGGGCTTGCTCCCAAAAATCGTTGGGGATATAGCCTGCAACATCACAACGAAATCCATCGATATCAAACGCTTCCACCCAATAGCGCATTGCAGAAATCATGTATTCCCTCAGGCCAGGCTGGGAATAATCAAACTCGATAATGTCAGACCAGTCCCACCAGGGCGATGGACGAAAGTCGCCTTTGTGATCTTTTGCATACCAATGAGGATGAGAGTCGACAAGTGCGTTGTCCCATGCACTGTGATTAGGTACCCAGTCTAGAATGACTTTAAGGTTGAGCTTATGGGCTTGAGATACAAGCTGTTTAAAGCTTTCTTTATTGCCGAACTCTGGATTCACATCAAGATAATCACTGACCGCGTAGGGGCTACCGAGCTGCCCTTTTCTGTTTTTTTTACCAATAGGATGAATTGGCATTAACCATATAATATCTGCGCCTAGGCTCTTAATATGCTCAAGGCTGTCAGTCACCCCATCAAAGGTTCCCTGGGTACTGAACTGCCGGGTGTTTATTTGATAAATAACCGCGTGGGAAGACCACTTGGGTTGCGATACCCTATATAGAGGACGAGGTGTTACGTCAAATTCCATAGACTAACTCCCTGTAAGGATCAGCCGCTTATCTTGCACTGAACATTAAGCGACATATAAAAAAACGCTAAAAAATAGGTAGGCTGGTTACGCCTAGTAAAAATACCCACAACCCAAAAAATAGCTTTAGTGATTGCGTAGAAAAAGCCAGCACAAGGTATTTAGCCATAACACCACCCAAAATAGCACCTGCGCCAGCAAATATGACAACGTCATATACTATGGCATGGCTGACAAGTACATGAAAGGGAAGTGCTGACCACACTGTAAATGCTGATAAAATAACCGCAACCGCTATAGACATGGTGACGTTGAAACCGCGGATAATGAGGTAAACAGCGACGAGTTCGCCCACACCAATAGATAGCCAAGCAGTAATGCACCCGCCCAAGAAGGCGATGGTGGGAAGACACACAATATCGTTTCCAGCTAACACGCTGCTGAACACCTGGCGCTTCATCAGCGGAATTGACGCTATAATTGCAATGGCCAATATAACGGAGAACACACCGAATACCGTGTGTAAGTTTTCAGGCCCACCCAATACATTGAGTAGAAGCGCTGAGCCATGCGTGGTGTATTGCGAAAAAAGGACACCACAAAGAGAAGGTATGACAGTTAATAAAAGAGCACTTGGCAGCGCGCCCCACTGACTGTCTGTTTTACGTTGGTCTGTTTGGCGTTGAGTGCAGAAAAAGCGAGTCCAAGTAATTGCTCCTGCCGTCATACCACAACACTGAATAGCAAAGCTTGTGGCTACAATACTGTCAGGGGTAAAGGAAAGATACGCAAAAAAGGGGACAAATACCACGCCGCCGCCAGCGCCTGTGGCATTGGCAAATACCGCCCCTACTATGCCGACAAAGGTAAAGAAGCCATATTCTTGCAGCAAAGTCCCCACATTATTTTGTGAAAAAATAACAAAAGCCCATACTGCAATAAAGGCAAAAAGCCATGCTCTTTTGCGAGAAAACAGTGGCAATGATAGGGAATATGACAAGTCTCTTTTTCCTACAACGAGTTAACTGAGTGTCCGAGCGGCTACCTGCAACTGAACAAATTTCAATCTAAATGCTTAAATCGATACGTATAAGGCTTCATGTTTGTTTTCACGGCCGTATCGTTAACGCAGCGACATGATAGTAGTATCAAAAGAAAATAACGACACCGTTATTCATATAACACCGAATAGGTCTGCCACGTGGAAGCAGACAAAGTTTCTTATGCTAGCCTTTGCGCTGTTTATTAGCTCAATAGCAACCGCTTGGGCTGTAGCGGGTGCATGGGTAATTCTTCCTTTTGCTGGCGCAGAAGTATTTGCGCTTATTTGTGTTATGTATATTACCTCTCGCGCAACCTATCGATGGGAAGATATCACCATTGCTGCAGCCGCTATCGAAATTACCACCTCCCAAGGCAATCGCTGGGTGTTGAACAAAACCGCCTCGTATCTCTATTTTATTGAGGACACCCGTTTTGGCCGGTTACCCCGAGTTATTTTAAAAGACGACGTATGCGAATGTGAGGTTGGCAGTTTTTTAAACGAATCAGATAAAGACCAACTCTCTTCACACCTGACATCGGCAGGCCTACTGCGATGCAGTAATAAGTGGTGGTAACTGCTGCCAAATTTGGCCACGGCGGCGTGTCGGTTTATATAAATGAATCATAATTAATGATCACTTTTCAAATATTTCGACTAAACATTAAGTAACGTTAAGGAGAAATTCAGCTATGAACTTGTACATTGAATCATTAGAGGGCGGTAATTATCTTGCGTCTACCGGTGTCGGCGCATCTCGAGCACTTGTACGAGACAAGAGTTCGCAACCAAAGACGTTTCATTGTTTGAATGAAATAAGAGAGCATTTCGACACACAATCTTTTGAGCACGTGTGGCTAAGACAAAATACACCCTACGAAGAAATGGTAGGCCAGACCGATCATCCAGGCGCATTAGAACTGGAAATTGAATTATAAAGAACCGTTAAGGTTCTTTTTTATTGCCATGGAATGCCGATTAGGCCTCAGTCAGCAAAGAGATTAATAGTGTCTCTTACGTATTGCTTAATTCTCACTACCGGCTCTTCGAAGTTGCCGTTGCCAACGCTTCCCATGGAATAACGCAGCCAATAGCCATCGATAAGCGCAGCGGTTGATGCTGCTGCGTTTTTTGCTTCACGGGGCGGTAAAAGCTGTCGATAACTGTACGCTAAATTACTTTCAAGACGTCGGTGGTTAATGCACTGTAACCTGTGCAACCCTTTATTGTGCAAAGACAGCGCCCAAAAGTTAAACCACGTATTTGTTGCCGAACTTGCGCCCTGTGTTTGCGAAAAGTTATTTTCAATAATAAAGTCAATTCGCTCTAGCGGGTCGGCAATATGGGTGGTTATTTTCAACGCTTCCAATAGATGCCGCATCGTTGCTTCTATAAGTCCCTGCTTGTCTCCAAAGTAATGGCTCACGATCCCCGATGACAATCCCGCTTTTTTGCTAATTAAGCTAATCGTTGTCCCGTGATAGCCAACCTCTGTCATCACTTCTAATGTCGCTTCAATTAATTGCTTTTTGCGAACCGGCTCCATTCCCACTTTGGGCATGCTAGAACTCCAAATATTTATCCAATGACTACCTGTAATGACCTGAACTGCGCTGCTGCAGTTGAGCTATTACCAATAAACTAACTGTAAATAGGTTACCTACTAATATGTTACCACGATTAAAAGCCGCACCGCGCGCTTACTATTTGGGTAGTTGAGCCTACTATTTTAAAGACGCAAAGTGCGAAGGAGGCGCGAAGGTAAATTCAACATTAAAAAATACTGTTAGCACTAAGTATTTTATGTGTATTCCAGTTTATATAAATAAAGTTCACGCACTAACCAAATCACAATAAAAATAAGCAAATACATACACCTAAACATCATAAAGCATTAAATAATCACAGATCTCACGGACAAAATCCAGCACACCAACTTGAATCAATAGTTAGAACACTATACAATTTATTCTTTATTGAATGGTCAATCAAAATAAAACACGTCGTTAAGCGCGAGTTTAAATAGCTGCTTGAAATAGTAAATCGACTGACTTTCATACGCTTAGGTAAGAAGTGCTCCGTAGTGTTATGCAGTAGTTTTTTGCAATTGAAGCACTGTCTGTCAGCGACTGTTCACAATGATTAACCAGCAACTTTAGGAACTTATCAATGTCATTACCTACATATCAGAATTATATTCACGGTAAAGCTCTCGCGAATAAAAGCAGAGAAACGTTTTCTGTTACTAATCCAGCAACAGGTAAAGTGATATACCACGTTGAAGTTGCTGATGAGTTTGTGCAAAAGCAGGCTATTGAAAGCGCAAAAGCTGGGTTTGAGAAATGGTCGACTATGACGCCTATCGAGCGCACCCGTATTTTAAACAAAGCCGTGGCGTTATTGCGTGAACGAAACGATGAATTAGCAACAGTAGAAGTGCTTGATACCGGAAAACCTATTCAAGAGGCAAATTGCGTTGATGTTGAAACAGGTGCCGATGTAATCGAGTACTTTGCAGGCCTAGCTCCAACTCAGTTAGGCACGCAACAACAGGTAGGCAGCGATTTTTTCTACACCCGTAAAGAGGCACTTGGTATTTGCGCGGGGATCGGTGCGTGGAACTATCCTCTTCAAATTGCATGCTGGAAATCTGGCCCTGCCCTAGCCGCTGGCAACGCATGTATTTTCAAACCATCTGAAGAAACGCCTCTTGGTGCTATAAAGTTAGCCGAAATATTTACGGAAGCCGGCGTACCCGATGGTGTCTTCAATGTTGTACAGGGCGCTGCAGAAGTTGGGCAGTGGCTGACAACCAACCCTGATATTGAGAAGGTGTCGTTTACCGGCGAAGTGAGCACGGGCAAAAAAGTAATGCAAAGCGCCGCCTCTAACCTTAAAGACGTCACGATGGAACTGGGCGGCAAATCACCCCTTATTGTGTTTGACGATGCCAATGTAAGCCAAGCGGTGAGTGCAGCTATGCTTGGTAACTTTTATACCCAAGGCGAAGTATGCACTAACTGCACCCGTGTTTTTGTGCACCGCTCGGTTTATCAATCGTTTGTTGATGAACTTATTTCACGTACCAATAGCAACATCATTGCCGGTGATCCTCTCGACCCAGAGGTGAACTTAGGTGCGTTAATTTCAGAAAACCATCGCAACCTGGTGCTAAGTTATATCGAAAAAGGTAAACAAGAAGGTGCGACCCTATTAACTGGCGGCCACACCTTATCTCCTGAATCAGCACCCAA
Organism: Alteromonas genovensis; assembly: GCF_010500895.1. Taxonomy (GTDB): domain Bacteria; phylum Pseudomonadota; class Gammaproteobacteria; order Enterobacterales; family Alteromonadaceae; genus Alteromonas; species Alteromonas genovensis. The sequence goes on from NZ_JAAAWO010000016.1 coordinate 58,338, forward strand.
TGGCTTTTTTGTCGCGCCCACAGTATTTACAGACTGTACGGACGACATGACTATCGTGAAAGAAGAGATTTTTGGGCCAGTGATGAGTGTACTTGTATTTGACGATGAGCAAGAGGTTATATCTCGTGCGAACGATACCGTTTTAGGCCTTGCCGCAGGTGTGTTTAGCCAAAACATTCAGCGGGCTCACCGTGTTATCCACCAGCTAAAAGCCGGAATATGTTGGATTAATAGCTACGGAAATTCACCCGCTGAGATGCCAGTAGGTGGTTATAAACAGTCGGGTGTAGGTCGTGAAAACGGCGTTGAAACACTTAATAGCTACACGCAGACCAAGTCTGTCTATGTGGGTATGACTGACATTGAAAGCCCGTTTTAGGAGCCGCTATGACTATGTATGATTATATTATTGTTGGTGCGGGCTCGGCCGGTTGCGTGCTGGCTAACAGACTATCTGCAAACCCCACGAACAAGGTTTTGCTTTTAGAAACTGGCGGTTCTGACAAAAGCATCTTTATAAAAATGCCCACGGCGCTCTCAATTCCCATGAATACTGAAAAGTACGCGTGGCAGTTTCAAACAGAACAAGAGCCTTATTTAGACAATCGCGAAATGCACTGCCCTCGCGGCAAGGTGTTGGGTGGTTCGTCATCCATTAACGGCATGGTGTATGTGCGTGGCCACGCAAAAGACTTTGATGAATGGGAACAACACGGCGCTAAAGGTTGGGATTACCAGTCGTGCCTACCCTACTTTCAAAAAGCGGAAACCTGGTACAAAGGCACGGACACATATCGTGGCGACACTGGCAACATTGGCGTAAATAACGGTAATGAAATGAAGAACCCGCTTTACGGCGCGTTCGTTAAAGCTGGAGAGCAAGCTGGGTACGATATCACCAGCGACTACAATGGCCAGCAGCAAGAGGGCTTCGGCCCAATGCATATGACGGTAAAAGGCGGAGTGAGAAGCTCAACAAGCCGCGAATATCTCGACCCGATTAAATTTCGCACCAATCTAACCATAGTCACCGGCGCCCTTGTGACTAAGGTAATACTAGACAACAAAGTTGCAAAAGGTGTTGAGTACCGTGTGAAAGGCGAAACCCAAATAGCATCGTGCGCTGAAGAGGTTATTTTAAGCGCGGGTTCAATTGGTTCACCGCATATTTTACAGCTATCAGGCATTGGTGATACTGAGGTGTTGAGTAACGCAGGCATTGATACGCTTCATCATTTACCTGGTGTAGGAAAGAATTTACAAGATCATCTTGAGTTTTACTTTCAGTACAAGTGCAAAAAGCCTATTACTCTTAATCGCAAGCTAGATGTTATATCTAAAGGCATGATTGGCGCTCAGTGGTTAGTGAATCGCTCAGGACTTGGCGCTACAAACCATTTTGAATCATGTGCATTTATCCGTTCTAAAGCAGGCGTCGAATGGCCAGACATTCAGTATCACTTCTTGCCAGCAGCAATACGATATGACGGCAAATCAGCCTTTGATGGCGACGGGTTTCAGGTTCATGTTGGTCACAACAAACCGAAAAGCCGTGGCAGTGTGTCGGTAGTGTCAAGCGACCCTACCGTTGCTCCAAATATTCGCTTTAATTATTTAGAGCATCAAGATGATATAGAGGGGTTCCGCGCTTGCGTAAGGCTAACCCGAGAGATTATCTCGCAGCCTGCTTTTGAGGCATTTAGCGATGGAGAAATTCAGCCTGGGGAACATGTTCAAACAGACGAGCAAATTGATGCGTTTGTACGACAAGCAGTCGAAAGCGCCTATCACCCATCCTGTTCTTGCAAAATGGGTGAGGACGATATGGCAGTCGTTAATTCAAACACAGAAGTACATGGCATAAGTGGCCTTCGAGTTGTTGACTCTTCCATATTTCCGACTATTCCAAACGGTAACCTTAACGCCCCTACCATTATGGTGGCAGAGAAAGCCGCCGACATAATTTTAGGCAAAGAACCGCTACCTCGCAGCAACGCACAGGTTCACATAAATTCGAACTGGCAGCATGCCCAGCGCTAATAGGGTGTGTTGAATCTCTATTTATAACCGCTTGCGGATATTTTATCGCAACGCGCTCACAAGGTTAAACGTGCACGGTTAGTGCGTATTTGATGTGAGCCCTTAATAACTAAAAAAAGGAAAACAGATGTTACATTTTTATCAGTATTGGGAGGGTGACAATGACGGCATGGCTTAGTGCAGGCATTCTATTCACCTTACTTTCAGTGGCCTATATTGTCTTTAAATGGGGCAATATGAAGGTAGTGGGAGTAACTCCGGTCAAAACTTTTACCTTTATTGCCATTCTTTTTACCTCTGGGCTCGACGTGGGACTGATCATGTTTCCACTTACCGAGTTCGCTGGCTATGCTGACATAAGCGCAAGTCCTGAATATGCATTCACCAATCCACTCGCCATTGAATTTGGATTTTGGGGTTTCTTCATTTGGGCGTTTTACTTTTTAACTTGTTTTTATTTCTGCGTAGTAGAGCCGAAGGTCAAATTCTTCGAAATCCCTGTGGTTAAATTTATAAATAACGTGGTGATTATTGGCACCTGCGCATTTACTGCGTTCCTACTACTGTCGAATTTGCCATGGTATTTGCCCATGCTAGGTGACGGTGAGTCACTGGTGCCAGAGTTCTATCTTATTGTTTTTGCTTCTATTGCCTTTGCTGTTTATTCAAGCACCAACATTAAATACGTTCGCATCTTAAGCATAACCACCACGTGGGTATTCATTACTCTCATTGTAGGAATGTGGGCAAGCGCATTTATCTTCGGTGAAGGCGAATTAACTCAGTACATGACCAACATGGGTTTAATTGGCGGATACTTTGCGAATTTGCATCACTTTGTTTTGCCAATTAATGAGTATCACGAGTTCTATCTATTTTGGTGGTTTGCTTGGAGCATAATGATTGGCCAGTTCACTTCGCGCTTTGTGGGTGGGCTTCGTACCTATCAAGTGCTATTGGCAATGCTGGTATTTCCATCCATTCCAATTGGTGCTTGGTTCGCCGTGCTTTATCACTATCACAGTGCGGGCATTCCAACTGACGGCTTGGTTAATATGGCCATGGTATTTGTGGGCGTTGTATTTGTTATCAACTCGCTTGACTCACTCATACGGCTTTATACCGACAACCTCAACGTTACGGTGGCGCGTTTGGGTAAAGCAAATTATATCGCGTTGAATGTGCTGGCTTTGTCTCTACTTACCCTGTTGTTTAAGCTCAACTTTTTGCAAATTCAATGGGTAGGCGCACTGGTTATAGCCCTTTTCTTTGGTTGCTTCGCGTTCATTATGAGTAAGCGGTTCAGCTCGGTGACCACAATCACAACATCGCCTAAAGAAAACAAAGTCGATTTCACAAAAATAGAGAACGTAAACTAATAATATGAAAATAGTAGTATCATTTTTTGCTGCACTAGCAGCGCTTTTCGCCACATCTTCATTTGCAAATTGGAGTGCCAATATATCTGGCGTGTCTGATTATACTTTTAATGGCGTAAGCCAGACACAAAACGACCCAGCCATTCAGGGAGGTGTAGACAAAGCCTTTGCCAACGGCACTTATGCAGGAACATGGGCATCTAATGTAGATTTTGGTGGCGACACTAACGTGGAATGGGATTTTTATGTAGGGCGATATCTCACGCTGACCGATGCTGTTAGCATAGACTACGGCATCGCGTACTATTCCTATCACGGGGGTGATAACTCCAGTGCCGGTAACTACCCTGAGGTCTATACCAAATTTGGTATGGTCAACGACTACGGTAACTCAGAGCTTAACTTTTGGTATAGCTGGGACTATTTTGGTACCGGTGGCGGACATGCTATTGCAATGGTGGCACATACCTTTGAGCTTGCACCGAACCATAACCTGCGGGCAAGTTTCGATGTGTCTAACTCATTAGATGGTGATAAGTGGTTATGGCAAGATGATGGAACGTCGTATTACCACTATCGCCTTGCATATCAAACGAGTTATCAAAATTTTGCCATAGAAGTGGCGGCTGAAAATACGAATCTGGATTATGACACTGCTGACGAACGCGTCGTATTTTCTATTTCTCGCACATTTAGCTTTTAATTCGCTAGAACGGTAATTTTAACGCTAATTTTAACGTTAGCTTTTACGTAAGCGTTACCGTAAAAACTAAGCTGAGGCATTTCGTCAACATCACGGTTTATTAAACCCAACGATTTGCGCTCAGCTTATTTCATCCTTTTACACTTATTTCATCCTTTTACATTAAACCAACACCACGACACTTTTACTGCGCGCCACTTATGCAGTTTCTCTGCAGCCCAGCTCTCATTTTTTACCTTCTATCGTATTTACCTTCTATAAAGCGACACCACCCGCTTTTTAACGACTTCAGCCGTGACACTCTGACAGCGTTTATTCTCAACTGGCAGCGTTTATTCTCAAATAGTGCAACTAATTCTATTCGTTGAACTCAAAAACACAGTGCACATAAATTTCGACAAGCTATTTGCTGGCAGAGTAAATGCATAGAGCACGTATAGATAAATGAAAAATGATTTTAATAGTGCTGTTCACCAATAAGTTGAAGACATTTCCCGTTTTCACCCAGTAATAAACAAGACGAATACGTTATGGAGAAAAATATGAAATTCAAATGGTTAGCTTCTTACGCATGGATTTTCGCCGCGATTTTTATGCTTGGCGCTTGTGCCTCAATGGGAGACGGAAGTGTTGCTGAAAAAAGACAGGCTATTTTGGACATGCAGCAAAATGCATTAACCCGTCTTTACAGCGAAAAGCCCGACACGCGCTCACAGTTACAAAATGCAGCGGGATATGCGGTTTTTACCAACGCTAATGTGAACGTTATCTTTTTTGCCGCAGGAACTGGCTACGGCGTGGTTAACAACAATGCAACGGGTAATAAAACCTATATGAATATGGCTGAAGGAGGCGTGGGCTTTGGTTTAGGCGCTAAAGACTATCGCATTGTCATGGTTTTCCACTCGCAAAAAGCCATGTCGTACTTTATTGAAAATGGCTGGACATTAGGTACAAATGCCGACGCAGCGGCTAAGGCTGGAAACAAAGGCGCATCTGCTGAGGGTGAAGGTTATTTAGGTGATGTCACTGTGTATACCATGACTGAAAGCGGATTGGCGCTGCAAGCTACTGTTAAAGGTACAAAGTTTTGGGTAGATAAAACACTTAACTAATCAGTGGAATTAGAACGTTTGATGAGCGGCAAACAGATAATGGGTTTGCCGATTATCAAACGTCTACGTCGATATGCTTTAACCCCCCCTCGTTATTATCGTCGCCGTCCTTCTTATTAGTTTCGTGTCTGTGCTTGGTTGCGTACTCTAACGCATCGGCGCGATTTACTTCGTCAAACTGATCGCTATCCTCTTCAGAGAGATGCTCAGATTTTTTTGATTTTTCCACTTTTTTTACACGCTTGTCTTCTTCAATCACAATCTTCGTATTGCGCGGTAAAATAGGAAACAATAAGTCGTTACTCATAATAATTGTATCTCCACTGTGTCTTCGCCTATTTAAACCTTAATCCAATCAAACGATAAACTTTGTAACTAACAGAATCTTCCACTATTAAAAACCCTCGCCAAATAAAGGCAAATCTGTGTAAACATAAAAACCATTTGAACACAGCTGAAAAAGGTTTACTTTCGGTCAGATCAAAAAGTTTTACTATATGTCTATTAATTTGTACGTATTGCAGCCAAAGAGTTCACTTTAGCCTTGCAAATTTTTCCTCAAACCGCTAATGTTTCGCTCGTTAAATTTCAGGACATATTTTTTCAAAATGATCAATTGCGCTGCAAAACACCACCATCACCACATAGCATAACCTTTCAGGTTCGTGCTGGAAGGTCTATGTCTCCTTCCAATGGCGCAGATAAAAAATTCTCGGCCCTCGGAAGGAAACTTCCGGGGGTTTTTTATGTTTTGCGCAATCACAAGTAAACACAACATGTGTAAGGAACGTTTTAATGAGTAACAGCAAAAGACTTCGAATTGCCGTACAGAAATCAGGCCGCTTGAGCGATGACAGCATTGCACTATTAAAAGCAATCGGCATAAAACTCAATATTCGTGATCGTCTGCTGATTGCGCATTCTACAAACGAACCTATTGATTTACTGCGCGTGCGTGATGACGATATTCCAGGTTTAGTCATGGACGGTGTGGTTGACCTAGGCTTTATTGGCGAAAACGAGTTAGAAGAAAAGTCCCTTGAGCGAAAAGCTGCAGGAAAGCCTTTTGAATACGAAACTCTTCGCCGTCTAGACTATGGTGGCTGTCGCTTATCCATCGCGGTACCTAATGAGATGGATTACGATGGTGTTCAATCTCTTGACGGCAAAGAAGTGGCAACAACCTATCCATATCTCCTTGAACGTTATTTCGAAGAACAAGGTATTAACGCAAAAGCCGTCATGCTAACGGGTTCTGTAGAGGTTGCGCCTCGCGCTGGCGTTGCAGACGCTATTTGTGATTTGGTGTCTACTGGCGCCACGTTAGAAGCTAATGGATTAGTTGAAAAAGAAGAAATCTTCCGCTCTAAAGCGGTATTGATTAAGCGCGTTGGCGGCGATATGAGCGATGAGAAACAAGCATTGATCAATCGTATGATGCCTCGCGTAGATGGTGTTCTGTTAGCAAAAGAAAGTAAGTACATCATGCTTCACGCACCAAAAGCGTATTTAGAACAAGTGAAGAGCTTGTTGCCAGGCGCTGAAAACCCGACTGTACTTCCTCTTGCAGGCAATGAAGAGCAAGTGGCTATCCATGTAGTATCAACAGAAACCTTATTCTGGGAAACCATGGAAAAATTAAAAGCCCTTGGTTGTAGCTCTATTCTTGTAATGCCAATCGAAAAAATGATGGGCTAAAGGCAGACTATTATGATTACTTGGTCATCTCTTTCTAATGATGAGAAAAAACAGGCGCTCTCGCGCCCGGCTATGGCCAATAGCCAGCAACTTAAACTAACCGTTAGCGAGATTATCGCTAACGTTGAGGCCAAAGGCGACAGTGCGGTTTTAGATTACACCCGCAAATTTGATTGCCCTGATTTACAGTCGCTAGTGCTTTCGCAAAGCGACATTGATGAATTGGCCTCGAAGGTAAGTGTGGAAGTAGCCAACGCTATTGATATTGCTTTTGACAATATTAAGCAGTTTCACGAAGCGCAGATACCTTCTGATATTTCACTGACAACAACACCTGGCGTGCACTGTGAGCTTCGCTTCACTGCTTTAGATGCCGTTGGTTTATATATTCCAGGCGGCAGTGCACCTTTGCCATCTACTGTATTGATGCTTGGTGTGCCAGCACTTGTGGCCGGGTGTGAGCGCAAGCTCTTATGTACTCCGCCCAATAAACAGCAGCGCATTGCACCTGAAATTGCCTTTGCTGCTCGTAAGTGCGGCATTGACAACATATTTTTATGCGGAGGCGCTCAGGCCGTCGCGGCAATGGCATTAGGCACCCAAAGCATTCCACAGGTTGATAAGATTTTTGGCCCTGGAAACAGCTTTGTTACCGAAGCTAAACAGCAAGTGAGTCAACGTGCTGATGGTGCAGCTATCGATATGCCGGCGGGCCCTTCTGAGGTCTTGGTACTGGCAGATAAATTTGCTGATGCTGAATTTGTTGCCGCCGACTTACTCTCTCAGGCCGAACACGGTCCAGACTCACAGGCAATTTTAGTCAGTGATAGCAGTGAATTGATCGACGCAGCGAAAGCCGCTGTTGAACGACAGCTTGCCACTTTGTCTCGCGCTGAAATAGCCAGACCGGCCATGGAAAACGCACGTTATATTTTGGCCAGTTCCATAGACGAAGCAATAGAAGCAAGCAATGCTTATGCGGCGGAACACTTGATTGTTCAAATTGAAGATGCACGAAGCTATTTGCCAAAAATAAAGTACGCAGGCTCTATTTTTCTGGGCCCGTGGTCGCCGGAATCAGCAGGGGATTACGCCTCAGGCACTAATCATGTTTTGCCTACTTATGGCTATGCGAAAAACTACTCAAGTTTAGGCTTGTTAGATTTTATGCGCCGCTACACGATTCAAGAGTTATCAGCCGACGGTATGCGCAATCTTGGGCCAGCAATCATGACTCTCGCTAGCGCAGAAGGGTTAGATGCCCACGAGCAGGCTGTGGCGCTTCGTATGAACAAGCTTGGTATGAACGACACTTCCAATGACGTTGATGTCAATAATGGGAGCAACGCCTAATGTCCCGTTTAGTAGATACGCTGATTAATGAAAATTTAGTGCCCCTGAAGCCGTACGAGTCTGCCCGACGTTTGTTTTCTGGCGGGCAAGATTGGTTGAACGCAAATGAGTCGCCCTATGCTAACGATTATGCTGTAGATAGCAGCAACTTTAATCGCTACCCTTCATGCCAGCCAGGCAAGGTAGTGAATGGTTATGCCGCTTACGCGGGTGTCGAGAGTAGCAACCTTATTGTTACGCGCGGCGCCGATGAAGGTATTGAGCTACTCATTCGAACTTTTTGTACGCCAGGTAAAGACAATATTCTTATTTGTCCCCCTACCTATGGTATGTACGCAATAAGCGCTGAAACCTGCAATGTGGGTGTGAAAAAAGTACCGCTTAACGAAGACTTTAGCTTAAACGTGGATGGCGTTTGCGCTACCGACGACGTCAATGTTGTGTTTATTTGTGCGCCTAACAACCCAACCGGCACCCAGGTTGCTCGAGATGACATTAAACAAGTGTTAACTCACTTTGCAGATAAAGCGTTAGTGGTAGTAGACGAAGCCTATATCGAGTTTGATGCCGACAACACCTGGGCAAATGACCTAAAGGCCTACACTAATCTTGTTATACTGCGCACATTGTCGAAGGCTTTTGCGTTAGCAGGGCTTCGCTGTGGATTTACCTTAGCCCAAGAGCCTGTTATTCAGGCACTGCTGAAAGTCATAGCGCCCTACCCTATTCCTGAGCCGGTTGCTCAAATTGCAGGAAAAGCACTGTCCACAGAGTCGTTAACGCTTTTACAACTGCAGGTAGACACGATTAATCGCGAGAAAGAGATACTTGCCACTGCGCTGTCAGAAATTGATGGCATTCATCTAGTTGGTGACAGGAAGGCAAACTTCATCCTATTTAGATATGCAAAGTCTGCAGCGCTAATGCAGTACTTAGTATCAAAAGGAATGCTGATACGCGATCAGTCTAAACAGCTTAATCTTACTAACTGCCTACGAGTGAGCATTGGTAGCGAAGAACAAAATTTACGATTAATGCAATTAATAAATGATTTTATAAATGAGGACGGGGCATGAGTCAGCAAGCCATACTATTTATAGACCGCGACGGCACTCTTGTCGAAGAACCGCCTGTAGATAAGCAATTAGACAGTTTAGAAAAACTGGTCTTCGAGCCAAACGTTATACCGGTACTGTTAAAACTCAAAGCAGCAGGGTTTAAGCTGGTAATGGTAACTAACCAAGACGGTTTAGGTACTGACAGCTTCCCTCAACAAGACTTTGACCTAGCGCATAATGCCATGATGGGCATTTTTGAAAGCCAAGGTGTTACCTTTGACGACGTGCTTATTTGCCCACATTTTGATGAAGACAACTGCACCTGCCGTAAACCCAAGCTTGGTATGGTGAAAGACTACCTTCAGCAAGGCAAAGTAGACTTTACCCGCTCTTATGTGATTGGCGACAGAATGACCGACGTTCAGCTTGCTGAAAATATGGGAATTAAGGCGCTGCAATACAACCGCGACAACCTTGACTGGAACACAGTTCAAAAGACCATTCTTGCTTCGTCTCGTATTGCAGAAGTGGTTCGTACTACGTCTGAAACCGATATTAGAGTGCGTGTAGATTTAGACTCTCAAGAGAAATCGGCTATTCACACGGGGCTTGGCTTTTTCGATCATATGCTCGATCAAATTGCCGTTCACGGTGGCTTTCAGCTTAATGTGTCTGTAGATGGCGATTTGCACATTGACGATCACCACAGCGTTGAAGATACCGCGCTAGCGATTGGAGAAGCCCTTAAAAAAGCGCTAGGAGACAAACGCGGTATTGGTCGCTTTGGCTTTGCACTGCCTATGGATGAGTGTCGCGCAGAATGCATAATGGATATCTCAAACCGCCCTCACCTTAAATTTGAAGCGGAGTTTAGCCGTGACCAAGTGGGTGAAATGGCCACAGAAATGGTGCCACACTTTTTCTATTCTTTAGCGCAAAGTATGGGCTTATCTCTCCACTTATCGACAAGCGAAGGTAATGCGCACCATCAGGTTGAAAGCTTATTTAAAGTATTTGGTCGCGCGCTGCGTCAAGCCATTGCATTAAAAGGCGACGCACTACCAAGCAGTAAGGGAGCCCTGTAATGTCCGTGGTAAACACAAACCAGCGACAGAAAATAGTTATTGTCAATACTGGCTGCGCCAACATCTCTTCCGTGCGATTTGCATTAGAGCGTTTAGGGGTAGAGGTAGACGTGTCTGATGATAAAAGCGTTATCACCGCCGCAGATAAAGTGTTTTTACCTGGCGTGGGAACGGCTTCTGCTGCGATGGCGAGCATTAAACAAAAAGAACTTGTTGCTACACTACAGTCTCTCACTCAACCAGTATTAGGCGTGTGTTTAGGCATGCAGTTGATGGTAGACAGCAGTGCGGAAGGTGGAATGAATAACACGAGTGGTGATATTCCGTGTCTTTCGCTTATGCCCGGGCACGTAGCGCGCATGGAAGCTAACGGTTTGCGTTTACCTCACATGGGCTGGAACACTGTACAGCACAGTGACGATGAACTGTTTAAAGGCATACCGCAAGACACCTACTTCTACTTTGTACACAGCTTTGCCGTGCCTGATTATGCTCATACCCTTGCCCGTTGCGATTACGGCGGGTCATTCTCTGCGGCCATTAATAAAAACAATTTTTATGGCGTGCAGTTTCACCCAGAGCGCTCCGGCGAGGCTGGCGCACAACTTCTTACCAACTTTGTGAACTTATAAATGATAATTCCAGCAATTGATCTTATTGACGGACACGTGGTTCGTCTTTACCAAGGCGATTACGAGCAAAAGACACAATACGAATTAGACCCTGTAGAGGTAGTACACGACTATGCTGACCAAGGCGCTACGTGGCTACATATCGTTGACTTAACGGGTGCAAAAGATACCAGCAAACGTCAACTGTCATTGATTAAATCTATGGTAGACACCAAGCGCATGAAGTTTCAGGCTGGTGGCGGCATTCGCTCTGAAGAAGAGGTAGCACAGCTACTTGAGACGGGTGTAAGTCGCGTTGTGATTGGCTCTCTTGCCGTTAAACAACCTGAGCTAGTGAAGTCTTGGGTTGAGAAGTACGGACCAGAACATATCGTACTTGCCTTAGATATTAATATCAGCGAAAGCGGCGAAAAACTGATTGCCACCCATGGCTGGCAAGAAAACTCAGGCGTTGCCCTTGAGGGGCTGTTAGACGATTTCTCTACTGTGGGTGCTAAACACGTGTTGTGCACAGACATAAGCCGTGACGGTACCTTACAAGGTGCAAATAAAGCGCTGTATGAAGAAATGGCAGCTCAGTTTCCTAATGTGAAATGGCAGGCCTCTGGTGGTATTGGAAGCCTAAATGACATTGCCGTTTTAAAGCCAACCAAGGTTGATGGCGTTATTTTAGGTCGCGCTTTACTCGAAGGTAGGTTTACCGTGAAGGAGGCTATCGCATGCTGGCAAAACGCATAATTCCTTGTTTAGATGTTCGCGACGGCAAGGTAGTAAAAGGGGTTCAGTTTAGAAATCATGAAATAATTGGCGATATTGTTCCACTTGCTGAGCAATACGCCAAGGCAGGCGCTGACGAACTGGTCTTTTATGATATTACGGCAAGCTCTGATGCTCGCGTTGTTGATAAAAGCTGGGTAAGCCGCATTGCTCAGGTAATTGATATTCCGTTTTGTGTTGCTGGCGGCATCAAGAGTATTGAAGATGCTGGGCGCATTCTGGAAATGGGCGCGGATAAAATCTCCATTAACTCCCCTGCTCTCAATAACCCTGATTTGATAAACGCGTTACACGACGTTTACGGTCAGCAATGCGTGGTTATCGGTATTGATAGCTTTTACAACGAAGCCACTAATCAATACGAAGTCTACAAGTTTACCGGTGATGAAAGCCGCACTCAAAAAAGTCAGTGGCAAACCATAGACTGGATAAAAGAAGTGCAATCTCGTGGTGCTGGTGAAATCGTGCTTAACTGCATGAATCAAGACGGCGTACGCAATGGTTACGACGTTAAACAGCTTAAAGCGGTAAGAGATGCGTGCGAAGTGCCGTTAATAGCATCAGGTGGTGCAGGCGAAATTGCACACTTTACCGACGTGTTTCAGCAAGCTGACGTCGATGGGGCTCTTGCCGCCTCAGTATTTCATAAAAACATTATTAATATAGACGAGTTGAAAGCAGAGTTGACTGCCAACGGCGTCCCTATGCGCAAGCGTCATGGCTTAACAGCGCAAGCAGAAGGAGTTAACCCATGATCATTACGAATGAAAACAGCGATACCTTGGCCTGGGAGAAGATGGATAATCTTTTGCCTGCGATTGTGCAAGATGCATTATCTGGCAAAGTGTTAATGCAAGGCTATATGAACCAAGACGCACTGGCCATAACCCTAGAAAGTGGCAAAGTTACATTCTTCAGCCGCTCTAAACAGCGTTTGTGGATGAAAGGAGAAGTATCGGGTAATACGCTAGACTTAGTGAGTGTTGCGAGTGATTGCGATAGCGATTCATTATTAGTATTAGCAAACCCCAACGGCCCGACCTGTCACACTGGTGTAGAAAGCTGCTGGTTTGAAGGCAGTACACCTGCGTTTACGTTTTTAGCCGACCTAGAGCGCGTATTGGCATCACGTAAAACAGCCGACCCTAAAAGCAGCTATACGGCCAGCCTTTATAACAAAGGCATTAAACGCATTGCGCAAAAAGTGGGTGAAGAAGGCGTTGAGACCGCATTAGCCGCAACCGTTCACGACAAAGAAGAACTTAAAAACGAAGCTGCTGATTTGTTGTATCACCTCACCGTGCTGTTACAAGCCAGCGATATGTCGCTAAACGATGCGCTTAGCGTATTGCAAGAGCGTCATAAGTAACGTCTTAACGCTTCTTTTTAAATAAGCTAATAAAAAAGCTCGTAGATAAGCGCTTATATACACAAAAAGCCCATCATAACGATGGGCCTTTTTGTGCCGACACACTTTTTTACATCTTGATAATGAACATTTTGTTTTCTAGGTATCTAATTACTATCAGCCCGCATAGATGGATACCCTCTTGAACAAAGACACGGCTTTGCCAAACGCAAAAAACCTGATTAAAGAAAATCTTCCGTTTATTCTTTTTATTGTCCTTATGTTTTCATTCAGAAGCAGTATGGCCGACTGGTATCATGTGCCATCAGGCTCGATGGAACCGACAATTCAAGTGGGCGACAGAATAGTGGTAGATAAAACAGCTTACACTCTAGAATTGCCTTTTAGTGACATTGTCATTGCCAAAACTGGCGACGTAGAGCGTGGCGACATTGTGATTATCAATAGCAGCGCGGCACAGAATCGATTGGTTAAACGAGCGGTTGCCGTTGCAGGCGACACTGTTGAACTTCGTCATAATCGCCTTTTTGTTAACGGTGAATCAGCCACCATCACGCCGCTTACTGCACCTTTTTATCAAGAGGCGCTTTTAGGTGACTCTCGCACTATTGCGCTGACTAACAGTGATTATATTGATAGCAGCGGCGTCACTCACCCCTCGATTGAAAACACTGCATCCTCATTTCATCCAGTAACGATACCAAAAGGCTATATATTGGCCATGGGTGATAATAGAGATAACAGCATGGATTCTCGCTACTATGGACTATTCCCTATCTCTGAAATACAAGGCAGGGCCACCTCTGTGGCTTTCTCTCTTGATAAGCGTAACTATTATTTACCACGACAAGACCGCGTCTTGTTGACACTGAATTAATACCAGTTGGCATAGATAATAACCCATACACCCAAAAAGCCCGCGTCGCGGGCTTTTTTAGACTCATTATTTGTTGTTGACGCTTTGCTAGCAAAAGCTTACACGGCAGTCACTACATCCCAAAGTGAATTAACGCTAAATTACCAACGGCGGTGACTAACATAGCGAGAAAGGTGAGGATCATACCTGCAAAACGCTGCCAGCTAACGCCAGCGTGTTTTCCTAGACCGTAGGCATGCAATACCCTTCCAAACAAAATAGCACTTCCTAATGCATGCACAGCCCATGCTTGACCCGTATTAGCTTCAAAACACGCGATCATAATTAGCGTGATGGGTACGTATTCACTAAAGTTGCCATGGGCTCGGGCTAAGCGTCCCAGATCTTCATGGCCGCCATCACCTAGGCTGACGTTGTGCCTGCGACGTGCGCCAATAACAAGAAACGATAGGTAAAGGTAGCATACACCTAATAAGCTGGCGTAAAAGGCCGTAATTGGTAAAACCATTATCAACTCCAATTTTTATAATTATTCTTGCAACCGTTTTTGCAACTTATGTCTCTAAGGTAGCATAGAGATTTTAACAACGTATAGCGGATTGTGACGCGTTATTAGTTAGCGTTCTCAGTTACACTTTTAGTTACTAGCCCTCTTAACTCTATCCCTGTTAGCTTTATCCCTCTTAGTTACTATTCACCGGGGAGGCAGCACACGCAACTCACGCCGTCTTCCCACTTTAAAGGCATAATAAAATCTGCACAATAAAAAGGCCGCATTAATGCGGCCTCTTGTAATGTGACGAGCTGGTTAGCTCAAGCGCTTTTCAAGGTCAGCGCTAACGTCATCAACCGGGCGGTTTCCGTCGAGTTTGTGGTACTCGCAGTTGCCAGCATCTGCTTCCGCCATGTAGTAGTTAACGAGTGGCTTAGTTTGCTCATGATAAATAGCTAAACGCTTACGTACAGTGTCTTCTTTATCATCTTCACGGACAATAAGATCTTCACCAGTGGCGTCATCTTTGCCTGCCTCTTTAGGCGGATTGTACACTACGTGGTAAACACGACCAGAAGCAGGATGTACTCGTCTTCCGCCCATGCGCTCAACAATCACGTCATCTGCAACATCAAATTCAATGCAGTGGTCTACTTTCACACCGGCTTCTTTCATTGCATCCGCTTGGGGAATAGTGCGAGGAAAGCCGTCAAGTAAGAAACCGTCTTTGCAATCGTCCATTGCAATGCGCTCTTTCACCAAACCAATAATGATATCGTCAGAAACCAGCTTACCTTCATCCATTACCTGCTTGGCTTTTAAACCAAGTTCGGTACCAGCTTTTATTGCTGCGCGAAGCATATCGCCTGTAGAAATTTGTGGAATACCGTATTTGCCCATTAGAAACTGAGCTTGTGTGCCCTTACCCGCGCCAGGAGCGCCGAGAAGAATGATTCGCATGAGTGCGTTCTCCGCTTATGATTTTTTAAAATTTTTACTTCGGGCACTTTACACATTCAATACATTAGTGACAAGTGTAAGCAGCACCCCAAGGCTAATCTTACGACTAATGGCGAATATACGTTCAACTTATAATCACTTTGTGAGCAAAGCATTAACTGCGACGATAACGGCCATTGTCTACACGCTTTCTACCCCACACGCGTAATAGCAGTGTTGGCTGCGCATTTTAGGCCTGAAAATATAGCATACTATTAGGGGTATACTCGATTTTAAGACATAAAAACAAAAAACGGGCGTAAAGCCCGTTTTCTAAAGTTTGCAGTGGTTTAAAAGCCGCTTATTTTGCCAGCTTCATCAACAATGCATTCATGTTTTGAACGAAGGTAGCAGGGTCTTTAAGACTGCCTTGTTCTGAAAGTGCAGCTTGATCGAATAACACCCCTACCCATTCATTGAACAACTCTTCGTCTTGAGTATCGGCTAGCTTTTTAACTAGGCTGTGCTCAGGGTTAAGTTCAAAGTGATACTTAACGTCTGGTACACTTTGCCCGGCAGCTTGCATTAGCTTCATCATCTGCGTTGTCATGCCATTATCATCGGCTACAATGCACGCAGGAGAGTCGGTTAAACGATGGGTAAATTTCACATCTACCACTTTCTCGCCTAACGCCGCTTTTGCTCTTTCTAGCACGCCTTCAATTTCTTTCTCAGCTTCTTCTTGGGCTTTCTTAGACTCTTCGTCTTCCAAATCGCCTAAGTCCAAGTCGCCTTTCGCGATTGAAACAAACTGCTTTTCGTTAAACTCAGTCAAGTGAGACATTAACCACTCGTCAATGCGCTCGCCCATGAGCAATACTTCAATACCTTTTTTGCGGAATATCTCAAGGTGAGGACTCGACTTAGCCGCTTGCAAGCTATCTGCAGTAACGAAGTAAATCTTGTCTTGCCCTTCTTTCATGCGCTCAATGTAGTCGGCAAGTGATACGGTTTGCGCATCAGAATCACCGTGAGTCGATGAGAAACGAAGTAGACCGGCGATTTTTTCGCGATTGCTAAAGTCTTCAGCAGGTCCTTCTTTAAGGGCATTACCAAACTCATTCCAGAAAGACTGGTACTTGTCTGAGTCGTTCTTGGCCATTCTTTCAAGCATCTGTAGCACGCGTTTAGTACAACCTTGGCGCAGCGCTTGAGTCACTTTATTATCTTGAAGAATTTCACGAGACACGTTCAGTGGTAGGTCGTTGCTATCAAGCAGCCCCTTCACAAAACGAAGGTACGTTGGCATAAACTGTTCGGCGTCGTCCATGATAAACACACGTTGAACGTACAGCTTCAAACCGTGATTTTGGTCACGATTCCACATATCAAATGGCGCTTTTGAAGGAATATACAGTAAGCTGGTGTACTCTGTTTTACCTTCCACTTTGTTGTGTACCCAAGATAGTGGATCAGCAAAGTCGTGGGAGATATGCTTGTAGAACTCGTTGTATTCCTCATCACTGATGTCAGACTTTTCACGAGTCCACAATGCAGTTGCTTTGTTAACCGCTTCCCACTCACCAGGCTGAGCTTCAATTTTTTCGCCGTCAGGTCCTTCGCTTTCAGGCACTTCGTCTTTCCACATATGCACCGGAATGCTGATGTGGTCTGAGTATTTACTTACGATTGAACGAAGACGCCATGTGTCTGCAAACTCTTTTTCTTCTTCGCGAAGGTGAAGCGTAATTTCGGTACCGCGAGTTGGTTTGTTAATGTCGGCAATAGTAAATTCGCCACCACCATCAGATACCCACTCAACACCCGTTGATGCATCTGCACCCGCGGCACGAGAGCGAACAGTAACTTTATCAGCCACGATGAACGCAGAGTAGAAACCTACGCCAAACTGTCCGATAAGTTGTGAGTCTTTTGCACTGTCGCCAGACAGCTTACTGAAAAAGTCCTTTGTACCAGACTTAGCGATAGTACCAAGGTTAGCGATTACCTCATCTCGAGACATACCAATGCCGTTGTCGACAATCGTGATGGTATTCGCTTCGCTGTCTACGCTTAGCTTAACGCTCAAGTCACCATCGTTTTCATAGAGACTGTCGTTTTCTAAAGCGCGGAAACGGAGTTTATCTGCGGCGTCAGCGGCGTTAGACACTAACTCGCGTAAGAAGATTTCTTTGTTTGAGTACAAAGAATGAATCATCAGATGTAGAAGTTGTTTTACTTCCGTCTGAAAACCGTGGGTTTCTTTATGGGCTGCTTCAGCCATAATCCAGTATCTCCTCGTTGAATGGATCACGTTACTGATAGACAGGTGTGGACTCGAAGCGTGTTTTTCAACTACAAGAGAGAAAATTTATTTGTTTTTTATCACACTAAAGTTTACGCCGCCCGGAGAAAGCGTGGGTTAATGTGTTGTTATCAATGTATTCTAATTCGCCGCCCACCGGCACGCCGTGAGCAATACGAGACGCATCAATGTCGTTTGACGCGCACAGCTGGCCGATGTAATGGGCAGTGGCTTCACCTTCTACGGTTGGATTGGTCGCAAGTATTACCTCGGTGATCCCCCCTGCAGCAAACCGTGCTTCCAGTTCATTCAAACCAATTTCTTCTGGCCCCACGCCATCAATAGGCGACAGGTGCCCCATCAAAACAAAATACTGCCCCTTAAAGCTCATGGTTTGCTCTATTGCCAATACATCTTGAGGGCTCTCCACCACGCACAGAAGGCCGCTGGCCTCACGCTCAGGGTGGCGGCATATGTCACATAGCTCATCTTCAGTAAAAGTTCTGCAGCGCTTACAATGGTGGATGTGCTCCATTGCGTTGTGCAATACATCGCTTAGGGCAACGGCACCTTTTCGGTTTCGCTCGAGTAAATGAAACGCCATTCGCTGAGCGCTTTTGTTACCAACACCAGGCAGACACGTTAACGCCTGAATGAGTTCTGCAAGTAAGGGACTGAACTTCATAATGAGACTACTTCGCTGTTCGTTCGCTATCGTTTTGTTGAGGGTATTTAATCACGTTACGCTTTACTTGGTCGAGTTTAACTTCATAAACATTTCCGCCTACCAGGCCTTTGAATTCCTCATCGGTAAATACAAGCGTGTTGTCATCGTAAAACGTTACCGCTTCTTTTTGCGTGATAATGCCTAAGTCTATGCGCGATACCTCACCACTGAAAAAGTTATCGCCATCAAAATTTTCAAATAGCCAAAGACTGGTTGAATCAAGTAAAACCAACTTTTCTCTATTTGGGCTTATTGCCGCTGAGGTTATCCAGCATAATTTTTCGAGGGTGGTACAGGTTTTAAATTCACCTATTAATTCAGCATCAAAATTAGCAGCATGATCGCCCACTTTGTACAGTTTGGTAATACCGTCAAAGGGCTTGGTTCTGTTTTTGGTAAACAGATAAAGATGGCGTTTAAATTCAACAAATGCCTCTAGATCATAGTTTTTATCTTCTGGTTTAATCTCGCCCTCTTCCATTTGAGGGTAAGTAAACTTTATGATTTCAGCCTTCGTGGTGTCGGTCTTAATATCAATAGGGTTTTCAATTTTATAAATAGTAAGCCAACGCCTATCGTTGTCGTTATTGCCAAAATCGCCTAGGAAAAAATGACCAAACTGGTTTTGCGTCATGTCCTCCCAATCGACGTTTTTAGCATTTGAGACTGTCACTTCACGAGCAATTGAACCGTCTTTGTTTAACATATAAAGAATGGGGCCATCGCCACTGTCGTTAATCGCCCAAAGGCGCTGCTTTTTATCAAACTCGATACCCGATATCTCCCTTAGCTTCGGGTCGACGGTGACTGTTTTTATACTGAATAAGGAATAGATACTGAAAACAGTTAATACGATAGCAATAGGAATAAGAATGAGAGTGGATGTGACCAAACCTTTTCTGATCAAGACGGGTTCCTTTTTATCTAGAAATAGTCAGAGCATGTTGACCTTATTTTAACAGCACACAAACCTCTGCAAAGCGCAGAATAAAGCTCAACACGCCCTAATAGGCGATGTTAGATAGTGATGATACGAGATGCTATTGTGAATGGCTCCAAAATTCTCGCTATTGTAATGCATTAATAGCGTAAAAGCTGGTAAAACCCCGTTTATAGCAGATTTAATCAATTGCTTCGCAATGATCGCGCGAAAGCTAATTTACCGCGTATGTAAGGGTTCTATAGAGCCAATAATTTCCCTCGTCATCCAAATAAAATGTTGGGGTCATTAACTCGATGACTCCCAACGACTTATCTTTTTGAATATCAAAGAATAAGAAGATAGCTGCTGTTTGGTCTTTGCCCTCCAAGGTAATTTCACAACGTCCTTGAATACAATTCACACTGAGTATTTGAAGTTGAGGGTCTTTGCTTCTAGCGGTTATAAAGTCTTTTAGCTTTTGTTCCATCTCAAATCGCGACACTACATCGTCGTCAAATGCATTTGTCGCTGTTGGCTGGTTGAGAAATTCATTATCTTTTAGCACTTGATCAAACATCCATGAGGCATCTTGTTCGCCTATGGCATCGGTGAGCTGCTGTTGAAGGGTTTCTTTGCGAGCAGTTACCCATTCATCGAGCTCTTCCTGTGCTGCGGGGAATGATACAGCGCTTTGTTGGTCGGATGTATTAGGATCAGATGGGGCGTTATCACGTTGAGAATCTTTATTTTGACTCACGATGAGTTCACTGGGTTCTGATTTATCGACGTTATCTGACGATAATGGTTGCTGTTGGTTGCCGTCGGTTTGGTTGTCGCTAATTAGGTTGTGAGGGCTTCCTGATTTTGTTTCGGATTCAGTAGCAAATTTACCATTAAGCGATTGGGCATTTAGTGCTGGCGTATTGGATGATGAAGTGCCATCCGCAAGCTGTGAAGATGGTGGTGTATCAGCACCGGTAAAAGGTCTTGCGTGACCGATGAAGTAACCCGCAACAAAAGCAGCCAATACAAGTACAAACATTCCATATTTCATAAACATATCCCTATTAATCAATTAAATAATACATTATCAGCGAGCAGTAGCCCTGACAAGTTATAGCGTATTTGAAGAGGAATGGTGGAGTGTTAGATTTTGATGCACAGTACGTTAAATACAGTGGTTGTAATGAGATGACTTTGGAAGATATGGACTATAAGAAAATAGCATCACAAAAAGCAAACGCTGAATGTGCAAAAGCCTTGGAATGTTCCAAGGCTTTTGAATACTAGAATTATCGGGCGGGTGTTTTATCTGAATTAAAATTTATCAAATTCAATTGTTATAGCAACCTGCCTCAATAGGCCCTGCTTTGATTAGCCCTATTTAAAACGGCAGTTTCATACCGGGTGGAAGTGACATTCCGCCAGTTACATCAGCCATTTTTTCTTTGCTGGTTTCTTGAACTCGGCGGACAGCGTCGTTAAACGCTGCTGCGACAAGGTCTTCAATCATGTCTTTATCGTCGTCCATTAGTGAGTCGTCGATGTCAACGCGGCGTACGTTGTGGTTGCAGGTCATTGTCACTTTAACCATACCTGCACCGGCTTCACCGGTAACTTCCAGCTTAGCGAGATCGTCCTGCACTTTTTGCATGCGATCTTGCATCTGCTGCGCCTGTTTCATCATGTTGCCCATACCGCCTTTAAACATATTTTTATCTCACTTTGTTTGGTATTAAGTTAATCTGCTATCGTGCTTTAACCGAATCGGACTGCACTGAGGCATCAAAAATTGATAGCAGCGCTTGAATCTTTTCATCAGTTTGTACAACTGAATGTGCATGCGCCTGGCGCATTGCATGAATATCTTGCTGCAGTGCAAATGGCGTTGAATTTGGTTTACCTAACGTAATATTTACCGTTACGTTCTCTCCCAACCCATGATGCAGTGTGTCTAGCAATTGCTGTTTCGCGCTCTCATTAAGTAAATGAGACTGACTGTTATCAATTTCAAGTGACACAGTACCGTTATCACGAGAAAAAGACGCATGAAGAAACAGTTGCTTTAGTAATCCGGCGATTGGCATTTGCTCAACTAAGTTACTCCACTCATCTATTTGGCTAGCATGAGTAAGTTTAGTTCCATCTTCGAGATAAGCACTTAAACTGCCACTTGGAGTGCTGGTCATGACACCAGAGCCATCACTTTGTTCAGCAGTGCTTGACGAATAGTCTACGTTAGACTGGAAGCTAGCGCCTTGGTCATAACTGCTCTGCTTGGATTCAGTAGACTGATTAGCGCTCTGGAAAGGCACTTGCTCAGCATTTGTATTGTGTAATGAATCCCTCGCCGCAGTATCATTAAAAGTCACAATACCATTTGAATCGACAGAGCCGTTGCTCTGTGCAGTGTCCCACGGTGGATGGTCTTCCGTAAAAAAGCTTTCGTTAGCATTTTTTTGCGATGAAGCTTCCTGCAATGAGTCTTGCTGTAATGAGCCTTGGTTCGATAAAGCGCTCTGCGAATCAGGCGAATCGGGCTGCGAGTCACTGGCAAACGGCATATCTTCTTCAAATTCGGCATCGAAAAACTCATCATCGTCGAATGCACTGCCTTGGCCGCTCTCGTCACTGTTAACAGAAGGCTGAAAATCTGCCGTGATGGGCGAGCTTGTATTATCAGAGGCTGTATTCACTGAGTCTGATAAAACTGGTACCACTTTATTAGCACTACCCTCTGCCTCTGACATTTGAGATTGAAGCTGTGATTGATTTGGGTCTGATTGCTCTTGTTCAATATGCTGCTGCGAAGGTTGGGCTTGGTTATCCTGCGCTGATGGCGTTGCGTTAGCATTTGAGAATCGAGAACGCAGGGTGTTAGACATTCTATCAGCGGCGTCCTGCGAAGGACTCTCTGCAGATACCTGCGCTTTTTTGTCTTCTGTGTCTTGTGCCTTGCGCTGTTTCATTTTTTGTCTAAGCGCAAGCATGCTTGCAGTAGCACTCAACTGCTCTTCTGGAGACGGCTGTGCAGTCTCTGGCGCAATGTCTTGCGAACCATTTTGCTCGCTGTCAGCATGGTGAGAAAAACCGCTACTAATATCTGGTGGATACTCTTCATCACTGGCAGGCGGCATATCATCCAAGTAGGCATCTAACGGAGGCTCATTATCAGAAAAAGGCGACAAACCACTTTGCGGATGCGAAGCTTCAGAACTCGCGTCTACCTGCTGCGGCTCGAGTTGCTGTGGCTGCTCGGGTTCTGGCTGTTCAGTTACTTGACGTTGCGATTCAGCCTTTAGTGACCCGCTATGCTGTGATTCAGCTTTTTGCAATTCAGCTTTTTGTGATTCGCTATGCTGGGATTCACCCAGTTGAGGATCAGAGTCAAAATTTGCAGTGTTGGCGTGGTTCGCAACATTCATAGCATCAGCTGAGGGTTCAGGCACTCTATTTTCAGAAGGCTGTTTATTCGCTAAAGGCTCTTGTCCGGCTGAAGGCTCTTGACCCGCTGAAGGCTCTTGTCTCGCTGAAGGCTCCTGTCCGGCTGAAGGCTCTGATTCAACAGTATCCATGTCACCACCGCGATAAGCTGAGTGAGACGCCTCTGAAAGCTCTGGCTCAGGCTGTATATCAGGCTCAGGCTGTACATCAGATTCAGAAGTTATATCAAAAGTAGGCTGCCCTTGAAATTGCGGCTTAGCTGCTTCCGCTTGTTGCGTGTCATCTGCAAGAGTTTCGCTTTTAAGCGCTTCCTCTTGCTTACCGACGTTTCCCGGATCACCAGTCTGTGATTGAGGGCCGGTTTTAACGGGAAGGTCGTGCTCACTACCTCCGCGCTCAATATTATCTGCACCATTATCAGGAGGCGTTGCAGGTGCAAACGACATCATTCGCATTAATGTCATTTCAAATGCGCTTTTACCATCGGCTGCGAAAGGTAAGTCTTTTCTCCCTTGAATTGCAATTTGATAGAGCAATTGTACTTGTTCAGCGGGGATGGTTTTAGCGAGTTGATATATCGCCTTTGCCGATGTTGTCTCCAGCTTACATGCCTCAGGTACCCATTGAGTCAAGGCAATCTGGTGGAGTAGGCTCGCCAATTCACCATGAACATTGTCGTAATCTGGCGCCTGCTCAGCCAAGTCGTTGACCAACTGAATCACATCATTGGGTGTTTTATTTACAACCGCATTGATAATTTTAAGCAGCTGGTTTTTGTCCATTAAACCAAGCATGTCAGTAACCACCGATGCTGTTACTTGGTTTCCGCCCTGCGCTATGGCCTGGTCAGTTAAACTGAGCGCATCACGCATACTGCCTTGTGCGGCTCTTGCAAGCAGCGACAGCGCTTGAGGCTCGAAGCTCAATTGCTCCTGCTCTAGAATATGGGTAAGTTGACCAACAATTTGCTCTCGCGACATAGCCTTAAGATTAAACTGAAGACAGCGAGATAAAATGGTGATGGGCAGCTTTTGTGGATCGGTGGTCGCCAACAGGAATTTTACGTGAGGAGGCGGCTCTTCCAGCGTCTTTAACAACGCGTTGAAACTGTGTTTCGAGAGCATGTGTACCTCATCTATAAGGTATACCTTGTAGCGGCCACGAGTTGGCTTGTACTGCACATTGTCCAGAAGCTCTCGCGTATCTTCTACTTTCGTTCTTGATGCCGCATCAATCTCGAGCAAATCAACGTAATTTCCTTGCTCAATTTCTTTGCACGTATGGCACTGTCCGCAAGGATTAGCACCCTGACCTTCTTCACAATTTAAGCTTTTAGAAAAAATACGCGCTATTGTCGTTTTTCCTACGCCTCGTGTGCCGGTGAACAGATAAGCGTGATGCAAACGATCGTTATCTAAGGCATTTGAAATGGCTGATACCACATGCTCTTGGCCGACAAGTTCACCGAACTTCCCTGGTCGCCATTTCCTTGCTAATACCTGATAACTCATTACTGTACTCTTTGCCTCATCACGCCTTGTTATGCCTCATCAAGCTTAATCACGCCTTATTGCGGCTTTCTTGCGCCCTTTTGAATGGCTAACTACTCGCCTTCAAACTCGCAAATTGAATAGCTTTCAATGTTTAGTTCGGTCAACTTTTTATGACCACCTAAATCGGGTAGATTAATAACGAATCCAGCGTGATTTAACTCACCACCCAATGAGCGAATGAGCTTCGCCGATGCAGCGATAGTTCCGCCGGTAGCCAGAAGATCATCAATCAACAATACCTTGTCGCCAGGGACAATTGCATCGCGATGGATTTGTAACGTATCTGTGCCATATTCTAGCTCGTAGCTTTCACTTACGACTTCTCTGGGCAGCTTATTAGGTTTGCGTACTGGGATAAAGCCGATACCCATTTCAATTGCTAAAGGCGCGCCAAACAAAAAGCCGCGAGCTTCAGTGCCTGCGATCTTTGTAAATCCCATGCCCTGATACTTTTCAACAAGTAATGAGATACAGCTTTTAAACGCCTTGTGATCTTCCAAAACGCTAGTTACATCTCTAAATAATATGCCTGGCTTTGGATAGTCAGGAACGGTTTTCACTACTGATTTAATATATTCTGCAGTCACGATAATACCTTATATGTCTGCTTTATAACCAGAACGTGAACCAACCGGCGATGATATGCATCAACGGAAAAGCGAGTAAAGTTACTAATGAGGCCAAGAAGTACCATTTGTTATAAACTTCTTTAAAATCTTCATTGTCAGCCATATGCACTACCTAAACAATAATTGTGAACAAAAAAATGGTCGTAAATGTTAATCGAAAGCAAGCCCGATTGACAGCGCTAATATAGTTAAACGCTCACAATAAATACAGTTGGCGGGTAAAGTTAATAATAGACACTTCAAATGATAAAAAATTAAGCACTGTGCCGCTTATGTTTAGATATTTTGCAGGTTTATACCGGCATTAATATCCCTTTTTGCAGCAATTCGACGACAGTTTGTTCCATTCCCGCTTTGAGCGTTGCCTGAGGAATACTTGGCGCCTGCTCAATGAGTTGGTTAGCTAATACCGCAAGTGAAATGCCTTCTTCAGCTACCTCTATGGTATGTACCAGCATAGCAGTCATAGCGGTTAAATGAACAAATTGAACTTGATATTCTTCATCTCGATACACAACATAATACTGTGGCACGTCCATAGGGCTGTCGGGCATATGATCAGGACCTATAAGGTGAACTGCGTACGAATATGACGCTAAGGTGGCAAATGGTGAAACTTTCACTTCCTCAATGTCTTGGCCTGGTTTGTAAAACGCGTTGTTTTCACTACTGCTACGCGTTGCCACATCTAACTCTAACCATTCATAGTGGGCTAGCTCACAAGAAAACGCTGGTAGTTCAAAGCCAAAGGCGGGAGAAGTCGCTAAGTATTCTACAAACTCTTTACTGATGTCGTTAAAATAAGGAGACCTGCATTGATGTTCAATAAAGAACTGACGGATTACTTGCTCCCATTGGCTTTCGCCATGTTGAGCAATGATAATAGATTTTAAAACTGGAAGTGCTGAGCTAACAAAACCATTTATGTTGCTGAAAAATAGCGACTGGTAGATTTTCATCCGTCTTAAGTGTTCATCATTTTTCGCGTTGAGCGTTGAAGGGTCTTTTATCGCTTGTACAAATTCACTCTGGCTTTGTTGTAACGAAGGCATCACGCAACTCCCCTACTTGAAGAAGTATTTCCAGAAGACGCGTGTTTTGACTGTATTGCTTTAATTTTACGCACTTCGTTGAGTAAATTATCCACACAGGGAATGTTGAAATCACGCTCTAGCAAAGTGGGGTAAACGCCATGTACGCTATAGGCATAGTCTAATAGCTCCCATACTGGCTCAATAACATCGGCACCGTGTGTATCCACTTTTAAATCTGCAGCCTCGTCGTAATGCCCCGCAATGTGACCGTAAACTATTTTGTGAGACGGCAGCCCTTTAATAAACTCATGTGGAGAATAGTTTTGGTTAATACTGTTTACGTAAACATTATTAACGTCTAGCAACATAGAGCAATCAGACTCAGATAAGACTGCGTTGGTGAATTCAAGTTCCGAGATATCCTGATCTGGCGCAATATAGTAAGACACATTTTCTAATACGAGAGGTCTCTCGAGCATGTCCTGTACTTGCCTAATCCTAGAGACAACGTGTTTAACCGCCTCTTCAGTAAATGGAATAGGCATCAAATCATACATATGACCGTTTCCAGAACAATAGCTTAAATGCTCGCTGTATAGACCTATGTTATTGGCATCTAAGAACTGCTTCACGGTTTTTATAAACTCGACATCAAGCTTATCACTGCTACCTATTGAAAGAGACAGTCCATGGGTACTAAACGGTGCTTGTGAAGTAGCCTGTTCAAATTGTTTTTGATAAATGCCACCAAGAGGGATCCAGTTTTCTGGCGCCACTTCCCAAAAGTCGACTTCTTTAGGAAGTGTAGGGAATAGTTCGTCAAGCATTTCACGTCTGAAACCTAAACCAGCACCTTTGACATTATTCACTCTTAGTCTCCAAGAACAGTACTAAAAAAAGGCCATCAATTGACGGCCATATTACGATTCTAGAAAGCAATGGTTACATGCTACCGCATTTACCTTCACCGCACTTACCTTCTTTTGCGGCTTTATCGCCGCCGCACTTACCTTCTTTTGCAGCTTTATCGCCGCCGCACTTGCCTTCTTTTGCAGCTTTATCGCCGCCGCACTTGCCTTCTTTTGCAGCTTTATCGCCGCCGCACTTGCCTTCTTTTGCGGCTTTATCGCCGCCGCACTTGCCTTCTTTTGCGGCTTTATCGCCGCCGCACTTGCCTTCTTTTGCAGCTTTATCACCGCCGCACTTGCCTTCTTTTGCGGCTTTATCGCCGCCGCACTTGCCTTCTTTTGCGGCTTTATCACCGCCGCACTTGCCTTCACCACATTTTCCTTCTGCGGCAAATTGACTATAACCAGACTCAAGAGATTGCATACCGAATGGATTTGTATCTGCTACCGCTACACTTGATGCTAACGAGCCGATAACTACTGCACCTAATGCTGTTGCTATTGATGTTTTATTAATTTGCTTCATTTTTAGCCCTCGGAAATTTATTCTATTGTTAAATCACAATGTTGACGTTCAATAAATAAGACCGTGGTGTTAACAATTTGCTTTCACAATTTTTTAACTTTTTTTAATATATTTTATTTGAGAGTGAACATACTCGCTAAAATACTGTGCAGGCTTGAATACTTTATAGCTGTGGCGTGGGTTTAGTGGCATGTTCTAAGATAGTATCTTCCTTGAAGGACTCACTGTAGGCTGAGAGTTTTTTAAAAAGATCATCTTTATATTTGCTTTTTAACGACACTGCGAAGAATGTGGGAATATTCTTTTTTAATGTTATTGAACTTGTTCTGTCATTGAACTCATTGTCGCCAAGAAAATAATAAAAAGGTCGCTCGTAGGTAATGAGGTTGGCTGTTCTATCAAAGAAAAAAAACTTGATGGAATCTACACTAGAAGGCACATCGACAAATTCGTACCCTTCTTCAACTAGACGAATGCGCTCGCCTACGTAATCATATCCTCTTATACCCGCTATGGATTTTTCATTTATGCGAGCATTATTTACCACTCTCATTAGCGTTAGGTTTGTTACGGGCTTATCAATAAACGTAGCATGATCGTCAAGTGCAGTTGTTCCTTTTACGTTAACTGTTAAATCAATCTCGCCTTGTTTCACCCTTTCATAAAGGCGTATAGGGGGAATACATTCAATACTCATGTTGTACCCAAGCTGCTTTAAAAGCTCAGAGGACATCTCTACCACTTCACCGTAGCACCGCCCAGTTTCACTGTCATTTATCACTAGTGGAGGAAATACTACGATCCCCAAAGTAACGGTTTTAATCTCTTCCTGCGCTAAAACCGAAAGTGGCAACAAGGCTGCAAAAATCATTAAAGAAAGCACCATAGAACTACACAAGTTACGCATTTCATTACCAGATATAAGAACAATATATTAATAATAGTCTATATATCACCATTTGATTGAAAGACACAATTTACAACAATAGTTTTGTATAAATAAGGTATGAAAATCTTTACGCAAAAAAATAAAGAAATAAAGGGGGTCAGGTCCACATTTCGAAATACACTCTGACATTGTCCGCTTAAACTCAATCGATAATTGGGGTCAAAACGATATTCTTTGATCGTTTGTCTGTTGTCAGCAATGTGGATGACAATAGATAGGCATCAGACCTCGTTTACTTTTGAGTTTGATAGCCAGAGTTATATGGTGGGGACGACAATATATTGGGTTCTGCCCCTGTTTTATGTTCGCTAGGTCGGATGTGCTGAATGTAATTGAGAGATAAATGCGGACCTGCCCCCCATTTATTTTTTGATGCGGATCTGACCCCCATTATTTTTCTGGGGCAGAAAGCAAAAAACCCGCCGTTAGGCGGGTTTTTCTTAATGGGACCTGGCAGTGTCCTACTCTCACATGGGGAAACCCCACACTACCATCGGCGCTAATACGTTTCACTTCTGAGTTCGAA
>NZ_JAAAWO010000017.1 GCF_010500895.1 Alteromonas genovensis
TCGATCAACTGCTTGTAACTCATGGTAACTACTCTTGTTTTTTGGCGATTACAGAGTACCACCAACAGGCAGTTGATCTCTTCTCACCATTTAACCAAGAGTGGTGCACTTATTATCTGAATTCGGGATACAATAAAACGCTCACATTGGATCTAATGTGAGTAACACTCTTTTTTCGCCTTTTGCTACAGGACATGAACGATGCACGGCCCCTAACGACTCATGCCAAGCTTCACCTTTTAGCATACCTACCTCAAACGTATTCATTGTTTGAATGTCGTTGTGTTTGTAGTACATACCAAAATTCGTTTGAGATACGTGCTGCTGACTTTCAGCAAAAGGCGTTGACCGCAATTGCTCTAGCGGAAGCCACTGAGTTCCAGCTCCAATGTACGTGTTTACAAGGCGTACGGGTATATTATCTCGATGAAAGCTAGGGCACATTGCTGAGGTAAGCGGCACCAGCCGAAGACCCACTTCTTTGCAATCGAACAAACATGTGAGCATGTCGGTCAGTAAATAAATATCTTCGATAACGTCAGCTTTACCATCGTGCTCAGGCAACATAGTGTCTAGTTGCTGCTTAAGGGTATTAACCTCAAACATGGCTTTAATGCCTAACCCTAGCGATGTAAAAACCGCTTCAAAGTAGCCAGTGATAGCATCATTTTTCACTCGCTCCCAAATAGCGACGCTTTTTGTATCGCAGATAATATCGCCAAGTACGATAGGAGACTGTCCACTGCTCCAAGAGCATATATTGTTTTCTTTCAATGCAAGCATGTTAGTGCCCCCAGGATGGAAATGGCCGGATAACGCTGACCACTCAAAAACGCCCACAACAATGTTATAACATAACAATAAAGATTTATATTGTAAACGGTGTAACCACTCATAAATGGCAATGATGAATTTAATTGCGAGCAAAAAGTAAAGGCATGTGAGGAGATGGCGCACCTGGCGCGATTCGAACGCGCGACCTTCGGCTTCGGAGGCCGACACTCTATCCAGCTGAGCTACAGGTGCTAAAAATGACGTTTGCAGAAATTAATGAATGTTAATAAACACATTAGCAAACGCGGCGTAATGATACTTAGGCCATGGGCAGGCATCAACTAGTTTGTTCTTTTCTTTCTATCTAATCGATGTTCGATTGTTAAAAATCCTTACTTTTTATAGGTAATTGGATTCTAATAGTTGTTCAGCCGCCATTTACCGTTATAATCTGGCCAGTTATATTTTAAACAAATTCATCATTGCCTGGAGACAGATGTGAAATTAAAGACTTGGTTAACTGTTGCTGCTACGGCGCTAACTATTTTTGCGGCTCAAGCGCAAGAAATGAGTAACGATGAAATTGCAGATCGTATTAAGCCACTTGGTAAAGTACACGTTGCCGGTGCCGCTGCACAAGGCGATACCGCTGCTGCAGGCGGAGCAAAATCTGGCGAAGATATTTACAACTCTGCATGCGTAGCGTGTCACAGCGCAGGCGTACTTGGTGCTCCTAAATTTCAGGTAGCCGCTGATTGGCAACCTCGCCTAGACGACCGTGGTCTTGACGGCGTATGGAAAAACGCAATTAACGGTATTAACGCAATGCCTCCAATGGGTACGTGTGGAAACTGTTCAGAAGACGATATTAAAGCCGCAATCGAGTATATGATTGAAGGCATTTAAACTGTTAGTTCATAGTTTAAGCTGTTTGAAAAATTAGCGTTTTTTCGGTGGATGAGGTAAGTTATTCCGCTACATAAAATGTTAGTTTTTTATTGGCGAGTGGAATGTCATCAAATTCGACACAATCTGAGCTGTCTGAAGAAGAGCTGCGGGAGCTCATACCGCAGCTTCAACAGCTTACAGATAAGTACAAGCGTGCTGAACGTGTTCAGAAGGCGCTTTTTGATATTTCAGAGCTCGCCAGTTCAGTTAGTAATCTAAATCACCTCTATACGTCTATTCATGAAATCATTGGCGATTTTATGAATGCAGATAACTTTTACGTCGCTTTTTACGACCCTGAAAGCAACATTGTCGATTTTTCCTATTTCGTTGATGAATTTGACGAGCAGACGGTGCGTCAGCTTCCTGCGGAATCGTTAATGGACGGCATGACCGGTTATATTCTTAAGTCGGGTAATCATCTTTTTTACAAGCGTGACGAAGAACATAAGTTTGCTGAAGAACTTGGCTTTAAGCTAGTCGGCTCTCCCCCTTATGAATTATGCGGCGTTCCACTTAAGCGCGGCAGCCAAGTTATTGGGGCTATGGTTGTGCAAACTTACGATGAAGGTGTGCACTACAACCAAGAAGATTTAGAAGTACTGCTATTTGTATCACAGCATATTGTTACCACTGTAGACCGTGTTAAAAACCGTGAGCTAACCGAACGCACCATTCGTGATAGAACCCGTCAGCTACGAAGAACTAACGATGACTTACAAGAAGAAATTCTTGAACGCCAAAAGGTAGAATCGTTACAACAAGCATTGTTTGAGATATCCGAGCTCGCAGCTAACCTTGAAGGCGACATGAACGTGTTTTATTCAAGTTTACATGAGATTCTTGCAAGGCTGATAAGCGCACCAAACTGCTATATAGCGATTGTGGATAAGGCTCAAAATAAACTTGAGTTCCCGTATTTTAGTGACATCAACCAAGCAACCATTGACCCTAGACCGCTAAGTCTAGGATTAACAGAGTTTGTGCTTCGCACGGGACAGGCAGAGCTAATTAACCCACCTCGGGTGCTGCAGCTTGCTGAAAGTGGTGAGCTTGATGTGACTGTGGCGCAGAAAATGTTGAAAAGTGCGAACTCCTGGTTGGGCTCTCCACTTGTGGTAGATGGCGATATAGCGGGTGTAATTGCCGTTCAAACCTATGGAAAACACGCCAAGTACACCGCTCGTGATCAAGAGCTTTTACGCTTTGTATCCCACCATATTGCGGTGGCTATGGAGCGCAAAAGTAATACGGAAGCCATTCAACAGTACAACACGCAACTTGAAGAGCGAGTAAAGGAGCGCACCGCTGAGCTTAATCGCGCCAACTCGTTTTTACAGCAACAAATAGACGAACGTAAAGAGATTGAGCTTAAACTCATTCACGATGCCCACCACGATTCGCTAACCGACTTGCCAAACCGAGCAATGTTTACAAGCCGCTTAGAACTTGCGGTAGCTAGCAAACAGCGTTACAGCGAAAATATGTTTGCCGTTTTGTTTATCGACCTAGACCGCTTTAAAGTGATTAACGATACCCTTGGTCACCATGCTGGCGATGAATTTTTAATTGAAGTTTCTAAGCGCATTGCACTGTGTATTCGAGGCCACGATTTACTGGCTCGATTAGGCGGCGATGAGTTTGTTGTGCTACTCGATAACTTTGATGACAACGCAGATGTTGAAGAAGTAGCAAGTCGTATTATCTCCTCAATATCAGAGCCTTTCCTACTTGATGGCCGTGAAATGTATTCCGGTGCGAGTATTGGTATCGCTCATTTGGAGCGCTATTACAATAGTGCTGATGAGGTACTGCGCGACGCCGATGCCGCTATGTACCAAGCTAAAACACTTGGCCGCGGACGCTTTGTAATGTTCGATAAGAGCATGCGGCAACGCTTAATTGAAGAGCTTGAACTAGAAAACGAATTTAGACGCGCTCTTAGAGACGAAGAGTTTGATTTTTTCTTACAACCCGTCATCAACCTTATCGACAACAGCATTTTGTATAAGGAAATGTACGTACGCTGGTCGCACCCTACTTACGGTAAAATTGCGAGAGAGCAATTTCGACAAGTAGCGGATCATAGTGGATTAACTATCGATTTAGATCTCTTCCAGTTAGCTAAGGCATGTGAGCTAATAAAGCGCTTTGAAGACACCGACGAAGCGATTGAGCGCATAGCTGTTAATGTATCTATTAATCATTTGCTACAACCTTCAATGGTTAATCACATGACCGAGGTTATTGCCGACTCGGGCATTAAAGCAAGTCGATTAGTGTTTGAGTTCGATGAGAATGATTTGAATCGCCGCTCGCAGTTTATACTGCCAGCCATTAAAAAGTTAAAACGCGCTGGCGTAACGCTGGTACTTGATAACTTTGGTAGTGGTTTAGCCTCGCTGAGCTACCTATTTGCCTATCCCTTTGACTTTATTAAAATTGACCATCGATTCGTGAAATCGTTACCAAGGTCTCAGCGTAACCTCAAACTTATTCAGTCGGTTATGTTAATTTCAGAACACTTAAAGTTTAATGTGATTGCAGAAGGCGTAGATTCGCCCGCTCAGCTTAGTGCATTAAACGATATTGAATGTGTATATGGTCAAGGTAAAACACTGCAGCGCGCCGTTGTTTTAGATATGACTAAAGCAACTGACTGAGCCCCGCAAAGTTAGTTAGTAAGCGCTCACATTACACTACTTTTTGCCCAAAATATCTCTTAGGTTTGCAATACCCACCTGAGCCTTTTGTTGACGCTCTTCTTTAGACGCTTTGGGCTTTTGATTTTCCCATTGAATATCATCTGGCGGCAGTTCGAACAAGAACCGGCTGGGCTCTGGCTGAATCACCTCACCAAACTGCCTGCGCTCTTTCGCTAAACTAAATATTAACTCTCGTTGCGCCCGCGTTATGCCTACGTAGGCTAATCGTCGCTCTTCTTCTACATTGTCTTCATCTACACTGCTTTGATGGGGTAACAATCCCTCTTCCATTCCCACAAGAAACACAATAGGAAACTCTAGTCCTTTTGAGGCGTGCAACGTCATTAGCTGAACTTGGTCGCTTTCACCATCTTCTTCGCCACGCTCCATCATATCGCGAAGTATGAGACGATTTACTACCTCTGTGAGGGTCATCGGAGCATCAAGGTCGTTACCCTCAAGCATATCGGTAACCCAGCCAAAAAGTGTACTTACATTGGCCATGGCCATTTCAGCAGCTTTAGGACTTGCGCTCGACTCGTAAAGCCACTCTTCATAACCCATCGTACGTATCATGCTCCTTACTGCATCTGCCGTGTTGCCGCGCTCTGTATTATCAGATAGCTCTACGACCCATCGGGCAAAACCCGACACCGAATGAAACGCTTTATCGGGCAATACGCTGTTTAGGTTGCTGTGTGTTGCAGCCTCAAACATGGACACACCCAGGCTATTTGCAAAATTGCCGAGTTTTTCCAGTGTGGCTCGGCCAATACCGCGACCCGGAGTGTTGATAATACGCAGCAGTGCATTGTCATCGTCTTGATTCACCAACAGCCTCAAGTACGCCATGATGTCTTTCACTTCGGTGCGCCCAAAGAACGACATGCCTCCACTTATTTTGTAAGGAATGCGGTTGCTCATTAGTAGTTTTTCGAACAAACGACTTTGGTGATTACCACGGTATAATATAGCGTAATCTTTGAACTTGGTTCGGTTCATAAATTTATGGGCTAATAGCTCTGCTATCACGCGCTCAGCTTCATGTTCTTCGTTTTTGGCTTCAATAACTTTTAACGTTTCACCGTAGTGAAGTTCTGAAAACAAGGTTTTATCGAATAAATGGGGGTTGTTCTGAATTAAGATATTCGCGCAATGCAGTATACGCCCCGAAGAGCGATAGTTTTGCTGCAGCTTAATAACGTTTAAACGGGGAAAGTCTTTTTGCAATAAATTCAGGTTTTGTGGCTTGGCCCCACGCCAAGAATAAATAGATTGGTCGTCATCGCCTACCACGGTAAAACGAGAGCGCTCACCAACAAGTAGCTTCACCAATTCATACTGACTGGTGTTGGTATCTTGATACTCATCAACCAGTAGGTAACGTATTTTGTTTTGCCACTTGGCTCGAACTTCCTCGTTTGTTTTCAATAACAACGTAGGTAATAAGATAAGATCGTCAAAGTCCAAGGCATTATAGGCTTTTAAATTGTCTTGATAGCGTCTATAGGCCTGCGCAAACTCTTGCTCGCCAGTGCTCTGAGCTTGCTTTAATAAGGCATCGGGCAGCACCAAATCGTTTTTCCAATTTGAAATACAGCTTTGCAATAGCTTCAACTGGTCTTTATCACCGTCTAAGGTGTCGGCGGTAAGGTCGGTTAAAAGAGAAAGAGAGTCTTTGTCATCAAATAAGGAAAAGCCTGGCTTTAGCCCTAAGTCTTTCACGTGAGATTTAATAATATTTAGACCAAGGGTGTGAAACGTTGAAACCTTAAGTCCTCGCGCCTCTGGCTTGCCTAAGGTTTGCGCCACCCGCTCTTTCATCTCTCGTGCTGCTTTATTGGTAAAGGTTACTGCTGCGATATAGCGAGCAGGCATGTCACAGTTTCTAACTAAATGAGCTATCTTGTTGGTGATTACACGAGTTTTACCACTGCCTGCTCCGGCTAATACTAAGCATGGGCCCGATACGAAAGTAACGGCAGACTCTTGAGCTTCATTTAGTTTCATTTTTTTCCTAAAACAGGGTTAACAGGCAGTACATGCATAGTTCGTAGTTTTGATTGCATGTCGTGTCGATACCGATAGAATAGTGACACTATTTGAGCTGCGTATTATAAGGGAAATCCATGTTGGATCCGAAAAAACTCGAAGATTTGGCTAAACAGATTGCTGATGCCGTTCCACCGGGCGTAAAAAATATGGCCGAAGGCGCAGAAACACGAGTTAAAACTGTGTTGCAGTCTCAGCTTTCTAAACTCGACTTGGTGACTCGTGAAGAGTTTGATATTCAAAGCCAGGTGCTGATTAGAACTCGCGAAAAGCTAGAGGCGATGGAAGCTCGTATTGCCGAGCTTGAAACCAAACTTAATGGCTAATAGCCTAGACAGCCAATAATCTCGATGTACACAAAGGCACTTTTTAGTGCCTTTTTTATGGTTCACTGACTTTAGCTAATAAAGCAGGTAGTTAACCGCCAATCCTACGGTAATTGATAAGCCCACTAAATGGTTTTCTAAAAACGCGGTAAAGCAGCCATCTCGTTGTTTTCGCTTAATAAATTGATACTGCCTGACACACAGAAGCGCTGCAAATAACACCGCTACAAAATAAGGCCATGCCGCCTCAATGGTTAAGCCAACACACCATAAAGTCACCAGTGTAAAAACCTGCAGCGCCATCACAATCATTACATCGTACTGACCGAACAATATGGCGGAAGACTTTACGCCTATCTTAAGGTCGTCATCTCTATCGACCATGGCGTACATAGTGTCGTAGGCCACTGTCCAGGTAAGATTTGCGATAAATAACCACCAGCCATAAGCGGGTACAGTTTCTAAAACCGCCATAAACGCCATTGGAATAGCCCAGCCAAATGCAGCACCAAGTACCACCTGCGGCAGGTGCGTGTAGCGTTTCATAAATGGGTATGATGCGGCCAGCAGCAGCGCCACAACCGACAGTGCGATAGTCTGCCAATTGAGAAATAACACGAGCACAAACGCGATACCTATTAATAGCGCAAACAGCTGCAATGCTTGCTTA
The DNA here is from genome assembly GCF_010500895.1 of Alteromonas genovensis. Classification (GTDB taxonomy): domain Bacteria; phylum Pseudomonadota; class Gammaproteobacteria; order Enterobacterales; family Alteromonadaceae; genus Alteromonas; species Alteromonas genovensis. Next base: position 7,476 of record NZ_JAAAWO010000017.1, read on the forward strand.
GCAGTTACCTCACCAGTAGCAAGAGGGCGTGTGGCAGTGCGCTTAACACTGCCATCAACTTTTCTATCTGCATAGTCGTTAATAACGCATCCCGCACAGCGCATAACAACAACACCAGCAATAAAAATAGCGGCTATATCAAGGGCTGGCATACCTTGTGAGGCAATAAGCAGTGCCCATAATGTGGGCCACAGTAAAAGGTAAAACCCGATGGGTTTGTCTAGGCGCATTAGGCGGGCATAAGCGCCCCAGTTGTGCTGTGTCATACTCTCGTTTCTCTTTTTATCACCTGTTTCTGCCCTTCATTTTGCGCGTAGGCCGGAGAGCCAGGAAGGAACACTTCTGCAACAATCAAATGATGCGACTCAAAGGTAAACACAGACCGCCTACCCCACAAGTTTTGCTTTGTATCGTTCTTTAACTGCGAGTCTGATGGTTCAGCTAGGTGCTGAGAAAACTGCTCAAAAGGTAGCGTACACACTTGAAACTCAGAGCGTATAAACCGCTTATCGTTGAACAATCGTTTGCCTAATGGCTCACTGCCTAAGTTAGATAGCTCTGCTTCGATAATAGCTTGAGGGATGACTGAGCGTGCAAATACCCAAGGCTGTTCATCACCACACAATACAATCTCTCGTATTTGATAGGTTGTTTGGCCGTTCGCTTGTAATAAGAATAACTCAGTGCTGTGAGGCTCTAACGTTTGCTGGCCTAACAGTTGGAGCGAAAATTCACCGCAGGCCGATTGCACCCTTTCGGTTAACGAGCCAGTATCTAACAACCAGCCTTTTAGCGTTGGCTCAGGTATGTTTGCTTCTGCTAAGGAAAGCCAATTAACGGCAAGACCAACGGGAAAGTCGGCGGTAAGACTCACTTTAAAGCACCCATTTACAAAGACTCACTGTACAAAACCTACTAGAAAAAACTCACTGCTGGCGCCATTCACACAGCTTCTGAACTGGCAACATCATAACATTTATTTTTGCGCTGTAATCTTCAGGAAAAGCTAAACTGTATATTTCCATCACTTTGATTGTAAGCCTTTGGCAGACATTTTTTGCTTATTAACCTGAATCCTGTTTAAAGAATGGTGCAAGCATTTGTTCTATAAAATATAAATTAAAATTTCAAACTCAGTACTGCTAGAAATGCGAAGTGCAAGGCGCAAAAGTCACGTACTAGTTGTTCTATTACTTACTTTTGCAACGCAGTAATTCGCGTTTCTAGTGGTGCTGAGCGCCGTTTCTTAAACAGGATTCAGGTTTATTAAGATGCGTACTACTTTTGCAGTAGTGCGTTTAACCTCAGCTTTGCTACAATAAGGCTGATTTTAACTTATCCTTTTTTCGGTTCTTACCATGCTTAAGTCTTTAATTTTACGTTGTTTAGCAATAACTGCGCTTTTACTGAGCGCTTCGTTTAGCGCTCAAGCACAAGAGAAAGCCAACTTTGCCTATATTGGCTTAGAGCCAGAAATCGTCACTAACTACATTAGCGACAGTGCGCGTAAACTTGGTTATGTTCGTGTACAGGTTGAACTCATGGTATACGACATAGAGCAGCTGGAAATTGCGGAGCATCACATGCCGCTTTTACGCTCTACTGCTATCGAAATATTTGGTCAACAGCCCGCTGAAAAAGTAAAGTCTCTTACGGGCCGTGAAGACATTCGATTAGCGCTTTTAAAAGCATTAAAAGAGCACATGAAAGAAGAGACTGGCGGCGAAGTGATCAAAAACGTGATATTTACCAAGTATCTATATCAAGGCGATTAATCTACACAAGACCGATTGCTCGCTAGCGTTCTTATCCAGGCTTTTTGGAACCTAAGCTAAGCATCGCAGCCAATAAGCATCCGGTGATCAAGCCCGCCGTATGCGCTGCGTTTGCCATGTTTACTCCCAATACGTTAGCAAAGAATGTATCTGCAAAGCCAAGTACTAGCCACACCAACATAAAGCCGACAATAGAGTTCGGTAACGATACTCCCCAACTTGGGCGCAGCCAACCTAGCCACCACACGAATCCCATAACGGCATATACAACACCAGAAAGGCCACCAAATAGAAATAGGTTAGCCTGCACTGGCTCACTAAATAGCGCCTGAGCCGCATTAGATATTACCGCTGAAACTATAAAAACAATGATGAGCATAGTAACACCAAAAGTACGCTCTATTTTGGCGCCAAGCATACTCCACCACAATAAATTAAACACAATGTGCAACGCATTGAAATGTATGAACGCTGGCCCTAATAGCCGCCACCACTGATGATTTTCTGCCAGCAGGCCAAAAGGCTGCATCAGCAAATGTTGTGCAATAGGCGCAAATAGTCCTAGCAAAGATAAGCCGTATACCAATAAGCACAAAATAAACACCAAAGACGTAAATGGCGCTGAAATAGCATTTGCGGCGATGTGTTTAACGGAAAACCCGCTGGGCGACGCTGCTAGCTGAACATTTTGACCATTATCCCATGCTGCCTGCTGGTATTTTGGGTGGCCTGGGTTTGCAATAAAGTCTTTAGCAATAAGCTCTGCTTGCACGGTGTGCTCAGCATCATCAATAAGTACAACAAACTCTGACGATGCAGGCTGCTGTGATGAAGCCTGTTGTTTAACAGAAGCAGTAACCCCTTGGCTATTGAGATAATTGGCGAGAAGGTGCGCAGCACTTTGCTGATTGAACGCGATTAATGGTTGGCCCATAGGCTGAGGTAGCTCCAAAACACATGACTCGAAATACCGAATCTAATAAATATGAATACAATAAACATGGGTGTAAAAAGGAGAATAACACGAAAAACCGGCCTATTGATTCGACAAGTCTATCTATTGAACAAGTGTATTGATAAAGCGTTATCAGGGAAAGGGTAAAAAACAAAGGTGCTCATCTCATCACACCCTAAGGCGTTTTGAAATGAGCACCTTCACAAATTGGGTGGTTTACTCGGTTTCTACTGGGTTAGCTAAACGCCAGGCCTCAAAGCCCCCATCCATACTGTACACCGTTTCAAAACCTTGCTGCGCGATAACTTGCGCAGCTTGCTGACTGCTTACACCGTGATAACACACTACAACAACAGGCGTGTCTTTTGGCGTTTGCTCTACAAACGTAGCGAAATTGTCATTGTTCAGCGGCGCTGCGTTAGGCATGTGCCCGTTCGCGTAAGATTGTGGATCGCGAATATCAACAATAGATACCGTACCCGAAAAATCAGCAACGTCTTGCACGCTGATGTGAGAAAATGTACTCATTATTGCCAGTCCAAAATAACTTTACCTGATTGCCCTGACCCCATGGTATCAAACCCTTTCTGAAAGTCATCTACGCTATAAGTATGAGTAATGATTGGGGTAAGGTCTAAACCGCTTTGAAGCAGGCTTGCCATTTTGTACCAGGTTTCAAACATTTCGCGACCGTAAATGCCTTTGATCACGAGTCCTTTGAAGATAACCTGGTTCCAATCGATAGCCACATCACTAGGTGGAATACCTAGCATGGCAACCTTACCGCCGTGATTCATTTTATTTAGCATATCGCGAAGCGCAACGGGCACGCCCGACATTTCGAGCCCCACATCAAAGCCTTCTGTCATCCCTAAGTCGTTCATGACATCTTTCAGGTCTTCTTTAGACACATCGACAGCGCGAGTAGCGCCCATTTTTTCAGCAAGGGCTAGACGATATGGATTGATGTCTGTAATCACAACGTGACGCGCGCCCACGTGCTTTGCAACCGCTGCTGCCATAATACCAATGGGTCCCGCGCCGGTAATAAGCACGTCTTCACCAACAAGATCAAAACTTAGCGCGGTGTGCACGGCATTGCCGAACGGGTCGAAAATTGACGCAAGTTCATCGCTGATATTATGAGGTATTTTAAAGGCATTAAATGCGGGAATAACCAAAAACTCAGCAAAGGCGCCAGGGCGATTAACGCCTACCCCTTCGGTGTTGCGACAAAGGTGTCTGCGACCCGCTCTGCAGTTACGACAATGACCACAGGTAATATGACCTTCACCAGAGACTCTGTCGCCTATTTCGAAGCCTTTAACTTCTTGACCCATTCCAACTACTTCACCCACATATTCATGACCCACAACCATGGGCACGGGAATAGTGTTTTGTGACCATTCGTCCCAGTTGTAAATATGCATATCGGTGCCGCAGATAGCGGTTTTGCGAATTTTTATCAACAGGTCGTTGTGTCCCACCTCGGGTTTTGGCGAATCTTCTAACCAAATGCCGCGCTCGGCTTTCGCTTTTACCAATGACTTCATGAAATCACTCCCATTTCGCGGCCAATTTCAATGAACGCATCAATGGCTTTGTCTACATGCTCAATAGAGTGCCCCGCAGACATTTGGGTGCGAATTCGCGCCTGCCCTTTTGGTACCACGGGATAAGAGAACCCAATAACGTAAATACCTTTCTCTAACAGCTTGTCTGCCATGTCACTCGCTAAACGCGCATCGCCAAGCATAACTGGGATGATAGCGTGGTCTTTACCTGATAGCGTAAAGCCAGCGTCTTCCATACGACTGCGGAAATGTTCTGCGTTGCGCCATAGTTTGGCTCGCAGTTCATCGCCCTCTTTCATCATTTCAAATACTTTAAGCGACGCTGCCACAATAGGAGGCGCTACAGAGTTTGAAAACAAGTAAGGGCGTGAACGCTGGCGCAACCACTCAACCACTTCTTTTTTACCCGACGTATAACCACCTGATGCACCACCAAGTGCTTTGCCCAGTGTACCGGTAATAATATCTACGCGGTCTAGAACGCCACAATATTCGTGACTTCCGCGACCGTTTTCACCAAGAAAGCCGGTAGCATGGCAATCGTCAATCATTACCATGGCATCGTATTTATCTGCGAGGTCGCAAATAGAGGCTAAATCGGCGATTACGCCGTCCATAGAAAATACGCCATCGGTAGCAATAACTTTAAAGCGTGCGCCCTCTTCGCTTGCCTTGATGAGCTGCTCTTCTAATGCTGCCATGTCGTTATTTGCATAGCGGTAACGTCTTGCTTTGCTCAAGCGAACGCCATCAATGATGCTTGCATGATTAAGGGCATCTGAAATAATGGCATCTTCTGGACCAAGAATGGTTTCAAACAACCCACCGTTTGCGTCAAAACAAGACGGATAAAGAATGGTGTCTTCTGTGCCTAAGAATTCGCTGATAGACGTTTCAAGCTGCTTGTGAATATCCTGCGTGCCGCAAATAAATCGTACGGAGGCTACGCCGAAGCCGTGAGAGTCCAGACCGTCCTTAGCTGCCTTAATGAGGCTTTCATTATTTGCTAGCCCAAGATAGTTATTGGCGCAGAAGTTAACGACATGGTCACCGTTAGCCACATCGATATCAGCTTGCTGCTGAGATGTGATCACGCGTTCTTTTTTATATAAACCATCTTGTTTGGTGGCTTCAATTTGCGATTGCAAATGGGAAATAAATGCCGCTGACATGCCGTTCTCCGAAATTCGTAAAAGGATATTTTAGTAAAAGCCTACAGGTGGGTATACAGTGATGCGCTCTATTTAATAGGAAAGCCGATGAAGTGTGTAAATTATTTAGCACACCTTGCCATATACGCTAGCTGTTAGTCGTTACGCTTGAGGTGGTTTCCAATAACCATTTTCAACATTTGTGCTCAGTACGCTCCAAATATGTTGCTCTGGAATAGGCCTACTTATCATATAGCCTTGCCCGTAGTCGCAATCAAATTCGCAAAGCAAATCGTACTGCGCCTGTGTCTCTATGCCCTCGGCAACCACCTGCATTCCCATATTACGCACCATAGATACTGTGGAATTCACAATATTTCTATCGTCGGCATCGTCGGTAATATTTGAAACAAAAGAGCGATCGATTTTAATAAAATCTGCCGGCAAAGACTTGAGATAACTCAGTGAAGAATAACCGGTGCCAAAGTCATCAATAGCCAACATGCAACCCATTTCATGAATAGTGTTCATAATAGCGCGGGCTCTTTTGATATCAGAGACTAACACCGTTTCTGTAAGCTCTAGACATATCTGCTCAGGCGCCAGTTCGTTGCGCTGTATTTGCTGCTGTAGATAATCGGGTAAGCTAGGATCGATAAATTGCCCTGCCGACACATTAATGGCCAGTTTCATATTGCGATAACCGCTATGACCGAGCTCTTGAGTAAGGGAGCAAGCTCTAGCGATAACCCAGTAGTCTAACTCAAGCATAAAAGTGGTATTTTCTAATAGCGGTATGAAATCGGCAGGCGAAATTGCACCTTTGGTTGGATGGAACCAACGAAGCAGCGCCTCAAAGCCTATGAGTTTACCTGTATGCATTTCTATTTGTGGTTGCAAGGCAAGACTAAACTGATTACCTCTCAGTGCTTCACGGGCCTCAGATTCTAGCTCCACCTTTTGCATTACCGCTAAATTCATTTTCGCTTCGTACACTCGGTAGGCTGCACCTTGCTTTGACTTTGCTGCATACATCGCAATATCAGCGTGTCGCAATAGCTCAACGGGTGTGGCTTGAGCATGGCTTGTAATGGCAATACCTATGCTCACAGAGATATAGAATTTTTGACCATTGATGACAATGGGTTCGGCAAATTCATTGAGCAGTTTATTAGCAATAAGGTCGACCTGAGAGCGACTCTCAATGTCTGAAAGCAATACTACAAACTCATCGCCACCAAAGCGAGAGGCAATGTCTGTTTCCCGAATAGGCCGTGATATTCGCATGGCCGCGGCTCTCAACAGCGCATCACCTACATCGTGACCGTGGCTATCGTTCACTTTCTTAAAGTCATCTAGGTCCATGAACATGAGAGCAACAAGCTTTTCATCGCGAAATGAACGGGCTAACTGCTTCTCAATTTGAAACGTCAGCATGTTCCGATTGGGCAAGCCAGTCAGCACATCGAACATGGCCATTTTTTCTAGCTTGGCGGTATTAATTGCCATTTGACCATCAAAGTCTTCAAGCTGCTTTGCCAGGTTATTCGCCGCGCTTTCTACAACGTCTAATTCATCTACTAGCTTTACACTCGACGTCTTTCGCTGTTTGGCGGCGTTAGCATGAAATTCAGTAAATTTGTGCTCTGCCAACATGGGAAGACGCTCGCTAATAGACAACAAACGCTGGTTGTATCCATTCAAAAATAGGTAAAGCAATATTGAAAAGATAACAAACAAAATAACGGCCGAGCCAACAACGATGGCTTGATATTGATTGGCCTGCTGAACGGCTGCAGTGACATCTTGCACAAGTAGCAGATAGGGACGATTGGCGTTGCCTTTTGAAAATGGTAGCAAGCTAACAAGCAGCTGCTCTTTATTCAGGGTTATATTGCTGCCCCTTGTGACTAAGCGATTCACCGACCAGTCAGCAGGTAGCCCAGTAAAAACCTGCTGTAAATACTCTCGATTCGCTGCAGACAATTGACTGGATAGCGTCAACGAGGGTGTGCTGGCCTTGTTAGCATTTTCGGCGTTGGTTGGCGCTGATTGCCCGGTTGGAAAGGGTTGCGTAATTTGCACAATCGCAACTTTGTGAACTCCCGCCGCCCGGTTAAATAGGTAAAGCAGCTCGCGCATTGAGGTAGATACCACTACAACAGGTACGGTATCGCTGCCGCTCATAATGGGAATAGACATATAATGAGTACAAACTTTATCGCAGACAATAGTTGAACGGCTTTCGAAGTTGGCTCGGGTTGAGCTGACTAATTGGGCGACTGCTTCACGAGAGTGGCTCATGTTGGTGCCCACGACACCAGACTCATCAAACAACAAAAGCTCTTCTACTTGGAAGTTAAGGGTGAAGTATTCTGAAAGGTTTTGAAGTGTACGTTGAAGCTCATCGAGGTTTTTGCTTTGTAAATCCCGCTGCTGACTTACAATATCAATAAGGCTTATCATGCGGTTATGCAGCACCTCCTCGAAAAGCCGGATACGCCGCTGGTGACTTATCTGGTTTTCTTTTTGCTGCAAAAGCAAACTCGCTTCCGACTCTTGTATCAGCACCACCGAGATCACTACGGTGACGGTTAGCACCATCGCCATTAATATAGCAATCGTTTTAGTGGTGAATGATACCTGCACCTTCATATTACTCATTACCACCAATACATCAGTTGTAGCGACCACATTTGCCAGTTTTTATCCGCTTGATCCGCTACATTTCGGTCTAGCAAACTCACTACCCGCGTCGCGCCTTCAACCCAATGGTATTCCCCCTGCAAACGCCATTTTGGCGCAATATCCCAACGCAAGCCCAAGGTGGTAGTGTCTTGGTAACCAAAGTACGCAGGTACGGCACCGTTAGACAATTGCTCCAGACGTTTTCCGTCTCTGTCGTTAACATCATTGACGTAAGTGTCGTAACCTATAAGCCCGCTAAACTGACTATTGAACAAATACCTAAACTGAACAAAGCCACCATCACCGCGACGCTTATCGTTAAAGTCTGGCGCAAATAAGCCCCTGCTATGCTGGGATTCTGAAAGCAGCTCCATCGACACTTCCCAATGCTCAGCAAAATACTGGGTTGAAAGCATAAAGCGTTCAACATTAGCCTCGCCTGCTAAACGATTGTCCTGTTGTGATGGGGTATAGCTAAAGTCAGAGTTAAGCCAGCTGACGCCCACTTTCCACGCCATAGAAGCAGGCTGCCAAAATACACTCGCTTGGTGAACAAAATCTTGCTTCGCCTCACCGTTCGCCTCTTCTCCTAATAAAAAGTCTCGTTGTGACGAATTGATGTTAGAGCGCCCATAGCTCCAGTTCAATTCCCAAATAGTGCTTTGCCCATAGTGAGTAAAACTGGTCAATATGCCGTTGCTGCCAAGTGCCACATCGCGAAAACCATCAAAATAAACAGATTGAGGCAGTACTGCGGTGTAGCGAGTTTGCGGCACATCACGGGTGACAGAGTAAAGCCAATGTCTGTTTTTAAACCGCCCGGCGTGAATATGAGCTTGCCACCCATTCCCTAAGTTAGGGAGCTTCCAGTCAACAAATAGGTAATCAAGCCGTGCTCCTTGTTCAAACCTGTTCCCGCCATCCAGATAATTAATTTGCCCTGCAATAGATAAATTTTCGGACAATCTGTAAAGCCCGTTAATACCAATTTCGGTAAGCTCACCAGTAACAGCGTCGCCATCTGTTATAAAGCTACTGTTATTAGACTGAGTAACCCCCTGGGAAGCGTACCCATGCCATGCGAAATCCGACTCTGCTGAAAAAACAGCGAAGCTGCTCACTAACAACGAAAAATAGAGTAATCCTTTCATTTTTCTTCTACCTCAATACGGCGCAGCTTAACGATATCGTCTTTATCACCATAGCCGATAGCTCCCTCTGTTGACTCTAGTGCTTCAATTAAAGCGTCATATGATGACACTCTTACGGGCGTAACACCTTGCCCTGAATAGGTTAGCTGATCCCATAAGCGAGATAGCTGATAAGGAAACATCTGCAATATGTCACGGCAAAACTGCTTATGTAATTCGTTGTTATCTTGTAATACAAAAACGGTAATTTTTTTGCCGTTTTGCCAGTGCTGGCGGTGACCTGTAAAAATTTGGCGAAGCTCAGAGCGGTTCAATTGAGATATGGAGACGCTCTCGTGCGCCATAACCTTCAAGTCACCGGCGTATGAAAAAGAAGATGTCGCAACAAGAGACACAACAATAAGAAATGTACGATAAGAAATTTGAGATAAAGACTCTAAGAGCCGCCTTATCGAGGGCGTTTTCATTCAGTAACAGCTCCCTGTTTTTAAACAAAAGCACAGTGCAATGGATGGTTAGTTAACTACAGTTTAGATAAAAGCTGAACAATTTACCCATTAAAAAATACGCTATGCGATATATGGATGAACTTTTTCTTTTACTTGCTCGAAAGAAATTCTTTGCATGAGGGTATCGCCTTTCGCTCGTGCGCCCCAAGGCAATTCTTGCCACGCCTTGCCTTTTTGCTCTTTAATGCATTCATCGTAAACCGATGCGACATCGTTGAGATTATTATAAGGCCCAGTTCGCTGTGGGTTTGAATGAGCGTAAAGCCCCACAACCGGCGTATCAACAGTGGTCGCCATATGTGCGGGGCCTGTGTCTGGCGCAATGACAAGCGCGGCGTGTTTAAGCAACATAAGCAGCTGATGCAGCGACGTTTTCCCCGTAAAATCTTGCAAGGTAACACCTGCTCTTTGCTTTATTGCATCTGCAGTTTCGCGGTCTAAACTCCCCGGACCGCCGCACAATATCACGTTCACATTGTTGTTTTGAATATATTCGGCAATACGCGCGTATTGTTCTGGTAACCAATTCCGCTCAGCTTTACTTGCGGCAGGGGCAATAACTACATAGTTACCAAGGGCTTTTGCCTGTTGTAACCCCCATTCCCTATCTTCATTGGAAACCGGAATACGCCAAGCTGGTTTGTCTACACTAGGTACGCCTAATGCATCTGCAAAACCCATAAACCCATCGAGTACGTGAGCATGCTGATTTGCCGATATGCGTTTATTGGCGAATAGCCAATGCAGCTCTTTACTACGAGCCCAATCAAAGCCTATACGCTGCTTTGCTTTAATAACGCGAGACGCTAAGTTTGCTCGCAAAGCCACCTGCATCATTAACAAGGCATCAAACACCTCGCCTTTTACCGCCTGCTTAAGGTCTTTTACTGCCGCTTTACCGCGCTTTTTATCAAAAATGATAAAGCGTATATTAGGCATGAGTTTTACGAGCTGATGCTCAACTTTTCCTATCACCCAGGTTATGTGGGCATCGGGCCATTGAGTTTGAATTCGAGTGACCATAGCAACCGCATGACACACGTCGCCGATAGCAGATAAACGCATTATACAAATCTTTTTTCCCACTTAGCGCTCACTTTTTGCTGAAAAACTGTTGCTGAAAAACTTTAATAAACCGTTAGAATGTTAAATTTACCATAAGTTGTGAGAAATATGGCGACAATACGACAAGACTTAGGTGCCGGGCACCACTTTCTATTTGATGACGCCATTATCGGTGAGCCAAGTATTGATATGTTCACCCAAGAGCATTGGCAGTTTCAAAACAAAATCACTGGCCATGCAAAAGGAAGAGGAACAACGCTGTTTATTGAACATGAGCAGCACAGTTGGGTACTTCGACACTTCCAGCGCGGTGGTTTAGTTGGCAAACTGTTGAGCGATCAGTACTTGTTCTTGGGAGTCGAATCGTCTCGCCCTTTTGAAGAATTTAAGCTACTTGCTGAAATGCGTAAAGAAGGACTGAATGTTCCGGTGCCGGTTGCTGCTAATATTCACCGCAGGGGAGTAATTTATCGCGGCGACCTCATCACACAGAGAATACTAGGTAGCCAAGACTTACACCAAGTATTGTGCCATGAGCCACTGAGTGAAAGTCAGTGGCACGCCATTGGGCGCGCACTTGCGGCAATGCACAACTGCCAAGTGTACCATCACGACGCCAATATTCGTAATATTATGATAGATGACAAGCAAGCAATTTGGCTCATTGATTTTGACCGCTGTCGCAAACGTCAAGGACACCAGTGGAAAACCGGTAACCTCGACAGATTACTGCGCTCACTGCTAAAAGAAAAAGAGAAAAACGCCATTTTTCATTGGTCAATGGACGAATGGCAGCATTGTCTTAACGGCTATTCGTCAATAGCAAGAACAGCATAACGACGCACATAGCGGCCAATATAACGACAAGTATAAGAGTAATGGGAATAGCACCTAACTATGATACAACTGTGTTACATTGATGGCGCTGATATATTGAGTAATTAACCTACAACCCAACTCTATAATAACTCTACACTCATTTTATAACTAAAAAGATTCGACAACATGCATACTAGAGCACTTTATCCAGGTACTTTCGATCCGATTACAAACGGACACGCCGACCTTATTGAACGAGCATCACAATTATTTTCTCGCGTGATTGTCGCTATTGCATCAAATCCGAGTAAGAAGCCTTTGTTCACGCTAGAAGAACGTGTGGAAATGATTAAACAAGTTACCGCCGACCTTCCTAACGTTGAAGTGGTGGGCTTTACTGGGCTACTTGCAGATTTTGCTGATGAGCAAAACGCCACCATACTGATTCGTGGCTTGCGAGCAGTATCTGATTTTGAGTATGAATTTCAGCTAGCGAATATGAATAGACGCCTCAATCCTAAATTGGAAAGTGTCTTTCTCACTCCTGCTGAAGAAAATTCGTTTATCTCGTCTACGTTAGTAAAAGAAGTTGCCCTTCACCGCGGTGCCGTGAGCGGATTTTGTCACCCTGTTGTAGAGGCTGCCCTGCAAGAGCGATTAGGCAAGAAAAAATAGCTCTGCTAACGCTTGAACCTGCTTGCACAGAGACTGCTGATGCATGAGACCGCTGTCGCCAAAAATCAATAGTGTAGAATGATAAACAAACCCAAAATATCGCAGAGCGGCTATCGCTGGCAGTGAATACAGAAAAAGGTGTTGCGCTGCCCGATGACTTTGCTTTGAATGGGGTTGCTGCACACCTCACAGTCTTCGCCTTTCCTACCGTAAACGTTAAGATGCTGCGCGAAGTAGCCCGGCTTACCATCGGTTTGCGCGAAGTCTTTTAAGGTGGTTCCACCTTGCGCGATTGCTTTCGCTAATACCTGTTTAATATTGTGGGTTAAACGCTTATAACGCTCTGCACCTATGCGACCTGCTTGTCTACGGGGGTCAATACCACTTAAAAATAACGCTTCATTCGCATAAATATTGCCCACGCCGACTACAACCGCATTATCCATAATGAAACTTTTCACAGGACTTTTTCTATCGCGAGATAATGTGTAGAGACGACTTTCATCAAAGGCCTCAGTAAGCGGCTCTGGGCCTAAGTTATCTAATAGACCAAGTTGTGTATCAGGTGCTTGAAATAACACCGCACCAAAGCGCCTAGGGTCGTTAAGACGCAAGCATTGCCCAGTGTTTAAGACAATATCAACATGGTCGTGCTTTATCAGCGGTGTTGACGCATCAATTACCCGCAGTTTGCCAGACATGCCAAGATGTATAACCAAGCTTCCCACGGCTGTTTCAATTAACAGGTACTTAGCTCTGCGCGTAACATTGTTAACTTTGTGCCCTACCACCAATGAAACCTCTTCAGGTATAGGCCAGCGCATCCTTCTCTCGCGAACAATGACGTTTGCGATAGTGTTGTTGATTAAATGCGGTGATACACCTAAACGGCTCACTTCAACTTCTGGTAACTCAGGCATTGGTTATATCCATGGGAGCAATGTACTTAGGGACACATTGTCTAATGCATACCAATTATTGTCTACTTTCACTACGGTGACAGAAGACGTGGGGTAAAAGGCGTAAACCCGACCATTTGTTTCACCCGCAAGCCACACCACAACAACAAGGGGCTCTATGTCCGATATATCGTTTTTAAGGGAAGTTAGATAACGAAGGCGCGCTTCTTGCCATCCGCCTATTTGTGCATCTGGACTGATTGAAAGGTTGCCCTCAGTACTGCGTTGACGCCACTGCTGACCACTTCTAACAAGCTGGTTATCGTCATGCTCTATTTTTAACACATAGGCGTTTTGCGGCAACAAGCTGCGTACTTCAGAAATATCTTTTTGAGGACGTAAGCTGTCGATGTTGAACAAAGCAATCATGACCAACATGGCAACGATGACCACGTTATTCATTGCCCGCTGTGAAAGTTTTGCCATTGCCTATGCCCGTTACAATGAAAAAGGAGATATAGAGCAGATATAGTAAAGCCTCGATTCTTAAGATACTAGGGCGTGTTGATCTTTGTTGTACGAGTTTTGGGCTAAATGGAAGCACTTTAATCGCGAAACAGTCGTGTAGGCCTAGTGGGCTAAGTCAAAGGGCCCAAATAAAAAAAGCGGCGACAAAGAGTAAAATGCTTCCATAACGCCCCCTTAGGGCAGCGCCTGTGAGCGATTTATCCTGCGTTGAATGGTTTCGATTTAGCCCGCTAGACCTTCAACCATTCGCCTTGTCTAAATAGCTCACAGACCGCTGCAAAAATGTACTGCAAAGATCAACACGCCCTTATGAAATCTTGAGTTCGGGTTTGAGCTTATCAAAGCTCTGTCATGTTTGCGCGGGGGGGTGTCGCGCGGGAGAAGGATCTCACCACGATCTCGCGGCTTCTGCTCGTCTTTTAACGTGCAACTATGATTTGTTTTGCTCTGAAAGACGAAAAAGCGATCAGTACTGAGAACGTGTGACCGAATAAACGCAAAAAACCCGGCAAAGGCCGGGTTTTCGTGGAGACAAAAGCAAGTGCTCTTTCTAAAAGGGCTTTACTTGATTTTTGCCTCTTTGAACATAACGTGCTTACGCACAACAGGATCAAACTTTTTGATCTCCATTTTGCCTGGCATGTTACGTTTGTTCTTATCAGTAGTGTAGAAGAAACCTGTACCTGCTGAAGAAACTAGTTTAATTTTATCGCGCATTGTCGGCTTCCTTAGATTTTCTCACCACGGGCACGAACGTCAGCTAATACTGAGTCAATACCTTTCTTATCGATGATACGCATGCCTTTCGCAGACAAACGTAGTTTAACAAAACGGCTTTCGCTCTCAACCCAAAAACGGTGAGTTTGAAGGTTTGGCAAAAAGCGACGACGAGTCGCATTTCTTGCGTGTGAACGGTTATTACCAACCGTTGGACGCTTACCTGTTACTTGGCATACTCTTGACATTGTATTTGTCTCCAGAACAACGATAACTGTCGCGCCAGTCGTTCCCACCACTCAAATAGTCGTTGGGTCAAAAGGCGTATTACTATAAATTAGAGGGCGCATTTTATACAGCAAAGGCAGGATCATTTCAATAAAAAAGTAAAAAAAGCTCAATTTTTAACTGCTTTTTCTACGATCTCGGCATTTCTACTACTAATTACCGTACTTTAATTAATAACCGCAACCCACACCCGATTATTTTTGTGCTAATTTACATTGAGCAGTCGGCTCAACAAAAGCCACAAATAAAGTGGGCGCAAACATACCACGCACGCTCAGGCGCGTCACTAAAATAAAAAGCAACTATGCAAAAATAGGTTTCTCTTCAAATGACAAATTCTGTAATTTTTGATGTTCAACATCTTTACTATTTACCCCAATATTTTCCTGTTGCATGTGCGCTTAGGGAATTAGGTGTAAAAGTAAACTTCGTTTTGCACCAAGAGCCCGGATACGACGAGGTGAAGACTTCCACACTGAATAATAGAGGGTTTAACTATCAGTTTATTCCAGATGGCAGTAGTGTATTGTCTTTTTATCAATCACAAAATGTAGATTGGATAATTTTTGGAAATATCCCCCCGTTTTCAACGAATGAAAAATCCAAACTTAGCTCCAAACTTGCACTTATGCAGCATGGAATTGGACCTAAAGCTTGTTATTACAACGTATCAGAGTTCCCTTTCGATGTTCGCTTTGTAGAAGGTGAAAGCCGTTTATCCCGCCTTCAAGCTCTTTTTCCTACAAGAACTTTTGTTGATACTGGCTACGCCAAATTGGACCCTATTTTTGATGGAACAGAGCCACCGAGAACAATCGAACAATTGGGACTCGAAAAAGGCAAACCCACAATACTCTACGCACCTACTTTTTTCCCAAGCAGCATAGAAAAATTTAAAAACGATTGGCCGCTAACACTTAAAAAATATAACATTATCATAAAGCCTCACTTTTTTAGTGTGACTAAAAAGAAATACGTTAAACAGAAAGAAAAAGTAGAACGGTGGGCATCTTTTGATAATGTTTATGTGGCCAAAAAGCATGAATTTTGCCTTGTTTCGTTTATGCAGATCGCCGATGTGATGGTGTCAGATGCATCGTCAGCTATATTTGAATTTGCGGCTATGAACAGACCTGTTGTGTGGTGTGACTTTTCACAAACAAGATGGAGTTATTCTGGCCTGTTTAAGTTCAGGTTGAAAAAGCGACTCGACTCAGACCTCTCTTTATTCCACGATATAGCACACAGAGCAACGTCTCCTAATCTTGCGAATGAGTTTATTGAGCAATGTGTAATTTCACCACATGCAAAAAGTGAAACTCGACAAACTATTACTAACAAAATGGTTGGTAAAACAGATGGGCTATGCAGTCAACGTATTGCTAAATACCTAACAGAATAAAAAGGTGCAACATTGCGAAGAGTAATTACATTTGGCACATTTGATGTGCTTCACATTGGTCACGTACGTATTTTGCAGCGAGCTAAAGCTCACGGCGATCACCTTACGGTAGGTTTGTCTTCTGACGAATTGAATTTTAGTAAAAAGGGCAGAAACCCTATTTATCCCTATTCTAGTAGATCGGAACTGCTTAGTTCTATGCGCTTTGTTGATGCTGTTTTCATGGAGGAATCCCTTGAAAAAAAACGAGATTATATTCTTCAGCACAAAGCAGATGTGCTAGTAATGGGGAATGATTGGGAAGGTAAATTTGACGAATTTCGCGACGTTTGTGCCGTTGTTTATTTACCAAGAACCCCGTCTATTTCTACAACTGAAATCATCGAAATAATTAAAGATGTTAACGGATGAAGTTTTTACTCTACCTATCACAGAATTACTCTTTTGAGATTATGCGCCCGCTTTGTTCACTAATGCGCAAAGAAGGACATGACGTAAGATGGTTCGCAGAAGGCAGCGAGGTTAACAAGTCGCAATTTCAACCTGATGATATTGTTTTATCCACGATATCAGAGGCAATAAGGTTTCGACCCGATGCATCATTTCTGCCTGGAAACATTGTCCCTTCGTTTATACCAGGGTTAAAAGTACAGTTATTTCACGGATTTGAATGGAAAAAGAAAGGGCATTTCAGAATTCGAGGCTGCTTTGATTTGTACTGTACACAAGGGCCATTTTTCACCAAGAAGTTTGAAGCACTGCGAGAAAAGCACCCTCATTTCACGGTGAAAGAAACTGGGTGGACTAAACTAGATACATTATTTGAATATACCAAAAAAGACATTCCCCAACACAAATTACCCGTTATTCTTTATGCACCAACGTTCTCGCCTAGCTTCACCTCTGCTAATTCTCTGCTCAATGCAATGTTTGCTCTCAGCAAAAAGAAATCTTGGAAGTGGAAAGTAAAATTTCACCCGAAAATGGATAAAGAGACAATAGAGGCGTTTAAACGAGCACAGCATAAAAACCTTGAAGTTATCGACTCTCATAACATCACTCCTCTTCTAGTAGAAAGTGATGTGATGGTTTCAGATACTTCCTCAGCCATCACTGAATTTTTGCTACTTGGAAAACCCGTCGTCACTTTCAAAAATGCCCAGCCTGAGCCTGTGCTTATTGATATTGATGATGCCAATAAACTCGAAGACGCAGTTGAGAAAGCCCTCACAATGGATGAGACTTTAAAAGAGAGTATTAATAACTACAGCCTAAAAATGCACCCTTTCACCGATGGACAGTCTGCACAACGAGTATTACAGGCAACAATTGAAGAAATTGAAATGTACCCACGCGAAGAAAATGTAGCGAAGCCAAAAAATATCTTTCGTAATTTCAAATTACGAAAAAGGCTTGGCTATTGGAGGTGAAGCGTTAAGTACACTTTTACGGGTTAAAGACGGTTAAAGTTATAGAAAGGGAGCAAAAGCTCCCTTTTTTAATCGTAAAATGGCGCTCTTATTTCGGTCTGATTAATTAACCTTGCAGGTCGCTGTAACATTTGACCGCCATCTCGAGATATTGGTACCCAAGGGAAGAATCCACGCCCTTTTGAAGGCTGCAGCAAAAATAAGTCAGTTGGAATTGAGATATAGAAGCCTTTTGTAAAACTCCCTTCCCCATACTCTTCTGACGATACATCCGTGAAAGCTGCAAATGCGCCCACAATAATTCCGCTGTCAAAACGCTTAGCGTAATCGATATTCACGCCTTTATCTTTTGCAAGAAACTGCCCTGCACTCACGGTTATTTGGGTGTCATCTAAAAATTCGGGCTTCCAATACACACTCGCGTGTCCGGTGATAGCATCGTAGTCTTCCAACGCCATTTGTTTTAACGGGTCGCGTTGCTTTACGTAATTAACATCTACGCCATAGGCGATATTACTATCCACTTCGCGATACATTATTTCGCCGCCGACTCCAGCAAACATGGTTTCTAAATAACCCGCATAAGCCTGCCCAAATAGGTTTTCAGATAGTCTATCTTTGTAATGCAAAATAGCAGTATCTAGCCACACGTCATTTTCAGACACATACTCTCTTACCCGCGTTCTCACTCTGGGCAAGGCGACTTCTTCATTATCGACTAGGTAATTAAACTTATCGAAATTATCAAGCAACGTTACACGAGCACTACCTCGTATTGAAAACTTCTCGTCAAACGCATATCCACCGCCTAGCAAAAAACCAGTTTGGTAGAGGTAGAAATCTTCTGGGTTACCGAAAGACTGAGTAAAGAAAAAGTCTGCGCTATAAAATAACCCTTTGGTATTTTCAGGTTCATAAGCGTCTAATACCTCTTGAGAGGGGTCAGTTCTTATGTAGGTTTGCTTAATATCAGCGTCCACAGACTCATAGCGCGCAGCCGCAATGAAGGCTTCAGCATCTACTTGCGTATCTACCATTGGCTGACCGCCACGATTATCTACAATATGATAGGTTTTTACCGTATCTGGCAGCTCAGAGGCCGCCACACGACCAATTCGCTCTATTGCTTCGTCTTGATCGCGGTAGTTCACTTGTGTGCCGTAAAACGTTGCTTCGTTCTCGTTTAATTCTGCATCAGAAAGTACGAAGCCAGCATCGCGGAACATGTCGTTATACAATGCTGATTTATTAACGTCTTCAATCTTTTTAGGCGGGCGCCTTGCCATAAGCGAACGCGGCTCCTTATCGAATTTCAGCTGCGAGGCAGTATTCATATTGAAACGATACGTTAAGCCAAACCCAATGGTATTACCACGCTGATAATTAAAAGAAAAATCGACGTCTTTGTATCGATAAACCGCACCAATATTCCAACGAGAATCTTGTTCAAGCTCACCAGCCCGGTCTTCGGAGTAATCATTCCCTTCAAACTCTAGCTTTAGCGTGAGCGGTTCCCAAGGCGTTTGATATTCAATACCACCAAAAAATGAGGCTGTACCTTTGAAGAACTGATCGTAATCTACTTTTCCGCCTCTGCCGGAAAAGCCTCCAGGGCGTTCGCAGAAACTGTCTCTTAGCTCACAAAACGGATTGGTAATATCATCGGCAGTACCAAGATAACCCCAACCCAACCCTAAATGAAAATCAAACGGGCCTACAGATTTACTGGCGTTGATATATTCACTTTCAAAAAAACCGGTACCACCAAAGTCTCTAAAGCCAACGCTAATATCCGGTAAGTAATAGCTCTCTTTCCACAATCTAAACTTAACGTCTAAGCCTTTGTCTTTGAGCGTTTGATCTCCACTAAATGATTCAAATTGGCTATAGAGCTGAGTACGTACGTCGGTATAACGAGCAGTCGCCTCCATCCAATCATAGAGCTGAATATTCACAGACCAAAAACGATACTCTCCGTTGTCGGTGTAATTTATGGCCATGCCGCCTTGCTCGCGCATACGCGCCGTTGGCGTTTGTATAAGACCGTTACCACCTTGTACCATTTGTGAAGGCGTTACGTTTATTTGCGTGTCTGCTTGCGTTGTTGTCGATAACACACTGCCCACAACCAGCGCTAGTGTTGTTCTTTTTGAAGGAAAATACGCACTCATTGAGGAAGAACCCTGTGTACTGCTAAAGCGGCAACCCGCTGATTAAGCTGATTTATTTTATTACTGAATAGCTCTGATGAAACAGGTACGTAAACCTGACTGCCCGGCATCAGCTGTGAAAAATCAAGATTCCAATAAGCAACGCCTTTGCGCTCAACTTCACCATTTGGGTGTACAACGTAAACAATACTCTTGTCTGCATCATCGAGTTTGGCCACTTTGTGCGACGCTGTATAAACAGACGTATCGCTTTGATGTTGGTATGCCCCGGGCTTAACAAGCGCACCAGAAAAATGAAGCACATTGGGCCGACCATTCAGTCTCAACCAATACTTGCCGGGCTGAAACATAGGGTTATCTTCAAAAAATAAACGGGAGCGGTTATAGGATATAGGCATATCTAAGCGGGTAGACACTGTCCACTGTGCCACTTGCCCGTATAAGTTGCTCAGTGCTTTATGTGTGTTGCTGGTTTTATCGAAATGAGTTAACAGCTGCCTAATGCTAGCCAACACCACTTCTTTTTCATGCTCTGCTTTAGGGCTGGTCAAATCAAATGCGGCAGCAGTCGGCCAATACCATTGCCCGTTGTCCGCAACAATGGACAGTGCGCTCGATAGCCTAATGGTTCTATCAAATTGATAGGTTTGCTTGTTGATCATTATTGTAACGAGGTCGCTTTGGGCCACTGCAGCCTGCGAGAAATTCATACTTAAAAACTGCGCGATAGCAGCAAATAAAATGTAATTTAGCCCTTTCATTGTATTTCTGCTCCTGCCTTATTCATCTGACGAACAATGCGGCTTAAGTACACCATTTCGTAGGTATCCCCAATAGGGCTAAACTTTTGTGTTGAAGCCAAAAGCTCTTTAGTCGATTTATGCAGAAAATACGTGTTTTCCCACGACAAGCCTACATCAATAAAAGGCGTATATTCAGGGAACGACACTGTCTCTACTATTTTGATAAGGGGAACTGGGTAGTCAAAGTAGGTGCGGCTTGTTTCACCTTCTACACGCCATGCTGAATTCACAGCCAGTCCAAAACCGACCTCAGACAAATCAACCTTACGCTTCCAGTTAAAATTAAGCGTATCGTTTCCACCCAATGGATTATGTTGAAGGTTACCCGTATAGAAGATGTCGTTATCTAACCCTTCTGTTTTAATAATAACACCGTGATGCATAGTGAAAATGACTTTATCAGCCGAAACCCAGCGATAGCGATCGCCATCTATAAAGGCTAACGCCAACGAGGCATTATCACGATCGCCTGCTTTAATTTGCATAAGATCGGCTTTGTTATTCGCGATCTCTTCAACGGTATAGGTTACCGTTCTGTCTTTTAGCGCTAATTTTAACGTGTTGTAGTAAGCAAGCGTGGTTGTTGAACAACCAGAAATAGCGAGTAATAGAAAGCCAACAGTGGCCAAGGAAAAATATGGTTTCATTTGAATGCGCCGACGAAAGGAAAATTAGGTATACCTGTTTTAACTGTATTTTATAACGTTTTAGCAATAAAAAAGCCGCTAATAAAAGCGGCTTTTAATAAATACGTTTTGTTTACTGTACTGTCGGAGAGTAAGTAAATGTCACTGGAACAGTGACTGTAGTTGTTGCTGTTGTTGTACCAGATGTAGTAACCGTTACTGTGTTAGTTGTACCAACACATACACCGTCTACCAATGGATCCGTACCTTCACAAGTCGGAACAGCTGGATCTGGATCTACTACTGTAGGTGCATCAGCGTTCGCGTTGCCTGCAACACCAGCGCCGATAGCTCCAACAACGGCTATCGTACCCACAATCTGACCTGTAGTCAGACCAGCACCAGTAGTTCCACTACCACCATCAACGTCTTGCGCGTTAACACCAGCTACCATTGTTGCAGCTGCAAATAATGCGATAATCGACTTTTTCATAACAGTCCTTTAATAAAAATACCCACTAATATCCTATGTTAAATCATTCTGAACGCTTTGACTAGAATATAATCAAAAAAAATGACTTAAGTTGCTATGATAACAAGCCCCTTTGTGCAAAAGAAATAGTTTCTTTGTCGCCAACAACAAAATGATCTAGAACAGGCACGTCGATCATTCCCATCGCACTTTTGATCTCGCTTGTTAATCGAATGTCTGCATGGCTTGGTTCTGCTATACCAGAAGGGTGATTATGTACTAGGATCACAGCAGCGGCATTGTCTTTCATCACTTGCTTTATCAGTTCTCTGGGGTACACCGCTGCACTATTTATCGTGCCAGTAAACATCACTCTAAATGCAATGAGTTGATGCTGACTGTTAAGCATTAAAAGAGCAAACTTTTCCTGCTCACAATCTCTTAGCTTGGCCTGTAGATATTGTTTTGTGTCATCGACGTTATGAAATGCATCTTGGCGCGTAAGCTGTATTTCTAAGTTACGACGGAAAATTTCAAACGCAGCTTGAAATTGTGCATAGCTGCAGCGCCCGATACCTTTTAACGATGTAAAGCGCTCCTCTGAAACAGTGACAACCTCTCGTAGTGTACCAAGCTCGTTTAGCATATCGTGGGCAAGCTCTACTGCTGACTTTCCTTTTACTCCTTTGCCAAATAGCACCGCAATTAACTCAGCATCACTGAGACTCTGTGCACCTGAAGTCAGTAATTTTTCTCTTGGTCTTTCACCAAATGGCCATGCTTTGATCGACATTATTGTACTCTAGTTAATGTGAAAGCATGTTATATCGAAAACTCAAATCAACGGCGACTGTCTTCAAGGCGGGTTTATTAGTGAAACCCTAACACCTACTATTGTTTACCTATCCCAGATTTTAGCTTCATGATAGTTTAGTATGCGTGTATCACTACTATTCGTTTCAATCCGTATTTATATGACTATGTCTCTTGCAAATAAAAATGTACTGCTTGGCGTTACTGGCGGCATTGCAGCGTACAAAGCACCCGATCTTGTTCGCAAACTTACCGCTTTAGGCGCTAACGTACGCGTCGTACTTACAGGCTCGGCAACAGAATTTGTCAGCCCATTATCTCTTCAAGCTGTATCGGGTAATCCAGTCCACCAGCATTTGCTAGACCCCGCAGCAGAAGCAGCAATGGGACATATCGAACTGGCGAAGTGGGCAGACATATTACTTATTGCCCCGGCCACGGCGAACGTATTGGCCAAATTAGCCATTGGTATAGCGGATGACTTATTAACTACACTGTATCTTGCCACCACAGCCAGCGTATTTATTGCACCCGCAATGAACCAACAAATGTGGAAAGCGCCGGCGACACTGGATAATGTAGAGCGATTAGCACGGTACGGAGTTAATTTTATTGGTCCAGCAAGCGGAGAGCAGGCCTGTGGAGATTTGGGCGCGGGAAGAATGATGGAGCCAGTAGAGATTGCCTCGATTGTAGGTCAAACAGTCAACCGACATGCAGTTGCTGAGCTTCGTGGTAAACACGTTTTAATTACAGCTGGGCCAACAAGAGAGCCTTTGGATCCCGTGCGATATATATCCAATCATAGCTCTGGAAAAATGGGGTTCGCTATTGCCGAAGCTGCCGTGAACGCGGGGGCTGAAGTCACCTTGGTGGCAGGCCCAGTTTCCCTTCAAACACCGCGGGGATGCGAACGTATAGATGTTACTACGGCAGATGATATGCTAGATGCTTGTGAACAATTCGCGCGCAAGGCAGATATTTTCATTAGTACAGCGGCGGTAGCCGATTATAAAGCGGTAAGTGTGGCTGAAAATAAAATCAAAAAATCAGATAATGAGTTAACACTTACTTTTACAAAAAACCCTGATATTCTAGCTACAATTTCATGTAAAGATAACAGACCGTTTTGCGTAGGCTTTGCGGCTGAAAGCCAAGATGTTGAGCAATATGCCCGCCAGAAGCTGATCAATAAAAAGCTTGATATGATAGCGGCCAACGACATAACAGCAGACGGCTTAGGCTTTAATAGCGACAACAACGCACTTCATGTTTTGTGGAGCGGAGGCGATAAAAAGTTACCCGCCACCAGCAAAAGTGAATTAGCGCACCAATTAATATCGCTAATAACAACACGGCTTAATGAAATCGAAAAAAATTAAACGACACCTTTAATGTGTCGATAACAGCAGCTCAACATGCTGATTAATAGAAACACGGTTTAAGAGTGCTGCCACAAAAGAAAGTGGTAGGCTTGATAAATAATAACAATAAAACGATAACGTTTTGGCATTAGCCAACTTAACAAGGAACCCGGGTAGAACTTACTCGGTTGCGGAGGAAGTCATTTCGTCATGCCTGCAGTCAAAAAAACAAATCGCAGAGCGCAAATTCTGCAAGCACTTGCTGGAATGCTAGAAACCAACCCAGGTCAGCGTATAACTACAGCAAAATTGGCGGAAAAAGTGGGGGTTTCTGAAGCCGCCCTTTATCGTCACTTTCCAAGTAAGGCTCGTATGTTCGAGGGCCTTATTGAGTTTATAGAAGAAACCTTGTTTACGCGCATTAACAAGATTGTAAACGAAGAGAAAGATTCGTTAACTCGCTGCCAAATGATTTTGCACCTTATCCTTGGTTTTGCAGAAAAAAACCCGGGTATTACCCGTATTCTTAATGGTGATGCATTAATGGGCGAACAAGACAGGTTACGCGCCCGTATCGCAAAACTTTTCGAGCGCCTGGAAACTCAGTTAAAGCAAGTGCTTAGAGAGCGCAAACTCAGAGAAGGCAAAACCCTTTCTGCCGATGAAGCCATTATTGCAAACATGCTAATTTGTTACACTGACGGGCGCATAAACTTGTTTATCAGAAGCGGATTCACACGCAAACCTACCGAGCAGTTCAACGAACAGTGGGCAGCCTTTAAACACATGTTTATTGCATAGAAGTAATAGCGCGCTGTCTTTCTGCCAAGAAGCGCGCCTGCATTTTAAAGGCGCGCTGACAAAACTTCCGAAAAATGTAGAAGCCAAAAAACGGTTCAATAAGCACCGTTTATTCGTTAATGAATGGCAATATTATTTGCTAAAGGTATCCCCAAAAAAGTCGCCTTCATTCCACTGAGGCTTATCTTCTTGATTGGCTAACGTCCAACCTATTTGAGCATTCACCTTCGTAAAGGTTTCAGCCGCTTTCCAATTAAAGGGCTGGTTAACATCATCGCTAGGCTTGTGATAGTGCGTCGACAAAAACTGCCCAAACACTTTGCTGCCATCTACACTTGGATCTTTTGATTTAAGACCTGGCACCATAAACACCGAAGGAACACCTTGTTTAACAAACGCGTAGTGATCTGAGCGTGTAAATAGGGCTTGTTCAGGCCATGGATCTGGGCTTAGTTCAATATCAGCATTTGCAGCCGCTTTTTCCACCGACTGCTGCAAATCGCTGTGATTTGCACCAAATGCAATAACATCTGCAAACTCATAGGTAAGAATAGGCATATCTAGGTTTACATTAGCCACCATAGACGTTACTGGTACCGTGGGGTTGCGTGCGAAATAGTCGGCACCTAGCAGTCCTTTTTCCTCACCCGTTACAGATACAAACAAGATAGAACGCTTAGGCTTTTGTTTCATTTCTCTGAAAAGTCGCGCCGTTTCTAGCATTACAGAGGTGCCAGAGGCATTATCCATCGCGCCGTTATTAATGTTGTCTTTTTTAACGGTTTTCGCAAAGCCTATGTGGTCAGAGTGAGCTGAAAATACGACGTACTCATCTTTTAATGTAGGATCTGAGCCTTCCAACATGCCCACTACGTTTGGACTTGTAATGGTGTCATGCACACTCTTTTTACTGATATCCACTGTGCCTTGTAACGCAAAACCTTTTGGTACTTTGTCAGCCTCAAGGTCAGCATAAACGTCGTCTAAACTGCGCTCAGCGCCTTCAAATAACGTGCGAGCAGCCCCTTCACTCATGTAAGCGCCGCCTTTAAGCTGAGGAAAACTGTTTGCAGGCTCATTGTCATCATTTAGCCATGCCATGCGTGGTGTATGGATGTAACTTAAACGGCTTTGATAAGGACGCACCTTTTCATTTTTCGGGGTAGTGATAGTAATCATGCCAATGGCACCATTGTCTACGGCATACTTTTGCTTTTGATAACCCGATGCAAAATGCGCTCCTTCTTCTGAAGGAAAATCACTCGGCTTACCCGCTAGCGCAACGACAATTTTTCCGTCTACATCTACGCCTTCATAGTCGTTGTGCGACAGTTCGTCGGCAACAATACCGTAGCCCACGAAGACCATTTCACCACTTACCTTCGCATCTACGTTCAATAAGCTAGGGCCAGCAAGGTATTGTTTTGGATAGGCGAAATCTACGGTATTGCCGTTTTTCGTCAAAGTAAACTGTGGAGATTCTTGAACTAAGTTTGCCTTGCGAAATGATACATCTTGAATAAACCCATCAGTGCCGGCCGGCGTTAAACCATACTTTGCAAACTCTGTTGCAATATAAAGCGCAGCAATATCGTGCCCACGAGAGCCAGTATCACGTCCCTCTAGTAAATCGTCAGCTAAAAAGAAAAGGTGAGATTTAATTCGCTGAGTATCTGGGCTAAAAGCCCCCTCAGTTGATGCATGGGCTTTTGAGGAATGTTCTGCCGTTGAATGATTGTGTGCACTTGCAGCAAAAGTCATTGCCGTTAGAGCACTACCTAGTAGTAGTTTTTTTATCATTTTAATTCACCAAGTTTTTATTATACAAAATTTTTATTTCTTGCTTGTCGCTGTAAGCAACATGTTAACTCAGTTCATAGGGGCAATGCTATGCAACCCCTTTTTGTTTAACACGGGTTTTATGCCATTGCCCGCATAGTAGGGTCGTTATAAAATTCACTCGTAATTTTTTAAATGATAAGAGCGGCACATGTCTAACGAAGCGTTATTATATCGTATTCAATTCATCAGCAATGGTGAGCGATACGAGCTATATGTAAAAACTCTCATGCAAGGAAGCCTATTTGGCTTTGTTGAAATTGGGGATTTTGTCTGGGATACGCATACCAGCGTTGTACTCGACCCTAGCCATGAAAAGTTAAAATCTGAATTTGCAGAAGTCACAAAAACCTATATTCCTATGCACAATGTCTTGCGCATTGATGCTGTAAATAAAAAAGGTTCTGCCAAAATTACTCAATTAGAAAACAAATCTGATAAAGTAACTCAATTTCCTAGTCCAATTTATACACCAACTAAAGAGTAACGCGCCGGGGTTTTCCGGTTAAGGTTACCGGAGACCCTTATGTATCGCTTGCTTCTTGCCGCAACACTTTTACTTTGCAGCCTAGGCTTATCAGCCAAAAGCTATGATGATAAAAGTCTGTATACACTGCTCGATAACATTTGGCAGTATGAAATGTCTGTATCTCCACTGCTTGCCTCTCGCCAAGGTAATACAGACCTTGCGCATGCACTGCCTGACATATCTCCTGAAGGGCTGAGTGGTCAGCATAAAAATTGGCTTAAGTTCCAAAACGAACTGGCTCATTATGATAGAAGCAATTTATCGCAAGATGCGTTTATTGCCTTATTGATGCAGCGGTACAGATTGGCAAACTATATAGACCAGTACACGTATCGCTCTTATCTTGTTCCCATCAATTCAGAATACGGTTTTCACAGCGCCATGGCGTCTTTGCCCAACCTGTCTACGTTTAAGCGCGTAGCAGATTACGAGGCGTATATCAGTCGCTTACAGGCGCTAAAACCCTATTTCGAGCAGCAAATTGACTATATGAAACAGGCATTAGCAGAGGGATATACCCAACCTAGCGCAGTACTTAACGGTTTCGAAGATTCTATTTCAACGTATTTAGTCAGCGATGTGACGAACAGTAGCTTCTACGGGCCCTTTACTCGTTTTCCAGACTATTTTAGCGACACAGAAAAAGCAGCATTGAAAAAACAAGGCCTGCAAGCAATACGCAACTTTGTACTACCGGCTTATCAAGCGTTTTATAACTTTATGGTGAATGACTATATTCCTGGTGCGCGGGATGAGATAGCCGCAGAGAAATGGCCTGATGGGGTTAACTATTACGCAAACAGAGCTAAACATTACACAACTACAGATATGAGTCCAAAAGAGATCCATGAACTGGGCTTATCTGAAGTAGCAAGAATTCGCGCGCAAATGCAGCAGATTGTTGATGACTTAGCGTTTGATGGCTCAATAAACGAATTCATTACATTTTTACGGGAAGACCCTCAGTTTTATGCCACCAGCGCGGAAGAGCTGCTGAAAGAGGCATCTTTTATCGCTAAAAAAATGGATGCTAAACTGCCGGAATTGTTTGAATACCTGCCCAGAACCCCCTACGGTGTTGCTCCAGTGCCAGACGCCATTGCGCCTAAGTACACCACCGGCCGCTACATTCATCCAGGTAGAGACGATCAGCCTGGTTACTACTGGGTAAACACCTATGCTCTTGATAAGCGCCCCTTGTATGCACTACCTGCATTAACCCTTCATGAAGCTGTGCCGGGGCATCATTTACAAATATCATTAGCAGCAGAGCTTGAGGATCTCCCCATGGTTCGCCGCAATACCTATATTTCGGCATTTGGCGAGGGCTGGGGATTATATTCAGAATTTCTTGGTATTGAAGCAGGCATTTATGAAGACCCTTACGATAACTTTGGCCGTTTAAGTTATGAAATGTGGCGTGCATGCCGCTTAGTCGTGGATACAGGTATGCACACAATGGGCTGGAATCGTGAACAAGCGGTAGACTACATGATGGAAAATACTGCACTGTCTGAGCACAACGTTAACACTGAGATTGACCGTTATATATCTTGGCCTGCCCAGGCGCTGTCGTACAAAATAGGCGAAATAAAAATAAAAGCGCTACGTGAAAAAGCAGAAACTGAATTAGGCGAACACTTTGACGTTCGAAAATTCCACCGAGCTGTATTAGAGAATGGCTCAGTTCCACTTTTCATCTTAGAACAGCGTATTAATACGTTTATAAAGGAACAAAAGGCTAAAGAACTATGATTGTTGCATTTGGTGTTATCGGGGTACTCATTCTGCTTTTGATTTATTTCGTGCTACGTGCGCAAAACTTGCAGAAAGAATTAATACTTTCCCGCTCTTCCAATAAGCAGAGCAACAGCAAAGTCAATTACGCTCAACGCAACTTGGTCTTAGTCACTGATGCCTTAGAAAAAAACCTGACACAGCGTTTGCAGAGCCTGTATAAAAGTCGGCTTATTAATCAAGACCAATATGATGCATTACTACCTTTGATGACGTACTTTTCAACCATTGTGATGAACTGCTGTGAAAAAGGTGATTCGCTGGAAGAGTCACTCAAAAAAGCGTTAAGTAATGAAGAGATTTCTTTAGAAGGAATACAGCTAGTTGTAAAAGACTTACCCAGTAACCTTAGAATGTTGTGGTCTAAGAACACAGCCGATGGATTTATCGCATTTTGCCAGGCAGTCACGTCGGTAAAGAGCAGCAGCGACCCTCAAGACGCAGGACAAGCTAAAAAAGTATCCTAACGGCCCAGGTTCGGCATCACTCAGTCTCGGTGTAATTTTAACTAGTTCGGATTAATTGAAAGCTGCTGTTACAGGCAGCTTTTTTCGTTATTAGTGCTTTTAAAGTCTCCATTTTTGTTTTTCTTCATCAGTTTTTTATTCCCACATTCACCGGGCAATTTTTATACCTATCTTTATTATCAGCTTCTCGCTCATAAAAAGTGTGAAGTGAAATTTAATGTCTTCCCTTTTTAAAATAATCAATACGTTAGCAAACTACGAAGTAGAAAGGCGCCAGTTTATCTTGAAAAGACTTCACCTCTCACTATAATACTGTACATACATACAGTATTTGTTGGTGTTATGAATAAGTCATTATCTATGTTAGAGAATCACCCGCATATTTGGCGGGCTAGAGAGCAGAGTCAGCAAGAAGAGCGATTTTCGCTGGGTTTTGATCAGTTAGATGAAGCGCTAAACGGCGGTATTTCAACCTCTGGCGTGATTCGTATACGCACACTAACTGGCATTGGCGAGCTCTCTCTATTCAAACACGTCATCAGCAAGCAGCGCACGCACAAGATGATTGCGTTTGTTAACCCGCCAGGAGATATTCAAGCCCCCTGGTTAGCAACATTTGGAATTGATGTTAAACAGGTTTTAATTGTAAAGCCGAGTACGGAAAAGGAGTCACTGTGGGCAACTGAACAGTGTTTGAAGAGTACGGCCTGCCATTGCGTTATTTTGTGGAGTAATGGGGTGAACACAAAGGAATCCAGACGACTACAAGTAGCAGCAACACATAACGATGCACTTTGTTTGCTTTTCACCCGCCCGAACAGAAACAGTATGCACAACAGCGCAGCACTGCAGACATTACCTATCTCTCTAGATTTATGCCTTAACTATCGACAACATGCGTTGGAAGTCAGCGTGCTAAAGCAGCGCCACGGCTGGCCCAAAGATAGTATTGCCATACATAACGACTGGACTCCGAACAACCGTGCAATCAAGTGGGCAGTTGAACATAACAAAGTAAAACGTCATGTACTTCATTCAGTGAGTTAATGATGTTGTGGGCATACCTGTATTTTCATCAAATCACCTTGGATACGCATGAAAAAGCGAGTTTGAGTGTGGGCAATAACTCACGCTACGACACGAAAAACGAAGCACGACATAAAAGAACAGGTGAATCGGCGAATGGGCAACACCAACCGGGCAAAACACAAACACCGGCTGTCATTGTTTATTGCGAAAAAACAAACCACATTGTTCAACGAAATAACGGGGCACTTCAGCAAGGTATAGAGATAGGCCACGGGCTTGCTCAGGCTGGTGCACTGTGTCCTCAAGTATGTATTATTCCTTTTAGTGAAGAAGACGAACGCCTCACTCTCGTACAATTAGCGCACCGACTCTATCCATTTGTTTCCGATATTGTCATAGACACACATAACACACTGGCTATACGACTTGATAATTTAGTGCATTACTATGGCGGTCACAAAGAGCTGTGGAGCACTATCACCCATGAACTTAATTTATCAAAAGTGAGCTACCACTTCGCTACAGCGTGGTCTATTGAAGCCGCACGAATACTGGCTTTAAATGGCGTTGATAACTATGAGTGCGACCGTGACAATATCAAACATAGGTTATCGCAATGCTCGCTGTCTTTAACTGCGTTGGATAAAAAAACAAAAGAAGCGCTGACTCGTGTGGGCATACGTCATGTTCATCAATTACTTGCCATGCCTGTACATGAGCTGGGCAGACGATTCGATAACAACACCATTTCATACCTCACTGCCCTGCGGGGAGAAACCTTTCCTCATGTCACCCTTTTTCGGCCTGCAGAGCACTTTGAGCACTTCACGCTTCTCCCTTTTGATGTTGAAAACACTCAACATCTCACTCCTTTTATGGAAAAGCTACTGGGCTATCTTGCGCACTACTTACGTGCCAGAAATTTACAAACGTCCACACTCTGCTTTCAAATTGATTTTCGAGAGCATCCATCAACGCAGTTAGAAATAAAGTCAGCGCTACCACAAAGCACCGTCGACAGCTGGCTGTCTTTACTCACGCTACGCATTGAAAACGAAGTGTTACCTGAGCCAGCAGTATCGATAACCCTGCGCTGCGACAACTTCGAAACGATAGAAGGCAGTAATGGTGACTTCTTCAGTAATCGTTTTAACGAGGTAGCTCAGAAACAATTAATTGGACGTTTGAACGCAAAGTTGGGGGAAGAGTGCACTTTTCAGCCAAAAGTGTCAGATACACATCAATTTGAGACTATGTCGAACGCTGAAATTTCATCTAGCATATCTGCATCAACATTTACCTCAGACATTGTTCCTACTTTTCTATTCGACACTCCTAAACCACTGACTCAATCAACGAAAGTCTGTTTCGGCCCGGTAAGACTGCACAGTGAGTGGTGGCATGAAACACCGCGAAAACGAGACTATTTTATTGCTCAAACCTTATATGGAGTGCGCATGCTGATATTTAAAGACGAAGACAATCAGTGGTGGGCACAGGGTCTTTTCAGTTAGGGTTGTTATGAATTACAGCGAGCTTTTCTGTCAAAGTCATTATAGCTTTCTAACGGGAGCCTCTTCTCCTGCCGAGTTAGTGACTACTGCTTCGTTTTTAGGTTACCAATCTATAGCTATAACCGATGAGTGTTCGGTGGCGGGTGTTGTACGCGCATTTGATGAGATAACCCATCAACGTTTACCGATAAAACTTATTATAGGTAGCTATTTTGTATTTGATGACTCTCTTTCTTTTGTATTGCTATGCCCAAGTAAAGAAGCTTACAACGAGTTATGCCGAATTATTACTAATGCCCGTCGGCGCTCTGAAAAAGGCGAATACAAACTGGCAGAGTGGGATTTGCGCACCATTAAACATTGCCAGTTTATATGGCTGCCATCCGGTAAAAAGGAGTACGACGACCACTGGGCAAGCTGGCTAGCAAAGCAGTCGGCTATTCAGGTTCATATCGGTGCGCAGCGGCTACTCGATGGATTAGATCACCATAGGTTTGAAAACTATAACTATCTTCACGCAACCTATAGTTATCCAGTCATAGCCTGTACCGGCGTGCTTATGCATCATAGTGACTGCTTGCCACTTCAGCATGTGTTGCACGCCACCCGAACACATAAGCCGGTAGATGAAATAGGGCGCGCCGCACTAAGTAACGCCGAAAGATGCTTGCGAACCACGCAGAAAATTAAAAAATTGTACCCTGAAAAGTGGCTCCATAATGCCAGTACCCTAGCCTCACAGTGTCATTTTTCACTGAGCGAATTATGCTACCAATATCCAGCAGAATTGGTGCCTTCGGGCTACACACCAACCTCATATTTACGGGCGTGTGTTGAACGTGGAATCAAACTGCGTTTTCCTGAAGGCTTACAGCCCGAGATAAGGCAAATTATAGAAAAAGAGCTAGTACTCATTAAAGAGCAAGAGTACGAATACTTCTTTCTCACTATTTACGATATTGTGCAGTTTGCTAAACAGCAAGGTATTTTATATCAAGGCCGAGGCTCAGCTGCTAATTCTGTCGTGTGTTACTGCCTTGAAATAACCGCTGTCGATCCTCGCCAAATTAATGTTCTTTTTGAAAGATTCATCTCAAAAGAGCGAAACGAACCTCCCGATATCGATGTGGATTTTGAACATCAACGGCGCGAAGAAATCATTCAGTACATTTTCAAAAAGTACGGCAGAGAGCGAACGGCTATTGCGGCTACTGTTATTTGCTACCGTTTTAAGTCGGCCTTCAAGGACGTGGGTAAAGCACTAGGATTCAGCGAATCTCAACTCGACTTTGTCATAAAGCAAATTAATCGACGGGACAAGGTAATTCCTTGGAAGTCTCAGTTAGCCGACCTTGGTTTAGACCCTAGTAATAAAAGGGTGAGTCTTCTTGTTGATTTAACAGAACAGTTGCTAGACACACCGCGGCACCTTTCACAACACGTGGGAGGTTTTGTAATAAGCGCAGGCCCTCTTTACGAGCTGGTACCTGTTGAGAATGCAGCAATGCCAGAACGCACTATTATTCAGTGGGATAAAGACGATATAGAAACACTTGGCTTACTCAAAGTGGATGTACTGGCCCTTGGCATGCTAAGCGCAATACGCCGAACATTTGAACTCATCAATAAGCAATTTCCAGTAGACGTGAGCATTCCCTTTATTACGAAGCTAGGCGATGACAAACAAGTCTTTGATATGATTTGCCAGGCCGATACCGTAGGCGTTTTTCAAATAGAGTCACGGGCTCAAATGACGATGTTACCGCGCCTCAAACCCCGAAAATATTACGATCTTGTTGTGCAGATCGCCATTGTAAGGCCCGGTCCAATTCAAGGCGATATGGTACATCCCTATCTCATTCGACGTCATGGTAACGAAACAGTTTCCTACCCTTCCAAGGAAGTTGAAAACGTATTATCTCGGACAATGGGTGTTCCCATTTTTCAAGAACAAGTCATCCAGCTTGCCATGGTGGCGGCAGGGTTTAGCGGCGGCGAAGCTGATCAGCTGCGAAGGGCAATGGCTAGTTGGAAAAAAGACGGTCGCATATTTGAATTCAGAGATAAGTTAATCAAGGGAATGACGGATAAAGGCTATGACAGTACCTTTGCGCACAACCTATTTGAGCAGATTAAAGGCTTTGCGGGTTATGGATTTCCTGAGTCTCACTCTGCATCATTTGCAGTATTAGCCTATGTGTCTTGCTGGCTTAAATTTTATTTTCCGGTGGAGTTTTACGTGGCGTTACTTAACAGTTGGCCTATGGGCTTTTATACGCCATCGCAATTGGTTCAAGATGCTAAGCGACATAATATTAAAGTATTACCGCCTTGCGTTAATAACTCCAATGTAGAACATATAATGGTGATAGATGGCGAACAAAAGCTGCTGCGTTTAGGGTTAACTCTCATTAAAGGGCTGAGTAAAGAAGGCGCTGATGCCGTCGTTAGTCGGCGCCCTAAAAATGGCTTTAGCAGTGTAAATCAGGTTAGGCAAATAAAGCTACGTAGTAACGAACTAGAGGCGCTCGCAAGTGCCGATGCTTTTAAACTAATTTCTGGTAATCGGTATGAAACTCGGTGGCAGATGATGGATAGTCAAGCCAGCCTTCCTCTTTTTGAAGATGTTACTTCAAATTATAATGCTGACAATATAAGCGTAAAAGACGGTGAGCCGCTGCACTCTCAACCTTCTCAACCTTTATGTAATGCTCCCTCAGCAGCTCAAAACTTGCTTGAAGATTATGCAGCCACTGGGCTATCTGTTGATAATCACCCTATTTCATTGCTCAAACAACATAAAAATCTTAATAAGATTAGCTGGGCACACACCCTTTCTCATAAACCAAACCGGTCAGTGGTGAGCATACTTGGTGCTGTAACTGGTAGACAGGCGCCTGGTACAGCATCTGGCGTTACTTTTCTCACCTTGGAAGATGATACGGGTAATGTGAATGTTGTTGTGTGGCAAGCCACCGCTAGAGCTCAACAAAAAGTATTTTTGAAAGCCAAACTGCTTCAAGTTAACGGTATTGTTGAACATTCTAAAGAAGGAGTTGTACACGTTATTGCAGGCAAACTGGTTGATAGAACACCGTGGCTAGAATCGATTATTATTCCATCTCGCGATTTTCATTGAGATAATTTATGCTATCTTCATACAAGCTAGCGTAACGTAATTGCATTATCGTTTTGGAGTATAAAGTGAAGCATTGGGCAGTAGCGTGTACTTTTGCAGTGTTTGGTATTTTGGGTAGTGCTAATGCCATAGCTGAACGTTTTATTGTAGGCGCACAAAATCTATCTTATTTCCCTCATTACGACTTTGAGTCAGATGTTGATAAAGGCGTTGGGTGGGCAATACTTGAAGCTTTTTCAGATGTATCAGGTCACGAGTTTATCTATGTAGACTTACCAATAAGGCGACTTCAGATGGAGTTAATGAAAGGCAATGTGGATTTCGTCTACCCTGACAACGATAGGTGGTACAACAGTATTACAAGTACCAAAGATAAAAGCTTTTCTCTTCCACTCACTCATGCGGTAACGGGTACTATCGTAAAGAAAAAGAAAGCAGGTAAAGGCTTAACGGCAATAAAGAACCTGGCCATGCCGCTTGGTTTTACCCCTGTAAACTGGCAAGAAAGAGTCAATAATGGCGACACCTTACTCACCTCAGTAAAAGATGTCCCGCAGGGATTTGCCTTACTTCAACAAGAAAAAGTTGATGCCTTAGATTTAGAATATCACGTAGCTCAATACTCAACCGCCACATTACCGCAATACGATGATGTGACTTTAGACCTTACCTTGCCACACAATGAAGTCTCATTTTGCATTTCCACCTTAGCGCATCAGGACATTATTGATGAGCTAAACGGGTTTATTACATCAAACCCTGAGCTCATAAAGGAGATAAGGGCTAGGTATGCAATAACACCCCTCTCTGAACTTTTCGATACTCTGGTTAGTGAGCAGCAGTTAGCACCGAATGAAGTATGGACAAATACCGTGCCCAGCGCAGAATAAAGTTATAAATGACTTACACCCTTCTGCTTTGTAAAAACTTCTCATCGCTGGGTAAATCTCTCTGCTGCAGCCGTGAATTTGCATCCTAAAAATCTTTAAACTACTGTTTTTAAAAACTTATATTACTTGGTCACGTTTTTGCTAAGACTCCTTATCATTAAGGAGTACACATGAACCGTTTTACACTTTTTTTCTACATTTTGCTTTTCCCTTCATTACTATTTACCACCAACTCAGTTTCGGCCAAACAAACTGTGA
This sequence comes from Alteromonas genovensis, assembly GCF_010500895.1. Classification (GTDB taxonomy): domain Bacteria; phylum Pseudomonadota; class Gammaproteobacteria; order Enterobacterales; family Alteromonadaceae; genus Alteromonas; species Alteromonas genovensis. The sequence continues at coordinate 43,614 of NZ_JAAAWO010000017.1, forward strand.
GTGCTGATTACATGCATGGATTTGATGGTATTGATGGGTTGAGGTTTGCCTACCGTCCATTTACACAAGATATTACTACCCAGTGGTTTGGCGATATAAAGCTCTATTGGGAAGCTAGCGCTGTTGTGTGGGAATACGGTGAAAGTAACACCAGAAGCACGAGCTATGCGGTTTCTTTAACCCCTGTTTTTATGAAACAGATTACGACCATTGCCAACCAGTATCCTCTATACATTGAAGCTGGCATTGGCGCTAGCTATATTGGCGATCAAGAAGTAGCGGGTAAAGACATTGGCTCTAACTATCAGTTTGAAGACCGACTCGGCGTATTCGTTGAGTTAGATGAAAGCCAACACGTGGCTGTAAGATACATGCACTTTTCAAATGGTGGATTTAACAGCGACAACCCAGGACTAGACTTTCTCAACCTATCCTACGCTTATCATTTTTAAATCAAAATAACGTGTGCTTAGCCCTATAGTCATGAACTCCACGCTAAGCACATTCCATCACTTTGTATATTAAGCTCTCCTGCCAATAAATTTACCTTAGCTGCTATGCCCGCTATGCCCGCTATGCCCGCTATGCCCGCTATGCCCGCTATGCCCGCTATGCCCGCTATGCCCGCTATGCCCGCTATGCCCGCTATGCCCGCTATGCCCGCTATGCCCGCTATGCCCGCTATGCAGCATTTTCAAAAAACTGTTTCCTTTTAACAATCTTTTACGAAAAAAATAATGATGATTTTACTCAATTAACAATAAAAACAGCAGGTTAGGTTTTTGGCATAAGTCGTGAATAATCTAATGTGAACAATTGGAAAGTTATAAGTGAATACTTTAAACGCAAATAAGATTTATAGAGATACTGGTATTTCGTATTTCATAGTTTAGCTCATCAATGAGCAACTCTGTAAATCGAGACACTATAGACATAGAAGGATTTATATTATGAAAATTGCCACGCTTACCGTAGTAATAGGAACTGTACTTTCAACATCAGCTCTAGCAGGTCACCATGAAACTAAGATCGAGAAAAGCTTTAGCGCACTCGATATGGACGGCAGCGGATTTGTCACTAAAGCAGAAGCTAAAGGTACAGTAAATCCCAAACTGCTTGCGAAGATGGACACTGATGGCGATAACAAAGTAAGTCGTACAGAATTTAATAACTTTGTGGAAGAGAAGCCGAGCATGTTTAGCGACGATATTATTACATCAGCAAATACGCAAACTGTTACACAACCTTTAATGTCTGAACAAGAAAAGATGTCAGCATTAGATGATGGTGAAATGATTTCTGAGAAGAATAAAGAGCTTCGTACAGAAATGTCAGCTACAGCAGACAGCAGATTTACAGACCTCGATATGGACAGCAACGGCTCGCTCTCTATGAAGGAACTTGAAGCCAGTAAAATTGAAGGCAATATTTCAGATATGGATACCGATGGTGATGAAGAAATTACCAGAATGGAATACCGTGCATACTTCGAGAAAATAGAAACTGAATAAGCAATAAATGAGGTCAGATCCACATTCTTTGTCTATCATTCTAGTTTAAACACTAAAAATATTAGCAATATGGGGTTCTGACCCTGTTTTATGTTCGTTAGGTTGGATGTAGTGAATGTAATTGAGGATTAACGTGGACCTGACCCCCATTATTTTTGGGGCAGAAAGCAAAAAACCCGCCGTGAGGCGGGTTTTTCTTAATGGGACCTGGCAGTGTCCTACTCTCACATGGGGAAACCCCACACTACCATCGGCGCTAATACGTTTCACTTCTGAGTTCGAAATGGAGTCAGGTGGTGCCGTATCGCTAT
>NZ_JAAAWO010000018.1 GCF_010500895.1 Alteromonas genovensis
CTTTAAAAGAAAGTATAGAGAGTATCACTTATCAAGATTGAGCTAACAAAACGCTGTTGGCACTCCCTTCGGTCGCTGGGACGCTAACACGTGGGCTGACTCACTTCGTTCGGATTTTAGCCCACGTGCTAGCGCCCCAAAGCTTAGCGTTAGGCATTCCAATAGATAGGAGTAAAAATTGATTTCAGATGTCATGATATATTTTGTAGGTATTCCAGCTTTTTTGGCGTATTTACTTGTTCTAATTGCTTTCTCAGATAAAAAGAGAGGGAAAATAGAACATTTAGCTTTCCCATTGCGCGATGCGATAGTTGCTACATTAGCCTTAGATTTTGTGGTTTTGATCCCTCAACTTTTTGACATTAATAAGGAGGGAGTCGAGCTTAGCTTATTTAGCCCCGCGATTCTTTCTATGATTCTCTTTGCAGCACATTTTTCTTTATTAACCGTTTCTGAAAGATTAAGTATTGTAAAACAGCAAGTAGCAGCAACAACGCACAAGAAAAGATTAGTTAATTTAGTCTTAGTTACATATATAGGCCTATTATGCTTGATGACTAATGCGGTATCTATTCAAGCGGTATTGACTGGTAAAGGAGCATTTTAATGACTCCTCAGAACTTTCTAGAAAAATCAGCTTGGGCTGTTATACCCGCGATTGTCTTAACTGTGTGTTATTGGTTTGCTAACTTAATGACAGCAGATATGGCGGCCGTGTCGTACAATCTGGAAAAACACTCAGTAAATGGCTTAACTTCAATATATTTAAACTTAACAAATAACGAAGATGGTATTGCAATTGACGACATTCAAGTAGACAACCTCCCTCAAGGAAAGCTTCACTCCTCAATATCTAAAGGTGCAAAAGATATAAATATTAAATCGTGGAAGGGGGAGCTTCTAGCTGGGGAAAATATTGAACTTTTATTGATCACAGATAAAAACCTAGCAACTGATCAAAATTACATAAACAATATTTTTAAAGGGCGCTATAAAGTAAGAGAAAAAGATAGCGGAAAATTCATTTGGAAAGATGTCTCAATCTCTGAAAAAGGAATGTTATCTTTTAACAAAAGCACAGCTTTTATATTTTGGTATTTAATTCCTCTAATAATAATTATTGGCTTAGGCTTTATCGTTTTGTATTACATAAACAGAAATAACAGCGGTGTAAATGCCTAACAATGCGTTTAAGGGCGGACACAAAAAGGAATTGAATAATGCGAATCAAGTTGCCACTACGTGAAAGGGTCGTGGAATATCATAAAATGTTTCACGACTACATGAAGCATGTAGCAACACTCAGTACGGGATGCATTCTGATCATGATAGCATTTTTGGAAAAGCTTTCGTCTGAACCGGATGCTACTGGAGCTATTGTTTTGGCTATAATTTCTTTCGTCGTATCAATTGTAGGTACTGTGGCCGCACAAGTTGGAAATATGGAGCAGCTCGGAGCGCAAGATATATCCTTTGGTTTAAACTCAATAAGTGCAGTTGGAATGATTGGCGCATGGGCGGGCTTTTTAGTCGGTATTTCATCGCTAGCCTATTTCGGCGTAATTAACGTCGTTGTTTGAGCAACAATGCCTAACAAAACGCTATTGTCACTCACTCCGTTCGCTGGGACGCAAACACGGGGCCGCTTCGCGATTATAGCCCCGTGCCTGCGCCCCAAAGCTTAGCGTTAGAAGGCGTCAGCCTAAACTACGTTTGGCTTTATAAAAATATCAGTTCAACCACCCTATTCTGTTGTTTCCAACATCGCCCAAGCTTTGGTAGTTTTAATGTCACCGCGCTTACTTCAAAGGTTGCGCAATAGGCGCTTCACCAACAAGTTCTTATTTTACCCGGCAAGCGCCATTGCACTCGGCAACTCATAGGACGGCTTGCTTCAGTCAAATCAATACCATCACTGCGCTGTTGTTTTACTTGTTTGTGTTAATAATCAATCGTATGCTGACTTTATTAGTTTTTAACTAGGCCAAAGGAACAGGCTCTGCTTCTAACAAAGCGCTCAAGTTCACTCCCTTCGGTCGCTGGGACGCTAACACGCGGGCTGACTCACTTCGTTCGGATTTTAGCCCACGCGCTAGCGCCCCTTAGCTTAAAGTTATGTGTCAGGCAATAACGTCATTACTTGATAATCATTATGATTGAATCTATACTAAAAATCGTATATGTTCTATTTTCACAAAACACTCGAGGTGTTAGCAATGTACCAAGAACACGACAGAGACGGTTTATAAAGTAATTGTTAGAATGCAATAACAAGGATAGTGTTTGCTCTACGGTTCTATCTTATATAGACAAAACTCCTATATTAATTCCTGCATCAATTACTGCGCTAATCGCAGTAGTTGGTGTGATTCTGACTCTTATTTCTCTAAGATCAAGCTATAAACTAGCTAGGACAAAAAACTCCCTCGATTTTGAAAAAGCAATCGAAGATTCAACTCGTTATTCGAAATCTCAAGCTGAAATTGCGTCTTTTAAAAGTAATACGAATCAAGACATCAATGCACTTCGAGCCATCGCAAAAGAGCCAGAAATAGATTACACGGCATATAAAGCAGCAAGCGATATCTTAAATTGGTGGGAACGAGGTGCTAATGGAATTAAATGTAAAGCTTACCGGGAAGACGTTTTATATAAGGTCTATTGTTCAGAAGTTCTAAATATAGGAAATTATCTGATACCTTTTATAGAACAAAGGCGATCAACTCGTAATAACCCATATATATTTAAAGAGTTCATATGGTTAAGAAAAAGGTGGGCTCGTAAGAGACGAAGGCAAAATACCTTAACACTAAAGCAAATAATCGTATGTTTTTTATCAGCTATTACCACTTTTTCCATATTCAAGCTTCTGCTGTAAAACACATAACGCATTAAATCGCTCGCAAGCTCACTGGGACGCTAACACATGGGCTGCGTCACTTCGTTCCTAATTTTAGCCCATGTATTATCGCCCTTTATGCGGGCGTTATGTTGCTCTCTGACATCATCAGTAAATTTGAGATTGTAGACTATGGAAATAAGTCAAACTGTAAAACGCGAAATAGATTCACTCATTGATATTGGAAACAAGATCATCCAGAAAGCCTCGCAAGCTCGCAGTACCTTAGAAGGAAACGATTTAGCGGAGGTTTCGTCATGGGTGACTAGGATTGGGCAGTTAGTGAGAAAACTATATGGTGAAAATAGCCAACATTTTGCAAATTTTGATCGTGCCATTTCCATTGATAGTTTTTATTCAATTCATAGCAACTGGTACAGGCAGATAGCTGAAGTTCAAGGGATAGCTTTAACCATTAACCATGATATAGAAAATGATTTAATTGGCAGCATCAAAGGATTACTTCAAGCAGAAATTTTTGCTAATTTTTTGGAGATTGGCGAACATTTGTTGTCCGAGGGCTATAAAGACGCAGCCGCAGTTACAATTGGCACTGTTCTGGAAGATGGGCTGAGAGAACTATGTAAGCGGAATAATATCTCAATAACTAAGCCGAATGGAGCTCCGTTAACAATTGAACCATTGAATACTGAACTAGCAAAAAGCGATATCTATTCAAAGCTTGTCCAAAAACAAATTACAAGCTGGGCTCACATAAGAAACAAAGCTGCTCACGGCCAGTACAGTGAATATGACAAGTCTCAAGTAGAAATGATGCTGTTGTTTGTTCAAAGCTTTGCAGAGCAGCATCTTGCATGAGCAACATAACAAACCAAGTAAGTGGGACAAAAACACGTGGGCTCCCGTCACTTCGCTCCGAGTTATAGCCCACGTATTTTTGCCCCTTCTTGGGGCGTTAGGCATCAAATACGGAGTTTTCTGCAATGGATGGTGATGAAAAAAAGCCGTACCTCTTTCTAAATTCATTTCTCGTAAAAGACGAATATAAAGACCTTGACGTCAGTGAATTCTTAAAGAGTTCTGCACAAGTAAATTCCTACGACATTGATACTCAACATGAGCTAGAGGGGCGTCTATTCGTAAAAATTCCAGCGGAGAAAAAGCCTAAGTGGGCTACTTTTACTGAAGAAGTTACGGGTGTAGGTTTAGAAGAGCTGTCGAATAGATCTAGCTCTGCGTTATTAATTATTAAAACCCCCGACAATACAATGGCTTTTACTTTTGGTTATGGTCGTTTTCTCTTAGATACTAAGTATTTCGTGCATGACTTTGGAATTAAAACAGCGCTGAACACTTTAAAGCACGACAGCTTGAGAAGTGTTGATCTTTTTACTTTAGATGATCAAGCTGTACAAAAAAAGTCTCAAGCAGCGAGGGAGTCAGGTGTCGGCGTCTTTGGGATTGATATTTCGAAAGATGTATTGAGAGCAGTAACAGGTTCACCTAAGTCTGGTGTCAATTTAAAGAATATCTCAGGAGGCGATTCTGTATTTTCTTTTGGTATAGAGTTAAACATCGATGAAATCAGTGATTTAATCTCAACGCTTTCGGGCTATTACGACAACGACTCTTACAAAGGTGAATTTTCATGGGTAGATAACATTCGTAAGATTAAGGAATCGTCTGAAATTTCAAATCTAGATGATCATCTTGTTACTGCATTAAAAGCCAAAAGCCCTGATGTATGTGTCACTATTCCTGAGTTAGCTGATTGGGATTCTATTTGGGGTTTTAGCTTTACGCGCTCCAAAAACACGATAAACCCTACAATTGAAACTAATGACTACTATGCAAACCTTGATGTTGCTGCTGTATCTGTTGATTCAATAAAGAGAGACCGACTATTTGTATACGATGTCCATGAAAATGAAACAGAACACCAAATATATAAATCTATTTACTTTGAGCATAAAACAAGCGACAAAGTATATGTGCTGTTTGCTGGGGCATGGTACGAAATCGCTACTGACTTTATGACTAGAGTAAACACCACGCTTTCACAAATACCTATATCTAGCTTACCATTCCCTGAAGTTTATACATGGAGTGAAGTTGTTGATGGTAAGACAAAAGATAAGATTGAAACCGAAGGTGATTACAATGAAAGGGCTGCCAACACACATTCTTATCACCTTTTAGATAAAAAATTAATTAAAAGCAACAGAACGACAACTTCCATTGAGCTTTGTGACCTAATGACTGCAAACAAGCAGTATATTCATGTCAAACACCGAAAAGGTGGCTCTGCTGGGTTAAGTCACTTATTTGCTCAAGGTAGTGTGTCTGCAGAAGTATTGTTGGGTGATAAAGAGTTTAGGAAAGCGACTAGAAAAGCTCTTAAGCGCGTGTGTAATGGATTACAGAATACAGTCTCGTTAGATAACTTCAAAAGTGATGGTGTAGAAGTTGTATTTGTAATACTTGGAGAAGACTCATCAACCTTGAAGGATAACTTACCATTTTTTAGTAAAGTGAATCTTTCCAAGGCATTTGAAAGTCTTTCTCAACGAGGATTTGCCGTGCAAATTGCGGGTGTAGGTACGGTACCGAAGCCTTGATGCCTAATCGGGTAGACGGAGGTATCTAACCTCCAGCCCACACAACATCCTGCATGCGGTTCCGTACAGGGCGTTTCCCAAAAGTTTTCAAAATAGGCTGGCCGATTAGCTCCAACTTATCCCAATGCTGGTTTCTGCTTTTGCGCCAACGCTCCTAAGCCCGGTCGGGCATGAAGACGTTGAGCTGCACAGGCTCCTCACTGACCTTTAGGTTTATGGCGGGTCGGCCCCCGACTTCACCGTGTCCCATCCATTACGATGGGTGTTTGGCTACTATGCCGTCTGCTGACTTCTGCTTAATCATCAACAAAGTTGCCTCTATTGACGCTGTCGGTTTTCATCGTATTCGCTCTTTCCAGTTGATGGAGCTGAAAAGCCAAGGCACTTGTATACCAGAACCTCACTGGTTAATTACCGATCGCTTGTTAAGCAGGTCTCTGGAAGGCCAGTCCCACCGCAGATAAACACATGGACTGTCTCTGCACTGCTGCATCATTTACGGTGGCCGTTAAGTCACATGGTTTCGTTGTCTCGTGCCAACTCACCTTCAGCCTACGCCTCATATGATATTCTTGTTCATCAGCTCGCAGATTTGCTAGCGGCTTCCTCCAGACAAATCCTCGCGGATTTGCCCTTGCCATTCGCTAGTAGTTATCATCTAATAGCAATATAAATCGCTAAGGATGGTGACCTTCCTACAGAGGACTTTTATCCGGGGCGGCCTCCCGCTCATTAGTTCATGCCCATGCTGGGCGTACACAAAAAACTGCAGTCGTTCGCTAGCGCTCACTGGGACAATAACACGTAGGCTCAGTCGCTTCGCTCCCATTTTAGCCTACGTGTTATTGCCCCTAAGTTGGGCGTTAGGCCTATAGAGGTAGAGCATGATTTCAGAGGCAGATTGGAAACACTTCAAACGAGTTAAGGCAGATGCATTAGATAAATGCTGCCAGCAAGTTTTGGACGATGTGCGTAAAGGAATCGATAATCCCGAACTTTCAAATCATGCAAGATATCTTTATTTGTATAAATTGATGGAAAACAGTGACAAACGTATCGCCAACATATTCGATTACAATGCAAGGTCCAAAGCTATGCTGCAACTTGCATTAATGAAATCAGAAGGCCTTCTAGAAGCTAAGCAAATCAATGGCTTCTCAGATGAGTTACAAAGTTTTATTAATAGCCATGACTAACTTATCGGCACGGCCTTACAACTCAATAAACTCACTCACTTTGTTCGCTAGGACGCATACACGCGGGGCGGCTTCGCCATTATGCCCCACATGTTTGCGCCCCTTATTTGAAAGTTAGGCCCCTTTGACAATTCACCTCATTGTACATACGATGTACATATGATTAAATTCGAATGGGATGAGGCAAAAGCTTCATCGAATCTCAAAAAACATGGCATCTCTTTTCGTGAGGCCCAGTCTATCTTCTATGATGAAAATGCGGTTCAATTCTATGACGAATCAAATTCTATTCTTGGAGAGGACAGATTTCTTATGTTAGGTGTCAGTTCTCTTTCAAATGTACTTACCGTTTGTCATTGCGAACGCGAGGATGGAAGTAAGATAAGAATCATTTCTGCTCGTAAAGCAACGAAAAACGAACGCAAACATTATGGTGGCCAATAATGGAAGCAGAATACGATTTCAGTAAACTTAAATCTCGCAAAAACCCCTATGCAAGTAAGCTTAAAAAGCCAGTTACCATGCGGTTAAGTGAGGACGTCATAAGTTACTTCAAAGAAATGGCAGAAGAAGAAGGTGTGCCTTATCAGAGCCTCATCAACCTTTATCTTAGGGATTGCGTTTCTCAACATAGGAAGATTGACATTTCGTGGAAGGGCCCAACAAAGGGCTAAACTCGTTCCCTTCGGTCACTAGGACACAAAACCAATGCGAGGCTTCGCCGATTTTCGCACTACGTTTGTGCCCGTTAGCTTAAAGTTATAACTACCTCACTAGGAGAGCAATATGGAAGCTATGGGAATTATAGGATTTATTTTTGGTTTAGCTGGTTTATCTTATGCTACGACAGCAAAAAACGATATCGCCAAATTGAAAATAGAGTTTGAAGATTTTAAGGCATCTTTAGAAGCTTCAGATAAATCGAATAAAAATAATTCATCGGAATAACTATCGGCCAAATGTAGTCATAACAAGGGTTTTCAAGTCGGATAAACTACAGTTGGTTTTTTGTTCGTTCCTCACTTATTTTAGCAAATTGAAATTTGCCGCTTAAAACGGCGTTATAAGACAAAGGAAACTCACTGAACAAGGTTGTTATTAGTATCCTTTCAATATTACTCCTGCTAACCAACGTGTTTTGGTTGTATCAGAGTTTGGATAACGGTGTCTCTTTAACTTACATGGAAGCAAGCCTAGAAACCCAAACTAAAATATCGGAGCAACTGTTCGCTCTAACAAATGCGCAGCTCATAGGTAAAAGCGTCAACGAAGTTGATAATATTGTTCCACTGGATATTTATGGCTCTCGACCATTCATAAAAGGTGATTGCTTATATTATGGTAGCGTATGCCTAATTGTTGGCACCAATGGCACTATTCAGGGTGTTAAGTAACATGTCTTATAACAAAAAAATCAAGTTCGCCCGCTGCGCGGTCTGGGACGCAAACACGCAGGGCGCTTCGCGATTATGCCGCTACGTCACTGCCCGCTAGCTCAGCGTTATATCCGGACTTCCCAAACTTAGCGAGTAAGACCAACATTCTCAAGGAATAGGTTATGTTGATTAAAGGTGTCCGTCCGGTAATCCCCACATTCAATTCATAAATTAGCTACGGCATGGTGTTCTTTTTTTGCTAAGGAGAATACCCATGCAGCGACACCAACGAAGAGAAGTGCAAGACTGGCTCAATTTATT
>NZ_JAAAWO010000019.1 GCF_010500895.1 Alteromonas genovensis
AAATAAATTGAGCCAGTCTTGCACTTCTCTTCGTTGGTGTCGCTGCATGGGTATTCTCCTTAGCAAAAAAAGAACACCATGCCGTAGCTAATTTATGAATTGAATGTGGGGATTACCGGACGGACACGATGTATTATACAACTTTAATTTTCCGAGATTCTGACCTGTTTGAACACGGCCTTGTCTCTATTGAAGGAAGTTTTAGTATTGTCGTTATCTAATACAAGAATCAGGTAATTAACTCTTCCTGTAACGTATCTACCAATTGGAAATTTAATTATTGGTGATGCTGCTGAATAATAGTGTTCTGCCCGCACTCCCCAAGCCTGTTTGCCATAAAATTTAACTACTCTCGAGCTATTTAACTTAGTGTCTGTTTCGAAGCCAATTCCAACTACCTCTGGGTTACCTTCTACTTCAAGCTCTAACTTTAATACAGAGTCTTCCGTTAATGTGTAACTAATAGGAAACATCTGCCAGTTGTTACCGGTTAGAGTTACAGTATTGTCATCGGTAATTATAGTAGTGCCGTAACGAAATTGTTTTGGAAAACCAGTATGCTCTATTTCGTTTGCCTTGAACTCCCACACCGCTGGCGGCCGTTCGATAACTGCGCCCAAGGTTACTTCTGACGAGAAGTTAGGAATTTTGAATTCCTCTGTTACATATAACTTTAGCTCGGGTGAACTTTGCAGTAACTCTATGTATGAAAAATCATCGGAATAGGGGTGTTCAACAACGTTATCTAAATTAAATTCGTATCTTGCGTCACCTGTATTCTCATTAAAACAAAGGTCGTTAGTGCTTGTACTGCCTGAGTACTTCTCTTTATCGAAGATACAATGCCCAACAGAATAACCAGTTTTTTCAGTAAACATGATATTGTTTTGCGTGGTTACCCAGAATGTGGAGTCGTTATTAACTCTGGATGCAGCAATACCGTTACGCTCTACATCAATAACATTTTCGAAAACAAAGGTTCTGCCAGCCGGTTTAGAAATTAACCCTCCTGCTTTAATTGCAGTCCACTCTTTGCCTGTTGCATCACCTAGATTATGTATGTAATTGTGAAAAATATAGCTAGGTCCTAACGTATTGGGCGCTATACTTACGCCAGCGTAGCCTTGTTCCATCTCATTGTCGTAAACCAATACGTTTTGTTGGCCGCCATCAATTTCTATTAGGTCGTCATTAGCATAGGCTAGGTAATTACCATAAATTGCAGAATTCTTTACGAAGCCGCCGCGCCGTTCAAAGTTTTTTCGTCCCTCAATCACATCGTTAAATCTATGATTAGGAGTGCCATAAAAGCGATTGTTTCTAACAATAAACTCACCTCTATATTTATCACTGTCATGATATGCCCAAACTTGAAGCGCGTTTGCACCTTTAGGGTGCCCCACTGCCCAGCTATTAGCGCCCAAATTGGGGCTGTGTACCTCACATTCTTCAATTACCGCTATACCGCTTCGTTCTAAGTAGATACCTGAGTCATAATTGATAGGGGAGTTATTAGTAGTACTTGAATAGGCTACTCCGTCTCTAATATCAACGGCCTCTCTACCATACTCCGATATATTGCATCCTTTAATCCATATATGATGCGCCTTTTTAGCGAATATGCCGTAACGACGTCCGCCTTTAACAGTGAGATTTTCAAGCATAACATACGAATTGTTACCAATGTTAACCGCGGCTAGTACGTCATTTCCGACTTCGATAATTGGTCCATCACCAATAACTTTGGCGTAGCCATTAGCGCTGCCTTCAATGTTAAGCGCTTCTAAATCCAATTGGCCGCCAGAGTAAATTTCTGAAAGGTAATAAATTTTATTTGGGTCGATAGGCGGGGTGTTAGGCTTTGTTGTTGTTTGAAAAGTATGTTCAACCACATCCCCATTTATATCTATAACAGTCACTTCTATGTGGTACCTAGTGTTTGCTTCTAGATACACTACGCTTCCAGCGAACGAGCCATAAATAGGCTCCCACGCTAGGTCTAACCCTTTACGCCAATAACTATCATCTTCGGCTCTAAATTTAACGGTGGCAATACTTTCTTCATCCTGGCCGTAAATAACTAACCCTATTGAGTTAATAAGTGGGGTAGCGGTATCCTCAAATCCAGATGCTGATGCAGCAAATGTTATTGATGGGTCTAGCCCGGCGCTAATTGCAGCCTCGTAAATATCACTTTTGCTTAAATCAGAGTAAGTTGAGATTATCTTCATCCACTTAGCGGTATCTATTGGATATGAGGCGAATAAGGCAGAGGCTTGATTTGCGTTTATATTTTCATAACGTGCTTTTTTTTCATTTTCACTCGTTGGTGAGGAAGGAAAAAGTACTTGTTGCGTATATAGATTGGCTAACTCATTTCTATACTTTTCCACAAAAGGTTTTAACCCTTTGGGGCCGCTGTAATTAGTTAGTAGCGTCTCTACAGTATTGCTATCGTTGATATTAGCTTTTACATAACGATATAAAATATCTCCGGGTTGTCCGCTTTTGGTGTAATCGCCGCTGTTCTGGTTCAGGCTGGCGCAAGAAACAGACAAAAAAGTTAGCAAAACAACAATGATAAAACAAAAAATAGGATGCTTTTGGTTGTCAGCGTGCATGGTATATCCCTATATATTGAAAAATACAAAAAGAAGAGAAAGACTGGGGTAACACTTAAAGGGTAGTGCTTACAATATCACGTAGCAAGGTGCTTACAGGGTTCTTTACATACAAATGTTATTTCAGCTTTAAATAACGTTAAAAGCACACATGTTTATCAAAGTGATAAAAGCGGAACCTAAATTGCTTGCTATAAACTAGGTCAAGTAATTCTCGGTTATGTCGTAAACAATCTACCATATGTATTTGGTATACTTGGGCAGAATGTGGGACAGAGCAATTGCCTCTATGCACAAAAATGGATGTTTTATGAAGAAAAAAATTGCCGTAATTCACCCTGAAGCAGGGTTTTCATCAAGCGGCGGATCTCAACTAAGTGCGTATGAAATGGCAGAACACCTAGCATTATTTTTCGATGTGAAGTTACTGAGTTCATCAAATTGCAGCGAATATAGCGTTGTTATACCGTGTATTCCCAGAGGGAAAGTGAAAAAAGCCCAGCGCAATAAAACCATCGATTGGTTGCTAACGCGCTTTGTTTCTAACCCATCTTTGCTTATCGAGTCGTTAACCAGTTTTCTCACTTACACGCCGTATTTAATGTTTAAGCGATGTGATGTCATGTACCCCAATAATGATTATGGAGGCTTGGCGGTAGCAGCGGTAATTAGAAAGCTATATAAAACGCCCATTCTTTATACCGAAAGGGCTGGGATGGTATCGAACGGTAAAGTATTACGCCGCAACTTAAAGTTTAGGCCCGACTGCTTGGTTGTGTTTAACCAAGAAACCAAAGAATATGTTCATTCTATAGCATCCGAACAACGGGTGGAGATAATCCCTAATGGTGTAAACTTAGCTAAATTCAGCCCGCAGGGCGAAAAATATGACCATGGTTTACAAGGGAAAGTGCTATTAACGGTTGGGGCGTTAAATAGGCAAAATCATAAGCGTATCCATTTAGCCATTGAGGCAGTGAGCCAGTTAACAGACGTTTCGCTACTTATCTGTGGAGATGGTCCTGACGTTCAGTATTTTAATGATCTTTGTACTCAAAAACTTGGAGTACATCGGTTTAAGATAGTTAAAGTTGAATTTGCTGACATTCCTAACGTTTACCGTTCAGTTGACGCCTTTACGTTACCATCGGAAGACGAGCCCTTTGGCCGTGTCTACTTAGAAGCAATGGCAAGTGGTTTACCTGTTGTCGCTACCGATGATTCCATGCGCAAAACTCTAATAGGCAAGGCCGGTGTTGTTTGTGATGTTGAAAATATTAAAGAATATGCTGCAGCAATATCCACTACACTAACAACCGATTGGGCGAGTGCGCCGATAGAGCAAGCAGCTGATTTTAGCTGGGAGAGTGTAGCTGAACGCTATGCAGCGGTAATAAACAGTTTATAGAATCTTTGCTCTTATATAGTAAGTGCGCTGTTAACTTCATTAACGGCGCACTGGTTGTGTCAATGTCGCCTACTTACCGAATTTACGACGAAGTCTATCTTTACCTAGTATAACTCTTACTGTGGCAACCAACCCAGCCTCGCGCACAGAGAGGCCAATCCAGCTTAGTTTGTTTTTCTTTTTGCCAATTTGGCTAAGAATTTGGTTAGCAACTCGGTCATTATAAGCTTCTTTACCTAAAAGTGTTTTGTGCTTTTTAAATGCCTTTAGTCTCGGAAACACTTTCTCCAGTGGCATATTAGCTACTTCGGTAGAAATACTAACGTGACCTCTGCGGTAAAAATAAATATCCTTAGGGATATTCTTAAAAACAGCATCTTCTAAAGTAATACGAACGAAGAAATCCCAATCTTGGCTGTTTTTTAGTTCTTCATCAAACATCAGCTTTTTAGCTAATGAAGCCTTGCACGTAACGCCACTCATTCCGCAGAATTTATTACCTTTTTTGATTACATCAGTGGTGATAACTTCTGTTTCGTTAATGTGAATTTTATCGGGTGTTTCTAGGAAACGATATCCACAAGTAACGGCATCTGCATCCTCATTATGTACCTTAATATGCTGCTCTAAGTAATTTTTATCCCAAACATCATCATCATCTAAAAAAGCGATAATATCTGAAGTGGATTTTGATATTCCTAAATTTCTAGCCGCGTTAGCCCCCGAGGCTACGGGTACCTTTATATAGTCAAATTGTTCACGAGGAAAAAGATTCAATACTTCTTCATAACTTACCGATGAACCATCGTCTATAACGAACACTTCTTTTGGCACAACAGTTTGTTTAAGTACGGCTGCTAACGACTCTTTAAGGTAGTCGGGCCTATTGTGGGTGGTAATAATAACAGAAACTGTTTTAGGCATTCGTTAATCCATTTATTTAAATACTAGGGGCGTTCCATTCATTGTATTTATAGTGGCATATTTAGCGTGCCTTTGGCTACATTTGCATGCCCTCTTTTAATAACGGTTTTAAGAGTAAAGCGTAAGATTTGGTTAAATGATGTTTGTCCTTAAACTTGACTAGTCTATTCTCTAAAACAGTACTGCATGTATCGTTTGGACAAAATTCTTCAGAAAAATCCAGTACCACATCTAAATTCTTGGTCAGAACTGGCTTTACTTCCTCGTCATTATAAAAAGCTGCTCGTGATATTGAGCACTTGTCAGAGTTTTTGACTTCCAAGCATAGAGGGGGATCGAATGTAAACCAAGGATTATCCCTGATTCCGAAAATCTTCGTGTCGGGTAAGATATTTTTAATATGTCGCCAACTCTTTAGATATCCAATTGGAATCCGTTCACCCTGAGGGCCGTTTCTCGTTACGGTGGTTAATACTATATCTGGTTCGAGCTCGGTGAGCCGCTTATGTAAATTATCATTCCAATCTAAACAGCTCTGCGTTGGTTGATAACCAAAGTCCATTGACTGAGTTAGACTACAAGCGCTTTTGACCATTAAATGAATCTTGTATCCTTGCTCGAGGGCAATTTCCTTTAGTGGTGAGAGCCATTGTGCTGCATGAGAGCCACCAACTAGTGCAATGGTAATATCACTTTCTTTATTTCCATATTCACATTCAACAACAGAACTGTTCTGCATATTCTGTTCGCAATTGTTAAAGTAACTTTCGCGCATATCCTGTTTAATAACGGTTCCGTGTGGAAACATGGCATTATTCGGGATTAAGCTAATGTCTTTATCTTTGTAAAAGCTATTTAGAGCTTTCAGCGACGGTTTTTCATAGAAATTAAATACACTAAAGATACATATGATAAAAAGGCCGGAAACAACCATGCTTCCTAACGAAAAGGCATAAGTTTTTCTATCGCTGTTTACAAGGGTGTTATTTCTTCTTATAGGGGCTTCAATGTATTTAGTACTAATAAATGCAAATATGGCACTGGACACTATTACAATAAAACCTAGCAGGTTAAAGTTTACATTCGTATTGGTGTATTGGAAGAGTAGCAAGTAGATTGGCCAATGCCAAAGGTAAAAAGCAAAGCTAAAATCGCCCAGCGAAGTAAGGCCACGCCATTTTAAAATAGAAAAATAAAGTGATTTACTTGTTACGATGATTACGCATGCAGATAGCACTGGTATTAACGCTACTACGCCTGGAAGCGCATAATTCTGCCCCCAATAGAACCCGAATCCTATTATTGCAATCACAGCTAGAAAATTAAGTACCGTGGCACTCCGCTTGCTAAAATGAAATTTTCCACCCAAATGATATAGCAACAAACCAGCTGTAAACTCCCAAGCTCTAGCTATAGTATCGAAATACGCCCATTGGGGGGATGCCGAAGTAGAATATAGTGAATAACTAAAGGAGCTGGCGAACACAGCGAGCAAAATCGCAGTAACAATATATTTAATGTTAACTGCTCTTTCTAATTTTCTTGCATATATATACAAAATTGGAATGCAGATATAAAGCTGCACCTGAACGGACAATGCCCAGAACTGTTGAAAGAGGCTTTTGCTTTCGCCTTGTCTAAGGTAGTCGGATCCGCTGGATGCAAGATACCAATTCTCTATAAAAAAGAAGGTGGAAAATGCATTCTTAATCTCCATTTTATAGCTAACAAATGGGGTGACGATTAAGATTACAAGACAAGTGAAGCAATAAACGGTTATAGCAGTGGGAAGGATGCGTCTTAGGGTTTTACAGTAGTAAGAGGAGACTTGATTCCAACTCAAGTTATCAGATTTATTGAGTGTGTAGGCAATGAAGTACGCTGAAACAACAAAAAATATATCCACACCACCTGAAACACTGCTAAACCAAATGTGATAAACAGCGACTAACAGTGCCGCAAGTGTTCTAAGCCCTTGTATTTCTGAAATGTAACTTTTGGCCATATTTTATCCTGAGAATTATGTTCGTTTCTTTCATTTGAGAGGTGTTATCGCTGTATAAATTATATTTACAATTTACTGTTTTAAGTAAATAATATTACGTCAATTTTTAAGATTTAATGTTGGCTATTTTTAATTTTCCTAGTGCGCAATTTAAAAACTGATTTTTCTCCAGAATTTAACGATAGTAACCAACGATATTCAATTTAATATTTAAATTTTTATTTTTTAATGACCTACTTATTATTAATCGAATCTTTTACGTCGTAAATATTCGATTTAAATAGGAATTTTCTTGTATCGAATACCATGGACGCATATGGTTATTGTCTCGGTAGAAGAAGCCCCTTTTTTCATCTCTTGTTTTGCACTGTTTGTTTTTACAGAGGTAGGAAATTGGGTCAATAATGTTTATATTGTCAATGTTTTTTAGTTTAGTTAAAGCATCTTTATGTTCGGAGTAATTCAAACGGACTTTAGCTTCTGAAATACTATCAGGCAGCTTATTACGAGATGCAAAAACGGGATCAAATTCTTTCCCCTTGGGCTCGCCAGTTAATATAAAAACTTCAGGAATATTACTCCGCGAATTCAAGTTCGAAGTGCACCACTCACTAAATTAGGCCGCTCCGCGTAATTGATTAAATACAACTTCAGGTTGTTTGTAACCAAGGCACTTCCTTGGTCTCAAATTCAGAGCACGTTGTGCT
>NZ_JAAAWO010000002.1 GCF_010500895.1 Alteromonas genovensis
AAGCACAACGTGCTCTGAATTTGAGACCAAGGAAGTGCCTTGGTTACAAACAACCTGAAGTTGTATTTAATCAATTACGCGGAGCGGCCTAATTTAGTGAGTGGTGCACTTCGAACTTGAATTCGCGGCCATATTTCCTGAAAGTCAGCTTA
The DNA here is from genome assembly GCF_010500895.1 of Alteromonas genovensis. Classification (GTDB taxonomy): domain Bacteria; phylum Pseudomonadota; class Gammaproteobacteria; order Enterobacterales; family Alteromonadaceae; genus Alteromonas; species Alteromonas genovensis. The sequence goes on from NZ_JAAAWO010000002.1 coordinate 153, forward strand.
CCCCAAATACTCTGCTTAAAGATGTGACTATTCCTGTGTGGTACTAGCGCCCTACATCGGCTCGTTTTGCCATACTCATCACGTTGCCAGATGGTGAACCCCGCTTTGTCTCTCAGGTATTTTCGGCTCCGCCTAAAAACGAAGCTGGTGGGACTAAAGTTAATCACGTGGTTTACAACATCGTTATCGGTGTTGTGGCGCTTATCAGTTTAGGAGTGGCATTGTTGTTTCTTATGCGCAGTGTGTCTCGTCCTGTAGAGTCACTTCAGCGTTGGGCGGCAGACTTAGATGAAGCTAAATTAGATGCGCCTATTTCTACTTTTCGCTACAAAGAGCTCGATGCGCTTGCCCACATTATTCATACCAGCTTGAAAGATGTACGCGACACCCTGAATCGTGAGCGAGAGTTCGTCAATCATGCCAGCCATGAATTGCGAACGCCTATTGCCGTTGTGCGCAGCAGTTTAGCCCTAATGCATAGGGTAACAACGCCATGCAACTCAAAGGCAACTAATGCAGCGCATCGATCATGCTTCTAAAACTATGGCTGATTTAACTGAGATTTTACTATGGCTTGGTCGAGATAACCAAGACAGCCTGCCGATAGAACAAGTCAATGTAGAAGCAATGGTTTCTACATTAGCGCAAGATTTAAAGTATTTACGTAAAGGTAAGGATGTCTCGGTAACGTTAGCCCTTGAGGCGTGTGAGCTGTTTTTACCAAAAACGGCTAGTGAGATTGTCATTGGCAACATAGTTCGCAATGCCTATCAACACACCCAATGTGGCAGTGTGGCGATTTCGCTACGTGATAATCAACTTGAAGTTGTCAATGAAGAGCAAAAAGAGGAAGATCAAAAAGAAAACGAGCAAGATGCCTCTAAAGCCCTCGCTACTGCTAATTTACCAGGCAACGCTACTGGTGCAGAAAGAAACGTTAACGTCAACAATAGTGAAGAATCAGCCAGCGGCTTTGGCATTGGATTAAAATTGCTAGATAAGCTTACTGGCAAGTTGACTTGGGCTTATCAACAGCGCACAACAAGTAACGGAGTATTGGTGACGCTAGTACTCGAAACGCATTAATAACACACACAAAAGGAAGACAATGAAGCACGACACGCAAAACAAATTAGCCCCAACCACAATAGTATTGCATTGGCTGGTAGGCATAACCATTATTGGGCTTTTAGCATCAGGTGTTTACATGGCGGAAAACGGTGTATACACCCTGTTTCCATGGCACAAAGCGTTTGGTTTTCTAATCTTATTCGTTGCGCTAGCTCGGGTGTTTTGGCGATTTAAAAATGGCTGGCCGTCAGCGGCGGGAAATTACACCGCTCTTGAACACCGCCTTGCCCACGTGGTTCATTGGGTGCTTATTGGCGCAACACTGTTAATGCCAATTTCAGGGCTAATGGGCTCTGTGCTAGGTGGTCATGGTCTTGATGTGTTTGGCATTGAAGTGTTTGCACAAAACTTTAGCGTAGAAGACCCAGAGAAAACCCTGCCGATTAATTATGAATTATCGAAGCTTGGCAGTGCTGTTCACTTCTACTTAGGATATGTGGTAATTGGCGCGCTGGTTTTACATATTGTTGGCGCATTAAAACATCATATTATCGACAAAGACGGCACGCTGCGCCGGATGCTTGGTAAACAGATTTAAGCAGTAATGAGTTAAAAGGAAAATGAATAAAACGAGCGGCGTACTTGCTCTATAAATAGCTACTATGTAAATAGTTACTATATAATTAGTTGCTACGCCCACTCGTTTCCACTTTGAAAATGGAAATTTGCTTATTCCGGATTAATTTTTACTAACCAGTTATGCGTATCTTCTGCCTTGCCCCACTGAATGTCGTTCAGCGCTTGACGAAGCTTCATAGTAACTGGGCCTGCCTCGCCGTTACCTACTTGATACTCTTTTTCGTTGTGAATAAGCGTGCCCACAGGCGTTAGCACTGCCGCTGTACCAGATAGAGCAGCCTCTGCGCCAGGCTTGGCTGCACGCTCTAGCAGCTCACTCACCGTAAGCTCTCTTTCGCTTACCGTCATGCCATGGTCTTTTGCTAGTTGTAGAACTGTCGCGCGAGTTACACCGTGCAGGAAGCTAGAATCTAGGCCTTTGGTGATGATTTCGTTGCCATCAATAAGTAAGAAATTTGCCGCGCCAGTTTCCTGTACGTCACCATTTGGGCAAAACAGAATTTGATCGGCCTGCACTTCTTCTCTCGCTTTTAGGATAGGCGGTAATGCACTGGCGTAGTTACCACCACTTTTTACCATACCCATGTGCGGCGCACAGCGCATGCCCGTTTCGTCTAGCAAAAGACGAAGCGGCTTTAAACCACCGGCAAAATAATCACCAACGGGTGATAACAGCACGTATAGCATTGATGTGGCCGACGGTGCGGCTGCTTTCCCAATAGACGCTTCAGTACCTACATGCGTTGGACGAATATACATTGAACCAGGAGGCTCTGGCACCTCCAAGCTGTACTTCGATACCACGTCGATAATCATTGCTTCTACTTGCGCTTTATCTATTTCAGGCAAGTTGAGTAAACGACTGCTTTGTGCAAAGCGTTCGATATTTTTGTCCATACGAAAAATGTTAATACTGCCATCTTCGTGCTTAAACGCCTTAAGACCCTCAAAACATGTGCTCGAGTAGTGAAGAACATGCGCGCCAGGATGCATTTGTATGGCGCCTGAACTGACAAACTCAGTCTCAGACCATGCGTCGTTTTCAAAGCGGGTAAGCGCCATTTCAGGCATGAATACGGTACCGAATACGGCCATTGGGGTTTCCTGTTTATGTGTTCTCAAAAATACTGCGGTGAGTTTATCAAAAATTACCCTGTTTGCTAAAAGAATGTGCAAAAGGAAATAATCTTTGTGATGCCAAATGTAAACTTAAGAGAGTCGTTGAGCTTTCTCGACACAAAGAAAAGGCCCTATGCTTTTATGCTGCTAGGGCCTTACGATGCTGGCACTTTTTATACCAGCGCTTAAAATGCTGAAGCCGAAGGGCACACTGCAGCCTCCGGCTTATTCTCAGTATTACCGTGTATTTAGGCTGTCTAAAGCGTACTAAAGTGCACTAGAGTTTTCTGCCGTGAATATCCAGTTCTACCAGAGGCGAGTCTAAAGACGCCGCGAATGCAGCAACCTTTTCTCGCTGAGTATTACCGTCGCCCGCAATAACATAAATCATGGCTGGCTCCTGCATATACTGCTCGATAACCCGGTGCACCTCATCTAAGTTGGCATTTAGTGCATAGTTTTGCTGTAGCTCTACGTAATTAGAGGGGCGGTTGTATTCACTGATTTCCTCTAGCATACGTAGCTTGCTTCCCAAGGTTTCAAACGCTCGCGCATTGCCTTTAATCACCATGTTTTGCATGACAGACAAATCTTTCTCGTTAAAGGTGTCTTTGTAATCACCCACAAGACGTTTAAATTCCTCTAACGATTCTTTAGTTACATTGCTTCTCACCTGCGAACTTGCAATAAATGCTGAATGATAAGGGCCACCTCTCACATATGAATATGCGCCGTAGGTGTAGCCTTTCTCTATTCTCAATGTTTGGGCTAAACGCCCGCTAATGCCACCGCCCAGAGATGTGTTGGCATATTCAATGGGATAAATATCGTCGTTTTGTGCATTTGGAAGCAGCTTGCCCATATAGATAACAGATTGCTTTGCATCTGGAATATCAATAAAGAATACGCGGCTATCTTTCGACGTAGTGGCAGGTTTTAGGTTAGGCAGCGAAGCCGTTGCGCCAGACCAATCGCTGAATGAGGAGAGCGCGGCAATTACCGACGCTTTATCTACCGCACCAACACTGTGGTATTGGCTACCTTGTGGCTTGATGTTGGTTGCGTAAAAGGCTTCAACATCTTCCAGCGTAATACTTTCTATACTGGTGAGCGTTCCACCTGTGGCAACGCCTAATGGGTGGTTATCGCCGTAAAGTTTGGTAGAGAACACGTTGAATGCTGTGCGCGATGGGTTACTTAAACTCTGCTTGATGTTCGTCAGTTGAGCTTGTTTTATTCTATCAAAATCAGCTTGTTTAAAGGCAGGCATGGTGAGCATTTCAGAGACCAACGCCATTGTCTTGCGGTAGTTTTTAGCGAGCACACTTCCTCGAAGCGTAATATCGTACTTCGATGCACTTACGTTAACCGACGCACCAAGTAGGCCAAGCGCTTGTTCAAACTCTGCCGCCGTTCTTTTTTCAGTACCCTCAAATAACATATCGGCAAGTAGTGCTGATGTGCCCTCTTTACCGCTTGCGTCTAACAGCTGGCCCCCTGGAAAGCGCATGCTGAAATTCACCAATGGCAGCTCGGTATCTTCAATACCATACGCATTAATACCTAACTCGGTAGTATGCTGCCACACATCGGGTACGTTAATAGCAGGTAAGTCTGTTAGTGCGGGTTCACTGCGATCGTTGTTCGTCTTTGTGCGTTTGAATACGACGTTATCCGACTCGTTAAACTCCTTTTCCGCCCCTTCAATAATTTGCTCTTCAACCACATTTGCCTTGGTGGCGTTGTCCATAGCAAGTTGAACTTCGCCTTTAGGAACGAAGTTGGTAATAACGGCGGGCTTGTTTAGTACATACTTGCTAAATACACGCATGATATCTTCGGTAGTCACACTGTTAATCTGTGCAATTTCAGTAGTATAAAAATCAGGAGATTGTGCATATTCATTGTATATTCCAAGCTGAAGGGACTTGTTAAGGATGCTTTCAAACTGTTCATAAAACGCGGTTTCGGTTTGCGCGCGTATGCGAGTCAGCTGAGCATCGGTAACGCCTTTCTCTTTGAAAGTGGCTAAACCTTGTTCAATAAGGGCATGGACTTCATCTAACGGTTGGCCTGAATTTGCCCGTACTCGCAGTGTGAACGTTCCAGCAACTTCTTGCGCAGAGTGATAAGCAGAAACATTTGGAGCCACTTGCTTTTCAGTCACGAGTAACTGGTATAGCGGTGTGTCTTTAGACCCTGCCAGTAATTCGCCAAGCATATCAAGGGCGTATGCATCAGGGTGATATTGCTCAACAGTAGGTAGCGTAATTCTAATTTCAGGAAGGCGCGCAAAATTATCTTCATGTACCAGAGTAATATCGCTGTCTAATGACACTGGCATAGGCTCTATCGGAGCCACCGACTTGCCGGCATCAATTTCGCCAAACCAATAAGCCACTTTTTCTTTTGTTGCTTCAATGTCGATATCACCGGCAATCACTAGCGTTACGTTCGATGGGGTATAAAACTCGTTATAAAAGCCTTTTACATCATCTAGTGTCGCCGCCTGTAAGTCTTCTAGGTCGCCAATCACCGTCCAGCTGTAAGGGTGTCCAGCGGGGTAAAGCGCTTTGCGAATAACGTGGTCGGTATGGCCGTAAGGGCGGTTATCCACACGCTGACGCTTTTCATTTTTTACTACCTGCTTCTCGCGCTCAAGAGTCGGCTCGGTAACCGTATTGATCATAAAGCCTAAACGGTCTGAGTCTATCCAAAGTAGTTTATCAAACGCATCTTTTGGCACCACTTCGTAGTAAATAGTACCGTCACTCCAGGTTCCTCCATTTCGACTACCACCTAATTCAGGGATCATTTTGCGATTGGCGCCTTTAGGTACATTTTCAGAATCGTTAAAGGCCATGTGCTCAAAGAAGTGGGCAAAACCTGTTCTACCGGGCTTTTCTCTGTTTGAGCCTACGTGCACCACAGTGGCAAGGGATACAATAGGGTCAGATTTATCTTCATGTAGAATTACGGTTAAGCCGTTGTCTAACTGATATTTCTCGTAATCGATTTTAAGACCTGCTTCTTCGGCCTTCGTTTCTTTTTTTGCGATATCTTTAGAGGATGGCGCTGTAGGGGCACATGCGGTTACCGCCGTTGCCAAAGCAAAAATACCAAAGAGGTAAGTGCCTGCTTTCATGGAGTAAATCCTTTTTTTAAGTGGATGCTAATCGCTCTACAATAGTAATTATTGGTGATGGGTACAAGTTGCTGGTGGTTTTAGAACTAGGCGAAAGTGCTTTTTTTGTAAAGTACAACTGACTGCATAAGTACAACAGCCAGCACCGTGTACCGACTAACTCTTATGATTGCCTATCCACCTAAGTTATTCGCGTGCGGCTTTTCTTAGTGCTAGCGTAAGGTTATAAGCAAACGCTATTACTAAATATAATTACACGGAGAATGGTTACTGTGACAACATCAAAACAACTACTAACAAAAATTACTTCGCAAGGTCAGCTAGAAATTAACCTCGTTGACTCGGATATTCCTGAGCCAAAAGCGCACCAGGTTGTTGTTAAAATTGAAGCCACACCTATCAACCCGTCTGATATGTGGCCCATGTTTGGCCCAGCAAATTTGAATGAAGCGACCTTCAATGCAGACAACGGGCAGCTAACGGCACCCGTGCATCCTGGTTTACTACCTCGTATAAAATCCCGCTTAGACATGTCATTGCCTATCGGTAATGAAGGTGCTGGCGTAGTGGTAGCTGCCGGTGAAAGTGAAGCGGCGCAGTCTATGTTGGGTAAAACAGTAGCAGTGCTCTCGGGGGCGTGTTTTGCGCAGTACTGCTGCGTTCCGGTTCAAGCGTGTATCGTTCATAAAGAAGAAACTACGCCACAGCAAGCCGCGTCTTCATTTGTTAATCCGCTAACTGCATTGGGTATGGTAGAAACTATGCGCATGGAAGGTCATAGCGCATTAGTGCATACAGCCGCGGCCTCTAACTTAGGTATTATGCTAAACAAAATTTGTATTGCCGAAGGCGTGCCCTTGGTCAATATAGTACGTAAGCAGTCTCAGGCAGATTTACTCACTGAGATTGGCGCGAAATACGTGTGCAATTCGTCAAGCGATAGCTTTAAGAAAGACCTCTACAAAGCCATTGAAGAAACCGGTGCCACATTGGCCTTTGATGCCATAGGTGGGGGCGAGTTGGTTAGCGACATTCTAACGGCAATGGAGGCGGTTGGAAGCAAAGACGCGGAAGGTTTTAATACCTATGGCTCAGATGCCAACAAACAAGTGTATATTTACGGTGGCCTAGACTTCTCACCTACTATATTAAACCGTGCCTACGGCATGACTTGGGGAATTGGCGGGTGGCTATTAATGCGCTTCTTAGGCAAGCTAGCCCCTGAAAAAGTGGGTGCGCTACATCAACGCGTGGCCAATGAAATTAACACCACGTTTAAAAGCGACTTTACTGATGTATTAAGCTTAGAAGAGGCATTGCAGCCTGAAAGAATAGCTCAATATAATGCAAAGAAAACCGGCGAGAAGTATTTAATTAACCCTCAGAAATAGAGTTTGTTGATAAGGCTGACTTGAGTTTAGAAGAAGCCTGTTTTCGTAATACTAAAAAAGCCACCTCTTACTAAGAGGTGGCTTTTTATTTGGCCGCTAAATGCTTTTTTATAGCTAAAGGCTCTACAGTAGCGCTAAAGGCTTTGTAACAGCAGCTAGAAGTTTATGAGCGTTTAAACTTAACCCAGCGACAAACCAGCGCTAAACTAAGTAGGAAAAAGCCTAAGCTTCCTCCGCCAGACGAATTGTTACCAGAGCCTGGAACATCCGGAGTGGCTGCGTCTATCAACGTATTTTCAACAGGAACGATATCTGGGTTGGTCACCGTTGCGCTATCTGTCACTACTACGTCAGTAATAATCACCAAGTTGTCGCCTGTTACTTCAACATCATTATTCGCATCGGCGTTGGTATAGTCTTGCAGCGGAATAGAGTCCGCTGCGCCGCCTAAATTAAAACGTGGTAGGTCTTCAATAGCATCAAGCACTTCCATGCCATTACCTAACACTTGGCCAAACACGGTAAACCCGCCATTTTGCACATCTAGGTTTGCGCTGTTGTCAGATAGGTTAATAAACCATTGTGATGTGGCGCTATCTGGTGAACTGGCAAGCTTTGCCATTGCAATAGTGCCGCGAACGTTAGATAACGTTGGCTCATTAATAACAGGCGTTCCTGTTGGTACGCTATCAAGAGGGAACATACCGTTATAAACAAAACCACCGCTTTGCGCGACAAAGCCTGGCTCTAAGCGGTGTATCACTGTGTTTGCATAAGCCCCTGAGTTTACATAGTCCAAAAAGTTCTCGACGCTTTCAGGAGTCTCTTCATCGAAAAGATTTATTTGTACGTTGCCTAGTGCGGTTCGTACCTCAACCACAGTGGCCTGTACTGTGCTCGCCATTATCAGACCTAGAACACCCATTACTCGTAAAGAGTTTGATTTAGCTAAAGTAAACATCAATTTATACGCTTATAGAAAAAATGAGAGTCTGATTCTACGGTAGAAGCCGAAACGAATACAAATAAAGATGAATCCGCATTTTTTCTATTCAAACACTGTTGCCTAGTCGCTATTAATGTTGGCTTACTGTAGAATGCGCCGCGGAGTTGGCCAGGCAATCGCCGCTTTCGCAAGAAAGGGGAGGAAAGTCCGGGCTCCACAGGGCAGGGTGCCAGATAACGTCTGGGCGGCGCAAGCCGACGACAAGTGCAGCAGAGAGAAGACCGCCTAAGCATGTTTACATGCCGGTAAGGCTGAAAGGGTGCGGTAAGAGCGCACCGCACCTCTGGTAACAGAGTGTGGCGAGGTAAACTCCACCCGGAGCAAGACCAAATAGGATCCCTTAACGTGTGGCCCGCATGGGGATCGGGTAGGTTGCTTGAATCAGTGAGTAATTGCTGATCTAGAGGAATGGTTGCCCACGACAGAACCCGGCTTATCGGCCAACTCCACCTTTATTCGGTAAGCGAAGTTAGCACGTTGTTTGCCTCTTTAGTCGACACGTTCGATAGTCGGCAAGCTTGCCTTACTCGACGATAAAGCGATGAAACTTTTATTAGGCGCTTTTCGTACATGCTCTTCTTAAAAGCTCCTTTGCAAGGTAATAGCTAGTCAATAACTCGATGGCAAACATAGCCAAATAGCTGCTATCTGGCAGTTAGATTGTAAAATCGGCGTATTTGTCGATTACTGATTGAATCTTCCCCTCAGCGCTTAACTTCTGTATCACGTTATTTAACGTACCTACTTTATCTTTGTGTCGGCTGTGCAAACGAAGGGAGAGTGAGCCTTTAGTGTGAATAGCGCCAAAACTAATTTCAACACCGTGTTTAGCAGACCAATAGCGAGCAACAGCCTCTTCCATAATTGCCACTTCTATCCGTTGATTACGCAAAGCCAATATGAGGTCACTTTCTGATTGAAAGGCGAGTGGCGTAAAGGTATTAGCGTCAAAATAAACATAGCCTTCTACGGTACCAACAATGCTATCGCTACGAATTTGGTTACGAGTGCGATAACGGTCTACATTTTCTGGAAGCGTAATAAAGTACTCTGTTACGTCGATAATAGGGTCGGTGAAAACAAAGTTGTCGTTGGCCTCGTTTGGTGGCACCCACTCTGGGCTGAAAAAGTCAAAATCAAGGGCCCCATTTTTAAACGCCTGCGCAGCTCGCTTAGTGGATAGCATGACTTTTTCAGTTTTTAATCCTGCAGCGTCCATAATCAATGGTAGCAATTCCACCATTATGCCAGGGCGCAAGTCATCAACCGCATTTTCATAAGGAATTGAGCTTCCGGAAGTGCCAAGGTTATATCTCAGTGACTCCTTGGCAATACAGGCTGAAGAGGCTAACGAGAGCAGCAATATCTTTACTAAAATTCGATATATTCGTCGTTTCACTGGGTCCATCCACATCGTAAAAAGTCGCTCGTTAACACTGCATCATTTACAAACAAGGCTAAAGATTCTATCAACAATGCTTGCATCGGTTGTTTAGAAGTTTTTAGGTATTGTTTATTAATAAGCGAGACGCTTTAAACGCAACCCATGTAGTCAGAGTAGTGCAAACTAACGATGATGAAAAGTGGCATGATTCTACTATTGCGATGCTAGAAGTAAAAAGTAAGAAAAAGTGCGTATATTCAGCTGAGTTGGCTTTTAGTTGCCTAAAAGAAAAAATGTACAGCAACCCTTTAGGACGTGTGCACAGTTTGTAGGCAATATAACGTGCTACTAATTAATTATGCGGAGAAAAAGTGCAAAATAGATGGCTCCCTTCTATCGTCGATGTTGAAGCAAGTGGTTTTGGGGCGGCGAGTTACCCCATTGAAGTCGGTATCGTGCGCTATGATGGTGCAAAGTGGTGTAAATTGATCCGCCCATTTGATTCGTGGATCCACTGGGATGACAAAGCCGAACAACTGCACGGTATAACAAAAGAAATGCTTCACACTCGTGGAGTAGAACCTGTGAGAGTGTGTCACGAGCTTAATCGCTTTTTAGGCAATACCATAGTATACAGTGACGGTTGGGTGGTTGATAATCCATGGCTGATTAAGCTGTTTAGCGCCGCTCAGGTAGAGATGGCATTTACGTGCAGGGCAATGGAATACATTTTGAGCGAGCCGCAGATGAACATTTGGCATGAGGTGAAGGATGATTTATCAGTTAATTTAGATACCCAGCGACATAGAGCGAGTGCCGACGCTTATTTAATCCAGCAAACGTTTATACAAACTCAGATTAAGACCAGTAAAAAGACTCACCGGTCGCCCAAACAAAGTAAATAAGGGCCGAACAAAAAAGTGCAAAACCAATAAAGCCCAAACGAACTAAGAACATGCCTTTGAAACAAAACTCCTTAAAAGAGGTAATGCACACCTAGAGAAAGCGCCATGTTTTCTTCTTCTCCAACCTGTCGATGTTCAATTTCTACTGCCATGTTCAACCCTTTGTTATCGCCTAAAAGCCATCCTAACCGAGTAAACGTGCCTATATCTGTTGGAACATACAGCCACTCTGCGTAATGACTAAATGCCGTGTTTTTCGTATTGTACGTGGCGTACACATGCTGAGGTAAACGTGTATTAAAACTGCGTTTGGCACTCACAAACGTTTGCGAACCGGCAGGGTAAGTAAAGCTGCTGTCGTACTGATGGGTTTCAGTTGTGGAATGCGGTCTGTAGCGGCTTTTCAGCTGCCAGCTAGCCATCTTTGCGCTTTTAAAATGAATGGGACCAAAGTTAGATTCCACACTTCTTTCACGCGCACTCGCATTGCTAGCGGTAAAACAGAGTCCGCATAGTAGCAATAAAACGTAGAAGCGCTTGGTTGTCATGTGTTTCACTTTAAGTGTCAATTTCATTGCTTGTTACAACACAATCAGCAACAAAGAAGTTTGGAGTAAAGAAGTAGAGAATAAAAGCGCCACTCTTTGCTCAACAATCCTATTATGGCACTGCTTGTCGGCGTCTACGGTATCACGCTGATGCAGTACGTATTTTTCTGGCTACATATTTAACAGCTACTTATTAATTGGCTAACTATTAAATGAATAAATAGCTTTTATCTAAGCATAGACAAAAATGCAGGTTACGGAAATGCATTTAAAATACTTAACGCAAATTCTTTTACTCTAAAAAACAAAAAGCCCCCGCTATGAACATGCTTTTCGCATTGACGAGGGCTTTTTTGGCGGCGCTGACACGCCTAGTTTATTTTACTAAACCGATGCTTTAAGCGCTTCGGCTTTGTCAGTCGCTTCCCAAGGGAAAGCTTCACGACCAAAGTGACCGTAGGCCGCAGTTGCGCGGTAAATTGGACGCTCAAGGTCTAACATTTTAATTAGGCCGTAAGGGCGAAGGTCAAAATGTTCGCGCACTAGCGCAACCAATGTTTTTTCATCAACCACGCCGGTACCAAAAGTATCGATGCTGATAGAGGTAGGCTGCGCAACGCCGATAGCGTAAGAAATTTGAATTTCACAGCGCTTGGCTAAACCTGCCGCTACGATATTCTTCGCTACATAACGTCCAGCGTAAGCGGCACTGCGGTCAACTTTTGATGGATCTTTTCCTGAGAATGCACCACCGCCGTGACGTGCCATACCGCCGTAGGTATCAACAATTATCTTGCGGCCGGTTAAACCACAGTCGCCCATTGGGCCACCAATCACAAATCGACCGGTTGGGTTAATGTGAAATTGGGTATTTCCATCAATCCATTCGCTTGGCAGAACAGGTTTAATTATCTCTTCCATGACTGCTTCGCGAACGGTATCAGTAGACACTGAGTCGCAATGCTGTGTTGATAACACTACTGCATCAATGCCAACAGGCTTGTCATTTTCGTATTTAAACGTGATCTGGCTTTTCGCGTCAGGACGCAGCCAATCAAGCTTGCCCGATTTACGTACTTCAGCTTGCTTTTGTACTAAACGGTGCGAGTAGGTAATAGGCGCTGGCATAAGCACGTCGGTTTCGTCACTTGCGTAACCAAACATTAACCCTTGGTCGCCTGCACCTTGCTCTTCTAAGCTAGCGCGGTCTACACCCTGATTAATGTCGGGAGACTGCTTACCAATAGCGTTAAGTACGGCGCACGAATCAGCGTCAAAACCCATATCTGAATGAGTATAACCAATTTCTTTCACTGTATTTCGAGTGATTTCTTCAATATCAACCCACGCTGACGTGGTAACTTCACCACCAACCAAAACCATGCCTGTTTTTACATAGGTTTCGCAGGCAACGCGTGCCCGAGAGTCTTGTTCTAATATAGCGTCAAGCACTGCATCTGATATTTGGTCAGCGATTTTATCCGGATGTCCTTCAGAAACCGATTCAGAAGTGAATAGATTCGTGGCCATGTGTACTCCGTTTGCATTTAATTATCGAAATTATTTGTATTGTACTAAATCAAGTTATAAATACCAGTCTTTACTTCTAGACGTCTAAAAGTCTTGTGGCTCTAAACCGTTACGATTTGTTGACATTTACCGATCAGGTTCTCTTTTTGTATCTCTTTTTTAGTTGAGTATTGAAATCCATCGGAGTCGAGTATTGACATACAAATTTGCGTTTTATCAATGAGCATTTACGTGTGTTCTGCGTAATAGACCATTTTTTGTGAGTAGTTTCGCTTTTGGCATTATAAACCCATTGAACTGTGCGGTGGCATGGGTAAGAATAACGCCACATTCAAACGTATATAAAACGCAGAGCTTAAGTCGAAAGCGCGACTTACCTCCACGCTCGCTTAGATACGAATTATAACCAGGAGACAACATGCCCTCTCGTCGCGAACTCGCCAATGCTATCCGTGCACTAAGTATGGATGCGGTTCAACAAGCTAAATCAGGTCACCCAGGCGCCCCAATGGGGATGGCTGATATTGCTCAAGTATTATGGCAAGATTTTTTATCTCACAATCCAGCTAACCCATCATGGGCTAATCGCGACCGCTTCGTGCTATCGAATGGTCATGGGTCGATGCTTTTATACTCGCTACTTCATCTCTCAGGCTACGAACTGCCGATTGAAGAGCTGAAGAACTTCCGTCAATTGCACTCTAAAACTCCAGGTCACCCAGAGTATGGCTATGCACCAGGTGTAGAAACCACTACCGGCCCACTAGGCCAGGGCGTGAGCAATGCAGTCGGTATGGCGCTAGCTGAGAAAGTACTCGCAGCCCAGTTTAACCGCGATGGCCACGACATTGTTGACCACTATACCTATGCATTCCTTGGTGATGGCTGCTTGATGGAAGGTATCTCACACGAAACGTGTTCACTTGCAGGTACCTTAGGTTTAGGCAAGCTTATCGCGTTTTGGGATGACAACGGCATTTCGATTGACGGTGAAGTTGAAGGTTGGTTTACTGACGACACGCCAGCACGCTTCAAAAGCTACGGCTGGGATGTAATTGAAGGTGTAGACGGTCATGATGCTGAGCAAGTTAAAGCGGCCATCGAAAAAGCGCAAGAAAACAGCGCTAAGCCAACCCTTATTTGCTGTAAAACGACTATTGGTTTTGGTTCTCCAAACAAAGAGGGGACTGAGTCTTGTCACGGTGCACCATTAGGTGATGATGAAATTGTAGCAACACGTGAAAAGCTAGGCTGGAAACACGGCGCGTTTGACATTCCTGATGACATTTATGCTCAGTGGGATGGCAAAGGTAAAGGCGGCGAAGCAGAGTCGGCATGGAACGACGCTTTTGCAGCCTATGAAGCCGCATACCCTGAACTAGCCGCAGAATTTAAGCGTCGTGTTAACGGTGAACTGCCTGCAGATTTCAGTGACAAAGCAGATGCAGTTATTGCTGAGCTGCAAGCTAATCCGCAAAACATTGCGTCGCGTAAAGCGTCTCAAAATGCGCTAAATGCGTTTGGTCCATTGTTGCCAGAATTATTAGGCGGCTCTGCTGACCTAGCAGGCTCTAACCTAACAATTTGGGAAGGCAGTAAAGGCGTTGAAGCTAACGATGCATCGGGTAACTATGTTTACTACGGCGTGCGCGAGTTTGGTATGTCTGCCATGATGAATGGCATTACGCTACACGGCGGCTTTAAAGCATACGGTGCAACATTCTTAATGTTTATGGAATACGCACGTAACGCAGTGCGCATGGCTGCACTAATGAAGCAACCTGCTATTTTTGTGTACACACATGACTCAATTGGTTTGGGCGAAGATGGTCCAACCCACCAACCTGTTGAGCAAGTGGTTGCGCTTCGCTCTACACCGAATCTTGATAACTGGCGCCCCTGCGACCAAGTTGAATCAGCGGTATCTTGGAAGTCGGCAATCGAGCGTACTGACGGCCCAACCACACTTATCTTTACGCGCCAAGGTTTAGCGCAGCAAGAAAGAACCTCACAGCAAGTGGCTGATATTGCGAAAGGTGGCTACGTACTTATCGATAGTGACAGCACGCCTGAACTTATCCTTATTGCAACGGGTTCTGAAGTTCAGTTGGCTGTAGAAGCCGCCGCTGCATTAACCGAGCAAGGCAAGGCCGTGCGCGTGGTATCAATGCCATCAACAGACGTGTTCGATCGCCAGTCGAAAGACTACCGCGAGAGCGTATTGCCTTCGTCAGTCACCAAGCGTGTGGCGGTTGAAGCACTGTCAAAAGATAGCTGGTATAAGTATGTTGGCCTTAATGGCGCTATTATTGGTATGGATACCTTTGGCGAATCGGCACCTGCGGGCGACCTGTTCAAGCACTTTGGTATTACTACCGACGCTGTCGTAGAGGCCGCGCTGTCTCTGTAAGAGGTAAATAAAAGCCAATGGTAAATATTGCCATAAATGGGTTTGGTCGAATTGGTCGTAACGTATTACGCGCACTCTACGAGAGTGGGCGTAATAACGAGTTTAATGTTGTGGCCATTAACGACATTGCCAAGCCCGAAGGCATTGCACATTTACTGAAATACGATACCGCCCACGGGCGGTTTCGTTTCGATGTGGCCTTAAAAGATAAAACACTGTCGGTAGCAGGCGATGATATACAGCTGCTAGCTGAAGCCGAAATTAGCAATCTTCCCTGGGAAGCCCTAGGTGTAGACATTGTGCTTGAATGTACCGGTATATTTGATGATCGTGCTTCAGGGCAGTCTCATCTCGATGCGGGTGCTAAACAAGTGCTGTTTTCATCCCCAGGTTCGCCCGATTTAGACAACACAGTCATTTTCGGTACTAACGAAGATACCTTAACCAGTGACCATAAATTAGTCTCTAACGGCTCGTGCACCACAAATTGTATTGTCCCTGTTATTCAGGCTCTCGATGCGGCATTTGGTGTACTAAGTGGCACAATTACCACCATTCATGCATCAATGCACGATCAACAGGTCATCGATGCATACCATGAAGATTTACGTCGGACTCGGGCTGCAAGCCAATCTATCATTCCTGTAGATACGCGCTTGGCGGCGGGAATTGAGCGTATCTTACCCAAGTTTGCAGGCAAGTTCGAAGCAATTGCGGTACGGGTACCCACCATCAACGTCACCGCGATGGACTTAAGTGTTAGCCTTAAAAGTGAAGTGTCTATTGAGCAAGTTAACCAAGCGTTGCGAAACGCAAAAGACGGTCGCTTGCAGGGAATTTTAGACTACACCGAAGAGCCTTTGGTATCAGTAGATTTCAATCACGACCCGCACTCGTGTATTGTAGATGGCACACAAACTCGCGTAAGCCACAAGCAGTTAGTTAAAACTCTGGTGTGGTGTGACAATGAATGGGGCTTTGCAAATCGAATGCTAGACACAGCCAAAGTGATGTTTGAAGCAAAATAAATCGTAAATGCTGCCAGGGTTGGTGGCACCAACCCGCGCAGCTTTCACACGTTAATGAATGACAACATTTTTAAATTAACATAGGAAAGATGATGCCAATTCCAAGTATGAACGATATGGCCTTGCACGGTCAGCGTGTTCTCATTAGACAAGATTTAAACGTACCGGTTAAAAACGGCAAAGTAACCTCAGATGCTCGCATTAAAGCATCAATTCCAACCATTAAAGCAGCGCTCGACGCTGGTGCTGCCGTTATGGTGATGTCTCACCTTGGCCGTCCAACTGAAGGCGAGCCTGCCGAAGAGTTTTCACTTCAACCTGTTGTCGATTACCTAAACGACGCCCTCGATGTACCTGTAAAGCTAGTTAAAGATTACCTAGACGGTGTTGAACTTTCCGATGGCGAACTAGTGATCCTAGAAAACGTACGCTTCAATGAAGGCGAAAAGAAAGACGACGAAACCCTTTCCAAACAATATGCTGCACTGTGCGATATTTTCGTGATGGATGCATTTGGTACTGCTCACCGTGCACAAGCTTCTACACATGGTGTAGCGAAATTTGCTACCCAAGCATGTGCTGGGCCGCTTCTAGCTGCCGAACTCGATGCACTAGGTAAAGCACTAGATAATCCTAAGCGTCCAATGGTGGCCATTGTTGGTGGGTCAAAAGTATCGACTAAGCTAACCGTACTAAAAACACTGGCAGAAAAGGTCGATCAGCTTATTGTAGGTGGCGGTATAGCCAACACATTTATTGCTGCCCAGGGCCACAATGTAGGTAAGTCTTTAGTTGAGATGGACCTAACTGAACAAGCCACGCAGTTGATGAACGACGCTCAGGCTAACGGCGGAAACATTCCTGTGCCAACCGATGTAGTGGTAGGCGCAGCGTTTGATGAAAATACCGAGGCCGCGTTAAAGCACGTGTCTGAAGTTACTGATGAAGATATGATTTTTGATATTGGCCCAGACTCATCGAAAGCTCTGGAAAGCATTATTAAAAATGCGGGCACTATTGTGTGGAATGGCCCGGTGGGTGTATTTGAATTTGAACAGTTCAGCGCAGGTACGAAAGCCCTGTCTGAGGCAATTGCAGCAAGTGACGCATTCTCTATTGCAGGGGGCGGTGATACACTTGCAGCAGTCGATAAGTACGGGATTGCCGATAAGGTCTCTTACATATCAACAGGCGGTGGTGCATTCCTTGAGTTTCTTGAAGGAAAAACACTGCCTGCTGTAGCGATACTAGAAGAAAAAAATAAATAAGCGCTGTCGTTGCCTCAAGTTAGCTAATCAAATTAACTCACTTGAAACTATAACGTAAGAAATAGCGCCTAGTATGCTACCGGTGCTTACCTATACTGAAAACAGCAATAACATGGTGTAGGTAAGCGCCTTTCGAAAACGACGCTTTTCGAAAAATTTTTTTAAAAAAGGTTCTTTGTGAAGAAGGACTGGTTAGCTTTACAGTGATGTTTGCTGACGAAATAACTATAAACCCTACAGCTGTCGTATAGGCAGAACAATACAAAAGGAGTGTTGCAATGGCATCACAAGCTCAGCAATCTATGCTGGATAAACTCAACACACAAATCGGTTTTATTGCAGCGCTAGATCAAAGCGGCGGCAGTACACCGAAAGCATTACGTCTTTACGGCATTGAAGAGTCACAATACAGTTCAGACGAAGAAATGTTCAACCTTGTACACGACATGCGCACTCGTATTATTACCAGTGCTCCTTTCAGTGGCGAGCGCGTTCTTGGCGCCATCTTGTTTGAAAATACCTTAGATAGAGAAATTGAAGGCATGTCCACTGCTCATTATTTGTGGCAGAAGAAGCGTGTTATTCCGTTTTTGAAGGTAGACAAAGGGCTTCAGGAAGAAAGTGATGGCGTACAGCTCATGAAGCCGATGCCAGAACTTGACGCATTGCTAGCGAAAGCCGTGGCGCAAGACGTGTTTGGTACTAAAATGCGAAGCGTAGTAAAGCTAGCTAACCAGCAGGGTATTAAAGCTGTTGTCGAGCAGCAGTTCGAAGTAGGCAAGCAAATTCTTGCCGCAGGACTTGTGCCTATTATCGAGCCAGAGGTTGATATTCACAGCCCGCAGAAAGCCGAAGCTGAAGCACTCCTTAAGCTTGAGATCCTTACTCAACTTAACTTGTTAAGTGAAGGGCAAGAGGTGATGTTAAAACTAACGCTACCTGACCAAGCTAACTTCTACAAAGAGTTAGTAGACAATCCACGTGTACTGAAAGTAGTTGCCTTATCGGGTGGTTATACTCGCAACGACGCTAATGCAAAGTTGTCAGAAAACCAAGGCATGATCGCAAGCTTCTCTCGCGCACTTACCGAGGGTACCTCGGCTCAGCAGTCTAAAGAAGAATTTGAAGCACTACTCGATACCGCAATTGACGGTATTTATACTGCTTCTAAGTCTTAATTTAGCGCTTGTATGGCATTGTGCTTTGCCGGTACAAGCGGCATTAGCTTTGCGACAGAAGCTTCGAAATATGAGCTTTGAAAAATAAACATAAACAAAAGGAGAGCATCGCTCTCCTTTTTTATGTCTGTTTATTCAGTGCTGAAATATCCCGTTTTCATAAAGAAAGCGAAAGGGCATTTGACTCAAGATGAAAAGTCATTTTGACTTAAAAACTGCCTGACTTCCTGCTCATCAAAACGCAACTCTGCTTGTGAAATAGCGTTAAGGGCGGCATCAATGTCATCAAAAAACGCATATTCGATGTTTGCGGCATCGTAACAAAAGCGCAATTGCTGTCTTATTGTCATTGCCACATCAGAATCTTTAATCACTACTGCAAGTAATGCTAACCCTCGAGTTTTACGAATAGAGGTTTGCTTAATAAATATATCAAATGTGGAGGGAGGCATAAGGCTTTCACCATATAACACACTTAATTGCGCCCACTGCTTGCTTGGGTTGTCTGCGTTGCTTGACACCGCTTCTATGTGCTTTGAGAATTTGACCACGCCATGTCGCATTGTTTCGTCATTCCACGGGCCTCTTGCAGAAAAAAGTACAAGCTGCTCGCTCACTGCACTTTTGTATTCACCATGATGATTATGCATATACCTAATGCCACCTTTTTGTTGGTAAAGTCACACTACCATGTCATCTACTTTTTCAATGTTCTCACTTCGTATACGGTTAGCTGTTGCTTAGAAATTAACTCTACAATTGCACAAAGAGCAGAGAAAGCGGTAAGAGTAAATCGCAGCAAGCGTGGTCTACAGCTTTAAATAAAGAACAGTTTGTCTTAAAAGTATGTACATTTTATCGACTAAATCGAGTGAGTGGCCGCATATTTAACCCCGCTTTATCTTCATGGCGTTTGATTGCGCTAGTATGAGAGCTGAACAAGTTTGAAGATCAAAAATAAAAAAGAATAGGGCAACAATGACAGCACATTATTTCCACCCACATTGCAAAACAACCAAGAAATCATTTACTACAGGCCGCATTTCTACGGCCATTTTATTTTCCTTAGGTACTTCTTTGCTGAGTACGTTACTTCCCGCTACCAGCGTGGCCCAAGAAGACACTCGCACTGTGAATTCGACGCCAACATCACCAACATCCAATAAAGCTCACCACTTTGCGTCAGAAGATATTTTCAATTTAGAATATGTGAGCGAAGCACGGGTATCGCCAGATAAAAAGCAGGTGGTCTACGTGCGTCGCTCTAATGACATTATGTCTGATAGCACGCGCTCTAATATCTGGCTTGCCAGTGTCGATGGCAGTAAGCACCGGCCTTTACTATCATCTAAACATAATTTCTACTCGCCCCGTTGGTCTCCTGATGGAAAGCGTTTGGCGTATTTGTCTAATGAAGAAGGAAAGCCACAGCTATATGTACGCTGGATGGATACCGGGCAAACGGCACTTGTTACCAATGTCACTTCTTCCCCTAGCTCTATTACCTGGTCGCCCGATGGAAAGCACATTGCATTTACCATGAGCGTCGATGCCGAAGAAAAGCCGCTGAAAGTCAATATGCCTAAAAAGCCGAAAGGGGCCAACTGGTCTCCAAGCTTTGAATATATAACTAAAGCAAGGTATCAGGCCGACGGAAGAGGCGTATTAGAGCCTGCGTACACACACATATTCGTAGTGCCATCACAAGGCGGCACCGCAAGGCAGCTTACCTCAGGTGATTATCACCATCGCGGAAGCTTAAGCTTCTCTCACGACGGCGCAAAAATATACTTTTCAGCCAATCGAAGCAGCAACTGGGAATACGAGCCAATAGAAGCGGATATTTATACGGTAGACATGCAGGGGCATATCGAGCAACTAACCAGTTTTAAAGGTCGTGAAGCGTCGCCGATAGTATCCCCTAATGGCAAATATGTCGCTTACGAACGCCGAAGCGATGACAAAGTCATGTATAAAAATACGTATTTATACGTGATGAAAGCCGATGGTACAGAGCATAAAAATCTCACTGAAACTATCGATAATGCTGTGTCTAACTTTGTATGGAAAGATAGCAAGAATATCTACTTTCAGCAGTCGGTAAGAGGCCTAGCGCAAGTCGATAGTGTGTCACTATCGGGTAAAGTAACCAATATGGCTTCTGGGTTAGGGGGCACTACATTAGGCAGGCCTTACGTTTTCGCCACTTACCACGCCGCGGGTGATGTTATTGCCTACACAAAAGGGGCAACTAACAGACCTGCCGACTTATATGTTACCAGCGATGATGAGCGTCAACTGACGTCGCTGAATGAAGATGTACTTGGCCACAAAACGCTGGGTGAGGTGAAAGAGATTGTTTACACATCTTCAATAGACGAAGAAGAAATTCAGGGCTGGTATATTCTTCCACCAGACTATGACAGCAGTAAAACCTATCCACTCATTTTAGAAATTCATGGCGGTCCAAATTTAGCCTATGGCCCCGTGTTTACGGCAGAGTTGCAGCGAATGGCGGCCGAAGGTTACGTAGTGTTTTACGATAATCACAGAGGCAGCACCGGCTATGGAGAGCGTTTTGCTTTGCTACTTCAAGGCAAGTACAGCTCAAAGTATGACTTTGCAGACCACATGTCGGGTGTTGATGCGCTCATTGAAAAAGGCATTGCCGACCCTGAAAAACTCTACATCACCGGTGGCTCTGCTGGTGGGATTGCATCTGCTTATGCCATTGGTCTAACGGATAGGTTTAAGGCAGCGGTAGTGGCAAAGCCTGTTATTAATTGGCTATCTAAAGTACTTACCGCTGACTCAGGGCTTTACCAAATACCTTTTCAGTTTCCTGGTAAGCCATGGGACAACGTAGAGCATTATTGGAAGCGTTCACCACTGTCGCTAGTTGGCAATGTTACAACGCCTACCATGCTTATCACTGGAGTGAACGATAAACGTACCCCCATGTCTGAAACAGAGCAGTTTTATCAAGCGCTTAAAATTCAGAAAGTAGATACGGTATTAGTAAAAGTACCTGAATCGTCTCATGGCATTGCCGCAAAACCGTCGCGAATGATCGGTAAGGTAGAAAATATCTTAGCGTGGTTTAAAAAGTACAGCGGTGCTGATGAAACTACAACGCCAGATGCTCCTTAGTACGTTTCTTATAAAAGCTATGTAAATACAACTTTCGCCAAATGGCTTCAAAAGGGCCTTGGCGGAAGTGCTTCGTCATTACATTCGCCAGCACTATCTGAATAGCCAATCCTGCGCCAAAGAGCAAGCAAAATAACGAACGGAATCTTCCATCTAAGAAAAGGGCATTGACTAGCGAAATGATGTCATCAGATAAAAGCGGTTCTTCAAAAAACGCGTAGCCAGTGTAAAAATTTTGGTGAAACGTAATATTTAAAAAGAGTATGCCGAGGATAGCTAGGCCTCGAATGGCGTCTATTGAATGAATTCGCATTTACATCCCTTGTAAAAGAAGATGGAGTGCCATTAGTTTGGAGTAATAGCAGTTTGGAGTTACAGCAGTGTAGCGAGTCTGATAAATAAAATCGAAATGAAAAATGTATCGAAACGTTTATTAGTTTTTGCGTTTTTGAACTTTCTTGATTGTATTCACGATGACATGTGACACGAAAATTCTAGGTCTGCTACTCGTCAAATTGACTCATCGTTTAAAATATAAAAAATAGCTAGCACTGCCGCTAGCTACTTTCTTGATGTTAAACGCAGTAGAAAGAAACCCAGCTAGCTATTAATCAGTAATTCCAAGTCTAACGCTTGCCAATGCTGGCTCTCACTGACTAAATCAGCAGATAAAATGGGCTTTTCCTCAAGCCACCCTTCAGGAAAGTTCAACGATAATGATGATGGGGTAACGTCAATGGTCATATCTGGCAAGAATTGCTCTTGTCGTTTTAAATTAAGTAACGCTCCTAGCCTTAGCAGTGCAATTAGGCGCTTCACGGCGTTGCTGTCGAAAAGGTTAAAGCTAGGTAAGTCACTAATGCGTATTTTTTTGCGATGAAAACGCACTAGTGTGGCTAACAATAGCTGCTGCTCTTGAGTGAAGCCCGGCATATCAACATTAGCGAGAATATAAGCACTGTGACGCTGCACGCCGCGGGAATTAATTTGTATACCTACCTCGTGCAGCAGCGCTGCCCAACCCAGCATGTTTTTAAAGTCTTGGCCTTTAAGTTTCCACGCTTTATCTGCTTCTCGCAGCAGCATTAGCGAGGTATTTAACACCATGGTTGCTTGCGAGGTATCCACATCATAACGGGTTGCCAAGCTACTCGCCGTTCTTCCGCGAATATCGGCGTGATGCAGCTCGTCTTCCATTTGGTAAAGCACGCCTTCGCGCAATGCCGCAGGGGAATAAACAAGTGCTTTAATATTTAAAGCTTTAAACACTGCAATTAAAATAGCGATACCACCGGCTATTACTACACGGCGATCTTCGCTTAAATTGGGAAAGTCCAACTTATCAACATGCCCCGCATCAATGAATTGGTCCATAAGGCTACGCAAGGCTTTCAACATAACGGGAATATCGTGTTCGTTAGTTTTGTCTTGCTGACATAGCGTAAATAGCGAGCGAATAGTCCCCGAGGTGCCAACACACTGCACCCAGCCAAGCTTGCGATACTTAACGTCTATCATCTCAAGTTCTTGAGCGGCACTGGTTATTGCTTTATTAAACGCGCTGCGCTTTAGCTCGCCGTTAGCAAAAAATTTCTGCGTGTAGCTTACACACCCCATTTGCAAGCTTCTACAAAGTAGAGGTTTAAACCCTTTGCCAATAACAAACTCCGTTGAGCCACCGCCAATATCTACCACCAGTTGCTGGCCATCGGCATGATTAGTGTGGGCAACGCCGGAGTAGATTAAGCGCGCTTCCTCCACCCCTGAAATAACCTCAATAGGGTAGGGCAGTACGTCTTTCGCTGCGCGAATAAACTGTCTGGCGTTTCGCGCTTTTCGCAGGGTGTGCGTGGCCACAATTCTGACTGAATCGGGCTCGAAGCCCTTTAAACTCTCAGCAATGACTTTGAGCATGGCAAGGCCACGTTCTATGGCTTCATCAGACAAAATATTGTCGTCATCTAGCCCTTCGGCAAGTCGCACCTTCTGTTTAACGCGGTGAAGAATTTGAACAGAGCCCGCTACAATTCTCGCCACGACAAGGTGAAAGCTGTTTGAGCCAATATCTAGCGCGGCGACTTTACTTACTTCCCGGGACTCTACACCGTCAAAGATGGATTCATGCTCAGTCATTTGTGATTAGGTTATCCTACAGGTTGTCTTCAAGTTGTTTGAGGTAGTCGTATATCTCTATTTGAGAGCGTACCTTTCTGCGATTACCGCGCAACACATAATTATTCGTCTGCTCAGAGTTGATAACGCGCGCTTTCAGCGTATCGTTAAACTGTAGCTCCATAATATCAACAATGCGCTGCTGCAAGGTTCTATCGTAAACTGGGCAACCCACTTCTATACGATTGTCCATGTTACGTGTCATCCAATCGGCAGAAGAGATAAAAACTTTCCTGTCACCGCCGCCTTCAAAAATCATCACGCGAGGGTGTTCTAAGAACCTATCGACAATAGAGATAATTTCAATGTTGTCGCTAATACCTTTGAGGCCTGGGTTTAGTGAGCACATACCGCGAACGATACCGCGAATTTTAACGCCTGCTTGGCTAGCTCGATATAAATCGTCAATCAACTCTTTATCAACAAGGTTGTTAATTTTGAACGTTATTTGCGCATCATGGCCTTGGTTTAAATGCTGTATTTCCTGACGAATTAACGACTGAATCTTGGTTCTTGAGTTCAGCGGCGAAATTTGTAAATGCTGGAATTTATAACGGCGGTACGGGTATTGAATAAGGTCAAACACCGCTACGCCTTCGTCGGCTAATTCTTGATTGCGCGTAAACAAGCTGTAATCGGTGTATATTTTAGCGGTTTTCTCGTTAAAGTTACCCGTACCGAAATGGGCGTAATTAATTAAAGTTCCACGCTCTTCTCGCGTCACAATACACAGCTTCGAGTGAATCTTAAGAGTAGGCACCCCAAGCACAACGCGAATTCCCGCTTCGGTCATTCGTTTCGACCACTCAATATTCGCTTCTTCGTCGAAACGGGCGCGTATCTCTACAACCACGGTCACTTTTTTACCGTTATCCACCGCGTCAATGAGCGAGTTGATGATGCGAGAATTACTCGCAACCCGATAAATATTAATGCGTATGGTGCGTACATTAGGATCGAAAGCTGCCTGACGCAAAAATTCAGTGAAGTGCAAAAAGCGGTGGTAAGGATAGTGCAGTAAAATATCATTGGCTGTAATGGCATCAAACACGGTGTTGTGTTGCGAAAACGCTTTGCTATCAATAGCCGGCAGCGGCGTATGCTCAAGGTATTCTCGGCCCACGTTGGGAAAGCCAATAAAGTCTTTAAAGTTACGATAGTGTCCCGCAGCATGCATGGTATCAAGCTTAGTAATTTTAAGGCGCTTGCGCAGGTCTTGCATCATATCGTCTGGCATATCGGTGTCATAAATAACCCGAACCGGCTCTGCAATAAGACGCTGCTTCATGCTTTCAGACATCTTCTCAACGTAGCTTTCGTCTATCTCATCGTTGATGGAATACTCTGCATCCCGAGTCATCTTAAATGAAAATGACTCTATCTCGTCAAACTTGATAAAACCTCGAAAGATATCTTCAAGGCAAAGCTGAATCATGTCGTCGAGCATAATAATATGCTTTTTCTTTTTACTTTTTTCTGGGGGAATAAGCATAAAGCGAGACATTTCAGTGGTAGGAACCTGAATGACTGCGAATTTCGTGTTTTTCTCTTTTCTTCTCAGGGCTACATACAAATAAACAGACGTGCCGTTTAGCCGTTTTAATAGGTCTGTTTTTTTATCAATAATGATAGGCGCAATATGACGCAGCACTTTATTCACAAAAAAGTTGCGAACCCACTGCTGCTGATAATCATCTAAGTCGTTTTTACGAAGTATATGTATATTGTATCGGGCTAAACTTTTTACGACGTCTTTATGAATTTTATCGAATTTTTCTGAAAGCTGAACCACCTTCTTTTGAATCAAAGCCATTAATGCTGTCTGACGCTCGGCCTCTTCTTCGTTACCGTCGTTTTGTGCAATTGTGATTTGTCTTTTTACACCCGCCGCTCTTACGCGATAAAATTCATCGAGGTTGTTTGAGTAAATACCTAAAAAGCGTATACGTTCAACAGCAGGGGTGTTTTGATCGGCGGCTTCCTGCAACACGCGTTCGTTAAAAGCTAACCAACTCAGTTCCGCAGGATAATATAAAACGTTGTTATCCATAATTTCTCATTCAAGACTCACAAAATGGTCAAAGGCTGTCATCCGTTAATTACACTTTGATGACAAGGCAATACTTAGCAATGGGCGAAACGGCGTATTCTTCACATTAATGCGTTGCGGTGATGTCGACAACTAAGTCATTCGCCAAAGCTTCAAGGGCGTCTTGCAATGCGCCATCGTCAAATTCTGCTGGTACACCAATTTCCGCTTTCGCTTTAAAAATTAAACTGCCCCAATTAGGCGCGCTTTCGCAGTGTGAGGCAAAGGTAAGTATGTTGAGGTTGAACTGATTAAGTACATTAGTCAGTTCTTGCACTATACCGGGTTTGTCATTACCCATTACCTCTACGGTATACTTAACGGCGCTGCTTTCTTGAGGTCCAAGTGCGGCTACATGTTGAACGGTGATGTCGGGTAACGCTTCAATGGCGTCAATTAAAGGCTGTTCTCCCTCTGCACTGACATGCACTTCTACAAAGCCTGTGAATAAACCGGCCATGTGCGCAAAGCTTGATCCCAACCAGTTACCCTTGTGTGTATAAATACATTTCGCAAGCGAATCGACTAACCCAGGCTTGTCCTGCCCCATTATGTTTATAACTATAGATTGCATGCAAAACTCCTTGATGAATGGCTGAGAAATAAGCTGAACGTGCTTACGCAGGCTAATGGCTAATGTGTTAGCGCTTGATGGTTGATTTGAGTCATAAACACACCGCCTAAAACATGTAGCACGAAAAATTTTCGCTTGCTATTAGCATAACAAAACTTACACTGCTCACCAGTGCAATTTACTCCAAATTCTTCCACAGCGAAGGGTTTTTATTATATAAACACTAAAAAGTAGAATGACTCCCGATAGCGATAGCATAAACAAGAGACGCCAACGGACTGACAGACGGTCTCGCTTTTTAGTGACGGGCTTTGGCGGTCTGGTGTTGCTGACGCTGGTTATTTTAGTGTCACACCTCATAAGCCAAGCAATACCGCTTACCTACACGCCTTCACTTAAGCAAGTTGCCCACACCACCGTGCCCAACAATGAATCTATTATTAGCACTGGCGATATCTTTAACGGACAACCGCTGTTGGCAGAAAAAGCAAACTGCCGATTAGGGCTTCTCGCCTTTTCTGAAGGTAAGCTAAAAAATACACAAGATTACACAAAACCTTGTGGTCACACGCTTTCTGCTATGAGCGTAATGGGCGAAAACTTCATTATTGATATTTCACCCACAGGGCAGGTACGTGTTATTCCTGTGCGAACCTACAATGCAGACAAACTGTTAGATAAGAAGGTAGTGCAAAGCACTCCGTCTAATACCATTGCATTTGCGCTTCCCAAACAGGTTTGGCAGGGGCAAAAGCACTGGCAAATTCAATTATCCAATCGATGGGTGGTGACACAGATTACCCTTGATAGCGGTGTTTTTGTGCGCTGGGTTAATCGCAAAGCGCCCACCACGTTTATCGATAAGCATTTTTCGGGTGAAGAACAGGTCACGCTGATGCCTGGCAGTGAAAGCATGCTGCTGCATAAAAATAACGATATTTATCTTCATCGCCTTTACGATAAGGCTAATGCATCAGCGCCATTTATCAGTAATGTGTCTCACGAAGGCAGTGATGCATTGGTCTTCCCCTTGGCCAAACAGCGTTCATTCTTTTTGCACAACCTCAACACCCATGCATTAACGCGGTGGGTATTGAGTAAAGGCAGCGAGGGCTTACACTTTCAAAAGACATACTCAATTGTGTTAAGCGATGATGAGGTAACGCTAGATATTGCTGAGCATGCCAGCATGAATTTGATTTCAGTGCTAACCAGCAACAATACGCTATTGCTCATCAACCGAATTACTGGGGAGATAATAAGCTCTCGCCACAGTGACACGGCTATTTCTAGTATTGACTGGCATGGTGATGTGTTAATAGGAAGAAGTAACAGTTCGGTAACGGCATGGCAGGGTAAGCACTTAAGCGGTATTACCACGTGGTCTTCTTTGTTTGAACCACAGCATTATGAAGGCTATGACGCCGAGGCGACGGTATGGCAAACCACTAGTGCATCAGACTACCAAGAGGCTAAATTTAGTTTAACTCCGCTATTAATAGGTAGTTTTAAAGCATCTTTACTGGCTTTGGTTATCGCTATTCCCATTGCCATTGGCGCGGCCATTTATACTGCTTACTTTGCAAAAGCGAGACTTCGCCACCTGTTAAAGCCGGCTATTGAGATGTTAGAGGCTATCCCCAGCGTACTCATTGGCTTTATTGCCGCTATATGGCTATCGCCCAAGGCAGAGCAATTTCTATTTTCCGTCGCTTTTTTTATTATCTTCGTGCCAATTGCACTTATTATTGTGTCGCTGTTTCAGCGCCAAGTAGCGCAATACCTGCCAAAGCGTATTCGCCACGGTAGCGAGTTGGTATTTGCCCTAGGAGGTACGTTATTACTCGCCTTTATCAGCGTGGAGTTTGCGCCTCAATTTATATTCTCCATCATGGGCGTTGATGGGTTTGCATTGTTGGCGTCGGGGTCAGACAGTCCAATTGGTAAAACAACCATTGTGGTTGCCATAGCTTTAGGTATCGCAATTTCGCCCAGTATTTATTCTTTGGCTGAAGACGCCATAAACGGTGTGCCCGAAGACTTGAAAAACGCCTCGTTTGCGCTGGGAGCAACACGACTTCAAACACTAATGCATGTGGTGTTGCACGTATCGCTGCCTGGTATTATTGCTGCCATAATGCTGGGCTTTGGTCGCGCTTTTGGTGAAACAATGATTGTTCTTATGGTAACGGGGAACACCCCCATATCTAGCTGGGGCCTTATTGAAGGGCTAAGGGCACTAACCGCTAATTTAGCCATTGAATTGCCTGAAGCTGATGTCTCATCGGCCCATTATCAAATTCTCTTTTTTACCGCCTGCATTTTGTTTGCATTCACCTTCGTGGTAAATACCATTGCCGAGGTTATGCGACAGCGACTGGGAAGGAGAAAAGAGCATGGCTAAGCTTCGCCTTTCTGGCTTAAATGCGGTGCAGCGTCAGTCGCTGGTGATTAGTTTAACCGCCTTTTTTACTGGCCTATTGCTGATTGCCCTTATTAGTGTACTCGTGTTGATTACGGCAAGGGGCGGCGCTTATTTTTGGCCAAAACCCATATACAGCGTTGCGCTTACTCACATATCTCCTCCAGCGCTTGCCACCGACCAAGTTCTACCTAAAGAAGCTGCGTCTAAAGAGACTACGCCTAGAGAGACTGAGCAGGTTGTGACTCTTTTAGCCAATGTATTCGATGATGAGGCTAAATCGGAGATAAGGCTTAAGTATGCAGACGCGCTAAACCCATACGGGGCGCAATTGTTAGTTGAGCGTGAGCGTATAAAGCGTATTGACCTGGCTAAAAACAGCGCCGAGATAAAGCTTAATGACGGGCGGCAGGTAATGGCTGTGCCTGAAAATGTGGTTACGCCAGAGGGCGCCAATATTCCGCTTGCTAAATTGCCGCAAATAATGGAGTCAGTAGCACTCATCTCAGATGAAATTACAAAATTAAACAAACAGTTTTTAGCGCCAATTCACGAATCACTCTCTCGCTTTGACAATCGAGATGTGGCAGCGGATGCACCAGCGCGAGAAAAGCTAGTAGCTCAGTTCAATGAGTATCAGCAGCGAGTTCGTTCACTTGAAACCCAGCGAGATCAATACAAGCTTGCGGTGAGCTTTGCCGAAGGGCAGCCTTTTAGTATTCCGATATTCACAATTCAAAGTGTCGATTTTGTGAGTCGATTAACAGGGTTTGAGAAGTGGCAGGTGGCCATTGGTGAAGTGTTTGTGTTTCTCACTGAATCGCCTAAACAAGCGAATACGTCGGGTGGCGTATTTCCTGCTTTATTCGGTACGGTGCTAATGGTATTTATTATGACCATTATCGTTACCCCCTTTGGCGTAATGGCGGCTATTTATTTAAGCGAATATGCGCCAAACACAGCCCTAACCACCATTATTCGCGTAAGCGTAAGCAATATGGCCGGTGTGCCTTCCATTGTGTATGGTGTGTTTGGCCTTGGTTTCTTTGTGTACACACTTGGCGGCAGTATAGACAGCCTCTTTTTTAGTGATACGCTACCTGCGCCAACCATGGGTAGCCCAGGTATATTTTGGGCGGCATTAACCATGGCAATACTCACACTTCCGGTGGTAATTGTAGCTACCGAAGAGGGACTTAGGCGGGTGCCAGAAGGGCTAAAAGCGGGCAGCTATGCACTAGGTGCCACTAAAATTGAAACCATTGTACGCACTATATTGCCTATTGCTTCTCCCGGTATTATGACCGGCGTTATATTGGCCATTGCCAGAGCCGCGGGTGAAGTTGCGCCACTTATGTTGGTCGGGGCAGTAAAATTTGCGCCTGCCTTACCTATTGATGGTGAGTTTCCATTTTTACACCTCGATAGACAGTTCATGCACCTAGGTGTGTTAATTTACGACAGTGCATTTCACAGCCAAACCGATGCTAAAAGTGCATCTATGATGTTTGCCGCGTGCTTACTACTGCTGGTGGTTGTATTTGTACTTAATATTTTAGCGGTACTACTTAGAACACGCTTACGTAAACGGTATTTAAAAGGGTAAAAGCTGTCATGCTGAAGTTGTTTAAACATAATATACAGCCCGTTAGCGAGTTATCGAGCGCGCAGACAGCAGTTGAGGTTAACGCACTCAACTTATGGTTTGGCGATAAGCACGTGTTAAAAGACATCACCATGCGGATCCCGAAAAACAAGGTCACAGCGTTAATTGGTCAAAGCGGGTGCGGTAAATCCACACTGATAAACTGCTTTAACCGGCTAAACGACCTGTATGACGGTTGTCAGTATAAGGGTGAAGTGATTATTGATGGTAAAAACATTAATAGTAAAAAAACCAACGTGTCACGGCTAAGAGCCAAAGTGGGTATGGTATTCCAGCGCCCAAATCCATTTCCTATGAGTATTTACGAAAACGTATGCTACGGATTGAAGCTTCAAGGGGTGCGTGAAAGACGGAATTTAGACGATGCGGTAGAAAGTGCGTTAAAGCAGGCCGCATTGTGGGATGAAGTGAAAGACCGATTGTTTGAGCCTGCCATGACCTTATCGGGCGGTCAGCAGCAGCGGTTAGTGATTGCGCGGGCTTTATCCTTAAAACCAGAAGTGTTGTTGCTTGATGAGCCAACCTCAGCCCTCGATCCGCTGACGACGCTTTTCATTGAAGAACTGATGGAGTCGCTTAAAAAGCAATGTACGATAGTTATTGTTACTCACAATATGCAGCAGGCCGCGCGCGTAAGCGACTACACGGCTTTTTTCCATCAAGGTAAACTCGTGGAGTATGCCGATAGCGATACGCTGTTCACCATGCCTGAGAAAAAACAAACAGAAGATTACATTACGGGGCGATATGGCTAACAGCGACTTTTTTATTCCCGCTAGCCATATACGAAGTTGCGCGCTACCTTTAATCGCTGCCCCCGTTGCATGCGTCATGTTTTGTTGTGCCACGTTTACCGTTCACTGGAGTTACTAGAATGCGTCAAGTTGCTTTAAATACTCATATTTCGGGTACGTTTAACGTTGAATTAGAAAACTTGCGCAACTCCGTGCTAACTATGGGGGGCGAGGTAGAGCAGCAGATGGTAGATACGCTGTATGCCATTAAGCACAACCATGCAGCTATTGCCGAAAAAGTAGTGTTGAACGACTTAAAAATAAACTCTATGGAAATTCAGATAGACGAAGAATGCCTGAGGATTATTGCTAAGCGACATCCCACGGCAAGCGATCTGCGTTTAATCATGACCATTTCTAAAGCTATCACTGATATTGAGCGTATGGGTGATGAAATAGAGCGCATTGCTAAGTTGGTAACGCGAAACAAGCTTCCTTCTTCTGACACCATAAAAAGCAGTATGGTAAAAATAGGCGAACAGGTTATCGACATGATGCGCGGCACATTCGATGCTTTCGCGCGACAAGATGAGTCAGCAGCCCTTGAGGTTTATCGCCAGGACAATCAAATAGACAGCGAATACAAACGCCTGATAACGTACACCACGTCTGAAATGGAAAAAATCACCGAAGATATGCAAGATTGGCTGGACGTGCTTTGGGCATTGCGTTCACTAGAGCGCATTGGCGATCGATGTAAAAACGTTTGCGAATATGTTGTGTACCTAACACGGGGAACCGATGTACGTCATACCTCCCTTGAAAGCATCCATCAGAAGATAGAAGATCTGACTTAATTGACTGCGTAGATGTCGCTATACCGCACGCGTGGCGTGGGATGGCGTGTCTTTTGAAATATAGCTGTCATAAAAATGAAACATTTGATTGAATAATCAGCGTCGAGATATACTTTTACCGAATTTCGATGATTTTCGCTATGGCTTCGAAGATGATTACGTTATCATGCGCCGGAGCCGAGGACAGGTCGTGCAAAAAACGAACATTATGCTAAAACATAATCTGTCTTTAACATCACACTCTAGCCTATTTGGCTCGGGGAACTGCTACACAGTGAAGTAGCGTAAAGCCCAAATCGCATTAGCTCGGGAGCGATACTTAGTGGATTTTTTTGAAAGTTATGGCCTAATTCTAATTCTTCTTGCCGGTGGTGTAGGTTTCATCATGGCGTGGGGAATTGGAGCCAACGATGTTGCCAATGCAATGGGGACATCAGTAGGGTCAAAAGCATTAACAATAAAACAAGCAATTTTTATTGCGATGATATTTGAGTTTGCTGGCGCTTACCTTGCGGGTGGTGAGGTTACCTCTACCATACGCAAAGGAATTATCGACTCAAGCTTCTTTACAGACATACCCGAATTGCTCGTACTGGGCATGATTTCCTCGCTGTTGGCTGCCGGTATTTGGTTGGCCGTAGCGTCTTGGTTAGGTTGGCCTGTATCTACAACGCATTCTATTATCGGCGCAATTATCGGTTTTACTGCAGCCGGCGTAAGCATGGACGCCGTTGCGTGGGATAAGGTTGCCGGTATTGTGGGTAGCTGGGTGGTAACGCCTGCTATTTCGGGTGTTATTGCCTATTTAATATTTATGAGTGCGCATAAACTCATATTCCAAACTGCCTCACCCTTTGAAAGTGCTAAGCGCTACGTTCCATTTTATATGGCGTTAGCGGGCTTTGTAATGTCACTCGTGACTATCAAAAAAGGGCTTAAGCACGTTGGATTAGAAATGAGCGCGGTGAATGGATACATTCTCGCCGTGATTATCGCAGTGTTACTAGGTGTTTTAGGCAAGTGGTACATTGGCCGCATGAAGTTCAGTGGCTCTGAAGATGCAGATTTACAGGCCGCAAACGTAGAGAAAGTGTTTGCACTATTAATGGTAGTGACGGCATGTTGCATGGCATTCGCCCACGGCTCGAACGACGTAGCGAATGCTATCGGACCATTAGCGGCCGTTGTCAGTGTAGTGAGCAGTGGCGGCGAAATTAATGCAAATGCCAAGCTTGCGGTATGGATTTTACCTCTTGGTGGTTTAGGAATAGTTGCTGGTTTAGCGCTATTCGGTCATCGAGTCATAAAAACCATAGGGCAGGGGATAACTCACCTTACGCCTAGCCGTGGTTTCGCAGCAGAATTGGCAGCAGCCTGTACCGTTGTTATTGCGTCAGGAACAGGTTTACCTATCTCTACCACGCAAACGCTTGTTGGTGCGGTGCTAGGCGTAGGTTTAGCGAGAGGTGTTTCTGCACTTAATCTTGGCATTGTAAGAAATATTGTAGTGTCGTGGGTTGTTACGCTTCCTGCGGGCGCCATTCTCTCAATTATCTCGTTCTATATATTAAGAGCATCGTTTGGGGTGTAAAACCACAGCAGTGTTATTCCGGCACTAGAATGCTGGAAAGTTTGCATCGCTAGCAGAAATACAATAATTAACGATATTGCTGTAAACGTAGAAAGCACCAAAAAAGCCGCGATAAGTGAAAACTTATCGCGGCTTTTGTATGTCATCGGTCACTTCGTTCAAGCACTCATTTTTTCTCAATAGAAATCGGTGTTTGAAATCCACTCGGTTTTATTCCGACAACCGCGCAATGCAGTTGATGAATGGTTTCTTCAGCGGTACCACCCATAATAAAACCAGGTACGCCAAGCCTTGCCACGGTACCCATGACAACCACATCGGCACTAACAGACGCTGCTGTGGCCGCAATTTCTCGTCGAGGGTAGCCGTGTACAATGTGTTTTTGCGGTTTAAGGAAATCCAGTACGTCATCGTCTAGCTCATCAGAAAGCTCGTTGAGCAGAAGGGCCAGCTCGTTATCCCGTTCCTCAAATATTTTGGCGAGGTCGTGTTCCATTCTATCGTTGTCGACAGTGATAAATCCGTCTCTTGCTATGTTTTCGGGAACCGCATCGAATACATGCACAACATGCAGTTGAGCAAATTCAAGTAAAGCAATCTGACTAGCGTGGCGAAGTATGTCGCGATTGAGCTCTTGGCGCACGGAGACTTCGTGTTTAGGGTAGTGATAGTTCAAATCAAGTGCAGCAACCACATTCTTGTACTGGCTTTTGGGCTTGCGATCGACAACCCAAACAGGGCATGGGCATTTTCTCAATAGTCGCATGTCTAAGCTGCCGAAAAGCTTATCTAAAAAACTCTCTTCTGCGCGCTTAATGACTAAATCGATATTGTTATTAACAACGTAACTCACAACATTAATCAGCGGATCGCCTATCAGTACCTCGGTATCAGCATGATAATGCTGGCTCCAGTTTTTAGACTGCTCTGTTAGCCACTGCTGAGCTTGGGTTTCCATACCCTGTTGAGATTCAATATAAGAAAACGATTCCATGATCATATTGGCATTTGGCGGAAGCGCCTCTAGTGCCAGCACGATGGTGATATTCGCCTGATGGGTTTTAGCAATGTGAAGTGCTTGCGCCACCGTATCATCCTGACGATGAGAGTCGCCTAGTACACAGAGAATGTTTTTGTAGTGTCCCTTCATAGTGGCCTCATTAGCATGTGGTTGTTGTGTTTACCGAATACGCTTTCACTTTATCCTAAACCCAGAATGTCTTGCTTGCCAGTGTATAAGTAAGAATTCTTCATGACGTTTTCGGGTTTTTAATGTGCTACACGTAATCCTTATGCTAGATTAAGAACTATATTATTAATCAATTATGAGATGAGTATGAAGTGGCCAAACCTTAAGCATTTACACTACCTTGTAACCCTACATCAAGAGCAGCATTTCCATCGTGCCGCTCAGCGTTGCAACGTGAGCCAATCAACATTAAGTACTGCCATCCAAAACCTCGAAGAGCACTTCGGTAGCCAGCTTCTAGAGCGAGAACACAAAACGTTTGTGTTTACCTCGCTAGGGTTAGACATTGTGGAGCGCAGTAAGTTAATACTGCAAGAAGCAGGTGAACTGGTTGAATACGCGCAAAATGCGGGCAATTGGCAACGAGGTACCATAAAGCTAGGGGTTATTCCTACTATTGCGCCCTTTCTCTTTGAAGGCATGTTGGGGGCTTTTAAGGCGTTTCTGCCAGAAATTAACCTAGAGATGCAGGAAGATACTACGGAGAAGCTGCTTCAGCAGTTAACAGACGGTAGACTAGATTTACTTATTCTGGCATTGCCAATGGAAACTCCAGGGTGCAAGCAAATGGTGCTAGGGCACGATCCATTTCATCTTATCGCTCATGAAGATATGATGCCGGCCTTACCGAATCCTGTTGATATATCGTCACTGCCTAAGAAAAGTATTTTCTTACTTCAACAAGAGCATTGTATGACGGGGCATGCGGTAAGCGCCTGTAACTTACAGCACAGCGACCAAATAAGCAGTGTCGCCGCGAGTAGCTTGTATACCTTGGTACAATTAGCAAATAGCAAAATGGGGTATACCTTTTTACCAGAGCTGGCGATTAACCAGTCTATTTTGGAGCACACCGGGCTTCAAAGTTATCCTGCTGAGGAAAAAGGCTTCAGGGAAATAGGGCTTGTATGGCGCTCTGGCACTACGCGCATGCAGTTGTTTCGACGTATTGGTGAAATTGTTTCACCATTATTGCCAATACCAACGCTCAAATAATAGCGCGAGCAAACACTAAATAGCGCAAATATTAGAAAGACGATCATAGAAGAATAATCTTAGAAAAATGATCGTAGGAAGATGCCCCTAAAAAATTAATGCAGAGCCACCAATTGCTAGATGGCTCTGCATTAACATTAGATATGCGGAGCTGAATGACCGAGTTCGGCAGCCCACGAAAGCTCGGAACGTGATAAGTTGTTTGCCGCATTGCGGCCAAAGCTATGCAGGGCATTGTAGGCGCTATTTGATGGAATGCCTACGTAATGGCAAAGTGCGTAAAACAGTAAGCTACAGCGATGCTGAGAGCCATCGCAGTGCAAATAAATACTGGCACCTTCAGATAACATTTTTGATAGCTCATGAAGATAATGATGTGAGTGAACATCATCTGTTGGCGATTGAGATGACGGATGACTAAAGGGCACCCACAACCATTCCAAGCCATTTTCCAATGCGCTGTCTCGAATATTTGGGGCTTGTTCTTCACCGGTTTGAACCGTTGCCACGTGAGTCACTCCTAAGCCCTTTAATGCACTATAGGCTTCGGCAACAGGCTTCTTGCCCAAACATATCTTGCCCGCTTTCAGTGAGAACCAGGCTATTGCGGGTGAACTATCATTAGTGATATTGCCAGCAGTGTTATTGCCAGTAATGTTAGTCTCAGTTTCAGTTGTATTCACAGCGAGCGTTAAACCACAAAATAATAAATTGAAAAATAATGGCAACCACATCCGCCAATAACGAATACGTGCCATATGGCATGGGTGTATTTTACCTTTTTTGCCACGTAAAAACAGACGCCCACGCTGAAACAAAGTCCTCCTGCTACGAGCAACCATAAACCCGCCCCAGGCAATGCCATATAAAGAGGATAGATTAAGCCAATGGCTATCCAGCCCATAAGTAGATACGTCATAACAGACACTTTTGGAAAGCGATGCTGCGCCACTAGCTTAAAGGCGACGCCGCCAAATGCAAGGCTCCAGATAACACCGGTCATTATCATACCTAACGCGCCACCGATAGATACTAAAAGTAAAGGTGTGTAAGTACCCGCTATCAACAAATATATTGCGCTGTGGTCGAAAAGCTTAAGCCATTCTTTGGCTTTATGATGTGAAGTAGCATGATAAAGAGTAGAGCTTAAAAACATCAGAATAAGGGTGGTGCCATAAATTGCTACGGTAACTAGGGCAAGCGTACCTTCAGCTCGATAGAGTAAAAACACTAAGCCAACAATGGCAGCAACCAAACCGACGCCGTGACTGATACTATTAAGCCATTCCTCTATTACTGAGTAAGCCCTTGCGGGTATGCTTTCAAGTTGGTCTCGCATTTCTGACATGACTAATCCTATTACGTGTTTGTCGTCATTTTTCTGAATTTCAGTGAACAAGTGTTCGCTGAAATGATGATAGCAGAAAATGCGCTGATATTGACACTAGTTTTCAACTTTCTAAAAACTACTTCTTACTCTTTTCGTTCAGAGCTGACCGTCCCGCCTATCAATGCCCTTTTTACAGCTCGGTAGGTTATATTTTACTCGGTGCTTTTTACTCCCTCTTGTGTAGAAACTTCCAATATCAACAAAGTTGTCTCGCTCATTTGTTAATAAGTATATGATTTTAATTATTTTTTGATTCTGGTTCGAAACCTGCAATAACTAGGGAACAGTGGGTTGATAACTCATAAAAGTTAACCAAGCAATTTACAGTTTCAGCACCACTACTGATGCAAGGTAATAGGTGTTTTGTCGCAAGAGCTTAAACCAGCGATGGCAAAAAGTTATAGAGCCATAAATTATAGCGTTGAAATGGAAGCCAGAAACAAGGAGCAATAAATGTCTTTTCTAAAATGGATTTCTTCAGGAATAGTAGTGTCATTACTCATCGTTATGATAGGAGTAGTAGGCAACGGGAATACCTTTGTGAGTCAAGCGACTGCTGAGGATAATGCTAAGCCTTATCATACAGACATAACGGATGTGGAAGAGACTTACTCCAGCATGGAATTTAACGTAAATAGAAAAACTCATTTATTACGTAAAACTCGAATTGAATTTTACCTTGCGCAAGCGAAACAGGCTGATAAGCGTGGGTGGGATCATCAACGCAAAGACATCATGAGAAGAGTGGAAAACATTTTAGCGCATCACCTAACGCAATATGCGCAAGAAGTTGATTCTGAAATGTCGCAATATACTTCTGCTTAACCATACCTCAGCGTAACCATATTTCTGCTTAACCCACATCGAGTATTGCTAAATACAGATAGCTAGAATTGAGAGCGTGTTAACTGCTGCAGCAATGCACGTTAAAAACGACACGCTTTAATTCTTTATCTCTGTTCGTCAGCCTTAAAGCAGCTACCAAGTTTGTCTAGTAAGTAACGAAGCTGCAGGCTTTCTTCATGGCTCATGCCGTCTAATTTGCATAGCATCTGCGAGGGTACGTCCTGGGCAATGTGTTTTTTTGATTTACCTTCCTCGGTGAGCATTACTCGTTTTACCCGCTTGTCGTGTTCGTCTTTCTCTATAGTGAGGAATTGTTTTTCACTTAGCTTTTTAAGAATGAGCGTCATAGCACCGCCATCAATCGCGGTGCGCTCTAATAGTTCGGCAATGGTGATGTTATTCGCTTCCCACAAAGCCATAAGCGTAATGTACTGTGGATAGGTAATATCCAACGCCTTCAATAGCGGCCTGTAAGCACGTGTAAATGCATTTGAAAGCGTATAAAAACGATGACAAAGCTGATTTTCTAATTTTAATAATTCAGACACAGGCAACTCCAATTCAATAGTAGTTTTATATTTTGTATGCAAAGTACTTGAACTTCAAGCCGAGATAGTGTTATTTTAGTTTGTATGCAAAGTAAGTGTGGCTAATAAAAGTCTTCGCTTGCTGTTTTGCAATTTTCTTTTTAACAACGGAGTTTATGATGCATACATTACAACAGATCGTTTATACCGGCACAGCAACGGCAACAGGCGGAAGAGAAGGCACGGCAAAGTCGAGTGACGGCAAACTTGAGCTTGGACTTTCTACACCAAAAGAACTTGGCGGCGCAGGTGGCCAAGGGACAAACCCTGAGCAAATGTTTGCAGCAGGGTACTCAGCCTGTTTTATTGGTGCACTGAAGCACGTTGCTGCTTCACAAAAAATCAAATTGTCAGACGATATAAGCGTAACTGGCGATGTGTCTATTGGGCCTATCGAACAAGGCTTTGCCATTGCCGTTAAGCTTATCGTTGACCTTGGTGATGTGGAATCAGACAAAGCGCAGGCGCTAGTAGATGCAGCGCACCAAGTGTGCCCGTACTCAAATGCAACTCGCGGCAATATTGAAGTAGAGATAGCGCTAGCTTAAACCACTACAGTGATTCAATGACCACTGTCTTCCAGTGGCCATTGAGCCTGCGCTAAAGCCGTGCTTCAGCGGAATCGAACCCTCACAACTACCGAATTCTTTCGTTGCTCAACCTCACAGCCACTGGGTCCACATCATCACTTAACCCAGTTAGCAAAGTTAGTGTTAAACGCTACCTGTCTCATACCCTGTTTATTTATCGCCCCTGAAGTCTCGACTTGCTACTATGACCATGTAGAACGAACTCTTAGACAGAATTGCCCAAACTTATAAAGAAACAGAACGAGCTAGAAAGAACTATAAAGGAAGAAGCATGAAACAACATAGGAACCACACTATGAGCTACTGCAAAATGCTAGCTACGCTAATTTGTGTACCAGCACTTTTTGCGTGCAGCGATGCCACAACTGAGCCTGCAAACAAGGTCGACGCTAGCGCTGCCATGAAAGACGTTGCAAACGAAAAGATGGGAAATAAGGCGGCCGAAGACAACGCTAGAGCAGAAATTACAGAGGGGTCATCTGACATGGCCTCAGGCGTTGATTATCATTCATTCTCTAACCCCGATGAAGTACGGGTAACCCATTTAGCGTTAGCTCTTAGCGCTAATTTTGATACTCAGCAGTTATCAGGAAGTGCAACGCTCAAGGTAGAGCGCACCGACCCAAAATACAATGAGCTTATTCTTGATACTCGCGCTCTTAAAATTGAAACTGTTACCGTAAATGGTGAGGCAGTTCCCTTTACTTTAGGCGAAACCGATGTTGACCTAGGAACGCCTCTTTCAATTTCGTTACCCGAGAACGCCAATCAAGTTACCGTGAACTATGCCACATCACCAAGTGCATCAGGCGTTCAGTGGCTCACACCAGCACAAACCGCAGGTAAAAAGCATCCGTTCTTATTTACTCAAGCTCAGGCCGTTCACGCCCGAAGCTTTATACCATTGCAAGATTCTCCGCAAGTGCGTGTGACTTATGAGGCCACCATTAAAACACCGCCAAGCTTATTGGCAGTAATGAGCGCAGCAAACGATCCTCAAACAAAGCGCGATGGTGAATATACGTTTACCATGCCGCAGCCTATTCCTTCTTACCTTATTGCTCTAGCCATTGGCGATCTGCAGTTTAAGGCCATGGGCGAGAGAACAGGGGTGTATGCCGAACCTGCGCTTCTTGAAAGTGCCGCAAAAGAGTTTGAAGACACCGAAGCGATGCTCGAAGTAACTGAAGAGACTTACGGGCCTTATCAGTGGGATCGATACGATCTACTCATATTACCGCCATCGTTTCCCTTTGGTGGCATGGAAAACCCTCGTCTCTCGTTTATCACGCCAACCGTAATTGCAGGAGACAAGAGTCTAGTGTCTCTTATTGCTCATGAACTAGCACATAGCTGGTCTGGAAATACAGTAACCAACGCTACATGGCGTGATTTGTGGTTAAACGAAGGTTTCACCACCTATTTAACTTATCGCATCATGGAAATGATTTATGGTCATGAGCGGTTTAAAAAAGAGGCTGTGCTAGGTTATCAAGACTTGCAAAACGATATCGCTGCACTAGAACAAAACGATGAAATTCTTGCTATCGATTTACGTGGTCGTAACCCTGACGATGTATTTTCAAATATCCCTTACGAAAAAGGCGCGCTTTTCCTTCGAGAGTTAGAGCAAAAAGTTGGGCGTGAGAACTTTGATGCATTCTTAATGCAGTACTTCGAAGACTTTGCATTCAAAAGCATTACTACAGATACCTTTATCGACTACTTGGATGAGACGCTGCTTAAGCAATATCCAGAAAAGTTAGACGCTGAGCGTATTCAGCAGTGGATTTTTGAACCTGGTATTCCTGAGGGCGCACCAAAGCCTGAGTCTGATGCCTTCACTAAAATCGATGATACACGAAGCGCTTGGCTTTCTGGTGACGTAAAAGCAGCGGATATTGAAACCGCACAATGGACAGTGCATGAATGGTTATACTTCCTTAACAATATGCCTGAGTCGTTGACCGACAAGCAGCTAACAGCGTTAGACACGGCGTTCTCGCTAACAGAAACACAAAACAACGAAATTGCCCATAGCTGGCTGATGATTGCGGTAGCCAATGAGTACAAGCCAGCATACGAGCGTTTATACAGCTACCTGGTTAGCATTGGCCGCAACAAATTGGTTAAGCCGCTTTATCGCACGCTTTCGCAAACACCAGAAGGCAAAGCATTTGCGAAAAAAGCATTTGAAGAGGCAAAGCCTGGTTACCATCCATTGACGATAAGAGCCAACGAAGGTTTTGTTAACTAAGCGCTGTATGAGTAGTCTCTTAAAGAGTGAGTAGGTAAAGCCTGCTCTCTCAGAATATACGTTATATAAAGGCCCTATCAACTTTGGTTGGTAGGGCCTTTTTTATACATCTTTATTGTAGTGTATTAGTTGTAGCCGTCGCGTGAAAAAGGGTAGCTTGTCTAATCAGCTAGCGCTGGATTGGCGATAAACAATATGTCCATAATAATGGCTGGGTCCCACTGTCGCATGGCGGTCTCACTGGCTATGCGGATATCGTCTAGTTCACTTATCGTGGCAACGGAAAACGATTTATCAACAATAATATGCACGAGTAAATAGATGTCTCTTCCGCTTTTACTTATTCGCACCTCAACATGTTGATAAGGTACTGCAATCAAGGTTTGCTTTAATCGCTTCTCAATCACAGCTGTCACAGACTCAGGTGGAGCCTTGTTAATTACTTCTTTTAGGCTGTCGAGCATAATTTTAAAAGGCACTGGCAATATCGCGAGCCCTAATATTATTAGCAAGACGGGGTCGATAAAAGAGGCATACTCAGCAAAACGGGTTTGTTCAATACCATACGCAGTGGCAAACCCTAATAGAATGGAAGCACTCAATACGCCATCTACAAACCAGGTGTGAACTTCCACCGCCACTAGGTCTGAGCGCAATGGCTTGCTTTGATACTTCATGTAGCCAGACACAGCAAAGCATGCAGTAGTAGCAATAACACCGTAAATTATTGCGTATCCGTACTCTGCCTTTATTCCGCCGTTTGTAAGGCTACCAATAGCCCCCACAACGGCGTATAAGCACGTGGCAATAATAACAATGGATTTGAATAAGTTTAACGTAGGCTCTATGGCCGTATAGCCGAAATGAAAACGGTCGTCATCGGGCAATTGCACTAAATTTGCTACTTTCAGCGTGAGCAACGACATGAAAAAGGCAATGAGTGAGTATGCGCCGTCAAACAGGATGGCGGCTGAATGGGTAATAAAGGCAAAGCCAAGTGCGATAAATACAAACAAACCCGCTACGTAAAACGATACGCGTAGTAAGGTTTTTTCTTTAGTGTGGTGAAAACCTATGGCCATTTTCGGCTCAAAGACTCAAGTGTTAATATTCGGCGGATAATACGCTTGTTTTAGAAATAAGATAGCGAATTTATGCTGGGCGACGAATAATTTTTTTGTCCTTATTTAGTGCACTTTTTTATCAAAAAATAGCGCAGTTTAATAAATAGGTTCTCCTTGTGCTGATACTGCTATGCTTAGATCAACTTGATAATAGAAAGGGCATGCTTTGCCTAACTCAAAATTTGATGCCCAAAACGCTAAAGACCAAGGCACTGATACCAAAGCTTCTGATACCAAAGCTACTGATGCCCAAAATACTGGCAAACAAACTCAAACAAAAAAGCCCTCTCAGGCGCAAGAAGCTAATCGGCTAATTGCCGAGTCGGTTATTCAAATTACCCTGGTAATTGAGACAATGCACAACCGTATTAATCCGCTGAATTGGCTGACGCCATCAATTCAACAATCAACACAAAAATCAAATCAGACGCTTAGCAGTGGTATTACTGGCATGGTTTACGACAGTATATGCAG
This sequence comes from Alteromonas genovensis, assembly GCF_010500895.1. GTDB lineage: Bacteria > Pseudomonadota > Gammaproteobacteria > Enterobacterales > Alteromonadaceae > Alteromonas > Alteromonas genovensis. Next base: position 43,543 of record NZ_JAAAWO010000002.1, read on the forward strand.
CATTACTTGCGAGGTAAGCAAGCGCATTAGTACGCCGCTCTCGGTATTAAACGACAGTTTGGATAACAGAGGTGGCGACAACCTCAAGGGCAATGTCGGTGGCAGTACTAGTAATAGTGCAAACGGCAATGTAAGCGAAGACGCACCGCCATCATCACCGCCATCATCAACGCATCCACCATCACCTTCATCAATAAAACCTACATTACTCTCAGCCATAAATGGCGTGATAGGCGATTACCTTCATACACAACAAAATCCGCTGTCCATCGCCATGACATTTCGTCAACACGGCAACGATATAGAGTTAAACGCATTAGCGCGACACATCGCAGAGTCTGAGGGTAAGCTTCTCATCATGGTGCATGGCTTATGTATGAATGATGTGCAGTGGCGGCAAAGTGAGCACGATCATGGTTATCACCTTGCTAATGATCTTTCATGCACCACGGTTTATTTGCACTACAATACAGGCCGGCATATCTATCAAAATGGGATGGAGTTGAACGCGCTATTAGGTGAGTTGACGAATCAGTTTCACTCTCTACAAAGCCAGCATTCATTAGATATTTCAGTTGTTGCCCATAGCATGGGCGGGTTGGTCACAAGAAGTGCGCTTTATTATGCTAAAGCTGCACTATCAGAAGCGGCGGCAATCGCAGAGGTAGCCGAAGAAAAGGCACAGTGGGCCGAGTATTTGAAAAAAATAGTGTTTCTTGGCACTCCGCATCATGGGGCGCCACTTGAAAAAGCAGGCAACTGGGTAGACCTATTTTTAGGTATGCATCACTTCACGGCTCAGCTAACCCGCATTACTCAAATTCGCAGTGCAGGTATTGCCGACCTTCGGCACGGATATATTGTTGAAAGCGACACCCACTCTGAACGGCGTTTTGATTTTGCTAGTGATCAACGCAAACCAATTCCATTGCCCGATGGGGTAGAGTGCTATGCCATTGCAACTACGTCCTCGGCATCGCCAAATGCTATTAATAAGCATCTTGTTGGTGATGGTCTAGTGCCCCTTAATAGCGCATTAGGCATTCATGAAAATGAAGCGTTTAACCTTAATTTTAAGCCAGAAAATCAGTGAGTGGGGAATAACATCAGTCACCTCGGGTTACTGGGGAATAGAACAATTTACGACGTTATTCACCGATGGCTTTCCTAAGACGTTTATTAACGAATGAACGCCTTCCATTCCTGCAGTAAATGTTTGAAATCTGCCAAGCCGCAACCTGTCTGCATTTCTTGGTCATAGTCTTCGGCAAATTCTTTGTGACTGGTTTCGTTGTGGTTGAGAGTAAGAATTACTTCGTCGTCTTCAATGGTTAACGTGTATTCCTTACCAATAAATTGGTAATCAGGAATGTTGCGACACAGCAGGTTTTCAATGGCATTTAGCACTAAATTAATGCTTTCATGGTCGGTGCCTAAATCGTTACTTAGCCAATCGCCAAAAGCTTCGCATTCAAGATCACATTTGGCAGAAGGCTCTCCTAACATGTCAGTGCGAAATTGAAAGTCCATTAGGCCTCCTTGGGCACATCATAAACATACCCTGTTAATTCTAGTTCAGTTAAATAGACTCGCACATCAAATTCAATTTGATGGTAGTCGGGCAGCATGTGTTGGCACAGTTTGTAAAAAGCCTTGTTGTGCTCTTTCTCTTTTAAGTGGGCTAATTCGTGCACAACTATCATGTTTAAAAATGGTTCTGGTGTGTGTTTAAACAAGCTGCTTACTCGCAGTTCGTTTTTACTCTTTAATTTGCCGCCCTGTACTCGAGAAACATAGGAATGTAACCCAAGGGCGTGGTTCACTATATGAATTTTTTGATCGTATATGACCTTACTCAACGGTTGAGTTTTTTTCATATACTGATTTTTAAGCCCCATTACGTAGTCACGTAAATCGTTGTCGTTTGCTACTGAGTGGGTGGCTGGGTAACGAGCGCGCAACCAATTTCCCAACGCATTGTCGTCAATCATCTGCTGAATTTGTTGTTGCAGCCTCTCAGGGTAGTGTGAGAGGTATTGAAGCCTGCTTTTCATATTGGCACTCATATTGGCACTCATGCTGACGAATCATTCAATTTGCTTTGCTTGCTGTCAACGTCCGGGCTGTCACCTTGCTGGTTCTCAATGCCTTGATTAACAATTGGCGCCAGCTGCTGCTTTATTTCTTCTACGTGGGTAACGGGTATTTGAATATCAATACTTACCTGCTGTGCATAGCGACAGTCGGCAATATTGCCCGACGCTTGCTGAACCAAATGCCTAACAAATTGTTCGTGTTTAAAGTCTACATCAACAGTAAGCATGTGAAGGGGAACTTCTTCTCGTACAGTAAGCTGTTCAATGGCTTGCTGCGCCGATGCAGAGTAAGCGCGAACTAGGCCGCCAGCGCCTAACTTTATACCGCCAAAGTAACGAGTCACTACAATCATAACATCGCCAATATCCTTGTGCTGAAGCACGTTTAAAATAGGTTTGCCGGCCGTGCCACTTGGCTCGCCATCATCGGCCATAGCTGCGCTTACTGGAGAGCTTGGAGGACCAAAAATATAGGCCCAGCAGTGATGTCGTGCATCGGGGTAGCGCTTCTTTACTTCATCAAGAACAGCCATAGCGCTCTCGCGAGAGTTGGCAAATGCTGCCATCGCAATAAACTTGCTTTTCTTTACTTCAAACAGGACTTCAACCTGATTGGCGGGAACGGGATAATTCATTTGGTAAGTATACCCCATTGCGCAGCTGCAATTAAGCGGGTCGTAGAGGTAGTGCAATAGAATACGAAATATGCGCAGTTGATGAAATTGAGAAAGCTGCTGGATAACCTAAACAAGATGTTGCTATATTCTGTGGCCAGCTAGAAATTGATGAATGCTGTAATTAAAAACCATCGATAAGCAGATCGATACCATACTTAATTTTTGTTCTAATCGGTTTCAATGACTGTTCAGGGATAAGTTTTAAATTGCGCTTTGAGACCGTCGCTATGTCTAGCAAGTCGACATAATAATTAACGCCGCTCACTTCACAAGGTATTTGTAAATCTTTTACAAAAGAAAGGCCTTCAAGCGGTTTTAATGGCGCCACCAAGATACTTTCAACTTCATTGAAAACAGTGTTAGTCAAAATAACAACTATTGATGATGAATACTGACAAACAGAAAACTGAGTTATCATGAAAGCTGACTTATTGATTCTGAAAACGTCCCGGTCTCTAACACTTTTTGATTATGGGTATTGAGAGCATCTTTGTTGTGTTTAAACCATTCAACCTTCTTTTTTTCATTTACAGCTTGTATCAAAGCCGTTTCAAATACTTCGGATAACTTAATATTTAGTGATTTAGCCTCACTGAGTAACTCACTATTAATTGATGTATTACAAGATACTTTTTGGCGCATGACTGACTCCGATCTGCTCTTTAATTATATTATGCGCATTTTTTATGCGTGTAGCAATGGCGCAAATTTTAAGCGCTGAAAATCGGGCTTCTGAAAATAGGTGAAATATTGTTTGAACATCTGCTTTGGCGCTGCTCTTGAATAGTCTTTTCATTAAGTAGAGCACCTCATTATCAAACACCAATTTATTTTGTAAGTAGCCTTTAGATGCATTGTGTTATCAGTCATTTATGGTTTACTGAGCACATGAATTTGTTTCGTTAGCCACTTGTATAGCGCCACTGACTAGATATAAAACGGTGTGCCAAGTGTTAGTGAATTACCTACGTTAGAACGGTTATGTCCTCAGAACGATTTATACCTTTTCGCAAAGCCGATGTTGTTTCCATGTGTAACGATGTTCTCATTAACAAAGAAACCGCTGATGCTGATAGCACTGCAAACACCTTTGAGGTGTTTTGTAATTTGTTGGTGAGCCGCATTCACTTTCAGTATCACGAGCAGCTAGAGCGCTTGAAAAACAGTTATGCGCTTTTCGACCCCAACAAAGATACCCGCACGCTGAAAGATATTGCAGATAGCGAACGTAAGGCCGTTCAAAAAGATTTCGCCAGTGAGTTCTCAACATTATTAGATTCTGCCAACTTTGAAAAAGTCACCGATACTGATTTAGAAGATGCGCTGCATGAAGAGTCGCTGTTTAAAGTTCGTTTGGCGGTGAGTTTTGACGATTTTCAAGAAGTCGTGTTTTATCGCCGAGGTGAATCAGTTAAAACTGAAACGCTACGCACTTTTTTTGGACTGCGCAAAAAATCGATATCGTTTACCAACTACGATCGAGTGGCGGTTTATATTACCTTCAAAGATAAAGATTACTTCGAGCAACGGAAAGGCACTAAAAAACAGCTCCCTGTCACTTTCACCCCTGGAGCCACCATCATTAAGCTGTTTCAAAACGTACCCAAAGCAGATTTGGAAATGCTGTTTCCAAACAGTGAAGTGAAAATGCGTCCGCTCGATAAACTTATCATTGGGGCGTCGGCAACGGTCGGTGGCATTGTTGTGTTGGTGACGAAATTAGGGGCGTCTATATTACTGCTTTCGTCGTTTCTCGCGTTTTGGTTGGGGCTTAAAGATGAGTCAGTAGAGCTTACAAAGCAAAGCCTTATTACCTTTGGTATTGGTATGGGAGTGTTCGGTAGCTTTGTCTTTAAAGAATGGACGAAGTTTAAAAATCGAAAAATACGGTTTATGAAAGCCCTTTCGGACAACCTTTATTTTAAGAATTTAGATAACAACGCTGGCGTGTTTCATACACTAGTAGACGCCGCAGAAGAGGAAGACTGTAAAGAAGCGTTGTTGGCTTATACCTTCTTGTTAAAACATGAAGGGGCAGGGATGAGCGCAGATGAACTCGATAAAGAGATTGAAGCTTGGTTTAAGCACACTCACCATTGCACCTTAGACTTTGATGTGTCTGATGCTATCGATAAATTAGTTACAATGAAGCTGGTAGAAATAAAGCCAGTAGAAACAGGACTCGTAGCAACTAAGCTCGTAGATAAAAATAACGAGCGATTCACGGCCAAGCCGTTAAAAAATGCTATTAATGAATTAGACGAGTATTGGGACAATATTTACCAAGGCTAGCTTGGTAGGTTTAGTTTTTAAAGGTGTATCTATTAAAGGTCATTTCTTGCAGAACCATCTTTTGTAGATACAGCTTTTCCCCAAAAACAAACTTATTCAAGTAATGGCCGAATTGCCTATAGTTGCAGATAAAAAGTGGTTATTTGAGCTATTCACACATTGCTTTATATTCAAGCAACCAATAGGCTCACGTTTTTTCTGATAGGTATCTAATGTTTTTAATTCATGTAGAAAGAGTAATTGATAAACCTATCCACGATGTGTTTGCGATGCTAAGCGATCACGAAAACTATGCGCAGTTTAAAGGCGTGGATGAAGCTAACTTACTAGTACATGGTAAAGACGATAAAAACGGGTTAGGCGCTGTGCGTGAAATTATCGCAGGTGGCGCTAATCTACATGAAGAAATTGTCGCGTTTGAGCCTCCTTATAAACTTGGCTACAAGGTGATAAAGTCGAAACCGCTGCCTTACGATCATCAATTAGGCGAAATAACCCTAAAAGAAATTGACGGTAAAACCCACGCAACGTGGCGCTCAAAAGGCCATATCACTATTTTCTTGTTGGGCAGTCTGTATTTCGATAAGCAAATTCAAAAAAACGGTGGAAGAGCGTTTGGTAGTATCTTGAAGCAAATTGGCAATTCATAACGCTAGCTAGAGTGCTCCATTGAGGGGATGCTTGTCTAGACTGAAATCTTCTTTAGATAGAAACCTTCTTTAAATGGAGAGCTCCACCCTCATTGTCAAAACAAGCGCGTCTTTTGCTTCCCTGTCTTCGGCAGGGTTTGCAATAAACTGTATGTCTGGTTTAAGCGCAAGGTTATCTGTTAGCTGAAAACGATAAAACAGCTCTATCGCTGTTTCGTCTCGCTTGTATTGAGATGCTACAAGGGGGCTGGTGGTAATATGAGATATGCCAAGCCCTAACACGTCGTCTTTACGATTATTCATGCCGTACCACGTTATTCCAGCGCCAATATGCGTGTCTATCTCACTGGTTGTATCGCTACTTTGCCCATATTGCATAAACCAACTACCGTTTTGTGCTGCAAATAATCGAGAACCAAACTCACCAGACAGAGTGGCGAAAAGCCCACTTGCATCCTGAGGAGGCATTGATTCGTCAACTTCATTTTCTACTAATGGCGCAATGTCGCCCGATTGCATCCAGCCGCCAATGGCAGCAGTAACGTTGCCTATATGTTGTGTCCATTGCCCCACGGTGAAACCATTACTAAAGCTGCGATTTTGATTGGCGTAATGTCCAATAGATAGCTGTGTATTTTGCGTGGCGCTATAAAACGCATTCACCGATAGCCGAGGGCTTGGATAAGTGGGGAAATAGGAAACTGTCGGGCTAAACCCCATAGACGAATGAATAAACTCTCCAGCATGTTCAGCATAGGCAAATTCATTATTGGCATCGACTTGACCTATTTTGAAGCGCAGGCTTTCTTCATAAAATGACTTCTCTACCCAAACCTCATACATTTTTGTGAGCTCAGCTTCATCAATATTCGAAAATGCCTGAAGATCGCCAACAGAGTCACTGCCATTGTTCCCTCTTAATACTTGAGCATCTGCAAAAATTAACGTGCTGTCGTTAATACGATATTCATACGCAACAATACCCAGCGTCCTATTAATCGTAGTGCGCTCTTCTAGTCCACCCGATGCCACATAGCTTGTGTCGTGAACGAGAGTGAGTGAGAGGGAGTTTGCCAAGGTGTTGGCAGCACAAAAGCATGACGCCATCACTATACTGAGCTTAAGCGTATTAAATCGTGCTGCTCGTTTTTTTAATTGTGAAATGCCGAATAGAATGGGAAAAACCTTTGTTCCAATTTACTGGTTGAATATTACTACTAACCACCATGAATACTATTTTTTACGTAAGTCATACTCGAATTAGCTCACCTGAGCTTTTAAAAGAAACGACGTTTAAAGAATAGGCTTCAAAAAACAGCATTGAAGCAGGTGCTTAAATCAACGACCAGATGTTAAACGCGAGCAAATTAACAGTTTAGAAGCTAATCAAACAGAAGCTCAGAGCTGCGTGACTAATTAGTTCGAAAATGTGGACCTGACCCCCTTTTATTTATATAGGTCGCTGTGTTTGTATTTATCGATGAAAAAGCGGATTAATACACCTATTATGGCGGCCAGAGGTACTGCAACTAAAAGCCCTAAAAAGCCGAATAAACTACCAAAAATAGACAGCGACATAATGAGCCACACTGGGTGTAATCCTACAGAATCCCCAACGAGTTTAGGTGTAATAAAGTTGCCCTCAACAGCCTGGCCGAACACGAAAATCCCTACAACCATCGCCACTGAAATCCACTCATTCCAAAACTGAAATAGAGCCAAACCTAGCGCAAGTAGCCCTCCCAATATGGCGCCTAAATAAGGAATAAAGCTTATCAATCCTGCTGCAAACCCCACCACTAGGCCAAATTTAAGGCCTACAAGCATCAGCGAGATGGCATAGTAAACGCCTAAAATAATGCATACGGAGCCGGTACCGCGAATAAATCCAGCTAAGGTTTTATCTATTTTTTTCAATAAGTCGCGAATGACGGGTTCATGTTTGCGGGGAAGTAAACCGTAAATAGTTGAACTCATGCGGTGCCAATCTAAAAGTAGATAAACCGCTACTACAGGCACAATGACAAACAGCATTGCCAAATCGATGATGTTTGCTGCAGAGCTAAATGCAGTACTTAAAAACTCACCGCCACGTTCTTTAAAAACGTCACCTGCAGAGTTCATTACTGAGCGTAATGTAGTACTTTCACCAAACACTGACGGGAGTGTTTTACTTAACCACTCACTCAAACTGTTGAACAAATCTGGGCCAGATTCGAATAAGCTTATTGCTTGCGACACGATTGCCGGTGCAACTAGAAGCGTGGTGAGCACAAAAATTAGCGTTGCTGAAAGTGTTATCAGGGCAGTAGCCGCGGGTCGGCTGAATCCTTTACTCTCCAATTTTTCTGCGACTGGGTTGAGAATGTAGGCAACCACTGCACCTAAAATAAACGGTAGCAGCACATCGCCTAAAAACCACAGCACAAGAATGAGTACGCCGAGAGCGAGTGCCCAGTATTGAATCTGCCTTTTTCCTGTAGATGTCATATGTCCTTACTCCCTGTTATACACTGTAGCGAAGCGGTGCAAAGGCTTATAAAACTCCTGCATTGCTCGTATCTTATCGCCTATGGCCCGCATCCTATCGCCTATGCCCTATCAATTTTGCTATTCGCTGCAAACGGCCGGTGCGTAGCTGCAAATAAAGGTGTAATGCTGCTGTAAGTCTGCTATTGGCGTATTGTTCAACCTGTTATCAATAAAGCGCTGAGTTTCTTTTTTAAGGCGAAGCAGTAATGTCTCGCGGTCTTCACCTGACATGAAGCTGTGAGTTATCGCGTTTGTATTTAACTCAACCAATTCATCCCACGATAAATTAAAGTGGGTTACTGCTAGATAATACTCATCAGTTAAATTGCTGCTCCACATGCCTCTATCATCGGTTGAAAGCGTCACCGGCACGCCTGTTCGCAAGTATTCTGGGAAGGGATGTTCATCAATACTCTCGGCATATTCCAACAGCAGGTTAGATATAAGGTTTATCTCCACTAGATAGGGAGAGTTGCGCATCATCAATAGCGTGTCTGGGTCTTCAATCAGGTTATACCCATGACCAATTCTGTCTGCGCCCAGCAGCAATGTATCTTTAATGTGAGTATTGGGCTCATCCGACTCACCAGCATGAACACTTAGCGATACCGGTGGTGACTGAGCACGGAGCTTACGCAGTGTTGACAGAAAACGCAGTGGATACCCTTTATCATTATCTTCTCTGCCCACAAAGTTGATGCCAACAAAGTAGTCTCTGTGCCCATCAACAAACTTCCATGCTTCTTCCAGCTGTTGTGTAGCGTTAGGTAAAAAACGCACTATATGGATTTGAAAGCGTACCTCTACGTTAGTTTTTTGCGCGGCGTCGCTCTTTAACATGTCTATCAATAATTCAGCAAAAGCCTGGGTCGAATAAGGGGAGCCGTCAGGAAACCGCATGTCTGTTACTTGAAGCTGAGTTTCTAAGTACAGTACGTTTTCCTGCTGGTAGGCCTGCATGTTCTTTAACAGTAAATAGGTTTGTATGTGCGGGTTAAGCAGCATGTCGCCTAAGCGTTGCCAATGAGTCTGAAAAAATTCGTCGCGGCCCTCGTGAGGCTTATCCAATCTAATGCTGTTTAAAAACGCCTGCTTTTGCATCTCACTCAAGTTGGTAAGTAGGGTGTAATTGTTTTTTTCACAGCTAGAGAGCTGCTCGTAAGTAAAGGCTGAAACGGTGTGAAACATCAACAGCTGAGGACTAAAGCCAAATTCGTTGGTGCCGTAACCGTTACATAATGTGGGTGCTGTTTTTGTGTAGTAAGTATAGCCGCCGTTTTGCTTTGAACTTGTGGCGATATCCCACCACCACTCGCTCATGCCAGCGCCGGAAAGGTGATGATGAATATCACCGCCTTTGGGCATGGCATGCAAGAAGTTATACATTTGCGCGGGTGTTGCGCGTTGTTTAAATGCGTTGAACCACTCTGACATAGAGGGTGAAGATGCTGCTATAGAAGGTAAGCTGAAAATAAATACGCAAAAAAGCGCAAAGGTGCGAATTAACAAGTATCTATCCTCTTTAAGACAGGCTGCCAGCGTTTAAATCGTTTCTTAAAAACAATGAATTTACGAAATCAAACCGCTTCCATGGGGTTGATCTAATGGAGTCATTGTATACGTCATTGTCATATAAGCATAATATCTCTATAGTTCAACGATAACTCATTGAGTCTGTTTAACAGCACTTTGCGAGTTCAATATACGTCACTTTATTCTTTCCAAACGCATTCTGGTTCTCCAATTACATGAAAATATTGCATACGTCTGACTGGCATTTAGGGCAGAGCTTTTTTACAAAAAGCCGAAAGCACGAACATGACGCATTTTTGAAATGGCTTTTAAAAGAGGTCGACACTCATGCAATTGATGCAGTGATTGTGGCGGGCGATGTGTTTGATACAGGTACACCTCCTAGCTACGCCCGAGAGCTTTATCATGCATTTATTGGTGCGCTGCAAGCTCGGCAATGCACTCTTGTTGTACTGGGTGGAAACCACGACTCTGTTTCTGTGCTTAACGAGAGTAAATCGCTGCTTAAGTATTTAAATAGTCATGTTATCGCCAGCACGTTTGGTGATAGCGCCGAACAGGTTATTGCGCTTAAAAATAGCATCCATGAGGTTGGCGCTATTTTATGTGCCGTGCCGTTTATTCGCCCAAAAGATGTGTTGGTGAGTACAGCAGGGCAAAGTGCGATAGATAAGCGCCATGCGTTAGGTGAAGCAATAAAGCAGCATTACGCAATGTTGTATCAGCAAGCCATTGCGCTTCGAAATTCCATTGCAGCACAAACTCAGCAGCAGGCCGAGACTATTCCCATAGTTGCTACAGGTCATTTAACGGCGCTGGGAGTAAGTCAGTCTGAAAGTGTGCGGGATATTTATATCGGTACGTTAGAAGGGTTTGATGCTGGTGGCTTTCCTCCGGCCGATTACATTGCGTTAGGTCATATCCACCGCCCACAGAAGGTAGCTAAAACCGAGCATATTCGTTACTCCGGCTCGCCAATACCCTTAAGCTTTGATGAACTCAATACGCAGAAGCAGGTTGTTATGGTTGAGTTTACATCAGGCCAAACCGCTATTACGCCAATCCCCGTTCCGCGCTTTCAAGCAATGGAGGTGATCAAAGGAGATTTAGCGAGTATTGAGTTAGCAATTAATAGTAGCAGCGCTATTGCTAATGCCACAGAGTTTTCGCCTGTGTGGCTGTGTATTGAAGTTGAAACCCAAGATTACCTTACGGATTTGCAACAGCGTATACAGGCTTTGTTAGAAGGTAAAAACGCCGAAATTTTGCAACTCAAGCGTGTGAGAAAAAGTGCCACAAAAAGCTTAAGTGAAACAAAAAATAGGCAGTTGAGCGAGCTGTCGGTAAAAGAGGTATTTGAGGCGCGGTTGGCCCTCGAAGATTTTGACAGCCTTGAGCAGGATAACAGCCCTGAGCTGATCGAGAGCCTAGAACCAGATGAAAGTACACCCACTCAAGCATCATCAACAAACCGTAAAGCGCGTATAACGCACCTGTTTTCAGAGGCAGTAGAGCGAGTTCACGCTAATGACGAGGACAATGACGCTCTTGTTAATCGCAGCAAAGCAGATAAGGAGCAGGCGAAGTGAAAATATTAACCCTGCGACTTAAAAACCTGAACGCCCTAAAGGGCGAGTGGAAGATAGATTTTACCCAGTCACCTTTTGTTGATAATGGGTTATTTGCCATTACCGGGCCAACCGGTGCGGGTAAAACCACATTGCTCGATGCCATCTGTTTAGCGCTTTACCATCAAACGCCTCGTTTAGGCACTATCTCTTCTACGGCCAACGACATTATGACTCGCGGCACGGCAGAGTGTTTAGCAGAGGTGGAGTTTGATATTAAAGGCAAAGCTTATCGTGCGTTTTGGAGTATGCGCAGGGCGCGAGGCAAGGCCGATGGCAACTTGCAAAGTGCCGACGTCGAACTCGCCGAGGTAGACACTGGCAAAGTATTAGCAACCCAGGTTCGACCTAAAAGTGATGAAGTAGAGCGACTTACTGGGCTTAACTTTGCCCGCTTTACTAAGTCGATGATGCTGTCTCAAGGCGACTTTGCGGCGTTTTTAAATGCCAATGAGAACGACCGGGCTGAGTTATTAGAAGAGCTCACGGGAACAGAAATTTACGGTCATATTTCCCAAGCGGTTCATGCCCAATTTTCTGAGGCTAAACAGAAAAAGAAAGACTTTGGGTTAATGCTAGAGGGCGTAACGCTTTTAAGCGAACAAGAAACTAAGACCCTAAATGATGAACTCACGCAGACCAAACAACACATTGCCGATTTATCTGCAGAGCTTCACGTACTGCACCAGCAAAAGCAGTGGCAAGATGCGATTAAAGAAAATGGACACGCCGTAAATGAAGCGCACCATCTACAAAAGGCCGCGCAGAATGACGCCGACGAGGCAAAAAGTAAGCTGGATAAATTAGCGCAAAGTGAACCCGCCGAGGTGCTACGAGTTCCTTACTTTAAATATAAATCGATTCAAGATGACGTTACTGTTTATGAGGGGCGACTGAAAGAAAAAGAGCAGCAGTTACCTCATGCTCAGGCGGCATGCAGCGAGGCGCAACAGTCTGTAGCGCATACCGAGAAAGCGCTTAAAGAAACAAAGACTCATAATATTCGCCTTGAAGAACGCATCAATAACCATGTGTTGCCGATAGACAATAAAATTCAGCAGACCACAGACACCCTGAGCGAGTTAACCAATACCATATCTACGTTGACAGCATCTCTTAGTGAAAAAGACCAAGAAAAGTCGCAAATTGAAAAGGCTTTTTCTCAGCAGCGCGCGCTTAAAGAAGAGTTATCGTCTTACTTACAGTCGCACAGGCACATCGGCAATATTGCCGAGCATATAAGCGGCTGGAGTGAATCTGCCATAAGCATAAATAACGAACGAGGGCTTATAAACTCGTGGGTAGCTAAACGCAATGAAAGCGCCCACACGTTTAGTCAGCTATCAGAAAAGGTGAGCCAACGCTTCGATGAAGTTTCAAAGTTCACTGTAGAAAGTGAACGGCTTAAAGAGCAAGTGGAGAGCTATCAACATGCACTTAATTTGCTGCTAAATGGCTACGAAAAAGCAACACTTAGCGATGAAGTTGCAGTAAAGCTTAAGCACTGGGATAACATTATTCAGTGCGATCATTTGCAGCAACAGTACAAAGCGCTGACAGATGATGTGAATAATATTGCGACATGTGATGAAGCGCGTGAAAACGAAAAAGCGACGCAAAAAGCCAAACGTGACAGTTTGGTGGATGACTACAAAAATACGAAAGCAAGACTAAAAGAAATCGATGAGATTATATCGCTGAACAACGAGGTAGTGCACTTACGTGCTCAACTTAATGACGGCGAGGCGTGCCCCGTATGCGGTGCAAATGAACACAAAGTAGACTCGGTAAATATTGATGTACCCGCAACGGTGCAAAAGCGAGATGCTCTCAAACAACAGTTAGAAGATATAGAGCAAGAGGGAACAAAAGCCAAAGACGCACTAGCAAAAGCTGAGATGGCTATTGAACAAGCCCTCGCAAATAAAAGTGCCATTACTAAGCGGTTAGAAGAATTAAAAGTGCAGTGGCAACAGCAACAAGAAGTGATTAGCCACGCCATCGACTCAGCATTTAGTGAAATACCGATTGAAGACAACGCTCAATTTACACGCTTTAGTAACGCATACAAAGCGCGTATCGATTCTCTTAATCGGCAGTTAAAAGATATTGAACGGGCGGAGCAACAGTTAACCGACGAGAAAGCCAACCACCACAATGCACAACGTGAACTGTCGAATGCAAACGGTGAGCACCAGTTACTGTTACAACAACAGCAAAATGTGCAGGCATCCACTACTGAGCTGGAAAAAGATATTGAGGAAAAGCAGCGGGCACTCGACGAAAAAGAAAGCGCCTTAATTGCAGCGATAGCCGAAGTTACCCGAGCTAATGTGGGCATTTCTGGCGATAATGCTATTGAAGGTAAAGACACTGAAGTCGAATTTACAGTTCCTGAACCTCAAGACTTAACGCAATGGTTAAAAGAAAAGGCCGACGCACTTAACGTTTACAAAGCAAAGCAGCATGAGCTTGAGTCACTGTTGCCAAGTATTAATGCCTTTAACGAGAATCTCGCCACGCTTACCCGTGAAATAGCGACTTATCAGCAGCAGCTGAAAGAAAGTGCTGAAAAGGTAAAGCAATATGAAGGTACTCTGTCGTCATTAAACGCTAAACGACAGGAGGTGTTTCCAGAGCGAAACATAGTAGCAGTGCGACAAACCGCCGCTGACAACATAGAGCGCATTGAGCAGCAGTTAGCTGAATATCGAGCCAAACAGCAGGGCGCCAACAATACGGCAGCTCGCTTAGATGCGGAAAAAGAGCAGCTCATCGAACAGCTAATGACTAAACGAGAGCAGCTTGCCATTGCTCGTAGTGATTTTGAAAGCCTGCTTAACAAAAGCCCCTTTGAAAGCGAGGAAGCCTTTACTCAATCGCTGCTTGATGAAGAAACCCGAGAGCAGCTTGTTGCACTCAAACACTCGGTTTCGCAGAAGCTGCAACATGCTGAGTTACTAATGGCTAATGCAGTTACGCAGCAAGAAAAGCTTAAAGCGAACGAGAATGCAGAGCGCTGGCAGCAGTTACTTGAAGAGCGCGGGCCGCTGCAGGTTAGCGAAAATATAGCTGAGAAAAATGAGCGTAAAGACGCGTTGCTGTCTACCCAAGGTCAGATAGCTCAGCAGTTAGCAGCCAATGCACAGGCACAAGAAAAACAGCAGAAATTAATAGAAGAAATGGCGAGTTTTGAGGCCTATTACGACGATATTACGTATTTGCATTCCTTAATCGGTTCAGCCAGTGGTGACAAGTTTAGGCGCTTTGCACAAGGACTCACTTTGGATAACTTAGTGGTGCTGGCTAATCAGCAGCTTGATAAGCTGCACGGGCGTTATCAGTTAATTCGCAAAGAAAATGAAGGTTTAGGGCTTAGCGTGGTTGATACTTGGCAAGGCGATGTTTTAAGAGATACTAAAACTCTATCTGGGGGCGAAAGCTTTTTAGTGAGTTTAGCGTTGGCACTGTCTTTATCTGATTTGGTGAGTTTTAAAACCAGTATCGACTCACTTTTTTTAGACGAAGGATTTGGAACTTTAGATGCAGAAACGTTGGATGTCGCCTTAGATGCTCTTGATAATTTAAATGCTAGCGGAAAGATGATAGGTGTTATTAGCCACATAGAGGCTATGAAAGAGCGTATTCCTACTCAGTTAAAGGTAATAAAGCGAAACGGCGTAGGTTTGAGTGCATTGGAAAAGCAGTATTCAATACCTTCTACCTTAGTATAGTTTTTAGGAAATTTCGCTGTTTTTTTAGTCTAAAAGGCTATTAGAGCGAATATTGGCAATCATTTTACGCTACAATAGACTCTAAAGAAGTAATTTGAATTTTGGTTTGAAATAAGGACATTGTGCTAGGAAAACAGCAGCTAGGGTAAGCAAACCACCTATTGTCAAAAAATATCGGCAGAATAGATATGTACTTAGAGACAGATATCATAAAGCGCAACAATGTGCGTTTTTTTGGCAACGGCGAAGTTACCCTACTGCTAGCCCATGGTTTTGGTTGCGATCAGCGCATGTGGGACCATCTAATCCCTTATCTTGAAAACGACTACAAAATCGTTTTGTTTGATTATGTTGGGTGTGGACAGTCAGATCTTAGTGCATTCGATAAAAAAAGATATTCAAAGCTGTGTGGTTATGCGAAAGACGTTGAAGAAATCTGTGATGCGCTTGAACTAAGCAATATTATTTTTATAGGCCATTCAGTGAGTGGCACCATTGGCATGCACGCGGCAATCGAACGCCCAGGCTTAATTAACAAGCTGATCATGATTTGTCCTTCTCCATGTTTCTTAAATGTCCCGCCCGATTACATGGGTGGGTTTGAAAAACAAGACTTAGAAGAGCTCATCAATTTAATGGATAAAAACTATCTTGGGTGGGCCAATTATTTTGCCCCTATTGTAATGGGCAAAGGTAACGACGATGCTTTTACCCAAGAGCTAGAAAACAGCTTTTGTTCTACCGATCCCGGCTACGCAAAACCCTTTGCTAAAGCCACATTTTTTGCAGACGATAGGTACCTTTTGCCAAAGCTCGGCACGCCAACACTGATACTTCAAAGCCAAGATGACAGCCTTGCATCTGTTGAAGTTGGCCGCTACATGAATAAAGCAATAGAGCACTCTGAACTCATCGTTTTAGAAGCCAAAGGGCACTGCTTGCACATGACAACACCAGAGCAGGTGGCTTGTGCTATCGGGGAGTTCTTGGGTTGAACCAAGTAGAATTTGATCATTTCCCTTGCCTGCTGTTAGTGAGTCATATTGAGACCACCCATTTACTTACCTGCAATACTTATGCAGAGAGTTTTCTGGGGTTACAGAGCATTGACGGCTCGTTTGGCATCAATGACATGCTGTCTAAAGCGTCACTGATTTTTTACGAGAGTTACTTAAAGCCTATTTTGTTAAGTAATGGGATGTGTAAAGAGGTTCAACTTACGCTTTTGACTCATACTGGCGAGCGTGTTCCTGCTGTGGCCCATATTACGTTGAAAGAAGCGGCGCTTTACTGGGCTATTTATCCTGCTCAAGAGCGAGACAAGCTATACCAAGAGCTTGTTTCTGCTCGCGAGAATTTGGAAGCAAAAACCGAGGAGCTCACTCGACTAACTCGGCTAGACCCGCTCACATCATTATTAAATCGTCGTGCACTAACCGCCGACCTTAATAAAATAATCACGCTCATAAAACGCAAGTACGTACCTGTATGCTTAGTACTCATCGATATCGACTTTTTTAAGCCTATAAATGATAATTTCGGTCACGAGTATGGCGATGAGGTTTTAATAAAACTTGCCGCCGTACTAAAAGGCGTTGTACGAGAAAGTGATTTAGTCGCGCGATGGGGTGGCGAAGAGTTTTTATTAGTTCTTTATAATGCCAACGTTGACGATGCGTTTTCTTATTGCGATAGAATTCATGAAGCCGTCCGAGACATTGACCTACCCGATAATAAACATCTTACGGTAAGCATTGGCATAGCCAATGTGAAGCAAGAGGATATCAGCGACAGTGAGGTTATTTCTAAAAATATTCACGTTGCAGATAGCGCGCTTTACATCGCTAAAAAAAGCGGTAGAAATCAAACTCAATTAGTTAGCTAGTGTTGGCGTTCTATCTCAGTCGTTCCGAGAGATAGTGATACACGTCTTATTTTTCAAACGACAGAACTAATAAATTGGCTAGTTTTTGCATGGCATATAGGCCACAATCGCCATGCTGTGCAAACAATATACTATGGAGAAAGCAATGACTTGTGAAGGGAGAGTATCTGACGTGGGCGCGTTAATTAAACAATGGTCTGTTGGTGCAGTACTATTGGTAATAATGGCAATTACAGGCTGCAGTGATAGTGAAGTAGGCGATGTGTCTCTTGGTTTATTTACTACCAAAGATATTAAGATAGACGCGTTAGTAGACCCCATAGTAACAGGCGTTACCTGTCATATTTCTAGTATTGAGGCCGATTTAGACTTTTCAGATCCGTCTGATAGCGCGATTGCCTGCAGACAAACCGGGCCGATAACAGCTGAAATGCTAGCGAACATTGATAAATCGCCCTCTGGTGATGTGATTTTTAGAAAATCTAAAAGTGTGTTTTTTAAAAACATGAAGCTTCGCCGCATTTACGATGAAGAATCAAAAACACTGATGTATTCGTCGTACAGTACGAAAGAAACATCAGGTAGTTACAAACATAGCTTATCTACGGTACCACTTTGGGAAACTGCGGCTTTTAATAATTAATCGAGTGCTGCGAAAAAGCCTGTGATGAAAGCTCACTTTTAAAAGCGCACGTTAAAAACGATTCTTTATTGTGCGCTATCATAACCAATGTCAATAAGTTCGCTCTTGGTTTTAAATCTCTTTAAAACATGCGTGTGTAAACCAGCGTAGCGCTCAATGCAGTGTCGTCATCGGTGAGTGGGCTGTCACTTATGCTGCTATCAAAAAATGTAGCGCCGACGTCAACTCGCGTCATGCCGCCTAAAAACTTACCCGTAGACACTGCGACTCTTACTTCGGTATTTGTCGCGCTGCTGCCTTCATACAAACCTCTAAATGCAGTGACTTCTTCAGGACGCACGCCGTAGTAATAATCCACATAGTTATTATCTTGAAAGCTAAGACCAACAGAGGGCTCAATCAAAAAGCCATTTACTCTAAATTGTTTGCCTATTCGCGCAGTGGCTTGAAAACCATCGTATTTACCTAGCATATCGGTATTGGTGGATAAGGAGTATGTCCAGCTTTGCGTGTTGTAATTTGCACTTATTCCAGCGGCAAAACTAAAGTCTCTATCGTCCATTCCTTCAAAGATAAAGCTGTCGGATTCCTCGTAACCGGCAAACACGGGAACCAATTGTGCATCGACTGAGAAGCCCTCTTTTTGAAATACTTGATAGCTAACAAAAGGCCCATACACCCTGAGTTTTTCGCCGGCATAACCAATAATAGGAATAGGAACAATTCGGTTATCGAAGCCCGCGTAGACATCTTGCGATACGCTAATGCCAAAACCATACATCCAGCCTTGAGGTTGTTGTGGAGCCTGGGCGTGCGTAAATGTAGACGCGGTTAGTGCCGACAGCAAGCCGCTAAGTATTAAACCTGTTTGTATTTTCAATTTCGAGCCTCCTTTTCAATAGCAATGTATTCGACCGTTTAAAGCAACGTTTAAATCAGAGTTTGAACAGAGCTTAAAACAGAACTTAAAATAAAACCTAAAACAAGAATACATTCAATGGGTCGTAATTGATCAGCACTATGCGTGAGTGAGTGTAACCAAGTGTTGCTGCTGCCCTCTGACTAAGCGTTAGATTTATCTGCAGGCGGTTTTTTAAAATGAAATCGTGGCAAGTGATAAAAACCATCTTAGTTGATGATAGGGCTTGTGATAGAGTGGAGGGATATGAAGCAAAGTAATATGAAGTAAATTGACGAGAAAATGGTGAAGCACGAATACATTATTGGCATCGACGGCGGAGGTTCACACTGTCGGGCTGTGTTGCAAAGTAGCGATGGAAAAATAGTGGGAGAGGGAGTCTCTGGGGCATCAAATATTATGAGCGACCCCCAACAGGCACTGCAATCAATAGTGAGTGCATGCAAAGCAGCAATAGCCGATGCCAACCTGTCGCTTTCTCTTTCAAACGTAGTGGTAATGGCTGGGCTTGCAGGCGCCAACATTCCTAAAGCAAAGACCTATTTTCTGTCATTGCCAATGCCGTTTAAACGCATTCACGTAATGAGCGATTTGCATGCCGCCTGCTTTGGTGCCCATGAAGGTGCAAGCGGTGGCCTAATTATCTGCGGCACTGGCTCGGCGGCAACGTGTCATCGCGATGGCACATTTAAAG
Source organism: Alteromonas genovensis (assembly GCF_010500895.1). GTDB lineage: Bacteria > Pseudomonadota > Gammaproteobacteria > Enterobacterales > Alteromonadaceae > Alteromonas > Alteromonas genovensis. The sequence continues at coordinate 62,826 of NZ_JAAAWO010000002.1, forward strand.
ATATTGGTGGTTATGGACTTAGTTTAGGCGACAATGGCAGCGCAGCGTGGCTTGGTCTTCAAGCAGTCAAAATTACCTTACTTACGATGGATGGTGTTCATCAAGAAAGCGCGCTTGCAAAGCGAGTGGTTGAGCAACTCCAAGCACGCACAGCTAGCGATGTTGTTACCATTACCTCCTCTTACAAACCAAGTCATTATGGAGAGTTGGCACCCCTTGTTACAGCGTGTCATGAAGCAGGCTGCAAAACAGCTACCGAGATTATTCGCGAAGGCGCACGCTACATTCACTCCATCATAATCACGCTGAACGAGTACTATCGAAGCTTTTGTAAAACAGCAGGCGATTCATCAGTAATGCCAGTGTGTGTGGTGGGTGGACTTGCGCAAACTTATATTCCGTTATTGCCTAATGATATACAGCAATCGTTATGCGCGCCAAAAACAAACGCTCAGCGCGGTGCAATAGGGTACTTTTTACAAGTGGAGAGCGCAAAACGATAGAGTGAAAGAAGACGTAAAGTAAAACGTTCTTAAAGGAATAGGGCAGATAGTAACTGGGCCAATAGTAACAAGGCCGAAAGAGACGGGGTTCTATAGGAAAAGGGTTTTGTGCACAATAGTGTGAAGGGTAGACGTGGTTTAAATAAATAAGGTGGCTTGCGCCACCTTATTTTGTATATAACGTTTAAAACGTTAATTTACGCTATTTCTTTGTGTGACAAGAACTCGTCGTAGTTACCATCAAAGTGGTTAAGCTCTTGATCTTTTATTTCAATAATTTGAGTGGCTAGCGAAGAAACGAACTCTCTGTCGTGGCTAACAAAAATAACCGTGCCATCAAATTTGTAAATAGCATTATTGAGCGCTTCGATAGACTCCATATCCATGTGGTTGGTAGGTTCATCTAGCACAAGTACGTTGATATCTTGAAGCATTAGCTTGCCAAACAATAGACGGTTTTTCTCACCACCTGAACACACCTGCACTTTCTTATTGAAGTCGTCAGAGGTAAACAGTAAGCGTCCCAGCATACCTTTTATTTGAAGGTCATCATGCTTTGGACTGCGCCACTGGCTCATCCAGTCAAACAACGTCATATCTTTAGCGAAGTATTTGGCGTTGTCTTGTGGAATGTAACCTATCGCTGCGTTTTCCGCCCACTTAATGTTACCCATTGTAGGCTCTAAATCGTCCACTAAGGTTTTAAGTAGCGTTGTTTTACCTGCACCGTTTTCACCGATAATCGCCAGTCGCTGACCTGCTTCAAGCAACAAGTTAACGTTGCTAAAAAGCGGAAGGTCGGGATAGCTGTGACCCAGCTCTTCAAGGGTTATGGCTAAGCGATGCAGTTTTTTGTGTTGCTTGTACACAATGTAAGGCTTACGGCGACTCGACGCTTTCACTTCAGATAGTTCAATTTTTTCTAAACGGCGAGCTCGCGAAGTTGCCTGCTTTGCTTTTGACGCGTTAGCAGAGAATCGTGCAACAAAGCCCTGAAGTTCTTCAATTTCAGCAGATTTCTTCGCGTTTTCGTTATGCAACTGCTCCTGTACTAACATTGCAGCCTGAACGTAATCGTCGTAATTACCTGGGTAAGTACGAAGTTCACCGTAGTCAATATCCGACATATGAGTACACACAGAGTTTAAGAAGTGTCTATCATGGGAAATAATGATCATGGTGGATTTACGCTTGTTTAGCTCTTCTGCTAACCAGCTTATGGTGTAAATATCCAAGTTGTTGGTTGGCTCATCAAGCAGCAAAATATCGGGTTCTGCAAACAAGGCTTGAGCAAGAAGAACACGCACTTTTTTACCCGGTGCAATTTCTTTCATTAGGCCAAAGTGGTAGCTTTCATCAATACCGGCAGAACTTAATATATCGCCTGCTCGGGCTTCGGCAGTATATCCGTCCATTTCGGCGAACTGAGTTTCAAGATCGGCAACACGCATACCGTCTGCTTCGCTCATATCAGGCTTGCTGTAAATGGCGTCGCGTTCTTGCTTTACTTCCCATAATTCACGGTCGCCCATGATAACGGTGTCAACTGCGCTAAATTCTTCAAATGCGAATTGGTTCTGACTTAAAATACCGAGTTTAGTACCTGGTGCCATAGAGACATTGCCAGAAGTCGGTGTAAGTTCACCGCTCAAAATTTTCATGAAGGTAGACTTGCCGCATCCGTTTGCACCAATTAGGCCGTAACGGTTGCCGTTGCCAAATTTGGCAGAAATGTTTTCAAACAGTGGCTTAGAGCCAAACTGCATCGTAATATTAGCGGTGGTTATCAAAACAGGTATCCAGGGGAGTAAATCAGAAGATAAAGCTGGGCGCGTTTGTACGCCGAGACAGCTTGCATTGCGCGCGCACTATAAGGAAATAAGGGCAATATGTCGAGGAAATTTTGAGCTATTGCCCTTATCTTCACACAAATGTCTTAATTCATGCCCTAATTCCTTAGCACTAAAAACTAGCCCCCTTAAAGGGCGCACAGTCACTTATTCGACTTGTGGGCTGCTCTTAGTGCATTAAAAGGAACAGTGCACCAGACTAAGTTGTGCATTAAAGAGAACATCACCCTAAGCCGAGAGTCGGTGGGCTAGGCAGACAGTCGGTGACTTTCAAATGCTGTTTGGTTGATAGGTGAGCCATTCATTGCCGCTACAAGCGCTGAATCATCTGTTGCTGGTAATGCTAAATCACCTGTCGGCGGCAGCGCTACATCACGGTCTTTTGCGGCCTCATGCTGATCTAAAAAGTGCTTTCCTGCGCTTACTCCAACCTTATAATCATGGCGCAAGTCGCTGTCAGTACTTCCAAGAAGCTTACTGTGCAAGGGTTTACCAGCAAAAATTTGGATTATCTCTACATCTGCTGGTGGATTTGCGATAAACGCCAACTCTTGCTGATAAGCTTGCTCGTGCTGCACTAAATAATTAATTGTTTTGGGGCAATGACCCGTTGCGCATACTAACGACTTCAATTTGTGTAGCCACGCTGAGCGCGCCTGAAAATTAATATCACCAGTGCGAATAACAACAATTTTCTTCGCGCCCCGCTCGTACGCCTCTCGCACGGGCAGGGGAGCCGCCAAACCGCCATCTAAGTAAAAATCTGATATAGGTGCAGTTTGCTTAATACAGCTGGCATTTTGCCCACCTTTTGTAGGCCCTTTAGCGATACCTTTCCTCGCTAGCGCTCTATCACTGCTAGAAACGCTAGTGCGTTCACCGTTATTCGAAGAGGCGTTATAAGCACTAGCATTATAGTCTGTTGTCAGTTCTACGCCTTGCTTATACAAAAAAGGTAATGCGCTAGACGCTTTTAGAAGTTCACGCCATTGATTAGCGCTACCTGTAGGGCTTAAGAAATAAGGTTTACGATCCCGAGAGTTTGTAGCGGTAATAAATAGCTCTCTATCTCCTAGGTTTTCAGTAGCGGCACTAAAATCTAATAGTCGATTTGTTTCTTTGGTTTTATCAAAGTACCAATCTAAATCGACAATGTGCTTACCCACCAAGCCGCGGCCAACTTGAAAAAAACGTTTGTGACGTGATAGTCCCCTAATTAATCGTTTCGCATATCCTTTTTGCCGCGCTAAAAAGCTAGTCAAGTTTTGCGAGCCCGCTGAGGTTCCAATAAACATGTCGAAAGGGTCGTAATTTTCAGCCAACCACGCGTCGAGCACTCCAGCGGTAAAAATTCCTCGCTGTCCTCCGCCTTCTGCAATAAGCGCTAGCTTAGTGCGCTCATTTACTTGAGGTGAGCTTGAGGATGAGGCTGGAGTGTTCATTTTAATTACCTGTTCGACGGATACTAAAGATGAATCAAAGGATATGGCGTTTTACGCCAATGCGAAAATTGAAAGAATGAATCGCAGCGATAGGAAAATACAGTCAGTTAAAGAACGGGATTAAAAAACAAATGTGAAAAAAAGACATCCTTGTCAACACACTTACACACAAACAAGTTTGCCGGTAGGCAGAATTACATAGAAAGACCGTGAGACTTGTACCACTTTCCTTTATAAAGTCTTTCTATGACAGCCTGCTTTTCCCAGCTAAATAAATATATCCAATCGTTATCAATAAGTTCTTGCAACATGGTGTGTTTATTCACAATGTCGAGAATTTTGTGATTTGGGGCAACAATATAAACACCCAGTCGTTGAGGTTGATGAACCCAGCGCTCGCCATTGTGCAGCGACTGCTTTGAAAGCCCTATTCGTAAATCGCCAGAGTTGCCTTCAAATACACCAATGTTGTTTCCAAGGGCGTTGTGAAGCACCTTATTTCCGCTGCCTAACTTTTCGTTATCGGTAACAGAGGCGTTGTATTGTGCGTTAATCCAGTGGGTAACAATCATTGGCGCTGTCATCAATGTTCCTAGCACGGAAGAGTCTAAATCGTTTTGCCAGGTATAGTCGTGGAGGAAGCTCTTACCTTCTAAGTCCACGCCTCGAGTACGCTGTCGAGGTCCGATAATAAACGAAGCGTTACCTGCAAGACCCCACTCAGGCTGAACCTGAGACCAGTCTTTTGCGCGATGTTGAAAGCGCAGATCCCGCTTCTTGTCCGATTCAAACTGTAAATTGGTACTGTAGTGTTTTGCCCTTTCTTTTTGCGCTTGGTGTTTAGCTTTTAGCAGCCAGTTTTTTACTTTTTCCGGTACTGAATTATCAAAACACTCCACATCATCGGTAGTCGTATTATGCAGTGCGGGGATAAAGCGCGTATTTCCAGCTATTTTGTGTCCCATTGTTTTAAGTGCTTTACGAACCTCCTCATCATTGAGAAGTTGAGCCAGCACGCGCACATTAACCTCGCCAGATTGACCGCCGCAGGCGCCGCAATCAAGACCAGCGGCATGCAGGTTATTTCTAGATTTGCTGCCATGACCTACTAGCAAAACAGTAGGTGAGAACTTAACCATTCCCATCATTTTAAGCGCACCTGCAGCAAGGGTCACTTTTTCAACTAGGCCGATAGGGCCGTTTTCATTTTTAATTTCCCAATTATGTTCATGACTTAGTGAGTTCATCGGGTTTTCTTTGCTTGATGGAAGCCAAGAGTTTTTCAAAAGTTTAAAGGCATACCACCACCCCGCAGACTCCACCATAGAAAAGCTGCCAAGTGGCGACTTGCTCCACTTGTGCCACGTAGAACGCTGCTGAATAAATTCGGTGCGATGAGCTTCAGTACCAGTTTCCGATGCTAAAAGCTGCGGAGCGAGAAGCCCTGGTAGTTGAGGACGTTTTGCATCTGTATTCGCAGGCGCATAGGCTACTGGCATACCAAAAAAGCCTGCAAACCCCATGGTTTTCACTGAAGGACTTTGCAGTTCTAAAACACGTCGTATAACTTCAGAGCGCACATCAATGCAAAAGATAGCCTGCACTTCTGCGTGGGTGTGCTCAACCGGCGTACAGCCAATCAATTTACTCTGTAACCGCTGTTGCTGCTCATATTCGTAGGCATACATCATTACCCACAGGCTTTGCTCTTCTCGTTTAAACTGCTCTATTCTTGTCGGGAGTTGATTTAATAGGTAAGACCATCTTGTTCTTACCTGACTAGCCTCTACAGCATGGTGTTTTTCATAATACCGATATACGATGAGTTCCCAGGCAAGACGAATAGCGAGTAAACCTAGCAGTTCGTTTTCGTCTTTGAGCCAAGTGCGATAAGCGATATAAGAAGACCACCCATTAATACTCATAATGAGCGCGTAGAAATAGTCTTGCGCTTTGCTGTTATCTAGCGACAGTGTTTTACTCGCTTCAAGTAGAAGAGCATCAACACTTGTTGGCAGGGTTTCAAATACTTTCTTGAGTCCTCGGGTATTCATCAGTACGTTAATGCCGGCGTCGTGCTTTAACCCATTAAGCCAACTCTTATACAGTGTGTCGGCGGCAGAGTTGCCTTCAACGTGAACCAGCGGTGATTCGTGTTGATAATACGCCGCGCAAAACTGACTGATTTGAAATAAGCACTCATCTTGCCAGGTCATTTCACTTGCCGAGCGATAGCTGTCGAAGTGCGTCGTAATAAGTGGAAGCTCTAACTTCTTGGTGGTATCGCCAAGCGTAGACAAAAACGTCGCGCTATCTAATGTAATACCGTACTGAATTAAACTGTGAGAAATTGCGTTGTCTGAGATCTCTCCCTCTTTATACAAATCTAACCAGTGAGACGCTGGCATCACGGTTGATATACCGGCAAGGGCATGTACTTTTGCCGACACGTCTTGCTGTGTGCTGTTTATCAGTTTCCAATAGGGATTTACCGCAATTAATTTATCAAGAGGAAAGTTTGGCGCTACTCCTTCGCAAGCTTGGGCTGCCGCTTTGTGAATGCGCTTTTCGTCAAGGCTAGAAGCGTTAAGTGAGATAACGGTCATTATTGACTCCCAATTTTAGACACTGATGCTGCATGACTAGGTCGCGACTGTTTCTCACGCAGCGTTATTGGATATAGTTTTAATGTGACTTTGGTAAACCATTCATCGAGGTAAAACCCTGCAAACAAGAGCTGTTTAAAACGCTTTACTGCAATATGATTAGCAAATGTTTGCATAATAAAGTGCAGCGCAAATAGCGTAACTAACAGTGCTGATACCCATATGTCCATTAGCGAAAACATGCCAATTGGGGCCGGAAAAGCGGGCACAATATAGCTTTGAATTACGCCTTTTATTGTTGCGTAAAAGCTTACAAGAGCAATGGTAATAGCCACTAAGATATACATTTGTGTTTGGTCTGAATTAGCGGTTCGCATAGCAAGAAACGCGGTGAATGCCAGCGCCATGAGAAGCCAAGGGCTTGCGGGCCCTTGATAGCTAGAAAGTGTAAAGCTAGCAGCAATGGCAAGAGAGGTAATAAATGCAGCGTTAAGCCAATCGGCGAAAAGGGGGGCGCGATGGGCGCTAATATCGTGCTCTAAAGTCTCATAAACCGCCGAGCCTGTATTTAAAAACGCATAGGCCTTGTAAAACGAGTGAGCAACCAAGTGGATTAGTGCAAGTGAATACAATCCCATGGCGCATTCAATGAGCATTAACCCCATTTGTGATGACGTTGACCAAGCAAGTCGTACTTTAATCGTGACGCGGGTTGTCATGATCAATGCACTGAAAAATACACTTAACCCTGCTACAACTAAAAGCATCCACTGCGCCTCACTACTTGCAGCAACAAGGGGAGCAAAGGCCAATAACAGGTAACCACCTAAGTTTATAACACCTGCATGAAGTAGCGCACTCACTGGAGTAGGCGCTTCAACAATATTAATGAGCCATCCATGCGCCGGCAGTTGAGCACATTTTAACAGCGCAGCTGCACTTATTAGACAAGCGGCATACGTAGCTAATTGAGTGTTAGTGAAACCAGTTTGTGTTTGACTGAGCTGATCTGGTTGATTAACGAGATACAAAATTTCATCGATATACAAGGTGTCGAATGCTAAAAACAGCAATACAAAGGCGCCAGCCATTAAACACTCTGAGGTGCGAGCCAAAATAAACTTTTTGTGTGCCGCGATAATGGCGCGTGGGCGCTCGGGATAAAGTAGCAATAGGTTGTGCAAAGAAAGACTGACCGCTAGCCATCCAGCCCAAAAAATAACGAGGTGGTTGGCCAAAATGGTAATAACCACAGACGATAAAGTGAGCTGCATCCAGCGCAGGAAACTGGGGTAACAGGCTTCACCCACTAAGTAATTGCGTGAAAATCGCATAAGGATGGTGCCTATTGCTACAACCGTTAGCATAACAATGGCTTTCATCGGGGAAATAGAGACTAACATGACACCCACTGCAGCTGTTCCCGCATCAGTAAGCATGCTACTAGAAAGGCCAGTAACTAAAGACACGATGAGCAGTGTGATACTTCCCACAATAGCCACTTTCTCAATATTGACAGTCGAGAACATTGTGGCCTTTTTACTGGTAAACCAAGACAATATGGCCCAGAACAGTGGCAGCAAAATTAGCAAAAATGCGCTGGTTTGCGGTGACATGTTTTACTCCTTTATTGTTTCAAGCAGTAAAGCACGGTCAGTTTCATTTAAAAAATAGATATATATTTAAAAATCGTTCGTATTTTTAACTTTGTTAATTTTTTGTTTTGGGTAAAGTATTGAAATATATATTAAATATTAGTTTTCGTTGTTGATTTGTTCTGTTTAATAAATGGTTTTGTTTAATAGTTTGAATTTTATTTTATATTCATTGAGGGCGATCATTACGCTAACAGAATTTTTGTATAACGAAGCATGCAACCTACAACCCCTATTCTCCATTTTCCCAACGACTTGGCACAGGCAACCGCTTTTATCAAAGCCGGTGAGTGCGTAGCTATTAAAACCGAGACGGTATACGGTCTTGCTGCTGATGCATCGAACGAAGATGCGGTAAGATCCATTTTTAAAGCCAAAGCGCGGCCAGCCACAAACCCGCTTATTGTTCACATTGCCAGTATTGCTGATATGAAAAAGTGGGCACGAGATATTCCATCGAAGGCTTATTTATTGGCTGAAAAATATTGGCCAGGTCCGTTATCCCTATTACTAAAAAAGCAGCCATGGGTAAGCGATACCGTCACCGGGGGGCAAGATACTGTGGTGCTGAGAATACCAGCGAGTAATGATTTCTTATCGCTTATAAAAGCAGCGGGTGTTGGGCTTGCTGCTCCCTCTGCCAACAAATACAAGTTTATAAGCCCAACTTGCGCAGCCCACGTGCTTACGTCTTTACATGGACGAATTGCTGCTGTGGTAGATGGAGGAAGGGCGGAAGTGGGTATTGAGTCGACCATTGTTGATGTAACGGGAGAGGCGCCCTGCATATTGAGGCCTGGGCCTATCGACCGCGACAGCCTGAAGCATGACTTACAAACCGAAGTCACTTTCAAAAACAATGAAGGCCTTACTGTACCTGGCAGCGTCTTACAGCATTATCAGCCGAATACGCTTGTGAAGATGCTTTCCCAAAACGCGCTAGTGCAAAAGCGATTTACCAAAGGCGAAGGCTTAATAGCTCTTTCACCCTGCACATGGCCTTTAGAAAAAAGAAACCACATTCAACTTTCTTCTACACCCAAGGAGTACGGACGAGATTTTTACGATGCATTGCATCAGTTGGACAAACAGGGGCTGAGTTGTATTTACATTGAAGCCTTACCTAATACCGATTCATGGTTTGCATTGAATAATCGGCTAAGCAGGGTAGTGGCTTTGGGCTAACTTTTCGTTTGTTCAATCAGTTGCTGAACATGTGGCGAAACCCGTTTTTTCGACAGGGTAACAGCATAAAAATGCTCATAGGCGTCGGGCAGACTTTGTTGAATGTGCAAAAGGCCATTGGCAATCTCATCGCGAACTACCACTTCAGGCATAATTGAAAAGGCGCCGCTATCTCGTGCTAGCAATCGAAGCATCGCCATATCGTTGGTTTCTGCCTTTATCTTGGGTGTGTATTGAAATTTGGCACAAGCAATACTAAACGAAGAACGAATTTCGCTGTTTTGAGAAGGAAGAACCCAAGTAGCATCGCCATAACTATTGGGGAATTTTCGGGTTCGCTGTGGTTTAGTGGGGCCAATGATCTCAATGGCTTGGCGGGAAACCAATTCGCTGTGCCATATGGCGTTTTGCTGGCCTAATTCAACATTGTGATTGGTGAGTATAATGTCGAACTTAAAGCTAGAAAGCCCATCGAGCAGATTTTCTAAGCTATCTGTTTGCAAAGAGAAAGTAGCAAACTTATCGTTTATAAGCGGAAGCGTAAAACTCTCTACAAAGTTTCGAGACAAGTTAGATAACACGCCAATTGAAACGTGCCTATGTTGAGTGGGTAGGCCCTTATTGATCAAACTCTCTAGTTCTTCGCCTTTTGAAAAAATGTCGTCGGCGTAGGCAAGTACCTGCTTACCCTCTGGCGTTAGAATAAGTGAACGACCCTTGCGGGTGAGAAGCTCTATACCTAAGTGCTGTTGAAACTGTTTAAGCTGGGCCGATATAGCCGATTGTGAAAGGTGAATTTCGTTGGCTACCTGAGTTAGATTACCTGTATTCGCGACGCGCCAAAAATAATACAAATGATGATAATTCATTCTCGACACGAGGTTATCTCCGTAGCTCAAATAAGCCTATGATTTAGCTTTAAATTTAGCGGTTAACGTTGCCTATACTACCGCAAAAAATGAGACAGTGCAGTATTCTGTTGTTTCGATTCCTCGTTAACCCCCTTAAAAATATAACATAGTGCGTTTATCAAATTGCTTAAAAAGCGCTTTGACGAAGAAGGCATCGTTATTCCATTTCCTATTGCTGCGATTAATCTTGATCAAGAACGGCAACAAGGCCAGAAATAAAAACAGCAACAAGACCAAAGGTAAAAACAGCAATAGGAGTAAGCCAATAGCCATAGGGAATAAGGTTGTTAGTGTTATCTATTTCTTGTTAAAAAGTAATCGGCGCTCACGTATTTTCCGCCGCCGTAAATAAGTAGCACGAGTAACATAACAAAATAGGTGGCGGCGAATTCAATGCCATTATTTAACACTACCATGTTGCCACTTGAAGTTAGCCAGTCGTAATTGCCGTGGGTTTGAAGAAGTGATTTGGCAGCAGCAAGCTTTTCAGGAGCGTCCATAATGCGCTCGTTTAGCAAAATAGTACCATCTGCCAGCCACGAAGAGGGATCAGAGATAGCTAGCCAGCCGTTTTTTCCATGCACGGTTACCATGGCCACCAGCATGGTTACCAGCAAAGGAATGCTAACTAATCGAGTCAGCAAGCCAAACAAAAGAAAGATGCCGCCAACCAGTTCAGCCGCTGTAGCTAGCAGTGCAAGCACAAATGGAAAGGGTAGCCCCAAACCGTAATCTTCATTACCGAACCAATCTACTATTCCTGAAAAACTGCTGGCTTTATTCCAACCTGCCTGAATCATAACTGGCGCTAGATAAAGCCTTATTAATAGTAATGCTATCCCATCGAAATGGTGTAAACGCTTAACAGTATTGTCGTATTTTGAAATGAGCACGGCGATAATCCTTAAATGTGAATTTTTAAATAAGAACGCTATATGTGCAAAAAAATTTCACGTCATACACTTTCATGTTTTGTCGAAAGCTCATTTTAAAGAAGGAGAATTACCTAAAATCACGCTGCATAAGCTGGAAGTTCTATTGCTGTGGAAATAGAGTGCTATCGCATAACGTTCTTCTCCGCTGCGTTTCAAAGTACGAAATTACACTACGGGATTCGCTTTTTAATTTCGCTACATCAACACCTTTGTTAATCTCAAAAATTTCATATTTACCGTCAATTTCTAAGCATTTGTTTACATTTTCGTTAAATTTTTCCCAATATGTCTAATTTCTTTTGCATACGTATTCAGCGCTCTTTTAGGGGCTAAACGCTAGTAAGCAAGTATCCCTTCCAATAGCATGTGTGAAAAATAAACATTTTGTTAACACAAAATGCACTTCTTTAACAAAAAGGTGAAATGATGAATTTCAGATTTATAACGGCAGTCACACTAGTTTTTATATGCGCTCAGGTTATGTGCACACGGGCTAATGCTAGCCTTATTTCCAATGGCGATTTTCAAACATGCAGCATCGATGGGTGGAGTTTAGACACAGACGCGTTCGGTGAACCCGCCAATACCAGTGACTTCTCGATAATAAACAACGCAGGTCAATGCTCTGCGCAAGTTAGTGTAGAGAATTCGTTGTCCGTCAACTTTAACAACTCGTTGATTACCCAACTCGATTTATCAGATGTTGCCAATGGTGTGTCGTTAGATTTAAGTTTTGATTGGATATTTAGTGGTTTCGACTTACAAACAGATACCGAATCTGATTTGTTCTCAGTGGTGCTAAACGATGGGATTAATATCGAAACACTATTTTCCGTATTCGAAAATGGCAGCGGTACATTTACCACGCAAATTGACAATAGTTACGATGGCTTTTTTCTTGAATTTGTATTGGAGCCTGGCTTCAATCCTGAGTCATTTGCCTCAACGTTCATCATTGATAATGTCTTCTTGACTGAAGAAGTAGATGTGCCAACGCCTCACACTTCGTTATTAATGGCAATGGGACTGGCCATTATTGGCATTCGTCGTAAGCATCAGGATAAAAGGGGAGCGTTGTAATGAACAAGTTATCAATGATGTGCCTACCTTTACTAGCCCTTACAGGCGCGCCATCGTTTGCAGATTGGCAGCAAACAGAGGCCGCTGATACAAGTTACCTTAAACGTCCTATGCTCGATCGTATTAATCGACAATACGTCACCACAGTTACGGTTGAAAATACGGGTGATTCGATATTACTAGGCCCTTTACGTGTCATGGTGAATGCTAGCAGCCATGCGTTGATGAATGCCAGTGGAGAAGAAGACGGTGTACCTTACTTAACGCTAGATACTGAGCAACTGGCACCTGGAGAACGCGCTACTGTAAACGCTAGATTGGAACTGCGTCGAGCCCGCCTTTCCTTAGACCTTTCGGTGCAGGGGTTTGTTGAAGACAGCGGGGGCACGGGTCTAACACTTGCTGAAAATCAGATTGCTGTATTTTATGACCGCGACGATGGTCAATACGACGGATGGGGCTTACATCTTTGGAATGGCCAAGCATGTGGCAATTACGCTGAGCCTACTACACAAAGTTCTCATTTTAGTAATTGGAATGATCCCTATCCTGCTGACGGAGTTCATCCCGATTATGGGGCGTATTACATAATGTCAGTTGAGCCTGGAGCTGACTGCTATAACTTTATTTTACATAAAGGAAATGAAAAACCGCTAAGCGACGCTGATAGTCAATTTGAACCTGAATTTGGTAACCAAGCGTTCACATTTAATGGCTTTCCAGAGCTTTGGTATACTCCCGTAACTAGCCGTCCTCAGTTTCTAGATGGTGCAAGAGCTCACTGGATGGATAGTAATACCTTGCTTTGGCTTACTGAGCACAGCGATGCCGTAAATATATCGCTGTATCATTCGTCTGACGCGAGCCTTGATATAGAGAGCTCCGGTGTGTCGTTATTAAATACCGATGCATTGAGTTCTGCCTCCAGCACTCCTATGTCTTTGGATGCGCCAGAGCAATTTCATTACAACAACAATCCGCACTTAAGTGAGTTTACCGGCTTCTCAATCGATGTAAGCGAAGCGCAAGCTAAGCAGATGTTGACAGGTCAGCTTATTGCCGTAGCTGCCGATGCTGAAGGAAACATTGTTGATTCAACGCGAGTTCAAATTCCAAGAGTTTTAGACTACTTATATACACGCACTGACAATGATGCAAATGAAGCGAAGTTGGGCGTAGACTATAGTAACGATTCAGTGACCGCTTCAGTATGGGCTCCAACTGCCCAGTCGGTTACATTAAAGGTATACAACAAAGCAAAAGTGCTACAAAACACCTATCCTATGATACTTGATTCCGACACAGGTATCTGGCGTCACAGGGGGGAAAAGGCAACGCTAGATAGACAATTTTACCGTTATGAACTGTCGGTATACCACCCACTCACACAAAACATTGAGTTAGTTGAGACAACCGACCCTTATTCAATCTCCCTTTCCACAAATGGCCGCTTTACTCAATTTGTTAACCTTGATGATGCAGACTTGAAACCAGCAGGCTGGGATACACACGTAGTTCCAGCAGCGAAGGATCCTGAAGATATCATTATTTACGAAAGTCACATTCGCGACTTTAGTATTCTCGATGAGAGTACAAGTGCTGAACATCGCGGTAAATATATGGCATTTACCGAGCTTAATTCTGCTCCAGTTCAACACTTACAGTCGTTACAACGTGCAGGACTCACCCATTTTCACATGTTGCCGGCGAACGATATAGCAACTATTCGAGAGGATGAACAAGGTCGCGTAGATGTTACCGATACCGTAGGCAAACTGTGTAGTTTGAATGCCCAAGCGTCTGTTTGCGGGGTGGAAAATGACAACGCGATTATTTTAGATGTACTGCAAAGTTACTCACCTAACACTGCTGAAGCACAAGCATTAGTAGACTCAATGCGTGCCTTTGATGGTTTTAATTGGGGCTACGACCCACATCATTTTGCTGCGCCAGAGGGAAGCTATGCTACCGCTCCAGACGGTGAAAGTCGAGTTTTAGAAATGCGCGCGATGAACCAAGCGCTTCATGAAATGGGTCTGCGTGTAGTGCTCGACGTGGTGTATAACCACACGGCATCATCGGGGCTTTACGATACATCGGTACTGGATAAAGTAGTACCTGGGTACTACCAGCGCTTAAGTGAAACCACTGGCAGCATAGAGAACTCAACATGTTGTGAAAATACCGCTACTGAGCACGTCATGATGGCAAAACTAATGAACGATTCGTTAGTCAATTTTGCTAAAGAGTTTGGATTCGATTCATTCCGCTTTGATTTAATGGGGCATATACCGAAGCAAGCCATTTTAGATGCTCGTGAAGCGGTTCGCGAAGTAGACTCAGACACCTATTTTTATGGAGAAGGTTGGAATTTTGGTGAAGTGGTTAACAACCGCAGATTTGAGCAGGCGGCCCAGCTTAATATGGCTGGCTCTGAAATAGGTACCTTCTCAGACAGACAGCGAGAGGCAGTGCGAAGTGCAGCTCTATTTAACGCCGGGGGAAGCCTTCACGATCAAGATACGATAAGAATTGGCTTAGTGGGCAATGTAGGTAGTTATCAATTTGTAGCCGCAGACGGCACGTACTTGTCTACCTACGACTATAGCTGGAACGGACAGCCTGCCGGCTACAGTGACGACCCCGCTGATACCGTTAACTATATTTCTAAGCACGACAATGAGGCACTTTGGGACCAGCTTCAATATGGTTTGCCAAGTGATATGGCACTACAAGATCGCGTTCGTATTCAAAACGTTGCGCTTTCTATTCCTTTGCTAAGCCAGGGGATCCCATTTCTCCACATGGGCTCAGAACTAATTCGTTCTAAATCAATGGACCGGAACACTTACGATGCAGGTGACTGGTTTAATAAAGTCGATTTTACCAAGACAACAAATACTTGGAATATCGGCTTACCGTTAGCGCAAGATAACGAGGCGAAATGGGGAGAGATTAGCAGCGTTTCAGCGAATACTAATGCGCAGTTTGGCTCTGAAGACATTCAGCTGACTTCCTCACTGTTTAAAGAGTTTCTTAATATTCGGTCTACAAGTAAATTGTTTAGGCTAACAAGTGCAGAAGCTATTTCAGAGCGTATTCGTTTTCACAATACAGGGCAGGGGCAAGTACAAGGATTAATTGTGATGAGTCTTGATGACGGTATAGGTCTTGCCGATCTGGACGCAAACAATGATGCAATTGTGGTGCTATTTAACGGAACACAAAGCTCACAGAGTTTCAGCATAGTCGATGCACTCGGCTTTGAGCTTCATTCCAATCAGCAGACGTCTGCCGATGAACGAGTGCAAAATGCATCGTTTAGCAACGGTACATTCAGTGTACCAGCGCTTACCACTGCAATATTTGTTAAGCCGCAAAATGGCGATCAAGGGTACGGACTGTCAGCCTTGCCACCCTATGGCGATAGGGCAGTATTTCTTCGCGGAAGTATGAACAACTGGGATATGTCTCTACCTCTTGAGTATGTGGGTAATGACAAATATCGTCTCACCGCTAATTTGTTTGAAGGCACTTACCAATTCAAACTAGCGGATGAATATTTTGATGTGGCAAACATTGGTGGTGGCTTCGCGGTAGGAGCGGGCCAGTCGTTTACACTCAGTAATGGCGGTAATAACCTTACACTGAACATTATCAAAGACGGTGACTATACCTTTGAGTTAGATGCTTCAAATGATGCCAATCCAGTGCTCAGTATTTCTAATGAAGACCCTGATGCAATACCTGCACCTTATGGCAATACGGCTATTTATTTACGCGGCATTATGGGCGATTGGGGAACGTCTCGACCAATGACATACGAAGGGGCAGGGGTTTACGCTATAAGTACTTTTGTTAGTGCTGGTACTTACGAATTTAAAGTGGCGGAAGCTAACTGGTCTAGTCCGAATTTAGGTAGCAACGGTGGTTCAATTAATGTGGGAGAATCTATATCGTTAACGCAAGGCGCTGGTAACGTGCAATTGACGGTAAGCCAATCGCAAACATTACGCTTTGAGATAGACGCGAGCGATACCAGTTCGCCGGTTATTCTCGTGCAAGGACCGGAACAATAGTAGGCTATTTATAAATCTGCTAAAAATACATAATGGGGCGATAGTTATCGCCCCATTTTATTTTAAAAGAGACGTATTTTGACAATTAGACTAAATCAATATGTGAAGAAAAGAACCGGCTTAGGGCTAGGTGCTTCAGGCTCTCTGCAAAATATGCTTTCACGCTCCTTAGGAGCCAAATCTTTCAGTCACTTTTGGCGATACTGGAATCCGATATGGAGTTACTATTTATCGCGATACGTCATGCGGCCACTATCAAGATGGTACCGCAGTGGCTAGCCATAATGATAACTTTTGCAGTAAGCGGAGCGCTTCACGACCTAGCAGTTACCTTGCTTAAGTGGCACGTTATATTCTTTTTTACACCTTGGTTTGCAGTGATGGGGGCAGCAGTTTTAGCCACAAGCAAACTGAATCTTGAATACGCTAACTTTCCGTGGGCCATCCGTGCATTGATCAATTCAGCGATAATAGCTGCGTGTTATTTGTTGACCACGTTGCTTGATGAAGTGTTTGTGCAGGCTTATAGCTAAATTCACGTTTATTGAGTTTTGAACAGTGAGCTGTTTTATATAATGGAGCTGCGAGTAACGCGGCTAGAAAGGTATCACGTGCTAGTTCAAACGAAGCGCCTTTCGGATTAGAAGCGCATTCCGATGCTGGTAATAAAACCATTAAAAAACTAATTAATAAAACTTTAAATGTCCCACATTTATATCCCTTTATTTAGACAGCTTTTATAGAGGCACTTCTCTATATTATTGTAGTGCAGGTGTAAGAACAGTATATGGTAACAATCATAAATTCAATCACATATTGTGCAACCTTTATCCAATATGCTCGACAAAATTCGAGAGGGATTTAGTGTTAACTTTTTGGTTGTGAATGCGTTTGAGCTTTATAGAATGTTAGGAATGAAGAAATGGTGGCCCAACCCTGACTTGAACAGGGGACCTGCCGATTATGAGTCGGATGCTCTAACCAACTGAGCTATTGGGCCATTTTGAATTGTATATTGCGCTGCGTTAACTATGTGATTCAAAGCTTCGTTTGAAAGCAACATGGGATTCACATATTTAAGCGACCGCAAGTATAAGCAGTTTTATTTGGCTTGTCACGCCTTGGCAATAGCTTTATGAATTGTTTGCTTTATTTTTGTTCACATTAGCGCAAGATGTAGTGAAAAGCTTTTGGTGATGGGCGTGGCTTTCTCTACTCTTATTAAGTTTCTTGACTCATCGTAGCCAAAAGCAGCACTATTAGGGCTGCTTACGATTCGCTCGTGGCTGCAAATAATCGCTTGAGTTAATTTACTACGCTTTTTTTTAAACTTTACTTCCTTATTGCTTGTCTATCAGATGTCTCATCTCTTTTTTTACAGGATAAACGCCCCGTTATGAACATGCATTCCCGTTCTGCTTCTTTGTTAGCACTATTGTTTACTGCCACCTTGTCATTGAGTGGTTGTGATGTGGGGAGCTTTGGAAGCAGAGAAGCTGGTGAAATACCGTTTAAACTAGTGGGCGTTGAAACTGATGCCTGTCCTGTCATTGTGCGCGCCGGAAACGACAGATGGAATATCGACTACTTTGGATTCTATCTAAGTAAGCCAGAGGTGCGGGTTGACGGGAAATGGCAGCGAGTGAAGTTTAAGCAAACACAATGGCAAACGCCGTCTACTGCGCTTTTAAAGTTTCATACCATGTGCAGCAACCCAAGCGATGCGAACAATAAGATTGTATTAGACGTTTCTGAAGAGCTATTAAAGTTGTCAACCAACTTGCGTTTCACTATGGGGCTGCCTTTAGAGCAAAATCACGCCGACATTAATAAACAGACCTCGCCGATAAGCGATAAATCTATGTTTGCTAACCAGTTAGACGGGCATATGTTTTTGCGGTTAGACGTATCGAAAACCGGTGACCCGTCATCCACATGGTCTTATCATTTGGGCAATGCAGGGTGTGAAGATACAGGGATTGATGAGGTGAAAGTTGAGTCGTGTGCGTTCACTAACCGTGTTGAGTTTATACTTCCCATGACACAGCTAGATACCGACTTAGACCTTGATATTTCAGTGTCTAATATATTTGCTCAGTTAGATATAAATGAGGTGGACGACTGCAAGTTTGCGTCATCTGAAATTGCCCCGTGCAAGAAGCTTATCAACAATTTGGTGTACCGCCCTTGGATAAAGTGGCACTAAACAAGCGCGATAAATAAAAAAAGAAGCAGCAATAGTACCGAAAGTAAGCAAAAAGCGACAAAAAGTAGTTTTTATTTGCCTGTTTTAATTGTTTTATGTTTATACTTTAGTCAAAGCAAGAGCTTGCTGCTTATGTGCTACGTATGTAATTAGTGGTAAACTTATAATAATTTTAACATTGCATTGCCTTATACAGCAGGTACGCTGTCACGGAGATTAAAATGACAGAAAGAGCCTTTATTACAAGTGGCCGTAACACCATTATTCACAAAATTCGAAAGCTAGACTTACTGGTCATTAACGGAGACGAGCATCCGCCGATTATTGTTACCTATAAAGGTATTAAGCAATACGAAGGAAAAGTCCCAGAGAACAAGCGCGATGCCAAAATGATGGATATGGAGCTGGTGGATGTGACCACAAGTGACGTATTTGGCGATGAAAAAACATTGGTGTTCATTCAAACCCTTAACGGGAAAGAGTACAAAATAGACTACTCGAAAATTGGCACCAGCATGTTTATTAAAATTCACCAGGACAGCTTCTTCTAGGCCGATAGAGAGTTTTGGCAAGTATTGATTTTAAAAGTAAGGGCTAGTTTATCTAGCCCTTACTTGTTTCTGACGCCTCACTTTGCAGCATTCATCATTAACTAAAGCGTTATGATCATTTATTAGTAAGACCTTTGTCGCGCTTTTCAGCATGCTAGTTTGAGAATACACTTGGTAATCAATATCAAAGAGACGAATGGCGAAAATGCTTCAGCTTAAAAATACGTTCATTGGCGTTTTTGCTATTTTATTCGCCTATTACGGCGGGGTATTTCTTTCAGCTTCCCTCGGCCTGCCCATTCCCGGCCCGTTACTAGGGTTGGTAATATTGCTCTCTTTGCTTTTCGCCTTTCCAAACATTGAAACACACACCACATTAGTGGCGCAGCCTTTACTCAAGCACATGTCTGTACTTTTTGTTCCTGCCGTATTGGGAGTTGGTATGTATTGGAGCGATATTGAAGCTAATGCGGTGGCGCTGATTCTAGCGATTGGGGGCACCACAGCATTAAGCTTGGGGTTAACGGCGTGGGTAGCGAATAAACTAATGAAAAAAAAGTCGATGTAGCGCAATGATAGATGCGATCCTCAATACCTTTACTGTAAGTGGTCTTATATGGTTATCCGTTACCTTGTGTTGTTACGCCATTAGCGTAAAAGTGAACCTGTTTTTTAACGGCCATCCCGCATCACACCCGCTGGTAATTACGGTATCGCTTGTGGGTCTCGCGCTTTTACTCAGTAATATGAGTGTGCCTCAGTATCAACAATCGGTATCGCTGTTGCACTGGTTGTTAGGGCCGGTAACCGTTGCTTTAGCGCTGCCTATTTTTAAGCAGTGGCAAAAGTTAAGGCATTACGGCTGGCGACTATTTGCCAGTATTGCTGTAGGCGGTGTGTTGGCGCCATTGTTAGCTTGGTTTACATTGTATGCGCTGGGTTCGCCCGTTGCGCTGCAGCTCACCATGTTAGCTAAATCAATAACTACGCCGCTGGCCATGGAAGCCACAGCTCAAATTGGTGGCATACCAGCACTGGCGGCTGTTTTTGTTATCACCACGGGTATTGTGGGAGCGGTGGTCTCGAACTCGGTCTTCTTGTTGTGCCAAGTAAAAAGCCCAGAAGCTCAGGGCATCGCCCTAGGTACAGTGGCTCATGCAGTAGGCACGGCTAAAGCCATTCACATGGGCGAGGAGGTAACCGCAATGGCAACGCTTGGGCTTTGCATTAACGGCTTATTTACCGCTTTTATTCTCCCCCTTATGTTTAGCATAGTGTTATAAAGCCCCAACAGCATTAATTTGGTGCTATCGTTGGCAATATTCCCCAAAAGTGCTATTTCTTAGTGATGTATTTCATATCATTATTCACTTATGCAAAAGTGCGTTTCAGTTTGCTGTTATTCTGCCGATACGGTTACATTAGTTAATAATTGATAACGTCGGTGAAAACTGGTTTCTTAAATTAGGTGGTATAAAAGCTTAATGTTTTCCGTACTCGTTTGTGATGACTCATTAGTTGCACGAAAGCAAGTGGCTAAGTGCCTTCCCCAAGATTGGGACGTTGCTGTGCATTTTGCTAAAAATGGCCAAGAGGGGCTTGCGTCCCTTACCGCCGGTAAAGGCGATTTGCTTCTACTCGACCTAAATATGCCCGTACTTGATGGGTACGGCACCTTAGAAGCTATTCAAAAGCAGGGGCTTAAAACTAAGGTCATTGTGGTATCTGGCGATATTCAACCTGAAGCCCGTGACCGAGTAATCTCGCTTGGTGCATTAGATTTTATTCGCAAGCCCGTCGACCCTCAGGCACTGGCCGAGGTATTAGATAAACATAATATCCTGCATGCTGAAGAGGAAGAGGTGCACGAGGTTACTCCTCTTGACCCCGATATTCGCGATTGCTACCAAGAGATTACTAATATAGCCATGGGCCAAGCGGGCGACCACCTAGCCAGAACCATGAACGTATTTGTTGAATTACCCATTCCCAACGTCAATCTCATTGAAGTGTCTGAACTTCATATGATGCTGTCAGATATAGAAAGTCATGAAGAAGTTACCGCGGTTTGCCAAGGCTTTTTAGGCCCAGGTATTAGTGGCGAGGCACTGTGTATTTTAAGTGATTCAAGCTTCGACGACGTGGCCAAAATATTAAATGTAGAAGGTGAGGTAGACGATCAGCTTCAATTAGAATTATTGATGGACGCTGCCAGTATTTTAATTGGCACCTGTCTGAGCGGGCTAGCAAACCAGATGGATGTTAATTTCAGCCAAGGCCATCCCATTGTACTTGGTCAACATCGTGCGATTACCGAAATCATCAGTATGAACCAAATTAAGTGGAAGCGAACGCTGGCCATTGAATTAAGCTATGGTCTTGAGGGCTACAACGTTCAATGCGATCTCATTTTGTTGTTCACTGAGGAATCGATGAAAATGATGAATTCAAAACTCGCCCATTTGCTGGAGGACTTTTAATGAATCAGAATCTCGACGATTTATTAGAATTCCATTGGATGATGGATATGCTGCAAACCGTTGATGTAGGTATTGTGGTGTTAGATAAAAGCTTTTCTGTGCAGGTGTGGAACGGCTTTATGGAAAGTCACAGCGGAATGCTGCCTAGCGAAGTGAGAGACAAAACGTTATTTGAGCTGTTTCCCGCCATCAAAAAAGACTGGTTTATGAAAAAAGCCAAGCCAGTGTTTGAATTGAAAACCCGTGCATTTATGACATGGGAGCAACGCCCCTATTTGTTTAAGTTTCCCAACTATCGGCCGATTACAGGTAGTGAGCCATACATGTATCAAAACATCACGCTTTCACCGTTGACCTCGGCAACGGGTAAAGTGGATTACATCAGTATGATGATTTATGACATGACTGATGTGGCAGTAGGGAAAAAGCAATTAGAATCGTTGCAGGTATCGGTGTCAGAGGCGCAGGAGTCGAAAAGAGTACTCTAGCGTTAACGCAGCTGCATCACCTCATTCCTTACTCCCTCAGTAATTTAAAACATGCTGTTTTTAAAAAGCACGGCCAATAGGTTGTCGTGCTATTGGAGCTTTTATGCAAGTAACGCCTTTTATTCATTCTCCTCGCTCTTTTACTGCCGCGGCACGATTTTTTGTTGTGTGTTGTGGTGTCTTTATTTTAGGCGCATGTGGCGGAGGCGGCTCCGATTCCAACAGCAGTCCAGGCAACAGTGCTCTGGCGGTAAATGCAGGGCCAGACGCCACCGTTACCGAAGGGGTTACTTATACATTAAGCGGCAGCGTAACTGGCGGCGACGGTACCTATACCTATAATTGGACTGCGTCGCCTACCCTTGATATTACCCATGACGATACATCCACGTCTTCAGCTAGCTTTGTCGCGCCTTCGGTAAATGAAAGCACCAGCTATACCATTACGTTGGCGGTAAATGACGCAAGCGGTAATTCAACCAGCGATGCCACTATCATCACGGTAGCGCCTATTAACATCGATCCTGTGGCAGATATTTCTGTTCCTCAGTGGAGTGGTCTGCCAGCCAATAATTTTCCAGGCGGTGTAAATATTGTATTAGACGGTTCTGGCAGCAGCGATGCTGATGCGCCAGCGAATACAAACGCTATAGCCAGCTATACGTGGTCGCAAACCAGCGGAACCAATGTCATCACGGGTGTTGAAACCAACTTATCTACGTTGAGTATCACTACGCCTATTGCAAACGATCCACAGACCCTCGAATTTCAGCTAGAAGTGGTTGATAGCGAGGGGGCGAGCGACACCGCTTTAGTGAGTTTGTCTATTCAGTCTGAGGCCGAAACGTTACCAGAAGCTAACGCCGGCTTTTCGCAAGGCGTATTTAGTGGTGAAGTTATTGTGTTGAACGGACAAGCGAGTACCAGTATTCCGGCGGCAGAGCCGCTTCAATATTCTTGGGAGCGTAGCAGTATTGCGACCTCTTCTTTGTCTGGTACGACTGGCTCTAACCAAGACAATAGCGACCCAGCGAGCACATTGGTAAGCATAAAAGCCGTTGACGATAGTGATGCGCTATCTACCTTCGCCATTGCCCCTGCGGTATCGTCTGCCACAGTAGTGACGTATACGCTTACAGTAACCGATGCCAATAGCAACAGTGTTGAAGATACTATTTCGGTGCGTATTCAACCCATGCCCACTGCGTTAGTCAACGACACTGGTTTTTTACAACAAGCCACCAATAATGCCCTAACCCAAGCACAGCAAAACGACTTTCCTGGCCAAGACGGTCAGCGCGGCTCTGATATTATCGAGCAAAACGGGTTAATAGAAAAAGCAGGCCGAGGTAAAGCCGGGTTTGATTTTACCCGCTTAAACGCAAACGGCGATGAGCAAGACGCTGATGCCCAAACATGGTCTTGCGTTCGCGACAACGTAACCGGCTTAGTATGGGAAGTGAAAACTGATGACGGTTCGGTGCGCGACGTAAACTTTACCTACTCTTGGTATAGCGAAGAAGTTAACGGCGGTTTTGAAGGCGACCAAGTGGGCATGGCCGCAACATGCCTGCTCACTAACTGTAATACTACGGCTTATGTTGCCGAGGTAAACTCACAAGGTTTGTGCGGCTTTTTCGATTGGCGTATGCCCACGCACAAAGAGCTCTTTTCGCTTATGCATCTTGGGGACGTTAGCGGGGTAGCGATAGATGAAGATTACTTCCCTAATACGGGGGCTCCATCGAGCGCGCCTCTTTGGTATTGGTCGTCAGTGCCAAGCGCAGACGGTGTAAACAGTGATGACGCACAAAATTCATGGGCGCTAGATTTTGACTCGGGTGTTGATAACTTTCTCAATAAGTCCACGGCAGCGAGAGTGCGTTTAGTGAGAGCAGGGAGATAACGTAATGAAACTAACTATAAGCAACACCTTTATGACACAAACTGCTGCAGGAAAAAACAGCGTATTAAACGCCAAGCTGGTTGGTGCATATCTGTTCGCGGCGCTATGCATTATTCCCAGCGTGGCGCTGGCACAAGAGTGTTTGTCAGATGGCCTTGAAACCACCCCTAATGACAACTTTACTGCCGTAACAACGAGTACATTACTTGATGTTACCACCGACCTTGTGTGGCGACGTTGCTCAGAAGGGCAAACGTGGAACGGCTCTACGTGTGAAGGTGAAGCAATAAAATACACGTGGCAAGCGGCGCTGCAACTAGCCCATCAAGCAAGCGACGAAGATTTGCTTGGCTGGCGTTTACCTAATGTGAAAGAGCTTGCTTCGATTACCGAGCGAGACTGCGTTAGACCCGCTGTGAATAGCTCGCTTTTCCCGGCCACCCCCCCTGATGATTTTTGGACTTCTACACCATCTGCTGACGATCCTGATAGAGCGTGGGTGGTTGCCTTTTTTAACGCCAGTCACTCTATTAAAGAAAAAGACCGGTTTATTTATGTTCGCTTAGTAAGAACATTTACCACCGACGAATAGACATCTGCGTTTAGCAAAAACAGATAAAGATATCGATGAAAAAGCACATAAAAATTTATGTGCTTTCTTTTTATCCAATCTAGTTCAAGTTCAACCTGATTTTTAGCACGTTAAACTCAACACGGCTTTTTATTTTGTCGTAAGCTAGCCACAATAGCGTTATGAAATATTTCCCTCGTTTCAAACCTATTTCGATATTGCTTTGCTTGCTAGCAGGGCTGCCTTTTTCTACGCAGGCCGAATATACCTGTAACATCGATTTTGCCTACGGCATTGCGGTTAATAGCGACCAATTGCGAGTGATGGATAAAACTCGCACCGTAGTGCAAATTAACGAGCAGTCTCAGCTTTTTATTAACGGTCGGTGGCAAACCCTTAATGAAGAGCAGCGTGCTTGGCTTAGTGAATATTCAAATGGTCTGCATTATGTAGTGCCGAAAATGATAGTGCTGGCCACCGAAGGAGTCGATTTGGCGATAGACACTATCGAGCATGTTTACTTGGGCTTGGTAGGTAGCGATCACGACAGCTACGAGCGCTTGAATACCGCAATGAAGCGGGTACAAGGCAGAGTGAAGGATAAGTTTCGCCATGCCAGTAATCACTATTTTATTGGCCCTGGGTCACTAGAAAGCGTCGATGAGTTTGTAGACAGTGAAATTGAGGCGCAGCTTGAAGAAGCGATTTCTACCTCAGTAGGCGGCATTCTCTCAGCTATCAGCGGTA
The DNA here is from genome assembly GCF_010500895.1 of Alteromonas genovensis. Classification (GTDB taxonomy): domain Bacteria; phylum Pseudomonadota; class Gammaproteobacteria; order Enterobacterales; family Alteromonadaceae; genus Alteromonas; species Alteromonas genovensis. Next base: position 88,021 of record NZ_JAAAWO010000002.1, read on the forward strand.
TTAACACCGACAACAGCGAAGTGAATGAAGAGAAAGTCGCGGCTATTACAAGACAGCTGAATACGGTTGGTGAAGGTTTAGACGTTGGCGACAAGGCCACGACGCTGCGTAAAAAAGCAGAATGGTTTTGTGAAAAGCTTAAGCGTTTAGACATTGCCGAGGAAAACTTAAGAGCCAGTCTTCCAGCGTTTGAACCCTACAACATTATTACTTCGCAAACAGTACAAACGGCTAACGAGTAAGCCCAGCACTGCTGCTTAGCACACTGCCGCGTTTCACAACGCCGCCTTTAACACTGCCGATTTTAAAACTGCAATGTATAACGCGGTGCAGGCTCATTTGCATGGCATTACACAAAGCAGGAAAGCAGCGTATTTAAGTAGCGTCGGCCCTTAGCTGTAACCTGCCAGTGATGCGGTGTAATGTCTAGCAGTCCTTTTTGCGCAGCATCATCAAGCGCAGCTTTTACCTCATCGCTTATTGAAACGCCTGTTAATGCACTATAGTCGTCGATAGGGCAGGGTTCTAAAAGACGGAATCTATTCATAAAAAACTCAAAGGGAATATCGTCTTCTTCTACCATTGTGGTGGTATCGATATAAGGGCGACTCATTTCCATATAGCCTCTAGGGTGTTTCACCTTTACTAGCCTTTTTATCGTCCCGCTTTCTATATCCGTTATTTTGCCATGAGCCCCGCAGCCAATACCTAGGTAGTCACCAAAACGCCAATAGTTTACATTGTGGCGACACTGGTGGCCTTCTTTTGCATAGGCTGAGATTTCATATTGCTGGTAGCCCGCCGCTTCTAACACTTTGTGCCCTTGCTCTTGAATTTCCCACAATATGTCGTCATCTGGTAAGTCGGGAGGGCGAGAGTAAAAAGGCGTGTTTGGCTCAATGGTCAGCTGGTACCACGATAGGTGATATGGATTAAGGGCGATGCCTTTATCTAAGTCTGCCATGGCATTGTCGACGCTTTGCTGAGGCAACCCATGCATAAGATCAAGATTGAACGTAGGCAGTCCAGCGCTGTGCGCCTGCTTTACTGCATTGATGGCTTGGTCATCATTATGAATACGCCCAAGCACCGCTAAATGCTGCGGTTGGAAGCTTTGAATTCCTACAGAAATACGGTTTACGCCAGCGTGATAAAACCCTAAAAACTTTCCAGCCTCCACGGTACCAGGGTTGGCCTCCATGGTAATTTCCGCATCAGGTGCTAAATTTACCCGGGCTTTTATGCCAGCGATAATATCTGCCATTGCGTCTGCAGAAAATAAGCTTGGTGTGCCGCCACCAATAAACACGGTATCTACCTGCCTATCGCCAATAGACTTGGCGTCTTCTGCAAGGTCGTCGAGTAGATGAGCTACGTATTCTTTTTCTGGCAATGCCGACTTTAATCCATGTGAATTGAAGTCGCAGTAAGGGCATTTTTGTACGCACCAAGGAATATGCACATACAAACTAAGGGGTGGATTACGCAAAAGCAGATCTCATATTATCAAGTAAAATAGCCAGCGCGTTACCGCGATGACTAACGCGATTTTTTTCGCCGCTTTCTAGCTCTGCCGCCGTGCAGCCGTGGGAAGGCAGATTAAAAATGGGGTCGTATCCAAAACCACCGTCGCCTTGGCGAGCTTTAAGAATTTCGCCTTGCCATTTGCCTTGGCTAACTAGCGGTACAGGATCATCAGCGTGACGCATAAATACTAGTGTGCAAAAGAAGTGGGCCTTGCGATTTGCTTCGCCATCAAGATCAGCCAGTAGCTTATCGATGTTGTCACCGTCGTTGGCGTTTTCACCAGCATAGCGTGCCGAGTAAATGCCTGGGGCACCGCCTAATGCATCAACCACCAACCCAGAGTCGTCAGCGATAGCGGGCAAACCCGTTACCTGAGCCGCATGGCGCGCTTTAATAATGGCATTTTCTACAAAGGTGGTACCTGTTTCTGGAACGTCTTCAACGCCCAGTTCTTTTTGTGCAATTACGTCTACGCCATAGTCAGCAAAAAGAGAGGTGAATTCACGTACCTTGCCTTGATTACCCGAGGCTAAAACAATTTTTTGGGGAAATGTCATATCATTACTCTGAGTTGAATAGGTTTGCCACAGCCAGTAGGCCAAGTGAACTGAGTCAACAGAAGGCACTACAGGGCACTTTGTCATTGTACAATCTGATAGCTAGCTTTGTTTCTAGCCATACCCATTAAATTTAATGATTAAACTTAATAGCTAAATTTGATGGCTCAATTTAATTGCACAAATTAGATGCACTCGTTAAATACCCTTGCAGCGCTTAACAACCTCTGACTTACTTGGCTTTTTTGCCAGCTGACTTTGCTTTTGAACTGGCCCTTGCTTTCGCTTTGTTCTTCGGCCTTGTCTTTTTCTTTGTTGCTACCTTTTTCTTTTTGGCAGTAATTTTGGGCGTCTTGTTTTTAGGTCTAAGCTCGGCGATAACCCGCCCTTTAATAGGCTCTTCCATATAACGGGCAGCTTTTGCAACCATGGCAAAGTCGTGGGCTTCTACCAGTGAAATAGCAGTACCTTTTGCGCCAGCGCGGCCAGTTCTTCCTATTCTGTGCACGTAAATATCGGCTTTGCGTGGCATATCAAAATTAATCACATGGCTTACATCGGGTACGTCTATTCCACGTGCCGCAACGTCGGTGGCAAGTAAAATAGGCACTTCACCGCTTTTAAAACGCGCTAATGCGGCGTTTCTTTTATCTTGTGGCATTTCGCCCTGAAGCCAGCAAACATTAATTCCTTTAGACGCAAGCACGTCTTTAAGCATCTGCAAACGCTCTCGTGTTTTTACAAACACAACTGCAGTAGTCACTTGCTCTTTAAGAATGTGAATAAGCAGCGCTTGTTTATGAGCGAAGTCATCGGCGAGGTGATACCACTGGTGTATTTTATTTTTTTCTTTGCGCGATGGATTTGCTTCAACAACTTCAGGGTTAATTAAGATGTCTTTCGCAAAGTTTTTTACCCCAGCGCCTTCTAGCGTTGCTGAGAAAAGCAGGTTCTGTTTGCGCCAGCGAGCTTCTGTGGCTATTTGATTTACCACGGTAGAAAAACCCATATCAAGCATACGATCAGCTTCATCAAGAATTAAGCATTCAATATCACGGCAGTCAGCCGTTTCTTTTTCGATGTGCTCTAAAAGGCGTCCCGGTGTGGCTACAAGAATATCTAAGTTTTGGCTTAGTGTTTCTTTGTCGGTGCCATAGTTAATACCGCCAGTAATAACACCACAAATTAATTGCGTATGTTTGGTAAAACTTTTAGCTTGCTCGTATACCTGAAGAGCAAGTTCACGAGTGGGCGTTAGAATTAATATACGCGTAGCGCCAGGTTGCTTACGCGGGTAATCCAGCAAAAATTGACACGCAGGCAACAAGAATGCCGCTGTCTTTCCGGTACCGGTGGGTGCAGACGCTAAAATGTCTCGTCCGTCCATGGCAAGTGGAATAACCAATTCTTGAATATTGGTTGGGGTTTCATAACCCATATCGGCCACGGCGTGACAGAGAGTTTCGTCTAATTCGAGTTCTTCGAAAGTCATAGTATAAAAACGCTTAAAATGAATGGGGTGTATTGTAGCATTGATGCGTCGAAACACAGAAAAAAACTGTACAGGAAATGAGATTATCTCAGCATTCCCTTTCGTTCTCGTTTACGCGTTTTGCATCAAGCGCAATGGTAAAGTTGATAGCGCTAAATTAAAACCGCGATTTTGTTTTAACCGTATAGACTCAATAATTGACACAAACACAAACACAAACACAAACACAAACACAAATACAAACGCAAAGCAGGCGAGGTCAACACGTCCGCGTGTTTGAAAATAGCTAATCAACATAGCTAAAAAAAGCGCTTCTCAAAATAGGTAAAACGTTGTTATGAAAAAAATTCTTACGCTGGCAATAACATGTGCCGTACTTTTTTATGGTCCTTTAGCAATGGCTGCGAAAACGAAACAAGCCATACTGGCAGGTGGCTGCTTTTGGTGTATGGAAAAAGACTTTGAAACATTGGAAGGGGTCACTGACGTTATTTCAGGCTTCACTGGGGGAAAACTTAAAAATCCAACGTATAGTGGCAATCATAAAGGTCATTACGAAGCCGTGTTGATCACTTACGACACTAGCGTGTTGAGCTATCAAGATATTCTGGACCATTACTGGGTAAACATCGACCCATTTGATGACAAAGGTCAGTTCTGTGATAAAGGACCTAGCTACCGCAGTGCTATTTTTGTAAAAAACGAGAGTGAGCGCATGCTGGCAGAAAAGTCTAAGCAGGCAGTTATCAGTCAGTTTCCAAATCAGCAGGTGGTTACGCCTATTCTCGATGCCTCAACCTTTTACCCCATTAAAGGTGATGAAAGCTATCATCAGGACTACTACAAAAAAAGCCCAATCCGTTATGCAACGTATCGCTGGGGATGTGGCCGCGACGCTCGCTTAGAAGAAATTTGGGGTGATGCTGTCACGCACTGAGTACTTCACCTCCTTTGGTTACACTTGTTAATAATTGTGTGCTCACAATATGAATACGCTTTTGCGACAATGCAAAAATACTACACTGGTGGTATAAAAGAGTCGGTAGAAGGGCGTGCGCGCTTCGATGCTATCGAAGCTAACCGTAAAGCATTGATCACCGAATGTGAGTCACAACCGGGTTTCCGCTGCTCAGTGCCGTCATTTTTCCAAGGCCTTGAATACAAGCTTATTAAACAAATGGAAATACGCGATGTTCGCATTGTGTATGCACCTGCAGACTCCATTGGGAAATACGGCGGTGATATCGATAACTGGATGTGGCCTCGCCACACGGGCGACTTTTCATTCTATCGTGCTTACGTGGGTAAAGACGGTAAGCCAGCCGATTTTAGTGAAGAGAACGTACCGTTTAAGCCAGAACATTTCTTAAAAGTGTCTGCAGCAGGTCTTAGCGATGGCGACTTTGTTATGGCAGCGGGGTACCCGGGCTCAACAAATCGCTATGCGCGGTTGTCTCGCGTATCGTATACATTCGATTGGTTGTACCCCACCTATTTAGATTTGGTAGGCGAGTGGATTGATACTATCGAAAAAGCGTCAGAAGAAGGAAGCGACGCGCGCATTAAATGCGAAGCGACTCTTGCCGGTTTAAATAACTTCCATAAAAACACATTAGGCCAGCTATCTGGTGCCAAACGAGTGGGATTAGTACCACGTCGTGCTGAGCGCGAAGCACAGTTGTCCGCTTGGCTTGATAAAAATGACAAAAGCGAACTTAAACAGGCGCTAGCTGAACTAGACGCGGTAAGCGAACAGCAGATGCAAATGAATAAGCAAAACTTTTGGTACAACAACTTGAATCGCGCTCAGTTACTGTCGTCTGCGCAGACACTATATCGCAATGCTATTGAGAGTGAAAAGCCAGATGCAGAGCGTGAATCTGGATTTCAAGAACGGGATCAAATTCGTTTGAAAGAAGGAATGGAGCGAATAGAGCGTCGTTTCGATCCGGTTGTTGATCAAGCTGTTTGGCAAAAAATGATCAGCATGTATTGAGAGCAGCCTGAAGAAAATCGCGTTGCGTCATTTGACGAGGCAGTTGGCATCAACGGCTCTACGGACAACCAAACACTGCAGAAAACGTTGAAGGCGTTTTACGATAATACCTCATTAACCGACACTGAAACTCGACTTTCCTGGCTTACCGCTAGCCGTGAAGACTTTGAAAAAAGTGATGACCCATTCATTAAATTGGCCGTTGCCCTTTTCGATACTGAAATGAGTATTGAAGATCAAAGCAAAACCTTAAGCGGCAAAGCCACAGCGCTTCGGCCTAAATATATGAAGGCAATTATTGAATGGCAGAAGTCGATGGGAAGTTTGGCTTATCCAGATGCTAACAGCACATTGCGTGTGACTTACGGCAACGTAATGGGCGGTTCGCCTAACGATGGCCTTATCTACGAGCCTTTCACCCGTCTAGAAGGGATCACTGAGAAAGACACTGGCGAAACTCCGTTTAATTCACCTAAAAAACAGCTTTCACTCATCAATGAGTCTCAGTACGGCCCGTATAAATTGGATGATATAAACAGCGTTCCAGTTAACTTCTTAACCGACTTAGATTCTACAGGCGGTAACTCAGGATCTGCTACTTTAAACTCGAAAGCCGAATTAATTGGTTTATTGTTTGATGGAACCTTTGAGAGTGTAAACTCAGATTGGGATTTCGACCCTAAAGCTACCCGCACTATCCACGTTGATACCCGCTATATGCTTTGGGTAATGGAGTATGTAGATGGGGCGAACAACTTAATTGAAGAAATGACAGTGGTGAGATAAAAGTTGCTAGGTAAAAGCTGTTAGTAACAAACTGAAATATAAAAGCCAGCCTGATTAAAAGCTGGCTTTTTAGTATTTAAAAACTGTTATTTAGAAGCGGTATTCAACACCGATACTCGCTTGTTTTAAATCGGTTTCAAAGTTAGTGTCGTCAATATCGTCAACGGCTTCTTCCGCGTCTAGTTCCGCGTCGTATACCGTGTATTCCGCGTTTACTAGGAAGTTAGCGGTAATGGCGTAACTTAAACCTGCGCCAACGAAAAGGCTTTCATCGTCGGATTCATTCGATATGCCACCTAAATTATACTCAGTTTCTGACCACAGTTGACCTGCTTTTGCATAGAGTGAGAAACGGTCTGTTAACGGAAGGATACCTTTAATCGCTGCCGTATACCCATCGGTATTCCCGCCAGCAAGGTCGGTGCCGTAGTCACCAAAATCGATAAAACTACCTTCTAATGCAACGTATTCGTTAAATTTATAACCTAGCAATCCTTGCCATACATCTTTGTCGTCATCAAAGTCGTCTTCACCTTCTACACGAAGGTAACCGTAGTTACCACCTACATAAAAACCACTGTCGTCAGCTGTCATATCGTTTGATTGCGCATGGGCACCAAACGATGTTAGCGATGAGAGTGCTGCGATTCCTGCAAGTGTTGTAAGTGTTTTTTTCATAATGACATCCTCTTTTCAATTTATAACTTTCCATTAGCTTCCCTCAGGGAAGTTCAACGTGAAGCTGTAATTGTTCACGGTTGATGTGATTAACTATTCAATTGGTATGCCAGCGTAAATTTCACAGAAAAGAGGAAAAACCGTGAAAGAGTTTCACAGTTTACACAGGTTTTTGACCGGAGTTGTACAGCTTCTAATCGTCGATTAAAAGCTGTACGGCAGAACTTTCATGCTCTTTGAAAAGAATACATAAGCTTTGCTGTATGTAATGACTTACTTAGCGCCTTCGCCTTTGACTGACTTAATAGCATGGCCTATGGCTTGCAGCTTTTCTTTATCTAAAGCTTCTTTTATTGCTGCGCCTTTGTGCCCTTTGGCAATAATGTCTTTAACATTAACCTGGTTCGCTGCGGCTAAGGCCTTATTAATTAGGCCGTGCGTGGCTGACCATTTTACTCCACTTGCCTCTGCTGCTGGACCGATGGCAAAAAGTAATCGTTCAAAGCGCTCAGCTCGTCGCCACGCATCCGCTGCGTTGAAAACAGTGATCAGGGCATCAGAGGTTATGCAGGTTTCAGTAGAGCTCGCTCTATGGCTCGTCGCGGAGCCAATAATATTGCCTAGCAACAAGGTTTTAAATTTACAGGCCAGCACAACAATCTCGCTTACTTGATTTGGCACCCTTAGGCGTTTACACAGCGACGCTGCCTGTTGCTCATTTAACAACATGCAAAGTGAGGTAAACCGAGTAATTAATATTTGGGTATCATCCTGTTCTTTTTTATCAGCGCTAACGTTTTCATCAGCCTTACTATCGATACTTCCGTCGTCGTTATCGTTGCTATTACCGTTACCATTAGTAGCGGCTACTGCTTTAACCAGTAACGCTATAGCGTCGTCGATGACGTCACTGAGTTCCATAAACCAGCTTGGCAACGCCTTGCTTTTTGCCAACGTTGAAAAATACACCCCGGGAGACTGCTCTAAAAGGCTGCGCTTAGTCTCTTGCCATACGCGCTCTGCACTTAGTGCTTTTAATTCACCGCTTGTTGCCATCAATGTCATAAGGGCGATGGTGTCTTCGGCAATGTAAAAAGCTAAGTAGGCATACCTAGCGGCAAAGCGGGCCGCGCGAAACACTCGTAACGGGTCTTCGCTAAATGCTTGAGAAACATGGCGCAAACATCTGTTTTCTAAATCAGCTTTTCCGTTGTAGGGGTCGATAATATTGCCCGAATCATCTTGCGCCATGGCGTTAACAGTAAGGTCACGGCGTCGCAAATCCTCTTCAAGCGTCACTTCAGATGATGCATCGCAAATAAAGCCCGTGTAGCCAGCCCCAGATTTTCTCTCTGTGCGGGCTAGGGCATATTCTTCATTAGTGCGCGGGTGGAGAAATACAGGGAAGTCTTTTCCTACTTGTGTAAAGCCCTTTGCGAGCATGTCGTCAGGGGTTGCCCCTACTACCACGTAATCGCGTTCGGTAACGGGCCTTCCTAACAACGTGTCTCTAACGGCACCGCCAACCAAGTAAACTTGCATGTATTCTCGCTCTTCAAAAAGTAAGGGTAATAATGGTGAGTATACCAATGTTACAATTAAATTTGTTACTGCGTGCTATGGCGCTTTTACTTACCGTCATGCTCTGGTAGTTTAATCATCGTTTTTACGATGAATTAGCGAAAACCATGTACTTGAATTACTTCGGGTTAAACGACAACCCGTTCTCCATAGCGCCAAACCCCGACTACCTTTACATGAGCCCACGACACAAAGAGGCTCTAGCACACTTAACCTTCGGCTTAAGGGAAAGCGGTGGTTTTGTCATGCTGACTGGGGAGGTTGGAACAGGCAAAACAACGGTTTCGCGAAAATTACTTCAACAGCTGCCGGATAATACTCAGGTAGCGATGATTTTAAACCCCACGTTATCAGCCTTAGAGCTCTTGGCCACAGTGTGTGACGAGTTAGGGCTTTCATATTCATCTGATAAAGCCAGCCTTAAATATTTCACTGACCTCATTTTGTCTAAACTCGCCGAAAATCATAAATCGGGTATGAATACCGTATTGATGGTTGATGAAGCGCAGCATTTATTGCCTGAGGTATTAGAGCAGTTGCGCTTATTAACTAATTTAGAGACTAACCGAGAAAAGCTGCTTAAAGTGGTGTTAATTGGCCAGCCTGAGCTGCAGCAATTGCTTAAACGCAATGAACTCCGACAGCTTGCACAGCGCATTACGGCTCGATATCACCTGCTGCCGCTAACCGCCCCAGAGGTGAGTTCTTACATTGCACACCGACTTAGCGTGGCAGGTGGCGATATTAGTATTTTCAGTAAGGGTACCTTGCGTGCAGTACATCAAATAACGGGGGGAATTCCTCGGGTTATTAATTTGCTATGCGATAGGGCGTTAACCCTTTCATTTACTAAGCAACATGCGGTGGTGAAAAAGCCTATTTTTCTCGCAGCGGCAGAACAAATTTTGGGTGAAGATGTCGTAAGCCAAAGAGTGCAGGGCCAAAACCGATGGTACTTGACGGGGGCGTTTGTACTAGCGTTAGTGTGTGGGTATGCCATTGGGAGTTTGTATGTCTAGTATGTCTAATATTGTTGCTATTGAAAATTTGCAGCCAGGCATGGTGATAGTTCAAATTACCAAGCAAAACGGGCCAGTTAAAATACGCAAATCTGGATTAGTATCGAGCGATGCTATGGTGCAAGGCCTTTCAGAAATGGGAGTGCAAGAACTTGAAATTGACCCTGAACAAACAGTTGAAGTTGCACCTCCAACTCCCACTTCAACTCACCATCGCACGCAAACGCAGGCATTATTGCGGGGCCAGCACGATACGTCGGCGCGCTTCGATAAATCGTTGAATGACCAATTCAATCGCAGTTTATTTTTGCCTACTGTTGAAGGCCTTCCGTCGTCGTTTTCACTTTATGCAAAGCAAGCTTTTGTTTTTGCCGTTGTGATAATAGGCGGGCTTGCACTTGGCTTTACCGCAGCGACAAAGAATAATTGGTGGCCGGCGTTAGCCTCATCAATTTCTACCGATACCTCAACATCAGCAGGAAATATAGATACGGCAGCAAATACGCCCTCGAATACCACTACAGATGCAGCGCCGAATGAAAACGGCGTAGGCGGTGAGCAAACGTTATCTACTAATACAGGGAACAATTCAACGCCTGCGCAGCAGCCTGCTCAACAATCATCACAACAGCCAGGTCAACAATACGTTGGTAATACGCAAGATAATGCGCAGAATGTGATGAATAACAACGCATCGCCGCCGTCGAATAGTCAAGCCGCGTCAAATGGCAGTGTAAATAATGCTAGCAATTCGGGGCTAAGCACTGATTTTGGGGGCGCTAATTCTGGAAGCGCTAATTCTCAATCTGCCAGAACTGGCAATCAAAAGAGCAGTGGGCAGGGTAGCACAGGGCAAAGTGTTACGGGTGAGCAGGGCTCTACCGACGAGTACGAAGGGAAAGTGCTTAACGAGGCGAATAACGCTAACAATATTGAGGTTTCTCCAGAGCTAATGGCGCGATTTAACGCTGCCGTTGAAGCACTTGATGAAAAATCACCGGGTTCAGCGAGAGAGCCTGAAACAAAGGTAACGGTACGTGACGATACACTGCGGGTAGACCAATTACCGGTTAGATTATTAACTCGGTTGCCAACAATGAATTTCAGTGCCCATATGTACGCGTCTCAACCGCGAGATAGGTGGGTTAGGGTAAATGGTCGTCAGCTTTCAGAGGGCGACTGGATTGCCGACAAAGTCCAAATTGTAAACATTGAGGCTCAGCGGGTGGTGCTAGCCTTTGAAGATGAAATATTTACTATGGCAGCGCTTACTGACTGGTAGCGCGCAAGCCAGGCCAAGCCCCGAATATCGAATATCGATTCTCGGTTATTGTTTACTGCGGGGCTTGATGAACAAACACTTCCTTGAAAAACTTCGGCAGGTTTATTCTGAATTCTTCCGGACGCACGCCAGAGACCACTTCATCGTTATAATGACTAAGGTCAATTTTTTTAATTTCATTAAAGTGGTTCGATGTCACGCTGTAAAACGTCATCACATGAGGGCTTATTGGATCTTTAGGATTAATTTTACTAACAATGCCTAACTTGCCGCTTTTTAATTTAACCAAAGATCCTACTGGGTGCACACCAATACATTGGATGAACTGGGTAACCAAGGTTTGATCTAGGCCAGGTGATGCTGATAAGCGTTTGAGCGCTTGCATTGGGGTGAGGCTTGGCTGCGACGGATGATGAGATGTTAACTCGTCATAGGTATCAACAATGGCGGCTATTCGAGCAAACTCTGATATTTGGTCGTTACAAAGCCCGTCAGGATAACCACTGCCGTCTACTCTCTCTTGATGTTGTTCAATAACCTGCAAAGACAAATCGGGAATTTCTCCGCATTGCTCTACTAGGGTAGTACCAACTTCTACGTGGGTTTTCAAAACCGCGAGATCGTCTTCAGATAGGGCTGCAGTAGGCCTTCGAATATCAGCGGGTATTGATGACATGCCCGTATCCATAAGCAATGCCCCAAGACTTGCTTGCTCAATACTGTCTCTGTCGTAGCCAAGAAATTTGCAAAATATTCCGGTTAACACTGAGCAGTTTATCGAGTGTTCTAGCAGGTAGTTGTCAGTATCTTTAATGAGGGTGAGGCAGCTTAAGGCGTCTTCGTTATCAAATACACTCTCTATAAGACTGTGTGATAGCGACGTCATTGGAGATAAGTCAGTCACGGCTTCTTGATTTAACGCTTTTATAAACTTACTTTGAATAGACAGAGCATTTTCGTATAAGTCATTGGCTTCGTTAATGGAAGCATTGTCTAGGGGGGGCGACTTAGCCGTTCCTGATTCAGACGCTGAGGGTTCATTGGCAGGTGTTTGCTCTTCATTTGCCAGAGCATCCGCTTGAGTTTCATCATTGCGATGGTGCTTTGACTTAGCAATATCAACTTCGAGAAGTAAAATGCCTTTTTTCTTCAATGTATCCACAATGCTTTGAGATTTAACAATGCCCTGGGAGCGCATATGAAGCGTACCAGATTGCTTTAGAACCTGTGTAACGTACATTCCTGGTTTAAGCTCATTAATAGGCACCTGTTCTAGCATTTCATTGTCCGTTTACTGCATTGTTTTAGGCTCGTTAAATTAGCATAGGGTTATGTGTGATGATATGCCAATAATGAGGAAAATTATTTTTAAAAACCGCAAAGTTCACTTCTTGTACTAACAGTGGTTTTCATTGAAAAATGAAATCAAACGGAAAGTTTAAGTATGTGCCCAAACCCGTGACAAAGCCCTACAAAACCTCTGCCATTTTCCGTGCATTCGATCTTTTACGCATAAAGTAGCGTAGCAAACCTGCACAATTAATAAATAATTAACTAAAGGGCGTGTTGATCTTTGCTGTAGATTTTTGCAGCGGTCTGTGAGCTATTTAGACAAGGCAAATGGTTGAAGGTCTAGCGGTCTAAATCGAAACCATTTAACGCAGGATAAATAGCTCACAGGCGCTGCCCGAAGGGGGCGTTATAGAAGCATTTTACTCTTTGTCACAGCCCTTTGACTTAGCCCACTAGGCCTACAGGACTGTTTCGCGATTAAAATGCTTCTATTTAGCCCAAAATTCGTACAGCAAAGAACAACACGCCCTAGTAATAGCGCTTTTAATATCTAGCGAAGTATTTTTTATATCTAGAACGCTATTCACAGCATGGGGTCTGATTGTCTATATCAGTGCTCTAGTATAAGGATGTCCTATGAAAGATGAACAGCAAACTACGCCCGGGCTTTTGCTGGCGTTAACACCTGTTGTGTTAACGCTGATAATCTTGGGAACACAGATTTTCTACTTTGGCGTTTTCGAGCCTCATATCCCCTTGGCGATAGGTTTAGCCCTTGCAAGTTTTGTAGGTGTTTACCTCGGACTGTCGTGGGAAGATATTCGCGCCGGTATTTTTAAAGTTATCCATGTTGCGCTGCCATCGGTAAGCGTGCTCATAACGGTGGGCATGATCATCGGCATTTGGATTGCCAGCGGCACAGTTCCCACCATTATCTATTACGGCTTAAAAACCTTATCGCCAGAGATATTTCTCGCCGCTGGCATGGTCATTTGTGCTGTGGTGTCAGTGTCTTTAGGCACAAGTTGGGGAAGTGTCGGAACCGTTGGTTTGGCCCTGATGGGCATTGGCGAGGGGTTTGACATTCCCATGTATTGGACGGCAGGCGCTGTGGTGTCTGGCGCATTTTTCGGTGATAAAGTATCGCCGCTTTCTGACACGACGAACCTAGCACCAGCGGTGACAGGTACCGACGTCTTTTCACACATACAAAACATGATGGCCACTACTATACCGGCCATGGTTATTGCGCTGTTAATCTATATTGGCGTTGGCTTTTTTGTTATCGATACGCAAAGTGTGTCGTTTGAAAAAATTGAAGGTATTACTACCGCTTTAGAAGATAACTTCTACATATCCGCATGGGCGTTATTGCCGGCTTTGGTGGTGATGGTATTGGCGTTGAAGAAATTTCCACCTTTGCCTTCGCTGTTCGCAGGCGTAGTTGTTGGCGGCGCGTTTGCAATGGTCACTCAAGGACAGTCACTTCAAGCCGTGTTCGACTATGCAAATAACGGTTACTCCATTCAAACTAATATTAGCGAAATAGATACATTGCTTAATCGCGGCGGTATTCAGTCGATGATGTGGACCATTTCGCTTGTACTTATCGCCCTGGGTTTTGGTGGGGCGCTTGAGACAACAGGCTGTTTGAGAAGTATTATCAACGCTATCAAAAGTAAAGCAAAAACATTCGCAGGTACTCAAGTTGCAGCCGTAGGAACTGCGTTTGCAACGAATCTTGTTGCGGGCGACCCCTACCTATCTGTTGCTTTACCAGGACGTATGTATTCTCCTGTTTATCGCGGCATGGGGTATTCAACCCTCAATCTTTCCCGTGGTATAGAAGAGGGCGGTACGCTAATGTCGCCACTCATCCCGTGGAATGCCGGGGGCGCATTTGTTATATCCGCACTAGGGCTTGGCATATCCGGTGATAACTTACAAAATCTACTCTATATACCGCTGGCTTTCGCATGTTGGACAGCGCCATTAATAGGAATATTTTATGCCTATACCGGTATGTTTTCACCGAAGGCATCAGATAAAGAGCGTGAAGAGTGGGAGTCATCAGGTGCTGATATTGCCAAGTTCAATGATGACGGTACGCCAGTGACCGAATGATTGGTTTTTGCTGACTAAAGTAAAGACTGATAAACGAGGCTCTTACTAGACGAAGCATTAATAAACGAGCCTCTTTTCAACCAAAAAATTCATTGAAAGATATGCTGTTTAAAGTATTTAGGGAAAACAAAAAAGCGAGGGTTGTCACCAACCCTCGCTTTTTATTTGCCGCTTTATTTCGACCTTCACAATTGGGGCCTTGATATAGCGCCTTTACATTAGCACTCCCTTCGCAAGCTAAAGCCAGCTAGGCTGTTTGTCTTCAAACGCGCTGATAGCACTATCAAGCTCGAGAGTTTGACCTATTGCATCAAGGCCTTTTATCAGATTAGTTTTGTGATGAGGTGCAATATCAAAACTAAACGATGTATCGTCAAAGCTCACTGTCTGCGCCGGCAAATCCACAGTAATAGCGACAGCGGGATCTGCTTTTATAGCGTCAAATAAAGCGTCCATTTGTTCGCTGCGTAACGCAACAGGAACAAGCTGGTTGTTAATACAGTTACCATAAAAGATATCAGCAAAGCTGGTGGCGATTACGGTTTTAAAACCAAAATCGGCCAGTGCCCAAGGCGCGTGCTCTCGACTTGAACCACATCCAAAGTTTTCTCGTGCCAACAACACGCTAGCGCCTTTATGCTCTGGCTTATTCAATGAGAAATCAGGGTTAGGCTCTTGCTCTTTTAAATCCAAATAGCGCCAATCGTGAAAAAGGTGCTTGCCGTAGCCGATACGGGTGACACCCGTGAGAAACTGCTTAGGAATAATTTGGTCTGTGTCCACATTGGCTTGGTCTAACGGTGCTGCAATGCCCGTGTGGTGTGTAAAACCTTGCTCTGACATGTATTACTCCTGATAGTCTCTAACATCGGCGAAGTGGCCGTTAATGGCTGCTGCTGCAGCCATAGCGGGGCTCACTAAATGGGTGCGTGCACCACGGCCTTGGCGTCCTTCAAAGTTTCTGTTGCTGGTTGATGCACAGCGATCGCCAGAAACCAGTTTATCGTCGTTCATACCCAAACACATTGAACAGCCTGGTAAGCGCCACTCAAAGCCGGCCTGCTCGAAAATCTTATCTAAACCTTCAGCTTCAGCTTGGCGTTTTACTGCACCAGATCCCGGCACCACAATAGCGGTAACCGATGATGATACTTTGCCTTTTTTGGCAACGTGAGCCGCAGCACGTAAATCTTCTATACGGCCATTGGTACATGAGCCAATGAAAACGTGATTTACTGCTACATCAGCGAGTTTTTCACCTGCCTTCAAGCCCATATAGCTAAGTGCTTTTTTCGCACTTTCTATTTCAATTGGGTCGCTAAAGTCTTCTGGGGCCGGCACTGGAGTATTTACCCCAATAACTTGACCTGGGTTGGTTCCCCATGTGACCTGCGGTGCTATGTCGGCCGCTTCAAGTTCGACAACCGTGTCAAAGCTTGCGCCTTCTTCGGTGTATAAGGTTTTCCAATAGGCAACCGCGTCATCCCAGGACTGGTCTTTGGGTGCATACTCGCGGTCTTTTAAATACGCGAAAGTAACGTCGTCTGGTGCTATAAGCCCAGCTTTTGCCCCCGCTTCAATACTCATGTTACATACGGTCATTCGCTCTTCCATGGTAAGTCCACGAATGGCCTCGCCCGCATACTCAATCACATGACCTGTTGCACCGGCGTGTCCAATTTTGCCGATGATAGCCAAAATAATATCTTTCGCTGTAATTCCCACAGGAAGTTTGCCATTCACATTAATAAGCATGCTTTTTGCGCGGCTTTGCTTCAGAGTTTGTGTGGCTAAAACATGCTCAACTTGAGAAGTACCTATTCCAAATGCAAGTGCACCGAATGCGCCATGGGTTGCAGTGTGAGAGTCGCCGCACACTACGGTCATGCCAGGCTGTATAAGCCCTAATTCTGGCCCCATTACATGCACGATGCCTTGTTTTTGATGGCCTACAGGGTAAAGCTGAATACCGTGATCTTCACAGTTTTTGGCTAGGGTATGCAGCTGTAGTGCGTTATCTGGGCCGCATGCATCAATGGCTAACGAGCGAGTTGATATGCTGTGATCCATGGTTCCCACAGTTTTATCTGGGCGACGCACTTTACGGCCTTTTTCGTTAAGGCCAGCGAATGCTTGCGGAGATGTCACTTCGTGAATTAAGTGGCGGTCGATATAAATAAGGCTATCTTCGCCTAGTTGGTCGACAATATGCGCTTGCCATACTTTGTCATATAAGGTCTTGGCCATGTGGTATTTCTACTCCTGCGCCATTAATTGTTTAACAATTTCATCGCCTACTTGCGATGTATTTGAAGCTTGTTCTCTTTTATCTTCAGGCAGCAGTTCGCCGGTGAGTACGCCCTTTTCAAGAGTGGCGACCACGGCTTTTTCTATAGCATCTGCGGCGTCGTTTAAGTTCATACTGAATCGCAACATCATGGCTGCCGATAAAATTTGAGCGATGGGGTTTGCAATACCTTGGCCTGCAATATCCGGCGCTGAACCGCCTGCTGGCTCGTATAAACCAAACCCGTCTTCGTTCATACTTGCCGAAGGCAAAAGCCCCATAGAGCCTGTCATCATAGCGCATTCATCAGATACGATGTCGCCAAACAAGTTTGAACACAGCATGACGTCAAATTGCGCGGGGTTCTTCATTATTTGCATGGTCGCGTTGTCGATATAGATGTGATCTAACTCAACATCGGGAAAGTCTTTGGCCACTTCTTCTGCCACTTCACGCCACAATCTGCTAGTAGCCAATACATTGGCTTTATCTACTGAGGTGACTTTACCGCGACGCTTTTGTGCTGCTTCAAAGGCGGCGACGGCGATACGGCGAATTTCTCGTTTGCTGTAGCGCATTGTGTCGTAAGCAAACTCTTCTTCGCCTTCACCCTCACGACCTTTAGGCTGGCCAAAGTAAATGCCGCTGGTAAGTTCGCGCACTACCAACACATCTACACCTGATTTAGCAATGTCTTCACGAAGTGGAGATAAACCTTCAAGGCCAGGATAGATACGTGCAGGGCGCAAATTACTGAATAAATCGAAGTGGCTTCTTAAAGTAAGCAGTGCAGCGCGTTCGGGACGCTGTTCAAGTGGAAGTGTATCCCACTTAGGTCCGCCTATGCTTCCAAATAAGATCGCGTCTGCTTGTTCACAACCTAACAGTGTTTTCGCTGGAAGGGCTTCGCCTTCGGTATCGATAGCAAAGCCACCAACAGGAAACTCGGTGCGATTTAGCGTAATGCTAAACTTCTTTTCTACAGCATCTAAGACCTTGTTGGCCTCTTGCATAACTTCTGGACCGATACCGTCTCCGGCTAATACGGCAATTGAAAACTGGCTCATTTACACTCCTACAACGCGTTCTTGTTGATTCTTTTGCTGATCAATCTGGTCGGCCAGATAAGTATTGTTCAGTACAAATATCAATGCTTTTACACCGGCTTCTACGATATCTGTGGCCAAGCCTATACCGTGGAATCGACGATCTTTATATGTGGCGATGACACTCACTTGCGCTAACGCATCTGCACCTTCGCCTTTTGAATCTAGTTTAAAGTCGACAACTTCTAAGTCTTCATGACCAAGAATAGAGATTATCGCTTTAAATGCGGCATCTACTGGTCCGTTACCTGTGCATGCCTGTGTAATCTCTTGTTCGCCCACTTTCATTTTTACGGTAGCGCTTGGGATAATTTCTCTGCCCGAATTAGCCTGTAGGTAAAGCAGTTGATAGTGCGCTTGGTCGTGCTTTTGCTTATCGAAAAACAACAGTGCCTCAAGGTCGTAGTCGTAAACCTGTCCTTTTTTGTCAGCCAGCTTTAAAAACGCATCGTATACGGCCTCTAAATCAAATTCTTCAGGCTTGTAACCTAATTCAGTAAGCCTATGTTTGATAACATGGCGACCCGAACGAGAGGTTAGGTTTAGGTTGTTCTTATTAATGCCCACGCTCTCAGGCGTCATAATTTCATAGGTATTTTGCGCTTTTAAGACACCGTCTTGATGAATACCTGACGAATGACTGAAGGCGTTTGCCCCAACAATGGCTTTGTTAGATTGCACCGGCATATTACACAACTGGCTGACAAGTTTAGACGTACGTGAAATTTCCGTGGAATTGATATTAGTATCAATGCCAAGCAGCCCTTTTCGCGTTTGCAAAATCATTGCAATTTCTTCAAGCGACGCGTTACCTGCACGCTCACCAATACCATTTATAGTACACTCCACTTGACGCGCACCTTGCTCTACGGCGGCGAGTGAATTAGCAACAGCTAGGCCCAAGTCGTTGTGGCAATGCACAGAGATAATGGCTTTATCGATGTTAGGAACCCGATTGAACAACTGCTGAATAATACCGCCGAATTCAGTGGGTGTTGTGTAGCCAACAGTATCTGGAATATTTACCGTTGTAGCGCCCGCGTGAATAGCAGCTTCAACCATACGGCAAAGGTAGTCGATATGCGTTCTGCCGGCGTCTTCACATGAAAACTCCACATCATTGGTGTATTTACGGGCATGCTTTACCGCAGCCACAGCCATGTCTACCACATCATCATGAGATTTACGCAATTTTGCGCCAACGTGTATTTCCGATGTGGCAATAAAGGTATGTATTCTAAACTGATCAGCTACGCTAAGGGCTTGGCCGCATGCATCGATATCACCGGGAAGGGCGCGGGAGAGACCGCATATCACTGAGTTTTTGATCTCTTTGGCAATCAACTGTACTGATTGGAAGTCGCCAGGTGAAGACACAGGGAAACCGGCTTCAATAATATCTACACCTAGTCTTTCAAGCGCCAGTGCAATCTGTAACTTCTCTTTGGCACTTAGACTTGCTGGCAAGGCCTGCTCACCATCTCGCAACGTGGTATCAAAGATTTTCACTTGATTTGTCATGACGCTCTCTCAATTGAATAGTTAAAAAAAAACCCGTGCTGTGCACGGGTTTTTGTGTGATTAGTCGCTGGTCGCAATCTACCCGTGCAGTCTGGCTGCCTTGAGGAGTAGTGTAATTAGAAGAAAACGAATACGCATTTTTCGAAAATCTTTGCTGACCAAAATTGATAGCGATAATTTAACCATGTGAGCCTTGAACGTCAACCATTGTTTACCATATTGATTAAATTTTTATGAAAAAATTAATCTCAACGCTAATATTAGGATGTGTGTCCTAATTAATGGTGTGAGCTCTCTGGTTTTATGGGTTAAACGCCTGTTTGATTGCTGCTAATGCAGGTTATGAGACTGGCTTTCGAAATGGTTAGTATGTTTGTACTCTTTTTGACTGATATGAAGAAGTTGTAAAGTGAATTAATACTTATTAATTTTGTATTTTTATTCATATTTGGGTTGGTATGGCATTGCTAATGTCGCCTTGAAAGAAAAAAGGACGTAAACAAGCCCTTTATTTCAATAAGGTAAAGTTCTTCCAGTTTATTTGAGTAGACAGCCGCATTTCTCTAATAGACAGTGCACGAGGTGATACGCGAGATTTGAAGTTCCAAGCATGACCCGAGCAAGCACTCGCCATGATGGTTTTCGTTGGTTTAAGAAGAGTTTTACTATTAAAAGCTCCGTAGTTTTCAAGTCCACTTTCACGAGACTCTTCATCTGAGCTTTCAATGGAATGACTAGCCTGCTTATTTCTTCGATTCGCTTCCTGACTGTTTCCCCGATTGACTCCATCAACTGTAAACCAACCGTGTTTGTTCAGATGAACGACGTCATCTACCAACATCGTTTTGTCGATAGCGTCTAATTCAAGGTGAATACCTTCAATGGTTTTAACTAAGACTGGAACAATTAACCCATAGTCGGCATGTTTTCTAAACCATTGCGCTGTTGCATCAGCATTCTGTGGTAAACGGGGCGCAGATTTTGGCTGCTTGGCGTACCAGCTTCCGTTATAGGTGTCGGTAGATAGTGGGGTGGGGTTGGTTACAAAATATCGAGCGACACTTCTAATATGATGAGGCAAGCCACCAATTCGGCGTTTAAGGATAGACGCATTACTGATACCGCTGTGGGCAATAAACAAAAGTTCTCTTTCATATAGCGCCGTACACACTTCAGAAAACTGTGCGTGATTACCACCCAGCTCGCCTAAGTCGTTAAAAAAACCTGATTGTGTTTTTGGCGGATGACTGTTTGTGCTCACGTTAACATCGCGTTTTGACTGTCTCTGCACTAACCGTATCAAGAAACCTGCAAACTCGCTACTGCTCGCTTATTAATTGCTTAAGAAGTGACGAAAGAAGAAAGGCCTTTTACGAAACGTCTGGTCGGATTGCGGTTCAGGCGGCGGCTTAGCACGATGAGAATATTGAACATACTTGATATTACTTTTTTCGAGAAAGTGAAATTGTCTGACTAGCACTAATAGCATTTTTATCAACATCAACGTCAGTATCAATATCAACATTCGTTCCACGTTGTTATTTACCAATTTAATACTTTTGGTAAGTTTTTTAAAAAGTTGTTGTTTTTCCTTCTGTTACTTTAATAGCAGTAAATTATTGGCCTCAGGGCCTATTTTTAAAAGGTTAAGTAAAACTCTACAGAAATTTACATTTAAAACAACTTGGTATTACCAACTTTAGTCTTAAAACCGATTTTTGTTTGTATTCTTGGTTGACCAATGCCGTTTTTTGGCATAACTTTGTGAACGCCTTGTGAACGTATTGTAAGTTTTTAACCGGCAGGGCATATGACGATGAAAAATAATTCTGTGATTCAGGTGGGTTAGAAACTCACTTTTCAATCCTTAAAGGAAACACAAATGGGACACAAACTATCTAAGATTACACTTGCCGTGCTGTCAGCTACATCACTCAATTTTGCCTCGATGGCCCATGCACAAGAGGCTGAAGAGCAAGGCAAGCAAGAAAAAGAAGTTGAAGTGATTGAGGTTTCAGGCATTCGCGCTTCACTCGCAAGCGCCCTGAATGAAAAACGCTTCAGCAATAACTTAGTTGAAGTTATCGAGGCCGAAGATATTGGTAAGCTACCTGACCAAAACTTAGCTGAAGTCCTAGAAAATATTACTGGTATTCAAATTACGCGTTCTGCTGGTGTTGGTACTGGTGTACAAATTCGTGGTACAGACGCAAACAGAACAGAAATCAACGGTGTTTCAACAGTAGGTTCTGGCGCAGGTAGAAGTGGTATAAACTTCGAAGACGTGTCAGCTGCAATTATTGCGGGCCTTGAGGTAACGAAATCTCCAGATGCGAAAACTATCGAAGGTTCAGTCGGTGGTACCATCAATTTAAAAACTATTCGTCCTCTTCAACTTACTGAAAGGCTTGCTGCCGTTCGTGTACAAGGCGAAAACAGTAGCCTTACAACAGACAGCACTTTCCAACCACGATTTTCCGGGACTTTCGGTGACAACTGGGAAAACGACAACGGTAAGTTTGGTGTAGTAATAAGTGCAAGTTACGCAGAGCAAGATGTGACTGCATTCCGCCCACGTGCTGACCGAGACAACCTAGTAGCTACTGATAGTGGTTTCGCTAGTGCCCAGGCGTTCGACTTCCTTCCTATCCAGTTCTTTGTTCAAGACTACGATAACTTTGAATATGAAACTAAGAACTTCGTAGGTACGTTTGAGTGGGCGCCGAATGATAATTCCAGAGTGTTCTTCGACGCAGTCATTAACGATCAAGAACGTCGTCAAGAAAGCTCACGCGTACAGGCTTCGGGCGTGAGTGCACTTAATGACATTTCAGTTCCTGATGAATATGAAACGGTTAACTTTGGTTCATTGGGTGGAAGGAACCTGGGTTCTATCGAAGCAGCTTTGCGTGGCGTTATTCCTGTAAACCTAGAGAATGATGATGACGATCCAAACCTTCGTTTCTCTAGCGATACAAACTCTCGTATCACCGACAGTAAAATATTCAGATTTGGTGGTGAGTGGCAAGGCGATAAGTGGAGCATCTTCACTGAAATCGCGTCATCTTCATCAGATACTACGACGCCAAGCTTTAATACTACGCTTAACTTTATTAACCCTAATGCGCCCTTAGACGCTGGTGGCGGTAACGATAACAGTGTGCCATTTGCCTATGATTTGTCTGGTGGTTCGCTAGCATTTGGAATCGCTGAGGGTGCAGACTTTGCGCCTACGTCATCACAGTTACTCGACCCTAATAATGTGGTACTGCGCGATGTCAACATTGGTCGAGATACAACTGAAAACTCTGAAGATGCATTTCGTGTTGATGCGTCTTATTACATCGATTCAGTTATCACCTCAGTCGACTTTGGTTATCGATACAATAAATCTTCAAGCGTACGGGAAGATATTGGTACCAGCGTAGGTTTGCGTACCATGGACGACAGTCCTCGCGGTAGCCTGTTCGCTGACCTTCTTGTTGCTGGTCCAGACAACTTCAATGATGCTGATGGTCGTCAGTTATTCGTAAAAGACTTCCTTTTGATAAACCCAGAGTTAGTTGCATCAGACCCAGATGGCGTTTTAGCAACACTTCAGTCTGCATTGACGACCCATGGTTCTAGCAGATCGTTAAGCCAACCGACAGCGTCATCATCTGGTTTCTTTGATATTGAAGAAGAGACTCATGCTCTTTATGCACAAGCGAACTTTGAATACGAAATGTTCCGCGGTAACTTTGGTCTACGCTATTTGCAAACTGACGTGACTTCATTAGGTAATTCAATTACTGAAGATGACGCCGGCAACGAGATAGTGTCAAGAGTGACCAACAAAGGTGATTACGATTTCGTATTACCACGCCTTAATATCGTTGCAGACGTTACCGACGATGTGGTTGTTCGCTTCGGGGCAGGTAAAGATATCCGCCGTCCAAACTACAACGACCTATCTACGTCTGTGGTTTACAGCACAAGTCCTAACCCGAATGTAGCGATTGGTAACCCTGGCCTAAGCCCTGAAGAAGTGACGTCATACGATTTATCAGCAGAATGGTATTTTGCAGAGGCTAGTGTCGTCAGTATCGGTATATTCCATAAAACACGTAAAGATCTGTTTGTTGACCAAATTGTTAGCCCATTCGAAGATCCAACCACTGGCTTCCGTGACCTAACCGACCCTTGTGAAGGCGGCGGTATCTTCAACCCTATTGCAGACATCAACGTGTTTGGTCCTGATTTGGGAACGGGTGTGTGCGTAGGTACAGAAACTAAAGTTAACGACACGGGTGAAACAACGCAAAAAGGTATTGAATTTGCTGTTCAGTATGACTTGTCAGGCTTTGAAAAAGAGCTAGGTTGGGCATCAGGTTTTGGTGTGTTGGCTAATTATACCATCCAAGAGTTCTCTGGTGGTGATACTGAAAACAGTGCGACCTCACGTGCCGCTAATGTATTTGCAGCAACAACGGGTAGCGATGAGGAAGTATCTGCAGTTCAGGGTTTACTCAACCTTTCTGAAAATGCTTACAACTTCACGCTGTATTACGAAAAGTACGACTTTTCTGCACGCATGCGTTACACGTGGCGTGAAGCGTTCAGAACGGACGACTTCGGAAGTACTTCCAGCTTCCCTTGGGGCTTCCCGGCTGTTCAAGGGGATCGCGGCCAGCTTAACGCAAGCGTTACCTACACGGTGAACGAAAACTTAAACGTTGGCATTGAAGCGGTGAATTTAACCGAGTCAGAAGTTGACCAGTACTGTGTTAATGAAAATGCCGTTCTTTGTTTCCAAGGATTGACAGATCGCCGCATTACTGTTGGCGCAAACTACAGATTTTAGAAGAGACACTGTAATCAAGGTTTGGCCTTTGTAAAAAAAGGTCAAACCATTAACAGATAGCTATTAACACTCAGCCATCAAAATATGGCCATAAACATATAGCGGAGCAACCCGCCTAACGTTGCAATCATCACCACAGGTGATAAGCCGTAAATATCCCCTAAGGCGATTGTGACCTAGCGAGACGTAATTAGCATTGAAACTGGATACTCAAGCGTTCATTCACCAATGTAATAAATGTATGAATATCCTACCTTTACTAACTTTTTATTTACCAATATTTAAATATAAATCTAGATTGGTTGACAAATTGGTCTAATAAAAATAGACTTTTGATATGTGCTTCCGGTTATCAATAAACACGATTATCCCGAAGGGGCTAAATCGTTAAGCAGTCTCTAGCGTTATTAAGAAAGAATTGTATTAACCAGTGAATAAACAAGACTTCACTGCTTAGAACTCAATACTAGTATCAAAATTTAGGAGTTATTCATGTCCAAACCAACGATCGGTTTTATCGGCCTAGGCCTTATGGGCGGCAATATGGTTGAGAACCTTCAGAAGAAAGGTTACTCAGTTACCGTAATGGATTTAAACAAAGACGCCGTTGAGCGATGTGTAGCTCGCGGCGCAAACACAGCGTCTTCGGGCAAAGAACTAGCTGAACAGTCAGAGATCGTGATGTTTTGTTTAACAACATCAGACATCGTTGAAAAAGTGGTATATGCAGAAGATGGTGTCTTAGCGGGTATGAAAGCCGGATCAGTATTGATTGACTTCGGTACATCAATTCCTGCTTCAACGCGCAAGATTGGCGCAGACTTAGCAGAGAAAGGCGCTGGTATGATTGATGCGCCGCTAGGCAGAACGCCTGCACATGCAAAAGATGGCCTATTAAATATTATGGCGTCTGGCGATATGGAAACCTTCAACAAAGTTAAGCCGGTACTTGACGATCAAGGCGAAAATGTTTTTCACCTTGGTGCATTAGGCGCAGGCCATACTACTAAGTTGATAAACAACTTTATGGGTATGACCACAGTATGTGCAATGTCACAGGCATTTGCAGTAGCTGAAAAAGCGGGTGTTGATAAACAGCAGCTTTTCGACATTATGTCTACAGGCCCGTCTAACTCGCCGTTTATGCAGTTTTGCAAGAACTACGCGGTAGACGATGTTAGCGACCTAGGCTTTTCTATTGCTAACGCTAACAAAGACCTTGGATACTTTTTAAAAATGGTAGAAGACCTTGGCACTGAGTCGAAGATTGCTGAAGGTTCATCTGCAAACCTCAATGCTGCCGTCGATGCAGGGCTTAGCAACGGTAATGTGCCGGAAATTTTTGACTACTTCAAAACGCTAGCAAAGTAATAGCGAATCAAGGTAGATGAGCGCTCGAGATAGAGTATTGTATCAAGAGCGCTACGTTCCACTATCCTCAAACCTAACATCGTTTCTGTAAAAAATATGACATTTTTATTTGCCGTCTCGATAAAGTAAGAGTGTGTTATGCGATTAAGTACGGTCTATTTAGCAAGCTTATTATTCACAAGCGCTTCATTTCTCTCATTTTCTATTGATGCTGCCGACTACGTTGTTTCCTCTCAAGAAGAATATAAAAACGTTTCAAGTAGTCTAACGCCTGGCGACACTATCATTTTAACGTCTGGTGTTTGGCAGGATTTCGAAATATTGCTAGAGGGTGAAGGTACGAGCGAGGCGCCAATCACCTTAAAAGCAGAATCAAAAGGTGATGTAGTATTATCGGGTAAGTCAAACTTAAGGCTGGCAGGGGAGCACCTCGTTGTTTCTGGTCTAGTGTTTAAGAATGGTTACACGCCAAGTAGCGCCGTTATTGCATTTCGCAAGAATAAAGAAAGTTACGCCAACCACTCTCGCGTAACAGATGTTGTTATTGACAACTTTAACAATCCAGACAAGCAAGAATCCGATTATTGGGTTGCCCTTTATGGTAAGCACAACCGCTTCGATCACAATCACCTAGAGGGTAAGCGCAACAAAGGCGTGACGGTTGCTGTTCGTCTTAACTCAGAGGCCAGCCAAGAGAACTACCATAAAATAGACCACAACTATTTTGGCTATCGTCCAACGTTCGGTTCAAACGGCGGTGAAACCCTTCGTATTGGAACCAGTCACTTCTCCCTCACTAATTCATACACGTTGGTAGAGAATAATATTTTCGAACAAACTAACGGTGAAGTAGAAATAATCTCTGTTAAATCTGGCAAAAATACGTTGCGCGGAAATGTATTTTTGTCGGCTAGAGGCACACTGACTCTTCGCCATGGCAATGGCAACATTGTTGAAAATAACGTGTTTCTTGGTAACGAGGTTGCACATACTGGTGGCATCCGCGTTATCAACAAAGATCAGGTGATCAGAAATAACTACTTAGAAGGCCTTAAAGGCTATCGCTTTGGAAGTGGCTTCACCATTATGAATGGCGTTCCCAATTCGCCAATTAACCGCTATCACCAAGTAGAAAACGCAACAATCACAAACAATACGTTCATCAACGTTGACCATATACATCTTGCAGCAGGCAGTGACGCCGAGCGAAGTGCAGCGCCTAAATCCACTATTTTTAAAAACAATGTGGTGTATAACCAAAACGACACACAGCCATTTTCTATTTTCGATGATGTTAGCGGTATTTCCTTTCGTGATAACGTCACTAATACAGAGACTGCAAGCCCCATTGCGAGCGGGTTTGATAAGCAAAAGATTTCACTAAAAAGGGAGGGAAATGGGCTTTTTTACGCAAAAGGAATAGCTCAAGGTGTTGATGAATCTTTATCAGTTATAGACAAGGAAAGTGTAGGAACCTCCTACTATCCTAAAACGGTAGTCTCTGATGATTTCGATACAGGAAATACCATCGCTGTCGAGGCTAGCGCAAAGGCGTTAAAAAATGCCATAGCAACAGCACAAAATGGTGATGTGTTAGAGCTCGCTGAGGGAGAGTTTGTTGTACCGTCTGTACTCTACATTGATGACGCTATCACTATTAAAGCGCGAAATTCGCAGAAAACCACCCTGTATTTTGAGCGCACTGCGCTATTTGAAATTCGTGACGGGGGAAGCCTAAAACTAGAAGGCCTGGTTATCTCTGGTGCACAAAGCCCTGATTCCTCTGGCAACAGTGTGGTACGTACAAAGAAATGGGGCATGGTAAACAATTACCGATTCACACTAGCAAACACCATTGTGAAAGACCTTGATATTAACCACTCGTTCTCATTCTTTACCTCTGGAAAAGGGGCCTTTGCTGATGCAATAACCCTTTCTAATAATACTTTTACATCGGTTTCAGGAGATATTCTGCGCCTAGATAAAGAAATTGAAGATTATGGTATTTACAACGCTGAATACGTCACCCTTAAGCAAAATACATTTACAGATATAAAAGGTGGTGTACTTAAGCTGTATCGAGGTGGCACTGATGAAAGTACATTTGGCCCGCACTTGCTTATGACCAACAACGTGCTAAATAACGTGGGTAACGGTAAGCGCAACAAAAAAGGGGCTAGCGTGTTCTTACATGGTGTGCAGGTTACTGATGTACAGAGTAATGAGTTTATTCAATCAGGACCTCTTATCATTGACCACACGGTTGGTGAGCCTATCACTTCTGTAATCGATAATACGTTTACGGCGACACCGACAATACAAATCCAAGAACTTCATGCCGAAGGACCACATACCGCAATACTAAAAAACAATATTGTTGCGGGAAAGGAAGCGAGTAACCTATGAAAAAGCTAGCCATTATATCGTGCGCCACAGCCGTGCTTTTATTTGCCGCGTCATCGCTGTCATTCCAGTCGCAGGCTGCCCACCCTAACTTAGTGATTACTGAACGTGATGTGGTTGACATGAGAGCGGCCGTAAAGGAAGGAGGTCGCTTTTCAAATGCCTATCATGCACTTAAGGCAAACATCGACTTTTACATGACGCAGCCAAATGTTGTACCTGTGCCAAAAGATGGCGGCGGCGGTTACACCCACGAACGTCATAAGAAAAACTATCAGCTTATGTACAACGCTGGCGTGTTGTATCAAATCAGCCAAAATGAAGCTTACGCCAACTACGTTAAAGATTTACTGCTCGATTACGCTGCACTGTACCCTACACTTGATGTGCACCCAAAACGAAAAGTAAAGTCGCAAAATCCTGGAAAGCTGTTTTGGCAGAGCCTAAATGAAGCCGTTTGGCTAGTGAATACCATTCAAGCCTACGATTTGGTTTATACGGCGCTAAGTGATGGTGAACGTGCAACTATAGAAAACAAGCTGTTAAAGCCAGTTGCACTATTTCTCTCGGAAGGCCAGCCTTCTACGTTTAACAAAGTGCATAATCACGGTACTTGGGCTACCGCTGGTGTAGGTATGGCTGGGTATGTGATGGACGAACCAGAATGGGTAGAGAAGGCGTTATACGACCTTGAAAAGTCGGGTAAAGGCGGTTTCCTGCGTCAGCTTGATACACTGTTCTCACCTCAGGGCTATTACAACGAAGGCCCTTATTACCAGCGTTATGCACTCATGCCCTTTGTTACTTTTGCCAAAGCGATTGAGAACAATCAGCCTGAAAGAGACGTGTTCGACTATCGCGATGGGGTTTTACTTAAAGCCATCGATACCACCATACAGCTAAGCTATAACGGCTTATTTTTCCCCATAAACGATGCTATTAAAAGCAAGGGGGTTGATACTATCGAACTGGTTTACGGTGTTACGGTAGCGTATGGGCGAACAGGTGATACAGCCTATTTAGACATTGCTGATAAGCAAGACCACATTGTATTAACTGGCGATGGCGTAAAGGTAGCAAAAGCCTTAGACGATGGCTTGACTACGCCTTATAAGTTTCGCTCAGTGGCATTCGGCGACGGTAAAGACGGCGATGAAGGCGCTTTGGTAGTCATGCGCAGCGAGACAAATGGTGATTCTGCAGTACTGTTTAAACCCGCAGCTCAAGGGTTAGGCCATGGTCATTTCGATAAACTCACATGGCAGTTCTATGATGCAGGTGAAGAAATCGTATCTGATTATGGTGCTGCGCGTTTTTTAAATGTGGAAGCAAAATTTGGTGGTCGTTATCTGCCGGAAAACAACAGTTATGCTAAACAAACTGTTGCGCATAACACGGTAGTTGTCGATGAAAAAAGTCATTTCGATGGAAACGTTAAGATTGGAAATCGCAATGCTCCCACATTGAATTTCTTTGAAACGAACGCATTTGGCACGATAGCCAATGGAGAGATTGAAACCGCCTATGATGATGTGTCGCTAGAAAGAACATTGGCCCTAATTGACCTTCCAAAAATAGACAAAACGGTTGCGCTGGATATTTTCGACGTGACCTCATCAAGTAATCATCAGCTCGACCTTCCGCTTCATTACAAAGGGCATTTAATTGATACCAGCTTTCCAATGACGGCAAACACATCTTCACTTCCAGCCCTAGGTAAAGATAACGGTTATCAGCACCTTTGGCTTAAGGCTCAGGGAACGGTTGAAGACACCTTATCAAGAGTGACCTGGCTTAACGAAAATGGACACTTCTATTCTCAACTAAGCTTAGTGACTTCTCCAGAAACCTTTTTATTCACTCAGCTTGGTGCTGGCGACCCTAATTTTAACCTTCGAAATGAAAATGGATTTATTCGCAGAGTAGAGGGGGCTTCATCTCACCAGTTTGTGTCTGTGCTTGAGCCTCATGGGAGCTACAACCCAAGCAAGGAGTTTACGCTTAATGCATCAAGCTCAATAACGGCGCTTTCAATGGATGAAGAGTCTGGGATTGTGCTGGTTACACTAACTGCCGCCGAGCATACGTTTCTGATTGCGATAGACAAGCGAAGCGCCGCTGCAGATGAATCAAATTCTTTCACTTTTAACAATACTTCATATTCTCTTGATGGCCGATTTGCCGTTTATGAGCTGTAACACGATTAGGAATAGATATTATGAATAAGCAAAGCGAACACTTTTTATTCGGCAATGACACACCTATTGAAGACTTAGGTAATGGTTTAAAGCGTCAAATGCTTGGATTTAATCACGAGTTGATGGCAGTTAAAGTGTTTTTTGATAAAGGCGCTGAGGGTTACACCCATAAACATCGTCACTCACAGGTGACCTATGTAGAGTCTGGTGAATTTCATTTCAGCATCGACGGTGAGATGAAAATTCTCAAAGCCGGAGATAGCTGTTTAATTCCTCCCCATGTGGAGCACGGTGCAGTATGCCCAACAGGTGGTGTGTTAATCGATACATTTAGTCCTGCACGCGAAGACTTCGTAGGGGAATAGCCATGAAAGTAAACGGCTTACGCTGGTGGGTAATAGCACTTATTGCGCTTGCTACCATCATTAATTACATCGACCGTCAGGCGCTGAGTGTGCTTTGGCCGGACATTGTTGAAGATTTGTTCCCAGATAAAAGCGCGCTAGAGCGAAAGCAGATTTACGCCAATATCTCTATTGTGTTTGTTTTCGCATACGCCTTTGGTCAAGCTATATTTGGGAAGGTGTTTGACTGGGTAGGTACCCGATTGGGCTTTGTTTTATCCATTGGAGTGTGGTCACTGGCTACCGTGTTACATGCCTTTGCACAAGGTGTACTTAGCTTTAGTTTCTTCCGTGCTATTCTTGGTGTTGCCGAAGCGGGTAACTGGCCGGGTGCTGCGAAGGGCAATGCCGAGTGGTTCCCCACCAAAGAGCGTGCTCTAGCACAGGGCATTTTCAATTCAGGTGCCGCTATCGGTGGCATAATCGCTATTCCCGCTATAGCAATGCTTACCATTTATTTTAACTGGCAAATGGTATTTGTGATTGTAGGTGCAATTGGTTTCCTATGGTTGGTTCCATGGCTTATTTTGGTGAAGTCGCCGCCAGGCAGTCACCCTTGGATAACGGAAGAAGAAAAGCAGTATATTCTTACCGGCCAGCGCGCAGAAGATAAAGATGAGCATGGCAATGCGTGTGAAGAATACAACCCGTCTACCGCTGAGTTATTAAGGCATAAAGAAAGCTGGGGCGTTATTATTGCGTCAGCCGCTATCGATCCTATTTGGTGGTTATTTGTATTCTGGATCCCTATCTATCTTAACGAAGTTTATGGCATGGACGTACAGTCTATTGGCCTTTACGGTTGGGTGCCTTATGTGGGCGCCATGTTCGGAGCGTGGTTTGGTGGTCTGCTTGCGCAAAATAGACTGAAAGCAGGTTGGAACATCAACAAAACGCGAAAGCTCACTATTACGTTAGGCTGTCTTATCATGCTGCCTGCGTTGCTGGCGATGGCAAATCCTGGCGCACCTGTGATTGCGGTATTGATCATGGCCGTTATTTTGTTTGGATTCCAAACTGCAATCGGCAATGTTCAAACACTACCTAGCGATTTACTAGGAAGAAAAGCGGTTGGCACGTTATCAGGATTTTCCGGGATGGCCGCAAAACTTGGTGCGGTAGGACTCACATCGTTGGTGCCTTTTTTAACCGCTGATGGCAATTACACCCCCGCTTTTGTAATCGGTGCTTCGTTAGCCATTATTGCGATGGCTGCTGTGTGGTTCCTTATCCCTAAAGTTGAGCCGTTAAAAAGGTTGAAATAACGCTAGCAGTGCCCCGCTTAACAGCGGGGCAGGCAGCTGACCTCACAACGTAAATTGAGTGCAAATAATGAAAAAAATCTGCTTTATGGGCGAATGCATGGTTGAGCTGCGTCCGGTCGAGCCTCAAAAGCTGAATCAGTCATTTGCTGGTGATGTTTATAACTCTGCGGTTTACCTAACCCGCTGTTTTGCTCACGTTAGCGCGGCCATGTTAACTGCTGTTGGAAGCGACAGACTGAGCAACGAGATGGTGACTCGATTCAAGCAAGACGACCTTGATACATCGTATGTGTTTCAGCATCAAACTCGCTCCACGGGGCTTTACTTAATAGAAACTGACGAAACAGGTGAACGTAGCTTTACCTATTGGCGCAGTGAGTCTGCCGCGAAACAAATAATGTCGTTTATCACACAAGCGCAAATAGATTCGCTTAGCGACCTAGACCAATTTGTATTTTCAGGAATATCCATAGCAATCATTGAAGCTGGCGATAGAGAAGCGTTTTGGCAGTTCCTCAACACATTGAAATCAAAAGGGGTTCAAATTGTTTTTGACCCTAACTACCGCGCTAGGTTGTGGAAAAACGAGTCTGAGGCAGTGATAAATTTCGACCGCGCCTTTGAACTCTGTGACGTCACACTTGCTGGGGTAGAAGACTTAACCTCTCTTTATGGCGTCCACACCTCTGAAGAGGTGCTCAGCCTGTGTCAAAAGCATGATATCGGTGAAATCATTGTCAAAGATGGACCTTCCTCAGTTATCTCGTGGTTCGACAACGAATGTTTAGAGCACGCTATCACTCCCGTTACCAACGTTGTTGATACCACATCAGCAGGTGATGCCTTTAATGGCGTGTATTTGGGCGCAAGACTTTCGGGTAGCACTATCAGTGATGCGATTTCACTTGCTGCAAAAGCGGCTGGCATAGTTATTCAACACCCAGGAGCTATTGTCCCGAAGGGGCTGGTTGAGAAGGCCATTAGTTGAAAAGGTATTTGTTGAGAAGGCCATTCGTTTAAAAGATCATCACAAGCTAGAAAGTAGCAGCCGATGGTACAGACATGCTATCCACATGTTTTCCTAGCGCCTCAAAAGAGACGAAACAAAGCGCGAACAAAATGATATGTATACGCGCAATTACACAATAGACACTGCACTTATGCACTGAGTTCGGGGCTTTTGCCACGAAAAAACAATATGGAGATTTTCAAATGACCCGTTTTTCTGAATTAATGTCGGGACAGACTCTACTGCCCATTATCCAAGCCAATTCGAGTGAAGAAGGTGTGAACATCGCCAAAGCGATGGCTGAGGCTGGTCTTAATTTAGTAGAAGTGGTTCTTCGTACTGAGGCATCACTTGATGCATTAAGTGCTATCAAAAAAGAAGTCCCTTCACTATGCGTTGGCGCAGGGACAGTGATTAATAAAGATATTTTGAAGAAGGCCATTGATGCAGGCTCAGACTTTATTGTTACGCCCGCAGTATCAAGAGGGCTTTTAGCTGACCTTTCATCTTGCGGGTTACCCGTGCTTCCAGGTGTGTCCAACACGGGCGATATATTACTTGCGCTAGAAGCGGGCTTTGAAGAGCAAAAACTTTTTCCTGCGTCACTCTCCGGTGGTGCTCCTTTTTTGAGTGCAGTCTCCTCGGTATTTAAATCAGTTTCTTTCTGTCCGACTGGTGGCGTAAACCAAAATAATCAATCTGACTATCTCTCCTTGCCCAATGTTTTCGCCGTAGGTGGTACATGGATAGCCAAGAAAGAATGGGTTGCAGAGGGTAACTGGCAAGCGGTTACTGACGCGTGTCGAGAAGCAACAAAAGGCTAATTATTATGGATAGTATAAGGTCTACCATTAAACCCGGCGTGGCGCTTGGTGAAGAAGTGTCATCACTGTACGCCCATGCACGGCATAACGAGTATGCTTTTCCTGCGGTAAATGTTATCGGCACGCAGTCAATTAACGCCACGTTAGAAGCTGCAAAAAAAGTCGACTCTCCCGTTATTATTCAACTTTCACATGGCGGAGCGCAGTTTTTCTGCGGTAAAGGCTTGTCACTTCCGGCAGATGATAGAGCCGTTATCGGTGCGGTGGCTGCAGCTAATTACGTGCACCACGTCGCTGAAAAGTATGATGTGGCAGTGATGCTACATACCGATCATGCAGCCAAAAAGTTGCTGCCATGGATTGATGGCCTTCTCGATGAAGGTGAAAAGCACTATGCGCGAACCGGAAAGCCTTTATTTAGCTCGCACATGATAGACCTTTCAGAGGAATCTTTAGAAGAGAATATTGAAATTTGCGCTAAGTATCTCTCTAGGATGGCAAAGATTGGAATGACCCTTGAGATAGAGCTTGGCTGCACAGGTGGCGAGGAGGATGGTGTTGATAATAGCGATATGGACAATGCCATGCTGTACACCCAGCCTGAAGATGTTGCCTACGCATATAAAGAGTTAAGCAAAATCAGCGACAACTTTATTATTGCTGCCTCATTTGGGAATGTTCACGGCGTTTATAAGCCTGGAAATGTGGTTCTGACGCCACAAATTCTTAAAGATTCTCAGCACTATGTTTCGCAACAGTTTTCTCTTCCTAAAAACAGCCTGAATTTTGTCTTTCATGGTGGTAGTGGTTCAGAGCCAGAGAAGATAAAAGAATCGTTGGGGTATGGTGTAGTAAAAATGAATATTGATACCGACACTCAGTGGGCAACGTGGGAAGGCGTGCTTGATTACTACAACGATAAATCGGGTTACTTACAAGGGCAAATTGGCAACCCTGACGGCGACGATAAGCCTAATAAGAAGTTTTACGACCCCCGTGTGTGGTTGCGACATGCAGAAACCAACATGGTCAAAAGACTTGAGCAGTGTTTTGCTGACTTAAATTGTATAGGGCGTTACACATAATGCGTCGACGTACTCTTTTACTCAAATGGTGTTGGAACCGATCTAATTATGCTGATTAGGCCGATGCTTTGACGATGTACTATAGGCATCTGACAAGTACACAGCTAGCGAATGGTGAAAAGTACTAGACATACAGCCACACGGTATTCATCAACGTGTTCCCGTAGCGATGGGCTCTAGCGTGCCAGTTTGTGCTTATAATTCGCAAACGAAATAGCTAACCAACCACGGTAGAAATAGAGGTGTAAATGCACCCTTCGGCCTTACCAAAATACGTTGCTAAGCATTAAGGATAAATGCTTTTGACCGTTTATTGTGCGATTGCTAAGTGAATATTGAGCGTGTTGTTTGAATGCTTATGTTAGTAAAATACTGATTATTTCAGTCTTTTGCGTTTTTTAAGTAGGCTGAAATATGCACGAATTAAAATATTACCAATTGCGTGTATATTGGCGGAAAAAAAATGGCATAATATGGGCCTGCATGCGTACTAAATGGGTATATTGGACACAACAGTTTAGTGATATTTTCTTGGTCATTTTAACTTAGAAAATAGGCAAATTTAGAAGTTATGTGTGATGTTCAAGGGAATGTAATCGTTGGCTACAAAATTGACTATACCCAGCGAAGCAGTAAACGTGCTTAAGTATTTAGCAATTATTTTTAAAAGGTTCGACCATGAAAAACCGTCGCATGTTCTGGCAAATAGCCGAAAAAATCCAGTCATTAATTGAATCTGGATTATACCCTCCAGGAAGTAGACTACCTCCAGAGCGAGAACTTGCGGAATCCTTTAACGTGAGTCGGCCGACGATCCGTGAGGCGATCATTGCACTAGAAGTTCTGCAGCTTGTTGAAGTGAAAACAAGCTCTGGTGTGTACGTGCTCGATAAACCCAAAAATAATAATGATGCACCGGCCGAAACAATAAGTGCTTTTGAACTAACACAAGCGCGTGCTCTTGTTGAAGGTGAGGCCGCGGCGCTAGCTGCACTGTCGATCACTGATGAAGAGCTAAAAGCACTGGCGGCAACCCTTGATGCCATGGAGTCGGGTATAGAGGCGGAAAAAGCCGACCGTGAATTCCATATCATTATTTCAAAAGCAACCCGTAACAAAGCTATTTTGCTTGCAGTGAATAAATTTTGGTCGTTAAGAGATTCTCAGCCGCAGATTACACAGGCCTATAGCAATGTTTGCAGTCAGTCAGACAGAGACAGATTGGAAGAACATACTAAAATCTACCAGAGCCTAAAAGAGCGTAACTCACAAGCAGCCCGCGCTGCCATGCATGCTCATTTCAACAGACTCATTAATGCATTATTCGAAGCGAGCGAGGCACAGGCGCTAGAAGAGGTTCGTAAAAAGACGAGTCAGACAAGAGACTTGTATTCGCTAAGTCATCTGCGCAACTAAATCGCCACGTTGCCAACACGGCCCCAACTCGCCCCCAATATGCCTCTAACATACGAAAATAAAAAAACCTACTATGCAGCGCCTCGCATAGTAGGTTTTAGATATCCCTTGTTAACTTCCCTTGCTAATACCTACTCGCTTTCTGCGTAGTTGTCGTGGCTGTTTTTGATAGAGTAGAACGTGACTTTCGCTCGCTCATCGGCGTTGCTTGAGTTATTAACATGATAGACACCGACCTTAAAATACATATATTGGTCTGCTTCGTCATAACGACTTCCCGTCATATCGTAAGTACTCACCACATCCGCTTTACCTTCTCGAGAAATGGTGACAAACAGAGTGTTGCCAAGTACTTCAATGGTGTAGCTGAAAGGCTCGTTAAGGGCTATGCCGTCACTGGGGTTACTCGCTGAACTACTTCTAGACCCAATCATTTCAATCCAGTCTTCGCTCTTCTCCATGGAGCCATCCGCGCTGGCACGCTTTTCGTGAGCATAATAAATAGCGCCCTTATCATTGTTAGGCAGCTTGCGGTAATACAGCCTTACAGGTTCGTCATCATTAGCATGAATTTGGCCGATAATGACTCTGCCAATCTGATAATTTTCACCCGTTGTACTTACTTCATTGACAGCTAGAGAGACGTTAAGTTTACCGTCAACACCGCCCGCTGCTGTTTGTGCACTTTGCGGTGCAGAGCTAAATACCCAATTGTTTTTATTCACGCCCTGAGTGCTAATACTTTTATTTCCTCGTCTTAGCATTTCTCTCAGCTCAACACGCACGTAGCTGGTGTTTTGAGAGGTTTTAAAGCCATAGGCTGGAGAGCGCATTACAATGCCTGCATCGTCACTGGCATAGAAGTATTCTGAGTTAGTGTAGCCATCAGCCAGTTCGTTCTCATAGATACTATCTGATGTTCCTGAGCCGTCCTCGTCAGTAGGCACGCTCACATACCAATCGAGTAGTTCAATACCTACTTCATTGGGAAATACGTCGACAATTTCTCCATCGCCTGCTTCGCAGTTAAATGCGTCAACTTCTACTATGGCGGTTTCATCGTTTACTGAGTTTCCTGAACCCGTGATGCGAAGAAAATTCGCGGTTGTAGGCTCTTCAAAGCTGATAAGTTCAAAGCCTGAATGTCGACCGCTAGAGCTTTCATTGCTGAGTATGGTGCTCCAATCGTTGCCGTCTGACGAACCCTCAACTGAGAAGCGATATGTACGCTCACTGCCTTTAAACCATTTAATTTGAAGGCTACCTACCTGTCGCTCCTGTCCAAAACCAAGAGTCAGCGATTCGTTACTGAAGTTACTTTGCCACCTCGATGTGCTAGTTGTATCGTCATCAACAGCGTTACTTGCCCCATAGCTATCGCTAGATGCACTATCATCTGCAGATACGCTAATTGGCAGTGAGGTGGTGGAACATGTTTGACCGGCTGTGGGGGGCGGTAAAGGCACCTGCTCAGGCACCGACTCGCTAACTGGCTGCGATTGAGAGCCGGAGCCGCCACAGGCTGTTAGCGTTAAAAGGGTACACAATAGGTATAAGCTACGCATGAAATATTGCTCTTTAAATATAGAAAAAATGAAGCGCAGAGTGAGGGTAGGGCTACCCTCATGTCTGCGCTCTTTGTAGTTGCAAGGTTGATGTGTTTGCAAGACTGCTCGCACTTGCAAAGCTGCTAGCACTTACAATGGCGTTAGTACTTAAATTCAACACCTGCAAAAACACGTGGGCCGTAAACATTAATTTCTGCGAAATTATCACGTGACGGACGATACTGTCTTTTCGGGTCGTCAAACAGGTTGATAGCTTCGAGTCTGAATTTCCAGTTGCTGTTCAAGCGATATGACAAACGAGCCTCGAAAATTTCGGTATCGTCTACATAGCGCACGGCGCCCGGTGTGCTTAAGAATTGCTGGAAGTAATTACTACGATACTTGTAATTTACCGCCACATTAAAGTTCTCATATTCATAGTAAACCTGAGTGGAAAGTACGTGCTCAGAGAAACCAAATAGATTCGCAGGTGGAACAATACCAAAACGCTGCTCAAGCTCACCCGTGCTTGAATTAATGACAACTGAGGTACCAAAGCTTTCATCTTCAAATTCAAAGTTCGAATCTGCGTAGTTATAGCTCACCTTAAAGCCAAAGCCATTTAACCAGCTGTCTAAATAAGAGAACGAGTGTGTGGCGGTAAGCTCTAGACCGTAAATCTGGCTTGAGTCGTCACTTGTTTGAGGGGTAGTTACAATGGTATCCACCGACTCGCCATCAATTTCAAATGATTCCGTTTGCGACGTATTCGAGAACCCCCCGTCGAAGGTTTTATAGTAGAGACCGAATGCTAATACCGTATCTTCATTAGGGTACCATTCTACTGCAGCATCAAAGTTCCACGACATAAACGGGTCTAACAGTGGGTTACCAACTGCCACTGCACGGCCTACGGCATCAGACAAGTTACCTGTGACTACTTCGTCATCTATTCCGGTAAAGCTTCGACCGAATCCTAAATCAGATGGATCAGGGCGAGATAGTCCGCGATAAAGGCCGCCGCGTACAAGAATGTCGTCACGAACATCTACAATGACGTTTACACTTGGCAATAGCTCGGTATAACTGCCGCCGCCTTCTACTTGCTCTAGGTCTCCCCCGACTGGGCTTATTGCAGTAATAATGCCGTCAAAGTCTCTTTCAGCCGTAAGCGGGCCGCGATATGAAATTGAGGTTACGTCAGTTTTAACTACTCGAAGACCAAAGTTGCCTCGAACGCCATAATCACCGATGAAGGTGTCATAATCGGCCTGAAGGTAGGCAGCGATTGTGTCTTCTTCCATATCAACAGCGGCGATATCGCGGGCATCTGCTTCGTCGTTAGTAGGCATTGAGTTGGCGATAGTGCGGATATCACCGTTTTCCAGCGTCAACGAGCTAAGAAGGTTTTCTGCTAAGCAGATAGGGTCGAACGTGGCAAAAGAGTTGCCTGTACCGTTTGTTAGCACATTGCCATCACTATCCACATTGGTAAATAAAGGTGCACCGCCGGTTTCGTTGTCAAGAAAGCCTGATTCAGGAAATACCGTGTTACGACATGCTATGTTTGCCGCAGCTGCAGCATCGTTACTGAAGGTTAATTCTGTTCTGTTGTTGGTGCCGCTTCCGCCAGGAACACTTGCGTATTCAAGTTTAGACACTCGTAAGCCACCTTTTAAACCCACAATAAATTCCGAGTCAGGTATATAGTCAAAGTCTAAGCGGGCAGCATTAACGTCGTTGAAACGAGACTGATTTAGGTCAAGGCGAGTTCGTGCTTCGTCTGCAAAGGCAGCGTGATAATTTACATCAAAGTTTTGCAGTGTCCATGTTGGTACTAATGAACCATTGTTAAAGATTTGCGCAGCGGTGAGTACTTCACCATTACTATCTGCACCTTCAACGTTATTTTGATAAATATCTCTGTTTTCAGATTGAAGTCGAGTTTGAATAATGGTTTCTACCCGCTCTGTTTGCGAAGCGGCGTAGTCGAACATCACTTTTAATCTATCGTTGACGGTATACTTAATATTAATACCGCCGCCGTTGTATTTTTCACCGCGTTCAGCATATTGACTGTTGGTTTCAATGTTTTGAATTGCAGTAAATTGACGAAGGGCACCGTTTTCGGTGGCAGTTAAATTAAACGGTAATCTTTCTGATTCAGGGGTGTTAAAACCGTCAATGTGGTTTGCTTCTGCAAACACTAGGTCGTTACGAATTTCACTGAAATCGCGGTTTGAATACTGATAGTCGGCATTTATTTCTAGTTTATCGTTAGGTTGCCACTGCACAGCACCAAACACTGATTCACGGGTGTCGTCAGTAATGTTTTGTCTAAAAGAGTTTTGAGAGCGGGAAAATATAAAAGGTGTATTGGCATCAGGGGCATTGCCACTTTCATCTGCTACAAGGTCAAGGGCGCCACCACCGTCTTCACAATCAACACGGCCTTGGTTAATTCCGCCATCAAACCCAGGCGCAATGCGACAAGCATTCCACGAGGTGCCTGTGCGTGCCTCTTGCTCGGGGTTACTTTTGGTGTCCCGCTGTAAGCCAATTGAAAAGCCAAAATCACCTAGCGAGTCAGTTTCAATTTGATCTACGAAGCTGGTTGTAATTCGATGTCCAAATTCATCTACCGGCTCCTCTAAGTCGTAGTTGTCAGGGTTGAAGTTTCCTTTATACGACAACTGAAAACGGCGCTTCCCGTAGTCTAAAGGTCTGATGGTATCGAGGTGTATTTGCCCAGAAACACCACCTTCAATTAATTCAGCAGATTGGGTTTTGTATATCGCGACTTTGTTAAACAACTCTGATGGAAACTGAGAAAAGTTAACTGACCGGTCGCCACTGCCGTTAGCAGCTTCACGTCCGTTCATTACCGTGCTTCCTAGATATGGACCTAAACCTCGAATTGATATTTCCGTTGCACCGCCTTGCTCTCTGTGAGAAGAGGCGCCGGTTAGGGTTTCTAACGCTTCACCAATAGATAAGGCCGGCAGATCGCCAATATCGTCTGCTGAAATACCGTCGACAATTTCGGTAGACTCGCGTTTTATCGATATCGAGCTTTGAATAGTTTGGCGAATCCCTCGAACTTCAATAACTTCAGTTTCTTCAGCAGATTCACCTTCGCTCTCTTGCGAATAGGCAAAGAAGGGAGCCATTGTCATTGGTGCGCAAATTACACCAGCAACGAGTGAAGGGCGGTACGCCTTGCGTATCGCTCGCAATACTTGGCTTAATCTTGTTTCTTGTTTTAAATCAGTGTGCATAAACGTGATGTCCATTAAAGTTTCAACTACCAAACTCGAAGTAAGGCGTTCCTTGTGAATCCATGCTGTCCATATACCAGGAATTAGGGTAACCAATACTGCCAAGGTGTTACCAAAATGAATAGTAATTGTTACCAATGCTATTCTTTTGTTTACATATTGGCAATAACATTTGGTAAATATTTATAATTCTATTTAGTTTTAACGTTCTAACGTCGGCGTAATACAAAGCTCGTCATTGTTACTTTTAACGACGTATTTCAAATGACTGCGTTTTTAGCGCCTGTATCTCTATTTACCAGCAACTGGTGGTGTACTCTCACTCAATGTAAGCTTTGAGAAGCTCACTCTGGCATAGTCACCATTGGCTTTATCTTCTTCCCAGTTTCCCGTACCTAAACAGGCTGGATACCAAAACCCTGCTTTTTCGCTAGTACTGCATTGGTTGTATGCGCCAGCTTTAAAGTAGTTCCAGTCAAGAGTGTAACCATAGGGGTGATCGAACTTATCAAGTTCACCATTAGCATCCACCGCATTGGCTAAATTAATCTCATACTTCACCGTTTCGTGGCCCTCTGCCTCAAAAGTCAGATACATAGTATCTTCGTGAACATTGACGGTGTAAGACATTTCATCACCCAGTGCGATGCCCTCATCACCAGGGTTGGCAGGCTCTTTCCACGTGTTCCCCCAAACTGGGTAGGCAATATCGGTTCTATTTGGATCGTCTTTAGGAAGGTTGCGCTCGTAGGTCCAAAATACCGAGCCCGTTTCGTGCTCTGGCCATTTCTTATAATAGATTTTCAGCGGTTCATTGCCCCAACCGAAACCCTGTACTTTTTTATCCCACTTAGTAGCGTGGATCTGACCAATTACAACGGAAAACGCGGGTGGTCTGTCGGGGTACTTGGCCCTCTTTGCCACGTGCTCTACTTTCAGTGTTGCTTCCATTTTTCCACCAATACTGGCGAATCGTTTTGCAATTGGATTACTTGCCACCGTAAAGCTGTTTTTCGGCGATTGTGTTTTTATGCGGCCGTCATCGCCTTTAAGCATCTGACGAAGTTCGCTGCGAGTATTTGTCGAGTTTTTGGTTGTTAGCGCCTTATTAGGCGCAGTAAAGACCATGTTGCCTTCATCATCAAGGTAGAAAAAGTTGGGGTGATAAAAGCCCTGTAGGTCTTCCACAGAAATATTGTCAACCTTACCATCGTTATTGTCATCCACAGGAAGCGTGATATACCACTGAGAAAGATCAAATTGCTCTGACGGTGCGTCGGCAGCTACCCCTTGGCTTGAAAACAAGACGAAGCTTGAAAAGAGTAACGTCGTAAATTTTTTAGGTCGTATTTGCATAACGAAGTCTTCACATGTTGTTCACTTTGTTTCGCATATTAACAAACCAAATAAATTTACCAATAAATATTTTTTGACAAACCAATTATTCAAATGGAAGCGATTAGAAAGCTTATTCGATTAAGGCCTGTAAATACAAAGACTGCACGCCAGTGCACCGTGAGAATGCTCTATGTAAAATTAATTTTTGTACCTTACCGGTTGATAAAGGTTTCAAGACTAATTGTTAATTTTTTGTATTTAATTATGGAATATGGTGAGGGATTGTGATTACATACCAAAAAATAAATTGGTAATAATT
This sequence comes from Alteromonas genovensis, assembly GCF_010500895.1. Lineage (GTDB taxonomy): Bacteria > Pseudomonadota > Gammaproteobacteria > Enterobacterales > Alteromonadaceae > Alteromonas > Alteromonas genovensis. The sequence goes on from NZ_JAAAWO010000002.1 coordinate 130,570, forward strand.
AAGCTTTTTGTTGGTAAGGTTTTGTTTTTCAGCCTTCACAATGGTCAAGCATGGGTTTTAAAAAGGAAATAGGTGAACCGTGATGAAAATAAAGAGTGTGTTTACATTGAGTATGTTGAGTTTGACGCTTTACGGGTGCGGTGGTTCAGACGCACCTGAAAATCAGCCAGGCTCTGTAACGCTTTCAGGAAACGCTATCGCTGGCGAAACGCTCAGTGCGAGTGTGGAAGATGCAGATGGTTTTGATGCAAGCGCTGTATCCTATCAGTGGCTAGCCAATGGAATTCCTTTGTCTGACCAAACAAGCTCGTCTTTTACATTAACTAGTGCACAGCGCGGCGCTACAATTCGCGTATCAGTGACCTATGTGGATAATGGTGGAACGCGCGAAGGAGCAACATCAAACGAGACTTCTGAAGTACTTGCTAATGAAGTTGGTGCAATTACCGTTTCTGGCGCTACCACCGTTGGCTCGGTGCTAACAGCTGAGGTAACAGACGGCAATGGCTTGCCTGAAACAGTTACCTACTCTTGGTCAGCGTCTGGTACGGTGATAGAGGGCGAGACGGCTCAAACGTTAGAGCTTGGAGAAGCAACTGAAGGGACAACAATTACTGCTACTGCGAGCTATACAGATTTAGAAGGCTTTGAGGAAAGTGTTACCTCTGAGCCTACTGAAGAAGTTGCCCCTTTCGGTACGAATACCCCTGCAGAAATTAGTGGGCTAACCGCTACGGTAAGTAATGATGTGACTGATCCGCTAACAGGCTCGGTGTCCGTGTCTGATGTGGATGAGGGGGAAGCGACAATCGTCGCACAAACAGACACCACAATAACTTACGGTACGTTTTCTATTACGGAGTCTGGCGACTGGTCATACAATCTAAACACCGAAGATCCAACGGTTGCTGGCTTAGCCAATGCCTCTGAATCTGTTGAGGACAGTGCGGTACTAGAATCTGCTGATGGAACAGTTGCTACGCTGGTTATTACTATTATTGGTGTTAATCCTGCGAGCGGTAATAATCAAGCTGCTGTTATTAGAGATTTAACCGATGACGATACAGGAGAACTGCGTTTCTCTCTTCCCGAGGCACTAGCGGCCGGAAGAATTGAAGCAAGCTTCACCAGAACCGATGACGACCTTGGCAGCACTGATGCATTCATAAGCCTATTTAATTCGGGCAATAACAATGCAGGTTCTATCATTGACCTACGCATCCGTGATGATCAGTTTGCGACTCGCTACCCTGAACGCTCATTTGATGGAGTGGATGTTACACCAGGAACCTTACAAGACATTGTGATCACATGGGCTTATCCTGATGGAAACACCGCAGCGGGTCAATTGCCAGTCATTACTGTTGAAATAGACGGCGAAGCAGCGGTTGATCCCTTCACTCCAGATGGAAGCAATCCTGAAGGTGGCGTGACGACGGTTTCATTCCGTTTTGGTAGTAACTCTCTCGTGCTTCCTGAAACCGGTCAATTTACCATTGATGAGTTTGCTGTATACAGCGACGTAAATGGTGACACTCTGGTATTTGAAGATGATTTCTCTACTTATAGCGCAGGCTTTAATCTTGATTCAGAAGTGAGTGACACATCGCCTTACGCCACTAATACAGAAGATGCTCTGGTTGAAGAATATGGCTCAGCGTCTGGTGAGGGTAATCAGTACGCACGTGTTATTGATACTGATGACAGCGATACGGGAGAGTTGAGATTTGCGTTACCAGAAGCACAAGCCGAAGGTAAACTTGACCTTCGCTTTACGCGCACTGACGATGACGCAGGAAGCACTGATGCTTTTATTAGCCTATTCAACTCAGGTAATAACAACGCTGGCTCAATCATGGACTTACGAGTAAGAGATGATTCCTTTGGCTTGCGCTACCCGAGTATGGATATTGAAGGGGCTGTAGTAACACCTGGTGAATTCCAAACGTTAAGTGTGACCTGGGCTTACCCAGACGGAAACACGGCGGCAGGGCAATTACCTACCATTACGTTAGAAATTGACGGCGAAGCGGTAATGGATCCGTTTGAGCCAACTGGCAGTAATCCTGAGGGCGGTGTGACGACGATATCTTTGCGTTTTGGCAGCAACAGCACAGCGCTCACGCAAGATGCCATGTTCTGGCTAGACGACCTCATCATTTATGCTGACACTGCTGGAACGAACATCGTCTTCCAAGATGATTTCCAAAGCTATGCAGATGGTGAAGACTTAGACCCAGACAACAACGCAAACTCTGTATATTCAAGCAATACTTCGGAGGCAGTGGTAGCCACTGAGCAGTAAAAGCAGGCGTGTTACTCGATTACATTGCAACATCGGTTGTAATAGTATAAAAGCTGTCGAATAAGACAAATGCCCGATACGCTAAAACGTGTTGGGCATTTTTTTCAGGCAAAAAAAAGCGCACTTTATACAGTGCGCTTTCGTATTTTTAAAGCAAGTTAACAGCGATTCATAGGAGAATCGCTTTTGCTTTATTGACCTTTAATTTCAGAAAGGCCTTTATAGGTTGCTGCACTACCAAGCGCTTCTTCAATACGTAGAAGTTGGTTGTACTTAGCGACACGGTCAGAACGGCAAAGAGAGCCTGTTTTGATCTGACCTGCAGCAGTACCTACTGCCAAATCAGCAATGGTCGCGTCTTCAGTTTCGCCAGAACGGTGAGAGATGACAGCGGTAAAGCCTGCGTCTTTCGCCATTTTAATTGCGTTAAGCGTTTCTGTTAGTGAGCCAATTTGGTTGAACTTAATAAGGATTGAGTTACCAATACCGTTATCGATACCGCGCTTAAGAATTTTGGTGTTAGTGACGAACAAATCATCACCGACAAGCTGTACTTTGTCACCAATCTTCTTCGTTAAGCTTTCCCAGCCGTCCCAGTCACTCTCGTCTAAGCCATCTTCGATAGATACGATAGGGTACTGTGAAGATAGGTCAGCTAAATAGTCACCAAACGCTTCTGAGTCGAAGCTCTTATCTTCGCCAGACAATACATACTTACCGTTTTTGTAGAATTCAGACGCTGCACAATCTAGTGCAAGGGTAATGTCTTCATTCATTTTGTAACCAGCGTTTTCAACGGCTTGTACGATAACAGCAAGTGCCTCAGCGTTAGAACTAAGGTTTGGTGCAAAACCACCTTCATCACCCACAGCGGTGTTAAGACCCTTCGCTGACAGTACTTTCTTAAGTGAATGGAAGATTTCAGCACCCATACGCAGTGCTTCTTTAAAGCTTTTCGCGCCAACTGGCTGAACCATGAACTCTTGAATATCAACGTTGTTGTCTGCGTGCTCGCCACCATTGATGATGTTCATCATAGGTACAGGCATTGAATATTGACCAGACGTGCCGTTTAAGTCAGCGATGTGCTCGTAAAGTGCTACGCCTTTTTCAAGGGCGGCGGCTTTTGCTACAGCAAGAGATACAGCCAAAATAGCGTTAGCACCAAGAGTTTCTTTGTTTTCAGTGCCGTCTAAGTCAATCATCACCTGATCGATATCAGACTGCGCTAGTGCATCTTTGCCTAAAAGAGCCGGAGCAATGGCGTCGTTAATAGCCGCTACTGCTTTAATTACACCTTTACCAAGGTAACGAGACTTGTCGCCGTCACGCAGTTCTAATGCTTCGCGGCTACCCGTAGACGCGCCAGAGGGTGCAGCAGCACGACCCATAACGCCAGACTCTAAATAAACGTCTGCTTCTACAGTTGGATTACCGCGTGAATCTAAGATTTCACGTCCGATGATGCGACTAATTTTCGCCATGTTATTTCCTCAACAATTGATGTGGGAACGCAACGGGAAAGCGTTCCCTTTATTAGAAACTAGTGATTTTCTTTTTGGTATTTGCCTGCAGCTGCAACAAACCCCTTAAACAATGGATGTCCATCGCGAGGTGTTGAAGTGAATTCAGGGTGGAACTGACCTGCGATAAACCAAGGATGGTCAGGTATTTCGATAACTTCTACAAGTCGTTTATCAGTGGACAAACCACTTACTTTAAGGCCTGCAGCTTCGATTTCATCGCGAAGATTGTTGTTCACTTCATAGCGATGACGGTGGCGCTCGTAAATTTCGACGTTGTCATACATCTCATGTACTTTAGTGCCTTCAATTAAATGACAAAGCTGGCTACCCAATCGCATTGTACCGCCAAGATCTGAGGTTTCAGTGCGTGTTTCGGTTGTGCCTGCTGCATCTAGCCATTCCGTGATTAACCCTACCACAGGGTATGCAGTTTGTGGGTCGAACTCGGTGCTGTTTGCTTTTTCCATGCCTGCAACATTTCGTGCAAATTCTATTAGCGCCACCTGCATGCCTAAGCAAATGCCTAAATAAGGCACTTTGTTTTCACGGGCGTAGCGGGCGGCTTCAATTTTGCCCTCAATTCCTCGCTCACCAAAACCGCCAGGCACTAAGATAGCGTCAAGCTTTTCAAGGATTTGCGTGCCTTTACTCTCAACATCTTGAGAGTCGATATGATGAATGTTGACTGTCAGTCTGTTTTTAAGACCAGCATGCTTTAGTGCTTCGTTAACGGATTTATACGCGTCTGGCAACTCAACATACTTACCAATCATGCCTATGTTAACTTCTGCAGTGGGATTTGATTCAGCGTAAAGCACCTGTTCCCACTCGACTAAATCGGCTTCTGGGCAATCAAACCCAAAGCGATCCACAACAAGCTGGTCCATTCCTTGCGCTTTAAGTGCAGCTGGAATGCGATAAATGCTATCTACATCTTTTAATGAGATAACCGCTTTATCTGCGACGTTAGTGAAAAGCGCGATTTTAGAGCGCTCACTGGTAGGTAGAGCACCTACAGAACGACACACAAGAATATCGGGTTGAATACCAATTGAGCGCAACTCTTTAACTGAATGCTGGGTTGGCTTTGTTTTTACTTCACCGGATGCTGGCATATAAGGCACTAGCGTAAGGTGCATGTACATAGCACGCTCGCGGCCTACTTCAGTGCCTAGTTGGCGAATGGCTTCTAAGAAAGGTTGTGACTCAATATCACCTACGGTTCCGCCCACTTCTACAATGGCAACTTCGTGACCTTCAGCACCTTCAATTACGCGACGTTTAATTTCGTTGGTAATGTGTGGTATGACCTGAATTGTGGCGCCTAAGTAATCGCCGCGACGCTCGCGTTTAAGTACTTCTTCGTAAACACGGCCTGTGGTGAAGTTGTTGCGTTTTGTCATACGGGTGCGAATAAAGCGCTCGTAGTGACCAAGATCAAGGTCTGTCTCTGCACCGTCATCGGTAACAAATACTTCACCATGCTGTATAGGGCTCATTGTGCCCGGGTCGACGTTGATATAAGGGTCGAGCTTTAACATGGTAACGGTGAGACCGCGTGCTTCAAGAATTGCTGCTAATGATGCTGCTGCAATACCTTTTCCAAGCGATGAAACTACACCACCAGTGACGAAAATATAATGTGTCATGCGAAACCTAGAACGTTAGGGTTGTATGGTAAATATAGGCCGATTTCAGAAAGAAACCATCTACACTTTGGACGGGGCGATAGTATACGCAAAACCATGTAAACAGACAATCGATTTGCCCACATGATGTGCAAATTTACGCCAAGTTCAGGCCAATTGTGACCTAAACTTGGCCTTGCGGCTAAGACTGACTTAAGCGCTTTAAGGTGTAAATAAGGTCGAGAGCTTGGCGCGGAGAGAGCTCATCAGGAGATATGTTCGCAAGGGCATCGACAGCAGGGTTAGGTTTATCTGGAAACAGCAGTTCTGCTTGGCCTTTTGGCTTTGCGTTTGATGCAGCCTTTGATGTGGCTTTTGTTGTAGCTTTCGGGGTGCTTGCTGCCTTATCAGGCGTGCTCTCTTCTCCTTGTATCATAATATGAGAAGATTCGAGCGCAGCGAGCTTTTGTCGGGCGGCTTGAATGACGGTTTTTGGAACGCCCGCTAACTGCGCTACCTGAAGCCCGAAACTTTTGCTTGCTGCACCCTCTGACACCGTGTGCATAAAGCGAATGGTATCTTCAAACTCAACAGCATCTAAATGCACATTTACTACACCTTGCTGTGTATCAGGCAGCTCAGTAAGCTCGAAATAATGAGTAGCAAAAAGGGTATAGGCATTAAGCTGCTTGGCAAGGTAACTTGCACATGCCCACGCCAGTGAGAGCCCGTCGTAGGTGCTAGTTCCACGGCCAATTTCATCCATTAACACCAATGAATTTTCTGTGGCATTATTGAGAATATTGGCGGTTTCTGTCATTTCTACCATAAAGGTTGAGCGGCCAGAAGCAAGATCATCAGACGCACCAATGCGGGTGAAGATACGGTCAAGTTTACCAATGTGAGCCTGTTGAGCCGGCACGAAACTACCCACACATGCGAGCAGTGCAATGAGAGCCGTTTGACGCATATATGTAGATTTACCGCCCATATTAGGACCCGTAATTATTAGCATGCGCCGTGCGCTATCTAGCTGAAGCGGATTAGCGATGAAAGGCGCTTTCATTACATTTTCGACAACAGGGTGCCGGCCTTCTTCAAAAGTAAGTGCGCACTCGTTACTGAGCCTGGGTCTATGCCAATCTAGAGCTATTGCCCGTTCGGCGAAACAACACAGTACATCGAGTTTTGCCAGCGCCGCGGCACTGTCTATCAGGTTGTTTAAATAAGGCGTAAAGTCATCAAATAGTGCTTCATAGAGTTTTTTCTCAAGCGCAAGCGCCGCCCCTTGACTACTAAGTACCTTATCTTCGTGCTCTTTTAATTCAGGAGTAATAAAGCGTTCGGTATTTTTCAGCGTTTGGCGACGGATATATTCCGCGGGTGCATTTGCGCTATTGGCGCGGCTAATTTCAATGAAAAAGCCATGTACTCGGTTGTATCCCACTTTAAGGGTAGAAATACCAGTACGCTCTCTTTCTCGACGCTCCATTGCATCTAGATAGTCTGTAGCGCCCTGAGAGAGCGCGCGTAATTCGTCTAATTCTTGATTGTAGCCAGGTGCTATGACGCCGCCTTCTCGGATAATAACCGGCGGGTTATCAATAATGGCCTTATTAAGCAGTGTTTGCAGTTCGGGATAAGTGCCGATGGTTTCACTGATTTGTTTTATTTGGCCAGTTTCAAAGCGCGATAATGCGTCGTGTAAATCAGGTAATGCGTTAAACGCGTTTTTCAACCTCGCAAAATCACGAGGTCGCGCAGAGCGAAGGGCTAAGCGCGCCATAATACGTTCGATATCACCAATGTGTTTTAGGGCGCTGCGAATATCGTCAGGGTTATCATCAATAAAGGCGTCAACGGCGTCTAATCGACTCTGTAGCTCATGTTGGTCGGTTATCGGTGAATGGATAACCCGTTGCAACATACGGCTACCCATCGCCGTTGTGGTGGTGTCCATCACACTAAAAAGCGTGTTTTCTTGACCGCCAGATAAGTTATGGGTGAGCTCTAAATTGCGTCTTGTCGCTGCGTCTAACTGAACGCGGCTGTCTTGCTGTTCGGTTTGTATTTGCCTGATATGGGGTAGGGCAGTTCGTTGGGTGTCTTTTACATATTGCAACACACAGCCCGCAGCGCCTAACCCTTTCGTTATGCCTTTAAGACCAAAACCATCAAGGGTCTTGGTCTCAAACTGCAGATTCAGCTGCTCATCTGCGGTATCAATGTCAAACTCCCATTCAGGACGTCTTCTTAATCCTTTTCGGTTCTCAATGAGTGAGAGTTGCTCGAAGCCTTCTGGATAGAGCAGTTCGGCTGGATTAACTCGCTGTATTTCCGCTAACAAATTCTCATCATTATCGCATTCAAACACCACAAATCGTCCGCTAGTCACGTCGAGCGTGGCTAAACCATAATGCATAGTGTGGCCACACACGGCGGCTAATATATTATCTCGGCGCTCTTCTAGAAGCGCTTCGTCGGTGACAGTACCGGGTGTGACAATACGCTGAACTTGGCGCTCTACGGGACCTTTACTTGTAGCGGGGTCGCCAACCTGTTCACAAATGGCTACTGACTCACCCATTTTAACTAATCGGGAAAGGTAACTCTCTACTGCGTGATAGGGTACACCAGCCATTGGAATGGGATCGCCGCCAGACTTGCCCCGAGCCGTCAATGATATATCGAGAAGATCTGCAGCTTTTTTGGCATCATCAAAAAACAATTCGTAAAAATCGCCCATGCGATAGAACAAGAGAATATTCGGATGCTGCGCCTTAATCGTAAGGTACTGGCGCATCATAGGAGTATGTGATTCCAAAAAAACGGCCTCGATAGATATGTTTATGGTGTTAGTGCGTATGGTAACAAATAAATGATAAACTCTGTGTAACAAAAAGCACTGACGGTAAATTGATATGACCACACCATTTTCAACGGTTTCTATTACAAACGCTATACCTCTAGTGCTTGATAGCGCGTTAAATACCCAAGTAATGGCGATTGGTGATGTGTTGCGTGAAAGGGGATGGACAGCATCTTCTGCTGAGTCGTGCACCGGCGGCGGTATTGCTTTCGCGTTTACCAGCGTGGCAGGCAGTTCAGATTGGTTTAATCAGTCTTGGGTAACCTATTCTAATAAGGCTAAAACACAGGAACTGTCAGTAAACACTGAAACCCTTGAGGTGCATGGTGCTGTATCGCAGCAGACGGTGACTGAGATGGCGCTTGGTGTGCAAAAGCGATGCGGAGCAAACGTGGTGATTACGGTTAGCGGTATTGCTGGGCCTGGTGGCGGTAGTGACAGCAAACCTGTTGGCACTGTGTGGTTTGGTTTCATTTGTGGGGAAGATGCTTTTCAAGTTAAGCAGGTGTTTAGTGGCAACAGGGATGAAGTGCGTGGTCAAGCGGTAGCGTTTGCAATCAATTACGTGCTGAAAATGCTTAGTGCTAGTTAAGCCAAACATATTCGGGCGTGTTGGAAAAAATAATTAAAACACTGGTTGAAACTGTATGCTTGTACAGTATAGAATGCATGCAGAAATTGTTAAGGTGTTGATGTAGTTGTTAGTCATAGCAACTTTAGATTTACGCGCGGTTTTATAGCGCTGAGTCAATACTAACGGTGTTTTGGTGTGAGTGCACCTGTGTAAAAGTTAAAATATAAGAATGTGAAAAAGTATTTTTATATTTTAATTTTTACTCACATTCATGTTCCAACTCTTGTTGATAATAAACGCAATGTGACGCGCAAAAGATAAGCATAGGCATAGTTAAAATGACAGATCAAAATAGAACTAAAGCGTTAGATGCAGCGCTTTCCCAAATTGAAAAGCAATTTGGTAAAGGCTCAATCATGAAGTTGGGCGAAAACAAGACAATGGATGTGGAAACGATTTCCACAGGCTCCCTTGGGCTAGACATTGCGCTTGGTGCGGGGGGGTTACCACTTGGCCGAATTGTTGAAATTTACGGCCCAGAATCATCAGGTAAAACAACGTTAACCCTTGAGGTTATTGCTGAAGCGCAGCGCCAGGGCAAGACTTGTGCGTTCGTCGATGCGGAACACGCGCTAGACCCTATTTACGCTGAAAAACTTGGCGTTAACATTAACGAGTTATTGGTATCGCAACCTGACACGGGTGAGCAAGCGCTTGAAATTTGCGACATGTTGACACGGTCTGGCGCTGTTGACGTTATTGTTGTCGATTCCGTGGCGGCGCTAACACCGCGAGCTGAAATCGAAGGCGATATCGGTGATTCACACGTAGGTCTTGCTGCGAGAATGATGTCTCAAAGTATGCGTAAAATTACGGGTAATTTGAAACGCTCGAACACAATGATGATTTTTATCAACCAAATTCGTATGAAAATTGGTGTAATGTTCGGAAGCCCTGAAACCACAACAGGTGGTAACGCGCTGAAGTTTTACGCGTCTGTGCGCTTAGACATCAGAAGAATTGGTTCGGTAAAAGAAGGCGATGAGGTTGTTGGTAACGAAACTCGCGTTAAAGTCGTTAAGAACAAGATCGCGCCTCCGTTCAAACAAGCTGAATTTATCATTCGCTATGGTGAAGGTATTTCTAAGCACGGCGAGTTAATCGACTTAGGCGTTAAGCACAAGTTGGTTGATAAAGCCGGAGCGTGGTATAGCTACAACACAGACCGTATCGGTCAGGGTAAAGCGAACAGCATGTTGTTTTTAAAGAACAACCCTGCCGTATCGGACGAGATAGAAGCTAAGCTTAGAGAAATGTTGCTTCCAAGTAAAATCGTTGAAGATAAAAGCGAAGAGGCTGGTGAAGAGTCATAAGCACCACCAGAGACAGCGTCTTACTTAAATGATTTGTGAGAAGCTCAATCCTCTTTAAAATAATTAAAACCGCCATCAAGGCGGTTTTTTTGTATCTATCAATTAACGATATTGTTCAACAGAAAACATTTACTAACATTTTTAGCCTGAATAACCCTTGTTTACATGACTAATAAGAGGAATGCTGTAATTAATCGCAAAAAGAAAAGACTAATAGTCTGTGCAGCGTTTCATCTAAGCGCAAAGTAAAGCGAAAAACAGTACAGCGAAAAACAGTACAGTGACAAATAGTACAGCGATAAATAGTGAAGTGATAAATAGAATGTTCATCCAATAGCCCAAGCTATGAACATTGTATGTTTATGCAAAATAAAGTATTTCTAATATGATAAAAATAAATAGTGCAATGCTGCTTATGTTGTAAGCATCACTGAACGTCATCGGTTTATGAATACGCGAGTTGCTGGCATAAATCGTAATTAATAAAAGAGAAGAGGGAACGTCCATGATTGAAATAGCTGGCCTCGCTAAACGCTTTGAGGTCGAGAACCCGAAAAAGCTTAGCGAACAAGAGAAAAAAGATCCGCGTTTGAAGGGGCGTTATTTTCAGTCTGTTAGGGATGTATCTTTTACATGTCAAAGTGGAGAGGTTCTTGGTTTGCTTGGACCCAATGGAGCGGGTAAAACGACGACGCTTCGTATGTTATCAACAGCACTTCGTCCAGATAGCGGCAGCGTGTTAATAGATGGCCAAGACATTTTGGCGAATCCTAATGTTGCACGCAAAAAGATAGGCTTTTTATCGAGCTCCACAGGTTTGTATGGTCGACTGACTGGTAGAGAAAATATCAGTTACTTCGGCGAACTGCATGGATTATCGAAAAGTACGATTAATGCTCGTATTGAAGAAATGGCAGACTTACTTGATATGCAGAGCTTCTTAGAGCGTCGAGCCGAAAATTTTTCATCTGGGATGAAGCAGAAAGTATCAATAGCGAGAGCGGTTATTCACGAGCCTTCACTTGTTGTGCTCGATGAGCCCACCACGGGTTTAGATATTATGGCTACCAGCACCGTAATGGAATTTATCCAGCGATTAAAAGACAAAGGCACGCCCGTTATTTTCTCTACCCACCATCTCGATGAAGTGCAAACGCTGTGTGACAAAGTCACCGTCATCAACCAAGGTGAAACGGTATTTAATGACTCATTAGCGGCGTTCAGTGCACTGTCTGATGGCCAAATGCACAAGAGTTTCCTTAAAACACTAGAAACAGAATCACAGGAGAAGAGCAATGTGGTTAATCTTTAAGAAGGAGTTTAAAGAGTTATTGCGGGATAGAAAAACTATCATCTTTATGATCTTGTTACCGCTATTACTGTTCCCCGCGATCTTTGGTGTGGGCATTTTCTTTATGAGTAATGCCGCTGAAAAGGCAGAAAACGAAATTTTAAAATATGCCATTGTTGGTGAAGCTTATGCGCCAGATATTGTTGAGTCGTTCAGTCAGGCTTCGGATAAGTTTGAGCAAGTCGCTATTGACGGCACCGCTACCGATAAACAAGGCTACGCAACGCTGATTAAAAACGAAACCTTAGACTTCGTGCTAGTAATACCTGAAACCTTTAACCCTGACATTTTGACGTCTGGGCAGCACAAAATTGAGCTTTATCTTAATGACGCTGGGCTCAATAAGGTGTATGGACGGGTAGCTGAAATTATCGATGTATATATGGATGAGTACCAGCTTTCTGCATTTACGCAGTTAGGTTTAAATGAATCTCAGCAGGAGGCGCTGCTAAAACCCATTTCAATAGAAAAGCAAAATATTGCTGATGATAGAGAAGTGTGGGGAGAGCGTATTGGCGGCTTCCTTCCTTATTTCATATTCATACTGTGCTTACAAGGCGCAATGGCGCCGGCCGCTGATTTAGGGGCAGGGGAAAAAGAAAGAGGTACACTAGAAACATTACTTATTTCACCAATGGACAGGTACAAACTTGTTCTGGGCAAATTCTTTACGGTAAGCGCTGCAGGGATCATTACTGCCCTCATCACCGTATCGTCCATGGCTCTGTGGGGAATAGTGTTATCACAAGGTATGGCCATCGAATTTGTCGTTGAAGTGATGTCCATGATTGGCATTGTGGATTTTGTACTGATATTTCTTATGTTGGTGCCTGTGGTGGCAGTATTCGCAGCTATTTTGCTTTCCCTTTCTATCTATGCGCGTTCATTCAAAGAAGCACAAAGTTATATGGGCTCGCTAATCATGGTGGTTATCTTCCCTGTGCTGATTGCCATGATGCCTGGTGTAGAACTAAAAGGTGCGTGGGTGTGGGTTCCGTTAACCAACGTAGCTCTCGCGATGAAGGAACTGTTTAAGGGCACTATGGACTACTTTGCGTTGTTCGGTATTTTTACTTCCACAGCCGTTATAGCAATAGGTCTTATCATGTTCTGCATTCATTGGTTTAACAAAGAAAAAGTACTCTTTAGATAGCCAATTTACTGGTATAAGCGAGAGCGCCCTGTGTGGTTGGAAGGTGGTTAATCCTACCAGCCACACGGGGCGTTTTTTTTATGGCGTGGAGTATTTTTTAAGGCTGTATATTCGGCCAACACAAAGGGGGAGTTTCATACTTCAAAATCGATTCGTTTGATAATACTTTCCCAGCCCGGTGGGATCTTTCCTTGAAGAACGTATGAGTAGGCAAGCAGCTCTGCGATGACAAAGTACAAGGACTCTGGGATATCTTGGCCTACATCAAGTGTGGCAAGGACTTCACTTAAATAAGGGTCTTCATGGATAAGTATTCCTGTTTCTTCTGCCATAGCAATGATGGCTTCGGCGAGGTCGCCATATCCCTTTGCCACCACTTTTGGCGTATTTTTTTTGTCGCCTCCTTCGTACTTGAGGCCTATGGCACGTTTAGCCTTGTTTTGCTTATCTGAACTCATCGCAATAACTCATTTCACACTTTGGTCTCAAAAATATGATGCGGACGGCTATTGAGCGTGTCAGGTATGTGGCCGCGCTGAAAACTGGAATTTTCAACATGCAGCCCCAGCCCTTCTAACCGTTTGGTTAAATATGGCAGTGTATCTGCAATCCTTGACAGAATAACGTCATTTGACGCGTACAAGTCGAGGGTTATTGACTCTTTATCTATTTTTGATTTGACGAGCACCTGCCCTGTATCGCCGATATCCAACTTCATAGTGACATTCCATAGCCCCCGCTGCGCGCTATTTTCTTGCTGTTGGTGCTGCTTCTGATTTTCGCGATAGATGAGCAGTTCCGGTGGCGTGCTGTGTTGAGACAATGTGGGCAGCACGTAATAAAAAGCATCTTGACCTTGAATACGTGTATCAGCTTGAGTTACTTTGCTTTGCTGATGATTGGCAAGCAATGTTTTTAATTGAGCTAACAGCTGCTGGCGGCCATCTAACTGGTTTACATCTTGGCTAACCCTGCTTGGCTGAGTGTTACTTCCCACGCTTGCTAAGGTTTTGGAGATAATAGAGTCAGGTGCATCTATTTGCGACTTCAGACTGGGCTGTCGCTGCAGGGCTCTTCCGGCTAGTGCGAGCTGAACAAGTGCTACAAGTCCTTGTACAAAACTCGATACCGCAACGGGAGAGGTCAGCGTTGATGGCGTTGCCAAAAGTGCTGGGCTGTTTAGCAGAGTTTGAATACGTTGAGGCAATGACGAGTCAGACCCTGACGTACCGGCCTTTAAATTAACGTCTTTAACCTCTTTGTCCTTTCCTGTGCTGTCAGTAGATTTCACGTCAGACTCGGCTAAAGCGTTTGTCATTTCTTTGACTAGCGCGTTTCGTTCACTTGCACTTATTTGCTGCTTGCTGGTGTTATTTGAGAGTTGCTGCAATAGATTATTAAACAGCTCCACCGAAGCGCTTTTTGCTTCAGATTTTATCATTTGAGCAATGGAGCCCAGTGTGGGCCTTGTTGCGTTTGCTTCTTTGGTCAATTGGCTGTTCGCTGTGTTTTCCACCGCATTTGCATTGTGAGTAGAAGGTGCCTTTTGTGCAGGTAACCCCTGAGTTGTTTCAAGCTGTGGCTTGTTTAGTGCCGAAGGCGAAGCTGAGCGAACGTCTATGCTTTTTAATTGCTGTATTAGTTTGGATAGTGCAGATGACGTATCTTGTTGAACTAGGGACTTGCCTTGTACCTGTCCAAGAGCGCTAGTATTCGGTCTATTCTCTATAATGGACACTAGGGCTGTAAGGGCGCTAGCGGTGCTGCCAGTTTGATTTAATAAAACACGGGAGAGTGAGCGAATGGCGTTATGTACATCACTGCCGCTAAAAGACTCAGGTGAAGTTTTAATACTGGCACTGTGAGTATTATTAACACTATGAGAGTTAAGCAATGTTGCATCAGGTGCTAGCCGTGAACCCGCCCCTTTTCCAGCGCTCGTTATTTCAATGCCAGTAAGTTGAGATGTCGGCAAGCTTTTAACATTGATATTACGCAGCTGCTCTGTGCTCAATTCAGGCATTATGCCCTTAGATAAAAGTGAAGCTGAAGCCGGTAGTGAAAATGTGGTAAGCAGGCTATTTTTCGTAGTGTGAATGTTTAGTGTAGCGTTTGCTGCGTCCTTTGTATTTAAGGAAAGTAAACTTACGGCTTTTAACGTATTCGCGCTGTAGGTTGTGTCTGGAAGAAACTGTTTTAGCGAAGAAACTATATCGCGCTCTTGAGATATCGCAACACCGCCTTGTCTAAGCGCCTGCTCAATCAGTTGGTATTGAGCCTTTGCACTTATATTTCCCAATGATAGGGAATCTAAGTTTGTGCGTTGCTGTGCAGAGCCTTTTCCCGTTAACTCGTTGGCAATATTATTTAAACTAGTGTGTAGTGTTAGCGCAATATTCCCACTTTGCGTCCTGTTAAGGCTGATGGAAACGTCTTTGCCATTAAGGTTTTGAAGTGATGCCATTGACTTAGCGTCTAATTGCGCCAAGGGCAAATGAATTGATTTACCCCCCTTTAAACCAAGGGTTATTTCTTTACTGGTAACAGAATGTATTGGTGCCCTAAGCGATACCGCGGCTCCTTCAGCGTTCTTTAAAGCTTCTGCGATTGCTTTAAACAGTTGCCCTTGTTTATCTAAAGGAATACTCGTGCTCTGCGATGTCACCTCTACAGACGTCAGTGCAGCTTGTACAGTGGCCTTTGCTATAGAATCTGTTGTTCCAGAGCTATTTACTCCAGAGACACTTGCCTCAGAGGCACTTGCCCCAGAGCCGAGGGATACGAGTTGAGGCTGCTGTATTCCTTGGCGAGAAACCGTGTCGGGGACACGTAAATTCGCTTTTAACTGAGGAGTACTTAGGGTCAATACATTATCGGGAAGCCGAGCAACAACTACCTTAGCGGCGTTATCAATTGCGACCGCCCGTGATAGCGGGTTGCTCCGGAATTGATTCATCGCACCTTGTTGAGTAGGTGCTTGGCCTGTATTAGCGGATACGGGGTTGGTACTTTGACTGCCAGCAGCCCTCGCAGCGCCTATTTGCCCTGTAGATTGTGCTGTTGTTTTCAGTACACTCGCGAGAATATTGGAAAGTTGCGACGTCATGTGAATGGTATCGGCCTTGGCATGTTTTTCCTTAGCTACATAATTGATAAAGTCACAATCGATTATTATAGTAAAGCAGGTTAAAAGCCGCCTGTTAAACCAGTTATTAGCTCACCGATTAATTCGTTAACTAACTCATTTTTTGAAAGGCATATGAACAACCCAGCTAATGTTGTAGATAGCCTGAGATGGAAATGATAAATCGTTAATAAAAAGACAAGAAAACTGTTGAAGTAAATCATATTTAATTGATATTCGCGACTGCGAAAATGCCATCCTGTGATAAACTAGCGTCAATTTTTAAAGGTAGTAATTCGTACAGAAGGTAGGCGTCGTAGTGCTAAAAGCGTGTGAACTAACATGCGTAAAAAGAGACAGGGTATTATTTGAAGATGTTTCATTGGCGGTCAATGCCGGTGAGCTCCTGTATGTCCGTGGGCCTAACGGAGCGGGTAAAACCAGCTTACTTCGAATTCTCACCGGGCTAAGCACGCCTGAATCTGGCGCTGTATTGTTTAACGGAGAGGATATTGCAGATTCTTCGTTTTCGTATTTGTCGACGTTGTTATACCTAGGCCATAAAAGCGGGACCAATGGCAGCTTATCTGCAATTGATAACTTAACGTTTTGGCTCGCTCAACATCAAGTAAACTGTGAAGAGAGCCAACTTTTCGATGCATTAATGCGTGTAGGGCTAGTTGGTCTTGAAGATATACCGGTTCGGTTCTTATCGGCGGGTCAGCAGCGAAGAGTAGCCCTAGCTCGGTTGTGGTTAAAGCCCGCTGACATATGGATCCTCGATGAGCCTTTTACCGCATTGGATGTTAAGGGTATAGCGTTGCTTGAAGAGCGAATGAAATCCCATGTTGAGCGTGGTGGAGTTGTCATAACTACCTCTCATCAGCCGCTGTCTGAAGCTGCAGGCCCGCACAGCGTATTTGATTTGGAGTATCGAATTTAATGTCGCTGTATCAGGGAGTATTTAAACGAGACGTTCACATTGCGTTTAAACAGAAGGCTGAACTACTTCAACCGCTTATGTTTTTGCTGATGGTTGTTACTATGTTTCCACTTGGTGTAAGCCCTTCTCCTGACACCTTGCAACGCATTGGTCCTGGGGTGCTGTGGATTGCGGCAATCCTTTCATCATTGATGGCCATGGAGCGAATGTTTCGAGACGATTTTCAAGACGGCACCATGGAGCAGTATGTGCTCTCAGGTATGTCTCTTGCAGGGATTAGTGCTGTGAAGGTGTGCGTGCATTGGCTGGTGAGTTTTATTCCCATGCTGGTGCTGTCACCGCTATTAGCCATGTTTTTAAATTTAACGTTTGATATGTACGTGGCGCTAATAGCTACTCTGCTATTAGGTACTCCGCTACTGTCATTGATTGGTGCAATTGCAGTAGGGTTAACGGTAGGGTTACAGAAAGGTGGCGTGTTGTTAGCATTGCTGCTAATCCCTGTTTTTATTCCGTTACTCATTTTTGCCACGTCAGCTGTGGATTCTGCCGCACTTCAATTACCTTATTATCCGCAACTTGCTATTATCACCGCCATGCTGCTGCTGGCACTAGCAATAGCACCTTTTGCGATAGCGTATTCTTTAAGAGTGAGTCAGAACTAATGTGGAAGTGGTTACATCCTTACGCAAAAACAGAGCGAGCTTATCAGCTTTGCGTAACGTTACAGCCTTGGCTTTGGACAGGCGCAGGCATTGCTTTGTTTATTGGCACGCTGTGGGGACTTGCGTTTGCGCCACAGGATTATCAACAGGGTGATTCATTTCGTATTATTTATATTCACGTGCCAAGCGCCATATTGTCTATGGGCACGTACGTAGCTATGGCGGTAGCGGCACTCGTCGGTATGGTATGGCAGTGGCGCACGGCTTACATGAGCATGATTGCGATGGCGCCTGTTGGCGCTGTAATGACATTTATTGCCTTGTTCACCGGTGCTGCATGGGGTAAGCCTATGTGGGGCGCGTGGTGGGTATGGGACGCGCGGTTGACCTCAGAGCTTATTCTGTTGTTTTTATATTTTGGTGTTATAGCGCTTTACGGTGCATTTGAAGATAAGCAGCAAGCTGGCAAAGCGGCAGGGGTTATGGCGCTAGTAGGGGTAGTGAATATTCCTATCATTCATTACTCGGTTGAGTGGTGGAACACCCTTCATCAGGGGGCCACAATTAGCAAATTTGACAACCCCTCGATAGCACCTGAAATGCTGTGGCCGCTACTGATTAATTTACTTGGTTTTGCATTTTTTATTGGTGCAGTAACCACAGTTCGCTTGCGCAATGAAATAGTGCTGCGAGAAATGCATCGTCCTTGGGTGCAAGCTCTTGCGAAAAAACAGGTAAAAGGGGCTCAGTAGTATGCAGTTTGAATCGTTGACAGACTTTTTTGCCATGGGCGGGTATGCCTTTTACGTCTGGATATCGTTTTTTGTCACCTTTGGCAGCATGGCTATCATAGCAATACAAAGTTATGTGAAACAGAAAGCGCTGCTGTCTACAACGCTAAAAGAACAAGAGCGAAGAGCCCGCATTAAACGTGCTCAGCAAAGTGTTTAAATTGGCCGTTTAAAATAAACACTTAAAATTAGCGCACTGTATAAGGCGTGCTATCAACAAGACACATTTTTCAATTTTCCAAATATCGAAGTGAGATAGTTGCATGAACCCAAGACGAAAGCAGCGTTTAACTGTAGTGGCTTTAATCGGCCTTCTAGTTGCTAGTGCAATTGGACTGATGCTCTATGCATTAAACGACAGCATTGATTTATTTTACACGCCAAGCGAAATCATTGAGGGTAAAAATGGACTAAAGCCACAGGTAGGACAGCGTTTGCGGATAGGCGGAATGGTGGTTCCTGGAACGGTAAGCCGCGACCCAGATAGTTTAGCGGTCAGTTTCGACCTTGTAGATACAGGCCCTGCTGTCACTGTGACTTTTACCGGCATTTTGCCAGACTTATTTCGCGAAGGTCAGGGCATAGTGGCAACGGGTGTATTAACAGACTCAAGACAGATAAATGCTCAGGAAGTACTGGCAAAACACGATGAAGAGTATATGCCGCCTGAATTGGCAGAAAAAATGAAGGGGATAAAACACGTAAAGCCTGAAAATAAACCAGGTTACGGTTCTTCAGACGCCAGCTCTTATAACGACAAATCCTATGAGGCTAGCTCTTATGAGAAAAGCACTAATGAAAGCGATGTTTCGGGCAAGGCAGATTCAACCACGAGTATGAATGAGGGGCAGTAAGTTATGATACCTGAAATTGGTAATATAGCGCTCACACTGGCGTTAGTGCTATCCATTTTGTTGGCGGTATATCCGCTTTGGGGCGCTCACCGTCAACATGAAACCTTGATGGCAACGGCGAAGCCGTTAGCGATTGGCCTATTTGTTTTTACGCTCATTGCCTACGTATGCTTGACGTATGCTTTTGTTACCGATGACTTTAGCGTTGAATACGTTGCCCAACACTCTAACAGCAAACTGCCTATCTACTATAAAATCACAGCGGTATGGGGTGGCCATGAAGGCTCGTTTTTATTGTGGGTACTGATGCTGTCGCTATGGACTGTTGCAGTGGCTATATTTAGCCGAGGGATCCCCCTTGCTATGGTAGCTCGAGTCCTATCGGTGCTGGGAATGATCGGTATCGGTTTCTACTTGTTTATGCTGCTAACGTCAAACCCGTTCAACAGCATGCTGCCGTTCTTTCCTGTTGATGGGCGAGATCTCAATCCGCTGCTGCAAGACTTTGGCATGATTATCCATCCTCCTATGCTGTACATGGGATATGTAGGATTTTCTGTGGCGTTTGCATTCGCAATCTCAGCGCTAATTTCAGGACAACTCGACTCCACGTGGGCTCGGTGGTCTCGTCCTTGGGTGATTGCTGCATGGGCATTTCTCACCGTTGGAATTGCACTGGGTAGCTGGTGGGCTTACTACGAGCTTGGCTGGGGCGGCTGGTGGTTCTGGGACCCAGTAGAAAATGCGTCTTTCATGCCATGGCTAGTAGGTACCGCATTAATGCACTCCTTAGCCGTAACTGAAAAGCGCAAAGCCTTTAAGTCTTGGACGGTTTTGTTGGCCATTGCTGCATTTAGCATGAGCTTACTTGGCACCTTTTTGGTTCGCTCTGGCGTTATTGTGTCTGTGCATTCCTTTGCAAGCGATCCCACCCGAGGTTTATTTATTCTCGGTATTCTTATTGTGCTCAGTGGTTTTGGTTTACTGCTCTACGCAATGCGTGCTGCGTCACTAAAAAGCCCGGGCAGATATCAAGCTTTCTCACGTGAAGTGTTATTAATGGGAAACAACGTTTTCCTCTGTGCTGCAACGCTAGTGGTGTTGCTAGGGACTCTATTCCCACTTGTGCATAAAGAGTTGGGGTTGGGCAGTATTTCGGTGGGTGCACCGTTTTTCAATCAGATGTTTACGCTGCTTATCGTTCCTTTTGTGCTTATTCTTGGCCTTGGGCCGCTTACCCGTTGGAAGCATCAAAAAGCCAGCGAGCTTAAAAAACAGTTGCTTATAGCGCTAGGCATTGCGCTAAGTGCAGGCATACTCGTGAACTTCGCCTACGACACGCCAAGCTACATGGGTGTGCTTGGTATGGTATTGGTGTTTTGGATTTTGGTGATGACGGTGCAAGAAGTTATTCAGCGGGTATCCTCAATGCCCAGTGACATGAGCACTCTGACATCGCTTAAGAAACTGACGCCTAGCCACTGGGGTATGGTACTAGGTCATGTTGGTTTTGCTATTTCAATTATTGGTATCACACTCGTGTCTAATTATGAGCTGGAGCGTGATATCCGTATGGATGTTGGCGAAACAGTGAGTTTAGGTGGTTATGACTTTACTTTTACTGATGTAAAGCGCGCCGACGGACCAAATTATAATGCCGACGCTGGCGTTTTTGATGTGTATAAAAACGGCGAGAAAGTCGTTAGGCTTGAGCCTGAAAAGCGTCTTTACACCGTGCAGCGTATGCCGATGACCGAGGCTGCAATTCACTCTACAATTACACGAGATGTGTTTATCGCCATGGGCGAGCCATTAGATAATGGGGCTTGGGCAATACGGATATACATTAAACCGTTTGTTATATGGCTATGGGCTGGTGCGGTGGTAATGGCGCTGGGCGGCGTACTGTCAATTAGTGACAAGCGCTACCGAATTGCGAAAGTGAAGAAAGTAAAAGCGGTATTGAGTAGAAGCGCGACAGATAAACCTGAAGGGAATGCAATATGAAGAATGCGCGTTTAGTCGTGATTCCACTGGTATTATTTTTATTGCTGGTTGTCTTTTTATTCAAAGGGCTGTTTTCAGACCCTCGAGAACTAGATTCTCAGGTGAAGAATAAAGTACTGCCAGCGTTCTCACTACCAGATCTTATGCAGCCAGACATAACCTATACCCCAGAAAGTTTAAAAGGACAGGTGACGCTATTAAATGTGTGGGGCGTATGGTGCGTAACGTGCGCGGTTGAAATGCCTTATTTGACTGAGCTGAAAAATGAGAAAGGCGTTCATATTGTCGGTCTCTATTTTGACCAAGATTTAGATCCAGATTTTGGCACTAAGACGCTTAACCGTGTTCAACAAGAAGTGACATCCATGTTGAGCCGATACGGCAATCCGTATGCGTTTAATATTTTTGATGTGTATCGCGATACATCATTGGATTTAGGCGTTACCGGCGCACCAGAGCATTTTGTTATTGATGCCCAGGGCGTTATCCGTATGCATCATATTGGTGACATCAACGAGCGGGTTTGGAAAAACAAAGTGGGCCCCCTTTACAATCGGTTAGTGGCAGATGCATCAACTGGTAAGTTTGATAGTGACAAGACAAGTACTAGTACCAACGCAAACGCTAAAACTATTAGCGCGGAGGTAAAGTAATGCGCCAGTGTATAACGTCGTTGCTCATTGCCTTGAGATTAAGACCCTTCATATCAAGCGCTTTAATGATAAGCGCGCTGGCTTTTGCTAGTACCCTCTATGCAGCAGAAGACAACTTTTCATTTGAAACACCAGAGCAACGAGCGGCGTTTTTAACGTTGACTGCGGAACTACGCTGCCCTATGTGTCAGAATCAAAACATAGCGGATAGTGACGCTATGATCGCTCATGATATGCGCCGCAAAGTATATACCCTTCTTAAACAGGGCAAAACTGAAGCACAAGTTATTGATTATATGAAAACGCGCTACGGGGACTTTGTTCACTATCAGCCACCGGTGACAATCGCTACCATGTGGCTATGGGCTGTGCCGGTGTTGTTTGTTTTTATCGCTTTACTATTTATCGTTAGACGTAAGTCAGCCTCACCGCCTGAGGACATGGCAGCAAAATTAGCCAAAGCCGATGCAATGTTGGAGCAAGATAAAGAATGAGTTGGTCTGAGTTTTATTTAATTGTTTCTGGGCTTATTACCCTCGTTCTTTTAATTATCGCATTTCCGTTTTTACGCAATAAAAATCATGCAAAACGAGATAGCCTGAGCAATACGCAAATTATTAGACAGCGCCTGTTAGAGTTGGAGCGCGAAGTAAAAGAAGGGCTGATTAGCGAAATAGACAAACGCCAAGCGGTGGACGAGTTAAAAATTGCCCTTGTTGACGAAAGTGCTTTTACAGCAAAGAAAACCGGCACTGCGCCTCTTGTGCTGATTGTGGGTGGGTTAATTGCCCTAATTTGCGGCGCCGTGGTTTACTCTCAAGTGAATCAAATGAGCCAAGTCAAGCGCTCGACGGATGCAATTGCTGCGCTGCCTCAATTGAGTCAGCAACTTGCGAACGGCAATGCGAACAGCCTGACTCAGCAGGATATTGCTGATTTAGCCCTCGCTATTCGCCAGCGCCTTCGTGACGACCCGAGTGACGATACTGGATGGATGTATTTAGGTCGTTTGATGCTAAGTATAGGGCAAGAGGTGCAGGCGATAGAGGCTATCGATAGAGCTACTGTTTTGGCTCCTGCCAACAGTGGTCACAAAATTACGCTTGCGCAGGCGTTGATGACCACCGGTGATGTGAATAATCTTCAAAGGGCACAGGCTATATTAAACGGCTTGTTAGCTAACACTCCAGATAACGACAATCTTGCTTTAATGATGGCCGTGGTATCTGCACAAGTAGGTGATTTAGCGCAGACTAAACGTTATTATGCTCAAGTGAAAGATAAGCTTCCCAATGGCAGTGATATGCAGCAACGTCTAACGGTTCGTATTGCTGAGCTTGAAGCGCGAGCTAGTGATATGGCTCAGCTGACTGGCAGTACTGATGGTAGCACTGACGGCAACATGTTGGCACCAGGTGAATCAAGCAATATGCCAGACACTGCGTTATCAGAACCATCAAAAGTTAAAACTGGCTTTACTATCAATGTTGAATTGTCCGAAGAGGCGAAGGTAAAAGCGCCCAAAGAGGGCTTTCTCATCGTATTTGCACAAGATGCTCTATCAGAAAATAGAATGCCTGCTGCTGTAGTAAAAATGCCCATTGGTGCTATGCCTGCGGTGGTGACACTTAGCAATAAAAACGCAATGATGCCGCAATACACTTTAGGCTCGCTTTCTGACATCACCATCACAGCAAGGCTGTCTATCGATGGGGATGTTTCTATTTCATCAGGCGAGTGGCAGGGCAGTACCTCAGCGCAGGTTAAACAAGGGCAAATGCCTGAGTTAACCGTCATCATAAATAAGGAATTGTAGTAATGGATATAACCAGGCAACTGGTCGCTGGCGCTTTAGTCATAAGCAGCCTGTTAGGTGGATGTGCAACAAATAACGCATCTCAACAAACTTCAGCGGTTTCAACAAGCAGCACACAGGTGGACTCATCAGATCCAAGAGACCCTCTTGAACCAGCAAACCGTCTAATGTGGGATTTTAACTGGGAAGTACTTGATGCCTACATTGTGCGCCCTCTGACCGTTGGTTACGTGACAGTGATGCCTCAGTTTGCAAGAACTGGCTTACTTAATGCCTCACGTAACTTACAAGAACCAGCTAACTTTATGAACAATGTGTTTCAGGGCAAGGTGGACGATGGTTTAGACAGCTTAGCCCGTTTCCTATTAAACTCTACCGTTGGCTTACTTGGTACTATCGATGTTGCTGAGAACATTGGCATATCTCGCAAAGATGAGGAGTTTGGCGAAACGTTAGGCGTATGGGGTGTTGATACAGGGCCCTTTATGATGCTGCCGGTGTTGGGGCCAAACGACCCGAGAAGTTTCACAGGTCAATTTGTTGATGGCACGGTATACCCCATGGCGGTTATTGCCAGCAATTTTTTCATCGCTCGCTACGTGGTGTCTCTACTTGAAACTCGTGCTCAATTAATGGCACAAGAAGCGCAGCTCGAGCAGTCGGTGGACGATTATGCGTTTATCAAAAACGCCTATTTCGAAAACCTAGCGTTTCGCGTTACCGATGGTAAAAGCGGCGACAAGGCTATTGATGAAAAGCAGCTAGATGATTTCGCTGACTTTGAGGCCATGCTAGAAGATTCAAGCTTCGATGATTACGAATATGAAGAAGAGCAAAGCGAAGATGACGAGCAAAGTGATAAAGCTAAAGCGTCAGAAGATGGCGATATTATAGATAATTAAAGGGCATTCAACGCCCTCGAGCGCATAGGCAATAAAAGCTTACTTTTAGCAACGCTACACGCTCGAGAAAAATAAAAAGACCCCCAGTAGTGGGAATGTCCAACTACTGGGGGTCACTTCATAGTGCTTAGGTTTTTGCTTTTAAACTTGTCTAAATGCTGGTTAATCTTTCGGATAGCCTGTTGGGTTCTGCGACTGCCAATTCCACGTGTCGGCACACATATCTTCTAATCCTTTATCTGCATTCCAATTTAATTCTTGGGCTGCCTTTGTGGGGTCAGCATAACAGGCCGCTACATCGCCACTTCGTCTCGGTGCAACCTTGTAAGGCACCTTTTTGCCAGAACCTTTTTCAAATGCTGCTATCATTTCTAGCACAGAATAACCCTGACCCGTGCCGAGATTATACTTATCTAATCCCATATTAAGATTGAGTCTGTCTAGCGCTTTCAAGTGGCCATTCGCTAAATCGACAACGTGGATGTAATCTCTCACACCCGTTCCGTCAACGGTGTCGTAGTCATCGCCAAATACGCTAAGCTGCTGAAGTTTCCCCGTGGCAACTTGAGAGATGTATGGCATCAGGTTGTTTGGGATCCCGTTAGGATCTTCACCAATTTGACCAGATTTATGTGCGCCTACCGGATTAAAATAACGCAGCAACACAATGTTCCACTCGTTGTCTGACCCATAAAGGTCGCTAAGCATGTGCTCGACCATCAGCTTTGACATGCCGTAAGGGTTTGTTGGGTGACCTGTCGACATATCTTCACTAAGAGGAAGGGATGCAGGGTCGCCGTATACAGTGGCTGATGAGCTAAAAACAATGTTCTTCACATTGTGTTTTTGCATTGCCTTACATAGCGTTAGCGTGCCGTACACATTATTTTCGTAATAAGATAACGGCTTAGCCACCGATTCACCTACCGCTTTAAGTCCGGCGAAATGAATAACGGCAAAAATGCTGTGCTCACTAAAAATATCATCTAAAACGGCGGTGTCGCGGATATCACCTTGTACAAACGTAACTGACTTTCCAGTAAGGCCTTCAACCCGTCTTAACGACTCAGGACTGGCATTACATAGGTTATCGAGTACAACGACGCCGTAGTCTTGTTCGAGAAGCTGTAGAACGGTGTGGCTACCGATGTAACCCGCACCACCAGTAACTAAGATGGTTTTCATTCATTTTCCTTGCTTGACGGTTGCGCTATGTATTTAGCGCATAGGGAGTATTGGATAGGCTTTATCACCAACGGATAAAGTAAAAATACCACAAATGCCCACAGTAGCGATGTCCAATTTGTGGCCGTTTGAAGAATAAAGGCAAAAACAGGCACAATAACGAGTAGCTTTAAGACATTCAGTAGCGTTTTCTCTGGTACTGAAAGACGCTTTGATGCTTGGTCAAGCAAACGAGCTCGCTCGGCTAAGGGTAAACCTTGTAGCGCAGGGATATTACGTGTAGAAAAATAAAACGTCATCATTACTCTCAATAAAAAGCTTACTTGTATCTAAGGCGTGCTCATCTTTGTTGTAAAGCAAAGAGCAACACGCCCTATCAGTTCGCTCCCAATAAAAAACCGCCGAAATACAACTATAACGGCGGTTATTGTAGGTCAATATTCTACTAGTTAAAACAGCGTAAAAATAAAACTGTTTTAACCTAAGAAAACATAATCAACTTCTACGGTTTTTCTTGGATTCCAGCTTTTTCCCAGAAGCGTGATTTAACGCTAAGAAGGGCAATCACAATACCTACAGCAATGCTGAATAAGGCTATCTGTAGATAAAGATTAGGCATTTCTTTTACATTTTCCGGGTCGAAATTACCAGAAAGAAGACCAGCAATGATGTTACCAATTGAATAGGTCAATACGAATACACCCATCATTTGTCCAGCAAAACGTTTAGGCGACAGTTTACTGACCGCACTTAGCGCCACAGGGCTTAAGCATAGCTCGCCCACTGTATGTAGGAAGTATGTAGTTACCAACCACATAGGCGCAACTTTTAGGCCTTGTGCGGCATATTGTGACGCCATGAACATAACTAAGAAGCCCGACGCCATAATGATGATACCGACAGCACATTTAATGGTGTAAGACGGGTCAATCATACGCTTTGCAAGATTTATCCAAAGCGCGGCAAAAAACGGCGATAGTATGATGATAAACAGTGAATTTGACAGCTGGAACCACACCGTAGGTATAGCAGACATACCAAACCAAGAGGTAAGGAAGGAACCATCGCTTAACACACGGTCGGTATAATTCTGGGCAAACAAATTAAGTGAAGAGCCCGCTTGTTCAAAACCAGACCAAAAACATGCCGAGGCTACACATACTAAGAACAGCGCCCACATGCGTCTCTTTTCGTTTTCTGATAAGTCGCCTTTAAAATAGATAAAGCCAAAATATAAGAAGAAAATAGCAGTAAAGAAGATAGCCACTTTCTGTGCAAGTGCGATAGGTTCGATAACAATGCTACCCATATGAGCCAAAATGATGACAGCAATAGCTGCTGCAACAACCACAAGTACACCTGTCCACGCCCGCTTTCTGGCTGCGCCTTGATAGGCATTTGCTGGTGCCACCGATTCCGCTGAAAGCGTACGGCTAGAGAAGTAGTATTGAATTAGACCAATTGCCATACCCACAGCAGCGGCGCCAAAGGCGTAGTGCCAGCCCCAGTTTTCTTGAAGGTAGCCGGTGACTAAGTACGCAATCAAAGAGCCAATATTGATACCCATGTAATAAAGGGCATAGCCACTATCACGGCGACCGTCGTCTTCCCCGTACTGCTGGCCGACCATGGCAGAAATATTAGGTTTGAGTAACCCAGTTCCTGATGCCACTAAAATTAGACCAACGAAGAATAGGTTCTGCAAATCAATAGCAAGTACTACGTGCCCTGCAAAGATAATAAGGCCGCCATACCAAACAGCTTGCTTACCGCCAATTAGTCTGTCAGCTAACCAGCCACCGGGTAAGCCAAGAAAGTAAACGGCACCGGTGTATAAGCCATAAATTGCACCCGCTGTCGCTACGGTTAATCCAAGTCCTTGGGTTTGAAGGCTTGCTGTCATAAAAAGTACGAGCAGGGCGCGCATGCCGTAATAACTCATGCGTTCCCACATTTCAGTGAAGAAAAGCGTTCTTAGGCCCCCTGGATGACCGAAAAAGCTTGTATCGATAGATGGTTTCATAATTATTTTTTAATTCCACATTGCTTATGGTTGTTATTGTAGAGCTCTATATTGGTCGGCTCTTTGATAATGGTCCGAATACGGATAACTTCTTATACTAGAGGTGGCGATAAGACACAAGATTTCGCGTGCAAACTTCGAGAGCCAAGTGTCAACCGACCAAGTATTGAACAACATTGAGCAATAGTGGCCGGATGACATTTATCTTTATTCTTCGTAAAAATTACAGCTCTCGAATCGTTGCTACTATGATGCGTGCAATGCCATACAGTAAAAGTAGCGCTGCGCCGAAAAGGACGAGGTTATATAAAATAGTGGGGTAGGAATTGTCATCGGGTAGGGTGGATGATTCCACTGTCACCAGATGCTGTAGTTTTTGATAAGCTTCAACCCGAGCGTTTTCGAGCGTGATTAAAGATGATGAATACGCCTGAATGGCCAGCTGTAGCTGAACTTGCAAATTGCTGTATTGTGCCATCAATTCACTCACAGAAAGGCTTTGCCCCGGTCCTTCGGTAGTGCTGATTTTTTCTTTCTGTTTTTCTACTTCTTTTTGTAGCGCACTAATTTCCCGCTTTATATTAATTACCTCTGGGGCCATGTTCGACATCATTGTGGCCATGGTGCTCAGTTCCGCTTTTTTCTGCGCAAGTGTCGCTTCAAGAGAAAAAGCTATCTGTTGAAAAGCTGCGCCTTCGGCGGTGGGGTCTAAAACATTATATTTTGACTGAAAGCCCAAAATCTCTGTTTTCGCATTTTGAAGTTTTTGCTCCACAATTTCGTGCTCGCCTTTCGCGAATACCAGTTTAGATTTAGCTAAGTTGTTATTGATAGTATTAATAAATTGTTCAGCTTTTTCTACAATAGCCTGGTTAATTACTTGTGCATACTCAGCATTAAACGCACGGGTACGCAATGTAATCACCGAAGAAGTAGAATCAACACTTACGTCAACATGGTTAAGGTAAAACTGATAAAAGTCTTCTTGTTTATGCTCTGAGGATAGACCGCTGAACATGTCTGCCTCATCGGAGGTGTAGTGGTCACGCAATTGAATAGTGCTGTCTAGATACTTAATCATATCGGCAGACTGGATATAGGCTTCTACTAAGGAGCTTTCATTACTGCTTCCACCTGATACGCCAGCTGCCATAAGAAGAGAAGATGGGTCGAAACTGCTGCCACCATCACTAGATTTTACAATTAACTGACTTTGACTTTCATACTGAGGCGCTGCCCAAACGATAAGATAAAAGGCATAAAGTACCCATGGCAGAATAAGAAGTGCGGTTTTATTCTGTTTAAGAAGAGTGTTTAGCTGTGTAAGAGATTTTTCCACGGTGTTAAACCTATTTAAGTGATTTCTTATTGTCCGCATCCTGCGTGTACACGTCGATGCCTTCTTCAAGATCTTTATAATATGTGAGCTTTCCATCATCAATGATGACGGCTGAAGTACAAAACTCTCGGATTTGATCTAACTCATGGCTCACCATAATGACGCCGGCCTGTTTACTTTTTTCTTTTAATGAGAGCCGGGCTTTTTTACGAAAAAGTGGGTCGCCAACGGACGTCGCTTCATCGATAAGGTAAATATCAAAATCAATGTTCATACAGCATGCAAACACAAGCTTGGCGCGCATACCCGAAGAGTAGGTGCGAACAGGAAGGTCGAATCGATTGCCTAACTCGGCAAATTCCTGGACCTTTTCTTCATACTCTGGAAGAGAGCGAACATTGTTAATCCTGCCCACAAAGCGCGTATTCTCACGTCCGGTCATTTGTGGGTGAACGCCAGTTGCCAGTGCCACTGGCCAAGACATGGCTTTGTTAGTGACAACGCGGCCTCTGTCTGGGTATTCACTTTTAGCGAGCATTCGGAAGAGCGTAGATTTACCCGCCCCGTTTTTACCTAAAATGGCCACATTATCTTCGCTTGGAAAATCGAAGTTTAAATTCTTAAAAATGTACTGCGGCCCCATTTTACTCGGGTAGCTTTTGGTTAAGTTTTCAATCTTTATCATCTAGACAACACTCTTTTCCATGTGACTTGATACATCGAAAGACTTAGGAACAAAAAAACAACAGTAACGGCAATAGTAAAGGTAAGCGATACACCTTTATGTCCATAAGACTCAAAACAGGCATAACGCGCTAGTTCATTGAAATGTACTAGTGGATTCCATGTTAGATAAGGCCAAAATTCTTCTGGTAAGTCTTGCAAACTGAAAAATACACAGGAGATAAACATTAGCGGCCTCGTGAGCATTGATTTAATTTTGTCCACCTCAGGTACAAATGCTGCTGCAATAGCAAACATAAGGCCGATTGAGATTGAAAATACCCATAGAAGTAAAAACAAAAAAAGCAAAAGCAATGGGTCATGAATTACGAATGTTTCGTCCATTAGATACAGTGCCAAGGCTAGGAGCATAACAACAACCACTTTTACTGAGAACTCTAAGAACCCAGCAGTGATAATGGCCGATATTGGCTGCACTTGTCTAAATGCATAAAGGGGTTTGTTTCGTCGCACCGAGGTTGATACTGACTGTAAGCACGTTGTAAGAGACTGAAGGCCGACCATGCCAATCATCATAAAAATAAACAATGGAACAGTATGAATGTCGCCACCGCTGATAAGACCGCGGAGATAAGACAATGCAAAAATAAATGCGAAAGGCTCTAAAAATGCCCAGCCCAATCCAAATTTATCGTTAAACTTACTCTGCAACTCACGAAGGAAAAGCGCAAAGATTACGCCTCTCCATGCATAAAGCTGTTCTTTAAACGTGACCATTATTAGTTAGTCGCCACGTTGGCGGCAACCGCAACTTGGAAGACGATTTGTGTGATATCTTTGACCGCTTGAAGCAATTTAGTATCGATAGCAGGTAATACAATAATTTGATCGCCAGGCTCTAGTTGACTTTCTGCACCCGATAACAAGTTGCCATTTAAGTTGCTAAATGTGACGTTACCATTTTTACGTACAATTAAGATGCGCTCATCTTCCGCTCGTTCTGTAAATCCGCCAGCCCACGCCAAGTAGTCTTCGGTGGTGGCTTCAGGGTTAAATACAATAGATTGAGGCAATAGTACTTCACCGCCAACATGTACTAGGTCAGTGACTTCCGGGATAACAATAGTGTCATTCGGTTCAAGAAGAATATTGGCGATGTCACCGTTTTCAGAAACTACCACCCTTCCTTGAGGCTCGACTTGCCTAGCGCGAGCAATAAAATCAGCGACGAGCTGTGCTTCTTGAGCGCGTATAGCACCTTCGCCCGTTGAGCTAATTGGTGCGGTATACATGCTGCGTTCAAGACGTTGTAGGCCTTCTTCAATGATTTCTTTTTGCTTTATTGCCACGCTTTCTCTTAATAAAAAGATATTTTGAGTGTCTGATAAGGAGGTGTCGGCTTCGATATGATCTAACACGTCAAGCAAGCGAGTGCCCTTGTCGATCATAACTTGTGAGGCGCCTGAAAAGGCTCCGGCAACGTTTATGCGATATATTTGCGGTTCGTTATCGGCAACATACTCTACCGTATCCCCTGCACGTAGCGTTAAGGTAGAGAACTCCTCTATACTTAAATATCTAGCATATTGTTTGTCTCCCCTTACGCCTGCTACTGAAGCGTGAGACGCAAACTCACCTGGACGAGCAAAGTAGTTGACGGCTTCACCATTTAGCTCTTCATTTAAAAATTCAAATGTGAAGCTATTTCGCGCACCGGTTTCAACGGTAATAGTGTTGCCAATTGGGTGCACTAATATGGTATCGCCGTCTTTAAACGACAGCGAAGGAAGCTTTCCGCTTCTAAAAAAGGCATAAAGGTCTGCACTTGCTACCACTTTATTATCGCGTAGTACATCTATTTGCCTAAAGCTGCCACGCTGAAAATCAACACCGCCCGCTCTTTTTAGAAAGTAGAGTACGCTATCAGAAGCGAGTCCAGCGTATTGTCCCGGCCGTAACACTGGTCCTGAAACGTAAACCGAGACAGGAGTAGTCGTAAGAAGGTTCACATACACATTAACGTCATTAGTGTAGACCTGGCGTATTTTACCAGTTACCGTTTGATTAACACTGCCTGCTGGCGTATTCGCTATACGAATCGGTCCAATATTTGGAATAAAAATGTTGCCCTGATTATCCACAGTGACCACATCTGAAAAATTAACTGCGCCCCACAGCCAAATTGAAATTTTATCTCCCGGCGCTACAAGATAGTTGTCATTCATTCCAGAGGTACGCTCTGACTCAAATCCACCGATGAACAGATTAGCCGCAAAAGGCGGGTTTTCCATCGCTGTTTGTAGAGGGAATACGGTATCTATGGTGGGCTCACCCGGCAAAGAAACGCCATTCCTGGGTTGGGTTGAAAACTGCCCGACAGCGCTGCCAGATTGTGTTGCCCCAGGTAGCGTTCGTTGGCTTGAAATATTAAGTGGAGATACTGCCGACGTTCCTGCGGACGAGCTGTTCGTTTGCTGAGCTCGCTGTCTTAGCTGTTCTATCTGTTCAGCGCTTTGACTATGTGCGTTGTTACTAAAAACTAGAAATGTAATAAGAAGCGGTAATGCAACCGCCAGAGATTGTTTAAGCTTAATCACGTTATGAGCCATCATCTTAATTAAACGCCTTCCATGTTAGTGGTTCCGACAAGTGGGTTTATTAAAACCCACACACCATCTCGTTCGCATGACGTAATTTTCTTACGAGTAGCGTTAGGCACTGCCTCTTTACTGCTATCGCTTAACACGAATCTTATACATTTATTGCCAGTGGCTGAAATATACCGCTCTGTTGACTGATAGCGAACGCCGTCAAAGGTTATCGGTATTGAGTCATTAGTATCAAAAAGCATATTCGCTCTTGGAATATTGATAGTCAGTGCAGTGGTACTATTTAGCGAATAAGCTAGAGAAGAATGAACCAATGGTATGTCAGCTTTGGTAACGGTGGGGGTATTGGTACAACCTGTTACGCCCATCATTACGGTGACAGCAGAGAAAAAATAGGTGATGTGTTTTAACATTCGCTTTCATATCCGTGTAGCAATTTGGCGATAGGATAACACAAGATTTATTAAAAGCGTGATCGTGGATATGTGTAATGCACTGCGCAACAAATAAAAGTGTTTGGATACTTGATGCTATATACTGCGACTCGCTGTTTTACCCCTATATAAAGCGACTATTTTCGATATCTAAAGCTTCACGAAAAATTAGTTTGGTTGCTTAGAATTTACACATTTGCACAATTATTGCTTATCAGATTTAAGCTAATGTGTTTGCGCCAGTAGTTTTTAAAGAATGTTTAGCAGTGCATTTAAAAAGCGATTCTTAAAGGAGTCACTGCAAGTGAAGAAAGAGTAAAAGAAGCAGCTTGTATCATTTTGGCGGCTTGAATTAATGTATATGGTGGTCGGCAGAGTCGTCGCTATCATTGAATTAACGAGGGAAGCGTTCGGATATTGCGTTTTATGAAATGAAAGTAGTGAAAGAGCGACAAGTTACAGATACTTTTTTTTACAAGCTAGGGTGGTTACTTAGACAAATGTTTTATATCATTGGGCATGATGAATCGCACAATGACGGAGCAATATAGGCCGTTTAGTCCTGTTGTAATTAGGGAAAAGATTGTTGTTTTACATGGAACTAAAGTTGAGATATTCACCAATAACAAATACGACTTGTGTTGGGTTTTCGCAAACCAGCAGAGGTAACGAGGAATTGTGCTTTTTATGCTAGCTCACCTGCAGTTTGTGCCGCTTTTCACTGCATTTATTGTTGCGCTTATTCTATTAGTTGTGATGACTCCGCTTGCGCATCAGTTTGGCTTGGTTGATCAACCCACAGCGAGAAAGCGTCATGCCGGAATAGTGCCTTTAACGGGCGGCGTTGCTATTTTTATGGCCGTGCTGGTTGCAAGTGTTGCAACCGATGTGTGGATGAAAAACAATCCACTGTTCTTTACCGCTTCTGCTTTTGTTGTTCTGCTTGGCATGTTAGACGATAGGTTTGACTTAAGTGCCAAAGGCCGACTTATGTGTCAGTTTGGAGTCGCGTCTATCATGGCGTGGAGTGCGCAAAATTACATTACCTCTTTAGGTAGCATTCTAGGGGCTGAGGAAGTATTTCTCGGTATCGGAGGTTATTTCTTCACTATTGTATGTGTGGTCGGCGTTATCAATGCGTTTAATATGATTGATGGTATCGATGGGCTAGCCGCTGGAATGAGTTTAGTCATTCTATTAACGTTGGTTGGCTTTCTAATCGCAACGGGTAATGGTGTTGCTATCATGGAACCGCTTATCATTGTCGCCGCAATTGTTCCGTTTTTAGCGTTTAATCTCAGCTGGAAAGGCTTTAAGGGCAACAAAATTTTCATGGGCGACTCTGGCAGTATGTTTGTGGGTCTCACCATTGTCTGGTTATTGGTTGATCATACTCAAGGAGAAGGAGCCGCGTTTAGACCAATTACTGCGGTTTGGCTTATAGGTCTCCCTCTAATGGATATGGCAGCCATCATGTATCGTCGAGCAAGAAAAGGGCAATCCATGTTGCGGCCAGACAGACAACACCTTCACAATATTTTTATGCGAGCGGGCCTTAGCAGCAGAAAATCCCTTATTGCTATTTTAGCATTAGGCGCGTGTTTCTGTGCAGTTGGAATACTGGGTGAAGTCTATCAAGTCTCGGAAGCAATTATGTTCTGGGGGTTCATGGCACTGCTTGTGGTTTACAGTTTCGTTATTCAAAATATTTGGAATGTCCTGCGATTTATAAAGCGCGTGACAACCTAGCTCTCAAGAAATCCTCAACTTATTCGCAATGATGAAGAATATGCAGAACTGAAATGCGTAGATGCCAGCAGCATTTCTCTGTAAGATATTGTGAAGAAGCGCATTATTTACGCCTCTCTTTGTTTGCACACGTCACAATCGGTAATCTATTTGAATAATCAATTTTCTATTCTTTCTAATAACAATCAAAAAAAACGTGTAGAAACTATCGTCGCTATGGCCGTTTATCATGCGGACAATGTAGTGTGGTTGGAAGAAGCCATGAGCAGTATTACCACGCAGGATTATCGCGACTTTTTGTTTGTCATTGTTGTTGACGGTTCGGTTCCTAAGATAATTTTGAATACGGTGTTAGATGCGTCAAAGCGGGATAGCAGAATTGTTGTTGCACAAAATTCAGATAATGTAGGTCTTGCGAGCAGCATGAATTCAGCAGCAGAATTCGGCCTTACCTTTGAACCTCAATTTTTCGTGCGAATGGATGCAGACGATATATCTGAGCCTAATCGTCTTTCCCGTCAAGTGTCTTATATGAGAAGACACAGCTATATTGCGGTGTTAGGTACAGGGTTAACTGAGGTTAACGAACACGGTGTTAAAGTGGGAGCGCGAGTAATGCCTGCCTCTCATAAGCAAATTGCAAGAATACTGCCCCGCCGCTGCGCGCTTAATCACCCAACGGTGGTGATTCGATATAACGTATTTAGAGACGGGTACCGATACGACATCAGCTTGATGAATACCCAAGACTATTTTTTCTGGATAAAGCTCGCGTCTGAAGGATACGTTTTCAGAAATTTAAAAGATCGTTTGTTAAAATTTCGCCGTGTGAATAATTTTTATAAACGCCGAGGTCTCAGTAAGTCCTTAAACGAATTCAAAGCACGAATATACGCCATCATAAAATTAAAGCAGTATTCACTGTATAATGTGGCCTATGCCTTTGGTGTGCTGGCATTACGACTGATGCCCGGCAAATTAGTGAAGTTAGCTTATAAGTTAGATAGGCATCTACTTGAAAGGTTTGGTAAGCATTGAGTATTGGCATTGTCGTTATTCTTTACAACCCCGACGTGGAGCATGTAAATCATCTGATTGATGAGTTTGCTAGCGATGATTGGCAGATAGCCATTGTCGATAACTCCCCTCATCCTACTCAGTTAGATTTAGCTAGCAACTGCATCTATTCCCACTATCCGTCAAACCTGGGCATTGCTGAGGCGCAAAACATTGGTTTACGCGCACTGTTTTCTCAATCAATCGGCTATTGTTTTCTTCTCGATCAAGACAGTAGCTTCTCACCTGTTATCGCAGCCTCACTGTATAAGCAGTTCATAGCGCTTGAAAAAGTAAGTCCTGTTGCTGCTATAGGCCCAGCTATTCACTGCCAATTCAGTAACACGGTGCAGGAAGGAGTGATTCAAAAAGGTAAGCAGATATCGTTAGGACTAAAAGAAGTTAAGCAGATAATAGCCTCCGGTATGCTCATTTCTCAACAGGCATTTGAGAAGGTGGGTGAGAAAGAGTCTGCATTGTTTATAGACGGGGTCGATCATGAGTGGTGTTGGCGAGCAAAGCGTAAGGGCCTAAAGGTTTATCAATCTCAATTAGTCAGCATGCCACACAGACAAGGCGACGATAGAGTTAAAGTACTTGGCATAACCTTTAAACAAGGAACGCCTGTAAGGCTGTACTACCAGTTGAGAAATGTACTTATTTTAAGTCGCCGGCGCTATGTCCCCATTTATTGGAAATGTCGTCATCTTTTCGCAATACCATTGCGTTACATTGTGAATCGTTTCGTTTTTGAAAATGGACAAGAGCGAGGTCAGTTCATGCGTAAAGGGCTCAGAGACGGCATCAAAAAGAACTACGGCCCTTTGAAGTAAGGACAACGCTTAATAAAACTGAAAACCTGTGATGAAAAAAAGATCTTTTCTTTCACCATATTGGTGCGTGAGATATCATACCGTCACAACTTTGGTGCTGAAAAACCGAAAAAATTTATAATTTGGGCATTAAATCATTCTTTATGCTCAAAGTGTGTTAGTTGGAACATCGATTGCATCTCATTCCACAAGCCGACGTGCTTACCCAAAGTACAAACTCCTAATAAGAGTTGTGTAAAGAGACCGTCGAAGAATTTGAATCAAAAGGATATAGACTATGAGTCAGGTAAAAAAGGCAGTAATTCCAGTAGCAGGGTTAGGAACACGGATGCTACCTGCCACGAAAGCAATACCGAAGGAAATGCTTCCAGTTGTTGATAAGCCTCTAATTCAGTATGTAGTGAGCGAGTGTGTTGCAGCAGGTATAAAAGAGATTATTCTCGTTACCCATGCAAGTAAGAACAGCATTGAAAACCACTTCGATACCTCTTTTGAACTAGAAGCTACGTTAGAAGCGCGTGTAAAGCGTCAGCTGCTTGAAGAAGTACAGTCTATCTGCCCTAAAGACGTAACTATTATGCAAATTCGTCAAGGTGTTGCGAATGGCCTAGGCCACGCGGTACTTTGCGCTCGTCCTCTTATAGGCGATGCACCGTTTGCAGTTGTGTTACCTGACGTCATCATTGATGATGCTGCGAGCAACCCTAAAAAAGACAACCTTGCCGATATGGTGGCTAAGTTTAATACAAGCCGAGTTAGCCAAGTTATGGTTGAGCAGGTTGCGCAGGAAGATATTTCTAAATTTGGTATCGCAGACCTAGATGGCGCGTCTATTACTCAAGGTGAGTCAGCGAAAATTCACAAAATGGTAGAGAAGCCGCCACTTGACGAAGCACCATCTGATTTGGCCGTTGTGGGTCGTTATGTGCTTTCAGAGAAAATCTGGGATCTACTTGAGTTCACGCCTCCAGGAGCTGGTGGAGAAGTTCAGCTTACTGATGCTATCGATGCGCTAATGAAGCTAGAGCAAGTAGATGCCTACTACATGAAAGGAAAGAGCCATGATTGTGGTAGTAAACTTGGTTATATGAAAGCGAATGTTGAGTATGCACTACGCCACCCAACTTTAGGTGAAGAGTTTAAAGAGTTTTTAGCTACTATCAAAGCCTAATAATAGAACTCTAAAAATGAAAAATGCGCCTTTTAAAGGCGCATTTTTTTTAAATTGTTTTTCAATTAACTTTTACCAAGCTTTGAATTTTCGATAGCATTTTGTTACCAATTCCCTTCACCTCGGTTAGCTGCGCTACCTCTAAAAAGGGACCAACCTGCTCTCGGTAATCAATAATCGCTTTGGCTTTTGATACACCAACACCCGGTAGCGTTTGCAATTCGGCTAGTGAGGCCACGTTTAAATCAAGCTTGTTGGCAACTGACTGGCTAGTATTGTGTCGTGCTTCGTCAGTATCCATGCTTTGTGAGTAAGCCACAGGTATGTGGAGTGACAGTGCGGTGAGTAACATTAATCCCGGTAGTATTTTTTTCATCATCGTTCCTTGTTTAACGGTGTACACCATTTGTACAACAAGAATTGTATGAGATTGAGGGGATTAGGCTAGTCCAGTTTTAGTACAGGTTTTAAAGTAATTACCTATGCGACTGGTATAAGTGAAGAATGAGTAGATAAAAAAATAGCGGGCATTGCCCGCTATTTTTGTTTTCTTACTGTAGGGCCTACAGACGTTCAATCAGTGCGTCAGTAAACTCAAGGGTGCCCGCTTCACCACCAAGGTCGCGTGTAGTGCGGTCGCCGCTTTCAATAACGTCTTTTAGCGCTGAGCGAATTTTTTCTGCTTTGTCGCTCATGTTCAAATATTCTAGCATTTGCGCTGCAGCTAGAATTACTGATGTTGGGTTAGCAAGATTTTTACCCGCAATATCAGGAGCAGAGCCGTGCACTGCTTCAAAAATGGCGCAATCTTCGCCGATATTCGCACCAGGTGCCATACCTAGGCCGCCAACAAGTCCTGCACATAAATCAGAAAGAATGTCACCGAACAAGTTTGTCGTAACAATGACATCGAACTGATGTGGGTTCATAACTAACTGCATACAGCAGTTATCAACAATCATTTCTGCTGATTCGAT
Organism: Alteromonas genovensis; assembly: GCF_010500895.1. Classification (GTDB taxonomy): domain Bacteria; phylum Pseudomonadota; class Gammaproteobacteria; order Enterobacterales; family Alteromonadaceae; genus Alteromonas; species Alteromonas genovensis. Next base: position 169,164 of record NZ_JAAAWO010000002.1, read on the forward strand.
GTCTGGATAACGCTCACCAACTTCACGGGCCACTTTAAGGAACAGTCCAGAGGTTGATTTTAAGATATTTGCTTTGTGAACCGCTGTAACCTTCTTTCTGCCTTCGCGGCGAGCAAGTTCATAAGCAAAGGTCACAATTTTTTCTGCGCCGTCACGTGTAATCTTACTCATGGCTTCAGCTTCGTTGCCATCTTCAGACACTACTTGGCCAAGACCAGAATACATACCTTGGGTATTTTCGCGCACAGTGATGATATCGATGTCTTCGTAACGCGCTTTTGTGCCTTTAAAGGAGATTACTGGGCGAAGGTTTGCGTACAGTTTAAACTGCTTGCGAAGGCTCACGTTAATAGACGTGAATCCTTCTCCTACTGGAGTAGTAAGAGGGCCTTTAAGTGCTACTTTGTTTTTTGCAATGAGGTCGAGTGTCTCTTGTGGTAGCAATTCGCCATGTTCTTCTAGAGCAACGAGTCCTGCGTCGGCATAATCGTAGGCGAAGTTACAGCCAACCTTGTCTAAAATTTTTGTGGTTGCATCGATGATATCCGGGCCAATGCCGTCACCGCGAATGACTGTAATATGTTGCTGAGTCATGATGGGAGATCCTCTAGTAATTCTGTTGTCTTAGTCGTTAGGTTCTATATGCACCGCTTTATTGTAGCGAGCACAACACGCCATTGCTTGCCTGCTTATTATAAACTTGAAAAAGTAGGGGATATTAAAATGTCGCAGTGCAAAAGTCCGCGTATTTTATACGATAGAAGGCATAAGTTATAGCCATTCGTAAATATAAATTGGAAACGGGCAGAACCTTTGATATTTAATACCAGTTAAAAAGAAGGGCTTTGCTGCCTCAAGTTGGAATAAAAAGCCGGAGCGCAAAATGTCTACTAGTAGAGAACTGCATACAGAGGTAGCTAATTAGCGGGACAGTGGGCATAGCAAGTGAGGTTTTCGTTCATTCACAATGTGCGCTAGGTCACTAGAAGACAAGGACAGTACTGACTTCCACAGCTTTACTTCTTTGGTGTTGCTTAAGTCTTTATCAGGCGTGGTTAATAGGTACGCTTTGGCTAAATAAAAACCCAATGATATTACCGCGTGCTCTTTTCTAAGTGATGTTGGCACAGCGTCATTTGTCTTATTACACTGATGGAGAACAGCACGCCACGTAGCGCTTTGATGCCAGTTCTCAGCTAGCTCACTGGCAATAGAGAGCCAGGGCGATGGTGTCGTTATTTTAAACGTATTATTGATGGAGAAATTCGGGTTTGCCCGAACAGGGAGTTTGGTAATTACTTTCAAGCCCGGCAGCGTGAAAAGCGGTGAGCAAGCGAAGGTCATAGTTAACGCCGCGGACTGGGCCGTAAACTTGGTTTTGGTAAGCGATGCGATATGACTGGCAAACGCGCTGGCAACCAGTGTGAATTGTTTGCAGGTATCTACAAGAGGAAACTCATGCTGTGTTAATCGCTCCATTAAAGCAAATTGAACAAGCATATCGCCCACGCGCTCAGTACCGTAAGTGAGTACTGCCTGTTTTATCGTCTTCACCGGTAGTTGCAAGCGGTTATCTTGGCTCGCTGTGCTTATTAAAAAATGATTGAACGTAGGAGCACGTTCTATTTTCTCACAAAGCGTCGGAATATCGATGTCGCGTTTTTGCAACTCGTCAATAATGTGCAAAAGTGCAGAAGGGGGGCGTTGGATAGCAAATGTTGTTGGAAAAAAAGGCTGGCCTCCCTTTACTAGTCTAGGGGCTCTAGTTTCATTAAAAAGCGCAATGAACGCATCAAATTCAATGTGTTGATGTATCGGCGAGCGTATTGATGAAGCAGGCACCCAGTCACTATCGCGGTCGGCATTACGAGCAACCGCTGCAAAACTGTGGTTTTGCTGTATATCTACAATGGTTGCCGGAATACCACTGGCATACACTTTCTCGCCTGGCATAGCACGCTCAAAAAGCGGAGACAGTGAGGGCAACAAGCCGTGATGGTGCACAGGTATTAAGCGAGTGCATTGAGAAAATAGACTATGCTTTTTTTCCGTCGATGCGCTGCTGATTATTTTAGACAGTAAACAAAGTCGTTGTGCGCGGTTGAGTTTAGCACTGGCAAGAGAGTGGGCTTGTGCATTTCTGGCAGAAAATACCACCCGTTTTAACCGCAAAATCTCCAGCCAAGACGATAAGCCTTTCGCGCGTAAAAATTCAGAAATTGCTTTACCGTCATTCGATTTTCTTATCAGGCTAGCGTCGCCTAGTTGCTCGGCATCTGTTTCGTCGCTTTTAACATGACCAGTAAGGTGATAGAGGGCCAAGGTTGCCGCAATAAGATGCTGAAGGTAGTGATCGTTAAAGTGATTGAGCTTACCAAATACTGTCAATAAAAGTATGTGGGTTAACTGCGGGGAGAGTGAGTTTTTAGTCCCATGAGCCGCTAGTACCGCGGCGGGCTCTTCATTAACAAGCGCGATGGCTAACTTGGCATTTCTAAGCCAGAGGTTAACTTTGTTATCAACGCTTTGTGAGGGAGTCGGTGCAGCAAGTATCTGAGAAAACGTCGACTGAATATCGGCTAATGCCATACGGGGCTAGCTTTCTTGATAGCTAGAGTAGGCACCTTCTCCCCAGGCAATGAGCTTGTCATTTTCAAACAGTAGAGGCGTACATTCGTCTTGGGTTGTTAAGCCATCGGCACGGACATGCTGCGTTCGAAAGAACATAACTTGAATAGCATTCACCCCTTGGCGTTTAGCCTCAGTCAAATCAGGTGAGCCGAGTAGTGCAAGCACCTCCTCTCGCGTGCTGCCTAATTTAAGCTTGGTAATTTGAACGCGGTTATATTCTTCTCTATCCTTCCAATCCATGTTCTCAGGCTTATCTGGATAGAACGCGATAATCATAAAAACAAATAACGCGTAAAGTCCTACGCCAGCTAGGATGAGTCGAATAACTTTGGTGTTCATAACCGTTACTTCTCGTGTCTAAATTAATGTAATAGTGACAAGCATGGGTGCCTATTGCAGGTGCACAACGCGGCCGAATAACTTGAGCGTGTAACGCATAGGCGTGCAGATAAAAACGCGCTAAACCTATACGCTCATTCCCAGCTTTTATAATATTTTAAGTCTACCGTAAATTGTATGAGAATAATAAGCGATTATGGTAAGTGTTTATTTCAGGCCATCATTACCGGCAAAAGTATAATAGCTAAAGAGTAGGAGGCGAACGCGCAGCGCTTATTTTCAAAGCGCTGGCGGTGCAATACATCTCTTGGCTAAATGAACTGGATAAACTATTTCACCAAATAGCAGGGCTCGTAAGCGCTGCCAGGAAGCTTCATTCGGTGCTGTTTTACAAATGATTCTAGCAGTACATCAACATGCTTCATTAACGTTCTGTCACCCGTGATCTCAAAAGGGCCGTTTTCTTTTATCTGCTTAATCCCTTCTGCTTTTACATTACCGGCAACAATACCTGAGAACGCTCTTCTTAAATTCGACGCTAAATCGCTTCTGCTTTGATGATGGTCAAGTTGAAGCCCTGCCATACTTTCGTGCGTTGGAATAAATGGCTGTTGAAAGTCTCGCTCTATTTTTAACGACCAGTTAAAACTAAAGGCATCTCCCATCGCACCGCGATATTTTTTCACCTTTTCTAACCCTTTACATAATGAACGTGCTACTTCTTCCGGGTCGTTCACTATAATTTGGTATTTCTTCTGTGCTTCTTTACCCAAGGTCTCTGCAATAAACGTATCTACAGCCTCGAAATATTCTTCACTGCCTGCAGGGCCGGTTAGAATGACAGGGAAAGGCTGTTGGTCATTTCTTTCATTCATTAGAATGCCAAGAAGATACAGGAGCTCCTCAGCCGTGCCCACACCACCTGGGAATATGACAATGCCGTGTGCCAAACGCACAAACGCCTCTAAACGCTTTTCAATGTCAGGCATTATGATGAGCTCATTAACAATCGCATTAGGTGGCTCAGCGGCAATAATACTAGGCTCTGAAATACCTACGTATCGACCGGATTTGTGTCTTTGCTTAGCATGACCTATTGCTGCACCTTTCATTGGGCCTTTCATTGCACCCGGCCCACAGCCTGTACAAATGTTCATGTCTCTAAGACCAAGCTGATAGCCCACTTCTTTAGTGTACTTGTACTCAACTTGATTAATGGAGTGGCCGCCCCAGCATACAATGGTATTAACGCCATCGTTGCCCTCTAGCGCTTTAGCATGGCGAAGCATATCAAACACCATGTCGGTAATTTGTGCGCCGTCTGCTGGTGAGTGTTGATGTAAGAAATCATACTTATCGCCCATGTACAGTAAGTCTCGCAACACTGCGAATAAGTGCTCATGAACGCCTCTTACGAGGTTGTCGTCTACAAAGGCGACTTCTGGAGGGTTAATCAACTCAATTTTCACGCCGCGCTCACGGCGAACAAGCCTTATATCGAAGCTTTCATAGGGGGCAAATAAGGTTTCAAAATTATCTTCATCAACACCGCTGTTTAACACGGCGAGAGAGCAATTTCGAAACATGGTAAAGAGTTCGCTATCGGAAGCATCCTGCAGACGCGCAACTTCAGCTTGTGACAGTTGGCTCATCCAACCCATGGGGTTTAGCTGTACTTTTTTAATCACACTACTTCCTATTTTTGGGCGTCGATGTCAGTAACGACTTGATTTCGGCCATTTCGTTTAGCTTGATAAAGGTATTTGTCTGCACGCTCAAAAGCCGAATCAATGGTATCTGTTGAGGTAAATGACGTACCTCCGAGCGATACAGTAATAACCACTTTTTCTTGCTTAAACTTAAGCTGCATACTTTCCAAATCTTTTCGAATAGCCTCTAGTTTTTCTCGTAGTTTTGTCTCGTTGGTATTGGGCAGAAGCACCACAAACTCCTCTCCGCCCCAGCGCGCAAGAAACTGATCGCCAGCCATGTGACGCTTAAACGCTCGACTAACAAGCTGCAGTGTTTTATCACCCGCGGAGTGCCCGAACTTGTCGTTAATTGATTTGAAGAAATCAATGTCGATAAGGGCAATAGAAAGCGGCTTTTTGGATGATTGAAAATGCTGATGCGCTATCGCCAACTGTTCATTGTACGCTTGACGGTTAGGTAAACGGGTAAGTGCGTCTGTTTTACTTTGCATAACCTGTTCGGCAATTTTCCGCTTATAAGAATCAGTTTGCTGTTGAAGCTTGTTGATGCGGTCCTGCATTGACGACAATAATGAGATGAGTGCTGTTTGGCTCTCGCTGTCGCTTGCCTGGGTATCCGTCAGCGTTTTTGACAGTACTTTGATACATGACTGTGTTTGCGTTTTAAGCGCGTCAAAAGAATCGGTTGTAGAAACTGCTTCTTCTATATTGTCGATATAGGTTTTCAGCTCAGCATTACTGGCTGTCCGTTGCTCAAACTGCGCTTTGCTTCCATCAATACTTTTACTCACGTCCTCGCCAATTTTACCGAGTGACGTATGCAGTCCCTGAATGACCTTTCCGGTTAAACTAGCTTCTGTCATGGCGTCTTGTACTATCATGCGAAGTACTACGACACAACTTTCTAATAGCTGCTCGTTAGCCATGCCTTGGTCAAGCCGCTTTTTGATATCTAAAAGCTGTCTATCGTTGGGTTTTTTCTCTGTGTATGAAGTAACCAGCTGATTTAGCTCTATAAAAATAGAGCGGTAAAAATGAGCACTCCCTCGCTCCGTACCATCATCTTCCGCTGACTGTCGCTGTGTTGATGTGGCGGTTTCGGGCGTTGCAGAATCGCCTGATAACAAGCCTTTAACGTGTTTACCAAGGGCAACCCGGTGAAGCTGAACCGCTCTAGCGTAGAGCCTGTAAATGCTGAATATATCTGATACAGGCTGATTTAGCTTTATGAGTTCTTGAGTAGCGAGACCGCGAAGCGCTTCATCTTCAAAGATAATTTTCTGCAGCTGCTTCATAGCATCTTCAATAGATGACACCGTCTCAAGGCTGTACTTGCGAAGGCTAATGTCTTGATGCTGTAACGCCACATTCAGTTTATTGATACTGACTGTAGCTAGACTGAAATTGGGCGTGCCGGATAGGTGTCCGCGGAGGGTTTTCAGTTCACCATCAACCTTGTCTGAAAAACCCTCGTAAAAAGATGAGAGTTTTATGATGAATTGACACAATAGCGCATTGTTTTTTTTGTACGCTTGCAGCTGTTTATCTTCCATGTTGCTCATCTTTTGTTGTTTATGGACACGTTACATTTGTAAGCTCATCAAGGGACTACTGCCGAGCTTGACGATGGTTTGGGTAAGGTGCCTCAAAATTGGTACGAAACGGATTGATATCGAGTCCACCTCTTCGTGTATATCGAGCGCAGACCGTCAGCTTTGTTGGTTTACAGTGATTAAGGATATCGGTGTAAATGCGCTCTACACACTGCTCGTGAAATTCATTGTGTTGTCTAAAGCTAATCAAATATCGCAGCAAGCCTTCATGGTCGATTGACGAACCTGTATATTTAATTTGAATACTTGCCCAATCTGGCTGGCTGGTAATAAGGCAATTAGATTTTAGCAAATGAGAAATAAGCGTTTCACTCACTTCCTTGCCTTTATCTGATGATGCCAGACCAAGATACCGAGTGTCGGGCTCATAATTATCAATTTCAATATCAAGCTCATCGAGTAATGTACCTTGGAACTCTTTGAATTGCAGAGTTTCAAATTCACTGGGTAATATCAGGTTAACTTCAACGTCTTTGCCCGCGCAGGCAGACAAATCTTTTTTGAGCACTGTTTTTACATCGTCGCTGCTTTTAAAACGGGTTTGATTAAAGCTGTTTAGATAAAGCTTAAACGACTTAGACTCAATCAGGTTTTCAGAGGTGATAGGCACCATGCATTCAAGAATCGCGACCTGAGGTTTACCTTTCATATTGAGCCAGGATAATTCATAGCCTGTCCACGTATCGATGCCTTCAAAGGGAAGCGTATCAGAGGAAGGAGCTCCTGATTTAAAAGACAGAGTGTCTCTACTTAGACTACGCGGCACCCCTTGAAGGAGCGCAGGGTTATATTCATACTCGTAGTCTACTTGCTTACCTAACGAGAGATCGTCTGGTGCAGAAATAGTAATTTTTTCTCGTTTGTTGTCTGTCGACATAAGAACCCTATTGCATTAATCGGTATATCATCGCCAAACGTTGACTTGGCATATTTTACGTATAGTGTAACCCAAAAATACGAAGGTAATTAAATAATGGCTCTGTCTATTTGCGAACAACTGGATAATTTTGTTTCATCTTATGTCGAGAACGCCAACGAAGGTGTTCTGTCCATTCCTTATGACAAGGAGTGGCCCTCGCTGTGTTATAACAGCGAAGGCGAGCAGGGGCGGCAGGGACAACAGGGGCTACAGGGGAAAATAGTACCTTGGCAGCCTGTGAAACAAACACAGCCGTTGTCTTTTGATAATGTAGGTTCCGCCCTTGAACTTACCTTAAACAGTGACTATTGCACCTATTTCACGCGTTATTTTAGCAATAATCTAATTGCAACAGCCCCTCAGGGTGAATGCGAGCTACTTCAGGTGTGGAATGAAGAAGATTTTGAGCGCTTGCAGCAAAACCTTATCGGCCACCTGCTCATGAAGCAACGGTTAGAGCAGGCACCAACGCTATTTTTTGGGTTAACCGATGAAGAAGATTTCATATTAACGGTAATCAACAAAACAGGCGAGGTTGCATTAGAGCAGGTGGGCATGGAGCCAAAAGAAATTTTGGCGCCGTCACTTGCTGCTTTTCTTTCTACCCTTAAGCCAAGCTCAGCAAGTCGATAACGCCTATTTTACAATACCGACGAATAGACCCTCATTGCTGGTCGCGTGTCTCATTGCCCGCCGCGTATATTATTATCGGTCGCGGATATCAATACCGGCTGCGGATATCAATGCCGGCCGCACGTCTTACTATCGGTGGCGTAGCAGGTCAGCCACCGAGGCTTTCAGTGTTTCTACTTCTCGTTCGAGTGCATCTACTCGAGTCGCCAGGCTAACTGAGTCATCACCAAGCTGTGTATCGTGCTGCGAGTTTTTAGTTTGTGCTCTTGGCGTACTGGCATTAAAGCGCTTAATTGCATCTATTGCTTCAGTAACCGACACTTTAAACGGCGCCTTCGAACGAAGAATTCCCACACTTGGAGTCTTGCCTTCTTCATGCATTTTTTGGCAGATAATGATTAATTGGTTGATGGTGTTGTTCATAGTTTATTTGTTACTACCCTTATGTTTATGCCGACTGTCAATGTGTCGCCCTCACTGCATTGCCCTCGCTGCATTGCCCTCACTGCATTGCCCTCACTATATTACCCTCAATGTGCCGCCTTCAATGTATTGGTGGTGAAAGCCTTTGAGTTTAAAATGAACGTCAAGCATCGTACTACCTATCAGTAATCAGGTTCATTACCCAAAGTACCTTACGGCATATCAAACTAACCTTCGGCGCAAAGGTTAAATGTTAAAAAGACTAATAATTTGCCTTATCCACTAATTGTTAAGGTATTTAGTATTTGGCGTTTTTAATAAATATAATAAAAACAGATGCTTACGTTTTGGCGCTATTTTTGATTGTTACTTACTAAGTGTGTGCCTTGCAAAGTTTGCCATCTAACGGTTTATCTACTCAGCAACGGCGCAGGGCGTATTGTCTGTTTCGACCAAAGTTTGTACAGCAATGGTCAAGACGCCCTAAATAAATCAAATAATAATTAAGGAATATACATGAAAACACTCATTCTTTCTGTCGCTGTTGCGTCTTCATTACTACTTTCTGGCTGTGTTGTTTCTGTAGGAGGAGGCTCTGATAGTCACTACGGTTCAGATTGGGAAGACAGAGAGTTCAATAATCGTAAACATATCGCTAATCTTGAGGTTGGGGTTGGCTATGAAACGGTATTGAGAAAGATGGGAGTCGCCGACTTCAACGAACTTTTTGAAAAAGCAGATGGCACATACCGCGTACTTTATTACCGTACTCAAAAAACAATGGGTGATGGTGTAACAACAAAGGACGAATGTACACCACTGGTATTTAGAAACGGAAACCTTGCGGGTTGGGGAGACAGTGCCTACAGCCTAATGCATTAAAAATTGTTAATAAAAAGTTAACAGGTGATGGGTTTTCGCGTAGTCTAATCATTAATCAGTTCTAAAGCGTATGAGTTATAGCTATTTGAATTTGCGTGAACAGTTTATTCAGTGGTCATTTTTTTCAAGCGCGAACTTAGATATAAGCCTACACGGAGGCCCTCTCATGGATATCGAATCAAATGAGGCTGTTCTTGCTCCATCAGCCGATACGGTTAAAGCCATTTATCTTGGCGTTGATGATCTAAAAATCGCGGCATCTATCCTTTATAACGCCTATGTGGATGACCCTCTGTTTTTGGAAATTTTCCAAGCAGAAAAAGAAGGCTATGAGAGTCGATTACGCTCGGCTATCCGAGAAGAGCTTAATGCGTTTTGGGTTGCAGAGCAGCCCATGATAGGGCTGTTTGATGCTGAACGTTTAATTGCAGTAGCGTGCCTTACTGCTCCTGATGCAGCATTTGGTGCAGGGCGATATTGGCACTGGCGACTTCGCATGTTGCTTACCGCTGGGCTTTTCGGAACGAAGCAAATGCTGGAAAAGGAAGAAAAAGTACGAACCCTGGTTCCAGCAGAGAATTTTCATATGCTTAGCTTCATTGCTGTGCATCCTGATCATCAAGAACACGGTTTAGGTCATATTCTACTTGGCGCAATTGACAGTGTGGTTGAAGTAGACGCTAAAAGTGCAGGTATCGCGGTATTCGTGACCATTGATAAGCATAAATCCTTTTTTGGCGACGACAAATACAGTGTTGTTGGTAATTTATCGTTATCTCATGTTGATGGGTCGGTGATGTTCAGAGCTAAGTCTTAGCAAGGTCGCTATGACATGCAGCTTTCTCAGCAGCAAATACTCGTATAGTGATGCGCTTACGTATATACAAATGATAGTTCGTGCGAACGGACCGGCGATACCTTTTAAGCTTTCTGATGTGTCCCCTAGTCTTTTAATCCAAACTTTTTTCGAATTCGTTTAGCCCATGAAGGCCTTTGTATTTTGTAACGATTTGGATTATCCGGAAGAATGATATTTGGGTTTGCAGTTGCAAGCGCTTCGAAAAAAGCGTGTCGATTAAAGCCGCGATAATTGTGATACATAAGTTGCTTATTCTCTCCACTTTTCAACACAATGAAATTAGAAATATGTTGCCTTGTGTCACTGATTTGCTTTAACTGTGTAATGTCATCAATGTTGACCTGCCAACTTATATCACCGAAGGTAGGGTCGAAGTACGACAGTTTGGTGGATGACACACAAACTCTAATCTCTTTATCTTCACACCAAAACCATAATGCCAACCCAAGCAAAGTAGCTTCAATAAACCAAATGGCGATATCTAGCACATCAAAAAGTTCATTTAGTGCAGTGCTATCGCTTGTTAAATTTGGAAGATATCGATGTGCTGCTCCGTATAAAACAAGCGCCACGCCAGCATTAAAAACAAGTAATAGCGCGGAAGAGCGCTGCTTTCTTGTAAAAATGAAGTGAGTTGCCATACGTCCCCTCTCAGGAATGAGCCTTACAGTAAGACTACAATAGATTGTTAATTCGCATTAGCAAAGTAGAACGTGGCGTTAGTTATTAGTTTATAACTAAAGCATAGCTAGGAGGTATAGCGTTAAATTGTTGGTGGTGAGTTGTAATTGGTAGATAATTGATGGTGAGTCGTGCCTCTATCAATGGCATATTGAAAAATTCGGACGAATTGTAAATTTCGCATTTCTTAATACCGGCCTCCTATCTCACCAATTGCTCAGGCAAGTGTGAGATATCTCCTACAAAATCTGTGAGTTTTCCGCCTTTTTTCATATGGGAAATTTTTAGACTAAAGTATAAAGCATTTGATTTTTATAGGCTTTTTGGTCTTTATCCAAAAGTTGTAGAAGATCACTCCTTAAAACTTTGTAATTTCGTATAGCGGTAATATTTGAAGATTATATTATTTAACACGTCACAGGGAAACACGATGAGTCAGGATGATTTGCAAGGATGACCTAGGACAACTTAAGGATGAGATTCTCACACGGAGTGAGAAAAAGGAAATGGACAAGACAAGGACGCTTATTATAGGACGTGCTTAAGGGATGAAGGATAGGGACATCTCGCAAAAAGGATTCACAATTGGACGTGGGCAGAGAACAGGATGCTTCTTCTGCATTGCTATAAAGGATGAGTCAGGGACGAGTGTATAAGGATATAAAGCAAGGATGTAGAACAAGGATGCTATTTACAGGGAGCGCTTAAGGAATAAGCGGGCTACAGCAGGATGTGTAGTCAAAAGGACTATAAAACAATGGATAAGGAACGTCAGCGGAGTCTGACACGGACAGCCTCAGGATGGGGAATATTGCAGAATGGATTTGCAGTAAAGAAGGGAACAATGGAAAGGGACCTACGCACGGACGGGTAGCTCACAAAGGGTATTGTGAGACAAGATGGAAAGGGGCGAAGACGGATTCTGATCGGGAAGATTTTAGTCGCAAAGGATCGCAGAGAGGGATGCTCAAAATTACGAAAAAGGGGGAAGTCTGATGACTTCCCCCTTTTTTATTATTTAGACCTGCTCAACTAGTTAGATATGGCCGTGCCATTAAGTCCAGTCTCAGTAAGCCCAGTATCAGTAAGCCCAGTTCCATTCGTCTAGGTACGATGAAGCTCAGTGCTATTAAACGCGATGCGGTGGAACCTCGGTGCGTATGACGCGGCTTCCTACCAACTCTACCTCTCCGCTGTATCTATCTTCACCATTGCTTGAAAATTCAAACATAAACACACTGTTCCAATCGGGCTTTTTGAATTTAAACGAGAGACGTGTTTTAGCTCGCGCAACACTCAATAATTGAAGTTGGTGTTTATCACAGTACTGTTTCAAGTAGGTATTGGTGCTTTCTGATATGCCTCTTATTCGCCAGAATTGATAACTGATAAAGCCAATTGCCAACCATAGGGAGAGCTCTAAAAGTGTCATACTACTTCCCCGTTTGCGCAAAAAGTTGATTAAAGGCTTTGGCTAATACGGCCGGACGGTCGGGTGAGCGTAAAAGGGTAAGTACTTGACGGCGCAACTTCGGAACTTGAACTAAGTCAGAGAAGAACCCAGAAAATAAAGCGCCTGCATGGCCTTCACTTTCATCCGCCTTTGCTGCTTGTGTTAAAAACAAGGTTAACAACTCATTGTCCATTTGCTCATAGTGACGAGCAGCTATAACGCTTAGCACGTCAAGTCGCGTTGAAATGTCTTTGCTTAAAATACTCTTGAGTTCACAGTGAAGCTGTTTATTAAACTCATTGCATGAAAGCGCGCGCAGTGCAGCCAAGTTAATATCATCAAAGTGCGCTTTTTGAAAAAAGCGTTGTAACACGAACGTCTCGACAGGTTTTGACAGAGGTACGTACTCGAGCATTTCCATAAACGTATTCAAAAATACGTCAGAATACAGACTTACATTGTTTACAAACGCTTCTTCTAACCTATATTGATGACTGTGGGTAGGTAGAGAAAATGCAAAATCTGCTACACTTTGCATAGACAGCTGTTGCCAATCCACTAACTGTGGCGCTTGAATGTAAGCCTCAACTTGTTTGGCCTCATCACTAAGCGGCTGCGATAATGTGTGTTTCACTAACGCATTAAACTGAGCCAGCAACGCTTGATTGGGAACAAACGAATAGGGGTTATCAGGCAGTGTCTGTGCTTTTTCAGTATCCTCTATTATGGACTGACCCAACGCATCGACAATAATATCAAGAAAATGATTACGGGCGGCTGTGACTACTAAGCCTTGTTCATCAATAGGTAGCTTTACAAACCAAATATAGTGTTCTGTTGAGCTTTGCTTGTTCCAAAAAACAATACCAAACCATGCGTGCTGTTGGCGCGGGAGGGGAGCGTAGGCATTGCCACTTTCAATATCTAAGAATGATTGATTATCAATGATTGTTAATCTGCGACCAATATCGAATACCTTGTACTCAGTACCAGCGTGTAATAAGAATTCACTGATTGAATTAATTGTGTCTGCGCTCATCAAAACATCCTAAATACTACAAATTTATCCACGTGAGCTTTTTGCTCATAATTGTGTGCCTGAATAGACTTTTTCTAAATACACGTTTTCATTACGCTGAAAAGAACAAGACTGCACACAAGGGTGCGAGGCCAGCGTCGCTTTTCTATGTGTGTTTCTCGAACATGTATCGCCAATACGAGCCTAGAAGCCTCTAATGCTATTAGTTTATCACAGATAATAGGCACTCAGACATGCACACTCAGACATGCACACAATTATGAATACAGCAGTGACAGGGTTCTGATTAGCCTGATATAATTTCGCGATACATTCTTGAGCATTCGATGGTAGTGAGTTAATGGTAAATCAGGTCTATCAAGATATGGCCTCAGCAATAGAGACACTCGTTTTGTTGATGGACAATGAAGGGCTTTGGCCGAGCACTAATTCTACTGACGCTGAGCCTTCTGAAACGGCGTTGCGCAGCCAAGTGCCATTTGCTTTAGACACCATGGGATTTGAAAGCTGGTTAGCTTACGTCTTTATTCCTAAAATGAAACATATCCTCAGTGCTCAAATGCCCATACCAAGTATGAGCATCACTCCGGCCGCTGAGCAGTATTTCACTCAAGCCCCTCCGGCTATTCTCGACCAGCTTAAAACGATTGATGGGCTCTCCAGCAAAGCGAATTTGAACGAATGAGACAACTACAAAAACTAGTACACGGAACAATTCAAATGGCATTCTTGCAATGAACAATGAAGCGGTCGATAAGCCCTTCTCTCAATATATGGTTGAGCAGCCAAGGTCATCGGCCGGTCCTTTGACAGTTTTATATCAAGATGAGGATATTGTTGCCATTGAAAAGCCTCCTGGTCTCTTGGTTCATCGAAGTCCTATCGACAAACATGAAACCGTTTTTGCCGTACAAACTTTAAGAGATCAGCTCGGTAAGCACGTATTTCCTGCCCATCGATTAGACCGGCCTACCTCCGGCGTACTGTTATTTGCCTTCGATGGGCGCATGGCGGCGCAGCTTGGTCAGCAAATGATGCAAAAACAAGTGCATAAAACCTATCATGCCGTTGTAAGAGGGTTCGTTTACAGCACTGGGCTTATCGATTATGCGCTGAAGTACAAGTACGATAAAATTGCAGATAAACACAAGCGCCCGCAGCAACCTGCGCAAATGGCAACCACCACCTACGAATCCTTGGCACGCTATGAAGTGCCCGAGCCGGTAGGAAAATATCAGAGCGCTCGCTATTCGCTAGTAAAACTAACGCCAAGCACAGGGAGGAAGCATCAACTTCGTCGACATTTGGTTCATATTCGTCACCCGATTATTGGCGATACCACTCATGGCGACGGAAAGCAGAATAAATTCGCTAAATCGCACTTTAGTTTTAATAATTTGGCCTTAAACTGTACGTCAATGGGATTTCATCATCCTTCATCAGGCAGATGGATGACAATATCATCAGAACTTCATCATGAAATGGCGACATTTGTACGCCATTTAGAAAACTTTCGCGTTGTTCCTTCGTAAAAGCATACGACATCGCAGAAAATAAATAGCAGGGGTAGCAATGGGTACTTTGAAGATAATTGCGGGCACAGTATATGGAAATGCTCAGCATGTGGCCGAGCAGGTAGAAGAGAATTTGGCCGAGCAGGGTGTTGATTGCGAGCTAGAGAGCACGCCGTCAGTTGAAGATTTTACTGATGCGGATGCAATATTAGTTATTACGTCTACCACTGGGCAAGGGGATATCCCGCCTAATTTAGAGTTTGTATTTTCAGATTTAAAAGACGATTCACCACTGCTAAAAGATAAGCCCTTTGCAGTAGCTGCACTAGGTGACAGCAGTTATGGTGAGAGTTTTTGCGGCGCAGGTAAACAGTTTCAGGCTTTATTAGTAGAGCTTCAGGGAACGCCAGCGGCAGAACTTCTCGAAGTAGATGCAATGGAGACGTTGGAGCCAGAAAAAGACGTAATCGATTGGGTGAATAGTATTAAAGACAAGCTAATCGCATAAAATTCGATGGGCCTTTAACAAACGCAAGGTCGTAAAAATAAAAAAATGGCGCTAACTGGTTAGCGCCATTTTTATTTGTAGCTCGTTATTCTTAGCTTAGCTTAGCTTCGCTTTAGCACTAGCTCTGCTTTAGCAAAATAACTAGGTGTGCTATTCAACGCCGCGTAAAAGTGCATTAATGCCAACTTTCGCACGGGTTTTCGCGTCTACTTTTTTCACGATGATAGCAGCGTAAAGGCTATATTTGCCGTCAGCACTTGGCAGGTTTCCTGAAACCACTACCGAACCTGCTGGAACTCGACCGTAGTGAATTTCTCCGGTTTCACGGTCGTATATACGAGTACTTTGACCAATATACACACCCATAGAAATTACCGCACCTTCTTCAACAATAACGCCCTCGACAATCTCAGAGCGGGCTCCTATGAAGCAGTTGTCTTCGATGATGGTTGGGTTTGCTTGCAATGGCTCCAACACGCCGCCAATGCCTACGCCACCAGAAAGGTGAACGTTCTTACCAATTTGTGCACATGAACCCACGGTTGCCCATGTATCAACCATTGTGCCTTCATCCACGAATGCACCAATGTTGACGTACGATGGCATTACCACCGCGTTTTTACCCACAAATGTACCAGTGCGAACTGCTGCCGGTGGCACAATGCGCGCACCGTCAGCAACGAACTGCTCGTTGGTGTAGTTGGTATACTTAAGAGGCACTTTATCAAAGTATTTGCTCTCGGCACCGTCAATCATTTCGTTATTGTGCAAACGGAAGAAAAGCAATACCGCTTTTTTCAACCACTGGTGAACTACCCATTCCCCAGCAATTTTCTCTGCTACTCGAGCTTTGCCGCTATTCAGTAATGAGATAGCTTCTGCAACGGCATTTCTTACCTCATCAGGTGCTTCATTTGGGCTGATGGCATCGCGATTTTCGAAGGCGTCTTCAATAATGGATTTCAATTCATTCATGGTATTGTAATATCTTCAAGTTGGTCGAGTTTAAACAAAATCTGCTTTTTTAAGCTGACTTGTTGTTCTTGGGTTAATGCGGTGCCAGCCTCGTTGCTGACGATGAAAATGTCTTCGGCGCGCTCGCCAATAGTGGCTATTTTAGCAAGTTTTAATGTCATATTCGTGTCGACAAACGCGTGGCCAATTTTAGCCAAAATGCCGGGCGCGTCCAGTGCTTCAAGCTCAACCAGAGTGGCTTCGTCGTGTAAGTTGAAAAAGCGCACTTTAGTTGGTACGTCTAATTGTCGCATTTGACGAGGCAGTTTGCGCTTGTTTTCGTGAGAACGCCCAGGTTTTTCAAGCTGTGTAGATACTGCCTTTTCTAGCGACGAAATACGAGAGTCGGATGAAAGGCGAGTGCCATCATTTTCCAGAACTATCATACTGTCGAATACGTAGCCGTCTCGAGTAACGGTAACGTGGGCATCGTGAATTGAGCAGTTTCTGCTATCAAGTACCGAGGCAACCTGTGCAAACAGGGCCTTTCTGTCTTTACCATAAACGAACAACTCAGTGCCACCTTTGGCGCTGTTGTCATTTGCCCGTACAAGTAAAGCTTCATTGTCGGGAGTTAGCCAGTCATCTTGTGCCGTAATAATTTCTTCTGTATGCCACGCAACTTGGGTGGGTTTAAAGCGCACAAAGTAATCGTCGTCTAATCGTGCCCACAGCGCATCAACAGATATCGGATCAACGGCGCGCTCTTGTAAAATCTGTCGTGCTTGATGTTTATGTGTCGCAACGCGTTCATTCAGGGTCACCTGACACTGCAATCCGTTATCTAGTGCTTTTTGCGTCATTAGGTATAGCTCTCTGAGCAATGAGGCTTTCCAGTCGTTCCACAAATTGTCATTGGTAGCGCGAATATCTGCAAGGGTTAACGTATAAAGTAAGTTTAAATGATTGTGGCTTCGAATTGCTCCTGCAAACTCACTGATCACATCCGGATCGTAAATGTCTCGTCGTTGAGCCACCACCGACATCAGTAGGTGATTTTCTACTAACCAGGCTATCATTTCGGCATCATCTGAAGGCACATTATGAAGCTCACAGAACGTGGCGACATCTTTTGCGCCAAGTTTGGAATGATCGCCGTTTCGACCTTTTGCTATATCGTGAAAGATGGCGGCAATATAGAGTACTTCCGGTTTATCGAGGTTTCGACAAATGCGTCCGCATCGAGGAAAATCTTTGTTTTCTTTCGAGAAGAAATAATTGACCTGTTTAACGAGCCTGTGCGTGTGCTCGTCAACGGTATAGGCGTGAAACAAATCGAACTGCATCATGCCCACAATGGTATCCCATTCAGGCAAATAGGCTTGAATAATGCCGTATTGATGCATGATGTCCCAGCCGAAGTTGAAGAAGTCTGGTTGCTTCATTAACATCATGAACTTTTCACGACATGCAGGTCGTTCTACGTAGTAATCACTTTCAAACTCTCTGTGAGCATTGCGCAGCTGTCTAATGCATATGGTACTGAGGCCTTTTACTTCAGGGGTATTCGTCACTAAATTTAGAAAGTCGAGAATTGCCTCAGGTGTTGAGAACACGCGCTCGTGGCGCGGTGATATCATGTAGTCGAGTAATTCAAAGTCTTCATTGATGATGGCACTGTGCTGAACACTTTGATTCAACATATCGTACTTAAAGCGCTGGAGCAGCATCTGATTGAGCTCGGTTACTCTTGCCACTGTACGGAAAAAGTCACGCATCATCTTTTCTACAGATGACTTGCCTTCTTCCCCGTACCCCATCATCTCTGCCACATCAGGCTGATAATCAAACAGGAGGCGGTTTTCGCTTCGTTGAGCAACTAAATGAAGTGCGCAGCGCATTTTCCAAAGATGCATCCGACAGGCTATTAACTCGCTGTGCTCTTGCTCCGTAAAATAACCATGGCCGACCAAATTCCAGCCGTCATATTCTTTAAAGTGCTTTTTGGCCACCCAACCAATAGATTGAATATCACGCAAACAGCCAGGGTTTTCTTTAATATTCGGTTCAAGGTTATAGGCAGTACCGTTAAACTTTGCGTGACGCCTTTTCTGCTCATCGTATTTTGCAGAGAAAAAGGCTTTGCTGCTCCAAGAGTTTCTGCCGTTAGCTTCTTCCCAGAGTTTTTCAAACGTTTCTTCGCTTCCAATTAATAAACGACTTTCCACAAGGTTAGTGGCAATGGTGATATCGTCTTTTGCTAGCTTTACCGTTTCTTTTAAGGTTCGTACCGACTGTCCTACATCAAGCTTAATATCCCACAGTAAGGTGATGAAGAGACCTACTTTCTCTTGAGCATCAGCACTGAGCTTCTTTTTACTTACAATAAGCAAGTCGATGTCTGAATGAGGTTGAAGATGGCCGCGACCATAACCACCAACAGCGCAAAGCGAGAGGTCGTTTACAGCACCTAGGCCGAATAATTTCCAAAGGTGGCAAAGAAGTGCGTCAACAAAGTGCGCTCTGCCAGTGACTAGCTGATTTACTGGGGTGCTATCAAAAGATTGCGTTATCCATTCGTAGCTTTTTTCTACACAGGCCTTAATAGTAGGAACATCATCAACAGCACCTATGGTATCGATATCTTGAATAAGAGATTGGAGCGTCAAATTGCACCTTTTCCGGACGTCTAACAAACACCTCTGACTTTATCATGAATTAATATCAATTCGCACCTGTGAATAAATGCATATTTTAGGTTAAATTGTGAATATTTATGGAAAAATGTTATAGCGTAAGCGATAGACAGAGATAAGTAGGGCATTACATTTACAGGGTGAGTAAGTAAAAGAAGTTATACGTGAGGTTTGTATAAAGCCGCGCTGGCCATTGCTACAGAATTCATATCAATGGCTAGCGCGGCTGTAAGGGGGGGCGCTTAATAATTAACGGCAGCCCTGATTAGCTGTGAGAAATGGTACGGGGAAGCGTTTCTTCATCGCGAAGTGTTAGCACTTCGACACCGTCTTCAGTCACCAATAAGGTGTGTTCCCATTGCGCACTCAAGCTCCTGTCTTTAGTAACAACGGTCCATTGGTCTGGAAGCACTTTTGAATAGCGCTTACCCGCATTCACCATAGGTTCAATGGTAAAACACATGCCTGGTACAAGTTCTTCACCGGTTCCTGGCTTACCGTAATGCACAATCTGCGGTTCCTCATGAAAGCTCGAGCCAATACCATGGCCACAATATTCTCTCACAATTGAATAGTTATGCGCCTCTGCATGGGTTTGGCATATATGACCAATATCGCCTAAACGCATGCCGGGCTTAACCTGCTCAATCGCCTTGTACAATGACTCTTGCGTCACGCGTATTAAACGTTCCGCTAGAATAGTAGGTTTGCCCACAACAAACATTTTTGATGTGTCGCCGTGATAGCCGTCTTTGATAACCGTAACGTCGATATTAATAATATCGCCGTCTTTCAGCTTTTTGTCCGAAGGTATGCCGTGACAAATACAGTGATTAACCGACGTACATACAGACTTTGGAAAAGGCGGTTGCCCGTAATTCAAAGGAGCAGGAATAGCCTGTTGCTCATTGACGATATACTCATGACATAGCGTATTGAGTTCATCTGTCGTTACTCCTTTTTTTACATGGGGAGTGATCATGGTTAATACGTCTGCCGCTAGTTTTCCAGCCACGCGCATTTTTTCGATTTCATCAGGGGATTTGATAATTGCTGCCACAACGCCTCTCAATAATCGTATTTAGTTAATGACAATATTCTACGCAGTATATCATTAATAAGACCGCTTTTGGATAAGCAAGAGCACAAAGAGACTGTTTATAGAAAGAAGAAAGAAAAATTGAAGAGAGGAAATGCCCCTGAATATGGGCTTAAAACTTGAGAGTAAACTGTGGTTATGGTATAAAGCGCGCGCCCTGACGGAAAGCCTATTTTTCATTGCGAAAAAAGCCGCACGTTAAAGGGTATATTCTTTTATTAAAACACACATATACCGACACTTGTTATCGGGGTGTCCAAGCTAACTCGCGTTGGCAAGGATCGATACAAGGGGTATATGGAGGCCTAACCCCAAGAGGAAAATAAAATGGCTAATGTTTCTATGCGTGACATGCTGAAAGCCGGTGTGCATTTCGGTCACCAAACTCGTTACTGGAACCCAAAGATGAAACCTTACATCTTTGGTGCTCGTAATAAAGTTCATATCATAAACCTTGAAAAAACAGTTCCACTTTTCAACAACGCGTTGAACTACATCTCAGGTGTTTCGTCGAAGAAAGGTAAAATCCTTTTCGTTGGTACAAAACGTGCCGCTGGCGATGCAATTAAAGATGCTGCAGTAAAATGCGACCAGTTCTACGTAAACAAGCGTTGGTTAGGTGGTATGTTGACTAACTGGAAAACAGTTCGTCAATCAATCAAGCGTTTGAAAGAGCTTGAGCAAAAGAGCCAAGACGGTACGTTTGAAAAGCTAACCAAAAAAGAAGCATTAATGCTTCAGCGCGAAATGGATAAGCTTGAAAACAGCCTTGGTGGTATCAAAAACATGGGCGGTCTTCCAGACGCGATCTTTGTTGTAGATGCAGACCACGAGCACATTGCAGTTACAGAAGCACGAAACCTTGGTATCCCTGTTGTTGGTGTTGTAGATACTAACTCTAACCCAGATGGTGTTGATTACATCATTCCTGGTAACGACGATGCTATCCGTGCTATCCAACTTTACTTGGACGCTGCTGCAGACGCTATTAACTCAGGTCGCGAAAGCAACCTTGAAGTACAAGCTGAGCAAGACGATTTCGTAGAAGCGGCAGAGTAATTCTGACTGCTCGCTGCCTTGTAAAAGGTGGTGACATATTGCGGAACGTAATGAGAGGGGCGAGTCGCCCCTTTTACCTAACGAATTTATATTTATTGCTGAGGAATTGAAAAATGGCAGTGACTGCAGCACTAGTTAAAGAACTGCGCGAACGTACAGGCGCAGGCATGCTGGATTGTAAAAAAGCCCTGGTTGAGACGGATGGCGACATTGAACTAGCCATCGAGAACATGCGCAAATCAGGTCAAGCAAAGGCAGCTAAGAAAGCAGGCCGTATCGCAGCTGAAGGTGTAATCCTTACTAAAGTTGAAGGTGGTCGTGCGACTATGCTTGAGCTTAACTGCGAAACTGACTTCGTAGCACGTGATGAAAGCTTCCTTAAGTTCGGTAACGACTTACTAGAAGTAGCATCTGCGAATAACATTAACGACATCGATGCGCTTAATGACGCAGAAATGAACGGCGTTAAAGTTAGCGACGCTCGCGACACGCTTGTAGCGAAAATTGGTGAAAACATTTCTCCACGTCGCGTAATCAACGTTGAAGGTGACACGCTTGGTGGTTACGTTCACGGTGGTCGCATCGGTGTTATCTCTATCCTTAATGGCGGCAGCGAAGAGCTAGCTAAAGACGTGTGTATGCACGTTGCAGCTGCTAGCCCGCAGTACGTTAAGCCTGAAAACGTTCCGGCTGAAGTTGTTGAGAAAGAGAAAGAAATCCAAATCGACATCGCAATGCAGTCTGGTAAGCCAGCTGACATTGCTGAGAAAATGGTTGCGGGTCGCATGAAGAAGTTCACTGGTGAAGTGAGTCTTACTGGCCAACCTTTCGTTAAAGATCCATCTATCACCGTTGCTGAACTTCTAAAGAACAACAGCGCTGATGTTATCAACTTCGTACGTTTCGAAGTAGGTGAAGGTATCGAGAAGAAGACTGAAGATTTCGCAGCAGAAGTAGCTGCGCAAATGGAAGCGGCCAAGAAATAATTGAGCGTTTTTCTTTTGCATTCAGTGAATGTCAGATAAACTAAAAGCACCTCTTCGGAGGTGCTTTTTTATAGCCGAATCTCTTTCTATTACTGCGGTTTCGCGATAGTGTGAGGCGCTGATGTGATGATAAGCGTCGCTGTAATGGCAAGTAGTATGCAGCAAAACCACTTATGCAAATGCATAAACATATCAAAATGAGCTAAAGCGCTTTGTTCTATATTTTTTCATGCAGCTGCATGTCGTTAAAATGTATAGCACAAACCGGGTTTACGAGGACATATCGAATAATGAGTATCACACCTAAATCAGCATATCGACGCATTCTATTAAAATTAAGCGGTGAAGCCCTCATGGGTGAAGAAGGGTTTGGCATTGACCCTAAAGTGCTTGATAGAATGGCACAAGAAATTAAAGAGTTGGTTGAACTTGGCGTTCAAGTGGGTCTTGTAATTGGTGGCGGTAACTTATTTCGCGGCGAAGGTTTAGCGAAAGCAGGTATGAATCGTGTTGTTGGCGACCACATGGGTATGCTAGCTACAGTAATGAACGGCTTGGCGATGCGTGACGCGTTGCACAGAGCATTTGTTAACGCACGTATGATGTCAGCTATTCCATTGAATGGCGTTTGTGATGCTTACAACTGGGCAGAGGCTATTAGTCTGTTAAAATCGGGTAGAGTCGTTATTTTCTCAGCCGGTACAGGCAATCCATTTTTCACAACAGATTCTGCGGCGTGTTTACGTGGCATCGAGATTGAAGCTGACGCTGTGTTGAAAGCAACAAAGGTTGACGGTGTTTACAGCGATGACCCGGTTAAGAATCCAGACGCTACCTTGTACGATCAACTCAGTTATAATGAGGTATTGGACAAGGAACTAAAAGTAATGGATTTGTCAGCATTTACCCTAGCACGTGACCACAGCCTCCCAATTCGCGTTTTCAATATGAATAAGCCTGGTTGTCTTAAGCGCGTAGTGATGGGCGAAAAAGAAGGCACGATAATCAGCCACGCTGGCAATGATAAATAAAGAAACATAGGACATATAATCGTGATTGATGAAATTGAATTAGATGCGCAAGAGCGCATGGAAAAAAGTGTTGTTGCCCTGAAAGGCCAGTTTAGCAAGATACGCACGGGGCGTGCACATCCCAGTCTGCTCGACGGTATCATGGTGCCATACTATGGCGTAGATACACCGCTGAAGCAGGTTGCAAATGTTATTGCCGAAGATAGCCGCACACTTGCGCTAACGGTTTTCGATAAATCAGCTATCCAGGCCGTTGAGAAAGCTATCATGCAGTCTGACTTGGGATTAAATCCAATGAGTGCAGGTGGTTCTATTCGTATTCCTCTTCCACCATTAACGGAAGAACGAAGAAAAGATCTTATCCGCGTTGTGCGTAATGAAGCAGAAGGCGGACGTGTTGCGATTCGAAACATTCGTCGTGATGCGAATGGCGACATCAAAGATTTGCTAAAAGAAAAAGAAATTAGTGAAGACGAAAGTCGCGCTGCTGAAGAGAACATTCAGACAATCACTAATGAAATTATTAAGAAAGTTGACAGCATGCTTGCTGACAAAGAAAAAGAACTCATGGAAGTATAAGTTAGTATCATGATTGGAAAGCGTTTAAACGCAGCCAAAAAGACTAACGTAATAGGGCCAGCACCAGTTGCTGGCCCTAAACACGTGGCTATCATTATGGATGGCAACGGTCGATGGGCGCAAAAGAAAGGGAAGATTCGTACTTTTGGTCACAAAGCAGGTGTTGAGTCTGTTCGTTCTGTAGTGCGGTTTGCTAGGCAAAACGCCATTGAATCACTCACATTGTTTGCCTTTTCCAGCGAAAACTGGAAGCGACCAGAAGAGGAAGTGAGCGTGTTGATGGAGTTGTTTAACCTCGTACTTAACAGTGAGGCAAAGCGACTGCACAAAAACGGCGTTCGGCTTCAAGTTATCGGCGATTTAAGTGCCTTTGACGGAAAGTTGGTAGAAAAAATTCGCAAAGCCGAAGAGATGACCAAAGACAATGCCGACCTAGTGCTTAATATTGCAGCAAACTACGGCGGGCGTTGGGACATTGTTAATGCTGCTCAGCAATTAGCAAATCAAGTGAAAGAAGGTAAAATACACGCGAGTGATATTGATGAAGCGATGTTCACTGCACATACCTCTACCGCAAACCTACCCGAATTAGATCTCCTTATCAGGACTGGTGGCGAGCACCGCATAAGTAATTTCCTATTATGGCAATGCGCTTACGCTGAGCTTTATTTCACCGACGTATTGTGGCCAGACTTCAACGAAGATGTATTTCAGCTCGCTGTAGACGACTTTAATGTACGTCAACGTCGTTTCGGTCTCACCGGTGAGCAGGTTATCGTTTCCAATGATTAGGTTTACTCAGGCGATTATCGGACTCGTCCTGAATATAAAAGCCAAGGGCAAATTATGCTAAAACAACGAATAATAACCGCATTAATTCTTGCGCCACTTGCACTGTACGCCATTCTATTTTTACCAATATTCTGGTTTGAGATTGCTATAGCTGGCGTTGTAGGTATCGGCGCTTACGAGTGGGCAGCCATGGCGGGTGTCTGTGAAAGACCTAAAAAACTGCTCTTTATGGCAGGTGCATTTGCTATTTGTATAGCGCTTTCGTTTATTGTTGATGCCAGTGTTATCTGGTATCAAGGCCAGCTACACGGCCTATATACGGGTATTCTCAGCGTAGCTGTTGTATGGTGGATTGCGTCATTGGCAATGGTGCTTGCCTATCCAAAGTATTCTAAATTTTGGCGCGACAGCAGGGTGGTGCGAACGGTATTTGGTTTACTTACTCTCATTCCTACATGGGTTGCGGTCATCGCGCTTCGCACAAGCTTGCACGATGTAGACCCTTTCTATGGCGCCTCACTTATCTTTTATGTATTGGGTATTGTGTGGGCCGCTGACATTGGCGCGTTTTTTGTGGGCGTTAAGTTTGGCCGCCATAAGCTGCGTCCTAATGTATCACCGGGTAAAAGCTTAGAAGGCTTATTAGGTGGTATTGCTGCGTCGTTTGCAATTATCGCCTTTGCCGCACTGCATTACCAAGTTGAACCGTCGCGTATTTGGCTCCATCTTGCAATCGGCGGAATTACGGTGGCAGTATCAGCGTTAGGCGATCTCAACGAGAGCATGCTAAAGCGTTGTGCAGGCATTAAAGACAGTGGCAAGATTTTACCCGGGCATGGTGGGGTCTTAGATCGTATTGACAGCTTAACTGCTGCGTTTCCTGTTTTCGCGTTTTGCTATGTTACTTGGATGGCGTAATGGAGACGGTAACGGTATTAGGGGCCACAGGCTCCATTGGTTGCAATACACTTGATGTTATTAACCGCCACCCAGACAAATATCGCGTTTTTGCTATCACCGGCAACACGCAGTTACCTTTGCTTATGGAGCAGGCAAATAAATGCTCGCCCCGTTACGTGGTCATTGCTGACCCTAAAAATTACGACGATGCTTTACAGCTTGCTAAGCAACATAATGTCGAAGCAGAAATTCTATGCGGCCAGCAGGCTTTAGAAGATGTTTCAAGCGCACCAGAAGTAGATGCTGTGATGGCGGCAATTGTCGGCGCTGCAGGTTTATTACCCACCATGGCCGCAGTAAAAGCGGGAAAGCGTGTATTGCTTGCCAATAAAGAAGCATTGGTTATGTCCGGTGCGCTCTTTATCGACGCGGCGAATAAAAGCGGCGCGCAAATTCTGCCTATTGATAGTGAACACAACGCTATTTTCCAATGCCTACCCCATGATTATACCTACGGTGATTTAGCGGGCTCCGGTATTGCAAAAATATTGCTTACTGGTTCTGGCGGACCGTTTAGAGAACGAGCATTAGATTCCTTTAGCAGCATTACTATCGATGAGGCTGCAACTCACCCTAATTGGTCCATGGGCAGAAAGATTACGATCGATTCAGCCACCATGATGAATAAGGGGCTTGAGTTTATTGAGGTATGTTGGCTGTTCGGTGTCAATGCCAGCGATATAGATGTTGTTATTCACCCGCAAAGCATTATTCACTCAATGGTGCAGTATGTTGATGGTTCGGTGATTGCCCAAATGGGGAATCCGGATATGCGCACGCCCATTGCTTATGGCTTAGCACATCCCGAGCGAATTGACGCTGGCGTCAAGCCGTTAGATTTTAAACGCTTAGCCGACTTCAGTTTCCACACGCCGTGCTTTGAACGATATCCAAATTTGAAGTTGGCAATAGACGCTTGTCAAAACGGGCAGTGTGCAACCACCAGCTTAAATGCAGCCAATGAAGTTGCAGTAGCGCACTTCCTAGAGGGGCAAATTGCTTTTTGTGATATTGCAAAAGTCAACGAGGCGACCTTAAATGCACTGTCTATGGTGGAGATGACGTCTATTCAGCAGATATTGGAGCAAGACGCATTGGCTAGAACCAAAGCGAACGAATTAATTCGAGGTAAATTTCAGTGCTAGCATTTTTTTGGAGTCTAGGTGCATTCATTCTTGCCCTCGGTATTCTTGTTGCCGTTCACGAATGGGGTCACTTTTATGTGGCACGAAAATGTGGAGTGCAGGTAGAGCGTTTTTCCATAGGCTTTGGCAAGCCGATTTGGCGCAAGCTGAGTAAGTCAGGTACAGAATATGTGATTGCCATGATCCCACTTGGCGGATACGTGCGAATGCTTGACGGGCGAATTGACGATGTCCCACCTGAACTCGAGAGTAAAGCCTTTAACAACAAAACCGTATTGCAACGTATGGCCATAATTGCTGCGGGCCCAGGCGTTAATTTTATATTTGCGTTTTTTGCGCTCTGGCTAATGTACATAGTAGGTCTAGAGACGGTTAAGCCAATAGTTAAAGCAGTAGAGCCTGACAGTATTGCCCACGTGGCAGGTGTGCAACCTGGCGATGAAATTATCAATATTGACGGGCGAAACACGCCAGATTGGGAAGCTGTTAACTTAGAGTTAGTGTCAAATATTGGCGGCGACAATACTGTAGTTACCGTTAGAAATTCATCGAATACTGAAAAAGAACTCACATTTACACTGGATACTTGGAACTTTGACCCAGATATCGAGTCTCCTTTAAGCAGCTTAGGATTGACGCCATTTCGCCCAAATCCAACTTTAACCGTTGGTTTTGTAGGCGATGATAGTGCAGCGAAGGAAGCGGGGCTTTTGCCTGGTGATAAAATCGTTACACTTAATGGTAATAAGCTTGCTTCGTGGAATGCGTTAGTTGATGAAGTTGTTGAAAGCCCTGGAGAGGTTATTTCTCTTGCTATTGAACGGGATGGACAACAACAGACACTACGTGCCACGATAGCGCGCCGTGATACACCACAAGGGCAAAGTGGGTATCTTGGCGTGAGCCCAACGTTTGAGTCTTGGCCAGAGGGGTATGTGTTTACGCATCAATATGGCATTATAGAGGCTATTGGGACAGCGCTAGATAAAACATGGCGCTTAATGACACTCAGTGTCGAAATGATAGGCAAATTACTCACTGGCGATGTGTCAGTTAAAAATTTGAGTGGGCCTATCTCAATTGCTCAAGGAGCAGGTACAAGCGCTGGTTATGGGCTTGCATACTTCTTGAGTTTTCTAGCCTTAATAAGCGTAAATTTAGGCATTATAAATTTATTACCCCTGCCCATGCTTGATGGTGGTCATTTGATGTTTTTCATCGTTGAATGGATCATTGGCAAGCCTGTGCCCGAAGCGGTGCAAGAATGGGGTTACCGAATAGGTGGCGTGCTTCTGTTTATGATTATGGGTATCGCTATTTTTAACGATATTGCTCGCATAACCTGATGAATATCAGGAAGTACAAAACAGCAAATATGAAACGCGGCCAGGAAAAGAAAAGTAGATGAAGTTAAAACAGTTAGTAGCAGCCGGAGTTATTCTTTCCAGTGCTAGCTTTGCCAATGCTGCGGCGCAAAACAGTGAATTCGTAGTACAAGACATTCGTGTTGAAGGTTTACAACGTGTAGCACTTGGTGCGGCGTTAACTTACTTGCCTGTGCAAGTAGGTGATGAGCTAAATACATTCCGTGTAACTCAGCTTATCCGTTCGTTATATTCTTCAACTCACTTTGAAAACGTTGAGATATTGAGGGATGGCAACACACTCGTTGTGCGCGTGTCTGAACGTCCAACCATCAGTAATATCATTTTTGAAGACAATGACGATATCAAAGATGAGCAGCTGCAAGAAAGCTTAGATGGAAATGGCGTAAGGATTGGTGAACCCCTAGACAAAACCGTATTAACCTCTATTGAGAATGGTCTTAAGGATTTCTTCTACAGTATCGGTAAATATAACGCTGACGTTACCGCCATTATTACGCCTCTACCGCGTAATCGTGTGGATCTAAAACTTCTTTTCGAAGAAGGTGACGCTGCGGAAATAGAACAAATTAACATTGTTGGAAACGAGCTGTTTTCAGATGAAGAGTTGATGGAGTCGTTTGAACTTCAATACGACACCCCTTGGTGGGATTTCTTATCTGAAACGCGTTATCAGCAGCAAACACTGCAAGGCGATATGGAATCGTTGCGCAACCACTACCTCGACCGTGGTTACCTGCGCTTCAATGTAGATTCAACGCAGGTGTCTATGACACCAGAGAAAAGCGGTATCTACGTAGCCATGAACGTGTCTGAAGGTGAGCAATACACCATTTCAGAAGTAGAGCTTGTGGGTGATGTTCTCGGACACGAAGAATATATTGAACGTGTACTGCCGTTAACACCTGGTGAGCTTTATAACCAAGCTGAAGTGACATACACAGAAGAATTCATCAGCAAGTATCTTGGTCGATTTGGCTATGCCTATCCAACGGTAACCACCGTGCCTGATATCAATGATGAAGACAAAACGGTAAAACTGACATTGTCTGTCGACCCGGGTAAGCGCATCTACGTTAACCGTATCAAATTTAACGGAAACGTCGTTACCGCCGATGACGTTCTTCGCCAAAATGTAAGTCAGATGGAAGGCACGTGGTTGTCAAATAGCCAGCTTGAGGTGTCAAAAAGCCAGCTATCCCGTCTTACCTACATGGAAAATGTAGAGTTTGAGACAGTACGAATTCCTGGCTCAGAAGATAAGGTAGACGTTAACTTCAACGTAAAAGAGCAGCCTTCTGGCTCATTTAACGCCGGTATCGGTTACGGCGACAGAACGAAATTGAGTCTGCAAGCGGGTATTCAGCAGGATAACTTCCTAGGTACCGGTAAACGCGTAGGTCTTAACCTAAGCACGGTTTCTTACCAGAAGTCAGCGCAAATAACCTACAACGACCCTTACTTCACCATCGACGGTATCAGTTTAGGTGGAAGTATTGGTTACAGCGAATTTGATGGTTCAGACTTTAACGTTATCCAGTACAACTCGAAGCGCTGGTCTGTTGGTGCAAATATCGGTTACCCGATAAACGAAGTAAACCGTATTAACTTCGGTCTAACCTATAGCAATGTTGAACTATTTAACCGTGGTTTCTACGAGCAAACCGAACGCTTCTACAATCAGTTCCCAGACGGAAACGATCCAGATGCAGCGGTAAAATATGACAGCTACTTGGCGAGCGTGAGTTGGAGCAGAGTTACCTTAAACCGTGGCTTGTTCCCAACAGCAGGTTCATCGCAGCGAGCCTCATTTAGTGCAACGACGCCTAACTCTGATGTAACCTATTTTAAAACTGTGTTTGATGGTAAGTGGTATTTTCCACTGTCGCGCAATCAACGTTGGTCTTTCTTAGCTCGAGTTCGCTTAGGGTACGGAAACGGTTATGGCGACATTAACGGCAATGAACAAATTCTTCCGTTCACAGAAAACTTCACCGCGGGTGGTGCAGACTCACTACGTGGGTTTGAAAACAACACCGTTGGCCCAAGAGGTTTACTGGTATCGTCACCTGGTAATATAATAGGCCCAGACGGCGAAGCGTTCCCAACGGATCCTGCTGACGCGGTTATTTCGTGGTCTAGACAGAGTCTAGGTGGGAACGCAATGGCACTCGGTGGTATTGAGCTTATCGTTCCAACACCGTTTGTCGAAGCTGACATGGACAACTCGGTAAGAACAAGTTTGTTTGTGGATGTGGGTAACGTATGGGATACTGAATTCGATTACGAACGATTCAGACAGTTGAACGTTAACCCGAATCAACAGGGTGAGCTATTGGACTATTCAGACTGGACTCTGTATCGTAGTTCGGCAGGTTTATCGGTTCAGTGGGTTTCTCCCATGGGACCAATGGTATTCAGCTTCTCTAGAATGATCCAAGAGCGTGATGGTGATGATGCGAGATTCTTCACTTTCAACATTGGTCAAACTTTTTAGATACGTTTTTAATTAGAAAAGCGGGCTCGCACTTCGTGTGTCCCAAACAAGAAGATACAAAAAGGAGTTCCCTTTGAAACAGTTGGTTAAACATATCGTTGCAGGTGCAATGCTAAGTAGTGCACTAGTCAGTACGTCAGTAATGGCAGAGCAGAAGATGGCCGTAGTAGACGTGCAAGGTATTTTCCAAGCTATGCCTCAGGCTGCAGAGTTGCAAAACGCAATTCAATTAGAGTTTAAAGATCAAATTGAAGAAGTTAATCAGCTTCAACGTGACGGTCAGTTCTACGCAGAACGCCTTCAGCGCGATGCAGCAACAATGAGCGACTCAGAGAAAAAAGAACTAGAACAAAAGATCTTATCTGTTCGTGAAGAGTTGTCTCAAAAAGGTCAGCCACTTCAGCAAAACATTCAGCGTCGTAGCAACGAAGAGCGTAACAAGCTGCTAGGTCTTATCAAACAAGCAATCGATACAGTAGCGGCGAAGCAAGGTTATGACCTTGTACTTAACGCTGGTGCGGTAGCCTTTGCTAAAGAAGACCACGACCTGTCTGAGCAAGTATTAGAACAGGTTAGCAAAGCTAACTAAAAACATTGCCAAGGCTGGTAGTGTGCAACAATTTATCAGACCAACAACCGAAAGGTGTTGGTCTGATTTGTTTTTTGCGTTTAACAGCGTATGGTTGCCGCCGAATTTAGTTTTACGGCGAGTTTGACCATAAATTAGTTGCTAGGTCATGCTTGATTACAGGAGAAAGTTCTTGACCAATTCACTTAATACCATCGAAATTCAGGAAATAATGGCACTATTGCCACATCGTTATCCTTTTCTGTTAGTCGATCGCGTCACCGACTACGTTCTTGGTGAGTCAATCAAAGCGTATAAAAATATTACGATTAACGAACCGTGTTTTACCGGTCATTTTCCAGGCCAGCCAATTTTTCCAGGCGTGCTTATTCTTGAAGCGATGGCGCAGGCGGCAGGTGTGCTTGGTTTTAAAACCATGGGCAAGAATGACAGTCTATACTTGTATGCAGGAATTGATAACGCCCGCTTTAAGCGCCCGGTAGTGCCTGGTGATAAGTTAGACTTTGACGTGGCGCTAGTGAAAGAAAGAAGAGGGATCTGGAAGTTTAAAGGTACTGCAACCGTCGACGGCGATTTAGTATGCAGTGCAGAATTTATGTGTGCGATGAGAGAGATAGCATAACGTGATCCATCCGACTGCGGTAATTTCAGAGAGCGCTACCATTGGTGAAAATGTCACTATTGGTCCATTTTGTGTGGTCGACGATAATGTAACTATTGGCGATGGTTGCATCTTGAAGTCACATGTAGTTGTTCGCGGCACTACGCGAATAGGCAAAAATAACAAGTTCTTTCAGTTTTCGTCTATTGGCGAAGACTGCCAAGATAAGAAGTATGCAGGCGAGCCCACCGAACTCATTATTGGCGACGACAACGAGTTTCGTGAAGGTGTTACCGTTCACCGCGGTACCGTGCAAGACGAAGGCGTAACCATTATTGGCTCTCGTGGCTTGTTTATGGTTAATGCCCATATAGCCCATGACTGTGTGCTCGGCGATGACATCATTGTTGCTAACAACTGTGCAATAGCGGGCCATGTTCACATTGATGATTTTGTTATTGTTGGTGGCGCAGTGGGTATTCACCAGTTCTGTAAAATTGGGGCTCATGCCTTTTTAGGTGCTGGCGGCATAATTTTAAGAGACGTTCCGCCGTTTGTTATGGTGAGCGGTCACAAAAATATTCCTCAAGGCATTAATTCAGAAGGCCTTAAGCGCAGAGGTTTTGAAAAGGACGAAGTGCTTGCGATAAAGCGCGCATACAAAGTCATTTATCGTGCTGGCAATACCATTGAAGAGGCCATCGACGCGTTAGAAACTCCCGCTAACGATCACAATGGTGTGGCGCGCATGGTAGAGTTTCTTCGCCATGCTGAGCGAGGCATAATCCGATAGTTATGAAAACGCCATTACGAATTGGCATGGTTGCCGGAGAGCCTTCCGGTGATGTCCTCGCCGCTGGAGTGGTTGCTGAACTAAAGCGCCAATACCCCGATGCAGTGATAGAGGGTATTGGTGGGCCTAATATGCAGGCCCAAGGTTTTAACACATTATTCGACATGGAAACGCTGTCGGTAATGGGTCTTGTCGAAGTATTGTCCCATCTTCCTGCCATCCTAAAAGTGAAAAAGCAGCTGCTCGCCCACTTTGAGCAGAACCCCCCAGACATATTTATTGGCATAGACGCACCAGATTTTAATTTGCGTGTGGAGAAGACGCTTAAGCAGCGCGGTATAAAAACCCTTCACTATGTCAGTCCCACCGTGTGGGCATGGCGAGAGAAACGTATTCACAAAATTGCGAATGCAGCGAGCCGTGTATTGGGTTTGTTTCCTTTTGAGCAAAAGGTATACGATAAATACCAAGTGCCCTATACGTTTGTGGGTCATACTATGGCGGATACCATCGCTTTAGTGCCGGATCAGTCTCTGGCCAGAACAACCTTAGACCTTGCTGCTGATAAGCCTGTTTTGGCGGTGTTGCCCGGCTCACGGCGGGGCGAGGTAGATACTCTGCTTCCTGTTTTTTTAGACACGATAGAAGCTATCCACAAAAAACGCCCCGATATCCAGTTTGTCATTCCTGCAGCTAATGAACATCGTTTAGTACAAATTGAAGCGTTTTTAGCGCAATCTGATGATGCGCAATCGCGACTTCCTATTCACATCACAACAGGTACTGCCCGTGATGCCATGATTGCCAGTGATGTCATACTCTTGGCCTCAGGCACTGCAACCTTAGAAGCCATGCTGTGCAAGCGGCCCATGGTTGTTGCGTATAAACTGGCTCCGCTTACCTACAAAATTATGCAGCGCATTTACAAAGCACCGTATTTTGCCTTACCTAACTTACTTGCTAACGATGCAATTGTTCCAGAATTACTTCAAGAGGACGTAAACGCGGAGAATATGAGCAATCAATTATTAGGTTTCTTTGAAAGTGACAATTCTGCACTTATTTCCCGTTTCACCGAACTCCACCATACGCTAAAATGTGATGCTGATAAAACAGCTGCAAAAGCGGTAGTGGAGGAGTTACTTGGATAAATTAATAGCCGGTGTGGATGAAGTAGGTCGCGGACCTCTCGTTGGTGACGTGGTAACCGCTGCCGTTATCTTAGACCCGTCAAATCCTATTGAAGGGCTCAACGATTCAAAAAAGCTTAGCGAAAAAAAACGCATTGTATTAGCTCAAGAAATTCGAGAGAAAGCACTGTATTGGAATATAGGTCGTGCTAATCCAGCTGAAATCGACAAGTTAAATATACTGCACGCTACCATGTTAGCGATGGTGCGAGCTGTAAAGGGGCTTCCCGTTACACCTGATTTTGTGCGTGTAGATGGCAATCGGTTGCCTGCATGGAATTACTCATCTGAAGCGGTTGTGAAAGGTGATAGCCTACATCAAGAAATATCCGCGGCGTCGATTATTGCAAAAGTAGAGCGTGACAATGATATGTTGGCTCTGCACGAGGCGTTTCCTCAATACAACTTTGCCGGTCACAAAGGTTATCCTACTAAAGCACATTTTGCGGCACTGGCCGAGTTTGGTGTGTTAGATTGCTATCGCAAAAGCTTTAAGCCGGTAAAGGCGTTGCTAACAAACGATAATTAAAAAGCTGCTAACGCACAGTAGTTAAAAAAACCTGCTAACGCACAACAGTTAACAAAGCTGCTAGCGCAAGATGCCTCACAAAATTAAAAAAGAGAAATAACATCATGTCTTCGCCATTTATTCATTTACGGGTCCACAGTGATTATTCAATGATGGATGGGCTTAACAAGGTTAAGCCCATTTTGAGCAAAGTGGCTGAGCTCGAAATGCCGGCAGTCGCTATCACCGACCAAATGAATATGTGCGGCCTAGTGAAGTTCTATTCTGAAGCGCATTCGAAGGGTATCAAACCCATTATTGGCACTGATTTTTGGGTAACGAATGAGGTATTTGGCGACGAACCGTTCAGGCTAACGTTATTAGCCATGAACAATGAGGGATATAAGAACATGACCGTGCTTATATCCAAAGCCTATTTAAGAGGTCACCTAGCTCATCGCGCGGTTATCGACCAGTCTTGGCTTGCTGAGCACAGTGAAGGGCTTATCGTGCTTTCTGGTGGTTTACACGGCGATGTTGGCGTGGGGCTAACCAAAAATAATACAAAAATTCTCGATGCTTCAATCGAGTTCTATAAAACCTATTTTCAAGACCGCTTTTATTTAGAGCTTGTTCGCACTGGACGGGTTGGAGAAGAAGACTACCTTCACCGTGCAGTAGAATTCGCCCATCAGCAAGATTTACCCGTAGTGGCGACCAACGAAGTTTGCTTTATTGATAGAGAAGGCTTCGATGCCCACGAAATTCGCGTGTGTATTCACGATGGGTATACCTTAGACGACACCCGTCGTCCAAAGCGCTATAGCGAGCAGCAGTACCTGCGAACTGCCGAAGAAATGGTGGACTTGTTCAGCGATATTCCAGAAGCGATAGAAAACACCGTTGAAATAGCGAAGCGATGCAACGTTACCGTTCGGTTAAATGAGTACTTCTTACCGCAGTTTCCCACCGGTGGCATGACCACCGAAGATTTCTTGGTAAAAGTTTCAGAGGAAGGCCTTGAAGATAGGCTTGAGTTTTTATTTCCAGATGAAAATGAACGCAAGGAAAAACGCCCAGAATACGATGACCGACTTCGAATAGAGCTCGAGGTTATCAACCAAATGGGGTTCCCCGGTTACTTCCTTATCGTGATGGAATTCATCCAATGGAGTAAAGATAACGGTATACCCGTTGGACCTGGGCGTGGTTCAGGTGCAGGTTCATTAGTGGCTTACGCGTTAAAAATTACCGACCTCGACCCCCTTGAATTCGATTTGCTTTTCGAGCGATTTTTGAACCCTGAACGTGTATCTATGCCCGATTTTGACGTGGACTTCTGCATGGATAGACGGGATGAGGTTATCGATCACGTTGCCGAGCTTTACGGTCGCCAAGCGGTATCGCAAATTATTACCTTCGGTACGATGGCAGCAAAGGCCGTTGTGCGTGACGTGGGAAGGGTACTAGGACATCCATACGGCTTCGTAGATAGAATTTCAAAGCTTATCCCGCCAGATCCGGGTATGACCCTGGAAAAAGCATTCAAAGCGGAACCCCAGCTTCCTCAAGTATACGAGCAAGACGAAGAGGTAAAAGACCTCATTGATATGGCGCGTATTTTGGAAGGTGTTACCCGTAACGCAGGAAAGCACGCCGGTGGTGTTGTTATTGCGCCCACCACTATTACCGACTTTTCACCACTGTACTGCGATGACGAGGGGAACAACCCGGTCACCCAGTTTGACAAAAATGATGTTGAAACTGCGGGGCTAGTTAAGTTTGACTTCTTGGGACTGAGAACGCTGACCATCATTCAGTGGGCTATTGATATGGTCAAAGAAGGCAAAAATATCGATATCGATATTTCTGCTATTCCTCTCGCCGATGCTAAAAGCTTTCGCACGCTTCAAAATGCTGAAACTACGGCGGTTTTCCAGCTTGAATCACGGGGTATGAAAGAGCTTATCAAGCGTCTTAGACCCGACAGCTTCGAAGATATCATTGCATTGGTGGCATTATTTCGCCCAGGTCCACTGCAGTCGGGCATGGTAGATAACTTTATCGACCGTAAGCACGGCAGAGAGGCGATTTCCTATCCGGATAAAGATTATCAGCACGAATGCTTGGAAGTTATTCTGGAGCCCACCTACGGTATTATATTGTACCAAGAACAGGTTATGCAGATTGCCCAGGAAATGGCGGGCTACTCACTGGGTGGCGCCGATTTACTGCGTCGTGCAATGGGTAAGAAAAAGCCAGAGGAGATGGCTAAGCAGCGCGGCGCGTTTGCCGAAGGGGCCAAGGGCAATAACATTGACCCTGATTTGGCCATGAAAATCTTCGACTTGGTGGAAAAGTTTGCAGGCTACGGTTTTAACAAATCACACTCTGCGGCGTATGCATTGGTGTCGTACCAAACGTTGTGGCTAAAAGTACATTATCCTGCCGAATTTATGGCCGCGGTAATGTCCGCGGATATGGATAACACCGATAAAATTGTTACCCTAGTAGACGAATGCGAGCGCATGGGCATTGAAATTCTGCCCCCAGACTTAAACGCTGGTAAATATAAATTCACCGTTGATAGTAAAGGACGCATTGTCTATGGCATTGGCTCTATAAAAGGGGTTGGTGAGGGCCCAATTGAAGCCATAATTGAAGCCCGAGATACTCACGGTGAATTTAAAGATCTTTTCGAATTTTGCGCAAAAATTGACACTAAGCGAGTTAATAAGCGGGTGCTAGAGAAGTTGGTATTATCTGGCGCCATGGATAATTTAGGTCCCCATCGAGCTACATTAATGGCCACGTTGCCTGAGGCACTCGCTGCTGCAGGTCAGCATGCAAAAGCCGAATCATTTGGACAGTCCGATATGTTTGGACTACTGACCACTGAGCCCGATGAAGTAGAGCAGGCCTTTGCCGACGTTCCCGAATGGCCTGAAAAAGTTTGGCTAGAAGGTGAAAAAGACACCTTAGGTTTATATTTAACCGGCCACCCCATCAATCAATATGCCGATGAACTGCGCTATTATACCGATGGCCGTCTTGTGGACTTAAAACCAACGAACAAAGATCAAATGTCGAGTGCTGTTGGTCTTGTACTTGGCGTAAGGGTTATGACGAACAAACGAGGACGTCGTTGGGCAATAGTGACACTGGATGATAAGAGTGCCAGAATGGATGTTCGTTTTTTCCCCGATACGTACGAACAGTTCGAAAGTGTGCTAGAAACCGATAAAATATTGCTCGTAAAGGGACAGGTCAGCTTTGATGATTTCTCTGGGGGCAATACAATCACCGCCCGTGATGTAATGGACATTGTTCAGGCACGAGAGAAAAATGCGAAAGCGCTGGCGTTAAAAGTTGATACCCAGTCGCTTGAAACGAAGAAAATGAGTCAGATGCAATCTATTCTGCAGGCATTTAATGGCGGTAGTTGTCCTGTTCAAATAGAGGTTACGCACCCCGACGCCGAAGCAACGTTAGCGTGCGGCGTTAAGTGGTATGTAACCCCAGAGGATCAACTCTTGCACGATCTCAAACAGTGTTTGGGAGAAAAAGCCGTTTCAATTCTCTACCATTAATAGGTAGAGTTCGATAGATTGGACATCTCGCGTTTGTATTGACGAGCGTAGATAGAATAGGACATAAAATGAGCATACAGTTTTTGGACTTTGAGCAACCCATAGCCGAATTAGAAGCAAAAATAGAAGAGCTAAGACTGGTTAATCAAGGCGGTGAGTTCGATGTTGGTATTGAAGAAGAGATCAACAAGTTACGAGGCAAAAGCGCCGATCTAACGAAGAAAATCTTCTCAGATCTCGGCGCATGGCAGGTTTCTCAAATAGCCCGCCACCCGATGCGTCCATACACATTGGACTATATTCCTCGTATTTTTAGTGAATTCGATGAATTAGCAGGGGATAGAGCGTTTGCGGATGACAAAGCGATTATAGGCGGCCCGGCAATGCTAGACGGACAGCCAATAATGGTAATTGGACACCAGAAAGGTCGAGATACCAACGAAAAAGTCAGACGCAATTTTGGTATGCCGAAGCCAGAAGGGTACCGCAAAGCGTTACGTTTAATGAAAATGGCGGAACGTTTTAATTTACCTATCATTACCTTTATCGATACCCCAGGTGCATACCCTGGCGTAGGCGCTGAAGAGCGTGGGCAAAGCGAAGCTATTGCAAAGAATCTTTTCGAAATGGCAGAGCTCACTGTGCCTATCATCTGTACCGTTATTGGTGAAGGCGGCTCTGGTGGTGCATTAGCCATTGGTGTGGGCGATAGAGTAAATATGCTTCAATATTCCACCTACTCTGTTATCTCACCTGAAGGGTGTGCTTCTATCTTGTGGAAAAGTGCAGAGAAAGCGCCGCTAGCCGCAGAGGCAATGGGTGTTAGTGCTCCGCAAATTAAAGAGCTCGGGCTGATCAACAGTATTGTTGAGGAGCCTTTGGGCGGTGCTCATCGAGACCACAACAGCATGGCTGCCAATTTAAAAGCGGTACTGAAGCAGCAGCTGAGTCAACTTAAAGAGCTAGACAAAGACAAACTTCTTGAAGAGCGTTATCAGCGACTCATGTCGTTTGGCTACTGCTAATTAACAAACGGACAGTGTGTGCCCCCCATATCAACTGAAATAGGCCAGCAGGTAATTGACTCAATAGCTGCTGGTCTCAACGATGCTAATCTTCCTTTACATTCCCCCCTTGTCGTTGCATTTAGCGGCGGCGTGGACTCATCAGTACTCTTACAATTAGCCTTATTATATCGCGACCAATACCACTGCGAGCTACATGCAGTGCATATTCATCACGGGCTAAGCGATAATGCCGATGGGTGGTCAAAGCATTGCGACTTACAATGCAGAATAAATGATGTTGTATATCACCAGCAGCGGGTTGTCGTTGATACAAGTTCACGTAAAAGTATTGAAGCTGAGGCAAGAAAGGCGCGTTATCACGCCCTACTAAGCGCTTGCGAGCAAATAGGAGGCGTGCTGCTTCTTGGGCAGCATGCAGAAGACCAATTAGAGACAGTACTGCTGCAGTTAAAACGTGGAGCAGGGCCGCAAGGGCTTGCCGGTATGGCTGAGTCTCAGTGGCGAGGCGATACCTTGGTTTTACGACCTATGTTAAACCTCAAAAAGACAGATATCGTCAGTTTTGCCCATAGTGAGGCATTGAGCTGGGTTGAAGATGAGTCGAATTTTGAAACCAGTTTCGATAGAAACTTTTTGCGAAATGATATCATTCCTGACTTAGTTGCACGCTGGCCTGAGTTGGCCAAAACGGTAAGTCGTAGTGCGCTCCTATGTGCAGAGCAGTCTCACTTAATCAATGATACTGCCAATCAATTTTTAAACGACTGCAAGCTATCACCTGTTCGTCTTAGTGGTGATATTCTGACAACACTATCGATACCCTGGCAAAAAGCAGTGATTCGATTGTGGTTTACCCAGCAAGGACAACTAGCGCCGTCAAAAGCACAGTTAGATGAACTGCTTTCCATGCTAGGTGCTAAACAAGACGCTACACCGGAAATGTCGTTTAAGTGGGGTAAAATTGCGCGCTCTAATGGCGATATTTACTGGGTGGCAAAGCCAACAGAAGATATTCCGGTAACGCTAGCACTCAACAATCACGAGATGACTTACCTTGCGTGGTTGAGTATGAGCGTCACCGTGTCTCTTGAAAACAGTGACGAGGCAATTTGTCTTAAAACTGATATGCGAGGGCTTAAGGTAAAACCTGAGCAAGCTGGAGTGTCAAAAGAGTTAAAAAATTGGTTTAAGGTATGGCGCGTACCTCGTTGGGAGCGACAGGGCGTACCGGTAATTTTTATTGGCGATACTCCGGTAGCAGTCATTGCCAATAGGGAGTGCCTTTATTTAAGACGTGAAGATAACAGCGTAAAGGTAGATATACGTATCGAGTACTGCTCAGAGGATTAGCGGCAAGAGTTTGCCGCGTTTTAGTTATAAAAAGAACAGATTTGCAATTGGGTCAGAGTCGTAAAGAAGACAGAGCCCTAATCAAAAATTCTAATTTGGTATGCAGGTAACAGTGATTATGCGGCTTGATAATCATCTTTCCCTGAACTTTTTACTTTGTACAGCGCACTATCAGCTCGGTCGAACATGCTGTGCGTTGTATCACCTACACGATAGAGTGCGCCGCCTAGGCTGCATGAAATGCCTAAATTCACCAAGTAATCGGAACTACTGATACTGGCCTTTATTCGCTCAGCAGCGCATAAAAGCTGCTGCTCGGTTTGACAGTCTAAAATGCAGCAAAACTCATCGCCACCATACCTAAAAGGCTCATCTTCATTGCGCAGCACGTTCACTAATCGCGAAGCCACGTGTGCCAACACACGGTCTCCCTCGCTGTGTCCAAACGTGTCATTCACCTGCTTAAAGTTATCTAAGTCTAAGACCAACAATGAAAATGGTTCATCTCGACGCTGTGCCCAGCTACGCTGGCGTATCATAGCTTGTTCGAAGGCAATACGATTACCCAGCTCAGTTAAGCCATCTTTTGTTGCCATACTCTTCATGCGTGAATGCGATACGGCATGTTTTACTTGTTTACCAAATAAATCATGAAGTTGAAAAAGTATCTCACGTTGCGACAGCGAAAGAGGTGAGCTAATGTAATAGTAAGCGTGGGCTTGTTCTCCACCTTTCGATGCAGAGCCTTGCAGAGGCAAATCAATCAAGGTTGACGAAATTTTTGCATTGCCGTACACCCAGCGGGGGTCAAAATCAGTCAAGCTCAAACCTGCCACTGGCAAAAGAGCGTTCAGCTGTTGGAAATAGAGTGTTCCCAACTCTTCAAGCTCAAGTGTAGAAAGTAGTCGATTGATGAATACAGTCAGTTCACTCACAGAAAGACCGTGAGCCTGTGACTCTCTCGGATAAAAACTGCTATGGTGTGTGCTATCGTATACTGACGTTGAAAATTCCACGGCGTACCCTTTTCGCAATATGTTGCATCGGTTGTGTGTCAAATCACTGACACTGGTGCGTATACTGACGCCAAGCATAGGCAAGGGCGGCAATATTTATCTTAAATGCTGGCGTGCATCGGGGCTGTCATATCTGCGAATGCTCTGGGCAGATGCAAAACGTGCACGCTAACACGTTATTGATTAAGAGCGTTGCAAACTGAGTGCCAATTCTTTTTTGACGCATAGGGCTTTCGCACTAGGCGGCCCTGCCAACTCAGTGGCTCTGCTAATTCAGCGAGAGCTGTGACGTAGCATCACTGAATATTTAAAAAGAAGTAACGGAGGTAAAGTGGGAGCTGGTTTTTTAAACATAGTGGTTTTAATGTTTATATCGGTGTGTGCGGTTGCTTTATTTAAGCGAGCGCACTTACCACCTATTCTTGCCTACCTCTTTGCAGGCATTCTTGCTGGCCCACAAATATTATCGGTATTTGCTCATCCAGAGCAGATGCATCTGCTGGCTGAAGTGGGCATTGTATTTTTGCTGTTCTCTCTAGGGCTTGAATTTTCATTACCTAAATTGCTTGCAATGCGTTCCTTAGTATTTGGGGTTGGCTTGGGGCAGATGTTAATCACCACCGCAGTCTTCACAAGCGTTCCATACTTTTTAGGGTTGTCATTAAGTGCTTCCATCATTGTGGGCGGCACCCTCGCGCTAAGCTCGACAGCTATTGTAATAAAGCAGGCCACTGAAATGGGGATCTTAAACAATCGCCGCACTCAGCTAGCAATCAGTATTCTACTTTTCCAAGACTTAGCCGTTGTCCCTTTCCTTATTGCCATTCCCTTGCTAGCACAAACAGGTGAAGTAAGCATTGGCTTAGCATTAGGTGAGGCATTACTTAAAGGTGTGTTCGTTATCGCCTTTCTTATGTCTGTTGGTAAGTGGGTACTTCCATGGGTATTTAGAGAGATCGCCAGAACGAGAACCGATGAACTGTTTGTTCTTACCACTATCTT
Organism: Alteromonas genovensis; assembly: GCF_010500895.1. GTDB lineage: Bacteria > Pseudomonadota > Gammaproteobacteria > Enterobacterales > Alteromonadaceae > Alteromonas > Alteromonas genovensis. Next base: position 211,220 of record NZ_JAAAWO010000002.1, read on the forward strand.
AATCGCTTTATTGGCCGGTGGCTTAACCTACTATTTTGGTCTTTCAATGGCGCTAGGGGCTTTTTTAGCCGGAATGATGTTGGGAGAAAGCCAGTATAAATATCAGCTAGAGGCAGATATTCGCCCCTTTAGAGACATTTTGATGGGACTGTTTTTTGTTACCGTTGGCATGCAGCTCGATTTAAGCGTGTTGTGGAGCAATCTATTTGAAATCGTTTTTGGTGTCTTTGCCCTTATGCTGGTGAAGGTGGTACTGGTAAGGCTTGCATCAATGCTGGTTAAAACCGACCCTATTGACGGATGGTCGGCTGGCGTGAAACTTTGCCAGATAGGAGAGTTTAGCTTCGTCATCGCAGCCCTTGCAACTACACACGGTGTACTTTCAACCCAACAATCGTCACTCATTATCAGTATGGGGGTCATTAGCATGGCGTTAACCCCGTGGTTAATGAGTAACAGTGTGCTGATTGCAAAGCGTATCGTGAAAAGCGATTTAGCCCTCACCGATGAGGAAACGAGTTTACGCCACGATAGCCTGACTAATCATGTCATTATTTGCGGTTTCGGTCGCGTAGGACAGTCGGTGGCACGCATGTTAAAAATGGAAGGAATAAAGTTTGTCGCTATAGATATGGACCCTGTACGGGTACAAGAAAGTCGCAATGCAGGAGAGCCAGTGGTTTTTGGAGACGCCAGTCAAAAAGATATTCTGATAAGTACTGCGATTGAAAAGGCCACCTTGGTGTTAGTGGCCTTCGACCAGGTAGATAAAGCCAAACAAGTTATTACCCAAGCCAGAACCATTTCCTCTACAGACGTAATGGTGAGAACGAAGCGAGATTATCAATTAGAAAGTCTTTATTCTGCTGGAGCAAACCAGGTTGTGCCTGAACTGCAGGAGGGAAGCTTAATGCTAGTCTCTCAGGTGTTGCATTACGCTGGTGTACCCATGTCGAGAATATTGAAGCGAGTAAGAGCAGAGCGAAAAGGCCGTTACGATCACATGCACGGTTTCTACCCAGGTGAAACCACAGAGATAAGCTACGGCACAGAGGATAAGTTGGAGTTTATCCATGCCGTTGTGCTTAGCGAAGGCGCTGCATTTGTGGGTAAACCTTTAAAAGACATTGACTTTGCCCGCATGCGGGTAAAGGTGAAAGGACTGCGTCGAGACGGTAATGAAGTAAAAGAGCCAAATGAAAACGCGATATTACAAGCCCATGATGTGCTTGTTATTGCGGGCAAGCCACGAAGAGTGGAGCGGGCGGAGCGTAAACTTTTAGAGGGCAATTAGCCCTCTTTAAATCGCTTTAAGGTGTGTCGTTTAGAGCATGTCCTTTAAAGTGCGCCCTGTTAAGTGCGCATTTAAGAACTGTAACCTCAAAATCTATAACCCATTAAGCTACACGGTCTTTTTCTAAATCAGCAAACTGTTTTTTGAGGTCGTATTTTTCGTCGGTAACGATTTTCTCTAATACCGAAATACGTTCTTTTAATTCAGCAATTTCCGATTTGTATGCATCGAATTCCTTGCTGTTAAGTTTTTTCTTGCTCTTATCTTTCGCGCTGTCGATAATACTGACTAGCGCCCAAGCACAGATAGCAACAATAGCAATAGCAGTTAAATTCACGGTGGCATCCCTCTCAAATATCGTTAAAAAAGTGTAGTCGATAACAATTAGTTTGTCTTGTTAGGCTGTTTGACACAGCGTGTTTACTTAATATCGATGATTTAAATAAACCCTATTTGTTGATAAATGTACAGCAAGATTGTTGCCATCGATAAAAAAGCATTTTTTAACAATGGTTTATATTATTAAGGTGAATGTTTTAGTGTTTTGGATGATGAAAATCACTAACTGTTTTGGTGATATTGACGAAGGAATAACTAAAATGGTCATTACGAGGTATGCCGTTACATGACGCCTGACAATACGATTTCCTCACACTCAGAGGCCAATGAACAAGACATAGAGTGGATGAAACATGCCTTGAGGCTTGCTGATAAAGCCGAAGCAATTGGCGAGGTTCCTGTGGGTGCATGCGTGGTAGCTAATGGCGAAGTAATAGGTGAAGGCTGGAATACGCCAATACAAGATCACAACCCCACCGCTCACGCAGAGGTGCATGCGGTGACTCAGGCTGCTAAACATGTGCAAAACTATCGCCTTATAGACGCAACGCTTTACGTTACCTTAGAGCCATGCTCAATGTGTGCAGGCATGCTGGTGCATGCAAGAGTCAAGCGCGTGGTGTTTGGAGCTTGGGATGCAAAAACAGGCGCTGCCGGTTCGGTGATGAATTTGCTACAGCATCCTGTACTCAATCATCAGTCCGAAATCGAGTCTGGGGTATTAGCCGATGAATGCGCTAACAAAATTTCTGCATTTTTTAAAAGGCGAAGAGAAGAGATAAAAGCGGCTAAAAAAGCGAAGCGCTCCCAGCAAAATGAGGAACTGCAGCCAAAGCAGTTATAAATCTGGGCAGTTATCGATAAGCTTAATTACAAATGGGGCAGTTAAAAACCAGGGCACGCATTTATCATTGCTCTGAGCTTCTGGTCAGTTGGGTGAACATGTCATTAGTGACATAAAGCCTTCTGCGGTGCAGTACTTTCTGATGGCTTTTCTTTATCAACAGTCTGCGTCTATTGTTATTTCTCAATGTAATCCCCTTTCTCATAAATCTATTTTTCTTCATATACTCTCCCTATCTTGACGATGTTGGGAAGCCAAATAATCCCCAAACCTATGTACCTTATCGGTATCATGCTGGGTTGGGCTTATACTTCCAAACTTACGCCATAGAGATGACACTTAAATGACATATTTCAATAGCCAGCAGACTGAGATCATATTTTATTTTGTTCATCTAGCCATACTAGGCTGTCGTAGTAGCGCCTGATATTTTCAACATACTGCATTGCTTCATCGCCGCGAGCATAGCCATAGCGGGTAGTGCGATAGTATTTTTTCTGCCTAAGCTGCGGCAATCTGCGTTTCACATCCACCCATAGGTCAGGGTTACCGCCTTGTCGCTCGGTTAATACTCTCGCATCTTCTAAGTGCCCCATACCTATATTGTACGCGGCCATGGCCATCCATACTCTGTCAGGGTTACCAATTCGCGCAGGTATTCGACTCAATAAGCTGGCAAAATATCGCGAGCCGCCGCGAATGCTTTGTTCAGGGTCAACGCGATCGCTTACATCCCAGTCACTGGCGGTATCAAGGGTGAGCATCATCAGCCCCCTAACACCAGTGCGAGAAACTGCGTCCGGCTCCCAGTGGCTCTCTTGGTAGCTCATCGCAGCTAATAATCGCCAGTCTAAGTCGCCCGAATATTTTTTGAATAAGGGTTGGTATTGTTTAAGGATAGACTCTGCAGCGTTCTTGAATGCTCTGCTGTCAACATAATCAAACTGACGAATGTGTCCAAAATATTTGTCTTCTAAAACGGTAAACCATCCTGACTGATGTACCGTTCCAAAATACTCAATTATCGCCGCTTTCACTGAGTCATCTTGGTTTACCGGCATAGCCCAAGCCATGGGCATTTTCGCATTTAAGGTTTTTGCCACAGCCAAGCTAGGATAGCGCCTGCGCTGTAACGCGAGCCGATTGCTGTCGGCCACTGTAAAGCTAATTTCTCCTGATGCGACCTGCTGCAGCAATTCCTCTGAATCAGAATCTTCGGTGGTGATAACCTTTGATGACGTTACGTCAGTAGACGATTGATTCAAGAGTGCGTTCAGTACGTGTACTTGACTGCTGCCCGACACGGCAATAATAGGTGACGATAGCGCTTGTATATCACGAGGCCGGGGTGTACCGGCCTTAAATACTAGCTGTTGATCCACAAATTGATACGCTGGTCCGTAGTCAAAGCGCTGCTGCAAATTTGATGTAACGGCATCGCCAGTAGCAACAATGTCGAGGTTTCCTTCTTCTAGCTGTTGCAACATAACGTCATAACTGTAAAACGGGTACAAATCGAGCGTTACCCCGAGATAATCCGCAAAGCCAGCCAAAAGTTCATATTCAAACCCTTGGGGCCCGCCGGCGCCATTGTAAAACGTGCCGGCGCCATATACGGTTCCAACTTTAATAGAGTTTCTTTCAAGTAGCTGCGATAGTGCAGTCGGCACAGAGGGCACCGTGCACGCTATGGTGACAACAGAAAGTATCAGAAGGGCGTAAAGTCGAAATTGCTTTTTATAGCGTTGTAACTGCATAGCGCTTTTCTTATTTGTGTTAGTTAAAAAAATTTCAAAAAAATTTCACGTAAGGTCGTATTGAGGTTACCAAATGAGCGTAATTGCTCTATAATCCGCGCCGAATTACTCATCAATTTAAGAGGCAACGCGTCGCATTGGTGGTCGTTGTTTCAAAACAACCAGGTAAAGCACTATGTTGGTCCTTCGAGGCGCTCCCGCACTATCAGAGTTTAACCAAACTAAACTGATTGCAAAGCTGGGTCAATCCGGCGTTAAGGTGAATAACCTTTATAGCGAATATATTCACCTAGTAGATTCTCAAGGTGACTTATCCAATCAGCAAATAGAAATCTTAGAAAAACTGCTCACTTACGGACCTGCTAGGCAAACACAGTCGCCTTCTGGAACACTTTTTCTTATCACTCCTCGTCCAGGTACTATCTCACCCTGGTCCTCAAAAGCCACTGATATCGCTCATAACTGTAGCCTTGATACTATTAACCGTATTGAACGCGGTTGTGCATTCTACATCGATACCGATACCCGCTTAAGTGATGACGATTTTGCCCTAGTTGCTAGTTTCTTACACGACAGAATGACAGAATCGGTGTTTACCAATACTGATGATGCGGCGGTGCTTTTTGCACAGGCAGAGGCGAAAAGCTTTACTTCTGTACAGATGTTAGAACACGGAAAAGATGCACTAGTAAACGCCAACGTGTCTTTAGGCTTAGCGCTTGCTGATGATGAAATTGATTACCTATTTGACAGCTTTACGACGTTAGGTAGAAACCCGACGGACGTAGAGCTTTATATGTTTGCACAAGCAAACTCTGAACACTGCCGTCATAAAATTTTCAATGCCAGCTGGACCATCGACGGAAAAGATCAGGAAAAGTCACTTTTCAAAATGATCAAAAATACCTTCGAATTGCTGCCCGACAGCGTGTTCTCTGCCTATAAAGATAACGCAGCGGTAATGGAAGGGTGGCAAGCCGGACGTTTCTTCCCAAATCCTCAGTCTCATCAGTACGAATATCATCACGAAGATATCGATATTCTGATGAAGGTTGAAACACACAATCATCCAACGGCTATTTCGCCTTTTCCCGGTGCTGCTACAGGTTCTGGCGGTGAAATTCGCGATGAAGGCGCGACTGGCCGAGGCTCTAAGCCAAAAGCTGGGCTTGTTGGCTTTACGGTGTCTAACCTTCGCATTCCAGGTTCAGAGCAGCCGTGGGAAAGTGAATACGGTAAGCCGCAGCGCATTGTTAGTGCACTTGATATAATGACAGAAGGCCCATTAGGTGGCGCTGCGTTTAACAATGAATTTGGTCGTCCTAATCTGTTGGGTTACTTCCGTACTTACGAACAAGAAGTAAACAGCTTTAACGGTGTAGAAATAAGAGGCTATCACAAGCCTATTATGCTAGCCGGTGGGCTGGGTAATATTCGCCGTGATCAAATTGAGAAAGGTGAAATCACGGTAGGTGCCAAGCTAATTGTACTTGGTGGGCCAGCGATGAATATTGGTCTTGGTGGCGGTGCAGCCTCATCAATGGCATCAGGTCAGTCAAACGAAGATTTAGATTTTGCCTCTGTACAACGAGAGAATCCAGAAATGGAGCGTCGCTGTCAGGAAGTTATCGATGCATGTTGGCAGCTTGGTGAAAATAACCCTATTCAGTTTATCCACGATGTTGGTGCGGGTGGCTTGTCTAATGCGTTACCCGAATTAGTCAGCGATGGTGGTCGCGGCGGAAACTTTGAGCTTAGAAAAGTATTGTCAGACGAACCCGGTATGACGCCGTTAGAATTGTGGTGTAACGAATCGCAAGAACGCTATGTCATGTCAGTAGCACCACAAAATATGCCAGTATTCGAAGCGATTTGTGCCCGTGAACGGGCACCTTATGCGGTAGTGGGTGAAGCGACGGTTGAAGAGCATTTAAACCTTAATGACAGTCAATTCGATAATAAACCTATCGATATGCCATTAGACGTTTTACTGGGTAAACCACCTAAAATGCACCGCGATGTTACATCAAAGGTTGCACATTCACCTGCCTTTGACGACAGTCAAATCAGCTTAAGTGAAGCAGCAGAGCGCATTTTGTCACTACCTACGGTAGCTGAAAAAACCTTCCTTATTACCATTGGCGACCGCTCTGTTACAGGACTAGTCAATCGCGACCAAATGGTGGGGCCGTGGCAAGTTCCCGTTGCTGACGTCGCGGTTACGGCCAGTGCCTTTGACACCTATCACGGTGAATCAATGGCAATGGGAGAGCGCACCCCAGTCGCCTTGTTATCTCATGGGGCTTCTGCACGACTTGCCGTAGGGGAAGCGCTGACAAATATCGCGGCCTCTTACATTGGTGATATTAAACGTATTAAATTGTCTGCAAACTGGATGACGGCCGCGGGTCACCCTGGTGAAGATGCAGGTTTATATGAAGCGGTTAAAGCTGTTGGCGAAGAGCTTTGCCCTGAGTTGGGATTAACTATTCCAGTGGGTAAAGACTCTATGTCGATGAAAACGGCATGGCAGGACGATGGCGAAGAAAAATCAGTCACATCACCCCTGTCTTTGGTGATTACTGCATTCGGTGCGGTAAAAGATATTCGTAAAACCGTAACGCCTCAGCTAAGAACTGACAAAGGCGACAGTAAGTTATTACTCATTGACCTTGGTGAGGGCAACAATCGTCTTGGCGCTAGCTGCCTAGCGCAAGTGTATGAGCAACTCGGCGACAGCCCAGCAGATGTGGTTTCACCCACCAGACTGAAAGGCTTTTTCAACGCTATTCAAGCGCTATTGGAAAACGGTCTTGTACAAGCGTATCACGACCGCTCTGATGGCGGCTTATTTACCACCGTTGCGGAAATGGCTTTCGCTGGTAAAACCGGCGTCACAGTGACGCTAGATAAACTCGCTGGTAGTGATTTATCAGTGTTATTTAACGAAGAGCTAGGTGGCGTACTGCAGGTACTAGAACGCGATAGTGACGCGGTAAATAGCATTCTTGCAGAGCACGGGGTTGCCGACATTACTTATGATATTGGTTCTGTTAATACTACCGATATGATTGAGTTTCAGCGCGATGGCGTTGCTGTACTGGCTGATAGCAGAGTGTCGATGAGAACCACGTGGGCAACGACAACGTTTGAGATGCAAAAGCTGCGGGATAACCCCACTTGTGCAGAGCAAGAACATATTGCTAAGCAAGACGCGACAGATCCAGGCCTTCACGCTAACTTAACTTATGATGTTGATGACGATATTGCGGCACCTTACATTGCTACTGGCGCTAAGCCTAAAGTGGCTATATTAAGAGAGCAGGGCGTTAACTCCCACCTTGAAATGGCAGCGGCATTTACGCGTGCAGGCTTTGATGCGGTAGATGTTCACATGAGTGATATTCTTTCAGGTCGAAGTTCACTAGACACCTTTGCGGGTCTTGCCGCTTGTGGCGGCTTCTCTTACGGTGACGTTTTAGGAGCAGGTGAGGGCTGGGCGAAGTCGATACTCTTTAACAGTATGGCTAGAGATCAATTTGAGCAGTTCTTTACTCGTGACGATACCTTTAGTTTAGGTGTGTGTAACGGCTGTCAGATGCTGTCTAACTTGAAATCACTTATTCCAGGCACTGAGCATTGGCCTCACTTTGTAACAAACCAATCGGCTCGCTTTGAAGCGCGTGTTGCTATGGTAGAAGTGATGAAATCAAAATCTGTGCTACTTGATGGCATGGCCGGTTCGCGTATGCCAATAGCGGTCTCCCACGGCGAAGGGCAAGCAGAGTTTGCCAATGCTGATGCACTAGCAAAAGCAAACGAGCATGTAGCGTTGCGATATGTGGATAACTTTGGCAATCCAACCATGCAGTACCCTGCTAACCCTAATGGATCTCCACAAGGGATAACCGGTCTTACTTCAGCCGATGGGCGCAGTACCATTATGATGCCGCACCCTGAGCGGGTATTTAGAGCTGTAGCCAATTCTTGGCGCCCAGATGACTGGGAAGAAGATGGGGCATGGATGCGGATTTTCAGAAACGCACGTAGGTTTGTCGGTTAAAATCAATGATAAGCGCAATTTATGTTGGCTGTTTGCAGCCAACATAGCTGCTGATTTATTAAACAAGGGCACTTTTTGTGTCAAACCATTGGCTTAGCGTCAATATTTTGCTTTTGCCCCTTGTTATTGGCGTATCGCTGATCTATTGTAGTGCTGCACGGATTGCAATTTGGTTACAGGAGTTGAATTGGGTTGCACTAGTTATTGGTAACAATACTAGTTTAAATAATAAGAGACGAACAATGAATCGTTCCTCAAAAGGGTTTGGCTTGACTGGAGTCGCCGTTGCCGTGGTATTTATGTTTATTACCGCCGTATTTAGTACTTCTGCAAAATCTGCAGACGCTCCAACAACGCTAAGTGTGCAATCTTCAGTTAAGTAGTCTGAAAGAAAATAATAAAGCCCGTAATAAATACGTTTATTACGGGCTTTAATCATTTTGGGCGATGCTATTTTTCTATGATCATCTCCCCCTAAGTTTGAGCGGTACTTATCCTTTCCTATTTTTTTCTCTGTTTATCAATTTTTGTTGAGGATGTTTCTTTAATAATACGTAGGTAGCGCCAAATCCGCCATGCATAGGCTGCGCGGTATGAAACGCTATTACTTCCTCAAGTTCGCGCAACCAATGATTAACGTAACTCTTCTTTAAAGCCGGAAATGGTTTAGAGTTTTCACCAGTCCCATGCTTAATCAAAAGTGCTCTTACGCCTTTTTCATGCCCCGAAATCACGTTCTGATACAGTAAATTTCTGCTTTCATCGAGGGTTTTTCCCGCCATAGATATCACTACCTCTAGCGGGTACTTTCCTAGTCTTAGCTTTTTAAATACACCATCTTGAATACCTGGCTGCTGAAATTGTATAAAGTCATCAAGCGGCACAGGCTTTACACCTTCCATACTTAGGGGGTTTTTTAATTTATCTCGAATGGAGGCTTGCAGAGAAGCGCGTTTCTGTTTTTCTGCTAAGGCTGCCTCTGGGTCGTGCAGCTGTGCTTTATCGTCAGAGATAATGGGTTTTACGTCTTGCATCTCAGCGAAAAAAGAATCCAATTCATCGTGTTCGAAATGGCTCATAACGGCTCCCCGAGGTTATAACTGGCTTCAATAACACGTTACTTAATGGCTTAAATAACGACAGATGTTTTGTACATTAAAACAGGATATGGGGATTAAGTTGTAAATTTCACTGGGGTTAGAAAATAGCGCCGGGCTCGTTTAACATCTCAATCACGTCCCATATATCCTTTTGGCTATTCTGCTCGTCTGCACAGTCGCGTTCTGTGTCATTATCCATTCTATTTTCTCTAAATACGTTATCTACTCTCTATATAATATTGCGTGGATATGATTAAAAGCAAAATCTACAGAGCATAAACAACGCAGTCTGTATGTGAAAATGTACAAGATAAAATTAGGAGATTGTCAAATTATGGCGTCCCCACCGCGACTCGAACGCAGATCTAAAGCTTAGGAGGCTCTTGTTTTATCCAGTTAAACTATGGGGACTTGCCCTTCGATTATACCCACCTAAGCCAAATACGGAACCCTGGATTTAGGATAATTACCCCGTTGCTTCTAGTGCGTTTATTTTTTCACCACAAAGTCATTTTCCTGGATATTTGCAACCAAACCAGAGTTTTTGTGAATAATGGTTGAAGAGTTTGCAAAGGTATTTTCAACCACAAAAACACCAGGGTAGAGTGAGTACTGAAGGTATTTCTTTCCCTTATTATCCATAACTTCTTTTGCCTGATAAAGCACAAGCTCGTCGCTGTCTTGCAACCCGTTATCTCGCCCTAACGAAATAGAAATAATATTTCCGGCCACATTAACCACTCGCCCTGTTACCGGTTGGCAGGCTGTTGCTTCTTTTAAGTCTTGAATAGCGTCTATCATTAGCTTTTGTGCCGCACGACCATAAGTAGAGTGCCAAAAGTAATTTGAAAACTCATCGATTTGAGCAAATCGGTCAAATGTCCACTGCGCATGTGTACTGTAAGACTTGGTAAAGAGTTTGCCTCCATTGATGCCGTCAAAAACATGAAGAGTCATTCCAAAGTATCTGTCAACACTATCATCGGCCCACGGCGTAAATATAGAGGCTGATTCTCTTTTAATACTCAAGTCGTCAATGGTACCCACTATCACAAATTGAGAGTTTCCTCTTTGTGACAAAGAACGCACGTTTTGTTCGGTAAACTCGCTTTTAAATTTTGCTGTATGCGGTGCAATGTACGACAAGCGAAGCGTATCAGTCGTGTTAGCCATTAAGTCTGCAAAGCGTTTCGTTACCGCTTCATCTAAGTGCCTAATATTGCCCTCGGTAAGTTGTTGTCTATTTGGAATAAGGAAGTGGGTTGTTGCAAAACGCTTGATATCAGATATGGCGGCGCATTGTTGGCTGGCAGGGAAGATATCAGCCCTAATACTCACCGTGAAAACTTCGCCATTGTACCTTTCGTCGATAATTTCTAATTGTTCAACTTCGCCCGTACTGCGAATGGTCATTTCTTCGTTTTCGAGTAATCCATTGGTAAGCTGTTGAACACTTTTGATAGATGCCCCTGAGAAAAGCATGGCTTGTTTGAGGGCTTCTTCAATTGCCTCACGTTTAGCGGTTTCTTTGTCACCATTTAAGATAATCGCTCGCCCTTTCGCCTCATACCACATGGCATGGGATTGCCCACTAAACAAGGCAATAAGGCAAACCAGTGCCACACACACATTGATCAAAATGGCGTAGCCTTTTATCTTTTTACTTTGCATATAAACCTCACGAACGCTGCAAATAATGCATCGCTTTTTTTGTGTTTGACGTTTGTCAACGCTTACTTGCGATGGCTTTGTAGTGACTGCATAAATGACTCAGCAATTCCACAATGTAGTATTGAGTGCTTTTACTCGCTCTTTTACATAAAGCGCTTCTACACAAAAAGGACGCCACGTATTTTGTAATGGCCTTATAACTGCATACATTTATGCTAAAACAATGCCAAGTGAGAGGGGATGCCAGGTGATAGGGGAAAATGTTGCGAAGCGTAATTAAAAAGCACTGAGGAACCTAGAGACGCAGCTTAGTTAAAAGGCGCAGCAGTTCAAAAAGCTCAGCACTAAAAAGAATGAGCCCTGCAAAAGCGCGAGTCGTTAGCACTGTGATTGTACTCTATTGCGATAAACTGTTTTTAAGCAGAGTATAAATAGGTTATTCAAAAAAATGTATTCTCTTGTGAACTACGCACATGATTAGGCACAAGCGTTGCATCGATTAGGCACAAGCCTTGCACATAGAAAAATACAAGCAAAATACAAGCAAAGCACAAGCATAAAAAAATTATCGCAGATATAAGCGTAACGCACATCATCAAGGTTAATGATGACAGAGTGAGCAACTTAGTTAATCGTTACGTGTGATATCAGGAATAGGAAAGAATGTAATGGGTATTTCAACAAGTGTTGTTAGAGTGAAAGCTGCTTTACTTATGTTTAGTATCATGACGCTCGCGAGCTGTGGTGTCATCGATAAGCATGTTGAGTGGGAAACGGTTGAGCCAGCGTCGTACCCTGTCCTTACCGCCATAGGGTATGCCCCTATCGAATCACAGCAGGGCAGTAATGCTAACGTAAAGCTTTTAATGGCGATGAAAGCGTCAAAACTAGAGGCCTACAGAGAGTTAGCCGAACAGGTTTACGGTCAACGTATCGAAGGCAGCCAATCATTATCTAGTTTAGTTGTTGATAGTGAGTCCTTACGTGCTTCTGTGGATGGCGTAATCAGGGGAGCAAAAATTGTGAAAACTTACCCCGTAGGTGAAGACACGTATGTCACAGAACTTTCTTTGGATATGAAACGTGTGCACGACATATATTTGACGACGGCTAAGCCTCGAAGAGTAAAAGACGTTAAATATTACTAAGCGGCGAAGATAGACTGATTATATTAAAGCGGGACTTCGTGAAGGGTATATTAAATACAGCGGTGTAATTAGCAGCGTTGTAGAAGTTATGTTTAAGCGCTGTCTATAAACGCTATGCGCTCACACCTGAACCAAGGGTACCGCCTTTCGGCTTTCCTTTTTTGTCATACGTAAGCGATTCTTTCGCACGTACTTCCATCATCAGGTTGCGCAGGTGGGTTAAACGAAGCTGACCCTGTTCAACTGCTTTTTGGTTTACCTGAGTACGATACTTACAGTCATCAAGCAAAATTTTAGCCTTATCTGTAAGTGCATCGTCTTCCTCTGTGTAAGACTGACCATTCGCAAACATTGATTCTGCGGTGGCGTCTAACATCTGGATTTCCTCTAGAATCTGGGTTTTTTCATCAAGCAAGGTCATTAACGCTTCGGCATCACGAGAGCTGATAAGATGAAGCTCTCTTTCTAATAGCCCAGAAAGCGCCGTCAGCTGATCCACCTGGCTTCTTAATACCGATGTTAAGTTTTCATGCTGATTCGTCAATTTATTACTCTTATGGTTTATTCGCTTTTTCTGACAGCTAAGCTTCTGTTGTTAACTGTTCGCTGCGAAGTTGGCACGTCTAGTTTGAATAATGTACGCTTTTAGATGGTGGCTTTCAAGTTAGCGCTTTATATCTCGCCGCAAGAGGATTGGCAGAAGCCTTTAGCGCTACTTAGAGCCTTTAGCGTTGCATAGAGCCGTTAGCGATGATACTAAAGCAGCGAAGCTTGGAACCTACGTTATACCCTCACTACTGAGTATTGGTCGTTTCCAAAGCTCTGCGCTATTGCTACCCTGTGCTTTGCGCAAACGCTATTTAGTGCCGAAAATTTCTGCCTCAGCTTTTGCAATCTTACTTGCAAGTACTTCAGGGTTGATTTGGTAATCACCGCTTTGAATTGCTTTTTTCAAACGATCGACCTTTTCCTGATTAACTGGCGCCTCAGTCCCTTTCTTCTGAACTTGGTTCAGCTGCTGGGCCGATTGCGTCAACGAAACAGAATCTTGGCGAGGTGCTGGCGCCGCAGTGGCGGTTTTAGCAGTCGCTTGCTGTTGAGCTTGCTGGGTCTGGTTTTGTTGTGAAACCTTACCATTATCAACGGGATTTTTTGGTAACCCATTGTTTATATTGTTAATAGCCATAATAGTTCCTCACTACCTTTTTACCTCTCTATACGTTATCGGCCGCTGAGACATTTTCTTTAGCCCAAATTAACGTAAAAAGGATAGTTTTCGTACGCCATTATTATAATTGTATCACGACTCTCTCTACGCTGGCGACTCTGGCTATAACTGTCTTTTTTGAGCTCGCATTGAGTACCTGAATGTTATCGCCTACCACGCCATCTTGTTGCGCTATACCGGCGGTTTTTACTTTCATTTTGCCTACCTCGGCAGAGATGGTAATACGATCGCCCTTGCATACAAAACAGAGCATATTTGCCTGGATAGCCTGTCCATTTGTGGCGCGGCGTTTCATACGTGCACCAACTAGCGTTTCAATGTTGGTAAACGTTGTGTAGCGAAGACGTTTAATGTCTACACTCGCCATTTTCAAATTTGATGAGGTTAACACTGTGCCGGGGCTAACCGCGCCATAGGTCACCACAATATCTTTTGTCCTTGATACCTGACCACTGGTGAATAAATACCAATCATTATTTTGACAACTCACCCGCACAGAAATGTACGATTGACGAAGGGCTTCTTCGGACGTGTGATACTGATAGCCCTCGGGGCATTCGGGAATATTTATCCTATCGTCTATTTTAATAATATCGACGTCGATGTTAGTATCCGCCGTATTATCAGCGAGTTGCGATACTAGGTAGTCTTTTGCGCCATTTTCCACAACACGGTGTAAACTGTCTGTCGCAACACATGAAAATGACACTGCACTCGACATAATAAGCGCAATGGCGGCCAATGTTTTCTGTTGTCCTTTGCTATTCAATTTTTTCATTGTGACTTTTCGTGTTCAGTTCGTGAGTTATTGGCTATGCTTAGTAACAAGATGCGGGGTTACCATGACCGAGCTTTCTAATGTCAGTCGCCTTTGAGAGTTGCTTTTAAAAGTTTTAGGCGATACTGTCATTTTTCTGTCGTTTAACCTGCAAAAACCAAGTGTTCTTGTCTATCTTATTGGATAACGCAATGTTCATGCCCAGAATTACCTAGAGGTGACTTATGTCGGGGATTTTAGATTCAGTTAACCAGCGCACGCAGCTTGTGGGGCAGAATCGTTTAGAATTATTATTGTTTAGGCTAAACGGACGTCAGCGCTTTGGCATAAACGTGTTTAAAGTTCGCGAAGTGCTTCAGTGCCCTCCGTTAACTTCCATGCCCAAGCTAAATCCTCTGGTACGGGGAATTGCCCATATACGTGGACAGACAATTTCCGTTATCGATTTAAGCATGGCGACGAAAGGCAGAAAAATAGAAGACCTGTCTAACGCCTTCATCGTAATTGCAGAATATAACCGCTCAGTTCAAGGTTTCTTAGTGGGCGCGGTAGAACGCATCATTAATACTAACTGGGACGCGATAATGCCGCCACCTCAGGGTACCGGGCGCGCAAGTTACCTCACCGCAGTAACGGAAGTTGAGAACGAACTCATTGAAATTCTCGATGTTGAAAAAATACTTAATGAAATTTCTCCGTTGAATGCAGAAGTTAGCTCAGAAGTCGCTGAAGGGTTAACCACCGAAGGGCAAGAAAACAAAATTATTTTTATTGCGGATGATTCCACAGTTGCAAGAAATCAGGTTAAAAAGGCGCTGACTTCATTAGGTCTTGAGATTGAGCTCGCCAAAAATGGTCTTGAGGCGCTTAAGCGTTTAAAAGAAATTGCCGAAGAGTATGGCGATATCACGAAGCGAGTTGGTGTTTTAGTCTCTGATATTGAAATGCCTGAAATGGATGGCTATACGTTAACTGCAGAGATAAAGAACACGCCTGAACTGCAAAAGCTTCATGTTGTCCTTCACACCTCGTTAAGTGGCGTATTCAATCAGGCTATGGTTCAGAAGGTGGGCGCCGATGACTTTATCGCAAAATTCCACCCTGACGAATTAGCGACCGCAGTGCAAAAATGGCTAATGACTGAATGCGAATAACGGAGCACCAAAGGATTGATTAATAAAGAGGTTTCGCCAGAGGGCTACCTAAAGTTTAGGCAGTTTTTAGAAAAGCAGTGTGGAATAGTGCTTGGCGAAAACAAGCAGTATTTAGTACGAAGTCGACTGGCGTCTTTACTGTATAAATACAGCTATAGCTCTGCAGATGAATTGATTAATGTGGTTGTGCGCGGTCACGATCGCGGATTGCTGCAAAGCGTGATCGATGCCATGACGACAAATGAAACCTTATGGTTTCGCGATAACTACCCCTTTGATCTTCTTGTAAAAGATTTGCTTCCTGATTTGGCCAAAACCAATAGAAATATCAAAATCTGGAGTGCGGCTTGCTCCTCAGGTCAAGAACCCTACTCAATAGCAATGGCAATTTTAGAGTTTCAGCGACAGCGTCCTGGCATCTTGAGAGGAGGTGTTGATATTGTGGCGACAGATTTGTCATCTGAAATGCTGTCTAAATGCGAGCTCGGTGTTTACGATGAACTATCTCTAGCGCGAGGACTTTCTCCGCAGCGCAGACAAACGTTTTTCCAGCAGCACGAAATGGGGCGAATGCAGATAAAGCCAGAAGTGCGTCGCATGGTGACGTTTAAAAGTTTTAACCTGTTGTCGAGCTATGCCGCCCTCGGCCGGTTTGATATTGTGTTTTGCCGTAACGTACTCATTTATTTCTCTGCAGACGTAAAGCAGCGGATACTGCAACAAATTGCCGGTCAGCTGCAGCCAAAAGGCGTTCTTTTCCTTGGCGCTTCTGAATCCATAAGTTCAGCCAGCGACACTTACTCTATGGTTAAATGCCAACCTGGCCTTTATTACCAAAAACGGTAGGGCAGTAACAAAGTAAATTAGGGTAGTTTGAAAGCTGAATTTTAAAGGCTTTTTCATTACCCGCTCCTCTTATTCCGCAAAATATCAAACGTCAAAATCCAAACTGGCACTCGCCTTGCTAACTATTTCACTAGAAGGTAATTAATACCATTCTGATGGCACAACACGCATCAGAAGGTGGTGAAAAGTTAGGGGTCATAGTCAATGGCGATCAATCTAGATAAGTTAGTAGGGTTCCACGAATCAGCGCTTAAGATCCGCACTGAGCGGATGGAAGTCATCTCTGGCAATCTAGCGAACGCTAACACTCCTGGCTACAAAGCAAAAGACATCGACTTTAACAAAGCTATGCAGTCAGCCCTGAACGAAGGTGTTCAGGGTAAACATAAAAGCACTGGTGGATTAGTTCGTACCAATGAACGCCACCTAAGCGGCAATCCTTCGTCAGTCGCGGCAAATTTTGACATGCAATACCGTATCCCTAATCAACCTGATACCGGTGATGGCAATACTGTTGAAGTTCAGTCTGAAAGGAATCGCTTCCTAGATAACGGACTTCGCTACCAAGCGAGTTTGCAGTTCTTAAACGGAAAGATTAAAGGTATGAAAAAAGCACTAGGCTCTGGAGGGCAGTAGCAATGGGTTTATTTAACGTTATGCAGATATCAAGCACGGGTATGGAGGCGGAAAATGTTCGCCTTAACACCACGGCTAGTAATATCGCAAATGCAAATTCAGTGAGCAGCAGCTACGAAGAGACCTATCGTGCACGCCACCCCGTGTTTGCATCAGCATTGCAAGATGCAATGAGCGACCAATCAAAAGGTGTGGGAGTTCAGGTTAAAGGCATCGTGGAAAGCGACGCGCCTTTACAAGTTGAGTATTCGCCCAACAACCCTATGGCTGATGCTGAAGGCTACATTTACAAGCCAAATGTGAATATCGTCGAAGAAATGGCAAACATGATGTCGGCATCTAAAGCTTACGAAACAAACGTTCAAGTGGCTGACACCACGAAGCGTATTTTCCGCCGAGTATTGCAATTAGGGCAAGGGCAATAATGCGCGGTTGGGTTAATGTGAGGACAAACCAGTGAACACAATTAATAACACCGGCTTAAATACCGACCTCTACTGGCAAGAGGAAACGGTGAAAATAGCTGACGGTACGGAGCAGCAGCTTTCACAAGAAGATTTCTTCTCGATGCTGACAGAGCAGCTTGCTAATCAGGATCCAACAAAGCCAGTAGACAACGACCAAATGGTCGCCCAAATGACATCGTTTACTATGGCTGATGGTATCTCTCAGCTAAACGAAAAGTTTGAAACGTTTGCGTCGTCAATGACGTCGAATCAGGCGCTTCAGGCTTCCAGCTTGATTGGTCAGAACGTGCTTGTTCAAGGCAACGTTGGTTTCAAAGGCAGCGACGGTGAAGGAATATCTGGCGTCGTTGTAAATGAAGGCACTGTCCAGAATATGACGATAAGCATCGAGAACCAGTTTGGTGAGGTTGTCAAAACTATCAATGCGGGCACGCAAACTGCGGGTAATATCGAGTTTGAGTGGGATGGGAAAGATCAGCAGGGCAACCTCATGCGTGCCGGTGAATATGTAATAAGCGCCACTGGCGAATTAAACGGCGAGGGTGTACAGCTGAACACAGCGGTCAATCGTCATGTAGGTAGCGTAAGCTTGGCTGGAAGCGGTCAAGGTGTCATTTTGAATTTGGATGGTGATGTCAGTATTAATCTTGACGACGTCATTCAAATCGGCAGTTAGTAGGGGAATTAATAATGTCTTTTAATATTGCACTGAGCGGTGTATCAGCCGCGCAAAAAGATTTGGATGTAACCGCCAATAACATTGCAAACGTCAACACGGTTGGCTTCAAAGAATCACGGGCAGAGTTTGGTGACGTGTACGCTGCATCACTACTCGCAGGTGGTAAAACCAAAGTGGGTGATGGTGTGCTTACCCAAGAAGTTGCTCAGCAATTTTCACAAGGTAGTCTTCAGTTCACCAATACATCACTGGATCTTGCAATAACCGGTAACGGTTTCTTTGCTACGGTTCCTGAAATAACCTCGCGAGATTTCTCATTCACTCGTGCAGGTCAATTTAAGTTGGACGACGATAATTTTGTTGTTAACAGCGCGGGCGATAATCTACTTGGATTCCCAGTTAATAATGACGGAACAAGCGCTTCTGTTGCCTTGAGTACCACTGAACCTGTTCGTATTCCTGATTCATCAGGTTCACCTCAGCAGACGTCTGAAGTTGATATTCGAATGAACCTACCTGCGGGCGATGTGGGTTTAGATCCACAGGACTTTGACCCAGAAGATCCCCTTACCTACAACGCAGCAACCTCTGTAACAGTGTATGACTCGTTAGGTGATAGTCATGTAATGACGTATTACTTTATAAAGGACAATGCACCTACTGCAGATAACGAGTGGTATGTGGCAACAGCGGTTGATGATACGCTGGTGGACATGACCGATTCTACGGGTGCAGATACCGACCCAGCAACCGCGGTGAATTCCGTTGGCGGAAATACAGGTAATGCAGTATCTGCCTCCAAACTGCTGTTTTCACAAGGTGGTGATTTTAACAGAATGGAGACGCCAGATGGTCTTCCCACGTTAGACTTTAAGATGCAAACTGAGGCGTTGGGCGCGAATATTCTTGCAAACGGTTCTGACCCAACCCAACAAATCAGCATCGATTTTAATCTAGATGTTAACAATGCAACGCCAAACGAACCTACTCAGTTTGCCTCCGCATTTGAGGTAACGTCATTAGAGCAAGATGGCTTGCCAGTGGGCCGTTTGACCGGCATTGATATCGGTCCAGATGGGTTGGTAAGAGCAACCTTCTCAAACGGTACGTCTGAGCCTATTGTCCGTGTTGCGCTAGTTAGATTTTCTAATGAGCAAGGGCTAACGCAGGAAAGTGGTACTCAGTGGAAAGAAAGTATTCTTTCAGGCGAGGCTCTTGCGGGTGAGGCAACAACCGGAACGTTCGGTGAGATAAACTCATCATCACTAGAACAAGCCAACGTTAACTTAACCACTGAGCTTATCGACATGATCATCGCTCAGCGTAATTTCCAGGCCAACTCTCGTGCGTTGGAAGTGAATAACTCGCTTAACCAGACTATCTTGAATATCCGATAGGCGAAGTAGCTTAGCGTGGAAAAATAGAGCTCGTAAAATTAAAGCCGCAGATACTATCTGCGGCTTTTTATTACTTAAAATCAGAGCGTTAACTCTATATCCTTACCCTAGTCAAAATCATCGCTCTAACTCCCACCATTCTGGCACTACCTTTGCAATCTTTGTATATGGTTTGAACAGAGTCAAAAGTCAGTCATGGATAAACTTCTCTATATTGCAGCAAGCGGTGCGTCTCAAGACCTTATGGCGACAGGTATTCGCTCGAATAACTTGGCCAACGCCCAAACGACAGGATTTAGAGCTCAGCTAGAGCAAGCACGAGCAATGCCGGCCTACGGCGAAGGTTTGCCTACCCGCGTTTTTTCAATGACTGAAAGCCCGTCTAATAATTACGAGTCTGGTCCTATGATTAAAACAGACCGTGATTTAGATGTGGCAATTCAAGGTGACGGTTGGTTTGCTGTTCAAGGCGACGACGGTCAAGAGGCCTATTCACGCAACGGAAACTTTAAATTAAGCACCGACGGAATTTTGACAGACGTTAACGGTCGCGCAGTGTTAGGGGATAACGGTCCGCTTTTTTTGCCAGTCCCTCTCGATAATCTGACCATTGCTGCGGACGGAACACTGTCGATGAGACAAGTTGGCGCACCGGCTAATGTGATAGAGACGGTTGGCAGATTAAAGCTAGTAAGCCCTAACTATTCGGATATGGAGCGTGGCACTGATGGTTTATTTCATATGAAAGACCGCTCGGTGGCAGACCCATCAGCTAATGTAAAAGTGATGTCGGGCATGCTTGAAGGCTCTAACGTAAACGCCGTTGAAGAAATGGTAGATATGATCAGTTTACAGCGTCATTACGAGCTACAGGTAAAAGTCATGAAGCAAGCGGAGGAGCTCGATACCCGCGGCAATTCGATGTTGAGAATTTTGTAATAGCAGATTTCAATTTTTGCTTGATATTTTCTTTAAAATTTTTCTTTAACAGCAATACGTATCGTCGTGTTGTTTGGAGGTTAACATGCATCCAGCATTGTGGATTAGTAAAACCGGATTAGATGCCGCACAAACTGACGTGGCAGTGGTTTCTAACAACTTAGCGAATGCCTCAACGGTAGGATTTAAGAAAGATCGCGCCGTATTTGAAGATTTGCTTTATCAAAACATCAACCAACCAGGTGGCAGGTCGTCTGCAGATACTGAACTGCCTTCAGGCCTTATGCTGGGCTCTGGTTCGAAAGTAGTGTCTACGCAAAAAGCCCACACTCAAGGCAATCTGCTAACCACTGACAACGCACTTGATTTATCTATTCAAGGGCGCGGCTACTTTGAGATTTTACAGCCTGACGGCACAACGGCCTACAGTAGAAATGGTCAGTTTAGTTTAAACGATCAGGGTCAAATTGTGACCTCTGGCGCGGGTTATTTACTGCAGCCTCAGATAACCATACCACCTGATGCACAGCAAATTACTATCTCTCAAGACGGGCAAGTAAGCGTGAGCATCAGGGGGCAGGCTCAGCCTCAGCAGCTAGGACAAATTAATATTGCCGATTTTGTTAACCCAACAGGCCTGCAGCCAATTGGTCAGAATCTGTATTCAGAAACCGTGTCTAGCGGGTTTCCTAACCGAGGTGTTCCAGGTCTTCAGGGCCTAGGAATGTTAGCACAGGGCGCGCTGGAAACATCGAACGTCAACGTAACGGAAGAGCTCGTTAATTTGATTGAAAGTCAGCGACTTTACGAAATGAACTCCAAAGTTATCTCATCAGTTGACCAAATGCTGGGTCAAGTCATTCAGCAGCTGTAGGAGTGTTTACTATGTATCGTTTCGGTTATTTTTTTACTGCGCTAGTTGCTTTATCAGTGGTCTCAGGGTGCGAGAGCACGCCTGATACACCGGTACAGGCAAACGATCCTTTTTATGCGCCAATCATTCCTGATTATCCCAGAGAAACGATCATTGAAGACGGTTCACTATTTCGCGGTCATTTAGCAAGAAGCCTTTATTCTGATGTCACTGCACGTCAAGTGGGCGACATCATCACCGTTACGCTAAGTGAAAATACGGCGGCAACTAAGTCTGCAAACACGACTACATCAAGAGAAACTTCTGCCGAGCTTGACCCTATTATTGGGTTAGGGGGTAACGCGGTAAATATAGGTCGTGAATCCATACAGCTTGGTATTGATGGCTCAAACGATTTTGCCGGTGATGCTGCAGCTAACCAAACAAACAGCCTTCAGGGAAGTATCTCTGTCACCGTTGTGGATGTTTTACCAAACAGCAATCTTGTGGTGCGGGGTGAGAAGTGGATGACCTTAAATCACGGCGATGAATATATTCGATTAACTGGAATAGTTCGACCGCTCGATATCGACCCAGACAATCAGGTTGAATCTACGCGTATAGCAAACGCGCGCATTCAATATAGTGGTACTGGATCATTTGCCAATGCACAAGAGAAGGGATGGCTAGGTAAGTTTTTCTCTTCTACTTGGTGGCCGCTATAAATGATGGGGTTTCTTATGCGTGCTTTAACATGTTTATTGGTTGCTTTATGCCTTTCAGGCGCAGCCAATGCTCAAAGGATCAAAGACGTAGCATCTATTCAAGGTGTGCGTTCTAACCAATTGATAGGTTATGGGCTGGTGGTTGGTTTACCCGGAACAGGCGAGCAGAACCCGTTTACTGAACAAAGTTTTAGAACCATGCTCGCCAATTTTGGTATTCGCTTAGGTGCCGACGTGCGACCTAATGTTCGAAATGTTGCGGCCGTTGCAGTGCATGCGGAGCTTCCTGCATTTAGCAAGCCCGGACAAACAATTGACGTCACCGTTTCTTCGGTGGGCGAAGCGAAAAGCCTTCAAGGCGGCTCTCTATTACAAACCTTTCTTCGCGGGGTGAATGGCGAAGTATATGCCGTGGCCCAGGGAAGTTTGGTGGTCAGTGGTTTTGGTGCAGAAGGTGGCGATGGCTCTCGAATAGTGGTTAATACACCTACGGTAGGACGTATTCCAAACGGCGCCATGGTAGAAAGAGAAGTGCCAAGTGGTTTTGCAAACGGTGATTCGTTAACGCTTAACCTTCACTATCCTGATTTTACTACAGCGAAATCGCTGGCAGATACCATAAATGAACGCTTAGGTGCGCAACCAGAAAATGGCTATGTCATTGCTACACCCATTGATGCTGCCTCTGTTCGAGTATCGGCTCCCCGAGATGCAGGACAGCGTGTAGGCTTTCTCGCCACATTAGAAAACTTTGAATTTACGCCTGCCGAGGCTCCTGCTCGTGTCGTTATTAACAGCAGGACCGGCACTATTGTCATCGGCAGCGAGGTACGTCTTCTTCCTGCCGCGATAACGCACGGAGGGCTAACTGTCACTATTTCAGAGAACCAGCAGGTTGCCCAGCCAAACGCTTTTGCAGACGGCGAAACCGTGGTTACCACGCAATCTATCGTTGACGTAGATTTGGCCGACAGCCGAATGTTTAAGTTTGAGCCAGGAGTAACACTTGACCAATTAGTGCGTGCGGTAAATGAAGTAGGCGCAGCACCAGGCGATTTAATGGCAATCCTTGAGGCATTAAGGCAGGCCGGCGCATTACGCGGCGAACTGGTTATTATTTAGGGGCTTACGGTAATGGACGCACTCAGCACAAAAGGCCAGCTTGATATGGCGCGCAACGTTCACGATATGGGCAGCATCAACAAGATGCGCGAAGCCATAGCGTCGGGCGATGAGACTGTATTGCAAGAAGCAGCAGAGCAGTTCGAAGCGATTTTTGTACAGATGATGCTTAAGTCCATGCGTAAAGCTCAAGACGCATTAGCCGACGAAGACAGCCCGTTTAATTCACAGCAAGTAAAGTTTTATCGCGATATGCACGACCAACAGCTAGCCACGGATTTGACCGCTGGCGGCGGGATGGGTCTTGCCGATGTGATTGTGAAGCAGCTTGGCCAAACCGAAGAAAGCTATACGCCAGCTAGCGTTATACGCAGCGACGGCAATTTATCTTCGCTTAATCAACACCGCGCTGAGTCCATATCTCAGGCACAAAATGTAGCGTTATCCTCGCACGCTATGGGCAGCAAAAGTGCTCATAAGGAAGCGATGTTCGATAGTCCTGAGCAATTCGTTGAGTCACTTATGCCACATGCTGAAAAAATAGCTGAAAAGTATGGCATGGATGCAAAAGCGATAGTGTCGCAAGCTGCGGTTGAAACAGGTTGGGGGAAATTTGTTATTCACTCAGCCGACGGTAAAAGCTCCCACAACCTATTTGGAATAAAAGCAAATAGCGAGTGGAAAGGAGAGCAGGCCGTTGTTGACACGCTTGAATTCAACGGTTTGGTTCCACAGAAACAAAAAGCAGCGTTTAGAGCATACAGCTCTATTGAGGATGCAATGGATGACTATGGGCGATTTATTGCTACGCAGCCACGCTACAGTGACGCAGTGAAAGCTGCAGGTAATGCCACAGAATATACCCAAGAATTGCAGAACGCAGGTTATGCAACCGACCCACATTACGCCAATAAGATCATGTCTGTTTACAACAGCGATAGACTTAATGCGCTGATACCGCAGAGATAGGGGAGGCATACACCATGAGTTCAGTTGACTTATTTTCTCTTGCAACCAGTGGCGTTAATGCCAGTGGAAAGTTGCTGCAAACAACCAGTAACAACATTGCCAATGTAAATACGCCTGGGTATGTCCGCGAGCGCACAGAGCTGAATAACAGCCAAGTGTTTGGTGTTGAAATTGGCAATACAGAAAGAATTATCAACGTGTTTGCGCAAAATCAACTTCGTCGCGACATAACCGCGGTTGGAGAGCTTGAGGCATTTTCATCAAAAACCACGGCTATCGATAATTTGCTTGCGGGTGATGCAAACTCTATTTCAAAAGGGATGAGCGAATACTTTTCTGCGCTACAGACTGCTGCTGACGACCCAACAAACTTAGCGTCTCGAGAGCAAGTACTTGGCAAGTCAGAGTCCTTGTTTCAGCGTATGAGAACCCTGTCTGACTACATGATTGAAAAAGAGGAGGAGCTTAACTTAGAGTTTACTTCTTTGATTAATCGCGCAAATACCCTTATTGGCAATATCGGTGATTTAAACCGAAATATTGTTATTGCTAATGGAAACAGTACAGCCGATCAGCCATCAGCACTGCTCAATGAGAGAGACAAAGCGGTTGATGAGTTATCGTCAATTATGGGGATTAATGTTAAGGAAAGTCAGACACAAAACGGTGCGGTTACCATTAACTTAACCTCTGGTGAATCCTTGGTGTTGGAAAACGGCGCGTTTAACTTATTTGAAGTTAACACCGATGCTGACCTGTCGTTAAAGCAGTTAACTCTTGAAACAAACTTTGGCTCGCAAACAAAAGCCGACGCGTCACTGCGAATTCAGGAAAGTGATTTGGGCGGTGCACTTGGCGGACTATTCGGCTACCGAAACGAAGTGCTTGGCCCCACAATGCGAGACGTTGGTCAGCTGTCTATCGCTTTCGCTGACGCGATGAACGAGCAGAATAAGTTAGGTATGGACCTAGACGGCCAGCTAGGAAGTAATATTTTCGATATCCCGTCATTTCGCGGCTTAGCGTACTCAGACACTAATGGTGATTATGTAGTCACAGCACAAGTTACCGAAGGTATGGGCGCAGAATTAACAGATGCAGATTACAAAATTGAAGTAACTGCAGTTTCCGGTGGAGCGCCTAGTGAGCTGGAAATTACGTTTTTAAATGCAGACGGAACACCAAAGAAAGATGGCTCTGGTAACGATATCGTGTTTTCAAACTTTCCTGTTTCCTCTGGCTTTAACGAGCTGCCAGGTGGAATTGAAGTAGATTTCGCAGGAACATCTAGCTACACGGTAGGTAACGAATTCCTCATACAGCCTACAAAAACCATAGCGTCAAAAATCGATTTCAGCACAATGCGACCAGAAGATTTGGCGTTTGCAACACCCGTTCGCGGTCAAGCCGACAGTACAAACTTAGGTGATGCGAGTGTGGTGAATGTAGCCGTATCTAATACTACGCTGGGTACTGGTATCGACCGCTCTGCCTTTGATGGTGCCGGTGGTATTGATACGGGGGCGCCCGCTCAAATTGTATTCACTGCCCCAGACACGTTTGATGTTGTTGATGGAACTGGTGCCGTCATGGCAAGCGTTACCGGAACAACCGATTTAAACAACCTCATTGAACAGGCAAAAAATAGCGGTACGTGGCCAGCGGGACTAAGCGGTCTTACTGATTACCCTGGCTACGATATAAGTTTAGACGGCGTTCCAAGAGCCGGTGATAGCTTTTCGCTCGCTTATAATACTGACGGTTTTAACGATAACAGCAATGCCCTTAATCTTGCGGCCTTACAAAATGAGAACTTAGTTCAGGTGAGCAGTGAAGCCACAAATACACCACGTACATTTCAAGATGCCTATGCGTCAATGGTAGGTCGCATCGGTGAAGATGCTGCGATGGCCAAAGTGTCGTTGGCGTCGGCTGAAGCTATGCAGGTGCAATCAGAAAACTGGTTTCAGTCCGTCTCCGGAGTGAGTTTGGATGAAGAGGCTGCCAACTTGATTAAGTATCAGCAAAGTTACGCCGCGGCGGCTCGTATTCTTACCACCGCACAAGAACTGTTTAACACTATTCTCCAGTCAGCGAGGTAGTTAATAAATGCGCATAACTACAAATCAAATTTACGATCAAAACGTTCGTTCAATTATGAATAATCAGACCGAGCTGTCTAAGACTCAAGAGCAACTTGCGTCAGGTAAGCGAATTATTGCTCCTAGTGACGACCCTGTTGGCGCAGCAAAGGTACTACGTTTAACCGAGGAAGTGGACGAGCTTACTCAATTTCAGCGCAACAACGACCTAGTGACAGGGTCTTTAGAGCAGCAAGAAGCAGTATTGACGAATATCACCAATTCTATCAACCGTGCTAGAACGTTGGTTGTTCAATCAGGCAACGGTATTTTAGCCGACCCTGATAAACGGGCCATTGGTGCGGAGCTAGAACAGATAAAATTAGAAGTTTTAGATTTGATGAACACGCAAGATGCCGACGGAAATTACCTCTATGCAGGTTATCAGTCTGGCAATCAGGCGTTTTCCTTTAATCCTGCATCTACAGGTAATGCCGTTTCTTTTGCCGGTGATGCCGGTGTCAGTTTTATCCAGCTTTCAAATAGCTCGAAAATTCAGTCAACCAGCAATGGTTATGATGTGTTTGAAAACGTGCTTTCTCGTTTTAAATTTTCAGTAACAGGAAGTGCTGTAGGCAATTTAGAAAGCGCAACGGTAAAAGAGCAGGGAACATTCGATACGTTTTTTGATAAAAACTTTGACCCTGTGAATGCAGCTAACAATAACTATCGGGTGAATTTCTTGGCCGGTGGACAAGCCGAACTTGTTAATCAAGGTACGGGCGCGGTAGTGGATACGGTAGGCTTTACATCGGGTCAACCTTTTACCATAAAAGGCATGCAGTTTGAGGCTACTGCCGTTGCCGGCAACAGTATAGATTTCTCTCTGGATACGCCAGAAAAGAAAAGCATGGCTCAGGCAATTCATGAGATTCAAGAGATTCTGCTAGACAGCACCATTGATAACGGCGCACTGCAAGAGTCTATTGCCGATGCATTGGTAGGGCTAGATAACGGCTTAGAGCGAATTTCTCTAGAACGGGCGTCCATCGGCAGTCGACTTAACATTGCAGAATCATCGTACGAAACTAATCTGGATATGGAAATTGCAGCTAAAGCAGCGCGCTCATCCATTCAAGATGTAGATTACGCTGAAGCGTCGACTAAATTTGCTCAACAAGAGACGGCGCTAAATGCGGCCCTTGCTACATTCCCAAAAATAACCAACTTGTCTTTATTTAACTTTATTTAAGCTGAGCTGAATAGGTTATTGACGCGGGTTTACATGCTCAATTTAGCAAGGTAAACCCGCGCTTCTTCATCGCAATGACTCGAATAATAAGATACGTAAAGAATATCGTTATCAAGTACCAAACCTGGATAACTAGTATCACCGCCACTTGGAAGAGTAATCAGTTCAGTGAGCTTCTTTGATTGAACATCAAAATGCCATAATCTTGTACTGAAAATATCGTCCTCCCATTCAACGTGTCTACCTGCCACAACAAAATTCCCATCTTCCAACATAACTGCTGCTGGTCCGCCGATGTAAATGTCTAAATCATACCAGTCCCAGTTTGTGTAGGGAGGACTTGCGTATCCAAATTGAGCGCTGTATGTGTCGGCATCTCGGCGTAAAAAGACGCTCGCATTACCCTGTTCGTCAAAGAGAAGCGCACTTTCATTGGGGTAACCCTTGTCTGATTTTTCAAGTCCAAATACATTGTCTTGATAGCATGTCATTGAGTTTAAAGGATTACCCCTATACAAGCTTATAGATTGAGCTTTGCGATTATAGGCAAACCCGTATGCCGTTGTTTTAAACCAATCGCAATTCCAAATCCACCACGCGTCATCGCCAAAATAGTGTGGTCCATTCCAGGATAATCCTGTGTCAGAGCTATAGCTCACCATATGACGTGAAAGGCTACTGTCTTCTAAAACAGTTTTAGCATAAGCGGTGATGATAAGACGTTTGCCATCGAAAGAAAGTTTTGGATCTCGAAGATCTGTGCCTGGTATTTTTAATGCCCAAGAATTGAATGGCTTCAATGTTTTTTTATCTATTCGTACAACGATAATTCTGCCGTTTGGACTGACATGGGTATCAGCCTCGCGGTAGGTGCAAAATAGCGACGCAAAAGATATATCAAAAGGATCTTCGCATAAATCAGTAAAGGCAGCATGAGATGCGGGCGCTGATATCTGAGTGACCTCAAGTATTTTCAATTTATCCAGCACTAAAAATCTCCTATTAAAATCCGATAGTTACGGCGCTTAACTCAGGCAATAAGCGGCAATATGTTACCGCTAATCGGCAATAATCGTAATTTTTTCTAAAGGGAAGTTACATATTGTCGATACAGTTTCTGAGAGAGCCAGTTCATCAATTACCCCTCAGGTGTTGATGACTACTAAAACAAAACGTCGGAAAACCCGACAGCCAGCCCACGCTGGACTGAGAGTGTAGGAGAGACTTTATGTCTATGTTCGTCAATACCAATGTATCATCATTGAATGCACAGCGTCAGTTATTCGATGTTAGTAATTCTTTGAATACGTCATTTGAGCGTTTGTCTTCAGGTTTCCGTATCAACAGCGCTGCTGATGATGCCGCAGGCCTTCAGATAACCGATAGAATGACATCACAAGTTCAAGGTCTTAACCAAGCGGTTCGAAATGCAAACGATGCGATCTCACTATCGCAAACTGCAGAGGGTGCGCTATCTGAGACTACCACCGCGCTTCAGCGCATTCGTACTCTAGCAGTACAATCGCAAAACGGAATTAACAGTTCTGCAGACCGTGTAGCACTTCAAAAAGAAGTGTCTGCACTGCGTACTGAAATTTCACGAATATCTACAACGACTCAGTTCGCCGGTGTAGATATTCTATCTGGTGATTTTTCTGCTAAGTTTTTGGTTGGAGCTAATGCAGGGCAAACAATATCCGTAAACCTTTCTTCTGGAACATTGGCGAGAGCAGGCGTGAGCGGATTTAGTGCTACTGGTCTTGGAATTACTACCGACGATGTTCTAAGCAATGGTAATGCATCAGCAATGCTTGCAAGCGTTGACACAGCAATATCAGCGGTAGGTGGATTACGTGCTGATTTAGGTGCGCTTCAAAACCGTTTCCAATCAACTATTCGTAACCTTAGCAACATTTCTGAAAATGTTTCTGCTGCACGTTCACAAATAAAGGATACGGACTTTGCAACTGAAACCGCTAATTTAACCCGTAATCAGATACTGCAGCAGGCAAGTACAACTGTATTGTCTCAGGCGAATCAGCGCCCACAGGCAGCGTTACAGCTTCTAGGATAAGCTTTCTAAGCCATAGACTACGGCGAGGATGAAGCCAGGGGGTAGTGACCCAGTGCTTGTTATCTATTTAAATGGCCAGTAATTGAATGTATTTCAATTTACTGGCTTTTTTGTATCTAAAGTATTTAGATGTTGCCGAATACTTTTTCCTCATTCTGCTTTCTATTACTTTCACATAGGCTGTTTTATTCACAAAGTCTTAATTTTCCTGCATCTCAATCTCAACTTTATGATTTCAATTGGTTCGTAATGTCATGAAAATCATCGGTTTTTAAAAATTTCACTTTTTTTTCGTCTCAATGGGCAAAAAACGCTAAAGGAAAATCGGTAATAGGACGATAACTATTACAAAGGGGAGATAACGAACGTTTTTACTTCCCAAGTGCTAATAACAACATTAGTAGGGCACTAAGCAAGACCTTTTTTGCGTAAAGTAAATAAAGTAAGTGAAATTAAAGGTTAGGAAAATCAACCTATTAAGATGTTAAAAGTGCAGTTTAAAAAGTTCTAAAGTAATTGTGTTTTAATGTCGATATATAGGAAGGTTTGCTAGAAGGGTTGGAGCTGCTGACAGGCGAGAATGAAGCCAGGAGGTAGTGAGAGGTTTGAGGTTTGGAACATCAATCTCACCAGCCAGCAAAGAGAAGAAAACTTCTCCGTTTAGCAAACTTCATCAGTAGTGTGCCGATGAAGTGTCAGATAAATCTGACTACTTAAATCAAGCACGCACTGTGCCAAGAATTTAATACAACGCGCAAATAATAAAACCAATAGCGCAATCACTCGAAACTGTTAGGAGAGACCCCATGAGTCTATTTGTAAATACCAACGTGTCATCATTGAATGCACAACGTCAATTATTTAATACCGGAAACAACTTAGATACCGCGTTTGAGCGTCTATCTTCTGGGTTTCGCATAAACAGCGCCGCGGATGATGCAGCGGGCTTGCAAATCACCGACAGAATGACATCGCAGATTCAAGGCTTAAACCAAGCTGTTAGAAATGCGAATGACGGTATCTCGCTAGCGCAGACAGCTGAGGGTGCAATGGCGGAAACTACGACTGCGTTACAACGTATCCGTACGCTTGCAATCCAATCTCAAAACGGCATAAATAGCTCTGCTGACCGCTTAGCGTTGCAAAAAGAAGTATCTGCATTACGTACTGAAATTTCGCGAATTGCGACAACAACCCAGTTTGCTGGTGTGGACGTACTGACAGGAAGCTTTTCTGCCCGATTCTTGGTGG
Organism: Alteromonas genovensis; assembly: GCF_010500895.1. Taxonomy (GTDB): domain Bacteria; phylum Pseudomonadota; class Gammaproteobacteria; order Enterobacterales; family Alteromonadaceae; genus Alteromonas; species Alteromonas genovensis. The sequence goes on from NZ_JAAAWO010000002.1 coordinate 241,887, forward strand.
GTGCGAATGCCGGTCAAACTATCTCGGTAAATTTGTCTAGCCAGGCACTAACGCGCGCAGGCGTTCAAGGATTCAGTGCAACAGGTTTAGGTATTACATCCGAAGACGTGTTGACGGAAGCAAATGCTTCAGGTCTATTGTCTTCAGTTGATAGCGCTATATCAGCAATCGGTGGAATTAGAGCTGACTTAGGTGCTCTACAAAATAGATTTCAATCAACTATTCGTAATTTAAGTAATATTTCTGAAAATGTGTCAGCGGCAAGATCTCGCATCAAAGACACTGATTTTGCCACAGAGACGGCAGAACTAACCCGTAATCAGATATTACAGCAGGCAAGTACGACTATCCTATCGCAGGCTAATCAGCGTCCACAGGCTGCATTATCACTACTAGGTTAATCTTTTAAATTAGGCGTAAGTCTGGGAAGGAGTTGAGAGGCCATCCCCTAGAAAGGAATGCGACCGTGAGGTCGCACCTTTAAGAAAGCGCCGACTAACAGGACTGAGAGTGTAGAAGCGTTGGTTGAGAGGCCAGTTTGTCCTACTAAACCCTGCCAGCCGACAGAAACTAATTTTGCTCAATCTCCTAACGTGAGCAAATTGGCCGAGACTTTGTGTCTCGGCCTTTTTTTTATAATCGCCGAAACATCCCACCAATTTCAGACCTCAGTAGAGCAACGCTGAAATCCATTAATATTAAAGCATCTTTGATGCCAACTTAATTTCGAATCCTCATTTAATTTTTTAAGCAGTGAAGCTTCTTTTTAATCATATGCTCTAAACCGCTGTTGCAAGGTTAGCGCCTTGTCTTGCCTGATTTCTTGATGATATCGCCTCATATAAATTCATTTTATCGTCTTTGACAACACTTTTAGCCCAGCAAATGAGCTTAAGAGATCTATTTAAGTATTTTTTTACAAAAGTAAAATTCAATGTAATCAATACTATATATTCTGCTTAGCAATAATTTGAAAAAAAATTTAAAAAAAGGCTAAAGAACCTAAAACCTTGGCCGATACCTATTGTTGAGGGGTAATTTACTTTACTTTTACAAGAGAGGTTAGCAGGCGTAGTGACCCGGCTAATTTGAACTGGATGGATTTGAATGTACTTGTAAGCACATCGAATCTCTAGGAGGTAATCTAATGTCTTTATTTGTAAATACTAATGTGTCGTCGTTAAATGCACAACGTCAGCTTTTTGACGTAAGCGACCGTTTAAACACATCGTTCGAAAGACTTTCATCGGGATTTCGTATAAACAGTGCAGCTGATGATGCGGCAGGTCTTCAAATCTCTGACCGTCTTACATCGCAAGTTCAGGGTCTTAATCAAGCGGTAAGAAATGCGAACGACGCAATTTCTTTATCGCAAACCGCAGAAGGTGCTTTAGGTGAGGTAACAACCAGCCTACAGCGAATCCGTCAGCTTGCAGTACAATCTCAAAACGGTATTAATTCGTCTGCAGACCGTGCAGCACTTCAAAAAGAGGTTTCTGCGCTGCGAACTGAGATTTCTCGTATCGCTACGGATACTCAGTTTGGTAACGTCAACATACTTGATGGAAACTTCTCTGCAAGCTTTTTAGTCGGTGCTAACGCAGGTCAAACGATTTCGGTTAACCTTTCGTCAGGTAACCTTGGCTCAATAAGCGGTTTTAGTGCAACCGGTTTAGGCATTACGACAAATGATGTGTCCACAGCCGCTGGCGCCTCTTCATTACTAGCAGATATTGATGGCGCAATCTCCGGTATCGGGGGAGTGAGAGCAGACCTTGGTGCGCTTCAAAATCGCTTTCAGTCGACAATTCGTAATCTGAGCAACATCAGTGAAAACTTGTCCTCAGCCCGTTCGCAAATACGCGATACAGACTTTGCGGCTGAAACTGCCGAGCTAACTCGAAATCAGATTGTCCAGCAGGCATCGGTTTCAATCCTTAGCCAGGCTAACCAGCGTCCGCAAACAGCACTGTCACTACTTGGATAAGTAGTTAAAAAGTAGCTATAGTTAGTAGGGCGGGTGCTTACATATGATGTAACGCCCGTTTTTCTGGTTTAGGTCAGGAGGTATTACGTGGAAATTCAAAATACCCTGGGTGGTCAAGCTTTTGCATCACCAAATGTAACACCTATTCGGACGGATACTGATGTAAAGAAAGAGTCTTCCGGCAGTGAAAATAAAGAGTTTAATCAGCGAAATAATGATTCTTTAGCATCATTGCAAACTCGTGATTCCTTTTCTATCGAGACGAATAAAGAATTGTCTCAAGCATCTGGATTACAGGCCGATAACGTAAGAAGCACGGAGAATGATAAACAGCTTGATGATGCAATATCAAAAGTCGAGTCATTCCTAAAAGTTCAGAATCGGGATTTAGCGTTTTCTATCGACGAAGAAACCAATCGGTCAATAGTAACGGTTAAAGATTCTCAATCTGGAGACGTAATACGGCAAATTCCTTCCGAAGAGGTGCTAGAACTTGCCGAGCGTATCCAAGAGCTCCAACAGGATGTTGGGAACAGTGTGGGAGTGTTTATCAACAACCAGGTTTAATGAGGTAATACAATGACAATTCAGTCTCTAGGTGTAGGATCGGGGTTAGCCCTTGATGATCTTGTACAGCAGCTTATAACCGCAGAACGTAAACCGAAAGAAGATCGTTTGAATGCGTCGGAAGAGCAAATTGAGGCTGAAATTTCTGGCCTTGGTCAAATTAAGTCGAAACTTTCTGATTTTAAAGATACGGTAGATGACCTTCGAAGCGATAACGGTATCAATGGCCGAGAGCCAACTATCACCAATCCTTCCGAGGATGACGATGTCCTTTCAGCAGAAGCATCCAACTCAGCACTCAGAGGTAGTTACGAGATATCGGTAGAGCAACTTGCCGCGGGTAGTCGTATCACCACCGATGCAGGTGCATTCACATCGAGTAGCGATCCAGTTCTAACGTCGGGCACAGGTTCACTTTCATTTGATGTGGGTGGAGCGGATAGCTTCACAGTAGACGTTACAGCCGGTATGTCCTTAACCGCCCTTCGTGAAAAGATCAATGGTGCTGACGATAACTTTGGCGTAACCGCGAATATTATCGATACAGGCACTGGTGCAGGCCCCCGGCTTGTATTCTCTTCATCTGAAACGGGTGAGGGCAACGATCTTGTCATTACTAACGATACTGGAGTTGCTGAACTTGACCGCCTATCTACAACGGGCGGTACCGCCAGTATCAGTGCGGCAAATATTGAAAGTGCTAAAAATGCTATAGCTTATATAGATGGCATTGAAGTTCAAAGTACTTCTAACGAGTTCGAAAATACAATCCAAAACGTATCCTTTGATGTCAATGAGGTTTCTCCAAAAGACTCCGTTGGCGATTTTTTGACGACTAAGTTGGACATTGGTTTTGACAAAGAAGGTTTGGATAAAAAAATCCGCGACTTTGTTGATAATTACAATGCGTTGATTGATGAAATAGGGACGTTAACTAGCTATGGCGAATCAGAACTTGAAGATGACGGAGCGCTTGCTGGCGACTCACTGCTTCGCGGGATTCAGTCTGGCCTTGCTTCTATAGTTAGCGGGAGTGTGAGTAATTCAGCTCTTGGTAATCTATTTCAGGTTGGCATAGAAGTTGATAGTGACGGTAAGCTGGAAGTAGGTACAACCGATTTTGGTTTAGGGTCTGGTGAAGACAGATTAGAGGATGCACTCGAAGATAACTTTGATGAAATTGCGAAACTGTTCACTGATAAAGACGAAGGTATCGCCACGCGTATGTTCGAATTTGCCAAAGAATATACTTCGTTCAGCGGCCTGATTAGTTTAAGAGAACGAGCGGCAAAGGATAATCGAGACGAAATTCTCGACCAGAGAGAAACGCTGGAGCTACGTATGTTGAGTTTCGAGCAGACGCTTAGAGACAAGTATTTAAACCTTGACCAAACTGTAGCGCGACTAAACCAAACTGGCTCTGCATTATTAGCCTCGTTATAAGTTTAAAGATGTAATCGGAGATAGTATGTCACTTAAGGGTATTAACGCTTATCGTAAAGGCAACTTAAAGCAAGATGTTTCAAGTGCCGATCCTCACAAGCTCACACTGATGTTACTGCAGGGGGCGCTTGACCGTATTGCTTATGCAAAAGGCGCGATGGAGCGCAAAGATCTTATTGTGAAAGCTGACTATATTTCAAAGGCAAGCGCAATAATAATGCACCTAAGAGATACGTTAGACTTAAAGGTGGGCGGTGAAGTTGCTGAAAATATGTTCGCACTTTACAACTACATGGTAGAGCGTCTTGGCGATGCTCATATTAATAACGACTTGAATATGTTGGACGAAGTGTCTAGCCTGTTAACACCAATACGTGATGCATGGGTTTTGATTCCTGAAGATGCCAAGCAGGAAGCTTACGAAACACAGCGCCAAAACCGACAAGCGATTTGAACAAATCAATATTAAATCACGCTAACACCCCACTTTTTCTGCAAGCAGTTAATTCTGAATTAGCTGCTTGTCTATCTACTCCTGGTGAAGATTTTTCAACAGATCGTTTTAGATATCTCTGCGATGTTCGCCACAAAGTAGTTATTCGGGCATTAGCTCGACTTGACCCAGATGTAAGACACTCATTTGCCAAAGAAGAACTTGAGATAAATAACAACTTAGAAAAGCTGGCGCAAGGTTTGCTTCTCAATGCCAAAGACGAAGCTGTGAAATTCTCCCGAGGTCGCTCGGCTGTGAAGAAATATAATAAATAATTATGCTAAATCAAATTCAGCTACATATTCATGAGGATGAAGAAAAGCAGCTTGAGGTAGAGGAAAAGTTTTCTAAGCACATTCAAGCTAGGCAGAAAAACGCTATTGAAGCTTTCAGGCGTTATATTCCGAGCTTGTTACCAATATTGACAAGACGTGAATTCAAAACTTCTACCGTATTCTGTAATAAACACGGTGACGTTAATATTATCGACTATTTTTCGGGGCAGGTCGTTTATGGAGAGTTTCCTGCTAATGAGATCGCTGAGCATTTACGGCTAAGCGATCAAGATTCAAGCGCCATATCCTTTTCTGAAGACCATCTTCACAACGCTGTCATCGTGTTAGGACTAGGCCTAGGTCTTCACATTGAATCATTAGTTTATTCAAGAAAATATAAATACATAATCGTATATGAACCTTCTCTGGATCATCTAACATGCTCAGCTTCTGCTATTGATTGGCGGAGCGTCTTAAATTTTGCTCAGCAACATGGTATCAGCCTGTTCCTACAAATTGGTCAAAACGGTAGAACGCTCTACAAAGATATACAGGAGTTGCGAGAAAATTTGCCTTTAGACAGTATTTGTCTTTATAAGCATTTTAATTCGCCTACATTCGACCATATTCAGGAGATTTGGCAAAAAGGAGATTGGCATAAGTTTGAGAAGCAAAACATATCCAATAGCCTGACATACGATGTAGTAAACTACATTCCACCATGGACGCTACTAAATAGCGAAAACGAGTGGCTATCCTCTAAGCTGTGCTTTAAAACTAAAGAGCGAAACTTAAAGGCACTAGAGAAGTTTTTTCCTACGCTTTTTGATGAGTATAAAGATTATGTCCCACAAGGATGGTCGCCGGTCGCGGATTCAAACGGTCAGATAAATATTTGTAGGTTGGGTACAGAAGCTCTGTTTTATAGTGAAAATCCAAAGGATGAGTGTGAAAGAAGTTTTGAGCAATTTCGACATCATCCGCACAAAGATGGATTACTACTTGGCTACAAAGGGACAAAATTACGCAATTATTTGCACTACAGAATGGTTGCAGATTGTCAATCAATCCTAGAAAGCGTTGAGGATGTAAAAGGGGAACTTCCAGAGAAACTCCGCGCATTGATTGTAATGGGGTTAGGTAATGGGTACACATTGAATAGCCTGACCGAGCGACATAAGGTAGACAAACTCTTCATTTGCGAACCCAATCGCGACTTTTTTTATGCTTCTTTATTTTGTGTAAACTGGTCTGCAATTTTTGAGGAATTTGACCAAAGCGAGCGTCGAATTTATCTCAATATTGGGGACGATGGTTCTAATTTAACCGACGACCTCCTCATTCAATTTCAATCCATTGGTCCTTATGTATTAGCAAATACATACTTTTATCAAGGCTATTACAATGAAGGGCTGGTAAGAGCGATATCTCAGCTTAGGGAGCAACTGCAAGTTATTATTGCAATGGGAGACTATTTTGATAATGCAAAGTATGGCTTGTCTCATACTATTGATAGCATTACATCAGATGTCCCTTTTTTAAGAAAAACTTTTCCATCTTTGGTTAATGATGCCACCCGCAATGTTCCAATATTCGTAGTAGGTAACGGACCTTCACTTGATAACCTGCTTCCTTATCTTAAGCAAGAAAGAGAAAAGGCTATCGTCATCTCCTGCGGTACCGCATTACAGTCCCTTTACAAGAATAATATAGTTCCTGATTTTCACGCTGAGATCGAGATGAATAGGGCAACCCACGACTGGGCCGTTAGAATCGGAGATAAAGCGTACTTAAAACAAATTGTTTTATTGAGCTGTAACGGTATTCACCCTGACACACGAAATCTTTATAAAAGTACGTTGTTAGCGTTCAAACAAGGCGAAGCCTCGACCGTAGCCTTGATGGAAGCCTACGGGAAGCATGACTTTAAGTTATTGGAGCATGCTTACCCGACGGTTTCCAACTTCGTGATTGATCTAGTCGCATCACTTGGTTTACAGCAGGTATACCTGTTGGGGATAGATCTCGGCTTCGTCAGCGAAAAATATCATCACTCGAAAAGCTCTGGATACTATTTAAAAAATGGACAAGAGCTATACGCTTATAGCGATACAAACAACACATCGGTGGTTGTCCCAGGAAATTTAAGGCCTTGGGTTAGTACTAAATTTGAGTTTAAGGTTTCAAAGTCAGTTATTGAGCAAAGAATAGCGAAATCGAAAGCCGACTTTTACAATCTGAACGATGGTGCTCGAATAGCGGGTGCATCTCCACTTAAACCAGAGAACCTTCTTATAATGTCCTCTCCATCGCAAAAAGACGCCCTGGTCGCAAGTGTGTTTGACCAGGCTTTTAAGCCACTTGACAAAGCAAGGCTTACTGACGGATTGACGCAACGATTTAGTAAACCTGCATTGCTTGAAGAGTTCGATTCCCTAATAACTCTTTGCGATGAAAACGATTTAGATAGTCATTCATCTCTAGAAGCCTTTATTGAGTTACAAAGAGAGTTTATTGTTTCATCATTATTTAGAAAAAAGTCTCAACTTTTTTTCTTACTTAATGGCACGCTTAATTATATCAATAGCGTCATGAGCAAGTTGCTCGATATTCAAGACGAGGCATTGCTTTGTGACACAGCGAACCAGCTAAAATGTCTTTGGAAACGTTACGTTCAAGACATGCAGCGCATTATGGACTTGGATGAGTTAGGAACAGATGGTTCTGGAAGTTTCTATGCACTAAGACGAAAAGTGTATATTCAAAAATATGCAGAGACTTCAGGTTTTGACATTCGCGTGGTGCCAAAAGTAAATGAAGTTTGGCTTAAAGAATGGCAATTGCTAAATAGCGTATGTGACGTTGACAGTCAAAAACGTGACCCTATTGTTGTAAATTTTGATAATGAAGAGCACGTACTTGAACGCGTAAATTGTAAGGTTTCATCAAATATTGAAGGGGTTTTAAGGTCTGCGGAATATGACGATACGGTTGTATTTTCGCTTGATACATTTTGCGTAGATAAAGACGTTTGCTTACTTCCACCTAAATTTGATCAAATAAACCACGCGTTAAACGTTACGTTGTCTTCTATTGGAAAAGCGATCGTCATTCCTAAGTTACTCGTCTTGAAAGGCTATTGTCCAGATGGACTTGAAAAGGTTGTTGAAGCTTTTCAAAAACGTTTTGTTTACGAGACTCAGGACTTTATCGTTCTTACAGAGACTTTGCTGAAAAATGATCAGAGAGTATTAACATTTGGTGACAGACTTAGCTTCCGCCCAAGATTAATGACATCGTTACTTACCGTTTTAATTAAAACCGAAAAGGCGTTTAAAGACGTTGTCGCGTTAAAGAAGAGATAGAAATGAAAGCGAAAAAAATGAGCGTTTTGGTCACAGGGGCTGATGGGTTTATCGGGTCGCACCTTACAGAGCATTTGCTAAAAAAAGGCTGCTCAGTGAGAGCCTTGTGCCAATACAATTCATTTGGTTCACAAGGTTGGCTTGAAGAGTTCTCCCACCCAGAAACACTAGAGGTTGTGTATGGCGATGTGCGAGACCCGCAATTTTGCGACTCTTTATGTGAAGGTATCGATATTGTTTTCCATTTAGCTGCGCTGATTGCCATTCCTTATTCCTATGCAGCACCAAGTAGTTATGTCGACACAAACATTACAGGTACATTGAATATGTGCCAGGCAGCGTTGAGACACAAAGTCAATCGCTTTATTCAAACATCTACCAGTGAAGTATATGGGACGGCACAGTATGTGCCAATTGACGAAGCGCATCCTTTACAAGCTCAATCTCCTTACAGTGCATCAAAAATTGGTGCTGATGCTGTAGCAATGAGCTTCTTTAATGCATTCTCACTTCCTGTTGTTGTAGCGCGACCGTTTAATACCTATGGGCCAAGACAGTCCGCTCGCGCGGTCATTCCCACAATTATCAGCCAAATCGCCACTGGTGCCGATAAAATTAAACTAGGTGACGTTTCACCTACCAGAGACTTTAATTATGTGCTGGATACGTGTGAAGGATTTTGGCAATTAAGTCAAGCGGAAGGCGCTGTAGGTGAAACGGTAAACATAGCATCAAATTATGAAATTTCAGTTGGTGATACTCTGAACCTCATACGCTCTTTAATGCAAAGTGACGTGGTTTTTGAAATAGAAGAGGAAAGGCTACGCCCTCAAAGCTCTGAGGTATTTCGCCTTAGGGGAGATAACAAAAAGCTTAAGGCATTAACAAAATATACGCCCAGTACTAGTTTAGAGAAAGGGCTTCAAGAGACTATCGATTGGTTGACTAGGCCAGAGAACTTGTCGCGCTACAAGGCTGGAATTTACAACAAATAGTGGAAGCTCATGCACAATTCGTTAATTACTTTCATCCGTGAGCTATACGGCTCGTCAGATTTCATTCCGCTGCATCAACCAACGTTTGAGGGAAATGAAAAAAATTATGTGAGCAACACCATTGATTCTACTTTTGTTTCTAGCGTTGGCGCCTATGTAGATGAATTTGAAAGTGCGTTGTCATCATATTGTGATGCAGCAGCAACGGTAGCAGTAGTAAATGGAACCAACGGACTACAGTCTGCCTTGCATATGGCAGGGGTTACCCGAGACGAACTCGTCATAACGCAATCAATGACCTTCGTAGCAACATGTAATGCGATTCATTGGTTAGGAGCAGAGCCTGTGTTCGTAGATATTTCTGATACGACGCTGGGTATGTGCCCGCTCTCCCTTGCTGGTTTTCTTGATGAATATTGCAAACTATCCAATAACGTGTGCCTTCACAAACAGACAGGTAAACGCGTGCGTGCTGTCGTTCCAATGCATACGTTCGGTCACCCTGTAGATCTATCTCGTCTTATTGAAATTTGCCAAAACTGGAACCTATCGCTGGTTGAAGATGCCGCTGAAAGTTTAGGATCAACTTACAAGGGTCAGCATACAGGCACGTTTGGCCGCTTTGGAGTACTTAGCTTTAACGGTAATAAGATTATTACTACCGGTGGTGGAGGCGCCGTACTTTGCAAAACAAAAGTGGACGGAACAAAGCTTAAGCATTTTACAACGACCGCTAAACTTCCTCATGCGTTTGAATTTATTCATGATGAATACGCCTACAATGCACGAATGCCTAATTTGAATGCGGCATTAGGCTTGGCACAGTTAGAACAACTAGCGCTTTTCATTGAAAAAAAGCGCCAACTAGCGGCTTACTATGCTGACTTCTTCAAAGGTACAGCATTTAAGTTTGTCCAAGAACCTCAAAATACGCGCGCTAACTATTGGTTAAACGCAATAGTATGTGAGAACAAAGAGTGCAGAGACGGCCTGCTCAAATACGCCAACAGCAGCGGTGTGATGATGAGGCCTGTCTGGAAACCGATGCATCAACTTTCACTGTATAGCAACTGTATAGCTCATGAAATGCGAAACACAGAATGGTTTGCAGACCGGCTTGTTAATCTCCCAAGCTCAGTCCCATCAGTAGAGTAACGTTTTATATAATAATAGAGTGCGCTTATGAAGAAGCCTCGAAAAATAGCAATGCATCAAAGCCAATATCTTCCTTGGCCCCCTTTTTTTAGAAAAATGGCATTGGCAGATACCTTTGTACTAATGGATTGTGTTCAGTTTCAAAAAAATGGATTGCAAAATCGCAACCAAATTAACAGTAGTAATGGGCCGCTTTGGCTCACGCTTCCGGTAAATTCAAAACTGGACGAGCCCATAAAAGACAAGGTAATTATCGACAAAAGGTGGAAAAAAAAGCATTTACAAAGCATTCAGAGTAGTTACGGAAAAAGCACTTTCTTTCACGAATATTTTGACGAGGTTAAGGCTGTTATAGAGTCTGCGGATGACACCCTGTTTGATATTAACTTACGGTTTATACATTTTTTTAGAAAGGTGTTGTCTATTGACAATCAACTCATGCTTCTTTCTGACCTGTCGATAACAAGTAGTAAGAGCCAATTGGTGTTGGATACCTGTATTGCCCTCAATGCTTCTGAGTACCTTTCCGGAGAGGGAGCGAAGAGCTATTTGGATTTGGACGCCTTTAAGGTCAATCAAATAAAAATACAATATGTCGGAACTAATACGCCTGCATATAAGCAAATTCATCCGGCGATGAAGCACCTTTCGTTATTGGATTGGTTATTTCAAGAAGAGTTAGACGTTATAAAAGACTATATTCATGACACCAAATACAATTAAAAGCAAAGACCGTGTAAATTCCGAGGTTTGGGATAACTTGTATCAGCAGAGAAAGTCTCTTCTTTCTTATCCAGATAGCACATTTGTAACGCTTCTTCATCGGTACTTAACGACGGCAAAGCACAGGCAAATTTTGGACTACGGTTTTGGTGGCGGCGCTAACATGCGCGTAATGTTAAAGCGTGGGCATAATGTAGATGGCATCGAAATATCGGATACAGTTATTGAAATTAATAACCAAATTCTAGAGGAGCAAAACCTACCGGCAACACTACATAATGTTCAATCACATGAAGCGTTGCCTTTTGCCGATGAAAAATTTGATGCGGTGGTCGCCTGGCATGTGCTGGGTTATAACTCGCTATCGTCTTTGCAATCACGAATTGTTGAATTTATCAGGGTACTCAAAAGTGGCGGGTGTTTTATTGGCACCATTCCAGCTTATGGAGATGTATCCCATGACAGTGGCAAAGCAAAAAATGCATTTGAATTTGTGTCAAAAGTGCCGACCCAAGAAGGCGCGCAAATTGTTTGTTTTGAATCAGAACAAGCTGTATGTGACGCATTTAATTTGGACATGTCTGTTGCACTTCTGCAAAGCCCATTAATGGATGGTTCGTTTTCACGACACTGGGTGTTTCTGTATGAAAAATGACGGCAAAACACTGCTTGAAGAATGCCATGGTAAGATATCGGTTATGGCAGTTACTGGGATTCGTTCGGAATACGATTTAATGTACCCGTTGTTGCTTGCTATGTCAAAAAGTGAAAAATTTGAAGTAATGGTGGTGGCGACTGGAGCGCATTTGACGGCTATTCATGAGTACTCTATAAAAGAAATCGAAAATGATGGTTTTAACATAGTCTCACGCATTCCTACGTCTATTTCTCACGATGATAACCTACACAGAGTGAAATCTTGCTCTGAGTTAATGGCGGGACTAGGTGAAGCTATCGCTCAAAATAACCCTGACCTTCTACTCGTCCTAGGCGATAGAGAAGAGCCGCTGATCAGTGCTGTCGTGGCAAACTATGCTACAGTTCCCATTGTTCACCTTGCTGGTGGTGACAGCACCAATCCTGAAGGCGGAAATGTAGATGAACAGTCGCGGCATGCGACAACAAAATTAAGTCATCTTCACCTTACTATGACGGACAATCATACAAAGCGTATTCTTCAACTAGGCGAAGAACCTTGGAGGGTCATTACAGTGGGAAGTGGTGGAGTAGACAGGCTGCGCATGACCCCTCATATGTCTCCTTCCGAACTAGCGAAAGAGTCAGGGTTAAGCTGTGAGGGGCGTTACGGTGTGTTAATCCACCATCCCTTAAATGGTGATTTTGAAAGTGCCAAAACTGAGATTCTCAATACAGTTAAAGCAGCCAAATCTCTTGGTTTACATGTTATCGTCGGCTCACCCAATTCCGATCCTGGCTCATCAGAAATTGTGAAGTTCATTGATAACCTTGAAGGTATTGAAGTATATCGAAACCTGCCGAGAGTCGCCTTTATCAATTTGCTGCGACACGCCTCTGTGCTTTTAGGTAATTCATCACTTGCATTCCATGAGGCTGATTATATGGGCTTGCCTTGTATCAACGTAGGGGAGCGACAGCGCGGCAGAGAACACTCTGGTAATGTTATATTTTCCCAAAGCAACCAAGATGACATAAGTACAGCATTGTCTTGCGCGTTAGCAGATAAAAGTTTCCGTAGTCACTTGCGTCCGAACCAAAGCCTCTATGGTGATGGGTTTATGGCAGAGCGTACACTTGAGATTTTAGAAACATTGCCGATAAAAAGAAAATTGTTAGCGAAAAAGCTTATGTATTAGTCGAGGTTATCTATGACAACTATTGCAGTAGTAGGAGGTGGAATTGGGGGTATTGTTGCCAGTTATACACTCAAAAAAGATTTGCCAAACTGTAACGTTGTCATTATCGAAGGCGGAAGCCGTCTGGGTGGTTTGCTCGGGATGTCAGCGAAATTTAACCAACAGCATTTTGATATAGGAACACACATTCCAGCACAAACAAAAGTTGATGAACTAGACAGCTTCTTATTTAGCAGTATATGCAGCGACGACGACTGGATTGAAATAGGTCGAATTAAAGGCGGACACTACTTTAATGGAATGTTAGACGCTACACATCACAATGTGGCCAGTTCAGAGGCGGTTGATGCCTTACGAGATGGCGTTGTATCTAATAACAGTGATGACATCACTTCAAATTATCGACGTCGCTTTGGCAACGTCTTAACAGATAGTATTTTTCTGCCTAGCATAAAAAAATTTCTTCCTTGTGCACCTGAATTATTAGAGGCTGAGGTTCAGCGTTATTTTGCGCTGGATAGACTCTCTGAGCACACCGGACGAAGCGCTGAGCACAGTGCTGAAACCCCCTTGTCCTTAACGCGTATTGATTTAACTGGTAAGAAAATTCCCCTAGCGTTTTATCCGAAAAATGGTTTCGGTGTTGCTAAGTGGATTGACGAACTTGTTACTAAAACCCGTAAAATAGGTGTAGATTTTAAGCTGAATAGTAAAATTACCAAGGTTATTAAAAGCGGTGATGAAATCGAAAACTTGGTTTTTGAAAGTGGAGAAATATTTGATTGCGATCACGTTGTGTGGACTGCCCCAATTGAAACACTAAGCGTCCTAGCTAACCCAAAAGACATGAAAAAATTGTCTGAATTGTACGCTAGGACTCGCATTCAACTTTTCCATTTTGTATTCGACAGCCCTTATAAAACAAACTGCCATTATATAAATTGCTTCGACCCTAATTTTGCGCCATATCGAATAACGCTTTACGAGAATTTTGCTTCTAACGAATACTCAGAAAACGGATATCGTTGCACGGTAGAAGTAATTGGTCATGGAAACCTAGAAAAGCCTATTGATAATGAAGAGATAGTTAATCAGCTCAAGCTAATGGGGATTATTTCCCAAGAGGCGACAGCACTGTATAGCGAACAGACTGGCGTATTAAATGGCTTTCCCCTTCGTAAGCTCGGGGCTTATAAACAAGGAAGGGAAATAGTTGAAAAACTTGGAAAATCTATAAATAATCTCACGCTAACAGGGTCGAGTGAACCTGGTGTATTTTTTTCTAACGATGTCATGATAAAGACTTTCTCTTGCGTGAAGGCATTGTGCAAACAGGAATTAACAAGTTTTGATACCGCATAATCAAATCGTCTTTGCTAATGCTGAGAAGCAATTGCTACACGATGTAGTGCAAAGTGGCTTTTTCACGCAAGGGAAATATGTAGCAGACTTTGAAGCCAAAGCTGCGAGCTTCTATCGGCGTAAATGCGCAACCGCAGTTTCTTCAGGTTCAATGGCAATTCGACTCTCACTTATTCTAGCGGGGGTGAAGGCGGGAAGTAACGTCATAGTACCTGCTTATTCATGCAGCGCTGTTTGCAACTCGGTGCTGTCACTAGGCGCGAATGTCATCCCCTGCGATATTGCAGAAGGCGAAGCAAATATTGATGTACTTAAAGCCATACAGCTTGCCGAACAACACCATGCCAATGTTGTAATAGTAGTTAACACATTTGGTATTCCTGCTGACGTTACCACACTCAAAAGTGCCGGCCTTACGGTTGTTGAGGATTGTTCTCATGGTTTCGCAATTGACGGGGATAGTTTCCCTCAAACTTACGGTGACTTTGTCATACAATCTCTTTATGCAACAAAATTGTTCGGTGCTGCAGAATTGGGCGTAGTGTTATTTGATGATGAAGCGTTATTGGATAGTGCAAACCGTCTACGTGAAGGGTATTCGCAAACACCCTCTGGTGAATGTCTAAATATGAAAGCAAACGAGTTTAGCGGGGCATTGGGCGTTGCCAAACTCGTTGAGGCAACGTCAATTGTTGCCCAAAGGCAAGCTCGAGCGAATATCTACTTAGAAAACGAGTTCCTTTCCCGACACGTTGTAGGTAGCGTAAACAACCGCGTTTGGTATCGCTTTGTAATAGCGGTAGAACAAGCCGATAAACTTATTGACTGTGTAGCTAGCAGGGTTCAGATATTGCGACCCATAAGTCCTTGGCTAAAAGACCTGAATAAGTTTCCCCACGCGTCAACGGCCTACCGACGTTACCTATCTTTGCCTATATATCCCTCGCTAGAAGAGGAACATCAAGCAGAAGTGATGTCCGCTCTAGATACGTATTTACAGGACATTGCATTATGAATAAGTCGGTTATGGTTATTGCCCCACATCCTGATGATGAATCCTTAGGGTGTGGTGGAACACTTTTAAGACATAAGTCCGAGGGCGATGACATACATTGGTGCGTAGTTACAGATATGCAGCAAAGCAGTAATTACACCTCTGAGCAAAAAGCACAAAGAGCAGAACTGGTAGAGAAAGTAAGCCAACACTTCGGGTTTTCCAGCGAACGAAATTTGGGCTTTACTCCCGCAGGATTGGACTCAACGACTGCAGGTGCGCTTATTGGAAAGCTCAAAGAGTACATTGATTTAGTGAAACCACACACGGTATATATCCCTTATGCGTTTGACGTACATTCTGACCATAGATATGTTTTTGACGCAGTCATTTCTGTCAGCAAATCCTTCAGAGCTCCCTATATAAAGAAAGTGGCATGTTATGAAACCTTGTCAGAAACTGATTTTGGCTTATCGCCTATAAATACACAGTTTCAGCCAAACCTCTTCGTTGATATTAGTCATTTTAGCGAACAAAAAAAGACAGTGTTGTCTTTGTATCAAAGTGAGTTAGATGCTCACCCTTTTCCTCGTAGCTTTGATGCGGTCGAAGCACTTGAGATCATTCGTGGCACTCAAGCTCATGTAGAGCGAGCTGAGGCATTTGTTGTTTTAAAAGAAATCGCATAGGACAACAAAGTGAGCGACTCCTTTGACATCGAACTTGTGATTCATGTGGGCTATCCTAAAACGGCTACATCGTGGATGCAGTCGCATGTTTATACAAAAGCCGAAGGGTTTTGCCATCTCGGTAATGGACTCAAAATGTCTGGGTGGGGAATTCACCTAGTTGCAGCGCACGACCTAGCATTTTCTCCCGCACTGGTTAGGGAAGGCGTGGCTGAGTTTTGCCGTTCCCGTGGATGTAACAAAGCGATAATGTCATGGGAGCATTTACTCGGCGATTCTGCTTACCATGCTGATGGCTTAACTCGGATAGCTAACCGGTTGAAACAATCTTTCCCTAATGCGCGCATTATTCTATATGTGCGCGAGCAACTTGCTTTGCTAAAAGCAATATATGCGCAGTATGTGCAAGAAGGGGGAACGTGGACTCTCGATGAGTTTACGCAGCTAAAATATCCGTACAGGGTTGGCTTTTCACCTGTTTACTTGAATTATGAGCTTGTCTACCGCTTATATGGCAACTTATTTGGCGAGCACAATATATACTTGCAAGCCTATGAAGCGCTAAAAGCTCAACCGGAGGAAGAAATATCACGTTTGTTTGCTTGGCTAGGAGCACCGTCTCACAGTATTGCTGATATCCAGTTTTATGAGCAGGTAAACGCAAGTTTATCTCGCCAAGCACTCAGTGTGTTGAGAGTGCTCAATCATGTTGTCCCAAGCAGATTTAATTCGTTAGGGAGCGTAGCGTTTACCAAGCAGCCGAAATCTCGCTTCTATTTAAGGAAGTGGCTGCAGCAATATGTAGACCCCAAACTGATTAAAAAAATCTTCACCGCAACAGAACTAGAATTGTCTTCAACTGTTCATGCAGAGCTTGAGCGTTACTATAGGAAGTCAAATAGTACATTGGCTAAGGACCTGAGGATAACCCTTGCAGAATATGGCTATTTACTAGAGGCGTAAATAATGAATAACTTTTCAAGAGCCTTCATAATTGCCGAGGCTGGCGTAAATCACAATGGTGATATTAATATTGCTAAATCACTTATCGACAAGGCGAAAGACGCGGGCGCTGATGCGGTAAAATTCCAAACTTTTAAAGCTGATGCATTGGTTACGCAAGATACACCAAAAGCGCAATATCAAGCGACAAATACAGGGTCAGACGATGGCCAGTACAATATGCTGAAGCGTTTAGAACTATCTGACGTGCAGCATTTAGAGCTTGCTAGGTACTGCAAAGAAAAAGCGATAGCGTTTATGTCTACAGCTTTCGATGTTGATAGTTTAAGGTTTCTTGAGCAATTTGATCAGCCTTTCATTAAGATCCCTTCAGGTGAAATAAGAAATGCGCTGTTACTGTGGCATAGTGTGAAAGCAGGGAAGCCGCTAATTATTTCAACGGGTATGGCAACGTTAGGTGACATTGAGTTTGCACTTAGCTTTGTTAACTATGCGCTACATCACGATAGTCCCCCTTCAACCATGGAATGCATAATGCGCTATCGCGCCGAATGTTTATCGGGACAGTATGCAATTGATTGTGATAAATCGCTTAGCAACCTTGTAACGTTACTCCACTGTACAAGTGAGTATCCCACGCCCCTCGAACAAGTTAATCTGCGTGCCATGCAGCAGTTGTCTTCTACTTTTGGTGTAAACGTGGGTTACAGTGACCATACGTTATCGTTATCCGTCCCATGTGCAGCGGTGAGTCTTGGAGCTACCTGCATTGAAAAGCACTTCACACTGTCACGAGAAATGGACGGGCCAGACCATCGTTCTTCGCTAGAGCCGGAGGAACTCACGTTAATGGTCTCCATGGTTCGGGATTGTGAACGTTCACTTGGCCACGCCACCAAATTCCCACAGCCCAACGAGTTTGACACCCAAAAAATAGCGCGTCAGAAGTTAGTTGCTAAAAAGCAGATAAAAGCAGGCGAACGTCTTACTGAAGATAATGTTACAACCGCCAGAAGCCCAAGTGGTATGTGTGCAAGCCTTTACTGGTCAGTCCTTGGGAAAAAATCGTCTTGTGACGTAGAAATAATGTCGCCCATATGCTGAAACCAGTAGCTATAATCGGAGCCGGTGGGCATGCAGCGGTTATCGCCGACTTACTAAGAAAAGCAAGTCGTCAGTGCATAGCTATTGTAGATAGACTTGGTTGGTCGGAAGGTAATGATATTCATAATGTACCCATATTTAGCGAAGAGATATTCTTGGCTCGGTATTCGCCAAATGACGTGGAGCTTGCTCTGGGTATGGGTTCACTGCCTCATCAAAATATTCGCCAAGAAATATTTGATCGCTTTGTTCGGGAAGGGTTTAACTTTCCCGTGCTCATTCACCCTCAGGCAATAGTGGCCGATAATGTTTGCTTTGGGGATGGTGTGCAGGTTATGGCTGGAGCAATCATTCAAGCAAACTCACAATGTGCCGATAATGTTATTATTAACACTAGGGCTAGTGTTGATCATCATTGTCATATTCGAGCTCATAGCCATATAGCGCCAGGAAGTGTGCTGTGCGGTAACGTTAGTGTAGGGAATGGCGCTTTCATTGGTGCCGGCGCAGTAATAACTCAAGGAGTTTCGTTGGGCAATGGTTCAGTCGTTGGCGCGGGTGCCGTCGTGGTATCTGACGTTAAAAGTAATACAACTGTGAAAGGTGTTCCTGCACGCGTTTAAACTCGTGCATTGGAGGCTCTATGAAAAAGCAAAGTAATTGGCGAAAGCTGTTAGTTGAACCAGGTCTCTCTCTTGTTGATGCCGTTAAAAGGCTAGATGAAGGGGCAAAGCGTATTCTTATAGTCGTTGATAAACGCGATAGGCTAATAGGTACAGTTACCGATGGTGATATTCGACGGGCGCTTATCCGTCAAACAGAATTGACAACACCTATCTCTGAAATCATGAACACTAACCCCAAGAGCGCAACGCATGCTTGGAGTCGCCTTCGCTTGTTGTCATTCATGGAGCGAACAGATTTATTACAGCTTCCAATTGTCGATGAAAAAAACAAGGTGGTTGGTGTTACCTTTCTTTATGAGCTTCTAAAAAAACCAAGAATAGACAATCCAGTATGCCTGATGGCCGGAGGGTTTGGTACAAGGCTTAAACCGCTAACTGATAGCTGTCCTAAACCTATGCTAACCGTTGGGGACAAGCCTATTTTAGAGATTATTCTTGAGCGGTTTATTGAAGCTGGATTTTGGCGCTTTTATATTTCTACGCACTATATGGCTAATACTATTAAAGGGTATTTTGGAAATGGTAGTGATAGAGATGTAGAAATTAACTACCTCGATGAGAGAGAGCCTTTGGGTACTGGTGGCGCATTATCTTTGTTGCCCAGAGAAGAAATTAATGCCCCTTTAATCTTAATGAATGGCGACCTTTTAACCAATTTAGACTTCTTGTCGCTACTGTCACACCACGAATTGAGTCAGTCTAAACTTACAATGTGTTTGAGAGAATACGAACAGCAGGTGCCCTTTGGTGTAGTAAATACCCAAAAGGGGGAAGTGAAAAGTATCGTAGAGAAGCCGGTAAATCGCTATCACGTTAATGCGGGCATTTATGTGATGGAGCCAAGCGTTATTGCAGGGTTAGAAAAAAATCAATATGTTGATATGCCCACTGTCGTCGATAGGTTATTAGAGCAAAGAGCATCTATTGGTTATTATGAAGTCAGTGAAGACTGGTTAGATATTGGCAGGCTGGACGACTTTAAGAAAGCACAACAATTCGTGTTGGAAAGTTTTAGTGAGCTGTAAATACTTAGCCATAATACCCGCGAGGGCAGGCAGTAAAAGATTACCAAATAAAAATGTACTTTCTCTTGCCAAAAAGCCCATGGTTGAATGGTCAATTGCTGCTGCTGTAGCCGCTCAACAAAGCCTCGACATCGATGTAGTAGTTACCTCGGATGATGAAAGGGTGTTAGAGATAGCACGCCGCTTTCCTAAGGTTTTTACAATTGTAAGAAACCCTGCCTTGTGTACCGATGAAGCAAGTTCAATGGATGTAGTGTTTGATGCGCTTACTCAGCGAGAACAAGCAGGTAGAGTTTATGACGCGCTTATTCTTCTTCAGCCAACCTCACCATTGAGGACTAGCACAGATATCACGCAATCCATCGCGCTTTTTGAAAGTAAAAACGCGCAAGCTGTTATCTCAGTTTGCCAGTGTGAACACTCACCACTTTGGACAAATACACTCCCCGCAGATGGGGCAATGTCCGACTTTATGCCGCAGCAGGTAATGGGGAAGAGAAGTCAGGATCTCCCTGCTTACTACCGCCTCAATGGTGCCATTTATATTGCAAATTGCCAGACATTGCGTGAAACCAACACCTTTTTTAATTTGCCCAATAGTTTTGCCTATAAAATGCCAGCCGAATATTCAGTTGATGTAGATAGTGCTATTGATTTGGCGCTTGCAGAGGTGCTGATAAACCAGCGAGAGGGGAAAAATTGAAAGCGTTATTTCTAATCGACACCCCAAGCCAAGTCTACAATGTTTCTGATGCAATAAGCAGTTACGGGATTGAGCGCTATGATGTCATGATCAACGATTGCAACCGTGCTGATACGTATGAACAGCTAAAGAACACAATGGTGTCACTTTCCCCGCAAGAGGTGATTGAGATACCTCGGGAAACAGGGGATATCGAAAAGCGAATTGAAGTCTACGCAAAGCATCTCAACACGTTGAGGAAAGCTAATTATAGTCATATATTTTTCAGTGCAATAAGGCAACAGTGGCAGCGTGATATTGTGTGTAGCCTTGAGTGTCAAAATACCATTTTAATGGATGACGGTAATGCAACGGTTATTTTTTACGAATATTTGTTTAAAGACAGAAGGTTTTTCGATTTTCCCATAGATGAGAATGAAGAAAGACGAACGCGGGCAGAGCAATGCCGGCAGGAGTATGGCATCTCAACCCATCAACCCACATCACTTTCCCTTTTCACTATCTTTGATTTAGCTCCTTTGCCATGGTTGTCGGTACGGCATAACTCCCTAAACCATTTATCAGAAGTGGATAAAGACGTCGATGAATCTAGTGTTTATATCTTAGGTGTTGGCGCGGAAACGGTGGGGTATATCGACTTAGAAGACTATGTTCAGTTAATTGTTACGACGGCTAGATTGTTTGAAGGAAAATCAATTACGTACGTACCCCATCGAATAGAAAGTGCCGCGTTGCAAGCAGCTATTTTGGAGCAGGGAATAAAAGTTTCCCGTTTCGACAAGCCAATTGAAAATCAATTAGCGAGTATGGAATGTATTCCCGGCTCTATTGTGAGTTATCACACCACAGCGCTTTTTACGTGTGCAAAGATGTTTCCAAATGCGAATATATATTGTGCACGCCCACCAATGTCGGTGTGGAATAAAGCTAAACACTCACATGTCTGGAACTTCACCGCGTGCAATAACTATGAGGGGTTATCTGTGGTCTACAAATACCTAGAAAAAGAGCCTAGTATTACCACTATTGATTTAACGCTAAATTAAAACAGATTAAAAGTAGCCTCACTCTCGCACGAGACGGCAAATTTGTTCAGAAGCCAGTAGATTCTTCATGCCGAACTTATTCTTAAGGTTTGAGGAGTGTGGCTTAGCGTTGCTGAGTACAGCAAGCATTTCCTCGGTACTCTCGACCACTTCACCGGCAATAAAATCATCGTCACTGACCAGTGTTGCCCCACGTAATTTCACATAATCGGCTTTATCATATTGAAAATAAACAATTGGTTTATTGGCCAGTAAAAAATCATAAGCAATTGACGAGTAGTCTGTTACCAGCGCCGATGCTTCTGCAAGCCATGGATAGATGTTTTTGCCGCTGGGATACATATAAATATAAGGGTGGCTAGGGAGTTGTTGCAATGAATTACTGTCCTCAAGCCCCATAGCCTCTCCAAATAAGCGTGAAATAAAGGGGTGAAACTTGAGCACAAATGCACGTTTATTTTTCCTACACCAAGCATTGATGGCGTCCAAATCGATGGGGTATTCGTTGTTGCCCCAGTCTCGGTATGTGGGGGCATAAACTATGATGCTGCCCGAGTTATCCTCTATCTGCTTCAGCGATTCATAGGGCTCTGTATTTATCCAATCACGCTCATTAGGGCTTTGCAGGAAAGCATCATTTCTTGGGTAGCCTAATGCTAAATAATTTTTAGCTCGAAAGATCTTAGGGAAAATTTCATTGTTGAACCAAGTCGAGCTAGAAACAAAGGCCTCATCGCATATATCTGGATAATGCTTGTTCCCGCTTAACGCTTTGTAGGGCAGGCCATGCCACAGCTGAATCACAGGAATATGTTTTCGCAGAAGTGAAAACGTATCTCCAGTGTATTCATGGTCAACGATAATTCGTTTTGCGCAACAGAGTTTCCACAAGACTGGTAAAGACAAATGGTCAAATTGAGTGTTGTCGCTTTCCAGTTCAGCGATATGTTGCTTTAAATCCAAACCAAGCAAAAAGGCTTCTTTTTTATAGCGTCGTTTATGTTCTCGATAAGCTAAAAGAACGTTCGTATCAAAAAAGCCTTCTGCGTAGTATACGTAGTTACGTTTGGGAGCAACTAAGCGCAACGCTTTAAACAGCAGCAAGCATGTATTAAAGACCACCTGGCGCCACCGAAAGTTTAACGGCAGTGAATAGCGAGAAAAAGATACATCAACGTTAGCGTTTTCAGAGGAAGTTGTTGATGATGTTATGGGCGGAGGTGAGTCGCCAGCGGTATGGCACAGCCACAGAACTCCTCGAGCAAAATGGCGTTGTAAAAGCCCAGCGGCGACGCTGTCGGTATAAGTTGCCTCATGCAGTATTACTTTCGCATGTTGCTCAAGGCGGGATGCCTGGCTAGCTATATCGTCCCCTTGTTTAAGGTTATCAACAAAGCCTCTTACATTGTAGCCGGCATTTTGCAGATTTTTTGCTAATTTTCTACCAGCGGGGTTTGCTGGTGCAATGTAAAGAGGTGTGCTTTTATCTATATCGTTTTGCATCGCCTTCCCGCTATGCTGTGCGTTTTTAAAACCGTCAACCTGTTAGGCTGTAGAGCCAGCATCAACCGTCATTATGGTACCTGTCATTGACTTTGCTTGTTCGCTCATTAAATACAACACAGCGGAGGCGGCATCGGCAGGAGACGCTAATCTTCCTAATGGACTGCGGCGCTTTACACTCTCTAACTTTTCGCCCTGCAAAGACGATGTCATTTCAGTTTGCATATACCCGGGGGCAACGCAATTTACCGTAATACCCGCTTTACCCACTTCCCGTGAGAGAGACCGTGTAAATCCTTCTATAGCCGCTTTACTGGCAGCGTATACGCTTAGTCCACTAAACCCCGTACGGGCAATAATTGACGATATATTAATAATGCGCCCGGTACGGTTTAACATCATGCTGCGTGAAAGGTATTTACTCAACAAAATAGGCGCCTGAACATTAATATTAAGTAGTGAGTTAATTTCACTGTTGTGCATGGTAGCTAATACGCCGTCATGGCCAACAGCAGCATTGTTTACCAGCGCGTAAGGCCGTCCAAACTCTTCAATGATTGCCTTACAGAGAGTGTGTATATCATCAAGATTGGCTAGGTCATACGGAAGATGAGCAATTGAAAGTGGGTGATCATCGCATAGGTTTGATAACTCACTACTTAGGCTACGTGAAATAGCAACAACGAAATAGTTTTCTTGAAGTAATTGATTACAGATAGCGAGGCCGAGTCCTCGACTTGCGCCAGTGATAATCACGGTTTTCTTTTGGCTTTTTACGATCGAATTCAACAGCACTATTCCTTGGGGTACTGGTTAGCTTGTCGCTCTCACTAACTTGCCACTGTCGGACAAGGCCAGTGTATCGACGACGTTAATTTTTGTAGGCATGTCTTTTCTGTCTAAATGCGTTTTACAGTAAAGCAGTATCGACAGTTTTATTTTTTTATTGTCAGCATTCGCTGGCGGCTTACTTAACACTATATCGGCAACGACAACACTACCTAAAATCTTATTTTCTTTGCCATATACTCTGGCCTGTGCAACTAAAGGTGAGCTTAATAGAACGCTTTCTACCGTTTCCGGAAAGACTTTGTGTCCGCCTACATTAATTGTGCCATTCAGTCGTCCTTTGAAAAAGACTCGTTCGCCCTCTACCAACACCACATCTTGTGTATTGATGTACCCCTCATCGTCACACTCAATTGCACCAGCATTGTTAAGCCGTGCTGCGTCAAACCAAGGTTTGATCCACAAAATGTTTTGCTTTATGCGAAGGTAATTCCGGTTCACGCCATTTTCTACCCATGATTTCGGAAAGCCTGCTTTATTATCGCTGACCGCAAAACCCACTCCAGCTTCAGTTGATGCATAAATGTGAAAAATTTTTGCTGATGGAAAACAGGTAGACAAGGTGCTTAGTAAATGCTGGTCAGCAGTTTCGCCGCCAAGAGTGATATGCGTCAGATTGAGGGAGTCGATGCTATTCGTCATCAGTAGTTGTCGCCACCATGAGGGCGTCGCTGATATCGCACTGGCTTTGGTTTCCTTAAGCAATGCCACCTTTTCGTCGGGTGAGCCAGAGGAGCAATCAACTAAACAGTCGCCACTCAGCAAGCTCTGAAGAATCACTTGAATACCCGCAAATTTACTGGGTTTGTATGTAAGTGCCCAGCAACTTTGCTTTGAATGTCCACGCAACCTAAGAGAAGCGCAAATGCTTTTTGTTGTGTGCGCAATTTGCTTCGGTTTGCCTGTCGTACCTGACGTGAAAAGAAACCACGTGGAATTGACTGCGCTCTTTTCGCCCAGTGTTGAGGGGGGAGAGTAAATAAACCTGTCGGATAAAATTGAAAATTCCTCAACCCAACCTTCTAGGGCAAGCAGCCCAATTACAAATTCTGTAAGTGAAGAAAAGGGTAATTCTCTGTCTTTTGTCTCTGCATCATTCTGATGTGAGTTATTGACCAAAGCGTCAGCTGATTTCGTAGCTACGGCTTTGATTTCCTCTCGCAAAACGTTGGACACTGACACAATAGAGGAAAATGAAATGGTATCCCCATTAGGCAGAGTGATGGCGGCTCCATCAAATGTGTCGAGTTGCTGAAGTAATGTAGTCACGAGAGGTTATCTGCTCAACTTAATGCATTCTTGTATACAGTAACGAATTCGCCAAGCGTTCTGGGGTACACCGCTAACTCCATTTCACTAAAGGGATCCGTTCCGAGTTCTTCTTCAAGTTGTGCAACCAACATAGCAAAGCCCAGCGAATCTAGGCCACTTTGCAATAAAACGGTATCGTCGGAAATGTTTTCGATTAACGTGCAGTCAGCTATCACTGCAACTTGCTCCATGCAATCTAAGATGGTTTTTTTAAGGTCAGACATGTTCACATTTTTCTCGTAATTTACTGTGCAGATACTGTTTATACTTCAAATTCAATGTTGCGCGCAGCTGCGCAAATTTGCTTTGGTAAACGATTTAATACAATGGCCTTATTGTGTTGCCACTGTTCTCTTTTGTATTTAAAGCGCTTTACGCAATGCTCTTCTTCATCACGGACAAACGATGGGCCATCTTCTAGCGGCATATATTGAAAAAGCGTGTGAAGCTTGATGACGCTCTTGTTGAACGATAAAACTTCTGCGTAAAGCGCATTTGCAGACTCAATTTCCAAAGCAAATTGTAAAGCAGCAATTTCCAACAAAAGTCCTGAGCCCGGCCAAGCGTTGTCTTCACCAATATAACACCCCCATTCGAAAGTATCAGGCACTGAAGGGTACTGAGAAAAATTGAGTACTCCAATAGGTCTATCATTCTGATAGAAAACAAAAAAGAGGCGGCTGTCATCATTTGTTAGTGCCTCATACCATTGACTGTGCTGTGTCCAAGTTATTGTTTCTTGATGGTGCATGTTTTGGCGTATATGTGGTTTATTGCGCCAATTAAGCACGGTCTCTAACTCATTGTGAGACAATAGGGAGAAGCGACTTTTAGGTGAATATGATGCCATCGTTAAACCAAGTCCCATGACATTGGCGTTCCTTTAGTGACAGCTTTGGTTACTGGTCTTCCTAAAAGCGTTGGTAAATGTTTTACCGCCAAACCCATTCCGGGGCGAATAGCGCGTAAGCTTGATACAGTTAATAGCTCACCTTCTGCCAAGTCTTCACATATATAAAGAGAACGGCGATGAGTGCGAGAGGCTAATTCAGATGATGTACAGCCATAATTCACGCTTCCAACGGCAATAGCTGCGCGCCCAGTCTCATCCACCAGAGACTTAAATTCATCGGGCTCAAGTGAGAAAGCAGCATCTACGCCCCCAGCATTTCTATCAATTACAAAATGTTTTTCTATGACTGTTGCACCAAGTGCAGTTGCAGCCACGGCCACGCCAATCCCTTTTGTATGATCCGATAATCCTACATGGCAATTAAACATCTGTTTCATGTGGTTAATCGTTGCAAGGTTTGCATTAACTGGATCGGCAGGGTACTGGCTAGTGCATTTTAGTAATACGTAATCTGTGCAGCCGTTTTGTTCGAGTGTGTTCACAGCTTCGGCTATCTCAACCAGGCTCGCCATTCCAGTAGAGACTATTACGGGTTTGCCCGTTTTAGCTACTTTAGCGAGCAGTGTGTGATCAGTATTTTCAAATGAAGCAACCTTATAACAAGGCACATCGAGAGTTTCTAAAAAGTCCACAGCTGTCCCGTCAAAAGGCGTACTAAAAGCCACCATACCGTGTTCCTTGGCCCTACTGAAAATAGCGCTGTGCCACTCCCAAGGGGTATATGCTTTTTGGTAAAGCTGATACAAAGAGCTGCCGTTCCACAGGCTGTTTTCATCATCGATATAAAACTCACCTTCAGACACGTCGATAGTCATTGTATCTGCCGTGTACGTCTGTAACTTTAGCGCATGCACACCTGCTTCAGCCGCAGCGTCCACCATTTTTAGCGCTAGCGCTAAGTCTTGATTATGGTTTCCGGAAAGTTCGGCAATAATGAAAGGAGGAAACCCATCGCCTACATTGAAACGATCAATTTTAATGTTCTTCAATGGTAAAACCTCTTTCGTCTTTCTTTGTGTTTATCAAATAAATAATTTCTTTGCTGACTGATGCTGCTCCGCCATCTAGCGGTACAATTTTGTTAAGACGCTTTTGGGTTGCTGTCTCAGCTCCATTTTTGACGAAGTAGTTTCGTAACGCTGCAGCGATAACTTCACGGTTAACTGACGTTACATGACCAATATATTCACAGGCGTAGCGTGAAGCCAAGCACTGTGTGGCCTCTCTTTGGTTATCCGCGATAGTAATAATAAGCCCAGGCAAATCGCATATACACCGTTCCCAGTGCATACTGCCTCCAGCGCCGATCATGACACTTGCTTTACACATTAATTCGGCCATGTTTGGGCTATCAATATGAAGCGTTACCTTATCAAGGAGTTGCACCTGCTCGATGATAATTTGCTTATGAGTGTTCCCTGCGCCTATCACCACATCGGCGGTAAGCGGTAAGTCTTTAACTTCTTTCAACGCCTCAAGGGCCATAGACGTTGTGTTAGTGGGGTCGCTACCACCAAAGCAAATGAGTATATGATTAGAGGTTCTCGGTACCATCTTCTTTTGTACGTGGTAGAACTCCTCCCTCAACAGCGCATACTTTGGGCCAATTAGCTGAACACAATTCTGTGTGACTAATGTGTTGTAACGATGTTCGGCATTGTTCGTTAGGTTTGCGTCAATAAGGAGGTGACAATTGTGCTGTCGATTAGCAAGGTCGTCAATCACCACTACAAGCGCACCACTTTTTACCAAGGGGGTCTCAAATTCCGCATCAAGCTGATAGTGGTCGACAATCCAAATATCCGCTTTAATGTGACTGACATCGCAATGTATGTCATTAACATAAATAACGCTAAAGCCCGCGGCCTTAAATGCATCGTTTAACATGTCAGCGCCGCGCGTGATTACAACATCGACTTTCAATAAAATATTGTCAGCTTTCAAGGCTTGTTGTAGTGCTTTGGCTAGAGTAACACAGCGTACAGCATGCCCTGAGCCAATGTCTGAGGACGCATCTACTCGAATGGCTAAACGCAAGCTAGCATTCTCCCATTTCTTGAAGAACTTTAAACATAACCTCTGCGCGTTTCCAGTCGTGTATTGTATCGATATCTTGAACTAGATGACTGGGAAGCTTAATCATTCTAGAGTGATTAGAAAAAACACGCGCTGATGGAGTAAGCCAAGTGTTACTCAAAGCGGTATACAGCTGGCCAGCATCGTGAAAGGTTTCGGCTAAATCCTGTGAACGTTTGCCGATATCTGCTCTAGAGAAAGGGCTTACTTCTCCGCGTTCCCCTTCTAAAAGCGCTCTTTGAATGGGAAATGAAAATTGATTTGCAGTGAAAACAAACTCAGCTTTCTCTTTCAGTAGCTTTTCAATGGACCTATCAATGATTTCAGCTGATAGAAAAGGGGCTGTGGCGTAAATACAGACACAGGCCTCGATTGTAAGTCCTTGCTCTACCAATGTAGATAACGCTTGGCGCACGACTGGCGTTGTACCTGTCGAATCGTCTGAGAGTGATGCATCGCGTAAAAAGGGGACTTCAGCGCCATGTGCTCTAGCAACGTCAGCAATTTCATGGTCATCAGTAGAGACAAAAACGCGGTCGATAGCATGACTATTCTTGGCTGCCTCTATGGAGTAAGCGATGATGGGTTTTCCGCAAAATGACTTAATGTTTTTTCGAGGTATACGTTTGCTCCCGCCCCGTGCGGGAATGATAGCTATATTCATATCATTCTTGGCTAGTAAAGTAAGTGAATAGCCTGCCTGCGTATTAACTTACAACTACCCGTTACCTTTTCAAAGAATCGACTAGAGTT
The DNA here is from genome assembly GCF_010500895.1 of Alteromonas genovensis. Classification (GTDB taxonomy): domain Bacteria; phylum Pseudomonadota; class Gammaproteobacteria; order Enterobacterales; family Alteromonadaceae; genus Alteromonas; species Alteromonas genovensis. The sequence continues at coordinate 270,702 of NZ_JAAAWO010000002.1, forward strand.
ATTAACGTATCGGCAATAAAATTTATTTGTGAAGTCGTTAAATTTGGAAAGATGGGAAGTGTTATTGCCTCGCGGTAATACCGCTCTGAATTAGGGTAGTCGCCAAGCTTGTGACCGAGCTCAGCATAATAAGGTTGAGTATGAATAGGAATATAATGCAAATGAGCAAATATACCTTTATCCCTCATTGTCTCGACGAGCTCGCGTTGCTGATGTTGAGTTAAGTTTGCAATGCGCACCACATATAAATGGAAACTACTGTAGCAACCATCGCTTATCGTAAGTGGCGTAATGAAGTCGCTTTCAAAGAATCGTTCATTGTACTGTTCGGCTATTTTATTCCTCTTAACGATAAAGTCGTCCAGTTTTTTAACTTGGCTGCAGCCAAGTGCGGCTTCAATATCATTCATTCTGTAGTTAAAGCCTAGCTCAACCTGCTCATAGTACCAAGGCCCGTGCGCTGGATTACGCATAGCCGAAGCTGCGTTTGTGACACCATGACTCCTAAATAGACGCATTTTGTCGGCGAGAGACTGCTGATTGGTCATTGCCATTCCGCCTTCCATTGTCGTTATGATTTTCACAGGGTGAAAACTAAAAACACAAATGTCGGAGTAATTGCAGCTACCAACGGCGCTTTCGAAATATTTCGCGCCTACAGCATGAGATGCATCCTCAATAATCTTAAACTTGTATTGCTCTGCAAGTGTGGCAATTTGTTTCATGTCACAGGGTTGTCCGGCAAAGTGTACCGGGATAACCACTTTTGGAAGGCAATTGTGTTCGGCTGCATTGGCCAATTTAATGGCTAACGCGTCAACACACATGTTTCCCGTATCAATGTTGATATCAACAAAGTCGACAGAGGCGTTGCAGTAAAGGGCACAGTTTGCAGAAGCCACAAAAGAATTCGGCGACGTCCAAACAATATCGCCAGTGCCTACTTCTAGTGCAAGACATGCAATGTGGAGTGCTGAAGTAGCACTGTTAACTGCAATACCAAATTTCGCACCAACGTGGCAAGCCAGTGCACTTTCAAACGCAGGTACGCGAGGCCCTTGCGTAAGCCAATCTGATTTCAGCGCTTCTACCACTGCCTCAATATCGGTATCGTCAATGTGCTGACGACCATACGGTATCACTTCTTCGCTTCCTCATTGAATGAACAAATCTCATCTACAGAAAGAAAGTGCGGATTCGTATCTGAAACATACTCGAATCCTTCGTCCACTGGCTTGCCTTTTTCATCTAGCGCATTGCTGGTGAAATCATTACTGCGGTGAAAGAATTTTATAGCAGGTGCAATAACGAAATGATCATCAAACTCATAGGTGTGAAAAGCCATATCACCAGGACACATCATCTCGTGTAATTTTTCGCCGGGGCGAATACCCACTATTTTAATCGGTATATCTGGTGCCATTGCTTTGGCTAAGTCTGTGATCCTGATCGATGGAATTTTGGGAACGAAAATTTCCCCCCCCAGCATACGTTCGAAATTTTTCAATACAAAATCGACACCTTGCTGAAGAGTTATCCAAAACCGAGTCATGTCTTGGTGTGTGACAGGAATATGGTCTGTACCTTCTTCTATTAGAGTATTAAAAAAGGGAACCACGGAACCTCGAGAGTTAACGACATTGCCGTATCGAACAACTGAGAAACGGGGTTTTCTTGCGCCTACCATATTATTCGCTGCCACAAATAACTTGTCAGAGGCAAGCTTGGTAGCACCGTAAAGATTAACAGGGTTAGCGGCCTTGTCGGTGGATAGGGCAATCACTTTGCTTACGCCATTATCAATGGCCGCATTTATTACGTTTTCAGCACCGTCTATATTGGTGCGAATGCATTCAGTTGGATTATACTCAGCGGCTGGAACCTGCTTCATGGCGGCCGCGTGAATAACATAATCAACGCCCTGCATAGCACGCGTTAAACGGTCTTTGTCGCGAACATCACCAATAAAATAGCGCATGCAGTTAGCATTAAACTTTTGCTGCATTTCGAACTGTTTTAGTTCGTCACGAGAATAGATAATCAAACGCTTCGGTTTGTATTTAGCTAACAGAATCTCTGTATATTTGTGGCCAAAAGACCCCGTCCCACCAGTTATCAGTATTGATTTCCCATCGAACATATATCTGCCGCTGTTTTTATGATTATGAAATAAATATATCATGTGTCGGCGCTAATGCCATAAACCATTAGTTTTTATGTGAAATACACACGAATTTTTATACTTTAGCGAGCTCGCCTGCTCGTAAATAAACTATGTAATGTAGAGCAGCACCTATCCTTAACTTCGTTCATGAAGTTCATTTCTCACTATGAAGGTATTGTTGAGTATTAAACTACATATCCTGCACAGAACTTTAATACCCATTGGTGATGGTTATAAGACGTGGTTGGTTAGATGTTGAGCAGTACTGTGCTATAATAACGGTAAGATTTTTTTGATAGGCGGAATTATGCAAATAGACAACAGTGGCCCATCCTCGCTAATTGGGCAGGTTCAAGAAAAGCAAAACAATCTTTTCGAGAAACTTGCCTCTGGCAAAAAGGTGAATAATGCACTGGATGATGCGTCTGCCCAACAAATCATCGACCGCCTAACTTCCGAAATTGAAGGCAATCGCCAAGCTGTCAATAACGTGTACGACGGTATCTCAGTTGCACAGGTGGCAGAGGGCGGATTAGGTAGCATCAATTCCGATGTCGACAGAATACGCGAACTCACGATTCAGTCAGGCAATGGCATTTTAAGCGCAGGTGACCGCCGTTCTATCCAGTCTGAAATTACTCAGCTTCAAGAAAATATATCGCAAACCATCGAGCAGACAAATTTCGCTGGCAAGCCTCTGTTATCTGATAACGGTTCGTTAAATTTTCAGGCTGGTGCAAATTCTGAACAATCTATCAGTGTGCAAACGCAAGATATTGCTGCGCAACTAGGTGGTGTACTTAATATCGATATCACATCGGGCACTAGCGTAAACGATGCTTTATCGGCAGCCGATTCTGCGCTTGAAATAATTGGTGGTGCTAGAGGCGACCTTGGTGCAACACAGAACCGATTTGAAAGTGCAGCAAGAACGCTCACACAAGCAAATGTAAATACGGCTGATGCCCGCAGCAGAATTCAAGATCTTGATTTTGCTCAGGCGGCCTCGCAGCGCGCATCGAACGATGTTCAATCACAAGCTGCACTCTCCGTGCAGGCACAGGCTAATCAGCAGCAAGGCCAGGTATTAGCACTGCTTAATTAATCGATGCTGCATTTTAAGTAACGCTAACAGCGTTATTTTCTACAAATTAACCAAAAGAAGCAGGGTAACCTGCTTTTTTTATTGCTATATTTCCGCAAACATCGGTTGCAGAGTTAACTTTTACCGTTACAATTTGCTTATGCGCTACACTATAAATAATAACAAAGCGTCATTGGGGAATAGATGAAGGACATATTGCTGGTTAGTGATAATCAGGAACTCATTCAAAATTTAGAAACGATCGTAACCTTCATGGGAGAGTCGTGTTTGTCGCGAGGTCTCACTGACTGCGATACTTACCTGTCTTCTTCCGGCGCTGACGCTGTACTTATTGAACATACATCAGCAGCCATTGTTAATAAACTAGTCACGAAATACCCCCATATTCCTTTTGTCGCCCTTGTACAAAACGAAGGCGAAGCTAACGTAAACTGCAACTTGGTAAGCGTTATCAGTACGCCTCTTACTTACCCGGTATTGACTCAAGCTATTCACCGTTGCCAAGAGTACTCCCGTCGAAAACCTAATTTGTCGAAATCTTCAGGCACGAAAACCCGGCTCTTTAGAAGCTTGGTGGGGAAGAGCGATCAAATTCAAATTGTACGGCGTTTGGTGGAGCAGGTGGCTCCTACTGATGCTACAGTACTCATACTCGGTGAATCTGGTACGGGTAAAGAAGTGGTTGCACGAAATGTCCATTTCTTTTCTGAGCGTAAAGATGGCCCCTTTATTCCGGTAAACTGCGGTGCTATCCCTGGAGAGCTTCTTGAAAGTGAACTCTTTGGGCATGAAAAAGGCGCATTCACCGGTGCGATTAGTGCCAGAAAAGGTCGTTTTGAATTAGCCGAAGGCGGCACCTTATTTCTTGATGAGATAGGGGATATGCCGTTACAAATGCAGGTGAAATTACTTCGTGTGCTGCAAGAAAAAACATTTGAGCGCGTTGGTGGTACTAAGCCGCTTAAGTGTAATGTTCGCATTGTTGCCGCTACGCACCGTGATTTAGAGACGATGATAAGCCAAGATAAATTTCGTGAAGATTTATATTATCGTCTCAATGTTTTTCCTATCGATAGCCCGGCCCTTCGTCAACGAAAAGACGACATCCCGCTTTTACTGCAAGAGATCAACAGTCGAATACAAGGCGACGGTGTTGATGGGGTTCGCTTTACAGAAAGAGCCATTGCATCGCTTATGGAGCATGAATGGGCTGGTAATGTGCGAGAGCTCTCCAACTTAGTAGAGCGGCTCACCATTTTATATCCTGGGCACATTGTGGATATAAGCGATCTCCCCGAGAAATATCAATACGGTGACGCTGTCGCCTACGAGCCAGATTACCCTGAAGAGATACTCGAACGTGAAGCGTTCAATAGCCTGTTTGCTGAATCAGCAGCGCAAGAGCGCCTAGAAGAGCAAGAGCTCGAGCAAGGAGAATCTTCTGAGACTGCACAGGACAGTTTTATTTCCTCTACACTGCCGGAAGAGGGTGTCAACCTCAAAGAATACCTATCGGAACTCGAAGTAAACCTTATTCGCCAAGCCTTAGAGAGCCAAGAGTGGGTAGTCGCTCGTGCCGCGGATAAGTTAGGAATGCGCAGAACCACACTCGTGGAGAAAATGCGCAAATACGATATTCAGCGTACTGAGGATGCCTAACGTCAGGTATTTGACGTATTTTTTCTGACGCAAAAAACAGAGTCAACTTTTTGATTTTTATAGTAAAATAAAACTGGCACGCCTTCTGCTTTAGTTAAGCCATATTTCGTTAACGTCTGCAATTTGACGAGGGTTATATGGCTTACGACGGCTCACAAACAATTTTTGAATACGCTGCTTCTAGTTTTGTTTTTCATGGCTCGAAAAGCAACGATAACCTAGCCGACTTTTCAATAAATCAAACGCCTTCTTCTGAAGAAGTGGCCTCGCTGAGACTTCAAGCAAGTCGCCTAGAGCATTTACTACAAGTTATGCCCGCTGGCGTTATCGTCCTCGACGGCAAAGGCATAGTGCGCCAAGCCAATGACCAAGCAAAAGCATTACTCGGCGAACCCCTTGAAGAAGAGATTTGGCGACGTATTATCACGCGCTCTTTTAAGCCAAGAGCCGATGATGGACATGAAGTATCACTGGTAGATGGACGCAGAGTTAAGCTGTCAATAACGCCTCTGGAAAATGAACCAGGCCAACTTATTGTCATCACTGATTTAACTGAAACCAGAGAGCTTCAAGCCCGGGTCAGTCACATGCAGCGTCTGTCTTCCTTAGGAAAGATGGTTGCGTCATTAGCGCATCAAATAAGAACTCCGCTATCAGCGGCGGTGCTGTATGCATCTAACCTTACACGTAAAAATTTGCCTGAAAATGCCTCGCAACAGTTTGCCTACAAGCTTACCGATCGCCTCAAAGAACTAGAGAACCAAGTGAATGATATGTTGCTGTTTGCAAAATCAGGGGAGCAACAAGTCGTTAGCCAAATTACCTTATCCGAGCTGTTTGAATCTATAGAGTCAAACGCTCACGCCATGACGTCACAAGAGCAACAAACCCTTACATTCAAAGGTTTCGACAGTACGGCGTCGATCACGGGTAATTTAACGGCACTTCAAGGTGCGTTACTCAACCTCATACACAATGCAAGTCAGGTGACTCCTAAGGGCTTTGAGGTAGTCGTAGAAGCAAATCTCAACAATGGCACTTTAGTGATTGAGGTAACAGACAGTGGCACTGGCGTGCCAAACGCCATCAAATCGAAAATTTTCGAACCCTTTTTCACCACTAAAACTCATGGCACTGGTCTTGGATTAGCGGTTGTTAAGTCGGTTATTAATGCACATGACGGCGTGTTAAATGTCGGTGATGCAGAAAATGGTGGCGCATGTTTCAGTGTTAGCTTGCCGTGTAACACCGACAATATGCTGACTAACGTCGCGTAAACTCATAGGAGAATACCAATGTCTAAAACTACTATTTTGATTGTTGAAGATGACGCAGGTTTGCGCGAAGCACTCTTTGATACCTTGCTGCTTGGTGACTATGACGTCATTGATGCAGATTGCGCTGAGTCAGCTCTCATGGTCCTGTCGGCCAAAAAGATAGATCTGGTGGTGAGCGATATTCAAATGGGTGAAATGAGTGGGCTTACGCTGCTAAAGAGCATTAAAGCTAAATACCCAAGCATGCCGGTACTGTTGATGACAGCCTACGCAACCATTGATGATGCAGTGCAAGCCATGCGAGACGGTGCAACTGATTACTTATCAAAGCCATTTGCACCAGAGGTGTTGTTAAACCTAGTAGGCCGATATGCACCTGCGCAAAAAATAGAGTCGCGAACGCCAATCGTTGCCGACCCATCGAGTATTAAGCTACTAGAGCTTTCTCGTAAAGTGGCAAAGTCAGAAGCAACCGTCATGGTGTTAGGACCAAGTGGCTCGGGTAAAGAAGTTATTTCTCGTTATATACACGACCAATCAAATCGCAGTGAATCGCCATTTGTGGCCATTAATTGCGCGGCTATCCCAGAAAACATGCTAGAGGCCACCTTATTTGGTTATGAAAAAGGTGCATTTACTGGTGCGGTTCAAGCATGTCCTGGCAAGTTTGAGCAAGCGCAAAATGGCACCTTGCTACTCGATGAAATTACAGAGATGGACCTAGCGCTTCAAGCCAAGCTGCTACGGGTTTTGCAAGAGCGCGAAGTGGAAAGGTTGGGTGCACGAAAAACAGTAAAACTGAATGTGAGAGTTATTGCAACGAGTAACCGAGACTTACGTAAGGCTGTTGATAATGGCGAATTCAGAGAAGATTTATACTACCGATTAAATGTTTTTCCCATTGAATGGCGTCCGCTATCTGAGCGTCCCGGTGATATTGTACCGTTGGCTGAACATCTTATTACCCGCCACGCAAGCCAGCAAGGGCTGGGCAATATTAGGTTGAGTGCGGCAGGGCGCAGTAAACTATCTCAATATCAGTGGCCAGGAAATGTCCGTGAGCTTGAGAACGTTGTGCAGCGAGCGCTTATCTTATGTGAAGACGGTGAGATAGATTCTAGTGATTTAATGATAGATGAAAGCGTATCCCTTGCTGCGGATACGGCTATTGCGCCAGAAGCGAATGAAGATAGCTACCTAGGCTCAGAGTTGCGGTATCAAGAGCACCAAATTATTCTGGATACATTAGCCTCGTGTAATGGCAAACGAAAAGACGTGGCGGAGAAACTGGGCATCAGTCCTCGTACACTCCGCTATAAATTGGCTCGCATGCGCGATGATGGTATCGAAGTGCCAGCCTAACGTTACTCAGGACTCTTTTACAAAAAAGACGAACAAAAATACCGTCGCCATTAATGACATTTTTGGAGGCGGTTTTTTGTTGGCAATAGTCATTGCTCTCTCCCACACTACGTCATTATTTTGGCTTCTTAAGTTTTATTTTTGTAAGTTTTTGATTTAATGGGCTTTAAATTAATTTAAAAACTTGGCAAGCCCTTTGCAAAACCTTCCTTATATAATAAAAATGTGACCGATAGCCGTCACAATTCATCGATACTTAGGAGTGGTTATGGACGTTAAAGCCAACAGCTTGTACCAAGAAATGCAAAGTATGATTGGGCAGACTCGTCTTCCAGTTAACGAGCTACAACCCTCAAATGGGCTGCAACCTACTAACGAGATAAACACCTCTGCAAGTGATTTTTCCTCTATGCTCAAGCACGCTGTCGATGGTGTAAATAACATTCAGCACGAAGCTAAATCCATGCAGCAGCGCTTTGAGATGGGCGATGCCAACCTTAGCCTTGCTGAAGTTATGCTGGCAAAAGAAAAGTCGGGCATTGCGTTTGAGGCAACGGTTCAGGTACGCAATAAAGTACTTGAAGCTTACAAAACAATCATGAATATGCCGGTGTAGGTGGAGTAGGTTATGGCTGAGGCAACAGGCACAAATTTATCTATCCCCGATCAAGGGAATGGAATGGATAGCGAGCCGGAAAATAAATCGGGCTTTATGGACACCATAGGCAGCGCCGACATGATGCGTCAAATGGCATTGGTCGTTGTGTTAGTTATCTGTGTGGCTATCGCTATTTTTATTCTTATTTGGTCGCAAGAGGCAGATTATCGGCCACTAGCCAAAATGGAAACTCAAGAGTTAATTGAAACCCTTGATTACATGGACGCCAACCAAATTGATTATAAGCTTGAAGGCAATACGGTTTACGTGAGAACCGATGAGTTTCAAACCATCCGCCTAGGCATGACGCGACAAGGTCTCAATAATCCTACTGAGACCGGCACAGACATCATCATGCAAGACATGGGGTTCGGTGTCAGTCAGCGGGTTGAAATGGAGCGTCTTAAGCATGCTCGCGAGCAGCAGATTGCATCAACCATTCAGGATATGTCGAGTATTCAAAAAGTACGTGTTTTGCTGGCTATGCCGAAAGAAAATGTATTTGCGCGAAGAGAGAAAAAAGCGTCGGCTACGGTAGTACTAACCGCTAAGCGAGGCTCAGTCATTACTGGTGAGGAAGTTGACGCAGTGGTGGATATTGTTGCATCAGCGGTACAAAACCTCGACCCATCAAAAGTAACAGTCACCGACAGCAACGGACGTTTACTCAATTCAGGCTCGCAAGATTCATTGAGTGCACGAGCTCGAAAAGAGTATGAAATTGAGCGCCAGCGTGAGCAGGAGTATTTAGAAAAAATTGATGCCATACTTATCCCAGTATTGGGCATCGGCAATTATACTGCCCAAGCAGATGTATCGATGGACTTTACCGCAATGGAGCAAACTCAGCGTAGCTACAATCCAGATTTACCCGCTGTACGAAGTGAGATGATTATGGAAGAAAACAGCGTTGGCGGCGGTGTAGGCGGTATTCCAGGTGCGCTTTCCAATCAGCCCCCTCTAGACTCTAACATTCCTGAAAATGCTACAGGTGCGGCAAGTCAACAAACTATGCCAGGGCGTACGGCAAAAGAATCAACACGAAACTATGAACTGGACACCACAATCAGCCACACTAAAAAACAATCGGGCGTAATCCGGAGGTTAAGTGTTTCTGTGGCAGTAGACTACATGCAAGTAGCGGGAGAAGACGGTACCATGACGCCATCACCTCGCAAACAAGAAGAAATACTCAATATACGCCGACTGTTGCAAGGTGGCGTAGGCTTTGATGTTACGCGGGGAGACTCTCTTGAAGTGGTTAGCGTGCCATTTATGCGTATGGATACGGGAGAAGTCGAAGATATTCCATTTTGGAAAGATCCAGAGCTTCTACCTATAATCAAGCTCATCATCGGTGGATTGGTTATAATAGTGCTTATCATCTTTGTCATCCGCCCAATGTTACGTCGCTTGATTAATCCAGACGAAACGAAAGAAGTTGACGATTTCGATGCTGATGAAGGCTTAGATTTAGGCGACGATACCATTAGCATGCTGTCGACAGATTTCGACGAGGGTCAAGTTGGCTTTGCAGCAGATGGGTCGCTTATGCTACCTGACTTACACAAAGACGAAGATGTATTAAAAGCCGTGCGCGCCCTAGTTGCAAATGAACCAGAATTGTCAGCCCAAGTTGTGAAGGGCTGGTTGATGCAAGACGAGTAGTGAGAAAATATTATGGCTGAAGAACTTGCCAACGTTGAAGACCAGTCCTACGACGTCAGTAAATTAGAAGGCGTTGAAAAGGCAGCAATATTGCTTTTGAGCTTGTCTGAAGAAGATGCCGCGCAAATACTTAAACACTTAGAGCCAAAGCAGGTACAAAAGCTCGGCAGTGAGATGGCGAAAGTCGATGATATGACACAAACCAAAATCACAGCGGTGCACAAGCATTTCATTGAAGAGATTCAAAACTACAGCACCATCGGGTTTCAAAGCCAAGACTTTGTTAAGCGAGCACTTACTGCTGCTCTTGGTGAGGACAAGGCCGCCAATCTTATTGACCAAATACTTATGGGAAGCGGTGCGAAAGGCCTCGATTCACTTAAATGGATGGATTCCAAGCAGGTGGCCAGCATCATTCGAAACGAGCACCCGCAGATACAAACTATTGTATTGTCTTATTTAGAGCCGGAACAAAGTGCTGAGATTTTGGCCCAGTTCCCAGAGAAGGTACGGCTAGACCTCCTTATGCGTATTGCTAATCTTGAAGAAGTACAGCCAGCAGCACTGCAAGAGCTCAACGAAATTATGGAGAAACAGTTCGCGGGTCAAGCTGGAACACAAGCCGCGAAAATGGGCGGCTTGAAGTCTGCTGCCAATATCATGAACTACCTAGATACCTCCATTGAGGGGCAGTTGATGGATGCAATTCGCGAGCAAGACGAAGAAATGAGTCAGCAAATTCAAGATCTCATGTTTGTCTTCGACAATCTCATTGATGTTGACGACAAAGGCATTCAGGCTATTCTTCGAGAAGTGCAGCAAGACGCCCTACTCAAATCAATTAAAGGTGCGGATGAAGAGCTTAAAGACAAGATCATGCGCAATATGTCAAAACGTGCGGCCGAAATGCTTAACGATGACCTTGAGGCGCTTGGTCCAGTGCGTATTTCGGAAGTTGAAGTGGCGCAGAAAGAAATTCTTTCAGTGGCCCGTCGACTTTCTGACTCTGGTGAAATTATGCTTGGCGGCGGTGGCGGCGAAGAGTTCTTGTAATAGTGTCTTTAAATAATGATTTGCCTTTAAATGCTGTTGCCTTCAAATACTGGGAAAAATGATGTCTACGAACAAAGGTTTTAGTGAAAGCGAAGTAAGCGATGCTAAGAAATGGGACCTGCCATTTGTAGAAGATGCCAGTGCTAAAAAGAATGACGGCACGACTAACGCCTTAAACCGTCGCTCAGACTGGAAGTATGAGCCCCCTGAAGAAGTAGAAGAAATTTCTCCGCCAACCGCGGATGAAATTGAGACTATTCGTCAAGCAGCATTTGATGAGGGGATGAGCGATGGAAAGGCCGCCGGCTATGAAGAAGGAAAAGCACAAGGCCTAGAGGAAGGATTTAACGAGGGCCGTGAAAAAGGTCACGCAGAAGGGTTAGCCCAAGGCCTCGAAGAGGGGCAGTCTCAAATAGCGACGCAAACTGAGCAGTGGCAGATGCTCGTTGATAAGTTACATGACCCACTCTCTCAGGCCAACGATGAAACCCGCGACCAGCTAGTAAAGCTGGCGGTTACCCTTGCCAAAGCCGTCATTAAAACTGAAATTGATACCAACAAAAGCGTAATCATACAGGCGCTCAGCGAGGGTATAAAAGCGCTTCCCATCAATCAAAATGAATACCAAATACATTTACACCCTGACGATATCACTATTGTGAACGAGCACTTCTCTGAAGAGGAAGTGGAAAAGAAAAAGTGGAATTTGATCGCCGCGCCTAACATGGAGCGAGGTGGCTGCGACATCGTGACAGCGCAAAACGCAGTGGATGTTTCTGTTGAAAGGCGTTGCCGAGAGGTCATTGAACGCTTTCTTTTAAACCAGGGGTTAAACGATGACTAGCCCATGGCACAATCACTTTGAGTCGCTGACTAAGCAGGTGGCGTCAGTACCAATCGTTGCGGCGGGTAAGCTGGTTCGCGGTATTGGTTTAACCTTGGAAGCGGTTGGATGCCAACTTCCCGTTGGAAGCCAATGCCTGGTGCAAACCATTGAAGGCGAAATTGAAGCGGAAGTAGTCGGGTTTGGCGATGACATTACGTATTTAATGCCCACCGAAGCGGTAAGAGGTATTGTTCCTGGCAGTAGAGTGATGCCATTAAGTCGACAGGGCGGTTTACCCGTGGGAATGGGGCTATTAGGCAGAGTGGTAGATGGCAACGGCCAGCCACTAGATGGCCTTGGTGAAATTGAGGCTGAACATCGTGCCCCCACTACTCGTCCTCCAATGAACCCGCTTATAAGACGACCTATTAATGCTGCCATGGATGTGGGCGTTCGCGCCATTAATGCGCTTAATACTGTGGGAGTGGGGCAACGCATGGGACTGTTTGCCGGCAGTGGTGTAGGCAAAAGTGTGTTGTTAGGAATGATGACAAGAGGCTGTGAAGCGGACGTTGTTGTTGTTGGCCTCGTAGGAGAGCGTGGGCGAGAAGTAAAAGAATTTATTCATGACATCCTGACAGAAGAAGAACGTCAGCGCGCAGTGGTAGTCGCAGCGCCAGCAGATACGTCACCGTTAATGCGACTAAAAGGCTGTGAAACTGCAGTGACTATTGCGGAGTATTTTCGCGACAAGGGAATGAAAGTACTGCTTTTAATCGATTCTCTCACGCGTTATGCCATGGCGCAGCGCGAAATAGCGTTAGCCGTGGGAGAGCCGCCTGCAACAAGAGGGTATCCACCTTCGGTGTTCGCGCGGTTGCCAGCACTGGTAGAGCGTGCAGGTAACGGGAGTGAAAAGCAGGGTTCAATCACGGCGTTTTATACGGTGTTAACAGAAGGCGATGACTTACAAGACCCGGTAGCAGATGCGGCAAGAGCTATCCTCGATGGCCATGTGGTGCTATCTCGTACATTGGCAGACAGTGGCCATTATCCCGCTATTGATATTGAATCGTCCATTAGTCGAGTAATGCCGCAAGTGGTGAGTGAAGAGCATCAATTGATGGCACGGCGTATTCGCCAAGTCTATTCCCAATACAAACAAAACCAAGATCTTATCTCAATTGGTGCATATGCAAAAGGCTCAGACCCGCGTATCGACTTAGCCATTAGAGCAGAGCCAGCTATAAACGCGTTTTTGCAGCAGGGAATGAATCAAGTTTTACCGTATGACGAGAGCCTAGAGAGTATGGCAGCGCTCGCGAAAGGATTAGGATAATGTCGAAGCAACTAGAGCGGTTAGCCGAGTTTGAAAAGGAAAAAGAACAGCGAGAGGCGCGTTTTTACCAACAGGCGCAGCTTAATGTTAATCAGCAAAAGCAAAAGCTTTCTAGTTTAGAGCAATACCGCGTTGATTATATCAAGGGTATTCAACAGACCGGACAGTCTGGTGTTACCGCCACCTATTATCAGCAACACCTCTCTTTTGTGGGAAAGCTCGATAAAGCATGCGAACAGCAAATGCACATTATTGGTCAGGCGAAAGTGGCCGCCGACCAACGCAAGCAAATGTGGCTGAAACAGCAGCAAAAAGTAAAAGCGGTCACGCTTTTACTTGATAAAAAGCGTATAGCAAAAGAGCAAAAAGAGGCAAAAGCAGAGCAGGCTATGATGGATGAGTTTGCCACTCAGCGATTTATTCGCTCTAAGCGTTCGGTTTTCTAACTCCTCTTTACCAACCCCCTCGTTTTTCAATTACCTTCCTTTTAACGACACTATTATTTACATTGGAATATAGATAGGAATGAAACGTATGGCTTGAAATGTTTATTGCGGTACGTTTATTGCTTTTTCTGTTATTGGGTATCGCTAGACATCGCTAATCATGGCGAAGAAAGCAAAAAAGACCATTAGGCTTTTACATCGTTGTTAACGCAAATTGTAAGTTTAAAAATTCTTTTATAAAAAAGGATTTTTTTAAAAATCTTAACTTTCATGCAGTTACATTTTTATTTGCGTACAGACAACGATATAACTTTTTACATTACTGGCTTTGCCGGTGAACGTGTAGGACGGTAGAAAATCATGCAACAAGTTGCCGCAAATAAAACAGACATTGCCGCATTGCCCTTCTCGGCAACTTCCACAGCAAAAGCGGTGGGGACAGGCCTAGACAGTCAAGCTAAAGGACAAAATACCGACGCTTTTAACAGTCTTTACCAAGAGGCAAAGGCTCCAGGCCGTGACTTCGTATTAAATGAAAACGTCCGCAGCGCCGACAATGCGTTTCGCGAAAGTGATACCCGAGCAGAACGGGCTGAATTGAGCAACAAGGGCACAAACGCTAAAGGCCCCGAAAACGCGAATAAACAGTCAAATAATGACTCAATGTTGAAAGATAGCAGTCACAGAGGGCTTGATTTTGATAACGGAAAATCTCCTGTCAATGCATCGGTAACCGTTACTGAAAAAGAATATACAATAGGCGCTGACGGTAACGAAGCGCTTACCAATGGTCAGATTGCAAATGAAGAGGCTGGTGAACCCGATTGGATAGCACTCGTTGAAGTCATCACTAAAAGCGCATTGGGACAGGCTATCAACGATAGCAGTACTCAGTCTATCAATACCGAGGGAGACGAGAGCAGCGCCATTGCTGATGCAGCTTCTGAATTAATGTCTCAGTTACAGTCTATGGAAGGGGACGATGTCGCTTCTAATCAAACTCTGGCTGATAAATTAAGTGAGCTTAGTAACTTGCTTAATAAACAAGTCGAACATGCAGACACGAAAGATAGTGCACAGAGCGAGGGTGCGGGAGAAGGTAAAGGCACAGATACATTGAGTGAGTTGCTTGCAGCGCTAACAGGCTCAGAGTCATCAGAAGGACTACAAGGTGACTCAGAAAACGCAATCTTAGAAGACGCTATCTCGAAAGAGATTAGCAGTGAAGAGAGTGCTCAAAAAGCGTTTTTACTCAGTCTCGCTCAAGATGCACTTCCAACAGCATCCGACAGGCTAAGTAAGGCGCTATCTACAGCAAATGCAGGTGAAACTGCCACAGTGCAAACAGACGCCAATACAGACAAGTTGCATAAAGAACTGACTGACGCAGGAGCAAAGAGCCAAGACGCTGTCACACTCCAACAGTTATCTGCATCAAACACGGCAGCAGTTTCTGATATCGATGCTTCAAATCAAGATGTTTCAAATCCCAGCATTTCAAACCTAATTGCTTCAGAGGCCGAGCAGAGTCTACTTACCGCTGCCCAGCAAGACGCTTCTGCAAAAATAGTGTCATCCGCAGCAGCCAGTAATGGGGAAAATGCTAATTCACCAAGCGCTACGTCAATCCTCAATAAAGGTGGAGACAACTCTGTGGCGAGCTCAGAGGCAGCTACCTTAAGCGATGAGTCTCTTTTAATGGCAATTAATAAGTTACCGCCTGAAACAGCGCAAAAGGCGACAGAAGCTTTTGCCGAACGCATGGTTGCCCTTGTGCCAAATAGTCAGCAGCAACAGGCGGTGAAAGCAAATATTATTGCGGGCATTAACGAGTTTCAAAAGCAGGTTGAACAGGGCCATCAGCCTGGCATCGACTTATCAGCAATTGTTGCCGACGCTGCCAAAGAAGCATCACTTACCAGTGACGTATCGGCCGCTCTTAATTCAAGAGTCGATGCCCAAGCCGGGCAGTTTATGCAGTTGATGAATAACGCCCAAAACAGTATCCATCAAGTCGTGCAGAATCAATTAGCGCAAGTTGATACAACGATTATTGAGAATAGCCAGTTGCGGTCAGAGGGCTCTAAACCGCAAATGCAGTTTGAGGGCTTTGATAAAGCCGTTAATATTCATAAGCCAGAAGGGCAACAGCAGCTGAACGAAAAAATCCGCTGGATGGTTAACGCCAGAAATACAATGGCAGAGATTCGTTTAGACCCGCCAGAATTGGGCAGTATGCAGGTGCGTGTAAATGTACAGGGCGATGCGGCTAGCGTTAGCTTTATCGTGCAATCTCAGCAGGCTAAAGACGCCCTTGCCGACACTATGCCAAAGCTCAGAGACATGTTATCTGAACAAGGTATCGAGCTTGGCGATGCTCAAGTAAGAAAAGATAACTCACAAAATGGTGAAAGTGGTCAGCAACTTGCAGGTGAAAGTGGAAATGGTCAGGGGCAGCGTGGAAATAATGACGCTGAGTTTGATGACGACACTCGAGTGATTGAACAAGCGGTCACAAGAGAAGCAAAAGGCGGTATTGATTATTACGCTTAGCTTTTTCGCAAGACGCTTTTTGAGCAAAGTCAGTTTAATGCTGCTGGCGTTTGACTGAACAGTTGAGCCCAAACAGTGTATATCAGCAAATATCTGCAAATTTTGACTAAGGCAGCATTGCGATTTTTACCTGAAGTCTGATAATACAGGCTTTGTGGTACTAAATGAGATATAGAAGAGATTTCCATGGCAGATGAAGAGTTACAGGTAGAAGAAGGCGGAAAAAAGAAAAGCAAATTGATGCTTATCATCATTATTGCTGTCGTAGTTATTGGCGGTGCGGCCGGTGCTTACTTTTTCCTTTTTGCAGGCAGTGATGAACCTGCAGCAGAACAACTCCCTGAAACAGAGGCCGCAGCTGCTGCAGCGCCAGCAACACAAGGTGGCGGTGCAGAAATTGGAACGGCACTTTATGTGGCTATGCCAAGACCCTTTGTGTTTAATGTCCCCGGCGGAGGGCGTGACCGCCTAGTACAAATCAAAGTACAGCTGTTAGTACGTGGTTCTGACAACGAAGAGCTTGTAAAAACACATATTCCTTTAATTGAAGGTACGTTGTTACAAACGTTTAGTATGTCAAATGCTGAAGACCTAGTGACTGAAGCAGGCAAGATAGAACTTCGTGAACAGGCTGTCAGCGAAGTTAAAAGAGCGTTGGAAGAGAACGATATAGGTAGCAACGTAGTGGAGCGAGTGTTATTCACTGGCTTTGTGATGCAGTAGCAGTATGCATATTGTGCATGCGATAACGGGTAGAACACTGTGAGCGATTTATTATCACAAGATGAGATCGACGCCCTATTACACGGCGTGGATGATGTGGAAGAAGAAGAGGTTAGCAGCGATGCTGAATCTGGCGCTTCGACGCTCGAATATGACTTTTCCTCACAAGATCGCATTGTTCGTGGGCGCATGCCAACCCTTGAGATTGTGAATGAGCGTTTTGCTCGCCATATGCGAGTAAGCCTCTTCAACATGATGCGTCGCTCTGCTGAAGTGTCTATCAACGGTATTCAAATGATTAAGTTCGGCGAATACATTCACACCTTGTTTGTTCCAACCAGTTTGAATATGGTGCGTTTTCGTCCCTTAAAAGGTACTGGCCTTATTACTATGGAAGCGCGACTTGTATTTATACTTGTCGATAACTTCTTTGGTGGAGACGGACGCTATCATGCAAAAATTGAGGGTAGGGAATTTACGCCTACCGAGCGTCGTATCATTCAAATGTTGCTCAAAATAATATTTGAAGATTATAAAGAGGCATGGGCGCCGGTAATGGACGTTTCTTTTGAATATTTAGATTCAGAAGTTAACCCTGCTATGGCCAACATCGTGAGCCCCACTGAAGTGGTGGTGATAAGTTCGTTTCATATAGAGCTTGACGGTGGCGGTGGTGATTTCCACGTATCATTGCCATACTCGATGCTAGAGCCTATCCGAGAGTTGCTCGATGCGGGTGTACAGAGCGACAAAGAAGATACGGATCTTCGCTGGAGCAAAGCACTTCGCGACGAAATTATGGACGTCAAAGTGGCGTTAACCACGCACATGCTTGATGTAGATGTGCCGCTGAGAGACGTGATGGAGTTTAAGTCGGGCGATATTATTCCCGTTGAAATGCCTGAAACTATCACGGTACTCATCGAAGATTTACCCACATTTAGAGCTAAACTTGGCCGCTCAAGAGATAACTTAGCTTTAAAAATTGTAGAGAAAATCGCAAGACCGACTTCTGTGAAGTCTGAGCTGCAATTATTAACCCGTGGCGGGCGCATTATTGATAATGATGCCGAGCTACAAGTACTCGAAGAAGACCTGTAAGGTAAGGGGAGTTCCCATGAGTGAAGACGGTATGGACGATTGGGCTGCAGCCATGGCTGAACAGGCTGATTCAGAAGCAGACCAAGAAGGCGGCGAGAACGAAGACGTTCAGGTTGCCGAATTAGATGAATTAACCGATGATGCGCCAATTACTCAGGAAGAGAAAAAGAAGCTAGATACTATTTTAGATATTCCGGTTACTATTTCTATGGAAGTAGGCCGTAGTCAAATTAGTATTCGAAATCTGCTACAGTTGAACCAGGGTTCTGTGGTGGAACTGGATCGCGTAGCCGGTGAGCCACTAGATGTATTAGTAAATGGCACGTTGATTGCTCATGGTGAAGTAGTAGTAGTTAACGACAAATTCGGTATTCGATTAACGGATGTTATTAGTCAAATTGAGAGAATCAAGAAGCTTAGATAAAACTTCTTACATAGTAAGGGGTTGCGCAATGCTGCCCCTTTTCATTAGCCACGTTGCCAACGCGCAAACCACTCAGTCAATCACCAATCCCACATCTGTACTGTCAATTTTCCTTTCGTTACTGGTTGTTGTTGGCGTTATTTTTGCGCTTGCTTACATCATGCGTCGGTTTAATGTCACTGCCATGGGCAGCAACCACCTGAAGGTGGTGGCAAGCATGGTGGCCGGCACTAAAGAAAAAATAATGGTGATACAGGTGGGCGACGAGCAGCACCTTATTGGTGTTACTAGCCATAATATTTCCCACTTAAGTAAACTGGATAAAAATTTAGATGTGCCGGTGAAGGGCAAGGCCCGAAATAACGGAGCCGGAAGTAGCCAAGACGCATTTAAACAAAAGCTGGTGGCTGCGATGGCGGGTAAACTAAATCCGCAGGCCAATACTAAGCAAAAGGATAACTAAAACAATGCGAAATCTTGCGTTTCTATTTTTAGCTTTGGTGTCGTTAGCATTGTTTACAGAGCCTGTGTACGCGCAGCAGGGCATATCGGCGGTTACCGTGGTAACCAATGAAGATGGCTCTCAAGACTATACAATGACCCTGCAAGCGCTGTTTATTATGACAGCGCTCAGCCTTATTCCTGCATTTATCATGATGATGACGTCTTTTACTCGCATTATTGTGGTGTTATCTATTTTGCGCCAAGCCATTGGTTTACAGCAGTCGCCCTCTAACCAGATTCTCATAGGCGTGAGCCTGTTTTTGTCTATGTTTATTATGGCACCTGTATTTGAAGAGGTTAATGAGCGCGCGCTTCAGCCATATTTAAATGAAGAGATGACCAGTCTTGATGCGCTAGAGCAAGCAAAAGGCCCCATGCGGGCGTTTATGCTTTCGCAAACACGGGTAAAAGATTTAGAAACCTTTGTTCGCATAGCGGGTGATGAAGATAAGTACGCCGACACCAATGAGGTGCCGCTCACCATATTGATCCCAGCATTTGTCACCAGTGAGCTTAAAACGGCTTTTCAGATTGGCTTTATGCTGTTCATTCCCTTTCTCATTATCGATTTAGTGGTGGCCTCAATTTTAATGGCAATGGGGATGATGATGCTCTCCCCCATGATAGTGTCACTGCCGTTTAAATTAATGCTCTTTGTCTTAGTTGATGGATGGAATCTTATTTTTGGTACCTTAGCCACTAGCTTTGGTATGGGCGTCTAGGAGGACTTATGTCACCAGAAGTCTTTGTTGAAATACTCAAAGAAGCCATGTTCATGGTTATCATGCTTGTGTCTGCGGTTATCGTACCTAGCCTGATTGTTGGTTTAGTGGTTGCTGTATTCCAAGCCGCGACCTCTATTAACGAGCAAACCATGAGTTTTTTGCCTCGCTTGTTGATTACGCTTCTCGCGCTAAGCTGGGGCGGTAATTGGCTTGTTCAACAGCTAATGGATTTCACCTTTCATATGGTTGAAATGATCCCCCAAGTCGTTGGCTAAAATGGGGCAGAAGACGATGTTGGCTGAACAGGTTTGTTGAGTAGAAATATATGTGGGGTAAAAAGGTGAGTGAAATAAGAAGCTGGGGTCTCTAGTGGAAGTTGATTTAGCGACAATAAACCAATTCTTGGCCGATTTAATGTTGCCGTTTATGCGAATAAGCGGAATGTTTATCGCGATGATTGGCCTCAGCGCTAAATCTATTCCTCCACAGGTAAGGGCGCTACTTGGTATTTTGCTTGCGTTGATTATCATGCCCATGGTGCCCCCTTCTCCAGTGGATAATTTGGTGAGCGCTGGTACTTTTTTGATCATTGTTCAACAGCTGCTTATAGGTATTGCCATTGGTTTTATTTCAATGATGGTGTTAAACACCTTCGTTTTAGCCGGTCAGATAATCGCCATGCAGACAGGTTTAGGTTTTGCGTCTATCGTAGACCCTGTGAACGGAATTAATGTCCCCGCGGTTGGCCAGTTTTATCTTATTTTAGCGACCTTATTGTTCTGGACCCTCGATGGACATTTGTCCATGATTCAAATGATCGTGATGAGCTTTGAGGCCTTTCCAATTGGTGAGGCATGGTGGACGGGAGAGCAGTTTAAAGGCATTGCTCATTGGGGCGGTTGGATGTTTGTATCTGCCATTACCTTGTCGCTAGCACCTATCGTCTCATTGCTGGTGGTTAACCTTGCCTTTGGTGTTATGACGAAAGCGGCCCCCCAGTTAAATATTTTCAGTATTGGTTTTTCTATAGCGCAGATGATGGGGTTACTTATCATCTGGATAACCCTAGGTAACTTTACGGCGCACTTTGAAACGCAGTGGATGCGCGCTGAGCAATATATGTGCGAGCTGTTGCGAATATGTTCTTAGATTTTAGAAATTATGTTGATTTGAGAGAATAGATGTCAGATTCAGCAGAAAAAACAGAAGACCCCACGGGGAAAAAGCTCGAGGATGCCCGAAAAAAAGGGCAGATTGCGCGATCCCGTGAGTTATCCACCACGTTGGTGCTTATTATCAGTGCCGTCATGTTCTTGTTTGTGGGAAGTTGGATTGCTGAATCGGTTTTCACACTCACTCGCCGCATGTTTATTTTGTCTCGTGACGAAACCTACGACACCACGCATATGTTAGCTGCGTGGGGTGACGCATTTACTACTATTAGCGGGCCTGTACTTTTGTATATGGTTGTGGCTATGATTGCCGGTATCTATGGTTCAATTGCTTTAGGCGGCTATAACTTTACATGGAGCGGTGCAAAACCAAAAGCCTCCAAAATAAGCCCAATTCAAGGCTTTAAGCGCATGTTTGGCACTAATGGCTTGGTGGAGTTACTTAAGTCAATCGCTAAGGTTATCACCATAATCGGCATGGCGATTGCCGCACTGCTATTCTTTCAGGACGAAGCTCTGCATCTGGATATGGAGCTGTATCCTGGCAACATTTTCCACGCCCTTGATATGCTTAAATGGGCATTTCTACTTCTTGTATGTGGCATGATCCCTATTGCGCTTATTGATGTGCCTTATCAAATGTATAAGCACAACGAAGAGATGAAAATGACCAAGCAAGAGGTCAAAGACGAGCGCAAGAACGCAGAAGGCGACCCTATGGTGAAAGGGCGTATACGCCGTTTACAATATCAGGCAGCCTCCAAGCGGATGATGCAAGAAGTGCCCAATGCTGATGTGGTTGTCACTAACCCCACCCATTTTTCGGTGGCAATAAAATATGACGATAATGGCAACCGCGCTCCCGTTGTTATTGCTAAAGGGGCTGATGAGCTCGCCATGCACATACGAAAAATCGCCACGGCCAATGACGTGCCGCTTATCCCATCGCCTATGTTAGCCCGCGCTATTTTTTACTCAACAGAAGTTGACGATGAAGTACCTAACGCATTGTTTATGGCTGTGGCTCAGGTGCTGGCCCACGTCTACCAACTAAAAGCGCATAGAGCTGGAAAGGGTAAGCGTCCTAAGCCTTTAAAACGAGACTTACCCATACCTCCAGAATATCGTCGCTAGAGCGTGTTTTATTTGATAAAAAACCTAAAGCTGGCACGTTAGTTGTTATATCTCTATCAGATTAACGTTAAGCGTCAATTTTCTGATAGAGAGACATCCAACGATGCAGTTATCCGGCTATCTTCAGCGGTTCGATAAGAATCAGTTGCAAAACTTCACCAGTGGCTTAGGTGCCCCCATAGTTTTGCTTGCCATTATGGGTATGGTCATTCTACCCATGCCCCCTTTTCTTCTAGATGTTCTGTTCAGCTTCAATATTGCATTGTCCTTGGTCATTATTCTGGTGGCGGTTTTAACGCAAAAGCCTGTCGATTTCGGTATTTTTCCACTTGTCTTGCTTATCGCTACGGTATTGCGCCTCGCTTTGAACGTGGCTTCTACGCGGGTTGTGTTGTTGTACGGCCATGAAGGCGGCGACGCTGCGGGTAAGGTTATTGAAGCTTTTGGTGCAGTGGTTATTGGTGGTAACTACGCGGTAGGTATCGTGGTATTTGCTATCTTACTGATTATCAATTTTAAAGTAGTTACCGCTGGTGCGGGGCGAATTTCTGAGGTGAACGCTCGCTTTACCCTTGATGCAATGCCTGGAAAACAAATGGCCATAGACGCCGATTTAAACGCCGGATATATCGACCAAGACCAAGCCCGGGAGCGCCGTGAAGAAATAACCGCAGAAGCAGATTTTTACGGTTCTATGGATGGTGCGTCAAAATTTGTTAAGGGTGATGCTGTTGCTGGCCTGTTTATTATGCTTATCAACATCGTTGGCGGACTGTTTATCGGGATAATTCAATATAGTCTGTCATTTGGCGATGCGATTGAAATTTATACGCTACTGACTATTGGCGACGGCTTGGTTGCTCAAATACCTTCACTGCTGTTGTCGGTTGCTACCGCGATTATTGTGACTCGTGAGAATGAGTCTCAAGAAATGGGTAAAGAAATTCGCGGGCAGCTTGGTAATAACCAAGCGCTGTATATAGCCTCAGGCGTGTTATTCGTCATGGGAATTATACCGGGAATGCCCCATGTTGCGTTTCTTGGTTTTTCCTTTCTTATTGCTGGTGTTGCGTATTTTCAAACTCACAACGCGAAGAAGAAAGCGGCTGAGCCACAAGTGCCAGACACGCTGTCACGAGACGAGTCAGTCGCGCCAGAGGTGAAAGAGCTTGGGTGGGACGATGTACAGCAGGTTGACACAATCGGTCTTGAAGTAGGCTATCGCTTAATACCGTTAGTTGATAAGTCCCAAGGGGGCGAGCTATTAACCCGTATTAAAGGGGTACGTAAAAAGCTGTCTCAAGAATTGGGTTTTCTCATTCCCCCAGTTCATATTCGCGATAACCTCGACTTAGAGCCCAATACGTACACCATTGCGATGCTTGGCGTTACCATTGGCGATTCAGTAATAAGTCACGATGAAGAGTTAGCAATTAATCCAGGGCAAGTATTTGGCAAGTTAGAGGGAAGGGCAACAAAAGACCCTGCCTTCGGTCTTGATGCGGTATGGATTAAACCGAACAAGCGAGAGCACGCGCAAACACTTGGCTACACCGTAGTCGATGCTGCAACGGTAGTCGCGACTCACCTAAGTCAACTGCTGACGAACAATGCCTATCAGCTCTTAGGTCATGAAGAGGCGCAGCAGCTTCTCGATATGCTAGCGAAGCAGCATCCTAAACTCGTAGAGGGATTAGTGCCTGACATACTCCCCCTTAGTACGGTAGTTAAAATACTGCAAACGCTGCTGTTTGAAGGTGTGCCAATTCGTGACATGCGAACTATTGTTCAAACGTTAAGTGAGTACGGAACCCGCAGCCAAGACCCAGATGTGTTGGTATCGGCGGTGCGAATTGCACTTAAGCGCCTAATAGTTCAAGAAATAACCCAAGGTTCAAAAGAGATACCTGTCATAACCTTGGCGCCAGAGTTGGAACAGATGTTGCACCAGTCACTTCAAGCAGGTGGCGAAGATGGCGCTGGTATTGAGCCAGGCTTGGCAGATAAGTTGCAAAAATCACTGCAACAAGCCAGTCAGCAGCAAGAACTTGAAGGAGAGCCCGCAGTGCTTCTTACTTCAGGAATGCTAAGACCGGTGTTATCGCGCTTCCTTAAGTATTCTGTTGTTGGGTTACATGTGCTTTCTTACCAAGAAGTGCCCGATGACAAGCAAATAAAAATAGTCAGTTCGGTCGGTCAATAATCTGACGCTGGGTGAGTGGAGAGGTTGCAATGAAAATAAGACGATATTTTGGCAAAGATATGCGCGAGGCATTAAGCCAAGTAAAGGCTGAGTTAGGTAGCGATGCGGTTATCATGTCAAATCGCAAAGTGGCTGATGGCATCGAACTTGTTGCAGCTTACGACAAAGAGCCAGAAGCAAAGCTAAATATTAGCAAACCTTCCGGTGCTCCTTCTTCACAAACGTTTTCTAAGCAAAATGCTACACCGAGTCTTAGCGAGATCATTGGCGATGATGGTCCAGACAGCCTAAAGGCGCTGCTTGAAAAGCAACATGGCGCGGGACAGGCTGCTTCAGCAGAGGTCATGCAACCGACGTCTGTAAATGCACAGCATGCCAATGATATTGCATCGCATCTTAATTTCTCCGACGCATTCATCGACGAGGTTGAAGCACAGCAACCTGTTGACAGACATTCGGGCCCCAGTGAGTATCAAAGACAAAGCGAAGCATTTCCTTCTCATCAAGCGTCGAGCATTGAAGAAGCGCCAGCTGCACCGTCTGATGAGCTAGCGCAGATAAAAGAAGAGCTAGCGTCATTAAGAGGGGTACTACAGCACCAAGTGGCTGACTTGATGGAGGCAAAACAGACTCGTCAAAAACCCGTTCATCAGTATTTGATCACTCGCTTAACCGATATGGGGCTTAGCAAAGCATTATCTAAGCAACTTATCAGTTATACACCTTCGCATTATAACGAGAGAGATGCCTGGGTTTATCTTCTTAACCTATTGGCTAATCGATTAAATGTAACGGGTAACGATATACTTACCGCACAAGGTGCTGTCGCACTAGTTGGACCAACGGGTACAGGTAAAACAACCACGGTGGCGAAATTAGCCGCTCGCTATGCACAAAAGTATGGCGCAGATTCTGTGGCAATGATCACCATTGATACCTATCGTATTGCGGCGTATGAGCAACTTGCAACTTACGGTAAGATTATTGGCTGTACGGTGCGAAAAGCGCAATCAAGTGAAGAACTTTCAGATTTATTGTTCCAACTTCGTCATAAACGACTAGTATTGATTGATACGGCTGGATTTAGTCAACGAGATAGTCGATTAATTAAGCAAATAAAGCATTTTGACAACGGTCAGATGCCCGTGGTGAAAAAATATTTAGTCGCGCAGGCAAATACACAATATCCTGCATTACAGCGTATCATTAGAGCGTATGACGACATCGAACTAAGTGGTTGTATTTTCACAAAGTTAGATGAGTGCTATTCTTTAGGAGAGGTACTCAGTGCGGCAGTCGAGTATCAGTTACCGGTTAGCTATGTCACCGACGGTCAGAAAGTACCTGAAGACATTAAGATTGCAGAAGCGAAATCTTTAGTTTCCGCTGCTGCAAAGCTTTATAAAAAATATGGTTTGGATCATACTAGTAATAACAACGATATTAAAACAGCATAAGTAGTATGATTGACGACCAAGCGAGTAGCTTAAGAAAAATGAAGCAATCACGGTTAATCAAAGTTATCGCCGTCACCGGAGGCAAAGGTGGCGTAGGTAAAACAAATATTACGCTTAACACAGCAATTGCTATGGCTAAGCAAGGTAAACGTGTGATGGTTCTTGATGCCGACTTAGGATTGGCAAACGTAGATGTCATGTTAGGCCTTCGCGTTGAAAAGAACTTGTCTCATGTTTTGTCCGGTGAGTGCACGCTAGACGATGTACTAGTTACTGGTCCCCACGGTATTAAAATTGCGCCAGCAACATCGGGAACCCAATCGATGGCCGAGCTTTCAACGACGCAGCATGCAGGCTTGATACGTGCGTTTAGCGAACTTCGCACGCCTATTGATGTGTTGCTTGTCGATACTGCCGCGGGCATTTCTGACATGGTGCTCAGCTTTGCAAAAGCTTCCCAAGACATAATGGTAGTAGTGTGCGACGAACCCACTTCACTTACCGATGCCTACGCCCTTATCAAATTGCTTAATCGCGAGCACGGCGTGTTTCGCTTTAAAGTGGTAGCGAATATGGTGAGGGACGTGCGCGAGGGGCAAGAGCTATTTAGCAAATTGAGTAAAGTAACAGGGCGCTTCTTAGATGTTGCGCTAGAATTAGTTGCAACAATACCGTTTGATGAAAATATTCGCCGTGCAGTTAGAAAGCAAACTGCTATAGTCGATGCCTATCCAGGCTCACCTGCTGCTGTTGCGATAAGCCAGCTAGCGAATAGAGCGGCATCATGGCCAATACCGGCTCAACCAGGTGGTCATTTAGAGTTTTTCATTGAGCAGTTAATTGCAGAAAAAGCAGTAGGGAATCAGCGTTGAACAGTAAGGCGGCAGCTTATCAACAACAAACTGATAAGTCGCAGTTAGTAGAGCGACACGCGCCCCTTGTGAAGCGCATAGCACATCACTTGATAGCGCGACTCCCTGCTAGTGTGCTCGTTGATGACCTTATTCAGTCTGGCATGATTGGACTCTTAGAAGCCGCTCGAAACTTTGACGGTTCGAAAGGCGCAAGCTTTGAAACGTTCGCGGGTATTCGCATTCGCGGTGCTATGTTAGACGAAATTCGCAAAGGTGACTGGACGCCCCGTTCGGTGCATAGAAACGGGCGTGCCATAACAGACGCCATCTCTCGTGTAGAGGGCGAAACGGGAAGAGATGCAAGAGATGTTGATATTGCTGCTAAGCTAAACGTAAGCTTGCAGGACTATCATCAAATGCTCAACGAGGTAAATGCAGGTAAGCTAGTTGGGATTGAAGATTTAGGTGTTTCGGAAGATGTGATTACTACTGAGCAAAGTAGAGGTAGTGATGCACCGCTGGAAGACCTTATGCAAGGGGCGTTTCAAAAGTCACTTGCGCAAGCAATCACCACGTTACCAGAGCGAGAAGCGATCGTGCTTTCTTTATACTATGATGAAGAATTGAACCTAAGAGAAATCGGTGAAGTTCTTGATGTAAGTGAATCGAGAGTAAGTCAAATTCACAGTCAGGCCATGTTAAAACTCAAATCTCGAATGAAGTCGTGGCAAGCTGACGAAGAATAGAAATTAAAACAATTAACCCCTCACTGGAGGCTATTTTGGATAAGAGCATGAAGATTCTCGTGGTCGATGATTTTTCAACCATGAGACGTATCATAAAAAACCTACTAAAAGATTTGGGTTTCGCAAACATCCAGGAAGCGGACGACGGAAATACGGCGTTACCTATGCTACAGCAGGGTGATTTCGATTTTGTTGTAACCGACTGGAACATGCCAGGCATGCAGGGTATCGATTTGCTTAGGGCAATTCGCGCCGATGACAAGCTGAAGCATTTGCCGGTACTAATGGTAACCGCTGAAGCGAAGAAAGAACAAATTGTTGCCGCTGCGCAAGCAGGCGTGAATGGCTATGTAGTTAAGCCATTTACTGCAGCTACATTGAAAGAAAAGCTAGATAAAATATTCGAACGTTTAGGTTGATCCAGACGCTCACCAGAGAAACGAGGTTTACTGGATGACAACGAATACAAACGTTCCACTTTCATTAGAAGAAGCTAAGCAACTCGTTGTTTATCTTGAAGCTGGTGATAATGCGTCGGCTAATGCACTATTTGAAGCCGCGTCAATGAAAGAAAATGTAGAGCTTTTCGCTGAGGTTGGAAAGCTAACGCGCCAACTTCATGATGCGCTGAACAATTTTCAAATAGACGCTCGCATAAAGAATTTAGCGACAGATGATATTCCCGATGCGCAAACTCGCCTAACTTACGTTATTGAAGAAACTGAGAAAGCAGCTAACACTACCATGGATGCGGTAGAGGCGAGCATGCCTATAGCTGAACTGCTAGCTTCTCGCATTGATAGCGTGATGCCTGAGTGGAAAAAGCTCATGACTCGCCAGATTGAAGTGGGTGAATTCAAGGTTTTATGCAAAGACTTAGACGAATTGTTAGAAGATGGTGCTTCGCAGTCGGCTAAACTTACACAATTGCTAACTGAAGTATTAATGGCGCAGGGTTACCAAGACCTAACAGGTCAGGTTATCCGCCGCGTTATCGACTTAGTAAAAGAAGTTGAAGAGAGCTTAGTCAACATGCTTACCATGTTTGGCGAGCGAGATGGTTCAGAACAAACTAAACCATTATGCCCTGAGGCCGATAAGGCTGAAGGTGTGAAAGCAGAGGGTCCGATTATCGACGCAGAAACACGTGATGATGTTGTATCGGGCCAGGATGATGTTGATGATCTTCTGTCGAGCTTAGGTTTTTAGGGGAGCGGGCGCATGTCGTTTGATGTTGACGAGGAAATACTACAGGACTTTCTAGTTGAAGCTGGAGAGATACTTGAACAATTACAAGAACAGCTCGTTGATCTTGAGAACAATCCTGAAGATGCGAATTTGCTTAACGCAATTTTTCGCGGATATCATACAGTTAAAGGCGGAGCGGGATTTTTATCGCTCACCGAGTTAGTTGAAATTTGTCATGGTGCCGAGAACGTTTTCGATGTCATGAGAAATGGCCAGCGCACGCTTACGCCAGAATTAATGGATATTATTCTACAGGCTACAGACGTAGTGGTAGATATGTTTGAGCGGGTAAAATCCCAAGAACCATTGGAACCTGCCGACGCCAAACTTGTAGATACTCTGCACAAGTTAAGCAAACCAGAGTCACCGGACGAAAATATTTTTGATACCGATGAATCTGCTCCAAGCGCTCAACCTGAAATAGCCTCTGAACCTGAACTAGACATCGTAGACGAAGCACCTGCGCCGGCAAGCTCTGGTGGGGATATTGATGAAATCAGTGAAGATGAATTCGAGGCTCTACTTGATGAACTTCACGGTTCCTCTGCGCCTGGAAAATCTGCGCCAGCTAAACCTCCTACAGACACAAAAAGCGAAGTGAAAGAACCAGCTTCGTCTAGCGTTGATGCTTCGTCGGGCAGTGGCGATGATATTACCGACGATGAGTTCGAAGCGCTTCTTGATGACCTTCACGGTAAAGGCAAGTTCAGCGCCGCAGAAGAAAGCGCTGCACCCAGTCAGCCAGCGCCACAATCCACATCTGCGTCCGGCGATGAAGAAATTACTGATGATGAATTTGAAGCGCTGCTAGACCAACTTCACGGTTCAGGGCAAGGTCCAACCGTTCAAAGCGCCTCCGATACCAAAGCTCCAGAGCCTAATGTTGATAAAGCGGCGACTGAAGCTATACAAAAAGCAAAGCAATCTGCACCCGCTGCGGCTAAGGCGGCACCTGCTGCGCCAGCGCCCAGTAAGGCAGCATCTACAGCCCCAGCAAGTAAAGATTCTGGCAAGAAAGACGAGAAGAAAGCTGCACCTAGTGCGCCGCCAGCTGAAACTACCGTTCGTGTTGATACTAAACGCCTAGATCAAATCATGAATATGGTGGGCGAACTGGTACTCGTTCGTAATAGATTGATAAGCCTTGGTATAAACACCAACGATGAGAGCATGTCTAAAGCGATAGCAAATTTAGATGTGGTTACCGGAGATCTACAGGGCGCGGTAATGAAAACTCGGATGCAGCCAATTAAGAAAGTATTTGGCCGTTTCCCAAGGGTTGTTCGTGATTTAGCGCGAAGTCTCAAAAAAGAGATTACCCTAGAGCTTGAAGGTGAAGAAACAGATTTAGATAAAAACTTGGTGGAAGCACTTGCCGATCCGCTGGTTCACTTGGTGAGAAACTCCGTCGACCACGGTGTGGAAATGCCAGATGACCGTGCAGCTTCTGGCAAACCAAGAATGGGAACGGTTAAGCTATCTGCATCGCAGGAAGGTGATCACATTTTACTTACCATCGAAGACGATGGTAAGGGCATGGACCCTGAAAAATTAAAAGAAATTGCTATCAGTCGCGGTGTGCTAGACGCCGACGCTGCAGCACGAATGTCAGATGTTGAAGCCTTTAATCTTATTTTTGCACCGGGCTTCTCTACGAAAACGGAAATTAGCGATATTTCTGGTCGTGGCGTTGGCATGGACGTGGTGAAAACTAAGATAAATCAGCTTAATGGTACGGTAAATATCGACTCTCAGCTTGGTAAAGGCACTCGGTTAGAGATAAAAGTTCCACTTACCTTAGCTATTTTGCCAACACTGATGATTATAATTGGTAAGCAAACCTTCGCATTACCTCTAGGCTCTGTCAGTGAAATAATTAACATGGACATCAAAAAGACCAATACGGTTGATGGACAGTTAACAATGATAGTTCGCTCTAAAGCTATACCGTTATTTTTCCTTGGCGACTGGCTAATCAGAGGGCCTAAGTCTATCGAGAGAGAGAAAGGGCATGTGGTCGTGGTGCAAGTTGGTACCCGACAAGTTGGTTTTGTTGTCGATGCATTAATAGGGCAAGAAGAAGTGGTAATCAAGCCACTGGATGCGCTGCTACAGGGCACTCCAGGAATGGCAGGCGCAACAATAACCTCCGACGGCGGTATTGCGTTGATCTTAGATATTCCAAGCCTTCTGAAGCGGTATGCTCGTAAGCCATAATAAGCTGGTTTACAAACAATAGGAAAAGTAATCCATGGTCTTTAAAGTCCTGGTCGTGGACGACTCAACGTTTTATCGTCGTCGTGTAAGAGAAATACTCGATGAAGATAGAGAGTTAGAGGTTGTAGGTGAAGCTAGAAACGGCAGAGATGCCCTTGATAAAATTAAAGAGCTATCTCCCGACGTAATTACGATGGACGTTGAAATGCCCGTTATGGACGGCATTTCGGCGGTTAAAGCCATCATGAAAAATAAGCCCATCCCTATTTTAATGTTTTCATCACTTACCCATCATGGGGCACAAGCTACGTTAGATGCATTAGAAGCAGGTGCACTCGATTTTCTACCGAAGAAATTTGAAGATATAGCGCAAGATAGAAAAGATGCAACGCGCCTGTTGTGTACTAAAGTTCGTTTGATTGCGCGCAGAGGTATAGGGCTGAAACGCCCCACGTTCAGATCTGAGGAAACCCGAAGATTACCTCCCAATGCACCGAAACAGGCCTTTTTCAAAACGTCAGGTTTGCTGTCGGGTCATAAAGACGCGGCGAAGCAGCCTACGGTTTCATCGGTTAAAGCAACGGGTAAACGATATAAGTGTCTTGCCATTGGCGCTTCAACGGGGGGCCCGGTAGCGCTGCAAAAAGTGCTAATGCCTTTACCCTCAGATTTTCCGTACCCAATTATTTTAGTTCAGCACATGCCTGGCACTTTTACGACGGCGTTTGCACAGCGGTTAGATGCAAACTGTAAAATAGGCGTGAAAGAAGCTGAGCACGGAGACATTCTAATGCCTGGTCAGGCTTACTTGGCCCCTGGCGGAAGACAAATGCTCATTGAAACTGTTGGCGGGCAAAAAAAGATTGCTATTGTCGATGCTAGCAGTGCTGACAAGGTTAACTACAAGCCAAGTGTTGATCTCACTTTTAGCTCCTTAGAACGAGCTTTTTCGGGCGACGTGTTGGGGATAATCCTCACCGGTATGGGAGCCGACGGGCGCGAGGGCTGTAGAAAGTTAAAAGAGAAAGGCGCTACAATTTGGGCCCAGGATCAAGACTCCTGTGTGGTTTACGGCATGCCTCAAGCGGTTGCCGTGGCGAATATATCAACGCAAAATATTAATGTTGATGATATGAGCAACTGCATTCTTTCCGAAATGCGTTAGTGTATTAATCGTGTAGTGGACATTATGTCGTGAAGGTATGGACAGTAGCAAATCAAAAGGGTGGGGTAGGTAAAACTACTACCACCGTGAGTTTAGGCGGTTTACTCGCGCAGCAAGGTAAGCGCGTGTTACTCATTGATACCGACCCTCACTCATCGTTAAGTTACTATTTTGGTATCGATGCTGAAGCGCTAAGTCATTCGGTTTACGACATTTTTATTAAGTCTGCCAGTTTAACGGCCGATAGCGTTTTAGATTGCCTTTGCCCAACCAAAATAGATAATCTCTATGTGCTACCCGCAACAATGGCGCTTGCTACCCTTGATAGAACCATGGGGAGTGAACAGGGCATGGGTTTAGTGCTTAAGAAAGCGCTAGCAAAAGTCGACAATGAATTTGATGTGGCCATTATCGACTGCCCACCTGTGTTAGGTGTGTTGATGGTGAATGCACTGGCAGCGTGTGACAAGGTTATCGTGCCGACACAAACCGAATACCTGGCGTTAAAAGGCTTAGATAGAATGATTCGTACAATGGAAATAATGGGGCGCTCATTGGGCAAAAGTTTTGATACCTGCATTATTCCAACCATGTTTGATAAACGAACAAACGCGGCGCTTGAATCGCGTAAGCGCTTAATGAGCGATTACGGTGGGCGTGTTTGGGAAGGCGTTATCCCGGTTGATACGCATTTTAGAGATGCCAGCTTGGTGCAGTTGCCCATTTCAGCGGCCTATCCGAAAACACGAGGCGTTGCGGCCTACGGTAAACTGCTTGAAGTGTTAGGGAAATAATGAGCGATGAGTAAGCAGTCTCCGTTTGCACGTGAAGACGTGATGGAAGCGTATTTAGATGGTTTGCTTAAAGAGCCTATAGAGGCTGACGACGCAACCGCTCGGGCAGCTAAGCTGCTTGAGCAAGCTTCTCATCATATTACTGAGGAGCGGTTAGTTAAAGATACGATACCACTGCCTCAAGATAACGACGTGATTGATGCCGTTACACTGAAAGCTGAGCAAAACGTTTCTGAGCATGGCACTTATGAAAAGAGCAGCTTACGTGAATTAAGTAGTGCGAAAGATAGCCGTTCATTAACAGAACACGAAAACGTTGCTGACTCCAGTGTGAGAACGCCTGAGGTTATCACCTCAGATGAACTGGAAATTAGAGGTTCTTCGTCTACTGAAAAAAGTAGCGATGAAGAAACAATAGCTGCAAAAACGAAGGTTGCACTTCAAGACAGTCTAGACTTTCGTTTTCAGGCGTTATTTTTTGAAGTGGCAGGGTTAACCCTTGCCGTTCCATTAACCACCCTTGGTGGAATACACCAAATAGATAAAATTGCACCACTTTTTGGAAAACCTGACTGGTTTATGGGTGTAATGTTGCACAGAGAGTCTAAACTAAGTGTAGTAGACTCAGCAAAGTGGGTAATGCCAGAAAAATATACCGAAGAACTCGCTGAATCTCTTAACTATCGATACATGATCATGTTGGGAGATAGCGAATGGGGATTAGCTAGCGAAAAGCTAGTTAACACCGTTAATTTAACAAAAGATGATGTCAAATGGCGCGGATCCACTGGTAAACGTCCTTGGTTAGCGGGGATGGTTAAAGAAAAGATGTGTGCATTAATTGACGTTGAAGAATTAATATCTATGCTTAACAAAGGCTTAGGCAGCAACGACCAGACGCCATAGTACGGGAGCCAGGTTCATGAGCGACGAAAAGATGAAAAATAACGGCACTGACAGCAACGATGAAGTCCTTCAGTGGGTGACATATCGCCTAGGTGATGAAACATACGGTATTAATGTAATGCAGGTACAAGAAGTATTGCGTTATACCGAAATAGCGCCGGTGCCCGGTGCGCCTGACTATGTATTAGGAATAATAAACCTGCGTGGTAACGTTGTTACGGTTATCGATACGCGAGCACGCTTTGGTTTACCTCCTACAGAAGTTACCGACAATACGCGTATTGTTATTATAGAGTCTGATGAGCAAGTCGTTGGCATACTCGTCGATAGCGTCGCTGAAGTGGTGTATCTGAAGTCGTCTGAAATCGACAGTGCGCCAAACGTAGGTACTGAAGAAAGTGCTAAGTTTATCCAAGGCGTCAGTAATCGCGATGGCGAGCTTCTTATCTTAGTGGATTTGAACAAGTTGCTAAGCGATGAAGAGTGGGACGAGCTAAGCAGTATTTAGTGAGTAGTCTTTAGTAAATACTATATAGTGAAAGTAGAGTTGATGGCACGAGTGCCGTCGGCTTCCCTTTGTATCTCGGTCTCATTTAGGTGTGTCGCATATGGACTTGCAGCTTGCTGCTCTGTCACTGGTTGAATGTATACTCGCGGTAATCAGTCTTTTACTCATTATCGCCGTTATAGTGCTTTATACAAAACTTCGTAAAACAACTGAACTGTTAGAAAACCTTACCGTCAGGGTTTCAAAGGAGTTGTCGAGTATGGCCGTTCAGGTTAATGATGCTAACAACCAGCAATCTGAAATTCAGACTAGAAGCGTTGTGATCAGTCAGCATTTACAGCGTATTGATGAAAAGCAGCAAGACGTGGACAATCAACTTCGAGAGCTCAAATTTCAAGATCCATCGTTGAAGCTGTATCAGCGGGCTGCGGATTTGGTCAAACAAGGCGCGACGATTGAGGAGATTATTGAAACCTGCGATATTCCCCGTGCCGAAGCCGAAATGCTTGTTATGGTGCACAAGTCCGGCAGCTAATTCTTTATTGCTGCTATCTAAATGAGTCTTAGTCACTCTTGTCGTTTGTGTTGAAGGTGCGTGACGCGGCAATGTTACTTACATATTTTTTAATCTTTCTTACTGTTATCTAGCGTTCATACGCTTCCCTTCCAATTGTCCTCCCAACTTTCCTCCCAATATTGCGTTTAGACGTCTAGACGTAAAGATGTTGACATATTCACAGTATTCGCCACAATACAGTTATCGTTTTTTTGACTGGAGTTATTTATGCCAATCCGTATCCCTGTGCAACTGCCTGCTCAGAATGTCTTGTTAGGTGAAAACATATTCACTATGGATATGGATAGAGCGGCGAGTCAGGAAATTCGTCCTCTTGAAGTGGGTATTCTTAATTTGATGCCCAATAAAATAGAGACAGAAGTGCAGTTGCTAAGATTACTGTCTAATACGCCATTGCAAATCAATGTGGACTTTATTCGCATTGATAACCAAGCACCAAAAAATACGCCGCAGTCTCATATGGATGCCTTTTATCACGAGTTTTCCAGCGTGGCGAATAAAAAGTATGACGGATTGATTGTCACGGGTGCCCCCCTTGCTTTACTCGATTACGAAGAGGTGAAGTATTGGGAAAATATGAAAACTATTTTACAGTGGGCCCAGCGCCACGTTAACTCAACCCTCTATTTATGCTGGGCTGCTCACGCGGCAATGTATCATTTCTACGGCGTGACGCGGGAGCTTCGAAACGAAAAGTTTTCAGGCGTTTATCAGCACACTGTGAACGATCCGAACAACGAATTACTGCGTGGATTTGACTCACCTTTTGCGGCACCACACTCTCGTTACGGTCACATAGACACATCACTTTATAATAGTGTTGAAGGTCTTAATGTAGTGGCTGAGTCAGAGGAAGTGGGCGCTTACATTGTAGCTTCAGAAGACAAACGGATGGTATTTGTTACCGGGCACCCCGAGTACGAACCGGACACGCTAAAAGACGAATATCTGCGTGACGTGCAGGCTGGTCAACATCCTGCGGTGCCAAATAATTATTTCACTGACAATGACCCAACTAAACCGCCTTTAGTTCAATGGCGCTCCCATGGAAGTCTATTGTTTACAAATTGGCTTAACTATTACGTTTATCAAACAACGCCGTATGATTTAAGCCAGTTAGCTGAAAAACCACAGCCAAAGAGGTAACGCGTGAGTAACGATTTAGATTCGAAAGCACGAGCTAGTTTAGCCAGTGCCGCAAAAGAAAGAATTTTAATTCTAGATGGCGCCATGGGCACCATGATCCAACGCCATAAACTGGAAGAAGATGACTATCGCGGCGACCAATTTGCCGATTGGCACTGCGATGTTCAAGGAAATAACGACCTTCTTGTTTTAACTCAGCCCGACCTCATTTACCAAATTCACTGCGATTATCTAGACGCTGGTGCTGATATTATTGAGACGAACACATTTAACGCTACCACCATCGCCATGGCCGATTACGACATGGAAGACATATCTCGTGATATTAACGTGGCAGCTGCGAAACTTGCTAAGAAAGCCGCGCAACAATACAGTCTAAAAACACCGGACAAACCTCGTTACGTTGCGGGCGTGCTTGGGCCTACCAACCGCACCGCTTCAATATCCCCAGATGTAAATGACCCGGGCAAACGAAACGTAACCTTTGACGAATTAGTCAAAGCGTACAGCGAGTCTACGGAAGCACTCATTGAAGGTGGTGCTGACCTCATTATGCTTGAAACCATCTTCGATACGCTAAATGCCAAAGCGGCGGCCTTTGCTGTTGAGCAAACCTTTGAAAAAGTGGGTAAAACTTTGCCAGTCATGGTGTCGGGTACCATTACCGACGCATCGGGACGCACACTTTCAGGTCAAACCGCCGAAGCGTTTTACTACTCTATGCGTCATATCAAACCTTTTTCTTTCGGACTGAACTGTGCATTAGGCCCTGATCTTTTGCGTCAGTATGTTGATGAAGTTGCCACTATTTCAGAGTGTTTAATTTCAGCACACCCCAATGCTGGGCTGCCCAATGAGTTTGGTGAATACGATATGGAGGGCCCCGAAATGGCCGAACATATCAAAGAGTGGGCGGTATCTGGTTTAGTCAATATTGTGGGGGGCTGCTGTGGAAGTACGCCTGAGCACATAAGTGATATAGCCAACGCTGTTGCGGGCATTAAGCCTCGCCAAGTTCCTGCATTTGAACCTAAAATGCGTCTGTCAGGCCTAGAGCCTTTTGTACACTAGGAGGGCAATGTGAGCGCAGATTTTTCTACATTTATTAATATTGGTGAACGAACCAACGTAACTGGATCAGCACGTTTCAAACGACTCATTTTGGAAGGTGATTACGAAGCGGCACTCGACGTTGCTCGTCAGCAAGTTGAGAACGGTGCGCAAATCATCGACATCAACATGGATGAGGCGATGCTTGATTCCGAGCTGGCGATGGTGACGTTTTTAAACCTTATTGCGTCTGAGCCCGACATTAGCCGAGTGCCTATTATGATTGACTCCTCGAAATGGGACGTCATTGAGGCTGGGCTTAAATGCGTACAGGGAAAAGCCATTGTTAACTCCATAAGTCTTAAAGAGGGCGAAGCGCTCTTTATTGCTCAAGCGAAAAAAATTAAACGATATGGCGCCGCTACGGTTGTTATGGCGTTTGATGAAAAAGGCCAAGCCGACACGCAACAGCGCAAAGTTGAAATCTGTCAACGAAGCTATAAGGTCCTCACTGAGCAAGTGGGTTTCCCACCCGAAGATATTATTTTTGACCCAAACATCTTTGCTGTAGCAACCGGTATCGAAGAGCACGACAATTACGCTGTAGATTTTATCGAGGCAACGCGCGTTATCCGCAAAACATGCCCTTATGCACATATCTCGGGTGGTCTTTCGAATATTTCCTTTTCGTTTCGGGGCAATAACCCTGTTCGCGAAGCTATGCATTCGGTTTTCCTTTTCCACGCTATTCGAGCGGGAATGGACATGGCCATCGTTAATGCCGGTCAGCTTGAGGTGTACGATGAAATTCCCAAGGCACTTCGTGAAGCGGTAGAAGACGTCATATTAAACAGGCGCAGCGATGGCACCGAGCGACTACTCGAAATTGCCCCACAATTCCAAGGCGATGGAAAGGCTGCGGCAAAAGAAGATCTTAGCTGGCGAGAACAAAGCGTTAGTAAACGTTTAGAGCATGCTTTGATAAAAGGCATTACCGATTACATTATTGATGATACCGAAGAAGCGCGTTTAGAGGCTGAACGCCCGCTACACGTTATTGAAGGCCCGCTCATGGATGGGATGAATGTCGTCGGGGATTTATTTGGCGAAGGCAAGATGTTCTTACCCCAGGTAGTTAAATCTGCCCGGGTAATGAAAAAAGCAGTGGCTCATCTACAGCCGTATATCGAAGCTGAAAAGTCTGAGGATAATAAAAGTAACGGTAAAATATTACTGGCCACCGTAAAAGGTGATGTTCACGATATCGGCAAAAACATTGTTGGCGTTGTTTTGCAGTGTAATAACTTTGAAGTTATTGATATGGGTGTCATGGTGCCCGCGGCAAATATTCTTCAAAAAGCGAAAGAAGAAAATGTGGATATGATTGGCCTTTCGGGTCTCATTACGCCGTCGCTAGATGAAATGGTGTACGTGGCTAAAGAAATGGAGCGCCAAGGCTTTGATATGCCCTTACTTATCGGTGGTGCAACAACGTCGAAAGCCCATACTGCCGTTAAGATAGAGCAAAACTATCATTCAGCAGTGGCCTATGTACCTAATGCGAGTCGTGCAGTAGGCGTGTGTCAGAAATTGCTCAACAAAGGTTCGCGGGATATATACGCAAAAGAATTAGCGAAAGAATACGATACGGTGAGAGAGCAGCATGCTCGTAAAAAGCCTCGCAGTAAGCCTGTTACGCTTGAGGCTGCGCGAGCTAATGGGTGTAAAGTCAATTTTGCCGAGCCACCGGTTAAGCCAGCGCAGCTTGGTGTTACGCCTATTACCGCAGACTTGGCTACATTGCGAGATTATATTGATTGGACGCCTTTCTTTTTGACGTGGTCATTAGCAGGGAAATATCCGCGAATTCTTAATGATGACGTGGTGGGTGAAGAAGCAACGTCATTGTTTGCCGATGCCAACGCTATGTTAGATAAAATTATTGCCGATGGCTCACTTGAAGCAAAAGGCGTGATAGGGTTGTTTCCCGCAAATAGGGTGGGCGATAATATCGAAGTCTATTCTGATGAGAGCCGCACCTCGATAAAAGGCGTTGCACATCATCTGCGTCAGCAAACCCAAAAAGATAAATTTGCCAACTATTGCCTTGCCGATTTTGTGGCTGAAAAACAAAGCGGAATTGCAGATTACATCGGCGCGTTTGCAGTCACTGGCGGCATAGGTGAGGACACCCTTGCCGATACATACATTAAGGTCGGT
The DNA here is from genome assembly GCF_010500895.1 of Alteromonas genovensis. Lineage (GTDB taxonomy): Bacteria > Pseudomonadota > Gammaproteobacteria > Enterobacterales > Alteromonadaceae > Alteromonas > Alteromonas genovensis. The sequence goes on from NZ_JAAAWO010000002.1 coordinate 309,686, forward strand.
GATGACTACAATGGTATTATGGTAAAAGCCGTTGCCGATCGCTTAGCCGAAGCCTTCGCTGAATATCTTCATCAGCAGGTGCGCTTGAAGTATTGGGCCTATGCACCTAATGAAACCTTGAGTAATGAAGAGCTTATTAGGGAGAAATATCAAGGTATTCGACCTGCACCAGGCTATGCGGCGTGTCCAGAGCATACTGAGAAACAGCTCATTTGGGATTTGTTATCAGCAAAAGAACACACCGGCATGACGCTTACTGAAAGTTATGCAATGTGGCCTGGCGCGTCTGTATCGGGATGGTACTTCGCTCACCCAGAGGCAAAATATTTTGCGGTGGCTAAAATTCAACCTGATCAAGTTGAGGATTACGCCAAGCGTAAAAACTGGACACTGGAAGAAGCCGAGAAGTGGCTGGGGCCAAATCTGAGTGATTAGGTCAATCTGTCCCTTGGCGAAAGTATCTGTAAGATGGAAGTTACAACAGTAATGGAAAAACCCTTTAGCCAAGCCTGTGAGAATAATAAACGCCCAATTTTAGATATTCTAAAAAGGGCGTTCGCTCATACTCAAAAGGTGCTCGAAATTGGTAGTGGAACCGGGCAGCACGCATCTTATCTTGCTGCTCATCTGCCTCATTTGACTTGGCATACGAGCGATCAATACGAGTACCATGACGGAATAAACGCCTGGATAAGTGAGTCTTCACTATCCAACCTTATTCAACCAGTCGAATTCAAGGTGGGTGTAGACCCGTTTCCTGCTTTGCCCTTTGATGGGATATTTTCCGCCAATACTGCCCATATTATGCAAAAGCATGAGGCGAAACTGCTCATGGAATTAGTATCGCAGAAATTACCTAAAGGCGGTACATTTTGCCAGTACGGCCCGTTCACACAATCAGGGATTTACTCATCTCAAAGTAATGCTGAATTTCACCAATCGTTAGTCGAGCGGGGCTATGGCGGCTACAGAGATATTGATGAACTCGAAGCATGGGCTAAGCGACTCACATTGAAAGAAATGATAACGATGCCTGCTAACAATCTTATGTTAGTGTGGACGAAAGAGTAGCAATGCAGTGGATTCGAGCCCACTTTGTTAACAGAGCTACTCCAATAGAGGTACGTTTGCCTGGTTACGTTAGCCGAGGCTCCAGAAACTGAAGTCTTTGAACTTCTGTTTTTCTACCGCCTTTGTTTAAAACCATTTTTCTTAAAAAAACTAACAAGGAATAATATGTCATTTTCAGTTAACCACTACTTCGACAATAAAGTCACCTCAATAGCATTTGATTCAGCAAATGGTCCCTGTACATCCGGTGTGATGTCTGTAGGTGAGTATACTTTCGATACTTCAAAGAAAGAGCTAATGAAAGTTGTTGAGGGTGAGCTTACCGTAAAATTACCCGGCAGCGATGAGTGGCAATCGTTTCCTACCGGTACTGAATTTAACGTAGATGCCAATGTGTCGTTTGATGTAAAAGTATCATCGCCAACGGCTTACCTTTGCTTTTACAGCTAGTTAGGGTGTGTTGAACTTTGTTGTACGAGTTTTGGGCTAAATGCACAGAAAGCCTTAGCCCTAGCTAATACCTATATGGACGAAGGCGCCTTGATTCTCAACAGCGCCTTCGTCATCATCAGCCCGCAGTTATTGCTGCGGGCTGTTTGTTTTTAATCCTTGCGCCATTGCCATCTCTACGAAACTATCAATAAAACCCAGCGTGTCAGTACGCTTTCTATGCCCCACGAATAAGGTTTTTGTTAACCCTTCTTCGCCAAGGGGACGACAGCACAGCAATTCACTTTCTTGCGACTCATCTACAAGCCATTTAGGCAGCGCAGTTACCCCTCTTCCTGCTGCCACCATTTGCAGAATAATCTCAGTGGTCTCTATGGTTTTGTGACTTTTAACCGATGCATTGGCCGGTGTTAAGAATTGAGAGAATATGTCCAACCTACTAGTTTCTACTGGGTAGGAAATGAGCGTCTCTTGAGCGAGATCCCGAGGCGCTATAAATGCCTTCGTCGCTAAGTCGTGTGTACTATGCATCACTAGAACCTGTTCGTAGCTAAACACAGGTGTGTAAGTAATCGCGTCTAAGTGCAGGGGATCGGGAGTAATGAGTACATCAATGTCATAACCATGCAGCGCTTGAAGGCCGCCAAAAGAAAAGGCACGTCGTACGTCTACGTCTACATCAGGAAATCGTTTTAGAAAGGGAGCGACTATTTTCAATAGCCATTCAAAGCAGGGGTAACATTCCATTCCAATGCGCAGTGTGCCTTGCTTGCCCTCGGCAAATCGACGAAGTTGCGCTTCTGTGTGTTCAAACTGAGGTAATATACGCTGTGCAAGGCCAAGTAAACTTTCACCTGCCTGAGTTAAAAACAAACGCCTGCCTTCTTTCTGCCAAAGCGGAACATTAAACTCGTGTTCAAGCTTTTTCATAGCATGACTTAAGGCCGATTGGGTTAAATACAAAGATTTCGCGGCTTGTGTCATCGTGCCATGCTGGTGTATTGCGTGGACAATACGCAGGTGTTGTCTATCAATCATGTGTATAAAAGCGCTAGTGAATGTGGAGTCAATATAACATCAATAGGTGTGTTAAAAGCGCTAATTCAATAACCCTATTTAAATAACTGGCTTTAATTAAATACCAAGCTTTTTTTCACTCACCAAGCCTAATCACACATAGTGACAGCATCAGCCAGCCGCTCTTCAATAATACGCCTAATAATAATAGACATCTCACGGAAGGTCTTTCTACTAGGTGATGTGTTACGCCATGCAAGAGAGTGCTGGCGCTCAATAGGCATGTCAGCAATTTCACACACGTGTAAAGCTTCAGGTTTGTGTAATTCAGAATGAATATAAAGACCGGGCAAAAAAGCAACGCCCATGCCCATAACCACCATTTGTCTTAATGTATCAAGGCTGGTGCCTTCATAGTCTCGCTGTAGGTCTGCACCTATGTCTTCGCATATTCTTTGCACTTGATGATGAAAATGGTGCTTATCTTCTAACGTAAGTATTTTTTCACCGCTGATATCTTCAGGGTGAACAAATGCTTTACCCGATAGAAAATGATCAGACGGGGTAACAAACTTTAGCGGTTCTTTGAACAGCGGCGAAGTAATAAGCTGTGAGTTATCACTTGAAAGGGGAGAAAGGATAATGTCGTACTCACCTCTTAATAATCCGTGCTGCAAGTCATCGGGTGACGCTTCTCTTACGTAAAATCGCAGTCCCGGCTTTAGTCTGTGCAAATCGGGTAAAACAAAAGGCAATAAATAAGGACCAAGTGTTGGAGGAATACCAAGCCGATAGGTGATTACTTCCCCTTTTGAGAGATCGCGGGCCATTTCAGAGAAGCGTTGAGTAGACTGCAATACCTCCTCTGCACTGGCTAAAAGCGCCTTTCCTTGTGGCGAAAGCAAGGTGCCAGTGCGGGAACGTTCTAACAGCGTTAAATTCAGTGTGTCTTCTAACGCATTTATTTGGCTAGTCAGCGTGGGCTGGCTAATGCCAAGTGCCCCTGCTGCCTGTCGAAAATTGAGGTATTTTGCAACGGCCACAAAGTAGCGAATCTGGTTAAACGAGGGGGCTTTACCACCTAATTGCATAATTAAAACTCCTACTTTTGACTATAGTTAATGAGCAGACTATCCAACAAATAACTCGCATGATAGTTTTTGGTTATCACGAGGTGGTATATTAAACTATTAATCTATCAAGTGACACTAGAGTATTAACATTGTTATAACTATTTAAAATAACCGGGAGTATTCTATGGAACACGTCTTTTCAGGTGTTGCGAAGTTTCAAAAAGAAGTTTATCCAAATAAAAAAGCAACCTTTCAAAAATTAGCGAATGGTCAAAACCCAGAAGTTCTTTTCATCACGTGCTCAGATTCTCGTATTGACCCGAACCTGGTTACTCAAACCGATCCGGGCGAGCTTTTCATTTGTCGAAATGCGGGCAATATTGTTCCTCCTCATAGTAATCAAACCGGCGGCATGACAGCGTCTATTGAATTTGCTGTAGCTGCGTTAGGGGTTTCACACATTGTGGTATGTGGTCATACAGATTGTGGTGCTATGAAAGGCGCTATCAGCCCTGAAGGTCTAGATTCATTACCGCACGTAAAAGAGTGGTTAGGGCACTGCCGCGTGGCGACTGACGTTGTTAAAGAGCGTTGTGGTCACGACAAACTATCTATTGACGATTTAGAAGCGGTGACAAAAGAAAACGTATTGCAACAAATACAGCACCTTCGCACTCATCCTGCAGTGGCGGCTAAAATTGCAACTGGACAAGTAGAGCTTCACGGCTGGGTTTACAATATCGGTAGCGGCGACATGTTGTGTTACAGCAGCGAAGCTGGCGACTTTGTTACTATGGACCAGACAGAGGCTGAAGCGCGATTCAAACGTGCAAAAGCGGCTGAATAAGAGGGAACATTTGTGGTAAAAATTAATTTTTCAAATTTAAGAGGTGATCTCACTGGTGGTTTAACTGCCGGTATCGTTGCATTACCTCTTGCGTTAGCGCTTGGTGTAGCCTCAGGTCTTGGACCAATGGCTGGCCTGTATGGTGCAATAGCTGTTGGCTTTTTCGCTGCTCTTTTTGGCGGCACACCAGCTCAAATTTCAGGTCCTACTGGACCAATGGTGGTGGTACTTGCTGGCTTGTTTGCCAGCCTCTCTGGTGATGCTAGCCTAATATTTACGGCGGTAATGCTAGCCGGTATATTCCAAATAGCGTTTGGCTTGTTTGGTGTTGGACAATATATAAGGCTTGTTCCTTATCCAGTGATTTCGGGCTTTATGTCTGGGATTGGTGCCATCATTATTATTTTGCAAATTGGCCGATTACTTGGGCATGAACCTCCAGGCGGTACCATCGGTGCGCTTTCTTACCTTCCAACAGCGTTGGCTGATATAAACTTCTCAACCCTAGCTTTAGGTCTTGGCACGTTAGTGATAGCGTACAAGTGGCCTGCGTCTTTAGGCAAATATGTACCTGGTGCTCTTGCTGCACTTATCATTGGTACATTAGTCAGTCTTGCGCTAAGCGTACCAGTATTGGGTAATATTCCAACGGGCTTGCCTAGCCTTCAATTGCCTGTATTTGATCAAAGCAAGATATGGGTTGTAATAGAGGCTGCATTTATTCTAGCGCTGCTAGGTGCAATTGATAGTCTTTTGACTTCGCTTGTTGCTGATAACATGACGCGTACTCGTCATGATAGTAATAAAGAGCTTATCGGTCAGGGGATTGGTAACACCTTTGCCGGCTTAATCGGCGGTATCGCGGGTGCAGGTGCAACCATGCGTACTGTTGTAAATATCCGAAGCGGCGGTAAATACAACGTGTCTGGTATGGTACATGCGTTGGTATTACTTGCTATTGTATTAGGTTTAAGCCCACTTGCGGCAAAAATCCCGCATGCTGTGCTTGCCGGTATATTGGTAAAAGTTGGACTAGACATCATCGATTGGGGCTACTTAAAACGTGGTCACAAAGGCCCACGATGGGACTTTGGATTGATGGCATTAGTATTGCTGTTAACGGTATTCGTAGACCTTATCACCGCAGTGGGCGTAGGTGTTGTACTTGGCGCTTTAGCGTATGTTAGACAAGTCGCTCAGCTACAAATTGAAGAGCTGCAAAAGATTCCCCAAGATCTTAACGACCCGAAAGAAAATGGATTGCTTGAGGAACTCAAAGACAAAGTGTCTATCTTTAGCTTCGGTGGTCCATTGAGCTTTGGTGCGGCAGCTGATTTAGGTCACCGTGTTCGCGAGCGTGTTCAGCCTGGCAGTAAGTTCACTATTCTGGACTTCTCACGGGTACCTTTGATGGATGTATCTGCAGCAATGGCAGTTGATACAGTAACATCAGACGCACTAGCGGCAGGAAGGCAGTTGATAATTTGTGGTGCCAACGAAAACCTTAACAAAGTACTTGAGGGTGTTAATGAAGCTCACCCAGGCATTCCTAACTTTGAAACGCTACACGATGCGCTTCTGTATGCAAAAAAGAAAGTAGGCGGGAGTAATGATGGCGAACCATCGCTGCAAGCCGCAACACAATCGTGATAAGAGTTTGAGGTAAACAAAACCTTTCCCTTTTTTAGCCCTCCTCAGGAGGGCTTTTTTATGTCTGCAGCTAAGCTTTTTTATCGATTGGCGATGAATAATGAGAGGTAGGTGCTCTTTGAACCCAATGTGCCACTAATTACCTGTAAATAACATTCGCAATTTAATTAATTGATTGTTCAATTAAACTTAACGTAAGTGTAACAATGCCTTTCTAAAGTAGTGCGCAAACAATACACAACTACTTTGAGAACCACATGAAATCACGGAATAAATTATATATAGCAATACTTGCTGCTCTTTCTTCTATTGCTGCGTCGTCACAAGTTTTGGCGGAGGAAGCGGAACGCGCAGAGGAAGAGCGTATTGAAGAAATTACTGTTGTGGGGCGTAGCGTTTCTTATGCGAATAACGCAACCAGCGACGACATGTTCAAACAGCAGGCAAATCTGAGCAGCGTTTTAGCGGCGGTGGACAACTTACCAGGTGTTCTTATTAACGAAGGCGACACCTTTGGTGCTGATGATTGGTCAACGTCTATTGTTATTCGCGGGTTTCAGGTAAACCTAAACGAACAGCAGATAGGTATGACGGTAGATGGAATCGCTAACGGCAACTCAAATTATGGTGGGGGTGCGAAGGCGAATCGCTATATCGATACTGAAAACGTAAATGGCGTAGAAGTATCACAGGGTACAGCAGACATTGCTTCCCGCTCTCATGAAGCATTAGGCGGTACGCTAAACTTCACCACCATCAACCCGTCTATGGAGCAAGGTTTAGTTACTAGCTTAACCGCAGGCGAGTTTGATGCGTCAAAGTATTATGTGCGCTACGAAACAGGTGAAATCTTTAAAGATACTTACGCTTGGATAAGCCTTTCAAGTCAAGAGAGTTCTGACTTTATGCAGCAAGCAGCAGAGAACACTCGTGACCACTTGGCGATGAAGTTTATCTCTACTGTTAACGATGTATCGCTTACCGGTTACCTGTCTTACGACGATACCCACGAAGACAACTATCAGCGAATATATGGTTTAGCGCAATATGAGCAAAATCCGGAATGGGATCAGCTAACTGACGAATGGACAGGAGTGCCTTATCAAGATCAGGCGTATCGAAGGGGGTGGTCTACATTACGGGAAAACCTTTTTGCCTATCTTCAGGCTGAATTTACCATTGGCCAGGTCGATTTTATGACCAACGTTTATTATCACGACAATAAAGGCCGCGGCGAGTGGGTTCCACCATATATCGTTGATATCACTGATGACGATGCTGAAGGACACTCTGAACTTGTGGTCGGTAATACGGTGTTCGGCGGACAAGAACTCGGACAAATCTACTTCGTGGATAGACAAGGCAATCAGCTAAGCCCTATTGAGGGTTGTCAAAGCTCACTAACTTTCCCTTATGGCGGTGCAGGCGCACAGTACGATCCTGGCTGTCACGAACAAGGGGCTATTCCAGTAGGCTCTTATCGCCACACCCATTATGATAAAGAACGCTTTGGCATAAATGCCGATGCAGTCTGGTACACCAAAATTGGTGATTTTGATAATACGGTTCGATTCGGAATTTGGTGGGAAGACTATGAGCGAGGTGAATCACGGGACTGGCACAAGATAACCAATTCATCTATCAGCGTAGATTATGATAACGTGCCTTATTGGGTGCAGTACGACAGAACATTTCCGGTTGATACCCTGATGTACTATGTGGAAGACGAGCTAGATCTAGGCTTTGCTCGCATCCGTGCGGGCGCAAAGAAGTTCAACGTGGATATCGAGAAAACCGACAACTTTGATTCAGCTAACAACTTAGCGGTGAATACGGATTCAGATACATTATTCTCAGCGGGTATCGTCGCACCTTTACCAATTGAAGGAGTAGAAGTTTTCGCAGGTTACGGTGAAAACTTTGCGGCAATCAAAGACGCCCAGCTTGAACGTAACGATACTGACCTTCGTTTTATAAAGCCAGAGACAGCTGATAACATTGACGTCGGTTTCCGCTACGCGTCACCAGGCTTTAATACCAGTGTGACCTACTACAATATTGAGTTTAATGACCGTATTCAGTTTACTAGTAACGAAACTTCAGAGGGTATAGACTTTCTTGAAGCCGCCGCTGGTGGTTATAAAAATGTTGGTGGTATTAAGTCAAGCGGTTTTGAGGTTTCAGCAGACGTTATGCTAACCGACGAGTTCTCGTTGTTTACCTCTATTACCCTAAGCGATTCTGAGTACGTTGCGACGGTAGGAAGTTCAGGTACGCAATATGATACACTTGCTAATGCCCAAGCTGCCATTGCAGACGCTGAAAACCCTGAGGTATCGCTGGTAGCTATTGAAGGTAATACGGTTATCGGTACACCTGATACTATGGCAGTAGTCAGTCTTGATTGGGCGCGCGACAACTACTTTGCTGGCTTATCAACTAAGTATGTTGATAGCCGTTTCCTAGATATCGAAAATGCCGCACGGGTTGATGACTACATTGTTAGTGACTTCTATGTGGGTGGCTTTATCGAAAACATTGGGCCAGGTGTTGAAGAACTAGAGGTGCGTTTAACCGTCAATAATTTGTTTGACGAAGATTACGCTTCTACTATTGCACCAGGTGCGTTTTGGATTGGCGCCCCACGCGCAGTTGCAGTCAACGCACGCTTAACCTTTTAATCGTGATAACAAATCTGCAACAGTTTAGTGCTGTTGCAGGTTCGATAAAACACTGAAGAATATTGATTTGTATAAAAAGGGCGGTTCGACATAAGTCTTACCGCCCTTTTTGTATTTTTTGAACAATCAGTGCCGAATGCATCATGCTATCCAGCGTAGTGAGCCAAAATACGGCTCACCAAACTGATCGTTCAACGAATTACCAAATACGCACACGCTCATCTGGCGCTAGGTATAGGGCATCACCCGGTTTAACGTCAAAGGCTTCATACCATGCATCGTGGTTACGAGGTGCTTGTGCACGGAAGCGGCCCGGTGCGTGTGTACCGGCACGAAGCTGGTTCAACATGCTTTGTTCAGTACGCTTTTCTTTCCAAACTTGAGCCCAAGCAAGGAAGAAACGCTGATCGCCTGTAAGACCATCAATAACTGGCGCTTCTTCACCGTTAAGACTAAGTTTGTAAGCGTGGTAGGCCATTGCAAGACCACCTACATCACCAATGTTTTCACCCAGGCTGTTACGACCGTTTACGAAGTTGCCTTCAATGGGCTCGTACTTACTGTATTGAGCTGCAAGGGCATCTGCTTTTTCTTCGAACGCCGCGCGATCTTCGTCTGTCCACCAGTTAGTTTGAATCCCCATGGCATCAGACTTCGAGCCTTGGTCATCAAAACCGTGTCCCATTTCATGACCGATAACAGCACCTATTGCACCGTAGTTAACGGCTGCATCTGCATTTGGGTCGAAAAATGGTGGTTGAAGAATTGCAGCAGGGAATACAATTTCGTTGAATGAGCTGTTGTAATAAGCATTTACTCGCTGTGGTGTCATACCCCAACGCTCACGATCGGTCTTCTTAAGCTCACGCTCTACCGATTCAGCATGGAAGAATTCACGTAAGTTGCGAACGTTACCAATAAGGTCGTTATCACTAATAGTTACGCCGTCAAACGACTGCCACTCATCTGGGTAACCAATTTTAGGACGAAATGCCATTAGCTTCTCTTTGGCATTAACCTTGGTTTCTTCACCCATCCATTCAAGGGTATCTATACGCTCGCTTAACGCAGCACGTAGGTTCTCCACTAGCTCTGCCATTTGTGTTTTTGAGCTTTCAGGAAAATACTCGTCTACGTAAATCTTGCCAATTGCAAAACCAAGAGACTGAGTACCCGACATTTGACTTAACGCACGCTTCCAACGAGGGCGCGGCTCTTGTTGACCATTAAGCGTACGACCGTAAAAGTCGAAATTGGCCATGTATACATCTTCGGCAAGCATGCCCGCATTGTTAGAAATCGTGTGATATTTCAAATAAGATTTCCAGTCGTTCAGGTCAACTTGGTTTATCAGTTTAATCACATCTTTTACAGGCTGAGGCTGAGTGATGTTGAGCTCTGGTACCTTATAACCTGACTGTGCGAAATAAACATCCCAATCGAAACCCGGATAGGCATCAGTGAGCTTACTGCGCTCAATTTGGTTAAGGGTCAGGTCACGGTTACGGCGTTTTTCGCGAGGCCACTGAACTTCAGCTAGCTGAGTTTCTAGCGCCATAATATTCGCTGCTTTTGTGCCTGCGTCTTCTACGCCAGCTAAGGTAAGCATCTCTTCAATGTGGGCTACATAGGCTTCGCGAATTTTTACAAAGCGCTCACTATCGCTTAGGTAGTAGTCGCGATCGGGAAGACCAATACCACCAACACCCACGCTTAGCTGGTATTCATTCGGGTCAAGACGGTTGTACCACATACCGCCACCAATAGGCGTACTGTAACCGTATAGCCAGCTTTTACCGAAGGCTGCGGTGAGGTCTTTCGTGTTTTCTATACTATCAATGTCGTTTAGAACATCACTAATAGGAGATAGGCCTTTTTCATTGATGGTCTCTGTGTCCATAAAGGCAACGTAGAAATCTCTAACTAACTTTTCATCAGCGTTAAGTGTTTCCTTTTCTGTTAGACCATCGATAATGCTTTTTACCTGTTCTTCGCTGCGTTCAGCTAAGCCGGTAAATGCGCCATAGCGCGTTTTATCTGCAGGAAGTTCATAGTTGTCGTACCAAGTGCCACTGGCATACATAAAGAAGTCGTCACCTGGCTTAACCGCTTCATTTCGAGCAGAAAGATCGACACCAAACGAGCCAAGTTCCGCCTCGGCTTTTGCTTCAGCAGGCTCTGCTTTGGTCATTTGTTCTTTGGCTTGCTCTGGTTGAGAGCAACCAGCCAGGCCAAGTGATGCCGCAATCGCTACGGCAAGGAGTTTATATTTCATATGGTTTCTCATTTTAGTTTTATGTGTCGTCGTTAGGATGAATGACACTTTTAGTTTTTAAAGTAGGCACAAATTCCTGATTAAAAGGTAAAGCATTCTGTGCCTGATTAAAATAGTGGGCGATATGTTCGTTTTCTTGCTGTAAAAAATTTGCGACAGCATCGTGGAAAGCCGGCTCAAACAGCTGGTGTTTGGACTGACAGTAAATAGGCTCAAACCCTCGCAATATTTTATGTTCGCCTTGGGTGCCTGGGTTGAAATGAGTGAGCTTATTGTTTATCGCAAACGCGATACCTTCGAAATAACAGCATGCAAAATGCAGGCTATCGATATCTTTGAGTGCTCCCCAATAACGTCCATAAAGGCCAGATTCGTCGTGAAAAAATAAAGCGCTAGCCACCGGATTTCCGTGCTCAATTGCTGTAACAATAAGCAGGCGTTCACTCATAGTTGACACAAGCGTTTCAAAAAAGGCGGTATTGAGGTAGCCAAGGTGGCCACTGCGCTTTAAGTAGGTAGATTGATAGCACTTAACGAAGAAGGCGAGTCTTTCTGGGGTAATGTCGCTTCCGCTGTAGTGTGAGAATTGGATGCCGTTTTCAGTCAGTTTTTTTCGTGTTTTGCTTATTGATTTACGCTTTCTCGAGGTGAGGGCATTCAAAAAATCATCAAAGTGCGTGTAACCATAGTTGTGCCACTGAAATTGCACACTGTGGCGAGTTAAATAATGGTGTTCTTTAGTTAGCAAGTTGTTTTCGCTGTCTGAAACGAATAACCAGTGTAGTGACGAGATATGCTCTTTGTATCTCGATTGGCACTGCGCGCTTAAGGTATCTGCAATTTGTGCTAATAGAGCAGGGGAGCACGTTAGACCTTCTTTTATTAGTAACCGTTTGCCTGTTACCGGAGTGAAAGGTACGGCACTTATCCATTTTGGGTAGTAGTCAATGCCGTGTTGATGATAAGCATTTGCCCATGCGTGGTCGAATACGTACTCGCCATAGCTGTGTGTTTTAAGGTAGCCAGGTATCGCCATAACAATATGGCCGTCATGCTCTACCGTTACATGAAACGGGCGCCATCCCGATTCTTCACCACAACACTTTGACGTTTCCAATGCATGCAAAAATTCAAATTGGAGAAATGGGCCTGCATTCTCAGCGAGAGAGTTCCATTGCGCTTTGGAGATACTTGCTATGCTGTCGTGTATTATTACTTGTTCATTCATAATTTCATTTAAAGTATATCAAGCGCTAGTAATGCGACTCTTTTCTTATTAAGGCTAGACTGTCGTTGGTATAACGAAATAAAATACTGCTTCAAAATAGGTCAACGGGACCTAATCAAAACACATCACCCATGCCGTAATTTTAGTATTTGAATATTTACGGAAAACAGTAACAAGTAGGGTCACAAAAATGTCAGAGTTTGACCGAAAGATCATTATCGACGCGATTACCCGCATGCTGGCACGACGAGAGCATAGCTACAGTGAAATAGTGCGTAAACTTACCCAAAAGGGCATTGAGAACGAAGCGCTGTTACCCATTTTAGATGCTTTTCGTGAAGCCGATATTCAAAGCGACGAGCGATTTGCTCAAAGCAGAGCGCGGGCCCTGTATTTAAAGGGCAAGGGCCCAAGAGTGATAAAGTTAGACCTGCAACAATACGGTGTTGATGAAGGGTACGTTCGACAGGCTTTCGAAGAAATTGAAGCGGATTGGTTTGAAAGCGCGAAAACGGCAAAAGTGAAAAAGTTTGGCGCATTTTTTGAGACAGACTTCACCTTACGTCAAAAACAAAAGCGCTTTTTACAATACCGAGGGTTTTACCAAGAGCATATTGATTATGCTGTAAGCAATGAGTGATCATACGGAAAGTAACATGTAAATGTACCTACAATTTTATTTTAGCTGCAGTTTTGGTGATGTTTAGTAAAAAATTGCCTACTACATAGCCCCCTTAGGCTTAACAGAAAACCACTATTCGTGCTATTGTTTCGCAAAATTGTGCGAGCATAACGCCATGTGACGCGGATATCTCTTTGTTCACTATTTTTACTCGACTTTTCACTTTGTTGTTTACGCACTTTTCCTTGCTATGAAATTGTTAGGCTATGTTGGGTTATGGAATTGTGAGCGATTTAAGCAACTGAGTAAATTAAGCAACAATGTCGAGTAAGGGCTTCGCACCGTCTCATTAATGTATAAAGGAAGTTAGGTTTTCAATGACAATATCAACTGCTGACTTACGCAACAAGTTCAAAGATTATTTCAAAAGTCATGGCCATCACGCCGTCGCTAGCTCGTCACTGGTACCTGCAGATGATCCAACGCTTCTTTTTACTAACGCAGGTATGAATCAATTCAAAGACACCTTGCTAGGCGCAGATAAGCGCAGTTATTCTCGTGCAGTGTCTTCTCAGCGCTGTGTAAGAGCCGGTGGTAAACACAACGATTTAGAGAACGTAGGTTACACCGCTCGTCACCACACATTCTTTGAAATGTTGGGTAACTTTAGTTTTGGCGATTACTTCAAAAAAGAAGCTATTGAATTTGCTTGGAATTTTTTAACCAAAGAAGTAGGCCTTCCTGCAGAGAAGCTATTAGTGACGGTTTACTCTGAAGATGATGAAGCCTTTGATATTTGGGAAAATCACATTGGCGTTCCGAAAGAGAAAATCATTCGCATAAGTACCTCTGATAACTTCTGGTCGATGGGTGATACAGGGCCTTGCGGTCCATGTTCTGAAATATTTTATGATCATGGTGCACATATCTGGGGCGGTCCTCCTGGCACGCCAGAGGAAGACGGCGATCGTTTCATTGAAATATGGAACCTAGTATTCATGCAGTACAACAAGCAGGCTGATGGCAGCATGGAGCCCCTACCTGCACCCTCTATCGATACCGGTATGGGACTTGAGCGTATTTCTGCCATTTTACAAAACGTGCACAGCAACTACGAAATCGATTTATTTCAAAATCTTATTAAGTCAGCGGCGTCAATTGTTGGTACCGATGATTTAGAGAATAAGTCGTTGCGAGTGATTGCTGACCATATTCGTTCGTGCAGCTTTTTAATTTGTGATGGTGTTATGCCATCTAACGAAGGTCGCGGCTATGTACTTCGCCGTATTATCCGCCGTGCCGTTCGCCATGGCTATAAGCTAGGTGCTGATGATATTTTCTTCTACAAGCTAGTAGCTTCATTGGCTACTGAGATGGGCGAAGCGTACCCAGAGCTCGTTGACCAAAAGCCAGTAGTAGAAAAAGTACTTCGCGTGGAAGAAGAGCAGTTTAGTAAGACACTTGCCCGCGGAATGGCAATGCTTAACGAGACCCTTGAAACATTAGAGGGCGATACTATTCCAGGCGATGTTGTGTTCAAGCTTTACGACACCTATGGATTCCCTATTGACTTGACCAACGACGTAGCAAGAGAGCACGAGCTTAAAATTGACGAGGAAGGCTTTGAGTCTGCTATGCAGCAGCAGAGAGCAAGGGCGCAACAAGCGAGTAATTTTGGTACCGACTACAATAATAGATTGGTGGTTGAACAGGAAACTGCCTTTACGGGTTATACCGACGTTGACGGCAGTGCAACGGTTGTTGAGCTAATTGCTAACAATGAATTCGTCGCCACTTTAGAAGATGGCCAAGAAGGTGTTGTGGTGCTAAACAGCACGCCGTTTTATGCGGAAAGCGGTGGTCAATCTGGTGACAAAGGCATACTAAGCGTAGCCGGTGGTGAGTTCGTTGTATCAGACACTCAAAAGATGGGTAAAGCATTTGCTCATAGAGGTGTTGCTAAAGGTACAGTGAAAAAAGGTGATACAGCTACCGCATCTATTGACGTAGCCAACCGAGAAGCAATTAAAAAGAACCACAGTGCAACTCACTTATTGCATGCTGCTCTTCGCGAGATATTGGGCGAGCACGTAACGCAAAAGGGCTCACTGGTTGAGGCTCCTCGCTTGCGCTTTGACTTCTCTCACTTTGAAGCCGTGACGTCAGAGCAAATTGTGCAAATAGAGCGTCGAGTTAATGAACAAATCAGAGAAAACCATGTCCTATCTACAGAGCTAATGGAGCTTGAAGACGCTAAAGCGTCAGGCGCGATGGCGTTGTTCGGCGAAAAGTACGACGAAAAAGTACGCGTTGTAAAAATGGGGCCGTTTTCTGTAGAGCTTTGCGGCGGTACTCACGTTACTAGAACTGGTGACATCGGTTTGCTTAAAATTACCAGCGAAGCCGGCATTGCTTCAGGCGTACGTCGTTTAGAAGCAGTAACAGGCGAAGAGGCCTTAAATGTAATGCAGAGCCAGCAGGCAACACTTGCGTCGCTATCGGCAATGTTGAAAACAGACAGCGCCAATGTGCTAGACAGGGTAGCAACATTACAAAATCATACTAAAGAGTTAGAAAAAGCACTCACTGCGGCCAAACAAAAACTGGCAAGTCAGCAAGGTGCTGATATGCTTAGTAATACGGTAGAGATAAATGGCGTAAAAGTGCTAGTCGCCAATTTAGAAGGTGTGGAAGCTAAGTCATTGCGTTCAATGATGGATGATATAAAGAACCGAATCGGCGAAGGCATCGTAGTATTAGGTGTAGCAAACAATTCAAAAGTTAATCTTATTGTTGGTGTTACCAAAAACCTTACTAGTCAGGTAAAAGCCGGCGAATTGGTGAATTTCATCGCCTCGCAAGTTGGCGGCAAAGGTGGCGGTAGACCTGACATGGCTCAGGCAGGTGGCGACAAACCTGAAAATCTCAATCAGGCGTTAGATTCGGTTAACGCTTGGTTACAAGATAAGCTATAATGATAACCGCATATAACAGTGAGTTTTTGAAGTGACACAGAAACAAGGAATCACTGCGCTTCCGCTGGGTCGTGCCGGCGAGTTAGCAAACTATAATGGAAACGTTAAATATAAAGGAACAGGAGCAAGCGAATGCTTATTTTGACTCGTCGAGTTGGTGAAACGCTTATGGTTGGTGACGATGTTACTGTTACTGTGTTAGGCGTCAAAGGGAATCAGGTACGAATAGGTGTTAATGCACCGAAAGAAGTTTCTGTGCACCGTGAAGAAATATACATGCGTATTCAGGCAGAAAAAGGCGGACAGCCGGACTCTGCAGAATAAACGTTAATATAGCTTCATTGGGAAAGGTCGGCGCACGCCGGCCTTTTTTGTTTCTATATTTAAAAAAATGGTACTAGCCCAAATTTTCCCGGCAATGATTGATTGACGAGGTATCAGTAGGCGAGGGTCGTGTGATTGGTATATAATTAACGTGTTTTTTAAACGAATCGTTTAAAATGACAGCGGACGAACACTTTCTTCCTAAAAAAGGTTTGACTCAGGCCAATGAATCCGTAAAATGCATCCCGCACTCAAGGAGAGGTGGGTGAGTGGCTGAAACCAGTTCCCTGCTAAGGAACCGTACGTTAATTCGTACCGAGGGTTCGAATCCCTCCCTCTCCGCCATTATTCGTTGATAGTGGCGGTCGACAAAAAGTTTATTGCGCGTGTGTAGCTCAGCTGGATAGAGTACCTGGCTACGAACCAGGCGGTCGGAGGTTCGAATCCTTCCACACGCGCCACTTATTTTGAAGCGTCACCTTTTGATGTAAAAATCGAAAGTAAAACAGTTTACGCGTGTGTAGCTCAGCTGGATAGAGTACCTGGCTACGAACCAGGCGGTCGGAGGTTCGAATCCTTCCACACGCGCCATATAAGAAAGCCCACCTCATTGAGGTGGGTTTTTTTATGCCTGCCTCAAAGTGCCTCACGCTACACACTTCTACACGACGAGCACAAATCCACTCTTTTTGCATATTCTCTTGTTAAAGATTGTGAACCTTTGTACGTGCTAAAAGCATGTTCAAATATCGACAGTTTTCATCTTTATGGCATTTATCACATTGCGTTGTTGAGTTTTAACAAACCCCATGATAGTTATTTATCATAGATTTTATTAAAGCGAGTTCACATGGACACTGATTCAGTCACTAGCCTGCTAATGGAAGCGGCTTCACTTATGCTAATAGGTATGCTGTTTGTATTTTCCTTTCTTGGTTTACTTATCCTAGGGATCCATCTTATTGCGCGCTTTTGTAAAGCATTCCCCGGGGAGGATGACTCAGAGTCAGTTTCTACCAGTAGACCCAAGCATTCAGCGCAGCCAGGTATTGATGGCAATATCATCGCCGCCATTTCCGCAGCTGTTCATACTCACCGTCAATCTAACAAAAACATATAGCCTCAAGGAACTACCATGACAAAGCCACTTGCGCTTACCGAGCTTGTTTTACGTGATGCACATCAATCTTTGCTCGCCACTCGGATGCGAATTGAAGATATGCTGCCTATTGCTGAGAAATTAGATAGCGCTGGGTTTTGGTCTGTAGAGTCTTGGGGAGGCGCAACCTTTGACGCCTGCATTCGCTACTTAGGAGAAGATCCCTGGGAGCGTATTAGAAAACTGAAAAAGGCGATGCCAAATACCCGGCAACAAATGTTGTTACGCGGGCAGAATTTGCTCGGCTATCGTCACTACGCCGACGATGTAGTGACGCGGTTTGTCGAGCGGGCTCACGAAAGCGGTGTGGACGTATTTAGAATATTCGATGCGATGAACGATATTCGCAATTTAAAAACAGCCATTAAAGCTACTATTGATAGCGGAGCTCACGCGCAGGGGACTATTTCATATACGGTGAGCCCTGTACACGGACTAGAAACATGGCTAGAGATGGCCAAGCAGTTAGAAGATCTTGGCGTTCACTCTATTTGTATTAAGGACATGGCAGGACTGCTTAAACCTTACGAGTGCGAGGCATTGATCTCAGGGCTTAAAGAGACAGTGAATGTTCCTATTGCAATGCAGTGTCATGCAACAACAGGGTTAAGCACGGCCACATATCAAAAGGCTATTGATGCAGGTATCGATATGCTGGATACCGCCATTTCCTCTATGAGCATGACATATGGTCATACAGCCACTGAGACAATGGTATCCATTGTCGAAGGTACCAAGCGAGATACGGGAATATCACTTCCACATTTAGAAGAGATCGCCAGTTACTTTCGCGAGGTCAGAAAAAAATACAGTCAATTTGAAGGCAGCTTGAAAGGTGTGGATGCGCGCATCCTTCTTGCTCAAGTGCCAGGTGGAATGCTCACCAACATGGAAAGCCAGCTAAAAGAGCAGGGTGCAGAAGACAAATTTGAAGAAGTATTAAAAGAAATTCCGCGGGTTCGTGAAGACCTCGGTTACATACCGCTAGTAACACCTACGTCTCAAATAGTAGGCACCCAATCTGTATTGAACGTACTCACGGGAGAGCGTTACAAAAGCATTACGAAAGAAACAGCAGGAGTTTTAAAAGGTGAATATGGTGCAACTGCAGCGCCGGTGAATAGCGAGTTACAAGCCCGGGTGCTAGACGGAGCAGAGCCAATAACATGTCGTCCTGCTGATAACATTTCACCTGAACTTACTAAACTTGAAAAAGAATTAGATGAACTTGCTGACAAAAAGAACATTGCTCTGTGTGAAAGCAAAATTGATGACGTGTTGACCTATGCACTCTTTCCTCAAATCGGTCTTAAGTTTCTTACCAATCGAGGGAACCTTGATGCATTTGAGGCTGCGCCGACGCTCGATGAGAATTCAAAGGACAATACCAAGGACAATACTAAGATCTCATCTTCTACTAAGGGCGCTGTCCAAGAAGGCCAAACCCAGCAGGTGACGTCTCCTCAAGCTAATACACAGGCAAATGCAGCCGCGTATGACGTTAACGTTGATGGAAAGCTTTATCACGTAGAGGTAGCTCCATCGGGCGCATTAAGCAAAGTCTCTGAGGTAAACGGCAACTCTGAGGTGAACAGCAATACTGCAGCTAGTGCTGCTACGCCTGCAAATCAAAACCAAGCCTCGAGTCAAGCTGCATCAGCATCTCAAGCAAGCGCCGCGCAAATTATTGATGCCCCATTGGCCGGAAACGTATTTAAGGTTTTGGTGCGCAATGGCGATAGCGTAGCCGAAGGAGATGTGGTCATTATTTTGGAAGCCATGAAAATGGAAACAGAGATACGCTCAGCCTATACAGGCACAGTTAGCGATATTCTCGTTAGTGATGGCGACGCTGTAAGCAGTGGGCAATCACTGATTTCGTTGGGGTAATACATGGATAAGTTACTACTGCTTTGGGATAGTACCGCACTTGCCCATTTTGAGGCTGGCCAACTTGTTATGATGTTGGTGGGCTTTGGATTGCTCTATTTAGCCATCGTTAAGAAATTTGAGCCTCTTTTGCTGTTACCCATAGGATTTGGCGCGCTTCTCACTAATATTCCCATAGCGGGTTTCTCCGAAGCGGGAGGCTTGCTCCACTATATTTATAAAATTGGTATCGACACCGGTGTGTTCCCACTCCTTATTTTTATGGGAGTTGGGGCTATGACCGATTTTAGCGCGCTTATCGCCAATCCAAGAATGCTATTACTAGGCGC
This sequence comes from Alteromonas genovensis, assembly GCF_010500895.1. Lineage (GTDB taxonomy): Bacteria > Pseudomonadota > Gammaproteobacteria > Enterobacterales > Alteromonadaceae > Alteromonas > Alteromonas genovensis. The sequence continues at coordinate 329,277 of NZ_JAAAWO010000002.1, forward strand.
GGCAGCTCAATTTGGCATTTTCGCTACGCTCTTTGGTGCCATCGCTTTAAATTTACTGCCAGGTTTTGATTTTACCTTAAAGGACGCCAGTGCTATCGCCATTATAGGTGGAGCCGATGGGCCTACCGCAATATTCCTTGCCTCTCGTTTAGCGCCGGACTTACTAGGTGCCATCGCCGTTGCGGCATATTCGTACATGGCATTAGTGCCCATTATTCAGCCACCTATTATGAAAGCTCTTACTACCAAAGCTGAGCGAGAGATTAAAATGGGGCAACTGCGCTTTGTTTCTAAACGGGAAAAGATAATTTTTCCTCTGGCGGTGTTGTTTCTAACGATTTTATTTTTGCCTGCGGCAACCCCTCTTGTAGGCATGTTCTGTTTCGGTAACTTAATGAAAGAGTGTGGTGTTGTAGACCGGCTAAGCAATACAGCACAAAACGAACTTATCAATACAGTGACAATCTTTCTTGGTCTTGCTGTTGGCTCAAAGTTATCGGCTGAGGCGTTCCTCACGGTAGAAACCCTTGGCATTTTAGGGCTAGGTGCTATTGCTTTTGCTATGGGTACGGCAACCGGTGTACTCATGGCAAAACTAATGAGTCGGTTAAGTGGTAATGCGATTAACCCGTTAATTGGCGCCGCGGGCGTATCTGCTGTGCCAATGGCTGCGCGAGTCGTTAATAAAGTGGGTTTAGAAGCCAATCCTCATAATTTCTTACTTATGCACGCTATGGGGCCTAATGTGGCTGGTGTGTTAGGCTCAGCAGTAGCCGCAGGTATTTTATTGGCCCTCGTAGGATAACAGCGATTAGCGCAGTAAGGGCTGACCCTGCTGCGCTTTTGCCATTAAAATAAGGTGCGAACAGGGCTCGGCTCTAATAAAGTAAGTTGCCAATAAGCAAGGTGGCATTAGAGCAAAGTGCTAGCAGTATCAGGTGCCAGCAGAGTCAGTCTATTTAACTTACAGAATGAATCCAGAAGATGTGTTTACCGCTGCGGCCGCTGTTGCCGCACCCAGTAACGTAACCACACCAGCACCGGCTAAAAACGTACCTAGCTTTTTAGCAAACGATCTATTTTTTGACTGCGCTGGCAGCTTTTGCGAAAAAAACGAAGTAAGAATAAAAATTGCACCAGCAATAACTGCATAGCTCACGTAAGTCATCAACATAACATTTCCCATTATTTAAATGTGTAATGCTTGTTTCGTTCGGCGCAGAGTAAACGTTCATTTTATGAGTTACATTAAGTTAACAAAACGAGGGGTGTGGCCGTTTCTAATGCTGCCTTTAGCTTTCGTTATTATGGTTTAGCGAATGGTTTGCTGGGGCACAAGAGAGTGGTAGGCAGTCACTAGTTTTTTAGTCCGAGTGTGTTGGGGCCAACGAAATATAGTTTCTGTTTTGCCTTCTTCAACAATTTGACCGCGCTCCATTACAATAACTTTATCTGCAATATGGCGAACAATACCCAAATTGTGACTAATAAATATAAACGCCAAACCAAGCTCTTGTTGTAACTCTAAAATCAGATTGACAGTTTGCGAGCGAATAGAGGGATCAAGGGCGGCAAAAGGCTCGTCTGCTACCAAAACTTTAGGTTTGAGCATGATTGCGCGGGCAAGCGCAATACGCTGCTGTTGTCCGTCTGAGAGCATATTCCGATAAAAGTAGAAGTGCTCTCTTAACAACCCTACTTTGACGAGGGTATCTTCAATGATTTTCTTACGTTCGTTAGATTCCAGTGTGGTATTCAATCGCAAAGGCTCATCGAGTATGCGACCCACCGGAACCGAAGGGTTCATGGTTTCGTTGCTGTGCTGCAATATCATCCGAATATCATGCGTTCGCTTTCGCTGACCGTCTTTCGATTTATATTTGGCTAAATACTTGTGCTCATTAATTTCAACTTCGCCTTCGTCAGCACGAACGGCGCCCACAAGAAGCTTGGCTAACAGTGATTTACCAGAGCGATTTTCACCAATAATAGCTACGGTTTCTCCGCGCTTAACCGTTAGGTCAATGGGGCCTAGCTCAAAAACTTCGGGCCGTTTTAACCACCGCTTGTTTTCATTGTGTAGAAACCTAAGTTGCTTTACCTGCATAACGTCTGTCATAGTTTCTCCATATGCAAAGGGTAGTGGCAACTGTAGCTGTGATCGTGGATGCGTCTTACTGCTGGTGTTTGTACGCAAGCACGTTGTGCTCGGGGGCATCGTGGACCTAATCGACAGCCAATAGGCAAATGCTGCAAGGTGGGTATTGACCCAGCAATGGTGGGCAAATGAGACTTAGGCGGTAAATCCTTTCTAAAGCTTGGGGCACTATCAAGCAGAGCCTTCGTATAAGGGTGCAGCGGCCGCTTTTTAATATGCTTCATTTTACCTGATTCCACCGTTTGCCCTGCATAAAGCACCGTCATGGTATGCGACATGCTGGCAATGGCAAGAAGGTCGTGACTCACAAATAAAATAGACAGAGACCGGGTTTGATTTAAGCGAGTGAACAACTTCAGAATTTGTGTCTTTGTTGTTGGCTCCATGCCACGTGTAGGATCATCAGCAATGAGCAGTTTAGGTTGTGAAACCAAGGCCATGGCAATCATAAATTTTTGACCAATATCGCTTGGGATTTGGTGGGGGAAGGCGCTTAAATAATGCTTGTGATGTTTTATTCCCACTTTATGCACCGTGCTGATAGCAATTTTTCTACGTTGTTGAGCACGTTGCCAAAACCATCGCCCCTGAATAAACTCACTGGGAATACTTTCTTCTAGCTGTTCACCAAGCGTTGCAGAGGGATCTAAACTGGTTTGTGGGTTTTGAAATACCACTGCAATTTCCCGTCGCATCACCTCACGACGTTGTTGTGAAGACATACCAAGAAGATTTTCACCATTCCAACTCATTCTGTCTGCGGTAACCGACCACTCTAAGGGCAGGGCCCCACATATTGCAGATACGATTAAACTCTTGCCTGAACCAGACTCACCCACTAATGCGCGAATTTCTCCAGTGCTCACCGTGAGATTGACTTTATCTAACGCTTTAATGGTGCCCTCACTACTATGCATTTCTAGCGTCAGGTTTTTTATATCTAACATCGGCATTTTAGTGATTTACCCTTTTTCTCAAGGCTGAGCGAAGACCGTCACCAACCACATTGATTGAAAGCACCAAGAAGAAAATTGCCATGCCGGGAAGCGCGACATTCCATGGGGCTAAATAGGTCACATCCAGTCCGTCTGATAGTATTGCCCCGAGTTCCGGCAGGGGAGATTGTGCACCGAGGTTTAAAAATCCCAGTGCAGAAATATCAATAACGGCGATAGAAAGCGCTATTGTTCCTTGCACTACAAGCATTTCAGTCATGTTAGGTAAAATGGAATAGGTAAATAACTGCCATTTGTTCGCACCGTCTAGCTTCGACGCTACAATGTAATCTTTTTTCATTTCAGTGCGCACCAAACTGCGGGTATGGTGCACAAACTGAGGTATCAGCGCGAGGGTAATCGCCCACATACTGTTCACCAGTCCGGTACCAAAAATAGCCACAATAATAATAGCGATAAGCAAGGTGGGAATTGCCATTAGCGCGTCTGGCAGGTGGTTGGCAATACTTGAGCGAACGCCGCGAAGCATACCCGCGAAAGCGCCTAGGCTTACGCCAACCAGCATGGCCAATACCACGGTAATAAATGCAGAGCCTAGGGTTACTCGGCACCCATAGATAACGCGAGTAAAGAGGTCTCTCCCTAAGGAGTCGGTGCCGAATAAATGGGAAATTGAACCATTACCCGTCCAACTTGGTGGTACTAACAGGCCATCGATATTTTGTTCATTAACCCCATAGGGGGTTAACAACGGAGCAAACAACGCAAATACAACAAATACGCAAAGCAGCACAGCACCTGCCATTGCAATGTGACTCTCTTTAAACGCACGCCATGTGCGCTGCCATGGCGAGGGGTGAAATTCTTCTTCGTACAAACTATATTGCGGCATGCTCGTACTTCTCTCTGCTAGGGTCGATGAGTCGATTAAACATATCAACCGTAATGGTGAGGGTGATAACCAGCGTCGATACTGCCAGCATGCCTACTCGTAGCGCAGGATAGTCCCGCTGATAAATAGCCTGAATTAACCAATTGCCAATTCCCGGCCACGAAAATAGTGTCTCTACGATCATTGTGTTGGTTATAAGGGTCGTAATCTGAATCGCCATCAGTGGCAATATGGGAAGTAGAGCGTTTCTTAAAATGTGTCGAAAGAAAATCTGCCAACCCGACAATCCTCTAGACACTGCTGCAGCAATGTAGGGTTGATTCCTAGCATCAATAACCGAGCGCCTAGTTATTCGCACCATGGAAGCAGTTGAAACTGCGCCAATAGCAACGGTGGGAAGGGTTAAATGGGACAGGGCATCTTTAAATGCCAGGCTTTTGTTTTGCATGTCAGAAAGTAAAATATCCAGCAGTATGAAGCCGCTTACAGGCTCTACATCGAATAACAAACTTATTCGACCAGAAAGAGGTGCTTTGTCTAATTGCAGACTGAACACAAGAATTAGCAAGAGCGCTAGCCAAAAAACAGGAAAAGAATAGGTGGTGATGCTGCTCGTGTTAATTATGTAGTCAGAAGTTGAGTAGCAGCGCATTCCAGCGTAGTACCCCAGAGGAATACCAACAAAAAGGGCAATCATGATTGAATAAGTGGCAAGCTCAATGGTAGCGGGCATTGCGATGCCAATCTCATCTCTTAAGGCAATCCCCGAGGTAAAGCTATACCCCCAATCTCCCGCAAATAGGTTAGAGAGGTAATAGAAAAACTGGATGAAATAAGATTGGTCAAGTCGGAACTGGCGTTCTAAAGCCAGACGCTGAGCGTCATTGGCGGGTACTATGCCAGTGAGATTTTCTAACACATCACCGGGAAATAAATAGGCCAGCGAGAACGACATGACGGCTAACACTAAAAGCGTCAGGATAAAAAGAATGCTGTAGCGTGCTAAAATCCGAATCACAGTACTTTTTCGACTCCACCAAAACGGACACCGCCAAAGGGGTTAATGGTCATTCCCTTAACTTCATTTCTATAGGCTTGATAGCGATAAGCATGGGCAATTGGCACCAGCGGAAGTCGCTCATACATGAGCCTGTTCACTTGATGATAAATAGCCCGACGTTTATCAAGGTCTTCTGTTTTCAATGCCTCGTTAATAAGCCTATCATAATCCTCATTACACCACATGGCTCTATTGGTGCCTGAGGGAATAGCACCGCAGCTAAGTAGAGGACGATAAAAGTTATCGGGGTCGCCGTTATCCGCAGACCAACCTATCAATACCGAGTCGTGTAAACCTTCTTGCAGGTGGCGTCTAAACGTCTTCCAGTCATACGTGACGATGTTGGCTTCTACACCCACCTCTCGTAGGTATCGCTGAATAAGTTCTGCCATCTTAATTGCATTGGGATTGTAGGCACGTTCAACAGGCATAGCCCAAATCGTCATTGAAAAGCCCGGCTCAATACCGGCTTCAGCAAGCAAGCTTCGCGCTAGCACGGGGTTATACGCCGTATCGTCTGCATCATTTTGATAAGCCCAGCTGGCGGCAGGTAACAGGCTCTTCGCACGAGATGCACTGTCAAAATACACCGCCTCTAACAGCGTATTTTTATCGATAGCGAAGGCAAGTGCCCGTCTTACGTTTGGGTTATCAAAAGGAGGCCGCTGTGTGTTGAATGCCCAAAACCCAATATTCAGTCCTGGTTTTTCTGCTAACGTAAGATCTTCTCTATTCCTGATTACTTCAAGCTCTGTTTGGGCAGGAAATGCAGTAGCGTCGCACTCTCCCGTCATCAGTTTAGCCAGGCGAAGTGAACTACGGGGAGTAATATCAAAAATGAGTTGTTTTACGCTGGCGCTTGGGGCTTTTTCATTTGTCGCTTGATTGAGGTCTTCGCCGTTCGCAACATTCTCTTCGGTAGAAAGAGCTCGGTCGCTAGCCAAAATGGCATCACTATTTTCTTCAAGAGATTCGTCTTCAAGAGGTTCGTCTCCAAGAGGTTCGTCTCCAAGAGATTCGTCAGCTGCATCTCCTTCAAGAGCGCGCCAATAGTCCTCATGGTGGAGGTATTTGATGTAGCTATCTTTGCGAAAGCTATCAAACCGGTAGGGGCCGGTTCCAACCGGTAGCCGATCGATTTGGCTAGGATTACCTTGCTCGAAAAGCTGCGCCGCGTACTCTTCAGATAATATGACGGCAAAGTCAGTGGCTAAATTGGCTAGAAATGAACTGTCTCGACGCTTAAGGGTAATTTCAACGCGATAGCCATTCACTCGCGTTACGTCAGCAATATTGTCTGCTAAACCTAAGCTCTCAAAATAGGGGTAGCTGCCGCTTGATACGTTGTGAAATGGATGAGATTCAAGTCTCCAACGATCGATACTGAATATGACATCGTTGGCATTAAAATTACGGGTTGGCGTAAAAAAGTCAGTGGTGTGAAACGCAACGTCTCTTCGCAGTTGAAACGCATAAGTTAAACCGTTTTCTGAGACCAACCAACTGCTTGCTAAGCTCGGTACTATGCGGCCAGAGTCGGGGTCGAAGTCAAGTAATCGGTCGTAAAGTTGATGGGAAGTGGCGTCTGACGTTGTACTTGAGGTATCAAGCTGGGGATTAAAAGTAACCGGGTTACTTTCAGAACAATACACCACGCCAGTATTGTAAAAGGGCTGCTTGTTTTGCTTTGCACAGGACACCACAAGCAAGGCCGTACCGGCGCAAACAGCAACGCGCTTTATAACACTGCTCATCATATTAATTGCCTCAATTTTTACGCCCCAGCCTTTGCGATTCGGTCTTTACGGTTCAGTCTTTACGGTTCAAAGTGTGCGAGTTAAGCCCTAAAGTTCACGCTTCTAGGTCCTGCGCAGATGAATCTAACAGGTTGTACTTTTTCAAGTAACCCCTTAGCTGATGATACGTTAGGCTGAGTTTTTCTGCTGTTTTTTTCTGATTAAACTGACTATCTGATAACGCCTGCTTAATAATATCAATTTCAAATTGCTGTGAACGTTCTTTTAGATCGATAGGGTAGTCAACTGCAATAGAATCTATCTTTGGTGAAAGCTGTTGAAAAGACTGCTCATCTGCAGCATTGCCTGTATTTTGCGGCGGTGTTTCTGAGTTTGCAGTGTCATTTGCTGCATTATTTACTGTGTTATTCGCTGCGTTGTGCGTTGAGGCTTTATTCAGCGTTGAGACTCTATCCTGCGTTCGCATCCTATTTTTTGGCCTAAATGCCGATTCAAAGGGGTCGAGTACAATTTCGTGCACTGGCAGGTGAGGGTTATTCGTTCTATATACAGCGCGCTCAACAACATTCTTAAGTTCACGAATATTGCCAGGCCACTCATACTCAAGTAGCGTGCGTTTGGCTTTTTCAGTGAATCCGCTGAAAAGCTCCATTTCCAGCTCGCGAGCCATATTAATTGCGAAGTTTTCAGCTAGCATCATGATGTCTTCTCTTCTTTCACGAAGAGGGGGAATAGTAATAACATCAAAGGCAAGGCGGTCGAGCAAATCTGCTCTAAATTCGCCAGCATCAGCAAGGGCCGGGAGATCTTCATTTGTCGCTGCAATAAGGCGTACATCAGTTTTAACCGACTTACTGCCACCTACACGTTCAAATTCGCCGTATTCGACTACGCGAAGTAACTTCTCCTGAATAAGCCCTGATGTGTTTGCGAGTTCATCAAGAAAAAGCGTACCGTTATGAGCCACTTCGAAGCGGCCTTCGCGACGCTTAGCCGCTCCGGTAAATGCGCCCGCTTCATAACCAAAAAGCTCACTTTCTAAAAGGCTTTCATTCAGTGCAGCGCAATTGAGCTTGACGTAATTCTGGTCCCAGCGCTTCGATAAAAAATGCAAGCGAGCAGCAATTAGCTCTTTACCTGTCCCGCGTTCACCGATAACTAGCACGGGTTTGTCTAAAGGGGCAATTTGCGAAATTTGCTCTAAAACTTCTAAAAAGCTATTTGCTTGGCCTAGCAAATTATCTTGTTGGCGATATCGACTCATTAAATCTCTCAATAGTTAGTCATTTCGACTAATAAATAGTGTAGAACAAAAAAAATTGATAAACGAGCATTATTTAAATTTAAAAAAAGGTTTTGTATTTAGGTACTTACGAGTTTGAGCAGATTGGCAAGCATATTGAATACTCTTCTATACAGATTTATTCAATATGTCAGTCATAGTTTCACAAGAATACATGACGACCAGATTTTCATTAAGAGGTAATTATTATGGGTATCTTTTCGCGTTTTACAGACATTGTGAACTCAAACATAAACTCATTATTAGATAAGGCGGAAGATCCTGAAAAGATGGTTCGTCTCATCATTCAGGAAATGGAAGATACATTAGTAGAGGTGCGCTCCGCATCAGCTAAGACCCTTGCCAATAAAAAAGATATTGTCAGTCAAATAGCGAAGTACGAAAGTGACGCAGCTGACTGGCAGTCAAAAGCAGAGCTTGCACTGAGTAAGGATCGTGAAGACCTCGCAAGAGCGGCGCTGCAAGAAAAGAAAAAGTCTGCAGAAGCAGCAGAGACATTAACCAAAGAATTGGCTATTGTTGATGCTCAGATTAGTAAACTGCAGGATGAAATTGGCCAGCTACAAGATAAGCTTGCTGACGCCAAAAGCCGTCAAAAGACCATCATTATGCGTCAGAAAACGGCAAGCTCTCGTCTTGAAGTTAAGAAAACCTTGGACAGCACCAAAGTAGACAACGCAATGGGGCGCTTTGAGCAATACGAGCGCAAAATTGATGACCTAGAGTCGCAGGTTGAATCTTATGACTTTGGTAAGAAGTCGCTGCAGGATGAATTTGCAGAGTTAGAAGCGGGTGAGAAAGTAGACGACGAATTAGCAGCGTTGAAAGCAAAAATGCAAAACGCCAAGAAAGATACTGAAAAGTCTGAATAATAAAAAATAACGAGCTGCTCCGACGTGATGCGGAGCAGACTGATCAGAGTTTGTAGGAGAATTCGAGATGGAAGAAGGCATGATCGCAATTATTGTAATGCCACTAGTGGTTTTCACAATTTTTGTAGCACCCATATGGTTAATTTTGCATTATCGCAGCAAGAAACAAGTCAATCAGGGATTAAGTGCTGAAGAGTACGCAGCGTTGAGCACGTTAGCCGATAAAGCGGAAAAGATGAGCGAGCGTATTGAGACATTAGAAGCGATTCTTGATAGCGAGGCTCCTGAGTGGAGGAATAGAGCATGAGAAACGGTAAGCAGCTCTACCGCAACCCAGAAAAGGCAAAAATAGCGGGTGTTTGTTCAGGTGTTGCGGAGTACTTCGGCTTAGAAACATGGTTAGTGAGAATTTTAGTTGTCACAGGTTTCTTCCTTCTTGCTGGGCCTTTCATCTTTGTTGCCTACATTGCCGCTTGGTTCATTTTAGACAAAAAGCCAAAGCATTTGGATAACGCACAGCCTACGCCTCAAGCTTTTTCGCGGGGTAAAGGTTGGACTAACCCAAATCGTGGGCAGGTTAAAGAAACGAAGGTCGAGGTGAAAACTAAGGTGTGGCAGGCTGGCGAACCACCAAAACAAGCGTTTCACGATATTAGAAATCGATTTGAAAAAACAGAAAATCGATTACGTAAAATGGAAACCTATGTAACGTCGAAAGAGTATCAGTTGAACAAAGAAATTAGCCGACTGTAAGCCTGACCAATGTATTGATTAAAAACCACCCTTATGGGTGGTTTTTTAATTTATATCATAGGGTTAGATTTTGATGTAAAAACATTGTTACAGTGATCTTAGTGGCTCAATAGGGGCAAATGCTTCTCGTAAAGCGGTTTTTGGTTAGACTACAGTCCACGTAATTAGCAACTCATTGGTTTTAGAAGTTATGCCAAAAACAACTCAATATGCATCGCGAGAATCTGACGGTAGCGGCCACATCGCCTGGTCGACAGAAGAAAACCAAATCTGGTCAGAGCTTTATTCAAGACAAATACCCTTGGTAAAAGAGCGCGCGTGTGATGAATATATCGAGGGTTTGAGATTGCTTAACTTGAGCGAAAACTGCATTCCTCAATTACCCGATATTAATCGTGTATTGCTCGAGAGAACCGGCTGGCAAACCGCAGAGGTACCTGCGTTGATTCCATTTGGTGAGTTTTTTCGTCTGCTAGCAAATAAGCAGTTTCCTGTGGCCACGTTTATTCGCTCACGTGAAGAGTTCGACTACCTGCAAGAGCCGGATATTTTTCACGAAGTATTCGGGCATTGTCCACTACTGACTAACCCTGCGTTTGCGCACTTTACGCATACTTACGGAAAATTAGGGCTGGCAGCGAGTAAAGAAGATAGAATTTATTTAGCGCGCCTTTACTGGTTTACCGTAGAGTTTGGCTTGGTGAAAGCCAAGAACGAGCTGAAGATTTACGGCGGTGGCATTCTCTCATCTCCGGGTGAAACTATTTATTCGCTAGACAGCGACGTACCAGTAAGAAAGCCACTAACCGCTACCGACGCGTTAAGAACCCCTTATCGCATCGATATCATGCAGCCACTATATTACATTTTGCCAGAGTTTGATCATCTGTTTGAATTAGCGGAAATGGATATCATGGCGTTAGTAGAAAAAGCCAAATCTCTTGGTTTGTTCGCACCCTTGTTCGAACCAAAAGAGAAAAAAGCTGGCTAGTTTTTGTGAACGGTCACACAAAAGCGAAAAAGTATACTTAACAAAAAAGCATAAAAAAAATACTGAATAAAAAGTATATCAGGCAGAAAGGAGACGACTCAGTCTCCTTTTTTATTTGCACCATGTTGTATCCCATTGCTTACAAACTCACAGCTTTTTAATCTTTAGTAACAATTATCTTGTTATCTTTTTGTAAAAGTGTGATATCTTGTACATAAATCTTTACAAAAATATACATACCCTATGCGCCTAGAAATCAGTTGTCAGGACCGCCTTGGTATCGCCCAAGATGTTCTGGATATTCTCGTGACTAAAGAAATAGACCTTCGGGGAATCGAAATAGACCCTGTAGGCAAAATCTTTCTCAATTTTCCTAATATAGAATTTGAAGACTTCCAGCATCTCATGCCTCAAATTCGTCGAATTGACGGTATAGACGACGTCAAGACTACGCTTTTTATGCCAGGGGAAAGAGAGAAGAATCAGCTTTCAGCAATACTACGCACGCTACCAGACCCTGTTTTCTCTGTGGATGCCAAAGGCAATATCTTACTGTGTAATGAAGCAGTAAGTGCTGGGTTAGAGCTTCCTGCCAGTGAAATAAACACAATGGAGATTACTGAGGTTGTTAAAGGGTTTAACTTTACGAAGTGGATGGATGGAAAAAGTCCGGGCCCCCAATCTTCAAAGGTGAAGTTTATTCAGCAGGATTATCTAGCCGACATGCTGCCTATTACGGTAGCGGACGGAGAGAAGAAAAGTATCATGGCTGGCGCGGTGGTCATTTTAAAATCCGAAATGCGCCTTGGTCAGCAGTTCACGGCATTTCACCAGTCGCCCACAGACAGTTTCGACCGTTTTGTAACAGAGTCATCCTTTATGAAACGCGCGGTTCACGAAGCCAAAAGAGTAGCGGACTTAGACGCACCTATCCTCATATTCGGTGAAACTGGCACAGGTAAAGAGATGATCGCGCGAGCTTGCCATCAATCAAGTCGTCGCAGTGAAGGGGCATTTTTAGCATTAAACTGTGCCTCGTTACCTGACAGTGTTGCAGAAACTGAGCTTTTCGGTTGTGCAGCAGGAACTTACAACCAGTCTAGCGGCAAAGTGGGCTTGCTCGAGCAAGCAAAAGGCGGCACCTTACTACTTGATGAAATTGCTGATATGTCGTCGCAGCTGCAAGCAAAACTATTAAGAGTGCTTGAAGACGGTGAGTTCAGAAGAGTAGGGGATGTGGAGCCTGTCTCTGTAGATGTACGCTTTATTTGTACTACTTGCCGCGACTTAGGCCAACTGGTAGAAGAGGGGCGCTTTAGAAAAGAGCTGTATTATCGCTTAAACGTGTTAAGCCTGGTAATGCCGTCGCTAAAAGATAGGCGTCAAGACATTGTTCCTCTGGCAGAGTCTTTTATCTTGCAGCACAGTACCAAGCTGGGTCGACGACCTGCTAAGTTAAGTAAATCCTGCGTCGACTTTTTGCAGCAATATCCTTGGCCAGGAAACGTGAGGCAGCTGCAAAACGCCCTTTATCGTGCGCTTTCCTTGCTCGATGGCAAAGAAATAACCAAAGAAGATATTCAGCTTCCAAGCTGCGCCCCAAGTGTTACCTATATTGATGAGAATTTTGAGGGTACGCTGGATGAAGAAGTGAAGAAGTTCGAGAAAGATTTATTAAAGCGTCTGTACCCGTTCTATCCCAGTACCAGGCAGCTTGCTAAAAAATTGGGCCTTAGTCATACCGCCATTGCTAATAAGCTGCGTGAATATGGCATTAATAAGGCGACAGTTAAACTGTAGAGCGCTCACTTTTCGCTGCTGCAAGGCTGTTGTGATAAGTTTACAACACCCTTGCAGCTAGCGTCGGCAGGCAATTGCCAGCAATTCTCCCTTACTCCCCGTACATCCTTTCTTACAGCTTATTAAAACTTGTGGATGTGCACACTTCTCTTTCCCCTACATGTAATGGCATAACTGTACTTATACTTAAGCAAACGTGCCCTAATCTACTTAGTGCTTATCGAGGAAAAAAGAATGAAGCTTGCTACTTATAAAAATGAAACCCGCGATGGGATCCTTATGTTGGTATCACGAGATTTGTCTAGAGCGTGTGACGTGTTAGACATAGCGCCAACAATGCAATATGCCCTCGATAACTGGCAAGAAGTTGCGCCGCAGCTACAGAGTCGGTATGAACAGTTAAATGATAATGCCGGTGACAGTGTGCAATTCGACTCAACTCGCTGTGAATCCCCATTGCCGAGAGCGTTTCAATGGGCAGACGGCAGTGCTTATGTGAATCATGTTGAGCTGGTAAGAAAAGCACGGGGTGCTGAGATACCGGAGAGTTTCTGGACCGATCCACTGATGTACCAAGGTGGTTCTGACGATTTCATTGGGCCAAATGACGATATCATTTTGCCTAGCGATGATTGGGGAATAGATTTTGAAGGCGAAGTTGCCGTAGTTACCGACGACGTGCCTATGGCATGTACACCAGAGCAAGGCGCTGAACGAATCCGTTTAATCATGCTGGTAAATGACGTTTCTCTTCGCGGGCTCATTCCAGGTGAATTAGCCAAGGGGTTTGGCTTTTTCCAATCCAAACCAGCCTCTAGTTTTTCACCAGTAGCGGTTACGCCTGATGAACTCGGCGGTGCGTGGCAAGATAACAAAGTACATCTGCCGTTGCGCTCGACCTACAACGGTGAGCTATTTGGTAAGCCTGAAGCAGGGCAAGACATGACTTTTGATTTTGGTCAGCTTGTTGCTCACGCCGCTAAAAGCCGTAACTTAGGTGCAGGCGCCATCATAGGTTCGGGAACTGTATCGAATAAGCAAGGCACCGAGCACGGCTCAGCAATCAGCGAAGGCGGCGTAGGTTATTCCTGTATTGCTGAGGTGAGAATGATTGAGACAATACGAGATGGCAAGCCAGCCACCCCGTTTATGCAGTTTGGCGATCGTATTCGCATGGAAATGCTTGATGAAAGTGGCGTCAGTATTTTTGGTGCTATCGAGCAGCAAGTTAAGCCTTTGCGCTAAATTTTTCAATCGTTAACATGTGTAGAGGAACAATAAGATGAGTATTAAGCTTCACGGTTACTGGCGTTCTACTGCTACCTATCGCGTGCGTATCGCGCTCAATTTAAAGGGTGTGGACTACGAATATGTACCGGTTCATTTAGTTGCCAATGGCGGCGAACAGCACAGTATGGATTACGCCCGCTTAAACCCGGCTCATCTTGTTCCCACGTTTGTGGATGAAGACGAAGACATTATCTTGAATCAATCGTTAGCCATCATAGAGTATCTCGATGAACGCTATGCGAGCGACTTTCGTTTAATCCCAGAGCATAAAACAGAGCGTGCGCGAGTACGGGCACTGGCCCAGGACATTGCTTGTGACATTCAGCCTGTGGGAAACCTTCGTGTGTTAAATGCATTGAAAGGTACGTTTAATGCCAGCCAAGATGATGTGTCTGTGTGGGCAGCCCATTGGATAACATTGGGGTTCGATGCTATTGAAAAACGACTTCAAACTCAGTCAGGTAAGTATTGCTTTGATTTTGACGTAACCATGGCCGACATATGTTTAGTGCCTCAAGTTTACAATGCGAAGCGTTTTAATATTGACATGGACCAATATCCTTTGATTAGCAAAATAGCGGACAACTGCAATGCCCTTGAAGCTTTTGAAAAGGCTAAACCAGAAAATCAAATCGACGCTAGTTAGCGTTTGGTATAGAAGAAGCTTTGGGTTTGATCTAGAGCTAAAAAGGGGCGGTTTTTTACTGCCCCTTTTTGTATCTACTGACGCTTGATAGGAAGTTCGGTGGTGTTTTTCACTTGCTTAAGTGCAAATGTAGAACTGAGGTGGTCAACTAACGGTAAATGTGTCAGTTTTGTTTTTAATAAAAACTCATATTCTTCGATACTTTCTACAATGACTTTAAGCAAATAATCCTTCTCGCCACTCGTAGTATGACACTCCACGATTTCATCAATATTCTGTACTGCCGTTTCAAAATCTGTCAGTGAGTCACCATCGTGATTTTTAAGCGTGACATAGATAAAAACAGACACACCAAGGTTAAGTTTTTTGCTATTTAGCAAGGTCACTTTTCCGAGGATAATACCATCTGCTTCCATTCGCTTCACACGTCGCCAGCACGGAGTATGAGAGAGCCCGACTTGCTGGCTTAAATCAGCCATAGAGACGGTGGCATCTTGCTGTAGGACGCGTAAAATCTCACGGTCAAACTTATCTAATTTCATAAGAGTTATGTCCATCGTTTTTATGATGTTCATTATATAGTAAAAAAAATTATAGGATAGCTGTCCTAGTAAAATAGTGTTCATTTCTTTTCCGTTTCGGTTTGTAAAAACCACATGAGAAACTCGCAACGCTTGTCCTCAGCGTATTCAGCTAGACTAGACGGATTAAACAGCAAATAAAAATAGGGAACGTATGTCAGTCTTCGATCATTCAGAATTTGATAATCACGAGCACGTGGCTTTTTATCACGACGAAAAAGCGGGCCTTAGTGCCATTATTGCAGTGCACAATACCAATCTTGGACCTGCACTTGGTGGTTGCCGCATGTGGCCATACGTGAACAGTAGTGAAGCACTTACGGATGTGCTTCGATTATCAAAGGGGATGACATACAAAGCAGCGCTTGCCAATTTAGAATTGGGCGGCGGCAAGTCAGTCATTATTGGCGATCCTAGAAAAGCAAAAACACCAGAAATGATGAAAGCAATGGGGAAATTTGTCGATTCGTTAGGCGGCAAGTATTTCACCGCAGAAGATTCTGGTATTACTGTAACTGACTTACAAACAATGGCTGAAGAGTCTGACTATATTGCTGGTGTTAGCGCGAAATATCACTATGCAGGTGAAGTACCAAACGGTAATCCAGCCCCTTCTACAGCCTATGGCGTATACGTTGGTTTAAAGGCGTCTGTTGAGTTTGGTTTAAAGCGCAGTCTTGATGGCGTTTCAGTGGCTATTCAAGGCATGGGTCATGTTGGTTACAGACTCGCTAAGCATCTGCACGAGCAAGGCGCAAAGCTTTATGTTGCAGATATCTTCCCTGAAGGTATAGAAAAAGCAGAGAAAGAATTTGGTGCGACCGTTGTGGCGCCGGAAGATATTCTAAGTTTAGACGTAGACGTGCTCGCACCGTGTGCGTTAGGCGCTGCAATTAACGATCAAACGCTGCCAGATATAAAAGCGAAAGTCATTGCGGGCGCGGCAAACAACCAGCTTGCACGAGAAGAGATGGGCGAGTTACTCAGCAAGCGTGGCATTCTTTACGCACCTGACTACGTTATTAATGCCGGTGGTGTCATCGATATCTTTCATCAGCGCATGGCATCGAGCTCAAATGAAGCATTGCGTGCTCACATTGAGCAAATTGGCGACACGCTTAAAGAAATATATGCGCGAGCAGAAAAGGAAAATACAGCGACTAATCGTATTGCTAATGTGATAGCTGAAGAGAGATTTTCTGATAAGGCTTGAAACTTAGCATTCAAATAGTCATAATGCGCCCCGCAATAAGGAGGGCGCAAGCTACTTTCTAATTGCAGTTTTCTATGGTGGGCTTTTGGTCCTCCCGCAATGATACTCTGTGAACTCGGTCAGGCCTGGAAGGGAGCAGCCGCAGCAGACGACTCATGTGCCGGGATGTGGCTGGAGGCCCGCCACCCAAACCTCTTCCAGCATCCTTGCCTCTCACTGCTTAAATCCAACGTATATACAGCACTTTCCTCGACTATGGCAAGAAAACTCAATTAATCGTCTTTTAAATCACCTGTAATGTCGATTTCAGATTTCATCGCTTCAGTTGCTATTGTTTCCGGAGGTTGTGGTTTTTCACTCTTCTCAGCGTCATTCAAAAACCGCAGCGCCTTACTGATTGCATATTCTACGTTCATCTCCATCTGCCTGCGTTCACTTTGTGGCAGGTAAAACGCCATGTCCACTTCAAAGCGAATATATCGTGGTGGCACCTGATTTAACGCTAAACAGCATAAGTCTGCTAAGTAATCAGGACTTTTATTTTTATCAAGACCTAGCTTTGCAATTCGCTCTAACACTAGATGTTCGTAATAGTTATGAATATCATCATCGAGTTTCATTTTACTTACCTCAAACGCTTTATGTACCGACGGTCACCAACGATACTTCTTTTAAATATTGGACAGTATTTTATACGCACAACACTAACGAATAGGGAGTGCTCTGTCACTATAAAGGTATAGCCTGTATTCTATATATGTCGAGAAGGTGAAGCTGAATCTCAAGCCTTTGTCTATCTCAAAAGCACCTAAAAACACTCATAAAAAAGCAATTACAGAGAAGAACACGATGAAAAAGAATATCGAACCCTGCTACTACGGTGATTATTTACAACTGGATAAAATTCTTGGTGCACAAAAACTTCAAAGTGCGAAATATTCAGATGCGGCTCATGAAGAGATGCTGTTTATCATAGTGCACCAAGTTTACGAACTCTGGTTTAAACAAATATTGCACGAATTAAACGCAACCATAGATACCTTCAATCAAAAGGTAGTAAAAGACCAACAGCTTACACAAGTTGTCCACCGTCTTCAGCGAGTCATTACTATACAGCGATTAATGAACGATCAAATTGCTGTAATGGAAACTATGACACCACAGCAGTTCCTGTCATTCAGAGATTATCTTGTACCTGCGTCTGGCTTTCAAAGCATCCAATTTAAGCGCTTAGAAATATCGCTGGGGTTAAAGCGTGAGTTTCGGGTGGATTTTGATAAGCAAAGTTTCTATAGCCGATTAAGCGACGATGACAGAGCATTATTAGAAGGCTTAGAAGCAAAGCCAAGTTTATTTGACCTTGTAGATAAATGGCTATCGAGAATGCCGCTGCTAAAAACAGATGACTTTGACTTTTGGCACTATTACAAACAAGCCACCGATGAAATGCTAAGCGACGACCACGAGACGATATCTACCAACGATACGCTCTCGACAACAGATAAGCGCCAAGAGTTAAAAGACTGGCAGTCGACTAAAGAAAACTTTGATGCGCTTTTTGATCACGCAAAATTTGAAGCGCTTCGCAAAGAAGATAAGTTTAGGTTGAGTCACGAGGCGTTATTGTCTGCACTATTTATAAAGCAGTATTCAGAGGAGCCCGTTTTTAATCTTCCATTTCAACTTATCACTGCACTGACTGAAATTGATGAACAATTAACTATCTGGCGTTATCGTCATGCCATGATGGTGCAACGAATGCTGGGTACCAAAATCGGTACAGGTGGGTCTTCTGGTCATCACTATTTAAAACGCACTACTGAGTCTAATCGCATATTTCTCGATTTTTTCAACATGGCTACTTTTTTGTTGCCAAAATCGGCCTTACCCGAGTTACCGAATGCCATAAAACGAAAGCTTGGATTTTATTTAAATTCGGTAAATTAGAGTTGAGAGCTATACCTTCCTTTAGTATATGACGTTGTTAACAAATTCTGGTAAATTGCAGCTGTGACTAATTATTATACATTCGTATAAAAAATAGTCACACATTAAGAAAAATGTAATAAACGTGTGTTTCGTACGCAAGGCTTTACAATTCGTGACTTTGTTCAAAAAAAAATTGAACTTTTCAGCAAACACTTGTGCCACTGCGTATTGACCCCCAGTCGTTTTTTGTATTCTATAGAGGCTGGGCGAAAGCCTTACAAAAATATTCGCAAAAGCGAAAAAACACACACAGATAAAAATACTAGGTCCAGGGAGACTTACATGTTTAAAAATTCTAAGTTGGCTACGTCAGTCAAGTTAGCTTGCGTATTTGGTTCTGCACTCGCAGTATCAGCAAGTAACCTTGCATTGGCACAAGAGGTCACTAACGACGACGCAACTGCTGATGAAGCAGTTGAAAAAATCACGGTTACGGGTTCTCGTATACGCCGCGTTGAGCTGAGCGAGAGTGCACCTGTATTTTCATTTGGTGAACAAGATCTAGATGTGCGCGGCTTCACAAACGCTGCAGATCTTCTGAACGCATCTCCATTGTTTGGTGGCTCACTAACTCCTGCTGGCGCACAGGACGCTGAGAATGCTGGTCAAAACCAAGCAAACTTGTTTGACCTTGGAACCTCACGAACGCTTACACTAGTAAATGGTAAGCGTTTTGTAAGTTCTCAATCTGCTTCTCAGGGTGGCTCCCAGGTTGACATTAACGCTATACCAGTTGCGCTTATTGAACGTATTGAAGTGGTTCCGCTTACCGGTGCAGCAACTTACGGCGCAGACGCAATTGCAGGTACGGTTAACGTAATCTTGAAAGATGATTATGAAGGATTTGAGGTTACTGCACAGTACGATGGCAATGAAGATGGTAATGCCAGAACTTTTCAAGTTAGCGCATTAGGCGGCGGTAACTTCGACGATGGTCGCGGTAATATAACTTTCGGTATTGAGTATACACGAAACAATGGTTTGCTTCTGTGCGACCAGGATTTCTTATGCAACAACAACCCGGGCTTTGATAACGCGCAAAATGAATTTTTAGATCTTGACGGTGACGGTTTACCGGATGACTTTAATGGTGACGGAACAGTTGACGCCGAAGATACAAGGTCTGTGCAGTTAGTTTATAATGAACTTAACCTGCAATTATTCTCAGAATTCGGCTCTATTACACCTGCTGGTGGTGGATTTCTGCCTGCATTCGGTTCTGGTGCGATGCCAGATGGTAGTTTCTACGAGTTTGCTCAGAATGGTGACCTAAGACAGTGTCAACCTGGAACAAGACAAGCTCGCAGCTTGATTACACAAGGTGGTGAAGGCGTATGTGGTTTAGATTTCTTCGACAGCGTTGCGCAAATTCGCTCTCCTACCTCACGTATGAACACATACGCGTCATTCAATTATGACCTTGCAGATAATGTGAGAATTAAAAACGATTTCATGTATGCGAACACAAAAGGAAGTGAATTGGTAAACCAAGGTGGTTTCCAAACCGGTTTCTTCGGCGGGACATCTGCTGCTATTAACATGAGTATCAACAACCCATTCCTATCTGAACAGGCGCGTTCAACGATAGTAAACACCGGTTACGACGCAGACAATTTCTCTGTTCATCGTTTCAACAATGATTTAGTGAGCCTCGGTGGCAACTCAAACGAAACACACGTTTGGCGTGCAAGCAGTATGTTAGAGGGTGAATTTGAAGCTTTAGACAGGGATTTCTACTGGGATGTGTCAGTCGTACATGGTCGCTCTGATATTAATATCAGAACGACAGGTATTGTCGATGGTCGCTTCCTCAATGCGGTAGATGCACAGCGTGTCGACGACACTATGCTTGAACGAATTCGTGATGAACAGGGTTTAGACACATTAGATGATGCGTTGGCTGCTCTACAGGGAGCTCGCTCTCAGTTCACAGGCGGTTTCCAGCGTGGAGATATTATCTGTGGTGCCTATGCAGATTTAGCGGCAGGAACACTAGAAGGATTTAACTCACGTGCTTCTGGTTCGGGTCTTGTTGATGAAGACCTTCCGTTCCTCGATGGCTGTCAGCCGCTCAACCTATTCGGGTCTCAAGCATCGCCTGAGGCACTAGACTTCATCACTGGTGGTTCGCAAATGTCTCAAGCGAGCAACCTACAAACTGTTTACACTGCAAACATTGGTGGTACAGCGTTCGAACTCCCTGCTGGTCCGTTAGACTTCGTAGTTGGTGTTGAGCGTCGCATTGAGAAAGGTGATTACGAACCTGCTTTAGGTGGTCGTGTGCCAATCACCCGTTCTGCCATTGATCGCCCAGTGAGCGGTGGTTTCGATACCAACGAATATTATGTTGAAATTGTTGCTCCGGTTATCTCTGAGGATATGGATATTCCGTTTGTTAAATACTTTGAGCTGAGCGGCGCCTATCGTAATCAGGAGTTCAATACAAACGCACCACGTGGTTTTGATGACAGAACAACCGAGGAAGATGTATATCAAGCAAGTATGAAGTGGCAGGTTGTTGATGACCTATCGTTCCGCGCAACGTATGCAACAGCATTTAGAAACCCATCTATTAATGAATTGTTCCAGCCGGAGCAACAAACTTTTATATTAGGTGATGACCCGTGTGACTCTCGTTCAGTTGGGGTTGGTCCTAACCCCTCTGTGAGAAAAGCAAACTGTGAGTCAGAAGGAATTGATACCGATACATTTATATCAAATATCCAAGATGGAACAATTCCAACAGGTATTATCTCTGGAAATCCAGAGCTAGGGCCAGAGACAAACAAATCTTACTCATACGGCTTTGCATACACTCCTTCATACCTCGAAGGATTGCAGTTGAGCGTTGATTATTACAACTTAGAGATTGAAGATTTCATCGAACAAGTTGATTTTGAAACACTTGCTGCAGCTTGTTATGATTCGAATAACTTCCCGAATGAGCCTGCTTGTAACACGTTCCAACGTGGTGACGACTTCCAGGTAATTGAAGCACGTAACCAACCAGCGAACGTTGCTCTATCTACGTTTGAAGCAGTATCAATATCGTTATTCTATGCTCACGATCTAGGCGAGTACGGAAACCTTACTGTTAATTCTTCAACACAGCACAATATTACAAACGAGTTCCAGGCAACTTCTGCTGCTGAAGTAACGGAAGATGTTGGTGATTTTGCAGATCCAGATTGGATTGGTACGGTTGATATCAACTGGTTATATGAAGACTGGATTGTAAGTCATCGTATTCGTTGGCAGAACCCAGTTAAAATTGATGCGTTAGATCAGCGTCTATACGCGGATAGTTATACTGAGCTTGAAGATGGTACTTTCCAAGGTAACTTCACCAACGAGACTGATTGGCGTGCGATTCATGAGCTAAGTATCGGATATACTCTGGATTCATCGACGAATATACAGCTGAACATACTGAACCTTCTTGATCGCAAACCAGACGAAAATGGCGATATTGCATTTGCTGCAGGCCATTTTGGTATTGACGAGCGTTTAGGCCGTCGATTCAGCCTACGTGTTAACCATAAGTTTTAAGTAAAAAAGCTTAGTACTCTTCAATAAATATATTGCGGAGTATGAAAAGTAAACAAAGCCGCCCTTTTTCGAAGGGCGGCTTTTTCATTTTGATTTCCTCGTCACTTCTAACTCAAAAAACTTCGTGTTTGCGACATTTTGTCTTTTGAAGAAGCAGCTCACTTATACCAAGCGTTGAGTGAAAATGTGACGTTCGATACTGCTATGGCGGTTGATGGCAGAAATATAGTGGTCTCTGCTGAAGAGTGGAAAGCATTGAAGGACGAACAAAGAAAGCAAATCTATTTTAATCTCATGGAAAATGCGGCGAAAGGAAATGGCTTTTCTTACGGGCGGCGCTACATTACTGAAAGTGAGGCTAATACAGTACTCAACAACTTCTTTTCAGCGTTAAATAGCGAAAGGGTATTAAGCGCTATGAGTGAAATGACTGGGATGGGAGATTTGAATTATGCCAGTATGCAGGCTACGCGGTTTGTACCTGGCCAATTTCTTACTCGTCACAAAGATGTGGTGGAACAAGAAGGAAGAAAATTAGCTTACGTATTTAACTTGTCGCCAGAATGGCATCCAGACTGGGGCGGATTGCTGCAATTCTTTAATGAAGATGGTGCTACCACTGAAAGTTGGACTCCGAATTTTAATACCCTAAGCTTATTCACAGTAGAAAATATTCACAGCGTAACTTATCTCACACCGTTTGCTAAAAAACCACGATATGCTCTTACAGGCTGGTTTGGTAAACGATAACGCAACAAATCTAAAATAGAAAACGTGTGAAACTTTAAATGGGTAAGTAACAAAACCAAAGTACGAAGTTGTACGTTCCGGGGTGTCTGTTTTTTGTTCAGACAACGCCTCATTTCAATGGTGTAAACATAGTGTTGCTTGACTAACCCTCACATTCCGTGTGAGTATAATAGGTTCGTAGTGCTGGTTAGCGCCTCATGTACTACATATTTGAAACAACATTGTAAAAATTTAATACGCCCCTTGCCCGAATATTTTCCTATCGGCGAGGATTCAAATAAGAAATTTGGTTGGGAACTATGTCCAAAATGAGCAAGAGAACTCTTATTGCTTCTACTGTTATAGGTGCATTCGCACTAACAGGTAGCGCAGTCTCTGCAGATACCCTTGATGATCTTCACAGAGAAGAAGCAAAAATTCATGCGGCTGCAGCGAAATCGCAAGAAAAAATCAACACGTTGTTTGAACAATCTCAAGAACTACTTGTTGAGTATCGTCAAACAGTAGACCAGACAGAAAACCTCAAAATCTACAATGATTATCTAGCTAGCCTTGTTGCTGACCAGCAGCGCGGTATCAATTCATTGCAACGTCAAATTGACAGCATTGAAGAAACAAAGCAGGGCATCGTTCCGCTTATGTTCCGCATGATTGATAGCCTAGAGAAGTTTATCAAACTAGATCGTCCTATTCACTTAGACGAGCGTCTTCAGCGCGTTGAGCGTCTTCGCGACCTAATGGCTAACTCTAACGTTACTGTATCAGAGCAGTTCCGCCAGGTACTTGAAGCGTACCTTGTAGAAGTTGAATACGGTACTAAAATCAATTCATACCAAGGTACAATCGATGATGCAGGTACAGAAGTAACTGTTGATTTCTTTAACCTTGGTCGTGCAGCACTGCTTGCGCTTTCTCTTGATCAAACTCACGCGTGGGTTTGGAACAACGAGAGCCGTGCATGGGAAAAACTTGGTGATGAATATCTTTCATCAGTTGTTGATGCAGTTAAGATGGCTAATGGCGTCGTTCCTGCAGATCTCATCAAACTACCAATTAGTGCAGCGGAGTAATAGTTAATGAAACCAGTATTCAAATCTCTTTTAGCCGCTGTGACAGTTGCAGTTGCGGCAACCGGAGCACAGGCTCAGGAAGCAAAGAGCCTTAAGGATCTGCTTGACCAGGTTCAGCAAAACCGTGTTTCTGAAGCGCGCTTAGACAAGCAACGTGAGGCTGAGTTTCAGTCTGCTCGTGCTGACAAGCAAGCGCTTCTAAGAAAAGCACAAAACGAACTCAAAGCAGAAGAAAATCGTGGCGATCGTCTACAACAGCAATTTTCTGACAACGAAGTAACGTTGAATGAAAAAGCGGCTGAACTAGACCAGGCTACAGGTACTCTTGGTGAAATGTTTGGTGTTGTACGTCAAGCGTCATCAGAAGCATTTGGTCGTATTTCTACGTCAATTGTAAGTGCTCAATACGCAGGTCGTGGTGAGTTTCTTGCAGCAATGTCAGAAGATTCTAAAGGTCTTCCGAACATTCAAGAACTAGAAGACCTATGGTTTGCACTTCAGAAAGAAATGACTGAAGGCGGTGAAGTTGTTAAGTTTACTACTGAAGTTGTAAACCTAGACGGCGGTTCATCTCAACAAGAAATTGTACGTGTAGGTACGTTTAACCTTGTTGGTGCAGACGGTTACCTTGCATACGACGCAGAAGCAGAAGTTGTACAGCCTCTTGGCCGTCAGCCAGATGGTCACTTTGTATCTTCAGCAAATGACTTAGTATCTGCTACTTCTGGCCTAGTTCCTTTTTATGCTGACCCTTCTCAAGGTGCGATCCTTGGTCTGTTAAAGCAGAAAGCAACTATGTCTGAGCGCTATCACGCTGGTGGACCGGTAGGTTACACAATAACAGTGATGCTAGTTATCGGTTTGCTTATCGGCGTTTACAAGCTAGTTACGCTTACTGTTGTTGGCGGCAAAATGCGCTCACAGCTTAAAAACGTAAACAACCCGTCTGAAGGCAACCCTCTTGGTCGTATTCTTAAAGTATACGGTGAGAACAAAAATGCCGACGCAGAAAACTTAGAACTTAAACTTGATGAAGCTATCCTTCGTGAACTTCCACGTATCGAAAGCGGCATCAACGTAATTAAGATTTTTGCAGCGATTGCACCTCTACTAGGTCTACTTGGTACAGTACTTGGTATGATTGAGACATTCCAAACTATCACATTGTTCGGTACTGGTGACCCACGCATGATGGCAGGAAGTATCTCAATGGCTCTTGTAACTACAGCTCAGGGTATCATAGCGGCACTACCGCTAATCCTTACTCACAGCATCGTAGCTTCTCGCAGCAAGTCAATCATCCATATTCTTGATGAGCAAACTGCGGGTATCGTAGCTGCTCACTCAGAGTCGGAGAAGGCGTAATATGAATTACCTGATTGGATTATTTGAATCGGTCAGGGACTTTATCGCTACCGGCGGTGACGTGCTTTACTTCGTCGCTGCCGCGCTCTTTCTCATGTGGGTTTTAATGATTGAGCGTTATTGGTATTTAACCTCTGTTTTTCCAAAGGTGAAGAAAAACATCATCGCTAATTGGGATGCACGAGCAGATACTACTTCATGGTATGCGCATAGAATCCGTGACGCGTGGATTTCTCAAGCGTCAGACGACTTAACCGCAAGAATGCTAATCATAAGAACGATTATTGCAATGTGTCCTTTAATAGGGCTACTTGGAACAGTAACCGGGATGATCAGCGTTTTCGAGACAATGGCCACACAAGGAACCAGTAATGCACGTCTTATGGCATCTGGTATCTCTATGGCTACAATCCCGACAATGGCGGGAATGGTAGCGGCGCTATCTGGGCTGTTTATCAGTTCACGTCTTGAAGCGAAAGTGAAGCTGGCAAGAGAAGGGCTAGTTGATAGCCTGCCACATCATTAGAGAGAGAGATTATGCCTCGAAAAGTCAGAACCGAGGAAGAAGATGCACAGATTGACATGACTCCCATGTTGGATATTGTCTTTATCATGCTTATCTTCTTCATCGTTACCACTGTTTTCGTTAAAGAAGCAGGGATTGAAGTTAACAAGCCAGACGCGAGTCAGGCGGTTCTTCACAAAAACGCAAACATCTTTATCGCCGTAACGGAAGATGGGAATGTTTGGTTAGATAAACGTGAAGTAGCGCCAGATAGCGTAAGAGCGAATATAGAAAGACTGCTTACCGAGCAGCCAACTGACTATGTAATCATTCAAGCTGATGTTAAAGCGAAGCATGGTTTAGTAGTTGAAATCATGGATCAGGTTAAAGCCGCTGGCGTTGACCGAGTCTCGGTAGCGGCAAGGGGATAAGATGTTACGTATAATTGTATCTATATTATTAGGTGCTGGTGTTGCATTTGCCCTATTCGTTCTAATGGCCAAGCTGATTGAAAACTCATCTAGGCCAGCAGACGAAGTGCCGCCTGCACCCGTAATCGATATTGTGATGCAGGAACCAGACGACCAGACGCAAACGCGTCAACGTGTTCCGCCTCCACCGCCGCCTCCGCCTCCACAACCTCCTAAAATGGAGCAAGTAGAGCCAGAAGCTGCGGAGCCAGATGCTGATGGGTTTAGCCTAGCTATTCCTGCAATCGACACTGGCGGCGTGGGTGTAAACATTGGTGGTGTTGGTGCTATGCAGCGTGACGGTGAAGCAACGCCTATCGTTCGTATCGATCCTAAGTATCCACCGCAAGCAGCCAGAGATGGCCGTGAAGGTTGGGTTAGGTTATCTTTCACTATCAACGAAGTTGGTGGTGTAGACGATATCGAAGTTATCGAAGCTGAACCTAAGCGTATATTCGACCGCGAGGCACGTCGTGCGCTTCGCAAGTGGAAATACAAGCCTAAAATTGTTGATGGCAAGGCTGTTAAGCAAACCGGCATGTTTGTACAGCTAGACTTCAAACTGGAGCAATGATTATGATGAAACGTTCATTCAAAATGTCAGCCGTTGCTTTAGTGCTAGGTGCAGGGGCGATGTTTACATCGTCTGCTGCCTTAGCGCAGTCATCTGCTGTAGTTTGTCCTGGATATGAAAAGGGCAAAACAACACTGGTTGGCGAGCGTACTGGTAAGAAAGTTCAGAAAGCCTTTGAGTTTTACAATGAAGACCAAGTCGATGAAGCATTGAATATCCTTTACGATATCGACCCGTCGGATGACTTTGACAAGTCTTACGTAAAGCGCTTCATCGGAAATCTGCTTGCTGCGCAAGAAGGAAAAGGTGCCAAGGCTTATGGATATCTTGCAGATTCTGTTCAACCGAAGGTACTTAATGACCTAGAGCATTCTCAAACACTTAAATTGTTAGGTGACTTGAGTATGCAGGAAGAAAAGTTTACTGACGCGGTTAAGTGGTACAACTCGTGGATGGATTTCACGTGTAAAGAAGATGCTGATGTGTATACGCGTTTAACTCAGGCTTATTATGAATCTAAGCAATTAGATAAAATGATTGAGCCAGCGGATAAAGCGATTGCGTTATACGAAGAGCCAAACAAAAACCCGTATGTACTTAAGCTTACTTCGTACTACGAGCGCAAGATGTTTCCTGAGACAGTTGCTGTAGCAGAAGAGTTAGTGCGTAACTTCCCTGAAGAGCCACGTTGGTGGAGTCAGTTGGGTTTCTTTTATCTTTCAGTGGAAGATTATAAGAAAGCACTCTCTACATTTGAACTAGCGCACATGCAAGGCTATCTAGAAAAAGAAAGTGAAGTTAAAGCACTTTCTCAGCTTTACCAAACTAATGGCATGCCGTATCGCGGTGCCAAGGTAATGGAAAAGTTCATGAAGTCTGGTTTGCTAGAAGAAGATGAGAAGTTGCTAGCAAGTCTTGCTAACGCTTATCATTCTGCGAAAGAGTTCAAAACTGCGGCGTCACTTTATGGCAAAGCGGCTAAAATGAGTTCTGATCCTGACCTTTATAAGAAGCAAGGTACATTGTTACTTGTTGCTGAAGATTATAAGGGTGCTATCTCTGCGCTAGAAAATGCGTTGGAGAGAGGTATTGAGAAGCCGGCTAAAGTTCACTTTACGCTTATGGAAGCGAACTTCTATGCAGGTAACTACAGAGAAGCCTTCAGACACATCCAAGAAGCTAAGAAAGATCGCTCACTACGCCGTAACGCATCAGCGTGGGAACCTTACATCAAGGAAAAAGCGAAGAACCGTGGTATCAACATTTAATTGTTAATACGAACGCTTAGTAAGAAAGCCTCCTCACGGAGGCTTTTTTGTTTCTGAGCATTTTATAGATGAACTAATCTGCCATATCCAGCTTGATGATAAAGCGGCTAATAATTTCTTTTAACGCAGCAGTTGTTCCTTTTTTCCCTTTTGTTTTTAGCATGTCAGAGAGTGAATTATAGTTAGGGCGGGGTTGTCGTAGAAGTCTGATCAATTCACTGCGTCTTTCATTAGTCTGGTTATCGAACAACTCACTTAATACATCAAATAAAGGGGCGGTGTGATTGCTAGACGGATGTGGACTGTTGC
Source organism: Alteromonas genovensis (assembly GCF_010500895.1). Lineage (GTDB taxonomy): Bacteria > Pseudomonadota > Gammaproteobacteria > Enterobacterales > Alteromonadaceae > Alteromonas > Alteromonas genovensis. The sequence goes on from NZ_JAAAWO010000002.1 coordinate 357,398, forward strand.
AGAGGGCAATTGCATTTATCTCTCCCCAGATGTTATCTAGGCTTCGATAACCCGCTATAAAATGACGAAGTTTAGTCACACAAAGTAATTGCAGAGAAGCAGAGAGAGAATCATAGGTGGTTTGCTTTTTCTTAGCGTCGTATATGCTGGCCACTTCTGATGAAAGTGTTCGTGCTCGCTCTGAAAGAGGCGCAATTCGCAATACGCTTGTTTCACCACTTGCTTTGTTGGCTTTCTCACCTTTATGTACGCAGACAAATTTATTCTGTTGCCAAAATCTATCTAGTTTATCCTCTGAACCGTACGACGTACTTAAGCTATCAATGCCGGCTTCGTAAGCCGCTTTTTCTAAGGTCGATATAATAAAGGTACCAAAACCTTTTCCCTGAAGTTCTGGACTTACAGCAATACGGTTAATACGCCAATACTTCAACGTGGCCAGTGCAGGATTTGCACTCATGAGCGTCAATTGCTGTGCGCCTAAATGTCCCTTAGGTCGACGTTCACCCGTCGCTATGTTCTTAGCAATGTCTCGCAGTTTCTCACCACCTTCCTCGTTAACAACCGCTGCACCAATTACTTTGCCACCTTGATACAGTAAAAACAAAATCAGGTCTGGGCTATCTAAGAGACGCATTAAGTCATCAGGCGTGGTTTGGTAATGGGCAAGTGTTAATAGCTTCATCACGTCCTCCAGCGCTCTCTCACTGAGCCGTTCAAATCTTGTTTTGTTCAACGAGATGTCACTAAACGAGTTAGTCGGGGCTAATGGCGCTTCGACTGTTTTGTATCCGGCTTTTTCATCGCCTTCAAAAACCAACTTTGAATCTTCACGATCTGTATCAAATAAACACGCTTTATTGACAAAGCGTTCAATGGGGTCATGGGTGAACCAGCGAAGTGGTGTGTGTAACTCAATAATGTTGACAGATTTACGTTCACTCTTACGCAAGTGAAAGTTTAATTTCGGAATGAGTTTATGGATAAAGCCGCTGCCGCTACCTTCGTAACCTTGTAATGTAGTGCTAAGCAGCCATTGCTTATGGTTTTTGATTATATTAAGCACTACGGGTATAGGTAATGACGCAGCCTCATCAATGAAAACGGCATCACAATGGCCGTTAAAGAGCATTGGATTATCAGGTGCAACCCATTCAACGGTTCCCTCGCCAACGCGCCGTTTTTTCTCCGACGTTTTATCCAAAACGTTATTCGAATTTTTATCCGAAGAAGAAAAAGGCTCAACATGCGGATGTTTGCTATCGTCAGTAGAAGTTTTATTCTGTTCGTGCATTCGGTCAATCTGGCGGAATACAGAGTGCACGTTTTCAAACAGTGTACTTGTTAGCAAAATATGTTGGCCTTCATTTAACAAGTGCCATATGAATATTCCGAGTAGGCTTGATTTGCCGCGCCCTCGTGGGGCTGCTACGAGAGTATGCATATTATCCTCTTCAAACTGTTCACTCAGCGCATCAAATGCGGCTCTTTGGTCTTGAGAGCTAAATAAAGAGGGTATTAAGTGTTGGCTATCCTGATCAGCATCCGAATAATCCATATTCTGCTTTGTGTCCAGATACCCACTATCTTGATTCGGTAGGCGGGTACCTTCAAGGGTGTGAATCGCGGTGTGCTTGTCATCTAAAAGTAATGTTATAAATCGTTTTAAATAAGCACTGTCATTACTTTCGTAGCCGTATGAAATGAAGGAGGCATGGTGTTGCTGTGGCCACTTATCAAAAGAAGGGCAGGTAACAATGAGGCAACCGCCATGCGTAATTGTGCCAGCCAGCGCCAAAAAGTTGCCTGGGCTAAAAGACTCATGGCAATGAAAAATGGCCATATCACGTTCAGAGCCCAACAGTACTTTTCTGTTTTTACCTTTTAATTGGCTCTCGTTAAACGCTTCTGCACGGCACTGGCCTGGTAAATCAGCGAGCAATACATCAATAGTATTCTCAATAAACTCAACATCACCAGATATAACAAGGAGTCGGCGATGAATCTGTGGCCGCTCTGCATTGTGTTGTGCATAGGGTTCTGCATTAAATTCTGCACTATATTCTACATCGCTTTTTTGCTTTGCAGCCTGCGAGTAGTAGGGAGCGAGTAGCCAATCACGTAATTGTTGTAGCGCCATGTAGAGTTTTTTTCTGTATAATTGAAGGCATATAGTAGCGATTTATATTAAGGAATTCGAATGCGCTTTCTTTCTCGGCGTTTAGTGATGCCAAACGACCTCAATTACGCCAACTCATTGTTTGGCGGTAGAGCATTAGAATGGATCGATGAAGAGGCCGCCATATGGGCTATTTGTCAGTTAGAAACCAATTGTTTGGTCACCAAGCATATAGGCGAAATTAGTTTTGAATCACCCGCTTTACAGGGCGATATCGTTGAGTTTGGTCTTGAGACCAAGGCAGTAGGGCGCACGTCTATTACGGTGAGCTGCTTAGTGCGTAACAAGGCCACTAAAAAGACGATTTGTTTTGCAGACGATATTGTGTTCGTTAAGGTGGACCCAGAGACGAGACAGCCGGCCTCTCACGGAAAGACATTAGAAGGGTTAATTGCACAAACTGATGATGAAGTGCGCAAGCTCAATCTTAATATAGAAAATAGCTAAGTCGAGTTTAGTTCGTTACGCTAAATTTGTAACGGCCTAAATTTGTAACGGCCTAGATTTGTAATAACCTAGATTAAATATGAACTTAGCTTAACGAGCGCTGCGCTTGACGGCGTGTTTCGAAGTGGTAGACTCCACGGCGTTCGTTAAGTTAATGACTCGTGCTCGTTTAACTCAAACAGCTTGCACGTTACTGATGAGTCACTTGCGAATTATACCAAGGGGTGTCCGTTTTTCGGTCTGAGATCCACACTAGTGGGAACCCTTAAACCTGATCCGGATAATACCGGCGTAGGAATGGTTTACAACATAGCCTGATCACCTGCCGCTAACCCCGGATCTTTTTTCTTATTAAGAGAACAAGAGATCCCATGTACAAACAACTTTTCACACTCTCTCTATTGGCAACCTCAATAAGTGCGATTGCACAATCTGAGGCCTCTGATAACGTTCAAAAAAGCACTGACACCATTGACGATATTGAAAAAGTAGTAGTGACGGGCAATTTTCGTCAAACTACCCTAGATCAACTTAGCGCCAGTGCGACCATACTGAATCAAGATCGCTTGCGCAGCAGACAGCCTTCTCATGTTGACAGTATTCTCAATAGTATTCCTAATGTAAATTTTGCGGCAGGTGCCTCTCGCGGCCGCTTTATACAAATTCGTGGTATTGGTGAGCGCAGCCAGTTTGCTGAGCCGATTAATCCGTCTGTCAGTTTTATCGTTGACGAGTTTGATTTTTCTGGTCTCGCTGCGTCGGGCATTATATTTGATACTAAGCAGCTTGAAGTTTATCGCGGTCCCCAGGCAACGCTATATGGCACGGGAGCACTAGCCGGCGCCGTCAAACTTTCAAGCAATGAAACGGGAAGCGAAGCGCCTGACTATGTTGAAGCGCGAATTGGCAATAAAGATAGCTATCGCGTTGAAGCTGCAACCGGCGATGACATTAACACTAATTGGGGCTATCGCGTAGCGCTGGTTCACAATCGAAGCGATGGTTTTGTCGAGAATACGTTTTTAAATAGAGACGATACGAATAATATTGATGAGACTGCGCTTCGTTTCGCTATAGATGGAAATGTTGCTGACAACAGCACATTGGCATTGGCTTACCGTTGGTATGATATTGATAACGGCTACGACGCATTCTCTTTAGACAATGACAACAGAACACTGTCTGACGAGCCGGGTTTTGACGAGCACCAAACTCATGCAGTAAGTGCCCGCTCTACCACTACCACTGGCGCAGGCGACCTTATCTTAATTGCGACACATGCTTCTCATAACATCGCCTATGGCTATGACGAAGATTGGACGTTCACTGGTTTCCACCCTTTCGGCTATACATCGTTTGACGCTTATTATCGCGATGTAGAAACACAGACAGGTGAAATCCGCTTCGTTTCCTCTCGCGATGCTGCGTTGTTCAATGGGTTGACAGATTGGACGGTAGGGGCTTTCTATAAACAAACTGAGGAAAACTTGCTACGCCAATATACGTATTTAGACGGCGATTACGCCAGTGAGTTTGCCCCTACAACAACCGCGCTTTATTTAGAAACCGAAACCCGCTTAAGAGACGATTTAACACTGGTAGCCGGTATTCGCGCAGAAAACTATGATTTCGATTTTGCGGATAATCGTGGCCTAACCCGTGATAACGATACCAATATGCTGGGCGGCAAAGTGGCATTGCAATACACACTGGGCAAGCACTTTTACTATGCCAGTATTTCACGTGGCTATAAAGGACCTGGCTTTAACCCTGATAACCGAGTTAACGACGATCAGCGTTTCTTCGATGAAGAATACAACGTCAATTATGAACTAGGATTTAAAGGGCCGCTTTTAACCCCAGACTTAACGGCGCGCGCTGCTGTTTTCTACATGGACAGGACAGACACGCAAGTTAGCGACTTTGATGTGATTACTCGCGAAGACGGCACGGCCGGATTTATCGATATTATTGATAATGCCGATCTTGGTACCAACAAAGGGGCTGAGCTTGAGTTGTCATGGTTGGTTTCTGATGCTTGGCAGCTAAGTGCGAGTGCAGGATATTTGTCCGCCACATTTGAAGGTTATACGTTAGCCGATGGCACGCAAGTTAATGAGCAGCGTCAGGCTCAGGCACCGAAGTGGACAGGTAACCTATACAGTGAATATGCGTTAACCGACAATGTAACGTGGCGAGTAGACATAGATTATAAAGACGAATATCGCTTTTCAGACGGACACAATGTGACGTCGCCATCTACCACGCTGGTGAACTCAGAGCTGGTCGTAAACCATGGCAACTGGCAAACCTCTGTGTGGATCCAAAATGCGTTCGACAGAGAGTATTACACACGGGGCTTTGGCGGCTTTAGCAATGATCCAAGAGACGAATATGCGTTTGAAGAGCCCTATTACCAGCTTGGTAATGGCCGTCAATTTGGTGTAACGGCTAAGTATGAGTTTTAAGGGAGTATGAATATGCAAGTGATGGTTGAATTGTCGTTATATCCGTTGGTGAATGAGTATATTCCTCCTATCCAAAATTTTATTGATAGGCTTAATAGCTATACTGAGTTAAGCATTAACACCTGTTCCACCAGTACTCAGGTCACTGGTGATTACACAAAGGTGATGGAAATTTTAGGAAAAGAAATGCAACGGACACACGAGGAAGTAGGGCAGGCAATCTTCGTCGCCAAATTTCTTAATTTTGATGCAATGCAATCAAGAAAGTCGTCTTAGTGGACGGCTTTCTTTCTGATTTTATTGCCCAAATAGCGGGCACCTCTCCATTGGAGTGGGTGGCCGTTGTTCTCGCACTAGGGTATGTGCTCCTTGCCGCAAAGCAAAACAGTTGGTGCTGGGCGTGTGCATTTGTGAGCACTGGCATTTACACCTGGTTATTCTGGCAAGTCACGCTTCCCTTTCAAGCTGCCTTGAACCTGTTTTACATGGCAATGGCCGGCTATGGATACTATCAATGGTCGAAGGGCAGCACAGCAGACGGGCAGGTTAAGCCTGTGCGGTCATGGGCTCTTTGGGTTCATTGTTTAATCGTGCCTGCTATGCTGGTGATTGCGTGGGCGTTAGCTCAAGTTGCGGGCTCACAGTTCATTAGCGATTACTTACTATTAGATGCCAGTATTAATTTACTCAGTGTTGTTACTACCTTTATGGTTGCCCACAAAGTCTTACAAAATTGGGTGTATTGGTTTTTTATCAACTTGGCGTCGGCCTATTTATATCTTCAGGTAGGGTATGCGTTATCTGCATGTCTTTTCCTAGGGTATGTGGGATTTTCTATATTTGGTTACTATCAATGGTTCTCCCAATGGAAAGCGCAAGATGACAGACAATCAACTGCTACAGCTGTTACATAAACCTCTAGGGCTGTCTGCTGAGGCAAGTTTGTATCGCTGTCCTGCCGGGGCGGTTAACCATGTGTATCATTTGCGGGATGCTAACCTTAGCGCGGCGGTAAAATGGCTTGGTGACGATAACTTTAGTGGCGTGAAGCGACGTGAGCAATTTGTACTGCAGCAATCCTTGTCGCGTTTAGGCGCTGCGCCAGCGCCCATTTGGTTAAGTGCTGATGAAAAAATTTGGGTAGAGCAGTGGATTGATTGTGACGCCAATGAGATAAAACAGGGCAACAGTGCTCAAGAGAGCTCTGTGCAGAAAAACCATAAGCAGGCAGATAGTCAACCAGAGGCGTTAACACCTCAGCAGATGGCACAGGTGTTAGCACAGCTTCATGCATTACCTGTTAGCGGTCACCCTCTGAATTTGTATGGACGTTGGCAGCATTATCTTGAAGTGGCCAACATAACGCCGACAAGTGCATTATTCGATAAAGTATGTGAGCTAAAACACCACGTTATTAACAGCGAAAGAGCGTTCTGTGGCGACTCTGATGCCGAAAACAGAAGCAATGATAGTGTGACCGAGAGCGACATCGTTATTTGCCACAACGATTTATTGAGAGCTCACGTATTAAAAGCGACAGCCTCGCCCCCTCTACTGATTGACTGGGAATACGCAGCTATTGGCAATCGTTATTTCGATGTAGCGTCGTGTTGTTTAATCAATGGGTTTACAGAAGCCGAAAGCGTTCAGCTAGTTAATACCTACGCCGATGAAATGGGTATTTGCCCACAAAGAGCATCGTCACAGCATAAGTTGTTCAGTGACATCGTGCATGTAACCAACGTGTTATGGCGCGCAGCAATGGATGCGACAGCGAATAATGAGACACTTTTGAATGAAAATTCAACGCATTGAGTGTAAATTAAGCATGCGAGCAGGGCAGGTAACAAAAAGGCTTTACCTTTTAATTGTCATACGTATAATGCACAGCGCGCTAGGGGTGTAGTTCGAATTGGTAGAACAGCGGTCTCCAAAACCGATGGTTGGGGGTTCGAGTCCCTCCACCCCTGCCACTTTTCCTCTTGATTTATTCCAATGTTATCTCTCCAAGCAATAGTGTAACCGCCAATCTATTTCTATATTTTCTTTTTATTCCTATTATTCTGTACCATTTTTTGAACCTGCTTTTTAGTACACTTGCTTTGAACTGTAATTGTGAATAGTCATTCAATATTTTACGTCATTGCAGTACACTAACCGCACGTGGCTATTTCGCTAATACTGCTTTAAGCATTACACTAATTTTTCGGTACTTTTATGCTCATTACGCCTTATCAACACGCTGTTTTGCAAGAGATGGGTATTCCCGTTTGGATAAGCAAAGAAGCATATTTTGCTGCAGAAAGTGGTGAAGTTGGCAGTGCGGCGAGTAAACATTCTGCTAAATTGCACTCCACAGAAATTGCTCAACGAAATGTATCTTCCTCTGTTTCTAGCAAGCCTATTTCACAGCAAGAAAAGCAGTCGAGGCTTGATCAGCTAAGAGCCCATGTTGGTGGAGCGTCCGCTCATAAAGAAAATACAGCCGCTAAAGAAAGCATACCCACAAAAGAAAGCTCAGCCACTAGTAAGCCACAACCCACTCAAAGCGATACTAGCTCTCAGTCTCAACCACTGGGTATACCGCTAAGTGCAAGTCAGAAAGTAGCAAGTGCAGCGTGGCTTTCTGATCTTACATTAGCTTGCGTACAGCTAGGCCTCTCTTCGAGCCAGGTAAATGTATTTATTGGAACAACACTCAGTATTCATAAAAACGCTATAGTTGTACCTGCACCGCCAGAGCAGCTCAATACGCAACAAAAACGCGCGTTATGGAGCGCATTAATCTCAGCAAGCCAGAAAAGCGGGTAGGCGCGGGTGCTTAAATTACGAATAGTAAACTCGAATACGCCATTAGACACTCTTAGCGAGGCCCATCGCATCCACGAGTCTGTGCAGGTGGAACCATGGTCTTTTGCTACTTTTGAAGATTGCCTTACAGCACCTTATTACGGCGTATTCGCTTACCTCAACGAAGAGGTTGTGGGGTTCGCCATTGTGCTTGAAGTGCTGTCAGAAGCTACGTTAATGGATATTGCTGTAGACAAAAAAGCAAGAGGTAAAGGACTTGGTAAAGCGCTGCTTAACTTTGTACTAGAGCAATCTAAACGTCGCAGCATGGATGAGATGTGGCTTGACGTGAGAGAAAGTAATGAAGTTGCTATTTCACTTTATAAACGGCTGGGATTTTCCTATATAGATACACGGAAAAATTACTATCCCACAGAAATAGGCAGAGAGAATGCCTTAGTAATGAAGTGGTGTAGTGCTAAGCAGTAGAGTGTGTCATTTCTTCTGTATTTAAATAATACGTAATGTCGATAGCAAATAAGTTCCATTATAGCGATTAAGCCCAAAGGTGGCTTGGCCTATTTGACTGTAACTAAAAGTTGACCATTTGGTCATATTTCGTTTTTCATTTTTCCTTGCTTCATTTCAATTAGCCAAGCTTTACCTTATAGTCGCGCCCATTATAGATAATACCAATACGTCGCAACAGCGCAAATGAAGTCAATTGGATCTAATGACCATGCAACACACCTCCACAATAGATAAAACCCAGTCTAAAGGCATTAAAATGCTTTTAGTTGCCGTGCTGTGCTTGGGGTTTAACTGGCCTGGAATGAAAGTAGGGTTAGAGATAGTTTCTCCGCTTTGGATGGTGAGTTTACGTTTTTTACTCAGTTTGCCTGTATTGGCTCTTTTTGTAATTTTAACCAAAAAGCGTTTTCCAATACTTAATCGCAAAGATAGATCAGTGATTCTTGTCGTTGCACTTTTTCAATTTATTTTATCAATGGGCTTAATAACGGTCTCCCTGCAGTTTATCCCTGCAGGAACGGCAAGTATTCTCATCTATACTACGCCACTATGGATGTTGCTAATTGATACCTTATGGTACAAGCAGCGAGCAGCTGCAAAGCGACTCATATTGACCGCGGTTTCTACTGTTGGCTGCGCCATGATCTTGTTTGCTTCTGGCGAACCTGGAGCGCGCATACCTTTGTTGGGAATGTTAGTTGCCTCTGCTCTTTGGGCAGTGGCAATCCGCAGAGTGTCATTTCACAAGTGGCAGGGCAGTGTCATTGAGGCTGTTTTTTGGCAGTTTGCTATTGCAGGATTCGCCATGGTTGGATTGGCGTTGGCTTTTGAGCCCATTCCTGATTTTGCCTCATACACATGGGCAGATTGGCTATTGCTAACATACATTGGCCCGGTGGCTACGGGTCTAGGGTTCGGCTTAATGGTCGCTGCTGGGCCCAAACTTGCTCCAGAAAAAATAGTGCTTATTTCTACGCTTACGCCGATAGTTGGCTATGTAAGTTCAGTGGTGATTTTACAGGAAGCGCTATTGCCAATGGTGGTTGCTGGTGCGGTATTAATGATTTCTGCACTGATTATGAATGGGTTATCACCGCAAATGCTAAAAAAAGTGTTCAAGTTACCTTAGGGCACTATGTCATTTGTAACATTGATCATGCCGTTACATGCACTGTTATTAAAAAATAATTTTGCTCCTCGTTAGCTTTCCTCTGCACGAATTATACGATTACGGCCTTTATTCTTTGCTGTGTAAAGCGCTTTATCTGCACGTCTAAATGCGTCTACCACGTCGATAGGCCCAGTACACATGGTCCAGCCTATACTGGAAGCCACTTTTCTATCTTCTATCTCAGTGATAGATAGCTCATTGATGCTGTTGTGAATACTGTGCAGGGTCATATAGAACCTATTGTCATTCATATCCCTTGCTATGATTGCAAACTCTTCGCCACCAAATCGACCAGCTAGCAGGCTATCGCTGTTAAAGGCTGCCAGTACATTTGCAGCTTTTTTCAGAACAATATCACCCACTTCATGGCCATAAGTGTCATTTATATTTTTAAAGTGATCGAGGTCGATGAGCGCTATCGCAATAACTTTTTCATCGCCCGTAGCCTCTGCAAAGCTAGCGTCCACAAATAAGTCTACACTCCTTCTATTTGGGAGATTAGTCAGCGTATCTTTAGATGCTAATTCAGCAAGCATCGTATTGGAGCGCTCAAGCTCTTTGGTTCTCTCTTTAACTAGCGACTCGAGTATGGAAGTTTGTTCACTTCTCATTTGTGCCACTTCTTTTTCTGCATCTCTTTCTTTTTGTAATAATTTTACTAAATAATTCGAGGTGATCACTATCATAAACACGCAGGTCAGTAAGATCCCAGCCATGAAAGTCGCGACAGGGTCCCAGGTTGAGAGTGTATTATTGAGCGCGATAATTACCAAAAACAAAGAACTTACTGCTATGGGTAACATGGCGATTGCAAAGCGTTTTGCTATGTCTGACCCTCGCTTATGCTCCACTATAATTACCACAACAGAAATTATTAGGTAGGGGAAGAACAGTAAAACGGGAAGCCGCAACGCTAAATCTAATCCTAAGGTTTGCCATACAGCGATCCCAATAAGCGGCAGTAAATAGCAAAACCACTTGATAAATTTTTCACCGTAAATTTGTCGGCCTGGTCTTTTTAATACCGTTACTATCACCCCGAAGGCAGAAAGTAGCAGTGCGTAAATACTGACTGCGTAGCTGATGTCATTAAGTTCAGGGGTTTGAGGCCATAGTATTTCAAACGCGTAACCGAACACTCTGAAAAACCAAAAGGTGGTTGCAAAGATAAAAACCGCGAAGCTTAAAAACGCAATTTTGCGCGTGGCAAAAAAGACCAAAAATGACAGGGCAGTCAATATGGCCATGGCACCGAAAAATGCCATGTCTCGCTGTAGGGTATCGACATAGTCATTAATCACTTTCTCTGGTGTGGCAAGAGAGAAGTTGTAGCGAAGAATTTCACCCCGCATATGGCCGGTAAACGTCACGCTGTCATTAGCGGGTAATATAGATGGGAAGTGATAATTCGGTAGGTTAATCTCTCTTGTAGAAAAGGGGAGTGCATCACCGGTTTTCCACACACGGTTCCCGTCTGAAACCTGTAAATACTTAATAGCAGGGAACGTTACGTTAAACCACACTGGCGTTGGACTGCTGTGATTGCTTGCCACTTCTACTCTAAAGTGCAGATATTGATTAGGCTTTCTTTCTAAGCTATGGGGGTCATCAACCCAATTTTCATGACCACTTAATTCCGCGGTATTAGAGATGGCGAACTCTGCATGTTCAGTAAGCGTTAATTCTTCGTTGATATCAGTGAAAAGAACATAACCGTTTACCGAAAAAACAAACATGCTGTATAGAACTAATGTTAAAAACAGTTTCAACTTCACCATCGAAAACATCCTTATATCTATTAATAGTAGCTATACCGCCTATCGCAGTCCAATTCAAAATGACCCTGGGTTTGCCAATATGTTAACTCTTAATTCCTTCTTACCTGCACTTGTGTGATGGAGCAGAAATTTCCAAGTCTAACAATAATTTCTAATGGTATCAGAAAATAGCATTGTGCAGTCTATGAAAATTGAAGGCATCAAATCTCAAACAATATCGCCCTTCCATGATGATGTCCGATGTAGAATAGATTCTGCTAACATTTCTTGAAACAGGGCTCTACTGTTACCGACGGTAAGATGCTAAAATCACCTGCAATTAATACACCACCCGAATTTTGCTTTTCCATTGCATTTGCTAAATGGAAATTCAATGGATTGTGGTTCAAATGTCGGAGTCGAGTTGACTAATCAACACGGCGTCCAAACGCACAGAAAAAAGATTATTATTAATGTCAGATCTAAAGCTTCTTGAAGAAATAGGAAAGCGACGCACGTTCGCGATCATTTCACACCCTGATGCGGGTAAAACCACCATCACTGAAAAAGTATTGTTGTTCGGCAGTGCTCTTCAAACCGCAGGTACGGTTAAAGGGAAAAAGTCAGGCCAGCATGCCAAATCAGATTGGATGGAAATGGAAAAAGAACGTGGTATCTCTGTGACGACCTCGGTTATGCAATTTCCTTACAACGATCATTTAGTGAACCTACTCGATACCCCGGGGCACGAAGATTTCTCCGAAGATACTTATCGTACGCTTACCGCCGTTGACTCCTGCTTAATGGTTATTGATGCCGCGAAAGGGGTAGAAGATAGAACCCGTAAGTTGATGGAAGTTACTCGACTGCGCGACACGCCAATCGTTACCTTCATGAACAAGCTGGACCGTGATATACGCGACCCGTTAGAGCTTCTCGATGAAGTTGAAACCGAGCTAGATATACTGTGCGCCCCCATTACATGGCCCATTGGCAGCGGAAAGCGATTTAAAGGTATTTATCATCTTTATCGCGACGAAACCGTGTTGTACCAAAGTGGTCAGGGTCACACCATTCAGGAAGTACGCACTATTAAAGGCTTGAATAACCCTGAGCTTGATGATGCAGTCAGTAGTGAGTTAGCAGATACACTGCGCGATGAACTTGAATTAGTGCGCGGTGCGTCAAACGACTTCGACAAAGAGTTGTTCTTAGAGGGGCAATTAACCCCCGTATTTTTTGGCACTGCACTAGGTAACTTTGGTGTTGACCACATGCTCGATGGCTTAGTTGAGTGGGCCCCTGAGCCTCTAGGTCGTGAGACAGAGTCAGGGAAAGTTGACAGCAAAGACGCCAAGTTCAGTGGATTTGTATTTAAAATACAAGCTAACATGGACCCGAAACACCGTGACCGCATTGCGTTTTGCCGAATTGTGTCGGGTAAGTACGAAAAAGGCATGAAAATGCGCAACAGCCGGTTAGGCAAAGATGTTCGTATTTCTGATGCGCTTACGTTTTTAGCCGGCGACCGCTCTTTACTTGAAGAGGCCTATGCGGGTGACATTATTGGTTTACACAACCACGGTACTATCCGTATTGGCGATACCTTTACATCCGGTGATAACTATCGATTTAGCGGTATTCCTAATTTCGCTCCTGAACTATTTAAACGCATTCGCTTAAAAGATCCCCTCAAGCAAAAGCAACTGTTGAAAGGCCTTATACAGCTTTCAGAAGAAGGCGCGGTTCAGGTGTTTCGTCCGCTCGCGAATAACGACCTAATTGTTGGCGCCGTTGGTGTGCTTCAGTTTGATGTGGTGGTTGCTCGTCTTAAAGCCGAGTACAACGTTGAAGCCTTGTATGAGCACATCAATGTAAGCACAGCGCGCTGGGTTTACTCTGATAACGAGAAAAAACTCGATGAGTTTCGTCGAAAGGGTGAGCAAAACCTTGCACTAGATGGCGGGGATAACCTCACTTACATTGCACCGACTATGGTGAACCTTCAGTTAGCGCAAGAGCGCTACCCAGACATTCAGTTTACGAACACCCGCGAAAATTAAGAACACACTATGAATATACATGCTCTATTAGTTAACCGATTCAGCGAAGCACTTCAAAAAATGGGCGTTGAAAACGCGCCTATTCCCGTTTCTCGCAGTGCTCGTCCAGAATTTGGTGAGTATCAGTTTAACGGCGCTATGGCGCTGGCTAAGCAATTGCGCAAAAAACCTCGCGATATTGCAGATAACATCGTCGAAATAGTTGAACTTGACGACGTATCTTCAAAATTAGAAGTAGCCGGCCCGGGGTTTATCAACATTCACTTGAGTGACGAATGGCTTGCTAGCCAATGTGAAATTTCACTTGCTGATCCTCGCCTTGGCATCGCTGAGTCGGATGAACAAAATATCGTCGTTGACTACTCTTCACCAAACTTAGCCAAAGAAATGCACGTGGGGCATTTGCGAACCACTATTATTGGTGACGCGGTAGTGAAAGTGCTTGAGTTTTTAGGGCATAAGGTTATTCGCCAAAACCACATGGGTGACTGGGGTACGCAGTTTGGCATGCTGTTGGCACACCTGTCTGACAAGCTTCAAGAAGAAGTGGCTGAAACCGCGCTGTCTGACCTAGAAGACTTTTATCGCGAAGCCAAAGTTCGTTTTGATGACGAAGAGGGGTTTGCCGACCGTGCTAGAGAGTACGTAGTGAAACTTCAAGGCGGCGACGAGAAATGTTTAGCGCTTTGGGAGAAGTTTATCGATGTATCGATTACTCACTCAGAAGAAGTGTACAAAAAGCTTAATGTCAGTCTAACCCGCAACGATATTATGGGTGAATCGGCGTACAACAGCGATCTGGCCAATGTCATTGCCGACCTTAAATCAAAAGGGATTGCGGTTGAAGATCAAGGTGCTCAGGTGGTGTTTATTCCTGAACTTGCCGACAAAGAAGGTAATCCTGCTGTTTATATCGTTCAAAAATCTGGCGGCGGATACCTGTATGCCACTACCGACCTTGCAGCAATGCGCTATCGCAGCGGTAAGTTAAATGCCGACCGCACACTGATACTTACCGATGCCCGTCAGGCGTTGCATTTTAAGCAAACTGAAATTGTAGGCCGCAAAGCGGGCTTTATGCTTGAAACACAAACCTATGAGCACTGTCCGTTTGGTATGATGTTAGGCAGCGATGGCAAGCCCTTTAAAACGCGTACGGGTGGAACGGTTAAGTTGGTAGAACTGCTTGACGAAGCTATTGAGCGCGCAGGTAAACTGATTGCAGAACGTGACAACGATTTAAGCGAAGACGAACTGAATGAAGTTGCTTACAAAGTAGGTATTGGTGCGGTGAAGTATGCCGACCTATCTAAGAACCGTACCACTGACTATATGTTTAACTGGGACTCCATGTTGAGTTTTGAAGGCAACACAGCGCCTTACCTACAGTATGCTTATACTCGAGTGAAAAGTTTATTTAGAAAGGCTGGGGTAGACATGGCGTCTATGCCGGTTGATATCTCATTGGTGGAAAAACAGGAGCATGCGCTAGCTGTACTTCTTTTACAATTTGAAGAAGTTATCAGCATGGTGTCTCGTGAGGCCACGCCGCATATTCTTTGTACCTACCTGTACGATGTGGCATCGGCATTTATGACGTTTTATGAGGCGTGCCCAATGCTTAAAGACGGCATAGAGCCAACAACTCGCGACAGTCGATTGGCATTGTCAGCTTTAGTTGCCAATACGTTGGAAAAAGGTTTGACCCTTCTTGGTATTGAAACACTAGAAAAAATGTAATCTACGTCATACATTGCACAGTACAAAGCATAAGTATGAAAAAGAAGGCTGACAGTAATGTCAGCCTTTTCTTTTTTGTAAGTCAGGTCAACACGATTTCTTCTTTATGGGTGAAAGCTTAGTTTAAAAAGCTTATATCGAAGAAGCTATACCGATAGCTACTTATGCCGATAAAATTCCATACAAATCAAAACTGATGCTGAAAACAGTTTTAAATGACAGAACAACAATAGGAAAACCAATGACAAAAATTCTCGCATTTGCAGGCAGTACCCGAGACGGCTCGTTTAATAATGCTATCGTAAAGGTCGCCGCTGAAGGGGCAAAAGAAGCAGGGGCTGATGTAACCGTTATTAACCTGGCTGATTATCAGATGCCTATATTCAATGAAGACGAAGAGGCTGAGTTTGGAATTCCAGAAAAGGCATTAGCTTTTAAAGAGCTGTTAATGGAGCACGATGGTTTTCTCATTGCGTCGCCTGAATATAACTCTAGCTATCCTGCGTTGCTGAAAAACGCTATCGACTGGGCTTCTAGAATGAGTGAAGGTGAAAAGCCGCTTCAGGCATTCAAAGGAAAGGTTGCTGGTATTATGGCAGCCTCTGCTGGTGGGTTAGGTGGCTTGAGAGTGCTGGTAGTGCTTAGAATGTTGCTGGAAAACATCGGCGTTATTGTTAGCCCAAATCAAAAGGCCATTGCGAAAGTAAACACCTTGCTTGATGATTCTGGCAGCGTAAGCGATGAAAAAACAATAAAACAGCTTAAAAACTTAGGTAAAGAAACCGCAGAGCTTGTAAGAAAACTGTCATAATAGAGTTGTTTAAAGGGCTTTGACTCACGACCATGAAAATGGGTGATGGCTTTCTAATCTTCACGGAAGCCATCTTTCAAAAAGCTATTCGAGACTTTCTTCTTTAGCATCTTTTTACAAAATTAGATGATTTCAAAACGTTGACTTTAAGCTTTTTTGTGTATGATGCCCCCTAAACGGTACTGAAGTTTTGTTATTTCCATACACTTTATAAAAATTAAACTAGAGTCTAGCAACAAAAAAACTTAGACAATTTTGCTAAGTGTCGGCGAAATCTAGAATGTTTTTTGGGCTTCATTATTTTTTTTTTTATTTTGAACTTTTCAAAAATCTAGTGAATGACTTTGTTGACCACTTTGTCGCGATGTGTTTATTATAGCTTCAGAAGACCGTGTCTTCGCAAAAAATAATAAATCAAATTATACATTTTTAATAATGTCCAGGGAGACAGCCCATGTTTAAAACCTCAAAGTTGGCATCAGCAGTTAAGCTTGCCAGTTTGTTAGGTGCGACGTCTATTGCGTTAGGCAACGTAGCTTATGCGCAAGATAATCAAAGCCCAGGTTCAGACGAAGCAACGGTTGAAAAAATTCAAGTAACGGGTTCTCGCATTAGAAGTGCTAATGCAGTTTCAACTAGTCCTATTCAGACTGTTGGCGAGGTTCAAATTGAACAGCTTCAACAACCTGAATTAGAGCGTGTGTTACGTTTGTTGCCAGGTGTATTACCTGGAGACAACAGCAGTGTAAACAACGGCTCGGGAGGTGCAGCAACAGTAAACCTTAGAGGTCTAGGTGCCAATAGAAATTTAGTTCTTATGGACGGAAAGCGCCTAGTTCCGTTTAATACATCAGGTACGGTTGATACATCAATCATCCCAACTGCACTTATCAAAAACGTCGATATAGTGACTGGTGGTGCTTCTGCAGTATATGGTTCAGATGCTATATCTGGCGCTATCAACGTAATGCTGAAAGACGATTTTGAAGGTGTTGAATTAGAGATACAGCATTCACGCACAGCTGAGGCGGATGCTCAGACCAAAAATATCTCCTTAACGTTGGGTGGTAATTTTGACGACGATCGCGGAAACGCAGTAGTATCAATGAGCTGGCTAGATCGTGATTCGCTTCTTTTGGGCGCACGTTCATACGGTAACTACGGCATGGGAACAGCTTCAGGTGCTAACTACCAAGAATTTTTAGATGGCAATCCGCCTGCTCCGCCAATTGCGGGCTGTGGCGACCAAACTCCTTTCGCAGTAGCCCCAGGCGGCGGCTCTGGTACGACAATGCCTACGCGCATGCAAATACCTGGTGTACCCGCGGCGAATGGTCAGTTTCGTGATGATGGTACTTGGGTAAATGGCCCAACATGTAGTAACTTTAACTTCAACCCAGTTAACTTCTTCCAGACTCCATCTAAGCGTTGGTCTGCAACTGCACTAGGACACTATGATATTACTGATGATCACCGTGCTTATTCAACAATAACGTTTACTAACACAAGTGTTCGTCAGCAAGTAGCACCTTCAGGCATCTTCGGAAATGTGTTTGATATTCCACTAGCCAATCCTTTCTTAGGCGACCAAGCGAGAACTGCGTTTATTGATGCAGCAAATGCAAACATTGGCGATTTAGGTAGTAACTGGACTGACGTAAATGGCAATGGTGTTGTTGACGTTGAAGATAGAATGCAAACTACATTCTTCCGAAGAACTTTAGAACTTGGATTCCGTTCAACAGAGTTTAATACAGACACAATTCCAAGTTGTGTTCGGTATGGAAGGTATGCTGAATGACGATTGGGCTTACGATGTGTCAGTTCAACATGGCGAAACGAATCGTACAAACGTTTTTGGCGGTTATACTAATGTTGATAACATCGCTAACGCGTTAAACGCTGTCGAAACCGATCGCTGTTTAACGGGTGGTGATGCGTGTGTTCCACTAAACATATTCGGCGGCTTCGGTACTATTACCCCTGAAATGGCTGCTTATTCCTCTGCAACCGCTTTATCTCGCACTGAATATCAACAGCGAGTTGTTATGGCGAACGTCGACGGGCCGATTGATGCCATGATGTCACCTTGGGCTGAAACTCCATTAATGATGAGCTTTGGTTATGAGTGGTGTGAAGATGCCTCTAACTTCACTCCAGATGAGTGTTTAAAACTTGCTCCTCGAAGCTGCCTTGGTGGCGCGGGTGGTAACTCTCTTCCTGTTGGTGGTGCTTTCCAAGTAAATGAGCTTTACATGGAAGGTAAAATGCCTCTAATTGAAGATGCAGACTTTGCTGAGGTGTTAGAGTTAGAATTCGGTTACCGTCACTCCAACTTCAGCACAGTGGGTGAAGTCGGCGCATGGAAATTGGGTCTTGCATGGCGACCTAGCAGCGAAATGCTTGTTCGTGTGATGAACCAGCAAGCAACACGAGCGCCTAACGTGGGTGAACTTTTCTCGCCATTTACAAGCTCATTAAATAATGCGGAACAGGATCCATGTTCAGCTGCAAACGCAGCAGCTCTTGCTGATAATGCGGAACTTCGCCAGTTATGTGTTGCTACAGGAATGACAGAAGGTCAAGTTGGTCAAGTAGAGGATATCATCGCTGGTCAAATTTCTTCGTTCTCAGGTTCAAATCCTGCGTCATTACCTGATGAAGAAACAGCTAAAACTTTCACAGCGGGTTTCGTATATACTCCTGAAGTGAGTTGGGCAACATCAGCATTACTATCTGTAGATTACTATGATATCGATGTTGATGGCTATATTGGCACAAACACTCCTCAGGAAGTGCTTGATGGATGTTATGAGCTAGGTAATCTTGACCAGTGTTCTCAGATTACTCGTGTTGGCGGTGGGTTGTTGCTTGCAGGAGCAGGTATTTCAACGTTTACCACTAATCTATCTTGGTTACGTACCCGTGGTATTGAGGCTACTTATAATTTCAACTTTGATTTAGAAGATATGGGTAACTTGAGTTTAAACGGTAACCTCAACCATTATCTTGAGTCTGAGTCGCTGAGCGCTCCAACATCGTCTGTTATCGATTGTAATGGGTTCTTTGGACCTCAATGTAATCCTCAACACACTACACGTGCTATCACACGTGCAACGTGGAGCTACGAAGATTACTCAGTATCATTATTATGGCGTTACCTGAGCGACATCGAGCGTGAACCAGGCGTTATTGATTCTACTTTTGAACCGTTTAAGCGTATTGGTTCTTACAATTACTTCGATTTGTTCACAAGCTACCAAGTAAACGACTATACTAGCCTTAACTTTGGTATCGACAATTTGTTCGACAAAGCCCCACCAATTGTTGGTAACCAAGCAGCAGGAACCGCACGCAACAGCGGTAATACGCTGCCTGGTCACTATGATGTGTTAGGCCGCACATATCGCTTTACTGTTTCTCTTAGCTTTTAATAAGTTAAGCAAAAATAGGTAAACATCTAAAGCCCCGTTCACGGGGCTTTTTTTCATTTCTGTTTCAAAAACTAAACGTTTAGTTAGGATTCAATCTACAGTCCTTTTATTAAATAAATATCGGTATACGGCGGCAACAATGTCAGAAGACTTAAATACCTATGAAAAAGGAATTAACTTGTTACGGCAAGGAAAAACCGAACATGCAATCATTTGTTTGAAGGAAGTGACCAAGCATAGAAACGCAGGCTCATCTGCATGGTTTGCGCTATCCATTGGTTATCGACAATGGGGAAGTCATACAGAGGCTTTAAATGCAATAAACAAAGCTTTAAGAATCGACTCTAACGACATTACCCTACTTGTATATAAAGCAGATTTACATGTGGAGCTAGGTTCCGAACAGGAGGCCTTACCTATTTATCGCAGAGCAATTGAGGTAGGAGATACTTTTGAAGTACTTCCTGATCAACTTCAGTCATCGATATTGCAGGCTCATAGAAAAGTTTCGCAGATCACACAAAGTATGTTCCAGTATCTTGATGAGATATTGGGGCAGCATTCAAAGGATAAACTTCCCTCTCGATTCAACAGGTCTATCGATCTGATAAAGGGTAAAATTAACCGATTTGAACAGCAACCGAGAGCGTTTTTCTATCCTGAGTTACCATGCCGTGAATTTTACCATAAAGATGAATTTTCATGGGCTTCCTTGGTAGAATCTAATCGAGATATGATTTGTAAGGAACTACAAGCTTTGATGGCTAGCGAAACGTTCTTGCCTTATATGCAGTCTGACCATATCACCACTGACAATAGCAGTACTAAGCTTGTAAATAATAATGACTGGTCTGCTTTCCATTTAATAAAAAATGGGAAAGTGGATCCAATTGCTAAACAATACTGCCCAAATACCCTCGCGCTGTTTGATTCATTGCCTTTGCCTAGAGTCAAAAATTTCTCGCCAATGTTAGTATTCTCTAAGCTCAAAGCTGGTGCCAAAATCCCTCCGCACTGCGGTTATTACAATACGCGCTTAATCGCCCATTTGCCAATAACGTCAGAACCAGGTTGTTACTTGAGGGTAGGAGGACAAACTGAGAGTGTTAAAGAAGGTAAGTTGATCATATTTAACGATAGTATTGAGCACGAAGCATGGAACGATAGTCAGAAAGATAGAGTCGTTTTAATTTTTGATATTTGGCGTCCGGAGTTATTGGACTCCGAGAAAGAAGCGCTGGCCTCGCTTTTCTCTTCCTTAAACTTGTATAAAGCTTAACTGATTAAGTTAGTGCTGCCTGTTATTAGGCAAGGAATAATTCGCTCTTTCTCTGCACATTTAGTGGAACTCTTACAGAAAGTGTCAACCATCAATACTACTCAGAATTCGTGCGATGCATTTAAATTTCCTTATTTGAAACCGGAGTAAATGTAGACCGTCAATTGAGATTGCTAGTCTTCTTGCAATAAACTCATGACTTTAAAGACATGAGTTTATTTTTAACTACGTGATAAAAAACTTTGCCAAAAAGAAACTAGTCTGTGACGAATGCGTTTAATATCTCTTCATAGCCACATGTATTGCCTATTTCTCTGTCAATCCACTCGCGATTATAATAGGTATCTAGATAGCGCTCTCCGCTGTCACACATTAGTGTAACGATAGAGCCTTGCTCGCCTTTTTCTAACATAGTTTTAGCAACTGCCAGCGCGCCCCACAAATTTGTCCCCGTGGACGGGCCCGCTTTTATACCCATCGTGTCATTTAACCAATGCATGGTGGCCACGCTTGCTGCATCAGGAACTTGAATCATATCGTCGATAACATCGCCCTGGAATGAAGCCTCAACTTTGGGCCTGCCTATACCTTCAATCCTACTGCCTCTTTTGGCCGTTAATGAGGAGTCTCGTTGTTTATAGCTGTCATAAAACACGGAGAACTCAGGGTCTACCACCACCAATTTAGAGGCCATACCTTTAAAGCGAATGTAGCGGCCTATGGTGGCAGAAGTACCGCCAGTGCCCGCGCTCATCACTATGGTATGGGGCAGAGGATGAGGTTCGGCCTCCATTTGGTGAAAAATACTCTCAGCGATGTTGTTATTTCCTCGCCAATCTGTAGCGCGTTCTGCAAACATGAACTGATCCATAAAGTAACCGTTACTCTGCGTGGCAACACGAATTGCCTCATCGTGCATTTGTGTTGGGCAGTCGACAAAATGACAGCGACCTCCAAATTGCTCAATAAGCGCAATTTTTTTAAGGGCAGTAGAGCGCGGCATGATTGCGATAAACGGAACGCCAATCATACGAGCAAAGTAGGCTTCAGATACCGCGGTGCTTCCAGAAGATGCTTCCACAACGGTGGTGTGTTGGTTTATTTTGCCATTACACAACGCATACAAAAATAATGAGCGGGCGAGGCGATGCTTTAAACTACCTGTTGGATGGGTACTTTCATCTTTTAAGTAGATATCGATACCGTTAAGTTTGAGTGCATCGAGTTTGATAAGGTGCGTGTCCGCTGAACGCTGATAGTCAGCGTTAATCTTTTTGATCGCTTGGGAAACCCAATTTGCCATTTTAACCTCTTGAAACATACTGTGAATAAAAATATAAGAGTAGAATAGCAGTGAGTTTTCAGTTTTTTTGTGCGATGTTTTCTATATTTAATCTAATAAGTGCGATTTAATGCCAAAAATTACTGCTTAAGTGGTTTTTAATTCTATAATTGATTTTTGAGGCGAAGTGTTCGGCAACGCTGTGTGCATAAATTGTTTGGGCTTCATAAAAAACTTGGTATCTTGTGATTAAACGCTAGGTCACTGCGTCTTAAGACAACATGTCTTAGTCCTTCATGTCTTAGGTAAATTACAAATTGGGAAAAATACCATGAGAGCTCTGCTACTCATTTTTTTGTTTACGCTTTCGCCGTACTGTCTGTCCACTGAGTCACTGAAAGTCGCTACCTTCAATGTCAGTATGGAGGCGGGAAACTACCCTGAGGCTTTAACAAAAAAGAAAAATACACAAGGGGCAACGCTAAAGCCCGCACCGAGTATTGATGTGCTTCAACGAGTGCTAAGTACGGGAGAGCACCCGCAAGTTAAGAATGTGGCTGAAATTATTCAGCGCGTTAATCCAGACGTACTGCTATTGAACGAGTTCGATTACATAGCGGATAAAACCAAAGGTGTCGATGCCTTTATTGCCCATTATCTCAATGTTTCTCAAAATGGTCAGCGGGCTGTTGACTACCCCTATACTTACATTGCACCGGTCAATACGGGGCTTGCAACGCCATTCGACTTAGACAATAACGGTCGGGCTGAGCAGCTTGGAGGCGATGCCCACGGTTTTGGCTTATATCCAGGCCAATATGGTATGGCATTGTTGTCGAAGTACCCCATCGACACCAATAATATCCGAACATTTCAACGGTTCAAATGGCACCACATGCCTCATCCCCAGCAGCCATATATACCGAGTCCTCAGCAAAAAGAGACTGAGTGGACGCCTTGGTACGATGCCAAAGAGTGGCAGGCATTGCGTCTAAGCTCAAAGTCTCACTGGGATGTGCCAGTGCTGGTTAATGGCGAAAGCATTCATATATTGGCAATGCACCCAACGCCGCCGTCTTTTGATGGTGAAGAGGACAGAAACGGCAAGCGCAATCATGATGAGATTCGTTTAATGGCAGATTACTTATCGCCAGATAAAGGAAGCTATATTTACGATGACAACGGCAACAAGGTGAGTTTACAGCACAATACGCGCTTTGTACTTGTTGGTGATTTTAATGCTGCCGACATCGGCGATAAATACCGAGACGGTGTCATTGAGCAACTAACGGAAAACCCGTTAGTGAATAATACTGTTTTACCCATAAGTCGCGGTGGCGCAGAGTCGTTTAAGGTTTCTTTTAGTAACCGTTATACGGCAAGTTGGGGCGCTAGGGCTGACTATGTTCTGCCATCAGCTAATTTGAATGTTAGTAGCGCTGGTGTATTCTGGCCTGTAAAAAGTAGCCATCTTTATCGTTTGGTGGACAAAAGAGAAGCGAGTTCGGATCATCGCTTGGTTTGGGTTACGTTAGCACTTAACTAACTTTTCTGTACTGCTAATTAAGCATTGCCGTCCTCTATTTGTGAAGCGATAGATTGCCTTACGGCAGTAGTACTATTTTAGCAAACGAGAAATACCACCTTTGTAAATGACAGCAAAAGAGTCATTGTTAAACTCATCGTAAAAGTCGATTATAAAAGCCTATTTTAAAAACACAGTGCAAGATAAGAGAGTTCTATATGCGTTTACTAGTGTTTGTTTTTACTTTAACTCTCGCCGCTTGCGGTGCAAGGCCTAATGAAGACTTCATTGATATCGAAGCGATACAGAGTTTAGAGCAAGGGGTCGATCACGACCTTCCCCTGATTGCGCAAGCATATTCGATAAAAAGCAGTGAGCTATGTGAAAAAGAGGGAGGCACGTGGAAGCAAAACGGTAGCAAGCAATCTACTATTTGTGTGTTGCCGGCGATTGATGCCGGAAATGTGTGTTCTGATAGCTCTCAATGCACAGTGGCGTGTGTGGCAAAAAGCGATAATGTCACCGCAGGAACGAATGTTGAAGGCATGTGCTTAGAATCTACCGATCTCTTCAACTGCCCAATTTATGTATCAAAGGGCGTTGCCGAACAAAGTATGTGCGCTAACTAGCTAAAGAAATACTCACTACCAATTTACTCATAAGAAATTGAAACAGGAACATGTTAGATGCTTCAAAATATTCAACACTTTGCAAAATCTATAGCGGTTTCTCTTTTCGCTATTTTCATTTGTTTTGGCGTGCTTGATTTCCTGTGGCTAGGCATTATCGCCGATAGCTGGTATCAAACCGAAATGGCGCCGTTGTTACGCTCGCAATTTATTACCTGGCCGTGGCTAATATTTTATCTTATGTATGGCTTTGTCGTATTTGTATTGGCAGTGGTAGCAAACCGCGATAAGTCGCTATTGTATGCTGGTATTGATGGCGCCTTACTCGGGCTAGCTAGCTATGGTGCTTACAACCTAACTGCATACAGCATTATCGACGGATTTACCTTGTTTATCATGCTGATAGATTGGGCCTGGGGAACATTCCTAACCAGCGCTAGCGCGATGGCCGGCTGGTTAGGATTCAAAGCAGCGCTACGGAAATGAATAGCGGACGATGCGTTTTAGCACGCTGGCATACTGCTTAAAAAATCCGCCCGTGTTGTAATGCATACCGTGTTCTTTGAAAATGGCTTGTACCTGTGGTGCCATTTCTTTGTAGCGGCGTGCAGGAATATCTGGAAACAGATGATGCTCTATCTGAAAGCTCAAGTGACCGGTAAGTACGTGAAATAACTTACCACCTTTTATGTTGGACGAACCAAGCCCTTGTCGGTAGTACCATTGCCCTTGGGTTTCATCAACACAGTCTTCAGCACTAAAGGTTTGCACATCCCCCGTGAAATGCCCGCAGAAGATGATGGTAGACGTCCATAAATTCCTCAGTAAGTTAGCCACCAAGTTACCGGTGAAAACGTAAAGAAAGAATGGGCCGGCTAGCAAAGGAAATAATACGTAGTCTTTAACTAATTGACGGGCTCCTTTGCTAAAAAAGCGACGCTTTAACTCAGCATGCGACAATTGATTTTTGCGGTTGTCTTTTTTCTTACCAAAAAATACGCGCTCTGCGGCCATCTCATGATACGACACCCCCCATTGAAACATGACGCTAAGCATTACGTAGGTAATAAACTGCCATAGGTTTTTTACGCGCCAGCGAAAGTCATTCGACAAACGCAGTAAGCCATAACCAAAGTCTCTGTCTTTGCCAATAATATTGGTATAGGTGTGATGTTCATAATTATGCACACGATTCCAGCTAGACCCGTCACAGGCAATATCCCACTCATAGGCTTTGGAGTTGATGTGCTTATCGTTCATCCAGTCGTACTGACCGTGCATAACATTGTGACCAATCTCCATATTATCTAAAATTTTAGCCGTTGCTAAACTCAGCACACCTACTACCCATAACAGAGGTTGTATAAACCCTAACATAAGCAATATTCTGCCGGTCCATTCACACGCTCGCTGGGCCAATATTACCCGTCTAATGTAGGCGGCATCTTCACTGCCAATTTTACTTTTTATGTCGGTTTTAACGGCATCAAGCTGAGTGGCAAGTTTGGAATAGTTAGGTACCTTTGTATTGCTACTTTCTGTGCTAATTGATGCACGCTGTGAAGCCTGTTCGTTAGCATTTTCTCCACTATTTAAATGGTTGTTTGAACCTTTGAAAACTTGGCCCTTATTAACGATACTTTTATTAACCGTGCTTGTCTTAACGGTGTCTGTATTAATTGTCGTAATCATGCTTGAAGCTCCAAATCGGTAACGGCTTGAGATACACAAAGTTGAATTAGCTGCTCGGCGTTGTCTGATAGCGCGCCGGTTCGTGTATCTCGAACCACGCCACGTTTTTTCACACATTGGCATTGGTGACAAATACCCATGCCGCATCCATAAGTAACAGGTCTTTTAGCTTGCTGAAGTTGTGTTAATAGCGTTTGCTGGTTATCTACTAAAAGAGAGCTTCCGTTATGGTTTAAAGAGAAAATGGCTTTCTCAGCACTGGTTTGCGCAGTTGCCACGGGAAATGCTGCAAAATGTTCG
The DNA here is from genome assembly GCF_010500895.1 of Alteromonas genovensis. Lineage (GTDB taxonomy): Bacteria > Pseudomonadota > Gammaproteobacteria > Enterobacterales > Alteromonadaceae > Alteromonas > Alteromonas genovensis. The sequence goes on from NZ_JAAAWO010000002.1 coordinate 383,496, forward strand.
CTATCTAATGACACATCATTAGAAGGGGGAAGGTTCGCATGTGTATTTGCCACTTCATCATAAAGAGACTGCGGACCGCATACCATCCAGTGTGAATCAGTGTGGTTATCCAAAAGCTGTTCCACCCCGCCATCTTTTTGGCGACACAGTAATTCATAGGTGAAGTACGTATTTAGTCGCTTATGTTCGGCAAGCTCGTCTGTGAGTAGATGCTCATTCTCTTTAGCAAAATACAGTAAGTGAATAGGCAGACTTTGCAGATTATCGCTACTTGCACTGTTTAAATCTTCTAGCATAGCGATGAAAGGCGTAATGCCTGAGCCGCCAGCTATCATTACAACGGGTTTGATTTGCTCGGGCATTGCTCCTTTTAAAGAAGTGCTCTCGGGCTTATCTAAACGCGCAGCGTTTGGCATAACAGCATTTGGTATAATAAAGTGGCCCATGGGCGCAGAAATATTCACTGACACTTTTGATACCGCTTGTGTTGCCGATTTCGATGAAAGCGCGCTCAAATACGGCGTTAGCACACCGTCTTTCTTAACCCGCATAACTAAGCGAATAGTACCTTCATTTTGTCGGCTTTTTTGGCCGCTGGCGATAGTAAATACCCGAGTGACTAACTTGCCGTTTACTTCTACGGTAAGCGCAATATGTTGGCCAGCAGTATGTTGGGGCCAGCGCTTTTGCGGCAAGAGAATAAGCTGAACGCTTGTATCACTTAGCGTAGAAACCGATTTTACACGGGCTTGATAATACCCGTCCCGCCATGATGGATTCACCATTTGAACAACCGTTTCCCAATATCCTGCCCACGTAGCGTGGTGGAAGAAAACGGCTGCGGCCCTATTTATTAATGCTTTCACTGCGATGTTTACTCTTTTCTCTTGTATTAGCTTTTACATTAGCTCTCTGGGAGCCTTCAAAAGTAGGTACGGTTAGCGTTTTTACTATCACCAAACATATGTAAAACCGTTGGCTTACACTTGTACGCTCAGTCAGCGCACAAGTGTAAGCTTAAAAAAATAAAAAGCAAGAGGGCGATTATTAAATGTTCAAGCACGACAAACGCAATTAAGACAAAATGGGCTGATAAAATAGGCTGTCTAAATTGAGTCTTATTTACTGCAGCCTCTATCAAAATTGCTCTAAATTCGGTAGTATCCGCGGTCTTAATTTTTAATTAATAAGCGGACTATGTTTGAAATTAACCCGGTTACTAATGCGATAAAAGATATCCGCGAGCGCACCGAAGCGCTTAGGGGGTATCTTTGACTTTGATGCGAAGTCAGAGCGTTTAGAAGAAGTAAGTCGAGAACTTGAAAACCCAGATGTGTGGAATGAACCAGACAGAGCGCAAGCATTGGGGAAAGAAAAGGTAGCCTTAGAGCAAATTGTGGAAACCATTCACAATTTAGACCAAGGCACTGAAGATGTTGAAGGTTTGGTTGAACTTGCCGTAGAAGCCGAAGACGAAGAGACATTCGAAGAAGCGCAAAATGAACTGAATAGTTTAATTGAGGCGCTAGAGAAACTTGAGTTTCGCCGTATGTTCTCCGGCCCAAACGATGCCAACGATTGCTACATTGATATTCAATCTGGGTCAGGCGGTACGGAAGCTCAGGATTGGGCGAATATGCTGCTGCGTATGTATCTTCGCTGGGGTGAAGCTCACGGTTTTAAAACAGAACTTATCGAAGTATCAGACGGTGATGTTGCCGGCATAAAAAGTGCTACATTACGCATTCAAGGTGAGTATGCCTTTGGCTGGCTGCGTACCGAAACAGGTGTTCATCGCCTTGTTCGAAAGTCGCCATTTGACTCTGGCAATAGAAGACACACCTCGTTTTCTTCGGCGTTTGTATACCCTGAAGTTGACGACGATATTGATATCGATATCAATCCTTCCGATTTGCGTATTGATACTTACCGAGCCTCAGGTGCCGGTGGACAGCACGTAAACCGAACGGACTCCGCTGTGCGTATTACCCATGAGCCCACCGGAATTGTGGTGCAGTGCCAGAACGATCGCTCGCAGCACAAAAACAAAGATCAAGCCATGAAGCAGTTGAAAGCGAAACTCTATGAGTTTGAACTGCAAAAGCAAAACGTTGAAAAACAAGCGATGGAAGACAGTAAGTCAGATATCGGGTGGGGGAGCCAAATACGGTCTTACGTATTAGACGATTCTCGCATAAAAGATTTGCGTACTGGCGTTGAAACACGCAACACCCAGGTTGTCCTTGATGGCGATTTGGATAAATTCATTGTAGCTAGCCTGAAGTCTGGGCTGTAGACCGAACAACGAAGTGAAAGGTTATGACTGACCAACAAACTGACGATAACAAATTGATTGCAGAGCGCCGTGCTAAGTTAAGCGCTATTCGTGAGCAGTGCCGTGCAAACGGTTTCCCTAACAGCTTCCGTCGCGAAAATTACGCTGACGAATTACAAGCTAAGTTCGGTGAATTCGATAAAGAAACGCTGCAAGAGCAGGGTAATAAAGTAAGCATCGCTGGACGTATTATGGCAAAACGCGGTCCATTTATGTTGCTTCAAGACATGACTGGACGTATTCAGGCCTATGCTGACAAAGATACGCAGAAAGTGCTTAAAGCCAAATACGGTGCGTTAGATATTGGCGATATTATTGGTGTTGCCGGTGATTTGCACAAATCTGGTAAAGGCGACTTATACGTTAACATGGTCGAGTACGAGCTGCTGACTAAAGCACTGCGCCCGTTGCCTGAGAAGTTTCATGGCTTAAGCGATCAAGAAACTAAGTATCGTCAGCGCTACGTAGATTTGATCACCAGCGAGCAAACCCGTAAAACCTTTATGATCCGCAGCAAAATTGTGAATGGTATTCGCAATTATCTAACTAAGCGCGACTACCTAGAAGTAGAAACGCCAATGCTGCAGGTTATTCCTGGCGGCGCTACTGCGAAGCCTTTCGTTACACATCATAATGCGTTAGACATTGATATGTATTTGCGTATTGCCCCCGAGCTTTACTTGAAGCGCTTAGTGGTAGGCGGTTTTGAACGTGTGTTCGAAATTAACCGCAACTTCCGTAACGAAGGCTTATCAACGCGTCACAATCCCGAGTTTACGATGCTTGAGTTTTATCAAGCTTACGCTGACTACAACGACTTGATGAATCTTACGGAAGATATGCTACGCACTTTGGCGGAAGATATCCTCGGTACTAGCATTATCACCAATACCACAAAAGACACTGACGGCAATGTAACCAGTGAAGTTCAGTACGACTTTGGTCAGCCTTTTGAGCGTTTAAGCATGGGTGATGCCATTTTGAAGTATTGGCCAGAGGCCAATGAAGCAGCAATCCGCGACCCAGAAGCGCACCTCGATGCGCTTAAAGCCATGGCAAAGCAGCTTCATATTAAAGAGCCTGAAGTGGATGGCATTTGGGGTGCAGGTAAATACTTGTGTGAAATTTTTGAAGCCACTGCAGAAGAGAAACTAGAACAACCGACGTTTATTACGGAATATCCGTGGGAAGTTTCTCCGCTAGCGCGTCGCAACGATAATAACCCGTTTATTACTGACCGCTTTGAGTTTTTCGTTGGTGGTCGTGAATTGGCCAACGGCTTTAGTGAGCTTAACGACCCAGAAGATCAAGCGGAACGTTTTGCTAAGCAAGTGGTAGAAAAAGACGCCGGCGACGATGAAGCTATGCATTTTGATGACGATTACATTCGCGCCCTTGAGTATGGCTTACCGCCTACAGCGGGTGAGGGCATTGGCATCGACAGATTAGCCATGTTGTTTACCGACAGCTCTACTATTAAAGACGTAATTTTGTTCCCTCACATGAAGCCTCAAGCAGGCAACGACGCTGAGGCAAAAGACTCAAAAGCCGAGTAAAAAAAACGAATAAAAAAAGCTAAACAAGAAGCGCTTTCACGCGCTCTACAAGAAGGGTATTGGTGGGAACGCTAATACCCTTTTTCTTTGCCATAGAAACAATATAGCCATTGATCGCGTCTATCTCAGTTTCACGTTTATACTGTACATCTTGATGCATACTGGAAAAATTACTGCCCGTCGCCTTTGCTACCTGAATTACTTTGTCTTTAACTTCACTAAGGTCGAAGTGCTCACCGCAAGCTTGAGCTACTGCTACAAATTCTTGGCAAATATCGTGTATTTGTTCGCTGTAGCTTTCATCGCAAATAGCAATATTAGGAACATTATTAAGCGCAGTGAGTGGGTTTATGACTGCGTTAACTGCAAGTTTGCTCCAAAGCGCGTGTAAAATGTTGTTTGAGAGTGCCACTGGCGGCAACGTCTTATTCAGTAATGCATAGGCTCTCACAAGCTGTCTACTTTCACGCTCTGTTTTTGATAGCTTGCCTGTTTTCCCTAAGCTGCCTGTTTCCAATAGACTGTCTGTTTTCAATAGATGGTCTGTTTTTAATAGACTGTCAGCATTGAATGAGTCGGCTAACGCGCACAAGTTAGGGTGTTTTATACTGCCTAGCGTAGTACTTCCCAAGCCCGTATACACAAGCTGTTGCTGTGCATCGTCTCTTTGCTTTTTCAACGCACCGTGGCTCGTTGTCGCTAATAACAGTGGATAGTCATCACCGAGTAAGGCTCGCGCTATTTCGTGTCCGCCCATGCCATTTTGCAGTAATACAACAACCGGTTTGGCGTGTAAAAACGGTAGCCATTGGCGAAGAGCCGATTCCAGTTGATACACTTTAAGCGGAAATATTAGCACATGGTCGGCATCAATCTTCGTGGGTGATGCAATAGCGCCTTGTAGGGGAAAAGAATGTCCATCAAGCCATGTTGCTTCGTTTGGAATGCTAGATTCGTTTGGAGTGCTAAAAAATGCATCGAGTGTTGGTTTATCACAACGCTTGGTAGCTTCATTGTGGTGCAAGGACGAGTAAACCCTAGGGTAGCGAGTATAAGTCACCTGATGCTTTTCAGCGCCCGCTGCCAAAAGACTCCCAATGGCACCACTGCCCACAATATGTAAGTGCGTCATATCAGTTAGGTTGCCTGGCCGCGCTAAGGGAACTGTCATGAGTGTAGCGAGAGGGCAGTGCTGGCCATGCAAAATTATCGGGGTTTGCGACAGTCAATAGCCACTGCTTAACGGTATCGTCACTAAATTCATTGCCCTCTAATAAAGGCGCGGTAAAGGTCTTTGTTCCGCTTTTCAAAGGCAATGAAAGCATAAAGGCGTGTAAATACAATCGGTCGGCACTGCTACCGCCGTAGAGTGAATCCCCTAAAATAGGTGCGCCCATGCTTTTTAAAGCAACTCTAATTTGGTGAGTTTTACCTGAATGGGGCTTTAGTAGAAACCCGCGGATCCCTTGTTTTGCCGACTGGCTAAAGAATTGAGTGACGGCAGGGTTATCAGTGGTTTTTAACAAAATGTGTTGACCACCTCGTCGGTTTTTCATGTCGCCGATGATTAAGCCCTGCTTTTTCTTCGGCTTTTTATCACTGAGCGCTAAGTAGTACTTACTTACCTGGCGAGTCTCGAATAACAGACCAATTTCTGCTGCCAAATGCTCATTTTCAGTAAGGCATAAACAGCCAGAAGTGCCGGTGTCTAAGCGGTGGCATAGAAACAGTTGAGGTACATTTAACTGCCGTTTTAATAACTCGACTATACCCAGTTCCGGTTCAAGCTCTGAACCAAGTTCTGAACCTAGCCCTGCACTGGGTTGTGCAACATGCTCGCTATGCGTAGGTGACGTAGTATGCATGGCAATGCCAATGGGCTTATTGACAACAATAACCCCGTTGTCACGGTAAATAATAGGAATGTGCTGCACTGCCTAGCTTCACTTAACGTCTAGGGTTGCTAACGCTTCTTCGTAGTCTAATTCGTCTACCGCCTCAATAATTGCTTCGCGCTTTTCATCGCTAAGGTTCATCGCATTTAGCCATTCATCGAGAGTAGTTTGTGAAATAAACTCACTGGCTTTTAGCGCTGCCACTAGCTGTTTCTCAGCGCGTTCTGCAGCTGCGTTATTTGTCACATTATCCGTTGCATTAGTTTGCGCTTCAGATGCCGCGGGCTCAGCAGTCAGGCTGTCTACTTCGGCAACCGTGTCATTAAGCAATACAACAAACTGAGGGTAATTACCGGGTAGCTGTTGCTCGTTTCTAATTGCACTTTCTATTTGTTTACTGTCATTGTGAAGCGCGAATAAGCCCAAGTTACCAGTCACGCCCTTTAGTGTATGCATAAGCGAGTAGGCATCGTCATACTGCTCCTTTTCCATAAGCGCTTGCAAGTTTGCATCTAAAAGACGATATTCATCTGTAAATTTACCGAGTAGGGTAAATAAGAGTTTTTTGTTCCCGCTTAACTGCGACATCCCAAATTCGAGATCGACTAATGTGGTTGACTTGTCCATGCAAGTATCCTTTTACAACACGTTAAAGCGACGTTGCTCTAACGTCGTTGGTCATTGCTTTACTACCATTGAGCGAAACAATATGGCACTGGTTTACATTACCAGAGATGATAGAACTCATAATGGTGATAGTGTATTTCAAGATTGCACAAATTAATACAGCCATAGCGTTGGCTGTACAAGTAAAGCATTAAAAATTCTGTTAATCTTCGATGCAAATGCGACGCCCCCCTCTGTTATAAAATAATAAAAACACCGCTTTAAAAAGCGCGGTTTATAACGTAGTTAGTTAAAAAAGGAATAAACATGCCGGGTAACCCCTCCTTTCGTATCGTCTGTGCGGCCCTTTTAGTGTTAATTAGTAGCGGGTGCCAACGGGTGCAGGTAGAACAACCGCAAGAAGAAAATTCAGTTTCTATTCCTTTTGAGAAATACACCTTGGATAACGGCCTAACCGTCATTCTTCACGAAGATAACTCAGACCCACTTGTGCACGTAGACGTGACTTATCACGTTGGCTCTGCGCGGGAAGAAGTTGGCAAATCAGGATTCGCCCACTTTTTTGAGCACATGATGTTCCAAGGCTCAAAACACGTTGCTGACGAACAGCATTTTAAAGTTATCACCGAAGCAGGTGGAAACTTAAACGGCACAACAAATACAGACAGAACCAATTATTTTGAAACCGTACCTGCTAATCAATTAGAAAAGGTATTGTGGCTTGAATCTGATCGCATGGGCTATTTACTTGAAGCGGTAGATCAGAAGAAGTTTGAGAACCAGCGGGAGACCGTTAAAAACGAAAGGGCCCAACGAGTCGATAATCAGCCCTACGGGCTTCGATTTGAGCTAAACGGCGAAGCGCTCTATCCCGAGGGTCACCCTTATTCATGGTTAACAATAGGCTACGTTGAAGATTTAGATCGCGTAAACGTTAACGATTTAAAGGCATTCTTTAAACGTTGGTATGGACCAAACAATGCAGTGCTCACCATTGGCGGCGATATTGATGTGGCCAAAACAAAAGCACTTATTCAGCAGTATTTTGGCGATATACCCTCAGGGCCAGAGGTTGTGGATGCGAAGCCTCAGCCCGTGACGCTTGATGAAACGCGTTACTTAACCTTAGAAGACAAGGTACATTTGCCCCTGCTACAAATAACGTACCCCACAGTTTATGCCCGTCACGTTGATGAAGCGCCTTTAGATGTGTTGGCCAATATTCTTGGCGGTGGTAAAACATCGTTATTTTATAAGAACTTGGTAAAGCAAGGAATGGCGGTGCAGGCCGCTGTGTCTCACCCCTGTCGCGAGCTAGCCTGTGAGTTTCAACTATTGGCCTTAGCCAACCCCGCTAAAGTGACGTCGCTAGCGACACTTCAACAAGCGCTCAACGATACATTAAAAGAATTTGAAACCCGAGGGGTTACCGCCGATGACCTTGCCAGAACGAAAGGTCAGTTAGAATCTAGGACGGTATTTGGGCTTCAAAGTGTTTCAGGTAAAGTCTCTGCGCTTGCAGCAAATGAAACCTACTACAAAACCCCCGACCTCATTGCACAAGACATTGCGCGATACAATTCGGTTACCGCTAGCGACATTATGCGTGTATACAATGATTATATTAAAGACGCCAACAGCGTTGTATTAAGTGTTGTGCCAAATGGCAGCCCTCAGCTTGCTGCAGCAGAGCCCACTTTCGAGCGACCCACGCGCACACTTACCGATGACCAATTACAATCTGAGCATCAATCAGCCTCTGCTAAGCATAAAAGTGACAATGAGTCGTTCGCTAGCCCAGCGTCAACGTTTGATAGAAGCATTATGCCAGGAGCTGGGCCTGCGCCGGTTTCTAAAGTACCAGACTATTGGGAACGTTCGCTACGTAATGATATTAAGGTGCTTGGCGTAACCAGTAATGAAACGCCCACGGTAACCATAACCTTAGGTATGGACGGTGGCATGTTGCTAGACCCAGAAGGCAAAGCAGGCACCGCATACCTTACGGCGCTACTGATGAACGAGACCACGGAAAACTACAGTAATGAAGACTTAGCAAACGAACTTGCTAAGCTAGGCAGTTCGATTCGCTTTAGCACTGGTGGAAGGTTTACTCAGATGTCAGTGTCTACCTTGACAAAAAACATTAAACCCACGCTAGCGTTGATGGAAGAAAAGCTGTTTAACCCTGCATTTACTGAAGCAGATTTCTCGCGCATGAAAGAGCGCGTTCTGCAGGGCTTGCAGCAGCAGGCAAAAACGCCCTCTAGCCTAGCGCAGAGAGCCAAAGACTTAATTCTGTTTGGGGAAGAAAATCGAGTAAGTTTGCCTGATGGAGGCACTATAGCGTCGGTAAACAATATTGCCTTGGATGATGTAAAAGCATTTTACGAGCGCTATTATTCACCCGCAAAGGCCAGCATGGTTGTTGTGGGTAACCTGACGCCAGAGCAGACCATGGAAGCGCTTGGCTTTTTAAATGACTGGGAAGGGCAAGACTATGATTTTGTCGATTACCATGAATTTCCTCAGTACGAAGAACAAAACCTGTATGTAGTACACAGTCCTGATGCGGTGCAGTCGGTGGTGTATATTGTGAATAGAGGTTTACCCTTTGATGCCACAGGCGAATATTTTAAATCTCGACTTATGAATTTCCCGCTAGGTGGAGCTTTTAACAGTAGAATCAATTTAAATCTACGGGAAGATAAAGGTATAACCTACGGTGCGAGTAGTGGCTTTGTTGGTGGAAAAACCTTAGGTTGGTTTGAAGTGGGTACTGATTTAACCGCAAAGGATACTGCACTGGGCATCAAAGAGATTTTTGCCGAGATAAATGCGTATAAAGAAAAGGGCGTGACTGAGTCTGAAATTGAATTTATGCGAAATGCCTTTACATTAAGTGATGCATTGGCATTTGAAACGCCCTCTAGCAAAGCTCGCTTTTTACGACAGTTGCTCAGCTATGACTTGGAAAAAGGATATCGAGACGAGCAACTCGACATCATTAACCGCATAGATAGAGCTGCTATTAACAGGCTAGCAAAACAATATTTGAATGCTGATAAGATGCAAATTATTGTAGTGGGTGATAAAACGAAGATTTTGCCACAGCTGAGCTCATTAAATATACCGATGGTTGAATTATCGGTAGAGGACAACAAGCGAGAAGCGTTAGACTAAACAGCCAACGTATCTTGAATTTACACTATTGCCGCCCATGACTTCAAAACTGGGCGCAATAATGACATCACGGAATACCATTTTGACAGCAGACAACACTTGTTTCGACGCGCGCGTTAAGGCGCTTAAATCGCCAGAATTTTTAGCCTCGTTAAAAGACATAAAGCGTGGTGTAGAGCGAGAGGCGCTTCGAATCAATCCAAACGGTACGTTGGCACAAACGCCACATCCTAAGCCGTTGGGCTCGGCCCTGACTCACGAATCTATTACGACAGACTTTTCTGAGTCTTTGTTAGAGTTTATTACTCCTCCAGAGGCAAGCTCAGCAAAGACCGTTGCACAACTTCAAGATATTCACCGCTTTGTTGCAGATAATATTGAAGAAGAGCAAATTTGGCCACTCAGCATGCCCTGCTTTATCGATGATGAGACGGAAATTCCCATTGCCTACTTTGGCGAGTCTAACGTGGGTAAAATGAAGCGTGTGTATCGCATCGGGCTTAAAAACCGCTACGGTAGTATGATGCAGGCTATCGCGGGTGTTCATTTTAACTTTTCCTTACCAGAGAGCTTTTGGGCACTGTGGGCGAAACAAAACGGTACCACTCATTCACAAGACCAAACGTCGGCAGAGTATTTTGGCCTTATTAGAAACTATCGCCGCTTGTGCTGGTTAATCCCTTATTTGTACGGTGCTTCTCCAGCTTTATGCAGCTCATTCTTAAAAGGCAAGGAGTACAGTCTACCGTTTAAGAAGGTGGGTAAAGGTACACTGTATATGCCTTACGCCACATCGCTTAGAATGAGCGACTTAGGCTATACCAGCGCAGAACAATCTTCGCTAAAAATTTGCTACAACGAATTGGATAATTACGTTCGCTTGTTGCGCGAAGCGATGAGCACACCTTCCACTCGTTTTGAGCGCTTTGCCTCAGGTGAAGGCGGAAATTATCAGCAGCTCAATCACAATATTATTCAAATTGAGAACGAGCTTTATTCTCCTATTCGTCCTAAGCAGCCTACTGAGTCAATGGAGAAGCCCACCGACGCTCTCGTAAGGCGCGGTATTAGCTATATAGAAGTGCGCGCATTAGATGTAAACCCGTTTTCTGCCATAGGCATCTCTGATTCGCAGTTTGATTTTCTTGATGTATTTCTGCTTTCCTGTTTGCTGATGCCCAGTGACGCGTTAGACGAACAACAGCTTAATGAAGCAAAAGAAAATATGGATCGCGTTGTGTTGGAAGGACGAAACCCGGAGCTAATGCTGACAGAAAACGGCAACCCGGTATCGTTACCTCAATGGAGCGAAAAGCTTTTTGCATATTTTGGCCAAGCGGCCACATTGCTTGATGAGGCGAATAACACAAAACAATACACCAGGGCGGTGAGTGACGAATACGCTAAAATTCAAAACCCCGCTTTAACGCCTTCAGGGAAAATGCTTCAGTCTCTGTTAGATGGTGACAAAGACAATAGTATTTTTGGGTTAGAGTTAGCGCAGAAATACAGCAACGAAATGAAAGGGTTTGACTACACGTTTACCGATAGTGCTGAGTTTGTTAAACAGGGCGAAAGCTCTTTTGACGCACAGCGAGAAATAGAGGCGTCAGATGAAAAAGACTTTGATACCTTTATTACTGACTATTTTGCCGAGCCCCAAGCAAAAAAAAATGCCTGACATAAGTCAGGCATTAAAGGGTTCCAGGGAAACACACATTTTACTAGAACATTAATTAAGACACGCTATGAGCCAAAAGTTCAAAAAATGGGTTGTTTTTTTATCAGCCCTTATCGTTCTTTTTCCGCTGTTAATCGCAGGGTGTGCCACAACACCCCCGAAAAACAGCAGTAACTTGTGTGAAATCTTCTACGAAAAAGAAGATTGGTACGATGCCGCTGCCGATGCAAGGGATAAATGGGGCGTCCCCATTCACATACCCATGGCAATGATGTACCAAGAGAGCTCCTTTAGACACGACGCACTTCCTCCCAGAGACTATGTTTTTTTTGGATTGGTTCCTTGGGGAAGAGTGAGTTCAGCGTATGGTTATTCACAAGCGAAAACGCCTACGTGGGAAGATTACATAAGAGAAACAGATAGCAGTGGCGCAGACAGAGACGACTTTGAAGATGCCATTGATTTTATGGGCTGGTTTATCTACAAATCGCAAAAGGTCAATGGTGTGTCTAAGTGGGATGCTTACGCCCAGTACCTTAATTACCATGAAGGTTGGGGCGGGTATAAGCGCCGCAGCTACGATAGAAAGCCATGGCTTAAAAAGGTGGCATCAAAGGTCAAAGCGCGCTCGTTACGCTATGCCACTCAGCTTAAAACCTGCGAAGAAGATCTTCAGAAAGGTTGGTTTATGAAGCTATTCAGCTAAAGCTACTTTGTAAGGCGTTTGTTCTTGTGGCTCTGCGGGCTGTTACACGCCCTTTGAAACTAGCGTATTAATAAGCAGCATATATCAAAACAAAATCATAAAACATTAGAACAAAAAAGAGGGGGTAGATTATCTCTACCCCCTCAGCGACGCTAAGCTAAGACCGTTTTTTTGACCCAACGTCGAACAGGCATACTCAATGTATTGCAAATGAGAATGATTTGCAATAGCAATTTGATGTATTGTTTGTGACCCTTCTATTTCTTTGATGCAGATCAAGATACCCATGCGAAACCATTCATCCCTTTTACGCTGTTGATCTAGATCATAACCACAGCTCCCGCACTCCCATACACTTCAACTATAGATTTTTTATTCACGTGCTTGTTTACGTGCTAATTTTTCGTACTTGTGGAGAGAACAATTATGTTGTGGACAATGATTAAAGATCCGGTGGTGTGGGGTTCGCTGTTAGGTATAGGTATTATTGTTGGAATGATGGTGTACTACACCTATTTGTTCATGCACAACAGCGCGGCTGGAAAATAAAGCTGGTTGCTTTAAACGGCAGAGGCAGTCAGGCCTCTATTTTCAAAAAGTAGAGTGCAGCTACTGTTTGCCAGCCATTACCGGCACATCAAGCAATACCAGTAAAGCGGCTTTACCGCCATACTCTAACGGGGCCTGGTGAAACGCTTTAACGTGGGGATGTTGAACCAAGTAATGGGGCAGGGCGGCTTTCAGTACGCCCTGACCAAAGCCGTGCATAATACAGGCGCAGTCTACAAGGTCTTTTCTCGCGGCGTAAATGAGCGCGGCAATTTCATCTTTTGCCATTTCTCTGGTCAGTCCGTGAAGATCTAAATGTAGCTCTGGCGAAAAGTCACCTCGTCGCAATTGCTTTAACACATGGGTAGGCACATCGCTGCGGCAATAACGCATCGGGCCTTCTTGTGGCAATACGGCTTGGTACATGTCTGAAAAGTTAAACGACGCAGCAAGTTGTTTACTGTGTTTAAGATTTTTAGCCGACGACTGCTGTTTCTTCTTAAATAGCTCTACTTGCTTATTTGGCTCTACTTTATCTTGCGCCAACGGCTTTACGCCAGTCATGGCGTCGGTAAACGAAAAGGTCTCTTCTTGAACAGCAGGCGCGTGAGTACTTTGCTGCTTTTTCAACGCTTTCAATTCTTTTTTAAACACTTTCATAATGAATCTAATCTGCATTGGGCTTTCAAAGAAGCAAGAAGCTTCTGTTAAAAGCGAGCGTTAATAAAATACCTTTCGACGCTGCTGCACCACAGTTAATTATGTGAATTAGCATGAAGTTTGGGTATGATACCAGCTTTCAAAATATTGATGTACCCAAACGCTATGACCGATAAGTTTTACCTAGAAGAAGCCATTGACGATCTGCATACATTGCTTGATATGACCCGATGGGCAACAAGCCGTTTTAATGACGCTGAACTCTACTTTGGTCACGGCACTGACAATGCGTGGGACGAAGCAACAAGCTTGGTATTGCAAGCCCTTCACCTTCCACACCCTATCTTATCGTCAGTGGGAGAACATATATTGTCTTCTCGCCTTACAAAAAGTGAGCGTGAGAAAATAGCAGAGCTTGTATTAAAGCGTGTACAAACACGCATGCCTTTGCCCTACATGACTAACGAAGCATGGTTTTGCGGTATGCCGTTTTATGTTGACGAACGAGTGCTCATTCCTCGTTCACCCTTTGCTGAGTTAATTCAAAACCACTTCTCGCCGTTTGTAGAAAACGAACCGTCGAACATTCTTGATATGTGTACTGGGGGAGCCTGTATTGCAATAGCACTTGCCCATGCTTATCCAGAAGCGCAGGTAGATGCGGTGGACATTAGCTCAGACGCACTTGAAGTGGCAGATATCAACATACAAGAGCATGGCCTTAGTCATCGCGTTTATCCCATTCAGTCTGATTTATTCACAAGCCTTGAAGGGCAAAAGTACGATTTAATTATTTCAAACCCGCCGTATGTTGATGCACAAGATATGGCAGACCTCCCAGAAGAGTATCATCATGAGCCAGAACTCGCGCTAGCCGCAGGGGAAGATGGCCTTGATTTGGTAGCTACCATGTTGCGTCAGGCCCCTATGTATCTAAACGATGGCGGTTGGCTATTTATCGAAGTGGGTAATAGCGAAGTGCACATGAATGAAAGATTTCCTGGCTTAGAAGTTATTTGGTTAGAATTTGAAAACGGCGGCCAAGGCATCTTTGCTGTGAATAAAGACACACTGGTTCAGTATTTTAGTAGTAAGGATTAATGGTTAATTATGTCAGGTAACAGCTTCGGGAAACTTTTTACTGTAACCACGTTCGGAGAAAGCCACGGTATTGCCATTGGCGGTGTCGTAGACGGTTGTCCTCCAGGATTGGACATTACTGAAGAAGATCTTCAAATTGATTTAGACAGAAGAAAGCCGGGAACGTCTCGTTACACCACTGCTCGTAGAGAAGATGATGAGGTACAAATCCTTTCAGGCGTTTTTGAGGGCAAAACAACGGGAACCAGTATTGGCCTGTTAATTAAAAACAAGGACCAACGAAGCCAAGATTACGGCAATATTGCCGACCGGTTTCGTCCAGGCCACGCCGACTATACCTACGATCAAAAATATGGCAGCCGCGATTATCGCGGAGGTGGCCGCTCATCTGCTCGCGAGACAGCTATTCGCGTAGCAGCGGGTGGTATTGCAAAAAAATACCTTAAAGAAGTTCATGGTATCGAAGTGTTAGGCTACCTATCTCAATTGGGCCCCATTGCCGTAGAGAGCGTTGATCATACTATTACCAATACCAATCCTTTTTTCTGCCCAGACGAGAACAAACTAGGCGCTCTCGACGAATACATGCGCGATTTAAAGAAGTCTGGCGATAGTATTGGCGCGAAAGTGTCAGTGGTCGCTAAGAACGTGCCTGTAGGACTTGGTGAGCCCGTGTTTGACAGACTAGATGCCGAAATTGCGCATGCCATGATGGGTATCAATGCGGTTAAAGGAGTTGAAATTGGCGACGGGTTTGACGTTATTAATCAAAAGGGCAGTGAGCATCGCGATACGCTGACTCCTGATGGCTTCGCGTCTAATCATGCCGGTGGCGTACTTGGTGGTATTTCTACGGGGCAAGACATTGAAGTTCACATGGCATTAAAGCCAACGTCGAGTATTTCTGTGCCAGGAACGACAATCAATAAGCAAAACGAAGAAATTGATATTGTGACAAAAGGTCGTCATGATCCCTGCGTTGGCATTCGCGCTGTGCCTATTGCTGAGGCAATGATGGCGCTAGTATTGATGGACCATCTATTGCGTCACCGCGCACAAAATATGGGCGTTGTATCAACGACAGCACCTATTTCCGGCAGCCGTTAAACGCCACGTTTATCGTTTAAAACACTTGGCTTGCTGTATTACGTTAGTGGCGCCCTAATATCACATTAGTGGCGCCTTTTTAAATGGTCGGTGTAAATGGATTTTATACATATGGAGATACGCATTGACGCTTCCTAGCCACTCTTCGGTTACCAGTAAAAAGTCTCTCATTATTTTAGCATTAACCTATTGGCTCTACTTTGGTCAACTTGGTGTGCTTGTTCCCTATTTAGGTATTTTTTTAGACGGTCGGGGCTTTTCGTCACAGGACATTGGTGAGCTATTTGCTGTTATTACGTTAGCGCGTATTTTAGGGCCTGGACTTTGGGCAGGTGTGGCAGATAAAACGGGTAACGCGGTTGGCATTATGCGACTTGGCTGTCTTCTTACGGTGCTCACCTTTAGCTCGGTGTTTTACTTTTCCAGCTTTTGGGGGCTCACTTTTGCCTTCGGTCTTATGATGATGTTTTGGACTGCGGTATTGCCTCAGCTGGAGGTGATCACAATGAACGCAGTCTCTACGAGTACCGCTAACTACGGGCAAATAAGACTGTGGGGCAGCATTGGTTTTATCTGCTTGACCGTGACTGCGGGTAAAGCCCTCGATATATTTTCCACCGAAACTCCGGTGTATGTCAGTGTTGGGGTGCTATCGCTACTATTCATCAGTACATTATTCATTACCGCGCCGGCTAAGAAATCAAAAACTGAAAGTGAGCCTGGAAGTATTTGGAGGTTCGTTAAGCAAAAACCGTTTGCGATATTTATTTTTGCCTCTGCATGTCTACAAATTAGCTTTGGTGCCTTCTATGGCTTCTTTGCATTGTACATGCGAGACCTTGGATACTCTGGTCAGCAAACCGGCGTGTTTATCGCATTTGGTGTACTGGCGGAGGTGGGCATATTCTTAGTTGCCAGACATCTTATTAGCCGTTTTGGCGTGTGGAATTTGCTGTTTGCGAGTATCACGTTGACGGCTCTGCGATGGTACTTGCTTGCCGACTTTGCCCAACATATATCTGTGATTGTGTTTAGCCAAGTTATTCACGCATTAAGCTTTGGATTGACTCACGCGGTGTCTGTGCACTTTATTCATCAGTATTTACCAGCAGCATTTCACAGCCGCGGACAAGCCGTGTATATCAGTATTGCCTTTGGTTTAGGGGGCGCGTCTGGTAACTACCTTGCAGGTCAGCAGTGGTCACAAGGCACCAATGCCTATGAAACCTTTGTGACTGCAGCCGTTTTCGCTGCAGTGGGGGCCCTGTCTCTCTTCTTGTGCTCTAAAAAAGTGATGGATGGTAAGGCACCCCAACAAGCCTAATCAACCCATTAAATTGAAGGCCAAGTTCTCGGAAGGCAAAGTTTCAGAAGGCTAAGTATCAGAAAGCGGGGGGCTAGGGCATTGTGAAATGACATCGATCTTACCGCTATTATGCTCTTGCTCTAACCTGACATCAAATTTCCACAGTCGATGCAAATGACGCATAACCTCATCTTTTGACTCGGCAAGAGGGATATCGTGTTGAGGGATGTAGCGTAATGTTAAGGAACGGTCGCCGCTTATATCTACGTTGTATACCTGAATGTTAGGCTCTAAGTTGCTCAAGTTATATTGGGCCGAGAGCTTTTCTTTGATTGTGTGGTACCCCTTTTCATTGTGAATAGCACTTACGCTTATAAACGATTTTGAGGTGTCGTCTTCAAGAGCGAATAGCTTGAAGTCTCGAATGATTTTTGGAGATAAGAACTGACTAATAAAACTCTCGTCTTTAAAGTTCTGCATGGCAAAATGCACCGTTTCTAACCAGTCCTTCCCTGCGATGCTGGGAAGATAGTAATAATCTTCTTCAGTAGGAGATTGGCATACCCGTTTGATATCCATAAACATAGAAAAGCCTAACGCGTAGGGATTAATACCAGAATAATACGGACTGTTGTATTCGGGCTGCATGACCACGCTTGAGTGACTGTGCAGAAACTCCATCATAAACCTGTCGCTTACCAGCTTGTCGTCGTACATTTTATTTAGAATGTGATAATGCCAAAAACAGGCCCATCCCTCATTCATTACTTGGGTTTGCTTTTGAGGATAAAAATATTGCGACACCTTGCGCACTATTCTTACAATTTCACGCTGCCACGGCTCTAATAATGGCGCATTCTTTTCAATAAAATAGAGTAAGTTTTCCTGTGGCTCACTAGGAAAACGACGAGGGTGGGTAGTATGTTTTTGCGCGTTCTCCGGCAGTGTTCGCCATAGTTCATTGACCTGCGACTGTAAGTAAGTCTCGCGCTCTTGTTGACGGTTCTTTTCTTCCTGTAGGGAAATTTTCTGAGGCCGCTTATACCTATCTACGCCAAAGTTCATTAACGCGTGGCACGAATCAAGAATATTTTCCACATCCTCAAAGCCAAATTTTTGTTCGCATTCGGCAATATAGTTTTTAGCAAACACCAGGTAGTCGATGATTGAGCCAGCGTCGGTCCAAGTTTTAAATAGATAGTTGCCTTTAAAAAAGGAGTTGTGGCCGTAGCATGCATGGGCCATAACTAACGCCTGCATGGTAATGGTATTTTCTTCCATTAAATAGGCAATACAGGGGCTTGAATTAATGACTATTTCGTACGCCAACCCCATTTGCCCCCGTTTGTACTGCTGCTCAGTCTGAATAAACTTTTTACCAAACGACCAGTGTGTGTAGTTGAGCGGCATGCCGATGCTGGCGTAGGCATCCATCATTTGTTCTGCGGTAATAACTTCAATTTGGTTGGGGTAGGTGTCGAGCTTGAAGGCTTTTGCTATACGGTCAATATGTTCCTCGTACTCACCAAGCAAGTCAAAGTTCCAATCAGGTCCATCACTAAGCTCATAAAATTGATGGGATAAGGGGGAAGTCGACATAGAATGCTCCTTAACTTGCGTCAGCATCTGCGCGCTTAAATATCTCTCTAAACACGGGATAGATATCAGCTTGAGATTCAATATGCTTACACATGAAGTTGTCGTGGGACGCGCTTACTTGCTCAAACCCTTTCCATAAACTTTGATGGGGTCGTTCAGTAATCTCAATGTAAGTATAGTAGCGGCAAACGGGTAATAAATGGTGGGCAAGCAACGCACTGCATTTTGGCGAGTCGTCAGCCCAATTATCACCATCAGAGGCTTGAGCCCCGTAAATATTCCAAAGGCCGTCGCTGTATCGTTCTTCTATGATGTCTTTCATCAGCTTTAATGCGCTTGAAACAATAGTGCCCCCGGTCTCCTGGGAATAAAAGAACTCTTGTTCATCTACTTCTTTAGCCTGTGTGTGGTGGCGAATATACACCACGTCCACATTTTCATACGTGCGACTGAGAAACAGATAAAGCAGAATATAAAATCGCTTCGCCGTCTCTTTTGTAGCTTGATCCATTGAGCCAGAAACGTCCATTAAACAGAACATCACGGCCTTACTGCTAGGAAGCGGTCGTTTGTCATAATTTTTAAAGCGCAGATCAAAGGTATCAATAAAGGGCACTTTGGCGATTTTGGCTTTTAATGCGGCAATATCCGCCTCTAAAGCGATTTGCTCTTCCGTTACTAATTGCGAATTAGCACGCATGCTTTCATCTGTGCTGTCAGTATTATTGCCTTCGTTGGCTTTTAATCGCTCATAGCGTTCCTCTAATTCTCTAAGCTTGCGTTTGTCTGTTGCAGTCAACGCAATGCGCCTGGCCACAGAGCCTTTTAATGAACGCACAATATCTAAATTAGAGGGAATGCCATCGGTTTGATAACCCGCTCGATACGTTTCGTATTGTGTAACGTGATTGAATTGGTTTTTTTTCAGGTTCGGCAATTCAAGATCTTCAAACAGAATGCTTAAATACTCGTCTTTAGAAATAGAGAAGACAAATTCGTCTTGCCCCTCGCCGTCGTTGCTGGCGTCTCCGTCTCCATTGCCCCGGCTAGCTCCTTGAGGGGGACGCTCAATTCTATCTCCCTCTGAAAACTGGTCGTTGCCGGGATGGACCATATCCCGCCGCCCGCCTTTACCAGTGTGAAATACAGGTTCTGAAATATCCCGTGTGGGAATACTAATTTGTTCACCAGATTCCACATTGGTTACCGAACGCTTGCCTACTGCGTCTGACACCGCCCGCTTTATTTGCTGCTTATAGCGTTTAATAAAGCGCTGTCGGTTTATCGTGCTTTTGCCTTTGCTGTTGAGCCTTCGGTCAATAAAATGGGCCATAAACACCTACTTACATAATGATACTCATGTATTAAAATTCGACCTCATACAGAGGAAATTCATACAATGAAAATCCACATGAGTGAGAATTCGATAGGCAGAGAGAAAGCGCGTCTTTACGACGCTTTTCTCACTCGGAGATACCATTCGCAGAGTAATCTTACTTGCTTTTGCGTATAGCCTTTTTCGGTCATGCGGTTAACAAAGTCGTCATGCTTCTTCTGCTCCTCAGTGGAGCCTTTTGTGTTAAACGAAATGACGGGTAACAAATCTTCAGTATTTGAAAACATTTTCTTTTCAATCACGGTGCGCAATTTTTCATAGCTGGTCCACGAAGGATTGTTACCGTTGTTATTCGCTCTGGCGCGAAGCACAAAGTTTACGATTTCATTTCTAAAATCTTTTGGGTTGCTTATTCCCGCTGGCTTTTCCGTTTTTTCAAGCTCTGCATTAAGCGCCTCACGGTCGAATAATTGACCAGTTTCGGGGTCTCGATACTCTTGGTCCTGGATCCAAAAGTCAGCATATGTGACATATCGGTCAAATAAATTTTGACCGTATTCCGAGTAGCTTTCTAAATAGGCGGTTTGTATCTCTTTTCCAATAAACTCCACATATCGAGGCGTAAGGTAGCCTTTCAAAAATTCGAGGTACCTGTCGGCAATTTCTTGGTTAAACTGTTCACGCTCAATTTGTCGTTCTAAAACGTAGAATAGGTGCACAGGGTTAGCTGCTACTTCCTGGCTGTCGAAATTAAACACCCTAGATAAAATTTTAAACGCAAAGCGAGTGGAAAGACCCTCCATTCCCTCATCAACTCCCGCGTAGTCTCTATACTCTTGATAAGACTTCGCTTTTGGATCTGTGTCTTTTAGGCTTTCTCCATCGTACACCCGCATCTTAGAAAATAAACTTGAGTTTTCAGGCTCTTTAAGACGGGAGAGAACAATAAATTGAGCCAAGCATTCCAATGTGTCGGGGGCACAGGGCGCACCGTGTAACTCACTGGTGTCCAACAGCTTTTTATAAATCTTAATTTCTTCACTCACTCGCAGGCAGTAAGGCACTTTGACAATGTACACCCTGTCTAGAAACGCCTCGTTGTTTTTGTTGTTGCGAAAGGATTGCCATTCAGATTCATTAGAATGAGCCAGTATCAGACCATCAAACGGCAATGCCGAAAATCCCTCTGTCGGATTGTAATTACCTTCTTGCGTTGCTGTAAGCAGAGGATGTAACACCTTGATAGGTGCTTTAAACATTTCTACAAATTCCATCAGCCCCTGATTGGCTTTGCATAGAGAGCCGGAATAGCTGTAAGCGTCTGGATCATTTTGAGCGTATTGCTCTAAGCGGCGAATATCTACTTTTCCTACCAGCGCAGAAATGTCTTGGTTATTTTCATCACCAGGCTCGGTTTTTGCGATACCAGTTTGGTCGAGTATTGAAGGATAAACCCGAACAACTTTAAACTGGGTAATATCGCCATTAAATTCATGTAGACGCTTGCGCGCCCATGGCGACATGATGGTTTTAAGGTAGCGCTTGGGAACACCGTATTCTCGTCTTAAAATGTCACCGTCTTCATTTTCATCAAATAGACAGAAAGGGTGATCATTAACTGGCGAGCCCTTGAGCATATAAATTGGAACATTTTGCATTAACTCTTTCAGTCGTTCGGCCAATGACGATTTACCGCCGCCAACAGGACCTAGCAAATATAAGATTTGTTTACGCTCTTCTAATCCCTGTGCGGCATGTTTTAAGTATGACACGATTTGTTCAATCGCCTCTTCCATACCATAAAATTCTGAAAAAGCTGGATAGCGAGAAATGACGCGGTTAGAAAAAATGCGACTGAGTAGTGGATCGCTGGCGGTATCAATCCGCTCAGGTTCACCAATGGCTATTAAGAGACGTTCGGCGGCGTTGGCATAGGCCAGAGAATCTTCCTTGCAGATTTCAAGGAATTCTCCAATGGTAAACTCTTCCTGTTTACGCTCCTCATAGCGACTTTGATAGTGCTCAAAGATACCCATAAATACCCCTTAGAAAACGGAAACCCGTACTTTCATGTTAGTAGGTATTCTTAAAAAGGTAAGGTTTTGTAGGTTAACTTTTTTAGAGAGTGTTTGTCGCTGAACACAAAAAAGCCTCGCTAGTGCGAGGCTTTCATATGCAGCTATTTGTAGCGATTTATTTCTATTCAGAGACCGCTCTGTATAGCGCTCACCCTGTCTAGAAAGAAAGGTCGCTTACGCTAGATTACTGTTCGCAAATTCCCAGTTTACCAGTGCCCAGAAGTTTTCTAGGTACTTAGGACGAGCATTACGATAATCGATGTAATACGCGTGTTCCCAAAGGTCAACAGTTAGGATTGGCGTTAGCGAGTCGCCTGAAATAGGTGTTTCAGCATTGCTTGTATTAACAATGTCTAGGCTGCCGTCAGCTGTTTTTACTAGCCACGTCCAGCTTGAACCGAAGTTGTTCACTGCTTTGTCATTAAACGCTGCTTGGAAGTCAGCGAATGAGCCCCATTTTGCATTTATTGCGTCAGCTACTGCACCTGTTGGCTCGCCGCCGCCATTTGGGCTTAGGCAACTCCAGTAGAAAGTATGGTTCCAAACTTGAGCTGCATTATTGAATACACCGCCTTCAGAAGCCTTAATGATTTCTTCTAGGCTTTTGCTCGCCATATCAGTACCTTCCACTAGGCCATTAAGCTTAGTTACGTAGGTAGCGTGATGCTTGCCATAGTGGTACTCAAGTGTTTCAGCAGAAATATGCGGTTCTAGTGCATTTTGTTCGTAGGGTAATGCTGGTAATTCAAAAGCCATGTCGGTCTCCATGATTAGTTTATAGATATAACGCTATTAACCCTCTAAAGCCTGCAAATAGAGGACAACGTGCTAATTTAGCTCACTAATATCGTTATGTGTATTGTTTCGAAATAAAGCGCTTCGAAATAAAGCGTTTCGAAATAAAGCATAACGTAGAAGTGGGGATAAAGTCTTATAACTCAATGACAAAATTATGAATTTTTCGTCTATGCTTGAGAGAAGTCAGTAACAATACAATTGATAGCCACGTGACCTTTTAACAGATCACTTTATAACGCGTGTTTTATCGGCGCTGGTAAAGCGACTGCCACGTTACTCTATTCATTATTAAGCATATTAGCGATTATGTTAGAGACTGGATAACATCACAATAAGATAATTTGTGTTATTCTGCCCTTGATAAATGTGACGAGCATTCCCACTTCCTAAGTATTAACTATTCCGCTGAGAGGATCCAATGGACAATACTGAAAGCCAATCGACGATTGACAGAATTAAGCAACAAATTGAAGAGAACCCAATCCTGCTTTATATGAAGGGCTCACCTAAGCTTCCAAGCTGTGGATTTTCTTCACAAGCTTCACAGGCGCTTATGTCATGTGGAGAGGCCTTTGCCTATGTTGATATTCTTCAGAATCCAGACATTCGTGCAGAATTGCCAAAGTATGCAAACTGGCCAACGTTTCCACAACTTTGGGTTGATGGAGAACTGGTAGGCGGGTGTGACATCATTATTGAAATGTTCCAGCAAAACGAGCTGCAGCCATTGGTCAAAGAGACGGCTGAAAAACACAAAACTGAAGAGTAATTAGCAAATCTCAATTCTCTATTGAAAAGCCGGCTTTAAGTCGGCTTTTTTGATTGAAATTACCAAAAAACACATTGCTTTTAATTCCGCTAAAACTATATAGACAAGCCAGAAAAATAAATCCTCTACGCCTTGAAAAAATATTTTTATTTTATCGAAAAAGGTTTGTTTTTTAATACGTTACCCTCTATAAAAAACCTGTGCTGACACAGCAGTCGTCAGTGTTGAAGGTCTAATAAAAAATTACTTTATCGCAATCACTTTGGTTATGGTTTAAGGCGCAAAAGCGCCAAAGCTGATAAAGAAAACTCCGGGAAAACACCATGAAAACACACTTGTCTTTATTGACTAAAAACGTACGCAGCGTACTAGCTGCTTCTGCTGCGTTTTCCGTTATTGCTGCCGCGCCTGTTTACGCGCAAGAAGCAGATGACGAAAAGAAAGCGGAAGATTACGAACAAATTGCGGTAGTTGGTTCACGCGCAGCGCCTCGCTCAATTGGCGATTCAGCCGTGCCAATTGACATCATATCCAGTGAGGACTTTAAGCAACAGGGTGCCACTGACATGGTGTCTATGATGCAAACAGTGGTTCCTTCATTTAACGTGAACGACCAGCCAATCAACGATGCATCAACATTAGTACGCCCAGCGAACTTACGTGGTATGGCATCTGATCATACACTTGTTCTTGTAAATGGTAAGCGTCGCCATCGCTCAGCAGTCATTACTTTCCTTGGCGGCGGTCTTTCTGACGGTGCACAAGGCCCAGATATTTCAGTTATCCCAGCATCCGCATTAAAGCAGGTAGAAGTACTTCGTGACGGCGCCGCTGCACAGTACGGCTCAGATGCCATCGCAGGTGTTATCAACTTCGTCCTTAACGATGCATCAGAAGGCGGTACGTTTGAAGCCCGTTACGGCTCATTTTATGAAGGCGATGGTGACATGATCCAGCTTTCAGGCAACATTGGCCTTCCACTGTCTGATGCGGGCTTCATCAACCTTTCTGCAGAGTATCGTACTGCAGACGATACATCTCGCAGTGTGCAGCGTGATGACGCAGCAGCACTTGTTGCTGCTGGCAACACCTTTGTCGCAGACCCTGCACAAATATGGGGTTCGCCTGAAATTAAGCACGACATTAAGCTGTTCGCGAATGCGGGCCTAGAGCTATCAGACTCTTCAGAAGCCTACATGTTTGGTAACTACGCAGTACGTGAAGTTGAAGGTGGTTTCTACTTCCGTAACCCACATACTCGTGGCGGTGTTTTCGCTAACGACGGCTCGCTTCTTGTGGGTGACTTAACTGGTGATATGTCGGGCAACTGTCCAACTGATATTGCGCCGGGCGCAAACGTGTTGACTAACGACCGTTATATCAATGAAGTGGCGAACAATCCTGATTGCTTTGCGTTTAACGAAATACTTCCTGGCGGCTTCACACCACGCTTCGGCGGTGAAGTAACTGATATGTCTTTGGTATTCGGTACGAAAGGCGAATTAGACAACGACGTGACGTATGACGTCAGCGTTAACTTAGGCCAAAACGAAGTTGATTTTAAAATTAGCAACACTATCAACCCATCTCTTGGTCCAGATACACCGTTTGAATTCAGCCCAGGTCGTTACACGCAATCTGAACAAACGTTAGATATAGATTTCACTAAACCTTTCGATGTTGGCCTATACGAGCCACTTTTCGTTGCAACGGGTTTCCAATACCGTCACGAAAGCTACGAAAGTTTTGCAGGTGATACCGCGTCCTATGAAATAGGTCCATTGGCGTCACAAGGTTTTGGCATTGGTTCAAATGGTTTCCCTGGCTTAGCAGCTAATAGCCAAGGCCTTGTGTCTCGTCATAACGTTGCATTTTATATTGATGCAGAAGCATACATTACTGAAAACTTCATGTTAGCAGGTGCGCTTCGTTATGAAGATTTCTCAGACTTCGGTGACACGACCAAAGGTAAAATTGCGTTCCGTTGGCAAGCTCTTGAGAACATCGCGTTTCGTGGTGCTTACTCAACTGGCTTTAAAGCGCCAACACTGGGTCAAAGTAACGTTCGTAACGTAACAACAGCGTTTGGAACTGGCGGCGAGCTTATCGACCGTGCGACACTTCCACCGACGGATCCAGTATCGCAGCTTAAAGGCGGTGAACAGTTAACTCCTGAAGAATCAGAAAGCATTACTTTTGGTATTGTTGCAGAGTTCGACAGCGGGTTATTTATCACAGCTGATTACTACAATATCGAACTGACAGACCGTTTAAGTACTGCGTCGGGCATTGCGCTGACTGATGAAGATATTGCGACCTTAATTTCTCAAGGTATTAATGACGCGTCTAGCTTCTCTGAAATCAGCTTCTTTACCAATGACTTTGATACTACAACGGAAGGTGTTGACGTAGTAGCAAACTACAGTATGGAAATGCTGGGTGGAGACACTAAGTTCTCACTTGCTTATAACTGGACATCAACAGTAGTTGACCGCGCGTCTGATAATATTTCAGATTTCCGTATTCGCATGCTAGAAGACAACCTTCCAGCGGTACGTTACAGCGCTACGGCTAACCACACAAACGGTGACTGGCGTTTCCTTACTCGCCTAAACTATTTTGGCAGCATCTTTGAAGATCACTTAGACTCAGCCCTTCCAATTAATAAGGTGGGTTCTGAATTTACCGTTGATTTAGAAGTAGCGTATAGCTTTACAGAAGACTTCACGCTTACTGTTGGCGCCAAAAACGCGTTGGATGAATACCCAGACGAAAATACGCAATATGCGGGCATTGCTGGGTCGTTATACCCCACAACAGCACCTATTGGTATTAATGGTGGGTTCTACTACCTACGAGGCATGTACACGTTCTAACGTGTACGTCTAATAAAGGGAGCTTTTGCTCCCTTTTTGCTTACCAAAAAACCGCATTTAAAGCGTGAAAAGCCTGACAAACACAGGCATGATTAGGGACTATAGATTTTAGGTGTTATCCCAAAATCTATATTTCTTGAACATCTGTAAGCAATTCGAAACACATTCATTAGAGATTTATGACCAGAAAGTCGACAGTAGCTGAAACCTTCTTAAAATACCGCAGCAAGTTAATGCGCGCGGTAGGCACTATTGTTGGTACTGATGATATTGAAGATATAGTGCAAGAAGCATTTATTAAGAGCTATGAGGCCGAACTAAAACAAGAGATACAGTATGAACGGACCTACATGCTTAAAACTGCGCGTAATTTAGCGCTTAACCATGTGTCGAAGGCTGAAAATAAAAATAAACAGCATTTAGACGATATGGATATGCTGCCCTATGAGTTGATAGGGCACAGCTTAGAAAAAAACGTAGAAAGTAAAGAGCGCTTCATTCACTTTTGCCGAGCCACAGACACGCTGTCTGCGGATGTGAAGCGCGTATTTTTATTGAAAAAAGTCTATGGCATGCGACAAAAAGAAATTGCCGAACTCGTGGGGTTGAGTGAAAGCACTGTGGAAAAGCATGTCGCCAAAGGTCTTTTAATGTGCTCTCGGTATTTGGCCGACCTGTCAAAAGAAACTTCGTCACCCCAAGCACCTTTAAGTGCGACTCAGGACATAAGCAGTAGTTGATATGAATAACATTCGCCAATTTTCCAGTAAAGAAGATATCCAAGAGCATGCCTGCTTATGGGTAAGCCGCTTAGACCGCGGTTTGAGAGATGAAGAGCTCGTGGAACTTGATAGCTGGCTTAGCGAGAGTAACGCCCATCGTCAGTCTCTTATTGAAGCGGCTAGCCTCTGGGACGATATGTCTGTGCTCAACGAGTTAAGTGGCTTGTTTCCCGAGTCTCACATGCGTAAAAGTGATGGAAACAGAGCAAAGCGCCAAAACGCTTCTCAACATCGTGGTAAGTGGAGTATTGCCGCTGCCTTCTTGGTAATGACGTTAGCGATAGGGGCGATTGTTCAGCAAGTGTGGTTGGACAATACACATGAGTTTGCCGCCATAAGCGAAAAAGTGGAGACGGGTATTGGAGAGCAAAAAAACATTACCTTGGCAGATGGGTCGGTGCTGCACTTGAATACAAACTCTATCGTTACGGTGGACTTCTCCCAAAACGCTCGCTCTATTGTATTACTTAAAGGTGAAGCTCACTTTGAAGTGGCTCACGACACATCTCGCCCCTTCTCAGTAACCGCAGGCAACAACACGGTTACCGCGGTAGGAACCGCATTTAATATGCAGTATGTTAACGATAACGCCTTTGAATTGGTTGTGACAGACGGTAAGGTGTTAGTCAAAGACCGGTTCAGGGATTCTTCGTCTGCCGAATCTTTGTTTGGGAAGAAACCCGTTACCGAGGAAGGTCTGCTTATGTTTGCAGGTGAGAAAGCCACGGTGCAAGGCAAGGTGGAAGCTCGCGAAAGTATGTCGAAAAACGATATCGATGATGATTTAGCTTGGCAGCAGGGCATGATTGTATTTAAAGGCGAGCCTTTAGAAGCGGTACTTGCTGAGATAGGACGCTACACGCCGGTGCGGTTTAACATAACAGATGAACGCCTACGTAAACGCCGGGTTGCTGGCTACTTTAAAGTGGGCGATATCGACGGCTTACTGGCAGCGCTGAAAAGCAGTTTTAATATCAATTATGAAAAAATAACCGATACAAGCATTCAGCTATCTGTCGCTTCTTAAGTCGTTTTGATAATGCCTGCATGAATCTGGGCAGCTTGGGAAGCTTCAAAAGCATAGAGAAAAGATCAACACGCCCTAATATTATATAAAAATAATTAGCGTGTTGGCATTGGCCTATTGGCATCCGCTTATTGAATGTGACAATATACGAAAGAATAACAGCACATCGATATTTTACCTTGCAGTACATGCACTTCGCAGACATTACTCATTCTATGAAACGTCAACTTTTTAGTTGGTGTCTTCGTGCTGTGGACTCCCATCACTGTACTCACAAAAGCGCCGGTCGCAGCGCTGATCTCGGCGCTCATCGTGGCTCTCATCGTGGCTCTCATTACATCGCCGCTCGTAACTCCCATGACAGCAGCAAGAGAAAAAGCCAAGTGGCGCTGGCGATATGCATAGCCTTTTCAAGCATGGGGTGGCAAAGTGTTAGCCATGCTCAGCAATCTACACCTGCAAGCCGCGATAGCGAGGCCCTAGCGCTATCGGAAGCGCCCTCATTTACGTTTTCGGTGCAATCCCAATCGGCAGATGAAGCCCTAACCGAGTTGGCTAAGCAGGCAAATACCACACTCCTTTTTCCCTTCGATTTAGCGAAGCGAGTTAAAACCAACTCGCTCAATGGCACCTATACGCTAAATGAAGCACTAGAGCAGCTACTTGAAGGAACCGAACTTGCGGTAATTGCTGATGATTTAGGTGTGCTAAGCATACGCTCGCGGGCATCTTTAGTTGCCAAAAAGCCCGTTGAGCGCAAAGAAGAAGAGCAAGAGGACAATAGTAACGCCCTAGAACGCATTGCTATCGTTGGCACACGAAATGCGCCTAGAAGCGCTGTTGATTCACCGGTTCCGCTGGATATTATTGGCGCTAAGTCGTTAAGCTCTCAAGGCAATGCAGACGTACTGTCAATGCTAAGCGTCATGGTGCCATCTCTTAATGTGAACGACCAGCCAATCAACGACGCAAGCAGCTTGGTAAGGCCAGCAAATTTACGCGGCATGTCCTCTGATCATACCTTGTTATTGCTCAACGGTAAGCGCCGGCATCGTTCTGCGGTTATCACCTTTTTAGGTGGCGGGTTGAGCGATGGCGCACAGGGCCCCGATATTTCCGTTATTCCAGCGTATGCGTTGAAGCAGGTGGAAGTATTGCGAGATGGAGCATCAGCGCAATATGGCTCAGACGCTATTGCCGGTGTCATTAATTTTGTGCTTAAAGATGATAGGGAAGGAGGAAGCTTTGCCTTGAAATCAGGTGCCTATGGCGAGGGAGATGGTGCTTTATTCCAATTTCAGGGTAACCGGGGCTTTGCAGTGGGCGACACTGGTTTTATCAATGTCACTGGTGAATATCGTCAACAGGGCGGAACGTCGCGCTCGGTGCAGCGAGACGACGCTATAGCGCTGATGGAACAAGGTAATGGTTTTATTCAAGATCCCGCGCAAATATGGGGAGCGCTTGATGTTGCCAACGATATGAAGCTCGCTATTAACGCAGGTTATAGTCCATCTTCCACCACGGCCTTATACGGTTTTCTCACTGCAGCTACTCGAAAGCTTTCGGGGGGATTTTACTATCGCAACCCCCAAACACGAGAAGGGGTATTTAGCCGTACTGATACTGAAACCGGAGCACGGCGATTAATTGTTGCCGACTTAGATGGTATCGATTCTGGTATACAATGCCCTTCAATTACCCTCACGGATAACAATGTACTACAAAATCCCACCTATCAGCAGATTGCGGATAACAGTACAGAGCTTGGCGCAAACTGCTTTGCGTTTAACGAACTTTATCCAGGTGGATTTACACCAAGCTTTGGTGGCACCATCGAAGATGCCTCACTAGCTGTGGGGCTTAGAAAGGAGCTCCCTTACGATTGGGCTTTCGATGTCAGCGCGAGTTTGGGCTACAGTAATGTAGACTATGACATTTCCAACACGGTGAATCCCTCCTTAGGTCCACTTTCTCCTACGTCATTCAACCCCGGCGGCGTGTCTCAAGTCGAACGCACGCTCAATTTGGATTTTTCAAAGTTAATTCAGACTGTACTCGACGATCCTGTGAGTATTGGGCTTGGCATAGAGTGGCGAAAAGAGACATATTTTCAAAAAGCAGGCGATGAGAGTTCATATATTGCCGGGCCTTATGCATTTGAGCCGCCGCTAGGGTTAAACGAGGGATTTTCAATTGGCTCCAACGGTTTTCCCGGCTATCAGCCTCAGTCTGCTGGAAATTGGAGCCGCAGTAATTGGGCTATGTACGCCGATATTGAGTTTTTCGTTACCGAAGCACTACAGTTTGGTGTTGCCTCACGCCTTGAGCACTTCAGCGACTTTGGCACTACATTTGATGGCAAGCTGAGTACCCGCTACAAGCTTAACGATCTTTTTGCTTTAAGAGGCTCAGTGAATACAGGCTTTAAAGCGCCCACGGTGGGGCAGAGCAATGTTATTAACGTGACTACAGCCTATGGCCCCAACGGGCTAGAAGACCAAGCCACACTGCCGCCTACAGATTTAATATCCGTACAGCTTGGCGCAACACCGCTGACACCAGAGGAATCGGTCAATTTCAGTGTAGGGGCGGTAATGCACGTGAGTGAGTATTTCTTTGCCACCGTCGATTATTTTAATATTCGCTTGGAAGATAGGATCAGCACTACATCAGCTATTCCGCTCACAGAAGATGACATCAGTGCACTTATTGCCGATGGTCGACCTGATGCGGCTAAATACAACGCTGCAAAATATTTTACTAACGATTTTGATACTAAAACACAGGGTGTTGATGTTGTTGTAAATTATCAATTTGCAGCAGGAGAATGGCAAAACAATCTGCTGTTTGCCTACAACTGGACCGATACGCAGGTAGAGCGAGTGACGTTATATCCAGCATTAGTCGACGGCGCGCTTCAGCTTACGCCAAATTTGACCAATGCGCGGATACGCATGCTGGAGGATAATTTGCCGGCTCACAGGGGAAGCATTACCCTCGAACAAGCTATTTCGTCATTCGCATTTACATGGCGCTTAAACTACTTTGGCTCATTTTATGAAGATCACTTAGATGCATCTGCAGGCTTTGATATATACGGTAGTGCAAGACTGACCATGGATGCGCAGTTTTCGTGGCAAGTGTCAGAGGAAACTCGTTTTACAGTAGGGGCGCAAAACTTATTCAATACGCTGCCAGATACTAATATTTTCAAGGGAGAGGTTGGCGCTTTGTATCCGCCGACTACGCCGGGCGGTATAAACGGAAACTTTTTCTATGCAGGTTTGGAGTTTGAATTCGAGTAGTGAAATGAAAAAGGCGGGCTCAATGCTGCTTGCTATGATTTGAAACTCGCTATGGTTTATAACTAGCTATCGATTAATATTTGCGGGGCGTCGAAGCGTCGAAACGATTATTAGCCTACGTTTTTGAATAGGGATTCGTCGATGATCGTTTGGTCAATAATTTGCTGAGCCATGCCGATACATTTGCCGCACTGAGAACCAAGCTCTAAATGCTCACGTAATTCACGCATGTTGCCTACGCCGTTAGTCTCAACAGCAGCACGAATACTTTTATCGGTTACCCCGTAGCACATACATACAAACATTATCGAATACTCCAAATGAATCTGTAAATGATAATAATTGTTATTCGTGCTTTTGGCAAGGCTAGTTGAGAATAATTTTCATTAAATACGACTAATGGTTTACTGAGTCCTTTCGTTTACCCATACTGCCTTTATCTGCCGTGCTTGATAAGGCGTACTTTACTAGCACGCCCAAGTCCCCCGATTATTCTTCTTCAGCAAGAGGCCAACCGCCCAATGACTGGTAACGGTTTACCATATAACAGAATAGCTCTGTGGTTTTTTGTGCATCATACAGCGCGCTGTGTGCTTCGTTTTGGTCAAAGTCTATACCTGCAGCTCTACACGCTTTCACTAGCACCGTCTGGCCAAGCGCTAATCCTGCAAGACTTGTTGTATCAAAAGAGACAAAAGGGTGAAACGGCGTGCGTTTTATATTGCATCGGGCTATGGCTGCATTCACAAAGCCTTGGTCGAAGGCGGCGTTATGAGCCACAATGACAGAGCGCTGACAATCGGCATTCTTTTGCGCCTTGCGAACGCCTTTGCATAAGTCTTTCATTGCATCGCTTTCTTCAATAGCACCTCGTAGAGCACAATTTGGATCGATACCATTAAATTCTAACGCGGCAGGTTCAAGGTTTGCGCCTTCGAAGGGCTCAATGTGGTAATGAAAGGTTTCGTCTGGGTGTAAAAGACCATTTTCATCCATTTTTACCGTTACAGCAGCAAGCTCTAACAACGCATCAGTTCCAGCGATGAAACCCGCTGTTTCAACATCAATTACGACGGGAAAATAACCTCTGAAACGCTGAGATAAAGTAGGCATTGCGGTTGAAGACATAGATTCTCTTTTCAAGACAAGTGAATGTGAAGTGTCGTGAGGATAATCGCAGACACGGGTAACAATAGGACGAGATTATCGCAAGGATAATAGGCAAGTGCTAGCACGAATTAGTGCTGCACTTTTTTAAGGCAATTTATAAACCTGCGGCGTTAGCGTTGTTAAACACCCGTTTTTCACTACTTGGCAAATCGCAACGCTCGGTATTAGAAAGGGCAATGCGCTCCAATAGAATGTAAATTAATAAATCACGTCTAAACTTTTTTGGGCTTAAGGCGATATACTGTTTATAGTTTGTATTTGCAGGTGCTAAGACAAGTACTGAAGCAAGTACTCAAACACGCGTGGCTGCGTTTTTAAATTTTTCATTTTCTGGGCTTTCGTTATGCTATCGATATTTAAAATAGTGTGGAATTTTAAAAGAAGAGTTTCGTTTACGGGGCTCTTTTACATTTGCATGCTAGTCGTCACCGCGTCCGTTGTGATGAGCTCGACAGCAGCGTATGCGGCCATGCGACAATACTCAGCAACAGTGGAAACGTCTAACTGGCAGGTTGATACAGAATCGCGTTTGCAGTGTACGTTAAATCATGAGCTGCCTGGATACGGTGATGCCATGTTTACGAGTGTGGCGTCTAAACAGCTGAATATGGAATTCGAGCTTGATATGCATTTGCTGCCCAATCGTTTTGATGTTGCTGCGGTGTACTCTGTGCCGCCAAAGTGGATGGCGGGTGTCGCACCAAAAACAATAGCGGACATGACAATGAGAAAGCAGTACAACGGCGACTTGCCTCAAGATGCGGCATGGACCATGCTTTCAGAGCTAGAAAAGGGGTTCTGGCCCACTATCTATTACCAAGATTGGTATAATAAGTACGACAAAGTGAGTGTGGCGCTGAACGCAAGTAATTTTGCCGGCGTTTACAGACAATTCGTGGAGTGTGTTTCTAACCTGCTTCCTTACACCTTCGATGATATAGCTTACACAGTATTATCTTATCAAAATGCCAGTACAGAGCTGACTAAGTACTCGCAAAAGCGACTTGCAATGATAGGCGAGTATCTGAAAGAAGATGGTGAGTTAGAGCTCGTGCTGCTAGACGGTTATACCGATAGCTATGGCGGTCGTTGGAACAACGAGCAGCTTTCTATTAGAAGGGCGAATGAGGTTAAAAGTTACCTTACCGCTATTGGCGTACCCAATGATCGTATTAAGCTAACGGGCCATGGTGAAAAGCGTTTTATCGCGCCTAATGATACGAGAGAGTCACGAGCACAAAATCGACGAGTTGTAGTACGACTTTCTAAGTCATAGCCGCCGTAGCCTAATATCGGCGGCTCTTATTGATAAGCTCTAATTAATAGTGCTTCCAGACAGTCTTTCCTGACAGAGCTCCCTAACAGAGCGTCCTGACAGAGCCCCTTCAGTATCATTGCCTGATTGGCTAGCTGAGCTGTACTAGCCGTCATAAGTCACAGATGTATTATTGAGCGCCATCAACGTTTGAACGCCTTTGTTCACGCCATGATAGTACAGGAGGGACGTGGTCGGTAAATATGCCGTCTACCTTAACTATGTTGCGCAACGCGTCTAGTAAGTGCGGACCTGTTATTCCTGGTGGCAGTGCATCTTGGCGATAGGTATAAGGGTGAATGGTCAAATTATTGCTGTGTGCATGTGTTACCCAGTTTGCAGCTTCAATTTTTTTACTCTTTGCGTCGTTTTGATTGAAAAGCTGAGGTACCCAAGGCCCAATACCATTTGCGTATTTAGCGACTTCTGCCATTCCTTCTGCACTTCTTATCCACGTATAATCAGTACTGCTTTCTTTCCAATCATTTTCGCCAATTAACATAACAACTTTGCCTTTGTAGCCTAACTCACTGCGAATTCTTTTCACTTCACTAAAGTCAAAGCATTGCAAGTAGCTGTTGTCTTGTGCACCGTCGAAATTAAATGCTTGGAGCGCGTCTATAACAATGCGGCTTGCGTCTACTCCTTCAGCTAAGTGAAAAGCAGGTGATTTCACTTCTGGGTATACCCCTATGTTTTTGCCAAGCTGACGGTTGAGTTCGCTTATTAAATCAAAGTGCTCATAAAGAGTCGCAATGCTAAAGCGAGAAGTTGTGGCAGAAAAACGTGATGGAAATACTCTATTTTGGCTTTTATCTTCTCGTTCGTGCACGTTAAGCCTGCGTAACTCTGCTAATGTAAAATCCCGCGCATAAAACCTATCGTCTTCTCGCGCTCTTTCGGGAAAGACAGATTCCACATTGGTGACTGTCTCTAAATGTATATCGTGAAGCACAATGGGAATGTCATCTTTGGTGATCACAACATCCTGTTCAATGAAATCTGCGTTAAGTGCAAAAGCAAGCGTCGCTGCTTCAAGGGTATGCTCGGGCAAATAGCCAGAGGCGCCCCGATGAGCGATAACAGTAAATTCAAAGGCTTGGCTTTTACCAGATTTCTCTGGGCCTTCCTCATTGCTCTTTACCCTGCTGCTTACCTTGCTGTTTATCTTTTCAGGGCTTAGCCCAGCTGATGGGCCTTGTGCTTGTGATACTTCAGCAAAAGGCAAAGACATTAAGCAGAAAAATAAAAACAACGAAATCCCGTAGCGATTGTTCATCAATAGACTCAAAAGAATTCTCCAAAAGAATTGTGCGTAGTCGGGGCGCTTCATTTATCAGTTACACAGTCATAAACAGCGCTTTTTAAAAAAAACGGTAACTGTAATTGGATTAAATGGGACTAGCGACCTTCTATTAATTCAATGGCATAGCCATCGGGATCGCGGACAAAGGCAATAACGGTATTGCCGCCTTTTACTGGCCCAGGTTTGCGGTAAACGTCAGCGCCATTTTGCTCAAGGTTTTCGCAAAATGCATAAATATCGTCTACGCCAATAGCGATGTGGCCGTAAGCGTTGCCTTTATCGTAGGTATTTTCTCCCCAGTTATAGGTGAGCTCTAGTACGGTAGAATCCTCCTCATCGCCGTAACCCACAAAAGCGAGTGTGTACTCGTAGTCTTTATTGTCAGATTGACGCAACAGGCGCATGCCCATTAGTTCTGTGTAAAAGTGAAGTGATGCGTCTAGGTTTTCAACGCGAAGCATAGTGTGGAGCATTCTCATAGTCGTTCCTTTTATTTATTTTTTATTGATACGTTATCGAAACACTTTTGATTAAGGGTAATAGGTAATTGTTAATACTTGAAGACACAGTTTAAATTGCCGGGTTTTAATTGATGGGGTTAAATCGAACGGTCTATATTTGGGCATGCCCTAATAAGCCGATAAGAAAATGAGTGGTTTATTTACGGCAGGCCTTTTTTCATACCCTAATTTCTCTCAATTTTCGAAAATAAAAGTGTTTTAAACGTAAATCACAGATTTTTTCAAACGAGGAGAAATTAAAACCAAATAAAAATCACATGAAAAAAATCAATAAAAACCATGAAAAACAGTCGCTTGCTATTTCATTTGGCTTTTTTTGGGGTGAGATTGGTAAATCAATGGTGAAAAGGTTAGACATGCCCATGCTTTGCATGTATCTTACGCGGGCTTTAGATATGTTTTACGCTTTACCTAATACTGCTTTGTACCACTCTTTTATTCCTTCAATTGAAGTTTTATATAGATATACATCTGCTTTACTAGCTCGTTTATGTCTATCGCTATCGGTGATTTCACCACTTAAACATCAATTTTTTAAAAGGTATATATTATGTCTAATTCTGTAAACGGTACAGTAAAATGGTTTAACGAAGAAAAAGGTTTTGGTTTCCTAACTCAAGACGGCGGCGGTAAAGACGTATTCGTACATTTCCGTTCAATCGCTTCTGACGGTTTCAAAACTCTTTCTGAAGGCCAAGCGGTAAGCTTCGAAGTAGAACAAGGTCAAAAAGGCCCACAAGCAGCTAACGTTGTTGTTCGATAAGCTAGAAGACGCTTAGAGTCTTTGAAGTGATTAGGCTCTCTTATGAGAGCCTAATATAAAGTTTTTGAAATTTCTTACTACCAATTGCTGACCACAAAAGGAATACTAAAAACAACAATATAATAATGATAAAAGAAGTAATTAATTTGCACATCCAATCTATAAAAAATTCCCCAGTACAAACTCCAATTTCCAATATATCAGTCTATAAAAACAGCATTGCTTTTACCGAAGTAAACAGCAAACGTCATATTGAATTCAGTTCTAAGAAAGAAACTAGAGCCTACCTTAATTGGTTATTAAACTTTTCATAACGCTTTCAGTGTTGATTAAATTCGTATTTGATTGGCAAGCGCCTAGCTCGAGAAAAATGCTTAATACACACTCACAAGCCAAATTTCCAAAAAGCCCATTTTAGAAGCGCGTAATTCAAGGCTCGTGGGAATAACCGAATAAGAAAAACCGCACAAGAGAAACCACGAAATAGAACAGCCAACGTCCATGTTAACTGTTATCTCGTGTCTTGATGCTATTTTGCGCCTTTTAAGTCTACGTCTGTATCTGCCAAGAGATAGATACTAGCTGCATACGCTGCAATGTTTTGCGCGAGCTCCTCAGGATTGATTTTATCCAGCGTGTCATCAGGTGTATGGTGTAAGTCAAAGTAATCACGACCATTCTGATTAAGTCTGATAGTGGGTACGCCCTTCGCTGCTAATGGAATAATATCTGGGCCTCCGCCTGCAACATCAGAGCCGCCTCGAATAATGCCTAGTGGTGACAGTATCTTCGCGATATCGTCCACAAGTTGCGTTGCGTCTGAATTAACATTTGATACTAACTGCCACACTGTTTGCGCGCCGAAATCTGACTCAGTGGCCACAACGTGATTTGCTAAATTTGCCTCGTGCTGTTTTGCATAGGCAAAAGCACCTAATAGGCCTACTTCTTCAGCGCCAAACATAACAACGCGTATGGTGCGTTTAGGTCGCTTTGGAAGCTTAGCAATAAGCGCTGCAGCTGCAGTGGTAATCGCAACACCAGCACCGTCATCAACCGCTCCTGTGCCCAAATCCCAGCTGTCTAAATGTCCGCCGATGAGTACAATCTCTTCTGGTTTTTCACTACCAATGATATCGAGGATCACATTGCCACTGCTCACTTCACCTTTCCACTTGGATTCACTGTGAAGCGACATGGAAAGCGGTTTGTTTGCTTGATGAAGGCGGCGAAGATGGTCGGCATCTGGATTAGAAACAGCAATAACGGGTATGGTTGCCCATTCGTCGCCGTTTTTACTCATCATGCCTGTATGGGGAAAGCGGTGAGAGTCCGAGCCAACAGAACGCACAACAAGGGCACTTGCTCCACCACGCTGGGCATGTTGCCATCCAATGCGTCGACGCTGATTGGCTTGTCCGTAGCCCGCACCAGTTTGGCTTTTAACCATGGCGTCGCCATCAACAAAGGCAATTTTTCCTTTTAGCTCTTTGTCTTTAATATCTGTTAAGGCGTGAATGTCACGAAAATAAACTACATCTGCATTAACTTCACTCTCGCTCGGGGCAGCTCCGCCAAGGGCTGTTCCATAAAGGGGCTGTTGATAAGGAGAGGTGAGCGTAATATGTAAGTGTCCACGATCCCAAAAAGGCATTGTGAACTCTTCTATAGATACCCTATCAAAACCTAACTCTTTTCCAAGCTCGGCACCCCAGTTCCTTGCACGAGCCTCAGCCTCTGAACCCCCTAATCGAGGACCGACTTCTGTTGTCAGTGATGTGACTATGTCATAGCCCATATCACTGTTAAGAGCGGTTTGTATGAGTTGTTCTGCGGTTTCTTTTTGTGAATCGGTAATGGGGGAGGGAGCGGCGAGTAAGGATGTGCTAAACACCCCCACTAATGCACTCAGTGTTACTGCTTTAAATTGTAGCATGACATCTCCAAGTTCTTGTTTGTCAATTTTGTGTTTTTATTTTCGTTATCAGGGCGTGTTCATCTTTGCTGTACGTTTTTGCAGCCTTACTCAATCATAGCGACTGTAAGGTGAATGTCGATATTGCATGCTGCAAGAACGTGAATTTAGAGGACAGGTGGCTCCGGTTTTTACGATTTATGCTTTACGGCCTTTGCTTTCTTCTTAGTTGCTAGTGTTTTCTTCTTTTCCTGCTCTTTAATAACTTCATTGATGAAACTTTTTCGACCAAACTCTCTTGTTATTAGGCATCGGTCTAACGAAAAGCCTCTGGCCGGGCAATATTCACGGCCGTAAAAAATTATTTGTAGATGTAAGTCGTTCCATCTATCTCTCGGGAATAGGCGTTTAGCATCACGCTCTGTTTGCTCGACACTTTTGCCGTTTGATAAACCCCAGCGATACATTAAACGATGAATGTGTGTGTCTACCGGAAAGGCAGGAACGCCGAATGCTTGAGACATGACGACGGATGCGGTTTTGTGACCCACAGCAGGCATAGCTTCAAGAGCCGTAAAATCTTGAGGAACCTTGCCGTCATGCTGCTTAATGATCATGTCAGAAAGGTGCCAAATACCTTTTGACTTCATTGGCGACAGGCCGCAGGGTCTTATAATATTTTGAATTTCTTCAATGCTCATTTTGACCATGTCGTATGGATTATCTGCTTTGGCAAAAAGCTTCGGTGTTATCTGATTAACACGTTCATCGGTACACTGCGCAGAAAGCAATACGGCGACTAAGAGAGTGTATGGATCGGTATGATCAAGGGGAACGGGAATTTCAGGGTAAAGGTCGTCGAGAATATCCATGATGGCCTGGACTTTTTCGTGTTTCGACAATGTTTTTACAGCGTCACCCATGAATGTGCTCTCTTAATAATAATTGTAGTTAACTTGAACCCTTAGGGCGTGTCGATCTTTGTTGTACGAGTTTTGGGCTAAATGGAAGCATTTTAATCGCGAAACAGTCCTGTAGGCCTAGTGGGCTAAGTCAAAGGGCTGTGACAAAGAGTGAAATGCTTCTATAACGCCCCCTTCGGGCAGCGCCTGTGAGCTATTTACCCTGCGTTGAATAGTTTCGATTTAGCCCGCTAGACCTTCAACCATTCGCCTTGTTTAAATAGCTCACAGACCGCTGCAAAAATGTACAGTAAAGATCAACACGCCCTAGGACCGGTCCGCTGATGGCTATGTTTCTGCGGTAATTCTCACCCGTTCAGCTTTCGCTTTCGGTGTTGTCTCTTTTTCAGCGATTTTCGCATCTATCATGTTTTTGACTGCGATTAATAAGCCCATGGCTAAAAACGCGCCGGGCGGCAAAATGGCAAGTAAAAAAGGGCTGTCTGTTTCAAACAGCGTGATTGTCCAGTTTTGTGCGACCTCACCGAATAGCCTATCGGCACCGGTAAACAAGGTACCCGCACCTAAAATTTCCCTGAGACCGCCTAAAATTACGAGAACTGCGGTAAACCCAAGCCCCATCATTACGCCGTCGTAGGCTGAAGCGAGAGGTTGATTCTTGGAAGCAAATGCTTCTGCGCGGCCAATAATGGCGCAGTTAGTTACAATGAGAGGGATGAATATTCCCAGTGCCAAATACAGGTCGTAGGTGTAGGCGTTCATCAGTAACTGAACAATAGTGACGAATGAGGCGATGATCATAACGAATACGGGAATACGGATTTCGTTACGCACAATATTACGCACAAGCGACACAGTAACGTTGCTGCCAATAAGAACAAGCATGGTCGCCAAACCTAGCCCTAACCCGTTTATAAAGGTAGAGGTGACTGCAAGTAATGGACATAGCCCGAGAAGCTGGACTAAAGCCGGGTTATTCTTCCATAGGCCTTGAAGCGATAAATCGCGAAAATCTGTCATGATGGCTGTTCCTGACTGTCGGCGTTTATATCATTACCGATTCGGCATTGATTGGGGGCTTCAAATAAGCGAGTCTGATTCTCTTCCACGTAAATCAGTGTATTTTTAACGGTATTAACCACCGCTCGAGGGGTAATTGTTGCCCCTGTAAATTGATCGAACTCACCACCGTCTTTTTTTACCTGCCACGGCGCGAGGTTATCACTAGAAAAGTCTTTTCCTGCGAATGTTTTTATCCAGTCGCTAACGGCAAGCTCTACCTTATCACCAAGTCCTGGTGTCTCTTTATGCTCAACAACACGAACACCCAGTACATTGAGATTTACATCAACGCCAATAACCATGTCGATGTTGCCGCTATATCCATCAGGGGCTGTGGCTTGTACAACAAGCCCACTAGGTTGACCATTTAGGCGCGCTCGATATACAGCATGATTGCCAGGACCAAGGGCCGAAGAATCAATAACAGTACAGTCGGCGTATAGCGGGTTAGTGTGCAGTGAACTTGGCACCACTTCGTTAAGTACACTCAAAAGCTTACGTCTTTTTTGCTCTTCAATAGTGTCTTTTGTACCAAAGAAAGTAACGGCAATAAGTGCGGTAGTCACAATCGCGAAGGCACCTAGCATCGCGCCGTTTTTAATCAGGCTATCTTTTATCGGGTTATTTTTAAAAAAGCTGCCTTTTGACATTACTTAGCCCCCCGTTTGCTACTCACATTTTTTCCATAAACGCGTGGGCGTGTGTAGTAGTCAATTAAGGGCACGGCCATGTTCATGATAATAACTGCAAACGCTACGGCGTCGGGGTAACCACCAAATACACGGATAATAACGACCCAAAATCCAATAGCAGCACCAAAAATGATACGGCCCTTTGGGGTGGTGGATGCCGACACGGGGTCGGTGGCAATAAAAAATGCACCAACAATGACAGCGCCGTTGAGTAAATGAAATAGAGGTGAAGCGTATAGGTCGCCGTTAACTAAGTGCAGTGCGGCTGCGCAAACAAACACACTAATTACCATGCTGCCAGGAATATGCCAGCTAATTACGCGGGTTTTCACTAAGCCCAGACCGCCAAGTAGGTAAGCGAGACTAACCCAGCCCCAACCAGCACCTGCTGCATCAAATAGGCTACCGTCAAATGTGGGTTTCGCTAATGACTCTGAGTATGTGAGCCCCTGCGTTAAATCGGTTTTCAATGTATCTAGAGGCGTGGCCATAGTGACTCCGTCAACCATAGATGCGCCCCCGGCTACCGTTCTTAGTTGAGTAACATCATAGCCGCTGGTGGTAAATCCGGTAAAAATAAGTGATGCCGAGTCGAGAAAGCT
Source organism: Alteromonas genovensis (assembly GCF_010500895.1). GTDB lineage: Bacteria > Pseudomonadota > Gammaproteobacteria > Enterobacterales > Alteromonadaceae > Alteromonas > Alteromonas genovensis. The sequence goes on from NZ_JAAAWO010000002.1 coordinate 425,044, forward strand.
AGGCGTAATGGCGGCATGCGTTGCAGCAGGAAGCCACAAACTCATCGCTGCCGGAAACGAGATAAGTAGCACCACGTACGCTATCATGGCGGGATTGAATATATTAAAACCAAGCCCACCGTAAACTTGTTTTGCAACGGCAATGGCAAAAAATACACCTATAATAGTCATCCACCAAGGTAGGGTAGGCGGAATACTGATAGCGATAAGCAGGCCCGTTAGCACTGCACTATAATCAGTAAGCGTTCTCTCAATGGGGCGCTTTCGCAAATACAATATCACGCCTTCAAATATGAGCGCGCTAGCCACAGCGATGATAGCTTGAATAAGCATACCCCAGCCAAAAAACCACGACTGCGCTATCATGCCAGGGATCATGGCATAAATGACTATGCGCATGACTTGGCCCGTATCTCGTTTTACGCGCTGATGTGGTGAGCTTGATAAACTTAATTTCATTTCAACTCTTTCTCTTTATCAATAGCTGCTTTTTTGGCTTTGGCTTTTGCCACCGCAGCTGCAATTCGCGCTTTCTTCGCATCTGCGGCACTTTTAACATCTCCACCACTGTTAGAATTTACGGTACTCTCCTTTTGTGGATGGTGATTTTGTGAACCGTGCTCTTGCGAAGCAGTCTCTTCTTTATTACTCGGTGTGCTGATGCTTTCGTTTTTTGACACCTCAGCGGCCTCACTACTGTCTCTTTTGCTGATATGGCGTTCTTCACCGCTGGCTTTGCTTATTGCACCGCTATTAATGCTCTGCTTTGCACTGGCTTTTTTCGCTTTTGCTTTAGCCACCGCAGCTGCAATTCGGGCTTTTTTCTGGTCAGCTTCACTTAAAGGCGTATCATTTACCCCGGTGTCACCCGTGGTGCTCTCAAGTTCCGCTTCTTTAGCGGGCTCAGATTTAGAATGCTCAGCTTCAGAAGGCTTAGCTTCGAAAGATGCGGTCTCATCGCTAGATGGCGCGGATGACTGTTGAGCTGCCTTTTTCGCTTTAGCTCTCGCTATTGCAGCAGCAATCTTCGCTTTTTTATCATCAACGTCCGTTGTGCCCGAAGGTGACGCCTCGGATGCGTCTGCCGCCCGAGCTTCTTTCTTTGCTTTTGCTCTGGCAATAGCGGCCGCAACTTGCGCCTTTTTATCGCTACCAGATGCGTCGCCTGAGCCGCCGCTTGAATCCACTGCTGATACCGGGGCGCTTTCTTGCGTCTTAGCATCAGGTTGGGTTTGATTACTGACATTGCTTTGCAGCGCTGCTTTTTTAGCTTTAGCTCGTGCAAGTGCCGCCGCCACTTTGTCTTTGGTGTCACTCGCCGGTTGTGCTGGCGCGTCAGTGTTTGCCGATTTAGCTTGATTTGCTGCGAGTCGCGCCTCTTTTGCTCTGCGATGCTTTTCTTCTCTTTCGCGTTTTTCCCGCTCTAGGCGCTCATTTCTGGCTTCAAATCGCTGCTTAGCTTTTTCAGCTTTATTCTTTTCATCTCGTTGGGTGCGAATATCAGCTTTAGCCTGTCTGTAGTAGTGCACCAGTGGAATTTCACTCGGGCATACATACGCACATGCACCGCACTCTATGCAGTCGAATAAGTCGTATTCTTCGGCTTTGTCATACTCTTTGGCTTTCGCATGCCAAAACATTTGCTGCGGCAGTAAGGACGCTGGACAAGCATCAGCACAGGCGCTGCATCTAATACAAGGACGCTCAGCATTGTCGTCTACCAGTTCTTTTTTGCTGGGTACTAGCAAGCAGTTTGTTGTTTTTATAATAGGAATGGTGGCATCTGATAACGTGAACCCCATCATAGGGCCGCCCATTACCACTTTAGGTGCTTTTTGTTTTTTGGGATTGTACTGGGCCTGTTCAAGTAAATGAGCAACAGGTGTACCAATAAGTGCTTTGAAATTGCCTGGCTGTTTAACGGCTTCTCCCGTCACCGTCACCACTCGCTCTACGAGAGGCTTTCCCTGCAAAATGGCATCGGCTACTGCGTAGCAAGTACCGACGTTAAACATGACCACGCCGATATCAACAGGTAAGCCGTCGCGGGGAACCTCTCTGCCAGTGAGCACTTGAATAAGCTGTTTTTCGCCGCCGGCAGGGTACTTTGTTTCCACACTAACAACTCGGTAAGCCTCTTTGTCTTGGCAGGCAATGTTTAATGCCTGAAGCGCTTCCGGTTTGTTGTCTTCAATAGCGACAATAATGGCCTTGGGATTAATAAGGTGCGCTAATATGTCGAGCCCTTGCCTAATTTGCCAGGCATGCTCTCTCATCAGTCGGTCGTCTGATGTGATATAGGGCTCACACTCAATGCCATTTAGCACCAAAAACTCCACAGGCTTCGATGTTGATGTTTTTATATGTGTTGGAAACCCTGCGCCGCCCATTCCAGAAATACCTGCTTGGCAGATATGGTTAATTAATTCGTTTTTATTAACCTCAGTGTAATTAGGAATAGGACTTAAATCGCACCATGTATCATTTCCGTCAGGTTTCAATGTGATACACATCTCCGTTAACCCACTCGGGTGGGCAACAACATGTGGTGCGATTGCGATAATTTCGCCGGATGTCGGCGCGTGCACAGGCACCGCGAATGGCGTTGCGCTTTGCGACAGTATTTGCCCTTTTTGCACCTTATCACCCACTTCAACGCAGCAAGTACCATCAGAGCCAATATGCTGACGCATAGGAATAATAAGATGCGCTGGTAAAGAGGGCACTTGTATGGTCGTTGTATTGGATAACGATTTCTTATCGTCGGGGTGCACGCCACCTGGAAACGAGTAAAGCTTGTTATTGTTCAGCGTTTCAATAATGGAATCAAAGCTTGGAGATAACACGATTAAGACACCATTTTTATTGGAATGTCACCTTTCGGTGATGAAGAAAAATCCCAGTTCCAAGTAGACGTTGTTTGAACCAATGGAACCATATCAATGCAGTCTACGGGGCAGGGATCAACACATAAATCGCAACCGGTACATTCATCGACAATCACGGTGTGCATATGTTTCGCAGCCCCTAAAATAGCGTCTACTGGACAGGCCTGAATGCACTTTGTACATCCAATACATTCGTCTTCGCGAATGAACGCTACTTTTTTTGTATCTTCTTCACCGTGAGCAGCATCAAGGGGTTTAGCTTCAACGCCCATTAAATCCGCAAGCTTTTTGATTGTTGATTCACCACCGGGAGGACATTTATTAATATCATCCCCGTTAGCAATGGCTTCGGCGTAGGGTTTACATCCTGGGTAGCCGCATTGACCGCATTGCGTTTGAGGCAGAACTTCGTCAATTTGTTCTACAAGTGGGTCGCCTTCAACATGAAAACGAATACTGGCGTAGCCAAGAATAAGGCCAAAGATAACGGCAAGAACACCAATGGTAATAACAGCAAATGAAATAGACATTACACTTTCACCAACCCGCTAAACCCCATAAAGGCGAGGGACATTAAACCTGCTGTTATCATTGCAATGGAGGCACCTTTAAAGGAAACGGGCACATCTGCGGCCGCAAGGCGCTCTCGCATTGCGGCGAATAAAATAAGCACTAATGAAAAGCCAAGGGCTGCGCCGAATCCATAAATAAGGCTCTGCATAAAGTTGTGCTGTTCAGTTAGGTTGAGTAACGCCACGCCAAGCACTGCGCAGTTAGTGGTGATTAGAGGGAGAAAAATACCCAATAGTCTGTAAAGCGTAGGACTCGTTTTGTGCACTACCATTTCAGTAAATTGAACAACTACTGCGATGACTAAAATAAAGGCAAGGGTGCGAAGATAACTTAGCCCAAGTGGAGCCAATAAATAGGTTTCAACGAGATAGCTTGAAGCAGACGCTAACGTGAGCACAAATGTGGTTGCCATAGACATGCCCATAGCCGTTTCCAGCTTGCTTGAAACGCCCATAAACGGACACAAGCCCAAGAACTTCACCAATACGAAGTTGTTTACTAATACTGTGCCAATCAATAGCAGTAAAAAATCAGTCATGAAAAACCCAAATGAAAAACCAAAAGAAACGCTCTAGAAGGCGAGGGGGCCTTTGGTAAATTTTATGCGTGCTCTATTCGCAAATTAATAAGACAAAATAACAGCGCTATTATCGCTTTTTACAGCCGGTTTAACAACTTGATTGAATTAGGGTAATTTAATGAATTTGATGCAAATAAAGAAAATATGAAAGAGATAAACAAGAAGTGAAGAAAAGGAGTGTCTAAAGAACGTATTGATGATTTGGATGCGACTTGGAGCCAATCAAGTGGCTCCCCCTCCCCGACTCGAACGGGGGACCTGCGGATTAACAGTCCGTCGCTCTAACCAACTGAGCTAAGGGGGAATTGACACTTAATTTGCTGCTGAAGTTGGCTCCCCCTCCCCGACTCGAACGGGGGACCTGCGGATTAACAGTCCGTCGCTCTAACCAACTGAGCTAAGGGGGACCTGTGCTTCAACGGGGGCGAATATTAAAGAGGTACTTAGTTGCTGTCAACAATATATCTAAAATATTTGTACTGACTGCACAAAAAATAACTTTTTAACGTCTTGATGCTTAATTTGTCACCAATGGGTCAAAATTAATGATTAATTAGTGAACGGAGGCCGCAATATCACCTTTGTTACGTTTTTGCGGTCGCTTAAACAATACGCTTCAAATGTTTTGTTTTTTATATCCCATTACTTGAAATTACTATAACAAAATAGAATAAAAAAAAGCTTTGATACTGATATTATATACAGTCTTTAATAAAACTGTAACCTGAACGTAAGGATTAAAAGGTTAGTCACTACTTACCTTTTATTTTCCTTTTAGGTCATGAAATCCCGCCAAATATGGTCTTGCGTTAGTTATCCACTAAATCTGTGGATAACTATGTTGATAGATTGATTTGGTGCTAATTCAATGCACGATCCTTATCCTTTTGATCTCTATTTTAAATTGCATGTAACTTATAAAAATCAATTAAAAACAATAGCTTGAATCTATATTTGTGATCTCAGCATAAGATCGAAATAGATCTCATGGACAAAATTTAGCTTGTGTGTTAATTCAACGACTGTCTAAATGCTATGCAGCTAAATTTATGTTTTATCAGAGGTTGTTACATTTCAGTAACAATATTTACGTGCTGCTAAAGCTTCGAATTTTGAGTGCAATAGGCTAAAAAGCCTGTTTTGCTGATGCATAAGGTAGGAATGTACTATCAACATCGATAGCTGATACAGAATAGATGATTAAAAATAGGGTATTTTACTAACAAAGATTAATTTTGGTGGCTAAATATACATTTCGATGAATTTGCCCCCAAATCTAGCTCGAGGGTAAGAAATAACGCTGTTTTTAATTATTGTTACCAAGCGGTGTTTGCGTTCTAAGAATTGTTAACATGTGGCTTAGTATCAAGAGAAGTCCAGTATTAGTTAAGCCTAGTATCAAGTCAATCGAGAGAGTCGTCTCCTCTTTCACTCTAAAAAATTGCAGCAGACGTTTTCAACCCATAGTTCATCGTGTTGACGTGGCGTAACGATGGGTACTCTTTTACACTGATGAATCGATGGTGCGTTTGCCGAAATCGGCAATGCAAGCGCGACAAAGCAAGCTCGGCAATGCTCGCGCAAGCAGCTCGCGTACATACAGCATCATCATTACACGCAAAACACCGTCATCGCATTGTGCGCTTTATACACGTAAAATTATCAGTGAGCGCTTAAACACCATGAATCAGGAGCATAAGTGATAAAAAATCAGTCATCCTCAAAAGCGTCTAATCTTTTAGAGGGAAATATAGCGTCCACGTTAAAGCGTATGACCATCCCCATGATTTTGGGCATGATAATGATGATGAGCTTCGGCTTAATTGATACGTTTTTCGTTAGCTTGCTAGGCACTGAGCAATTAGCAGCGATAAGCTTTACATTCCCAGTGACGTTTACGGTGATCAGTTTAACTATCGGCCTAGGTATTGGTACTTCTGCAATAATTGGCCGGCTGCAGGGCAGTAAAGAAATAGAGAAGTCGAAACTTTACGCTACCGGTTCTTTAATGCTGTCAGCAATGTTGGTTGGCGTGTTGGCTACCATAGGTTTCTTTTCTATAACGCCCGTATTTTCTTTATTAAACGCTTCTGACCGACTCATGCCTTATATCTCTGACTACATGGGGCTGTGGTACGTGTCGAGCGTATTTCTTGCTCTACCCATGGTTGGAAATAGCGTGTTGCGCGCCTGCGGTGATACCAAAACACCGAGCATAGTGATGGCCTCTGTTGGCGGTTTAAACGCTTTGTTAGACCCTTTATTTATTTTTGGCTTTGGTCCAATTCCCGCGATGGAAATTCAGGGCGCGGCACTTGCCACATTTATTGCCTGGCTCGTTGGGGCGTGTTGGATAATTTATATACTGGCAGTACGCCGCAAATTAATGCTGCCTCGTTTGCTGACGCTGAATGAACTTCGCAGCAGCAGCCGAGACATTCTGAAAATTGGTTTACCCGCTGCAGGTGCCAATATGCTCACGCCAATTGCTGGTGGCGTAATGACTGCAATAGTGGCGAGTTATGGCGCAGAAGCCGTTGCCGCGTGGGGAGTGGGAAATCGAATGGAGTCTATTGCAAGTATCGTTGTGCTTGCGCTATCAATGACGTTGCCTCCTTTTATCAGTCAAAACGTAGGTGCACTGCAAATTAAGCGAGTGAAACGCGCCTATTCCATCACCTTGAAGTTCGTATTGATATGGCAGTTTATTGTCTTTCTGGCTATGTGGGGATTATCAGGGGGGATAGCGCAAGCTTTTGCTCATGAGGCTGAAGTGGGCAGTTTAATACAATTGTTTTTAATGATTGTACCCCTAGGTTATGGCATGCAGGGAGTTATTGTTCTGACTAACTCATCGTTAAATGCAATGCATCGCCCGATGACCGCACTTGTTCTCAGTGTCATCCGCTTATTCGTTTTTTTCGTACCCATTAGCGTTTTAGGAAGTTATTTGTATGGTCTACAAGGATTATTCGTCGGTAATGTGATTGCTAATGTGGCAATGGCAGGCGTATCACTCTTAGTATTTAAAAGAGCCGTAGCGCAGGCCGTAACTAAAGAGCATGCTAATTTAGTTGACGCCAACCCAGTTAGCTCAAAATAAAGGTGTAGTAATGAGTAGAGGTTTCGAACTTCATTCGAAATATAAACCCGACGGTGACCAGCCCGCTGCGATTGAGGCGCTAGTCGACGGATTGGAAAGTGGTTTAGCAGGTCAAACACTGCTTGGTGTAACGGGCTCTGGTAAAACGTTCACCATGGCCAATGTGATTAAAGAAGTGCAGCGTCCTACGCTGATTCTTGCTCACAACAAAACATTGGCAGCTCAGCTTTATGGGGAAATGAAAGACTTTTTCCCCAATAACGCCGTTGAGTATTTCGTGTCTTACTACGATTACTATCAACCCGAAGCCTATGTGCCGAGCACAGATACATTTATTGAAAAAGATGCGTCGATAAACGATCACATAGAACAAATGCGTTTGTCTGCGACAAAAGCGCTTATGGAGCGTCGAGACGTTGTCATTATCGCAAGTGTTTCCGCCATATACGGCTTAGGCGACCCCGAATCCTACATGAAAATGCTGCTGCATCTTCGCCAAGGCGACACGATGGATCAGCGTGACATACTGCGCCGACTTGCTGAACTTCAATACAAACGAAATGATTTGGCGTTTGAGCGAGGTACGTTTCGCGTTCGCGGTGATGTTATTGACATTTTTCCTGCTGACTCTGAAAAGCAAGCCGTTCGCGTTGAGCTGTTTGACGATGAGATAGACAAGATAAGTTTATTTGATCCATTAACGGGTGCAGTGGACAAATCTGTCGTGCGGGCCACGGTTTTCCCTAAGACTCACTATGTGACGCCAAGAGAAAAAATTCTCAATGCGATTGAGCATATAAAAGTTGAATTGGGCGAGCGCAAAACGCAGCTGCAAGAAGCGAACAAACTTATTGAAGAGCAGAGAATTTCTCAACGTACCCAATTTGATATCGAAATGATGATGGAATTAGGGTATTGCTCGGGTATAGAGAACTATTCTCGCTACCTCTCTGGTCGTGCACCAGGTGAGCCGCCTCCAACCTTACTCGATTATTTTCCCGCCGACGGACTGATGTTTATCGATGAGTCTCACGTGACCGTTTCTCAGGTTGGCGCCATGTACCGTGGTGATCGCTCTCGCAAAGAAACATTGGTTGAGTTTGGCTTCAGACTGCCGTCGGCCCTTGATAACCGACCGCTGAAATTTGAAGAATTTGAGCAAATTTGTCCTCAGACTATTTATGTTTCTGCCACCCCTGGCGATTACGAGCTGAAAAAAACCGAAGGTGACATTGTTGAACAGGTGGTGCGACCTACCGGGCTTCTCGATCCAATTATTGAAGTTCGGCCCGTGGCTACGCAGGTGGATGACGTGTTGTCCGAAATCCACAAGCGTGTTGCGCTAGATGAACGAGTGCTTATTACCACGCTAACAAAACGCATGGCTGAAGATTTAAGTGAGTACTTAAACGAGCACGGCGTAAGGGTGCGATACCTCCATTCTGATATCGATACGGTAGAGCGAATTGAAATTATTCGCGACTTACGCCTAGGCAAATTTGATGTGTTGGTGGGCATTAACCTGCTAAGGGAAGGGTTGGACATGCCGGAGGTGTCATTAGTTGCAATCTTAGATGCAGACAAAGAAGGCTTCTTACGTGCAGAGCGCTCGTTAATTCAAACCATAGGTCGTGCCGCCCGTCATTTAAATGGTCGCGCTATTTTGTATGGAGACAAAATAACGAAATCTATGCGCAAAGCGATAGATGAAACTGATAGGCGTCGCGAGAAGCAGTTAGCACACAATAAAGCCAACAACATCACGCCAATGCGTTTGAATAAGCCAATTACGGATATTATGGACTTAGGGGAAGGCGCGCATTCTGCGTCTGGTAAGGTTCGACTGCGTAAGGTTGAAGAGAAAAATAAACAGAAAAAAGCGGCGAATGCGACGGATCTTATGGACCAAATCGCAGAGCTTGAAAAACAGATGTTCGAATATGCCAGAGAGTTGGAGTTTGAAAAAGCAGCTTCCCTTCGCGATGATGTAGAGGCTTTAAGAAAGCAAGTAGTCGCTTTGTCTTAAGCACTTTTCAGGCCGCGTGTTCTTCAGTATTAAGCTGAATAACACGCGGTAGGCGGGCAAGTCGTTATAATGTGCAACATTGCGATGAAAAGACTCAATTTGTCGTTGTAATACCCTGTGTTGTTTCATATAGTTAGTGGAAGAGTATCAATAACTATACCTAAAACAGGTGCTACTATGCTAAATCGTCTCCAAGAATCGGATATAAAGTTACTACGCGTTTTTTATGCAGTAGCAAGTTGTAATGGATTTACGGCGGCTGAACCAGTATTACGAATGCAGCGACCAAACATAAGCGCGGCAATCAAAAAGTTAGAGGAACGGCTAGATCTTGTGCTTTGCCACCGAGGGCGGGGCGGGTTTCAAATGACTAAAGAAGGCGAAGTTGTTTTTCAAGAAACCAAGCGCATTTTTAATGCTTTCGATAACTTTGTCTTTAACCTCAAGTCGTTACACGATGATTATTCAGGTCACATTACCCTTGTATTAATGGCTGGCTTACCACTTTCCATGCATCTAGCAGTGAGTAAAGCGGTTAAGAGCACCATGAAAAAGTTTGATGATATTCACGTAAATATTCAAACTCGTCTTTACAACGAAGTAGAGCATGTGGCGCTATCAGGCGAATGTCATTTGGTTGTGTCTACCTACGACATGGTGAAACCTGAATCAGTGACTTTCCACCCAGTGGGTTTGAACGTTGAAGGCCGGTTGTATTGTTCTCCTACTCATGTGCTAGCGAAATATCGAGATACTGAGCTTCCTGATAATGTGAATATTGAAGATTATCCCGCTATCGGAATTTCTGGTCTGTCATCAGCAAACTACATTGAAGATGAGTCGAGGCTAGCTATTCAAACATTCTCAGATTCTTTTGACGCCTCAATGTCGGCAATAATGACAGGCGAGTACGTAGGCCTTTTACCGGATTATATGGCGAAAGAGCAGGGCGCTGCGCTTGGGCTCGTGCCTATCGCCAATGGCAGCCTATTTAACTTCAGTCATGAATTGTTTGTAATGAACGGTAAAAATACACGATTGAACCCCGTGTTGCGCCACTGCATTAAAGAGCTAAGTTACTTTATTGCTGAAAGCCAAAAGTAGTCGCATTCTTTCGTCCTATCAAAAGTGCTTAGATTTGCGCTCTAGTAATAACTAAATCGGAGCCAAGCAGTGCAAGCCATTAAGAAAGTGGGTCTTTTTTACAGCGTAAAACTGCTTTCTTTCTTTTTGGGTTTGTACGGCTGCTTTGTTCTTCATCAGTTATTGGAAGTGCCTATTGTGGTAAGTGCAGCTTCAATAGGGCTTATGGGCAGCATTCTTCCCACTACCACTCAATTTCAACATCATCCACAGGCCGCCATGTATGCAGGCGCGTTTGCGGGCATGTGCTCGTCTGATGTTATTAGCTCTCCTTATGAACTTGTTGTTATTAGCCTCATTGGGGCGGCAATTTATACATCGCTAAAAAATCATTTTATTGGCGTTGGGGGAAAGCTAGGTGCAATTGCCTTTGTGTCTGTCGCAAGTGTCGTGCTTTGTACAATGGTGATTGGTAAGTGGGTGTCTGGATAGTGTTAGTGCTACTCTTTGCTATTTTAGGGGGTGTTATTACGTATAAGCTGTCTATTTTACGTTGGATGAATGCTATTCGAGCAAGCAGTACCTGTACGTTAATATGTTACGTACTGTTGGCTTACACAGCAGGCACAGAGACGGCAAATACGTATACCAGCATTTTTTTTGGCGGAAGCTTTGTTGGAATGACATCATCACATCGCCTATCAAGTAAAGGCGTCGTGGCGGCGGCGTGTCTATTTGGAGTTATTAGCTCGCTGTTGCTACCCTTTCTTGAGGGCGTTGGCGGAGCATTAGGGGTTTGCGCTTTCATTTCAGTGTCAGCAGTACATCTGACGAAAATGGCAGCGACACGCCTATCTCTTAAAATGAGAAACCCCTAAAAATAAAGCAGGGGGCACTTCGTTCAGCTAGATGCCTCCAACTAGAAGCGCTTAGGCCTCTAGTTGGACTCTAAAAGGATAAGTAACCTTTTATTACTCGTACTCTAACGGGTCGGTGGCGTTATTGTCTCTAAAGGCTTCTAGTCGTTCTTCGCAAGCACCACATTTGCCGCAGGCTTTTTCTCGGCCGTTGTAACATGTCCATGTCTTACCGTAATCAAGCCCCATATTTAGCCCATCAGTTAAAATAGCCGTTTTACTTTCATCAATGTAGGGGGTGACAATTTCCACAGGGGTGTAGTTTGCAATACCGCACACATCATTCATTCGATGCACAAACTCTGGTCTGCAATCTGGGTAAATTGCATGGTCTCCAGCGTGGGCACCGTAATACACTTCTTTTGCTTCCAGGCTTACTGCGTAACCTACTGCAAGGGAAAGCAAAATCATGTTGCGGTTAGGTACAACCGTCTGCTTCATGCTTGGCTCTTCGTAGTGACCCTCTGGAACCTCAATATCAGAAGTCAGTGCAGAGCCACCTATCAGAGAATTAATTGCACTAATATCAACAATCTTATGAGGTACGGCTAGTGAATCACACACACTCGCGGCATAATCGAGCTCTTTTTTATGGCGCTGACCATAATTAAAACTAAGGGCATGTACTTTTTTTCCTTCACGCAGTGCTTTATGCAGCACAGTGAAAGAATCCATACCCCCAGAGTAAATAACAACAACGTTTTCTGACATAGATTTTCACGAATTAAGAAATAATGTCAGAATTTTATGTGATCCTTGGTAAAATCCCAACATACAATCGTTAAAGGACGTCAATTTGTCTGTATTAAGCACATTAAACATCAATGAGATGTTCGAAACTATTCAAGGAGAGGGTGCACACACTGGGATCCCCTCTATTTTTGTTCGTCTTCAAGGTTGCCCTGTGGGTTGTCCGTGGTGCGATACAAAACACACTTGGGAAATTAAAGACGATCTTATCGTTGCCCCGCGGCAGGTAATTGATCAGGCCGAGGAGTCTGAGACCTATTTTGTGGCAGACGATGAGTCTTTGCTTTCGCTGTTCAAACAAGAAGGGTACGTTGCTACTCACGTTGTTATAACTGGCGGTGAGCCCTGCATGTACGATCTGCTGGGGCTGACAACCATGCTGCACAATAACGGCTTTACCACGCAAATCGAAACTAGCGGTACTTTCGAGGTACTCTGCGATGACCGAACCTATGTGACAGTGTCGCCAAAAATCAACATGCGTGGTGGCTTTGAGGTGCTGACAAGCGCATTAGAGCGCGCTAACGAAATAAAGCATCCTATTGCGATGCAAAAGCATATTGATGAACTGGACGCGCTGCTTGCGAATGTTTCTTTAGAGGGTAAGCAGGTATGTTTGCAGCCCATTAGTCAGCAGGCAAGAGCAACGCAGCTCGCTGTTGAGACTTGTATTGCAAGAAACTGGCGGCTATCTTTACAAACACATAAATACATTGGTATTGAGTAAATGGGTATTGGTTGCCTTGAGAATGATTAGAGACTGCAAAAAACAAGTAGGGAGTTTAAGTTTGTTGAAAGTGTTGATACTTGTGCTCTCGCTATTAGGGCTTAGTGCACACGGCGCGTTGTGGACAATCACTTATCCTCGCCCTATAGATGATACCGATGAGCGAACTCAATACCCCATCGCGCTACTGAAACTCGCACTGGATAAGACCGGCGTGAATTATGAATTACTACCCTCTGACAGAATTTTGCTTACGGGCAAAGCCATGCGACAGCTGCGCGAAAACAGAGAAGTGAGCGTGGTATGGAGTATGACAGACATCCAGCGTGAGAAAGACCTAACCGCCATTAGAATACCCATTGCCAAAGGATTAATTGGGTTACGGGTATTTGCCATTCAAGACCAAAAAAGTGCAAAGTTTGCTCAGGTTGAATCCATAGCCGATATGCGTGAACTTGTTCCTATTCAGGGTGAGGATTGGCCTGATACAAAAATATTGCAGGCCAGCGGATTCAATGTATTTACCGTTCCGGAATTTGATAGAGCTTACGACTTCCTTAGCCAGGGAAAAGGAGATTTCTTCCCTCGCTCCGTTATCGAAATTACCCCAGAGTTAGACAAACTAGGCAAAAGCGCCAGCGTGTCACTTGAGCCTTCCCTCGCCATTTATTACCCCACGGCCATGTACTATTTTGTGAGCAACAATAACAAAACGCTTGCACATTTAATTGAGACCGGATTGCAACGGGCCATTGAAGACGGTTCTTTCGACACACTGTTTCAGTCGACTTATATGCCCATTCTCGACGAAATAAATATGGATGAGAGAACGATTTTTACTATTGAAAACCCGCTTTTACCCAACGACACACCCTTGTCAAATGAGGCGTTGTGGTATAAAACGGCAGCTGAAAAATAACGCATAAAAAAACGCGACCATGGGTCGCGTTTTTTATTATTTTAATATGCTATCTAAGCAAGAAGCCTAAGACTCTCCAGAGTGCACACCTTTCATCGAGCGACCTGACGGATCTGCATTATTCTTGAAGCTTTCATCCCACTCCAATGCTTCTGCGGTGCTACAGGCGATTGATTTACCACCGGGAACACAACGTGCAGCGCTTTCTTGTGGAAAGTAGCTTTCAAAAATAGTGCGGTAATAGTAGCCCTCTTTTGTGTCCGGCGTGTTGTAAGGGAAGCGAAACTCTGCTGTTGCCAACTGCTGGTCGGTTACTTCACCGTCAACAAACTCGCGAATAGAGTCTATCCATGAGTAGCCAACGCCATCACCAAACTGCTCTTTTTGACGCCATAAGACCTCGGCAGGCAAGGTGTCGCCATTATCAAAAGACTTACGTAAGATCCACTTTTCCATTTTTCCATCAAGACACATTTTGTCTTGTGGGTTTAAACGCATCGCAACATCAATAAAGTTTTTGTCTAAGAAGGGAACACGTGCTTCTACACCCCATGCTGACGTTGCTTTGTTTGCACGAGCACAGTCAAACATGTGAAGACGGTCTAATTTACGTACGGTTTCTTCATGGAATTCTTTTGCATTTGGCGCTTTGTGGAAATACAGGTAGCCACCAAAAATTTCATCAGCACCTTCACCAGATAAAACCATTTTGATACCCATGGCTTTAATCTTACGCGTCATGAGGTACATGGGCGTGGCTGCGCGAATTGTCGTGGTGTCGTAGGTCTCAAGGTGAAAGATAACGTCACGAATGGCGTCTAGGCCTTCTTGAATGGTGAAATGTATCTCGTGATGTACAGTACCAATCATGTCAGCCACTTTTTTGGCTGCTTTTAAATCTGGAGCCCCCTCAAGACCAACAGCAAAACTGTGTAGTCTCGGCCACCATGCATCTGTCTTATCTTCATCTTCAACCCGTTTAGCCACATATTGCGCGGCAACGGCAGAGACGAGTGAAGAGTCTAACCCGCCAGATAGTAAAACAGCATAGGGCACATCTGACATCATGTGTGATTTTACTGCTTTCTCGAAAGCAACGCGAAGCTCGTCTAAATCTGAACTATTGTCTTTAACGTTTTCATAGTCCATCCAATCGCGCTTGTAATATTTAGTCAGTTTACCTTCTTTGCTCCACATGTAGTGGCCTGGAGGAAATTCACTAATCGTTTTACACACACTGGCAAGTGCCTTCATTTCAGAAGATACATAGAAGTTGCCGTGTTCATCGTAGCCTGTGTATAGCGGAATAATACCAATATGATCCCGCGCAATCAGATATGCATCTTGTTCTTCATCGTAAAGAATAAAGGCGAACATGCCTTCTAGTTCATCAATGAAATCAATGCCTTTTTGTTGAAATAAAGGCAGTATTACTTCGCAATCCGAGCGAGTCTTAAATGGATAAGGCTCGTCTAAATCAGCAGCTAGTTGCTTGTGATTATAAATCTCGCCATTCACTGCAAGGATATGTTTGTCGTTCTGGCTGATAAGAGGTTGAGCACCTGTATCCACGTCGACGATGGCTAATCGTTCATGACAAAGAATGGTATTGTCATTATTCCAGATACCCGACCAGTCAGGGCCACGGTGGCGCAATAATTTAGATAAGTCGAGGGCTTGGGTTCTGAGTTCAGACACATCGGTTTTGATATCAAGGATACCGAAAATACCACACATAAGACGGATTCTCTCTGTTCGCTGGTTTAAAAAAATGGGTTATTTCTGTCGGGTACTCGTTGAAGAGCAGCGAAGGATTATTATTTTTGATTTGTCTGATTCGCGTGTCTTGAATGTGCCAGTCTGACAGGAAATTGCAAGTACATTGTGATGATAAAATGGAATTTATTGGTTCTTTTTAGCGAAGTTACATTGATAAATGCAAAAGTATCCTATTTTGCGTAAAAAACCATCTTTTAGCTTTATGCGTTGAGTTTACGTCTGCGCCAGTAAACAACTATTAACACCAGGTTATAGATGAAGGGCAGTGACAAAAGCGTGTGCATGAAAGCGAACTTACAAAGGCGCGAGTACAAAGGCGCGAGTACAAATGCGAAAGTACAAAGGCGAATCTTCAGAAAGTACCAATAACGATGTGTAAAAAAGAAATGCCCCGACAGGTCGGGGCATTGTAGTTTTACTCTGAGCGACTTATGCCGATTGAATCAGGCTTAAGTCAGCTTTTATTTGCATCTCAGATGCTCTGACGTATTATGACGACAACCTCGATTAATACTGGCGCTGAAATTCACTGCCTTCATTCCACTGTGGCCACATTGGCGCATTCGCCACATTCACACCTACATCGAATAACATTTGAGTGTCCTGAACAATGCCGCCCATATCCCAATTCTCGCGGTACTCGTCGCACACTTGATGATAGCATCCGGTCACAATCACGTTCATTCGCTTGCGGTATTTAGCTGTTTCTTCATCGGCTGGCTCGTCGCCGCCCTCAGCATACAGAGCTGGAACACCTTGCTTAGCAAAGCTGAAATGATCCGAGCGGTAGTAGTATCCCGCTTCAGGCTTATCTTCTTGGGTTAACACTCGACCTTGTTTTTTTGCGGCTGCTCTGAGGTAGGTTTCAAGTTCTGATTTACCCATTCCTACAACGGCAACATTTTTGGTTTTACCCAATACATTCATGGCATCCATATTTATGTTTGCCACTGTTTTCTCTAGCGGGATAACAGGATTAGCAGCATAGTATTTACTGCCTAGTAATCCTTGTTCTTCTGCAGTAACCACTAAAAATGATATTGAACGTTTGGGTCTTGGCGTTAGTGATGAATACGCCTTGGCCATTGCTATCATTGCTGCTGAGCCGGTGGCATTGTCATGGGCGCCATTGTAAATTTGATCGCCTTCTTTGCTTTCATCTTTGCCAAGATGATCCCAATGGGCGGTGTATATAATATGGTCATCAGCAAACGCAGAGCCCGGTAATGTGGCTATGACGTTATTACTTTCTGATTTTTTGAACGTGTTTTTAACAGTTACCGACGCGGTAATGTCCATGGCCTTGTTGTAAGGTCCTGACATTGCCTTTGCTTTTTCAGCATCAAAGTCCAATCCAGCATCGCTAAATACTTGTTTGGCCGCATCTAGAGTCAGCCAGCCTTCTACGGCAACGCGACTGGCGCCTTTGTCTTCACTAACTAATCCATATTGCGGGCCGCTCCAGCTGTTGGCAACAACTGACCATCCATAAGATGCGGGGGCCGATTCGTGTACGATAATAGCTGCTGCAGCGCCTTGGCGGCTGGCTTCTTCATATTTATAGCTCCAACGACCGTAATACGTCATTGTCGTGCCCTGAAACTTTCCACTTTTTGGGTTTTCAAACCCTGGATCGTTTATGAGGATAACAACCGTTTTCCCTTCAACGTCTAAACCTTCGTAGTCATTCCATTTATATTCTGGTGCGTTAACACCATAGCCTACGAACACTAATTCAGAATCATTCAGCGAGACCGAAGCTTGCTCACGCTTTGATGATGCCACCATGTCTTCTTTATAAGCGAAGCGGTTGTCACCGATAGTCATTGTCATATCAGGGGTCGCGGTGATTTCCATTAACGCTACCTTCTGCAAATAGCTATCGCCATTTCCAGGTTCAAGACCGGCTTCTTTAAATTGGCTAACAAGGTAATCAATGGTTTTCTTCTCACCTTCTGTCGTGGGTAGGCGACCTTCAAATTCATCAGATGAGAGTATTTTTAACGGCTCTCGAATATCTGCATCGGAGATACTGTTGTATACCGAGTCAAAGTTTGTCGTTTCATGTGCTGTGGCTAACGTATCTGTGTCGCTAACCTTCGTTTCACTGTCGTTAGAAGGGGTACATGCACTTACGCTTAACAGCGCAGGAACAAGCAAGGGCAAGAATATTTTTTTCATTATTAGTCTCTATTAACCGTCTTAGTTTGCTCTACAATAGACCCCAGTATAGAGAAATCCACAAAACGAACCAATAGGTGTTATGCAATCAACAGATATTCCTTTTAGTAAAACGTATTTATCCCAATATGCCTCGTTAAGTGTTACTCGCCTTTTGACAGAAATGAACTTGATAGACCTCAGTGAGTTTCCTTCAACGGAGCAGTTAAATGCATTAACGCAAAACTTTCATTCCAATTGGCAGGGGCCTCACTTTGTAGCGCAAAGCGAGTTTGGCGAGGATGAATCGCGATATTACGAAACTATCATTGGCGAAGATAACCGTGTCCCTACACGGGAGAATAGTTGGCACGACTTGTTCAACGCACTTATCTGGATACAGTTTCCTAACACGAAAGGCTTGTTAAATACGCTGCATGTGAACGATATAAATAAGTTTGGAATTAGTCCCCGTACGGCGAGACGTAATCGCATTACTCATTTCGATGAATGTGGTGTAGTACTGGCAGTGGAAACCCCCAAAGACAATAACACGGCCGATTTAGAGACGTTCTTAACGTCACTAGCTACGCACAACTGGCATGAAGTGTTTATAAAACAGCGCAACAAGTGGGCGGGAGATGTCACGCCCTATATTTTTGGCCACGCCAATTTAGAAATGATGCTAAACCCTTTTATTGGATTAACGGGCAAATGGTTGGCGGTGCCAGTTCCAGAGGGCTTTAGTCAGTTGAGTCAATGGCAACAACGAAGTGAGTTGGATAATGCCTTGGTTAAGCGAATCACCCAATTAGATGACTTTCAGCAAGCACCTATATTAAAACCTATTCCTTTACTTGGCGTGCCAGGATGGCATCACCCGCAGTCTGACAGTTTTTACGATAATGAAGAGTATTTTAGGCCGGCTAGAAAGGGGGCTAAACAAACAATACAGCTACCGCTATGGAGCCATAGCCAGTAATGAAATTTCAACGCTATACGTAATGTAAAATGCCTGTTTACTGGCACGACTCATAGAAAACGGCAGGGCCAGCAGTTACCGGCCCTTAATGAGCAGATTAGAATGCAAGGATTGCAACAAGCCATATTGAATAAATAACGAGGTATGGTGCAGCGGCGACAATGGCGGCTTTTTGCCTGGAAAACGATGTCCATTGAGCAATGCCTACCATTGCAAGATAAATTCCCCAAAATAGCTCTAGTCTAATTGCTTGAGCAAAGGCATACCACTCTGAATCCATAGGAATACTCAGCATAAAGCTAAGAGAAGTGGGAGCGAGTGTCGCTGGAGATATCTGATGATCGCTTGCGAAAAGCAGTAAGGCAACGCCAATTAAACCCGTTACAACATAGGGCATCGCAACCCACCACGAAAAGCCATACCAGTCAGTAAACCCAAAAATGTGACTGTCGTCTGAACGAGTAGCAAGATTAAGGTATAGAGCATAAATCGCATTGACGATGGTAAGTATAAAAAATGCCCCAATCAGTTGGGACCACATTAGGCTTGTTCTTGTGAAAAAAGCACGCATTTGATCTTCTTCAGCAGGGCTCATGTCGCCCTGGGCGGCAATATTTAAATTCGCGAACCATTCAATATCGACAAAATTCACATAAAGATATTGAAGGACTAAGGTAACGCCCATGACCATAAAAAACGGCATCCAGCTCCAGTTGTTATTCTCGCCAACGGCTTTGAACACCCCCTTGGGTTTGAAAAATATATCGTTACACGCTTGAAACGGGTTTGACACTGTGTGCATTCTAACTCCCTGAAAAAATTTAGTTATTTTTATTGGTATGTTGGCCTATCGACCGCTTTAAAAGTTTATAGCAAATTAATTAAACGCGTACAGATTACTGAGTTGGTGAATTTAAGTACAGGGAAAGTGGGCACAAATTAGGTATTATTTGTAAGTGGTTATTTGTGAGTGACGATTTGTAAGTGATTAGCAGGGCAGCAAGCCCTTGGGCAACACGCTCCTGTTTACGAACTCTTGATCAAAGAGCCGGGGTACAGGTTTACTTTTAAAATTCTATGCAACAAAAAAAGAAAGCCTTCGCTTCCTTTTTTGTAAAATTGTATGCCTAGCCGTACGTTTCACCCTATATTTAATCGTGATTTCAACGGAGCTTCTAACCGTACTTTCAACCTTGTTTTGAATAAGGCGCGATGCTGTAATCAAAAATAGGTGATGTTTAGCAGGCACAATACAATGGCGCTATAAACCAAAGATATGGGCAACCCAATTTTTATAAAATGAGAAAAACGGTAGTTCGCGGCATTATAAACCAATAAGTTAGTTTGGTAGCCAAAGGGAGATATGAAACTCGCACTTGCCGCAAAGGCGACGGCGAGAGCAAAGGGCATAAGTGGTGCACCTATAATCTCAACCAAGCCATAAGCAAATGGAAACATTAACGCCGCTGCCGCATTGTTGGTGACAAGCTCGGTGAGTAGAAGCGTGATGAGATAAATCGCAATCAATGCAATAAACCAATCAGTACTTGATAACACCGGCAACAGCGTCTCTGTAGTAACTGCAATCACGCCAGAGGTTTCTAGTGCGGTAGCCAAACTCAACGCACCTACTATGACAACAATCAAATTGAGGGGGAGATTGCGCTTCATTTCACCGTTAGACGTCACTTTCATAAACACTAACACTGCCGCTAAAAATAAGAGACCAATAGCTAAGTGAATAATATTTGATGCAGCAAGGGCGACGGTGGTTAAAAAGCCGCCTAAGGTTATCCACTCTTGCTTGTTCGTTAGCGGCCGCGCTATCTTCTGTTCTGAAAGTATGAAAAAGTTTTTACTTAAGTTCTGCCGAGTCGCAAAATCAGGGCCAGTAGCGAGCAGTAAAAAATCACCCGATTTTAATTTTATCTCTCCAAGCTTTCCTGAAAGCTGTTCACCGTCTCTGCGTATAGCCACAACTGCCGCATCAAATAGCGCTCTAAAGCCCAATTCTTTGATAGTTTGGCCAATAATTTGAGCGCGGTTAGAAACAACCACTTCAGTGAGGCTTTCCCGTAATACACCGTCTGTTTCTGCAAACATACTTAATCCTTTAATGTGGCTTAAGTTTTCTAACTTCTGCACATTTCCGGAAAATATGAGCTTGTCGTGTTCGAGAATAACCAGGTCAGGGCCAACAGGTGATATTAGGTTTTTATTTCGAACGATTTCGACTAAAAACAATTCGGGTAAGTTTCGCAGGTGGTTCTGTTCAACGGTTTTGCCTATGAGTTCAGAGCCAGCTTCTACGTCGGCCTCTACCATGTACTCAAAGTAGTTGCTGTCTTTGTTACTGATATTTGGCAAAAGTGGCAGCAATACAAACATTAGTAAGCCACAACTTAATCCTGCCACTGTGCC
The DNA here is from genome assembly GCF_010500895.1 of Alteromonas genovensis. GTDB lineage: Bacteria > Pseudomonadota > Gammaproteobacteria > Enterobacterales > Alteromonadaceae > Alteromonas > Alteromonas genovensis. The sequence continues at coordinate 445,952 of NZ_JAAAWO010000002.1, forward strand.
ATACAAGGTAAAGTCAAAGAAGTTGAAACCAGGGTGACCGTGCTCTTGCAAAAAGCTGTCTACTATCAAATTGGTAGAGGTACCGATGAGGGTAACCGTTCCGCCTAAAATAGCAGCGTAAGACAGCGGGATGAGTAATCTTGAAGCTGGGTGATGTTGGTTTTGCTTTATCGGGCCAATGAGACTGGCCACAATAGCCGTGTTATTTAACAGTGCTGATGAAATAAAGGTGAGCGAAAATAATCGCCAGTACGAGTGGGTGAAGTCAGCTGTAACGAGCTTTCTACCCAACCGTTTAATAAGTGCAGTTTTATCGATGGCACTACTGACCAAAAGTAACAAAATAAGGGTGATTAAGCCCTTGTTCGTTAAATTCGATAGAATGTCATCTAGCGATAATTGCTGCGTAACCAGTAAGCCTAACACCGCACCTGAAAATACGGTGGCAGGGCGCTGATTGGTAAAAATCAGCGCTAAAATCGTACTGGCAAAAATGGCCAGTACGATGAACTGGGTAACATCCATATATGTCCAGTCCTGCTTATAGCTTGGAAATATCCACAGCGTTCCAATGAGGGAAATGCTTGCGCACGAGTTCATTGAATTCTAATTCAAACTCAGAGAAGTTTGGAGAAGTGTGCTGTGCATCACCTGAAATGGCATCAATTACCATACCCGCACCCACGGTGCCATTTGTGAGACGATCAATAACGATAAACGATCCCGTTGGACGATTGCGCTTGTAAGGGTCACAGGCAATAGGCTGGGTAAATTTAACGTCTACCACACCAATCTCATTAAGGTTAAGGTGCATAGCATCAGTTTCTTCAAGTGTGTTCACATCAATTTGATTATCGATATGCGCTACAACGCCAGGCGTTGATTTGGTCGCAAACTTAAACAAATACTGTTTGTTTGGCATTAACGGTTCTTCTGACATCCACACAAGGTGTGTCTTGAACTGTGTAGACAGCAAAGGCAGATTATCCGACTTCACAATCATATCACCACGGGAGATGTCAATTTCGTCTTCAAGGGTTAGCGTAACGGCTTGTGGAACATAAGCCTTTTCTTGATCGCCTTCGAAGGTGACCACTTGCTTCACTTTTGACGTTTTGCCTGAAGGCAATGCGGTAATTTCGTCACCCGGTGCTACCTGGCCTGAAACTACTGTGCCGGCGAATCCGCGGAAGTCTAGGTTGGGGCGGTTAACATATTGAACCGGGAATCTGAAATCATCGTGATTATCATCTTCACCAATTTCGATATTCTCTAGCATTTCCATCAGTGGAATACCGTCAAACCACGGTGTGTTTTCACTGATACTCACTACGTTGTCGCCTTCAAGGGCCGATAACGGTACAAATTGAATATCAGGAATATCAAGCTGTTCGGCAAACTTAAGGTAATCTGCCTGAATTTGCTCGTACACTTCTTGTGAGTAATCCATCAAGTCCATTTTGTTAATAGCAACAATAACGTGCTTAATACCCAATAAAGACACAAGGAAAGAATGGCGTTTAGTTTGTACTTTTACACCACCGCGAGCATCTACAAGAATGATGGCAAGGTCACAAGTTGACGCGCCAGTTACCATGTTGCGAGTATATTGCTCATGTCCTGGCGTATCTGAAATGATGAACTTACGCTTGTCGGTAGAGAAGTAGCGGTATGCTACATCAATAGTAATACCTTGTTCGCGCTCAGATTGAAGACCGTCTACTAATAACGCAAGGTCTACTTTTTCGCCTGTAGTACCTGATTTTTTGCTGTCTTTAGTAATAGCAGCTAGCTGATCTTCATAGATCATTTTTGAATCGTGAAGAAGACGACCAATCAATGTACTTTTACCGTCATCTACGCTTCCGCAAGTTAGGAAACGTAGCATGTCTTTCTCTTCATGTTGTTCTAGGTAAGACAGGATGTCTTGTCTTAATAATTCGTTTTCGTTGTTCATGTTATGCGCTCACAAGGAAAAAGGGGTTTAACACAGATTCTTTCTGATTGTAGGTAAGATCTTCTGCATTGGAATCTAAAGGATTAGCCGGATCAAGGACAGTCACTTTCGCGCCAGCTGCAATCGCCACGGCATGTGCTGCTCCTGTATCCCATTCTGAGGTCGGGCCTAAGCGTGGATAAAGATGCGCTTCACCCTCAGCCACTAAACAGAGTTTCAATGAGCTACCCATGGCCACTAACTCAGTTTCACCGTCAAGTTGTGCTAACAGATTCTGAATTTCAGGGCTTTGATGAGAGCGGCTTCCAACGATTTTCCAAACGTCGTTATCACTGTGCTTTGTCGCCGAAATAGGTGCAAACTCACCGTTTATTTCAGTCCAAGCACCTTCACCTACAATACCTACGTAGCTTTTATTTAATGCAGGTGCGTAAACAATCCCCATGGTTGGTTTACCATTTTCAATCAGGGCAATGTTTACCGTAAATTCACCATTTTTCTTGATGAACTCTTTTGTGCCGTCAAGAGGGTCAACCAGCCAATATGACTGCCATTGCTTACGCTCGTCCCACGAGATATCAGCCGATTCTTCAGAAAGAATAGGTAAGTCAGATTCTGCGGTAAGTGCATCAACAATCACGTTATGAGCGGCTAAGTCAGCTTCCGTTAGGGGGCTGGTGTCTTGCTTTTCATAAATGGCAAAATCATTTTCATAAATCGCCATTATTTTATCGCCTGCCTCTTTGGCAATGCGCAGCACAGTTTGTGCTAAAGAATTAATTGGCAGTGTCATTTACACTAATCCTTTTTCGTGGAGCAAAGTGTATAACCGTTCAGCGGTTTGCTCTGCAGGTTCTTCCTGATACGTTAAGTGTACTTCTGGCGAATCCGGTGCTTCGTAGGTAGAGTCGATGCCGGTAAAATCTTTGATTTCGCCGCTGCGAGCCTTCTTGTATAAGCCTTTAGGGTCGCGCTGCTCGCAAACCTCAAGGGGAGTATCAACGAAAACTTCTACAAACTCTGTACCTTCAAGCAAACTGCGACAGTAGTCACGGTCTGCTTTAAATGGCGAAATAAATGCAGTTAACACAATGGTGCCCGAGTCTACAAATAATTTTGCCACTTCGCTGATGCGACGAATATTTTCAACTCTGTCTTTATCGCTAAAGCCTAAATCGCCACATAATCCGTGGCGCACGTTATCGCCATCAAGCAAATAGGTATGCTTTTGCTTTTCGTGAAGCTTTTTCTCAAGCAAGTTAGCCAGTGTAGATTTGCCAGAGCCACTTAGCCCCGTTAACCAAAACACTCGTGGACGCTGATTCAATTTTTCAGAGCGTGTAACTTTGTTCACTTCATGTTTATGCCAAACAACATTGTCGGTGGCCATTAGAAGTACCCTTCCATCTTTTTCTTCTCCATAGACCCAGAGCTATCGTGATCAATAACTCGACCCTGTCGCTCTGAGGTTTTGGTAAGCAGCATTTCTTGAATAACTTCAGGTAGGGTTGCCGCTGTTGACTCAACAGCACCGGTCAATGGATAACAACCTAGCGTACGGAAGCGAACAGAACGCATTTCTGGTACTTCGCCTTCTTCTAACGGCATGCGATCGTCATCTACCATTATTAGTACGCCGTCACGTTCTACTACAGGACGCGGCTTAGACAGGTACAACTGTGGAATATCGATGTTTTCAAGGTAGATATATTGCCAGATATCTAGTTCTGTCCAGTTAGACATTGGAAATACACGAATACTTTCGCCTTTGTTTACCTGTGAATTATAAATGTTCCACAATTCTGGGCGTTGGTTTTTTGGATCCCAGCGATGGTTGCTGTCGCGGAATGAGTAAACACGCTCTTTTGCACGAGACTTTTCTTCGTCGCGACGGGCTCCACCAAACGCTGCATCAAATTGATACTTGTTGAGCGCCTGCTTAAGAGACTGTGTTTTCATGATGTCAGTGTGCTTAGCTGAACCGTGTGAAAATGGACCTACGCCATGCTCAACACCTTCTTCATTAATATGCACTAGTAAATCGAAGCCGTGCTTTTCGGCTTGCTCATCACGAAATTTAATCATTTCTTGAAACTTCCACGTTGTGTCAACGTGAAGAAGTGGGAATGGAATTTTACCCGGTGCAAAGGCTTTACGTGCTAAATGAAGCAGTACCGAAGAGTCTTTTCCTACCGAGTAAAGCATTACTGGGTTGTCAAACTCAGCAGCAACTTCTCGGAAAATTTGGATACTCTCGGCTTCGAGTTGTTTCAGATGCGTTATAGACGGGATACTTGCAGTCATTTTGAAGTCCGATTTATGTTATATAAAAAAAAGTTATATGCGGGTTGTTTTTCTGCATAGAAAGATAACATATTTAATTTTAAAAGTAGTATGCCATTTTGCTATTTAAAATAGCTTTCTTATGCTTTAAAAAATAATTGCTATACAATTTAGGCATAAGCGCTATTTTCGCTCTCCAGAAAGTAAAAAAGCCCCAAACTGTTTTTGCAGTTTGAGGCTTTTTAAAAGTCAGAGCATTATCGATTATCTTGCATTGAACTGCTTTTGAAATTCATCGAATGTCTCGGTTACACCTTCACGGGGCTTACCTGATTTGCTGAGTATCATTATGGTTAAGCTTGAAAGCACAAACCCAGGCACAATCTCGTACATCCAAGCACCTAAAGCCTGACCATTAATGGTGACAGGAAGGTAAATCCACAATAACACCGTTACCGCGCCTACAATCATGCCGCCTAGGGCTGCGCGACGAGTCATCTCACGCTTGAACAGGCTAAACAGGACTAGCGGGCCAAATGCGGCGCCAAATCCAGCCCACGCATTACTCACCAATGTCAGTATGGTGCTGTCTCTGTCGTAGGCTAAGAATATTGACACTAACGCGACCGCAACTACGCTAAGGCGACCAGCAACAACTAGCTCTCTATCAGAAGCATCTTTGCGTAAAAAGGCTTGATAGAAGTCGCTAGTTAATGAGCTAGACGTTACCAACAGCTGTGATGAAATTGTACTCATGATGGCCGCTAAAATAGCCGCAAGCAAAAAGCCCCCAATTAACGGGTGAAAGAGAATTTGTGAAAGGTAGATAAAGACGGTTTCAGGATCAATCTCGTTACCATTGCCTGTGATATAGGCTAACCCAAACAAGCCTGTCATTAATGCGCCGATGATAGACACTATCATCCAACTCATACCGATGTTTCGAGCCGCTGGAATATCTTTTACAGAGCGTATAGCCATGAAACGGACAATGATATGAGGCTGTCCAAAATACCCTAATCCCCATGACATTAATGAGACAATGCCAATAAAGGTAATCGTTTGGTTAGTAGAGGCATCCATAAATGCATCAAAAAGGGCAGGGTTAATGTTATCTAATGCGTCGATAGACGCACCAATACCGCCTAATTCACTGATGACCACTGCTGGCACCATGATGAGCGACACAAACATGATACAGCCTTGCACAAAGTCGGTCATACTTACGGCCATGAACCCGCCTACCAACGTGTAGGCAACGACAACCCCTGCAGTGACATACAAGCCAGTTTCATAGCTTAGTCCAAATGATGTTTCAAATAATTTCCCGCCGGCTACAACGCCAGAAGAGGTGTAAAGGGTAAAGAAGACAACAATCACGACAGACGCAATAACTCTGAGAAGACGAGAGTTATCAGCAAAGCGATTTTCAAAATAGTCTGGAATAGTAATAGAGTTATTTGCAACTTCGGTGTAAATACGAAGTCGAGGAGCAACAAGTAAATAATTGGCAAGTGCGCCAAGGGTCAAACCAACAGCTATCCAGCCTGCAGAAAGCCCTGAGACATACATTGCACCCGGAAGACCCATTAGCATCCAGCCACTCATGTCAGATGCACCAGCAGATAAAGCGGTTACCGCGGGACCCAACTGTCGACCACCAAGCATATACCCTTCAACATTGGTATCTGTTTGCCGGTAAGCAAAAAGACCGATACCCAACATTACAACAAAATACAAACCCAACGAAATAATCGTACCAGTAGCCATATATGTTCCCTATGATTTTTCTTCCATGCTATCACCAATATTTAGGAGTCTCCACGTAAGTAGGTACTCACCGGTTACTTTCTGAGCAGTGAATCGTAGATTGATGTGATGATGATGAAAGCCGACACCCGATTTTGTAGCGAAAAGACAGGATACGAGACAACACTATGAGCTTAGTAAATGAGCTTAAGTAAATGAGCTTAAGTAAATGAGTCGCAGATGATTATGCTTTAGGCAAGGGCGAGTGTTGCAGACTCAACGCGAGAGCGACCGCTGTTTTTAGCTTTATACAAAAGGTCGTCGCATGTTTTAATCACAGACTCTGAGTTAACCGAGCCATTCAGCGCCACTACACCACTTGAAAACGAAACGGTAAACGCCTTGTCTGTGTGTTTCCAGTGGGCGACACGAGAAAATGCGTCATTTAACTCATTGAGCACGCTTTTCACTTCTTGTTCACTGGAATTCTCAAAGTAGATTAAAAACTCTTCGCCACCATAGCGGCAAAGCAAGTCGGATTTGCGGATACGTTTTAGAATGGTTTGACTAAAGGTATTTAATACCTCATCACCTACAGCATGACCGTATTTGTCGTTAATGCGTTTGAAATGGTCGATATCAATAAGGGCAATACACGATGTAGGGTGTTTCCTGAGTAAGGATTTTAATTGTCTTAGCATGGCACGGCGAGTTAAGGCGCCAGTGAGTGAGTCGGTATCTGCCTTAGTGTCGCTTTTCCTTTTTGCTATCCATAGCCATGTAGTTAAAATTGAACAGATAATGGCTATAAGGGCAAATACTGCAGTGCGCAAATTCTCTGTTTCGCCAGCAAGTCCCGAGGTCTCACGCTGCAATGCTTCAAGTTCTTTTTGCCTATACTCTGCAAGTTCAACGTCCCGCGAGAGCATGCTTAATTTTGCGTTGTCATTGAGCTGGAAGCGCTCTGTGTGGTAATTCACTAGCGCAGAGCTGTACTTATTTTGGTTTGCAAAAGCTTTTTCACTGTCGCCTCTCACTGCGTATATATGCTTTAGCGCTTGAAATTTCGCCAGTATTGCAGTCTTCTTGTACGGTACAGCGTTAAACTTTTTTTCAAACGCCTTCTCGTATTCGCGAATTGCAGCATCAAATTGGGAATCGCTTCCGTTAACCGCAATGTACATGGCCTTAGCGATAGGCTTTGCGTCAGTGAGGTAAGCAGGCATGTCAATAGCTGAACTCAAAATTCTATTGGCTAACTCTGTTATCTTTTGTGTGTCGCCCTCAGCTAGACGAGAGCTGTAGATACTCATAAGCAATAGATCTACATAAATACTTTTGAAATCTTGTACAGAGGGCATGTATTTTTTTGCGTCTTCAATTAAGGCTAAAGCCTCAGCAAAACGACTAAGTCGGTTAAGAGCAGTAATTGCTAACAAAAAGTCAACAGTGTCCAAAGTACTATGCTGCTTTTTTAGGTAGATATATTCTTTGGCATGCTCCACAGCCTTGCTAGGTAAATTTAAATCGAGATAGCTTTCCGAAAGTAACCTATGTGCGTCATAAAGGTTGAATTCTTTTTCAAGTTTGTTGCTATTTTTAGGAACGGCGAGAAAGGGGATTGCGTATTCCATTTCGTTGATGGAACGTATGGGAGATGATGTAGAATACTCCTCAGCTAACCACATACTTGCCATCGCGACCGCTCGCTTATCGCCTGATTGAAGTATTTCTTGCTTGAGGTTGTAGAGCGACGGAATAGTTGTACTTAAACGTTTGAGGGAGCCTTTGTAGTCGCTCACCCCTTTTACATAAAAATAATAAGCTTTTAAGTAAACATAGGTTCTTAGGTCTATCGATTTTAACTTAAGCCAATTTTTCTCTAATAGCGGCCGTTTAACTGTTATAGGAACTTGAGGCAAACCTTGGTGTTCTACATTTGATAGTGCCATGATATGGCGAAATACAACGGCTATTTCCGAATTATCAGACTGAATACCGCTTTGCTGTAGCTGTTTTGCAATGTCTTTATTAGTAAGTTCAGAAGGGTAGTTCCACTCATAAAGAACAGCATGTGCCAGATTTGCATAAGCATCTACCTGATTTTTCATGCTGACATCATTGCCAGAGGCTAGGGAAGGGGACGTTATCAAAAGCATAAGTACGCACTTAAGCATTAGCTTATTTGCAAAATGACATAATGACGTTACTGCTGTGCCTTTAATGCTACCAGCGCGCTTTTTTGATCTACGGCTCACTTACTGTTCTTAACTCTATACTGCTTAGGACGAATTGAACTTGTCTCAATAGGTAATTTTGCACGCTTACTTAGCTACTACTTGTAGCCTATATGCGACACTGTCTAATTAGTCTAAAGTATAGAGTTTACAGCGCTTGGTTGCACCTTAAATTTTTAGAATGAATATATTGCTATGTTTGCCACCAAGTCGACGACGTTGACAGCAAATTAGCGTAAGTGGATAGAAAAGCTATAAGCGGTTGAAAAGCTATACACTTTTTATGTTTTCTTAAGCAGAAAATTGAATTCTATTGGCCACCGCGTCTTTCATAGTTGATAGGTCGCTGCCTTTGTTGCCCACGACTATTATATTGGCCTGTTGCATTTTAAAGCTCTCGCCGTGAAAGGAGTCATCTTCGAATTCGCTTGGCACTTTAAAATTGTCACGACTTGGCACCACAAAAACTGACATTTTACCCTGCGGTGTATCGACAATAAGGTGCAGGCTTTGTACGGTGCTGAGGTGGCAGTAGTTGGCAACCTCTACCCCATCAATCATGGTGTCGAAGCTAGCGCCAAAGCTCGCCAGTTTCGCGTTTACCATATTTAAATCAACGGGTAATAGGGAGTGAGATTCCTCTACATCAGCATATTGCATATGAGCCAGCGCATGGTCGCCCAAACTAATGGACTGCTGCTGAAGCATAGTAAAACTAATCCCCACAGCAAATGCGACAGATGCGGCTATCGCAACATACCAGCGACTTCTTTTCTTGTAGCGGCTAAATTCATCCGCCGACTGCTGCCAAATAAGTTTACTCGCTAAATCTTCTGGTACATCAACTTTAAAAGTTTGCTTAAGCTTACTGTCCAATACTTTTTGTTCCTGCCAAAAAGCGCGCTTTTTCTCATCTGCATTTGCAGCAGCGACTAAATCGCTGTCAGTTGTATTAGGATCAGCGTAAATTCTACGTCTAAATTCTAATTCATCCATTAGCTTGACCTCTATGTTGATTCTGTTTCTCCAGCGCCTCTTTTAACTGATTTCGAGCCCGAAAAAGCCGTGTCATTACTGTGTTTTTGTTGAGATCTAACTGAGTCGCTATTTCTTCACCGCTAAAACCAAATAACAGCTGCAGAATAAGCGGCTCTCTATATTCAATGCTTAAGGTACCGAGTAACCTATGCAGCTCTCGTTCTTTAATATCGCCTTCAGCTTGCTGAGTGTCGTCGTGAATGAAAACATCATCGATATCTACGAGCTCTAATTGTTTTCGTTCGAAGCGGCGGGCATTTTCACGGCGCAATATAGTGATTAACCAACCTTTGGCGGCTTTTTCGTCATTCAAGGCGTCGAGAGAACGCCATGCCCGTAGGAATGTTTCTTGAACAATGTCTTCCGCCACACTTTTGTCTTTGACTAACCAGTAGGCATAACGAAAAATATCGGCGTGAAATGCTTTCACTAAGGCTTCATATCTTTGATGCTTTGCTTTCATACTCGATAAGACCTGAGTGTTATCGATTTTATTTCGAGCAAACATAAAATAAATTCCAAAAAGGGTTAATTTTTTTAACGTCTCACACCAAATACCGACTCAAAGAAATCTAAAAGGCATCTTTTGAGCAAAAAAAAGCGCCATGCTTTTAAGCGACGGCGCTTCTTAGAACTCTATTTGGAAAATACAGAACGTTTACATAGCGCTTTGGGTTGCTATCCAGCTATCGATGTTTTCCTCAAGCATTGAAAGCGGGACCGGTCCATACTTTAATACTTCATCATGAAAACCTTTCCAATCGAAGTTGTCGCCGAGCTCGTTCATCGCTTTTTCGCGCAGCTCCATAATTTTTAACTTTCCAATCATGTACGCTGTAGCCTGCCCAGGCATCGCAATATAGCGTTCAATAGCCTTTTGTGCATCATATTCTGGGTTCGGCGTATTTTCTACTAAGTAATTAACGGCTTTTTCGCGAGACCACTTTTTAGCATGAATGCCGGTGTCTACGACAAGACGACAAGCACGCCACAGCTCCATAGCTAATCTACCAAAGTCAGAATAGGGGTCTTCATAAAATCCCATATCTTTAGCAAGTTCTTCAGTGTAGAGTCCCCAGCCCTCGGTGTAAGCGGTAAAGCTTAAGAACTTTTGGAACTGCGGAATACCGTCGAGCTCTTGAGCAATGGTACGCTGCATATGATGGCCTGGAATGCCTTCATGATATGCCAAAGCCTCTAGCTGGTAAGTTGGCATCGCTTTCATGTCGTATAGGTTAGCATAGTAAATGCCTGGTCTACTGCCATCTTGTGCCGGGCTCTGATAGAAAGCTTTCCCCGCCGACTGCTCTCTAAACGCCTCAACGCGTTTTACTATCATTGGCGCTTCGGGAAGTATTCCAAAATATTCAGGGATCATCTCTCTCATATCATCGATAGCTTGCTTAGCATCGTCTAGATATTGCTGTCTGCCCTCGGGAGTAGAAGGAAGGTAGAACTGGTCGTCTTCGCGCATAAATACGAAAAACTCTTGCAGCGTGCCTTCAAATCCTACTTCTTTCATAATGCCGCGCATGGCGTTGTGAATACGTTGTACATTTTCTAAACCTATGTCATGCACTTCTTGTGCAGTAAGGTCGGTGGTAGTGAACCAGTTTAGACGGTTTTGGTACCACTTATCGCCATCAGGCAAACGCCATACGCCATCGCCTTCAGGTGATAATGTTTTTTGATGCTCAAGCTCATTGATAAAGCGGGTATAGGCTGGTTTTACTGAAGCCGTAAGTGCGCTTTTAGCGTCTGTGAGCAGCGTTGTCTTTTCACTTTCACCAATGTCCAATGCATTCACTTTGTTTTGGAAGTCGTTCAATAATGTTGAAGGTGTGTCTGAGTCATCAAATGGCGCGCCCTTTATCACATTTTCAGAGGCATCCACCATTTGGTCATAAGCCCATTTTGGCGGAAATACGCCTACTTTCTCTCTTATCTTCATTTGGTCGATAACTTGATCAAAGTAGGTACTTACATTATTTAGTCGGCCGATATACGCCACTGCATCTTCTTTGCTCTTCACACTATGAATGTTAATTAGGAAGCTTGGGACTTGGGTATGAGCCGCTCTGAATTGATGGACAATATACCTATGATGGCGAAACTCGTCATTGGCCAAGTCTCTCTCAATACCAAGCTTGTATAAACGCAAGCTTAAATTTTCTTGGTCACTCAGTTTTAGCGTGTCGAAATTTTCTAGTGTCTTAAGCCTGTTCTTTGCTATAGCAATACGCGCGTCTTTCTCGTCTTCGCTAATGTCATCCCACTTGTCATAGTCCCACTTTTTTCCTAAGTAGCTTTGAAAGAGTGGTGAGCGTTTAAGGTCATCTTCAAATGAGTTCTCAAAAAAAGTAGCAAGACGTTGGGATTCCGTTTGCCCTGACTCGCTCTGTGATTTTACATCCGGCGCTTTGGGTTGAGGTGTTTCATTGGCAGGTGAGCACGCCGTTAGCGTTAAAAGTGCTAACGCAACTGGTGTTAGTGAAAAGAGTGACGTTTTCATGTTATCTCCCGGTATTGGTTGGTCGCACTATTGTTGGTGCGGCTATTTTTATTGTTTTGTTATCTTCTGTCGTCTTTACTAATTGATGTTTTTCGCAAATTTACTGTATTCACTCACTGGCGCTATTAACTAGCGCTAGTGAGTGGCACGATTTACTCGCTTACACTGTTTACTGACGATGTAGGGTAAAGCTTAGAAAGTGTAGCCCCTTTACTTTTAGCGTGCATAAAATGCGCTTTTCTTGCCGCCTCAACTTCTGACATCAGTTCAGACAGAATTTGATTAATACTGTCTGTGCTTTTACCATCATTAGACTTTGAAAAACGCGCTTGTTGTAATTTATCCAGAGGCCTTCTAATCGCTACAGTGTCGCTCGAGTCTTCTGGCATTGGACGCCCACTCTCATTGCCATTTAAGGCGCGAAGCCATACTTGTAACGCACTATCAATTTGTGAAATATCTTTTGCTTTCAATATGCTAATAAGGGTTTTATACGCCTTCTTTTCAACGCTAGAATTGTGTTGATGTTTCAATACGCCTGACGTAGACAGGCGTCTTCTATTCTCACTCATTTGAGAGCCTTGACGACTTCTCTTAATAAACAGTACCAAAACAACAAGGGTAACTAACCAACCCAATGCCAGCACGCTAATGAGCAGCCAGAGTGTTGTTGTATCGCTTGATTCTGCAACCTTAGGCTCATTTGCCTTAATGTCAGAAGCGGCATTTGAAGGCGCTTGGGCCACAGAGGGCGTTTCATTTTCTGGCGATGCTTGGGGCGGGGCACTATTGGTTTGCCCAGAGGCCGCGAGCACATTAATTGAGCGGGGCGGAATAGTCGCATACTCTGTTTGCTCAGTAAGCGTATTGAACCAAGGAATAGTGACCTCCGGCAAAACCATTTTGCCTGGCTCCGTTGGAATAATAGCCAGCGAACTCTGTCGCTGAGCAATTAGGTTTTGATTTTTTTCAACTGTAGTCGTGTTTGATTGATCTGGGTATAGCTTGAACGTAGGCGGATAGAATTCCGGTATTTCAGGCAATTGCTCTTCAACGACACCGAGGGCTGTGAGAGTGACAATTCGCGTAACGGGCTCGCCAACAACAAAGTTATCACCTTGCGGCCATTCTTCATCAATTCTCACCATTTCAGAAGGTAGCCAGGGGTAATCAATATCACGAGGAATAGGGTTAATATTAACTACAATATCTGGCCCTACACGGTTAATTTGTTGCGTGCGATTAAAAAAGCCAAACCGTTGATTAGTATTTGCCGCCATCACCTCACCGGTAAATACAGGGCCTCGTAGGGTGAATTCTCCAGAAGCTTGCGGCACCACAGCAAATTGCCGCTCAATAATTTGATAACGTCTTCCATTTAAAATATCGGCGTACTGCTTGTCGTCGCCTAGTTGTCTTATTTCTGCATTTTCCATTTCAGGCGCTTGCAAACTGCCTCTTTCAATATTGCTAGAGAGATGGAGTTTTACGGTGTAGAGTAATTGCTGATTGAGGTACGCCTCGTTCTTGTCTATATCAGTGGTAACGAAATAGTCCCTTGCTACGTTTGTTTGCTCCTGTACTGGGATCACTGAAACTTCAATGGGTGTTGTGGTTTTATCTTCTATGCGCAAAGACGGAATGGTAAATGTCCCTTCCTTTCGAGGAAACAGGGTAGTAGTCCAGGTGGTGGTGCGCTTCGCATCAAAATTCACTATAGAGGTTTGACTGCTCACCGACGTTCGCCCCACTACAAAGTCCTTTAGCAATGATGAGCTGTCGAATGCATCCCGATCGGCGCTGCCATTTGCCGTAACTGTGAGTCTTATAGCTTCGTCTAACATCACCGGGTTGCGATCGATAGTGGCTTCAACTGACTCAATATCAGCCTGCACATGAAAACTGACGAAAAAAGTACAAATTAACGTTAATACTGTAGATTTAAATAAAGCTTTCATCTACCAATCTCTCCGGTTTGATGGCATTCGCTGCCTTTTGCGTTTCTCAGCCTCTAGCTGCATTTTTCTTTTTAGCAAAAATGCAGGGTCATCAGGTACTCTTCGCATTAGGTTTTCCATGCGTTGCATTTCTTCTTTTTCTGCATCCGTTAGCGGTTCTTGTTGAGCTTGAAAACCACTAGATGAATCTGGTGATTCTTCTTCAGGTTCACCAACGTTTTCATTTTGCTCACCGGTCTCTGTAGATTCTTTGCTATCGGTTTGCTCATCTGATTGCTGTTGCCTGTCTTGCTGCTCAGATTGCTCTAAACTTTGATTCTGTTCTGAGCTTTGATTTTGCTCTGAGCTTTGCTGTTCAGCACTGTTTTCATTGTCAGAACTGTTCTTGTTTTCAGAGTCCTTGGATTGTTCCCCTTGCTCCTGACCTTGCTCTGACTGATTTTCTTGGGGCTGGCTATCGTGAGACTGCTCCCCTTCTTGTTGATCGCTCTTTTGATTCTGCTGCTCTTGATTTTGTTTCTCTTGTTCCTGCTGCTGACTAATCAGCTCTTCAAGCAATGTCTTGTTAGCTTTGGCGTCCTCAAAGTCTGGCTGGCGCTCTAACACCTCGTTGTACTTTTCAATAGCCGCCTCAAGTTTACCGAGCTTGGCAAGGGCATTGCCTTGATTGTACAGACTGTCAATGCCAGGGACGTCTTGATAGGCAGCTAATGCCTCCTCAAATCGGCCAGCTTTATAGAGTGACGATGCTTTCCAGTTTTTGTTTTCAAACTGCTCTGCAGCATCTCTAAATTGCTCTTGCTGGTAGCTATTCAGGCCTTCTTGGTCTGCATTTAAAAATGGAGTTTGCCACCACGATAGGGGCGCATCAGATGCGGTGTTAGTTTGGGCTGGCTGCTCTGCAGATGTCTGTGCGTATGCTAATTGGCTATCAAAAGGGGCTAGCACGCTAACGACGACAAAAAAGAGTAAGCCTCGGCGAAATGCAAAAGCGGCAAAAGGCAAGATGAGTAATACCAAGTATGGACCTACCTCTTTCCACTGGTCGCCACTTGGATTGCTTTCTCCTTCGCTACTGTCGTTGGTATCTCGCTCTAACAATGAGGTAGCGCTTAGCGCTTCAATATCGTCATCATTTGAGGTAAAGGATTCAAGCTGGCCGCCGCTTGCTTTTATAACGCCACGAACCACGTCCTCTTTTAGCTTAGGAATAACGATACTGCCTGATGTATCTTTAAGAAGCTCGCCATTTAGCTGTCGAATTGGTGCGCCTTCAGCACTACCCAACGTCAGTGCGTTCACTGTAAATGGAATGCCGCTCACATATTCTTGAAGCTCTTGCTGCTGACCAAACTCAATACCATCTGTTATCCAGTAAATTGCCCCGTTGTTAAAGCCGGCATTGGTTAACAGCTCGACGGCCGCTTCTATGCCAAGAAGTGGATCGCTACCAGGTACGGGCATGATCTCTGGGGATAAACTGGGAAGTAGACTAGTAATGTTCGCGGCATCTTCGGTTAAAGGGCTTATAACGAAGGCGTCGCCTGCATAGGCCACCAACCCCATTTCGCCCTCAGAGATCGTGTTGACTAAATCGATGGCCTTGTATTTGGCGCGAGTGAGCCTGTCCGGTGTCATATCCGTTGCTCGCATTGACATCGACATGTCAATAACTACCACGTGCCCCATTTTAAGCTGATAAACCGGTTGGGGAAGGCGTTCCCATGTTGGACCTGCAAGCGCTACAACGGCAATACACCATGTGAATGGAAGTAACCAAAGTGGTGGGCGTTTTCCTTTTTCTACTTTGCCCACAACCATATGGTTATAGAGGTGGGCGGGAATAACCGATTGCCAGCCCGAATACTTCGTAGAGCGAGTTCTTAGCCACACATAAAGCACTAACAACGGGATTGCACTGTAAAACCACTCAGGTCGAATAAAGTGAAAGTTGTTTAAAAAGTCAGTGTTGATCACGCCTGCTTCTCCACGCTTTCTTTATCGGTGTTTTTTAAGCTCATACCACCAAACAGCGACTTTAAAAATGCAACTATTATCCATAACACTGAGCCTAATAAAGCGAAGGCTAACGGGTAGTAAAACAATGCCGTAAGCGGGCGCATTTTGCGAGTTTCACCTTCGATAGGCTCAAGAGTATCGAGCTGTTGATAAATGGAATTGAGTTCTTCAGCATTGCGAGCGCGAAAATACTGCCCGCCAGTAGAGCTAGCAATATCTGAAAGCATCGTCTCGTCTAGCTCTTGGGAAGGATTTATTTGTCGGCTGCCGAAAAAGCTTTGAATGAGCATTTTGTCAGCGCCTACACCAATCGTGTATATTTTTACGCCTTTATTAATTGCCAGTTCCTTTGCTTGTTCTGGTGTGATGTTACCTGCTGTGTTTTGACCATCAGTGAGAAGAATGAGCACGTTATTTGATTCATCTTTTGCATCAAACCGTTTTACCGCTAGGCCTATTGCATCGCCAATAGCAGTCTGTTCACCGACTAACCCGATAACGGCTTCACTGAGAAGTGTAGATACGGTTTCTCTATCGTACGTGAGGGGCGCCTGAACATACGCTGTATCAGCAAATAGAATTAGTCCTAACCTGTCACCCACCCGGCGTTGAATAAAATCGTACACCACAGACTTTGTCATTGTTAGCCGATTAACCTGCCGGCCATTTAACTGCATATCGTCTATTTTCATGCTGCCGGATAAATCAACCGCAAGCATCATTTCTCTGCCTTCATTTGGAATGCTGACGGGCTCACCTAGCCACTGGGGTTGAGCGGCAGCCGTGACTAACGCTAGCCATATAAGCGTTGCTGACGCCAGCGCGACCTTACTCTTTTTAACCGTTCGGTCTTCATTATGTTGCTCGGGACGCAGTCTAGGCACTCGAAGAGCAGCCAACGAAGGTTCTGACGCCTTAGGTACTAGAAACCTCACTATCAAGGGCAAAGGCAGCGCAAGAAATGCCCACCACCAATTGAAATCCAGCATTATGATGTTGCCTCTAAAAACGACGGAATACGATTTTGCCTTAGAAATGTTGCGTTTTTAATCCACATTTTTACAGCATCATGGGAGACAGCAAAATCAGTATGCTGTGCACTATTTCGATAAAGGTTCGCATGTAACGTAGTCAAGCCTTCATTAAGGGCTTGCGCGTTTTTAGGGCACGAAGCTAACAGAAAATCTCGCCACTGCTGAGTATGCAGGCTACTGATGCGTTCTTTAGGAAAGTAGGAAAGGGCGGTTCGCTTCAATAATGTATTTAACTGAACAGGCCAATCATCGGCATGCTCTGATATTGTCCCTAATGCCTTTAATGCTTCCTTGCGAGGTCTGTTGAATGCAATTCGACGTTTTATGAAAACAATGAGGGCAATCAATACAACCACACTCAATAGCATTAAAAGCCACCATCCCCAATCGAGTGGCCACCAATCAACGCCCGTAGGTGTTTTAATGTCTCGTAGTTGCAAAAGTGGATCTTGTTCTGGTGATGCTTGTAACGCCATTACACTTTCTCTCTTTGCATACTTTGAAGTTGCTCATCTAATGGATAGGCGCTAGAGACGTGAAAGCGTGCAATGCCCATTTGCTTAAGCGTTTGCGTAATGGCTGTGTTTTGTTCTTCGCGCCATTCACTGTAGCTGAGCGTTTCCTTGCTATCGCCAAGTACCCAACGCTGATTCACAACGCCATCAGACACGTTGACGCTTTGCAGCGCGTTGGTTTCTGGCAATTTGTGTTCGAAAGGATCGTCAACAACGATAGCTCTCACTTCGCAATGACGCGTGAGGTGCGTTAAATGCTGTTGTGCCGAGGTGCTCATGTTTTGAAAATCAGAAACTAAGTAAACCAAACTACCAGGCTTAGCCAAACGCCTTGCTCTAGCGCAAGCGTCAGAAAAAGCAACTTGGTCGCGAGCAGTATTCGGCTGCTCCTCATGAGTACCCTGGCTTAATGCTATTAGCTCATGGCAAACGTGAAGTACGGCTTTTTTTCTACTTAATGGTTTTACTTCTTTGTGACTATTTTGATTAAAAACTAAGGCGCCTACTTTGTCTCCTCGGGCGGCGGCAGACCAACTTATTAGCGAAGAAATATGCGCTGCTTGAACGGCCTTTGTCAGTAGTTTTGTACCAAACCCCATGGAAGGAAGGTAGTCGCAGAAAATAAAAACAGGACGTTCTCTTTCTTCTCTATAAATTTTAGTGTGAGTTTTTCCGGTTCTCGCAGTTACGCGCCAGTCGATGGCTCGAATATCATCACCAGGCTGGTAGTGGCGTGCCTCATCGAATTCCATGCCTCTACCTTTATGCTTGGTGAGGTAGCTCCCGCTTAAGCGAGCTTGTGGCACCTTTTTGGGAGTTAAGTTCATCAGTTTTGCCAGCTGCTGATAGCGCAGTAACTCTGCTGTCGTCAGATTTACCCCATCGCTTTTTAACTTCTCTAATTGCGAGTGAATGTTTGACATGGCTTAGGGTACAGCAACGGTAGCGACTATTTTATCCAGTACATCATTGACAGTAACGCCTTCGGCCTCTGCCTGATAAGACAAAATAATTCGGTGTCTCAGTACATTGTGAACAACGGCTTGAATATCATCAGGCCCAACAAAGTCACGGCCGCTAAGCCAGGCGTGGGCGCGAGCACAGCGGTCTAGTCCGATAGTAGCTCGTGGACTCGTTCCCATAGCAATCCACTGAGCAAGGCTGTCGTCGAAAAGCCCAGGTTTGCGCGTAGCCATGATAAGTTGCACGAGGTAATTTTCTAATTCAGGTGCCATGTAAAGGGATAGCGCCTCTTTACGAGACGTGAAGATATCGTCTTGACTCAGTGTTGGCGGTGTCACCGGCGGTTGCGATAGCGCCTCTCCTCGAGTAAGTCGTAAAATCTCTAATTCAGTATCTGCATCGGGATAGTCAATATCAACATGCATTAAAAACCTGTCGAGTTGTGCTTCAGGGAGTGGGTAGGTTCCTTCCTGTTCTAGCGGATTCTGCGTTGCCATCACTAAAAATAGAGGAGGCAAAGGGTAAGTTTTACTACCTACCGTTATCTGGCGCTCTGCCATGGCTTCTAATAACGCAGACTGCACTTTAGCAGGCGCTCGGTTAATCTCATCGGCAAGTACTAAACTGTGGAAAAGGGGGCCTTTCTGAAAAACAAACTCTCCTGTTTCAGGGCGATAAATGTCTGTTCCCGTTAAATCAGCAGGCAACAAATCCGGTGTAAACTGAACTCGATGAAAGTCACCATCCACACCATTGGCCAGGGCATTAATAGCACGGGTTTTAGCAAGGCCTGGCGGTCCCTCCACAAGAAGGTGTCCATCGGCGAGTAGCGCTATTAAAATACTTTTTGTTAATGCATGTTGACCGATAATTTGTTGATCAAGGTAAGCATGTAATTGTTTAAATTGCTCTGCTGCCATATTGCCATTTTTCCAATTAAATTCTAGTTATCAGGAAGTGCCCGTGACGCTTGTGAGGAAATGTCGACCACTTTGCACAAAAAAAGCGTAGTTTCTGAGGTCATCACCTAGACTTACCTAAACAATGACACAAAACAGACTGTGTTTCTCATATAAGGTTCATTTTGCATTACTTCAAGTCACTTATGTGGATGAAAATGAGAAATGCCATATTAAATTGCGAAGAAATTCTGGTGAGGCTGATAAGAAACACGATCTACACGCCTAATCTAGTTAAAAGGTAGTCTGCCCATATTCTTTGCTTGATAACCGTTATTCTCTTCGCATTATTTGCTATTTTGTTCATAGTTTGTAAAAATCGATGTTATTACAGGTCAGACCACTTGGTTCAGGTGTCGATAGCACTTGCTGAGGGTCACTAATTTAGGTGCATTATGTCCACAAAACAATCAGTTACAACCCGAGAGGGTGATCGTATCGCTATTGTCGCGGGGTTACGTACTCCTTTCGCAAAGATGGCGACATATTTTCACGGCGTTCCCGCTGTAGACCTAGGCAAGATGGTCGTGAACGAACTTCTTGTTCGCCACGGAATTCAAAAAGAGTGGGTGGATCAGGTTGTCTATGGGCAAGTAGTGCAAATGCCTGAAGCGCCAAACATTGCTCGTGAAATTGTATTGGGCACTGGCATGAATGTGCATACCGATGCGTACAGCGTCTCACGAGCGTGTGCCACAAGCTTTCAGTCTACGGTTAATATTGCCGAGAGCATGATGGCGGGACACGTTCAGGTTGGTATTGCAGGTGGCGCCGACTCTACGTCTGTATCTCCTATTGGTGTGTCTAAGAATTTAGCCAGAGCGTTGGTTGATTTGCAAAAAACGAAAACTCTTGGTCAGAAGCTGAATATTTTCAAGCGCCTTGGTCTTAAAGATTTAGCCCCTGTACCGCCTGCAGTTGCAGAGTATTCATCGGGACTGTCAATGGGACAAACCGCAGAGCAAATGGCGAAGTCTCATGGTATTAGCCGTGAAGAGCAAGATAAATTGGCTCACCGCTCGCACAGCTTTGCAGCGCAAAGTTGGGAGGAAGGCAAGTTATCAAGTGAAGTAATGACTGCTTATGCCGAACCTTATAAAGGTGCTCTTGAGCGCGACAATAACGTGCGTTTCGACTCAAAGTTAGAAAGTTACGCCAAACTACGCCCTGTTTTTGATAAGAAATACGGCTCTGTGACTGCGGCTAACGCCACGCCCCTTACCGACGGTGCATCTGCCGTTATCATGATGACAGAAAGTCGTGCTAAAGAGCTAGGATATACTCCACTTGGCTACATCAAGAGCTATGCATTTTCTGCTATTGATGTGTGGGAAGACATGTTAATGGGACCTTCTTATGCTACACCCATTGCGTTAGATAGAGCCGGCATGACGCTAAACGACCTTACCTTAATAGAGATGCACGAAGCATTTGCTGCGCAAACACTTGCCAATGTAAAAATGTTTGCAAGCGATAAATTTGCCAAAGAAAAGCTAGGGCGAAGCAAAGCCACGGGCGAAATTGATATGGACAAGTTTAATGTAATGGGCAGCTCGATTGCTTACGGCCATCCATTTGCTGCTACGGGAACTCGTATGATTACGCAGATGCTTAATGAGCTAAATCGTCGTGGAGGCGGAAGTGGCCTTCTTACAGCATGCGCAGCCGGTGGTTTAGGCGCAGCTATGATTGTGGAGACAGAATAATATGAGTCAGGAAAATATGAGCCAAAACACAGAAGCTAACGAGGCAGCCACGCCCACTACAGGTGCGTTTACGTTGACCAAGCAGGACAACGGCGTTGCTATTCTAAGCATGGATGTGCCTGGTGAGAGCATGAACACGCTAAAAGCCGAGTTCGGCGATGAAATTAGCGCAATGCTAGATGATATTGAGCAGGACAATAGCATCAAAGGCGTAGTCGTCATTAGCGGTAAGCGTAATTCGTTTGTTGCTGGCGCCGATATCTCTATGCTTGCAGCATGCAAAACAGCCGAAGATGCAACAACAATTGCTGCTGGTGGCCAAGCTGTGTTCGACCGAATTGAAAATATGAAGGCAACATTTGTCGCTGCCATCCACGGGCCTGCCTTAGGCGGCGGTTTGGAATTGGCGCTTGCTTGTCACTATCGCGTATGTACAGACGCACCAAGCACGCAGGTTGGTTTGCCTGAAGTACAGCTTGGGTTGCTACCTGGGAGTGGCGGAACGCAGCGTCTTCCTCGATTAATCGGTATTCAGCAAGCGATGAAAATGATGCTTACTGGTTCGCCAGCTAGAGCGAAACAAGCTAAGAAGTACGGCATTGTTGATGAGGTAGTGCCTGAAAGTGTGCTACTCAAGGTGGCTGAGCAATTTGCGCTTAAGCGCAAGCCAGAGCGTGAAGCGCCGCAAAAAGGGCTAATGAACAAAGTATTGGAGACTACCGGTCCTGGTCGCAATATGATGTTCAAAAAAGCACGTGAAGCCACATTTGCTAAAACTAAGGGCAATTACCCTTCACCTGGCTACATTATTGATGTTATTGAAACTGGCATTAATGATGGAATGAAAGCGGGTTTAAAGGCAGAAGCTGAAGCATTTGGTAAATTGGTGATGACGCCAGAGTCATTCCAACTTCGTCAAATATTCTTTGCTACTACCGAAATGAAAAAGGAAAACGGTGTAGAAGGCGTCAGCCCTACAAAGATGAAGAAAGTAGGCGTTTTAGGCGGAGGCTTGATGGGCGGCGGTATAGCTTTTGTTACATCAACAAAAGCCGGTGTGCCTGTGCGTATTAAAGACGTGCGCGCAGAAGGTATTGCTAATGCAATGAAGTACAGCTATGACATCTTAAATAAAAAGGTGAAGAAGCGTTTTATTCGCAATAGTGAAATGCAGAAGCAATTAGCCTTGCTAACGGGAACACTGGACTATAGCGGTTATAAAGATATTGATATCGTTGTAGAAGCCGTTTTTGAAGATCTTGATTTAAAGCAAAAGATGGTGGCTGACATTGAAGAAAATTGTAAAGAAACAACAATTTTCGCATCAAATACGTCATCTATTCCTATCACGCAAATTGCTGAGAAAGCTGCCCGTCCAGAAAATGTCATTGGTCTGCACTATTTCTCCCCGGTAGATAAAATGCCGTTGGCGGAAGTGATTGCTCATGATAAAACCTCAGATGATGTCATTTCATCTACGGTTGAGTTTGCGAAGAAGCAGGGTAAGACGCCGGTTGTCGTTAAAGACGGCGCAGGCTTTTATGTGAATCGTATTTTAGCGCCTTACATGAATGAAGCGGCTAACTTAATCTTAGATGGCGAGCCAATTGAGCATATTGACAAGTCTTTAGTGAAATTTGGGTTCCCAGTTGGCCCAGTCAAGCTACTTGATGAGGTTGGTATAGACGTAGGCACCAAGATTATTCCATTTTTAGTGGAAGCGTTTGGTGAGCGTTTCACCGCGCCTTCTGCATTTGACAAAGTGTTGTCTGATGGACGTAAAGGTAAGAAAAACAAGAAAGGATTTTACGATTACGAAGGTAAGAAGCCTGGTAAAGAAGTCGATGAAAGCATTTATGAATTATTAGGGCTATCACCGTCAAGTAAGCTTAGCGAGAAAGAAGTGGCAGAGCGCTGCGTTCTGATGATGCTGAACGAGGCTGCTCGCTGTTTAGATGAAGGTGTTATTCGCAATGCCCGTGACGGTGATATTGGTGCTATATTCGGTATTGGATTCCCGCCGTTTTTGGGTGGTCCGTTCCGATACATGGACACGCTTGGCATAAAGCATGTTGTAGCTAGGCTAAATCATTACTCTACCGCTGTTGGTGATAAGTTCGCGCCAGCTGATGTACTGGTGAAGATGGCGGAAAGCGATAAGTCGTTTTACTAACATCTAGTGAAGTATGATATAAAAACGGGGCATTTAATAAATGCCCCGTTTTTTTTGTCTTTTTTTAAGTAAGAGCTTTTTTAAATAAGGGCTTCTAGTCAGAGACCTAAGTTGAACCCACAGCAAGTTGCTAAAGCACCACCGGCTTTGCAAAAATGCCCTTAGCTACTTCAAGTAAGTTTGAACCTTAAAATAAAGCAGGGTTAATAATGCTGCGGCAAAAAAATACTTCGATGTGAATACATACTCACCCTTAGCCGCTGCGAAATACATTACCATCAGCCAGCAGTACACAATATTCACAACGATCAACCCTTGGCCAAATCGACAAAGCTTACTAACGTCTTTAATGAGTTGCATCGTATAAACCTGCCCCTAAACCCGCGCCGAAGTCAGCAGAAACCTGGAGGGCTCCTATGTAACCGGCAGTGAACAGCATGGCCGTTAATATTGGTCCGATGCCACCAGAAATATTGTCTAATTCATGAATTGTTAGCTCTTGCATTTCCCGCCTCTTTATTTGTTTAATAAATAGGTTAAAACGACCTAGAGCCGTTTTTAAATTTTAAAGTTTAAAACTTATTTACTCACGATGATTTCAAGAAGAGTAGTGGATTCGATATAATTTATTAACTGACCGTTAGCCTAGAATTGATTTACCGCTATTTCAGTGCAAAGAGTTTGTTGTTAATAATCAACGCTAAAAGGTGTTTTTTCGTAACCATTAGGTTGCTGATATGTTAAATACTGGTCGTTCGTCGATTTTCGTTCATGTAACTGTAATTTGTGCTGGTTTATTGAGCATTTATGGTTAGAATCACCCCGTTTTCTTTAGTTACTATCGGTATATTATTCAAGGCGAGCCTTCATATTATAAAGATAATACTGATGTCAAAAAAATGACGCCTCACTTAACAGAGACCTTTATTACTGCAACCATTTTGGTGGCGATCATTTTTATGGCGATACAATGTTCAAAGTGAATGATGTTACCGTTTGAATAAACAGGCAATGATTACTTGATATGGTTTAATCAAAACCCTTCGAAATTGTGGAGATGTAGAGTGTTGTCACTTGTTCTAGTATGCATGATATTTAGCGCCTATTTTTATGTAGAGGCGTTTAAGTGGGGTATGAATGCCAGACGCTGGGCTGCGGCAGGTTTACTCCTAGGCCCTGCAGTGCTTCCCATGTTCTCTATTTCGCGTCATATTCATTGGCGCAACGCTGTAGGCTACAACAACCTCTTTGTTGCCGCATAAGCGCTTACAGGACGCTTTGACCTAACGCTGCAAAAGGTGCCAGTGGAATGTGTGGTGATGGGGAGATTCGAGGGCGAATAGAGGGCGAATAGAGGTCGAGTGATTCGGTAAAAGCTAAGCATAAAAAAAGAGAGCCGAGGCTCTCTTTTTAGAATCTGTGTCAGTGCGCATTACCAGCCTAAACCACGGCCATTGTTACCAGTGCGAGGCTTTGGAACATAACTTTCTGTCGCTACTTCTTTTTTAGTCTCAGGAGCCTGTTTGGCGCCGTCTTGCTTGTCAGCTGCAACTGGGGTAGCGGTAGATAGTACTAGTGCAACAGCGTACTCTTTTAACATGTCTTTTCCTCTGATTTTTTAATTTTTTAAAACGAACAAACAAAGTCGATTTGAATTTTTATTGTCAGCTCTTACCGACGTTTATACCATTGCTAAACTTGTGCCACATTTTAAAAATGTATAAAAAACAGGTGCTTGCATTTTTTTGTTGGTTTTTTGACGGTATTTTCAATACCAAAGTCTATTAGCCTTTTGCCTAATTGGCGGGAAATTGCCGGAATGGGGTGTGAGGAGGAGGCAGAGCCTAGCCTGCCATAAAACGCATTTTCAAAGGTTGGGATTGGTAGGTTGTTAACTACTGTAGGTCAGCGTTGCCAAGAATGGTATTTAGCTGGTGGTTTTCGGTAAGTAGTTTTTCAAAGCGCTCTGCATTAAGGGGTTTACTGTAGAGAAAACCTTGCAGCATTTCGCAATCGTAACGGCGCAGAATATTAAGCTGTGCCTCTTCTTCTACGCCTTCAGCAACCACTTTAAGTCCGAGGTTGTGGGCAATATTAATAATGGCTGCTGCCATATGGCGGTCCACACTACTTTTTGCGATATCGTCGATAAACGCTTTATCGATTTTAAGAGTGTTCAGTGGAAAGCGCTTGAGGTACGCAAGTGACGAGTAGCCAGTACCAAAATCGTCAAGAGCCAAATGAATCCCTCGCTCTCGCAGGCGGGTCATCATTTGAAGGCCATTTTCCGGGCTCTCCATTAACGTACCTTCGGTTATCTCGCATTCTAAATGAAGCGGAGATAGCCCTACGTCACTTAATATCCGGTTGATGCGCTCGTCCAAGTCAGGTAATTCAAATTGCTTGGCAGATATGTTGACAGCGACGCGACCGCTAAATAAACCCTGACTGACCCAGCGCTTTGTATCGGCGCAGGCTTTTCTTAAAACTTGCTCGCCTATCTCAATAATTTGACCAGTTTGCTCTGCAAGGGGAATGAATTGGCCAGGGCTTACAATCCCTTTTTGAGGGTGCTCAAACCGCACTAAAGCTTCCATACTTACAAGCCTGCCCGACGTTATATCTACCTTAGGCTGGTAGTACACGGTGAAGAGGTCGTCTTTGATCCCTTGTCTAATTAGATTTTCGATTTGAAGTTGTCGTACGGCGTTTTGATTCATTTCACCGCTAAAGAACTGATAGCTGTTGCCACCGTTGTTTTTTGCAAAATACATTGCTGTATCAGCATTTTTCAGCATTTCTTGGGGGGACATACCGTCATCAGGAAAGAAAGCGATCCCTATACTTGCGCCAAGTACAAATTCTTGTTTATTGATAATAAACGGCCGTGATAGCGTATCTAGTACGTTTTGAGCGTAATGCGTTACAGTGTGAATATCAGCATCACTCTCCATTAGAATACTAAATTCATCGCCGCCAAGGCGGTAACAGGTGGCGGTTTTTCCTGTAATTCTCTGCAATCGTTTAGCTATTTGTTTAATTAAAATGTCACCAGTTTGATGTCCTAGAGAATCATTTATTTTCTTAAAATTATCCATATCCAGACAAAGAAGCGTATGCTGCTCGCCTTTACGCACTAAGTTTTGGTGACTGGCTTGAAAGAACGACCTGTTAGGCAATTCAGTCAGCGGGTCGGTGTTAGCAAGTTTAAGCAGTTCTTTCTCGGTGTTTTTACGAGAAGTAATATCACTAAAAACACCCACGAAATGGCTAATTTTACCGTCTTCATCGTGTACGGCATCTATATTAAGCTCAATCTCAAAACGTTCGCCGTTAACGCGCACGCTCTCTACCTCGCCACTCCAGTTGCCTTTGCTTTTTAAGGTTTTCTTAATTTCTTCTGTAAAGGCATCAGGGTATAGATGAAAATGCATATAGCTGGCTAGCGCTTGATCTCTAGTTTCACCGGTATAGCCACAGTAGGCATTGTTAACGCTAATAAATTTAAATTTAGTGTTTGAAATAAACACCCCTTCAGAGATGTTTTCAATGGAGCGCTTAAATAAATTTAATTGCTCTTCAGCTTCCTTAAGGTGATGAATATTCTTTAGCGTACCCGTCATGCGAATTGGCTGTTGATTGTGATCTCTTTCTACAACCTTCCCTCTATCGAGTATCCAAATCCACTGATTTTTAAACGTTTTCGCTCTGTAGGCAAGTTCGTAGAAGTCGCTTTTCCCTTCTAAGTGCTCTCTCAGTGAGTCTTTAACGCGTTTAAGATCGTTAGGATGTATGTTGGCATCAAAGGCGCCTGTGGTTCGTATATCGTCTTGGGGGAAGTCTAGGGTGCCCCAGGTATTTGCCCGATACACTTGACCTCGGTAAACATCCCAGTCCCACAACTCATCCCCTGAACTCCACAGCGTTAACTTTAATCGTTCTTCAGACTCTTTTATCGCTAGCTGATTGGCTTTTCGAATTTGAAATTGTCTTACCAGAAAAGCAAAAATTACCACAATGACTAAGGCGTAAAATACAAGGGCTACTGCGTGAAGCCATGGCGGGCGTTCAATTTTAATATCTAAACTGCGACTTTCAGACCACTGCTTTCCTGGTTCTTTCGCCTGAACTTCAAAAGTGTAGTTGCCAAAGCTAATATTATTGAACTGAGCAACTCGCCCATCATCAATATAAATCCAGTTTGAATCTAAATTATTCAGACGGTATCGATAAGACACCTGAGAAGGATAAACTGGATTTACTAATGCAAAAGAGAGGCTGAAGCGCGTTTCGTCGTGCGCTAATCGAACCTGTTCACTGTAATGTACGTCTTGGCTGTTAGCATAGGCTTGAGGATATTCAGTGCCTCGCTGCTCATTGGCTTTCACTGAGCCAAATACAGATAATTGGCCTAGTTGAGGCGTCAACGTGCTTTGGCCAGTTTTATTCACATTGTCTCGTTGCTTTGATATTTTGTTGTAACCTCTGATACCGCCGAAATAGATAGAGTTATCTCTGGCTACAAATACTGAAGACTCTCCTAAACTGTTGTATTCTAACTCAGAATTGGGAATGAGGGACTCTTGAGTTAGCGAAGGCAGAGCAATTTGGTGCACGCCAGCGGCATCGGCATACCAAATACTGCGTCCAACTCCAATAGAGGAAATAATATAACCATTTCTATCGTTTCTGGTTTGTCGTTTTACAATCTCGAAAGAACTTTTATCAACCATAAGAACGCCGTCAGAACGAGTGGTTAACCAAAATGCTTCAGAGCTCTCGTAAATAGAATAAACTTGAGAGTTTAGACCGTCGTCCTGAGAAATTTGCCCTATGACTTCCTTAGAAAACGGCGATACGATGGTGACTCCTTGTTCATTTCGGAGCCATAGACGTTTTAAACTATCTGTAAAAATAGGTATGAGGGTAGTAGGAAGCCCATCAATGGATAATTTAGTTGGTGATAGTTCTTTATTTGGATTCTTTAGAGCCCCCGTATCAATATAAAGTGTAGCTAACTTTTCATGCCAAACCCATATTGTGTCATCGTGATAATGAATGTGATCAATAATATCGCCTTTGAACAAATGCGCCTGCTTGGTAATAGTACCGTCGTCTTCTTTATACGCTGCTAATCCATCTGACGATGCAACCCAATAGTATCCTTGGGAATCAATCGCTAAGTCCCAGTAATTTGATTGAGCATTATCGCCATTGGAATGGGTTAAATAATTGACTTTACCAGACGCCTTATCAAACTTCGCGAGTCCCCGTTCCTGCGTTGCGAGAAGAAGCTCGTCTTTATTATTTTCTGCCAGAGCCCAAACTGTCGCGAAGTTATCTTCTGTTTGTTGTGAGGAGTTATACACTGGCTGGTAGTGGACACTTGCGTATTCGGGATGATATCTGAATGCCCCCTGACGAAAGGTACCTGCCCATACTACTCCAGTCCGGTCTACCATTACACGAATAATTACTGCTGCCGGAAAACCCGTCGATTCAAAGTTGTCCGAATTCAAATGAAGCGATTGAAATTCTGTAGATGGTGATACTTCTTGTTTAGCTGCACCGCTTAAAACAAAGAGTCCAGAGGTAGTGCCCATCCAAATGTCGCTCTCGTTTATCGTAATATTTAAAACATTGAGGTCGCCATCAAAACCTAAGTCAGCACCGTTTTTAATTAATACTGTTTTACCGCGGGCATTGACAATCTTTATGCCTTCTTTGGTTGCTAGCCAGTAATTACCGTTGATAATCTTTATGTCGTGTAACGCAGCCGAATCAAGGGTAATTCCCCAAGGATTTACTTTGTTTAAACTCGACAATTCTCCTGTATCCTTATCGAGAATTTTTGCACCCAATTCATTTGATCCAATCCAGGTTCGGTTGGGCTCATCCATTATCACTTTTACAAAGGTTTGTTCATCAAAAATTTGCTTTGCGGAAGTAATATTGTTCTGGATCTTATCAAATTGATACAGGAACTTTTCGTCAGCGAACAAAATTTTGCCAGACTTTGATTCGCTAATTGCGGTAATTGAATTGGATTTGATTATAGAGTTGTCTCTATTAAACACTTCGAAGTTATCGGTGTCAGGTTTGTATTTTGCTAAGCCATTATTCGTTCCTAGCCAAAGCATGCCGTCTGAGTCTAAAAATAATGTTTGGATAAAACCTGATGGAATTGAATTTGCGTCGATATCTGAAGGGTGGTACTGCTTAACTTCGTAGCCTGAGTAACGATTAAGGCCGTTAGAAGTCGCTATCCATATAAAGCCTATGTCGTCTTCAACGATATCAAGAACGGTAGTATCTGATAAGCCTTGGCGCTTATTCAGTTCAGTAAATTTAAGATCGGATACTTCTATCGCATCTACAGAAGAGCATAACCCTGAAAGCAGCAACAAGAAAACGGATACAGTTTTTAATAGGGTTGAACGCACCTAAACACCTTTGGCTTGCGCCGATTGTTTTTATTTTTTATGTTTTGTTTTTACAGCGTCCTAGTCGCATCCCTAACAACTAGAGGAATAAATATGCCGAATTAAGGCACTCTCCACAAGGACTTTTTATAAAAGCGAAAACAACGGCTTACTTATTAGCCAGCTTAAGAGGTTTGGATAGTTGTGTATCGGCAAGAATAAAGAATTGTTTATCAATGATATGGAATTTTCTGTTTAAATTCGGCAATGCTGTTTATTGTGCGTTTTTCACAGGTTGGCATTGGGTCAAATTTGCCGTCTGAGTAGAGTACTATTTCGCCACAACGCTCTCTTTTCGCGAGTTGGTCGGCAAAGCCTTGTATATGTTCAAACGAGAGTTTCTTTACACACTCTGCTAATTTTAGGTTTCTGTTGAATTCCAAGTCCTGTGTGCCAAGGCTTACCCATAGCCTTTGCGACTTCATCGACAAGGTCAGGTCCCGTTCTTCAAGCTGCTTTAAAAGGTTTTCTTGAATAGTGGGCCAATAAAATCGATAGAACTCTATTTCATGTAGCTGTTGATATAGAAAAGTGGTCATCGCTTCAAGCAGAGGTTTTGGGCCTTTTTCAGGGCTTTGAATATAAAAGGCAATGCCAGGGTGCTGATTGTGCGGTACGTAACCTGTACCCACGATGTAACCAAGCTGTTGTTCAGTGCGCAATGAGTTGAAAAATGGAGCTGCCAGCATTTGCTCCAACACCATACAGAGGGCAGTGTCAGATAAGCTTGCTGAAGGAGCTTGTAAGTATAAAACAACTGCACCGTCATCGTGTTTACAGGAAACTTGATGGTAAAGGGTGTCACCAACCGGAAGCTTTGAAACGGCTCGAGACAGTGGGCTACCCTGTGAATGCTTGCATAAGTGATAAGTCGATGTCGCAAACTGTTCTGCTTCGTTGCTAGTCCAGTTACCATGCATAAAGGCTTCAGCAAAAAAATGCTCAAATGCACTTTTTCTGGCCAAGAGCATATCGTCATAGCTAGTGTCAGACATTACGTCTAAAAGCTCAATTGGCGCTTGTGTATTGCGCTGAATAAGCACGCTCAACCTCGAAAACAGGCGGTTAGTAGGCTTGTTGAGCAATGAGTTATGAAGTGCTTGTTCCTGTAAATATTTGTGGTGCGAGAACGCCCGCTCATCAGGTATAAAATTAATCACTGCGTCCATCAATTGACTGGCGAGTAGGGGCTGTTGATTGGTAAAGCCTCGGGTGTGAAGCGTAAATCCCGCTTGATGACCGTAAATACGATAATGTAGCCCCGCAATTTCAGCACGGTAATACTTTGCTTGTAAGTGATCGTTAAGCGCTCCTAACCAAATTCGCTTGGCGGCAACTGCCGTAAGAGATTCAGAAAAGCTTGTGGCGTCAAAAGAGATATAAATATCTCCTTTGGGACTATGAAACTGCTGGTCTTGCGCAAACCAAAACTGATAGCCTTGTTTATCAATAAGTTTATTAGGAATGTGAAAGCCAGACTCTGGAAGCACGAGTTGGTACTCATTGCCTAGGTAAGGATTTGGGGGCGGAAGCTCGAGTTCGTCTATTAACGAAGGCGAATTTAATGACGCTATTACTTCTAGAGGTATGTCTTCAACGCTATACTTTGCTTCGTAGAATGCACACGTTTTATCTGCCGGTACGTCTTTAGAAATTACTTTTAAGCGAAGATTTGCCGGTTTAAGATGAGACAATGCATTGAGTATGACGCTATGGTCAAAGCTGCCTATTGTAGA
This sequence comes from Alteromonas genovensis, assembly GCF_010500895.1. Taxonomy (GTDB): domain Bacteria; phylum Pseudomonadota; class Gammaproteobacteria; order Enterobacterales; family Alteromonadaceae; genus Alteromonas; species Alteromonas genovensis. The sequence goes on from NZ_JAAAWO010000002.1 coordinate 477,273, forward strand.
CCTCAGTTTGTTGAGCTCTTTAGGTGAAAAAACAAACTGATGCTGGGCGTATTCAGTAATCAGGTTCAATGGCTTTATATTTTCTTCATACTCTAATGCTAGCGCATCAAGTTGCGCTTTTTCTTGATATCGCCATTGCTCACTCGACGCCTGCTTAATCAATTCTATATAACTAAATAAGGCTTGTAGCACCTTATATTTATTGATTAGCCCTTCGTTAGTAAGCTGAAAGCTAACATTGAAGTCTTTAAACCCATCGCCCTCAATCCCTGCTCCAGCAATGAGGTTTAACGCCCAGTCACGCTCTTTTAAAAACGCTAAGAGGCTACCTTCACCTTCATCGCCAATTAAGTGGCTTATGTAGTTAAGCGGCTTACATTCATAATCGTTTTGCAACGGTGGAAGCGCAAAGGTCACAATCATTCGCTTTGCCGACTGCAAAGGTTGAATATTAATTTGAATGCCTAATTCACTCTCACGATAAAGGGGAGGCCATTGGTCGTCAGCGAGCTCACCTGCAGTAAAGCTACCAAAACATTGGTGTATCAATGCGTTAATTTGGTCTATCGGCATAGGGCTGGCTATGCATAGACACAAATTGTTGCCGCAATAGCGCTCATTGTGCATTGCCTTAAGACGTTGCTTAAGTTCGCCCGCGGTATGTTTTGAAAACGTATCGCTGTTGCCCACTGAAAACTTTGAAAATGGGTGCTGTGGGTTGCAGGTCTCTTTGTGAATTTGATAGAGACGTCTTAAATCATCCTTTTTCTTGAACTCAAACTCAGCGTGAATGTTTTTAACTTCATTGCTAATAGACAACTCTTCAAATAATGGTTGGCGCAGTATGTCGGCAAAACCGGGAAGCGTTTGGGCAAGAGAGCCTGCATGACAACTGTAATGGTAGTTGGCGTATTCAGTGCCTGTCCACGCATTGAGGGTGCCGCCTTGCTGCTCAATAAAGTCGTTAATGGCATTAGGTTTTGGAAAGTGTCGGCTGCCCATAAACAACATGTGTTCAAGTAGGTGCGCAAGTCCCTGGCAATCATGTGGGTCGTAAAAATGTCCAGAGCGCACCGCAATTGATACGTGTGCCTCTTCAGCATCGGGAGTATGGCATGCCATAACGCGCAGTCCATTTGGCAGCGTTATGTGATGAGCATTCTCAAACTTGATTGTGTTTTTCATGTCATCTCAGTGCGTTGTTTAACTCCCAACTTCTGGAGAAAGGATTTAAATATACATAGCAATACTAATAGATGATTAAAATAACCATTATTCAACGGTTAGCGCTAGTCGTATTATCATGTCTCTGATATCTTTAAGGTATCTTCACTAATACTATGCGCAATGTTATGTCAGGTCAAAGTAGCAACGATGACATTTATATCTTTATTATGCGTCATGGAGAGGCCGAATCACCTCGGTTAGATGATAAAAGTCGCCAACTCACGGAAGTAGGGCAACAACAGTCAAAGTCTGCAGCGCTTTGGTTAGCGCAGCACTACTGCATCGATGGTACTGTAGATTTAGCGTTAGTGAGCCCTTACAGGCGCACTAGGCAAACTTATGAAAAAGTGTCTTCGACTATCAGTAGCGACAAGCTAGAGATTAATGAAGATATCACCCCAGAAGGCTCACCAAAGCTGGTTAGCGACTATATCAGCGCTAGAATACACGCTTCGGTTAATGCTAAACGTCCCATCAAAAAGCTCTTGATTGTAAGTCACATGCCCCTTGTGAGTTATCTAGTGGATGAGGTTTGCAGCTCATACACTACTAGTCTCTTTGCCACAGCGTCTATCGCGGTGGTCAAATACTCACTGAGCAGCATGAAAGGCAGTCTGGTAACTCACTATCAAGGCTTTTAATTCGCACTAATTCCTCTTGCCCACATAGCCTTAGATCAAGGCGCTATATTTTCTTTGACGATTAGTTAAGTTAATTGCGTTACCGCCGATAACTTTCTTGAGAGTGTCAGTGTGTATATTATCGAAGGGTTGGGAAATGGATAGTAAGTCTATTCCTGAGCTCCTCAAGCGTTCGCTTCAGTCGCATATGGCTGAGGCTGATCTGCGTGAAGATGAGGAGACGCAGGATATTATTGCAAAGTTGTCTGTATTGTCAGACAAAGTTGCAGCAGCGAAAGCAAAAGCCCTTGAAAAAAGAGCCCAGCGATTAGTGCAAGAAAAAATCGCCGATGAAAAGCTTTCCGATTAGGGGCGCTTTATTGATAGGCTGCTTATTTGAAGATTAATGATTAAAGGAATTTTTGCCTAAACAATGATTTGTGTTCAAAGCGCATTGAATCAAATATTGGCCAGCACTTTCTCAGACCCGCGCTTCCCTGACCAGAGTGAGCCGACCAGAATGAGCAGAGATGTGAGTAACTAGGGCGTGATGCCCTAGATAGAGGTGTTGTTTTTCTCAGCGCTATAAAATTCCGGCATTACACGCACGGTTTTAATCATGTTTTCTGTAATGTCTACAATTTCCAATGGATAACCGGCAAGCCTGACGCTCACTTTGTTTTCCGGTATTTCTTCTAAGTATTCTAACAACAATCCGTTCAACGTTTTAGGGCCTTCAATAGGCAGGTTCCAATTCATCTCTTTGTTCAATTCGCGAACGTTGGCACTGCCATCTACCAACACCGACCCATCCTGCTGTACATGAGCTTCCTTGCTGTGATCGGGCACCATGCTGGTAGTGAAATCGCCAATAATTTCCTCAAGAATATCTTCGAGCGTGACTAAGCCCATAATATCGCCGTATTCATCAACGACTAAGGCAATGCGCTCCTTTTCCGCTTGAAACTTATACATTAGGGTGTGCAGTGGCGTTGACTCTGGGGTGAAATAAATTTCGCGCACAGCGCGCAGCAAGCTCGATTTAGTGAACTGATCTTTAGACAGCAATCGAAGGGCATCTCGCACGTGCACAAAGCCTACTGCATCATCCACACTATCGCGATATAGCAGTACGCGAGTATGCTGCGCATGCGTGAGTGCCTTTTGAATTTTTTTCCAATCATCATTGATATCAATCGCAAATATTTCAGCTCTTGGCACCATAATGTCTTCGGCGGTCACACTTTCAAGGTCGAGTATGCTCACCAACATATCTTGGTGTTTTTTCGGTATCATTGTACCTGCTTCAAACACCACGGTACGCAGTTCTTCTCTGCTTAGTGAGTCATCATTACCATTCGCAGGGCTTATTCGAAGTATGGCTAGAATGCCATTTGTGATGCCATTGATGGCTGCAACAAAAGGGTACAAAACGGTAAGTAATGGCAAAAGAATTAACGAACTAGGGAAAGCGATTTTTTCAGGGTAGAGCGCAGCGAGGGTCTTTGGTGTGACTTCTGCAAATATGAGCAGTATAAGGGTTAAACCAAACGTTGCTGCCAAAATACCCCAGTAGTCTCCAAACAAGCGAATGCATAAAACCGTGGCCAAAGAAGACGCCGCAATATTCACCAGGTTATTGCCGATAAGAATAAGTCCAATGAGTCGGTCTGGCCTGTCGAGTAGTTTTTGTACTCGCATCGCCGCTCGGTTGCCTTCGCTTTGAAGGTGCTTGAGTCGATAGCGATTTATCGACATCATCCCAGTTTCTGAGCTAGAAAAATATGCAGATAATAATATGAGTACGCCGAGCGCAATAAACAGCGTACTCGTTGATATGTCGTCCAAAAAGGTGGCTTCCTATCTAATGCTGGTCTTCAAATGTAATAAGTTGAAGGCTGGGTTTCAAGCTAAAAAAGGGCAATAAAGTATTATTGGCTTCAATCCGCTCGTAAAATTACCGCGCAATGGTATTCCCGATACTAGCTTACAGCAAGAACTCTCGCACGAGCTTGCTGCCAAAGTATGCAAGAGTGAGCAATATCACGCCAGTAATTGTCATTAAAATGACTTGTCTTCCACGCCATCCTCGTAACTTTTGTCCAATCACAAGTACTAAGAACACAACGAGGGCTGCGGCGGATAACACGGTTTTGTGAGCATAAGTCTTGCTAAACATATCCTCTAAAAAAACAAATCCGCTAAGCAGTGATACGGTAAGAAGTGATGTCCCGGCAAGCAATAACTTGAATAAAATATTCTCCACTAACATAAGGGGAGGGAGTGAAGAGTGTAATAAGGCAGCGCCCTTTTGCTTGAGTCGGTAGGTGATGTAAGACATTTGAAGCGCGTATAAAAACGCAATGACAAGGGTGCAATAGGCGAATAAGGATAAGCTTATATGCACGACTAAACCCGGCTGTAATTCAATATGCATGATGTAGGAAACGGGAACAAAAGTAGCAGACAGCACAGCAAGCGCTGCAAACCCAAATACTACGGGTAACAAAATGAGGTTGGGAATGGAGCGAGCAAAAAGCAGCATTGAAACGGTGATGATCCAAGATACCAAAGACAGCACGTTAGTTACGCTCATGTTCTGGCCGGGGGCAATAATGATCACGCTGATAAGAAAAGCGATGTGAGCGATTGCACCTAAGCTGGCCAAAGAAAGGGCAAGGTGTTTATTAGGGCCTTCGTGGTGTACAAATTTGCCAATTAAAACGGCTGCGGCCAAGGTATAGAGTAGCGCAGCGGAAATGGCGAAAAGCGTATTCATTATACTTCCTGTGATACGTGGGTGAATCGTCACCGAATAAGTCGCTATTGATACTGCAACTTTAGGCTAAATTCAACCACCTCCTTGATTTTGTTTGCTTCAATACCACTTATTGAGTAATAAAATAGCGGCGAGTGGCCAGGGCGTGTTGACCTTTGATGTCAATTTTTGCAAAGGTCAGACGCTCAAATAATACAGCAAAAACAAGGCGTAAATTTTAACGCATTTGCGGGTACGTTCGCTGTGCCTTTTACGATACAATACGGACATTGCGTCTGAAATCAAAAGAAGTTTCATACTATGTTTGAGAATTTATCTGAACGCCTAGGCCAGACATTACGGAATGTAAGTGGCAAGGGGCGTCTTACAGAAGACAATATTAAAGAGACATTGCGCGAAGTGCGCATGGCGCTATTAGAAGCAGATGTGGCTCTGCCGGTAGTGAAATCTTTTGTTGCTCAAGTAAAAGAAAGAGCCGTCGGTACCGAGGTAAGTAAAAGCCTCAAGCCCGGTCAGGTGTTTATTAAGATTGTACAATCTGAACTTGAAGCTGTTATGGGGGAAGCGAATGAAAAGCTGAACTTAGCCACCCAGCCTCCCGCCGTTATTTTAATGGCTGGTTTGCAAGGTGCTGGTAAAACCACTTCAGTGGGTAAATTAGCTAAATACCTCACCGAGCGTGAAAAGAAAAAAGTGATGGTAGTGAGTGCCGACGTTTATCGCCCTGCGGCGATAAAGCAGCTCGAAATGCTAGCGAACGAAGTGAATGTAGGTTTCCACCAGTCGAGCATTCTTCAAAAGCCAATTGATATCGTGGAAAGCGCAATTGATGAAGCCAAGAAAGGCTTTTACGATGTGCTTTTAGTGGATACTGCCGGTCGACTGCACGTCGACAATGACATGATGAGCGAAATACAAGAACTGCATAGCTCTGTAAAGCCCATCGAAACCCTGTTCGTTGTCGATGCGATGACCGGTCAGGATGCTGCTAACACGGCTAAAGCATTCAACGATGCCTTGCCGCTTACCGGCGTTATTTTAACCAAGGCTGACGGTGATGCGCGAGGCGGTGCTGCGCTGTCTGTTCGCCATATTACCGGCAAGCCAATCAAATTTATTGGTATGGGTGAAAAGGTTGATGCCTTAGAGCCGTTCCATCCTGAGCGTATAGCGTCTCGTATTTTAGGTATGGGTGACGTACTTAGCTTAATCGAGGAAGTAGAGCGCAAGGTTGATAAGAGTAAAGCAGAAAAGCTCGCGAAAAAAGTTCAGAAAGGGAAGGGCTTCGACCTAGCTGACTTTAAAGATCAGCTTGAGCAGATGAAGAACATGGGCGGAATGATGGGAATGCTTGATAAGCTTCCTGGCATGGGTGGCATGTCAGAGAAGATTAAAGATCAGGCTAATGATAAGCAGTTCAATCAAATGGAAGCCATCATTAACTCAATGACACCCGCGGAACGCGCTCGTCCTGACATTATCAAAGGCTCTAGAAAGCGCAGAATAGCGACTGGCTCTGGAACGCAAATCCAAGACGTAAATCGCCTGTTGAAGCAATTCACGCAAATGCAAAAGATGATGAAAAAAATGTCAGGCGGTGGTATGAAGAAGATGATGCGTCAAATGAAAGGCATGACACCACCAGGTGGTGGTTTTGGTGGTCCGGGAGGGCCAGGCGGTTTTGGCGGTGGTCCAGGCGGATTTCCACCAAGATAACGGCTAACGCGTTTGATGAAATACAAAACCTCAATAATGGCCAATTATTGAGGTTTTTTACTTAAAACTGAAACAGGAATTCTATGGCAGGCTTAAAACGAATTATTCTTATCGACACGCATCTTCCGGGTGTCGTTGAACTCAAGCTTGATGGACACACAAATATTTGTGGTACCAATGCGTCAGGTAAAACAACGCTTCAACGACTTATTCCCGTTTTTTACGGTGAGTATCCAAGTCGCGTTGTCCCTGCGACACGAGACAGCTTTGAGCGCTGGTACCTGCCTCGCCTTTCTAGTTTTATTATTTACGAATACGCCCGTGCAGACGGGGATTTATGCCAAGCGGTGTTGAGCTCAAATGGCACTGGAGTGAACTATCGTCTCATCGGTAAGCCCTTTGAGATAAGTGACTATCTGATTGAACAAAAAAGTGGCAAACACGCGAGTGTCAGCAGCGCTGAATTAGCGCGAGCGATGAAGCGCAACAACGTTATAGTAACAAGTTTACTTAACACTAAAGACTTCCGCGCAATTATCCAAAACGACCATGGCGTGCTAAATCAAAGTAATACGGCACGAGAAGTACTCGGCTACGCCAAACTATTTAGTTTGTGCGAGTCATCTAAGCACATGCGTCATATCGAAAAACTCGCTAAAGCGGTGCATTCTAAAGAAGGAAAAATGGAAACGATCAAAGCAATGATCGCAGCCATATTAGAAGAAGATGGCGTCACACCACCCACCTCAGGATTAAGCCGCAACCGCGTAGATGATTGGATCAAAGAGTGCCACCTTATTAAGCAGTTCGATAAAATAAGGCCAGAGTTTTCGAGACTAGAACAAGCGGACATGGCCTTAAGCAACACCGAACTTCAGCTGGCAACGCTTAAGCATACCTTTGAGCTGGATAAAACGTATCTATCTGCTCGCGTAGAAACCACGAAAAACGAACTCGATGAAAATAACTTTCAACGCAAGCAAACTGACAGTGAATGGGGCGATAATCGCGACCACCTCAACCAAGTCATATCATCTGCACGTGCTGACGTGGAAAAATATACGATTGAGCTTGAAAATGTCGAAGGCGAATTTGATAAGTGGCAAGAAGAGAACATCGAGCAACTTAAAGAAGATGTAGGTAATTTACCTCAGTGGTATAGCAAGAAAGAGTTGAGTGTAAGCCGCTATGCACTGCTTACTGAAAAGCATCAAGACATAGAGTCGGCCTACAACAAGCGGCTGGCCGAACTCGGTGAAAATCTCTCCGCTACTCTAGATGAACTCTCTCTTGCGAGACAAGAAGCCGCAGAGCACAAGTCTTTACAACAGCAAAATGAGCGTGAGGCGCTGGCGAAAATTAGCAACGATTACAGCGAGCAGTTAAATACGCTAAAGAGTGACTTTTCAAGCAATGTTAACGAACTCAAAGTATATGAAGCAGAATTAAAAGCGTCCCTGAGTAATGCTGGGTATAACGAGTTTGAACAATCTCAGCTGGATATTTTAGATGCAGCAATTAAAGAAGCGTCGATTAATGAAGATACTGCACGAGCAGAGCTTCGCCAGTCCCAGCAAACACACTCGAAAGCCTGTGAATATCGTAAAACCTGCTCTCAAGCACTAGATAAAGCTCGAGCTTCGTTTCAGCAGGAAGAAAAGTCGGTTAATAAAATTAATGGCTTGCTGTATCCCGGCGAAGGGTCTTTGCTCGAATTTTTAAGAGCGAATGTGGACGACTGGGAAGTATCCTTAGGTAAAGTGATTCGACCAGAATTGTTGGAGCGCACTGATTTAGCGCCCCACATGGAAGAACAAGCCGATACATTCATGGGAGTGAAGTTAGCGTTAAATGAGCTAGATACGCCGGATTATGCTTCTACAGAACAAGCATTAAAACAGCAGCTTAAAGATGCTGAAATTCGCCAAGCAGCTGCATTGGCAGTGCAAAACGAATGTGAGCAGCGATTGGCCAAGGCCAACGAAGATGTGCGCAACACAGAGTTATCACTTACACAAAAAGACAATGTGGTTAAAAGTGCCGAAGCTAGCCGAAAGCGTGCTCAACAAGACAGAGATACGGTGCTTAGTGAGTACCAGCAAACCTTGTCAGAGAGAAAGCAGAAAGCGAAAGCAAAGCTTGAGGCTAATAAACAAAGCCAAAAACAAGTAAAAGCGCAATACGAACAAAGCAGAGACGAAATTAACGATCAGCAAAGAGAAGCTGAGACGGAACATAAGTTTCATTGGCAGCAGCTTATTTCAGATACAGACGCTCGATTATCTCAACTAGACAGCGACATGCGTAAAGCGAGAGAGAGCGCAGCTCAAGATCGCAAAGATATGCAGCATTGGTTAGAGAGTGAATTGAATAATCGAGGTGTTGATGTTGACGAAATTGGCCAGCTTAAAAAGCTGATCAATCAGTTAAAAGAAGATATTGCGCGCACAGAAACACACCGTCACAAAGTCGCAGACTACGAGCGCTGGTATACCAATGTATTCACTAAACAAAAAGTGGTGTGGCAAGAAGGGTTGTCTAAGGCGCGCAAATCATTAGGTGAGTCTGAACGCAGCCTTGCGAGCAAGCAAAGTGCATATAAAACGAAAAGAGAGCAGTTAAAAGAGCAGCACGCACAGCTAGAAAGCACACTTAAAACTACCACCGAGCACCTAGAGCAAGTTAAAAACTTGAGCAAGTCGTTGGCTAAGCTCACGCTGCAAGCTAGTGGCGATACCGCCGAGATAAAGCATGACGAAGTGAGTATTGGCCAGCGCATATCAGAAGTGCAAAGTCAGCTGCAAGAGCGTGACAATTTACTCAGTGATATTCGCGCCTATGTGGAACGATTTGATCAGCTTATTGCGGCGCAGGCCGGCACAGGGCTCTCTGACACGTGGGAGCGGGCAAGAGAAGAGTGCGCCACGATTAACGCCCATGGCGTCAAAAGTTTTGACCATCGACGTATGGTGTCTCATTTATCGCAACTGCTTAACGTTATAGTGCCTCAAAAGCTTCAAGGACTCAGAGAGCAGGGCAGAATATTTGGTGCCGATTTATCTCAGTACTACTTTGTATTGGCAGATATCGATAAGCGCATCGTATCTCAAAGCCGTCGAATTACCCAAGAGGTGGACGGCGAGCTGTTCCTCGATGGCGTGTCAGACTCCGCCGTTAAAATCCGTTCTCGTATCAGTGAGCTTGAGTTTTGGCCAGAGCTTGAACAATTCAGAAAGCATTATGAATTCTGGATGGAAGAAGGGGCCAATGAACTGCCTGAGGAAGAGTATGGCCAAAGCATGCGCAGAGTCCTTGATATTCTGGGGCGAGCCGCACTTACCGGCGGTATCAGCAAATTACTCGATATTGAGCTGCATTTGCGGGAAGGAAATAGCGACCTGGTTATTCGAACCGACCGCCAGCTAAATGAGTCGTCCAGTCACGGAATGGCTTACCTAATTTTATGTAAGTTCTTATTGGCATTTACTCGTTTATTGCGTCAAGACGCGGGTGCAACTGTTCATTGGCCTATTGATGAGCTCGGTACGCTGCACCAAAGCAACGTGAAAAAGATATTTGATGCGTGTCAGAATAACAATATCAGCGTAGTGGGCGCATTCCCTAATCCAGAGTCAGAAGTACTCACGCTGTTTGAGAACCGATACCTTATCGACAAAGTGACACGCCAGTTACAAGTGGTTCAACCCAAAGCGAGCAGCATAGCAGCGCGTATAAAAGCCAAAAAGCACAGTGATGCAGTAACACAGGAGCCGTCGTTATGATGACAGAACAAGGTCGCGTGTTAAGCGCATTGTTGCAAGGGGCTTTTATTTGCCAAGTTACTGATGAGGAAGCATGGCGCTTTCTTAAAAGTCGTGACAACGCGGCAAAGCTAGAACCGCATTTAACGCTGCTCAATCGCACTCTCTCAACCACAGCAGAAGGCGAAGTGTTCTTTGCCAGCTATTCCACCATTGGTGAGCAAGAGCGCAAAGTGCTTACGCAGCAGTTCCAAGATACGGCGTCTAACCTAGTGCCTCTCATCGAGTGGCTGTTACTAGTTCAGCAGGCCAATGAATCTGATATGCCCATTACTATGGGCAGCGCTATTCGACTTAATGAATTGCAAGGTAGCATTGAAGATACGCCCGCCTACGGCGAGCAATTAGAGAAGATATCTCGTTACCGAATGTTTGGCTCTACCAGCGTTAACGTGGACGGCCAGCTTAAGCAGGTGTTTAAGCGCCTCACTGAGCTAGGCTATTTAATTAAGCCAAACCCAGATAAGCAAATTTATTTGGGAACCGGCAAAATAGAACACCTTTATGAAACTTTACGCTTTATTGATGAAACTGAAGCATTGAGCCTGTCTGAGCAAGCGGAGGCTGCGGTATCTCAAGGTAACCTGATATGAGCCAGGTATTACTTCAAGCCGGAACTAAGTTGCTCAACGCATTAGGTCGCCACAGCGACCTAATTATGAAAGCGTATATCAACGGCTCTGTAAAAGAGCGTGATCACAGCAGCAAAGTGCTTGAGCAACTTGTTCAACTCGGCGTGCTTTGGCGCCCAGAAGCGCAAAGTGAACTGCGTTTAAAAAGTGCGGTACGCACTCTTTTAGAGGGCAGTTTGCAAGATGAAAGAAACCGTACGATAAATGCCAACGTTGGGGCATCACTGGCGAGTTTAAAAACGCTTACTGAACACTATAAAGAAGCACTGCATTACAATAAGTTCAACGAAGCCGCCGCGCACATGAGCGATCTAACAGAACATGTTTATCAGCTATCGGAAACGCTGAGTAATAGTGTAAGGGTGATGTTCAGTCGAATTAATAATGAGTTTGGCTACGTATCTTCAGTAGACGCAAAAATTCGAGAGAATGAGTTAGCACAACAACAAGTTACCGACTTACTTGCCCAACTTGAATGTTTTCGATTTGATGAGTTGAGTGAGATTGCGGGTTCAAATCGTGAGCTAAGACATCTGCTGGTGGTATCGCTACAGCAGCGTTTTTCCAAAGCCGCCCAAGAGCTCTCGGTTGTGCAGGCACGACTTCTTGATTTACTGGGCCGATTTAGAGAATTTCAAGGCCGAACCCGGCTTCTTAAAGGCTTTTTATTGCATATGGAGCAACAGCCCGATTTCGCGCCAGGCAATTACGCAAATCTTACCAATGTACCTGTGTTATTTAATAACAGCGCAGCCACTATTTCTCATGCGTCTGCAGACGTAAATAACGTGGAGCATGAGAGTGATTACCAAAATATGGTAGCAACGCTTACCCATATCCACAAAAAACGCGGAACGCAAGATGACGGTAAGCCTGCGGACATTGATGTTACCGAACAAGCTACGCTATCTCTTGAAAAAGAGCCTTTGCAAAAAGCCGTTGAAGCTTATTTTTGTGATGTTATTGACTCTGGGCAAGCAAAGACAGCCTTAGATTACTATGAAGAACTAGACTTAGAGTTCGACCCTGAAGTATGGCTTTACCAAGTGATTGGTGGTTATCAGGCGTTAGATGATGAAGAGAAGCAGTTTTTTGCTTTAGAGCCTCACGGCATGAACGATAAAATTTACACCGGTAATTTTTATATTAGTGATATCACATTAGGCTTGCGGTAAACCTTAAAAATATCTGATGGCAAGCGCTTGATATTACTCAGTGGTGTCTCTATTTTAAAAAAATATTTACAAAAAGTTCACGTGGTGAGCTATATAATTTAAGTAGACGTAATCATGCTGTCATCACAGTGTTGTAGCTTTATACACAGTGATAGCAGCGCCCACGTTGACTTGGTCAATGCGACCATGTGATGTTCTAAATTATATTTCTACAGGACGTAGAATCGTTGTGGTGCTGGTGCGTACAGTACGAAGAGGAAGATGTTATGCAATTATCAGAACAACAAAGTTTTAACCAAGCCCTTATCCAACTATCTGTTTTGCTTTATCAAGTTGACGGTGTAGTGACATTATCAGAGCAAGACTACCTCAGTGACATTGTGGATACACTTTCATGGGAGAGCCCAATTTGCCCAGAAGCCTTTCTCAATGACACCATTTATCAAACACGAAAGGCCATAGATACGGGAGACGCAGTCTCTTACATGCGCAGCTTGAAAAATGCACTTTCCTTCGACGCTGACAAAACTCTTGAGGTGGCAATGGCCATAACAGGTGTTGATGGTGAGCGAAGTGAAGCTGAAACCGAGCTACTCTCGCTGCTTACGCACAAGGTGCTCGCCAAAGCGCTTGTCTCGGGTAGTGAGACCGTTCAGTAGAAGTGAACCTATACATATCGTATCGCTGTGTATTAAAGGCACAGCGCTACAACAACGCCTCCTTTTGTGGTGCTTATGCCTCAACACGTTAGCGAAAATAAAATAGGGCAGAGCCTATCAGCATTGGTACTGTTTGTGCTGCTTACAAGCTGCCATTCTTTCGACAATGCTCAAAGCGACGCCAGCTTTAATGCCAGCACTCAACCGTTCCCCACTCAGGTTGCTCCTTTTGATAATTATAAAGAGCAAGTTTTTAACTATTTAAGCGCCAATCGCAGCTTTGTTGGAACAGACAAAAGCGCTGAAATTTCTATGAATATGCCATTTGAGTGCGGTATTTCAGTCAATGATAAAGGTCTGTTTCTAGTACATGGTTTAGGCGACTCGCCGTACTTTTTTAGAGAGCTAGCCGCTACCCTGTGTGAAAAAGGGTTGAGAGTGCGCGTAATGTTATTACCTGGGCATGGTTCAAAACCTGGCGACATGCTTTCGGTGAGTTACGAGCAATGGCAAGCAGAAACCGATTTTCAGCTTGAACAATTTGCCTCTACGGTTGAGCAGCTTTATGTGGGTGGGTTTTCAACAGGGGCTAATCTAACCACCATTAGCGCCTTTGAAAGAAATGATATTAACGGGATGATTCACTTTTCCCCAGCGTTCAAATCTCGTTTTTTCGTATCTAAGTTAGCGCCGTATATCGATACGCTTTACCCGTGGCCCAATGTGGAAGAAGAAGACAACCCAAGCCGCTATAACTCCACCGCCATGCCCGGTTTCGCCGCCTATCAAGAAAGCGTGAATGCACTAGCGCGCTTGTTTGATGATAACGATGTGAAAAAAGCATCATTAGACGTTCCAGTTTTAATGGTTGTGGCAGAAAAAGACAGTGTTGTGGATACCCAACACGTTGCCAAACGCTTCAAAGAAAACTTTACCAATGATAAGAAGTGTCTACTTTGGCAGGGCGAGGAAGCCCCAGACGTGTTTGTTGATAATCCATCGATGTCTGGACAGCTGCTTATGCAATCAATGAATTTGCCAGAGGAGCGCATAAGCGCCGCATCGCATATGAGTTCGTTGTTTTCTGATAGAAACTCGCTTTACGGCACGCAAAGCACATTCAGAATTTGTGATAACGGCCAAGACGGTGAGTTAGAAGCGCTCTGTAAACAAGGTAAAGAAGGCAAAGAAGACAAAGCAGGTGAAGACGTATGGTATGGTCCTTGGGGCTATGAAGATGAGAATGCCAACCGTGTTTACGCAAGGCTAACCTATAATCCTTACTTCGATGTGATGATAGATAAAATAGTGGCATTTACCGGCGATGAGTCTGCTGGTAATTTTTGCACTCCATAGCGCACAGTACTAGCACACAGTAGCTGGAATACACGTTAAAGTATTGGTAAGTGTATTAGCTAGTGTATGGGCTAATGTATGGGGTAGTATATTGGCTAGTGGGTCAGCCGACATCATCTAAAGTAAAACCTACAAATGCAAAAAGGCCGTTCTTCAAGAACGGCCTTTCAATTACCTCAGCTTACCTGTCAATTTCACGCTTTTGGCATTTACGTATGTGACTGAGCGGCTTCTAATTCTCGTTCAAGCTGGTCACTAGCATCGGCTCTCGGTTTGGTAAATCGAGCCAGTGCAAGATACAGCACAGGAGTGAGGTATAGCGTGAACACAACTGCAATACCTAGGCCACCAAATACCACCCAACCAATAGCATTTCTTGCTTCCGCACCAGCGCCAGTGGATAGAATTAACGGTAGCCCGCCTAGAATTGTAGACACCAATGTCATCATAATAGGTCTTAAACGTACCGTGCCTGCTTCTACAATGGCATCGTAAACAGAATACCCTTTATCACGAAGCTGGTCGGCAAACTCAATGAGCAAGATGGCGTTTTTCGCCAAAAGGCCAATGAGCATGACTAGGCCAATCTGTGAATACACGTTAATCGAAGTACTGGTTAAGAACAATGCATACACCGCCGCAGCAATGCCAAAGGGGACGGTAAGCATAACCACTACTGCACTGTTAACACTCTCAAACTGTGCAGCCAACACCAATAGCACAATAACAAATGCCAGTACGTAGGTAAGTGCAACTTGCTTAGACGTTTCCTCAAAGGTTTGTGCTTCACCTAAAAAGATAAGGCCAATACCATCTGGCAATGTATCTTGAGAAACAGCACGTATTTCTTCAACCACATCACTCAGCGCCTTATCTTCAGGCAGCTCAACTTCAAGCTTAATGGCTCTACGTTGGGCCTGACGCTCCAATTCCGCTGCCACACCTTCTTCACTAATGTAGGCCACGCTCGATAGTGGAACTAGGTTGCCATCAGTACTCTTCACGTAGAGATTAGTCAGATCTGAAGGCGCCATCGTATTTCTATTGCTGGTTTGAAGCATAATGGGAATAGACTGATCGCCTACGTTCAAATCGGCAATGTCATCGCCATTTACCGCGGCGCGTAGTGCACTGGAAATATCATTTAACGGCACACCAAGCTCTTCAGCACGTCGTCTGTCAATATTCACACGTAGTTGTGGCTGAGTGGGGTCATAACTCACCCTTGGGCGGCCTAAGTAGGGTAGTTTAGTTTCTATTTCAGTGGCAAAAGCCTGCGCTGCCTGATAAATATTTTCATACGTATCACCGGTTAACGCCATTTCCAAACCGCCGCCTTGTCCGCGAAGATTTAGACTATTGCCGCCAAATGCGTTTCCAGGTGCGCCAGGAATAGCCTGCAGGCCTGGGCGAATTTCATTGACCACATCTTGCAATGACATATCGCGGTCATCCCAATGCTTAAGGGGCGCGGTAATAAAGACGATATTCGGGTCCCATTGCCCAACCACGGTGTACATAGAATCGATTGTGCCTTTTTCCACATAGGGAAGCAGCATTTCTTCCATCTTCTCGGCTTGTCTATCCATAAAGTTAAGGCCGGCACCGTCAGGCCCGCGGGCAAAAATGCGGATCGTTCCACGGTCTTCACTAGGCAATAATTCATTATCGATATTACCCGACAATATATAGGCGCCGCCGCCAGCTGCTAGACTTAATACACCAACAACCCAACCATATTTAAGCGCTTTTAAGAGCGATGATTGATACAGCGAAAGACACGCGTTACCGAATCGGCCAAAGGTGGCGTTAAAAAAGCTTTTGCCGTTTTCCTTAGGCTTTTTGACTGCAAGACGCGCTGTAAGCGCAGGCACCAGTGAAAGGGCAACGAACGACGAAATGATCACAGCACCGGCTAATACACCGCCAAATTCTCTAAAAAGTTTACCTGCCGTAGATGGCAGAAATGCAATAGGAATAAATACAGATGCAAGTACTGCGGTTGTTGCCACTACAGCAAAAAACACTTCTCGTGTACCAATTACCGCAGCTGCCCTTGCGCCAAGGCCCATGCTGCGACGGCGCTGAATATTCTCTGACACGACAATGGCGTCATCAACAATCATGCCGGTGGCAAGTACAAGCGCTAACAAGGTCAAAATATTTATGGAAAAGCCCATTGCCCAGATAATTGCAAGCGCACCTGCTAATGACACTGGAATGGATAGGGCAGGTACCAGCGTTGCGCGCCACGAGCCAATAAAGACAAGTAACGTAACAATCACTAGTGCAACAGTGAGGCTAAGTGAAATAACCACTTCTTTCACCGAGTCTCGGATAAATTCGGCGTCATCTGCGGTGACAACAATATCCATATCAGTAAAACGTTTGTCTAACTCACTCACCATTTCAAGCACTTCATCAGAGATTTCAATGGTGTTAGAGCTTGCTTGACGAATAACTCCCAGGCCAATAACCGGCATGCCGTCCAATCGCACCATACTGGTTGAATCTGCTGGGCCAAAATATACGCTTGCTACATCGTTAACTCGTATGTCGCCCGATATAACGATATCGCCCACATCTTGGGCTGATACTGATGTCGCGTCAGCTCGAACAATAAGAGCCTGTTCTGATGACTGGATACTGCCGGCGGGTACATCAAACGGAGCTAAAACAAGGGCGTCGGATACGTCTCTCATCGACAGTCCAAAGCTGGTTAATCGCAGTGGGTCCACTGACACCCGGAGCACGCGCTCCCTTTCACCGCGCATATTGACATCAGCAACCCCTGGAATACTTAAAAATAAGGGGGCGACATCGGTATTTACTCGTTCGGTAAGTGTTTCCATATCAAGTGTTTTACTCGATATGGCTAAGCTCACAACAGCTTGAGCGTCGTTGTCAGCGCGAATAATGGCCACTTGTTCAACATCTTCAGGAAGCTGTCGCTGTACGCGGCTTACTGACTCACGGGTTTCGTTCGCGGCGTCCTCTAGGTTAACACCGGGACGGAATTCAACACGAATACGGGCCGAGTTTTCTTCGCTTTGCGCTGAAATATTTTTTACACCACTTACCCGCGCTACTGCACCTTCAAGGCGACTGGTTACTTCTGCGTCTACCGTCTCGGGGGATGCACCGGGGAATGTTGCTGTAACTGTTACTCGCGGCGTATCTACATCGGGAAGTTCGCGAACCTCAAGACCACTTAATGCTGCAAACCCAGCAATAGCAATAAGCAAGTTTAAAACAACAATAAGTACTGGACGTCTTATCGCTAGTGACGGAAGGTCGTTTGCCTGTGAAGAAAGTTGTTTATCACTCACCGGCTGGTCCCCCAGCTATTTCGGTAGTGATAGATTGGCCAGTTCTCAGGCGCTGTACACCCTCAGCAATAAGTGTGTCACCATTAGTAATATCGCCTGACACTAAAATGATGCCACGAAGTCGTTGATGAACACTTACGTCTAACTTTTGTGCTTTACCGTCTACCGCAAGCCAAATGTAAGCACCGGTGGCACCCCATAAGAGGGCTGATTCTGGTACTGCGGCAAATCGGTCGCCCTCAATGGAAAGATTAACTCGAAAACTCATGCCTGGTCTGAATTGATCAGATGAATTGTCCAAAAGAGCTCGTGCTCGTAGTGTTCTGTCAGTTTCATTGATACGGGAATCTACCTGCGCAATCTCTGCTTTCACGCTTTTTTCTTTATCACTCCACGGCTCCAAGGTAACCTGCGGACCATCTAGCAATACTGCCAGCGCTGCTTCAGGGGCCTTAAAGTTAACAAACAACTTGCTACGATTGTCCAGCGTGGTGATCATCGTCTGCTCATTAATACGGTCGCCCACTTCCACGTCGGTAAAGCCAACAACGCCGTCAAAGGGCGCAACAATACGACGGTCTTCTAAATCTGTTTTTGCATCTTCTAACGCGACTTCTGCTAAATCACGCTGTGTCTTGGCAAGGTCAAGTTCATTTACCGGGATTGCCCCTTTTTTGTAACTCGATGCGAGACGTTCGACGGTACGCTGGGCGTCAGCAAGGGTAAGTTCAGCGCGCTTTAATGCAGTTTTTTGTCTGCGGTCGTCAAGGCGAACTAGTACTTTACCTTCCTCGACATTTTGACCAGGCACAAAGTTAATCTCAGTAACCTCGTCGGCTACAGCGGAATACAGAACAATAGACTGCACTGCTTCAGCGCTACCCACTGCCTCAACCTTGCGAGTCTCGTTCATGAACTCGATAGGTTTTGTCACAACCAACTTGGCTTGTCGGTCACCCATATATTGACCGTATGCGAACGGCATAAACAAAAATAAAGAAAAAAGACCAATCCATGTCTTCATTGTGCGAACCACTGACTTGTTCATTTTGTAACCCATTAGTTATAAGTTTTTTGTCTTTTAATAAGGGCGTGTTGATCTTTGCTGTACATTTTTGCAGCGGTCTGTGAGCTATTTAAACAAGGCGAATGGTTGAAGATCTAGCAGGCTAAATCGAAACCATTCAACGCAGAGTAAATAGCTCACAGGCGCTGCCCGAAGGGGGCGTTATGGAAGTATTTTACTCCTTGTCGCAGCCCTTTGACTTAGCCCACTAGGCCTACAGGACTGTTTCGCGATTAAAATACTTCCATTTAGCCCAAAACTTGTACAGCAAAAATCAACACGCCCTGGACTTTTGGCTAGTGCAAATTTGTACCGTATAGCACCATAGGCGGTTCAGCTAAGCAATTGCAGTTCAGCGTATTCCCTATACAGGGTATCGCTTTTCATCAATGAGGCATGATCCCCAGTGGCCACTATGCTTCCTTTATCCATTACAACAATGCGGTCGGCATGTTGAACAGTTGCTAGTCGATGAGCAATCACAATGCTGGTTTTCCCTTCCATTAAGCGGTTAATCGCCTGTTGAACCATTCGCTCACTCATGGCGTCGAGGGCACTGGTTGCCTCATCAAGCAGTAAAATAGGTCGGTCGGCTAAAATAGCCCTAGCAATGGCAATACGTTGCTTTTGTCCACCCGATAATTTTATTCCGCGTTCACCAAGCTGGGTGTCGTATCGGTTATCAAGGGAATCAATAAATTCATGGGCGAAAGCGAGCTTTGCCGCTTTAACCACATCCTCATCAGTGGCCTCAGGCTTTCCATAGCGGATGTTGTCCATCACAGAGCGCGCAAATACCACGGGCTCTTGGGTTACTACCGCTATTTGATCACGTAATTGTGCTAATGGCAGATTATTGATGTTGGTTTCGTTAAATACAACGCTGCCCGATGAAGGCTCATAAAAACGCATAAGAAGCTGAAATAATGTCGTTTTGCCTGCGCCGCTAGGGCCAACCAGCGCCAGTTTTTCTCCAGCGCGGATATTAAGGTTAAGGTCAGTAAATAATGCTTTACTACTTGGGTAGCTAAAACTGACATTGTTGATGTTTATAGCAGGGGATGCGTTTTCCGCTAATGTGACAACCGTTTTTTCATTGTCTGTATTACTTGAAGGGGGCTGAATATCTGATTCAGCTTGGATAAGTTGATAAAGACGCTCGCTGGCGCCCACGCCCCGCTGCACTTCTCCTATAACTTCGCTTATTGTAGCGACGCTGCCACCAGCCATTACCGCATAGAATAAAAAGGCGGATAGTTCACCGACGGACATTTGCCCTTCTAGCACCTGGCGTGCGCCAACCCATGCGATAAAAATAATCGCCGTCATGCTTAAACACATTATGCAGCCAATAAGCAGCGAGCGATAATGTATTCGGTGTTCAGCGGCACCCATGGCGGCCTCTACTCTTGAGGCAAAATGAGAGCGTTCTTTATTTTCTGCCGTATAAGCCTGCACTGTCATGATTTCATGAAGACTCTCATCTATGTGTGAGCCTAAATCTGCCACTTTGTCTTGACTAATTTTGGCAAACTTCCTGACTTGCGGAGCAAGTACTTTAATTGGCACTAATACCGCAGGTACTGCCACAATAACGCACAGCGTTAATAAGGGGCTCGATATACCCATCAGAATCAGAGCGCCAATGAATGTAATTACAGAACGCAGAGTCATTGACAGGCTCATACCAACAACGGTCTGGATAACCGTGGTATCACTGGTAAATCGAGAGATAACCTCACCGGTTCTCAATTCGGCAAAAAACGACGGGGGCAATGACAGCAAATGAGAATAAACCTGGTTTCTTATATCTGCGCTTACTCTCTCACCTAGCCACGTCATTAAATAGAAACGAGCATAGGTAGCAATACAGGCTAATAAGGTTATACCGAGTACAATAACGGTTGCTTGATTTAGCGTGTCAGAGGCGTTGTCCACAAACCCGTTGTCGATAGCATATTTGATCCCTTGGCCAAGCATTAGCCAAGCAATAGCGGCCGTGAGCAAGGCGACAATTGCACCCGCTACTCTTTTTTTGTAATGGCTTAAGTGAGAGCCAATCCAATGTAAAACCTGTTTAGTGGACACTTCATCAAGTGGAGTCGTCAAAATAGCCTCTTTTTTAATACTTCGGGGGTCTGTTTAAGGTGCTCTGCAATCACAACACGTGGGGTAGTAGCACTAAGTATACGTGTTAACGGCCCCAGTTGATTTGTACATGCGACTACATTTGCAGTAAATCAGTTGGATGGGAGCCGGTCTCTAGTAGATAAGACACTTTTTGACAAACAAATTTTTCGTTGCGCCGCTTTTAGATTTATCGGAGTTGTTTGCTGTTGTCAGCGTTGTCTCAGGTTTAAATGCATTTTGGATATAACTCGCGCTAAAACGATCTTGGGTGTGGAAGGTGTTTAGTTTATGCTACAAAAAAAACAAATAAGGTTGCAGACACTTCTGTGTTAAACCTTTCACTTATGGAGCACCCTGGTGAATTTTATTGAGCCACTATTTCAAAAAGTCCAGCGAATGTGGGTGGGGTTTGTAGAGCTACTTCCGCTACTTGCTATTGCACTCGTGGTTCTCATCATCACATGGCTGATGACTCGAGTTCTCACTGCTGTTTTAAAGCGGTCTTTAAAAAACTCGAAAATCCGCCGTTCATTGTGCGAATTATTCGACAGTCTTATAAAGGTAACGGTATGGACGGTGGGCTTTCTCATTGCCATTACTATTATATTTCCTAGTCTCACCCCAGCGAAGTTACTTACCGTATTAGGGTTGGGCTCTGTAGCAGTAGGCCTTGCGTTTAAAGATATTTTCGAGAATTTTTTTGCGGGAATATTAATTATGCTGCGCAAACCCATGCGTATCGGAGATTTCGTTGAATGCGAGAGCATAAATGGACGAGTAGAAAAAATAACGGTTCGAGAAACCTATCTTCGCAAAACGGATGATCAGCTCATCATCGTTCCCAACAGCTTTCTTTTTAAAAACCCGGTCTATGTGCTCACTGACCTGTCACTTCGTCGCTTTGACCTTGTTGTTGGCGTTGCCTATGGTGAAGATGTCGACATTGCCCGTGAAGTTATTCGTAGCGCATTAGAAGGTCTTGATGACATTAATCAACAGCGAGGTGTTGAAGTTTACGCCCGTGAATTCAATTCATCGTCTCTTGATTTCACCGTTCGCTGGTGGGCAAATTCACGACCCATCGATATGCATAAAAGTAGGGATATCGTTGTAACAGCAGTTAAGAAAGCCTTAGACGAAGCCGGTATTGAAATTCCATTTCCTTATCGCACGCTTACGTTTAAAGAGCCGTTGCCGCTTAGCAACCACAATGATAATGAATCTGTATGATGACAGTAGTTCTTTGAGAGAGGCTTGTGAGAGAAGCTTAAGTGATAAAACAATTTTTATTACTCATTATATTTAATTGCTCATATTAAAAAGGTGGGTTAACTGACCCACCTAACCTTAAGGATGCCAAAAGATGACACCAAAAATGAATAGAAAAATAAAAAAGGTGGCTGGCGTAACAATCGCTACAAGTTTTTTGTGCGCAATTAGCTATACCAGTATGGCCGATATCGCAACTGAGAAAAAAATCACGCAGTACATCGACCAATCTCTTGAGCAGTCAAAGACAACGTTAGAAAAGACGGTGAACATTAATAGCGGCACGATGAATTTCGACGGTGTTAAAAAAGTTGGCGCTATATATCAGTCTGAATTTGACGCTATGGGCTTTGACACCCAGTGGGTTGATGGCGCCGAGTTTAATCGAGCAGGGCACTTGGTAGCCAGCTACGGCAACACAGGGCCGAAAATATTGATGATTGGTCATTTAGACACGGTGTTTGCAAAAGATGATGCATTTCAGACGTACCGCCCTGTAGACGAGACTCATATTGCCGGCCCTGGTATTACAGATATGAAGGGGGGCGATGTGATAATTATTGCCGCCCTGCAGGCGCTTAAAGCACTCGAGCTACTAGATAAGGTGAGCATAAAAGTAGTGATGACTGGCGATGAAGAGAGCAGTGGGCGTCCACTTTCATTATCGAAAAAAGCGTTAATTGATGCCGCTGTTTGGGCTGATATCGCATTGGGCTTTGAAGATGCTGATGGCGATATCAAAACCGCAGTAGTTGCTCGCAGGGGTTCAATAGGGTGGCAGTTGGATGTAGCGGGTAAACCTGCTCACTCTTCTCAAATTTTTACCGACAGCATAGGTTATGGGGCTATTTTTGAAACTGCGCGTATCTTAAACACATTTCGAGAAGAATTAGCCGGTGTTGGCAACATCACCTTTAACCCAGGGTTAATTGCAGGTGGAACCGAAGTTGAGGTCCAGGCCGAAAAATCAATGGTCCAAGGCTTTGGAAAAACAAATGTGGTAGCCAAAGAAGTGACTGTAAAAGGTGGAATTCGCACACTGACCCAAGCTGAACTCACTAAAGCAAAACGTGTGATGCAAGACATAGTGTCTAACAATTTAGCGCACACGTCGGCAACGCTTACCTTCGCTGAAGGCTACCCACCAATGGCGCCAACCGAGCAAAATTACGCCCTTTTAAAAATGTATAGCGACGTGAGTGAGTCGTTAGGCTACGGACCGATTGCGCCAGTAAATCCTCGCAATGCAGGGGCGGCTGATATTTCATTTGCCGCAGACCATGTCGACATGGCTATAGATGGCCTAGGATTGATGGGAGATGGCGGCCACACGAAAGATGAAGTTGCTGACATGGCTACATTTGCTCAAAACATTCACAAGGCAGCTGTGCTCATATATCGATTAAGCGAAGAAGGCACCCCAAAACAAGGCACCCCAAAACAAGGCACCCCAAAATAGGTCGTGCATCTTTTTCAAAAGTGAGTGTAGACCTTTAGTGCACCACATTACTTACCGTGTAAGTTTGACCCAAAATTCAAGCGGGCCGCAACACCGGCATTACAGGCCCGCTAAATCCCATTTATCCCGCATTATTACTTGCATTCGAACACCACATCCGTATAATTCGCCAGCCTTCTATCAGGCGCTTACTTTTTGCGCGTGGTAAGAGGGTTTAAGTTAACGGTAACGCTACAACGAGTTCGAGGCATTTTATGGTTACTATTCGTTTACAGCGTGGTGGCGCGAAAAAGCGTCCATTTTATCAACTAGTGGTTGCTGATAGCAGCCGTGCAAGAAACGGTCGTTTCATTGAAAACATCGGTTTCTTCAACCCAACTGCACAAGGTCAAGCGGAACGTCTTCGCATCGATCTTGAACGTGTAGACTACTGGGTTGGCGTAGGCGCGGGCTTATCAGATCGCGTATCTAGCTTGGTGAAAGAAGCGAAAAAATCTGCAGCGTAAGCTGTTTTAACTGGTGAGTATAGATGAGTCTAGCGTCTGACAAAGTGATTGTTGGCAAAATTGGAGCGCCCTACGGCGTTAAAGGTTGGGTCAAAATCAACAGCTATACAGAAAAGCCAGAGGGCATTTTCGAGTACACGCCTTGGTTTCTTGGTGAAGAAAAAGAATGTTCGATTGATCAATGGCGAACGCACGGCAAAAGCCTAGTTGCAAAGATTGAGGGTGTAGAGAACCGAGATGATGCTGAACGCGTCAAAAACTTGGATATTTACATTAACGCTTCGCAACTTCCCGACTTGGGCGACGATGGCATTTACTGGCGAGAGCTCACCGGCATGAAAGTAGTAACTACGCAAGGTTACGACTTAGGTGTGGTGAAAGAGGTATTTAACACAGGTGCTAACGACGTTATTCACGTTAAAGCTAATGTAGGCGATGCCTTTGGTCAAAAAGAAAGACTTGTGCCTTTTGTATTCGACGAAGTCGTACACGAGGTAGATAAGGAAGCGAAGGTCATTAAAGTTGACTGGGACCCGGGGTTCTAAGTGACACCGGAAAAGTGGTTCGGAGTTATCAGCCTTTTTCCAGATATGTTTTCCCCATTTACCCAACAGGGTGTAATAGGTAGAGCAGTTAAATCTGGTAAAATATCGGTTGATACCTTCAACCCCCGTGACTTTACTCATGATCGCCATCGTACAGTAGACGATCGCCCCTACGGAGGCGGACCCGGCATGCTTATGATGGTAAAACCGCTAACTGACGCAATACACGCTGCCAAGAATATTGGTGGTGAAAACAGTAAGGTGATCTACTTATCACCCCAAGGAAAACCCCTTGATCAGGCTGGCGTTAAACGCTTGGCCAGTATCGAACGCACAATTTTAATTTGCGGTCGATACGAAGGAATCGACGAACGCGTAATCGAAAGCCATGTAGATGAAGAAGTCTCCATTGGTGATTATGTGTTAAGCGGTGGAGAACTTCCGGCGATGGTCTTAATGGACGCAGTTGCCCGATTGGTTCCTGGCGTGCTAGGGCATAAAGCCTCAGCAGTAGAAGATTCTTTCACAGACGGTCTTTTGGATTGCCCGCATTATACGCGGCCGGAAGTACTCGAAGGTCAAAAGGTGCCCGAGGTGTTATTAAGTGGTGATCACGAAAAAATTAGGCAGTGGCGACTGATGCAGTCTTTAGGTAGAACTATGCAACGTCGCCCTGATTTGTTAAATCACCTAGCTCTGACTGAGGAGCAGATGCGTTTGCTTGAATTATTCCAAGCGCAGCTGCGGCGAGATGACAGTTAACTAGGACGAGAGGATATGATGAGCAAAGTCAGTCAAGATATCATCAAAAAAATTGAGCAAGCACAGCTTAAAACTGATGTACCTGAATTTGGTCCAGGTGACACAGTAATTGTTAAAGTTCGCGTTACCGAAGGTGACAAAGAGCGTCTTCAGGCTTATGAAGGTGTTGTTATCGCTAAGCGTAACCGTGGTCTGCACTCGTCTTTTACCGTACGTAAGATTTCTAGCGGCGAAGGCGTTGAGCGTGTGTTCCAAACACACAGCCCGCAAATCGCTTCTGTTGAAGTTAAACGTCGCGGTGCGGTTCGTCGTGCTAAGCTTTATTATCTACGTGAGCGTTCAGGTAAATCTGCACGTATCAAAGAGAAGCTTAACTAAGATTATTAATTCTTGCGTTATTGTTAACTTCGAAAAAACCCGCCTTGTGCGGGTTTTTTTGTGGCCATTAAAAATTAAGATGTGAGTTTTAGGTTTGACAAGCAGGTAGTCGGGTTATAGCTTCAATATAGGGTTAGTTAATTTTTGAAGCACTGAACCATTGTTTAATTTATCAATAGATAGTCTGTATCACTGTTTCGCGAAACATTGCGTGGTCACTCGGTTAGGTAAAAGAAGGCACAAAGCGTGTTTAGCCATGTTGTTGCTGTTCGCTAATACCTCCCTTTTTGGTGAAACCTACGACATATCCCCAAGCGTTGTCATTGCCTACACCTATCATCTAAAACCTCCTAACATCATCGACGAAAAGATGAAGTCAGGTTTGTATTTTGATTTACTCTCATTGATAAGTGATGATGAAATCGAATACAGACTCGCCTACATGCCCAGAAAAAGAATAAATAAACTGCTTGAGCGGGGTAATCTAGAGGGCGTTATTATAGGCGTGAGTCCTCATTGGTTCTCAGACAGTCGGCAAAGTAAATATCTATGGACGTCCGCGTTTATAGAAGACAGAGACGAAATTATATCCCACATTGATACGTCGTTTGAGTTTCGTATCGATACGCTAAGTGATAAAACCATGGCTGGTGTGAGAGGTTTATTTTATGTTGGGCTTAACAAAGCAGTGGTTAGTGGACGATTGGAGCGATTTGATACTGAGTCTGCAGAGCAAATAATCGATATGGTCTATCACCAAAGAGTCGATTTTGGTGTAGTCAGTAGAAGCACTTTAGAATATCTACATGAAAAAACAAAATATATAGATTCGCTTTATATCTCAACGATCCCTCATGAGAGCTATTTAAGACACGTACTAGTACCAAAACACTTAAGCCCCGTTGCAGCGCATGTAAATAAAAGGCTAGGCAGTCAACTGAAAACCGAGGCATGGCAAAGAATGATGAGTCAGTATTCGTTGAACAAAAGAGAGTCGTTGAGCATAAATGAATAAACGACAATGACTGAAAAGTCACTCATCTTAAAGACCAACACCACCCAAGCGCGGTGGGGAAAAGCTACAGCACTTTTCTCCACCCACTCTTATTTATTTTGTCATAAGTGATAGCGATTCAATGAGTGGTTTGTTTTCTGTGTCTATGGTATTGACAATATGTTTGTGCAACCGTTTTTTGTGTTCACCGAAAATACCACGCTTTTTATCAAATGTTTTTGCGTATTCCACTGCCCCAAGCATCAACGCCTCTTGGCTGTCAAAGGCCTTCTCTATAACATGGTCTTGCTCGAGCTCTAGACCAGACACTCGTCGACCCGACAGTTTCATCTCATTAAAACGATAATAAGGCATGGCCTTTTTTACAAACTCAATCATGCCGGGTAAAAAGGGGATAGACAAATCGACTTCAGGAAAACAAAAGAACCCTTTGTCTGAACGCATAAAGCGAAAGTCACATGCACAGGCAAGAATGGCTCCGTTGCCAAAAGCATGACCGTTTATGGCTGCGATCACCGGAAGGGGCAACAACAGTAAGGTTTTAAATACGTCATCCATACTATGCATAAACGCTTTAATTTCATCAAACTGCTGCGCCTTCATTGCAGGCATTAACCAATCGGTATCTATACCTAAACTAAAGCATTTTTCATCATTTGATGTGATGACTAGTGCTTTACACGAGGCGTTCTCGATAACGCGCTGTAAGCTTTTTAACATGTCCTGAGCATAGGCGGGGTTGTGTCGGTTCTCACCATTTTGCATCAATAGTATGGCCACATCACCATCATACGTTAACGCTATATTTTCCATTCGTAGTTTCTTTTAATTAATTGTTTACCGTATTCTTCTATAAATATAAGCAAATGAGAAATTCAACGTAATGATATTTATTGATACTTGTAAACCACTGCAGTCTTATTGCAAATTTGCACTACGGGACACTGAGCAACCACCACGCATAAGAGCGGGCTTGCGTTACGAACTCATTTTGTGGGCTTATGTTACTAACTCACCTTTCTAGCACGAATTACTAGCAATACGGCTGCTGGTCTATGGTTGGAGCCAATGAAATCGATGGGTCCCAAATGCGCTGCCAAATAGACTGCATGTCGCTTAATTCTGGCTGTTTACTAAACTTTTCAAATGAACCCACCTCAACACCTGAATCCGTTTGTTTGGCGACCTTAAAGTTAAACGCATAAGCACATTCTACGCCCATTCTTAAGTCTGAAAGAATGATGTCATCATCTTGTAATCGCACAGAATATAGCCCCTTGGTAAACCACTGTAAGCGTTTTATGCCCCATTCGGATTTAACGGGAATAAGTAATTTAGGGGAGGTAGGGTAGGTGTAAACACTGACATCCTCTACCGCATCAAAAACAGAGGTATAAATTTCATAGTATTCGTTTTCGACCACCATCACGCTGCGCCACAATAACGTTGTGAAAGGCGCAGGTGTACTCATGTAGTGCTGTGACTGAATACCTTGTTTGGCTAACACCGATTCAACGTTGTTATCAATAATACCTTTGCCAATAAGAGACCAACCTAAATAGATGCAACTTACAAGTAAACCGAATGCATTGGCTCGCGCTTTTGATATGTATTGAATCTTGGGCAATAACACCATGATTAAGCCAACGAGCAATGGAATAGTGACAAATGGGTCGATGATAAAAATATTCGATATGGCAAAAGGATATTCGGTTATGGGCCACAACAACTGAGTGCCATAAACCGTAAAGCTATCTAAAACTGCATGGGTAGACAAACACAAAAATACCAACCAAAACCACCGGTGTTTGAATCTCGATGTGTCATTGTGAATGCGTATAAGTAACCACACAATTATAGGGCTGATAAGCAAGTGGACTAACAGCGAGTGGCTAAATCCGCGGTGGTAGGTAAATGCCTCAACAGCACCCTCGTAGGGTAAAAAAACATCTAAGTCCGGAAGGGTGCCAAGTATTGCGCCCCATAAAGCGGCCTTTCTACCCACTTTGTTTCCAAGTACCGCATAACCAACTGCGCCACCTAATGCCGCCTGTGTGAGAGAGTCCATATAGCCCACTTAATTTCTAATTTTATACTCATACGACATGAGTCCCCCATCAGGCCAATTTTCTTGTAAAACAGCTCGGCGTTCCTAAGCAAGCATCACAGTTGGTCATTTTATGCTCGTTGTGGGAAATAAAACCCCAGTTTGACCCTTCATTCACATCCCATCTAACCTAGATCAAAGTATTATGCGTTATTGCTTGCTTCCTTAGTGGTTAATTGTTAAAAAGTCAACGACGTTAAAGAAATATAGAAAAAGCTGGTTGTACAATAAGGTTTACATGCAGGTTGCATACTCTTTTGGCGTTTAATAATTTTTTTCATTTTTTAGTTAAGAGAGCTTTCCATGATAAAGGACACTGTTAATAATGTTCACGTAAGTGCAGAAGATGTGCTTATTACTCCCGATGCGTTAAGTGCTGAACTGCCTGTTTCAGACGAAGCGTTAGCGGCTATCTCAGATTCACGCCAAATTATTTCAGATATTATCCATCGACGTGATCACCGTATGCTTGTGGTATGCGGTCCTTGCTCAATCCATGATGTTGAAGCGGCTAAAGAGTATGCGTTGAAGCTAAAAGAGCTTCACGAATCATGCAAAGACACGCTATTTATCGTGATGCGGGTTTATTTTGAAAAACCGCGTACTACGACAGGCTGGAAAGGTTTAATTAATGACCCACATATCGATGGCACGTTCGATATTGAAACTGGCTTGCGCAAAGCCCGAGAGCTTCTTATTTGGTTAGCAGAATTAGAGCTTCCGGTTGCAACGGAAGCACTCGATCCTATCAGCCCTCAGTACCTTGCTGAGCTATTTAGCTGGTCAGCCATTGGTGCACGTACCTCAGAGTCGCAAACTCACCGTGAAATGGCGAGTGGCTTATCCATGCCGGTGGGCTTTAAAAACGGTACAGACGGCGGATTAGGCATAGCTATTAATGCACTTAAATCAGCTGCATCTGGGCATCGTTTCATGGGTATAAATAAGCAAGGCCAAGTAAGTATCATTGGCACTAGCGGAAACCCGGATGGTCATATTATTCTTCGCGGCGGTAAGCAGCCTAATTACGATTCTGTTTGCGTTTCTGAGTGTGAACTTGAGATGCAAGATGCGAATCTTACGGCGGGCTTAGTGGTTGATTGCAGCCACGCTAACTCTTCAAAAGATTACCGTCGTCAGCCTTTAGTGGCGCAAAATGTGGTCAATCAAATTTTGGAAGGTAATCAATCTATTATCGGCATTATGCTCGAGAGTCACTTAAAGCCTGGCAATCAAAAAGCAGAAGGTAAGAAGTACGAGGAGTTAGACTATGGTGTTTCAATTACCGATGGCTGTATTGATTGGGAAAGCACTGAAAACCTCATATCTCAAACCAGAGATAAATTGATAACTGTGCTACCCTTACGTCAAAATAAGCGCACAGTAGCATAACGAATTACTTGTGCCATTTGATTCAAGGATAAACCACAATGGCCGATTTTTCACAGCAATTGGCATCACTGCGCGAAGGCATCGACGAGCTGGATACCCAGCTCGTTGAACTGCTAGCAAAGCGCAATGAAATCACCACTAAAGTAGGGCAAATCAAAGCGCAAGCGGGAATGCCTGTTTACGTGCCCGAACGGGAGAAAGCCCTTATTGCTTCTAGGCGACAACAAGCTGAAGAAATGGGAGTTTCTGCCGATTTAACCGAAGATCTTCTTCGCCGCGTCATGCGCGAGTCTTACCATACTCAAAATAATGAATACCGCTGCGTGAAACCAGATATCGACAATGTGGTTGTTATTGGTGGCGGCGGTGCGCTTGGGCGGGTGTTTGTTAGTTTGTTTCAACGCAGTAAATACAACGTTAGCGTTGTTGAAAAAGACGACTGGGAAAATGGCAACGCGCAGGCGCTGTTGTCAAACGCCTCGTTAGTTATTGTGGCAGTACCTATCAATTTAACCGAAGCGGTTATAAAGCGCCTAACCATGTTACCTGATAACTGTATTCTTGCAGACATTACCAGTATAAAAGCGATGCCGCTTAACGCCATGCTTGGTGTACACAAAGGGCCAGTGGTGGGATTACATCCCATGTTTGGGCCCGATGCTCCTGGTATGATTAAGCAGGTGGTGGTGGTGTGTAACGGCCGCCAGAGTGGTAAGTACGAGTGGCTAATAGAGCAGATGCGAATTTGGGGCGCGACTGTTCACAACTCCAGTGCAAAAGAGCACGATGAGGCTATGGCATATATACAGGTTATGCGCCACTTCAATACGTTTGTATATGGTCAGCATCTTAAAGGTGAAAACCCCAATTTAGACTCACTGACCATGTTCAGCTCGCCTATCTATCGCTTAGAGTTGGCTATGGTAGGACGATTGTTTGCCCAGTCTCCTCAGTTATACGCCGACATTATTTTTAATAACCCCGATAATTTTGCACTATTGCGAAGATTTTACGAGCGCTTTGGATTAGCGTTATCACTGCTAGAAAGTGGCGATAAGAAAGGGTTTGTTGAGCAGTTTATGAAAGTTGGCGGCTGGTTTGGCGATTATGCGAAAAAATGTTTAGTCGATAGTAAGCAGCTATTGTTAAAAGCCGACGATGGGCAGTTATTGAGAGACAAATAGACCTTTAATAAATAAGAAGAAAGAGAAGGCGAGGGCATTTAAGCGCAAATGCTACCTCGCCTTTTTGCTATGTGTTATCCAACCAACTATCGAAGGGCTGGTATTCTAATATTCTATTACTGAGAGAGCGCACTTGCTGCCGCTACTTTGGTAGGGCTTATTTCTTCGCTGGGGTAACAGCCAAGTACTTTTATATAGCGAGTGATACTTTGCAGCGAGGCAAACGCGGTTTGCACCGGCCCGTCCTCAACGTTGCCTTCCACATCAATATAGAACATCTCTTCCCACGGATTGCCAGGAATGGGACGAGACTCCAACTTGGTCATGTTGATTTTGTTTTCTCTTAATACCAGCAATGCCTCTACGAGTGCGCCTGGCTTTTGTATCGTTGACATGACCAGCGTGGTCTTTGCAGGTACTTGAAGCGGAACCGTCACCGCGTTTCTTGCCACCACAATAAAGCGGCTGTGGTTTTCTTTCTGATTGGCTAAATTACTTTTTATCGCCGTAAGACCGTAAAGATTTCCACCGGCCTCGCTACCAATGGCGGCAACATCATCCCGTGCTAAATCGCTTACGGTAAGCATGGCAGAAGAGGTGCTGTCCATGGTTTTTACTTCCACGTTGCCAAGCTCTGCTAAAAAGTGGCTGCATTGTGTGAAAACTTGAGGGTGAGCGTACAGCGTCTTAATTTTTTCAATCGATGTGTCTGCACCAACTAATAGAGTATGGCGGATAGGGTGGGTAAGCTCGCCAATAATACTCAACTGTGTGTGTTGGAGTTGGTCGTAAACCTCATTAATACTGCCGGATGTCGTGTTTTCGATGGGCAATACGGCGTAATCAGCCTCCGTATTTTCTACTTTGTGAATGATTTCGCCAAAACTCTGACAGCCAATCTCTAGTAGTTCACCTGGGCGACGTGAGAAATACTTTTGGGTAGCAAGGTAGGAATAAGAACCCTTGTCACCTAAAAACGCAACGCGGTTAAGGGGCAACGTGCTTCCCGGGTTAGCGCGCTCCGCAAGCATAGCCTGCTGGTTGAGAACCGAGTCTTCAATAATCACATGAAAGATTTGAGTCACGTAGTGAGGGTCTAAATTTACACTCTGCCCCTCTTTAATCAAACGAACGAGCAGTTGCTCTTCGCGCTTTTGATCTCGTACGGGGATATGATGTTTAATTTTTGTTTCTGCAACTTCGTTGGTGAGTTTTCTTCTTTCAGCCAGTAAGTTTAGTAATTCGCTGTCTAGAGCGGTAATGCGCTTCCTGACAGTATCTAGTGCGTTGTCTGACATAATTTTCCCGTATAAAAATCTAAATCTATGACTTCAAAAGTTGTGTTGAATAAGTGGTAAAAAAAAACCTCCCTGAAGGGAGGCTCTTATGCATGTAGCAGCGCCCTCCTAGTATAAGGATGTAAACGCGAAAAATAGAATTGCTACGTGCAGTATATTCGTACTCATACAGCGAATGTAAGTCTAATGCCTAATGCTGTCAATTCTTTTTTACAAACTGGTTTAGTTATTTGAACAAAAAAGTTGAAATAAATTTTTGCTAGTGACTTAAAAGGGCTGAGAGCATTTGTCTTACTTCATTAGGCTCAAAGGGCTTGTCGCAAAGCGCATTTACCCCGGTTTGCTGAATGTTTGCCATATGCATACTGTCAGCAGATTCCGATGTAACCATAATAATGGGGATATGCGTAGTTTCAGGATTGAACCTGATGAACTCTGATAGCTCTCTGCCGTCCATTTCTGGCATGTTGTAATCTGTTACCACTAAATCAAAGGCTTCATCTTTAATAAATGTAAGAGCCATAGCCCCGTTTTCTGCCTCTTTGATTTTTTGCAGCCCCATACCTTCGAGTACTCTGCGAATATGGTTACGGGCTAGCTTACTGTCATCGACTAACAATACCCTCACGTCGTGAACATCAAAAAGCTCTAAATCAAGTTCATCGTGGTTAATAAGGTCGAGACTAGCATTTAGCGCTCTGGAGAGATGCAGCGGTTCAAACGGTTTTGGAAGAATGGCTGCCACACCTGCCTGTTTAAACTCTTCTAGCTTACTCATTCGGTTTTCACTTGAAACCAACATGAATGGGATAGATTTGAACTCGTCGCTCTCTTTTATGAATTTCAGCAATTCAAGCGCTGTGCCGTCCTCAAAATACATAGCGCTAACGACAAGGTCTGCACCATGTGCGCGAATGGCAGATTTTGCTTCACCGAATGTACTAACAGGATCAATTTCCTTAACACTTTCTTTGAGCAATAAGGTAGTAATGATCTTTCTCTGTGTATCAGAGGGCTCTACCAAAATAATATGTAAATCAGAAATTGACAGCTTTTCCATTTCGGACTCTTTTTGTTATGTGTTTATGAAAAAGTAGGAGGGGACAGACGTTATCCTCCTGCAAGTTTTACCTTATAATTTTTTTCTTCCAGCAACAGGCGAAGTTTTTCTCTGTCGTCGGTTTGAACTTCAATCACGCCGTCTTTAACCGCACCGCCGCAACCGCATTTCTTTTTAAGCTCTGAGCCTAGCTTCTTTAGGTCTGCAGGAGGCATGTCTAACCCTTTAATAAGAGATACACCTTTTCCCTTTCGTCCCTTAGTCTCCCGGTGAATTCGAACGATGCCATCGTCCGACACTGAGCGCGCTTGGTCCTTTTGTTCTGGTTTGACTTTACCGCTTTCAGTACTGTAAACCAAAAGCGCATCTTGCCAATCTTGCATATCTGCCTCTAACGTTAAACTGAACCTTTCAATTCTCATAAAAACTGTCATGCTGACGATAAAAATGTCTGAGAAATTATTGCAAACTTGTACTAGGGTTAAGGATAGCAAAATTGACGACATATGATGAAACTTTTCTCAACGAAGTACATTGGAGGTTCAATGCCGATCACATCGAAGTATCGCCAAGATGGCGAAGTTTTAGTCATTAAAGTGGGGGAAAAGTTCGACTTTAGTAAAGTTGAAGAATTTAGAAACGCCTACAACGATCTGACTGATAAAACCAACGAAATCGCTGTGGATTTGTCCATTACGGAGTATATGGATAGCTCTGCGTTAGGTATGTTGTTAAACATGCAGAAGTCGCTCAAGGGTGGCAACTACACGTACAGCATAGAAAATGCACGTCCACAGGTAAGTAAAATACTGGAAATTTCTCGTTTTGATAAAAAGTTTCAACTTCGCTAGGAGGGCGAGAAGCGTCTTAACGCTTTGAAGTAATGTTACTCCCGATAACTAGATAAAATACGGTGAGGCGGGATAGAGTGAGATAAGACGAAATAAAAAGTCTCATCCTATGTTCGGGTGCTGTTCGATGCTTCTGTTTTAAGGATATGTACTATGAAAATTCTTATTGTCGACGATGAGCCTATCAATCGCATTTTACTTTTGAATATGCTCAGCGCAGAAGGGTATGACGACTGCATCGAGGCTGAGAACGGCACACAGGCAATTGAAAAATTTAAATCAGAGGCGCCAGACCTGATTTTACTCGACGTGGTAATGCCAGACATGAGTGGCTTTGATGTTGTACCACAATTGCGTAAGCATGCCTCAGAAGAATACCTTCCCATTCTTTTTATTACTGCACTGGAAGACAAGGCCAGCTTGGTTAAGTGTTTAGAGGTTGGCGGCAATGATTTTGCGACTAAACCTTTCGACAAACACATACTTGTAGCCAAGATTCGAGCGCACTTGAAAATCAGAGCACTAAGCCTTCGTATTGAGCAGCAAAACAAAGCCTTATTATTGTTCAACCAGCGAGTCGCTCGCGAACACGCTATCGTCGAGCATATCTTTAGCAATGCAATTGTAAACGACCCGCAAGTACTGTCTTATTTTGACTATTACATTAAACCTGCAGAAAGTTTTAATGGTGATGTTTTTTTATGTGAGAAAAACCCAAATGGCGGCATTTACTTTGCGGTTGGAGACTTCACTGGTCACGGTTTAGCATCGGCGGTAGGCGCATTGCCAGTCACCAGAGCCTTTCAGGAGATATCGCAGCAGGGCGTCACCGTGTCTGAAATTGCCAGAGAGCTCAATTCTATCTTACTAAAGTTTCTCCCTCACGATATGTTTATGGCGGCAGTCATTGGGGAGATTGATTCAACAGGCTCTCATATTACCTTGTGGCAAGGTGGTATGCCGGCTGTACTCACCGCGGGTAAAATGGCCTCAGGGTTACGGCAGCGTCCTTCACGGCATATGGCTTTGGGGATCCTTGATGATGAGGAATTCGACACGGCCTGTGACACCGTTCACTTATCTCACGGTGAGCAACTTATTATTGTAAGCGACGGTTTAATAGAAGTGTTTGATAGTAATAACGATATGCTCATGGAAGATGGCATCAGTGATATTATTAAGGATAAGTTATTGAACAGCGAAACGATTACCGCACAATCGCTGTACGAGAAGGCCTTGCAGTTCAATGTAAGCGATTCATTTGACGATGATGTTTCTGCTATTATTTTTTCTGCAAAGCCTATTCAACTTTTACCATCAGTTAAAAATCAATTTGGTTTGCCTTCTTCACATGAAGTAGCCCTTACTGCTGAGTTGTTAAAACAGCCAGACATTTTGCAACGTGTTTTGCAGATAGCAGGGCAGTGTGAGGGCGTTCAGAGCATCCGCTCAGTCTTGTACACTGTGCTTTCAGAATTATTTAACAATGCATTAGAGCACGGTGTGTTAAAGCTCGATTCAGAAATAAAAAGCACCACTGAAGGTTTTCATTCCTACTATGAAATGCGAGAAGCATCGCTAAAAGAGCTCAGCGACGCAAGTATCACCATTAGAATTGAGTCTTTGCCTAACGAACAAAAAATACAAGTGTCAGTGCTCGATAGTGGCGACGGTTTTAGTTGGGATAGTTTACAAAATGTGACTAACGATGAATCTTTTGGGCGAGGGCTAGCAATGGTGCATGCGTTGTGTGAGCAGGTTCGATTTGAAGAGGGAGGTCGAAAGGTAATAGGTACGCTTAGCACCAATCCTCATTAGCGCTAATTTTAGGCCACTAAACGATAACTTCTTTCGTTATCATCTGCTTAAGGTTACAAAGTAAATAACGCACAAGGCGCTAACGCTAAAGGAGCTAAAATGCTAAAACAATTTTTAACCTTGTTTGAAGATGCAAAAAAACAGCAAAAGCCGACTTATTCTTATGAGCTTGCCACGGCCGCGTTACTCAGTGAAATAGTGAATGCCGATAATCAAGTGACCGAAGATGAGCGTAAGGCATATCAACATCAACTCAAAAAGCATGTGGATATTGATGACGATGCACTGGCCCTTTTACTCGAAGAAGGGAATGAGACGTCTGAAAATGCCATTGATGTTGTTCAGTTCACAAAAGTCGTTAATGCGCACTGCGGTAGTGAAGAGAAAGCAAACATTATTCGCAGCCTTTGGGCGATTGCCTATGCAGACAGCACGCTAGCACCGCTTGAGGAAAGTACGATAAGGCAAATTGCAGATTTACTTTATGTACCTCACAGTCAATTTATCAAGACAAAATTGGATGTGAAGGACGGACAAACTGACGTCTAGCTTCAGCCTTTTCATTGATGTTCGTAGTAAAGCGGCGTTAAAAAGAGTTGTTATTTACTCTCCTTCACATATTATTTTACGCCTTTAGCGGGTAAACTCATCTGCTGTCTTTTACGTTACTATTTCGTCGAACAAGGTTGTGTTGGTGTTTAAATCGATAAAAATAACCATGGGTATTGTGATAGCGATATCGATGTGTGCCCTTGCTATAGCGGTGTTTGTGATCAATAAAGTTGAGCACAACGCGCTAATGAAGCAAGTGGTAGAAAGCAACACCAGTGCAATCAGTAATAGTTTAGCGTCGCAATTGAGCGTGCTCGCAGACACGGGCTCAGATAATGTAGACAGGTACGAGTTAATATTTAAATCGGTGCGAGAACACAATTACCTCATATCGGCAACGCTTTACGATACCAATTATAAAGCGATTACGTCTGTAGCATTGAGAAAAGAGTCTGATTATGGCTCAGCAATTCCCTCTTCACCCCGCGATATTCCCTACGGCGTAACCCTGCATTCCAACGATGTTATTACTACTCATAATCTTGTAGGTACGAGTACTTACCCCCTTGGACACGTTGTTATTCATGCTGACGCTAAAGCTGCCATACCTGAGCAAAGTGCAAGAACTCTGGTGCGTCAATTCTTCCTTATTCTGGTCATAGGATTGCTCTGCGTGGGTATTTGTCTGTTGGTGACCCATCGTCTTATTACGCCATTATTTGAATTAAAGCGGTTCACTCAGGACCTTTTTGAAACAAAAGATTATGCACTGCGAAGCTCAATTTCCTCACAAAACGAATTTGGACAGTTAGGCTCAAATATAAATAGTTTGCTCGATACCATCGAAGTAGAGCTATTGATAAATTTTGAACAAAAACAAACCCTGTTCGATCAGCAAGAGACTATGGCCCGGCTCGCCAACTACGATAGTTTAACAGGGCTACCGAATAGACAATATGTGCTCGATAACCTCAGGCTCGAACTAGCGCGAGCCAAGCGAAACGACGATGACATAATGCTGCTGTTTTTCGACTTAGATGGGTTTAAAGGAATAAACGATTCATTAGGTCATGAGACCGGCGATTTAATTTTGATTGAAGTTGCCGATAGAGTGCAGCGTCTTTTGCGAAACGACGATTTATTTGCCCGTTTAGGTGGTGATGAGTTTATCGTTCTTCCCGATAGAGAGGTAAACGACTACGCTGCTGAGCAGTTAGCGATACGTTTATTGTCTGCATTTGATGAGCCATTTGAGATGCAAGGTCTTTCTCTGACAGTAGGAATAAGCGTTGGTGTTGCAAAAGCAAGCGATGCGAATTTTGAACTCAGCGACCTGATGAGCAACGCCGATCTAGCAATGTACAGATCGAAGGCGAGAGGGCGTGGAAGCTATACACTCTTTACACCAGATATGGTTGAGTCACACAAGCGCAAGCTTCAGATTGCAAATGGCATTGAGCAAGGACTGCGCGAAGACGAATTTATCGTCTATTATCAGGTGAAAGTTGATAACTACGGTCATGTTATTGGCGCTGAAGCCCTCATACGATGGCAGCATCCGGAATTTGGGCTTGTAATGCCCAATGAATTTATTCCCATCGCTGAGCAGGGCGGCAAGATTACCGCTATTACTCAGTGGATAATCAAACGTGTGTGTATAGACCTTCCTGACATTAAACATTGGGCTCCACAAAACTTCAAAGTGTCGGTGAATTTATCGGGACACGATCTCAGAAACGCGCAGCTTTTTGACTACATATACAACACATTAAACGTATACGACGTTAATCCTGAAAACATGGAGTTTGAGGTAACAGAGAGTGCCTATCTCGAAAACTTCCAACTGTCTAATAAGTTCTTCAGACGAATGAGTAATATGGGTTGTTCCATTGCCTTAGATGATTTTGGTACGGGCTATTCATCACTGAGTTACCTTACTCAGATAACTATCGACACGCTAAAAGTGGATAGACAGTTTGTGATGGAGCTTCAAACCTCTGAGCGCAGCAGGCTAGTAACCGGCGCTATTATTGATTTAGCAAAACGTCTATCGCTGACAGTATGCGCTGAAGGAATAGAGACCTATGAGCAGTGGGACTATTTACGCCAGCACGGCTGCGATAACGTTCAGGGCTTTATGTTCAGTAAACCCGTTCCTTTAAAAACGCTACTCAGTCTGGCGCCATTTTATGACGAAAAGCAATTTAAGTCGTAAAGGTTACATACAAGAGTGTTTCTAATCAGCAACACATAGCCGTGCAGCTATTTCTTTGCGTGAATCCAAGCTTCTGATATTAAAGTGTATTTTGGTTTTTCTGTAATGTGGCGCGAATCTGGCTATGTCTAACTAAGTACTGGTTAGCCATCTATTGCGAGGGATTCAGAATGAAGATTTCAGGTAGAAATATATTTACGTTGTTAGCAGTTATGATGTTGCAGGTTTCTTTTGTGGCGTCGGTAAGCGCAAGCCCGGCCAACACGCTGATGCAAAAGCTTGATAAAGATAAGGACGGTTTTATTTCACTTAAAGAAGCTGTCCAACACATCGAATTATTGCGAAATTTTGGCTTAATCGATGATAACGAGGATGGCAAGCTTACGGAAAAAGAGTTAGCAAAAAGTAAACTTACGCCTAAGACAAATGACGCAAATAATAGTGTTACCGCGGCGCTAAAGCAGTAGTAAAAGCAATAGCAAGTGCAGTAGTAAAATCACCAAGAAGTAGTAATGTCAGTGAATACTAATTGGCGCTGATATCAACGTTAGCTGTAACAAAGCAGCAGAAAAATTAAGAGGATAGGGTTCTGGTTAAAAAGTTTTCCTTAAGCGAACGTATAGTTCAGCTAGGTTCTCTGAGGCAGTTAACACTAGGTAGTTTTGTGTTGGCCCTAATTCCTCTTATTGCGCTGCTGTGGCAAAGCCAGAGCGATTTAGCCAAAGTTGGCCAAATGACAACGTTGGAAACTCGCTTTGTCGTTGAAATTGTGGGTGATGTTCAGCAACTTGATAACGCCGTAGTGGATGTTGAACGAAGTATTCGCCAATATTCTGTACTGAAAAGTGAGAGAGTGGCGGCCATCTCAGACAATGCGTTAGAGCAATTTGCACTGGCGGCAGATAACCTGTGCCAAGGTCTTGGCACAGGCGAAGTGTGTAGTTTTTTGACCACACAAATCGACCAACTGGCAGACTATCGAAACATTGAAGATCAGTTATTGCTAAATGCTTATCTCGCGACTATCAAAGATAGCGTTAAACAGCTTCGAGCAGATGTTGAACGGGTCATCACCGAGCGAGTGGCGCTGCAGCAGAGCGACCTGAACGCGATGCAGGCAAAGCAAGCATGGTCTACTGCTATGCTGGTAAGTGTTTCTTTAATGCTGATATTGTTAGGCAGTCAGCTTATTGTTAACCCCGTAAATAACCTCAAAAAAATAATTCGTATACTGGCCCACAGCAAAGGCGAATTGCCACCACTAACTCGCCACGCGCCCAAAGAATTACTTGATGTAGAAAAAGATTTGCACTGGCTGTATGACCGCCTTCAGCAACTAGAGCATATTCGAACGGCTTTGTTGCGCCATGCGGCCCACGAATTAAAGACCCCTTTAGCCAGCATCAAGGAAGGTTGCAGCCTGTTATCTGAAAATGTGGTGGGCGATCTAAACGATAATCAGCGAGAAGTATTGTCTTTGCTAAGTGGCAGCACTCAACGGCTCAACACTTTGGTTGAAAAATTATTAGACTACAATTTGTTACTGCAGCAGGCTCAGCCCAAACTGATGCTTTATAAGCCGCAGACGCTGATAGATGAGTGCATTGAGGACTATGCACTCGCTATTCAAAACAGAGAAGTTGTTGTTGATGTGCAGGTTGATGAGGCTCTTCTCGATGAAGAGCTCTTCCGTCGTGTCCTAGATAATTTAGTGTCAAATGCGGTAGCGCATGGTGCTGTCGGCAGGCCTATTTTCGTCAAGGTTTACATGAGCAAAAGCACAGGAGAGAGCATTGAAGAAGATATGCTTATTCTTGATGTAGCCAACCACGGCAAGCCAATTTCTCCAGAATCAGTTACAACCCTGTTTGAACCTTTCATTCGAGGCAGTGAACCTCGTAATGATAACGTCATCGGAACGGGCTTAGGGTTATCGATTGTTGCAGATTGCGCGCGACTTATGCATGGCGATGTTCAAGTGGTAGAGGTAGACTATGCGGATGTCTGCTTTCGGGTTTCCCTCTCGCAAAAATGAAAGCGCAGCATTTAATTTACAGCACAGAATAGACTGGTTTAAAAAAGCTGTACTTGAAACACTGCACTTAAAGCCCAAAGCTTAAAGCCCAAAGCACATAAAATAAAAAGTACGCACCTTTAAAAGCGTGCAGCATAAGCATTGCGCAACAGGAAAAGTAAAATGAGATTAAGTTGTTTTTTTATTGCCGTATTTTTTTTAGTAGGTTGCGAAAGCCTGAAAGATGTTAAAGAAAAAGCGTCTGACGAGTCACCGACGCACACCCAGACGGCCCTTGGTAGTACTTTTTGTTTTTATGAAAATCCACCGGAAGATTTTTTACATAACTGTGATGCAAAGCATTGGGTAGGGATTTGGGTTAATGCGTCTGATCAGCCAT
The DNA here is from genome assembly GCF_010500895.1 of Alteromonas genovensis. Classification (GTDB taxonomy): domain Bacteria; phylum Pseudomonadota; class Gammaproteobacteria; order Enterobacterales; family Alteromonadaceae; genus Alteromonas; species Alteromonas genovensis. Next base: position 518,608 of record NZ_JAAAWO010000002.1, read on the forward strand.
GGACGCAGCGTCAGCAAACCTTAGCCACGTTAACAAACAGTGACTACGACCGCTTACACGCTTATATTCTCACACTTATGAACGACACCCCCTACCAGAATAAACTGCGAGCGCAACTAGCGTTCAATGAAATATCCCCGGGCTTTACAGAGCAGAGCCGGAAAGTTATTGACGTTATTGCAGGTGCGCAAAATAATCAATTAATGCAATTTGAGTCTGCGCTGGTGGTGTTGGAAAAAGAAAATACCTCTCGCGGTGAAAAGCTCATAACACTGCAAAACGAGATAGATAGCTTACGTAAGAAACTTGAAGAATTATTACAAATAGAAGCGACATTGATGGATAAAAATAGGAGTACGCAACAATGAGTGAAAAGGCGAATAACAATCCTGACTTATTGTTGGTTGATGACGATAAAAGCCTACTTCGCCTGCTAACCATTCGCCTTGAAGGTGAAGGGTATAACGTCACTGCAGTGGAAGATGGACAAAGCGCACTTAAAAAACTACAGGGCAATAGTTTCGACGTTGTGCTGAGCGATTTAAGAATGCCAGGTTTAGATGGCTTAAGCTTATTTGAAGAGATTATGGGCATTAGACAAGATATTCCCGTTATTTTAATGACCGCCCATGGCACCATTGCCGATGCCATTGAGGCTACTCAGCGCGGCGTGTTTGGTTTTCTACCTAAGCCTGTAGAACACGAAGAGCTTCGCGCTCTGTTGCAAAAAGCACTCAACCAATCACAGGCGGTTAAGCCAGGAGATTGGGCAAAAGAAATAATCACTCGCTCGCCGGAAATGCTGAACGTGCTTGATCAAGCGTTTCGCATTGCGCAGCGCGAAGTTTCGGTATTAATTAGCGGGGCCAGCGGAACGGGTAAAGAGCTTCTCGCTAATGCGATTCATAAAGCGAGCAACCGCCGCGACAAGCCATTTGTTGCTATAAACTGTGGTGCGTTGCCTGAAAACCTGCTTGAGTCGGAGCTATTTGGCCATGCAAAAGGCGCTTTCACTGGCGCAGTCACTGCCCATGCAGGTCTTTTCAAAGAGGCCGATGGCGGTACGCTGTTTTTAGATGAGATTGGTGATATGCCAATGACGCTTCAAGTAAAATTGCTGCGTGCATTGCAAGAGCGTCAGATTCGCCCGGTGGGCAGCAGTAAACAAGTCGATATTGATGTTCGAATAATATCGGCGACCCATAAAGATTTGCATAAAGAAATGGAAGCGGGAACATTTAGAGAAGATCTTTATTATCGCCTGAATGTGGTTAACCTAAAACTTCCGTCTTTAAAATCTCGTAGCGAAGATATTCCACTTCTTGCGCGCTCTTTATTGCAACAAAGCGCTCAGCGCCATGGTGTTGACGTAAGCCAGTTCTCAGATGATGCTATGCAGCAGTTAGTCACGTCTTCCTGGCCTGGGAATGTGCGACAGTTAGTGAATGTTGTTGAGCAGTGTGTGGCGTTAACGCAAACTCCTGTAGTGCCTTTGCATCTTGTTGAACAAGCTTTATCTGCCACAAAGCAGAGCTGGCCCACGCTGACCGAAGCGCGAGACTCCTTCGAACAACAGTATTTGTTTAAGCTGCTTAAAATGACAGACGGCAACGTTACTCGAGCTGCAGATTTAGCGGGAAGGAATCGCACCGATATGCATAAGTTAATGAAAAAGCACGAATTGGACGCTGCTGACTTTCGTTAAAGAAGGGGGGAAGTGAGAGCCCCATCGCCTAGAGTAAAGTCGCTCGGGCAAAATAGCCCAGGCGATGTGGTGGTATAATGAAGCCTTTTAGCCTTTTTCGCACTCTCTCAAAATAGATTCAGCCTGAAGGCCGAAGTGACGCAGCATGACAATATCAACGTCTTCGAACTGCCTGGGTGAGTTATGAATAACGCAAAGGGTGCCTAGTTCGTAACCATCTGTAGAGCGCAAGATAATACCCGCGTAAGCGCGGATGAATGGCTCTCCTTTAACCAATGGGTTGTTCGCAAATCTGTCATCCTCATGTGCATCAGGCACAATAAGGTATTCCTCTTCTGCGATGGCATAGGTACAAAACGAGACATTTCGCGGTGTTTCGCTAACATCTAAGCATTGGCGAGATTTAAACCACTGCCTATCATCTGCGATTAAGCTCACCAAGCAAATTTTGCACTTAAAGAATTCCTGAACATTCTTTGTGACCGCATCTAACCTTTCATCTGGTGGTGTATCCAGAATATCCAATTTATAAAGCGCTTTAAGCCGTTCTCCTTCGTGAGAAGGTTGTGGGTATAAGTCAGTCATAATTACAATATTTACCGGTAGCGCTTTTGCGTAATAAAACGCAAAAGAGTATAGAAAATCGGAGTGAGACTTTACCCCTGTGGACATTTTATTTTAAAGCCTTTTGCTTTTAAACACCATCATTTAAGCCTGCATGTAAAATGACTACTCGACTAAAACAAATTATCCTGAAGAGGATTCTTTGTCATGGAGAGAGTCGGTAGAGAATAATCTGGATAGGCCTCGTTATATAAATTGATAAACAAAGATGCTAACCACGGCGCATCTTTATTATCTGGTCGGTGGCAGAAGAAGTAGGCAGACCTGCCTTCAACACGCCACTGATGAATTTTACTCACCCATGGACGAAGGCATGCGGTATTGTCTGCTTCGTTATCGTTACCCACAAAGCGCACTACGGGCTTTTGGCCAGTAGCAATTACATTCACTGGTACTTTGGGCTTCTTACCTCTTACTTCTCTCACTATCTCGCTGGTGATTGGTCCTGTGAATAGGGCTCTGGTATCCATAATGATGCGGTTTGCCTTGTGTTTAATCAGCAGTTGATTAAATGCTTTTTCAGCATCTGACTTAGCAAAAAACTGCAAATGTCGCACTTCTACTGCCACGTAAATAGATGAGGGGATAAGGCTTAAAAATGTATCGAGTACAGCCAATTTGTCAGGACCAAAGCTAGCAGGTAGTTGAACCAACATCACGCCGAGCTTGTGCTTGAGAGGCGCGAGCAGTGACAACTGTTGCCGTATTTCATCTTCACAATGCTGTAGTCTATTTACATGCGTGATTTGCTGGTTGAATTTGAAAGCAAAGGAGAAGTGCGAAGGTACCGAATCTGCCCAGCGCGCTACCGCATCTGCATCGGGAAGGGAGTAGAAGGTGGTATTCCCCTCAACGGTATTACATTCATTGGCGTAATGGATAAGCTGACTTTGTGCCTTGGGAAATGAGGCAAACCATGAATTTGGCCAGTGGCTGTGCTGCCACATGGGTAACCCAATAAATACAGGCGGTAAGTTTTGCTGGGCGTTAGCCATATTCGTTGCGGTATTGTTCATATTTGTCATTGGGCTTTACGACGCATTTGTTTATACTATGCGACCTTAAATCTAATACATTAAACGTGATGGCTTCTGTCGAGCTTCTTTACTAACAAAAGTGCTTATAACTCCCTCGTGCTGCTATTTCGTATACAGTTTTACGAATTCGCAAAAGAGGCGTCAGTGTAGAGCATTAGTTCAGGGCCATAAAGTACGCAAATCATCACGTTAAGCAAGAAAATTATCAGGGGTCAACGACCATGCGCACAGATTACTGTGGGAACATCGATTCAACTTACATTGGGCAAGAAGTCACGCTTTGTGGCTGGGTTAACAAACGTCGTGACTTAGGTGGCGTAATCTTTATCGACCTTCGCGACAGAGAAGGGATTGTACAGGTTGTTTTCGACCCTGATTTACCTGATGTACTTTCTGTTGCTAACACCCTTCGCGGTGAGTTTTGTGTAAAGCTAACTGGTAAAGTTCGCGCTCGTCCAGAAGGACAGATTAATAAAGAAATGCGCACAGGTGAGATTGAGATCTTAGGCACAGGCCTTGAAGTTATCAACAAATCAGACGTGCTTCCTCTCGACTGGAATCAAGAAAACTCTGAAGAGCAGCGCTTGCGCTACCGTTACCTCGACTTACGTCGCCCGGTAATGAGCCAGCGTTTACAGTTCAGAGCAAAAGTAACCGGCGCGGTTCGCCGCTTTTTAGAAGAAGAGGGCTTTTTAGATATCGAAACGCCTATTCTTACAAAGGCGACACCAGAAGGCGCGCGAGACTATTTGGTGCCAAGTCGTACACACAAAGGTGAGTTTTTCGCACTACCTCAGTCGCCTCAGCTATTTAAACAATTGCTAATGATGTCAGGCATGGATCGCTATTACCAAATAGTGAAGTGTTTCAGAGACGAAGATTTACGTGCCGACCGTCAGCCAGAATTCACCCAAATCGATATCGAAACGACGTTCCTCGATGCGCAAAGCGTGATGGGTATTACCGAGCGAATGATCCGCGACTTGTTTAACAAGATGCTCGATGTGGACCTTGGCGACTTCCCTCAAATGACTTACGCAGAAGCGATGAAGCGATTTGGAAGTGATAAGCCTGATTTACGTAACCCTCTTGAGCTTACTGACGTTGCCGATTTGCTTGAAAAGGTTGAGTTTAAAGTATTCAGTGGGCCTGCTAACGACCCGAAAGGCCGTGTCAGCGCCATTCGTGTGCCCGGCGGTGCAAAGCTTTCCCGTAAGCAAATAGACGAGTACACCAAGTTTGTTGGTATTTACGGTGCAAAAGGCCTGGCGTGGATTAAAGTGAACGAGCTTTCTCCAGGTCAAGAAGGCCTGCAGTCGCCAGTGCTTAAGTTCTTAAGCGAAGATGTGACCGATGCTATTATTCAGCGTACAGGTGCACAAGCGGGTGACATTCTTTTATTCGGTGCGGATGATTACACCGTAGTGACAGAAGCCATGGGCGCACTTCGTCTAAAACTAGGTGAAGACTTTGAATTGCTAGAGGGCGAATGGAAGCCATTGTGGGTTGTTGATTTCCCTATGTTTGAGGAATTCGATGGTCAGCTTCACGCTATTCACCACCCATTCACGGCACCACGTGGGCTTACACCTGAAGAGCTGAAAGCCAATCCGGTTGGCGCGTTGTCTGATGCCTACGACATGGTGCTTAACGGCGTTGAATTAGGCGGTGGCTCGGTTCGTATTCACGATGAGAATATGCAATCTACCGTATTCAATATTTTAGGAATAGACGACGAAGAAGCCAAAAACAAATTTGGTTTCTTACTCGATGCCCTTCGTTTTGGTGCTCCGCCTCACGCAGGTTTAGCATTCGGTTTAGATCGCCTTGTCATGTTGATGACAGGGGCTACCTCTATTCGCGATGTGATGGCGTTTCCAAAAACCACCACTGCAGCTTGCCCACTCACATCGGCACCAAGCCCAGCTAACCCGCAGCAGCTTGAAGATTTGGCCATTGCGACGGTGAAGAAGCAATCTTAATTTATGGCCTATAAAAAGCCAGAATCAGCGCTGGTGGTGTTGTTTGATGAACACCACCGAGTGCTGTTATTGCAAAGAATGGATGATGCGTCTTTTTGGCAATCTGTCACAGGCGCATTGGAAGACGGCGAAATGCCGATTGAAACAGCCTATCGAGAGGTGGCTGAAGAAACCGGTATTGATGCCAAAGCCTTAGGTTTGTCCATTACAAATCACGCTAAGCAAAACCAATACGTTATTCGCGAGCGATGGCGCCATCGTTATCCTCCGGGTACCCTTCACAATACTGAGCATGTATTTTCCCTTCAAGTGAGTAGTAAAACACCGATAACTCTTACCGAGCATCTTCAATACGAATGGGTGTCAAAGGATGAGGCGTTAGCACGCTTGTGGTCTCCTTCAAACAAAGAGGCGGTATCTTTGTTTGTACCGAGTAAGGCTTAATGGTTATACTGGGTATAGATCCAGGTTCTAGGATCACAGGCTACGGTTTAATAGCGCGAAAGCAGGGTAAGCTGGTATATGTGGCGAGCGGTTGTATTCGAGTAGGCACTACCGATTTACCTTCTCGTTTGGCAAATATATTTACCGGCGTGGGCGACATCATTCGTCAATATAACCCATCACAGTTTGCTATCGAACAAGTGTTTATGGCTAAAAACCCAGACTCTGCGTTAAAGCTTGGTCAGGCAAGGGGCGCTGCAATAGTGGCGGCAACCCAATCTCAGCTTCCTGTTGCCGAGTATAGTGCAAGACAAATTAAACAGGCAGTTGTGGGTAAAGGTAATGCTGATAAAACACAAGTTCAGCATATGGTTAAGCACCTGCTGAACTTAAGTGGGACACCTCAGGCCGATGCGGCAGATGCGCTTGCTGTGGCACTTTGCCATGCCAATACCGAACAAAGCCTTATCAATATGGCGGGCCAAGCACGAAAAACCGTTCGCGGTCGTTTGCGTTAATTTCCTAGAACCAATCCTTTTTAAGCATTCAAGCGCGCACAAAGAGAATATAAATGATTGGACGAATTCGCGGTACGTTGGCTGAAAAGCAGCCACCAGAAATTCTTGTAGATGTGGCCGGTGTAGGTTACGAAATACACATGCCGATGACGAGCTTTTACCAACTGCCTGCAGTAGGCGATGAAGTTGTGGTTTACACGCACTTTGTGGTTCGCGAAGATGCTCAGTTGCTGTTTGGTTTTGCCGATAAGTTAGAGCGCGGATTATTTCGAGAGCTGATAAAAGCAAATGGTGTGGGACCAAAACTCGGTTTGGCTATTTTATCGGGAATGTCGGCGCCACAGTTTCTGTCAAGCGTGCAAAATGAAGACGTTTCCGCGTTAGTCAGCTTACCGGGTATTGGCAAAAAAACCGCAGAGCGTTTAGTGGTTGAACTTAAAGACCGACTGGCCAAGTTTGGAAAAATGCAAAGTGTGGCTGTTCCCGCACCAAGCAGTGACCTGCTTTCTGGTAGTACCTTTGTTGCTGTAAACAGTGCACGAGAAGAAGCGCAAAGCGCACTTATTGCACTGGGTTATAAACCAGCGCAAGCCAGTAAGTTGGTGGATAGCGTTTACAAAGACGGTATGGAAAGTGAATCCTTGATACGTGAAGCGCTAAAAGCGGCCCTGTAATAACGGTGCGGTATAAAAAATGCTGCAGCCATTTTATTAAAAAGTAGACGAACCATGATAGAAGCCGACAGACTGATAACGCCGGACGCCAACACTGAAGATGAAGTAATAGATCGCGCTATTCGTCCAAAGATGTTGGATGACTATACGGGACAACCTCACGTTTGTGAGCAGATGGAAATTTTCATTCAGGCCGCACGCAATCGAGAAGATGCTCTTGATCATCTTCTTATATTTGGTCCTCCTGGACTGGGAAAAACAACCCTTGCGAACATTGTTGCGAATGAAATGGGCGTTAACATTAAAACCACGTCTGGGCCGGTATTAGAAAAAGCGGGTGATTTAGCCGCACTTTTAACCAACCTTGAAAAAAACGACGTTCTTTTTATTGATGAAATACATCGCTTGAGCCCCGTAGTGGAAGAAATTCTCTACCCTGCAATGGAAGATTATCAGCTCGATATTATGATAGGCGAGGGACCGGCTGCTCGTTCGATAAAGCTCGACTTGCCTCCGTTTACGCTGGTAGGGGCAACAACCCGTGCTGGCTCACTGACGTCTCCCCTGCGAGATCGTTTTGGTATCGTACAGCGCCTTGAGTTTTATTCAGTGAAAGACCTAACCTCTATCGTGTCTCGAAGCGCTAGCTACCTGAACCTATCAATGACCGAAGAGGGTTCGAGGGAAATAGCCTGTCGAGCTAGAGGCACGCCTCGAATTGCTAATCGTCTATTACGACGAGTGCGAGACTATGCAGAAATAAAGTCTGATGGCACCGTTGGTGCTGAGACAGCGGCAAAAGCTCTTGATATGCTCGATGTGGACAAGGAGGGGTTTGACTATATGGACAGAAAATTGCTTTCGGCCATTATAGAAAAATTCGATGGCGGTCCTGTGGGCTTAGATAATCTCGCCGCAGCTATCGGAGAAGAGAAAGAAACCATCGAAGATGTCATTGAACCCTTCCTTATTCAGCAGGGCTTTTTGCAGCGAACGCCGAGAGGCCGTATAGCGTCTCAGCGTGCCTACCTTCATTTTGGGTTTACCCCTGCGCGTTAGTATTTCTACTTAAACTGAGAGCCTTGGTAAATCCAAGGCAAAAAAAAGCCCGCTCATAGAGCGGGCTAAAACAACAAGTGTTGAAGGAAATAAATCCAGGGAACTCATGTCTAACAGGAGATTAACTCGTGCATGACCGTGCTAAGCACCATCACGCTCTGTGCGACTGATGCGATGCATTATAGAGACCTTCTAAAAATGCGCAATTGAGTAAAATTATATTTTTGAGTTAGAAAAACTAATGCGTTAACTGAATGTTGCGCATTGGTTGTGAAAACATTAAAGCTCAGGCTTGATGCTGTCTTAAGGGTTGTTTTAAAATGTTATTTATCGCAATTTAGCTACTATTAATCTGCCTTATAGATGAATTTATTTATTGTTTAGGGAATAGTTATGCATCAACATCAAATAAGAGTGTATTACGAAGATACGGATGCTGGCGGTATCGTGTATTACGCTAATTATCTTAAGTTTATGGAGAGGGCGCGTACCGAGTGGCTTAGAGGCCTAGGGTTTGAGCAAGACACTTTAATGGAACAATCCATCGCTTTTGTCGTCAAACGCGTTGAGATGCATAACTATGCGCCAGCGAGGTTCAATGAACTGTTGAGTATTGAGACTCGCGTTGTAGAATTAAAAGGCGCTAGTATGACGTTTCAACAAATCATAAATAATAACAACGGCATAAAATTAGTATCTGCGGATATTCAAGTTGCCTGTGTCGATTTAGCGGCTATGAAGCCAAAACGACTACCACGTACTTTGTTAGGGGAAATTTCGCGTGTCATCTGATCTCACATTTATCGGCTTGTTTTTACAAGCCAGTTTCATTGTTCAACTTGTAATGCTGTTGTTGCTAAGCGTCTCAGTAGCATCATGGACGTTTATCTTTCAGCGCAGTAAAGCCCTTAATGCGGCGCGTTCTGAAATGCGCCAATTTGAAGATAAGTTCTGGTCTGGTGCCGATCTTAACAAGCTCTATCAAGAGTTATCATCAAGGGCCAATCTCACCGGTATGAGCAGCATTTTTTGTTCAGGTTTTAAAGAGTTCGTGAGATTACGTAAATCTAATACCCCAACAAACGGCATTGTTGATGGCACTTATCGCGCTATGCGCGTGTCTATGTCTCGTCAGGTAGAAGAGCTTGAGAGTCGCCTACCGTTTTTAGCAACGGCAGGCTCTATCAGCCCATACATTGGCCTATTCGGTACGGTTTGGGGAATTATGAATGCGTTTATCGCACTAGGCGAAGTACAGCAAGCCACCCTAGCGATGGTTGCGCCTGGAATAGCAGAAGCGCTTATCGCTACTGCTATTGGTTTGTTTGCTGCAATCCCTGCGGTTATTGCTTACAACCGTTTCAGCCATCAAGTTGAAAAGTTGGAAAATAGCTACGGAAACTTCATGGAAGAGTTCTCAGCAATTCTTCAACGCCAGGCTGCTGCCCAAGCACATCAGGTTTAAGCGTTACCGCGGAGGTTATTGCTATGTATGTGAGAAAACGCCGTAGGCCGGTATCAGAAATAAATGTAGTGCCTTACATCGACGTTATGTTGGTGCTGCTTATTATCTTTATGGTAACTGCTCCCCTCATTTCTCAGGGGGTAAAAGTGGATTTGCCGAAGGCCAGTGCAAACCCTATAGAGCAGGAGGATAATCCGCCTATTATCGCGTCGGTTGATGTGAAGGGGAGGTACTTCCTCAATGTGGGTGACGACCAAGAGTCGCCAATTAGTGAAGAAGAGCTTGGGGCTATAGTCAGTGCCCAATTGCAAAAATCGCCGAACACGCCTGTGGTGGTGAAAGGTGACGGGCAGGTGGCGTATAACGAGGTTATTCAGCTAATGGTGCTGCTGCAACAAGCAGGCGTCCCGTCGGTGGGTTTAATGACCGACCCTGTTGAGTAGGCAAAGCATGTCTAACCCTACTAAACCAAATAGTCCCTCAAATAGCAGGCAAGCTAGCGCTAGCAATCCGTCTCAAAGCAATTCGCCGAGCGGTACTCAGGGCAGTGCTGACAGCTTCACGAATAGGCGCAGCGCGAGAGCACCTTCAAAACCTAATGAAAAGCAGGGGCTGTATAAGTCCCTAGTGCTTCACGCCTTGGTTGCCATGGTGTTGCTAATAAGCGTCAGTTTCTCTCCCGACCCGCTACCTAACCTACCGAGTAATGCACCCACAATAGAAGCCACGTTTATTGATGCGCAGGCTATTGCGGATAAAAAACGAGTAGAAGCTCAGGCTCAGGCACAAGCTCGCGCTGAGGAAGCTGAAAAGCAGCGTCAAGCCGCGGCCGCAGCTGAGCAAAAACGACAGCAAGCCCTTGCAAATAAAAGAGCGAGGGAAAAGCGAGAAGCCGAAGCTGCAGAGGTTAAGAGACAAAAAGAACTAGAGCGATTAGCGGCCCAAAAAGAAAAAGAACGTAAAGCGCGAGAGGCGAAGGCGAAAGAAGATGCACTAAAAAAACAAAAAGAAGCTGCTGAAAAAGCAGAAATGGAAAGGATTATGCAAGAGCAACTTGCTCAAGAGCGCGCTGCACAGCAACAAAGGCGTCAAAAACAGGTTCTCACGGAAGTTGAGCGGTATACAGCATTAATACAGCAAACCATAAAACGTAATTTGTACTCAGATGATAGTTTTGACGGAAAAGTGTGTAGACTGAATATCCGCCTAGCGACAACGGGTTTTGTAACCAGTATTCGGGTTTTAGATGGCAATGACGCATTGTGTCGGGCGGCAGAAAGCGCAGTTCGACGTGCAGACAAGCTTCCGGTATCTGATGCCCCCGACGTTTACGAGCAGTTAAAAGATATAAATTTAAAAGTGGAATTATAGCGGTATGAAAAAACTAGGTTTATGGATAGCAATGATTTCCCTAGCGGTGAGTGCAAATGCATTTGCCTCTCTGGAGATTGTCATTACCGAAGGGGTGGATAGTGCAAGGCCTATCGGTATAGTCCCTTTTAAGTGGAAAGGCGAAGGCGCACCTCCTGGAAATATTTCACAAGTTGTTCGCGCTGATCTAATGCGTAGCGGTAAATTTAACCCTATCTCAGTAGATAGCATGCCCCAGTATCCAGAGACGGCAGAAGAGGTGAGTTACACTGCATGGGCAACACTTGGGGTTGATACCGTATTAGTAGGTAGCATTGAGCAGCAAAACGCTGATAAGTACATTGTGTCGTATCAACTGATCGATATTTTGAAAGGTCAGCTTGATGGTGGAAAAGCAAAAGTCTTAAAAGAGGGGGCGTTGGTAACGAGTAATGAGCACGTTATTTTGGCGCGCCAAGCGTCGATAAGTGCGCGAGACTTTCGCCAATACGCCCACCGAGTCAGTGATATTGTGTATGAAAAGCTTACCGGTGTTCGAGGTGCATTCTTAACAAAAATCGCCTATGTGATCGTTCGCGATAGGGAAACCGTTAAAAAACCGTATCAATTAGTGATTGCTGATTATGATGGTGAGAACGAAACCAGGCTTCTTTCATCTCCAGAGCCATTGATGTCGCCAGTATGGTCGCCAGATGGTGAGCGCTTAGCGTATGTGAGCTTCGAAAACAGAAGACCACAAATATTTATTCAAGACATATACACCAGTGAACGTACGCGTATTACTGATTTTCCTGGAATTAATAGTAGTCCGGCGTTTTCGCCAGATGGCAAACAACTTGCCATGGTGCTGTCAAAAGACGGAAATCCTGAAATTTACATCATGGATCTCGCGACCAAAAACTTACGTCGTATTACGCGCAACAGAGCGATTGACACAGAGCCGGCTTGGCTTCCGGACGGCAGTGGCTTAATTTTTAGCTCGGAACGGGGTGGTAAACCTCAGATATATAGCGTAAATTTAAATTCAAGGAAAGTAAGGCGAGTCACCTTTGTCGGTGAGCAAAACCTTGGCGGAACTTTAACGCCTGACGGTAAACAAATGGTAGTAGTTAACCAAACAAATGGTAACTACCATATTGCCAAGCAAGCGCTAGACGAAGACTCTTTGCAAGTTCTTACAAGAACGTATTTAGATGAGTCGCCAAGTGTAGCGCCGAACGGAAGCATGATTATTTACAGTACCCTTCACGAGGGCAAGCAAGTGCTATCACTTGTCTCTCTAGACGGGCGCTTTAAAGCTAGGTTACCAGCAGCCAATGGGCAAGTGAAATCGCCAAGTTGGTCACCATTTTTGTTCTAACAATTTAACGACTAAACAATAAAATTAAGGATTAGTAGGATGCAAATGAATAAAGTGATGAAAAGCTTCATTATCGCCTTGCCAGTAGTGACAATGATGGCATGTTCGTCGGGACCTAGCGAAGAAGAGTTAGCGGCAGAACGCAACCGCATGGCACAAGAACAAGCGCAAGCAGAAACTGAAGCCCGTGAAGCGGAAGCTCAGCGTGTAGAAGCAGAAGCCGCTCAGCGTATGAAGCGCCAAGAAGAAATGGTTCAGCAAGAAATGGAAGCGCTCAAAAATGAGCAAACGGTTTACTTCGATTTCGATCGCGCTAGCATCAAGCCAGAATTTCAACGTGTTCTAGACAAGCACGCAATGTTCTTAGTTAAAAACCCTAACATGAACGTTACTGTTGAAGGCCACACAGACAGCCGCGGTACGCCAGAATATAACATTGCTCTGGGCGAGCGTCGCGCTCAGTCGGTAGAAACCTATCTACTAAACGCGGGTGTAAGCAGCAGCCAGGTAACGGTTGTTTCTTACGGCGAAGAAAAGCCTGCGGTAATGGGTTCAACTGAATATGCATTCGCGCAAAACCGTCGCGGAGTGGTTGTATACCGCTAATGGCAGCTTCAGTAAGAAACACCATTAAGTGGGGCGTTACGCTATGTGCCGCCCTCACAGCCTCTACTGGCTTCGCACAGGCACCTGTCGTTAATGCGAATGGCGGCAGCGAGCTTGAACAACGTATTGTTGTGCTAGAGCGTATTGTAAAAAGTCGAACTGAGATGCAGCATAGAATGCAAACTCAACTAGATAATATGCAAAACGAGGTTGACCAGCTTCGCGGTGCGGTTGAGGTTAATACCAATGAACTTCAAAAAGTACTGGAACGCCAGCGAGAGCTCTATCTAGAAATAGATAAACGGGTAGAGGCCTTAAAGCAAAGTGGCGCGTTAACAAGCACAAGCTCCTCTGGTGCGGTAAGCACAGTGCCGGAATCGGCACCAGCATCGCCTGTGCAGGTCGGAGAAAGCGAAGCTTATGAGAGTGCTGTTAACCTTATATTGAAGTCGCGAGAGTACGACAAAGCGATACCTGCTTTCCAGTCTTTCATCGAGCGTTTTCCAAACAGTGAATATGCGCCAAATGCGCACTACTGGCTTGGGCAGCTGTTGTTTAACAAGCAACAGTGGAGCGATGCAAGCGAGCAGTTCAATATTGTGGTTAATCGGTTCTCAAGTTCAACGAAGCGACCTGATGCGCTATTGAAACTTGGCGTTATCGCCCAGAGAAATGGTGACAACGCATCGGCACGCCAACTATTTTTGCAAGTAGTGAACGAACACCCCGATTCATCTGCTAAACGTTTAGCAGAATCAAGGTTAAACAACTTGTAATAATTAAAGCCCCGTTAAAGTGGGCTGATACTTTATTAGGGATCTACTTATGTAGATCCCTTTTCATTTATATGCTTAAAATCATGCCTTTAGCATTAGATAATGACCATGAATGTCATTCACGAGCAAGTTTTAATTATTTAATAT